>CAVWFC010000007.1:0-209994 GCA_963754115.1 uncultured Acidimicrobiaceae bacterium | reverse complement strand
CTCCCGATGGTTCTGCGAGCTTCCGGGGACGATTCCGCGGAGATGGGTTTGAGACACTCGCCCGCCGCCAGCGTCGTGTGGGCTGGCCTAGAAATAGTGGACACGGGTTATGCCGCTTGTTGCTTGCGAGCTAAGGCTAGTTCGCAGCGGATGGGGCTGAGGTTGCCCGGCTTGGCACAGCGGCGTTGCTGGTTGTAGAAGTTGATGTAGAGAGCAACCCGGCCTGGAGCTCGGCCAGGGTGGCGAAGCTGTGCCGGTAGAAATACTCGTGTTTGAAGATGGACCAAAGCTTTCGGCACTGGGATGGTCGAAGCAGCTCCCAGTCGCTCCCATCGACCGACCAGGTCGGCCGCTCACAGAGGGCCGCGACTTTTGCGTCGTCGAACTGGCGGCCCCTGTCCGGGTGTAAAACGGTCCCGGCCCCCGCCCGAAGCGGGTGGCAACTGCTTGCTCAAGAGCGTCAAGGACGGTCTCGGTGCGCATACGGTGGGCAACCGTGGCCCCGAGCACCCTCGAGGAGTCGGCGACCTGGGCGGCGCAACTTCAGCAGTTCAGCCCGCTCCGCCTGGCTTGATGGCTCATCCGAGCCCCCGCCACCGTTTCGAGCCGCCTGCGCTCGTCGCGGGCCACCTGGCTACCGAGCCCTTGTCTAGCGAATGTTCACCGGCGACCTCGACCACCGTCCTGCCCGTACCGATGATACGATTAGCCGCCTCGGTCTTGAACTCCAGCGTGAACTCCCGTCTTGTAGTCCCCATGATCGAACATCCTCTCAGCCGACCCCGAGGTCAGCCTGTCAGGTGTCCACTTATTCTGGGTCTCCTCGGTGCCTGACGCGCCTAGGGCCGATTGTGCATGTTGCTTCGGGGCGTTGGGACAGCTTTCGATGGCAATGCACGAAGTGCTGGGCTCAGCATCTGAAGAAGAGCCGCCGCACGGCTTCAAATTCACACGCTAGATGGAGCTCGCCCACGCCGCACCCTGTCGCTTCGATCGCCCACGAGGCGGGGCGTATCAATACCAATAATCGCTGGGGAATAAAACCGTGGTGGGCGTGGAGACGACAGTCATTGTGGTCTTGGGGGTCGCGGCCGGGTCGTTTGAGTCCACCGGGGTGGTGTACGAGCCGGTGACCCCGACGCCCTGAAAGGGCAGGGTCCACCACTCGCGGCAACCACCGCATCAATCTCAAGGAAGTTCCAACAACCGAGAGGAGAGATGCGGTGGCTTTTGACAGCTTGGACGCGCTCGAGTGGCTGCGCAAGCACCTCGAGCAAGATAGCCCTGACCTGCTGCGCGAGATGGTGCGCAGCTTCGCCGAACAGCTCATGTCGGCCGAGGCCGATGCCATCTGCGGGGCCGGCTACGGTGAGCGCAGCGCAGAGCGGGTCAACAGCCGCAACGGTTACCGCCATCGCGACTTTGATACCCGGGCGGGGACGATGGACCTGGCGGTGCCGAAGTTGCGCCAGGGCAGCTACTTCCCGGGCTGGCTGTTAGAACCCCGCCGGCGGGCGGAAAGAGCTCTCACCCAGGTCGTCTGCCAGTGCTACGTGGAAGGGGTCTCGACCCGGCGGGTGGACGACATCGTAAAAGCCATGGGGATAGAAGGGATTCCGAAGTCTCAGGTCAGCTCCATGGCCAAGGAGCTCGACGCCCTGGTCGAAGCGTTCCGCTCCCGGCCGCTCGACGCCGGGCCCTACACGTACATCTGGCTAGATGCCCTCACCCAAAAGGTGAGAGAAGGCGGCCGGGTGGTGAACGTGGCCGTGGTCATCGCCACCGGGGTGAACAACGAGGGCCGGCGGGAGTCGCTCGGCTTTGACGTCATCACCACCGAGGACGGGGCGGGCTGGACGGCGTTCTTGCGCAGCTTGGTGGCCCGGGGCCTCTCGGGCGTGGCCCTGGTCACTTCTGACGACCACAAAGGCCTAAAAGCGGCGATCGCCGCCGTGTTGCCGGGGGCGACTTGGCAGCGTTGTCGTGTCCATTATGTAGAGAGCCGGATTATGTGGAGTTTTGACTGGGCCGGCGATGTCGTGGCCGGTTGGGCGGCGGTGGCTTGCTGAGAGGGCCCACATAATCCAGGACGCCTGATCGGTGACGCTTGTGCCTCCAAGTCCTTTGGAGAGGAGGCAGGTATGTCACATCCGTCACGGGTCAGGATCGTCGGCCCGCTCGTCCCTTATGCCGCCGGCTTCCGGGCTGAGCTGGAATCTCAGGGCTATCGCCCCCACGCCGTGGGCTGCCAGCTTTACGTGATGGCGCACCTCAGCAGGTGGCTAGAGCGCCACCGCCTCGCAGTCGGCGAGCTCACGCCTGAACGCGTCGACGACTTCCTGGCCGCCAGGCGGGCCGAGGGTTACACATTGTGGCTGTCGGCCAAGGGAGTCGCCCCGCTGGTCGGCTACCTGCGTGGTCTTGGCGTGATCCCCGTGCCCAAAGCGGAAGTCGCGGTCACGCCGGCTGAGCTCTGCTTGGAAGCGTTCCGCACCTACCTGGTCGAAGAGCGTGGCCTGTCGGCTGGCACGGTCGCCGTTTACGTCCGCATTGCCAGGCTTTTCCTGGCTAAGAGGCCAGCCGATGACCTGAGGCTCGAGCGGGCCACCCCGGCCGACGTCGTCGCCTTCGTGAAAGACGAATGTGAGCAGCGCGGAGCGGCGAACGTGACGGCGGGGCTGCGGGCTTTCTTGCGTTTCTGTTACCTGAGCGGCCGGGCCCCTCGGTCGTTGGTGGGCGCGGTGCCGAAGGTGGCCTCGTGGCGGCTGGCGACGCTGCCCAAGACCGTCGGCCCCGAGGTTGTCAAGGCATTACTTGCCAGTTGTGACCGGCGGAGCACGTATGGCCGGCGGGACTTCGCTGTTTTGTTGTTGCTGGCCCGGCTAGGGCTCCGCGCCGGGGAGGTGACCGCATTGCGGCTGGAGGATTTCGACTGGCGCGCTCGGCGAAATCCTGGTCCGAGGTAAAGGGCCAAGTTGGAGCGGTTGCCACTGCCGGCCGACGTCGGCGACGCAGTAGTGGCCTGGCTCAAACGCGGCCGGCCCCGCTGCGCTACCCGGGAGGTCATCACGCGGGTCCGGGCGCCGCACGGGCCGCTCACCCCGGGCGGGATAGGGGCCATAGTGCACGCCGCCAGTGAGCGCGCCGGTGTTGGCCACCTGAGCCCGCACCGCTTGCGCCACACTGCCGCCACCGAGATGTTACGGGCCGGGGCCGGGCTGGCCGAGATCGGCCAGGTGCTGCGCCACCGGAGCTTGCTCACAACAGCCATATACGCCAAGGTCGACAGGACGGCCCTGCGCCAGCTGGCTTCGCCATGGCCGGCGGTCCCCCCACAGGTGGCCAAGCCATGAGCGTGCTGTCCGCCGAGCTGGCGGGCTACCTCGCCTTGCGGCGGTCGATGGGGTTCAAGCTGCGCCGGGCCGAGAAGTTGCTCAACCAGTTCGTCCAGTTCTGCCAGACGGCCGACGTCGAGGTCGTCACCACCGAGGTCGCCCTACGCTGGGCGACACTGCCAGAAGGGGCGAGCCCCACCTGGGTGTGCTTGCGCCTGGGGGTGGTGCGCGCCTTTAGCCGCTACCTGGCCCTGGTCGACGGGCGCAGCCAGGTGGTCCCCACCAACGTGGTCCCGCACCGGCATTGCCGGGCTACGCCGTTCCTCTATTCCGCCGACCAGGTGCAAGCACTAATGGCGGCAGCCCGCTCCTTGTGCTCGCCCGTGCGCCAGGCCACTTTCGAGACCATCGTCGGCCTGCTGTGGGCGACCGGGATGCGCGTGGGCGAGGCCCTCGGCCTCAACTGTGACGACGTTGACTTGGCCCACGGGGTGCTAACGGTGCGCGAAGCGAAGTTCGGCAAGACCCGGGAACTGCCCCTGCACGAGACGACGACGGCGGCGCTGTCCGCTTACGCGACGCGACGGTCCCGGTGGTCCCTGCCGGGCACGACGGAGGCGTTCTTCGTCTCCGCCGCCGGCACCCGTGTCCTTTATTGCAATTTCCACTTGGGCTTCCAAGAGCTCGTCCGCCGGGCCGGCATCGAGGCCCGCTCGGCCACTTGCCGGCCGAGGCCGCACGACCTCAGGCACAGTTTTGCCGTCCGGGCCCTGACCGGCTGGTATCGCGACGGCGTCGACGTCGAGGCCAACCTCCCGAAGTTGTCCACCTACCTGGGCCACGTCGTCCCTACGAAGGGATCGCAAACCTTCTTTGTTTGACACTGCGACCCCGGCCGTCGGTCGTCGTCTGCCGCGGTGGCCGGGCGGTGCGGCGTCGGCGTCCGTAGTCGCGGGCGCCGGTTGCTCTCATGTGGGGGTCGGCCGGGGTTGCTCGTCGAGGGGGATGCGCAGGTGGATCTCGACTTGCCAGCCGGTGACGCTCACGTGGTCCACGATAAGGCGCAGGAGCTGTTGGCGCTGCCCGAAGTCGAGTTTGTCGATGCCGATAGCGGCTCGACGGGCGAAGTCGTTGACTCGGTTCTGCAGGCGGTTCTCGGTGGCCAGTTGCTGGCGCTGGGCGATCAGCTCGTCGCGTTGGCCGGCGAGAGAGCCGTGTCGCTGGTCGATGTCGTGGGCCCGCTTTTGGACTTCGTTGAGCTCGAGGAGCCCGGACTGGTACAGATCGGCGAGGCGGCGCCGTTCGGCGCGGTTGGCTTCGATCTTGCGTTCGAGTCTTGTCAGTTCTGCTGTCAGTAGTCAGGTCGTCGGGGGCCGGCGTGGCCGCAGTGAGAGCAGCCTCGCCAGCGCAGAGCACTTCGGGGCTGAGCAGGCGCGGCTCGGACCTGTTCGAAGACGAAGAGCGTCCAGGACGTCGGCTCTGATAGCTGCGTTCGGGGCATAGCTTTTGGCCGGGGACACCGTTGCGGGCCTTGTTGCGGCAGCCAGTAGTAGTGATGTTTCTTGCCGTCTTTGGCCCCCATGTTGTGGCAGTTGACGCTGGTGTCGCAGGTGCCGCAGCGGACCAGCCCGCGTAGCAGCCAGGCCTCTTCGTGCAGGTTACGGGGGCTCCATCTCGAGTTGTCGCGGCTGACGTCTCTGAGCCGCTTCGAAGAGTTGCTCGTCCAGGATGGGCGGGCAGGCGATCGGGATCCACTCCTCCCGAGGTCGCCTCCGCTGGGCTGTCGGCCGGTGCCGGCCGCCGTTGCTGGCTTGGCTGGGACTGCCTCGGTTTGATTGAAATAGACCCGCCCGATGTAGGCCTCGTTGCTCAGGACCCGGCACACGCGTGGAATGCCACCACTCCGTCTTGCCCGTTGGCGTGGGGATCTGGTCGGCGTTGAGGTCTCGCATGATCTGGCGGATGGAGTGCCCGTCGTTCACGTAGTCGTCGTAAATGCGGCGCACCACCACGGCTTCTGGCTCGAAGATCTCCAACCGTGCCGGGCCCGAGGCGTCGCGGGGTACACGCCGATAGCCGTAGGGGGCTTTCCACGACACCACTTCTCCGGCTCGTGCTCGCCATAGCCGGCCGCGGCGGTTGCGCTCGCCGATCTTGGCCCGCTCGAATTCTGCGATGACGCCTTGCACCTGGGTGAGCAATCGCAACTGCGGGTCGTCGTCGAGCGCCGGCGCGTCGGCAAAGACCACCCGGACGCCCAGCTGGTCCAGCTCGTCGAGGATCAATACCTGATAGGCGTAGGCGCGGGCCAGGCGATCGGGTGACAGGCACCACACCGCCTCGAACGCGCCGGCCTCGGCCTGGTCTCGCAGGCGCGTCCAGACCGGGACGGTCCAGGCGCGCCCCCGAGTAGCCGTCATCGCAGAACTCGGCGACCAGTTCATGGCCTTCAGCGGCGATCCGAGCTCGCAGCGCGTCGAGCTGCGACCCGATCGTGCCTCGCGCTTCTTGAGCCTCGCTCGAAACCCGGGCGTAGAACGCAACTCTCATCGAGCCAACCTCCACTCGTTGATTGTCTCCGTCCTGGTTGGCGTCTTTGCCAGCAGCAAGCCCGAACGCCGGCGGCCAAGCGCCTCCAGACGAGGATCGGCATACGGGCTCCACGGCCGGCCGGGACGGCGCCCACGCAGCACGGCCACGAAGATCGGGTCGGCCACCGGCCGGGCGATCGAGCGCGGCCAGGCCGCCCCGGGCGAAACGGGCTGCGACGGCGTCGGCCAGCGGCAGTGCCGGCCAGCACGGCTGCACGCAGCGCTCTCATAGTCGGCCTGGGCCGCGTCGGCCGGCGGCCAGAAGCTCCTCATCCGTCGTCTGGCTCGTTCCGCCGTGCGCCGGTGCAAGCTGACCCCGAAGCGGGCCTCGACCTCGCGGGCCAGCTCCGCTCCCGGACCGCTCCGGTGGCGCCTGGCGCAAGTAGGCGACGATCTCGATCGTTCAGCTTGGTCGGGCCCTTACGCCCCCGCCGGCTCATCGACCAAGCCGGCCATGCCTCGCTCGGCGAAGGCGGCCGCCACCAAGTAGTACTCGGCCCGCGAGTAGCCATGCGAGGCGGCCGCCGCCACGATGGTCACACCGTCCACGGCGACGGCCCGGAGCATCTCGTACTTCACCTGGACCTTGTCTGCGGCCAAGAAGAACCCATTGCCTGAGCAGAACAGCTCGGCCGTTACCTCGCCGAGGCGGGGGTGCACCAGCCCCGCTACCCTCCAACGCCTCTAGCCTCGACTCCTTGCTCATCAGCCTCACCTCCATCACTGTCAACACGACACTGGCGTGACCGGCGAGCTATGTCAAGCATTTCGAGTCGCATCGCAACCATTACTGTTGTTACTGGACATCAAATATCACGAATTAATGCCTGAATTACAAGAACTTTGATTCGGCGCATCCAAACTGTGCGACCGAATACACTAACAGTGCGGTCGACACTGCTACGCATCAACGGGTCTCCCTTGAAGTCCGACGAGGCCGCCGATACAGCGCACGGTGTATGTAAAGGCCCTCAACCCGCTCGAAGGGGCCCGAGCACAGACGTCAAGAACAGCTTTGCGATCCGCTGGTGCCCGCCCACACGTACTGGTACTTGTCGGCCGCCCCCGAGCTCCTGGCCCTGGCCGCCCAGCGCCTCGAGAGCGCCGAGGAACGCCCATGACCGCTTTGGCGCCTACTCTTCAGGCGTTTTTCACCGACCGGCTCATGGCTCAGCGCCGCGCCAGCGCCCACACCATTGCCAGCTATCGGGACACCTTCCGGCTCCTGCTCGACTTCGTTGACAAACACGGTGGGGCGGCGCCTTCCCAGCTTCAGCTGGAAAACCTCGACGCTGGCGTGATCGGGGCGTTCTTGGCGCACCTCGAGACCAGCCGGGGCAACAGCGTGCGCACCCGCAACACAAGGCTGGCGGCCGTCCACTCCTTTTTCCGCTACGCCGCCTTGCACCACCCCGACAGTGCCGGCACGATCGAGCGCGTCCTCGCCATCCCCCCAAAACGCTACGAGCGCCGGACGGTGTCGTTCCTCACTGACGTCGAAGTCGACGCCGTACTTGCCGCCCCTGACCGGTCGACTTTTCTCGGCCGACGCGATCACGCGTTGCTGTTGACGGCGGTCCAAACCGGCCTGCGGGTCAGCGAAATAGCCAACCTTCGCTGCGGTGACGTTGTTCTGGGCACCGGGGCCCATGTCCGTTGCAGCGGCAAGGGCCGCAAAGAGCGCGCCACCCCTCTCACCGCCACGACCGTCGGGGTGCTAGGGGCCTGGCTTTCCGAGCGCCACGTCACCCCCGCCAGCCCGTTGTTCGTCACCACCCGGGGGCACCCGCTCAGCCGTTACGGCATCGGCGTAATCCTCGAACGGCACGTCCGCGCAGCCACGTCATTATGCCCGAGCCTTGCTGCCAAGGCCATTTCCCCGCACACCCTTCGCCACACCGCCGCTATGCGCCTTCTCCACGCAGGAGTCGACACCACCGTGATCGCCCTGTGGCTAGGCCACGAAGGAGTTGAGACGACACAGATGTACGTGCACGCCGACCTAACCCTGAAGGAGCGAGCCTTGGCCAGGACTACCCCGATCGGAGCCGTGCCGGGGCGCTACCGACCACCGGACTCCTTGCTGGCTTTCCTCGAGAGCCTCTGATTATGTAGACACCAGGACCAACAAACGCAGGGTTCAAGCGGCAACTGGCTTAGAACTCCACATAATCCGGCTCTCTACATAATGAGTACGGCACCGTTGCCAGGTGGCCCCCCGCAGGACGGCGGCGATGGCCGCTTTTAGGCCCTTGTGGTCGTCGGAGACGACCAGGGCCACGCCCGAGAGGCCTCGGGCTACCAAGCTGCGCAAGAACGCCGTCCAGCCCGCCCCGTCTTCGGTAGTTATGACGTCAAAGCCGAGCGATTCCCGCCGCCCCTCGTTGTTCACCCCGGTGGCGATGACGACGGCCACGTTCACCACCCGGCCGCCCTCACTCACTTTTTGGGTCACGGCGTCGAGCCAGATGTAGGTGTAAGGCCCGGCCTCCAGCGGCCGGGAGCGGAACGCTTCGACCGTGGCGTCGAGCTCTTTGGCCATGGCGCTGACCTGGGACTTGGATATCCCCTCTATGCCCATCGCCTTTACGATGTCGTCCACCCGGCGGGCGGAGACGCCCTCCACGTAGCACTGGCAGACGACCTGGGTGAGGGCTCTTTCGGCCCGCCGGCGGGGCTCCAACAGCCACCCCGGGTAGTAGCTGCCCTCCCGCAACTTGGGCACCGCCAGGTCGACCGTACCGGCCCTGGTGTCGAGGGCCCGATGGCGGTAACCGTTGCGGGAGTTGACCCTATCGGCGCTGCGCTCGCCGTAACCAGCCCCGCAAATGGCGTCCGCCTCGGCCGACATCAGCCGCTCGGCGAAGCTGACCACCATGTCGCGCAGCAGGTCAGGGTCGTCTTGCTCAAGGTGCTTGCGCAACCACTCGAGCGCGTCCAAGCTGTCAGTAGCCACCGCATCTTCTCCTCTCGGTTCGTCTTTGTGGGACTTCCTTGAGGTTGGTGCGGTGGTCGTCGCGAGTGGTGGACCCTGCCCCTCAGGGCGTACGGGTCACAGGCTCGTACACCACTCCGGTGGACTCAAACAGAAGCGGGGCCGCGGGCCAATCCTCATAATCGATCGAGGTCGACCGTCACACGTAGTCCTGATTCTTGGTGCTCATGAGAAACTCGCCGTGGGTGTGGCCGAGCGCTTGGGGGATCTTGCCGGCGTCGAGGCCGGGCTGTAGTGGGCTTGACCCCGTCCGCCGGACAGTTCGATTATGCCGCCTGAGTGGCAGGTTGTTGGCGGATAGCCTGCTCGTACTCAACGGGGCCGAGCATCCCCAAAGAGGAGTGGAGCCTCTGGCGGTTGTAGAAGACCTCTATGAACTAGAAGATGGCCTGACGGGCGGAGGCTCTTGTTGGCCAGGCGTAACGGTGGACGAGCTTGGTTTTCAAGGTCGAGAACCAACTCTCCTCGACCGCGTTGCCCCAGCGTTGAGCCGGCCTCGAGAAGCTCTGGGTAACCAAATTGTCTTTGAGGAGCTTGGTGAACTGGTGGGAGGTGTACTGGGCTGACTTCCCCTGTCGGAGTGAAATATGAGCCCAGGGCGGGGGCGACGGGCGGCAATGGCCATGGCAAGGGCGTCGCAGGCCAGTTCGATCACGCTAGCCAGGTAGAGCCAGCCTTCCCAGGTGCGGACGTACGTAATATCGCCCACCCAGGTGCGGTCCGGCTCCGTGCCCGGCCCGAAGGCCCGTTTGACCAGGTCGAGGGCCTTGGCCTCGGGGCCAGAGAACGTCGTACGCGTCTTTCTCCGCTGGCCCCAGCCGACCAGGCCGGCCTGGCTCATCAGCCGGGCTACGCGTTTGCGGCTGGCACAGGTGCCGGCTCGGCGCAGGGCCGCGTGCACCCGGGGCCAGCCATAAGTCCTCCGAGAAGCCTCGAAGATGTCATGGATTTCTTCATCAGCTCGGCGTCGGCCAGAGGGACGGTGCTTGGACCGGTCGTGGTAGGCGGACCGGGAGACCTCCAGGAGGGCACAGCAGCGGGCCACGTTGCCGCCCTCGGCCTTCTCCGCTTCGACAAGCGGGAACACGCTCACCGGGTCTCCCGGGCGAAGAAAGCCACTGCTCGCTTCAAGATGTCACGTTCTTCCCGGGCTTCCCGGAGCTCCTTGCGCAGCTGGGCGAGCTCGGCCCGCTCGGTGGTGGTGAGCCCGTCCGAGCGGGTGCCAGCGTCGAGCTCGGCCTGTTTCACCCACGCCCTCACTGCCGTTTCGGTCAGGTCAAGCTCCCGGGCGACGGCACCGACGCTCTCGCCGTGGTGGACCAAGGCGACTACCTCGGCTTTGAACTCGGGAGTGAAGGACCGACGCGGACGAGGTGGCTTCCTCTCCATCGTCTCCATTCTGGACGTCCTTTCTGCCCCTCAGGGCCACTTGGTGGATGTCCGTCAGAAGGGGTCAATCCCAGTCGTACCGGAGGCTGATGAGCGCCAGCGGCCAGCGGCTTTCGACTGATGTTCGTGCTCGACACGAATACCGTGTCTGAGTTGCGCAAAAGTCCGGTCGGGCAAGGCCAGCCCCGGAGTTGGAGCGTGGGCGCATCCCGCGGCTGCCGCTCAAATGTATGTTTCAGTGATCACCTCGAACGGTGGTGCGCCGATGCCACGCCGCTCGAGGTTGTTCCCCCGACGGCTTCCGCCACCTCCTCCCGACCCGAGTCGAACGACTCGCGACGAAACGGGGCATCCGCCTGGCGGGGCGGACCACCACAGGCCGTAAACGCCAGGGTACTTGCGCCCTTCGTCAGCCAGGAAATAGGCGACGCCCGAAGCCTAAGACCCTGAATAGGGGAAAGCGACTGTGAGGCCGCCGGTGTGAGGCGTAGGGACAGCCGCGGTGCCACCGTAGCCGTCATTGGCGAGCTGCGTCATCGTCTTAAAGGGGTACACGGTGCCCTGGTAGCTGACGTACACGGGGCCCGCGACGCTGAGCACGACCCCACTGGCGATGGCGGTGCTTGTGTCCGCCGAGCCCACCGAGCCCTGAAGCTCTTCGGCGGTGTTGGTCTTCCGGATCTCTAGCAGCGCGCCCTGTGAGGGGATACCGAACGCCTTGCCCCCGGCGAACGTATAGAACGTACCGGAGGAGTTCACGATGGCCCCATCGGCCTTGGTGGCCAGGGCGGTCAAGGTGGTGCCGGCATTCGAGCCGGTGGTGAGGCCGCCCAGGTTCGGTACCGTGACGACCAGGGCCGGGTCGTAGCCGTCGCCTTGGAATTGCTTCGGCGTGGCGAAGCCGTGCAGCTGGCCGTCAGTACCGACGGCATAGATCGTGTCGTTGCCGTTCACTGGCCGGGTGAACACAAGCACGCCAGGGCGCGGGACCACCGAAGTCGGCGCGCTGGCCCCGGCAGGGGCCGCGATCACTTTGGCGGGGTCGACCTTCTGCACGGCTGCCAGCTCGCTCGCAGACGCCTTGAAAGCACGCCCGCCGGCGAAGACGTAACTGCTACTTCCGAACGTGACTATGGCCCCATTGGGGTAGCTGACGTTGGCGTGAGGGAAAGGCTTCGCCGGCCCCGTCGTGGTCGTCGGGGAAGTCGTCGTCGTAGTGGACGCTGTCGCAGGAGGGATGTAAGGCGGGGTCGTCGTGGGGGTCGGCGTAATCGTCGTGGGGGTCGGCGTAATCGTCGTGGTAGTGACCGGCAACGTCGTGGTGGTGACCTCCGGGGTGACGGTGTTGACCTCCACCGCCGGCACGTTCCCCGAAGTCCCCAGCCCACAAGTTTGGGTCATAGTTAGGACGTCGTAGGACTGGAAGACCCCGGCTGGCAGCGTCGTGGCGCAAGTAATCTCGCTGGAAGCCGTGAATGCCGCGCTCTGAGCCATAAACAGGAAACCCGGGTCGGCATCCGACCCGACGGTGACATTTGTCGGGTCGGTCGACATGCCGATGTTCAGCCCGTCCTGCGGGACGGCCTGGGTGCCGACGGGGTTGTACCCGTTCGTGGTCGTGTCGTAGGCGATGCCATAAACAAGGGTGCCCGGCAGCGTTGGGTTGGCCGGCGTGAAGTTACTGGCGTCGAACGTAATGTTTGTGGCGAAGCCGAAGTAGCACGTCCCCGTTGTCGCGTCATACCATTGCCCCGGGTTCCCGCACATAGTGTTATCCGCCGAGGGCCGGTACGGGATCTCGAAGTTCTGCGTGTCGCTGGCGATCAGTGTGCCAGGCGTACTCGTTATTCCGGGATTATAAATGTTGAGGGTGATCGGGACCTGGTAGGTGGCTCCCGTTGTCGCGTCCGTGACGCAACTGGTTCCGCTGCCCATTCCGCATGTCATACTGTCCATGGTCACGACAACGGTGCTCAGTGTCCCCGAGCTGGCCAGGTTGATCTCGTTGCCAAGCTCGTCGAAATAGGCCGACTCAACGCCGAGGCTGGGGAGGCTGGGGGGGAACGGGCTGACAAGGCTGGAGTAGACGGCAGTTTCGCTGGGGTCGCCGCCAGCGTTGAGGGTTGTTTGGCCCGGAGGCGAAGCGCTGCTGTGGGCGGCCGAAGACAGGCCCACGGCTACAGTGCCCAGTAATCCAGCGCTGACAGCGACAGAGACGGCGATGACCCTCTTCTTTAGCGACGAAACGCTTTTGCGCACTTTCCCCGTCCTTGCTTGACTCGCCCTCCATAATTAACTGGATTTCATTGCTCGTCATAGCACGCAGCGAAGCTCGGCGCAACCCCAAGAACAGGATGAGGTGCAGCCCGGGTGTGGATTTACCATGCCCATGGACAGACCCCCGCCTGCGGTCCACAGCTGCTCTACTACGTTGTCTGGGGTTGACCCCTTCTGACGGACATCCACCAAGTGGCCCTGAGGGGCAGAAAGGACGTCCAGAATGGAGACGATGGAGAGGAAGCCACCTCGTCCGCGTCGGTCCTTCACTCCCGAGTTCAAAGCCGAGGTAGTCGCCTTGGTCCACCACGGCGAGAGCGTCGGTGCCGTGGCCCGGGAGCTTGACCTGACCGAAACGGCAGTGAGGGCGTGGGTGAAACAGGCCGAGCTCGACGCTGGCACCCGCTCGGACGGGCTCACCACCACCGAGCGGGCCGAGCTCGCCCAGCTGCGCAAGGAGCTCCGGGAAGCCCGGGAAGAACGTGACATCTTGAAGCGAGCAGTTGCTTTCTTCGCCCGGGAGACCCGGTGAGCGTGTTCCCGCTTGTCGAAGCGGAGAAGGCCGAGGGCGGCAACGTGGCCCGCTGCTGTGCCCTCCTGGAGGTCTCCCGGTCCGCCTAGCACGACCGGTCCAAGCACCGTCCCTCTGGCCGACGCCGAGCTGATGAAGAAATCCATGACATCTTCGAGGCTTCTCGGAGGACTTATGGCTGGCCCCGGGTGCACGCGGCCCTGCGCCGAGCCGGCACCTGTGCCAGCCGCAAACGCGTAGCCCGGCTGATGAGCCAGGCCGGCCTGGTCGGCTTGGGCCAGCGGAGAAAGACGCGTACGACGTTCTCTGGCCCCGAGGCCAAGGCCCTCGACCTGGTCAAACGGGCCTTCGGGCCGGGCACGGAGCCGGACCGCACCTGGGCGATATTACGTACGTCCGCACCTGGGAAGGCTGGCTCTACCTGGCTAGCGTGATCGAACTGGCCTGCGACGCCCTTGCCATGGCCATTGCCGCCCGTCGCCCCCGCCCTGGGCTCATATTTCACTCCGACAGGGGAAGTCAGCCCAGTACACCTCCCACCAGTTCACCAAGCTCCTCAAAGACAATTTGGTTACCCAGAGCTTCTCGAGGCCGGCTCAACGCTGGGGCAACGCGGTCGAGGAGAGTTGGTTCTCGACCTTGAAAACCAAGCTCGTCCACCGTTACGCCTGGCCAACAAGAGCCTCCGCCCGTCAGGCCATCTTCTAGTTCATAGAGGTCTTCTACAACCGCCAGAGGCTCCACTCCTCTTTGGGGATGCTCGGCCCCGTTGAGTACGAGCAGGCTATCCGCCAACAACCTGCCACTCAGGCGGCATAATCAAACTGTCCGGCGGACGGGGTCAAGCTCAGTCGGCTACTGGCGGGTATAGGCCCCGCTGACCCCTTGCGCTTCGTTGTCCCGGTTCACGGTGTGCATGCGGGCCAAACCGACGCTTCCTCGGCCCTGGCCGCGGCGTCACCTACTACAGCTTCAGCTCCGACCGGTTCGCCGGTTTCCACGCCATACTCCTCCCCGGCACCCTGCGCGACGCACTGTTCATCCGCTACGGGTCCTGGACAAACGACCAGCCTGGAACCGACTGAGGTCATGGCCAACAACGCAGGTTACTCAGATGTCGTCTCCCGGCTATTTCGCTTGCTCGGCTACGAGTTTAACCGGCGCCTGGCCGACATCGGTGTCGCCCGAGCCTGGCCGATCGACCCGCCACCTCCCTTGAGCTGCCGAACGACATTGCTTGTCACCGCGTCCACATCCCCCGATCGCCGCCAACCGGGACGACATCTTGCGAATCACCCCCTCGCTCGCTACCTGGGCCGTTAAGTCTCCCATCTCATGCAACGCTGCATCGCGGTCTCCGCGCCTCGACCTGGGGCCCCGCCGTTGGAGAGGTCGGCAGGTTCGCCAAAACGCTCGGCCTGCTCGCCTACGTCCACGACGAGGAATAACGGCGCCGCATCCCCAACGCAGGCTTAACTTCGGCGAAAGCCGGCACGGCCTCGCCCGGCGTACGCCCACGGTCGACAGGGTGAACTGCACCAGGCCTACCCGGAAGCCCAAGAAGTCTGTTCGGGCGTCCCTGACCGGCACTCCTGGGACGCATGCGGCGGGTGCCTCCGCTGCGAGTTATGGGAGCCGTTTTCCCTGCGCCGCGCCTGTTCGACGCTGCCGAGCGAGCACGTTGTCGGTCCGTTGCTGCCGGCTGCGATGTCGGAATACGGCGATGGCGGGGCCGTCTCGCCGTGCTTTTTCGGTGGCGGTGTGCAGGTCGGCGAGTTGGGCGTAGCTGACGCTGTTCGGGGTCGATGTCGAGCGCAACTGCGTCGTCCACGTCGAGCCGTTCGAGGAGTGCTTTTGATGCGAGCGCAGCCCAGACGGTCGTTCGGTCGCGCTCGACGCGCGGCGGCGCGACGCCCGGCAGCGCCGGTGTCGCCGCGACCGTGGGTCACGGCAACGCTCATCGCGCAGACGCTACCTCGGCTCGGTCTGCCCGGACGCCCCGCCGTCTGGCGGTCGACAGCGAGCGAGCGGTGGCGACGGCGTTGTCGCCGAGGCCGATCGACATCCTGGTGAGGATCTCGCTGTACGAGCGCACCGGGTCGCGGCCGACCGCACCGAAAAACCCGGCGAGCTCGAGCGTGGTGTGGCCGTGCACACCGGACCAGACAGCTTCGCCGGCGGCGGTCACGTCGTCCACCTGCCATCGGCCCGCGTTGACGCAGGCGTGGATGCGACGGAGCAGCGAGACGAAGGTGGACCTAGCCGCCTCGAGGTCGGCGGGATCACCGAGCCTGAACGCAGCCAGTCCAGGACCGAACATCACCGCGTACAGGTGGGGTTCGCGGAGCGCGAAGCGGCGGTAACTCCAGAGGTAGGTCATCCAGTCGGCGACGGCATCGTCGGTGACCGCGCCGCGGTCCAGCTCGGTCCCGAAGTCGACGAGCCCGCGGCGCATCACCTGTCGGGTCAGCTCGTCCATCGCGCCGAAGTGGGTATAGACAACCATTGTCGACGTGCCCAGCTCGCGGGCCAAGCGCCGCGCCGACACGGCGCCCTCGGTGGCCAGCAGCCGCGCTGCGGTGTTGATGATCCGTTCGCGCAGATGAGGGTCGGCAGACCGGGGCGGCACGCCCGACAGCCTATCCATAACGCCGTCATTGACTTTCGTCAATTACTGTGTTATGCATAACACTGTCATGTAACGGGCGGTCTGGCCGCTCGACATGCCCCGACATCAACGAACAAGGAGAGCCCGATGGCAGTGTTCAATGGCGTGTTCCCGATCATTCCCGGTAAAGAACAAGGAGGCAGGGACTTCGCGGCCGCATGCATGGGGGAGCGCCGCAAAGGGTTCGAGGCTCAGGCGCCTAGGACGGGGCTTACCCGGGAGACTTGGGCCCTGCAGGAGACAGCGATGGGGAGCTTCATGTTGGTGTGGTTCGAGGCTCCCAACATCGAGAAGTCTTTTCACGGAACTCGCCACCTCCGACGACGAGTTCACCATCTGGTTTCGTGGCCAAGTCAAGGATGCGACTGGCGTCGACCTGGGGGCTCCACCCGAAAGCCCGCTCCCCGATGTACTGGTCGACTGGGCTTCCTGAAGAACGACCTTCCCTTGTAGGGACATCACCAGCTGGCGAGGGGGTCTCCGGGGCAGGAGGCCCCCTCGCCATACGTCCCTTCGGCTGGGCCTTGTGATCGCCAGAGAGTCCGGTAAGGGCGTCCCCAAACGCCAGTTCGTGTGCGTACAGAACAAGGCCGGTGGAGGGACCGGTAACGCACGCTAAATCGGCATTCCCGGTAACCGAACGATAGAAGCCGGGGCGGTTCATTTGGGAGCAGAATGCCAGCGTCCATGAGAACAATATTTGCGCTGATTATGCGTTGTGGTACCGGCGAAGTTGGTAGTGGCTGCGCAGTACCTATCCGGCTCGGTCGTCACCTCAAGCTTGAACGGGAGCGCTGAGTACTTCTGTCCTGGGCCGGGGCGTGTTTGCCGGGCCGTTTCGTGACGCGGGGCTGATGGCGTCCAGCTGAGCAAGGAGCCCGTTGAGCGGGCGACGCACAGCGCGGTAGCCAGGCGGACGAGCACCGCGACCGTTGGGAGCAGCGCCATGAGGGCGCCGACGACCCCGAGACCTCCCGGCAGTGGCCTTGCGGCAGGCGAACGCCCGGCGGCGCGCACCTGGAGCTGGGACAAACCGGGCAAGCGATCAGTGCCGCCCGACGCTTCCTCGAACCGGCACACGCGCGGCTGCCCGACCAGCTCGAGGCGGCCGTGGTGGCCGCTTGCAACACCTGTGCCGGAGGTGCCGAACCCGAGCGGGCCGGTCAGCCGCTCGCGGACGCCATACAACTGGCGCGTGACCTCGGTTACGCCTGAAGTGCGGGATAGCCGCCAGCGTAAGCAAGCCACGCGCCGAGCGGACGCCAGCCGGCGTAGGTCTTGGCGCGCAGCTCGCGGCCAAGGGCCATTGTAAGATACTGGCAGACAGTGACGACGGTGGTTATTAGGTGGCTCTCGATTGGCGCCTGCGAATTAGCGTGCAGAGGAAAGAGCAAATGAAAAACTCGCAATCACGATTATCGCCACCCTCGCTTCCTCAATCGGTACGACGGCAGCCGCAGCAGCTACCACCACGAGTTCCGACCTGCGACAACTGGAGTTGGCCGAGGCACACGTGGTCTCCCTCCTTCACCAGCACAAGGCGACTGCGGCGTGGGAGGCTCAATTCAGGGCGGCGGTGCTGCGCAGGCCGCCGACCTGGACAAGGTTATTGCCGATATCTCGGCACCAACTAAGCCGGTCTCCTGGTCACCGTCGAGGCCGGGCTCGACGATCAAGCTGGAGACGCGCGGGTGCGTCTCGCTAACGGTGGCACTAAAAGCAATTGTCGACCCGGCTCGC
This sequence comes from uncultured Acidimicrobiaceae bacterium, assembly GCA_963754115.1. Taxonomy (GTDB): domain Bacteria; phylum Actinomycetota; class Acidimicrobiia; order Acidimicrobiales; family Palsa-688; genus Fen-671. Next base: position 192,467 of record CAVWFC010000007.1, on the reverse strand, counting down.
GGTGCAGGTCAGAGCGCTCCCCTGCCCGGCGACCGGTTCCTGGCTACCAAGTTCACAGTCACCAACCGGTCCAGTAGCCAATCGTTGGCTGACGCTGCCAATATCAATGCTACGGTTGTGCGCTCGAACAGCCAAACTTATACCAGTGCCATAGCCGATGTCGCCGGGTGCAGTAACTTTGCCAATGGCGATTATCAGCTGGCTCCGGGGGCGGCCGCCACCGGCTGTGTGGTCTTCCAGCTCCCTGCGTCGGTAAAGGCAACCGCTGTCAAATGGACCGTGGATAGCGGGTCAGGAGAATTAGGAGAATGGAAGGTCAGGCCCACCGACGTGCACACGGCCCCATGGCCGTGTGGTCAAGCTGCTGAGCAGTCCCAGTTGCCCGCTATGCTAACGGTCCCTCCGGCTTTGAGTTGTACAACGGCTTGCACGGTGCCCGCGTCAGAATTGCCAACGAAAGTGACCGTCCCTTTTCCATAACCCAGCGGGCGACCTCCCACAGCCGGTTCCGGCGCCAGGAGGTTGCCAGCCGTGCCAAGGCTGTAAGTCCCCACCCCTTTGTACGGGACGATCTGCCAACCGAGGAGGTACGACGTGTGGTGGCTGTCGCTGATGCTAAAAACCTGTGCCAGGACCATGTCGGCATGCCCCGCGGCCGGTGGGGCAGGTGGTCGGCAGGCTACGCCGGTCGCCTTGGTCATGTCCACGACCCGAGCAGATCCCGCTGTACCCGGCTTCGACCTGTGAGCCGGCGCAGCGGCTTTGCGGGCCCTCGAAACGCATATCCGGCTACGCCCCCGACCAGGAGCAGCAAAGCAGCGACGAGAATAGCCAGCCACCACTTCGTTCCGGGGTGGCGACCGTCGTCCATCAGGCGAAGGCCTCGTAACAGGCGGCGTAGTCGGTGTACGCAGTCTGGTACTGGCCGGCGCCTAGAGCAGCGTTGGCCGCTTTGAGTCACCGGTGGCGCTGGCCGTTATCTTGGCGCCGATCGTTGTCATGTAGTTGAGCGCGTTAGTGACGACCTCCTGCACCCCGACCGGTGTCGAGTTCAGGTAGCCACCCTGTGAAGCGGGTGTTATCAGAAGCACAGGCGGGGAAAGCTCCCCCACTGGCCCAGAGCTTGCTCGATCTCGAGGGTGAGATTTGAGTTGAAATCGTTCTGCTGGGTCGAGAAGCCGTTTTGGACCAGGGTCGTCAGCTGCTGGTTGTCAGCGTTGACCGTAGCGGTGACATTACTGGCATCTGTGTTGACTTCATTCAGTATTTGCGTCAGCGCCGCCGAAAGAGCGTTTTGGACGGTGGTACTGTCCGTGTTGACCTGACTGGTCACCTGTTGGCTGAGGGTGGTCTGGTCGGATCGGACCGAAGAAAGGTCCTGCTGAAGCCCGCTCACGTCACTCTGGAGCTGGCTCGTGACGCCCTGGACATCATTGCCGACGGTCGTCTGGATCGCCTGCGTGTCGGCTGCAATTGCCTGCATCAAACTGTTCTGGAACGAGGTCAACTGCGCCTCGAGGTCCTGGACATCCTGCAATGTGGTGTTGTCGGTTGTCTGAAGTTGCGCCACGGACCCTGTCAGGGTGGTCAGCAGAGAATAGGTTTGGACCGTGGTGTTGTCGATGTTTTGTATGTAACCGTACTCCTGGGGGAGGCACTGGCCGGTCACTTTGCCAGTGAGCACATCCAGGGCAGTTGGCGGCCGGTGGGGTCGGTGTGTCGGGCTCCAGCACGGGCGGCCTCCTCAACTCCCAGTCACCAGTCGGCGTGCAAGGCGCGGCCTCGTCAGGAATCGGCCTCGCGTTACTACGGCTTCCTTGGTGGTGACACGAGCCAGTGGTACCCAGACCTCGTCTACGACAACCATCAGGTCGAGCCTCCGAAGAAGCCGGAGGAGGGCTACCACCTGAGCGAGGATTTGGTTGTCGAGGCAGTTACGTTCATCTCGGACAGCAAGCAGGCGGATGCCGCATGGGCTGAGCCGGTTTCCTAATGCCATCTGGGCGCTTATGGAAATCGCCTCGGGGCCACGGTGCTCACGCGAGCGAGTTGGCGAAGTCGCCGCGGCTAAAGTACGGTTACCGTCGCCGACGCGGCACGTTGCGAGCATGCTCCGCTCGGATGTTCGTGGTGCGGTAGGGGCAGGTTCAGGCCTGTCATTGTTTCGTGAGTGCCCGGGTTGGACGATCCCGATTTCGTGGGCGAGTACCGCTGCGTGCGCTGGATCGTGTAGAGCGATAGCCGACCGGAGCCCGAGCGTCGGGTCGCGTGCTAAGCCCGGCCGTGCCGGCCCGGGCTTAGCTTGCGCTCTTGAGCGGATCGCCGCTACTTGTATCCGTGGCCTACACCGGTCGTGATCAGGCCGGGCAGGCTGTGGTGCATCAGGGAACCCCAGGCGTTGGAGCACACGCCGTAGCACTCGTGTTCGGGGAAGAGGCCCAGGTGGGCGAAGCGGACCTCGGTGTGATCCCCCTTGCGGTCGATCTCGAAGGTGATCGTGGTCCCGATCCATTCGGACTGATCCTCGACGAAACTCATGTGATTGTCGAGGACGAGCCACACGACCTTCTCGTTGGGGATCAGCTCGACGACCCGGAGCTTGCACGTGTGGATGTCAGGCACCCGGTAGGTGAACTCGTCACCGACAGCTGTGTTGTCGCCTTCCACGTTGGGTCCCCACCATTCGCGGACGTTGTTGATCGCCTCGAACACTTCCTCGGGGGTTTGGTCGACAACGAATGACGTGGTGTAGTCGTTCATCGGTCTCTCCTCCTCACGCGGCCTGGACGAAGGCGGCGTACTGGTGCTCGAGGTCCTTGGCCACGCTGGAGCGCCAGCTGTCGGCGAGGACCTGCGAGGTGGCGTCGGGGAAGATGTCTTCCTCCCCGGCGTCGACGCCGTCGAAGATGGCTCGGGCCACCGACTGCGGTGTGGCCTTGGGGATCTCGAAGCCGCGGGTCATGTCGGTGTCGGTCGGGCCGGTCAAGACGGCGTGGACGCTGATCCCGCGGCCGGCGAGGATGGCCCGCAACGACTGCGTCAGGTTGAAGGCCGCCGCCTTGGACACGGCATAAGCCGGCGTCATCGGCAGCGGGGCCATCGCCATCATCGACGTGTTGTTGACGATCGCGCCCCGCGACTGGCTGAGCTGGGGCAGGAAGGCCTGGATCACCTCGTAGGGTCCGAACAGGTTGACGGCCAGGTGCCGCTCCAGGATGGACCGGTCGCTCAGGTTGTCGTAGAGGGCGATGCCGGCGTTGTTGACCAGGACGTCGAGGCTTTGGACCTGGTCCGCCACGCTGCGGATCTGGTCGGTGTCGGTGACGTCGAGGACGACGGGAGTGACTCGCTCGTCTAGATGGGCGATGGGTTGGCGGGATCCGGCGTAGACCCGCTTGGCTCCCCTTCTCAGGGCCTCGTCGACGAGGGCCTGGCCGATCCCTCGGTTGGCGCCTGTGATCAGAACTGTCTTGCCTTCGATTGTCATGACTGTTACCTCCTCGGCTGGTCGATGGTTGGACCTTGGTGGATGGCGTGCATCCGCCTGTACAACTGGCCGAGTCGGAAAAAGTCGTCGCGTACCGGCGAGAAATTTCGGGGGACGCGTCAGCCCGCGAAGACAAGCGGCAGTCCGAACACAGCGAACAGTCCGGGATCGAGAAAAGCATGGATAGCGACGATCCGCTCGCCGGCACACTCCAGCACGTGGATGCCGAACGCCTCCAGTTCACCTGACTCACGATTCGGCCGGTAGACGGCCAGCGCCGGGCAACCGTTGGCGGCAAGTGTGACCACCCGGTCGCGGCCCGCTTCGCTCTGCATAGCGGCCAGGAAGCGACCGATGTCGTCGATACCCTGCAGCCAAAGCTCGAACGGCGGCATGGTCAAAGTAGCGTCCTCGTGAAGCAGTGCAACGAGCGCATCCACGTCGTAGCGTTCGAACGCCTCGACATAACGACCGAGAAGCTCAAGGTCGAGTTCACGTGGCTGAGCCGGCGCAGCGTCGAGATCCGCCTGATCCATGGCGGCGCGGGCCCTGCGAAGAGTGCTATTGACGGCGTCGGTACTGATCCCGAGGAGTTCGGCGACTTCTTCGGCCTTCCAGCGCAGAACGTCGCGCAGTATGAGCACCGCCCTCTGGCGCGGCTGCAGCGTCCTGCATGGCGGCGATAAACGCCAGCCGGATCGACTCCCGCTCCACCACCGCGTCGGCATGGGTCAGCGTCGGTCGACGCGATCAGGCTGTCCGGGAACGGGCTGCACCCAGGTGGCTTCAGGCCGGGGCGTGCCCGTCGCCAGCTCATGGGATGGCGTCCCATCCCTGCCGGCTGGCGGCGGAGGCAACCGATGTCGGCAACGCCCGCCGGTTTCGGCCCTTCAACATGTCCAGGCAAACGTTGGTGGCGATCCGGTAGAGCCAGGGACGCAGGCCGCTTCGGTCGTCGAGACCGGACAGCCCACGCCAGGCCCGGATGAACGTCTCCTGCACCGCGTCCTCGGCGTCATGAGGTGAGGCCAGCATGCGGTAGCAGTAAGCGGTGAGCTGCCGGCGGAACGGCTCGAGTTCCTCGAAGGCTGCCGCCTCGGGCGATAGGACCGGGCTCACCGTCTCGTTCTACACCACCCGCCCGACGAGAGCGAGCCCGATCGGAAGGTTGGGAATCCCGACCGGGAGAACGAGATCGACCGTCGGCTTTCAGGCATGGGGGCACACGTTTGATCCAAAAGGGAGGCTTCGACGACACCGGCCCGACCGCCCATTGATGACGACGATCTACCGCTTGTCGATGAGGGGCAGCCCCCAGCTGAACCACGCCTTCCACATGGCGGCCGTGACCCAGGTGCGCCACCGTCACAGCGAAGGGCGCGCGTACTACGACAAGAAAGTCGCCGAGGGCAAGACCGGCAAAGAGGCCCTCCGAGCGCTCAAACGCCGCATCAGCGACACCCTTTTTGCCGCCATGTTGGCCGACGCCCGCCGGGCTGAGAAACAGCGCAGCGCAGGTCGCCCGGGAGGGCAAACGGGGAACGGCTCAGTAGCCTGCGCGGCCGGCTCTCACGCCGCAAAACCGGCTCTTCGGCCCAGCCACTCCCGGGCCAAGCCCAAGGCTAGGCCTTCCCGGCAGGCTGCGCGTTCCCCGGCCTCAAGGAAAGTCAGAGAAAATCTCCAAAGCATCTCGACATCTCGCACAAAGAGGACTCGTTCTGCGTGAATTCCTGTCCGGCTCAGGCTGTTATTCGGTATGGCCTTCTGTACTCATCGACTGCCCCTGTACTCCCTTATGGGCGTTTGGATAAGTCCTCGCTCTTTTGTGCCTCGGTGGCGGTCCAGCTGGCCAGCAGCTTCAGAGCGTCCTCGCTCGTCGAACCGGGTTGCGCGGTGTAGACGACAAGCCTCAGATCACCATCGGTCGAGACATCGAAGACCTCGTAGGTGAGTTCGATGTCCCCCACCGCCGGGTGCCGCACACGCTTGGTGCCCGTGAAGTGCTGTCGGACGTTGTGAGCGGCCCAACGGGTCCGGAACTCTTCACTCTGGGTGGACAGCTCTCCGACGAGATCGGATAGGGCCTTGTTATAGGGCTCTTGTCCGGCTTGGGTGCGCAGGATGGCAACGGTGTCGTCGGCGGCCTTCGACCAGTCCCGGTAGAAGATCGTGGCACGTGGGTCTAGGAATACGAACCGGGCGTTGTTCACCGGTCGCCGTGGAGACGAGATGAACATCTCGGAGAAGAGGGCACGGGCAAGAGTGTTGGCGGCCACCATGTCACCCCGTCCGTTGTTGATCACCGCGGCGCGGTGGTGATGGCATCGAGGGTGGCCTGGAGGCTCTGGCGGACGGGCTCGGCCTGAGCCCGCTTCCGTGGCAATGGCCTCGAGGCAGCAGCCCGGGCGAGGTCGTGAAGGTGAGCCCCTTCCGCCTCGTCCAGCTCAAGGGCGCGACAGAGGGACTCGAGCACGTCTTCAGACACGCCAGCCAAGTTCCCGCGCTCGAGCCGGGAGTAGTACTCGACGCTCATCCCGGCCAACGAAGCCACCTCGGTGCGGCGCAGCCCGGGGACGCGGCGCTTGCGCCCGGCGGGAAGGCCGGCCTGTTGGGGAGTGATCTTCGCTCGGCGGGACGTGAGGAACTCCCTGACGTCGTTGCGGAGCTCAGGCGTGTCCACGACCATCACCGTACTGGGCGTCCCTACATAGGTGAGGTGCCCTGCCAGTACACCTTTCATCAGGGACTTCTCCGAGTGAACTGGCGGGTGTTCGATGGGATGCACATCAACTACGAGTGGAGCCAGCAATGAAGCACATCTGTTTGGGGGGACTCGACGTCTCCCGCATCGGCCTCGGCTCTATGACCATGGCCGGCATCTACACCTCAAGTGGAGGACTCGACGACGACGAGTCGATCCGCACCGTCCACCGAGCGCTCGAACTCGGCGTCACCCACATCGACACCGCCGAGGTCTATGGCCCATTCCACAGCGAGGAACTGGTTGGTCGGGCCATCAAGGGTCGACGGGACGAGGTGGTGGTGGCGACGAAGTTCGGCGTCCTCTCTCATTCGGGCCGAGATGCCGGCGTCCCTGACAGCAGCCCACAGAGCGTCCGTATCGCAGTGGAGGGCTCGCTCCAACGGCTTGGGACCGACTACATCGATCTCTACTACCAACACCGGGTGGACCCGAGTACCCCGATTGAGGAAACCGTCGGCGTCCTCGCTGAGCTGGTCACCGAGGGCAAAGTCCGCTTCATCGGTCTGTCCGAGGCCGGCCCGGGCACGATCCGGCGAGCGCATGCCGTGCACCCGGTCGCCGCGCTGCAGACCGAGTACTCCTTGTGGACCAGGGATCCGGAGGACCGGCTGCTCCCGCTACTGCGTGAGCTCGGCATCGGCTTCGTGCCCTATTCGCCGCTCGGCCACGGTTTCCTCACCGGCCAGATTCGTACAGTGGACGACATCCCTGACGACGACTGGCGCAAGACCAACCCACGGTTCGTTGGAGAGAATTTCGAGCGCAATCTCCGGATCGTCGACGAGGTCGGAGCAGTGGCCGCCGAGGCCGGAGCCACCCCTGCGCAGATCGCACTGGCCTGGCTCCTTGCTCAGGGAGACGACATTGCCCCCATCCCAGGCACCCGGCGGGTGGCACACGTCGAGGAGAACACGGCGGCCGACGGTGTCGAGCTCAGTCCCGAGCAGATTGACCGGTTGAACAGTCTCACTCCCGCCGCCGGCGACCGCCACGACGAGGCGAACATGGCCAGAATCGAAAGCTGAGGTTCTAACTTCACCTGCCCCAGTCCGCCGGGACGGGGGCGGTGCAGAACGTCCCGCCGAACGGCCTCTGGACCAATGTCCCGACAAGCGTGGAATCGGCGGATCGCGGATTCCTGGCCCGAACAAACGAGTTTCGGCCGGTGCCTACATAATGCGCCCGAAGCACCACGACAATCTGACCCTCCTATGTTTGTCAAGTCATTGCCTTGGCCGTAATGGTTGGCCCGTGCTCCAGCAATCGGAATAACGACCGGGCCACATATCTTTTTAGGCTCCGTTTTATTTCCCGGTCGGACTTGCCCTCGGCGCGTCGGCGGGCCACGTAGGCGGCGGTGGTTTCATCGCAGCCGCACCGGGTCAACACCACCGTATGCAGGGTGCGGATGAGCTGGCGGTCGCCGTAGCGCGACAGGCGTCGGCGAGGTGACTTCCCGGTAGAGGCGTCAGTTGGGCCGGTGCCGGCCAGGGTGGCAAAAGCAGCCTCGGAGCGGAAACCCCGGGTGAGACCAGGCGAAAAGTACCGTCGCCGCCACCACGACGCCGACGCCTTTGCGCTCCAGTTCCGCCGGCCGCTAGGCCTTTATGACTGCCTCCATGGCCTCTTCGTGGCCTCTGGCCTCTTCGTAGAGGGCGAGCGCCCGGCGGGCCAGGGCGCGCAGTGCCCCGGCCAACGCCACCTCGTCCTGGCCCGGGCCCTCCCAGGCCGGCTTCGCGCCCAGTTTCAGCTGGGCCATGGGCCTTTTTTGCTCGAGCAGGGCGCGGAGCGGGGCGGGGCAGCCACCACCAGGGACTGGAACTGGGTGCGCGCCTGTTTGGCTGACTCCACAGCCGACGCCCGGGCCGAGGTAAGCACGGCCAGGGCGGCCCGGGCCTCCCCCGCCGGGGGGTCGGCCAGCCTGTCCCGCCCGAGCGCCTCCTTGGCCGCCCGGATGGCGTCGACCTGGTCGTTTTTCACGCCGTTGCGCCGCTTGTTGCGGTTGGGGGTGGTCCATCTCGGCCACCCGCTCGCCCAGCTCCTGCCGGGAACGGGTGAGCCCGGCCCCGTAGGGGGCCGTGCCTTCTATAGACCAGGCCCGGCGGAGGCCCTGGCCCAACTGGGGAGGGCTACATAACCCTCGGGCGTGGCCGGCACCGCCAGGGTCAGCACGGCCAGCGCCCCCGAGGAGACCACCGCCGCCGTGTGGGTGTGCTTGTGGGCGTCAACTCCTATTGCTACGTCGACCTGTTCTGCCAGACTGGGCATTGCGTTCTCCTTTGCCAGGCGAGGACGGCGTGTCCCAGCCCGGGAGGAGCCGGTAGCACTGTAATGGGGCACACCGAGGACGACACTTTGGTGGCCAGGCTCCTGATCAAGCCAGTACTCCAACCGGGTTGGGGCCGGTGCCCGAGCGGGCACGTCAGATTGAAGGCACCAAAGGCCGGGTTGCACAAGAGCCACGCTCGGGTCACCAGCTCCACCACAGCACGTCAAGCGCGCTGCTTTAGCGATACTTACAGGTTGCACATTCGGTCCAGGCTTTCAAGTGAACTTACCCGAACGGAGCGAGCGCCGACCCGTCGATATCTCAAGTCGCTTTGGACATGTCCTCGCCGAAGAAAAGCGTGGATATTGGCCTCGGCGAGGACGTGTTATCTAAAGACTGTCCCCACCTAGCCGTTGTCACGGCCGGCCGCAGGCCGCCCGCAGGGCATGGCCTTGACGACGGCGCTGCCAGGACTGCGGCGGCGCCACAATGGACTAGGACCCCCGCCGGGGGGTCCTGATTGCCCCTTTCAAGGCCGCAGTGAGGACATGTCCTCACCGTCCTTGCCGAACGTGACCTGGATTTCCTCCGGCCGACTCGAGATATCCGTCGTTAGGGTCGGAAGTGGCCTGGCCGAGGGCGATTGGGCCATGACGCAGACCCGGGCGCTCGGCGCTCCCGATCCGCCGCCCCGCCACTCTTCATCAGTCAGCGACGTAATCAGTCCGCGAAGCCGGCTTCGGCATCGGCAGCGGTGATCCGGTCCTGGAACCGCTCCTTCACCCAATGACGCTCACCGAGGATGGTGATCTGCCCCCAGTGTCCCGAGACAGGCCCGAGTCGGGTGCGACGCGGTAACACCCCGAGGACCGATGTGGGTTTCGCGCCCCCGGACAGTCTGGGGCTGTCCATGACGTAGATGGCGTCATCAGTGATGCTCACGCAGCGGTACTTGATCCAGTGCATCGTTAGCCCGGTCGCCCAGTTGACGAGAAAAAAGCCGAAGTTCGGGGCCGTCTGGCAGAGGAATGCGTGTCGAACCTCACTGCCCGGCGGCAACAGTGGCCGGGAGCGAGCCGCCAGGTCTCTTACAGATGCCACCTCAGTTGTGTCTCCCGTCGCGTCGGCCGGTAACCCGAAGGCTATTCTTTGGCGGAACAGTCGCCCCAGCTCGCGCAGAGCGCGATGGCGGCCGCAAGTACCTACTCGGCGATCACGGAAACCTCGTCGAGGTAGCCCACTTCGGGCGAGGCAAGTACAGATTATCCGGGTGAAGCCTCGATAGTTTGGGTGTCGATTATGTATCGGCCATTCTGCTGAAGGCAAGCGAAATAGCCGTCCGCTATGCGCTGCCTGAGCCTGGCGGGTTCAGCAGATTGGCCGCTCGCAGATGCGATATTCGGGCGCGCTGGCGAGCATAAGCGATCAGCTCTCGGGCCAGCACTGAGCATCCCACGTACCCGGTGGTGGGGGCGACCCCGAAGCCGGGGATAGGGGACACGCTTCGAGAACACCGTCCTCCCAACCTCTGGGCTGCCGCGATCGCTTCCGAGCCGGTGACCATTCCGGCATTGAGGTCGGGTGGACGGCGAAATCGGCAATATCCATCGGAAGATGACCGGACACCAGTCTCGCGTCGATTGGTGCTGGGCTAGGACTGGCACCGAACAACCGTTACGGAGTCGCTTTTCCCCCGCGAGAGGAGCGACCGCTGGGCGAGCGCAATCCTCAAGTTGAGGACGGCGACACATCATACAATCGTCATCTGCTCGGAGAGGCGATCTGGGTCGGGCGACGGTGTCAAGCGCACTCCGAGCATCGCCGGAGCAAACGCGTTATATGAGAGTCCCCGTCGACCGCCGTAGCGAATTACCGAGACAGACGCCACCGAGTTGCTGCAGCTCTTCAGCGCCGCCGTCCTGTCCCCCGGGTCTAACGCGCATCATCTGCGTTCTCGGTCGCGGTTTTAGTGCTATTCCTGCGCGCACCTCAACCGAAGTGCGAAGCGTCTGAACGCTAGCGACGTTATGTCTTGGCTCCGTTTGCAGTTCCAAGCCTCACCGTGATTGCTGACGGGCCGTATAGCAGCCCTCCATCAGGATGATCCGCCCGGCTGGACCGTCGCGAACCGAGGCGACCTGCTCAGCCCTGGCTGCGGCGCAAACCCCTGTGTCACGCCAAGATGATCGCATATGTCGTCTGCTGACCTAGCGGCTTGCCCCGGGCACGCAGTCGGACCGGGGTGGTCGGCTTGAGGGTCGGTGTTTCCTAGTGACCGTGGCGGTACAGGGCATATCCCAGAGCTGAGACCGCCGGGATCAGCGACGCGGGCACAAGGTAAGGGGCACTCCGGCAATGCGCGGTAGATGCCCCGGTTCGTCTTCAACCTCGGCGCCCGGAGTCGCGACCGCGGCAAAAAAGGGTAACCACGCCAATGCCGAGAGCGCAGCTGCTGTCTTGACGCCCAAGTCCCGGTCCTCCTCTTTCTGGCCTGGCCGCCACAAGAGCCAGAGGCCCAGCAGTTGCGAAGCCGCGATGGTGCCCCAACCCGCGACACCATGGAAGCGGGCATGGGGCGGCCACTTGGGATTGGTCACGTGAGTGGCGTTCAGATCGGCGCGTCCGGTGCCGACTATCGTCCCGACGGCTGCGCCTGTCAGGAGAAATCGGCTGATCCTCATGATCGGACCTCCTTGACGGACCTCATTCCGGCGTTCCAGCCACACATAATGCCTGGTTACGCGGGCGTTGGTGAGGTGAGCTCGCGAGTCGGCGGGCGTGCCCGATCCGGCGCTCCCGCGCCACCGGTACGGGACCGGGCTTGGCCCAACAGCGCCCCAGAACGCCGGTGGCTGCCCCGCGATCTAATGTGCGCGTTCTGGTCCATCCTTTTCTTCAAGAGATCGGCGCTTTGCGCCCGAGCTGTTAGGCGTCGATCCTCCTTAGAAATCCAGTCTCTTTCGAGTGTACATACCTGCCCGGTTTGGTCGCTGGCCACCTCCAGCCGGCGAACCGGTCAGCGAAAGTTACTCCGAACGCGGTCTGCCCGATCGGAGGTGCTCAACGGCATCGTGGAAGCGCACGAGAACGAGCGGACTGACTCCATATACCCTCGAGGCGCCTGCGGCCACTCAGCGAGGCTCACGATGATCGATGCCCCTGCCAACGCGCTTTTGCCAGTACTCGCGGGGGTGTTCGGGTAGAGCGCCTGCAGGTGGACGTGGAGGTGCGGAACTCCGTCGCCGTAGACATGGCTGTACACATGCTCCCGCGCCCTCGGTCGTGACGGGAGAGCGTCCCTTCCGCTCGTCCGTTTCCGTTCCGTGACGTGCCTTGCCGCTGCCAACCCGGTGGGCTGGCAGGGAGGCGAGCCGAGGGCAGCTCCCACGTTCACCACTCATCGTTCGACGGGATAGGCGCCCAGCTTTTTAGTGGACGGGTGGTCGTTGGGGCTGGCCTAGCCTGCTGATGTGAAGACCCTCGGGTTGGAAAGCCTTATCCTGTTCGTCTCCGACCTTCAGGCGTCGAAGGCCTTCTACGCCGACGGTCTGGGCTTGCCGGTGCTGGTGAACAAGGGCGACATTCTGGCGCTAGTACGTAGCGAAGAGGAAGGTTCCCGAGCCGTCGTTCCCGTCTGGCTATGACCTGGTTCAAACCATGGAGCCGGTAGATCACAACCGCGGCTCCGTGGGAGGCGTGGGTAGACCGGCTCAGGTCCCGGTGTTCCATTGCGCAGTAGGTACTCGGTCTGAATCGCGTCGCCCACCTTCGTCGCACCGATTCAAGGGTTGAGGTAGGCACATGCCTTCTGGGCGGCCTGGAACTGCGGAGAGCTCGGCGTTATCGTCTGCGGGAAGCTCTGCTCTCCGTGAGCGTTTGGGTCAGGCATGTTCGGCACGCCGTGCTTGCGGATACAGCCGTCTTCCGCTGTCTCCTGCTCAACATGCTGTTCTATCTGGGCTGGAGTGTGCTCGAACCCGGTGGCGATCGCAAGCGCCCGGCACGCTCGTATGGCCCCCTTAAACTGCAGCGAACTTTGGTCGACGGCCTGCAGTGCGCTGCGGGCGAAGCCACCGTTGGGCAGGGGGTCTGGAAAGCCCGGCACCCCGTGCGAACGAATACATGAAACGAACGCCAGCACCTCGGACTGCGCCACGCCCGTAGCGGCCGGCGCGATCGGCAATGACGTGCTCGTGGAAGTCTGCTTGCCTAGGTTGGCGACGCTGGACGAGCCGCTGCTGCCGCCGCATGCGGCAGCGACCAAACCGAAGCCGAACAAGGCCGCTGCGATGTGGCCCGTCCCGGACGGCGAACGGCACCGCCTCGATTTGCCAGCTCTCGGGTCGGCCGGCCGGGCAGTTGGGGGATAGTACCGTCTCGGGCCAAAAAGACGGCGTCTGGAACGGTCCCTGAGCTTGACCATGGGACTAGCTGTACGTCCCCGCCGGTAACACGGTGATAACTGAGCACTGGGGCCGAGCCGGCTTGACATTTCCAACCAGAGATCTGGCAAGGCACTGGTCGTGGATACCATGGAGATTCTTGACCGTCCTGGTCGTGTTTTCCGGTTTGTTTCTGTCGGCCGACGTGTCAGTCTGTTACATCGAAAAAACCTCGGTAAAACAAGAGGTTCTTGTCCGGTTTGTACATGGCCGTCCGACGTTGCCGCTTCCGTGGCCGGCCGTTACCACGGTCATAACCGCTCCTCAGTGGCTACGTTGCTAGCTGCTCGACAAGAGGTTTCACGCCACGGCTAACCCCGTGCCGCCTCGCGAGCAGCAAACGCAGCCAACCACTTGCTCCTAACGTAGCCAAACGTGCCGGGCGGTGAGTGTACCACGAGGTTTGTGGTCCATTGGCATGCTCGCGGGCCGACCAGCGGTACCCGAAGCCGCCATCCGAGTAGCTCTTCGGCGACTGCCAGTTGACAAGGGTACACAAGGTTTCAGCGGGATAAAGCTCCTGCCCCGGGCGGAGGCCAGGAAGGAGCGCCTCGTGGTCCCGGACCGCGCAGCGGCGAGGCTCGACAGACCGTTACGTGCACCGGCTCGGCGCCGTCACGACAAGCCGAGCACGTCTTCGCCAGAGGCCAGGTAGTCGATGTGGGCGTCGACCGAGCCCAACCCCGGCCCGTCGTGACCACCGAGACGTGGGTGCCGCCGGCCTCGCGCCAGGCATCGACCTCTGTCCTTAAGCCGTCGATGCCGCCACGAGGAAGTGCCACATAGTCCCCGCCGACGTCGTCGACCGGCCGGTTGAGCCCGGCCACGGGTCGCGCAACCGGTACAGGCGTCGACGGCGTGGTGGGTGCCACCGCCGCATCCCGGTTGCGCCGACGCGCGGCGCTGCCTGTTGGCGTACGCGTCGGAGCTCCGCCCGCGGTTCCCCAAGGGTTACCAGGCCTCGGACCTGGTTCCGGTCGACGACATCCGGGCGGACGGCGCCTGCTTCGTCGCCCGCGAGGCCGACCGACCTGTGGCGTGCGGCGTCCTGCGGCATCTCGATGGCGACACCGACGAGATCAAGCACCTCTGGGTTCACCCGGACGCCCGCGGGATCGGCCTGTCGCGCGTCCTTCTGGCCGAGCTCGAAGCGGCTGCGAGAGAGCGGGGGAAGGCCACCGTCCGGCTGGACACCCACCGCGCCCTGAGCGAGGCGATCGCGCTCTACCGCAGCGCTGGCTACGCCGAGGTTCCCTGGTACGGGTCCAACCGGCATGCCGGGCTCTGGTTTGAGAAGCGCATGACGGCCTGAACGGACTGATCAGTGGGCGGCCCGAGCCCGCTCAGCATCACGGGGGCCAGGCCCCAGAGCGTGCGCGCGGACCGGAGCGGCGCGACCGCCAGCCTGTCAGCACGTCAGCACGTCAGCACGTCAGCACGTCAGCACTTCTCATTTTTCCTAGCACCTGCGGGACCGACAGCAATATGTGCGCGGGTTCTGTCTTGCAGTACAGGGGAAATTAGCACGAGTCGAGGTTCCAAGAACCGTCGCTCTGCGTAGATTTCCCATACACGGCCTGGCTTTTGCCCGCGCACATAAGAGCCATTCGGTGCTAGCGCGCTGGCTGGTCGTGACGGCCGCCAGTTCCATCACAGCCTCGGTCGTTATGAGCAAAGGTTTAGAGCTGGCTCACGGTTGTCGGTCGTTCAGCCGCGGTCGTGTCGGACTCCATTTCAGGCGTACCGTAGCCGTTGTGCTAGCTCGACTGCGTTGCCTAACTTCTCTTTGGCACGCTGTAGATCCTCTTCCTCCCACGCTGTGATGGCCGCTTGCACTGTGGAGGCCAGCTCATCGGGTAAGCGTTGCTGAGGGGCTAACAGCAGCTGGCGCCCAGCCTCGACCGCTTCGGCAACTTGCCTATTGGCCAGACGCACAGCAATAAGCGGCCACAGCCCAACCCAGTGCCAAGAATAGTTGACGACGCATGTCCCCCATTGCTCCAGGGCCTCTTCCGCCGCAACTTCAGCGTCCACAAGTCGTCCCTCTTTCCATGCCACCCACGACAGCATCGCCCTCGCCATTCCGATGTACTCGGGAAAAGAAAGGACCCGCGCGAGCTGTTCGCCCAGCCGCGCCAATTCTTTGACGACATCGACGTCGTGCTGGCGCAAATGAGTGCAGGATAGGTAGATAAGGCACCTAAGTTCGAGGGTCTTGTCGTCCGCTCGCCGGGATATGTCGAGAGTGCGTTCCAGGTGGGCCCGAGCACTGCCGAGATCCCCGTACCAAAGGAGGGCGAACCCAAGGGCGAAGCCTACGTAGAACATCTCGTTTTCAAGACCGGCGTCGATTACTGCTGCCCACGCGGCTTGATGGTCGGCCAGTATTCTCTCGTCAACGACATACCTGCTGGCCCGGATGCCCTGGGTACTGACAGCATTGTAGAAGTCCACTTTTTGCCGGGGCCGGCCCCGCGAGTCCACAATGGGCCGGACAAGCTCAAGGACGTCCGCCTGAGCATCAGCCTCGTTCCGCCAATAGTGCAGGGTGCCGCGCTGGAGTTGGACGTCGATCCAGGTCTCGGCCCAATCATCAGCGTCCTTGTCCGAGCACGACTGTAGCTTTCCCTCGGCAGCTTCCAGCGCAGCAAGGGCTGCCTCATGGCGATGACCGGCAGTCTCGACCGCTCCGAGCAAGCAAAGCGCCTTTGCACCAATTACCACGGCATCTGCGGCGGCGAGCCTGGCTGCCTCCTCGAAAGCAGCCCGGCTCTCGTCGAGACGGCCCAGCCGCCAAGAGAGACGGCCCAACTTAAGCCACACCGCCGCCGCCTGTCCCTGCTTGGCGGGCTCCGTCCCGAGCAGGTCCAGCACCCAGCGGTAGGAGGCGCTGGCCTCGTCGTTGGCAAAAGCCGAAACAGCACGGTCGCCGGCGAGTTCTAGGTAATGGGCGGCACGCTCGGTTTCGCCGGCCAGGGCGTAGTGGAGGCCGAGCACGCCGGCCGCCTCTTCGAGCCGCCCCGCCGAGGCCTCCTCCAAGCCCCAGGCGGCCCGGGTGTGCAGACGCCAGCGTTCGGCTCGGAGCAGTCCTTTGTAGACGGCCTCCTGTAAAAGCGCGTGGCGAAAGCGGTAAGTGGGTTCTGGGAGCTTGCGCAACTCCACCAGCAGGCCGGCAGAGCACAGGTGCGAGACAGCCGCACCTAGGCCGCCGTCGAGGTCGGTCACAGTACCAAGGGCGCTCAGGGCGAACTCCGGCCCCAGGACCGAGGCGGCAGCGAGGGCATCGCGCGGGCCCGAGCCGAGACGGTCGACACGGGAACGCACGAGGCGCTCGAGGGCCTCTGGGAGCTCTTCGGGGGCACCCTGGTCGAGCTCCCAGCCCGCCTCGCGCCGGACCAGTGCGCGGGTCTCGAGCAAAGAGGCCAGGCGCTCTTCCATGAAGAGGGGATTGCCCTCGGCGCCCTTCCTGACGGCGTCGACGACCTCGTCTGAAGTGCCGTCGCCGAGAAGGGCCCGGGCCAAGTCCCGCTCCGCGCCTGGGCCTAGAGGGGACAGCTCGAGCTTGCGCACCCTCAGGTCCCGGACAGCGCAAAGGGTGGCCTCTAAAGCTGTAACGCCCGGGTCGGGCTCGAGCCGGTGGGTGAGGACCAGCAGTAACGGTCCCTCTTTGGCGAGGGAGGAAAGTTCCTCAGTCAGGTAGAGCGAGGTGGGGTCGGCCCAATGCAGGTCCTCCAAGACGAGCACGGTGGGGCCGGCGAAAGCGAGCGCTGAGACCAACGCCCGCACCGCTTCGATAGTGGCCCGCTGCAGCTGCTCTGGGGTCAGCCGGACCAGGGCCGGTGCCGCCTTGCCCGGCCCGACGCCCGTCAACTGGGAGAGCAGGCTGACACGGTCGTCAACAGCCTGGCCGGGAAAGACCGCCTTCATGGCCCTCTGCAGGGCAGAGGCTACGACGTCTTCACCCTCTTCGGGGGCGACGCCCACCCAGGCGGACAGGAGCTGCCCGTAGAGCCCATAAGGCCGGGAGGAGGCGTACGAGGCAGCACGGGCCTCCAACCACAGGGGTAGTCGGCCCGAGGCCGCTCCTACCCAGGCCATGAACAGCCTGCGGCACTCGTGCACGAGGCGGGTCTTGCCGAGCCCGGCCTCGCCAGCAATCAGGACGACGCCACCTTTGCCCGCGGTCGCCTCCCGCAAAACATCATGGAGCACCGCCAGTTCCGTGCGCCGGCCTGTCAACGGGGCACCTCTGGCGAGGCCTCTTCGGCCAGCCTGGCCCGACGGGCGCGGGTTGGGGCGCTCCAGATAAGAGCCCAGCACGGGTTTCGCCCCATGTGAGATGAAGACCTCTTCTGTGGGCCCCCACTCGAAGAGGCCCTCCGTAGCGCTGCGAGTCGCCCGGCCCACCAGCACGGACCCCGGTTTAGCGACCGACTCGAGCCCTGCGGCTACCCCAACGACCTCTCCGAGCGCCCCATAATGGGGCGCGGAGGCAACCCCGATCGCGCCGACCACCGCGTGGCCGGTCTCGACCCCGGCACGAGCCGAGAGGCCTTCGGTGCGGTCGTTGGCGTCGCTTACGGCCCCAAAAGCCGCTCGTAGCGCCCGCTCGGGGTCGTCCTCATGTGCCTCGGGAGCACCGAAGAGGGCGGCCAGCCCGGCGCCCGATACCGAGGTGACCGTCCCGCCCACCCCCTCCACCCTGGCGATCACTCCCACCAACGCCCTCCCCAGCACCTCCCGCAGGTCCTCTGGGTCCAACCTCTGGCCAACGCCCACCGGCCCGGACAGCTCGACGAACAGCACACTCACCAGCCGGCGCTCTTCCCTGTACAGGAACGCGGTAGGGACCGACTGGTCCTCGAGCCGTCGCTGAAAGGCGGCGGGAGCGGTGGTGGCCTCACGGACCTCTTGCACAGCGGGGGAGACGCGCAGCCCGAGCTCCTCCAGCGCGATCCGGCAACGCTCGTAAGTCGCCTCTACGAGGCCGTACCTTCTTTGTCCGCCGTACACCCGCATCAGCGCAGACGCCGCCTCTTCAGAAGTGGGGTCGTGCGCCAGGCAGGCTGCCCAGGCATCGATGACCGCCTCTGGCTGTGACCGTCCCTTGCCCCTAGCGCGATCTCGGGCCAGGGTCAGGCGAGCTTCCTGACGGGCCCACTCCAACCGTTCCCTACGGCGAACGGCCCATTCGGCAACGGGCTCATCTTCGAGCAGGGTGCCCTCGTCTGCCAACGCCAGTACAAGCTGGTTGTCACGCTCGATGCCCGGCTCGGTTTTGAGAGCAGAGCGCAACCTCTCCTCCTGGACGTCGAGATCTATCTCGAGCGGGGTACTGGGGTCGGCCCAGATATGGGTCCGGTCGGCCTGGACCAACCCGGGTGCTTCTTCACCCAAGGCTGAGAGGGCCGCTCGTGCCATGGATAGCGCCTTGGAGAGCTCTCGGGCCGCTGGAGCAGCGTCGAGGTGGGGAAAGAGCGCTTCGCAGGCTGCCAGCCGGCTCGTCCGCCGGCCGGGGCTGATGAACAACAGCTCCAAGAGGCGCTTTGCAGGAGGACGCGCCCAAGAGCCGACCGTCTTTCCCGCCACATTTATTGAGAACGTGCCGAGCAAGCTAGCCCGCAGCGCGACCAGGCCAGGGTCCGTGGTGTCGCCGACCGGCGCAGGCACTCGCGCATTATCTCACCGCGCCACCTGCGCGGCGCCGAAAAAGGCCCGCCAGGTGGGCGGGCCCTCCGACGATCTCTCGCCGAGGCATGCGCAGCTTTACTGGCTTAGGATCGGCTTCAGACCTAATGGGCTCCATCCCACCACACTGAGCCACGCTCGGTGTGGTTGATCCATGGAAACGTGTTCTCGGCATTGGCGAATGACGTACCGCTGCCCTGCAGGCCGGCATAGGCCCCGGTGCCACCGGTGATGACCCAGCTCCCTTCCGGGCCGGTCGTCAAGGGCTGGACCTCGAGGGTCGTCCCGTTCGGAAGTTTGACCGGAACAGGGCTGTTGGTCATGTTGTAGGTGGCGGCGAACTGTATGTCGATATCACCTTTCTGGGCCACGAGCGTGTGCACGGCATAGATGGTGCTAAGGCCACCGGGCGAACCGGGCGCCGCCGTGTACTGGGCGAACTGGTACTGGCCCGCTTCGGGCGGAGGCACCAGGATGAAGCCGCCCGCAGGGACCTTGTCAGAGCACTCCTTGCTCGCAGCGCCGACCCCGCCACTTGTCATCGCGTTGGGCGCATGGTACGAGGCGTCGTCGGTCCAGGTGGGGCCACCGCCTTCATCGGTGATCGCCCCGGTGATCTTGAAGCAATCCCAAATGGTCGCCGACATCACGTTCTCACTTGGGACGGCGTACAACCAGGACTGGATCGTGATGGCCCCGGTTTGGTCTTGTTGGTTTACCTTTCCGACTGCACCAGCGCTGGTGACCTGCAACAGTGTCAATGGCACGAGCACCGATACGGTTGCGCCCACTACCGCGCCAACGGTCCTCTTTTTCATTTCGGCTCCTTTCAACGGGCCGGCTTTGTTGTCGGCACGAGAGGTTCTAGGGATGGCGTGTTATCGGAGTGTTATCGGGGTTCTTTGGTCACGTGGGGCCGTTAGCGAGCGACCATCGGTGACAACTTCGGCATGAGCCCGTCGTCCCCTCGACGGAGAGCTGGGACGGCCCAAGCTCATCACCCGTGGGCGGCGGTTAGCCCTGTTGTAAGTCGTGGCGAAGGTTATGTGCAGTAATGTCAATCATTTCCTTGGGTCTGCCCATGGGCGCGGCCGGCTCGTAGCCGACCGTCCGGGTGCGAAGGGCCTTTCGCAGAACCTTCTCGCGCCGTGAGTGGCGAGCGAAGTGGTCGACGGGGCATCGGCCCACCGATGCCAACGATGTCCTGATGACGGGTCAGCTGCATCCCAACCGTGCTCATGCTGGGACAACGGAGCTGACTGGCGTCGAGAGCCCGCTCTAACGTGGGGGCACAGCGACAGCGACAAGATAGCTGCACGCTCGCCGGAGGACTGATGAGCCAGCTAGGGAGCTCGGCAACAGGGATTTCTCAGGAGGCGACCCGCCTGTTGCGCGTCGGTATCGTGGGTTGCGGCTACGAGGCCAACTGCCTGGCCACCGCAGTCGCCCGGACCTCGACGCTCCGACTGGTCGCTTGCGCCGACCCCGACCGGGCTGCTGCCGCGCGGGTTGCCGCACTTGGACAGGACGTGAGCCGCCACCCGTCGGTCGAATCGCTCCTCGACGAGGCTGCAGTCGACGCCGTCCTTGTCGCCACGCCTAACCACCGGTTGTGCCCAGTGTCCCTGCAGGCGCTCCGTGCCGGCAAGCACGTGCTGGCTGAAAAGCCGATCGGGCTCAACGAGCAGGAAGCGGTAATGATCGAAGGCGAAGCGGCACGGGCAGGCGTGCGGTACATGGCCGGCTACTCCTGCCGGTTCTCGTTGGGCCGCCACGTCCATGATCTGCTGGCCGCCGGAGTGGTTGGCGATATCCGAGCGATGACGGGCGTGTTCGGCTGTAGTCCGATCAGCGATGGCTGGATGGCTTCAACCAAAACTGGAGGCGGCCCGTTGCTCCATCTCGGCTCGCACTTGGTGGACATGCTCCTTTGGTTCTCGGGCGACGACCCGGTCGAGATCTCGAGCACTGTCCAGCGCCGCGCCGACACAGGTGTCGACGAGACGTCGGCGTTCCAGATCGGCTTCTCCCAGGGCGTGGTGGCGCAGTGCCTGGTGACCCAGGCCGCGTCGACGTGGTTCTTCACCGTGGACATCCATGGGCGTGCCGGGCGGGTCACACTATGCGGGTGGAACTTTCTGGAATTCGAAATCGAGGTGTCGAGCAAAGCGATCGCGACGTATGTTCACCCCGCCGTGGTCCCGCCCGCACATAAACCGGGACCACGTCACGATGATGTTGGTGCCGGAACTGGAGGAGTTCGCGCTGGCGATCGGCGAGGACCGGGCGCCGGCCGTCACGGCCGCCGATGGGAGGCGGGTGCTGCAGGTGCTCGACGGCGTCGTCGCGGCGGACAGGCAGGGCAAACCCGTGACGGTCAAGTGAGCCATCTTTCCGCGGTGGCCCGCCCGGAGTCTCAATTTCAACGCCAGCGCCGCGTGCCACATGACCGCTTGGGACGTTTGCGTGCGGCCCTCCCCCACTGCTCTGGTGTGGTCGGGCGCTGAGGGGTAGCGACGTAGGTGGCTGGGAGGTCGCCAAGGGAATATCTAAATGGAGCGCGGGGCGTCCATATCTGCCACGAGTGCGTGGACCTCTGCGGCGACATCTTCAGTCAACTGGAGCCGCAGCCGCCGGGGACCTTTCGTTGGGCCGACCTCGTGGACCAGCAGCCTGCCCTGGGGCGCTCGCCGCGGAGAAGCTACTGAAGCCGGGGGTACTGCTTGGTCGGCACCACAAGGCGGGACGCCTCGGCCCGCATTAGCGGTGTCGAGCCCTTGGTCATGGACGGCGAGCTGTGGCTTTCGATGATGACGACGTCAACGAAGGCACTCGGCTTGAGGGGCGACCCGCGCCTTTGCATCAACAGCACAGCCACCGGCCGGGCCGGCGCCGAGGTCAACCTACGCGGTGCCGCCCGCGTTGTGCCCGACCCTGAGGTACAGGAGCGCTACGCCGCCAGGGTGAGCGCCGAGCTGGGGTGGCAACCCGTCGTCGGCCAGTTCACCCTCTTCGCGATCGACATCTTCGACGTGGCCCAGGTCGGTTATGACCCCGAGACGCACGGCCAGCACGTCGCCCGCTGGCCCACCGGAGAAGAGTACGTGAGACCGGCCACGAGCCCTACGAGGCTTGGGCCCCGGCAGACAGTACGGCGGTTGTAGCGGTAGACGGCGACTATTGGGCAAAGTGCCAACCGATGGTACCGAGCCGCTCAATCAGAAAACAGGTAGCGGGCCCGTCCTGGGTGCGCACGGCGGCAGAGGAGCTGATCGATGCGCCACCAAAGAGATGACCGGACTAGCTCACGACAAGGGTCTCTCCGTCCCCTCCCCTAATAATGTCGAAGCTTTCGATCTCGATAGGGGCGCGCACTGTGTAGCTAGTTTCGCAGCGAATTGGCGGGCAGTGTTGCGATCCCGGGCCGTCGATGGGTATTGGGAATCCGCAGCGGCTCCGTGTTCCTGGCCAGCGCCAATAAGTGCCGATCTGCGTGCCTCATCCGTTGAAAGGGCCGTAACTATGGCGTCATCTTCTGAGTGCATGTTCTGCGCTATGATTTCTTCAAGCTACGTATGGCTCTTTGCGGCGAGAACCGTCGATTCGGATCGGCTGGCCGCCGCGTTCACGCTCCCGCCGGGAGAAGTCGAGGCTGCGACTTTGCGCACCAGCTGCCGAGAAAATGGGGGTCATATGGCGCGCCCGGTAAGTGCTGCAGTACGGCGGCGCACACAGGTTGCCGACCAGCTCTACGACGCAGGCTCGGGCAGGACCACCAACGAGGACCTCCATGGGCCTTTGGATATCGCCGTACTGGCGCCGGCGAAGAAAGACGGCTCATCTGGTCAGCCCACGCGGTAGGTATAAGGGACGTCGACGATCTCCTCGCTCTCCGTGGTCTGCGGATCCCATGACTCCACGCTGACGAACCCAGAGACCTTCGTCCGCGGACGGGCGGTTGGTGTGATCGTCAGCGTTATCTGCCCGCTCTGTCCCGGCTGCAGGACGAGCGGGCGGTACGCGGGTGCTCCGGGCACCATCGCCCGGAGCCAGAAGTCACCGGTCGAGGGCGCCATCGTCATGTCGAACTGGTCCGTCACGGAGGAAGCGGCACAGGTGGCCGAAGCCCCCAAGCGCACACCTTTTGCCTTGAACGGCCCCCGTGGGTCGGCATAGCAGGCCCACAGCGAGGGTGTGAGCTCGGACGCTTGGGCACTTACTCGCGCTGCTGGATCACCACTACTGGCGCTCTGGTACACCGGGTCGGGTGGGCCGACGTAGCCGCTCGCTTCTGGGTTGGTGTAGCCCATGGCCAGCAGGAGCGGCACCTGCGACCTCACCGCCATGGTGAGCTTGGTGGTGTGCGACGGCACCCAGAACGTGGGGTACTTGGTTGGATCAGCCTCCGGCAGCTTGAATGTGGTCGGGTCGGTGCTGGCCAGCGGGTAGGTCTTGGCCACGCTGAGCCGGGGGTCGGCGAAGTAAACCTCCGGCGCAGGCCATTGTTGGTCACGGCTATGGTCGCTGTGGCCGCCTCGCCGCGCGCCAGCGTCGTCGCCTGGCTTTGGGGCAGGCCGGCCTCGGTGACCGAAGGGCCTGACAGGAAGACCCGGCCCTGGAGCGGGTGCGAAGTGTCGAGCGAGTTGTTGGTGTTGTCCAGGGCGACGACGAGCGTCCACAGCCCGGAGGGCGCGTCCCGGCGCTGCAGGCTCAGCCCCGGCTCGTTGGTAAGGGCCGCCGTGCTGCCGGGGGCCTGGTACTGCGAGCTGCGAGCGTCGAGGGTCTGCCCGTCGGGGGCGATGAGGAAGGCCCAAAAGGCGTAGCCTTTGTCCCCCGTGGCCAGGTCGACGTCGAGTTCGGGGGCGCCCCGAGGGACTTCGAACTGCCAGTTGAGGAACCCGCCGCCAATAACGGCTGGGGGTTCGAAGCCATCACCGCCGGTGAGGGCCTCGCTGAAGCGCCCGGCGTGGCCACCTGTAAGCAGCACCAGGCTGCGCAGCCCGACGGGGACCGTGCTCACCTCGCCGCCGCCGGCCGAGAACACGACCGAACTGGTGGCGTCACCCGGTTGCGGCGGGCCGGCGATGGTGGCTCGGACCCTGGCGGTCTGGCCCGGGCCAGCCTGAAGCTGGCCGGCGTTACCTTTCCTGCTGACCTGAAGTGTGCTCCCGTGACCGTCAGCCGTACGGGCCGGAGTACGCGGCAGCAGACCCCACGGATGCGGTGAACAAGACCGCGCTCCACCGGCCCGCTCCGGGCTCTCTGACGTCGACATGCGCGTAGCCCGGGTCGGCTACGCCGCGTGCGCCCGAACGGGCGAAAGGAACCTTGGACGAGGCGGCCCTGGGGGTCGTAGAGGGCGAACCCGACACCGGCGCTCGACTCGGGTTTCCACGCCATGGCAACGTCAAGGCGGGCTAGCTCGGCCGGGACCTGGACCCGGACCCGGGTACCGAACGCCTGGGCGGTCCCGTTCAAGGAGAACTGCACAGCAGATGTAGCCTGGTTGAGGGTCACCAGGGCGTTGTCGACCGGCCGGCTCGGCGAGGGCCTGCACCGAGGCGGTGACCGTGCGGGTCACCGAGGCGGTGTTGGTCACCGCCTCCGTCATCATGTGGGCGGCGCCGGGTCGGCCGACGAAGGTGGCCGTGACGGGGCTGACCAGGAGCCCGGCGTCGGGTTGGGCGGGCCTCGGCCTGTGCGGGCCCGGCACCGACTCGGCTGTGCGCACCGCGGCCAGGGCGTTGAGGAGGCCGGCCCCTTGCTCGGCGGCCGGGATTCCTCGAGGTCGGTAGCAGAGCTCATGATGACCCGTTTGACCAGCTGTGGCGATGGCGACGCCCCCCCGTGAGTACGCCGGTAGGCATCGATGACCAGCGCCGCCACCCCGGCTGTGAAAGCTTCTGCCTGGCTGGTGCCGTTAAAAGGGGCGATGGGGACCCGCAGGCGCTGACGCTGGCCGAGCAGATGGACCAGTTCTCGTCGCCCGGCGCCAGCACGTCGATCGTCGACGGCACCTGTTCCGCCGTCCCCGACGAGCTCTCTGTCCCCGGGTTGTCGTCCACCCAACCGCCGCTGCCCAGGTTGCCGTAAACACCGGTCTGGATGTAGGCCTGCTCGGTGGTGGACTCGCCAACTGTGATGACCCCGGCGAGGTCCCGGCCGTCCCTGGCGACCACAGTGCATTGGCCCAGCCGGAGTCGCCGCTGTCGACGGTGACCGTGACCCCAGCTGCCACCGCAGCCTGGTCCCAGATGCGGACCGGGTCCTTGGCCAGGTCGGGCACGTTCAAAGTGCCGAACGGCTCGGCCAGGACGTTGACGTGGTCGTGCAGCACCGCCCACTCGATCGCCTCCACGATCTGTGAGTCAACGTCGATGTTCTCCTGGCCGACGATGTTGCTGATGTCCAGCGTGGCGCCCGGGGCCACTCCGACGACGCGGATTTCGCAGTGCCCGGGCAGAGCGGGGTTGGTGGAGTACGGGTATTGGGAGATTTCGTGTACCACGTTCCCTTGGGCGGCGACTGCGGAGGACTGAAGATAGGCGTCCACCGGGTCATGCGCTGCCGCCGAAGTCGGTGTAGTCGGCCACGACCGATTTCCCTTGGCGCATCAGGTCAGGGTTGTCGATGTTGAGCCCGCCGATCAGGAGGCCAACCCTCACGCCGCTCCCGTCGACGATCTTTTGGGCCTGGTCGGCATGGATCACGCTAACGCCTCCGGCTCGACCAGGGGTCGCCTGGGGTTGCTCGGGCACAGCGGCTGCGCTGGCGTCGTGGCTGAGATCAGAGCAGGCTGGTACCTACCCGAGGCGACCGGGCGCGAGCCGGTCCTCCCGGCGTCCACCGGGATGGCCAGGGGGACACTGGCATCGGGCATGACGGACGCGACCTCGGGGCCGCCCGCCAGCCAGGCCGCCTCCGCCGCCGGGACAGTGGCGGAGATGGCGTTGACCAGGCGGTAGCCGTGCACGCCCGTCGCCCCCACCTGCCTTAGCTCTCTGACCAAGGGCTGCTGGTCGGCAGCCAGTGCCTCAGACCGCAACGCGGCCAACCCAGGCCGGGCGGGAAGGCCCGGGTACTGGTCGCGGTAGTAGGACGATGCACCCTTTGGGCAGGGCCGTTAGACGGGGCGGCGACCTGGGCCGCGCTCAGCGCTCGCTGGTGGCGGCGCCGATTCCGTCGCCGACGCCGAGCTCATAACCATGGACGTCATGCCGAGGACCATTGACACCGCGCCCACCATCGCCGTCGACGCCCGCCTTAGTTTAGCTGCCCCCGCTGGCACCGCTCGGCCACATCGGTCGATACGCGTCGTTCCCTCCGTCCGCCGACCGAGTGCTCGTACGCAGCACAAGGGCGTAACCCCTCATAGCTAGCAGCGATGGTTTGACTAAGGTCGCTGTGCGAAGCACGCGAAGTGTACACCGCGACAGCCGCCAGCGGGGTATGCCGCCGGACCGTCACGACAACGCCGCGAACGTGAGACACAGGGCCGTCGGCGGCCCAGGACCCGAAAAGCCGAAGGAAGATAAACCGGCACGATCAAGTTTCAATCTTAATTTCCGATCACACGCCCGCTAATTGCCGAACTGCAGACCCCTGGCGCCCATAACACCCGCTCAATAACGGGGATCACCGACCTCGGTCCCTAACCTGGCCGTGACGTAGCTACTTCGTGGCCCCCGCTGTGTTGCCCCGGCCGTAATCGGCATTTCTTCGTCGACTTAGAGAAAGCACATAATACGCGCCCGTAACGAACTGAGAACCGACAGTGCGCTCTCCATTTTTGAGTGTGCGGGGTAATGGTGCGGAAATGATGAACGGGGCTGCCAATAACCCGGTCTAAACACTAACGCTGGCTCGTTGCGTTACATGACGGCTCGCTCCTGGCCTCGACGAGACTGGGACTTCCTGACAAAGGGCCGGTTCTCTGGCTCTTGCGCGATCGAATCCTTGACAAAAAGCATCAGGCCGCGACGGGTACCACCGACCGGTCAAGAATAGATATTTCATGTCATTTCATGTGTCGGAGGGGGGACTTGAAGGGTTACTCCCCTCCCCCCGGAGGGTTCATCGTCGGCCCCGAGCTATGGCTACCAGCGGCCTGAACAGCACTATCAGCCCAATGACCGGCGACACTCGGTCGCCCCGGTACGGTCCAGAAGCGGAGCGCTCCGGCGACACCGTATTTCCTGCAGCAATCGGCTTGCCTCGTCTGGCCCTATCACGAAACAACTCCTCCTGGTCATTGCGACCTGGCCCAGGACCGGCAACCCTCGCCCAGCCGTGGGCCGTTGCCCGTACAGCGGGCAGGTTCTCGGGGCACCTACAGCATCCGCTACTCCTCGAGGACGACTTCCATGCCACTGGGCGACGTGATTTTCGCGACTGGTAGGACCAGCTCTACCGGGGACGCTCGATCGCCACATTGTGGAGGAACCCGTTCCGTTCGCAAGTGGAGATAACTTCGTCGGCGTCGCTCACACGCCGAGTTGCCAATGAGGCCTGAGGCCGATGAGGCGCCGGGGGATGTGCGGCGGAGGCCGAACTCGCCCTGGCCTCGGAGCCGCACTCGAAAGATGCTCGAACCCATCGCATCACTCACGGTTTGCCACCGTTCGGCTGAGACATGACTGCTCCAGCGATCGCGGACGGACACTCCCACCTTCAGACCCCGGATTCCGCTCGACACCGCCCGGCGGGTGCGAGACGAAGCCGACTAGATGGCCCACGCGGCCGGCGTCAGCCCCCGACATACCAGCGAGGAGGACCACCAGCTGATAACGGGGGCCATTCCTGCTCTCGTGGAAGCCGGCGAGGCCCTCGCCGCCGGACCCGTCCGGCTCCTGTTCGACCATGGAGATCTCGTGGCCGGCCAACGTTTTCGTGCCCCGGGAGGGCGGCCGGTACCGGGTGTTCGATCTGGGCGGATGCCGCGTGGACGCACCCGTTCTGCTCGTTAGCGAAGTTACCGGGCCTGCGTTGGAGCGTACATGCCCGTGGTCCAACCCCACACAACGGTGGGCTCAGAGGAGTACTTCTTTGGTCACGTCTTGGAGCCAGTGCAACGGTTGCTGGCCTTGTTTGGCGAGCCTGTGCGAGCTGGTGAGCCTCATCAGGTCGCTCCGCACGTTCGGCCAGCCGCACTTCGCATCGCGGTCGAAGAACGTGACGCCCCGCTCGACGGCGGCTTGAATGAGCGCGACCGAGTCGCGACGGTCCAGCACCGGCGTGTAGCTCTGGCTCATGCCCATGCAGCCGAAACCAAGAGCGGACACCCGCAGCCCCCCGAGTGTGCACGTGTGCACGTGAAGTCTCCTAATTCGAGGAACTGGTCAGTTGTTGGCTGGTAAACGAGTGGCGCCGATGGCGCGTGCCAAGCAAGCGTCACCCGGTGTGCGTCGCGCCCTGGCGAGCGCCGCCGGTACGCGAGCTACACACACGTTGGTGCCCATAATCGCGAACGGCGGGCGCAGAGTGGCCGTTTCAAAGTTGCGATCCCAAGAACTGTCACAACAGAGGGCATCAACGATCTCCTCGGTTACCGTCTTATAGCGCCGGCGATACCTGAACGGGTCCAGCGGGCTCGATTAGGAAGGTAATGAACTACGCATGATGGCACGCGGTTGTTCGCGTCGCCTTCGGCGGACCGGCGCAGCTCCAGACGGTGCCCCAAGGGCTCACTTGTTACCGAAAGGATCTCGACGATCCAAATGGGAACTTTCACTGAGGGCTAGGGCGAAAGTACGACCATCGAGTGAATCTCGAGCCTCGGAACATCAACCGTCACGACCCCGTCGGCGAAGGCATACCGTGGTACGGCGCCGCCTGGCTCTAGCGTCACGGCTCCAGGCTCGCTGTCGCAGCGAACTTTAACCTGGAAGGGCCGAGAGCCGGTATCTCGTCGAAGACGTCGACGAGCGGGTTGCGCTGTTGGCCGGCCATGTTAAGAAGGTGCACAATAAGGGTACCTCCTTTGACCGCCAGTACCACATCGACTAGGCGGGTGCTCGTTACCTCCACCCTGGGGTTCGGGAACAACTCGTAGCAAAGATCACTGAGGAAGTTGCGAGCCCCCGACGTCGAACCGCCAAGGTAGCGCTGACCGAAATCGAATGGGACGCCGGCAATCGCCCCGTTCCCGAAGTTCGTGATGACACCCGCCGGAAGCCAGGTCTCTGTGTCGTACTGATTTGGGAACAGGCGTCCGTAGGCTCGGGCAGCTCCTGTGACACGGTACTCTGTACGGTCCCCGCGGTGACCGAAGACCCAGCCTCGACTATCCAGCCAGAACACCCCTCCGTCCTGGGGCTCGCTCGCGGCGCTCAATGCCGAGAGGCTCCTCGAAAGGCACGAGCGCCCGGGCGCCGGTAATGAGAAGGCGCCCGCCGTTCTCGACGTACCCGAGAAGACGAGCAACGAGCGCGCCCGGCAGGTCCTGCCACTCCGGGACCACGACCAGCGGGTACCGATCGATAAGATCGCCGACCTGGTGCTCGAGAAGGATTCTCGACGACCTGCTGGGAGTCAAGCAAGCAGTTGAGCGTCCCGAGGAGCGTGTTCAACTGGCCCAGTGAATCGAACAGCTTCGGCGCCGTCCTGTAGAAGGCGGTTGATGAATGCAGCAACGCCACCTGGGGGACAAGGTCAGCACCATGACAGCGTTCTTGCCGCTGGCGACAAAACTCGCCCACGGCCGCGACCAGGTCGAGTTGCGAGCCGAACCCGTCCCCGATCGTGCGTTGGTTCGTGTACAACTGGTAGCCACCGCCAAGCGAAATGATCATCGCTGCCTCCTGGCATAGCTGAGGCACCGACTTCGTCGAGACCGCCGGGTTCGCGCTCTGGGGCCGTGGCCCACGAACGTCCAGGTCATGATGTCCCACGGCTTGCCCTGCCTCACCAAGAAACGAGGGTCTAGGCGCAAGTCGCTACCGAATACGGTGGCGCTATCCCCGGACACGTAGTCGACGTCCGCACTGACCGGCTCGGGCATGAACGAAGTGAAGGCCCAGTTGCTCGCGATCTGGAAACTCGGGCGATGTTCATGCAGCTCGTCGACGTACCGGCGCAGGTACCGGCGGAAGCCTTCGCGCTGTACCTCTGAGAACTGAACGAAGCTCGGGTCCATCACGATCCCCTGAGCGAGTACCGGCATATCCGCACGACGGATAGACCAGGGAGGCACAGTCTCGATCGACAGCCGAGGAGGGCTGTTTGCGAAGCCAGCCGACCGGTAGGCCTCGAGCGCCGCAGGCCCATAGTCCCGAGCCGCCGCCCAACAGTCTCCATCAACCCAAACCCCGTCGATGTCGTACTCGTCGACTAGTTCCTTCAATTGCGGGATCAGCAGCTCGTCCACATACGGCCCGTAAACAGATGCGATCTGTCCGTCTGCGTGCCCTTGCTCGTCGACCCGAGCCCAGTCCGGGTGGAGCTGAACCGCCTTGATGTCGAAAATACCCGAGTAGTGGACGTACAGGGCAACGCCGCGCTCGGCCGTCACCTCACGCCAGACTCTTAGAATGTCCCCGACGAGCCTGGGTGCGGCAAAGCCGACCTTTGTCGGGTAGCTGGACACACCGGGGTGGCCTTTACAGTCGCACTGGACGTAATCCGGCCGCACTCGTTCGAGTATCCCCGCGACCACGTCACGGTTGATGTTCGCGCCGACCTCCTTGTCCTCCTCCCGCGCGTGAAAGTCAAAGTGCAGACCGAAGAAGCTCTCGCTTCGTCTAAGCCGCTGGACGAGCCCTGCCTGTTGCGACGTCATTCACTTTCCACCTTCCACTGGGAGGGGTCACAATGCACATCTCGGCGCTCGGCCGGCTCCACGTCGAGCACGCCGAGACCTCATAATGACCGCCTAACAAGTTCTCAACGCAAGCCTACAGTGGCCAAGCTTCTGACAAAATAGCGTTGAAATACGACAAATACAATGATAACCGGGGCCAGCGAGAGCAATGTCAGCGAAACGAGGGGGCCGATGTCGGTGCCGTACGCGCTCGAAAACGTCGCCACGCCGAGTGGGATCGTATAGAGGTTGCTGTTTGAGAAGTAGACAAGTGGCCCGAAGAAGTCATTCCATGAGAAGACAAACTGAAAGATGGCCACCGTGACAAGTGCCGGCTTGGCCAGCGGTAGGATTACCCTGAGGAACGTGCGGAACGGCGACGCGCCGTTAAGCGCGGCGGCCTCCTCGAGCTCCACCGGTATCGTAAAGAAGAATTGGCGCATGAGGAATATGAAAAGAGTCGTACCCCCTACGCCGAGGAAAGCCGGCACAATCAGCGGGTAGAAGGTGTTGAGCCACCCAATTTTCTGGTAGAAGGCGTACTGAGGGAATATCGTCGCTACATACGGGACCATTAAGACGGCGATAGCGACAATAAAGAGGATGTTAGCTTCTCGGGTGTTGCGTCGCGCGAACCCATAACCCACCAGCGTAGAGCTGACGAGCGCACCAATTGTGCTCCCGCACGAATAGATCAGAGAGTTCCTGAACCAGAGCGCGACTGGCGCGGCCTGGAACAGCTGTGTGAAATTCCCGAAGGTGATGGGGCTAGGAAGCGAAAATGGGTTGCCCGAGATGATGTGGTCAGCGGGCTTGAAAGCGTTTAGGGCGATCCAGATGATAGGCATCATGAACACGAGGGCGGCGACGCCGAGGACTCCGTAGAACACGGCTCCTCGAATAACGCGGTGGCTGGTGGCCCGAGCTCTCACTGAACGATGTCCTCTCTGACGACGGACCCCTGCTCATAAGCCGCCGGAGCCGGCTGGCCGGGCCGTCTTGCCCACGCCCACGCGCGAGCCAGCCTCGTCGGCGGAGGTTCGAACTGCCGCCGACGCGGCAGCCGAGCATTTGCGTCCGGCGCCCGTGCGAACCGCATAACCCCGAGACTTAGGATGAGGGTGGCGCCGAACATGACGATCGCCATTGCGGACGAGTAACCGAAGCGAAAATATTGAAAGGCGTTCTGGTAAAGATCTAAGCCGACTACTTCCGTGGCGTAGTCGGGGCCGCCCGACGTCATCGAGTACGGCTGGGCAAACACCTGGGCCGCAATGATTAATCCCCAGACAACATTGAACCCAACTACTGGCCGGATAGTCGGCAAGGTGATGTGCCAGGCTCGGGCGAGCGCTCCGGCTCCGTCCATACTTGCCGACTCATGAAGATCTACCGGCACGGTCTGCAGCGCAGCAACAAAGACTAGCATCATCCCGCCGCAGGCCGTCACGTTCATCAGTATGAGCGAGATCATCGCCCAATGGGGCGTCTCGAGCCACCGCGGGCCCTGGATGTGGACCAAGCCAAGCAAATAATTCCAGGTCCCGTAATTCGGGTTATATAGCCAGGTCCAGATCAGGTAAAGCGGGATCCCGGCAACCAAATATGGGATGAACAGGAAACCCCTGAAGAACTTGTGCCCCCGCAGCTCTTCGTTGAGGATGGACGCGAGCACGAAGGCCACGACTACTTGAAGGAACACGGTACCCGCGGCGTAGAAGAGAGTATGGCCGGCGGCGTCTATAAAGATGGAGTCGTGGAGTAGCCCACGGTAGTTGATGAACCCGGCGAATCGTCCGAGGCCGCTGCCCGACCATACAGTGAGGCTCGTGTACACGGTCACCCCGATCGGTATCAGGGTGAGCAGCACCAGCCCAAGCAGCCAGGGTGAGATGAAGGCGTAGAAAGTGCGCCGGCTATGCAATATCTGTCCCCTTCCGACTGATCATCAATGCTAAGCGAGGCACCGCTTGGGTTAGCAGCCGCCAATGGGTGAGCAGCCCAGCCACTTTTTCTCTGGCGGGGCTGCATCACCCAGGGCCATCGAGCCATTAATGTCCTACTGGGAACCGTTCAGGATCGCCGTTCCCTGCGACTGGATCTGCTGTACCCCCTTCGCAACGCTAATCTGCCCAAGCAACATCGAGTCCATTATGTTCCCGGCCAGGACGTTCACCTCGGTGTACTTCCCTCCGTCGTAGCCGTACACGGAGCGGCTGTTGGCCGCTTGAACTGCTTGACGGTTGACGCTTGCCCAGTCCGATGGCGGGTGCGAGAGCCAAGCCTGCTCGGCCGGGAGGTACGCCGGCCCGGCCAACTCGCCCTCCAGCGCCGTGGCCTGCTGGTTCTCCGCTAGCCATTGGACGAATGCAAATTCGGCCTTGTACTTGCTCGGGCTGTTTTGCTCCTTCGCCACGATCGCCGCTGCATTGAGCTGCAGCGGGGCGAACGTGCCCGACGGGTACGGCACCACCGTCCACTGGAACTTGTTACCGACCGCTTGGTCATAGCTCGCCTGGTCGTAGGCAGCATAAGTGAGGTCCATTGCGGCTTGGCCCGTAAGGAACGGGTCTACGGCCGGTGCTACCGATACCGACTGGTTGGGTGCCGGGAGGGGTGGCGCAACGTGGTCCTTCAAGATTAGGTCGACGTCCCACGTGATCCCCTTGACAGCATCAGGTTGATCAATAGTCATCTGGCTCGTAGCCAGGTTGAACGTGTTGCCACCAAACATGATCACCGACTGCCCAATGCTGAGACTGACAGCTACGCCCCAGACCTTTTGCGACCCGGTGCCCGAGGTCATCTTGGCCGCGTCGGAAAGAAGCTGGTCCGTGGTCCAGCCGTTTGACGGGATGGCCAGGTGCGCTGCTCGGAAGAGGTTCTCATTGATCGCGACGGCGTGCCCGTAGTAGATGTTGGGCAGCATCAGGATCTGTTTACCGATGGTACCGGGGACCCAACTCCCGGGCTCGAACTGGGCAGAGGTGACCCCCGCGGCGGTCAGGTACGGCGCCAGGTTTAGGAACGGGTGGAAGGTGCTGTCGAGACCGCCCACCCACGATTCGGCCAAGTTCACGACGTCGGGGGCGGTCCCCGCGCGGAACAAGATCGGCAGCTTTGCAAGGAAGGGCGCTGGTGCGTCGTACGTGGCCGTGATCTGGACACCAGGGTGAGTCTTCTCATAGAGGCTTATCTCTTGTTGGTAGACGTTCAGCTCCTCGGTGTTCCCGTAATACCCGAAGGTGAACGAGACATTGCCCCCATCCTGGCGGAGGCCACTGGCCGACGCTGAGCTCGTAGTGGCTGTGCCGGCGAGCCCAACGGTTAATGCTGCCGATACCGCCAATATGGTAGCCCGCGTCCTCTTCGAACGAAGCGAACGGCCAAGTGCCGGGCGCGCACATACCCTATTGTTTCTTCGATTGCTCGGGACCTTCATTCTTCCCCCTCTAACTGTTGGAAGGAGCATGGACTTGTGGAAACATGTCTTTTCCAGCCGCCACTTATAGACGGTGCCCAGCTGGAGGCACCTGCTCTTATGGGTTTTTGTGAACTACCCCGTCGACCACCTCCCTCTCTTCCGGCTCATCTGCCTATTTGAGCCACCGCGTCACGATCGATCACGGGTCGAACCAAGACCGAGGTGACCAAGCTGGCCGTTCGCTGCGTCGACCGAGTCGTCCCCTGTGAGATAGCGCCAAAACAATGCCCGCTGGATGTGCTCTTCCCGGTGCTCTGCACCGAACCATGGCTGGTCCCACCTAACAATCCGCTCGAGCAGTTGGGGATCGTCGTAGCCGCTCAGCTCGAACCAGCCGCGTTGGTGCCCGCCGGGCTCGCTCTCGATCCTTACCTTGAACATATACCTGGGGGTTTCGGTGGCGTTCGGTTGGGCACAGTGCCACAGGTCCGCGTGCGTGAACGCAACCGTACCTGCGCCGCACGCGAGCCGACGTTGGCCGAGGATGTTACGATAATGGGCGATCGAGCCGAAGCGGATTTCACGAAGGTGTGACCCTGGCAAGACTAGCGTCGGTCCCATCTCATCTGGCGTGTCCTGGGGAAAGTACATGACGAGCAAGTCGAAGGCAGGATGGCGTGGGTCGATTACCGAGTCGGCATGCCAGTCCTGAGACTTATCGTGTTTCGGGGGGACGATGTGGACGAACGAGTGGTTGTACACGGGGTTCGGCCCCATCAGGCTGCGGATCGCTCCGGCGACCTCGGGTATGCGGAACACCCCACGGATAGTCGGCGAATCATCCCAGTAATGGAAGCGGTCGGCGCTCTCTCGGAAGGTATCGCTTACGAGCCGGGGCCGCCCGAGCGTGGCACTGTCCGAGGGCTGGCGGGCGCTAGAAAACCTGTCCATCTCCTCCAGGACGCGGTCGTTCACATGATGTGGAACGACACCTTCCAACTGAATGAACCCGTCGCACGCGAACTGCGCCATCTCGGTGGCACCCAAGAGGCGGAGTTCGGGGAGATCGATGTTCAGCGCTTCACGCACGGTCACTCACTTCTACGTCTCGCGTCAGTACGAACTCGAATGGGATCACCGCTGTCTGGTACTCCCGTCCAGGGAGCACAACTGGACGTGGCGTCTGCAACAACCTCCAACCCTCGCGTAAGGCGGCGAGAACCGATCGGTACGGCGGTTGGTCTTGAGCGCCGGTCCTATCTTGAAGCGCTTCGGCCGAAGCCGTGCCGTCGTAGAAAGCCCAAGCGACGGCAGCGGAGTCAGAGATCCATGTCCGCAGAATGGAGGAAAAGGACCTGCTGACGAGTGTTGCTCATGAGAACGACGCTCTATGAACCGTGCAACTGCGGAGAACCACGTGTTCCTCCCTTCGTCCGTCTTTCCTTTACGTTTGTGCTCTCAGTTCGCGACGAGGTCGTCTGGGTACCCCATGCCAGGTTGCGTGGTGGCGTGGACAAGACCGTTGCCGTCAACTGCCGCGTCCTGACGCACCGGATTGCTGGTAACCAACGACTCGTAGTATGTCGTATTAGGAATTGCCATGCACAGGTGCCGGTTCGGAAGCCCTCCTCCGGCAACCTCGACGCGGAGGCGGAACGCATCGGCCGTGTGCGCTATCCGAAGAGCGCCCGTTAGACCTCCCTTATGAGTGACACCCGTCCGAACATATGTAGCCGCGCCGGATATGACGAAGTCGCCGGCATTCATATGTGCGCCATCGGATGTTTCGGCCACGAGCAGCGGAACCGAGACACGCTCAGACAACCAGCGATAGGACGTCACGCTGAACTCTCGGATGGGCTCTTCGTACCACTTGTAGCCCGCCTCGGACAGCGCTCGACCGAGATAAACAGCATCGGCGAGGTCGAACCCTGCCGAGCCGTCGTACATCAGGTCTCTGTCGGGGCCGACACGGTTGCGCACGGCGTGTGCCAGGCGGGCATCCCGTCGGGTATCTCCCCAGGCGTGGAGCTTGATCGCCCGGTAACCGAGGGAGATGCACTGGTCGACGACGTCGAGGTACTCCTCGTCCGATGCGAACGTCGAGGTGGAGGCGTAGGCGGGTATCTCTGTACGGAAGGCGCCGAGAAGCTCGTAAGTGGGCACCCCTAGCGCCTTCCCCG
Organism: uncultured Acidimicrobiaceae bacterium; assembly: GCA_963754115.1. GTDB lineage: Bacteria > Actinomycetota > Acidimicrobiia > Acidimicrobiales > Palsa-688 > Fen-671. Next base: position 156,413 of record CAVWFC010000007.1, on the reverse strand, counting down.
CCAGGTCCCAGAGGGCAATATCTACAATTCCCAGAGCATAAATGGGGAACTCCTCGATGCGATCGAGCTCCCACATGCGGTGCCATAACAGCTCCCGATGGAACGGGTTGGCGCCGAGCAGCTCATCGCGAATTCGCCGGTCGACAAGGTCGCCGATTATGACGCCGCGGTTTGAAATGGCAATACCGTCGTGGCCATCGTCTGATCGGATCCGTAAGATAGCTCCGACATGGGACGGTTCGGAACCCGGAAGACCGTCACGCCAACGAAAGGCGGGAGCGACCGCTGAGATCTCGAAGGGTTCGACAACTACCTCGACGATCTTCACACGTCTCCCCCTCTCCCCTGCACGATCTGCAGGCTCTCTACGGCGTGCACCGGCGACAGACCAGGCAGATCATGACAGATCGACCGGCTGCCTGCTTGACTTCTTAGGGCGACCAGCTAGTCTGCCGCGTTCCCTGAGCTTCGCCGCTGTTGCACACCCGGTTGCTCGTCGTAACCTATGTCATAGCACATAGCTCTCAGGTCTACAAGACCCTGCTAAATTGGAATCGGTGGAAGGGCCTCTCGTTCGCAACCCCCTGCTCAGGGAGGCAATGCACCCGGACAACCGGAGGTTACGCCCCCAACGTAGATTGTCCGCGCCCGTTATTCAGCGGTTCGTCGAGGAGATCGTCAGCGGCTCGTTGCCTCCGGGAAGCCCCTTACCACCGGAAGCAGCTCTGTGTGAGCACTTCGAGGTAAGCCGGACCGTCATTCGTGAGGTTCTCAAGGTTCTCGAGCAAAAGGGGCTCGTCCGGGTACACAACGGCAAGGGCTCCTGGACGACCGATGCAGACAGTTGGAACCTTCTCGACCCTCTTGTCCTGACAGCGAAAATGCAATACGACACAGCTCTGCAGTTCTTGCCTTACCTTATTACTGTCCGAATGGCGCTAGAAGGCGAGATGGCCGCTCAAGCTGCCGCTGTGGCGACAGAGGAGCAGATCACTGAACTCGCCCATCTCCTCGATGAGCTAGCGCGCTCGATGGACGACATCAATCGCTACGAGCTTCAGGACTATCGCTTCCACAACGCGGTGATGCGCTCGTCTGGTAATGAGCTCGGCCGTGCGATCGTGCTAGCTACTCTCGAGCCCTTCCACGCTTACCCGAGGTATGGCGAGCCCAACTTAGAGCACGTGCGCCAATCTCAGCCCGGCCATAAAGCCATCTTCGAAGCAGTCCGACGTCGTGACCCACGCGCTGCTCGGCGGGCTGCGCGCAAGCATATTGCCGGGGGGATGGAGATCGTCCCGGGCAGCGCGGGATAATTGATCAAGCGTTGCCGGCCACGATTGCGGCTCCGCCGGTTCGGCTGCATATATGATCTGGCCATACCTTATCGGCCCGCCCTGTCGGCGATCTATAATTTTCACCCTCAGGCTATCAGGGGCGCTGTGTGAAGAATGCCGCTCATCGTAGACAACTATGTCGGAGTGTCGTTCACAGGGACGTACGGTTCAGCGGTGCTGACTCAGCAGAGAATGTCACATGTCATCCTTCAAACTGGGTCGGGGGAAGAGCCTTGAATATAGTGACCGTCGAAGTTGAACGTTTTTTTGGTCCCTGCTCGCTCGGGCCCGGCCTTGCGGCTCCAGCTGTTCGGCACGGTCGAGCTGTAGCCCCGTATACCAGGCATTCCCTCGTATAAAGAAAGGGGTTCTCCTGCCATCATGTCCATTCAAGGCATTGACCATGTGGGGCTCACCGTCCCTGACCTTGAGCTCGCCGTCGCGTTCTATCGCGACGTAATCGGTTGCGAGGTGGTATCTCCGCCTGAATCACGTACAAACCCGAGCGTGCGTCGCGTGGTCGGTGTCCCGGACGCAGAGATTCGCGGGGCCATGCTCAAGACGGCCGGCGGTGAGCACATAGAACTCGTTATGTACGAGGAACCGAAGACGCCCGCGACCCTGATGGAGACCACAACGCCGTCTGCCGTGCACCTTGCCTTTCGCGTCCAAGACATCGATGGCACATTGGACCGGCTGAAGAGAGCGGGCTCGAGGCCGGTTTCAGAGCCCGTTGAGTTGGGCAGCGCGCGCTTTGTGTACTGTCGGGACCCGTTTGGAGTGCTTCTTGAGCTCATCGAGACGTCGGCGACGCCTCCAGCCTGAGAGACCCCTTCGCCCTACAAAGGGAAAACTACCTATCGAGAGGGCACACGCAACCAGGTTGGCGAATCGAATCGAGCCATACGAGGTCGAGAGTACTCAGAGCATCCGAGCTCTCTAGGGAGGATTCTGGGCGTCATTATGTGTCGCCCTAAAGGTGTTGTTGCCGACCGGATCGGATGCAAGCACCCCACGGGTTGGGATGCTTGGCCCAGCGGCAGCATGTCCCGATCGGGATCAATGATCCCGAGATGCGTGTGACCTTGTGCGCGTGCTCGTCAATGTGCAACCACTCGGCCAACAGAATCGACACCTGTTCGCCGCATCAGCGGCCACCCAGCCGCACCTTGCCGTCGAGGTGTTCCCTCGCAAGGTCGAGATGTCCAGCATGTCGGGCGGTCTCCTCGATCATGTGCAGCACGACCCAACGAACGTTTGGTGGCTCGTACGGCCCGTGCCTGCCGCGTGGCGGCGCCGAAAGTGGGGTTGTGGCGAGCACTGACTCTGACTCCGCGCACTGGTCGCGGTAGAAAGCCAATACTTCTGCTGAAGACGCGACCGACGTGAACACGACCGATATGGGGTCGTAGGGTGCTCGGTCCACATCGAGGTCGCCTGGGAGCTCAGGCTGCCTGCCTGCCACGACGCCCTGGAACCAGTGCCACTCGGCACCGCCCAAGTGCTCCAGCATCCCGGCCGGCGTCCAGCCCGTAGGCACGACCGAGCGGTGCCATGCCTCCTCGCTGAGGCCCTCGACGATGGCCAATACCGATTCGCGCTGCGCCCGTAGGAAGGTCCGCAGCATTTCGTCGTCTTCGCTCGCCTGGCCTGCCCCCACCTCCTATCCCTTCGGCCGGAGGAGCCAAAAGCGCGCACCGGAGGGGTCGGCCACTAGGGCGACCCGCCCGAGGCCGTGGTCGGCAGCCTCGGTGAGCACCGCTCCGCCAAGCGCGCTTACTTTTGCGACCGAAGCGTCGACATCGTCGTTTTGCCAGAACACCGACCAGTGCGGCGATTCTCCGGGCGCCAGCGACTCCACCTCGTCGCCGATCCCGGCGATTGGTCGGTTGTTGTCCCGGTCCATGTAGCCGGCGTAGTGATGACCGTCGGCCTCCTCCTCGAGCGGGTCCCAGCCGAACACTTGGCGATAGAAGGCGACCTCCCCGTCGTAATCGTGGATATCGATAGCGATAAAGCTCGGGGTGCCGTGCTCGTGGACGACGGTGAAGCCGGGAAAGCCGCCGGGCGGCCAGATGCCAGTTACCGCCCCCGCTGGGTCGGCGATCACCGCCTGAGCGCCGAGATCGTCGATCGCCATGGCTGGGAGATACACCGTGGCACCGTGCGCAGCGGCGAGCTTCAGGGTGCGCTCCATGTCCTCTGTGGCGAAGAAGGGCTTCCACGTGTTGTCGGCGCGTACCTCGCCCATGTCGCTCATCGCCCCGGCGACCGGGATGCTGGCGCGGGTGAACATGAAGTAGCCGCTGTGATCGGGGCTCAGCTCCCCTGCTTGCCAGCCGAACAGCTCGGCATAGAACTGGCGGCTCCCCTCGACGTCTGAGGTCCATAGGTCGACCCAGCAAGGAGCCCCGCTCGGGACGACGGGTCGGTTGGTCATGGCCGCTACTCTAGAGAGATCGTCGTCGTTGTTGGGTAGACGATAGTCACCTCAGGATCTCATCGCTTTCGAAAGAGCACGGACCGCGCGGGCGTCGTGTGTCTAGACAGTGCCCGGACATGCCTACCGAGCCGTCTGTTCGGCCCGGCTCCTGCCATGCCGTAGCCAGCGGCACAGATGAGACAGTCGGCGATGCTGTGCTGGCGCGGCACGCGTCGTAGTCTGGTCCGAGGCGCGATGAGCTTGGAGGTCGAGCACCGTCGAACTTCGCAGCGTTCGATCGGCCCAGAGGTGCCGTTGAGCAGAGCATGTGCGAGACCGGAAGGAGCGTCAGTCATGCCATTGGACCACTCGGCCGAACAGCAGGTGCTCCTGCGCGGCACTGAACCGGCAGCGCGAGCACGTTCTTGAGGCTGTCGATGGTCTTGGGACAGGCGATCTTCGACGGCAGGTCCTTCCTTCGGGCTGGAGCTGCATCGGCTTGGTGAACCACCTCTCGCTCGATGTTGAACGCTTCTGGTTCCAGGCGGTCATAGACGGGGACCAAATCGCAATCGATGAGGTTCTCGCCTCGCCCGACAACGCCTGGAACGTGAGCGACGAGGAGCCCGTCGAGGAAGTACTTCACAGCTACAGGGCCAACATCGATCATGCCGATGGGATCATCGCCGGTCGCTCTCTCGCCGCAGCACCGGCGTGGTGGCCCGACTTCTTCGGCTCCTGGCGGCTCGACAGCCTCCGCGAGATCGTGCTCCACGTCGTGACGGAGACCGCTACCCACGCCGGACACCTTGATGCGGCACGTGAACTGATCGACGGCAAGCTGCACCTTGTCCTCACCGAGTGAGCGAGGCGGACAGATCACCGGGCCCAGGCGTGACTGACCTGCGTCGTCGCGGGCACCGAATCGGCAGGTATTTCCGGTCCGAACAAAGGAGTTTTCGGCGCGCGTGCACATAATGCGCTCGAAGTTCGACGATAATCTAACCCGCACATTCGGTACCGCATATCAAGCAAGATCGGTGGCCCTGACCGCCGCGCGAACCGTTGTTCGGAGCGGATTCCCCTTATAGATGAAGCCTTTTCCAGCCGCCCCATAATTGGCAGTTATGCCGGTGGTCCGTGGGCAATGTTAGCCGCTTTTGTGGGGGCGCCACCCACGGACCTCCGGCAGCAAATGTCAGTCTCGTCCTGGACTTTGCAGGGTCTCATAGATGTGTCGAGCATCGCAGGCATTAAGTCCCAGCTGGGCGCCGATCACCGACCATGGGACCAGTTGGTCACGAGCCGCGACAACGGCTTCGGAGAGCCTGGACTCGATCTGGCCCCGAAGGCTCGCCAAGGCGTGGAGCTCTGCCCCAGCGTCGCCGACGTACATCGGCGACCGCAATATGGTCAGGCTCGCCACGGCCTCGTCGAGCACTGCCCTTGAGCACTTGTCCACTAAGGGCCGGGTTGGGCAGGCCCGGCGGGGGTCGTCCATGGCCGGGGTCATGACGACGTCCTTTCGACTGCTGTCACGAGGCGGTCGTAGAGCTCGTCGCGCACGGGCTGGCCGCGACTGGCTGCGTGGTCACGCTGGTTGCGCAAGACCGGCAGGAACTCAACCGTGGTCTTGAAAAACCCACACCCTCGCAGATCGCCTCGAAGTGGCAGTTGAGCTCCTTGGGCCTGGTGCACCAGCCGTTGGCAAGCATGCGCCGGTGCTCCAAGCGCAGCCGGCGCATCGATGGCGTCTCTTGTTCGGCCTCGGCATAGAGCGCGTCGACCTTGTCGGCCACGGCCGCGAACTGGTCAGCGAGCGTCTTGTTGGATATGCGTGCGTAGACTTGGGTCATCTTTAGGTTGCGGTGCCCGAGCAGCTCGGCCACCGCCTCTAAGTGCATCCCCTTGTTGACCGCATGTGTGGCGAGGGTATGTCGCAGCTGGTGGGGGTGGACATGGCCAACCCTAGCGTCATTGGCCACTTTTTTCACCCAACGGGCCACCAAGAAGCGGTCGAGAGGCTTCCCCCCCCCACGGTGACGAGAAGCCCGGTGCCGCCACCGTCATGCCCGGTTTTCCAGGCTTTTATGAGCTCGACGAGGCGCGGGTGGGCCGGCACGTAGAGGTCGTTGCGGAGCTTGCCCACGGGGACCTTGGCCAGAGCTCCTGAAGGAGGCTTGACGCACCCTGCTCACGCTCGCCACCCTACGTTTGTGGAGCTGTCGCTAATCGTCCGACACCCTCTTGCCCAAGCGTCTGGCGGTCTCGGCAAACCAAGAGCCAACGCTGGTTCGTCGCCACCTCGTGGAGCTGACCCCTTCGCGCACCGCAGGTCCACCGAGCTTGTTTGTACAGGAAGCACCGAATGTGCGAGCAAATTGTTACTCAGCTTCGGGCGCATTCTGCGCACCTCGACCGAAAACCCGTTTGTTCCAACCAGGAATCCGGGATGGCGAATCTGGCGCAGTGCCGCAGGCACAGGCGACTGTTGTTTTGCGGCTTGAGGCCGGAGTGACTCAGGTTCACGACGGACGTCATGAACCTCGTATCACGTGTTTGATGAGCTCTCACCATGACTGACCTACAAGGCTCGCTGCCCACAGAACATTTGGAGGCCGTTGCCCTCCACATTTGCAAACAGCGGGACAAGGTCACCTACCTCATGTGAAAAATCGCCACGCACCGAATCGGGCTGCCAGCCAGAGAGGAGGAAGGGTGGTCACCGTGGCGGACTCGACCCAGATTTGTCGGCTCCACCGGGCCGAAGGAACGGGCATCAAATCCATTGCCCGTCGTTTGGCCGTGGCCTGTAACACCGTCAGCAAAGCTGTGCGCTTCGACTCGCCGCCCCAGTACGACGGGAGGGTGCCGAGGCTCGGACCTCGACCCGCCAGGCGTTTGCGTCGCCAATCGAGCCGAGCGACGCCAGCAGGTTCGCAATTCCGCCAGCGCCCAATCAGGCGGGCCTCCGTCCAAGCCCGATAGGTGTCAGATCAACGGCGGCGATGGGAGCGCCGCTCAACGCAGCCTGAAGTGGCCGCGCGATCAGAACAGAGAGGCAAGAGCGTACGAGGCTACGCTGCTCGCCTACGACGCCGACCTCGAGCGGGCCGCCCAGGTGGTCTGTATGGACCTGGACACTGCCTCAATGTAAGACGCCTCGATCGGGTGGTTGAATCGATGGCGTGTCGGGTGCCGATTCGCCAGCCGGGATCGAAACGTGTCACGTCGGCTTTAGCACCCCGCCATCGATCAGTGTGTACGTCTTGTTGCCTAGTTCCGAAGTCGCCGCCCCTTTGGGGGTCTTCCCCAAACAGGCTTCTTTATCAGCCTCCCGGCTCGCTCAGGAGCAAACGACGGTCTTCGTCCTCGACGGGTGGGGGTCAACCTCGTTCGGTCCCTGGCGAACTTTTCCGCATTCACGGCTCTCTCTCACCGTCGGCGTAAACGTCATGGGCGGCTCGTGCCCCCATGCCCGCGCCGGTCTACTGGCGAGCGCCGTTCAAGACGGGGCCAAGGGTTGCACTCCATGACGTGGCTCGCCTGCTCCCTGTTCGGGTCCTCGCCGACCCGTACGGCGCCGCCGCAGGTGCTCGCCCCCGGCGCCAGTTCTGGACCGGCCACGACACGCCTGCTGACGCCGAACGAGCTGACGCCGAACGAGCTGACGGTGGCGCGGATGGCGGCGGAGGGTCGCACGAGCCAGGAGATCGCCCAAAGCCGTTTTTGTTACTACCAAGACTATCGACACGCACCTCAGCCATATCTATGCAAAACTGAGCATCAATTCCCGCCGGCAACTCGTTTCACCACTTGCACGCGAGCCCTGATAGAGGGCGATATCGGGGGCTATCAACACAGCGAGCGAAAAGAGGGTGCGTCTCTGCCGGCTGAGACGTGACAGGCCCAACGCAATTGGGGTTGTCATTGGTGGTTGCCTATGCTCAGCGACGCTCGTCCCGGCCCGGCCGGGAGGCGCCTAAGGAGGCGGTCGGGGGCCCAACGCCCCGTCTCCTTCTCAGGCCGAGGTCATACCCCTTCGGGCTTGTTCGTTAGGGACTTGGTGCTTGGCTGAGCGCTGCCTAAGCGCGTACCCGCAGACGTACCCGCCGGCAACCTTGTGCTCGACCCGTTCGACGTCAGCTTCAGGGAGCACCGCTTGGAGGAACTCAAGCTCTGTCGAACAGGCCGCGCCGTAGCGCGAGGCCACCGGCCAGATGGCGCAGTTGCAGAGCGTGACCCGATAGCTGTCATCAGGAAGCTTGTCGAGCTCGGCCATATACCCCTCCGCGTCGAGGATCTCGGCCAGTGCCGCCACCTTCTCGTCGATGCTCTTGCCCACTAGTTGACCTCGGACCTGCTCGACTCGCCGGCGCTGACGGCGCTCAAAGGCACGGGAGACGAGGTCCGGGTCTTCCTCCTCGATGTAACTAAGCAGCTCGACCGAGAGGTCACCGGTGGCTTGGGCGAACAGGGCCTCGGCCTGATGAGTGCTGAAGTGGAGGTCGGCGGGCCGTCCGGGCTGTCCGGGCCGCACGCGTTGCTGGCGAGTCGCGACAAGACCAGCCGATCTCAGGACGGCCAGTTGCTGGCGGACGGCGCTCGGCGTGGTTCCCACGGCCTCCGCGAGGTCGTCGACCGACGATTCCCCCCGCCTTTTCAGCGCGGTGAGGGTGTTGCGCTGTGCCGCTGTCAGCTCGATCAGGGTGACTGGCACGTGCCCCACACCGAGGATCATATCCTGGAAGAACATATATGCGAGTTTTGCAAGGCGGAACTTGTAAGATGGGAACGACCTGGGTGATCATGAACCCGAGCCGGTCGGCGCAAACGGCGCCGGCGACAAGGAGACGACCATGAGCACCCTCGAGATCACCGGTCAAATAGCTGTGGGCGGCGGCCCATGACCGCTGTAAGGAGCGACGTCGCCGAGTTGGCGAGCCGGGAGTACCAGTACGGGTTCGTCACCGACCTCGATACCGATGTGGTCGCCCCGGGGCTCACTGAGGACGTCATCGCTCTGATCGCATCCAAGAAGAACGAGCCGGACTGGCTGCTCGAGTGGCGCCTGCGCTCGTACCGCCACTGGCTCACGCTCGTCGAGCCGGACTGGCAGAACGTCACCTATGCGCCCATCGACTACCAGGCCATTAGCTACTTCGCCGCCCCCAGGCCCAAGGCCGAGCTGGCCAGCCTCGACGAGCTCGACCCAGAAGCTGCGGGCCATGTTCGACAAGCTCGGGCATCTCCCTTGCCGAACAGGAACGTCTCGGCGGAGTGGCCGTGGACGCCATTGTCGACTCGGTGTCGGTCGCCACGACCTTCCAGAAGAAGCTGGCCGAAGCGGGCGTCATCTTCTGCTCCTTCTCCGAGGCCGTCCAGGACCACCCCGATCTTGTGCGCCGGTACCTCGGCTCAGTCGTCCCTTACCGCGACAACTTCTTCGCCACGCTCAACTCCGCCGTGTTCACCGATGGGTCGTTCTGCTACATCCCAAAGGGCGTCCACTGCCCGATGGAGCTGTCCACCTACTTCCGCATCAATGCCGCCAACACGGGCCAGTTCGAGCGGACCCTCATTGTCGCCGAAGAGGGGGCGTACGTGAGCTACCTCGAGGGCTGCACGGCACCGATGCGGGACGAGAACCAGCTCCACGCGGCGGTGGTCGAGCTCGTCGCTCTGGACGGCGCCCAGATCAAGTACTCGACCGTACAGAACTGGTACCCGGGCGACGCCGAGGGCCGTGGTGGCGTCTACAACTTCGTGACCAAGCGCGGGCAGGTGCGCAGGACCGACGCCAAGATCTCCTGGACCCAGGTCGAGACCGGCTCAGCCATCACATGGAAGTACCCCGGCGTCATCCTCCAGGGCGACAACTCGGTCGGCGAGTTTTACTCCGTCGCCTTCACCGCCAACCGCCAGCAGGCCGACACCGGCACCAAGATGGTCCACATCGGCAAGAACACCCGCAGCACGATCGTCTCCAAGGCGATCTCGGCGGGTCACGGGCAGAACACCTACCGGGGCTCTGGTGAAGGTCTTGCGCTCAGCCGAAGGCGCCAGGAACCACACCCAGTGCGACTCGCTGCTCCTCGGGAGCGACACCGGTGCACACACGTTCCCCTACATCGAGGTGAAGAACTCGACGGCGCAGGTCGAACACGAGGCCTCCACCTCCAAGATCGGCGAGGACCAGCTCTTCTACTGCCGCCAGCGGGGCATCTCCGAAGAGGACGCCGTCTCGATGATCGTGAACGGCTTCTGTCGCGAGGTGTTCAAGGAGCTGCCCATGGAGTTCGCGGTCGAGGCCCAGAGGCTCTTGAGCGTGAGCTTGGAAGGGAGCGTTGGCTGATGCTCTCCATCGACGAATCTCCATGCCAAGATCGGCGACAACGAGATCCTCAGGGGCGTCAGCCTCGAGCTCAAGGCGGGCGAGGTGCAGGCGCTCATGGGGCCGAACGGGTCGGGCAAGAGCACCCTCGCCAACGTGCTCGCCGGCCATGAGGCCTACGACGTCACCGGCCAGGTCCTCTTCGAGGGGGAGGACCTGCTCGCCATGTCGCCCGAGGACCGCGCCGCGGCCGGGGTCTTCCTTGCCTTCCAGCACCCCGTGGAGATCCCCGGCGTCGGGAACCTCTACTTCATGCGCACCGCGCTCAACTCGCTGCGCCGCCAGCGTGGGCTCGACGAGCTCGACGCTATGGACTTCCTCGAGCTCGCCAAGGAGAAGATGCAGCTCGTCGAGATGGACCGGAGCTTCATGAGCCGGTCGGTCAACGAGGGGTTCTCCGGCGGCGAGAAGAAGCGCAACGAGATCCTCCAGATGGCGGTCCTCGAGCCCAAGCTCGCCATCTTGGACGAGACCGATTCGGGCCTCGATATCGATGCCCTCCGGATCGTCGCCAACGGCGTAAACGCGTTGAGGAGCCCGGACCGGGCCATGCTAGTCATCACGCATCACCAGCGGCTGCTCGACTACATCGTCCCCGATCGCGTCCATGTCATGGCCGAGGGCCGGATCGTCCGCTCCGGCGACAAGGAGCTGGCTCGTGCACTCGAGCAGCATGGCTACGTCGATCTCGACCAGATTCGCCTCGCGCCGTTGGCGCCGGTGGAGGCAAGGCCATGACCACCGGTGGCGACCTCATGACCGGCGTCGCCGTCGCTCCGGCCGCCGGCCTGACGCTGATCGCGCCGGAGAGCGATGGTCCCGTGTGGCTTACCGAGGTGCGGCGGTCCGCTTCGGACTGGATAGGTACGCACGGCTTCCCGACCCGCAAGGACGAGGACTGGCGCTACACGCGCCTGGAGCCGATGCTGGCGGTGCCCTTCGAGCGGGCGCCGCCCGGGCTGAGCCACGACCACGCACAGATGGCGGTCAACGGCTTGGGCGCCGGTTTCGGTGGCACCCGTCTTGTCTTCGTAAATGGTCTCTTCGCCCCCGAGCTTTCCCGCGTCGAGGAGCTCCCGAGCGGCGCCCGGGTAACCAACCTGGCATCAGTGCTGGCCAATGGGGACGATTGCCTCGAGCCGATCTTCTCGCGCCGCTTCACGCCGTTCCAGCATGCCTTCGAGGCGCTGAACACGGCCCTCAGCGGCGACGGCGCGTTCGTCTCGCTCGCCGCCGGTGTGGTTGTTGAGGCCCCGATCGAGCTCGTGTTCTTCTCCGAGACCGGTGGCGCGCCCGTTGTGTCCAACCCACGATCGACCGTGCTCGGCCGGCCCGGGCAGCCAGGCGACCATCGTGGAAACCCATACCGGCCTTAGCGGCGATGTCTACTGCACCAATGCCGTCACCGAGGTCACCCTGGACGCGGGCGCCAATGTCGACCCACTACAAGATCCAGAACGAACCCGTCTCCGCGTTCCACCTCGCGCTCCTCGACGTCCGCCAGGACCGCGACAGCCACTTTTCTTCCCACGTGATCGCGCTCGGGTCGCACCTCGCCCGCCACGAAGTACGGGCCTACCTCGAAGGCGAAGGGGCGGAGGTCAGCCTCGGCGGCCTGTACATGCCCCGCGGCGACCAGCACCACGACAACCCGGTCCTGGTTGTGCACTCCGCACCGCGCTGCACCAGCCACCAGCTCTACAAGGGCGTGGTGGACGAACACGGGCACGGCGTGTTCAACGGGCACATCATCGTCCGTCCGGAGGCGTTCGGCACCGACGCCCGCCAGACGAACAAGAACCTGCTCCTCTCTGACGACGCCGAGGTCGACACCCGGCCGCGCCTCGAGATCCTCACCGACGACGTCAAGTGCTCCCATGGCGCAGCCGTGGGCCGTCTCGATGAGCACGCCCTGTTCTACCTGCGCTCGCGAGGAGTGCCACGAGCAGTCGGCCCGCGGCATCCTGACGTACGCGTTCGCACGCGAGTTGGTGGACCTGGTCCCATTCGAGCCGCTCCGAGCTCGCCTGGAAGGTCTGGTCACAGACCGGTTCCCGACGAGTCGTGACGACCCAACGCGGGAGGTCTCGGATGAGCAGTGACCTCACCGACCTCTACCAGCAGGTGATCATCGATCACAGTCGCCATCCGCAGAACTTCGGCCGGCTCGGCGACGCCACGCGAACCGTCGAGGGCGTGAACCCGCTCTGTGGCGACCAGGTCACACTTTACGTGAAGGTCCTCGACGACCGCATCGCTGACATTTCCTTTGAGGGCGTGGGGTGCGCGATCTCGATGGCTTCCGCCTCGCTCATGACCACGGCCCTCAAGGGCAAGCGGCGCGACGAGGCGCTGGCGCTGTTCGGCCCCGTCCGGGCCATGCTGACGGAAAGCCCCGGCGACGAGATCGCCCTGCCGGAGCTCGGCAAGCTAGCGGCGCTCTCGGGAGTTTCGGCGTTCCCCATGCGGGTGAAGTGCGCGACGCTCGTCTGGCACACGCTGAAATAGTGCCCTCGAGGAAAAAGCCGAGATGGTCTCGAGTGAGTAGGTGAGGATGAAACCCGAAGGACGTTCACGGACCACGCTCAAGCGTGACTGCGAAGCGAACCTCATCCCGGGCGGACAGCGGGTGACGCTGTTTGAAGGCGACGAGGTCAGTGTCACCCAGTCCCTCGGGGGCAGCTTTACCGTCCAGACCAGTGATGGCGACTTGGCCCGGATAAGCAGCGAAGATGCGGACGCGCTCGGCCTGGAGCCCAGCGGTGGCACCGCGGCCCACCAAGGCACCGCCGAGACCGGCCCGTTCGATATCGCCCAGGTGATCGAGCAACTGAAGACCGTCTTTGACCCCGAGATCCCGGTAAACGTCGTCGATCTCGGGCTGGTCTACGCCTGCGACGCCCGATCACTGCCTGAGGGGGGTCACCGCGTCGAGATCAAGATGTCGATGACCGCCCCGGGCTGTGGGATGGGTGACGTGTTGAGGCAAGATGCCATCGGCCGGGTCAAGGCGTTGCCTGGCGTCAACGACGTCGACATCGAACTTGTCTGGGACCCACCCTGGGACATGAGCCGTATGTCCGACGCGGCCCGGCTGGAGCTTGGCATCTATTGAGGCGCCTGAGATGACCTCTGTTGGGACCGGACCGGCCACCGCCCTCCACGCCAGGGCCCGGCCTACAGAGACGCCGAACGGCGCGCTGTTAGCGCGACGACAAACCGGTACACCAACTAAGAGACCGGTACACCAACTAAGAGATGAGTGAGCATCATGAAAGTCTGGATCGATCAAGACTTGTGCACGGGTGATGGGCTCTGCGAGGAGATCGCACCCGCTGTTTTCACGTTGCTCGACGACGGTCTCGCCTACGTGAAAGAAGGCGACGACGTGAAGAGCGAACCCGGCGGACCGGCCGGTGTGGCGGTCGTGGCCGAAGGGCTCCAGGACGCCGTTGCCGAAGCAGCCGAGGAGTGCCCCGGCGAGTGTATCTTCATCGAGCCATAACTACGAACGGGACGGCGCAAGCCCAAAGGACCTCAGACCCATAACACGCGCTCAGTAACGGAAACGACGTGGTCGAGCTGCTCACCCTGCTGGTTGACCCCTGCGTCGAGGTGCTCGAGGTCGGGGCCGCCGGTCTCGCGTTGGCCGGCCCGACGGCGAGCTGCGGGTGATGGCGCTAAGGGGTATCCGGCTACCTCGTAGCCCGCTCGGCTGCGTCCGACATCACGTGGGCCAGGTCCCGGGGGACTAGCCCGAGCACTTGCTCAGCGCTTGCCCGCCCTCTAAAAAGCAATACTAGAAATATATTACTAGTATCGCCCAACTAGAGTATTGTGAGTTGCAGACGTTCGAGGCATGGCCGTCGTAGACCGCCAGCAGTTCGAGGGTTGATAAAGGCGATTCATCATGAGCGAAGTAACAGAATTGAAAATCGGGAGCGAAGTCTCTTTTAGCGATGGCGCCGGCGGGGAACTCAAGAAGCTTGATGGGCCCGAAGGGGCGCTCATCCCGGGCGGAGGTAGGCAATTCCGCTACACGCAAGGCCAAACGCTCTCGTGGTCATCGTACGAGGTGGGTACAGGGCCGTACGGCACGGGCGGACTAAGCACCACCTTGGGTATGGGGGGTATTCCAGGAACGTCGACCACGTCGGCCATCGGCTCAAGCTCCAAGAACAGAAAGTTGGCAACAGGACCGCCGCCGGCTCGGCCCCTAACACGGCGGGCGCCACGCTGGCCCGCTACGCCCTCACCGGCACACCTGGCCGGTTGGCTGGCGAGGAGCTGTGCCCTACCGATGTCTAGCGGCGCGCCGCGAACTACCTGTCGATGGGCGAGATTCATTTGATGGTCAACCCTTCCTCGACCTCGTTACCGGGTCGGAGGTGGACGTCCGGGTTCTTAGTCCTCGCTGGGTGAGTGCTGCACCTAGCGCTTCGTTGGCGCCAAAAGGGTGTAAAGTCAATAGGGACACGATAAATCCCGACGTGTTGGACCAGTACCCACTGGTTGGGGCGGTGCTCCGGACCCTGGTAGCGAGATGTTCGCAACGCCTGAGGTAGGAGAGCGCCATAGCAGCCGTCCGGTCTACTTTCTTGACCGTCTCTGACCACCCTCCCCTGAACCGGGAGGCATCCCGGACAGGTCCCACCGCCGACAGACAGCCGCGCCCGACCGGGCCGAGGTCGAGCCACGTCCCAGTGGTTCGGCGCGCTGGGGGCACGCGGCACGAGGCGACCGGGCCGCAGACGGCTCCGCCCGAGGGTCGGTTGCCTAACGGGAGGCCTCGGGCCAACGTCCCGACCCCGCCGCGGCACTGGCGGGGCTGGGCACTGGGGATCGCTTGTGCCTTCGCGGTCCTGCTCCTATTTCACGCGGACGTCAAGCCGGCACCAACTCAGAACTTCACCTACACCGAGTTCGTCAACGAAGTATCGGCCAACAAGGTCTCGACGGCGACGATCACCCCAGCCGGCGCAGTCAGCGGCAAGCTTGCCAGCGGCGAGGCCTACACCTCGCAGATCCCGGTTGCCCTCGACGACACCGCTCTTACCCCCCTTCTCCTCGACCACAAGGTCCAGGTGACGGGCACCAATGCGACGACTACATCGCTTCTGGTCGTGATCGAAAACCTGGTGCCGCTGCTTTTCATCGTCGGCATCGTGGTGTGGTTCGTCCGGCGCAGTCGCAAACAACCGGGCGGAGGGCTCGGTGGGATCATGGGCATGGGGCGTTCGAAGGCCAAGGTGTACGACGAGGACAAGCCGACCACGCGCTTCGCCGACATCGCTGGCTACGAGGGCTCCAAGGCGGAGGTCATGGAAGTTGTCGATTTCCTGAAGTACCCCCAGCGCTATGCTGCCGCGGGTGCCGTCGGACCTAAGGGGGTGCTCATGGTCGGCCCTCCCGGTACCGGCAAGACGCTTATGGCCAGGGCCGTCGCTGGGGAAGCCGGGGTGCCGTTTTTCGCCCTGTCCGGGTCGAGCTTCGTCGAGATGTTCGTCGGCGTCGGCGCGTCGAGAGTACGGGACCTTTTCGCCGATGCGCGCAAGCGTTCCCCCTCCATTATCTTCATCGACGAGATCGACGCCATCGGTGGCCGGCGCGGGCCCGGTGGGTTCGGATCCAACGACGAGCGCGAGCAGACGCTCAATCAATTGTTGTCGGACATGGACGGCTTCGAGCCTGGCGCCAGCGTGGTCGTCATGGCCGCCACCAACAGGGCCGAGATCCTTGACACGGCGCTGTTGCGGCCCGGGCGTTTCGACCGGACGGTAGAGATACCGCTCCCCAACCAGGTCGAGCGCACGGCCATTCTGGCCATCCACGGGCGGGGCAAGAGGCTCGGCCGCGACGTGGACTTGGACGCGGTGTCCCGGGGTACGCCCGGCTTTTCGGGCGCCGACCTCGCCAACCTCGTCAACGAAGCCGCCATCAACGCAGTGCGCGCCCGACGGGACGTCCTCACCGCGGCCGACTTCGATGCGGCCCGGGACCGCCTATTGCTCGGCCGCCGTGACGCCTCGAACGCCCTGCTGCCCGAGGAAAAGTACTCCGTCGCAGTCCACGAAGCCGGCCACGCCCTCGTCGCCGCTCTGTCCGAGCATGCCGACCCGGTGGCCAAGGTCACCATCCTGCCTAGGGGGGCCACGCTCGGGGTGACCGAACAGTTGCCGCTCTCCGAACGCCACCTCTACCCCCAGAGCTACCTCACCGACTCGCTGACCGTCCGCCTCGGCGGCCGGGCCGCCGAGGTCATTGTCCTCGGCGAGCCCTCAACAGGTGCGTCCAACGACCTCGCCGGTGCCACCGACCTGGCCACGCGCATGGTCCGGGAGTGGGGATTTTCCACAGAAATTGGCCCCATTGGTTACGGGCCGGAGGGGCCGAGCCGCGATAACCCCTTCGCCGGGCGTCCCTACGCCGAGGAGACCCAGCGCTCCATCGACCAGGAGGTGGCGGGGCTGCTGCGCGAGGCCGAGGTCAGAGCGACCAAATTGCTCCGCGATAATCGGGCCACGCTTAATCGGGTCATAGAGTTACTACTCGAACGCGAGACGATCGACGGCGCCGAGCTGGCCACCATTACCGCCGCACCCACACGTGGCGCGGAGCCAGAGTTGGTGTTGTCTAATGGGGCCGTCAAAACAACGCTGCCGTCGCCGGGATGAGCGCCGGCACCCCCTCTTATCGCTATGGCAGACGGGCGGGCCGTTGCCGGCGCGCCGGCGCTGGACGCCTGAGCGCACTGCGACACGCCGGACCTAGAGAGAGAAGACGAAGTGGTACCGAAAAATCTCATCGCATATTTCACGACGAGTGCGCAGATCGCCGGCTCGCTGATCGGGCTGCTCTTCGTGTCGATCTCGCTGCGCTACGATGCGATCCTCGGCCGGTCGGCGGAATTTCACAGCCGGGCCATGGCTGGCGCGGCCTTCACCGGCCTTTTCAACGTGTTAACGATCTCGATATGGGCGCTCGTCCCGGGCGCGGGCCTCGGTTACCCGGTAGTCGTCTCCGGCGTGCTGTGTCTTTTCCACACACTCAGGCTGCACAGAGGCAAGCTCGGGGCGATCGACTCCTCGTTGGGCAGTTTCCTGCTCAGCCTGACTGTGTACCTCGCACAAATTGTGGAAGGCATCTGGTTGATAGCGCGGCCGGGTGAGAGGGAGATCGTGTTCATCCTCGCCTACACGCTCTTCGGGGCGATGGCACTATCGCTCAGGCGCGCCTGGATGCTCTTGCAGCCCGGTCACAGCAATGACAAAAAGCCGGTGCCGGCCGCTCCGCTCGCTCAGCCCACCCAACCCTCCGAGCTGACAGGGCACGTTCGATGACGATCGCAGGCGGGCCCGGCCCTCAGTGGGACCAGCGAGAACCTGCGACATTTACCAGTCAAACTGCCATCGACAGACGACATGATGTACCTGCTCATCGCCGAGACCGCGGCCCAAGGGGATTGGTTACACGAGGCTATTTCGCTCACGCCTGTAAACGGGTGACGCGCAGGCGATCAATCGCCAAATGATGGCCTAACGGCGCCATGAGAAACGTCCGAGAATTCCCCTCAGTATTGAACCAAGCGGCACCTACGGATGCGGATAACTAGTCGCAGCGACCCATAGCCGCCGTTCGGCATCGATCGCCGGCTGGGGGCCGCGTTTCAACCTGGGTACTGATTCGGCAGTTCTGCGCTATTTAATTTGTTCGCAGAAAGCGCGTAATGCGCGCCCCTAACGAGTTTTAGCACCGAAGCTTCGACTCGTTCACGCCGCGGGCTCGAGGTCTTGAGTTCATCGTTCGATCCGCATCGACTCGGCCGCGGATGCTGCCGCCCGCGTCGCTCGCGCAGCGACGACGCGCCCAGGTATTGGAGAAGGGATGTCGGCCGTCGCTCATATCATCGAGAGATGGCGCAGTGCACTGCACTCGGCGGGACCAGCCATCCGAGACGGTGATCGGCCCTTCGAGCCGATGAACCACGGCACCTATCCCGAAGAGCTGCCGGCCGAGGTCCTGGACGACGTGGTCAGCGTGGTCGGGGCAGAGGTCACTCTTCTCAGTCGCCTACCCGGAGGCGTCAATGGGGGTGCCATGCGCGTCCAGTTGGCCGGAAGGGCAAATGCAGTGCTCAAAGCAGTGCCCCGGGCACACCCCAACCACCTGGACGAGGCGTTGCGAGCCCAGAGAGTGGTCGAGCACATGCGTAGGCGCGGCTATCCCACCCCGGCCTGGCTCGGAGTGGGGGCCACAGCCACCCACGTATGGCATCTGATGGACTTCGTTGACGCGGCTCCCGCGCCAGAGCTGACCCCGTCGCTCCTTGAGCAGCTGATGGAGATCATCGAACTCCAGGCTGGCCAAGCCTCCGAGGCCTACGACCACTGGTCGTACGCCTGGCGGGTCGCCACCGGTCAGGAGCCGGCGGTCGCCGGGCTGGATTTCAACGAGACGCCCGAGCAGTCGCGTCTCCGCCAGTCCGTGGCCAGGCTCTCGGGGTATTCCTCCGTCGTGTCGGCCTTGGTCGAGCGCCTGCGGCTCGTGTGTGCCGACGTCCCACCACCACGAGAGGCACCTGACATGGTCCATGCCGATCTCTCAACCCCCAGCAATGTCCTGGTCCGTGACGGAGCGGTGGTGGCGGTCGTCGACATCGGGAACGCAGGTAGCGGCACGCGGGCGACTGATCTCACCACCCTCGTGTGGTACACCTTCCAGGATCCGCAGCTGGACGGTGCCCGAAGGCGGCTGTGGACGAGGATCCTCGTCCTGGTCGGCTGGGACGGGGCGGCGGTGCTCGCAGCGGCACAGATCCTCCATATGCTCGAGGTCCCCATCCGAGAGGGGCGCCACGATGTCGTTCCAGGGGTGGTCAAGCGCGGCCATCGCGCCCTCGACGAGCTGAACGCGCTTCGCTAACTGTCGCCGGTGGAGCTGATGTGCGAAATGGGGACCTCCGACTGCTGTCAGCCGGCGTGAGCCCGCATGTTGCAGTAGGCGCGTTTGGTTGAGGGTCGGCGTTCGGCGAAAACGGCCTCCTGGTGGGGTTGACTGAGGCTCAACTCGCCGAAACCGAGGCTGTCGATATGGAAGAACAGGATGTTCGGACGCCGGGCGGCCATGTCAACCCCCGGATCGGGCTCGCATCGCGGCAGACCATCAACACCGTTTTTAGGTTGTCGTCACAGGCGCGGTTGCGCACGATCCGGGCTAGCCAGGATTCGGGCCGTACCGGAGTGACCCAGCTGGTGCCTGCTGGCCAGTAGCTCGACCAGGGGCTCCTCCACGACGTCGTCGACGGCCGACGGCTCGACCAGTCACGCGGCTTGGCGTCGCCAGGTCGGGGCGGCGCCGGCGGCGGCTACTGCCCCGTCGGGTGCTCGCTTGGTAGGGTGAGGTCGCCCTTGTAGCGGACCGCGGACTGGCCAGGGTTAACCACGGCTGGGCTACCGTCTTTACTGAGCCGTGACGTTAGTGGTTCGACTACCAGACCCGGCCAACCCTCCCCGAAAAGGCCCATCTGATTGGAGTTGTGATGCCAGTATCGTTCCGTGGGTCGATCAATGTGGACATCCGCGACTCCTAGCCGGACTGGACGCCGTTCGAACCCCCGAGGGCGCCAGCAGGGGCGCCAAACGTCGTGTACATCGTGCTCGACGATGTGGGGTACTCGGCTATGAGCTGCTACGGGGGGCCAATAGAGACGCCGAACATCGACCGTATTGCCAATGCCGGCGTGCTCTACACCCAGTGGCACACGACGGCACTGTGCTCGCCCACCCGGTCGTGCCTGTTGACTGGGCGCAACCACACCCGCAACAGCATGGCCTGCATAACCGAGGCGGCCACCGGGTTCCCCAACGCCAGCGGCACGATCCCGCCCGAGAACGGGATGCTCTCGGAGATATTGGGGGAACGCGGCTGGGACACCTACATGGTCGGCAAATGGCACCTGTGCCCCACCGACGAGATGAACCTGGCTTCCACCCGGCGCAACTGGCCTTCCGGCCGGGGCTTCGAGCGCTGGTACGGGTTCTTGGGGGCGGAGACCAACCAGTGGTACCCCGACCTGGTCTACGACAACCACCCGGTCGACCAGCCCCGGACGCCGGAGGAGGGCTACCACCTCACCGAGGACCTCACCGACAAGGCGTTGGAGTTCATCGCGGACGCCAAAGCGGTGGCGCCCGAGAAACCCTTCTTCTTGTACTACGCCCCCGGCGCCTGCCATGCCCCCCACCACGCGCCCAAGGACTGGGCCGAGCGCTTCAGGGGCCGCTTCGACATGGGCTACGAGGCCATCCGGGAGACCATCCTGGCCCGCCAGAAGGAGCTCGGGATCGTCCCCCCCGGCACCGAGCTGGCGCCGGTCAACCCCATCGGCACGCCCGAGACTCGCCACGGCCCCGACGGCCAACCGTTCCCACCCCTGGACTACACCCGCCCGTGGGCCTCGCTCAACGCCGATGAAAGACGCCTGTTCGCCCGCATGGCCGAGGTGTACGCCGGGTTCCTGGCCCACGCCGACCATCACATCGGTCGGCTGCTGGACTACCTGGAGCAGAACGAGTACCTCGACAACACCATGATCGTGGTGGTATCCGACAACGGGGCGTCGGGCGAGGGCGGCCCCAACGGCTCGGTCAACGAGATGAAGTTCGCCAATGGCATCGCGGACGACCTGGCCGCCAATATGGCCCGGATCGACGACCTCGGTAGCCCCCTGACGTACAACCACTACCCGAACGGGTGGGCCATGGCCTTCAACACGCCGTTCAAGATGTGGAAGCGCTTCGAGTTCAATGGCGGAACGGCCGACCCGTGCATCATCTCCTGGCCGGCCGGGACCAAAGTCCGGGGCGAGGTCCGCCACCAGTACCACCACGCCGTTGACATCGTCCCCACCATCTTCGACGTACTCGGCGTGGAACCCCCCGAGGCCATCAAAAGCCACGTGCAGAGCCCCCTGGACGGGCTCAGCATGCGGGCCAGCTTTGACGGCTCCTCCAGCCCGTCACCCCGCAAGACCCAGTTCTACGCCATGCTGGGCTCCCGGTCCATCTGGCACGAGGGGTGGAAGGCCGTCACCACCCACCCACCCCTGTCCGGCTGGGGCCACTACAACGACGACGACTGGGAGCTCTACCACACCGACGTCGACCGCAACGAGAACCATAACCTGGCCGCCGAACAGCCCGACAAGGTCCGGGAACTGGTCAACATTTGGTTCTCCGAAGCGGGGGCCAACCAGGCCTTCCCTCTCGACGACCGGTCCGCCCTGGAGATCCTGGCCACGCCCCGGCCCCAGCTCAGCGCCCCCCGCGACCGGTACGTGTACCGCCCCGGGACGGCCCCCGTCCCCGAATGGCAGGCCGTCAACGTTCGCGGCCGCTCCTACGTCGTCGGCGCCCTGGTACACGTCCCGTCCCTTGGGCCCAAGGCGTGCTGTTCGCCATGGGTTCCCGCTTCGGCGGCCACGCCCTCTACGTGAAAGACAACCGCCTCATCTACGTGAACAACTTCGTCGGGGCGGAGGAACAGCGGGTAGTCGGGTCCGAAGACATACCCACCGGCCACAACCTGATTCTGGCCGCCTCGTTCGAAAAGACCGCCCTCGAGGCCGACCACACGACGGGCACCCTGTCGCTGTACCACGGGGACCACAAAGTGGGCGAAGCTCACATCAAGACCCAGCTCGGGGCCTTCTCGGTCGCCAGCTCCGGCCTCTTTGTGGGGCGCCACTCCGGCGAACCGGTCACTGACGACTACCCGGGACGACCCCCGTACCCGTTCACAGGCGGCACTATCGACCGCGTGGCCATCGATGTGAGCGGCGAGCCCTTCAGCGACCTCGAACGCGAGGCCCAACTTATGATCATGCGCGAATCAGCGCGCCAGCGCCGCGAGGGCCGCCGTGCAGAGCACGCTCCGTTGGTCTCGGCCATCGAGGTCGGAAGCCGGTCTCTGCCGAGGAGCTGCTGGACCGGGCCTGCGACGAAACGGCCGACCCCATCGCCACCTCCCCCAAGACCACGGTCCGGCGGCTGCGAGCCAAGCTCGGTGACCCGCCAGTCATGGAAATGTTCCGCGAAAGCGGCTACGCCTCGCAGGGCCATGACCAGTTCACCTCACCTCCGGCTAGCGCCCCCTTCGTGGTTGCGACGGCCCTGTCGCAGGCCGGACGCTACATCACGCGTTGCTGAGGTGCGGGCTATCGGTAGCTGTGGAGCGAGAGCCAGGCCGCATCTGGGCCGGGCCTTTGCGCCATAATGACCAGCTCTGGCGGCAGCACACTCAGGGAAGGGCTAGGATACCGTTCGCCTGTCAGCGCCATAGACGGCCAAGGCATAGACGACCAAAGCGGCGATCACGATGTAGACGAACGCCCAGATCGGGTAAAACGGCATCCACCAGATGGCACTGACTCCGGCGATGATGCCCGCCCATCGGGCGAAACGCGAACCTTTGGTTACGAGGACTCCACATGAGGAGGATGGCCGCTACTCCGAGATCAACCCAGGCGTAGGTCTTCAGGCTGTGACCGAAGATCCCTGCTTCAAGGTTGGAGGGGGGCACGCCGTGGTACCTGAACGCCCAATTGGCGTCGAAGATTTTCATGATCCCGCCCCAGATCAACACGATCCCCGCAAGCAGGACCCAACCAGCACCCCGCTCCTCCGTCGCTGAACTCTCCCTTGCCCGTTGAACCTTCCGGTGAAGATGTATCACTTCTGATCTTGGGACATCGCTGCCATTGCAAAGATTGACGGTACTCAGGAACGGTTAATTCCGGCTGCCGCCGAAGCGCGCCAAAAAGCGAGACGGTTAGCGACCGTGGCTGATCGGCACTTATACGGGTAATCGAATAATGGGGGTGATCCCACCAGTTCGGCTGACCGCTCGGGGAACATCTTTCCGGGCGGAGCTCGGACAAAGAGGATCCCCGTGGTCTGGCCGCCGCTTCTATCGCGCGTCGCCCGTGAGGAAGGCGACCAGTCCGACCGGTTCGGTCACATCGGCGAACGCAGCAGGCTGCACGTGGAGCGACTGGAGGCGGTCCCCGCACCGGGGGGGGCTGCTCCAAAGCCATGCTCGCAATATCGCAACATCCACTCATGCGGCCCAGATCGTGGCAACATTTCACGCCAGCAACGGCGGCGCGGTCGATCGTCACTCGTGCCCTCACTCGGCCCCGATGGCGGCGAGCACGTCAAGATTGGCTGCTCGGCGAGCGGGCCAGCTGGCCGCGCCCAGGCCGAGCACGGCAGCCAGGACGAGGAGGCCAACAAGGCTGGCGAAGGGGACGACGATCTCAGTAATGCCACTGTTTTTGAGGGCGGCGGCAAAGGCAGCGCCCAGGGCCGTCCCGATGACGACGCCTGTGACAGCGCCGAACAGAGAAATGATCACCGCCTCGGACCGGACCATGGTCCGCACCTGCCGGCGCTTCATGCCTACCGCCCGCAGGAGGCCGAGCTCGTGGGTGCGCTCGAACACCGACAACATCAGAGTGTTGACGATCCCGATCAAGGCGATGAGGACGGCCAGGGCCAGCAGGACGTAAACGAACCCCAGGAGCGCGTTGATAGAGGCCGCCTGAGAATGTTCGTACTGCGCCCGGGTCTGGACGCCGACGTTGGGGTAGGCGTTGAGGTAACCGTTCAGCGCGGCTTCCACATGGCTGGCGCCGGGACGGGCGCTGACCAAGACGGCAACCGGCAATGGGTTGTGGAAATGAGATAGGAAGAAGCTTGCCCCGACCAGGTAGCTACCGAGCAAAGGGTTGGCTTTAAAGACGCCGCCGACCCTCATCGTCGTTGGCCCCGTCTGGGCGAAGGTGACCCGCGCCAGCGAGCCGACTGACAGGTGCTTGGCGCTGGCCGTGGTGGTATCGGTCAGCAACTCGCCCGCAGCCAAGGCCGGCGAGCCCCTCCCGGTCGTGATGGCCAAATGGACCGTTTGTGACAGCTCGGTCGGGGTTACCCCTATGAGGCTCGACAGCGAGCTCCCGAGCTCGAACTGTCCCTGGTAGACAGTCGTAACCGTAGCCACGCCCGGTAGGCGCGAAACGGCGGGGGCCACCGATGTGCTGAACCCCGAACTGGGGCCCGTGATGATGTAGCCGGCGGTAATAGCGTTGTCGACACTTGCGGTGGCCGACCCCGACAGCGAGGCCCCCAGTACGGCGATGGCCGACACCAGCGCCAGGCCGACCATCAGGGCGGCCGCCGTCTGAGCCGTCCGCCGAGGGTTGCGGGTGGCGTTCTCCCGCCCCAACCTTCCGGGCGTCCCGAGGATGGCGGCCAAAGGCCGGCCTAGGGCGCTCGACAGGGGGCGGGCCACGATCGGTGCCAGCATGGCGGTCCCGACGAACATGGCCAGCGCCCCCAAACCGACGAGCGCGATAGCGGGCAAGGCCAGCCCCGCCACTAGGACGGCCACACCGGCAGTGGCGGCCAGGCTGCCTAACACCACCCGGTGGCCGAAGGACTCGACCTCTTCTACGTTGCCTGCCGCCAGCGCCGCCACCGGAGAGACCCGGACGGCGCGCCGAGCGGGGCCGAGCGCCGACAGGACGGTCACCCCCACCCCGACGACGAGGGCGACCACGGCGGTACGGGGCTCGAACACCAACGGGGCGGGCGGCAGGGTGACCCCAAAGGCCCCCAGTAACGCCTTCAGGCCGAGGGCGGCCAGCACGCCCAGCCCCAGGCCGACGAGTGAGGCGACCAGTCCCACCACTGCCGCCTCGCCCACCACGGAGCGGAACAGCTGGCGTCGGCTGGCGCCCACTACCCGCAACAAAGCCAGCTCCCGCACCCGCTGGCCAACCGTGATCGAGAACGTGTTGAAAATGGTGAAGGCACCGACGAACAGCGAGATAAGGGCGAACACCAGGAGCACCGTTGAAAGGATCGAGAGGGCGTTGCTGACCGCGCTGGAGAGCTCGTTGACGACGGTCTGGCCACTGACAACTTCGACCCCGGGCGGCAGCACCTTGGCGATCTCGCGCTGCAGGGTGACGTTGTCGGCGCCCGGCTTGGCCAAGACGTCGATGGTGTCGTAATACCCGGGCGCGCCGAACAGGGCCTGCGCTGCGGGCAGGTAGAAACCGGCCAACGTCTCGCCCGCCAGGTTGTCAGCGGTACCGAACGTCACGATGCCGGAGATCTTGTAGGTGCGCGGCGCTTTGCCCGTGAGCACCTCGACCCGGTTACCCACGGCGAAGTGGTACTTGTCCGCCGTCGCCTTGTCCATGACCACCTCATTGGCCGTTGTGGGCGCGCCACCTTCGACCAGGCGCACCGCCGACAGCTGCGGGTTAGCGTCGAACGAAAACCCCAATGACGAGGCCGCATTACCGATGGCGTTGCCGTCCCGGGCCACGAACTGGGCATAGCCCTGGACCGACCCGCCCGCGTCCGCAACCCCGGGCAGGTGCCCGACCACGCCGGCGAGAGACTCCGGTACGGGCTTGCGGTCAGCCGTGCCACTGAGCGCTGCCGCTTTATCGCCGAAGGCAGCCTTGCCGCGGATTTGGAAGTTGATGTGCTGGTAGGCGTTGCCGATCAGCGTGTCGAAGGTGCGGTTGAGCGTGTCGCCCAGGACCAGTGTCCCCGAAACGAACGTCACTCCGAGCACTATGGCCACGGCGGTGAGCGCCAGACGCAATTTGCGGGCGAGCAGGCCCTTGAGGGTGACCTTTCTCATATCAATTGCGCAGTTTCATCATCTGGTCGAGCACCGTGTCAACGGTGGGCGATAAGAGCTCCCCCACTACCCGGCCGTCGGCCAGGAACACGACCCGGTCGGCATAAGTGGCGGCCTGGGCGTCGTGGGTCACCATGACGATCGACTGGCCGTTGTCGTCTACCGCCCGGCGCAGGAACTGGAGGAGCTCGGCGGAGGCGCTCGAATCAAGGTTGCCGGTTGGTTCATCGGCGAACACAAGCTCGGGCCGGCGGATGAGGGCCCGGGCACAGGCTGTGCGTTGCTGCTGGCCACCTGACATCTCGCTTGGCCGGTGAGAGAGCCGGTCCCCCAGGCCGAGCTGGCCTACTAGGAAATTGAACCAACCCCGGTCCAACTTGGCCCCGGCCAAGTCGACGGGAAGGGTGATGTTCTCCTCCGCCGTAAGGGTTGGGATGAGGTTGTACGACTGGAACACGAAGCCCACCCGGTCCCGGCGCATCTGAGTCAGGCCGGCGTCGTCCAGCCGGCCGATCTCGAGGTCCCCCACAAAAGTGCGGCCCGAGGTCGGCACATCAAGGCCTGCCATGCAGTGCATGAGCGTGGACTTCCCAGACCCTGAGGGGCCCATAACGGCACTAAACCGGCCGCGTTCGAAAGCGACGTTGACGTTGTCCAGGGCACGGACGATGGCGTCCCCCTTCCCGTACGTCTTAGTTAGTCCGACGGCGGTGGCTGCCGGTACTGCCCCGTCGGGGCGAGCAGCAGGGGACGGTACGAGAGAGATTCTCTGAGGGCGACGGTACGGTAATGGCCATTTGGCCGGCTCTCCTGTCGGTAAACGCATTCGCCTACTGCGCTACCTGGGTCCGGAGCAACGCTCCCGGGAGGGTGCCAAACCTACTGGCAGAGTCCAATACGGTGCGGGCTCGCTGTCCGTATCAAG
Organism: uncultured Acidimicrobiaceae bacterium; assembly: GCA_963754115.1. Lineage (GTDB taxonomy): Bacteria > Actinomycetota > Acidimicrobiia > Acidimicrobiales > Palsa-688 > Fen-671. The sequence goes on along the minus strand of CAVWFC010000007.1, from coordinate 129,621 downwards.
CCGAACCATACACCGGGCAATCGACGCCTGTCAACGTTTTGTGCGCAGCCTCTTCATAGAAATACAGCGTTCCGTGCCAGCGAATTCTGAGCACAGTCCTATCCACTGTTTGGCCCAGCGCGTGGTTGGCATCGCCGGGCTCCCGAGTGACGATAGACCGGCGGTCGTCGTGGTTTAGTGCCGTATGATCTAGAACAATTGCAGGTTCGCGCTCCTGACCAGCACTAGCGTTGTTTGCTTCTACAAGTGTGCCGCTAGCCCCGGGTTTCGGCCACTGCGGCAAGTCCGTCGCTAAGGCTTTTAGTTGGAAGTTCAGTGTAAGTACGGAGCTTTTGACATCACCTCCAGGTCCCGTTGACGGAGGTACGACCCCCTCGCGCCCAATTCCAGACCCCAATCGACCGCTTTCGACCCGGGCCCAAGAGTTACAAGACGGGCCTTCCCGGGACGTACGAACTTCGTCGAGGCCACGAACGAGCTCTCATCGGGCCCACGGGGTACCGCTGGCGTCTAAGCCGCATTATTCGTCACCTCATTTATCCTCTCCGGCGTCTCAGACTGCGGCGGCCAGCAACCGGTCGACGTCGGGCGTGGGACGTCCGCTGCGGCGCAGCGCAGCCTTTAGTTGCTCGGCGAGAGAGCGCATTTCCTCGGGGGCTGCGCGGGTGTGCGCGGCGAACCACAGCTCTCCTCGAGGACTGGCGAGGACCCGCCGCCAGTAGGCGACGACGAACACGTTGGGCAGGCGGTAGAGGGACCGTAGGTTGGTGGGGATTTCGGTGTTCCCCGCTGCGCGCAGCGTCGCGAACGCCTGGCGGGTCGCCAGCACCATCAGCCGCATCGTGACAGGGTCGGCCGCCAATCTTGCCGCGTCGACGCCAACCCGGTACAGAGCGAACGCCAGGGGCACGATGAAGGCGCTATGGGCTAGCTGCCAGTTGCCTATGTTGGCGCTGATCCTGGTGGAGAAGCCGGCTTCGCTGAGCACGTCACGAAATTGTCGGACGCGCGACGTTGTCGTGCCGTTCGGCTCACCAACCATGGTCTTCTGCTGGCTGATAAGCACGTGCCTGACGACGGGCCCCTCCAGAACGCCGCCGGCGGCAGGAAAGCCGAACAAGGCACGATGGCCGAGAGCCGCCGTGAGCTCGGGCTGCCGGCCGGTCGTGTTGCCGAAGAACAATACGTCTGAGCCGTCGGTCATGGCGACCAGAGTGGGCAGCGTGCTGGCAACCTGCTCAGAGCGGACGGCTACCAGGACCAGGTCATACCGGTCGCCCACCGCCACCTCGTTCACCACGGGCACCGCCAGCACGGTGCGGTCCCCCGACTCTGCGTCCTGCAAGACCAGGCCATGAGCCTGCAGGTCTGAGAGGCGGTCACCGCGAGCTAGAACGACCACCTCGTGCCCCGCTCGCAGCAGCTTGCCTGCGTAGACGCTGCCTATAACGCCGGCGCCAAGTACAAGGACCCGCAACAGAGCACTTTCCTCCTGTTAAGCACCGCTCCGTCCCAACTCCTGAGATTTGGGTTGATCTTTGTCTAGCCCCCATGGACCTTTTGGGGAGCTAGCCCGGCCAACAACAAGCGCAGGGAGTTTATGCGTGGGACCGACCAGGCCCTATTGAAGTTGTGCGCCTTACTGGAAGTCCTTCCGGCTGTTCCAGTTCCGCCAAACCACACGGTGGAGAGGCACAACCTCGGGGATATCCCGCAAGCCGGGCACAAACGGCAGGGCCAAGAGCAGGACGGTGGCCAAGCCGGTCAAGTAAATGGCGATCAGGTCGACATTGGCGGAATTGTCGAAGCCGGGTACCTGGTACCAAAGGGTATAAAGCCACAGCCACGGCTGGCCCGGGTAGCTGCCGGTCTCGTTCATGACGCCCCACTGGGTCCCGGTGAGGTGTTGGGCGGTGGCCTGTTGGGCGAAGTACTCGCCATCTTCCAGGAACAGCAGAGGTTTGGTGAAGTTGGTGCCGTAGAAGGCCTGGTTGGCGATCAGGTTGGCGTCTAGCGCCCCGCTGCGGGCCAGGGACAGCTCGGTGGCGATCATCACCGGGACCGGCCCGTCATCGGCCGCCGGGAGGACCGGCGTGCCATCGTGGAACGTTACGTGGTTAAGGGCCTTCAGGTAAGCGTCCTCCCATGCCGAGCGGGTGTGGGCGGGGGCCGCCAGGTAAGTCGCAAGCGCACGGGCCAGGGTCGGGTCTGTCGGCGCTTCACGGGACAAGGGGTCGAGGACGAAGTCAGTGGCTGTGTCGATCGGTATCCTGACCCCGGCCAGTTGCTGCCAGGAGACCCCGATGCGCTGGACGCTGGCGGTGCCGTTGTTGTAAGGCGGGCCGTACATGGCCGTCTCGCTCGTCCCGTTCAGCTCGCTGACCGTGGTGCCCATGAAGTCCGCCGGGGCCAACCTCCCCCACGTGGACAGGCTCACCGCCGGCACGTCCGGAGAAGACAAGACGGCGGCCAAGATAAAAACGAGGACGGTGACGATGCCAGTGGCTATGACCGCTTCCTTCACTATGTCGTAGACGCGGGTGGGGCCGGACCAATCGGCGCCGTCGGCCGCCGCCGCCTTGCGCCGCGCTGCCCGCCCACGGGCTCGGGGGACCGGGAGCGGGTGCGACACGCCGCGTACCCTCACCAGCAACACGTGCGCACCGACCAGGGCCACCAGCACGACGGGGAGGAGGACGACGTGCCAGAGCAGCATCTGGCCGAAGTTCAAGAGGTTGAAGAAGCCGCCCAGCCCGGTGGCGTTTATGGCGTCCTTCCCGCTCGTCGATATCCACTGGGAGTCGAAGTTCTGCTGGGACACGTAGCCGGTGAAGCACTCTACGACCGAGGCCACGAAAGCGATCACGCCGGTCATCCAGGTAAGGGCTCGACGTCCTCTCCACGCCGCCATCCAGAACTTGCCCCATAAGTGGATGACAATGAACGCCATGAACATCTCTACCGACCACAGGTGCAGGCTGTTGAAGAAGTGGCCGACGGAGTTGGTATGCCACCAGTCCGGGCCGCCGAGGGCGATGGCGAACCCGGACGCAATGGCGAGGACCAAGGCGGCCAGGCTGGCCACGCCGAAGACGTAGATCCACGACGCCACGTAGGCAGGCTGACGACCAGGTAGGAGCTTGCCCGGAGGCAAAGTCCGCAGGCCGGCGCGGCGCACCGCACCCGTCCACGTGTGGTCCGCCTCATTGGTGCCGGTACCTGAGGACGAGCTGGCCGCCCCGGCGGCGACGTCTGCGCCGCCAGTGACAGGGTCGTCGGCCAGCGGGTCTTGAGACGCCTCATCGGACCGGGAATGGCCGGGGAAGGGCAGGAGCAAGGCGGCGGCGAAGATCAGCACCATCACGGCGATCAGGACCAGGTTCGCCAGCGAGACGGTGAAGACCGACCAATGCAGGTATCGACCGGGACCGTTGAGGTCGATAGCTCCCACGACTTCCCGGGTCACCGAAGTCCCAAGCGTTGACGGCACCCTTCTCGTCTCAAGGCTGGCCGTTCAAGCGGCCATCCTTTTTAGGTGTTTGTCGTAGCCGTTCGAGGTACGGGGCATACCCTAACCTAAGACAGCCCGTCAATGTGCTCAAGAACCTGGACCCTCCTCTTAACCCGCCTCACCGGCCCCGTTGGGCTTGGCCTTCAGTTCGTCGATGGCCTCCAGGATGAGCTGGAGCCCGCCCTGCGTACGGCAATCGAGCAGGTCGATGATCCGTTCTACGTCCTCGACCGTCTTGGCCGACCGGGCGTCCGCAGCGATGTTCTGGAGGTTCTGGCCCACCATGAGCGAGGGCAGAAGGACCAACTGGAGGAAGCTCTGTGCCACCCACTGCACCATGATCACAAACCCCGCTTCACCGATCAGGCCGATCGTCGGGGAGATGACGTGCGCCTCCACCAATGCCGCGGGCAGCCCCAGCAGGGATATGACGCAGAAGAGCCAAAAGCACGTCATGGTGCCTACGTTGCTGGTGATCAGCACCGCCAGGCGCTTGTTGAAACGGGCGTAGGTGGTGTGGCTCGGTAGGTGGTCGAAGGTCTTGGCGTAAACGGCGTGGCCGTGTTTTGTAGGCCCGAACGTGGGCCCTTGATGTGCCTGTTTGTCCTCGGGCGCCGAAGTAGTAGTCATGTCGCGATATTTTCGCGCCCCGGCCTGTCAGACGCCGCCCATCGCTGGCCGGCGCAACCCCATGATGCCTATTGTGAAGGCTCGCATCTAGAGGGCACCGGTAGTTTTGGCCAAAAATGACGCTAGGAGGCCGGCGCTTGTGGTGGCTGAGAGCTCTAGCTCGCGTTGCTAACCGTGCTCGGGTCGACGGGTAAGACGCCCATCGCGGCACGGGTCGTGTCGGACGCGGAACCGGAGCGACTGCGAAGGGTCTCCCGAGATCAGCCCAGAAGAGCTTGCTCCCTATTGGATCAGGCCAGTCACCGGCTTCCCCGGCATATGCGTACGTGTTGGATCCGTTTCTACCCTGTCGGGTGAAGGCGTGTGGCCGAGGATCGTAGCGGCTCGCTGAGCTCTGGATATCCCGCGCCGTGAGAAGCGCCAAATATCTTTGCCCATGAGATCCCACAGGTAGGCGACAGCCCTTTAGTCTTGCCGGCACCGTAATTACCTGCTAACATGCCCGTGTTGGCGTTGCTCCGGACCCCGGTGGCGCACCTGACCATGCGTGCCTACAAGGGTGGTATTGATGCAATGCTCATGTTGACAATCGTTTTGGTTGTCGCCATACTCTGTTGACCGGTGCCATCGTTGCTTCCAAGAGCCTCGTGCCTCGGCGCAAACAGGGCCCGGGGGCCTCGTCGGAGTCAGAGGTCGCGGCCCACGTTCCCTGAGACCGACCCGGTGATGGCAAAGGCTTATTTGCATAGCGGCTCCCATACCTAGCGGATTACTACCACCTCGCTGGGCTGCGGTACATGGCCATCGGGCGTGTCTCAACCCACTCCGGGCCCGAAGCGACCTCCGACCTGACGTGGCTCAAGTGCGTGGGCATCGAGACAGGCCACCCAATAAGTGGGGTGAGGCCGTGTGGTCTCCGCCCCGGTGGTTGCAGTTATTGCCGGGACGGTAACCGAAAACTTACAGCTGTGGCATGACGGCCGGAACATGTCTGGCACGGGTGCAATCTAACGGGCGCCTCGCGTCAGACGGGCCTCGTTAGTTATCAGGATTATCCGGCTAGAGGGCTCAACGCCTGAGCCGTGCCGAATATGTTGGGCATGGTTTGGTAAATGACTAGCGCTTAGGACTGTTCATTTCAGCGACCAAGCGAAGAAACCGTGTTGCAAACAAGAAAAGGAACCGCATTGCGCAAAGGACAGTCAAGGACCGGCGGGAGTGTTGGTGAAGGCGCCTGCAGTAAGGCGGCCGAGCCCACCCAAGCCCGGCCTATCGGGCGCCATCACCTACTGTTTAGGGGCCCGGGTCGCTCGTTCCGTCACGACCGCCCCTCTTGTAACGCTATCCGGGCCACGTCACGGCTCGTTGGCGTAGTGGGCCTAGCCACAGGCCTGGTGGTGTCCATCGGCATCGCCGCACCCAACATCGCTATTGGCCAAGCCTCCCAGGCGAGGACCTTCGTTCCGTCGGTCGGACAAGTCCCGGTGCCGGACAGCGGCTACTGGTTGGCACGCTCGAGCGGGGTAGTGCTTGCTTTCGGGAAAGCAAGCGAGCTGGCGCCGCCGTCGACAGCGGCCAGGCGCATAGTCGGCATCGCCTCGACGCCGGATAGCAGGGGCTACTGGCTCGTGTCGTCCGCCGGGGCGGTCTTTGCTTTCGGTGACGCCACGCCGCAAGGCTCACAGCGCGTACAGCACCTGGAAAAGCCCATAGTCGCCATCGCCTCCTCGCCCGATGGCAGGGGTTACTGGCTGGTGGGGTCCAATGGGGCTGTGTTCGCCTTCGGCGACGCTAAGTTCCATGGTTCGCTGGCTGCGGGCCGCTCGGCCAAGGCCATCGTCGCCATCGCCTCCACGCCAGATGGCAGGGGTTATTGGCTGGTAGCGTCCAACGGAGCCGTCTTTACCTTCGGCGATGCAACCTTCCACGGCTCGGTCCGCACAGCCCACCTTTAACGGGCCGACGGTCGGAATCACCTCCACGCCGGACGGCAAAGGTTACTGGCTGGCCGCGTCGGACGGTGGGGTCTTCGCCTTCGGCAACGCCAAGCCCTATGGCTCGATGGGCGGTAAACGAATGGCCGGCCGGGTAGTCGGCATCACCTCCACGCCGAACGGCAAAGGTTATTGGCTGGTGGCGTCCAACGGAGGGGTCTTCGCCTTCGGCAACGCTGCCTTCAGTGGCTCGGCGGCCAGCGCGAGCAGGAATATCGTGGGCATCGCCAGTACGGGCAAGGGTTCCCAGGCCATCACCTTCAACGCTCCGGCTACGGGCACCTACAAGGGCTCTTGGCCCTTCTACCAAGCGCGTCATCCGGCCTTCTTGTGACGCTCGCCGTTGACGGATCGACGACAGGCAACGCCTGCTCGCTGAGCGGCGACACCGTAAATTACCTGAACGTCGGTACCTGCGTCGTGGATGCCAACCAGGCCGGCAACTTGAGCTACCTCTCCGCCCCCCGCCTCACCCGTACCATCGTCGTCGGCAAGGCGTCCCAGGTCATCACCTTCACCGCCCCTGCGACCGGTTCCGTGTTCGGCTCCTCGGCCCTGGCCCCGAGTGCTTCCTCCGGCCTGTCGGTCTCGCTCGCCGTTGACGCCTCTACGACTGGCAACGCCTGCTCGCTGAGCGGCACCACCGTGAAGTACCTGAACGTCGGTGACTGCGTGCTGGACGCCAACCAGGCCGGCAACGCCAACTACCTGTCGGGCGACCAGCTCAGCCGCACGGTTGTGGTCGGTAAGGCCTCCCAGGTCATCACCTTCACCGCCCCGGCCACCGGTGCCGTCTATGGCTCTGCGGCCCTCAAACCGAGCGCAGCGTCAGGCCTCCCGGTCTCTCTCGCCGTCGACGCCACCACGACTGGCAACGCCTGCTCACTGAGCGGGACCACCGTCAAGTACCTCGACGTCGGCAACTGCGTGCTGGACGTCAACCAGGCCGGCAACGCAAACTACCTCTCGGCCCCCCAGCTCACCCGTACGATCGTCATCGGCAAAGCGTCCCAGGCCATCACCTTTACCGCTCCGCCTACGGGCTCCTACAACGGCTCGTCGGCCCTGGCCCCGAGCGCCTCCTCGGGCCTCCCGGTCCCGCTGGCCGTCGACGCCTCGTCGACTGACAACGCCTGCTCGCTGAGCGGCACCACCGTCAAGTACCTCAACGTCGGTGACTGCGTGCTGGACGCCAACCAGGCCGGCAACTCGAGCTACCTCTCGGCCCCCCAGCTCACCCGCACGATCGTCGTGGGCAAGGCCGCTCAGGCCATCACCTTTACGACCGCGGCAACCGGGAACGTCGGGGGCTCGTCGGCCCTGGCCCCGAGCGCCTCCTCGGGCCTCCCGGTCTCGCTGGCCGTCGACGCCTCGTCGACTGGCAACGCCTGCTCGCTGAGCGGCACCACCGTCAAGTACCTCAACGTCGGCAACTGCGTCCTGGACGCCAACCAGGCCGGCAACACGGACTACCTCTCGGCCCCCCAGCTCACCCGTACGATCGTTGTCGGCAAGGCCGCCCAGGCCACCACCACGACCAAACCATGAACTGCCAGCCACGCTGAACGGTCTGGCCACTTCGACTGAGGCCGGCACCCGCCGGAGGGTACTGCCGGCCTCAGTCCTACAAAGTCGGCTATCTCAAGGGTGTTTCGGTGATCAGCGAGAAGCCGTCAGCCGCACCGAACGACGGCACCTGGCTCGCCCGAGTCTCGTGAATTCATCCGAAAAGTCCGTACATAATTTGGTGGCGGTTGTCCCCAACCGTTGGTCGTTATGTAGCCGGCCGGTCACGGCTTCGAGATCGGCCCTTGCGGTTGTCGCTCGATCCTTGTTCCGGCACGCCAGATAGACGCGGCCGATCTCTGGACGTAGCGCAAGTTGCCGCGCCACATCCTTGCCGATCCCGACGTTGGCGCCCGTGATGAGCACCGTCTTTCCTGAGGGTGTGCTCACGCTGTTTCCCTCTCACCTTCTGTTGGCGAAGGGAGGCCGTCGAGCAAGCTGAAGCGAACATCGATCGCGACACCGCGAACTTCGATCAGCTGCTGATATTCAGGCGAGTTGTACCACCTGAGGGCCGTCTCATGGTCCGGAAACTGCACGATGACCCCTGACGAGAGCATGGGAGCGCCATCAAGGATCTCCCAGTTACTGTTGGCGAGAACCTCGGCTCCGTACTCTTTTGCGGTCTTTCCAGCGTTACCGGCGTATTTCTCACGATAGACATCCGGGTCGTTAACTGTGAATTCGACAATTACGTATGCACTCATGTGGATACTCCTCAGTTGTTGGTTGTGATCTGTGTTCCTGGATCTTCTCTTAGAACGTCACCGCCGACAGGCGTTACGTCGCTACTCGGCCCCCGTCGACCGCAAGAGTGACGCCGTGGACGAAGCTGGCCTCATCACTGGCGAGGAAGACGATCGCCGCAGCAAGTTCCTCGGGCTGAGCTACGCGACCTGCTGGTGCTAGTGCTGCGAGCTCATTCACCATCTCGTCGGGGACACCTTCTATCATGCGGGTGCGCGTCGGACCGGGAGCAACGGCGTTGACCCGAACACCACGAGCGCCGTATTCGGCGGCCCAGGCCTTAGTCAACAGTTCGAGAGCCGCTCGGCTGGCGCCGTACAGAGCCATGCCGGCCTGTCCAAAACTGGCGACCATCGTAGAGACGTTGACGATCGAGCCCCATCCGCGTTCGGCCATGGCTGGCGCTAGTGACGCGACGAGGAAGAACGGAACCTTGACGTTCAGTGCAAAGGTCTCGTCGAACTGTGCTTCGGTGGCTGCGTTGCTTGGTCCGAGCAAGGCGACGCCAGCATTGTTGATGAGGATGTCGACGTGACCGTCGCCTGCCTCAGTGGCCCACTCGACCAGGTCCTGGGCCGATTCGAGGTCGCTCAAGGTAGTGAGCCGGAACGTTGCGCTACCGCCGCTGCCTTCGATCTCGGCGACCACGTCTTTGGCTCGTTGTTCGTTGCGCCCGACTACCAGTATGTGAGCGCCCCGGGCGGCCAAGGCGATCGCCGTGGCCTGGCCGATACCGCTCGTCGAGCCCGTGACCAGCGCTGTCTTGCCTTTTAGGTCAGTCATGTGATGTCGTCCTCTCGCTCCAAAATGGGTTGTACAACTCATTCTGACACCGCCGGACTGGGCTGTCAAACTCAAAAGTTGCTAGCATGGGTGGCATGGTCGACGAGACGAGTGACCGGCCGAGGCTCACCCCCAAGGGAGCACGCACCCGGGCACGAATAGTGGAGGAGGCTGCCGCCCTGATCCATGAGCGCGGGGTGGCGGCCACCACCTTGGAAGACGTCAAGGTGGCCGCGGAAGTCAGCGGCTCTCAGATGTACCACTACTTCCCCGACAAGAACGATCTCGTGCAGGCGGTCATCGACTACCACGCCGACGCCATCGTCAATCGCAATCGGCAGGCACTCAGTAGGGCGAACGGCGTCGAAGCCTGGCGGAACATGGTGATCACCGCCGCGAAGCGCACCAAAGCAAAGGGGGGCTGCCAACTTGGCTCGCTCGTTGGTCAACTCGCCGAGAGTGACCCCGAGGCCCGAGCTCTCATCGCGGCAGGGTTCGATGAGTGGGCAGCCGCCATCGGCGAACGACTCAGATCCCTTCTTGCCGACGGCAAACTCCGGTCCGACATCGATCCGGACGACCTCGCCACTACTCTGCTCGCCGCGCTCCAAGGAGGGCTTCTACTCGGTCAGGTACTTCGGAGTTCCCGCCCGATCGAAACTGCGGTCGATACCCTCCTCGCCCTTGCCATCCAGACTTGAGCCCACTCAGCCAGCGCTTCGAGCCCGACGGGTAGCCCCGAGTACTGCTCGTGATCCACGCGCCCAGGCAGCCCGCCTTGCGAGCTCCAAGCCAACGTGACTCGCGACCGAACAGACTCGCCCTTCGGCACGGCGGCAGGGATGACTTCGCGAGCGTGAAGCCCCACGCGAGGCGCCGCCGTCGGCCGGCACGTGGCCGCACAGTCGCACCCCCTCGTGTTGGTGGCAACGTCGAGGTCGTTCCGACCGGCAGCGTGAGAACTTCGATCCTCGGAGGACCTCGACCCCTACCCCGCCACCGACGCGCCCACCAGCCCTTACACCCTCAACTGCGGATAGCCGGCAAGGTGCGCATAACAACCATTCAGGTCCTCAGCCCTAGCCCTCGACGAAGTACCTGCTCAGAGGCCATATCGACGGTTATCGAATCCGTGACGTACGCGATCCGTGCTCCCGCAAGGGTTTCCCACCGACAGAACAACGCCACATAACGGCAGGTTGTCAAAACGCCCATAATGACGGGGTTTTCAACCTTCACTTCAGAGCGAAGCCCAACATAACCGGCGATCTCGCGTCCGCGGCGACCGGGTAGCAGGAGGGCCCCGGAGCTATGCCCCTGCCTGCAATTGAGCCGTTTGAAGCGCACCATCGCCGCACACCCGCCTCGCGCGTGGGCCACCTCGGCGACGGTGTGGCAGGCTCGGTCTCGCTCTGACGCTTGGTCATTCTCCTTTTTGGTCAGCTCACTCGACGGCCCCACGCACCTCACTTCCCTCGTCTTTTTCGGTTTTCTAGACCAAACCGTTCTGACAAAACGCCAAAAGGCCAGCTCAGACCCGGTGTGTGAGAAGTGTGCCCGAACGCCCTCGGTGGTCTATATGGGCGACGGGAGACTACAGGAGTGCAGCTCAGAGGGGGGTGCCACACGTCATGAGTGTCAGGAGACCACCCGAGACGACGGGTGTTCTAGACCAAAACCTATACCAAGCGATAGCTGGTAACGATTTGGCAGCCCCTCGGCTGCCCGCCAAGCGAGCGTCCAAAGACCAGGACGCCGGTCAGCGCCACGAAGGTGACGTGACGGCGCATTATGTCGCGCATTGACGGTACCGGTACGCCGGTTATTGGGCGTTACTTCAGATGGCGGTTTGGGGCTGGTTCTCGTTTGAGCTACCAGCAACTGGCGACACCGGCTCCCAGTTGTTCTTCCGCTTCGTGGCCACCGCTTATGAAAGACGCGCCCCGGTGGTCGCCAGCCATTGGCCGTTCTAGTAGTGGGGGCGCTTCTTGCCCCAGGAGACCACGGCGCTGCTCGACCGCCTCGTCCCCTACAGCATCGTTCAAGTGACAGACGCGAAGTCCTTCCGATGCGGTGATCCGTCTTGGGAACGGGTGTGCCAAGAAAGGCGCAAGAGAGGCGGTGGGACTAAGCTCAAGACCACCGAAGGGGTGGGGACTTTACTTGGCCACCAGTAGAATCTGAACCTGGCCGTCTAGTATATAAAGAACTACCATATCAAATCGCGATGTTCCACTCCATCACCCAAGGGAGACGAGCCAGTATGAGAGTCGCCGCCATACAGATGCAGAGCGTTCCCAACGACACCTCTCGAAACGTAAAGCGAGCTCAACAACTCCTTCAGGAGGCTGCCGCACGAGGCGTTGACCTCGCCGTCCTGCCCGAATTGTTCAATACAGAGTATTTTCCTCAAGAGCGGCAGGATATTTATTTCGAGTATGCGGAGCCCCTTACTGGTCCGTCGCTATCGGCCATTCAGTCAACGGCCCGTGAGACCGGTATCTGGATCATTGCCTCGATCTTCGAACAGAAACGGCCGGGACTCTATTACGATACAAGTGCCGTGATCGATCGCGCTGGGCAATTAATCGGAGCTTACCGTAAAACCCACCCAGGTGGAGTCTTTAGCGTAGAAAAACTCTACTTCCGGCCCGGTGCTCACTTTCCGGTCTTCAGCATCGACGATTGGCAAGTCGGAGTAGCGATCTGCTACGACAATCTGTTCCCTGAGACCGCTCGTATACTAGCACTTCACGGCGCTGAGCTGCTTATCTGCCCCTTTGCAAGCCACCCCGACAACCCCGTATGGCGCCAGCTGCACTCTGTACGCGCGTTCGAAAACGGGTCATATCTCCTGGTAGCAAATAAGGTCGGACTAGAAGAAGCGTGGGAGTTCGCCGGCCAGAGCCTGATCGTCCACCCAAGTGGAGAGACTCTCGCCATAGCTTCAGCGCAAGAAGACGACATCATTTACGCAGACATAGACCGCGAGCAGGTCTCTCTCTGGCGTCGCCGGTTCCCGATGCTGCGTGACCGCCGCCCGGAACTGTATCGACCCCTGGTCAGCGCCCAGGAGGACCTATAGGTGCATGCAAACAGCTCCCAGGGCAGCCCATCTTTACCACAACGGCTTTCATCCGCATACGCGCAAGCTACGAAATAGCTCTTTGCGCCGATTACCAGGCACCCGAACGCTCCGCTTTGTTTTGGAGTTGCGAAGGGCAGCGGCAACAGCGTGACGGGCGGGCCTACTGGCAGTCGGTCCGTTCCGAGGGCAGCACTTGAAGAAGGCACCCTCGGTCCGGTGTTATAATGTGGGCAGTTCAATGTCATCGGAACTGACCGCTTCATGGTACGGACAGGAGTGGCTTGACCGGCTCCTGCCGAGCCGACTGTTCGCTCTACAAGGCCGCGTTGCAATTGTAACTGGTGCTGTGGGAGGCATCGGTCGGTGGCTAAGCGCCGGTCTGGCCAAAGCCGGCGCTACCGTAATTGTTACTGACCGTGACGGTTCGTCGGTCGATGCGATGGCGGGTGTGCTTTGCGATCTTGGCCTCCACGCGGTCTCCCTGGGCATAGACCTAAACGACGATGAAGCGCCGACGAAGATCGTGGATTTCGCGGTGGAGCGCTTCGGGGGCGTGGACGTTCTTATCAACAATGCAGGCATAAATCGGCGCGTCCCGATGCTCGAGGCGACGCGGCAAGATTTCGAGGAGATTTGGAGGGTCGACTACCAACGGTGTTATGAGCTGGCCCAAGCAGCCGCTCGTGTGACGGTCACACGTCGGAGAGGCTCGATCATCCATATCAGCTCTCTCAACTTGGCCTTCGGCCTCGAAGGCGTGTCGTTGCTCGGACCGGCAAAGGCGGCTTTGAGCCAGCTTGCTAAGGGTATGACAGTAGAGTTCGGCCACTTAGGCATCCGCACGAACGCCATTGCGCCGGGGTTCATGGCAACACCTATGAACGCCACCCACTGGGAACACCCAACGATTGCCCCGTGGGTGCTGGACCGGACTCCAATGTGCCGGCCAGGGCACCCGGCCGAGCTGGTGGGACTTTGCCTTTTGCTGTCTTCTGAGGCCGGCTCCTTCATCAGCGGCCAGACGATCTTTGTCGATGGTGGCTTCACGGCCGGGAGTAGGTGGAGCTGCCCGCCAGGCACGGGCCTTGCTGTGTACAGAGAACGTTACCTGGGTGAAGTCGAGCCCCCCTAGAGCGAGGAGTAGCTCGGTCTAACGGCCTCCAACCACGCTGTCCCCATAGCGAACCTCCTGCAGGGGCATCACTGGTCGGAGGGTCGTCCTGGGCCGAAGTTGCCCGCAAGCAGGCCCTCGCCCGTGACAATGTCGGGCGTCACGCGGGCACTCCTGCTGTCCGTTCAAATCGCCCTTGTTGGGCCAGGTGAATTGGGCCAACTTCGGTTCAGTGGCATAGTAGGTCCCTGGGGCCGTGACAAAAGCTTTGTGGACAGGCCGCGGTTGTGACGCCGACGCGCCGCTTGGTGTTTGCCTGGTTGGGCCTGCCGGCAACGATCTTGGGCGAGGCTGGTGTCCCTAGTCCCTAGTCGAGCTGGTGCTCCTAGTCGAGGCGCTGAGTCCCCTGTGGCGCCTTCGCCGACGAGGTGGTGGCACGGTAAGTGGCGTCACAAATGGTCAGAAGGTGACGACGGCCCTGCACAGCGGGTTGGCCCAGCATGTGCGGCCTGTAAGCCAAGAAGGGCCATTGCCGGCACGACAAAGTCCCCGACGTGTTGGGCTAGCGCAGGCTGGCAGGGGCGGTACTCCGGACGCCTGGTACGCGATCTTCGCAGCGCCTGAGGTAGGAGGACACCGCTGTGGCCCCCGTCGGGCCTTCTTTCTTTACGGTTCCTGACCAACCTCCTGCGAGCGGGAGAGAACCCGAGATTGGCCCCTTCGTCGTCTGGCTTTAGGGCGAGCACGACGTTTCGACTGATACAGCCATGCCTGACCCTGGCGCGCGCCATCGCCGTCGGCCGCGCCTGGGTCATCGTCGACCTGAGCGGCGCGGAATTCATGGGCGCATCGGCGCTCGGGCTCATCGCCCGGGCCCGGGAGCTCCTCCGCCAGGGCTCAGCCTCGTTGACAGTGCGGTCGCCCTCGGCCTTCCTCCGACGTCTAATCGGCGTGTGCGGCTTGGACGACCTCCTCAGCCCCAACGCCGAAATGGCGGCCGACGCCCGCCTTCGGAAGGCTGCTCGAGGTTTTACGGGGTGCTCTCCGGCGATCGTGAGCCATCAGGGCAGGACCAGGCATCTCGACGATCGCGTGGGCCAGAATCCGCGCCAGGGCCCGGCCCGTCTCACGAAAGGCTCACAGCGAGCCTCTTCTCTTCGAAGTCACCCCGCCGGGGCCGCTGCGGGAGCGCCTTGCGCCCCATGCCGTGAATGGCGTATTTTTTTTTAGTTGTCTCGTCGTGGTGTCGCCGCTCCAGACCCCGGTTACGCCTCCTCGACGTCAGGTCCCCTCCGTCGCTGTCACATGTGGGGGGTGGCTGGCCGACCCCGAGGAGGATGCCATGTGGGAGCACTTGGAGAAGCCGCTAGAGCGAAGAGCCACAGCGAAGGTGACGGGCAGGCGCACCGACGACTGCTCGAGCGGACCGGCTTGGTCCGGCCTTCAGTGCGCCCGAGGAGGCCCGGGCCAATCTGCGGTGGTGCAAGTCGCAAACCTGGACCATGGTGCGGCTGTTGTGCCCGGCGGCGGCGGCGGCGAGGCGCCCCGTGGCGTGGTCGACCTGACTTTGGACCTGCACGTCGCCAAGCAGCGCCAGAATTACGAGGCTCCGCCCGAGGCGCCGGCACCGCCACCTACTGGGGGGCCGGCCCCTTCGGGAACGAGCCGGTACAGTTCGACCCGGTTGCGCTCGGAGCCGGTCGGTTACCCTTATGCGTCTGCCCGTCTTATGTGCAGTACCGATGGGTTGGCGCTCGTCCGGGTGACCGGGGAGATCGACCTTTGCACTGCGCCGCAGCTTTTGGTCGCCGTCAACAAAGCCCTCGGCAATGGCGCCCGCTCAATCTACATCGACCTCGCCCAAGTATCCTTCTTCGGTGCCGCCGGGGCAACGGCGCTGCTTGTCGCCAGGCGGCACTGCCAACGCCGAGGTGCAGAGTTCATGCTCCTGCGTCCGTCGCGCCCGGCTCTGAGGGTTCTGGCCCTTACGGACCTTGTGCGGCCAGTAATCGACTTGAGGGGGGTAACGCCGACCCGGTGACGGGGAGAGCTCCTGGTGGTCCAACGTCAAAGGGTGGTGCTCATCTCGAGTTGGTGGACCCAGGCGCCCTACACCAGCGCATCGAGTTGGCCCCACCGGGGCGCGCGAGCTTGGCCATCCCCCACTGTGGGTTTGTCGGGCACTGTGGGTGACCGCGGGTGAGCGCACCGAGCGACCGGCTTTTGGCCCAGCGGGCGTCGGGCGGCGATGTCCTGGCGTTCGAGGTCCTGGTTAGGCGCTATCAGCTCCCCAAAGACAGGTTGTGCGTCGGGATGTTGGGGACCAGCACGCCGCTCAGGACGTGTTCTTATTCTCGCCGTCCAGGACGAGCGTGGGACAGGTGACCAGGGGGCGTAGCCGTCGAGGGTGTAGGGGGCGAAAGCGCGGAGGGCATCGGCCGGGCAGTCTTTTGCGAAGACCCACATACCCTACGAGAAGGCGGGGCCGAAAGTCTAGGTTCTGGAGTTCATGATGTCCTCGATGAGGGCGTTTGCCTTCGTACCGCTTGTGTCGAGGCCGTCGTAGACGAGGTTCACGACCTCGGGCCCGACCATGCGGTGCACCGCGTCGGCGAACGAATAGAGGCCGTCGTACACGATGAGGGCGGCCAAGCGGTGCTCGGTGGCGGCCGTCCGAGGCGCGAGTAGGCCGCGGAAGCTCATCCCCATGAGCTCAATGCGGTCGGGGGTCCACGTCCGGGCGGGCCAAAAGCCAGTCGACAGCGGGGGCGACGACAGCTTACCAGCCCGGGCCGAAGAGCAGCTTCTGGTCACGAAGGGCGCTGCCTTGTCCGGGGCCGCCAAAGGCAAGCACGTGGTAGCCACGCCGGGCGGCGGCCGCGCCGCCGGGTGAAGTACAGCTCCTCCTCGGTGCTGTCGAACCCCTCGTGGTACGGAAGCGTCGGCCGGGGACCGTCTGGAACACCGCCGTTGAGATGAGCCGTCCCCAAGATCTGCCGGGATCCACCATCCGGGCAGCGTCGTGTCCTCATAGGGAAGGCTCACCCGCTGCCGTGTGGGGTTCGTCAGCTGCGCGGCACGGCCGAAGCTGTCGACCAGAGCAGGCCCACCTCGCGGACTTCGGGGTCGTCGATGAGTCAACACGCAGGTAGAACTCGCACAGCCGGTAGTGGTTGCTGGGCCGCCGGTAGGACTCCCGGGCGCTGACGGGGTGCCCTGCGGCGGCGCTGCGATCGGCGTCGGCGTGGACCCGATTGCCGAGCGCCCGCCCCTTTGGGTACCAGGCGTCAAGTCGCCGTCGGGGATCCGGCTCGCCGTGCTGGTGACTTCGCCGATGTCGGCGCCACCGTATGGGGCATAGCCAAGGGCGCGGAGCGTCTCGAAGGAGAAGGACTCGTCGTTGAAATCCTCCAAGCGACTGCTCGTTTGGTCGAGACGGTGGATGTTATGGCGCTCCTCTAACTAACTAAGGAGGCGTCGAGCCCGTACGGGGCGACAAGACCGAAAGCGGTCGTCCTGCCCGAACCAGGCGTCTCGGGGATCAATCTTCCAAGCCAGCGCCAACAGGGTCCGGGGCGACACTCCCGGAGGCTGCCAAATGGTCCAAGCAGAGTCCGACACGACTGTGGGGACTCTACGTGAGGAGCGTCGAGAGGGATTGTTGGCCTTTTGGGTCGGTCCGTTCGCCAGCAGTGGTCCGCGGCGGGCTGAGCGTTGTCCTGTACGCGCTTCTACAGACGCGAATGGAGATGTGCGGCCTACCGCCCGTTGCGGCGGAAGCCAGGCGTGTGACGGGGCGACCGTCGCGCGGGCAGGCTGTTTGGACGACGACGTCCGGGCATCGGCCACGGCGAGGCTCGGCCAGAAAGCGAGTGTGAGCGGCAATGGCTGACGAGGTACATGACATGGCTGCGGACGAACTGCAGCGGGCGTTGGAAGCGGTCGGCACGCCCCCGCGGTTGGAAACGCCGCTGGGGACGTTCGAGCTGGTCGATGGCGTGCCGACGGCGGGCTCAGTGGCCAAGTTGTACGACGCCTTGGACTTCATGCGCGGGGTCGAGGTGTTCCTTAACACCGTCTCCGGCGCGTCCCTGGTGGCCATGCGAAACGGGTTCCGCAGTATCGGCCTCACCGAGCCGGACCAGATCGGCTTCACCGAGCCTCGGGCCAACTCGGGTAGCTATTTCTTGACCCCCAACACCGAGACGACGTACGGGTCGATGTTCTTCGACCTGAAGGCGACCGGCCCGTTTGTCATCGAGCCGCCCAAACAGTCGTTGTGCGTGGTGGACGACTTCTGGTTCCGCTACGTCACAGATATGGGCATTGCCGGCCCTGACAAAGGCGAAGGCGGCAGGTACCTGTTCCTCCCACCCGGCTACGACGGCGAGGTCCCCGACGGTTACTACGTTTACCGACCGCCGACGTTCACCAACTGGGTCGTCTTCCGGGCGCTCGGGGGTGTGCCCGCCATGAAGGAGACCAAGGTCTACCCCCTCTCAGCCGCCGGTGACCCGCCTGCGGTGGACTTCGTGAACATCGCCGACTTCCATTTCAACACCGTGCACGCCAACGACTTCTCCTTCTACGAGGAAGTCAACACCGTCGTCCAGGAGGAGCCGACTACCGCCCTCGACCCTGAGCGGGCGGGGCAGCTGGCCGGGATCGGCATCGTGCACGGCCAAACCTTCGCCCCCGACGAGCGCCTGCGCACGACCCTCGATACTGCGGCCCGGGCGGCGGCGGCAATCAGCCGGGCCTTGGTGTACGCCCCCCGAGACCCCGAGGCCACCATTTTCGAGGGGTCATCATGGCTACAGGCGTTCATCGGCGGCAGCTACGAGTTCCTCCGGGCCGACGCTCGCCTGTTGGACGCCCGCACCGCCCTCCACTACTTCGCCACCGTCATCCCCCCGGCCATGGCCCATGCCCAGGTCGGGGCGGGGTCGGCCTACGCCTACACCGCCCACGACGCCAACGGCGACCTCCTCGACGGGGCCAAGGGCTACACCCTTACCCTGCCCCCTAACCCGCCGGCCAAGAACTTCTGGGTCCGTCGACGTCTACGACACCCAGACCCGCTCCCTCCTCCAGACCGACAACCCCTACCCCAGCGTCATGAGCCTCGGTAACACGGTCGGCGCCAACGAGGACGGCTCCTACACCATCTGGTTCGGGCCGCAACCACCCCCGGGTCACGAGCACAACTGGGTCCAGACAGTCCCGGGCAAGAGCTGGTTCCCCATGCTGCGCCTGTACGGACCGCTCCAGCCCTGGTTCGACAAGACCTGGCAGCCATCAGACATCCAACCGGCTTGACGGCTGGGACCCTAACGCAGCGTGAGCGGGCCTTCGCGCCCGACACGTCCCCTTCTGCGGGCGCTGAGTTGTTTCAAAGGCGTAAGTACCCGTCCCTGTCAGGGGTTCCCGGAAAGTCAAGCGCGAAGACGCGTCCACTGGCGGCACCAAACGGTCTGCGCACGCTCGCCCAGGACGCAGAGAAGGGCACCATGAATTCAGCCTACGGGCGCTGGTCGGAGTCGGCTATGAGGCCCCGCCCGTTGTCTACGAGGTGTTCGCCGTAAGCCGCGCGACGCTCGCTCCCGAGGCTCTCGGGCTCCATATCGACGACGCCAAAGGGCTGCTCGCCGCTGGACAGGAGAGAACGGTCGACGAGCCGGTCAGGACCGAAGTAGCGGGCTAGGTGGCCTCACCGCCGGTCACGCTATGCTGTTTGGGGCCCACTATCAGCGGTCTGGGCGCCGGGACCGTTGTCGTCGCCCTCCAACGGTGAGATAGTTCGCAGGTCTCGACGGACCGGCCGTAATAGCGTGGTGGTCGTTTAAGCGGCCGCACCCGATGCGGCTGTCGCGGGAGGACGAGCCAGGATGTCGGAAAAGGACGAGAGCGATGCGTCGGTCCTCCGCAGCCCCCGGTTCCCGTCCTCGAAGTTCTCTACGCCGAAGCTGGTGCCCGGGTTCGTGCGCCGGCCGAGGTTGCTCGATGAGCTGGACCGGGGCCGGCGAGCTCGACTCACCGTGGTCGTCGCCTCTCCCGGGAGCGGCAAGACTGGGCTCCTCGCCGACTGGCTGGCGGCCCGGCCGCAGCGGCCCTCGGCGTGGCTCAGCTGTGACGTAGCCGACGCCGACCCGGTCCGGTTCGTCGCCGCGATCATCGAAGCCCTTGGACGGGCCTGGGGCCAGCCCGATATTGGCGAGGACGCCCGTCAACTGTTAAGCCTGGAGGGCCAGGTATCTGCCGATGTCATCGCCGCCCTAGCTGACGACCTGGAGGGGGCGGACGGGGCGGGAGTGCTGGTGGTCGATGACTTTCATTTGACCGACGGGGCTGGGGCGGGCCCCTGGCGCTATTGCTGGAGTACCGGCCACCGTCGCTGCAGCTCGTCGTGGCCACCCGTGCCGACCCGCCGCTCCGGCTCCACAGAATGCGAGCCAATAACGAGCTGGTCGAGCTCCGTGACGAGGACCTGGCCCTGTCAGCCGAGGAGACCAAGGCGTTCCTCGCTGGGTTCGGCGTACGGCTAGGCGAGCGGGACCTGGCTGCGGTCCACCGCCGCAGTGAGGGCTGGGTGGCCGGGTTACAGATGGCGGCTATCTCGATCAAGCAATCGCCTGACCCTCTCAGCGCCGCAGCTCGAGTAGAGCTGCACCACCACACAGTGGCCGGCTACTTCCTGGACGAGGTCCTGTACCCCCAGGCGCCCGACGTCGTCGACTTCATGCTGGCCACTTCGGTCCTCGACGAGCTCTCGGTGCCCGCCTGCACCGCTCTTTGTGGCCAGAGGTCAGCTGCCCTCCTGCGGTTCGTTTACAACGCCCACATGTTCGTGACGGTCGCCGACGAAGAAGCCGGCAGCTACCGCTGCCACCAGTTGGTCAAAGAAGTGCTGCAGGCCGAGCTCCATGCTCGCGACCCGGCCCGGCAACAGCAACTGCACCTGACCGCGGCAACTTATCTGGCCGACGCCGGCCACGCCGGCCCGGCGGCGAGGCACCTGTTGGCCGCCGGTGACCCCGCCGCCGCTTTTCACCTCCTCAGCGAGCGGGTCGTGCGCGACTTCTTTGTCAACCCAACTGTCGGCAGCGCCCTCGACCTGGACGAGGTGCAGCCCGACGCCTTCGCCGGGGCGCCCGAGATCCTGGGCCCTTGGCCGTCGAGCTGCTCACGCGGGGCGCATTCGAAAGGGGGGCACGCGCGTTCACGCTCGCCCAGGACAGCGTCGTCGACGCGGGCCGATAACCCGAGCTGGCCATGAAACTGGCCCTTGTTAGCTCACATTATTACGCCCTCGTCGGTCAACTGGACGAGCTTTGGCTCACCGAGACCGAGCGCGAAGCCTGGCGGCCCAAGTTGGCGGCCTGGACGACTGGCGGCTCGGCCTGGACGTGCTGGCCATGTACTGCTACACCTACTTGGGCCAGTACGCCCAAGCCCGCGAGACCGTTGACGCAGTCGCCTCGGCTCAGTTCAGCCCTCCGCCGGTGACCGAGGTGCTGTGCCCCGGCGTCACCAGCCAGGTCGCCCTAGCCGAGGGGGCGCTCACGGAGGCCGCCACCCTGGCCGATGCCGCACTGGCCTCGGCCCGTCGGCTCGGCCTTGACCGCCACTATATGGCCTTTTCTGCCTTGCGCACCGCTGCGCTGCTCGCCCTGGAGCAACGCGACCTGGCGGGCGCCGCCGGCCTGAACGAGCACATCCTGGCGATGTTGGGCGGTGGCCGACCCGTCTTCGACTACCTGGCCCAACTGGACCGGGCCCGGATATGGGCGGCGGACGGCAACCTGGACGAGGCCATATCATCGCTGCCGGCGGCGCGTACGGCGCTCAAAAGTGACCATTCTGTCCTTTTCACCCAGGCCGACGAGCTCGAAGCTCGCCTCCGCCTTGCTCTCGGCGACCACAGAGGCGCCCTGAGTGTCGCCGGGCGACTGCCCGATGACCGTCGCATGGTCCTGTCGGCGACCATTGCCCTCGGTGCCGGGGACCCCCAGAGCGCCACCGAGGCCTTAAGGAGTGCCCCCGACCAGGGACCGACGACCCGTTCCGACCTGGAGCTGCGACTACTGCGCGCTAGCACCGCCGTTATGCAGAGCTCGGACCAGGCACCCCAACTGGTCAGAGAGGCCCTGGCCATCGCCGGCCGTCACGGCTTCGTCCAAACCGTTTTGGGCACCGCCCCTCAGCTGGTCGACTACCTAATTGCAGGCTCGGCGCCCTATCCCGACACCGACCAATTGAGAACCCTGGTCGCTGCCGGCCTGCAAGCCCGGAAGCTCGCTTCGGGCGGTGCTCACCCGAGCAGGCTGCCCGACCCGCTCACCGACGCCGAGATACGCGTTCTGGAGAAGCTCCCCCAGCGCCTGACGTACCTCGACATGGCATCGGACCTGCACCTCTCGCTCAACACTGTGAAGACCCACCTTCGTCACACCTATATGAAGCTTGGCGTCAACTCCAGGTCCTCCGCCGTCAAGCGGGCGAGCTCGCTGGGCCTTCTCTGATCCTCTACTACTGAATGTGCCGCCAGCGAAGGGGCGCAAGAACCGTCGGTGGAGCAGGTCGGACATGTAGTGGACCTCGATTTTAGCGGCCCTCGTCACCGAAACATGACGGCCGACGCGGCTGGATGGGTCCTAGTCGAGGGCGGCACTGTGGCCACTGTGACCGATATAGCCCGTTTCCCTCAGGTCGATGACTGGCTCCACGAGGTCCGTCAACATCAGGACCCTCAGGGCGGCGGCCGGGGGGCGGAGGACCACGAACTGTGCACCTCGGCCTGGCACTGAGCCTGGCGACAAGCAGCGCCATTGCCCCCGCGGCACAAAAAGGAGGATGCTTGGGCGAGGTCCATGAAGACTGAGCCGGCGCCCATCGGCGAGGGCTTCGTTGACTGCGGCCAAAAGCTTAGGTGCAGCGTAAAAGTCGATCTCCCCGGTCACCCGGACGAGCGCCAACCGGTGCTGCACATAAGGCGGACAGCCGCATGAGTGTAATCGACCGGCCCTAGCGTAACCGGTTTGAAATGTACCGCCTCGTACCCGCAGGCAGGGTCTTAATTTCGGCGCTCCGTGGCAACGTACAGTTCCAAACTTAGGTCGACAACGGCATCGGGCCGGTCCCCGCCGTCACCCGGCACAACGGGCCCACGGCCGCCAGGTCTGCGACTTGCGCCACACCGCACATTGGCCGGGCATCCTCTGGCGCACTGAAGGCCAAACGAGCCGGGGACGGCGACGGCACCAAGAAGGGGTCGAGCAACCCGCAAAGCCCAGTATCGCCTCTCTCGAAACGCCCGATCCTTCGGTCGGGCCCGCAGCCAGGTGTCGACGCGGTTGCCTGAACTGGTGTTGATCGAATCCTGCGGTTGCACCTGGCGACCGCTCCCGCCGCCAACCGGGGGTGGGTCGCCGCCCTTTAGAGATCCCGGTACTGGCACCGGCGCGCTGCTACACCAGTCACCAGGACACAGGTGTCGCCCGCCAGAGACATGGGACCACGTTAAACCGAGTTCCGCCCTGGCAAAATCAGCCGTCACGTGGTCCCTTCTAGGTGGCGCGCGACACCATGGAGCCTTGAGCCCGAACTCCTCGGCACGGAACACGGGTCGATCGGCCAACCTCTGACTAGTCGAACATTTGTTCGAGTATCGGAGGGGGACTTGAAGGGTTACTCCCCTCCCCCCGCCGGGTTCATCGTCGGCCCAGAGCTATGGCTACCAGCGGCGTGACCAGCACTATGAGCCCACTGACCGGAGAGACTCAGTCTTTGGACGGCACTTCTCATGAGAACCAGCCGATCTCGCCGCCGCGCACATAAGGGTCTGCCGATGGCCCCGGTCTCGTCGGTCCTGCCGTCGCTATGGCTCATTGCAGACCGGGTGGTGGCAAGCCCCGCACCGCAAGCTAGTAAGCGTGTCAGCGCCGCCGGCCGAAGTCCCCGGTCTGAGGCATTGCAGGTCGACGCCTACGACGTGGAGTTAGAGCTGACCGGCGGCCCAGGACATTTCGTGTCGCGTAAAGTGGTGCGCTTTTCCTGCCGCTATGAAGGCGCCAGTTCCTTTGCGGACCTGCGGGCCAACGACGTCCGCCGAGCGGTGCTGAAGGGCTCCAGGATCAAGGTCGGCGAGGCGTGGGCCGAGGGCCGCTTGGCGCTAGTCCCCGCGCTGGAGAGAAGACCCTTGAAGTCGAGGCGAGCTTCCTTTACGCCAGCGACGAGGGCGGCCTCTTCCGACAGACGCTGGGGCCGTGGCGGCGAGGCCGTCTACGCCAAGTGCTACCCCGCCGGTGCTGCGCGTGTTTTCTGTTGCTTCGATGAGCCCCCGCTGGCGGCGACCTTTAGTGTCTCGGCTCGGGTGCCAGCGCGGTGGACTTGCCTGGCCAACGTCGCGCTCGGGGTCCCGGTCCGTGGCCGGGAAGGACGGCACTTGGGTCTTCGCCCCTAGTGCTCGGCTGGTCCCGAGGTTGGGCCAACAGTTCGCAAATGCGTTCAGCGTCCACGTCTGGAAAGAACCCTGTGCTGTCGCAATTGGTCGGGCCGAGTCAGAGGTCCGAGCCCAGGACCCGGAGTTCGTCGCGATGTACGACCGCCGCCTCCGCCTGATCCCCTGACGTAGCGCCGGCCGAGGGGACTGCCAAACTTAAGAGGAACGCAGAGGGTCCTCTACGCCGAGACCAAACATTAGCGGTTAGTGTCCGCGTCCTGGGCCGCGGGCCACGGAGCCTCTGGGCTGGAGTGGCTGATTCGACCTGGTCGTGTAGAGTCCGGGTGACAACCCGATGACAGAGGAGGAACCCATGGCTGGCCTTATTAATAACCTCTCGAGCGAGGACCTCGCACTTGTCGCTTCCCACGTCGCTGGGCCACCGAACCTTTCGTCCCTCGACGTGCAATCCATCAAGAACGGACCCGAGCAGTTGGGTGTGAACCCCGCCGTCGCTCAGGTCTACGCCACGTTGGCGCTCGTCGAAGCGGTACGGGAGCTGACCGCCGAGGTGCACGGAGCACACGCTGGCCAGGGGTAACAGCCTTTTACGCGTTGCCGATGCGCTCTCTGGGCCCATGTCTCTATGCCTCCGAGGAGGACCGACGGTTAGGAGCCTGTTGCTTAGTCATCTCTAGCCGGCGAACCTTGTCGATGCGAGCCGCTGAGGAGGGTCTGAAGCGGAAAAAAAAAAAATGACCCTTCGTTGTGAGGCCATCCACTAGGTGCGCCCGTCCCCGGACCCTGCAGGCTAGCGCTACTCGAAGTTACCAGTGCGGGGGCAGAAGGGAGCGGCCCCGAGGAAAACCTAACTGTGTAACCAGGCCCGCGCGGGTGTTGGCTTTCGAGGTCCACGCAGGCCACGCTCTGGATCCAATGGACCGCCGCCCCTACTGTTGAGGATCACGTGAACTTGTAGGAGGTCGATCACCGAAAATGTAGGTACCTGAGTGCCTTGGTGGGCGAGGAAGAACGGTCCACCAACTGGCTATTGGGCCCCTTCCATGCTGTGGGTCTCTGTCCCCGTAGCAATGGAAGGAACCCGGAGCCCATGCTCACACACGGAGAAGACGTGGAGATCCATGCACTTCAGGAAAAGAGGTTGGTCGTACGAGGCGATCGGCCGCCACATCGGACGGGACTGGCGCACAGTCAAGGCGTACTTGGAGGGCAACCGCGAGCCGGGCGTACGCCGGCGGGCCGAGCCCAGTGCGCTCGAGCGTTTCGTCCCCTACTTACAAGCCCGTTTTGCCGACGACCCGCACGTGTGGGCGAGCGCCCTTTATGACGAGGTGGTCGAGCTCGGCTATGGCTGCAGCTACCCCTCCTTCGCCCGCCAGGTGCGACAAGCCGGGCTGCGCCCTCACTGCGAGGCCTGTTCGGGGGTAACCGGCCGGGACACCATCGAGATCGCTCACCCGCCTGGGGAAGAGGTCCAATGGGACTGGTTCGAGCGCCGCAAGTCCCCCTGGGGAGGCACCGCCTATGTCTTGTTGGGGACGCTGCCGTACTCGGGGCGCAGCCGCGGCGTCATCTGCCCGGCCACCGACCAGGCCCACCTGGTCGAGGCTATGGACGGGGTGCTCCGGCGCCTGGGGGGCACCGCCCGGTACTGGCGGGTCGACCGCATGGCCAGCGTCGTGGTGCCCACTACCGGCGACGTGCAAGCCAGTTTCGCCCCGGTGGCCAAGCATTACGGGGCGACCGTAGCCGTCTGCCCGCCCCGGCGGGGCAACCGCAAGGGCTCGGTCGAGGCGGCGGTGCGCTTCGCCACCGGGCGGTGGTGGCGCACCCTGGCGGCGGCGACGGCCGAAGGAGCACAGGCGGACCTCGACCGGTTCTGGGCCACCACGGGCGACGCCCGGCTACGCAGCCCGCGGGGCATCGAAGAGCCGCCGGACGGGGGCCGTCCCCGCTGGCCGACCGTGGGCGAGCTGGCCGAGGCGGAGCAGTTGCTCCCCCTGCCGGCGGCCCCCTACCCGGCCACCATCGAGGTGACGGCCCCCGTCGACCACCGGGCCAGCGTGGCGTTCCGGGGGAACCGTTATTCGGTCGCCCCGGGCCTCCAAGGGGCCACCATGACGCTGCGGCACCGTCTGGGGACGAACACCCTTGAGATCTTCAGCCCGCGCTGGGGCGCTGCTCGTCACCCATCAGCTCGGCCCCGGCCGGCTCGGGCGAGATAGTGCGCACCCTCGAGCACAAACAGGCCCTGGAAAAGGTGGTCCTCGGCCAGTTCAGCCCCAAAAAGCCCTGTGACCGCAAGGAGAACAGGCCGCCGGGAGCAGCCGCCCTGGCCGAGCGGGCCAAGTTGCCTCGGCCCGGCCGGGGCCGAGCCCAAAGTGGACTTGGACGAGCTGGCCAAGGTCATCTACGCCGCCTTCCCCGGGGCCGCGGAGGTGACCGGCATGAGCGAGGCCTCTACTTACCAGGCCCTCCGGGGCCACCTCGCCGCCTTACGCCTGGCGGCGGCGGCCGAGGCCCTGCCCGGCCTGTTGGACCAGGCCAAGGCCGAAGGCTGGAGCACCACCGTGCTGCTCGAAGCGCTCTTCGCCCTGGAAGCCGAAGCGGCCGTCGCCCGCCGGCATGCCACCCTGGCCCGCTTGGCCTGCCTGCCCGCCCCCTGGAGGATCGCCGACTTCGACTTCGAGGCCCAGCCCTCGGTCGACAAAAAGCTCGTCCTGGAACTGGAGACGCTGCGCTTTTTGGACGACGCCACCAACCTTTTGTTCATCGGGCCGCCGGGGGTGGGCAAGACAATGCTCTCCATAGGGCTCGGCTGGGCCGTTATCGACGCCGGCCACAAGGTGCACTACACCACCGCCTCGGACCTGGCCGCCCGCTGCCACAAGGCCGCCCTGGAGGGGCGCTGGGCCAACATGATGAGCTTTTACTCGAGCCCCAGCCTGTTGATAATCGACGAGCTGGGCTATTTGCAATTGCCCGAGGAGGCGGCCGCGGCGCTGTTCCAGGTCGTGACCCAGCGTTACCTCCGGGGCAGCACCTGCATCACGACCAACCTCGGCATCGCCAGTTGGGCGAAAGTGACGGGCGACCCAATGGTAGCCAGCGCCATGCTCGACCGCTTATTGCACCGCAGCGTCGTGATAAATATCGACGGCCCCTCGTACCGGATGCGGGCGCACAGGGCACGCGCCGAGGCGGTCAGGAAGGCGGTGGGCGGCAATGGCCGATGAGCCAGCTGTCCCCGATACCCCGTGGCACGACGATCGCGCGACGATCACCTGCCCGGTCTGCCAACAGCCCTTCGCCCGCCAAGGCAAGCGCCAATGGTGCTCAGCCGCCTGCAAGGCCGCCGCCTGGCGCCGGCGCCGCCAAGGCACGCCTCCCCGCATCGTCCTGCCTCCTGCCCGACCCCGCCGGCCCATCACGGTTTATGAATGCGACGGCTGCGGGGCCAGGGCAGTGGGCCAGCAACGCTGCGAGGACTGCGGGACCTTCATGCGCAAGCTCGGTCTGGGCGGGCCTTGCCCGCACTGTGACGAGCCCGTCGCCGTCACCGAACTGCTCGACCAGGAGGTGGTGCTCAAGGACTGACCTATGATCGCCCAAAACGCCACCCACGGGCTCAGGCCGCACCTACATTTTCAGTGATCGCGGACCTACATTTTCCGTGATCCGCGACACTACGAGGGCATGTCCTGTATGGAGTGTCTGACCGAGACGATCGGGTGGCTCCAATACGGTGGTCTCGGGTGAGGCGACGCTACTCTGGCAGGCATAGGCCACGACGACACCGCCGCGGTACTGACCGGTGACGAATGGGCTGTCGCTGTGGGCCGGCTGACTTTACCGCCCGCCAAGGATGATACGACGGTTACTCTCGACGGACGGCGCCTCGACACTAAGAAAAAGGTCTTGGAATGGCTGGCTGAGTGGAAGCCGACCGCGCGAGTGGCGCACCGGTCGTCCCGGACCTCACTCGCTGAACTGCCTCTTGGGCCGGACGTGCCCCGGATCGTCCAAGTCTTTAGCGCCCACGGAGTCGATTATCTGGTCGTTGGCGGCATCGCCACCCGGGCGTACGGTTCCACTCGTCCTACCACCGACCTTGACTGTCTGGTCCGCCGGGCGGCGGACAACCTCGAGCGCCTCGGGGCCGCGATGCGCGAACTGAACGCGCGGCTCAGGGTCGAAGGCCTCTCGGATGAGGAGGCGGTAGAACTGCCCGTGCAGATCGATGCCTTGACGATGTCCCGTACTGAGAATCTCAAGGTGGAGGACAGATGCCGGCGATATCGACTTGCTCGTCGACATCTCGGGCAAAGATGGGAGGCTGTGTGCCGGTACGAGGATTTAGCCGGCTCGGCCCGCCGTCTCCAAGTGGCCGGCGTTTATATTCGCGTCGCCAGCCTACAGGACGTAATTGCTTCCAAAGAGCAGGCCAACCGGGCTAAGGACCGCGAGGACCTGCCGGAGCTGTACGAGCTACGCGCCAAGCAGGGCTCGACAAGCCCAGCACCGACACCGAATTGCAGCCACCGGAAGGCCTCGAGGATGGCACGCATGCTCGCTAAGCGATGGGACCAAACAGCCGCGACAGTTTGCGCAGCCAAAAACTACTTCGTCTGGACACGCCAATATGGGCACGACCCAGATGATCGGCTGTAGGTCTTCGAGCCACCCCGCACGGCAGTCACGGCAGATTGACTATGAGTAGCGGGCCCTCGCCACGCGCCCCCCTGGTGGACTGTAGGCATGATGCATAGGTCTTTTCATGCCGGTGACCCGGTAAACATAACCGGGATATGCCGGCAATTCGTGGGCAGCACTGAGCTTAGTCGGCAGCACCCGCGGTGGCCGTTGAAGATCGTCAACGCGCGGGGCGCCGCCCTTGCTTTGCCGATAGCGACGCCGGCGCTGACGCCTAACTGATGGGTGATCGCTGACCACGCCGTGTCTTGGTCGGCTTGTCGGACAAGGCCTGGCAGTCGAGCCGTTATTTCGGCCGCCAGGCTGAGCAGGGCACGTTTCTCGGCGCACGGGTCACCGAGGGACATGGGTGCTAGGCACTACCACGACACCGCCAGGTAGGTCGACCGACGCATGACTTGCAGGCACAGGCTTGTTGAGCGTGCCCGACGTCGTGCCGATCGATGAAGGATCCGGTTGTGATTAGTTGAAAGTCAGGCCCAGGTCGAGAGGGCCTTGCGCAGTGCCTCGGAGTCGGACCACATTTCTTGGACCTCCTCCAGGGTTTTCCCCTTGGTTTCTGGAACGAACCAGCGGACGAACACGAAGGTCAGGGCGCAGGACCCGGCGAAGAGCAGGATGGTGCCCTGGGCGCTGATGGCCTTGACCAGGGTGAGGAAGGTCTGCACGACTAGCCAGGCGGCTAGCCAGTTCACCGCGGTGGCCACGGCCACACCTCGTCCCCGCACGTGAGAGGGGACGACTTCGTTGATCACGGTCCAGACGACCGGGCCGAGCGAGAAGGCAAACGAGGCGATGAAGAGCACCAACCCGACCAGGGCCACTACCCCAGCGTTGCTGGGCGCCAGGGTGGCCGGGGGCGACGCGGTGGTGTTGCTGAGCTTGAAGAAGGCGCCCGCCACGACCACCAAGCCGAGGAACATCCCCGACGAGCCGATGAGGAGCAGGGGTTTGCGCCCGAACCGGTCGACCCAAAACACCGCTACCAGGGTAGCGAGCACGTTGACCGCACCGACGGCCCATAGGGCGGCAAAGCTTTGGCTAACCGGGGAGGTGAACCCGGCGGCGGCGAAGATGGTGTCGGCGTAGTAGGTGACGGAATTGATGCCGATGAACTGCTGGAGGAGGGCCAGGCCCGCCGCCACGATGAGCGGCTTGCGCCACTGACGGGCGAACACTTCACCCCGGGTGGCCGGTCGGTCACCCGCCATGGCCTGTTCGATGCTGGTCACCTGGGCATCGACGTCAGCGTGTGGCTCGGCCCGTTTTAGGACGGATTCGGCGTCGGTACGACGGCCCATTTTGACGTACCACCGGGCCGAGTCGCCCAAGAGGAGCATGGCCACGAACGACAGCACGCCGGCGACGACCGAGATGCCGAGCATGACCCGCCATCGGTTGCCACTAATGAGCACATAGTCGGCGAAGTAGGCCAAGAAGATCCCGATCGTGACTGCGATCTGGTATAGCGACACGAATCGTCCCCGGTCCCGAGCGGGCGCGTTCTCAGCGCCGTAGAGGGGAGCGGCCACCGAGGCGACGCCCACGCCCGCCCCCAACACCAGTCGTCCTACGACCAGCACGGTCGTGCCGGGGGCCAACGACTCCAATAGGGCGCCAGCCACAAAGGTCCCCGCCGACAACAGGATGGTGAAGCGTCGCCCGAGGCGCTCGGTCAGCTTCCCGGCCACCAGGGCGCCGACGATAGCGCCCAGGGTTACCTAACTGGTGATGACCTCGATGACCAAAGTGCTCGGATGGAACGATTTCTTGATGCCGTTGAGGGCACCAGAGATCACTCCCTGGTCATAGCCGAACAAGAGGCCGGCCAACATGACGACCAGCCCAACGGCGAGAAGGTAACGACCCAGACGACGAGGTTCTGGCACGACATTCTTGATACCACACGCGTTGGTACTAATCGGGCGCTCCGCAGTGCAGCGGCGAAGAGGGTCATTGTCACCGGGTGGGGGCTTGATTGCGGGCACACCTTCGGCCCGGGACGACCCTCCGACCACTGTGCCTCTATACGAAGTCCGCCATGAAGAGCGCGTGGTTGGAGGCCGAAAGGCGGAGCTACTCCTCCGGCGAGGCCGGGCTGATGATGGCGGACGGCATGCCGAAGAACTCAGGTACTGGCCTCACGGGTCCTGTCGGCAGCGCCCGCCTGGAGGTCGTCGGCGACGGCCCGGGCGGCGTCTTTCGGGAGGAACTTGCACGTCCCGTCGTGACGGGCCGACTTGGTGCACATCCGCCCGGTCTGCAGGTCAGTCTGGCCGCACAGGTGGGCGTCCGCCAGCTGCGTGTCGACGCCGCTGTTGTGTACGTCTTGGCGGCCGTCGGGCCCTTCGCTCGTGATGTTTTCTGGGACGTGCGGCATGGTAACTCCTCGGTCGAGTGAGGGAAGGACGTCAAGACCTGCACGGGCCGAGCCGTTAGCTTTCCTTCGCTTTTGGGTGATGTTCGTTGCTTTGGTGGTTGTTGCCACTCTCGTCCCCCTCTCGGGATCGTGAGTGGATGGTGGCGTAGGAAGGGTCGGGAAGCAGCCGTAATAAGCGGAGTACGCCAGGGCACAGAGCAGACGGCCTGGCGGTCTGCTCTGTGGCAGCAGTTAGTCACACCTGTCGAAGAGGGCCCACGAGCCTCGTCAGCGGCTCAGAACCAATAGAACCCGTGCCTGCCCGCGCTCTGCCCGCGTCCCCGCCCAAGCCCGACGAGCCAGATGATCAGGAAAATGGCGGCGAAGATCCATAGGAAATGCCACGCGAACCCCACGGCTAAGAAGAGCAGGACAACAAACAGTGGCACTAGTAGGGTCATTTTCGTACTTCTTCCTTGGCTATAACGGACTTTTCCCAATGTCTAACGGGGCCGCGCTTCGTTGCGACCACCAGATGGGCCGGGGCGCGAGCGACGGGGTCGATGACCACCCGAGCCAGCACCCCGCAGGGGCCGTCGCTAGAGCAGACTTCGCTCCCGATCGTAAATTCTGTCAGGCCGGTCACGTTGAACTACCTCCACTTTCTCCGATGGCCAAATTTGCAGGTCCCGTCGAGCTGTCGCTCGGCCAAAAAGACCGCCGGCAGCACGTCGTTACGCGGCCCGAGCGGGGGCTGTGACTGCGCTCAGGACCGGTGCCGTAGAGGGCAATAGCCTTCGGGCGCGGCGGCGCTGGACGTAGCCGCCGATGAACCCGTCGACGCCGAGCCAGCTCGAGGTCCTCCAGGTGGCCAGGATGACGATGGCGAACAGGGCGTAGAACGCGCACACGCTGGCCGTCCCCGACATGACGTAGGTGAACAGCAGGGCCAGGCTGCCGAGCGAGGCCAGGGGGGTGAGCAAGCCGAGCACCAAAGCGATGCCGATGGCAAATTCGACCACGGCGATGAACACGCCGATAGGGGCGGCGTTGGGGACGACAAAGCTATGTAGGAAGGTCCCCCACCAGGTATAGGCCGCGACGCCATGGGTGGCGAAGCCGGCTACCCCGGCTCCGTTGTGGTGCAGGAAGGCGGGGTTCTCGGCGCCCCAGAGCTTGGCCGCTCCGGCTTGGAGCCACACGGCCCCTAGCCAGACCCGCATGGTCGTCCAAATGACCGCCATGACCTTTGAGCGCGCCAGCCATTTCAGCGGGCGTGGGGTAGTGAGCTTCGATGGGTCGTCCAGTAGTGCGATGGGGTTGTTCATCGGTTGTCCTTTTCGCGCTATCCCTCGGCGGTATTTGTGGGAAAGGCTGTTGTTGATGCATGAGCAATGGTCGGCAGGAGCCTCGGCTCAGGGCGACCCTTTTAGGGTGCCAGCAGAGGAGCTCGGCTGGAGAGGAGGTAACCGGCCCTAGCGTCGTCCACGGCGGACCGCCGTGGGATAACCCGATTGGCTAGGGAATGGGTGCTGGCGAGCGCTCACCGGTTACTCCTACTGGTTGGCCTGCCGGCCGGCGTCCTCTCCGACCTGGTGTCGCTCGGCGCCTCGGTCCTCTGTGATCCGGTTGAGCTCGCGGGACCGTCCGGTTGAGCTCGTGGGACTGTCCCACTCGCACCGACATGGTTGGGTCCTCTCGTCGACGCCCGAGCAGGTGGCGGCCTACGACCGCCGTGCTTGAACGTCTAGGGCAGAGCTTACTCTAGTTCTCAGATTCTAGTACTAGATTTCCAGCAATCGGATATGATATCATTGGCTCAGGTTGAGCCAATGACCCTCCGCTCTCGGAGGGAGATCGCGAGGTCCGAGGATGGCGACCACACCGCAAAACGCCGAAAACGGCGTCAGGGCGCGACGTACAGAGGACGACCAGGCCATAGCTGGGGGCACTACGAAGGCAGACAGGGTTTCTTCCTCAGTGCCAACTAGCTCACCGAGCCCTCGCTCGGAGCCACGGTTGAACGACCGGTTCGCCCGGTTGCTTAGCCAGAAAAAGGGCCCAGATGCTGTGATGACGGGCGTGCTGGCCGTCGCCTTGCTATTTGGCCTGGTTGGCTTCGCTCTCCACTTCCTGTGGGTTGTCGCCATTATCGTGATGGCCCTCGGGCTGGGCTTCACCGTCGCCAACAGCCGACGAGACCGCGTTGACGTCGTGAACCAACGCGCCGATGTGCGGTCCGAGGCCGACGACCGCGCTCAGGGCGGAACCGGCAACCGAACTGGTTGAGCGATAAGGCCGCTCAGAGGCGGTGGCCGTAGAGGTCGCCGTGATATCGGAGGGGCCGGACATCACACAGTGCCCACCCTTCTCGCGCTGCTCAGCGGCGGGCGATATCACGCAGCGACCGCCCGCCTAGAGGGCCGGTTGGATTTAGCAGGCGAGCCGTAGCCTGCTATGAGCAAGGTCACAGCCCTGCTGGATCAGTACGATGCGGAGCCGGACTCTCCGGCGTCGACCTCCGCTGCCAGCTCGGCTGCCCGATGGGCCGCCTCTCGTGCCTCAGCCGCAGCAGCGGCTGCCCGCTCGGCATCCGTTGTCAGCGCGGCTTCTGCGGCCCGCTCAGCGGCCCGCTCGGCCTGGGTTGCCGCCTCTCGTGCCTCTGCCGCAGTAGCGGCTGCCCGCTCAGCGACCCGCGCGGCGTCCCACTTAGCCCGACCGGCCGCCTCTCGTGCCTCCGCCGCAGCATTGGCTGCCCGCTCATCGACCCGCGCGGCGTCCCACTTAGCCCGACCGGCCGCCTCTCGAGCGTCCGCCGCAGCATTGGCTGCCCGCTCTGCGCCGAACCGCTCCCCTTCCTCGGCCATTGATCACCTCTGCCTTACGCTGTGAAGCGAAGCGTAGCGTAGCGTAGCGATGTGCTTGCGCCGGCTGCGGAGATGACCTGAGCGGCTCATGCCTCGAACCGGCCCGCGCCGGAGTTCCTACCGTAAGCAAGGGAACGAGAGTGGGCAGAAGACTTCCTAGGCAAGCGCCGAACGGCTCCTCTCTGTCGAGAGGAAGCCAAAATTACCTTCTTCAGTAAGTCTTCAGCTTCCTCAAGGAATTTCGCGGGGAGGATGACGTCGGCGTCGAGGATCTCGGTACCCACGAGACGGTTGTCCTTCCAGTCGAGGGCGATGAAGGCTTCGACACCAGGGGGCGTCGGGGCCCGGAGGGTGGTCCGCCCGGCCGTGAGCGCCTCGTCGGTGAGCTCGAAGTAGACGGCGTTGGCCTGGGCGGTCGTAACTGCGCGCACGGCACCAGTTTGGCGTAATGGTCGGCTACCAGTTGGCGATAGATGACATCGGACAGCCGGCGCTTCAGGCACCCCAGTGCTTCTTTGCCGGTCTTGCCCTCGGTCCGCTTGCGTTCGCAGTAGGCCCGGCCCTCGCACTTAGGGGCGCGGATTTGGGTCACGGCCATGATGTGCAGGGCGTGGTTGACTGGGCGGTTGCCCGAGCGGGACAGCCGGTGGCGGACCTGTTCGCCTGACGAAACGTCGAGCGGGGCGGTGCCGTTATAGGTGGCGAAGTAGTCCCTTGGTAGCGAAGCGGCCCACGTCTCCTACCTCGGTCAGGACGCGCCCGGCGACCAGCGGGCCGACGCCGTAGACACTGACCAGCCCCGTCTCGCTAGCTTGACCCTGGCGGCGATGCGGTCCCTGACGTCCGCCCTCGCCCAGATATTGGCAGCATCGGCTTGCAGCATGGACGCGGCTGGCTCTCCAAGGGGCGACAATGCCTGGCGAGCCATCGACAGCGCTTTGACCAACGTGCGAGCGCCGACGCTAGGGCCGAGCTTGAGGGAAGAGTTCCTCGCAGGCGAGGTCGCGGTTATGCTTCGGCCGGGGCTGATTAGCACCACCTGGCAGAGCCGTTTGGCCGTCGGCCGCGGCCAAGGGCCGGCGCTACGGCCCTCGATCGATATCGAGAACTGGCCGAGCGCCCTGACCTGCACGCACTGTTCGTACGGTCCGGGTGAGGACGCAGGCGCCACAGGCCA
This sequence comes from uncultured Acidimicrobiaceae bacterium, assembly GCA_963754115.1. Lineage (GTDB taxonomy): Bacteria > Actinomycetota > Acidimicrobiia > Acidimicrobiales > Palsa-688 > Fen-671. Next base: position 94,613 of record CAVWFC010000007.1, on the reverse strand, counting down.
ATTGTGCCAAGTTCGCCTCGATAATGCCCGGGAAAGGGAGGGGCTTTAGTATGTGTCCCCTCTTGTGGCGGACCTTGAGGTGGGCCAAGGGGATCCGCCAATAGGGGGGCCGGATTGGGTGCGCGACTCCGAAAGGCGAGCTGTTCTGGCGGGAGATCTTGACCACCTACGCCAACGGGCCTATCGCGCGTGCGCTTGGTCGCCTCTGACCCGGACACCGGGCCGGTGGCGACTCTGGGCGGGCCCGGCCGCCATGGGCCGTAGCTGGGTCAGGAAAGAGACGCTCTCCGCGACGTCAACATATTTGTCGACGAAGGACTGCTGGACGCTCTGGTCCTCCCTGAGCACGTGAAGGACAGGGCGTGCCGCTCCGAGCTCGGCGCAACGGGCGCACGGGGCGACGGCACCGGCTGTCTCCCGGGAGGCTCTTTGGCCACAGCCCATTCTGGCAAGTTCGGGCCGGGAGCGGGGCCGGAACAAGCAGGTTTTATCCTTTCGGGTGGTTCGTCACATGGGTGTGGTGAGCGGTTTATCGCCGGGTTACGCGCCATTCAGCGCCTGAAAGGACACCGAAATGAACGATCTCGCCATTTCAAGGCTGGCGGTGCGACGCCGATGGGCGTCGCTCTGGATCTTGCGTTCGATGAGATAAATGCACAAAAAGAACCCTACAGAGCTAGCAGACTGGAGTATTTCAGGCCGTCGCTGTTTCTGATCACAGCCTCTCCAGACCGCACGAAGGCAAGCTGGGCGCGCTATGTCACCCATCAGATCGTCGAAGGCGACGACGCAAGCCGCTACCTTGCAGGCTAGCCAGGACCGAGCGCTGACCAACGCCAAGTGCCCGTCGTCCGGCTCCACGTCGTTTAAGCAGTACAAGCGGGGAGACGCGCCTTCCGGTCTCGTCCGGTAGTGCGGGCCGGTGCTCCCGCGCCCGGTACGGCGTCAGTGGGCGACGAGCCGGCCAAGCTCATGCAACTCCGTGATGCGGGCGCTCACAGCGAGCACGAGTTAGCACAGAAGGTCAGGCTGCTCGGTGGTGGGTAACCGTTCATCGTGACGGCCCATCCGAGGTCGTGGCAGTCGGATGATTCCTCTTCCTGACGGTGTCGAAGGAAAGATTGGGTGGGCCGACCCTCACTCGAAGCTCATCAAGAATGAAGTCCTTCGATACGAAAAGACTAAGCCGCACTTCGTAACGGCCGATTTCGCCCCCGGATCCCGGTCAGTGAACGTGTAGTCGATGAGCCGGCCGCAGAGCGCAACTCTGCTTCACGACGTGACGATGTCGCGCCGGGTCTCCTGTTGGCACTGCTCTCACAGCCCTTGAGCAGGAAGAACACGCCTTAGCGTCGTTTCTTGTCCTGGTAATGCTGCTACCCGGTCATGCGCGTACGAAACGGCCGGTGATGAGCACGCGGGTCTGGTGGGCGGCCATCCCGAGCGGGCTCCAAGTCATCCCGAACTCGGTCCGGTCGACAGTGGCTTCGGCACGCAGGGTCACCGACGCGCTGTCAGCCCCGACCACGTGGGTCGCAGGCCGGACCGGTTGGGAGCGTCCGGCCGCCTCGAGACGGACATCGCCGGCAAGGGCCCCGTCGGCGCCCACGCTGAGGCGGGTGACGGTGATGATGACGTTCGGGTGGTGCTCGGTGTCGAAGAAGTCAGCCGAGCGCAGGTGCTTGTCGCGCTTGTTGTGCTTGGTGGTGAGCGAGGCGGCGTCGAGGCGGATGGCACCGCTGATGGTGCCATCGGGAGCAACGGTGCCTTCGCCCTCGATCCGCTCGAAGTGGCCGTGGACGGTGATCGCGCCCCAGAACTGTTTGGCCTGGAACTCGGCGCTAGAATCCGGCCGGGTCGAGGGCCCACCTGCCCTGGCTCGCTCGCAGCAATTCCTGTAGGTCAGAGGCGGTCGCTGGCGCGCCGGGCTGGCTCGGGTTCATGGGTTGCCTCCTGCCAATTGGCTATCGGGTTGTCGTCTTGTGAGGTGCTGTTGAGGGCGCGATTGAGCTATCGGTTTAGGACCTGGGCTTCGAGCGAGGCGCAGTGCTGAGGACCGCGATGGTCGCCACATCGGCTAGGGCCTGGGCGGCCTCGACATCGGGCTCATGCATTTCACCTGCCTCGACGTGGAACAGGTTGAGAGCGCCAACGACGGTGCCCCGCCATCGCAAGGGCAGCGCCTGGACTGAGTGAAAGCCGGTGGCGAGCGCCTCTGCGGCGAACCGGGGCCAGCGACCGTTGGCACCGGCGAGGTCTTGGCCCACGACTGGTTTGCCGCTCCGGTAGCAGTCGAGGCAAGGGCCTTCCTTCGACTGCAGCTCGAACAGTTCCAAGACGCGCATGGCCTCGCTGGAGGAGGCCATCGCCCGCAGCTCGGCGTCGGGCCCGGCCAACATCAGGCCGGCGGCGCCGACCTCGAGCACCTCAACGCAACGCTCAGCCAGCAGCGTCAGCAGTTCCACGACGTCGAAGTCCGCAACGAGCGTGTCTGCGAGCTCCACCAGGGTCCTGGCCAGCAGTGCCTCCCTGGGCATCGGACCTCCAGTCACATCGGCATTGGCCTCCCGGTACCGGGAAGGTGACTACACCCCACATGGTACGCCCGCCGCGCCTCGGGGACCGCCGGCGCCTTTCGCAGAAGAGCTCGCGCACACCGGAGCTCCGGCGCCAAAGTTGGACAGTAACAAAGCCCCAAGAGGCCTACTCCTCGACCAGGATGACCAAAGCCTCGCCGAGCATCCCGTCGTACTCCATGGCATCTGCCACCTCTTACTCTGCATCGCGCCCATGACGACGTCCATGTCAGCGACGTCCATGAGCCCAGCTACCCGGGTTGGATCCTGCGGGTCGACGAAGGTCCGGATGTTTGGTGACGCCCATAGCGCGAGTATCTCTTCTCGCCCGGGCGAGGCAAGCCACTGGTCCTTGTCCTTAACGCTGTGGTGAGCAATAACGGGGGGGCATGGCGCCCCCTCTGGGTCAGGGGCGCGGCGGTAACGCCGGCCTGGCACTGTTGGTTGTCCTGCTCTTGGTAGGAGTGGGTTTCGCCGTGCACTTCGCGTGGGTCATCGCAGCCATTTTCTTTGTCATCTGGCTCGTCGGGTTCGGGCTAGGACGGCGGGGAGAGCGCGGGCAGGCACCACTTCTACCGGCGTGAGCTGACAACGCCGTCGTGCTCGTCGGCGCGGCAGCGGATAGGGCCACGCGTCGACGGACCGGGCGGCGAGGTCTCGGCAAGAGGATCGAAGCCCGCCACGAGGTCCCTGGCCGAAGGTCGTCCAGTTCTTTCGGGCGTTTGTCGGGAGCGGGCGCGGCGACCATGACCACCTTCGTCAGTTCTTGACCCGCTAAGGGCTTCGGCGTGGCGTTTGGTCCCCTGCGGGGCCTTTTAGGCCGAGCCCTGGGGGGAAGGGTTTGTTATTGGTGCCCGAAAACCGACCAGATCGGTTGCTAACCCGAGGATCTGGGTTATGACAGTGAAGGTCACGCTGGTCGCGCTCGCCGGGACGCTAGTGCCGGCTGGGACGTCGGCGGCCAAGGGTGGTCCCGTAAGCCTATAAGTGCATGACCACCAAGCACTCGCCAGAGATAGAACAGTTCCTGGGCACGTGGCACCCGCTCACGGCGCTAAAAAACGCGAGATGCCACTGAGTGTCATCTCAAAATTGAAGAGATGGCCAGGACCGGCTCGATTGAGCTGGCGGCAACAGCTCAGCTACTACTTGTGCAGTGGGTGAGAACAGGCGGAAACGGTTTGCCTGAGGTGGTATCGCTTACATGTCCTGCGCGGGACCGTAAGGACCGTCTCCAGCTAGGTAGAGTCCGCACCATGGCAATTCTTACCGTCGGCACGCCGACGCCCGAAGACCACTTCTGGCATGTCTTAAGAGCGATCGATCCCGTCGTGGCAGCGCTGCGTGCACACACAGAAGACCAAAGGAATGTCCTGAGCAAGGACCACACCTCAGACGCGCTCTACCTGATCCAAGCTCTGATCACCTCGTTGCAGCTAGACCCGGACGCTCAAGCAACAGTTCGTGACTCCGGAGAGTGCCGAGCAGAGCCTGGGGAACGCCCAGCAAACCCTTGGACAAAACTTTGACCACCCAGCTGCTCTCTCCGCCATTCCTCTCGGTTTCCCCGCGCGTCACGTCCTCGTCCGGGTTCACTTGCAGAAGCGCCAGCAGCGAGCCGGGCGAGCAGGTCACTGACATACTCGGCTCGGACAAGGTATTTATGAATCGTATCTAAGAGTGCGAGCTCGCCACTACATGCGAGGGGTAGTCAGCCTCACCGAGATTATAAATGCCAGCTCTTAATGTCACAGCCCTGGGCATAGGTCCCAGTTCCCAAAATAACCTGCAGTCGAGGCTGGGTGGGTGTGACCACTAATGGGCGGGGATGACGAACATTCACTTCGGGCGCTCGCTCGCTTGTCCCCCACTGAGCACGAGTCGCTTGAGATGGCGGCCTGCACAGTCTCCAACGATGGAGGCTCTTATTTGCAGAGCGGCGTGTTCGGGTAGCCGTATTAGTGGACTAGAAAACAACGCAATCGCGTCGGCCGTCCTCGCTTGCGCAGGCAGCCCCTCTTTGCCTGGTCAAGTGGCCGTCTTTCCTCACGAGCGCGGTGAGAGCCCGGAGGCTCTCGGGTGGCTGGCCCAGGTTCGGGTAGCACCATTACCAGGACAAGAAACAACGCTAAGGCGTGTTCCTCCTGCTCAAGGGGTGTGAGAACAGTGCCAACAGGAGACCCGGCGGACCTATCCGTAGGATGCGAATGATCCTGTCCCAGGGACAGACAGAAGGTGGAACCGGGTGCCTACCTACTTGTCGCTAATCAATTGGACCGAGCAGGGGATCAAGAATTTCCCTGAGACCACAAAGCATGCCGAAGACTTCACCAAGCTCGTTGAGGCGAGCGGAGGAAAAGTACGCGAGCTGGTGTGGACCGTCGGCAAATACGACATAGTCTCCGTGGTCGACTTCCCTGATGAGGAGTCCAGCGTGGCCGACGTTGCTGCGACAACGTTCTGCTGGGAACATCCGTACCAACACCGTGCGGGCTTTTTCAGCTCGGGAGATGGAAGGTATCATCGCGAAAACGAGCTGAGGTTCGTGCAGTCAGATGCTCTCGCTGGCGTTGTTCTCAGCCAGGCATCCAGTGAGCAGACGGTCCGCTGCCTGTTCCTCGCGTTCAGGCCAACTGGGGCGACCCGGGTCGGCAGATCGACCCGGCGCGTTTGCCGTAAAAAGCACCGGCGCCGTGGGCCTGAGCATCACCATCCCGCCTATCCGGCAGGTTGCAGTCGGACGGCGGAGTTCGGAAATGCCTTCGGCGAACGTCTGGGGACAGCGACGGCCCGCCGGCTGGAACCGGCGCATCGCGTCGTCGGACGGGATGCGTTCCATCAGGGACGAATTCGACCAACCGGCAAACCCTTTTTCACCAGCTCTGCTGCTCCACTCTTTCATCGTCGATCATATTAGCAAACAACTTCCAGAAATTCATTGCTAGCACCTGTGAACTAGAGTATGGTGATGGTTAGACGTTCGAGGTGAAGACGGTCACAGATCGCCAGCTGTTCGAGCGTCGACCAAAGGAAGCACCCATGTTGATGCCATTCCAACCGTACCGCGACCTCGGGCCAGCCGAGGAGATGGCCAGCCAACGCCGGGCCCGCCCGGTCCCAGTCGATGCATACCGTCGAGGCGACGAGCTGAAGGTCGAGCTCGACCTGCCCGGTGCCGACCCCGGCTCGATCGAGCTGACCGTCGAGAACGACCTCCTGAGCGTCAAGGCGACACGCACGGCGTTCTGGGATAAGACTGATGAAGTACAAGTGGAGGAGCGAGCCTACGGCCAGTTCGGCCGGCAACTGTTCCTTGGCAAGAGCCTGGACCTTGAGCACATCACCGCCATCTATCACGACGGCGTGCTCACGGTCACCATCCCCGTGGCCGAGCAGGCCAAACCCCACAAGATCGAGGTCACCCACATGGGAAGCGTGGCCCAGGCCGTCGAGGCAGCGTCCACTGCCATCGGAGCGGAGGGCAAAGTGTCGAACGGCTCGCCCATATTGGTTGGCCCGCCTGGCTGAAACGGGCCCGGGAGGGGACCACCCAAAGTGGTTACCGCTCGGGCCCACGCCGACCGTCATCAGTACCAGTCCCTCGACTAGACCGGCCCAATGTCCAGCTTGCGTTAGAGCGCAGGCCTGAGACGAGGCGGTCCCCCCCTGAGAGCGAACCGGGACGATGTCGGGCCACACACAGAAGCGCCAAAAGGGCGACCTTTCAGGGTCGCCTTTTTGTCTTCACTGGGCCGGATCGAAGCGTGCTGCGCCGACTCCTTCAACGAGCAGTTCGCTGCTGTTTCGGGACTTCCTTCGTACCCACTGGAGTTCCGCCGCCGCGTACGTGGCACTCAAGTACGCGCAGCGAAGTTCAGAATGCCGGCGCCCAGGGTGCGGAGCCCGTCGCTCTTTAGGCTCCAGGAACCACCCCTCCACTTAAGCTATATTCTCGCCTTCACTCTCCTCGTCCGGCTCGAATGCAATACTGCGTGGTGGATGTGCGCACAGGCCGCCAGACGCGTTTGACGACGTTGAATGAACATTGGTTAGAACGGTCGCCCCTTACGGTGCACCAAATTGACGCAATAGAGGGGAGGCTGCTGACGGCGAGAACTAGCCTCGCCGACCCACCTGATCTCTTACGAAGGCGACCTTGAGGCGCGGCCGTTCACCCGCAAGGAGCTACAAGTTTTCTTGGACTACGCCAGGGTGCGCCTCGGGGCCGAACACCTCCTCGCAGGCTCCCCCCTGGAACGGGTATCGACCAGGTACTGGCTGAATATGCGAAGCTCCATCTGGTAGCAGCGGACCGTGGAGGGGGCGAGGCTCGTCACGAGTACGTGAGGACGAAATTGCCGTTCGCTTGCGAGATGATGCAACTCGCGGACGAGTGGGCCGGCGAAGTGGGTTGGTAACCAGGGTCTTCCGACGCGTGGTTGTCCGAAATCGTCGACGCTAACGCGTTCCTCCCCACCGACCTCCTCGACCAGGCAGAGGGCGTCACGGAAAAGGGTTTTGCGCCCATCTCTTCACAGAGCGGAGCCGTTCTGCATTTAGTGATCAATTTGGAGAAAGCATATAATACCCGCGCCATAACAACCTCAGAACTGATACTGCACTCTGCGTATTGTGGGATTGCCCCAGTTCTCCGGACTGTTTGATTAGGCCGCTTTGGTAGCGGAGGGTTTGCAGGAGAGGCCGCGTTCGTACTCTAAAGGGCTGAGGTACCTGAGGCTGGAGTGCCGGCGTCTCAAGTTGTACCAGCCCGCTATCCAAAGCAATGTCTCGGTTCGCAGCTCGGCGATGCTCCGCCAACTGCGGCCTTCTATCAGTTCGAGCTTGTAGGTCCCGAACCAAGCTTCGGCCACGCTGATGGCCCGCGCCGTCAACTACGCCCACTCCCGCTGGTGAACAGCGAACTGTCCGGGTAACCCACCCGTTCCACCCGTGGTTCGGGCGTGAGTTCGCGTTCGTGGCGGTCCAGCAGACCTGGAAGCAGGACCGGGCCTACTTCTTTGCCGACGACGGGACGATGCGGTCTTTGCCCACTGCCTGGACTGATGCCGCACAGCCGGACGTGTTTGCCAACCTGTCCGCAGGCCGGAGCGCTTTCCGGGTCGATGACCTGCTTGCGCTGGCGGAGGTCCTGGACAGCCTCGGCTAAGCCGGGCCTGGCCTCTACATGTAAAGCAGATTCTGCTGGACCGTAAGAGCCATTATGCCGCTGTGCCTGTGTGAGGCATTCGTTGGGGGAACTGGTACTCACGGGTATAGGCGAGTAAGAGCTGCCGTCTTGCGGATGAGATAAGCGACAGGTGGTTGACAAGGGGCCAGTTTTCGGCATAATTAAACTTACAACAGTGTAGTTCGGGGAGAGGAGGAGATGGCCAAGCGCAAGGAGGACCCCAAGGTGGCGGCCCTGCGGGAGGAACGGAGCTTGAACCCGCGTCCCGAGACGGTGCGCGACCCGGCTTTTGCCAGCTCGGAGTTCTTGGACGCCAGGGACATGGTCCAGGTCAAGTACGAGATGGTGCGCAGGGTGCGCGTCGACGGCGATGCCGTGAGCCGTTCTGCCGCTGAGTTCGGTTTTTCCCGGCCGTCGTTCTACGAGGCCGCGGCGGCCATCGAGGCTGGTGGGCTAGCCGCCCTGGTGCCGGCCCGTCCTGGGCCCCGCCGGGCCCACAAGATGTCCGAAGAGGTGGTGGCGTTCGCCCGCCAACAGTTGGAGACCGACCCCGCCTTGCGAGCAGCCGACCTGGTCGGTCCGATCGAGGGACGTTTTGGCTTCCGGGTGCACCCCCGCTCGGTGGAACGGGCGCTCGCTCGGCCCGCCCAACCCAAAAGTGGCGGCCGGTGATGAGCGGGCCGGCGACAGGGCCGACGTGGAGCGTTACGAGCAGCTGCGGGCCAATGCCTTGGGAGGTGAGCCATCGGGCTGGCGCCTCGACCTGGCACTGTTGCAAGGACGCGGCATCGCTGCTTGGTTGCGGGCCGGCCGGGGCATCGCAGCAGCGCCAGTGCCCTCAGGCCCGCGGCCGCCGCTCAGCGGGCCGGTCGGCGGGGACGAACTTGTCCGCGTGCTCGCCACCATGGCGCTCGCCGTTGCGGGCAGTTGAACAGCGATGAGCACCGAAGCGGCGGCCAAAGCGAAGGCATCTCATTTATCCCGCAACGCTTATTTGTACGTCCGGCAAAGCACTTTGCGCCAGGTGCTCAACAACACCGAGTCCACCGTCCGCCAGTACGACTTGCGCCAGGGGCGGTCGGCCTCGGCTGGCCGGCCCAACAAGTAATCGTGGTCGACGTCGACCAAGGCCACTCCGGGGCTTCGGCCGCTGACCGGGAAGGCTTCCAGCGCCTGGTAGCGGACGTCTCCATGGGCCGGGCCGGGATCGTGCTCGGCCTGGAATGCAGCCGGTTGGCCCGCAACAACGCCGACTGGTACCGGCTATTGGAGATCTGTGCCCTCACCGACACGTTGATCTGTGACGAGGACGGGCTTTACGACCCCGCCGAGTTCAACGACCGGATGTTGCTCGGGCTCAAAGGGACGCTCTCGGAGGCAGAGCTTCATTTCATCCGCGCCCGGCTGCGGGGTGGCCAGCTTTCCAAAGCCCGCCGGGGCGAACTGCCGATGATCCTGCCCGCAGGCCTCGTCTACGACCCGGCCGGCAAGGTGGTGCTCGACCCGGACGCCGGCGTCCAGCACGCCGTGCGCCACCTGTTCGCCACCTTCGCCCGCACCGGTTCGGCCGGCGCTGTAGTCCAGACCTTCAACGCCGAGGGGCTGCGGTTCCCGGGCCGGGTACGCACCGGGCCGCACAAAGGCGAGCTGTCCTGGACGCCACTTCAGCACTCCCGGGTGCTCAACATCTTGCACAACCCCCGTTACGCCGGGGCGTTCGTATATGGGCGGCTACGCCAGCGCAAGAACGCCAATGGCAGGCTCCGGGTTGAGAAATTACCTCGGGACCAATGGACATCGCTTATCCCCGAGGCCCACCCTGGCTATATCAATTGGGAGACTTTTGAGCTCAACCAAAAGCTATTGGCAGCCAACGCCCAAGCCCACGGGGCCGAACGGGCCAAGCCCGGCCCGGGAAGGCCCGGCCCTGTTGCAAGGCCTGGCTGTGTGCGGCCGGTGCGGCCGCCGGATGACCGTTGGCTACCACCTCCGAGGCGGCGTCGAGGTCCCCGAGTACCGTTGTATGCGGACGGCGATCCGGGACGGCACTCCGCCTTGTCACCAGGTGCCGGGCGCCAGCATCGACGCCGCCATCGGCGCCCTCCTCCTCGAGAGCGTCACGCCCCTGGCGCTAGAAGTGGCGCTCAGCGTCCAAGCCGAGCTCGAAGCACGCGCTGATGAGGCCGACGCCCTGCGCCGCAGCCACGTAGAACGCGCCCGCCACGGGGCCGAGCTAGCCCGGCGCCGCTACCTCGCCGTCGACCCCGACAACCGCCTAGTCGCCGACAGCCTGGAAGCCGACTGGAACGACGCCCTCCGTCAGCTGCGACACGCCCAAGACGAGTACGAGCGGGCGGCCGCGGTCGCCAAAAGTACCTTCACTGAAGAGCAAAAATCACGCATCCGGGCGTTGGCCACGGACTTCCCCAGGTTGTGGTCCGACCCCGCCACACCCCAGCGGGAGCGAAAACGCATGGCCCGTTTGCTCATCGAAGACGTCACCATGAACAAGGCCGACAAGATCTACCTCGGCGTGCGTTTCCGTGGCGGGAAAACCGAAAGCCTCGTCATCCCGCTCCCCCTGACGGGCGGGCAGGCTCGCCAGACCGACCCTGGGACGCTCGCACTACTCGACCAACGAGAGCGTCACCCACCGAGGCGGCCGAATACAGATTATTCCCGTTCTGCCTCGGTAATCTGGCCGCACGTTATGCAGCGGATCCCGATGGGACGCACGAGAACAGTCCCGTTCGGCGCTCGGATTGGGTCGACACGGATCAATGTTTGGGGCACGCGTTCTATTTCGGGACCACTCTCCGACAAGGCCATGTGGGTACCTTGGATGCGTCAGGCCGGCGCCAACCCGACTAGCCGTATACGCCCTTGGTTAAAGGCCGAAAGCGAACGAGCGACGGGCGTCGCTTCTTTTGGTGGGACTCCGAACTAGTCCGTGCCGCTCAAGCGGAGCTCGGCTGTCGTGCAGGTCACGGAGATGGCTGACGCACTCATGAAGTAAGCCGCGTCGTAAAGGTCCGGGCTTACCTCGAAAGGGAAGACGGCCTCTAGGTGAGGCGGTCGGGCCGCCGCCGCCCCGATCTGGGCGATGGCGAAATAGCTGATCCCGATCATGCCGATACCGCCATCTGACCAGATCTGTTCGGCGGCCCACTCCACCAGGTCGTAGAGGTCCCGCCGTTCCTGCTCGTCGAAGAACCCCCAGGTGCCGCTCGACCCCCCTCCCGTACCGCGCAGGTTGGCGATGACGTGGGCATAACCCCGGGACACGAAGAACTCACTGTTGCCGGCCTCGATGATCGCCGTCGGTGCGCCGAGGTCCTGGATCTGGCGTGGGTAGGGCGAGGCGGCGATGAGGACCGGGTACTTCCCCTCATCGGAGGGCGGGTACACATCGGCCAAAAGGTGACCGCCATCGCGCAACGGGACCTGCTGGTCAACGTCACGGGTCATCTTGTGGGCCACCGGCGACAGGTTGCGGTACTCCCGGCCGGTGGTCTGGAGGCCGTTGAAGTGCGACGTATCGGGCTGCGTAGATGCGGCCGGAGCCGTGGTGGCGGCGGACGAGTCGCTCACGGTGGTCTCCTTTCCTAAGCGGACCGGGTATGGCACCGGGCTCGAAGCACCGCGCCTGCGTGAGCCGGGTACCACGTGTCATCGCCTGACCGGTACAGGTTTCATCGTATGATGAGGCTCTTCTCAAAACAAGGGAGAACCCTTTGGCTGCCCCCAGGACGACAAAGGTCGGCCCCCGCGATGAGAAGGGCGTCCTGGCTGCTCGCATCCTCGACGTTGCCCGGGCCTCGTTCGCGGCAAATGGCAAGGCCGGGACGTCGGTCAGGGCCATTGCCCGCGACGCCGATGTCGACCCGGCGCTCGTGTACCACTACTACGGGTCAAAGGACGCGCTGCTCGACGCCTGCACAACTCCGCCGCCTGAGTTCCTCGAGAGCGTGGCGACGGCGTGGTCCGCCCCCCGAGCTGAACTTGGTGCCTCTCTGGTGCGGAACCTCTTACGGTTTTGGAACGACACCACCCTTTCGCCAGTACTGCGCGCCGTCCTCCTGATCGCGGCGCACGACGAACGCACCAATGCCAAACTTCGGTTCGTCATCGCGAACGCACTTATGGGCCCGGGCCTGTCCCAGCTTGGTGAGGCAGAGCGGGCGACTCGTACCAGCCTGGTCGGGTCTCAGCTCATGGGTCTCGCCTTCATGCGATACGTATGGAAGATCGAACCCATCTCCTCCATGACCGACGCCGAGGTCGTCGCAAATATTGCGCCGAATGTCCAGCGCTACATCGATGGCCATGTCGTCGTTCCTGGGAAGAAGCGCACACGGACCGGTTGACGGGAGGGCCGGGGGATGGCGGCCGATGAGGGAGGTCCGTCCGGTCGATGCGGTGACCATCCGAACGGTTGGACCAGGTCTCCGACGCTCACGGACGCCGGGACCGGGGCACTCAGAACAACACCAGTCGACGGCGATTCCAGGCCCTTACAGGGAGCGCATACTGGGCAGGCATTTAGTGATCAATTTAGAGAAAGCACATAGTAGCCGCCCCATAACGACCTCAGAACTGATGCTGCACTCTGCGTTTTGAGTGTTCGGGGTAATGGTGCGGAAAGGATGAACGGGGCTGCGAATAACCCGGTCTAAACACTGACGGTGGCTCGTTGTGTTACATGACGGCTCGCTCTTGGCGAGATTGGGACTTCCTGACAAAGGCCCGGTTCTCTAGCTTTTGGCCGCGCTCGAATGCCTGACGTAAAGCATCAGGCCGCGAACGCTACCACGGACCGGTCGAGAAGACAACTTTCATGTCATTTCATGTGTCGGAGGGGGGACATGAATAGTTACTCCCCTCCCCGCTGGGATTGATCCTCGGCCCCGAGCTGTGGCTGCCAGCCGCATGACCAGCACCTTTAGGTTTGGGCCTGCTCACCATGGACAGCCGGCCGCCCGCTCGTACGATCTCCAAGCTGCACAAGGGGCTACGCCGTACCCCAGGGCCCACCGGCCTGCCTCGACGGAGGACCTTCAAACACAGGCCCGCCCGTTGGCTCTCACGGGCCGGCGGGCACGGGTCACCCTCCGCGTTCCTACAGTGGCATGATCCAGAAGTGCCAGCTCGAAAGTGGTCAGTGAGCATCGACGAGAACCTCGCGGAACGAGTCGAAGAGCACGTCGGAGGACGCGGCCTTAGCGGCTTTGTAGCCCAGGCTGTTGAACATGAGCTCGAGCGGGACGCTCTCAGCCGGTACCTACGACCTCGACGCCGAGTTAGGGGCCGTGCCGGACGATCTAGTCGAAGGCTACGACCAGATGTGGCCCTGATGCTTGACACTGAAGCGCTGTCCGTTCTAGCGCGTCCTCGCTCCAACCCAGAGCGCCATCAACGCGTGCGGGCCGTCCTGAGGTCAGCCGAGCGTCGGCGAGAACTGGTCCGAGTGCCGTCGGCCACCCTGATAGAGCTCTACCGGGGGAAAGGGACCACGAGGCCATCGACCTCGAACTCAGCCGGGGCTACGCCGGGGTGATCACTACGGGAACTCGCATCGCTCGCCTTGCCGGGTACCTCCTGCTGGCGGCCGTAGACGCGGGCAGCGAAATGGCAATCGACGCCCTCGTCGTAGCTACCGCCGTCCGCCCAGGGGGGCTCATCGTAACCCATGATCCCGCCGACCTCGAACGACTTGCGGCTGACCACCCCAACGTGCGAGTCGTCTCGGTCTAACCGCATATCCGCTGACCCCGCGGCCATCCCCAGCGGTCACCTCTCCACGCTCTTTACGGCCGACGAAGATGCCACCGTCCCTAGCCACCATCCAGCAGCCGTGGCCGGACGGGGTAGCGGTCATCCCGACGATCGGCTGGTTGAGATGGATGTTGCCTGTCGACCCGTAAAATGCGCATCACCAAACGTGAAAATGCCCCCGTCGGAGGCGACGAGCCAGTAGCCGAGGCCCGTCGCAGTGGGGCTCATGCCAACTATGGGCTTGTTCAATGGCCTACCCCCCATGTCCCCATAGTTCGACGCGGGCGGACCCGAGAATTGGTCCCCAGCGAAGACTTTGCCGGTCGGGGTCTCCGCCCAGGCGTCGCGTGAGAATCTCGGACCGACAGCAATTGGAGCCGTTTTCCCAGGCTGACGACGGCCGTGACCCGCTGACGAACAAGCGGCGTCAGCGCTGGCTTTCCAGCTTTTATAGCCAGAAGGAGGCTGCGCTCACCGCTGCCCTGGCTGCCCAGGACAAGGGTGAGCGTATAGACCCGCCCGCCAAGAATGGCCTACGGCACGTACCTGCTCGACCTGGACGCCATCGAGACCATGTCGTTGGTTCGCGACCTCGACGTCGAAGTGGGCGGCATGCTAAGTGAGCACGACCTCGAGTTAGCGTCTTTCGCGCTCAAACCGGGCATGCCGGGTGTCGTGCTGTTGGACAGGCCGCCCGCCACTGCCCGCGGGCTCGGGCCAGAGCTGGCGGTGGACCTCCGCCAGGACGTTCGACCCGGGCCACAGCTCACTGCCCTTTTACCTGCGCGGTCCCCTCCCATGGCAGACTTTGGCCATGGAGCGTTCCTTCGCTCTGCCCATCATCGAGCACGAAGTCGCCCGCATCGTCGAGGTTGCTTCCGACCCGAACGTCGAGCGCTCAGCGGTCGTGCCCACCTGCCCGGGATGGGTTCTCGACGACCTGCTCAATCACCTCGGCCGGGTCTACGCCATGGTGGCGACTGTCGTCGGCGACAGAGCCGGCGATGCGCCTGATCGTGAGCGGATCCCTCGACGTCCGGAAGGCCAGGATCCCCTCGACTGGATGCGCGAGCGCTTTGACATCGTTTTGCCAGCGCTGAGCCAGGTGCCCGAAGACGCGGCGCGCTGGAACTTCGTGACCGGTCCCCGGTCGCCAGTGATGTTCTGGTGGCGCCGGCAACTGCACGAGACCCTTGTTCACCGGGTCGACGCTGAATTGGCTGTAGGCGCACACGTTGGGGAGGCCTCACCGGAGGTTGCCGCCGATGGCATAGCAGAGCGCCTCCTCCTCTCGGGCTTTCACGAGGTGCCAGGCGAAGCCCTGGAGCCCGGCAAGGCGTTGACCCTTCATTTGCATGCGACGGGTGCGCCGGGGTTCGAGTGGACCATTGACACCTCGAGCGATAAGTACGCAACCGCGCACGTAAAAGCTGACATCGCTCTCCGAGGTCCCGTCTGGTCGCTCAACAGGTGGGTATGGAAGCGAGGCTCTGTCGCACGCAGCGCTGATCTCGGCCCCGAGCTCTTGCTGTCAGGGCTCGAAACCTTCGGCGATGTACGGGCGGCAGAGGAATGGCGGCCCTCATTCTGAAGCGGCTGAACGTGCCTCCCTCCTGTACCCATCTTTCTGCAATGCACTCCGGCTTTCAGGCAAGGCGGCGGAAATGCGGCGTGACGCCTAAGGCCGCACAATCACCCCAGGCCCGACGGCGGCGCCGGGCACCCTCCGTTCTCGCCCGGACCTTACAATCCAACGAGGGCCGCGTTGAGGACTGGCTGCCGTAGCTGTGTCCGATGATTGGACCACGTCCCTCCCGTGCCCTGATATGCCGATAGCGCAACGAGTGCAGCAAGGCCACCATCAACCTCAGGGCTCACGATGACCATCTGCCCCCCATCGGTCTGAACACCTGCGGCGAGGACATGTACACGCCGACGAAAACCCCCGCCCCTCTACAGGGTTTCTTCCTCGGGCGCTTAAGATGACCATCGATCTGTGTGGATTCGCCATGAAAGTAGAGGGTTTTTGATCCGCACATATTAGGGCGTTATGCACCTAAGCCACCGGTACCCTCAGGCGCTGTATTGACGATCTGGCCAGGGGTCCTGTTGATCGGTGGCGAAATGCAACATCAAGAACAGCTTCGGGTGCGGCGAGCTCGGTGGTCTCACCCAACGGAGGGTCGAACGTAGGAGGCGGTCCCCCCACGCCATGCGGTCGGCGAGACCGTAGGTCGATTCGTTGTCGCGCACAAAAGCAGGCACTTCGATGTCAGCCAGACCGGCATGGGAACCCTGCAATGCCAAGGCACACGCGGGCGCGTCCTCAGGCTGGGGCGGGTGCCCATCGACCCAGGTCCATGCCGTCCAGTCCGCGAGTCAACCACTCTCCGGTGCGCCGCGCGTCGGGGGACTGAGGCACGGAAACCTTCGGTTTCAATCCTTGACAAGACATCAGCAAGCCATGGGAACACGCGGAGAGAGTCGTGGTGCTCGAGCGATCCGGACCGGATCTGCTTGACGACCAGGTCACCTGCCCGCCAGACCTGGGCTGTTCCGCCCCGAAGCGGCGACGCTTCACCCATACCGAATGCGTCGACGGCTTCCTCCGGCAGCTCAACTCTGGGTTCAGTCATTCCGAGGTCCTTTCCTGCGTGCGTTCCACGATTTGGTCTTCGCGATCTCGTGAGCCGCGAGCAAAATCCCGGCCGGGGTGGCTGTCTACATCGACTTCTACACCATCAACGCCGCTGCGCCAAGGCTGACAACCTCAGCCCCATCCGCTCAGTCTCCTCTTTTAGCACTCGTCGCGAAGGAGTACTAGCCTTGCTGGACGTTAGGTCTAGCGCTGGGTAGGTGAGACCCGTGACAGGGAGTCGGTGCGCCATGTTCAAGGTGCCAGGCGCGCTGGCGCGGCGAATGCGCAGACTGTCGAGCGGAGGACCTCCAGTGGGCTGACCCCTTCCGGTCAGGTCGCTTCGCAGGCCGCGGCGGCTGCGGCCACGCGGACCGACCAGCACCAATCGTCTGAGACCTGGGCGCCTTCGCGCATAAGAGACGGTCCCACTTCGGGGACGCCCAGCGTGGCGGTCCTGTGCGAGGTGCCACCTTTTGGTCGGGCTTCATGGGACCAAGTAGGTGCGTGACGAACGCATCGCCTAAGGAGAACACGTAGATGCGTATAGCGATCATTGCACCACCATGGGTGTCAATCCCTCCAGCAGCCTACGGAGGCACCGAAACCGTCCTCGACACTCTGGCTCGAGGTTTGGTCGTTGCCGGGCACGAGGTGCTCCTGTTCGCGACGGGTGACAGCACCTGCCCGGTAAACCGGCAATGGGTCTTCGATGAAGCCGTAGGCGTCGGCAGCGGCGGGGCCGTGGCGGAGCTCCGTCACGTGGTCGACGCCTACGAGGCCGCAAAAGAGTTCGACATCGTGCACGACCACACCCTGGTCGGCCCTGTATACGCTAACCGCTACCCGTGGTTGCCCGTCGTCACCACCAACCACGGGCCGTTCCTTAGCGATCTCGGGCCGGTCTACCGGGCCGTCAGCGCCCGGGTCCCGGTGATCGCCGTCTCTCACCACCAAGCTTCTACTGCCGACGGCGTGAACCTGGCCGGGGTCGTCCATCACGGGGTGGACTGCACCCGGTTCCCGGTCGGGTCGGGCGGCGGTGGGTACGCCCTCTTCCTGGGCCGCATGCACCCTGACAAGGGTGTCCATACGGCCGCCCGTGTTGCCCGCGCCGCGGGGATGCCCCTCCGGATCGCCGCCAAGATGACCGAGCCGCACGAGCTCCAGTACTTCGCCGAGCGGGTCGAACCTCTCCTGGGCGGTGACGTCGAGTACATCGGTGAAGTCGGCACGGCCGACAAGCTGACCTTGCTGGCGGGAGCGGTTTGTTTGCTCAACCCTATTGCTTGGCCGGAGCCGTTCGGGATGGTGATGATCGAGGCTCTGGCCACGGGAACTCCCGTGGTGACCACCCCGGCCGGCGCCGCTCCCGAGATCGTCGACAACGGCGTCACGGGCTTTGTGGCGCCGAGCGAGGAACTACTGGTCTCGGCCCTTGGCGAGGTCGCTGGATTGGACCGGGCCACCTGCCGAATGACCGCCACGGAGCGGTTCTCGGCCGACAGGATGGTGGCTGGGCACCTGGCCATCTATCGGGCCGTAGCCAGGGAGTGGGGACAAGTCGTTTCCCTCGAAGAGCCGATATCGGTACGGCGCAGCGGGATCGAGGGGATACCCAGCCCGGCGCTGACGCCGTCAGACCAGTTCGGCAGCATCCCGAACGGGGGGCGCTCGGACGGCCCGGACCGACGACTCTCGCTCGAGCCCAGCAAAGCAGTGCGACGGCCTGGTCACGTTCGGGCTGCGCAAAGGAAGGACGGTGATGGCGTTGGTACGAAGTGGCAGCGACCGACGGGCTCGTGAGAGTGCCACAGAAGCCTTTCTCGACGACGTTGCATTGCGAGGCCGCCAGCCGTTGCTGCGGAGCGAGAAGGCCACGATCCGGCTCGACCTCGTGGACGGGCCGGCTACCAAACATATGTTTGTGAAGATCGACAATGGTGTCGTGTCAGTGTCGAAACGAGGAGCCAGGCCCGACGCGACGATGCGGGCCGAGCGCGCCGTGTTCGACGGGATAGCCGAGGGCCGGGTGAACCCGACCGTGGCCCTTCTGCGGGGGGCATTGGTGATAGAGGGCGACCTGGGTGTCGCGAGCAGGCTTTGCCCGGCTGTTCCCCGGACCACCCGGTTCTCAGAGGGCCTCCCTGGAGCGCGACAGGAACGAACGTGATGAGTAACGGGCAGGTCAAGATCCTCGACGGCAACACGTTCGTGGTGAGCGATGACCGAGGTGATATCGAGGCGTCGCTCGACCGATCCGACCGGACTGTTCTCCTTCGACACCCGGTTCCTCTCGAAGTGGGTGCTCACCATCGACGGCGAGCGCCTGAACGCCTTGTCGACCGACGACCTGCAGTACTTCGAGAGCCGCTTCTTCCTGGTTCCTGGCACCGGCACCGTCTACGTGGACGCCGACTTTCGGTGATCCGTCAGCCGGTCGGTGGCCAACGGGTTCCACGAGCAGCTGACGATCCTGAACCACGCCGCCGAGCCCGTGGACCTCGACGTGCGCATCGAGGCGGATTGCGACTTCGCCGACCTCTTCGAGGTCAAGGACGCCCTGAAGAAGAAGGGTTCTTACCAGCAGTCGTCGAGGAGGAGTGCCTGGTTCTGCGCTACCGAGCGCGAGACCTTCGAACGGGAGACGTCGTATCGCGACCACCGGCGACGGCGGCGATCGACCAGAACGGCATTGCTTTCAAGGTCGGCCTCGAAGCCACACGGGCGGTGGACGACGCGAGCTGCACGTGAACGCGTAACCGGCCGGGGTCTTGACCGACGCACCGCGGAGGAACTCGCGGGCCGATCGCACAACGCCGGAGCGCGATGGCCCGCGATCTCGAGTCCTGGCTGGCGGCTGCACCCCGCCTCGAGTGCGACTCCGACTCGCTGAAGGCCACCTACCGTCGCAGCCTGGTCGACCTGGCCGCCCTGCGTTTCGAGGCGCCCGATCCTCCCCGGGCACGCCCTGCCCGCCGCCGGTCTGCCGTGGTTCATGACCATGTTCGGCCGCGACAGCATCTTCACCAGCCTCCAGGCGCTCCCGTTCGCGCCCGAGCTGGCCGCCGACCACCCTGCGGGCGCTCGGCGCCCGCCAGGGCACCCAGCTCGACGACTTCCGGGACGAGGACCCGGGTCGCATCCTCCACGAGATGCGCTACGGCGAGCTGACCGCGTTCGAGGAGCGGCCGCACTCCCCCTACTACGGCTCTGCGGACGCCACCCCGCTCTATCGTCGTGCTCATGGACGAGTACGAACGCTGGACCGGCGACACCAGGCTGGTGCGCGACCTCGAGTTCGAGGCGCGGGCGGCGCTGACCTGGATCGACGAGTACGCCGATCTGCAGGGCAACGGGTACGTCTCCTACAAACGCCGCAACGAGAAGACCGGGCTCGAGAACCAGTGCTGGAAGGACTCGTGGGACTCCATCTCCTTTCGCGACGGCACGCTGCCCGGTTTCCCCGAGCGACCTGCGAGCTGCAGGGGTATGCCTACGACGCCAAGGTGCGCGGAGCCCGCCTGGCCCGCACCGTCTGGCACGACCTGGCATTCGCCGAGCGGCTTGAGAAGGAAGCGGCCGATCTCAAGCGTCGGTTCAACCGGGATTTCTGGGTCGAGGACGGCCAGTACTTCGCGGTCGCGCTCGACCCCGACGGCCGGCAGGTCGACTCGCTGACCTCGAACATCGGACATCTGCTCTGGAGCGGGATCGTCGACAAGTCGAAAGCCAAGGCGGTCGTCGGCCCATCTGATGGGGCACGCGACTGTTCTCCGGCTGGGGTGTCCGCACCCTGGCCGAGGGCGAGGCACGCTTCAACCCGATCGGCTATCACGTGGGGACGGTCTGGCCGTTCGACAACTCGTTCATCGCCTGGGGCTTGCGCCGCTACGGCTTCAAAGAGGAGGCCGCCCAGATCGCCGAGGGGATCCTGGCGGCAGCCGAATTCTTCGACGGGCGTCTTCCCGAGGCTTTCGGCGGCTACCACGCGACAGACTGACCAAGTATCCCGGTGCAGTACCCGACTGCGTGCAGCCCCCAAGCGTGGTCGACCGGGGCGCCGCTCCTTCTCCTGCGCACCATGCTCGGGCCTCGAGCCGATCGGCGAGAACCTCGTCGTCGACCCCGCGCTGCCTATGTCGATCGGCCAGGTCGACTTCTCGACATCCCTGGCCGGTGGGGACAGGTCGACGCTTTCGCCAGACGCCGGCCCGAAACCACCCCAACCCCTCGGCGCCGGGTTGCCCTCTAGCGGTCCAGATCGGGCCTGGAGCACGGTTTGTTTTTGGCGGTACCCCCTCCTCCTTTGTCTCAGCTGAATTCGCCAGCGGCTCCGCTAGCCCAAGCTGCGCCCCCCGGGAGACCCGAGCCCCGATGTCTACCAGCGGCTGCTGCGTGAGCGCATCATCTTCCGCGGCAATGCAATGCTCTACTTGGCCATTGACAGCCGCAATACGGCTATCGCTTGTCGCGGTCGATGTGAGCGACGCTGCGCCAATGACGGCAAGGCTCTTGGCCCAGGGTCACGCAGGTCTGCCAGCAAATTTGGAAGCCGTTCGCACCGAGGACGCCACCGATTCGGCTTGGGCCTTGGTGAACGGGCCCGAGAAGCTGCCAGCAATAGTGGCCCCACCGGGGAAAGACCCCGCCTCGATGGCCGGAGCTGTCTCGACGACGCCATTTATTTCAATCGCTTGGAGGGCGCAATAGGGAGGGTTCGTGGGGTCCTTTTCGTAACAGGCGTAATGCTGCGCCGCATAGCGGTTGAACTCTGCCGAGCCCGCCGAGGTGAACGTGATGTTCACTTCCCACGAGCCCACCTGTCGATCAAAGACGGCGGTCGCCGTCTTTACGACCGGGCCGTTCATTTCCGCCGGCCCCAAGACGTAGCGGCCTATCCCAGAGATGTAATGGGGCGCAGAGTCGTAATAGGTCAGGATGGCTACTGCGTTCGGGTTGTCTTTGCCGGGCGGCGTCGTCGGGTAGTGCGCCTGCTGAGCGGCACTCAGCTGACAGATTCCGCCGACGGACGAAGTTCCGGGACGGGCAGACATAGCCAGCGCGGGAGCGGCCCGGTCGGTAGCACCCCCGCCAGTGGCGCGATCAAGCACTCCACCGGCCCGAAGTACACCCACGGCCTGGCGATGGCGGGGCCAGACAATGAATACCCGGTCACGCATTTTGAGGACGTCGTCGCAGAGCTGTGGCGGACCACGGCGTACGCCAGCGCGCTT
This sequence comes from uncultured Acidimicrobiaceae bacterium, assembly GCA_963754115.1. Taxonomy (GTDB): domain Bacteria; phylum Actinomycetota; class Acidimicrobiia; order Acidimicrobiales; family Palsa-688; genus Fen-671. The sequence continues at coordinate 73,202 of CAVWFC010000007.1, read as the reverse complement.
GCCGCCAGGGCCGCAAGTACGACTGCAGAGCCGATGGCCCAGCGCCGCCGGCGCAGCCGTCGTGCGGCCGGGCTCAGTGTGGTGGTAGCCGATGGTCTCGCGCATGCCCCATCAGCCCGATGTGAAGTGTCCCCAAAGTCCGATGTGGAACCGTGTCGAAACGCCGGCTCGAGGAGCGCATAATACCCGCCCCATAACGACCTCAGAACTGATACTGCACTCTGCATCTTGAGTGTCCGGGGTAATGGTGCGGAAAGGATGAACGAGGCTGCGAATAACCCGGTCTAAACACTAACGGTGGCTCGTTGCGTTACATGACGGCTCGCTCTTGGCCCCGACGAGATTGGGACTTCCTGACAAAGGTCCCGTTCTCTAGCTCTTTGCCACGATCTAATCCCTGACGTAAAACATCAGGCCGAGAAGGTTACCACCGACCGGTCGAGAAGACAACTTTCATTTCATTTCATGTGTCGGAGGGGGTGTCTGATTTCAACAGATAGTCGACACATGTCGCGGGACATCGCGGACACAACCATGAAGGGTTGTGCGCATGGAGCTCGCTGGTTACCTGGTCAATGCCGTCGTACTGGAGCACCGCCCCGTCGCTGAGGTAGCCCGGGCGCATGGCGTGCCCCGGTCCTGGCTCTACGAGCTGCTGGCCCGCCACCGGGAGCTGGGTGAGGCGGCCTTCGTCCCGGGCTCGAGGCGCCCCAAGTCCTCGCCCTGGCCGGGTGCCGCTGGCCATGCGGGACGAGATCGTGGCCCTCCGCAAGGCCCTGAGAGAAGAGGGCCTGGACGCCAGGGCGCACACCATCCAGTACCACCTGCAGGGTCGCCACCGCCGTAACAAAAAGGCGGTGCCCTCGACCAGCTCCATCTGGAGGGTGCTGAAGCGCCGAGACTTTATCGTGCCCGAGCGCTCACAAGCGGCCCAAGTGCTCCTATGCGCGGTTCTGCGCCGAGCTGCCCAACGAGTGCTGGCAGGCCGACACCACCCACTGGGACCTAGCCGACGGCACCGACGTCGAGGTGCTGCAACATCCTCGACGACCACTCCCGCTACCTGGTCGCCTCGCAGGCTTTCAAGACCACCAAGGCCACCGACGTGGTGGCAACTTTCCAAGCCACAGCTAGCGAACTGGGACTACCGGCGTCACTGTTGACCGACAACGGGGCCATATTCACAGCCGAGAGCCGGGGTGGGCGCTGTGCCATCGAGACGCTGCTGTTGGCGCTCGGGGTCACCTACAAGCGCGGCGCGCCCTTACCACCCCCTAGACCCAAGGCAAAGTGGAGCGCTTCCACCAGACCCTGAAACGCTGGCTGGCGAAACAACCAAAGCCGGCTGACGTGGCCGGCCTGCAGGCCCTCCTCGACCGCTTCCGGGCCTATTACAACCACGTCCACCCGCACCGGGCCATCGGCCGGCGCACCCCGGCACAGGCCTATGCGTCCGGCCAGCTCTGGTCTGACGAGGAGGGCGGGTGATCAGTTACCTCCCGACGACGTCAGGACGTACAACCTCATAACCGGGCACACCTACCTCTTCAGAGCGATCGACTTCGATGCGCCCGGCTGTTCCAACGACCCGACACTAGGGGCATGCGATAGAGACGACCTCACCATTATGGGCAACGCCAACGGCCCGGCCTACCCTGACGAGATCGGCTGAAGCCCTTGGCGGTCGCGGCATCTTCTTTGTGCAAGGCCGCCTGGCGGTTCTGCTGGCGGCCATGCACACATCAGCAATATTCGCGGTAGCGGGTCACCCACCAGCATGTCGACGATCCGGGTCCCACCGAGTTCCGTAACCAGCACGACGATCCCGGGCGGTTCAGCACGGATCTCGCCGATGCGGACGGCGTCAGCGCCGAGTTCGTGGCTGCGGAGCGCCGCGAGCGCGGCGGCCTCCTCGAGCGTCACCACCCCCACAAACTGCCCCCTCATTGGCCACGTACAACGGGTCGACCCAAGTAGTTCGCAGGCGGCCGCCACTGCCGGCCGGACGGGGAGGGCCAGTTCGTCCAGGACGACCGTCAGGTTGCAGTCCGGCGCCAGGTCGTTGCAGGCAGTACCAACGCCGCCCCTGGTGGCGTCCCGTAGCCAGCGCGTCGACGGGGCGGCGACGAGCAAGCGTTCCATGAGCGGGGCTGTGTCCGAACGATGTCCGCCTCGAGCATCAAGTCGCCGCGGGCAGCATAACTGCGGTGCCGTGGTCCGTGATCGTGCCGCCGACGTCCCCGCGATTATCAGGTCTGTCCAGTTACGCCACCGAGGGCTACGGGGCCTGCTCCGAGACGTTGCCACAACCGACGTTTAAGACCAGCACCGTCGCTCAACATCTAACGGGACCCGGGCCGTGGAGGAAACGGCCGGACGTGGGCCGCCCAGAACGGGCAGAGATTTTGAATGTGGCCATTGACCCATCGTCAGACCTTCGTCTTAATCGTGGGAACGAGGCATTAATTCATCGACTAGCAATACGCCGGGTCTCGAGCGGCTTCTGCCGGACCGTAGCCTGGGTGATCATGCCCGCCTGCGAGACCCCTCCAGAGCGCGGGCTAACCATGTGGGAGGGCTACCAGAGCCCGGGGTGTTGGGACGAGTTACTTCTCGACGGCCATCCGCGCCATGCCTGTGAAGGGGTGGTGCGCTACTTGATGTCGCTGGGGGACGAACTCACCGGGCGACAGGAGGCAGCGGAACTGGCTATCCGCTCTCTGGGCATCACCTTCACCGTTTACACCGAAGCAACCAACATCGACCAGGCCTGGCCTTTCGACGTCATCCCGCGTGTGATATCCACCCAGGAATGGGGACGAATCTCGCGTGGGCTCGTCCAGCGGCTCACCGCCCTCAACCTTTTCATAGACGACCTCTACGGCGCCGCACGGGTCGTGGCTGATGGTGTGTTCCCGGCCGAGTTGCTTTCCTCGTCGTTGAACTTCCGCCCTGAATGCCGGGGGCGCAGCCACGCGAGGGTGTATGGGCTCACATTTGCGGCAGCGACCTCGTCCGGGACTCGGACGGGACGATATACGTGCTCGAGGACAACCTGCGGGTGCCGTCGGGTGTCTCGTACATGCTCGAAAACCGGCTGGTAACCAAGCGGGTCTTCGCCGAGTTGTTCCGCGATCTCGACATCCAGCCAGTCGACGACTACTCCAACAAGCTGGCCGGCCTCCTCGCCGGCCTTTCGCCCCGCCCGGGCGAGACGCCTGTCATCGTGGTACTGACACCAGGGATCTTCAACTCGGCCTACTTCGAGCACGCCTTCCTGGCTCAGCAGATGGGTACCCACCTGGTGGAGGGCAAGGACTTATTCGTCGACAGCGACGACTGCGTGTACATGCGCACCATCGGCGGGCTCGTACGCGTCGACGTCATATACCGTAGGGTCGACGACCTCTTCCTGGACCCGGAAGTGTTCAGGCCCGATTCCACTGTGGGCGTGCCGGGGCTTATGCGCGCCTGGCGGGCCGGCAACGTCGCACTCGCCAACGCGCCGGGGGCAGGAGTGGCCGATGACAAGGTCGTCTATGCTTATGTGCCGGCCCTGATCCGTTACTACCTCGACGAGGACCCCGCTATCCCCAATGTCCTGACCTGGCTGTGCCACCGCGACAGTGATCGCCGCCACGTGCTTGCCCATCTTGACGAAATGGTGGTGAAGCCGGCCAACGAGTCCGGTGGTTACGGTGTCTTCGTCGGTTCGTCAGCGACTCAGGTCGCTAAGCAAGAAATCCGGCGGCGCGTCGAAGCTGCTCCTCGCGACTGACGTGGCCCAGCCGATAGTGCGTCTTTCCACCTCGCCCACGCTGTGTGACGGCCGGGTCGTGCCCCGCCACCTCGACCTGCGGCCTTTCATCCTCTCCGGCCCAGAGCCCTACGTCACCCAAGGCGGCCTCACCCGGGTCGCCTTGAAAAAGGGATCTCTTGTTGTCAACAGCTCCCAGGGCGGGGGCAGCAAAGACACCTGGGTCATAGACCCGACCGTCGTGCCGGCACAGAGCCAGTCCCAGTCGTGACCCGGGACGCCACGATGCTGCTATCGAGGGTCGCCGAGTCGGTCTACTGGGCGGGGCGGTACCTCGAGCGGGCTGAAGCCACGGCCCGGTTGGTGCATGTGCACACCGAGCTTTTCCTGGACTTGCCGAAGGCGGCTGGAGTCGGTTGGACGCCGCTGTTGGCGGTGACCGGCAGCGGTCAAGCTTTCCACCAGCTCCACACCAGGGCCAGCGAGGAGGATGTCGTCGACTTCCTCGCTATCAGCGCCGAACACCAGGGGTCGGTCCTCGCCTCCGTCGCCCAGGCCCACGCCAACTTGCGGGTGACTCAAGCGGTCTTACCCAGCGAGGCCTGGGGAGTCCTGAACCAGCTCCACTCGTGGGTGGCCCAGAGCCGCCACGAGGCCGTAGACCGACGTACGCGCCTAGCGTGGACGGGCCAGTTGATCCGCCAATGCCAGCTGTTCTCGGGGCTGCTCGAAGGCACCATGAGCCACGACGACACGTACGCTTTCCTCCAGATCGGCCGTGGCCTGGAGCGGGCAGACATGACGACCCGGGTCCTCGACGTCCAGGCCGGTAGCCTTGTCGGGCAGAGCGACGGCGCCGGCCCGTACGCCGACTTGATGTGGATGGGGGTCCTGCGCTCGCTCGGCGCCCACCAGATGTTCCGGCGCATTGCCGGGCCTATGGTGTCCGGTCCCGTCGCGTTGCGCTTCCTCCTCAGGGACCCGCAGTTCCCTCGCTCAGTAGAGCGCTGCCTCATCGAGATCTCACGCTCCTTGCTGGAGCTGTGCCGGCACAACGAACCGATGGCGGGCTGTGCCGACGTCCAGCAGCTGCTCGAACACACCGACCTCGAACCACTGGGGGCGGGCGCAGCGTCGGCCGCAGCACTCCACGACTACGCCGACCGCCTGCAGCACGGTCTGGGTAGGTTGCATGAACTGCTCGTGACCACGTACTTCCAGATGGAGCGGTCGCCTTCGACCGTGCTCCTGCGTGTATGAGCATCAGGCCTCTATGAGCATCAGGCCTCTATGAGCATCAGGCCTCTATGAGCATCAGGCCTCTATGAGCATCAGGCCTCTATGAGCATCAGGCCTCTATGAGCATCAGGGTCGCGTTGGAGCACCGCACGTCGTACCGCTTCGACCGGGCGGTGAGACTTTCGCCCCACGTCGTCCGCCTCCGGCCGGCTCCGCACTGTCGCACTCCCGTTTTGTCCTACTCGCTCACCGTCACGCCCCATAACCACTTCGTCAACTGGCAGCAGGACCCGTTCGGTAACCAGTTGGCCCGTCTGGTGTTCCCCGAGCCGGCCCGCGAGCTCACCGTCACTGTCGACCTGGTCGCTGATCTTGTAGTCGTCAACCCCTTCGATTTCTTCGTCGAGGAGTCAGGGGCGCGCTACCCATTTAGCTACGACGCGGCAGCCGTCCGGGAGCTGGCGGCGTACCTCTCTGGCGGCTCTGACGACGAGCCCAGCCCCCTGCTCGACCAGTGGCTCCACGACTGGTCTAACGGCCCGGCCTCGCCTGGCTTCGACGGTCAGCCGATTGTCGACTTCCTCGTGGCGCTGAACCAGCTGGTCTTCCGCTCGGTCGCATACACCATCCGCATGGAACCCGGCGTGCAAACCCCGGACGAAACCCTCGAGAAGGGGATCGGGTCTTGCCGTGACAGCGCCTGGTTGCTGGTGCAGGTCCTCCGCCGGCTCGGCTTCGCCGCCCGGTTCGTGTCGGGTTACCTGGTGCAGCTTCGCCCTGACGATGTGCCCCTGGACGGCCCGCCGGGACCGCTCGCCGATTTCACCGATCTGCACGCCTGGGCGGAGGCCTACTTGCCAGGGGCGGGCTGGATCGGTCTCGACCCGACCTCGGGCCTCCTGGCCGGCGAGGGCCACATTCCCCTCGTCTGCTCGCCGCACCCGTCGACCGCGGCTCCGATATCAGGGGCCATCGAACCGTGCGAGGTCACCTTCGAATGCTTCAACACCGTCCGTCGGCTCCTTGGGCCGCCCCGCGTCACCCTTCCCTACTCCGATGAGCAGTGGGGGCGGATCGATGCCCTCGGCTATGAGGTCGACAAGGCGTTGGCGATCGGAGACGTGCGCCTCACCTTCGGGGGGGAGCCCACCTTCGTGGCGACCGACGACATGGAAGACGCGCAATGGACTACGGCGGCAGACGGTGTCGAAAAGAGGGCCCGGGGGAGACGCTCGCCCGGCGCCTTCTCGAGCGTTTCGCGCCAGGCGGCCTCCTCCATCACGGCCAGGGGAAGTGGTACCCGGGCGAACCTCTACCTCGGTGGCAGATCGCCGTGCTCTGGAGGGCGGACGGGTTGCCGCTGTGGCACGACCCGTCCCTACTCGCCGATATTGTCGGCACCGGTCCGTCAGCGAAGGGCCCCGAAGGGCGTGATGCCCCCGGCACGACTAACGCTCCCGCTAGCACCAACGCCGCCGCGCTGGCCGGCGCCATCGCCAGCTCCCTCGGCCTTCCTGACGGGTGCTGCATCCCGGGCTACGAGGACCCTCTCCACCGTCTCCTGGTCGAGGCTCGCCTGCCCGCTGGGGAACCCCCGGGCACCGACGTCGCCCCCACAGACGGCTCGCTCGCCTCGAGCGACGGTCGCCTAGCCACCCTCGCCGCTCTCGACCACGACGGCCGAGGTGATCCTGTCGGCTGGGTGATCCCCCTGCACCCGGCGCATAGTGCTCAGGGAAGCTCCGGGCTGGACGACCATCCGGGCTGGGTGACGACCCGCTGGACATTGCGCCGAGGGCACCTTGCCCTCGTCCCCGGCGACTCGCCAATGGGCCTGCGGCTTCCGCTCGAGGCCCTCACCTGGCGGCCGGCACCGCCCGAGGATCCCGAGCGCTCGCCGTTCGACGAGCTGCCGGCGCTCCCCGGCCGGAAGCCACGGACGCGACGCCCCAAAGCAAAAGAGGTCAAGCCCGAAGAGGTACCGCGCGGCGCCCTGTGCATCGAGGTTAGGCAGGGCGCGATTTTCGTTTTTCTGCCGCCAGTCCAACGGCTCGAGCATTTCGTCGACCTCGTAGAGGTAGTCGAAGACGCGGCCGCCAAGCTCGATTTGCCGGTCGTCCTCGAGGGCTACCTCCCGCCGACCGACCGCCGGCTCGTCAGGCTACTCGTCACGCCCGACCCGGGGGTGCTCGAGGTCAACGTGCACCCGGCCTCGTCATGGCGGGAGCTCGCGGACATCACCGTTGGCGTCCACGCCGATGCCCACGCCACCCGGCTCGGTACAGAGACGTTCCACCTGGACGGGGCCCATGCCGGTACCGGTGGCGGGAACCACCTGACTTTGGGCGGCCCGGCACCAGCCGATAGCCCCCTCCTGCGCCGGCCGGACCTCCTCCGCAGCATCATCACCTACTGGCAGCACCATCCGTCACTTTCCTACGTCTTCTCCGGCCGGTTCATCGGTCCTACCAGCCAGGCTCCTCGTGTCGACGAGGCCCGGCACGAGAGCCTCTACGAGCTCGAGATCGCCTTCGCCGAGCTCGAGCGCCTGACCGTTGCCACCGGGGATGTCGCCCCGCCTTGGCTTGTGGACCGGCTGTTCCGGCACCTCCTCGTCGACATAACAGGCAGCACCCACCGGGCCGAGCTGTGCATCGACAAGCTCTTCAGCCCCGACTCGGAACGGGGACGCCTTGGGCTCCTCGAACTCCGCGGCTTCGAAATGCCGCCGCACCCCCGCATGGCGCTCGTGCAAGCGCTGCTGGTCCGGGGCCTCGTCGCCCGTTTCTGGGCCGAGCCTTATTCCGGCCGGCTCGTCCGTTGGGGCACAGAGCTCCACGACCGGTTCCTCTTGCCCTGGTATGCCACCGCCGACATTGCTGAGGTGGTTGACGACCTTGGCCGGCACGGATTCGGCTTCGAAATGAGCTGGCTAGCCCCGTTCCTCGAGTTCCGTTTCCCTCACATCGGCGCCGTCGACGTGGCCGGGGTCTCCCTCGAGCTGCGCGCCGCCATTGAGCCATGGTCGGTACTCGGAGAAGAGGTGACCTCCACCGGAACTGCCCGCTTCGTCGACTCGTCCCTCGAGAGGCTGCAAGTGAGAGTCGACGGGCTCACCGCCGACCGCCACGTCGTGACCTGCAACGGCGTGCTCGTCCCGCTGCACTCGACGGGCTCGCCGGGGGCATACGTCGCCGGTGTGCGCTACCGAGCCTGGAAACCGCCTTCTGGCCTGCACCCCACCATCGAGGTCCACGCCCCGCTCGTCTTCGATCTTGTCGACCTTTGGAACGGGCGCTCACTCGGGGGCTGCACGTACCACGTCAGCCACCCTGGGGGACGGGCCTACGACCGCTTTCCGGTCAATGCAAACGAGGCGGAGGCACGCCGGGCCAGTCGGTTTGCCGCTGGGGGCCACACGCCTGGGCCCATCGACACCACCGCGCTGCTCAAGCTGGACCGCCCGTCTGGTGGCGTCGGTGCCGACAATGGTGACTACCCCCGGACCCTGGATTTGCGGCGGGCCCCGGTTGCTCACAGCCACCCCGCTCGTCAGCGAGCTGACGACACCACCCGAGGTCCAGCCACTTCATGACGATCGCCCCGGCGCCAGACCTCCTCGCCTCCTACCGTCAAGTTCCGGGCGTGTACGACGAGATGCTGACCGCCGATGGGCGGATCCGCGAGCACTGGGCCGACGCGGGGCACGTGATTGGCAATCTGGGCCTCGACGAGCTGTTATACCGTCGCTCCGAGGCCCGCCGCCTGCTCGACGACGACGGCGTCACCTACAACGTCTACGGCCAAGACGATCCCAGCGATGCCCCGGCCCCGTCAGTTGCCCCCTGGGCCCTCGACCCGGTCCCGGTGCTGCTGGCCAGCGACGAGTGGGCCGGCGTGGAGATCGGCGTAATCCAGCGTGCCGAATTGTTCAACCTGGTCCTCACCGACCTCTACGGCCCCCGCCAGCTGCTACGCCGAGGTTTACTACCCGCCGAGCTGGTCCTCGGCCACAGCGGCTTCCTCCGCCAGTGCGACCAGATCCGCGTCCCCGGCAGCCAGCAGCTTTTTAGCATTGCCGTCGACCTCGGCCGCGACGCCTCCGGCCGCTGCACCGTGCTGGCTGACCGCACCCAGGCGCCGTCGGGGGCGGGCTACGCCCTCGAGAACCGCGTCGTCGTGTCCCGGGTGTTCCCGAGCCTGTACCGCGACTCCCAGGTCCACCGGCTCGCTCCTTTCTTCCGAACGCTGCGGGCCTCACTCCAAGGCGTCGCGCCGCCCGACGCCGACGATCCCCGGATCGTGTTGCTCACCCCCGGCCCGTGGAGCGAGACCGCCTTCGAGCACGCCTACCTGGCCTCTCACCTCGGCTACCCGCTGGTGGAGGGCGCTGACCTGACGGTGCGCGACGGCCGGGTGTGGATGCGCTCGCTTCGTCGCCTTGAGCGTGTCGACGTCATCCTGCGCCGGACCGATGCCTGGTTCTGCGACCCGCTCGAGCTGCGTCCGGACTCCAAGCTCGGGGTTCCAGGCCTAGTGGAGGCGGCCGCGCCTCGGCGCAGTGTCCATCGTCAACACCCTCGGCAGTGGGGTACTCGAGAACCCGGGCCTGTTACCCTACCTTCCCCGGCTGGCCGAACACCTCCTCGGCGAGCCCCTACTGCTGCCGTCGGTGCCCACCTGGTGGTGCGGGGAAGAGGAGAGCCGTCGACACGTGCTCGCCCACCTAGACCGGTTGGTAATCAAGCCGATCGCCAGGCGGGCCGGCCCGACGGCGGTGTTCCCCTGGGAGCTCAGCCACGACCGCCGAGACGAGCTGCGGGCCCGGATTGAAGCGCGACCCGCCGACTGGGTTGGTCAAGAGACCGTCGAGCTGGCCTCGGTGCCGACGCTCACCCCGACCGGTCTTGAGGCTCGCCAAACGGTCTTAAGAGCCTTTGCCGTGGCCCGCCAGGACTCCTATGCCGCTATGCCCGGAGGCCTGACCCGAGTAGCGGGCGCAGGGGGCACCTCAGGGGCCACCGAGGGCGCACCTAGCGCCCGGATCTCAAACCAGGCTGGCGCAATCAGCAAGGACACCTGGGTACTCGCCTCCGAGCCGGAGAAGCTTTCCGGGTTCTGGTTGGTGCCCGGCCCCCCGGTGGCCGCTATCGACCCGGCGGCGTCGATGTCGTCACGAGCGGCCGAGAACCTGTGCTGGATGGGCCGCTACGCCGAGCGCGCCGAAGCTATGGCCCGTCTCGTGCGGGCGGTGCACGACCGGCGCAACGACTTTCAGCGGGGCGCCAACCCCGCCGGCACCGAATGCCTCCAGGTGCTTCTCACCGCCCTCACCCAGGTGAGCTCCACTTACCCAGGTTTCGTGGGGGACGGGGCCGTTGACCGGCTCGCCGCCCCCGGCGCCGAGCTTTTCGCCTTGGTGATCGACGAGAAACGCCCGGGCACCCTGGCCCACGCCGTGCAGCATCTCCTGGGTGCGGCCCAGGCGGTGCGCGACCAGCTGTCGGCCGACACCTGGATGGCGGTGGGAACCCTCGAGCGCGAGATCGAAGAGCTGCGCACGTCGGACCCCGACCACCTCATGGTCGTGCAACACACCCTGGGCCGGATCGTGCAGGCGCTGCTCGCCATTTCAGGCCTGTTCGGGGAGGGCATGGAGCGCGACCCCGGTTGGCGGTTCATGGACGCGGGCCGACGCATCGAACGCGGCCAGCAGTTAGCCGCACTCCTCCGAGCGACCGTCACGGTCGAGCGCAGCACCGCCACCGACAGCCTGCTCCTCGAGTCGGTGCTCATCGCCGCTGAGAGCATTATCACGTACCGCCGTCGGTACCGGTCGCAGGCCCAGCTCGAAACCCTTCTAGACCTCCTTTTGATCGACGCCGACAACCCCCGTTCGCTCGCTCACCAACTCGACCAGCTGGCGGTCGACCTGCGCCTCATACCGAGCGTTGATAACGGCCTCCGCCTGAGCGAGCCCGAGCGGTTGGTACTGGAGGCATCCACGGCCCTGCGCCTGGCCGACACCGCCGTGCTGGCCCGGTCTCGGGAGGACGGCACCCGCCCCGAGCTCGACGTTGTCCTCAGCCTGGTCCTGGAGCTGCTCTACCGCACGGCCGAGGCCATCGACAGGGACCACTTCGTCCACCTCCTCCCCCAGCACCCGCTGTCCGACTCGTGATCTACCGGGTCGTCCACCGTACGGAGTACCGCTACGACTCGGAGGTGTCTTCGAGTTACGGTGAGCTTTACCTGTTACCCCGCGACGTCCCTGGTCAGGTGTGCCGGTCCGCCGAGGTGGTAATCGAGCCGGAGGCGCACGATTACCGGCACCGAAAGGACTTCTATGGGAACCGCGTCGCCTATTTCGCGCTGCTAGAGCCACACACCCGGCTAGCGGTCACGGCCGAGAGCACCGTGGAGGTCAACCGGCCCGCCTCGGTCCCCTTGGCGGTCGACCAGGCCTGGGAAACGGTGCGCGACCGTCTTCGCTCCGACCGGTCCGGAGACGCCTTTGACGCCCGTGGCTTCCTGTTCGACTCGCCCAAGGTCGTAGTAACGCCGGCCGTGGCTGCCTACGCCGCGCCCACGTTCCCGACCGGGCGTCCGCTCGCCGAAGCTCTAACCGAGCTCGACTCACGCATCCACGCCGACTTCGCCTACGAGCCGGGCGCCACTTCGGTGCGCACCACGCTCACCGAACTGCTCGAGCTGCGCAAGGGGGTCTGCCAGGACTTCGCTCACCTGGCAGTGGGCTGTCTGCGTTCGCTCGGGCTCGCTGGCCGCTACGTGAGTGGTTACCTCAATACAGTGCCCCCGCCGGGACGAGCCCGCATCGTCGGCGCCGACGTCTCCCACGCTTGGGCGTCGGTGTTCGTCCCCGATGCGGGTTGGGTCGATTTCGACCCAACCAACGACCGCTTTGTCTCCGATCGCTATGTCACCAACGCTTACGGCCGCGATTTCGGCGACGTGTCGCCACTCAAAGGAGTCATATATACAGAGAGCACGACGAACGAGATGCACGTCTCGGTCGACGTTCTGCCGTTCGAGAGGTTGGGCTGATGCGACTAAGGGTGGGCTGCGAGTTCGACTACGAATCGGCCGGCCCCACGCCCACGGTTTGGCAAGTGAGGCCGCGAGCCGACCGGTCACAAAGCCTGGCCTTTGAGTCCTGGGGGACGTCTCCGGAGGTGCCGTGGACCTCGTACAGCGACGCTTTCGGCAACGTCTGCGATCGTCTGACTCTGCCCCTGGGGCGGACGGTCCTGCGCTACGACGCCCGCGTCGAAGTTCCCGGGCTCTTAGACGAGACCAACTCCGAGGCGCGCCAAGTCCCCGTCGAGTTGCTGCCCGACGAAGCCATGGTCTTCTTACTGCCAAGTCGTTTCTGCCTGTCCGATGTGCTGCGGGAGCCGGCATGGGAACTCTTCGGTGCCACCGAGCCGGGCTGGCCCCGGGTGGCGGCTGTCTGCGACTGGGCCCACGAGAACATCCAGTTCCAACTCGGGAGCAGCAACCCACTGACCTCAGCGCTCGACATTTGGCAAAGCCGCACCGGTGTCTGCCGTGACTTCGCCCACCTGGGCCTGACCCTGTGCCGGAGCCTCAACATCCCGGCCCGCTATGTGTTCGGCTACCTGCCCGACGTTGGCGTCCCCCCTCCCGACGCGCCCATGGACTTCTGTGCTTGGTTCGAGGCATACCTCGAGGACCGCTGGTGGACCTTTGACCCTCGCAACAATGTGCCCCGTGCCGGCCGAGTGGTCATCGGCCGAGGCCGCGACGCTCTGGACGTGGCAATGGTCACGACGTATGGGGCGCCGGTCCTGCAGATGATGACCGTGTGGGCGGACCGGACCGGCGATTAATGGACCTGGGGCCAATTGACCTGAGGCGAGGTACCAGAGGGGTGAGGAAGCCCTTTTTCCCAGGTCGCGTCGAGGGCTGATGCCGTTGTGCCGTGCCGATTCACGCCGAAGGACCGCTGGCCGGTGATCGCAGCCAGGCGGCTTACGGGATCGACATCCACTGGATGAACCGTCTCGCTGTCTCGCTCGCATTCCCGGTGGGGCCCGTCAGTACGGACCGGCAGGTGCTGGATGAGAGTACGTCCGGCGGCCACGTTCAGCACCTGGGCGCCACGTCATACCCCCAGGACCGGTAGGCCCGTCGTACCCGGGACAGTCGGCCGCCACTGTTCGGCCTCCATGTCAGGCGGGCTATGAGGAGGTCGTGTAAGCGGTTAGCCTGAGGTCCGTCGGGGCGATAGCCCCATTTGGCCGATGATTCGCCGTCCGGGCTTCTCGCAGCCATGTGTGGGTTTGGGCCAAATTATTCCGGCGTGGGCGGCGGGTATGCGTTGTCCGAGCCCAGTGCGAGGGTCCGGTCCACTTCGTAGTCAACCGCGTTCACCGACTTACGCACCGACAGCGCGACCAGCGCAAGCCCAAAGAGCAGTACGACGGTGGCGACCAAGACGAGCACTAGAGCCGCCGTGCCGGCCGCGTGGGCCGGGACAGTGAGGGCCAGGGCGATGAGGATCATTGCCACGACCACGAGCCCGACGGCACTGTAATGAAAGAGCAGGGCGTCGCGCGAGAAGACGGTGGCGTGCCCGCGGTACCGGCAGCTGGAGGTCTATTTCGTCGACCCGGAACGCGGCGGCAGGCGCCAATTCGTCACGCGCCACTAACCGTCCGTCAGAGCCGGTCAGACGCATCACCTTTTCACTGGTCATTTGCCGCATGCGGTCGTTGACGGCCGAGTACATGGTCTGGATCCCGCCGGCCAGGATCGCAGCGGTCGTCATCAGCACAGCGGGGGCAAGCATGGCCTGGATGGACGAGATTGCGGCCTGGCTCATGACATCCGACCCAGCCGCACGGCTTCTATCGGCAGCCAACGTCGGGGTGGTGACGGGCAATGTGGATAAAAGTTCCCTCGCCGACTCCTCACCTGCGCCACACCCATAGATTTAAGTCGCGGGCGTCCTTCGGTACGCGGACTGGGTGCGTCGCCGAGCGCTCACCCCGAACCAGCAGGGGGACGGGCACACGAAGGTTGGTCTGGTGACCATGAATGGATTTGGGTGTCGTGACGAGACGCACTCTCGACCCGCCGGCGCACCTATGGGAACCGTCCTGGGCCAATAAAAAGTCAGTCGAGATGTCGCTACTCGGCCCTTTTTTGGCGCGTTCTGTTCAACGTAAGGCGTGGACATGAGTGCTCGGGCGCGGACGACGGGGCGGACGGGACCTCGGACACTTCGAGCAACCGGGCCACCGCGGACAGTACTCTCGCGTCGACCCAGGCCTCCCTCCTCGTCGCTCAGACGGCGGCGTGCTGGATTCTCGCTTGACCGCAACGGTGATTTCTTCGTCTCCAACGCCGATAGCGGCACCATGGGCTCGTACGAGGTGCTGCCCGACGGGAGGCTCGCCTTTCTCGGCAACACGAGCGCGGGCCGGGGGCTAAGCCGCTCGATTCCTCACCCTCGTCGAACGACCGCGATCTGTACGTCCTCGACGGGAACGCCCCGCAGATTTCTGTGTTCGGCATCGGGGGGGATGCGCAACTCAGCCCAATCGGCACGCAGGCCCTGCCGCCCCTTCGAAGGTCACCGGGGTGTGGCAGAGTACGGAGAGGAACGGCAGAGGCCGCTAGTCCAACCAACTGAGGGCTTCGGCGTCCGCGATGCGGTAGGAGTAGCCCTGCTCGGCCAGAAAGCGCTGGCGGCGAGCGGCGAAGTCTTGGTCGTTTGTGTCGCGCGACACGACGGCGAAAAACCGAGCTTGGCGACCATCGTTTTTGGGGCGCAGGACTCGCCCGAGGCGCTGGGCCTCCTCCTGGCGGCTGCCGAAGGTGCCCGAGACCTGGACCGCAACGGACGCCTCGGGCAGGTCGATGGAGAAGTTGGCCACTTTTGACACCACGAGGACCGGGATTTCCCCCCGGCGGAACGCTCCGTAGAGCCTTTCCCGCTCACGCGTCGGCGTCTTGCCGGTGAGCACCGGTGCCCCCAGGCGCCGGCCGATCTCGTCCAGCTGGTCGAGGTACTGGCCGATGACCAGCGTCGGCTCCCGCCGCTCGACCGCCTCGGCGCACAGCCGCTCGACGACCGCCAGCTTCGAGCGGGCCGTGGCGCCGGCCTTATAGCGTTCCTCGTCCTCGGCCAGCGCGTAGGTCATGCGCTCCTCATCGGTGAGCGTCACCCGGACTTCGGTGCAAGAAGCCGGCGCGATCCAGCCTTGCGCCTCGATGTCGCGCCAGGGAGCGTCGTAGCGTTTGGGGCCGATGAGGCTGAAAACGTCGCCCTCCCGCCCGTCTTCGCGGACCAACGTGGCCGTTAGGCCGAGGCGGCGCCGGCTCTGGATCTCTGCGGTCATGCGGAACACAGGGGCGGGGAGCAGGTGGACCTCGTCGTAGACAATCAGACCCCAGTCTTCCGCTGAGAACAGCTCCATGTGCCGGTACAGGCCGCCCCTGCGGGAAGTCAGGATTCTGATAAGTGGCGATCGTGACGGGGCGGACATCCTTGCGCTCGCCCGAGTACTCGCCCACCTCGGCGTCCGAGAGGCAGGTGCGGGCCAGCAGCTCGGCCCGCCACTGGCGGGCGGCCACGGTGTTGGTCACGAGCACGAGCGCGTGGGCCCCCGCGGCGGCCATGGCGCCGATGCCCACCAGAGTCTTGCCCGCGCCGCACGGCAGGACGACCACCCCGCTGCCGGCGGCGCTGAAGGCGCTCACCGCCTCCTGCTGGTACTGTCGCAGGTTGAACTGCTCTGGTCCCGCCACCACTATTGGGTAGGAGGCGCCGTCCACGTAGCCGGCCCGGTCCTCGGCCGGCCAGCCCACCTTCAGTAACGCCTGCTTCAACCGTCCCCGCTCCGAGCCCGGGACCACGAACGTCCGGCTGTCGATACGGACACCGAGCAGGGGCGCCACCACCTTGGCCCGGGCCACCTCCTCCAGGACGGCCCGCTCAGAGGTGCGCAGCACCAGCCCGTGGACCGGGTCCACCTCCAGCACCAGGCGGCCGTAGCGAGCCATCGTCTCGGCTATGCCCACGAGGAGCGCTTGGGGCACCTGGTACCGGGACCAGCGCAGCAGGGCGTCCACCACCTGCTCGGCGTCGTGGCCGGCGGCACGGGCGTTCCACAGCGCCAGCGGGGTCACCCGGTAGGTATGCACGTGCTCGGGCGAACGCTCGAGCTCGGCGAAGGCTGCGATGGCGGAGCGGCAGGCCGCCGCGTCGGGGTGGGCCGTCTCTAGCAGCAGGGTCTGGTCGGACTGGACGATGAGCGGGCCCTCGCTCACAGGAGGGCGTCCTCCTCGGCCTCGGTGAGCACACGCGCCCACTCCACCCGGTAAGTGGCCAGCTCGCCGCCCCCGGCCCGCTCCCCCACGTACCGTACCCGGGCGCGGCCGGGCACGAAGCCCAATACCTCGGCAAAGAACTCGCTCTTCCGTCCCTCGCCGTTGACGTAGCTCATGCGCACCGCCCAGGATTGCTCGGCCGCGACCCGGAGCATTTCCGCCACCTCCTCGTCGCCCTTGGCAATGTGGGTGGGCCTCGGTGGCCCGTTGTCGAAAAGGGAAAGGAGAACGTCCGCCGAGGCTAGCCCACCTTCTCCCGTTGGGCCGGTCTTCGCCGGCCCCGCTTTTCCACCGGAGGTCGGCCTTGGCGAGCCCGCGACGGGTTTGGTGCGCAGGCGCTCGACCAGGGCATCCAGGTCTGTTTCGAAGGACAAGTCCCCCGTCGCCATCTGGAGCATCGCCTTGGCCAACTCGGGCGAGAGGCCGGTCATCTCGGTGAACCAGTCGGGATCCTCCAGCAGCTCAGCCAGCAGTTCCTCGTCCGTCTCCCCAGGCTCGAGCACCGCCCCCGGGTCGTCCTTGTCAGTTACCGGGCCCAGCCCGTGTCGCGGCCGCCATCTCTGGGACGCGCTCGGGCCGAGGAGGCAACGGCCCGGTGGGCGACCGGGCGGGTGAGCGAGAGCGTGCCGTCGTGATTTTCGCAGGCGGGCAGGTACCCAGCCTTTTGGAGCCCGCCGAGTACTTCGGCCGCCGCCGTACTGCTCACGGCCACCGTAGGGGCGAGAAGTTGCAGGCCCAGGCGAGCCACCCTTTTATCGGTCAGCACCTCCGCCAGCAGCGACCGCTCCTCACAGCGCACGTAGCAGGCCGCCGTCCCGACCCGCGCCCGCCCGTAGCGCCTGGCCATGTCATCGACCAGGTAGGAGAGAGCCTGGGGGATGTCGCGGGCGGCGCGCTGGGCTAAGAAGGCGTGGATGTCGCCGGCGTTGCGACCGGCATCGAAGCCCCGGCGCAGGCTGGGCTCACTGAAGCGCCACACCGTCGCCTGGCCGCTCGACTCGACGTCCGCCAACAGGTCGAGCTCGGCCCGCAGGGCGGGCGCCGGCTCGCCTGCTGCAGTAGCAGTGAGGTCGGCCTGCAAGATGACGGTCTCGACGACGGTGGGTGCCAGCCGGGCCAAGAGCTTCTCCGCCCCGGCGCGGTCGGCTTCGGCCAGCGCCCGGCCGAAACTGCTGAAGCCGGCCCCAAGGCCGTCGCCGGCGCACAGCCCTATCGTCGCCGCCTCGCTCGCCACCCACTGGACCAGCTCCCGCGGGGCCGCTATGGCGCTTTGCCAGGACGACGGGCGGGCCCATTCGGCCACCTCGGCCGCGCTCTCCACATCGACGGCGACACCAGGGCCAGCACCGGCCAGGAAGTCCAGGAACAGGGTCCTGTGCACGATGGCGCCGCGGTCCGGCCCCCGGTCGAGCAAGGGAGCGACAAGCAACTTGCCGTTGGAGCCCTTGGCGCCGGCCAAGCTCAGGTGGACCGGCGAGTTGAGCCATCTCGTCGCCAGCTCTAGCCAGCGCTCAACCGAGCTCCCCGCTCGCCAACAGTCGTACTCCTCAGTGGGCGCCGCCGACCCTGACAACTCGTCCGCCTCCACGAGCCCGGCCACGGCCGCCAGCTCGACCAGGCGAGCGGTGACATCCTCGGCCCTGCCGATGAGCTTGGCCGCCCGGCGCAGCTCCCTCGTGCCGAGACCGCCCGCCTGCAGCAGGTTGGCGGGTACCGCGCCCCAAGCCTCGCAGATTGCGCTCACGTTGCTGACCAGCGCCAGAGCCGCCTGCGCGGCGGCGGCATCGAGCTGGTCCTGGTCCACGGCCCGGGTGAGCAGCTCAGGCGGGCCCAGGCTGAACAAGGGGAAAGGGCGGCCTCGGCGCAGGGCCAAGCCGACCTCGCGGGGCATGACGGCAGTCGAATAGCCCGTACCCAACAGGAAGGCGTGCTGGAGGCACCAGCCCACCGGGTGGCTGGTGTTGCGGGCCATCGCGTCGACACCGTGCGACAAGTGGAACTGCGGCCAGTCGAAGGCTGCCTCCTTAGCCAATTTGGCCGCCCCTTCGGGCGCCTCTTGCAGGAGCGAGGCCACGTGCGCGGGGTCGGAAAGAGCCCGCACCAGCCTCCTGACCAGGTCGTCTTTGTTGCCGTTCCCAGAAAGCCCTACACGGCCGGCCAGCACGGACAACTCGCGATTGGGAAGTTGCCGCAACAACGGGGCGCCCGGTGGGCCGAGGCGGCAGGGCCAAGGCAGGCCGGCGGCGAGACCCGGGTTGAGGACGATCTCCCCGCTGTCGTGCACCAGCATCATCCCGGCGGAGCGGAGGGCATCGATCAGAGCGGCCAGAGAGCGCGGGTTGCAGCCAAGGGCGGTGCCCAGCGAAGTCGCGGTCACCGGCGCCGGGAGCACGCACACCGCCTCCAGCACCTGTTGGGCAGACCGGTCACAGTTCTCGTAGAACATGGCCGCGCTGGGCCGCCCCAGCATCGTGCCGGCCAACTCGGTCAGATCTTGAGGGTTGGCAGTGGCAAGGTCGGGCCGCCGGCGCAGCAGCGTGCCGAGCTCCTCTTCGGAGAAGGCTCCCAGGGTTCGCAACCACTGGTCAGCGACGGTCGCGGGACGGGGAGCTGGCGACAAGAGGACCTCCCGTTGGAGCGGGCCACGGGCGTAAATTTGGGAAGTAGAACGACCGTACCAGCCCGGAACCGGCCGGACGCGGATGGCCCGCAGCGGCTGGTCACCGAGCATCAAGGCCACAAGGCGCCCAGCAATTCCAAGGCTTTTCCGGCCTCTTCGGCTCCCGAAGGGGTGCGGAAGCTCGAGACCGCGTCAGCCACCTCAGGCCAGCTACCAGCAACGGCGCAAGGAGATGCTCCTAGCTCTACTCGACCAGTACACCGACGACGTCGACCGCGCCGCCGACGAAATTGGCACCCACCTCCGCTAGGTTGGCGTCCGCGGCCTGGTCGCCGAACGCCTCGACGACGCCGACTATCTTCAGCCTCCCCCGCCGCGCACTAGGAGGAGGGAAGGACGGTGCCCGTAACTTGGGGGGTTCCTGCGCCAAGGGCCGGTAAACTCCACAACGATAATGTTGTGCAGTGATCCCACGGTTCGACGACCACGGTCGCTTGCCGTTAGGCGAGCACACGGCGACGACGTGGGAAGAAATCGTCGAGCGCTTCGGCTGGAACCCGCATGTCGCCGGCTCCTCGATGGCCTTTCCGACGGGTTGCGCGCTGGCGGCGGCGGGGTGCCGACAAGTCTGGCTGGACGGGAGTTTCGTCACCTCGAAAGACGAGCCGGCGGACTTCGACGCCTGTTGGGACCTTGAGGACGTGGACCTGGATCGTCTGGACCCAGTATTGCTGAACCTGTCGGCTGGCCGCCGCGCTCAGAAGGCTCGTTGCGGAGGCGAGTTCTTTCCAAACGTGGTCGAAGCCGGCAGTGGGCTAGTGTTCGCCGACTTCTTCCAAAACGACCGGGACACCGGCCGAAAAGGGATCGTTGTCATTCATCCGGAGGAAGAGCTGCTGTGATCACCACCGAGGTCCAGTACCGCGTCACCATGAGCCATCTAGGCCAGTTCGAGGATGCCCTCCGCAACCTCGAGGCGAAGTACCCACCGGACAAGCGGACCAAGCGCGCGCAGCTCGAGATTGACGCAGTCCGAGCTCAATTAGGCGACCTCCGGGCCGAAGTCGACGAGTACGACCGGCTGCGCAGCGGTGACATCGCGGTCCTGCAAGGTGAGTCGCTCGCTGATCTGGCCGCATTGCTCGTGAAAGCTCGCATTGCCCGCCGTTGGACGCAGCGTCAACTGGCGGACGCCTTGGGTATAGCCGAACAGCAAGTGCAGCGTTACGAAGCGACCGGGTACCGGTCCGCCAGCCTGGCCCGCATCAGCGATGTCGCCGACGCGCTGGAATCTCACCATCACCGAAGAGGCACACCTGCAGGGCCCGGGCGCGGCCTGACCGCGTGCCCCAGCGGTCCGAGCACAATATGTCCAACTAATCAGGTTGTAGGAACCGCCCAATGCCGTCGGCCGCCGCCACTCGCATCGACTTGAGCACGTGGCGGTAGCGGTCCAGCGTGATTTGCGTGGAGGCATGACCGTGGCGTTCGCTCACTACCTTCGGGTGCGCGCCGGCGAGCAGGGCCACCGTCGCCGCCGTGTGCCTGAGGTCATGGAGGGTGATTTCTGCCAGGCCCGCTCGACGCTGCAACGTGTGAAGGTAACGAGTCAATTGAGCGGGATGGTACGGGTCACCGAACTCGTCCACGAAGACGTACTCAGGGACCCCCAACTCGCCACGCTTCTCGGCCTCCGCGGCCATGGCCCCAAAGTGATGCCCGAGTAGTTCCGCCGTCCTTTTGTCGAGATAGAGCAGTCGCCTGCTCGATTTGCTCTTGGGGTCGTACTCGACCACCGCATGCCCAGCAGTCGTCCGCGTCGTGCGGACAGCTAACGTCGCCGGGGCCCGGTCCAGCGCAACGTCAGCGCCATCTCAGCCCCGCCAGTTCGGCCCTTCGTAGCCCGGTCGCCAACAGGAGGTACCACATCGCCCCGAGGCGGTCGTCGTCAGCCGCCAGCATGAAACATCGGACTTGATCGGGCGTGTATACGGGCCGCTCCTCAGTGTCGTTGCGTGGCCTGTCGATAGCGTCGGTCGGGTTACGTGCGATGTAACCGATGCGCACGGCAATAGTTGAGGGCGTTGTGCAGCACCCCATGGACGTTGCGGACCTGCGTGCCGGACAGGGGCTTGCCACCCCGAGCGCCCGAACTGCGTAGCTCGGAGTAAAGCTTCTGGACGTCGGTTGGCGAGAGGCGGTCGAGCCGGACATGGCCGATCCCGGGGCACCACGTATGCCCGCATGAGCCAGCCTCAGTTGCTGAACGTTGATGCCTTGCGGTATCGGCTTACTCGTGGGCATAGGTGTCCAAAAGGCAGTCGAGTACCAAACGCCGGCCCCGGCCGCCATCCTTCTCGGCGTGGTCACTGGAACATTCGGCGGGGCGGTTGATGACGTCCTTACCGGTAGACGGGCCATTATCATGGCTGACGACCATTGGCTCTTGGCGTCGTCATCCTTGGTGCCGTAGCCTTCTGGGGCCTTACGATCTACGTTGCGTTCTACGCCGCTGTCATCGTGACAGTAATCGCTGTTGCCAGCCTCCGGGTACTCAGCGTCCACTTTGGCTGGACAAGCCCGGTGTTCCCAGGCGACGACTCAACCACTCCAGTGACTTGAGCGCATTAGCTCCTTCGTGTGCCCGAACCGCAACTCCAGCACTTCGCCCGAAGAAGCGAGCGCCACGGGACGCTCTAGCGAAACAACCCTCTTCATATTGTCAGGCGAATATGACCTGAGCTAACTGACATTTCCAGGCTAGGGGGCGCTGGTTTCCTGGTCTTCATCCGTTTCGGGGCACCCTGAAAAGGATTCTCAGGCGGAGCGAGGTAGACCGCTAAATAAGCCCATGACTGCGAGCAATGCTGACTGCCTCGTCACGGGAATTGGCTCCCGTCTTTCGGTAGAGGCTCTTCTGGTGGCACTTTGCGGTGTTGGTCGAGACAAATAGGAGCTTGGCGATCTGAGGAATGGTACGGTGAGACGGCAAGTACTGAAGGACCTCTCGTTCCCTCGCGGTGAGAGGCTCAAGAACGGTCGTGGCTCTAAGAGGTGCGGTCATTGAGGCGATCCGCTCTGCTTCTTCGGTCAGCTCGGAGAGGTAGCGGTTCGACGACGACGCCCTGATGCTCCGAAGCAAGGGAGAGATTTGGGTGGCGTGTTCGACGAAAGGACGAATGTACTGTTCGGGTTGGGCCGCCTCTACAGCTCTTCTGATGGAGTCCGTTGCCTTGTCCCTGCGTCCCTGTTGCTCCTCGGCGCATCCGATGAGCACCAGCCGTCGGATGTGTGCGCCCAGGTTGGGCGCTCTCCCGGTGCCTAATTGCGCGATTACCCGGTCCGGCCGCCCTGAGCAAAGTTCCACCTCGGCGAGGGTTTCATCGTCGAAATCGGCCCGTCGTCCCTCTCGGACGAATTGAACCGCCTCCTTATGGTCACCAACCTGGGTTCGGCGCTGGATTTCGACCCGGTTCAGCATCCGCATGATGGGCTGGGCCAGAGAGCCTGATTCCCGGACGTGACGAAGGTCCTGGAGGAAGGGCAGCGCCTCTGTCGCACGTTGTTGGGCGACCAATAGGCGGGCCAGGTTCGCTTTGACGGTCCACATCCACGGAGCAGCCTCGGTCAGGCAGCACCACCTGAGGGCAGCCTGGAGCTCACCGTTTGCGGCGTCGAGGGCGTTGCGCTCGAAGAAGACTTCGGACAACACCACTCGCGCCTCCAAGCTCTCGGCCTGGGCTCGAGCATTGTCCCCATCGGCAGCCTGCAAGGCGGTGCGAGCGAGACGGAGGGCGTCGTTTAGCCGACCTTGCGCGCAAGCCACCCTCGCCATCAAGGCCGGCTGACGAACCTCGGCCGCACTTGGGCTACCGTATCGGCTCTCCAGGATGGCCTGGGCCTCATACGGGTCTCCGAGGCCGATCGTCGCCCGTGCAGCCAGCACGGGAAGCTGCTCGGACGCGACAGCGTCAACGGTCTGCAACAGGCGCCGGCCCTGGGTGTCAAGGGCCGCTGATGGGTAGCCGGCAGCTGCTCGCATCAGCCGGGTCGCCGCCGCCGAGTGCTCAATAACGCCGGGAATGTCAGCCGCCCGTTCGGCGTAGACGGCCCAAAGGAACTCTGACCTGGCTCGCCATTGTCGCCTGTCAGGGCGCGAACCAGTCATGGTGTCGAGTCGCCGCAGCAGCTCGGCGGCTTGGACCATACGACCGGCGCCCAACATTATTGCCGCGAGCAGAAAGGTGACATCGGAGTGCTCCTCGACACGAGCGCGACTTTCGTCCGCTGCCGGGTGTGCCGATATTGCTGTGCCAGCCCCGAAGTCGATCGTTCCGAAGAGGTTGGCGAAAATCGCCGCTAGTCCGTCTTCATAGGGGCGGTTCTGAGGAGGCCTGGGGGCGGGGCGACTTGCGCCGGCCTGCTGACCCACAAGAGTGAGAGACGGGAATCCGGTCGATAAGAACTCGTGAGGCTCACAGTAAGTTTCCGAAGGTCTAACACTGGTCATAACCCCCATTGTCAGTCGAAGACCGGCGCGACAACATCAGCCAGCGTGGGTGAAGGGATGGGTGATGTGGTGGGTGAAGGGCCTACGCTTTGCCGGCCGCCCGGTTGAAATCCGCGATCAGATCCACAAGCATGCATTCGCTGACGAAACTGCGACAGGCATCGGCCAAGCACGCCGTCACCTCATCGCAATCGTGAGATACGGCAACCAACAACGAGGCCCACTTGGCCCGCCTCTAGAAGATTGCTCATGCTGCGAAGCTTGTCTCGAGGGATGTGATTCCAGAAGCGACCCACAACGGCGGCCGCCCCTGCCCACTCGGCGCTGGAAGACAATCCCGACGCCAAGAAGGACAGCCCCACCGGGGCGGCTACCGCAGTGAGGGCGCCACCCAGCAGGGCTATTCCCCACGCCAGGTGGTCCGCGCTGCTGCGATGAGCATTCGATCTCCAGTTCACCACTGGTTCCCTTCTCTACCAGGGCGCCCGCGAGATGATCGCTCCGGTCCGGCGATGCCGATGACCAGAGGGAATCGAAGTCCCTGCCTGCGGTGGCACGGGAGGCGTACGATGCCACAGCCAGCACTACGCACTGGTCCCCCATCGTCCCTCCAAACTCGAGGCAGATGCTTACGCAGGCCACATTGTCCACGCACGGGGGCAAGAGGCTGCACCCCCAGACCGGGTGAAATGCACGTCGGACCGGACGGACCTCGGATGCCGAGACCCGCCTTCCGGGGCCAGCCAGTATCACGTATGATCACCCTCGTGGCGAAGGCAGGATCGCGCTCAACCCGGCCTTCCCAAGGCGTCGCGTCGCCCGGATCGAGCACCTCCTGGCTGGCCCTTCGAGCTGTCGGAGTCGAAGGTTCACTCGCCCGTCGCCCGGCCGGGAATAGTGAGCCGGAGCGCTCTCCTGGACCGGATGAAGAGGGCCGATGACAAGCGGCTCATCTTGGTGGTGGCACCAGCCGGATATGGGAAGACCACGCTGCTCGCCCAGTGGGCCCTATCCAAAGGGCTCCGAGCGGCCTGGCTCTCGGCCGACCGCCGCGACAATGACCCGGCCGTGCTCCTCACGTACCTCACGGCGACCCTCGACGCGGTAGAGGCGATTGATCCGGCCGTCCTTCGGGCGTTGACTGCCCCTGGCGCGCCTCGCGCACCGTGCTGCCCCTCCTCGTATCGGTTCTGCAGTCCCTCAGGAGCCCGATCTTCTTGATCCTGGACCACGCCGAGGCCATCACAAACCGGGAATGCCTTGACGCCATCGTCGAACTGGCACTCTCGGTGCCCCCGGGGTCGCAGTTCGCCATCGCGTCCCGGACAGACCTTCCCCTACCGACAGCCCGGCTCCGGACGGAGGGGGCCACGATCGAACTAGGTGCCTCGGAGCTCGCCATGGACGATGAAGAAGCGTCCCTGCTTCTCCACGAGGCCGGCGTCGATTTCGACAGCGATGAGCTGCGCGACCTGGTTGAGCGCACCGAGGGATGGCCAGCAGGGCTCTACCTGGCTGCCCTGGCTGTCAACGCCGGCACTCCTCGCACCGAGGCGGTATTCTCCTTTACAGGCGACGATCGGTATATGGGCGACTATCTTCGCTCCGAGTTCCTCGACCGGGTGTCACGAGCCGAAGTCTCATTCCTGACCCGCACTTCCATCCTGGACCGTACTGTGCGGTCCCCTTTGCGACGCCACCCTCGACATCCGGGGGTCCGACCGGGTCCTCGAGCGGCTCGACAGCCGCAACCTCCTGGTCGTCCCCTTGGACCATCGCCGTGACTGGTACCGCTACCATCAGCTCTTTCGACAGCTCCTTCAAGCTGAGTTGCGCCGGCGAGAAGCGGACAAGATCCCGGTCTTGCACCTTCGAGCCGCCGCTTGGCACGAAGGGAACGGTGGATTCGAAGCCGCCATCGAACATGCCCAAGCCGCCAACGACGCCAACTGGGTTGGGCGGCTTGTCTTGGAGTGGATGCAACCGGTCTGGGCGAGCGGGCGAGTCGACACCGTACTCAACTGGCTGGAATGGCTCGAGGACAAGAGTTGGGTCGAGCACTATTCGGCCATCGCCGCACACGGCGCCCTCATCCTCGGCATGCTCGGCCGCCCCGGAGACGCCGAGCGTTGGGCGGCCGCTGCTGAGCAAGACCGCCTCCCCCGGAACCTTTCCCAACGGTGACACCACCGACGGCACGCTCTTTTTCATGCGGGCCGTGCTCTGCCGCCATGGCGTCCCGCAGATGCGCCGAGACGCCCGAGCCGCCCTGGACGGGCTCAGTCCGGCCAGCGTGCATCGATGGGCCATGCTCCACGTAGAGGGTATCTCCTACCTGGTGGAGGGCGATCCGCTCAAGGCCGACCCGATCCTTGCCCACGCCGTCGATGTCGCAGCCGCATCCGACGCTTTACCCGCCGTGGCGCTCACCCTCGCGGCGCGCGGCATCGCGGCCATCGACCGGAATGATTGGGCCGCAGCTGAGACTCTTGTGGATGAAGCCCTGGCGATCCTCAGCCAGTGGCCATTTCGACAGCTACTGGACCAGCGCCCTCGTCTACGCCTGCGGAGCCCGGATCGCGGCCAGTCGTGGCGAACTCGCTCAAGGCCCGCGAAGTGCGCGGCGAACGCGGCCCGGCTGCGTCCCCTGCTCACGAGCGCCTTGCCCGTCGTGTCGGTAAAAGCCCTTTTAGAGTTAGGGCGCGCCTACCTTGCCCTGGGCGATTCAAATGGCGTTGTAGCAGTTCTCCGACAAGCCCAGGACATTCTCCAACAGCGGCCCGACCTCGGCCTGCTCCCTCAACAAGCGGCCGAGTTGCGAACGGAGCTCAACGCCGGGCACGTCCACATAAGCGGGGCGTCCTCCCTGACCGCCGCGGAGCTACGCCTGCTGCCGCTTCTGTACACCCACTTGACCCTTGAAGAGATCAGCGAGCGCCTCTACGTGTCACGTAACACTGTCAAGACTCAAGCCGCTTCCGTGTACCGAAAGTTCGGTGTCAATTCACGACGGGAGGCGGTGATCCGAATCCACGACCTGGGGCTCCTAACGCACACCTAGTGACTGCCGACGAACTCGTCTGCCCGATAGCAGAATGGTTGTCCCAAGTGCCGTACCGTCCGCTGGGCGACCCGTTGTCGATGTAATAGCTTCTGCGTACTGGTAATCAGGCCCCCAGATAGTAACCGAGCAATTCGGACTGACCCAGGTGCTTGGGCGGTCCAGAGTAGGTGACCGTGCCCCGGCTGAGCACGTAAGCGGTCTGGGCCAGGCTCAGGGCGCGGGTGGCGAACTGGTCAACGATGAGCAAAGCCCTTCTCTCTGTGGCCATGCGTTCCACGAAACCGAATACTTGGTCAACGAGAGCGGGGCCAGGCCGAGGGAAGCTTCGTCCACCAGGATGAGTTTTTTCTCGCGTACGTAGGCGGTGGCCATGGCCAGCATCCGCTGCTCACCGCCACTCATGGTCTCTGCGACCTGGTTGATGCGGTATCCCAAGATAGGAAAGGCCTCGCACGCCCGAGTGAGAGCGATCTGCTCCTCGCCCTTGCGGGCCTGCATGACGAGGTTCTCTCGCACCGTCAAGGACCGGAAGACGCCGCGCCCTTCGGGTATATGACACAGTCCTGCTTCGAAGCGGTGGTGCACAGGGAGGGCCGTTGCTTCTTGGCCGAAAAGCACGATCGATCCTTCTGTCGGGCCGCAGAAGCCCAGACACCATGCGCAGAAAAGTGGTCTTGCCGGCCCCATTTCCCCCCAGCAGGGCGGTGACCCCCGACGCCGGGACGGTCACGGAGATATCCCACAGGACGCCTGTGCGCCCATACCCCCCGCTGAGGTTCTTGACTTCGAGGGCAGGTGCTCCTGCAACCGGACGTTCCCCCGTCTGATCGTCAACGGTGCTCATACTGGTGCCCTGGCAGCCGCGGCGGCCAGCGATCCGTACCCGAGATAGGCAGCCCGGACTTCGGGACTGGACGTCACTGCCGCGGGAGCACCTTCAAAGAGGAGCTTCCCGAAGTCAAGGACGTAAATGTAATCGCACACCTTCATAACGAGGGACATATCGTGCTCCACCAGCACGATGCCGCAGCCCCTCTTTTCGACGGTACGCCGTCAGGATGGCATTGAAGGCTTCTGTCTCAGATCGGTCAAGACCCGATGATGGCTCGTCGAGCATCAAGATGTCGGAACGACCTGCCAGGCAGCGCGCCAAGTCGACCAGGCGCCTCTCCCCGGTGGAAAGCGCTCCCGCCTGCCGGCCAGCCAGGTCGCTGACACCGCACAACTCCATCGCCGACCAGGCCGCCCCCTCGGTCTCCCTTCGCTGGGATTGTGTCGCGATCATCTGGCCGATCAGGTTCCTCCCTGCCAGGCCGGCTTCTCGGCCCAACGCCACATTCTCGTCGACAGTCAGCCGATCGCACAGAGCCATCCTTTGAAAAGTACGACCCAGCCCGAGCCGGCCCCGAGCGGCGGCGGAGGCCCGCGTGACGTCGTGGCCGTGCAAGAGAATGCGCCCGTCGGTCCGGCGGTTGAGACCACTGATGGCGTCAATGGTGGCGGTCTTGCCAGCGCCATTGGGCCCGATCAATCCCGTGATCCGGCCGAACGGGACAGTGAAGCTCAGATCGTCCACGGCAACCAGTCCGCCGAATTTCACCCGGAGGGCTCGCACCTCAAGTCCGTCACCCTGCGAAGCCGGCTGCCACGCGGTTACGGCGGCAACTGGTATTTCGGCTCGGCTTCGTCCGAAACTGTCAAAATATCGGCGCCATTTTACTGGCATGCCCGGGTGGCCTCCCTGCATGGCCACCGAGATAGCTGCTAGGCCGAAGAAGGCATTTAGCCAGTACGTGACATTGGCGCCCGTGAGATATGCCGGGATAACAGCAGCGATCAAACCGAAAATTGCATACCACGGCTCGGCAAAGGGCGACAGGGCAAGTATGGCTAGCACGGTCAGGGAATAGAAGGACATGAAATGGGTATCAGTGGACGCCGCGAAATGAATGGTGGCCGCGTAGAGGACCCCGGACAGCCCGGCGAAGAATGCCGACGTGCAAAACACGATCATCCGCGTGGTGTTGGTGCTCAAGCCCATGGTCGCCAACGAGACCGGTGAGTCGGACAGGCCGCGCAACAAGCGCCCGAGCCGGCCCTCGTGGATGGCCACCATCACCAGGGCGGTGATCACCGTGAGCACGAGCACCACGTAGTAGTACGACGTGTCTGTCGATCCGATGGCCGGCCGGGGCATGGCCTTCCCGCTCCCCAGTACGGTAAACATCCAGCCCTGCGAGTACAGCATCTGCTCTACCAAAATTCCGAAGCCGAAGGTGGCCAGCGCCAGGAACAACCCGGACATGCGTATAGCGGGAAGGGCAACTAAGGCACCCGCCGGCACCACGATCAAGCCGGCCAGCAACAGAGCCGCGAACCACGGGATCCCCTGCTCCAAGGTGAGCTGTGAGAACGCGACCGCCCCGATGGCCGCAAAGCTGGCCTGGCACAGCGACACCTGGCCCGACGTCTTCACCAGCAGCCCCAACGACAAGAGGAGGACCATATTTGATAGGCCGATTGTGTAGAAATTTATTTTCGACGCCCCTACCACTTCCGGCACAAGGGCCAACAACCCGATCGCCACTATCCCCACCGCCGCTCGTACCCGAGGTGGCGCCTGCCACTGAAGCGCCCGGCGGTGCTCGTAGCTCGAGGGGGACGGCAGTCGCCGGCGGGGCAGCAAGAAAAGAGCGATGAACAGTACGATGAAGGGCAAGCTGTCGGGGAGCCCCGAAAGCCAATCGACATTGACCACGTACTTCTGGGAGATGTTGGCGGCAACCTCCAACAGGATGGCGCCCACGTAGGTCAACGGAATGCTGGAGAACGCTCCGATGGCTGCCGCCCCAAACGCCTGCACGACCAGGTAGGTGAGGGCAACCGCGTCCAGACCGATGAACGGCAGCACCAGGACCCCGAAAGGGCCGCGAACGTCGAGCCGATGATCCAGGCGCCGGTGCGTACGCCGCACCGGGTCGGTCGCCTGCATGGCCAGCAGGTCGGGGTCGTCAACGACCGCCCGCATGGCGATGCCCGATCGGCTCCAGCGAAACAAAGCGTAGAAACCACCTACCGCGACCAGGCCGACGAGCGTCACGGTCAATTGGGCATAGGAGATGTTCACCCCTCCAATACGAAAGTACTCGGCACCACGGGGAAGAAATTGCGGGACGTCGATTGTGTCCGCTCCGTACTTGATCGTGCCCAAACCTTGCACGATCAGGATCAAACCGATCGTTGCCGACTATCTTCCACGCCACCGCTTGCTGGGACAGGCGACGGCTGATCCGCTCCATTCCCAGACCCATAAGCGGCCCCACCACAAGCACTGACACCAGCAAAGCGATAGCCCAGTTGATGTGGTTGGCGTAATGCATGGCATAGAACACGTACGCCGCCGCCGTGGCCAACGCCCCTTGACCGAAGTTGAAGATCCCGGAGGTCTTGTAGGTGAGGACCAGCCCTGATGCCACCATGCCGTAGATTGACCCGGTCGCAATCCCGGCCACTATGAAAGGCATCCAGTTGTCCATGGCTTATGAGCCAGCCGGGCACTGCGGGCGGAGCGCCGATGGCGCCCTCAGCTGACCGTTTTTAAGCTCCATCTCAAAATAGCAAGGCTGGGCCTTCAGGCCGAGGGGCCGGCCCGCAACCCAGGGGATGGGATTAGCCAGCTCACCTCCCAGGGTCGAGCCCTTGAGGCGGTACAGGGCGGTCTTGACGCTCGCCGCAGTGGGGCTCGATCCGGCGGTTTTCAACGCGGCGCCCAATGCCTGCAGGCCATCCCACGTAAATGACCCGGTCCCCTCCCGCCAATTGGAGCCGGACGTGTATTTCTTCATCGCAGACCGGAAAATCGCTGCCGCTGGGGCGTTGGCGACGGACGGAAAAGCATAGGCGGGGCCGTAGGCGGTGAAGTTGTGCAATGAGTACATGACGGGCGAAATGGCTTGCTCGGTCGTTCCATAGGTCGGGTTGTAGCCCTGCGCCTGGCAGGATTGCACGAACCTGACCGCCGCTGCCGATGTGAAGCTCATTACCAGATAGTCAACCCTCTCCTGCTGGAGCAGCAGGCACTGCGCCGTGTAACTCGGGGCCGTCGAGCTGACGGGCAACGAAGTGAAGGCCACCTTGGCCGCCTTCGCCGCCGCCCGCAGGAGCGGGTTGGCTTGCTGGCAGGCCGGGACCTCGGCGCAGTAGACGTTGGCCATTCTGGTGGCGTGACCGAACTTTGCCGCCACCGCCACCTGATCGGCAACACCGGTCGCCAGACCTGTGGCGGTCGGGAACATGCCGGCCTTGGTCAGCCAGTCGCTCTCGTTAGACGGCCCGCCGATGATCGCCACACCCCTGCTGATGGCAAACGAGTCGTAGGCTCCCACGTTGTTGTCACAACCGACCACGATGGCTACTACGCGGTCAGTGTCGATGAGGGTCTCTACCTGGGAAAGAGCCAGCGCGGGCTGACCCTGGTCGTCCTCGACGATTGCTTTCACCCGCGTGGCCATGGGCACCGCCGCTGGCGTTGATCCACTTGGTCCACGCCGGCGCGACCGTGCCATACTGAGCACAACTTGACGCCTGCGGGCCCGTGAGGCTGCCGACGACCCCAACGTTAATGGCCGACCTGGCCCGCGCCTGTGGGGACCTGAGGGAAGACGGGCTGCCCGCGCTGGATGTCGTCGCCTTGCCACCATGACTGGTGCTTCCGGAGGCACCAAGAATCAGCCCGGCCGCGGCGACAATGGCCGCGAAGCCACGAGCTCTCGTCATCGTTCTCATACCGTCCCTCTGACTCATACCACACTCATGAGGGAACAGGAGGTGAAGGGGTCAACCGGAGAGAGGCCCAGTTTTGAGCCATCGGCCCCTCGTAGCTCAATAGTTTTGCCCCGGCCGCCAGCGTCCGGGTCGAAGACACAATCTCCCAAGGGAAGCCTGGCTCGCTCGTTGAGAAAGGGAGGCCGGAAGGTGGTCGAGGTCGATCAGCCCAAACATCAGTCCCACCGGGACTCAAAAACGTAGTCATAGCAATGCTCCTCGCTCCGCCACGAGCTCGGGATTGGCAGGGACAACGCCCGGGACCGGGGGCGGTTCCGTCCAGTTAGCCAATCTGATTGCCCGACCGGCCGCCGCCTTGGCACTGCGTCGGTGCGCCAGCCCCTCCAGGGTGGTAACAGCACCTTCGGGGCCGAGCGGGCGAGGGTCGGTGCCGAACTCCCAGCGGTCCCGGAACGCAGCCACGGTGGACACGGCCCGCAGCCAGGCTTCCCTCCGGCCCGCATCGGCGGGCGGTGGACCGAGGCTCTGGGCCCAGGCCCGGCCCTCGGCCAGCGCCTGTTCGGCCAGCTCCCGGGCCCGGCGCTCCATGGCCTGGCCTCGTTCCTGGAGGGCACGGCCCAGGTCTTCGTCGTCCACGCCCTGCGCCCGGGGGACAAGGCCGGCGATAAGGCCGGCACCGGGCTGGCGCCTGCTGGTGGCGGCGGCAGCCCAGCGCTCGGCCCGGTCGTGCAGGACGGCGACGGGGTCGTCGGCCCCCTCCAGCGTCCTTGCGGCGGCCAACCGGGGCAGCGCCGCCTCGATGTCAAGGCCGCGGGCGGCGGCGTCCCGGACGGCGGCCAGGAGGGGGCCATAAGCCTCGCTCGCCTGCGCCGAAGCCAGGCCTTCAGGGCCGAGCCCACACCGGCCGAGGAGGGCGTCGAAGCGCGGTTGCTGGGCGTCCCGGGCGAGGCTCAGGTACTCGGCGGCCAGCACGGCGAAGGAACCCGCCTCTCGCTCCGCCCGCCGGAGCGCCTGGTGGGCCGAGATCTCGGAACCTTCCCGGGCTAGCACGGCGGCCAGCACCGCCCTGGTGCCCTGGGGCCGGGCCAGGCCCGGGTGCGAGGTGGGCGGGTCAGGGTCGAAACAGGTGTCCACATATAGCCGGTTGTCTTCCCGTCCCCGGGTGGCCGAGACGTAGAGCACCTCCCGGGTGGTGGTGGGCGGCACCAGGGCGTGGGCCGTGGCCACCGTGCGGCCCTGGGCCCGGTAGGCCGTGGTGGCGTAGGCCAGCTCGACGTGCTGGCGCACATACCCGGCTGGCAGCACCACCTCGCTCTGGCCGTCCCGGCGGCGCACGGCCATGGTGCCGTCCGGGTTCGTGGCGCGGACCACCCAGTGGTCGCCGTTCTTCACCCACCGCCTTCCGGTGGACAGGAGCCGGTTGTTCTCCCGGGTCACCACCTCGTCGCCCACCCCGGCCACCTGGCCGTCGGCCACCACCAGGCCCTCTTTCGCCTCTAGGCCGGACGCCACCCGGTCGGCCCGGGCGCGGGCGTTGAGATCCGACACGGTGGCCCCGTCGGGGGCGATCATGAGGCTCTCCCGCCCTTGCTCAACGTCGGCTTTCCAGGCCCGGTAGAGAGCTGGTCGAGGAGCGCCTCCCGCTCGCCCCCGGTGACCCGCCCGTGGGCCTCGTAGGCCCCGATGGCTTCCTCTTCCCCCAAGGTGTAGGCCGAGGCTGCGAGGCTGGCCCCCTTTTCCCGCTCGGCCCCGAAGCGCTGCACGTCTGACAGTTCAGGGGCCATATCGCCCCGGTCGGCCACCAACAACTTGAACCACTTGTCTTGCATCACCTCGCCCTTCGATCCCATCTCGAAATATCGGTGGCTGCCATCCCACTAACGTGGGTTGTTCGCGTCCCCAAACGCCGGCCTTGGGATCAAAGGAATGCGCCGGACACGGTCTCGCTCAAGCAGTCGACTCAAGGCGTCGGCATCCAGTTGTAGCTCGGCCTCCGAAAGCTCACCCAGAGGTCCCATCGGAAGCGGTAGCCCAGGAGCTACATCGCCAGCCAGGTACCGCGCCGAGACGTGGGCGTGGAGATGCGGTTCGGTGTTGCCCAGCACCTGAACATTCACGAGGGTGCCGCCGAAGTGGGCGCGCACCGCCTTGGCGACGCGAGTCACGTCGGCCATAAAGGCTGCAGCTTCTTCGGTCGTGAGGTCGGCGAGATCGGCCGCATGCCGGCCAAATGGCCTGCGCCTAACCGGGCTGCGCGACTCGCCGACAAAGGTACGCATCGAGATGGGGCGTGGCAAGAAAGCGGAGGCTGCCAGATGTAGTCCTCGGCGGCCGACCTTGCCCACACACGTGGCACCCGTGACCATCGCGTCGACGTAACCAATCCTCGTCCCAATCCATTAGACGAAGCTACAAGGGCGGAGGTGCCGGAGCCTCCCAAGGGCTGTCCCAGAAGGCCGGCCCGATGAAGGCCCAAGGTGCCCCGAAACGCCGGGTCGCAAGCGCACAGAACGAACCCGCCAGAGGCAGACGGGTGCCACACCGAATTGGCGTTATATACTGTTTATTCGTTACGAGAAAGCGCCCAATGCGCGTCCATAACGATTTTAGCGCCGAGGCTCCGATCCGTCGATTGAGATCTATCGGGAGTAATCAAGCTAAAAACCTCAAGTAAGAGGCCGACTAATTGGTGTGCAAAGGCTGGGGAGCATGAGCCCTAAGGTTTGACAACGTTGGCACGGAGCGCCACCGCTGAAAGTTCACCACAGTCGCAGACGCGGCGATCAGGTACATATCGCGCCGACGTCTTAGGGACACGGTCGTTGAATGTTACAGACGAGTCTTCTGGGTCACGGGTCCTGAGCGTGACTAACGGCAACGGCACCTCGTCCGGTATAAGCGCCTCGCCGAACCGGCAGCGTTCGGGCCGAGGGCTCCCCTCGGGAGTGGGCTGGCCAGCCAGGATTGTCGGGAGGCGGTTCCACTCGCGCCTACGAGGCCGTCCGACGCAGCACGGGGTGGGTCAGCCGCTAGTGCACGCCGCTGACGCGCTGCGCCTCGATCGTCACCACCAGCCGTACTTGGTCGCGGCCCCCGTACCAGGCATAGGGGGCGCCGGTGTACTTATGAGACAGCGCCTCGATTGAGTCCGCCCCGCCAGCAGCGGTCACATCGACTGCTCGGCCGCGTACCTGGTAGTACAGCCTCGGCGCCTGCGGGTCCGATACGGCTAGGGCGAGCCGGGGGTCGCGCTCGAGGTTCCGCGCCTTCTGCATGCCCTGCACGATGTTGATCACCACATGCTCGCCGTCGGTATCGACCCAGGTCTGTGTGATCTGTGGCGACCCGTCCGGCATAGTCGTCGAGACATAGCAGACCGCGGGCTTTCGCAGCAGCGCGACAAGCGGTTCGGGCAATGCCATCGGATCTCCCTTGCCATACGGGCACATCGGTCCGCCGAGCGGACCCGTTCCCAACCCTAGGACGCCACGGTCAAAGAACGCGAGAGCTTGCCCGCTTAGCGACAACGGTCAGTCCGGTACAACCCGGAGCTGGGTCAAGTTGCCTCAGAGGCTAATAGTGGCGGGAAAGAGAGTGACGAATCAGGTTCCGTAGACTGAGATGAGTTTCATGTTATCTCATATGGTCGAAGGGGGACTTGGAAGGGTTACTCCCCTCCCCCGTCGGGATTCATCGTCGGACCCGAGCTTATGGCTGCCAGCGGCGTGACCAGCACTATCAACCCCTCACCGGTGGGAGTCGGCCGCCCCTCGTACGATCCCCAAGCCAGCCTCGACGCCCTACGCACCTGGTGCGGGTTCCTCGTCGAGTTCCAACGTCAAGCCGAGTCCAAGGGCGGCCGCCCCTTGCCACACTCGCCGGCGACCTCGCTGAGGCCTACCCCGACTGCCGCACCGACTTCGCCCAGAGCTTCGACCAGTGGGAAGCCTCGATCCGCGATTGTCTACGGGCCACGCACCAGCGCGGTGACCTCCGACGACCCGCTGACCCCGACCGACTGGCCACCGCCCTGTTCGCCGCCATCCAGGGAGGGCTCCTCCTCACCCAGGTTCACCTCGGTACCGCCCCCTCGAAGCCGCACTCGACACGATGCTCGGACCCATCGCGTCGGTCACGATTCGCCGATGTTCGGCTGAGACACAACTGCTTCAGCGATCGAAGACGGGCGCTGCCACCTTCGGGCCCATGGCCCGGACGTGGCGACCTCTTTGGCCGCTCCCTAGCAGGCCAGTAGCCTTCGCCTCGTGCCCAAAGCCGCAAATGCACCGCAGGGGCGCACTGCTCAGCTGCTCTGCGGTGCCATCGCCGGACCGCTGTTTGCGAGCGCCCTCACGGCGATCGGCGCCACTCGTGCCGGGTACGACTGGGAACGCCTGCCGGTGAGCTCCCTGGCGATCAGTCGTCACGGATCGTTGCCGCGCATGAACTTCGTCGTCGCTGGCGTGCTGTACTCCTGCGCTGGAGCGCGGTGCCAGTCGAAGCAAACGCTGCCAGGCTCGGCCCGCGCTGCGGCCGTGAACTCCTCAACCACTGTCGGCCACTCGTCCGCGTATGCCGGCCGCACCGGGTGCTTGACGACGATGAGGATCATTCCGTTCCTTTCCGTGCGTCCGTCCGGTTGATCGCCCAAAGGTCACTTCGGCACCACTCGAGCGCTCGATAACGCCGAGCGATATCGGGTACTTGCCCTGTTCGATTGCCCCGGCTATCGGCCCTTGCCCACTGTGTAACGCCACGAGCGCAGCTCGCCGCTTAACCGCACCCCAACAACAGACGATGCCTCAGACGAACGGCGCCAGCGGGGCCAGTTGGGCCTCGGTCGGTTCGGAGCAGCAGAACCACGGCTCGGTGAGCCGGGCTCGCTGTCCACGAGGACCGACGGAAGCGGCTCCCCGAGCGGGGCGCGGCGGTGCGTCGGGCGCGTACGAACGGACCAGCCCGTCGACCTGGTCAAAGGTCCGCTCCGGGTCCTCGCCGACTTGCGCCTCGACCAGGGCGGCCACCTCCACCTGGAGATAGTCGACGACGGGGTCAGGATGGGCCCATGTCCAACCCAGCCGCGCCGGGTCGAAGCTTCCCAGGTGGGCCGTCATGGCCGGCTCGGCCAACAGCAGCGAACCATCGGGCACGAGGAGGCGCACGCTGTACTGGACCGGGTCGACGTTGGCGACGAGGTCGTAGGCCGCCACGAAGTCGATCAGGCCAACGAGGTCGTCGACCATCGTCCACGGCGTAAAAGGCAACCACGACGGGCGGATCTCGATACCGTGCGAGCGTAGGACGATCACCGCCTCGGACATGTCGGCCACCGTGTGGCCTTTGTCCAGGAGGCCGAGGATGCGGTTACTGACCGACTCGAAGGCGCTGACCACAAACGCACAGCCGGACTCGGCCAGCTCGGCGAGCACCTGAGGGTAGCGCAGGAGGTGCTCGACCTTGATAGTGGCGTCGAAGGTCAGGGCCGGATGGCGGTCACGCAACCCGGCCAGGACCCGACGGGCATGGTGCGGCGCGTTGAGGAAGTCGGGGTCGGCGAAACTGATATGCCGGGCCCCGGCGGCCACTAGCTGATCGACGTCGGCCAAAACGATGTCCTCGGCCACCGGACGGGCCCGCCCGTCGTAGACGACCGGGACGGGGCAGTGCCGACAGCGGTGCGAGCAGCCTCGGCTGGCGGCCACCGAACCGACGGGTCGTAGCTCGCCGGCCACGGCCAGCTGGGTGTAGCGGCCCAGCTCGGGGAGCAGCCGCCGGTCGGGGACCCGGGCCTCAAAACGGCCCAGTTGGACAATCGGTCCGGGGTCGCCTGCGCCGGCCCAAGCCACGACCCCAGGCTCGAACTCGCCGGCCACGATGGCGTCGGCTGGCGAGGTCAATGTCAGCCCCCTGGCCATCCCGGCATACAGGCCGAAGAAGCACAGGGCCAGGCCGGGGCGCCGGGCTCGCACGGTGGCGGCTACCTGGAGGGCCAGGCGCATGGCCGTGTGCATCGGCACCGACAGGGCGACTCGCTCGGCCCAGTCGACGTCGTCGGCCGAGAGGGTGGCCACGGCCAGGTCGGCACAACGCACCTGGTGGCCGCCGGCGACGAGGGCGGCAGTAGTGGTCGCCACGGACAACGGTTGGTGGCCCAGCTCGTAGGTCGACACCAGCAGGACCTTCATCGGCCGAGCCTACGGCGCGGCGCGGCGGATCCTGCCCGCCTACCTGTACCGCTACCGGTAGGCGGACGGACGACGACGTCAAGGGCCGCCTCGGCCTCGCGCAGGGCAAGCTCGACTTCTGCCGGCGTCGGGCCTCGGGCGAAGA
Organism: uncultured Acidimicrobiaceae bacterium; assembly: GCA_963754115.1. Lineage (GTDB taxonomy): Bacteria > Actinomycetota > Acidimicrobiia > Acidimicrobiales > Palsa-688 > Fen-671. Next base: position 35,518 of record CAVWFC010000007.1, on the reverse strand, counting down.
CGAACCCCAGGTAACGGTCACCCTCGGGCAGGGGGACCACGGCTCGACCGGCCGGGATGCTGATCTCAAGGCCGGCCACCCCGTCGACGGCCAGGGCCTCGGCCTGACCGGACACCTTCTCGAGCACCCCGGTGGCCCGGATGGGAAGCATCATTACCCCCGAGGCCTGGGCCTCCCGGCGCAGACCGTCGAGCCCGGCGCCTAGGGCGTGGCGCACGATGACCTCTTCGAGGCTTACCCCGGCCCCGAAACGCAACGCGCGGGAGCAGAGACCGCCGATCGAACGGGCCGCCACCTCGATGACCACGGGCCGACTATGGGCCCGACGCGCAGCTCGGCGTGGACCGGGCCTTCTCGCAACCCCAGTGAGGCGGCCGCCGCCGCCACCGTGGCGGCCAGCGCGGCCTGGACCAGCGCCGGCTGACGAGAGGGCGTGACATAGATCGTCTCTTCGAAGAAGGGGCCGTTGAGCGGGTCGGGCTTGTCGAAGATGGCCAACACCTCGAGCGACCCAGCCACCAAGAGGCCCTCGACCGCGACTTCGGCCCCGGCCACGAAGGCCTCGACCAGGACTGGCTCAACGGGCGCCACGATGGCCCGGACGCGCTTGGCGGCGGCCACAGCCTGGACGTCGTCATCTACCCGGATGACCCCTTGGCTCCCTGAACGCGATACCGGTTTGACCACGCACGGGTAACCGATCCGGGACGCGGCTGCCGCCACACTGTGGCCCACGGGGACGACCCGGTAGCGGGGCTGTGCCACCGCACCGGCGGCCAGACGGGCCCGCATGGCGGCCTTGTCGCGGGTGGCGGCCACGGCGTCGAGCGGGTTGTGAGGCAGCCCCAAACGAGCCGAGGCGGCCGCAGCTACGACGAGGCCCTGGTCGTCGACGGCCAGCACGGCGTCGAGGCACAGTCGGTCATGAAAGGCGGCGATGACCTCGACCGCGGCGTCGGCCTTACTCAGGGGTACGACGACGGCACGGTCGCCCATGGCGTCAGCCATGGCCTGGCGCCTCTCGGAACCCACGACAACGTCGATGCCGAGACGTTCGACGGCGGCCAGGAAATCCTTGGCGCGGTAAGTCTCCGTCGGCAGGAGGAGGAGAATGCGGGGCACAACCCTAGGATGGCCCCAAACGACAGGGATGTGACAGGCACAAAATGACTGGCGACCGCCCCACCGAGACACCGGTCCTAGCCCTCACGGACAGGGCTTTGGCCAAGGTGCTGAAGCTGCGCGCCGATGAGGGCACTGCTCAGTCCCTGGCACTATGGGTCGAGGTCAGCGGGACCATTGCCGGCGCTTACACCTACGACATGTACTTCCAGGCGGCCACCGACGCCGGTCCTGACGCTTGGACCGGGGTGCAGGAAGGGTTGACCATCGTGGTGCCGGGCGCCAGCGCCCCGAACATGGTCGGCTCGGTGCTCGATCTCAACGAGGGCCTCATGGGCAGCGGGATGAACATCCGCAACCCGAACCGCCCCCAGGCCAGCCCGGCCATGACCGGTCCTCCGCCGGACCTGAGCGGGGACGTGGCCCAGCGGGTCATCCAGGTGCTCGACGGCCAGGTCAACCCCTCCATCGCCTCGCACGGGGGCCGCGCCGACCTCGTCGCCGTGGAGGACGGGGCTGCTTACCTGCGCCTGAGCGGGGGTTGCGCCGGCTGCGGGATGGCCGCGGTTACCCTCAGCCAGGGCATTGAAGTGGCGATCAAGCAATCGGTGCCTGAGATCGTCCGCATAGTAGACGTGACCGATCACGCATCGGGCACCAACCCGTACTACGAACCGGCCAAAAAGTAAGCGGAGCTCAGCTCAACGGCCCTGGGCCCTACGTGCCTTCCGAGGTCATGCATCCGGGCCCACGCGTGCTGCGGTAGGCGTCCGGGCAACCCGATAGCGAACTAGGAGAAAAGAGAGCGCCGTGAAGGTCTGGGTCGACCAAGACTTGTGTACGGGGGACGGGCTCTGCGAGGAGATCGCACCCGCAGTCTTCACGCTGCTCGACGACGGCCTTGCCTACGTGAAAGAGGGCGACAACGTGAAGAGCGAACCAGGGGGAGCGGCCGGCGTGGCCGTCGTAGCGAACGGGCTCGAGGACGCCGTCGCCGAAGCAGCCGAGGAGTGCCCCGGCGAGTGCATCTTCATCGAGTCATAGCTCCGAGCGGGACGCTCGGCAGGAGGTGCGACCATCACATGGCTCTTCTTCAGGCGGTCTGCCCGAACGAGACCTTTAGCCGCTCTCAGGAAAAGCGGCGGGCATCCTCGGCGGCATAGCTGGCCACCACCGCGTCGGTCTCAGCCGACGCTTTGATGGTGGCGACGACGGCCGCGAGGTTACCGGCCGGGATGGCGCAGGTCATCTCGTCAGGGGTCATGCCCGTCCGCGCCCGGGAGAGGGCGCACCCGACGCTGGCCGCGGCGACCTTATCCTGCTTGGCCCGCGCTACGACCTGGCATTGCGGCTTGCCCTCGATCCGTAACCCGGCGATGGCGTCGGAGAGCACCATGAGTTGGCTGCCGTTCACCCGCAGCAGGACGACATCGGGATCGACATTGCCGGGTGTCTCGCTCAGCGGCCCGTAAGTGATCGCCCCCGGCCGCTCAGTTATGACAGGTATCCGACCGACAGCTTCGAGGCTGACCCAACCCGAGCCGAGGAGCGCGGCGACATCGCCGTTGTGCTCGACTTCGGTGAGCGTTGCGAGACCGTGCGTCACCCTGCCGACGCTGCAGTTGCCGTGGTCCTCCGCGACGGTCGAGAACGTGGCCTCTGCTGCCCGGGCCGAAAAACACAGCCCGCCGCAACGCGTCCAGTCCGGCCGTCTTCTGCGGGCTCGCTCATCGAGGCATCGAAGCTCGCGACGCCGGGGGGACGCTGGGCGCTGAAGGTGATGCCAATCGGAGGCGTCGCCAGGTGCAGCGCCCCGGTCAGCTCTTCGCCCAGCCCCCGCCAGTCCGTCACTTCCGCCATGTCGCCCTCCTCATGCAATCGCGCTTGGCTGCAGGCTCGCACCCCAGCGCTTCCTCCACTTCTGCGACCCTACGACCAGCTGCATCTTTCGTCCAACAACTCGTGGAGGCGGCAACCCCATCGCCACGACTCTCGGCCCCGGACGTCGACGGAGATGGCGAACGTCAGGTCGTCGCCCGCGTCCATGCCGAGAACCACGAAGGCCACACTTTGAGAACGCTGCCCGTTGAAACCGTGCCCGACAGGTCCAACCCGCCCGTCGGCCCGCGTCGGACTCTCCCGGCACTGACCCCTCTCCGCGGCGTCATGGGTACGTCCACATGGCAAGAACTGGCTTACTGCAAGGGCTCTTGCAACAGGTTCGAAACAATCAGGCATAAACCGGGCGCACGATAATCTCGTGGTCGATGTCGCCCTTGTCTCGCTTACCAAAGCCAAGACGCCCAGCGCCGAGGCGGCACGGTGACCGCACCCTTCGTCCGTGAGTATAGGGACCGTTGGATCACCGTCAATCGCGGCGGCCATGCCTACGTCCTCCGGATAGCCTCAGGCTGTCAGCTCACGGCCGCCCACGCAGTTCATGAGGGTTTCTGGCAAGTTGCTCTCGAACCGCTGGTACGTAGCGACGGCCGCCAGCGCCTCGGGAGAGCAGTCGTTCTGAGGCAAGCCAGACAGGACCGCTCCCGCGCCGAGCAGGTCCTCAAAGCATGGTCTGATACCCACCGTCACGCCTGGCCACCGCTCGCCTCCGGCGATAACCGCGACCGACCATCCCCGACCGGCGAGGAACCTCCCGACTGCCGAGGCGTTGCGGAGACAACCGGCCACTACCCGGACTCCGGTTGTGGCGAGGCTCCAACAGATCGTCGCTCCGTTCGGCGAAGGCAGCACGACCCGGTGGCTTCGCTGCACGCTCATGAGGAAGACGGGGAGGACGCCAAAGTCATGCTGGCCGTAGATGCCAGCCTCGGCGGGCGATCGCGGTCCGGTAATTTGCGCCGACATAGGACAATGGTTGCAGGCTGGCCGTCGTATTGCGCTGCGGGGCCGCCACTGCGGCGACGCACCGGAGCGGCCAGGGGCGCTCGGAGCAATACGCGCGCTAGATTCTGTCTTGTAGACCAAGCGAAGTTGGCCCATATCCAAGCGCCCGTAGCCGTCGTTTCGGTAGGCACACTCGGAGGCGGTGGCGGGGGTCGGCGCCGGCGAGACTGCCGGCGGCGCACCTCGGGGGTTAGCGCGGCCGCCACATCGTAGACCTGCCGTAGTCGAGGCGTTCGGTCGTGGACCGGATACCTGCACCACCGAGCCGCCAGGCGCCGCGGTCAGCCGAGCCGGGTCGCGGTGATCAAGACCGTCTCGAAGGTCACGACGAACGAGTTGCCGATCTCGGGGCTGACCGCTTGGCAGGGACTGATCGGCCACGCTCGCCTCGCGACAGGCCAGACCGTCCTGGTCCACGGCGCCGCGGGCGGCGTCGGTTCGATCGCTGCGCAGCTGGCCCGCGAGCTCCGAGCCGAGGTGATCGGCACGGGCCGGGCCGCGGACTGCGACACAGCCCTGGGCCTGGGAGTGCAGGCCTTCTTGGACCTGCAGGCCGACAAGCTGGAAGACGCCGGCCAGGTTGACGTGGTCTTCGACGTGATCGGCGGCGAGATCCTGGACCGTTCGGCTGCACTGGTGCGTGCCGGCGGCACGCTCGTCACCATCGCGGGGGTGCCCACGTTCCTACCCAAGAACGGGCGGGCCGTGTTCTTCGTCGTCGAACCCGACCGCTCCCGGCTGGCGGACCTCGCCCAGCGGCTCAGGGACGGGCGGTTCAAGCCGATCGTGGGGTCGGTACGGCCGCTCGCCGAAGCGCCTGCCGCCTTCGCCCCCGGTCCGCGCCCTCCCGGCAAGACGATCATCCGGGTCACCGACGGCGGATAGTCAGCTTGCGAGCCGGGCCGGCCTGAACTCTCTCGGGAACCCAAGCTACATCACCCCCAGGAACCCGCGCCCATGACCGATTTACACCACAGATTGGGACGCCGCCCCCGTGATCTACCCGCCTTCATAGGAGGTTCGGGGGGCGGGGAGCATGTTGTCCTCGGCTATTTGCGCAGGGACCAGAAGCCGGCTCGAATTTCTTCCGAGAAGAGCTGCGGCTGTTCCCAGGCTGCGAAGTGCCTTTCCGGTCGGGCCTGTTGTCGTAGCCGTTGAGGGTTTGCTCAACGAGCCCGGGCTGGCCGGCACCGTCGCCGTGGTGGAGCATGAACGCGCAGGGTCGATCGGCGAGTCCGCCAGCCCGTACAGCGTTTGCGGGCGGGTGGCTATGATGAGCGCGTAGGCCACATTCTTGACGTAAAAGTTGGACAACTGCTCGTAAGGCTCAACTCCCGTGAGCCGAGTTCGCCGCACTGCGGGGCGGTCCCAGAGCAGGCGTTACCACTCAACTCCTGATAATCGCGAACTGAGGGAAGTCTCCCATCCTCAACGAGGTCGGTTCCACCCAGGCGAGCCCCCTCCAGTCGTCGCCAACACTCCGACCACGGCGGTCGTGCGACTACGCACGGCCGCGACCGGTACCCGTCAAGCGGGCTGGCCTCCGGCGATTTCGAGGGAAAACCCTATCCAACTCCGGGGCATTCCTGATTGTGGGGACGCCCCTGTCGCAGCGAACCTAAAAGTACACCAACCGAAAGGAAGATCATGCTCTCGAGATGCCTCCACCTCGGTTACCGCCAATTGGGCCGATGAGTTCTATACCGGCGCCAGAAGTGGTTCAGCGCCCCGAAACAGGTGCGCAGGGCAGTCCCAACGTGCTCGGCCGTATTGGGCGGAAGTGCTACGACCACCGACGAGCGGTCCTTCTGGGGTGGGTCGCCGGTGTCATCGCCATTATCGCGGTGGCCTCGACAGTCGGGTCCCGCTTCGAGAACAACTTCGGCGGTGTTGGCCAGTCGCAACAGGCCCAGGCCCTCCTGGACCAGCGCTTCCCGACCCAGGCCGGCGACAATGCGCAAGTCGTATTCCGCTCCTCAGCGGCAATCGATGCGCCCGATGTGATCCGTCGGGTCGACGGCGCGCTCGCCGCGATCCGCACTCTGCCTTCGGTGACGTCGGTGTCGCCGCTGGTCCGGGCGCGCGACGGGCACACGGCGTTCGCGACGGTCGAGTTCGATGCGATCACTGCCAAGCTCCCGGCTACGGATATCAAGGGCGTGATCGACAAGGCCCAGTCCTACGCGGCGCCTGACCTGCAGGTCGCGCTGGGCGGGCCGCCCATCAGTGCGGTGGTGTCACCTTCGCCCGGGTCGAGCGAAGGGATCGGCATCACGGCCGCCATCATCATCATGCTGGTGGCCTTCGGGTCCGTCGTGGCCATGGGCCTGCCGATCATCACCGCCCTTGTGGGCATCGCCGTCGGGTACGGGGTGGTCGCCTTGATCAGTCATCTGCTGATCGACCCAAGCTTCAGCCCGGAGCTGATGGCCATGATCGGGCTCGGCGTCGGCATCGACTACGCCTTGTTCATAGTCACCCGCTACCGCCAGGGCCTCGGTGAAAGCCTGGGCCCCGCGACGCCGTGGTCCGGGCCATGTCCACGGCTGGCCGGGCCGTGCTCTTCGCCGGGATCACCGTCATCATTTCCCTCTGTGGGCTGTTCTTGGTTGGCCAGGCGTACCTCGACGGTCTCGCCCTAGGGACGATCCTCGCGGTCTTGGCGGTGATGTTGTCCGCCCTGACCTTGCTGCCGGCCATGCTCGGCTTCTCTGGTCGGGCCATCGACCGGCTCCACGTGCCCGGCCTCCTCAAGTCGCCGGCGCCCGGGACCGAGCGAGGCTTCTGGTGGAGATGGAGCCGCACCGTGCAACGCCGGCCCGTTCTATGCGGTTCGCTTGCGCTGGCTGTACTTTTGACCCTCGCCATCCCACTGTTCTCGATGCGGCTGGCCTTCACCGACTCCGGTAACGACCCCACCAACCTCACCACCCGCCAGGCCTACGACCTCATCTCCGACGGCTTCGGCCCTGGGTTAAACGGACCACTGGTCCTGGCCGCCGAGTTGCCCGGCGGAGCAAAAGACCGCGCCGTCGTCACGGCGTTCGAGCATCAGCTGGCGACCGTCCCCGGAGTGGCTCGGGTGCAGGCCGCTACCTACAACCGGGACGGAGATGCGGCCGTCTTGATCGTCTACCCGACCACTGCCCCCCAGGAGGCCGCGACCGCTACGTTGGTCAACCACCTCCGCCATACGGTGGTCCCAGAAGCCACCGCCGGCACCGACGTGAAGATCTTCGTCGGCGGGGAGACCGCGGCAGGGATCGATGCGTCCGCATATCTGTCCCAGCGGCTCCCCTTGGTGATCGGGCTCGTGATCCTGGTGTCGTTCCTGCTGCTCATGGCGGTGTTCCGGTCTGTCGCCATCCCGATAAAGGCGGCAGCCATGAACCTGCTGTCGATCGGGGCCGCTTACGGGGTTATCGTCGCCGTCTACCAATGGGGGTGGCTGTCGGGGGTCTTCGGTGTTAGCCGGACCGGACCGATCGACCCGTGGATCCCGCTGATGATGTTCACCATCACCTTCGGGCTGTCCATGGACTACGAGGTCTTCCTGCTCACCCGGATCCAAGAGGAGTGGCGACGCACCGGCGATAACAGTGCCGCGGTAGCTGACGGCATCGCCTCCACTGGCCGGGTCATCACCGCCGCCGCCGCCATCATGGTGTGCGTCTTCGGGTCCTTCGTCATCGGTGACCCGCTTCGCATCCTGGACGTTTTCGGCCTCGGTCTCGCCGTTGCCATCCTGGTTGATGCCACCCTTGTCCGGATAGTGCTCGTCCCCTCGGTCATGCAACTGCTCGGCAACGCCAACTGGTGGTTCCCCCACTGGCTCGACCGGTCCGTCCCCCACCTCGACGTCGACAGCGGACCGGCGCCCTCCGCACCCCTCGTACCGGCTGACAGCACCGTCTGACCCACCGGGACGCGACTTAGCGGCTCGCCGAGCAGCGTTCACGGTTCAACATGTCGGCCCCTCGGACCTTGGTCCTGCCCGACCGATCACCAAGTCGGAACCGGTGTGCGAAGAGGCCGGGCCAGCTTGGAAGCGTTTCTTGTAGTGATGGCGGCTGGAACAGCCTCCTTACCGGCACCCAGCCGCACCGGACATTTGGCGGCTGTGCCGGCTCATCCGCGCATCGCACTGGTTTTTGGTCCGTTAATACTGCTGCCGTACGCAGGCTACGAGCCACGCCAGTCCCTCGGGATCTACTCCCGGATCGCTCTTAATTACGCCCAGAAGGAGTACCAGGCGGGTCGTCGAGGGGTTCCCCTCTGACGATAAGCGGGACTAGTGGCGGGGGCGATCCGCGATCGTCCGACTGTCGAGTTACGAGCCCAACGGCCGAAACCGAAACTCTGGTTTCGCTCAGGCCCGCGCCCTAATTGGGAATTATGTAGGTTCCAAAATCGGAAACGCCAAAGTAGCGGAGGAGCGCGTAATCGGCGATCGCGCGCACTGAGCCCAGTCCTTCAGCTCGTCCCCGGCCGAGCACATGAGCGCGCCTTGCCGCACACCGGAAGCACCCCAGCCTGCTTATCGTTATGGCCCTCATAGAGGTTGGGGCTTGGATGCGTTAGCCCCCCGAGCCCCACTGGCTCAGGAGGTAACGCCATGACAACGACAAGTACACCAACCAACACGGCTTCGGCCCTGCCAGAGCTCGTCTTCGCAGACGGCGAGCGCATCGCCCTGGCAGGGTTCCTCGCCGGTTACAGGGGCTTGACCCGGGACGCGTACGCACTTGACTTACGCCAGTTCGTCGGTTGGTGCGAGCGTCGAGGGCTCAAGCTGTTCGCCGCCCGCCGTGCCGACATAGAGCTTTATGCCAGGTACCTCGAAGAAGCCGGCCGGGCCCGTGCCACCGTGGCCAGAAGGCTTTGCACTGTTGCCGGTTTCTACCGTTATGCCGAAGAGGAAGGGCTGGTGGCTGTCTCCCCGGCGGTCCATGTCCGCCGGCCCCGGCTCGACTACGAGTCTCACGCCGTCGGCCTCGACCGCAACGAGGTCGGGGCGCTCTTGGTGACTGCCGGCCTCGGCTTACCGGCCGAGCACGCTCTCATCTCGCTGCTCGCCCTGAGCGGCCTTCGTGTCTCGGAAGCAATAGGGGCCGACATCGAGGCCCTCGGGCTCGAGCGAGGCCACCTTACGCTGACCGTGCTGCGCAAAGGCGGGAAGGTGGTGACGTGCCTTTGGCACCACGCACGGCTAGGGCGGTCGACCCTGCCATTGGTGAACGCCTGTCCGGGCCCATCTTCATCGGTTCGGACGGGCAACGCTTCGATCGTCATATCGCGGGCCGGGTCGTGCGGCGCGTTGCCCGGCGAGCCGGGGTCAACAAGCCGATCGGCCCGCATACTCTTCGCCATGCTTTTATCACGGCCGCTATGGGCGCAGGCGTACCGCTTCGTGATGTCCAGGAGGCGGCTCGCCGCGCCGACCCGAGGACGACCATGAGGTACGACCGGGCAACGGTTTCCCTTGACCGCCACGCGACCTATATCGTCGCTACTTTCATAGCCGGCGCCAGTCGTTAGGAACAACCGTTGTTCTGGGCGTCTGTCTGCCAAGACCGGCGCCCAGGCAGCTCTCTCCTGGCGTGCGCGCGATCGCCGATTATGAGCTTGTCAGGTCGAAAGCCTCTGAGTCAGAAAAGCACAAATAAGAACCAGATCCGTACTCGCTCTAGCTGCACTAAGAACGCCCTGTCGCGCTGCAATTCCCGATCTAACCCTTACGTCACAACGGGGAGAGAGCAAGGGCAGGATGCTACATCTAGGTGTGGACTTCGACCCCGGCGACGGTTTTGGCCCGTGGTACCCAACGTCTAACTGTCCCCCGCCACGGCACCCGGCGACGGGCACGTCCTCAGCCCTCCGCAGCTACGCGATCTCGCTCGACCTCACAGGCCTCCGCGAGCAGGCGCGCCGCCTTGGTCACGTCGCGCCAAGCGAGCATGGCCAGGAAGGCGCCAGGCGCGACTGTTATCCGCTCAACCATCTTGTCGTCCGCGGAGTTGGACTTTGGGCGCCAAGGGCCCAGGCGCACCTTTGCCCACCACCACGTCTGGTACTGATAGGCCTCAGGCTGTTGGGCGAGCCAGACGTGCTGGCAGCAAATGTATTGGTAGTCCAACACCTCAGCGCACGCTTCCTCCGCCACCTCTCTTACGAGCGCGGCCTCGGGCGTCTCCTCCGGTTCAATGCGCCCTCCCGGCAGTTCCCAGGCGCCGGGTTTCGCCGCGACCAAAACCACCTCACCGTCTTCGGTGAAGCAGATGCCGGCGCAACGGCTGACCAGGTCGTCGACGGGGCGCCAGCCCGACGCCATAAGGGTGAGCACACCGGGGGGCCACCTCGGCTCTGTAATGAACATGGCCGAACCACTTTCGTTAGTCGCCCCGGCGTTCACGATTGTGCGCGGGACACTGACCTCGACTGGTCCGCCCGTGTCGATGCTGTAAGAGTCAACCACGGCCGTTCCGGCGGTTCATCGTCAGGCAACGGCCGATCTGTCCAGGCGCAAGCCCGAGCGCTTGGCCGACGTCTGTCAAGGGGTTAGACGATATGACGGTGCTGCTCCAAGACTGGGCCCGTCGCGCCCATCGGTTGGGAAGTGGTGCCACCAGGCCGGTCATCGGGTCGCATCGGCGAGCGCCGCATCGTAAACAGGGCGATGACGCTGCAGCCAAGAGGCGAGACGGGCTTCTCCTGGTGGCCACAACCTGGCCGCCGTCGACTCGTCCGTCCCCACGAACGGGCCCCACTTCTCTATCGCCGCCCGGAAGAACACCTGGTACCCGCCAGGGTAGGGTAGCGATAGCCATCCGGCCTCGGTGACAGCAGGCGGACGAGCTGGTAGCCGAAGACGGACACGGCCCTAACGACGGCGCCGGTCTCTTCGAAAACCTCCCGCTGCATCTGATGAGGTCTACAGCGACCGAGGTACCGCGCGCCGTCGGCGCGACGAACAGGTCCTCCAGGTAGCAGAAACCGTAGGCGACCAGGTCGAGGGATGGAACACGAGGTTGGCCAGGGCCACTAGCCGACCGCTGTCCTCTGCCACCAGGCGCGACCATTCCGTCGTTGCCGGCCACCAGTCGGCGGAAAAGTGGCGAGCGTAACCTCGCCTGGCACCGAAGCCCGGTAGAAGCGGAGGTACCCGGCCCACAGCTCCCGCCAGGCTTCGAGGTCGCTCTCCTCAACGGCCCTGATCACGTGGCGATAGTAACGGGGCCGTGAGCCGTTCCGCGGGTACTCCGGACCCCAAGTTAGCCGCGAGCGCCTCGACGAGGGCTCGCAATGTCTCGGGCCAACTCGCCTCGGGCGAGCGGTTGTAGCCCACGACGACACCCGCCAGGCGCAGGGTGCCGTGCCAGTGTCGGCTAAGGCCCTGTAGCGCGAAGAAGCGCTCGACGACCACAGTGATTAGCGCTCGTTCAATGGGGCCCGCTGCCTGGCAGGGCGACCTTCCGGAGCTCCGCATCACGAGCACGCGCTAACCCGCAAAAGCTGAACGCCCTTTCCACTGCACAATGTTGGATTATGTGTCCCTCAAGAAACTTCCTCTTCCGCAAGGGAAAATTATATATCGACGGATTGGGGTTGAAAGCTGGGAAATTTTTGCTCAAGGGTGCCCCAGAACAAAGGCCCATATTACCAAGGCGCAGTCTAACGATTGGTGGCGAAGCCCGAACGCTATCAGCTTCGGGGCACGCCTTCCGTGATCGGTTGCCGAACCGGGCGCCGACAGGGGCGGCGCGGATCGTCTCGTCGCATGCGCAAGATGGAATGTCCCCGTGTAACCGTCGCCTGTCATGATCGGTGGATGATCGGTCGCCAGCACCACGTCATGATCGACTGCCGCGACCCCTCTGGCCTGGCGGCGTTCTACTCCGAGCTTCTTGGACTGCCCGTCACTTACGAGTCTCCAGATTGGATGGTGGTCGCCGAAAATGCCCACGCGTCCGGACTCGCGTTCCAGCACGCCCCGGAGCACCAGCCGCCTCGGTGGCCTGATCCTCGCCATCCGCAGCAGATCCACCTCGATGTGATGGTGGATGACGTCGAGGCCGCAGGGGTGGTGGTGCTAAAACTTGGGGCCACTCGGATCTCAGAAGGAGACCACGTCTACGCAGATCTGGCGGGCCATCCGTTCCGCCTAATCCCGCGACCTTCCTGTGCTCCGCCGATCCGTAGCAGCCGCGCCTCGCTCTAAAGGCCGAAGCTCGCGTCGTGTCACGAGCTCGGGATACACGGCGACCAGCGCGAGATGGATCGTTATGGGCGACGCGAAAACCCTGGAGTCTCCGTGGAAATCCGCCCATATCGACGTTTATCGAATCCGTGACGTACGCGATCCCGAGCTCCCGCAGGGGTTTCCCACCGACAGAACTGCGCCACATAACTGCAGGTTGTCAAAACGCCTGTAATGACGGGGTTTTCAAGCCTTCACTTCAGAGCGAAGCCCAACATAACCGGCGATCGGGGTGCACTAGCCCTCCACCACTGTCACGGCAACAGTGACCGCGCTCCGAATCGGGATCCTGCTCTACTAATTCCTCCGCAGAAAGCGCAGTAATGCGCGCCCATCGCGACCTCTAGCAGCCGAGCCCCAATTTCGCTTTGTCGAACACACATTCGACTCGTGTCGGAGTGGGGACTTGAAGGGTTACTCCCCTCCCCCCGGAGGGTTCATCGTCGGTCCCGAGCTCTGGCTACCAGCCGCGTGACCAGCACTATCAGCGCACCCACCGACGGCACTCGGCCGCTCCCCGTACGACCCCAACGCCGGACGCCCGCGCTACACCGGCTTAGTGGTCAGACCAGCGGCGAGGCACCGGGGCGGCCCCCGCCCATGCCGTCTGTGTCCTCCGGTCCAAAATCGGGCATCAGCAACCTCTCGTTCGCCGGATAGACGAACCGGCCGTCCGGTGCTGGGACAAACTCGGTCCCTTTGGTAATCGCGCCCCTCGAACTCGACCCGAGTGCAACGCAGCCGCAGTTCTTGTTGCGTCGCCTCTTCGACGAGCTTGATTAGGACCAGACGGCGGTCACGGCCGTGCCGTCGCTTTACGACAAGGTGGGTGATAGCGCGCTAGACGGGGTCGACAACCGCCCGCTCGAGCTCCCCGGACGCGCCGTCTGCACGGTAGACATGGGCTCCGATCGCGTGCTCCGCTGGCTCGGTAACGTCCGACCTCCCTTCCCCCGGTGGCTCATGGCGCGGCCCTCCGCCGGCGACCACATGCCATCGCCGTTCTTGTTGGAGTTGCTACGACGCCTGTTGGCGGAGGTGTCGCTGCAGGTGAGCGAGGTGCCGCTGGGCGGCGCGCAGTTCGGCCTCGGCGTCGCTGAGCCCTGCCTGCTCCTCCTGGATTCGTTGCACGATCCATGACCGGGCGAGGGTCGACCCAGGGACACCGGCTGCGTCGGCGATGGACTGGAGTGCGGCGATTTCGTCGGGGTTGAGCCGGATCGAATAGACCGTCGAGCGACCCCGGTTCGGCCGGGTGACCTTGGCCCCTTCGGTTATAGGCGCGTCTCGGTTGTTCTCGGAGGCCTCGGTCTCGGCCTCGATGATTTTCTTGATATCGCTCATAGTCGTTCCTCCCGGTACCGCCGGATGTCGATCTCGTTGGACTTCCAGCCGTTCACGCCGTAGGTGATTCCGGGCTCCTCGACGGTTATGACAGTGACGAGGCACCCAGCGCCGGTCGAGTTGCCGATGGTTCTCACCGAACGTCCCGATCGGCTGCCGGGATCAGGGTCGATGCGGAGAGCGTCGGGGTCTTCAAGTGCCTCGTTGGCCCATTCCACCTCGATCCCATGGCGTTCTTGCATGTAGTTGGCCCGGTAGGACCAGTCCACTACTGCCACTCAGCAAGTGTACTACGAAGTACGACACTATGCGACACCCGTTTACGATGGGCCAGCGGGTTTCGTTCGGTGTTGGCTGGATCTCCCCAACCCGAAGGAGGCATGCCATGACCACTCTGGATTCGAATACCCGGCTCTTGGCGTTTACGGCCGAGTCGATCGCACCTTATGAAGGCGAGCTCGCCGCCTGAGCCGTTCTCGCCCCATAATCGAACGTGGGCAACGGGGTCCTGCGAATCATCGGCAAGGGCAACAAACCGGCACTGATCCCGCTGGTGCCCCGGACCGCGCACACCATCGACCCCGGCGTCGGCGAACGCCGAGAAGGCGGCTGAGCCCCAAGCCTCCCTACACGAACCACGTCCCCCACGACACATGCGTAGGGTGCCCCGAACTCCCCGCAGTCGCGTCCCAAAGCAGCGGCGAGCGTGCGTCCCGGATCGGCCGTGAGACGGGTGCTGCGCGGGCCAGGTAGCCCATGACTATCCGGGAGGGGCACCCGGCCTGCTGCCCCTAGCGTCCCCGCTGCGGCGCGAATCCGTGCCCATGGGGGGCGGGCAGTACCTGTGTCAGTTCTGGAGCACCTCGAGCCGGCGGATGGCACGAAAGCTTGAGTCGTCCCCACGATGGAAGTAGAATCCTGCCGGTCAATGAGCCGTTCCCGTCGGCGATTGCCCAGCCGCGTCCGTGGACCTGGTCGCCCTCGTCGACACCATCCCAGGTGAAGTCCACGCGCCGGCCCTCATCGACCCGCCAGTCAATCCATCCTCTAACCGCGATGAACCGCAACTCGCCTGTCCCGTCGGCAGCGAAGTCGATGAAGGCCGGTTCGACCAGGTCCAGTGCAGCTCGGTCCCACAGCTCCATCTCGACGATCCGCCACTGGCCCTCAGGCGCGCCCGCCGAACCCGTGGCCAACACCGGCCTGTCACCGGGGAAAGAGTCGAGCGCCCCCTGCAGCACCAGGAAGGCGCCATCGAGCCGCCTACATCGACGACGGTCCTCCTCATGGTTGGCCTCGGCCGCCACGAACCCCAACAGCTCGTCCAGGTCCTCCGCATTGATGATCAACACCGCACCGTCGGCCGAGCCAACCATCCGGTACACCAGCCGTTCGTACTCTCTGTCCAATAGCTGCAGGTCACGTAGCGCCGCCGCGACATCGTCGCCGACAACCAACGACTTGGTCGGCTCCGCGTCGCTCGCTCCGGCGGCCGACGAGTGCAGATCGAACGGTGAGTCCTCCCACCCGCTAATCACCCCTTGATCGCCGCAGCGTTCGCAGCACCATTCGATCGACCCGGGCCGGCTGTCAGGTCGCGCAACCACCATGTACCCCCGGCACGGCCGATTCCTGGGCCGACGCCGACAGGTCAGGCCAGACACCCATGCCCTGTCTGGATCGCCCGCTGTAGCCGCCCGGACTCGGTCGAACAAGTGCGCAGCCATCGCCCGGGCTGGCCCTGGCGCGTCCTCTGGCATGTCGAGGAAATGACGCAAGTCCGACACGAACATCAGCCCACCAACCTATCGGGCCGCCATAGGCCGAGCATTCATCCCGAGTGTCGGCGCTGACCTCGGTGTCGGACGCCGCTGCCAGTCTGCTCGATGCCAGGTGGGCCTGCCCCAGAACGCCGTCCGAAGGCATCCCAGTATCGCGATCCTGATATATCCCACACAGCCGGTTCGCGGGCGGTACAGAACAACGTCGGTGGAGGGACCAGCAACGCACGCCAGATCGGCGACAACTGGAGTTGCCGATACAGGAAGCCAAACACAGCAACTGTTTTGCGTCGGTTACATGTCACCGACGCGGAGCTCTAACGTCCGTCGGCCGCTAACAGGACGCAAAGGAGCAGGAAGATGACCGCAGTCACGTCGGGAACACGTCTCCAGTTAAGGTGTCACCGACAGAGCTTTAACCCTTCGTGCAGTACATCTATGACAGCCCAATCCGCGCTCTAGTTATTTGGCAAGCTGCATTTAGTCATCCATTTAGATAAAACACATAGTACCCGCATATAACTAACGCGAGAACTGCACTCTGGGTTTTGAGTGTTCGGGGTAATGGTGCTGAAAAGATGAACGAGGCGCGAATAAGCAGCTAACCAGTAGCGGTCCCCCGTTGCTTTACATGGCGGCTCGGTCGTGGCCTCGACGAGATCGGGACGTCCTGACAACGGCCGCGTTCTTTAGCTCTCGGCCGCGATCGAATCCGTGACGTAGGGTATTTGGCCGCGAAGGGGGCCACCCACCGATGGACACGATAACTTTCATGTCATTTCATGTGTCGGAGGGGGGACTTGAAGGGTTACTCCCCTCCCCCCGGCGGGTTCATCGTCGGCCCAGAGCAATGGCTACCAGCAGCGTGACCAGCACTATCAGTTCATCCGGTCACAGTTGCCAGTTCTGCGCCATCTGACTGGGCTGGCACGGGTGCAGCCCGCGCGAGGACGGGCGGGGTGACAAGGTTGTGTGGTGACCGCAGGCGTGCTGGAGAAGCTCCGCCTGGCGGGGGTCGGGGGCCGAGAGCTACCCGATTGAAATGGACTGCCCTGGCAGTACTTTGGCCCCCGAGCCGACAGGGCCTCATCGGGCGTAACACACCATCCTCGCCCCTCGAAACGGGGATGTTTTGGGGAACCGGACCCTCGAATATGGCGATACCGGCAGCGAGGCCGGCCCCTACGAACAGGAGCCGTCATGACGACCGACAGCTCAGCGCGGCGCCGGCCATGACCGCGGTCGTCGTCCAGGTCCCGCAAGCCACGACCAACCTTGGAGCGGAGGTGGCAGGGGCGCATAATGCAGCAGGGCCCACGGGCGACAGCAGCAACGGGGCCAGCGCAGCGCTGACTGTCCTGACACGGACCACGGCGCAGGCCGGGTGGGCCCGCCCGCGGCCGGGGCGTGTCCTGGGTTCGACGCATGCCTGGTGACAAGATGGTGCCCGTGGCCGCGACGCGGACCGAAGACAGTGGCTGCCCTCTAGTCCTGGAGGTCCGCCTGCTCGGGCGCTTCGTCGTCGTCGCCCGGAGCCGGAGCACTGGCCGCTGGCCACGCCCGAGCGCCCGGCGGCTGTGCCAGCTGGTCCTTATCAGCCCCGGGCGCCGCCTCAGCCGGGATGCCGCTTGCGAGGCCCTGTTCCCATCGCTTGGGCCTGAGGCTGCGGCGCATGGGCTCTCCAAGGCACAGTCGATGGCCCGTTCGGTGCTGGGGCAGCTCGGGCCTGAAGGGGCGCGGTTCCTCTGCGCGGACCGGGGCCAGATCTGGGCGGCCAGGGATGTCGCCCTGGAGGTGGACCTCGACGTCCACGAAGAGGCACTGCGGGCAGCGTTGAGCGCCCCGCCGGGAACCGGGCGAGACTCGGCGTTGGCCGACGCCCTCGCTTCCGGAGGCACCCCTCTGGAAGACGAGCCACAGGCCGAGTGGGCTGTTCGGGTGCGCGAACGCCTGGAGTACCTGCGCCATGAAGCGCGCCTTGAGCTCGCCCGCGACCGCTCACGTGGCGTTGGGCGCGCCCGCCCCGAAGAGGTAGTGCTGGCCTGGCAGGCCTGCCTGGAGGCCGACTCGACAGATGAGGAGGCCGCTTCAGCGCTCATGCGGCTCTACTCGGCGCAGGGCCGCCGCCCACAGGCGCTGGCCGTCTACGAGAGTTGCCGCCTCGCCCTGGCCAAGCTCGGGTTCGGGACCTCGCCGGCCCTGGAGTCGCTGCGCGCCAGCGCGGAGGGTGCCGAGCCGCTCCCGGGACATGCCTCGCCGCCAGAGGCAGATGCCGGGGCGGTGCGCCCGCTGCAGGAACGCAGGCTGGTAAGCGTCGTCTCCATCGACCTATCCCCGGCGGGCGGTCTGGGCGCGCCGGCCGACCCCGAGGAGCTGGTCGAGCTCGTCGGTGCTGGCCTTGCCCGGGCCATAAGCGAGGCGGAACTTCTGGGGGGCACCGTCGCGTCGATCTCGGGGTCAGGGATGTCGGTGCTCTTCGGCGCCCCGCAGTCGCACGAGGACGACCCCGAGCGGGCCCTGCGCTCGGCATTGCGCATCAGCGCGGCGGTCGGACACAGGATCAGGAGCGCCGACAACGCCGCTCGCAGCGCCAGTTCAGCCCCCAATAACGGGGCCTCGGGGGTTGCAGTGTCGGCTCGCATCGGGGTGGAGACCGGCCCGGCCGTGGTGGGACCGATCGGCGGCGGCGGCCGGGTGGACTACGGGGCGGTCGGCGACGTCGTCGGGGCCGCCGCCACCCTGATGTCAGTGGCCAGGGCCGCGTCAGTGCTCGTCGGCCCCGCCACCCGGGCCGCCACCGAAGGCATCTTCGAGTGGGGACCGAGCGAGGACGTGGTCGTCAGCACGGGTGCCAAGCCGCTCAAGGCTACCTACGTTGTGGGGCCGCGGCCGCGCTCGGCCGCCGAGACCGGCCGGCGCCGCCTGGCGGCCAAGGCCCCCCTCGTAGGCCGTGAGACCGAGCTGGAGGTGCTGAGACAGGCCGTCCAGGCGACGGTGTCGGGAAGCGGCGGGGCCGTGCTCGTCGTCGGTGAGCCGGGACTGGGCAAGACCCGCCTCGTCAGCGAGTGCCGCAAGTACTTCATGGCCTGGGCCGGGGCGGCGTCGGGGCGACTGCCACTGTGGCTGGAGGGCCGCTGCGCCTCCTACGCTTCCTCCACCCCCTACGGGGCCTACCAACAGCTGCTGTGCCGTTTCATTGGCGCATCTCTCGAAGAAGGCGAGGCCGTCCTGCGCCCAGCCCTCGACGCGGCCATGCACGCCGTTCTTGGCCAAAATCGCGAGATCGTCCCGGTGCTGGCCCGGATGATGGGGCTCCCTCCCGGGCCAGGGGGGCGCACCTCGGGCGGATGGGGCCGGGACAGCTGCAGCAGGCCACGTTCTCGGCGGTGCGCTCGTTGTTCTCCCGCCTGGTCGAGCGCGGCCCGACCGTGCTCTGCCTCGAGGATATGCACTGGTCGGACCCGACCTCGCTCCGCCTTACAGGCGAGCTCGCCACCCTCGCCCACGACGCCCCGCTCCTGGTGCTGGCGACGCGCCGCCCGGAGCCCGACCCGGGCGTGGCCGAGTTGGAGACTGCGCTCGCCGTCGGCCCGGCTCGCCCCCTCCAGGTCCTGCAGCTGGAGCCAATCCCAACGCCCGCCGAGCGCAGCCTGGCCCGCTCGCTCCTCGGGGGCGAGGTCGGCGACGAGGTCCTGAAGGTGGTCTGCTCCGGGGTGGACGGCAACCCGCTGTTCTTGGAGGAGCGGCTGGCATCGTTGCTCGACACCGGCGCCCTCGGCCGCCACGGCAACACCTGGCGGCTCGGCGAGAGCGACCCGGCCCCGGTCCCCGAGGCCCTGGAGCGGCTGGTCCGCGCCCGGGCCGACCGGCTCAGCCCGGCGGCGCGGGAAGCGCTGGTGGTGGCGTCAGTCTTGGGTGAGGACATCGCCTACTCAGCTCTGGTGGCGGTGAGCGAGCTCGGTCCGGAGCTCGACCAGGCCATCGCCGAACTGGTTTCGGCCGGTTTTCTGGCCGAGGTCCGCACCCAGCCCGAACCGCTCTATCGGTTCCGCCACACCGTGATAGCTGAGGCGACCTACCACGGCCTGCTGCGCTCACAGCGCCGCCAACTACACGCACGCGCCGGGTGGGCGGGCCCTAGAGGTAAGTGCCGCCGACCGCCTCGAGGAGGTGGCCGCCGTCCTCGGGCGCCATTTCGCAGCCGCCGGTGAAGAGGAGCGCGCCATCCACTACCTAGACCTGGCCGGCGACCACGCCGCACAGATGTTCGCCAACGAAGAGGCCATCGCTTTGTACCGTCAAGTGCTCGCTGTTGCGGGCTGCGAGCTTGTCCCAGGTAACGCGGTGGTGGCAACCTTCGGGCCGACGCGTCCGGTTACGGCGGCCAGGATCTGCGAGAAGCTGGCCGACATCCTTACGCTGATTGACCGCTTCGATGAGGCACGCTCGACGGTCGTCTCCGGGCTTGCCAGCCTGGGACCTGAGGACGGCTTGGCGCGAGCCCGTTTGCAATACCGCTTGAGCGTCATTGAGTACCAAGACGGCAACTTCGACGCCGCCCTCACGGCTAGTGACGCCGCCGAAGAACTGATCGGCGAACCTCGGGTGGAGGACGACCAAGAGCTCATCGACCTTTGGCTGGGCCTTCAGCTTTATCACAACGCGGTGTCGCACAAGTTCAAGATTTACGGCGCCCGTAACCAGCTCTACCGCGGCGCTGACCTTATCGCCAAGGTCCGTCCTCTAGTCGAGGCGAGGGCCAGCAGCCCGTTGGTCGCCTCTTTCTATGGAGCGCTCGCCCTGCAACATATGCGTGAGCGCCGCTGGCGAGTCGACGCCCAAATCGTGGACGAATGGCGGCAAGCGGCGGATGCCGCTTCGGCACCGGCCCCGACGCACTTCCTCTTTGCCGGCAGCGCCGAGCGGTTCCGGTACCTCTATATGTACAACCTCGGTATGGCCCTGACCTGGCATGGAGACCTGGCCGAGGCCCGCGTCGCCTACGAGCACGCGCTGGCCAGCGCCAAACGGGAGGGTTCCCCCGTCGCCACTGCGGCCGCGCTGAGAGGACTGGCGATCACGGCGTTCCGGGGTGGTGACATCGAAACAGTACGACGGCTCTTACCGGAGGCGCGCGCGGCGGCGGCGAGGAGCCGCCCGTGCCTGGCCAATGCGATTGCCCTGGAAGCCTGGCTCGCCTGGCGTGACGGACAGCCGGAAGAAGCGATCCCGCTGGCCGGCGAGGCGGTGGAACTCTGGGAACCGCGCCCAGACTTTTACCCGTACTGCCTGGCCTTTTGGCCGCTGGCCGGCTCGTACCTCGACATCGGGCACCTCGAGGAAGCAGTCGGCGCGGCGCGGCGCTTGCTGGACCCGTCCCTGGCGCGGCTTCCAGATGACCTAGAGGACTCGGTGCAGGCCGCTAGTGATGCCTGGGACGGTGGCCTTCCCAAGCAGGCTGCCCGGCTCCTCGCGGGTGCAGTCCAACTCGCCTGCAACCTCGGCTACGCGTGAGACCAGACGACCGACATCGCACAAGGTCACGGGAACGGCTCCGCTCACGCCGACACCCCGGCATCGGGGCCGGGGCAAAATTAGACGGTAGCTGACGTCCCCATGCGCGGATCACCCATACGGTCGCGTTGACCGTCCCGGCCTGGCATATTGGTACCCGGTTGATGGGCCCCGGCCACGCCCACTAACACTCGTCGATAACGCGGACTACCGACCTCTAATCCCCGCTCGGCCGTGACTTCGGTACTTCGTGACCCACGATGTGTCGGCGCCCGTAATCGCCGTTATGCACGACTTATTCCGTTACGAGAAAGCGCATAGTGCGCGTCCATTACGGCTCTTGGCACCGAAGCTCCGATCCGTCGGTAGAGATCTATGGCAGTAGTGAAGCGAAGATCATTAAGCAAGCAGGCCGGGCAACTTGGCGTGCAGACGAGTGGCAGCGTGAGCCCGTTTCAAAGCGTTGCGACGGAGCGCCACCGCGGAAAGTTCAGGCAACTCGTCCCGTCTTTACCCCGACAGCTTCGGTATTGGGTTGTCATTACCGGCTGAGCAGTTCAGATTTGTCGTTGAGGGCGCTGTTAGCGACGACGCTCACATGGCACAGGAGAAAACCTGCTCGCCGCGCACGGGAGGGGGTCGACGAGCTGAGGGCAGGAGTGGCTCGAGCCTGTGCAATCCGTCCGGCGCCGAGAGAGGCCAAGCAGACGAGCCTTTCATCAATGCGCAGGACGGCGTCGAGCCCGGGCAACGCGACCCTTCTTGCTGAGACCACTCTTCAGCGTTTGCTCGAACAGACGTTCGACCGGGTGTCGGAGGGGGGACTTGAAACCCCCACGTGATTGCTCCCACTACCACCTCAAGTTGACGGGTGCAGTCCAGGATGTTGGCGCCTTGGTGCTTTTGTCCCGCTGATCAGCGTTTGTGTGTCCGGTCTGTCCTGTCCATTCCGCCCAGTGCGGACTGTTCCAGCGTGTTTTGTGTCCAACTCTCGGGTCCACTTGAGGCGTTCCGGCCCGCAGCTTATAGGCGAACCTTGCACGCGCACGGTACGGCGATTGAGCTTTACCTGCAGCTGAGGCCGGGGCGTCAAGGCGACCGGCAGAAGCGCGCTCTGCGCGAGCGGCCAGGACGAAAGTTGCCATTAGGAACGGCAAGACCGTCGCGTGGTGGATGACGTCGGTTAGGGTGCCGCCCCGGGTGGTCACGCTCAAGCCGTAGGCGAAACCGAGGATGGCAACCGCCGTTGTCCCAAGGCGACCTCTTCAGGTTTAGCAAGCCTCGAAGAGTAGCCGTGTCTAGGAGCCTTCGATCAGATCGCGGCCACTGCGAGATACCGGCAAGACAGCCCTGGCGCCGCCAAGGCCAGGGTCGCGATCTTTGGCCTTTGTCGGTCCTTTCTCTTATGCACTAACTCCCATGATTGAGTCGGTGGAAATGCCGCGCCCGGGGAGCGACCCCTCCGGGCGAGCATCGCCGAATTGGAAGACCGCACCATTAGCACGGAGTGTCCAGTAGCCCCGGCCGTCCGGCGTGCGCACCATCCCTACCGTGTTGGCTGCTCCGTTGCCGTTCGATGTAGCCGAGCCGAGGTTAGTGGCGCTGCCGAAAGCAAAGACACGGCCGTCAGAACCGATCATCCAGTACCCGGTCCCATGGGCGGCTGCGGTGATGCCGATGATGTCGCTTGCTTTCACCTGGAGAGATGACAGGGACCCGTAATTGTGGGCATCACCGAACGCGTAGACCGCCCCATCTGAGCCGGCAAGCCAATAACCGTGACCGTCGGCGGTTGCCGCAATACCAACTATTGGGTCGTCCTTTTTGAGCACAGAGTGAATGGAGCCGTAATTGTGGGCGGTCCCGAAGGCGGCTACTTGGCCCAGAGAGTTGACCAGCCAGTAACCGCGCCCCGTTGTAGTCGGTGAAATGCCAACGACCTGGCTCATTTGCTGGTTTGGGCCGTCAACCGAACTGTAATTGTGGGCATCCCCAAAGGTAAAGACGTGGCCGTCGGCAGCCACAACCCAGTAGCCGCGGCCGTCCGGCGTCGGAGCCATCCCGACGACGTCATTTACACCGCCCTCAACCGACCCGTAAGAGACGGCGCTACCAAAGATGTAAACCTTGCCATCCCTTCCGACCATCAAGTAGCCCTGCGCAGATGAGTGGGTGGTCGTGGGCGCCGTGGTGGTTGTCGGCGCCATCCTGGTGGTAGTTGTGGTGGAGGGCGAGCGTGCCGGCGCGGCCGGCGTCGCCGATACCTCGGCGGACAAGCGCCCTTCGCCGACACTGTTTATGGCCGTGACCTCGAAATAGTACTTTTCTCCGTCGTTCAAGCCCCTTGCCGTGTAAGACGCATTTGTCGTGCTTGTAAGAAGCGATTCAGCTCCCGACGAGGTGCCTTCGTAAACGTTGTACGAAGTCACGGCTGACCCTCCGTCATTGCCGGGGACCGCCCACCTGAGGAAAACGTCAGAGTTGCCGGCGGTGGCGCGAAGCCTCCTCGGGGCGTTAGGCAGCGTATCCGGCGTGGCTGAGGCCTCATCGGAAACAGGGCCCTCTCCTACGCCGTTGACCGCCGTCACCTCGAAGAAGTACGGGGTGCCGTTGGTAAGGCCGGTGACCGTGAACGTCGGCGCAGACGAGCCCGTGCTCTGCAGGAGGGTCTCCCCTCCCCGCGAGGTGCCGTCGTAAACGTTGTAGGAAGTGATGGCCGATCCTCCGTTGTTGGCCGGGGCCGTCCAGTTGAGGACCGCTCGTCCGTTGCCGGCGGTGGCGCTAAGCCCGCTCGTGGCAGCCGGAAGCGTAGCGGGCGTGGCCGAAACCTCGTTAGAGAACGGGCCTTCGCCGGCCGGGCTGACGGCCGTGACCTTGAAGTAGTACGTGGTCCCGTTGGTGAGACCGGTCGACGTGAACATCGTGGCCGTCGTGCTCGTACTCGTCAGAATCGTCTCCGCTCCGGACGACGTCCCCTGGTAAATGTTGTACCCGGTGACAGGGTCGCCGCCGTTGTTTGCGGGACTCGTCCAATTTAGGTCGACCTCGGTATCACTGGCCGTCGCCGCGAGCGTGGTCGGGGCGCCGGCAACGGTAGCCGGGGTGGCCGAAACCTCGTTAGAGAACGGGCCTTCGCCGGCCGGGCTGACGGCCGTGACCTTGAAGTAGTACGTGGTCCCGTTGGTGAGACCGGTCGACGTGAACATCGTGGCCGTCGTGCTCGTACTCGTCAGAATCGTCTCCGCTCCGGACGACGTCCCCTGGTAAATGTTGTACCCGGTGACAGGGTCGCCGCCGTTGTTTGCGGGACTCGTCCAATTTAGGTCGACCTCGGTATCACTGGCCGTCGCCGCGAGCGTGGTCGGGGCGCCGGCAACGGTAGCCGGGGTGGCCGAAACCTCGTTAGAGAACGGGCCTTCGCCGGCCGGGCTGACGGCCGTGACCTTGAAGTAGTACGTGGTCCCGTTGGTGAGACCGGTCGACGTGAACATCGTGGCCGTCGTGCTCGTACTCGTCAGAATCGTCTCCGCTCCGGACGACGTCCCCTGGTAAATGTTGTACCCGGTGACAGGGTCGCCGCCGTTGTTTGCGGGAGCCGTCCAATTGAGGACGACTTGGGAATTCCCCGGCGTGGAGCTAAGCCCGGTCGGTGCGTCGGGCGGTGACACCAGCGTAAATGTTGGGTTCGGCACCGCAATGACTACGTTCACCGTGAGAGTGGAACTGACCGAACCGGCGTAATTGCTGTCACCCTGGTACGTCGCCACCACTTGGTGCACGCCCGGCGTCAGGTTGGTGATGGGTGCGCTCGTGGCTAGCGCCTCGGTCAATGGGGCGCTCGTTACTCCCGGCGTTCCCGTTAGTGACGGCCTGGTGACGGCGACCGAATCCCCGACCTGCTGCCCGTCGACGCTGAAGGTCAGGGCCCTGTCGGTACGGGCGCGTCGATCAACGACGTCGTCCCATTGACCTGGGCGGTGAGCGACAACGACTGACCGACGGTGAGTGACAGAGGCTGACCGGACGCTGGTGCGCCGGGAGAAGACGAGAGGCTGGTGGTCGTCCCGTCCTTAACGTTGACGGTCACTTGCGCCTTCGAGCTAACGGTGGTGGTGTCGCCCGAGTATTTGGCTGTTACCGTTTGGGCGGTGAACGGGGCCTGGTAAGTCGTCGAGCACGTCGCAGTGAACGGTTCCGAAGTCGACAACGAGACGGCCGAGCACAGGGTCGTGTTCCCGTTGGTGAACGTGACCGACCCGGTAGGTGTGACCCCGGCGGTGTCGGAAACCGTGGCTGTATACGTAACCGGTTGGCCCCCCGCAGGGGTGGTCGTCGAGGCCGCCAACGACGCCGTCGTGTCTACCGGGTTGCTCAGGACATTTACGGGGAGCTCACCCTGGGACGGCTCATCGCCTACGGCGTCGCCGCTGAAGGTGGCGAAGAGGTACTCGGTTCCCGGTTTCGTAAAGGTTGTCGTGCAGCTGGCCTGGTCGACCGTCGCCCCTCCCGTGATGATTTGAATGCCTCCGTCGTTCGTCGATGTGGACGGGAGCGTGACTTGCTTCAAGCCGGTGCCGGGGCACAGGTCGGTGAAGTTCCCGCTGAAGTCCACTGTCCCCTCAAGGCCGAGAGCGCCGACGGTGGCCGTGAAGGTGGCCGGTTGGCCGACTAACACGGCTGTTGGGCCTGCCACGGTTGTCGTGGTCGCGCTGGAGGGGAGGCAAAGGACCCCGGTGACTTGTTGAGCAGGACAGGTCGTCACGGGCACGGGTGGCGCCTCGGTCCCACCGGTTACGGATGCGCTGTAGTCGTGCCCGTCGGCGCCGACGAAGTCGATCGACTGGGCGAACGAACAGGTGCCGTCGGTTAAGCAGGTGCTCGGGTCGAAGTTGCCGCCCATGGCCGCGTCGCTGACGGTGAGGAACTCCGGAGGGCTGTCGTTGGCGAAGAGCCAGGCAGTCTGCTCGTTGCCGTTCCAGTCCGTGTACTGCATGCGCAGGCTCTGGACGCTGGCCGTCGCGCCGCCCACCGTTGCGTTATCGATGAACCAGTTGCCGTCCAGGTAGGCAGTCGCGTCGAGCCCGGTCGAGCTGTCCTGCCAGGAGATGGTGGGCTGGGTGGTGGAGGTCGTCCCGCCCTTGGGCGTGACCACCCATTGCGGGTCGGAAGAGGACCAGACCGGGATGGGCGTGGCGTTCAGGCAGGGCGTGTTCGGCAGTGGGAGACCAGCGCTGGATGTCACGACTAAGGCGTTGTTGGTGCAGCCGGTGAAGGTCGGTGCCGGCAGGGTGGCGCCGACGAAGAGCCCGTACAGGCCCTGCATCTCGGAACTGTCGGAGAGCATGGAACCGAGGTCTGGTGTGGCGCTCGGGGCGTTGACTATGTTTTGGGCCAGCTCGCCCGGCACCCCGTTCGGGGTGAACAAGATAAGGCCTTCCTGGACGGCGGTGACGACAGCGGCGATAACGGCCGCCACGATGACGCCTACACCCGTGGCGGCGATTGCTCCGGCGGCTGTCTCGGCGGCGTCGACGCCTGCCTCGGCGGCCGCTGCAGCTCCGGAACCCCCCGCCTCAGCTGAGGTCGTCCCGGCGGTCACGCCGAGCTGGGTGGTCTGGGCAAAGGCTCTGAGCGTGTAAGGGAGGACAGCCTGCACGGCCGCTTTTGCAATGGGCGCGGCCAAGGCGCCGGCCAGGCCGAACGACACACCAACGCCGGTTGCGACTGATCCTCCTATGGCTACCGCCGCCAGGCTGGCGCCGATGGCAATACTTTGGCTGGCGCCCGCGTATGAGGAGTTGTCGAACAGGTTGTTGTCCGCGTCTGCCTCGCCCCACTTCGTGAACTGGTCCTCGCCCGGGACCGTCGGGGGGTTGGTGATGACTGTGTCAGTGCTCGCCGAGAAGCACTGCTGCGGGGCCGTATTGTCCTTCATCGGGGTCTGGACGTTGGCCGTGTAATCGCTCTGGTAGGGCGAGGGCGACTGGTACACGCAGTACCCCTCGGTGTCGTTGAAGTCAAACGCTTGCGGTACCCCTCCGAGGAAGTTTTCCAAGGCGCTTTCGGAGGGGTCGGTGGTGAGCAGTTGCTCGTAGGCGGCGATACCGAGGCCCGCCCACTTCGTGTACTCCAGGCCAGCATCCTGAGCAGCGAGCACACCCTCCCGCACGACGACCGTCTGCAACCAGGCGACGGCGTTCGTCTGGTCAGTCGAGGCTGTGCCGCCCTTTACGGCCCCGATCGCCTGCACGAGCAGGGCCCACAGCTCGACGTCGGCGTCGGACCGGCCCCAGCTCAGCACCTCGTTGGAGTCGGTCGGACTGAGCGAATGGTCGGTGATCGTGTTGGTTATAGCCTGGTTTTCGAGGTCCTCTAACGAGGCGATCTGGGCAGACGTAGCCGAGTAGACGCCGGCCGGGTAGTAGACCGCTTGGCATGCCGCACCGCAGCCAACGGGGAAGGCCACGGCCGGTAGTTCGAGCGCCGAAAGGTTCAAAAGGCCCGGAGGCCCAGAAGCCGAAACGTTAAACGGCCCAGAACTGGTGTCCGCCGTCGCCGGCGTCGCTTCGGACAGCCCGGCTCCCATCACCGTGATGATTGCTGCCAACGTGGCGAAGAGTCGCCGGCTGCGCCGGGACCAGCCACGAAAGACAGCTGATCGAAGCAGTCCGAGCACGTTTGTGAGGACCTTCCGTACCGCTGACGACAATGAGGACGACATTCCGCGCATGGTTTTTGGCCTCCTTCAAGCTGGACCTTGCCCGCCCGCCACCTGGCGGTCAGCTGTAAGTGTTGGCTGCCGTCCACCGGTCTGACCAGAAAAAATGGCAACAATTATGCTGAGTTCCCGCTCAGTTCCCGGTAATTTCATGGTCCTTTTCAGACCCGCGGGGACTTTGGGGACCGGTTTGGCACAGAGCGACGGGTGGCTGCCCCGGGGCCAAAGGGGGGCGACGTGAGGGACCGCTAGGATGACAACAGACGAGTAGTTTTCGCCCGGTGGCTGGGAGCGGATGGCTATGCAGGAGGAAAGTGCGCCCAGTCTGGGTGACTTGCTCCGCCTTTGTCGTGACCGCCACGGGCTGACCCAGGAGGCGTTGGCCGCTGGCGCCCCGTCCGGCTTGACGGTCCAGACTGTGAGAAACGTCGAGCGGGGTCGCACCTGGCCGCGCCGCCATACCCTCGACGAGCTAATGAGGGCTCTACAGGCTGACGGCGAGGAGCGGGAAGCATTGGTCGCGGCCTGGGCGATACGGGCCACGTCAACCGTACCCGGCAACCCGGCCCGCACTATACCGACGTGGGTACCCGCGGGCGCCAGTCCCAGGGTGCGACCCCTGGTCGGTCGTGAACGAGCAGAGGCCGAGCTGGCGGACCGGCTCCGAAGGGAAAACATGCGGCTGGTCACCCTGACCGGGCCGGGTGGGGTGGGCAAGACGAGCCTGGCGCTGAGCGTCGCTTCCACCGTGTGCGACGAGTACCCCGACGGTTTCGTTTTTGTCGACCTTTCGTCCGTTCGGGACAGCGAACTCGTCATCGCGGCTATCGCAGAGGCTTTAGGGCTGGGAGAGCAAGGCACCAGGCCCCTCCTGGCCCTGGTCCTGGACCACCTTGCCGAGCGACAGCTCCTGCTCGTTCTCGACAACTTCGAGCAGGTCCTGGACGCAGCGAAGGTCGTGGCTGAGCTATTTGCTTCGTGCCCTGGCGTCCGTGCCCTGGTTACCAGCCGTATGGCGCTTCGTTTGCGAGACGAGCAGGTGTACCCGGTGGCGCCGCTCCCCTATCCCAAGCCAGGTGAGGCGCTCAGGGTCGAGGCCTTGAGCAATTTTCCGGCTGTGGCCCCGTTCGTCGAACGGGCGCGAGCCCGGCGTCCAGAGTTCGCGGTTACGCCAGGAACGCCGCTGCGGTCGCGTCCCTTTGCGCCCGTCTGGACGGCCTGCCGCTGGCCATCGAACTCGCGGCCGCCAGAGTGTCATGGCCTATTGGCTGAAGACAAACAAGTTTTGTTCCGCCGTATGTCGGTCTTCGCTCGCCGCTGCACCTTGGCCGCGGTCGTGCCCGTTTGTGCCGACGCCGTAGACGCCGACGATTACGACGATTCAGGCCCCACCAGCTCCGAACTGCTGGGCTCGCTGAGCGAACTTGGCCCTTCTGGCAGCGTCACGGCCACCTGAGCGAGGGACGGCGATGGCTTGACCTGTTCTTGGACGCCGCAGACGCGACGCAAACCTTGCCTGATGTGTTGGCAGAGGCATTGACAGGAGCGGCCTGGCTGGAGAGCGACCAGGACGATTTCGGTCCGGCCGATGCACATTTCCAGGAGGCGCTGCCGCTATACATGGAACTGGGCCAATCCGGCCGGTTGGCGGGCGCACTGATGTACCGGGCGCTGAGGGCACGTTGGGTGGGCCAATACCACCAGGCTGTCGAGTTGGCCGAGGGAGGCCTGGCGCTGGCTCGTTATGCCCGCGACCCGGTGGCCACTCCCTACGCGCTGTTGCGCCCGGGTGTGGTGCTGCCCGAAACGGGCGAGTTCAAAGCTGCCCGTCAAACGTACGACGAGGCTCTGGAACGCTACGGCGCTGCGGGCGACCGCAGCGGAGTGGCCTTCGCCTTGCTCAGTCTCGGCGACATCGCCAGGGACCAGGGCCAAGCCGCGGCCCTCGAAGCGTTCTGTTCGAAAAGCCTGGACGATTGCCGGGAACTGGGGAGTTGCTGGGGGATCGGCTGCTCCCTGAACTACCTGGCGTTGGGCGCAGCCATGAGGAGCGACTTCGAGCGGCCCGAATCTTTCAGGACGAGGCGCTCACCTTGTTCCGGAGGACCTGCGTGCGGGGGGGCGTAGTCGAGCTACTCGTGAATACGGGAAAGGTGGCCAATGACCGTGGTGATCACGGAGCCGGGCTGGCGATGCTTCGGGAAGCCGTGGAAACTGGCTGGCCCATCGGGCGCCTACGGGCTCGTGGCGACGGGGCTCGAGGAAATGGCGCGAGTTATGGTGGCCCGGGACGATCCACGAGTCGCCGCTGTCATCCTAGGCTCAGTGGAAGCGTGGCGGGGGGGGGCGGATGGGTGCTCCGGTACCCCGCTTCCGTGAGGCGACCGTCGATGCCGCCTTGGTCGCGGCCCTGGACGCCCTTGGCGACGAACCGTTCGCAGCCGCCCGCACAGACGCTGTCCAGCTGCTCCCACAGGAAGCTGTCGCGGTGGCCCTTGGGTCCACCAGCAACACCAAGAATTAGCCAGCGAACCACGCCGGTCTGACCAAGTTCCAAAGGAAGCATCGTCCTGGACGCCGTTGGGTACTTGTGACGTTTAGATTTGAATTGCGCATGGCGCCTGGCATACAGCGCCGCGTTATGTTGTATTCAGCGGAGGGCCTGTCGGCGATGCCAGAGGACGTTCCCCAGGACATCGGGAAGCTGCTCCGAGACCTGCGTGAACGTCGCGGCCTTACTCAAGAGGCGGTGGCGCACAGGGCGCGTCAAGGCATAACCGTCGACACCGTAAGGAATATCGAACGCGGCCGCACCTTGCCACGCCGTCACAGCCTGGACCAGTTCATGGCTGCCCTCGGCCTGGACGGGGCTGAACGCGAAGCCGTGGGGGCGGCGTGGCTGCTGCGGGCCGCGCCGCGGGCGCAGTCGGCCACCGCCCCATCCTCATCAGGCCGGCAGGTCGCCGGAACGGTGCCTCCGGCCCGCCCCCTGGTCGGGCGTGAGCAAGCCGAAGCGGCGGTAGCCGGCCTGCTGGCCCGGGACGGTACGCGGCTGCTCTCCCTGACCGGGCCAGGCGGGGTGGGCAAGACCTCCCTTGGCCTACAAGTGGCCGAAAGGGTGGGCCCGAGCTACCGGGACGGGGTCGTTTTCGTCGACCTTGTCCCTCTATCGGTCCCCGACCTGGTCCCGAACTACATCGCCGGCGCGCTGGGGGTCAGCGAGCAGGGCACGAGGCCTCTTATGGCCACCGTCGTCGACTACCTCTCTGGCTGCCATTTGCTGCTCTTCCTCGACAACTTCGAGCAAGTACTGGACGCGGCCGACGTGGTGGCCCAGCTGTGCACTGCCTGCCCGGCCCTACAGGTACTGGTCACCAGCCGGATGGCACTGCGGTTGCGAGACGAACAGGTCTTCCCGGTGGCCCCCCTTCCCTACCCCGCGCCGGGAGAGAAGCTGGGGCTCGACGACTTATGGGGCGTCCCCTCGGTGGCGTTGTTCGTCCAGCGGGCACGTTCCCGGCTCCCCGACTTCGCCTTGTCCGAGGCCAACGCGGCAGCGGTGGCCGGCCTGTGCGCCCGCCTGGATGGGCTCCCCCTGGCCATCGAGATGGCCGCCGCCCGGCTGCCCATAATGAGCCCGGCGGTCCTCTTGGCCCGCCTGCGGGCGTCACTGGGGGCGTTGGGCGAGGCCCCCGGGACCTGCCGGCCCGCCAGCGCACGATGCGCAACGTCATCGCTTGGAGCTATGACCTCCTGGCCGAGGAGGACAAGGC
Source organism: uncultured Acidimicrobiaceae bacterium (assembly GCA_963754115.1). Classification (GTDB taxonomy): domain Bacteria; phylum Actinomycetota; class Acidimicrobiia; order Acidimicrobiales; family Palsa-688; genus Fen-671. The sequence goes on along the minus strand of CAVWFC010000007.1, from coordinate 4,105 downwards.
CCTGTTCCGACGCCTAGCAGTGTTCGCCGGCCGCTGTACCCTCACCGCTGCTAGCGCGGTTTGCGCGCTCGGCCCTGACGGCGAAAGCGCCGAGGCTGTTGGCACAGGCCATCCGCTCTCTCCAGACTTGGTGGAGGGGTTGAGTGCCCTGGTCGAAGCTCAGTTGCTCGAGGTGGTGGAAACGGGGGGCGCTGCTGGTGCCGGTTTCCCCGCCGGTGAACTGGGCCCGGCCGGCGACGAGGTGACCTGGCCTCCCGGCCCGGGCGCTGCCATGGCCCCGGTTTCGGGGGCCGAGGGGGAAATCTGTTTCCGTCAGCTGGAGACGGTCCGGGCCTACGCGCTGGAGCAGCTGGAAGCCAGCGCTGAGGCACCCCGGACCAACCGCCGCCACGCGCTGCACTACCTTTCCTTGGCCCAGGTGGCCAACGGGGAGCTGGAGACGCCGCACGAGCAAGACTGGCTCGCCCTGCTGGAAGCCGAGCATGCCAACTTCCGAGGGGCGCTGGGCTGGGCGCGTGACACTGGCCAGGCGGCGCTGGGTCTCGAGATTCTCGGCGGCACTGTGGGTGTTCTGGCAACGCCGTGGCCATCTGAGCGAAGGCCGGTGTTGGCTGGGGCTGTTCCTGGGCGCACCGGGCACGGAGCAGGCGCCGCTGAAACTGCGGGCCGAGGCCCTGACAGGCGCAGCTTGGCTGGCCGACGGCCAGGACGACTTCGGCCCGGCCGAAGCACTTTTCGAACAGGCCCTACCCCTGTATCATGCGCTCGGCCAGAACGACCGTGTGGCCGGCCTGATGACGCATCGGGCCCTGATGGCTCGGGGCCGGGGCCGTTACGACGACGCCCTCCGGCTGGCCGAAAAGGGCCAGGAACTGGGCCGCGGGTCAGACGACCAGGCTGTGATTGCGTCGGCCACCTTCGCCCTCGGGTTGGTAATGCAGGAACGGGGCGAGTTGGACCGGGCTCAGACCGCTTACGAGGAATCCCTAAAGAGCTACCTCGCCCTGGACGACCAGGGCGGGGCGGCCTACTCCTTGCTCGGCCTCGGGGCTGTGTCACGGGACAAGGGCGACGTTGTCATGCTCGAGGCGTACTGCTCACGCAGCCTGGACCTGAGCCGGGACGTGGAGCGCCTCTGGGGGACCGGTTACTCGCTCAACAGCCTCGCCCTGGCCGCGGCCATGCGAGGCGACTTCGACCGAGCGCACGAGTTGTTGGCCGAGGCGCTGGAGCTGTTCGGCACGCACGGAGTGCGTGGCGGAGTCGCTGAGGCCCTGCTGTTCTCAGGGCAAATAGAGGCCGATAGCGGGCACACCGCCGCCGCCCTTCCTCTCTTGCAGGAGGGTTTGCGCCAGGTTTGGCCGGCCGGTCCGTACGGCTTGGTGGCGACCGCCCTCGAAGAAGTAGCCAGGGTCATGATGGCCGCCGGCGATGCACACGTAGCCGCTCTGCTGTCAGGTGCGGCGTTTGCGTGGCGGGGCAAAATGGGCGCACCTGTGCCTCCCTCCCGCTCGGCAACTGTCGACGGTACGGTGGCGGCGGCGCAACGAGCTTTGGGTGAAGAGGAGTTCGCCGCCAAGTGGAAAGAGGGCCAAGACCTGTCCCCGGAGCATGCGGTCCTGCTCGGCCTCCGGCCCTTCGCCGGCTAGCGGACGAGTGTGGGCTCTGGACGTTCTCGGCCAACGCCCGCCCCTCTTTCTGGTGCCCATCTGGACAGAGACCTAAAGTTTTTTGTGTCCACGAGGTCCCGCAAGGGCTGTGACGAGTGCCACGGTCGACTGGCTGATTATGCCTCTGACCGGCGCCTTTGTCGGGTGTCGGAGGGGCGAGTACACCGTTGCGGACACGAATCCAACTCCGAACTATCGGCTGGTGAGTAGACCGGTCAGACAGCCAACAGGTGCCCGAGGTCCAAGCCTTATGCGCTCAGGCGGCCGAGGCTGCGTCGAAATCGCCCCGGTGGAGGGCCTCGGGAGCCAAGTCGGCGCCGTTAGGCCAGACGATGGTCCCGAGCTCAGGGTCGACCGTCGCAAGGGAAAAGAAAGACACCTCGCGAAGCGGCTCGAACACGGGACCGACCCCGCCGGCTAGCTTGCCTTCCAGGTTGATGACGCGAACAGTACCGTCGGCGAAGCCAACCTGGAGCTTGTGGCCTCCGAAGTGACGGACGGAGCGGACATCGTACGGGGCGCTCATGGAGTGGGTCAATGTTACTCAATGGCTCTTCTGCAATGGCCCCTTGCCAATTGGATTCGAGCTCGGACCGGTGCAGGCCGGCCCATCCTGCACCATCCTTTGCGCTCGGGGTGGCAAGGCGCCACTCAGCAGAGTTCCCGTAGCGATGTCGACGGTGGCCTCGTACTCGGCATACCGGGCATGGAAGTGTGGGGGCGGGTGGTCCGAGAAGTACATCGCGATGACGACACCGTAGAAGGCAGAGATCGGGGGACGCTGACGCCACCCACGCGCTGTGACGGTCCGGGCAACACCGGACTCGACCCCGAACGCGACGTCGGCGCGCTCCTTCCCTGGCCCAAAGCGGCGAATGGCCTCTCTGATTCCGGCGCTACACAAAGTCCCTTGTCAGAGCCTCATCGGGCAGCTACGCATTTCATTTTACGGCCCGAGAGACGGATCACCGAATCCGTTGACCGCCAACTCGTCCAGGCTCCGGCGGCGTTACTTGCGCACATGGAGAGGGTCTCTACACTTGAGGCGTCAGGCCTCATACCTCGAATTCTCCTCATGCGGGTTCAGCTCGCCTCAGGTTAGCCACCGGGCCGCTTCCCGTCCAGCGGGATCACACGGCCGGGATTCCCGTGAGTATCGCGCCGACACATTTTGCGCGACAAGTCATTAGCCCTCGCTGGGGGCCACCCCACAGTGCTGGTCCCTCCCGCGGGCGGATCGGGGCACTGGCCAGAAAGAGAGCCATCAGGGTTATTAACCCCCGAGGAGGGCCGTTGGCCGTGGCCCGTACCTGGTGAGGAGGAAGCCGCCGGCAAGAGAACCTCCGGCAATGCCGGCGTTCAACTCACCGGCACAGAACGACCCGGTGTGTGCCATTTAGGAATCCGTAGTGACGATGCCCCGCAGGTCTGCCTCCACAACCCGACGAACAATTATCACGAGTGAGGGGATGGTCGGCATTAGCGATGGCTGCGCCCGGTACGGCACTGCTCGCTCCCGCGCATGCTCTTTTCTCGGCCGACACCCGACCCCCGTGTTGGCGGCCTACGGCTCGATGGCCACGGCCCAGGCGAGTACAACCCCGTGGCCGGACCCGCAATGGTCAAGTGGGCGGCGGCGAGCCCGACTTGGCGAGCTGCGCTTTGGCCAACTCGGACAGGGAGCATGGTTATGTGGTCATTGTCCGCTGGTGGCTCGACCACGGCACCAGAGGCCCGCACCACGTTCGGGGCACGGAGCGGCACGACGCCGGCCATATCGCGGCTCTGCCCTGTATGCCTTGCTCGGTTCTGATTGGCCCGTTGGTGGATCGAGTTCCCCGGCCTCCCGCCCACGATGGCGGGGCCGGTAATGCACCAACGGTCTCGATAGGCAGCGATGGCGCCAGCACGCAGCAGCACGCCAGCCACGAAGCCCTGGCCGGGTCCGGAGGGCGCCCCCAGGTTCTGGCGCTCGCCCTCGTTGGGCAACCTGGCGACGACGAGTTTCGTCGCAGCCACCCGGCCTATCTGAACATGGTTGGCTTATCGAGATCGGTCGGCGGCTTCAGCGGGTTTGACCGGCCTGCTTGCAATAGGTACCGTTCCGGCGTGCGCTGTCCCTCTGCTTTGAACGCCGAATCATGAGCGGAGAGCTCAAAAATCTGTTCCGCTCTTCTTTCCAAGCGGTGGGGGGAGGGGAGTAACCATTCGTGTCGGCCGGGTGAACACCCCTGGGCGCCGGCCCCGGTGGTGCTCGTGACGCCAGGACCTCTTTCCCCGGGCCACCAGGCGCCTGAAGTTGCGGGCCGAGCCGCTGTAGCCCGGCCACCCTCGCCTCAGGCAGGAGGCGCTTGGCCGATATACAGGGCCGAGGTCTTAGCCACCCGCTCGGCAACGACGTCGTAGTTGTGCTCCCGTCCCGTCCCGCCCTTTTT
>CAVWFC010000006.1:0-302292 GCA_963754115.1 uncultured Acidimicrobiaceae bacterium | reverse complement strand
TATTGCGTTCACCGTTATGTTGTGTTTCCCGTACGTCCGGGCCAGACCCCGGGTCATCGTCACGATGCCGCCCTTAGTCGTGTTGTACACCACGGACCCACCAAAACCCCCGGTCCACCAACCCTGAGACGTGAAGGTGACGATCCGGCCACCACCTCCTGCGCCGGCCATGGCTTCGGCTGCGGCCCGGCACAGGAAGAACGTGGTCTTGAGGTTGTTGTCGACCTGAAGGTCCCAGTCCGCCTCCGTCACGTCGGACAGTTGCGCCTGCCGGCGCAGGATGGCCGCCAGGTGCACGAGGGCGTAGAGGCCTCCCAGGGCCCGGCGAGCATCCTCGATCAGCTCCTCGTGGGCCGCCACCGCCGAAAGGTTGACCGCACGGTACGTATGCCCCGAACCGTCGAGCTGCGCCACGAGCTCCTCGCAGGCGCCGGGGTCGAGGTCGATGACCATGACCTTCGCGCCGGCGGCGGCGAACGCCTTGGCCACCTCGCGGCCCATGCCTCCTGTCGCCCCCGTCACGATCACGCCCCGGCCTTCGAGCCCGGCCCCCAGGTCCCAGGTCATCGCCTTATCTGCCCTCCGTAGCGATTACTCGTCACGACGTGCGTACCCTTACCACCCCGTAGCGCCCAATGTTGACCCCCGCCGTACCCGGTCGCCGCGAACCCGACGCCGGCAATGCCATCACGGACCAGTACGCCCCCTTCGACGACCCCGCGGTCAGCTCGGAAGCCTCCGCCAGGTCCCCGGAAAGGCCGCTCATTTCGACGTGCCACACACCCTGGGTCAGGTTGGCTATCAAGAGCTCGGAACGATCCGGCCATTCGGCGCCCAGCCCCACAATGCCCAGGGCGAAAGTGCCCGGTCCGGCAATCGGGCCGATACGCACCAGGTTGCCGTGCTCCCACGACAGCACGGTCTCGAGCACCCGGTAGACGGGGAACGGCAGCGCCTCCTGACTACCGTCCTCCGGCGCGCCGACCAGGCCCCTTTCCCCCAGGAGCTCGAAATAGGTACCTGACATGGCTTCGGAGTCAACGAGCTGTCGGAGCGAGCTCAAGGTCCAGGAGGCGCCGAACAGCTCGTGTTGGCGGGGGTCTCCATAGGTGGAAAGGACAGGCACGTCGGGGACGCCGGCCGGGTATGGGCCGTACTTCCCGATCATGGCGACGGACGTCACATGCACCGAGCCTCCACCGGAACGCGTACACGCCGTCATGACCGTGTCCGCTTGACCGAGACTGTTCTCCATGAGGGAGACGTCGTCGGCGGCGTGCACTTGCGGGCAGACGGTATAACCGACCCCGTCGACGCCGGCCAGTCCCGGCCACCAGCGGTTGAGCTCGGCGAAGAACTGGTCCGTAGCGGAAACGAGCACCGCGGGACCACATCGCTGCTCGACGACTTCGCGATAAGCGCGGACCTTATCGCCCGACGTGGTCGTCCCCCCGATCGAAAAACCGCGCGGCCCATCGAGTACGACGACGCGCTCCAGCGCCGGAGGTGCCTCCGCCAACCATTCGCGGAGGCGGGCCAGCTCGGCCGGACGAGCCTCGCCGCGGCTCACCACTAGTACCAGCTCAACGGGGCGCGCCAGCGCTTGAAGCTGCTGAGCCTTGCGGGCGGCCAGGTTGGCGCCCTCATCCGAAGTCAGGTCAAGGTTGAGGCGGACGTAGTCCAGCGAGAGCCGGCCGATGAGGCTGGCGACACGGGCGTCAAGGTTGTCCACTTCGTCGGGGAACTCGGACCCTATGCGGGGAAGCCGTGCGATCCGGTCCCTGTCGACGTCCAACCGGGCCACAAGCTCGCCCGGTGCCTGCGACGGGGCACGATAACCGCGCGCCCCGCGGAGGTCGACAAGTACGGTTTGCTCGAAGGTCTGGCCGGGCTCGACGCTCATGGGGACCGGGATTCCGAGGGGGGTGCTGTAGGACTTCAAGTTGTAATCGGTCCAGTTACGGTGGTCCTGCATCTCGAACTCGTCGCCCGAGAAGCGAAAGATCACCTCGTCGTCGGCGGCACTTTGTAACACCAGCTCGTCGTAGGGCATGAACATCCCGGTGAGCTTGCCGTCGACGAAGAGCTGCGGGTCGACAAGGCCGGGGATCACTCCGGTGGCCACCTGACCGCCCCGCCGAGCGACGTAGCGCGCACCAAGCGTTTCCGGAAGCGGGTGGTGCAGGTTGAGGCCGATCTTGTTGAAGCGGAAAGTGCTCAATGCCCGGCCGCTGATCGTGTACTCGAACTCCCCCGTGGCCTTCGCCTCGACCGTTACCTCCCACTCGGCCCGGACCGGGGGCTGGTCGACCGCGGACGAGAGTTCGACTTTGAAGCTCTCGGCTCCGGTTTCAACGCTCTTCTGGACGGTCTCGAACGGTATGGTGTTCCAGCTCTCGTCCCGCACTGCGATGTACAGCCTGGTCAGGACCCTCTGCTCGCCCACGCGGAAGTCGTGCACGTCGGCGCCGTCGAGCACACAGCGCAAAGCGCCGGCTACCAGGACGCCGGGTTCACCGGTCATCGCTTTCCCTCAAAGCTCCAGCGGCGGTGGCGCGACAAACCATGGCGAGAAAGATGGCCATAAGCATGAGCCCCACGTCACTCACTCGTCCGGCTCCTCTCGTCCCAGGTTGAGCCAAGTCACTTCGGATGGCGTTAGAGGCAGGTCCACGGCTCCCATGCACTCATTCAGGTGCGGCAACCTGGTGGGGCCAACCACGGCGAACATGTCCAACGACTGGTTGAACAACCACGCCAGCGCAACCTGCGACGCCAGCCAGCCGCGGTCCCGGGCCAACTGGTTGACCCGCTCCAGGCGCTGCCAGTTGCCTTCGTGGTAATACGTCTGCTCGACGTGCGCGTCTGTCGTGCACGGTCGGCGCAAAGCGGCCGGAAAAGAAGCCTTTGGCCTGCGACGACCAGGCCAGCACGGGCAGGCCCGACTGGCCGTACCAGGCGACGGCAGTTGGGTCGTCGCACAGGGTGACGGCGCCCGGTGCGATAACAACCTTCGGCGTGGCGAGCGAGTAGTGGACGCTGTTGGCCGCGATCCGGGGCGCACCCGACTCGGCCGTGTATTGGTTGGCCTCCTCCGCTCGCTGCCACGTCCAGTTCGACACGCCCACGGCTTTGACCCGGCCGGCACCGGCGTGACTGGCCAGCATGTCGACGAGCTCGTCTACCGGGATTTCTTCGTTGTCGCGATGCAGCAAATAGAGGTCGACGCAGTCCACGCCGAGCCTGTCCAGGCTCTCGGTCAGGTCCTGCTCGACATCCTCGGGCGTCAACCTCGGTTGCCAGTTAGTCAGGTCGGGGTGCCCACCCTTGGTGACAATGACGACCTCGTCGCGACAACCCGAACGTCTCAGCCACTGGCCGACGACCCGCTCGCTGGCGCCGTCACCGTACACGGCCGCGGTGTCGATGGCTGTCCCACCGGTCGCGAGGTATGCGTCGAACAGCGCGGCGGCATCGTCGTACCTGGGCTCATCGAGGCTCCCCGCCCCCAGTACAACCCGGGAAAGGGGCCGTCCGATGCCGGGTATCTCCCCGTAGATCAACTAAGCGTTCCCTCGGTGACAGGCGTTCCCTTGGTGATGGCCATTACCTTATGTCCCCGTTCCGTCCCCCTGCCCGTGAGCATCGCCCCCAGCCCCGTCGGGCCCGACGGCCAGCTCACCTGCCCGATCCTACGAACTGGCGACAATCTCCGCTCGATCTCATGCCTGTGGGACGGCCGATCGCCTAAACGTCGAGCAGGTAGCGCTGACCGGCCGACATGCGTTCCACCGTCTCGGGCCGAAGAAACGACCGCTGAGAGGTCTGCTGACTGTGATGCCGGAGGATGAAAGCAGCATGCAGACCCCGCCGCGGCCGCCCGGAGCGATTAGTCGTCCCGCTGTGCCAGAGATGAGAGTTGAAGACCACGCAAGTGCCAGCAGAGCCAAGGATCAAGACTTCGTCCGGGTGTGGTGCCGTCGGATCTTCCATTACGTCCTTCGGGAGGCGCCCAAACCGGTGAGAACCCGGCACGGCACGTGTAGCTCCGTTCTCCTCGGTAAAATCATCGAGCATCCAGACAGAGTTGCAAATTTGATAGTCCCCGGGCGCGACCGCCTCCGCCCAATCAACGTGTAGGCCTTGTCGACCCTGGTTCGGCAACGCCGACCGAGTGTTCAAGGACGTAAGCTTGAATTCCCGCCAGGAAAGCACGTGTGCAACCGCGGCCAGTTGCAGCGGGTAATTCCAACAGTTGTCAAAGACGGCACCCTTGTCGACCAGGTTCGCCAGACGGTCGGTCCCGGCTTCTTGTTTGAAATTCCGTACCCGCCCGCCCTCCCTCTGTCGCGACCAGCTCATCAACGCGCCTGGCAACCTCCCGAAGAGCCACCTCGTCGAGCGCGCCTTCCAGTGCGACAAAGCCATTTCGGTCGAGGTTCTCAACCTGTTCCGTGCTTAGCAACGAGCGAGTGACCCCGAAGCTGTTCAGTGAGGTTTCAAGTGCGGACATATCACTCCCATTCCATAGCGACCGCGTCCGTTTCAGCGAGCCCGGCAAGTACAACCTCGGTCTGTCCGTCCGCTCGGCGCAAAGACACCTCTCCCCCCCCAAAGTGACCAGGCGCGCTTGACGCGACCAACCCCCGCCAGCCTCATCACGATGTTTGACACGGTTCGGACTTCGCGCACTACATACCTCGGGCTGAGCTGGTTCGTCCCATGGTTCACGAGTAACGCAACGAGGCTACCGCCCGACGCGGCGCGGTGAAACGCCACCTCAACTGTCGTCGGGCAATCTACCTCCACTGTCGGGCCGTCCCTGAGTACCCAGCGGGCGGCGTCCGACAACGAGCGCATGGTGCCTGCGAGGCCAACTTCGCCAGCATCCCGGTCGAGTTCCCCGGCGAAGTAGACGCAACGCCCCGAGCCCTCCGACGCGAGAACCAGGGGAGCAATCGCGTCGCCCGGGTACCATCCCATCATCGGGTGATGCCGGTGCATACGCGAATAGTCAAAGTCCACCAGGTCTGCCCAGACGGCCGCAGAGGTTGCTTCCACTTCTACCACCGAACCTTCCAACGATTGCAAAGTGAGGCTCGAAGCGCCATCCAGACGGCTGGCTTCCCGTCGACGGAAATACCCCTGAGGGAGCACACCGAACTCTTCTTCGGGCAGGCCATACCTCATCGGCACCGTTTGTGGGGACGCGGAACTGGCGAAGGAAATAACGCCGTAGGGGCCCCGGATTCCCGCAAGATCATACAGTTGATTTTCGCGCCGCCTGGTCCCATCGGGCCGTCGCCACCCCGTCCGGAACGTAAATATCAAACCACCGCCCCGGCGCACGTAGTCGCACAGGTGGTCGATGGCCTCCTCACTTAAGCGCTCGATATTGGGCAAAACAACCGCGCGATAGTGACCGAACTGATTGGCATCGAGATCCGCCTTCGAGATCACGCAGAACGGGACGTGAGCCTCGCTCAGTGCCTGGTAGTAGCCCTTGAAGTGAGGGGAGATCGACGAAGCACGAAAGTCGACGACAAGAGCCACGTCCGCCAGTGGCTCGCTCCCAATTATGAGAGGCCGGAGCTTCTCCTCGAAGTCGTACATTTCCTTGACTACGGGCATAACCGCGGGCTCCACCTCGAACAGCGTTTGCACGTGCAATTGGGGCGTCCCTCCGTGCAGCAGGATTTCTGCGAAGTTCAACCTGTAGTGCGATGGGCTACACGGAGCATAGTTCCGGTCCACGTTCCAGGCCGACCACAGCGTCCCGACCGCCGGTACCTTCGCTTCCGCCCGCACTATTTGCATCGACATGCCGATCTCGGTCAAAGGTGACTCGTTCCGGCCGAAGCCCCACTGGCGTTCGAGAGCGACGGCATCCGCGTACTCACCCCACCGCGCCAAGTCGACAAAACTCCCCTCCCAAAAACTCGGGCAGGGCACGAACGCAGTCGCCGGCGAAGTCTCACTGATCAGTCCCCGAACACGGCGCACAAAATCTGTGGCGACACTTGAACGAAACTCGACGTAATCCTCATTGCCGTTCAAGTTGCGTTCGTCGTCTGGAAGTTCGTAGCCGAACAGCGCGAAGAACTCAGCCCGACAGTACCGACAGTAGCAATTCAAACCGTACAGGCCCTCGATGTACAGGGCGTCGACGCGGTACCGCTCAAGCAGGCCGCGCAACTCCTGGATCAAGAAGTTGGCGTACGGGCTGTTGAGGCACATGGCATACGACCGGAGGCCGACACGCGCGTCACCGGCCGCGTCCCTAACCCTCCAGGAAGCATATTCTTCGCTCGTGTAACTGTTGCAGTGAGCTCCCATATTCATAAGGACGAGACGCATCTGGCGTTTGTGAAGCTCCTCGTCCAGCAACGCGATTACATCCGCTGACCCGATGTGGCCGTCCTTTTGTGCCACGGCGTCGTTGAACGCCGCGTAACCGCCGTGCGCGAAATCGAACGCCAGAGCGTCGATGTTTACGGATTCCGCGCGCTCCACCACCTCGCGCACCCAGCTGGGCACATCGAGACCACGCTTCGGGTGCAGCCACTCCAACGCCAGGCGGGCATTCTGTAGCCATGACGCGTCGGCGGTCTTCGCAGCTGGCACCGATGTGACGTCCTTCACTCTCAGGCCTCCTCGCGTTCGGTGGAGCTCATCTCGACCCCGGCCGCCATCTGCTGCGCACTCGTCCCCACCTCTTCATGATCGCTGGGGGCGCAAGCCGATCGAGACGCTGAAGTTCTTCTGGAATATGGCGAAGAAAATAATTGGCGGAACCGCCGCCATACCCAGGGCAGCGGATTGATATCCCACGTTGGTGGCGTAGGCGGTCGAGAAATTATTGACAGCGAGCTGAATAGTGAAGTGAGACGTGCTCTGGATCAGCACGAGTGCAGCAAAGAAGTCGTTCCAGCTGAAGACGGCGACAAATATCCCGATACTGACAAACGCGGGCCACGATAGCGGCACTAGCACGGAACGTAATATCCGCAGGCGCGACGCGCCATCTAGCATCGCAGCTTCGTGGACCTCGAAGGGGACCCCCTGAAGGAACTGTGTAAACAACAGAATAGCCAAGGCAATGGTCGTCCCGCAATTGGTCAGGACCAGGCCTTCGAGCGAGTTGATGAGCCCCAGGTGAGAGAACATAAGGAAAACGGGGACCAACGTCACCTCAGCAGGAATGAACGCGGGCACCAGGAACAAGATGTACAGCAGGGCGCGGTGTTTCATGTTGAAGAACGCGAGCGCGTACGCAGCCAGGAGAGCTACGACGAGAACTATGACCACCGTCTGTACCGTGACGATCAGAGAGTTCGTAAACGCGGTCCCAAGTGCGCCTTGGCCCCACGCACCGCTGAAGTTCCCCCACTCGACCGGCCGTGGCAGGGCGAACGGCGAACTGTACTGCTGGCCCGTCGTCTTGAAGCCGCTGACCACCGTAAAGAGCAGCGGGAATGCCCACAGGAGGGAGATGACAATAAGCACGAGATGAGCCCACGCATTTTGCAACCTCAGAGCCCTGGCCTTGCGCCTCAGACGTTCCGGCAGGCTCGGTCGCACCATCGTCTTGCCTGCTCCATCGCCCTGGTACCGGAACGCTTCGTGTGCTCCGGAGCGTGGTGAACCCGTCCCCAAAGCGGTCACGGTCTGGTTATCCTCTCCACGCGGCGGCGTAACAGGCCCATCTCCAGGATCCCCAATAAAGCAACGATGGCAAACAGGATAAAGGCCATGGCTTCGGCATAGCCGAGGTCGTTATCCTGGAACGCCGTCGTGTACAGGTACGTACCTACGGTCTGGGACGCGTTAGCCGGCCCCCCCTGAGTCATGATCCACACCAGGTCAAAGAGCTGAAGCGTCCCGATCGTGGTGAGGACAACGAGGACGAATGTCTGCGGCATGAGCAGCGGCCAGGTGATGTGCCTTAGCCGACCCAACCAGGTCACCCCGTCGAGGTCGGCCGCCTCGTAGTACTCACTGGATATGGACTTCAATCCGGCGAGGTACACGACCATGTTGAACCCGAGGTAGCGCCACAGGAACGCGGCCATGATCCCGGCGAGAACAAGACGTGAGTCGCCCAGCACCGAGAAGCCTGCCCCTTCCAGCCCAAGTCGCGTTGCCAAAGCTGACAGTGGACCGAGGTACGGGCTGAATAGGTACTCCCACACGGCGCCCGCGGTAACTGCAGATAGGACAAACGGGGCGAACACGATGAGCCGGTAGATATTCCCAAATTTTCTTACGCTCGCAAGCAGCACAGCCAGGAAGAACCCCAACCCAGTTTGTAGGACTATCGCCCCAGCCGTAAAGATAAAGGTATTAATCAGTGCCCGATGGAAGATCGCATCGTGGACCAAGGCCTGGGTGTAGTTCATCAGGCCGACGAATCTGGTGCTGCCGGTGCGCGTCACTTCGTGCAGGCTCAGGTACAGCCCGTAACCCAATGGGTACAGGTAGAGAAACCCGAGCAGGGCGAGGGCGGGGAGGATATAGGGTAAGTTGCGGAGTGCCCGCCAGCGGGTCCTGCTCATGATGGTAGTTCAGGTGCGCTTTGGACAGTCCGCACTACTGCTTGAAGAACGACTTGCCCGTCTTCACCAAAGATTGGAAGGCTGCCTCTACTGTCTTCGCGGCCGACTGCGGCGTTGAGGTACCGAGGAAAATGGCTTGCGCCTGGGTACCAATTGCGGTCGAAACCTGTGGTTCCCATAGCCAGTCCATCGGGGTGATCGCCTCGGCGTAGTACTTCACGGCATCTCGGGTCAGAGGGTTAGTGATGCCGCTATTAGATGAATGGATCGGGGAGAGCGCTTGAGTCGCTGCAGTTATCTGCTTGTCGACCGATGGTTGAGCCATATAGTTCATGAGGGCAACGGCGGCGTCAGGGTTCTTTGAGACCTTCGGGATCGCGTACCCTGCGTATGCGATAATCGTCCGAGGCGTCGCACCGGAGACGAGCACCGGCAAAGGGCCCACTTGCAAATCATAGCCCTTCATGGCACCACTCCCGGCTGTCGCGGTGAAAGCGGCCAACTCCCAGGAGCCGTTATATGCGCTCGCGGCTTTGCCCTGCAGCAGGAATTCCGGCAATGCTTCGGTTGTGATCGACCCGGAGCCAGGCAGCATCACCTTACTGGTGACAAGGTCGTTCAGGATGGACCACGTCTCGATCCAGGGAGCGTCCGTGTACTTGTGAACCCCCTTCATCGTGTCGAGCACATAATTGATGGCGTTGGCACCACCTACAACCTGCGGCAGTATCCACATGATCAGCAACTGGTTGTAGTCCTCAGTCCCGGCTGGATGCACCATCGGAGACGCTCCCAGCTTGTCCAGCGGTGCAACCATCGCCTTCAGCTCTTTGAGGCTGGCAGGAGCCCCGGCGATCCCCGCTTTCTTCGTGAGCGCGGCGTTATACCAGAGAACTGTCGTGGCGTAGCCACCCGTGGCAGCGAGGGGCAAGTCGTACTGTACGCCTTCGTAAGACGCAACATTGAGTACGGGCTGGCTTTCGTCGCTGAGCGCGGGTGCCAGGCTGCTCTTGAACTCGGACAGCGGATAGATCAGATTGTCACGTGCGAAGGCAGCGACGAATTGACCGTTGAGCTGAAGTAGGTCGGTCTGTACGCCCGACGCAATTCGCGTCCTGGCCTCGGCGTCCCAGGTGACCAGGGTCGACGAGAGCTCGTCAACAGATAGCTTGACCGCCGGGTATTTGCGCCCGAACGCCGTGTAGGCACCCTTTTGAGTCGAGGTCTGGGTGTATGAGCCGGCGTCGACCAATTGCAACGTTCCCGACGGAGCCGCACTGGTGGCACCCGACGCCGCGCCCTTCAGAAGACGGGCAGCGGGCGAGGCCAGGGCCAGCGCTCCCGCGCCCACCATTGAGTACTTGAGAAACTCGCGGCGAGAGCTTAATGATGGATCGGCTATTTGGCCCTCGCGTAGCTCGCCTGCATGAGGCAACTGATCGTCTGACATGGTCTCAGAACCCCCGCTTCCCTCTCGTGATCGCTCACGTGCGATCTGTCGTTGCGTGTTCCCCTACCACCTTCTGCCCTGGTTGCTCGCCCTCGGGCGCCAGAGACGTCCGGAGAGCACAGGAAGTGACGCCTAGCACCATTCCCTGGCATTCCGGCAGCAGCGTCGGCAACGATTCCAAGTTAGCGCACAGTGCACCACGTGTCAACGAGAACACATTGCAGCGTGGTACCCGCCGTCACGCGCCACGGCACCCCGAGTACTTCGTCGTCAGTGAACCGAGCCAGTTCCCGTTGGCTACTTGTCGTTACGTCATGCCCGGACCTTGCGGCGGGTGCGGTTGGAATGCGTTCAGCTGCAGGTATTCGTTTGCGAATTTCTGGTCGAGAAGCTCGAGTGTAAAGTTAATAGATTTGCCGAAGCCTTCCAAAAAGGTGAAGAAATCAGGAACAGCAGTACCCTCTTCCACTTCGGACGCATTCAGCGGACGAGCGAGCTCACGGGCAGCCTCAGGGTTGTCGATTTTTGCAATTAGTGAAGATGGAGCCATGCTTATCGTAAGGCCTGTTGCCGCTGCCGCTTTGACCGCAGACTCCAGAATCTCTTACCCAGAAGGCTAGATGGTGGAGCCCGGGCGCCACGCGGTCGCTCGTGCGGCTGTGGCACGTTTCGCCCTCGATCGTCTCTATCAACTCGATGGCTAGGCCGCCGGCTCGCGCAAACGCCACCTTTACCCGCAACGGTCCTGGCGTCGCACCGTCGACGAAGACTCCCTGTTTAGCCGATTCTTCGTGAACCGACCACGTTTCGATCCCAAGCACCGAACCCCAGGTCTCGGCAAACGCTTCGACCGTCGGGACGGCAAAACCAACGTGTGAGAAACCCACAATTCCTAAATCTAGTTTGGGCATTATGTGGAACCCTTTCAAAGCTCCGGAAGACCGGCGAGAAGGAGACGTTCACAGCGCGAACAACGCTAGCCTCCCTTTGCGCCTGGCCTCCTCGTCCCGTGTGTCGCGGTGTGCTCGTCGAGCCTTCTACCTTCGTCCCGGCTGTGCGTCCGGCATTGACGCATTCGTACACCATTGATAGCCTTCGGAATCGATGCCGGCAATTCTCGAGCGGTTTACGGAGGCCAGGCTCAGGTTCAAGCCCCCGGTACCAACGCTCTGGTACATTGTCTCGCTGGCCGGCAACGCCTCTAAAGGGAAGTGCCACCTGGCCGGGAGACGATGACGTCTAATCTCAGCGAACAGCTCAGTAACCAGCCAGAGCAGGGTAGGCCGCTCCCAGAGGGTGCGGCGGCGGTAGTGGTCGGGGGCTCTCGCGGGATCGGGCTCGCTATCGGCCGTTCGCTGGGCCTGGCCGGGTTTCGTGTCCTCCTGGCCTCACGCGACAGTGGGCCCTGGCTCGGGCGGCCGCCGAGCTCAGCGCCGAACGGGTCGATGTGAGCTGGGCTGCCGGCGACATATCGACGTCCGATGGCGCCGCCCGGTTGTGCGATGACATCGTGCAGGAACGGCATGCAAGCCCTTTGGTGCTCGTCTATGCGGCCGGCGTCTTCGGGCCGATCGCCAGCATCGCCGGATCTCCCATCGAGGAATGGCGCTCCGTGATCGACACTAACCTCCTCGGCGCTTTTTACACTACGCGCCTGTTGCTCCCGCACATGCTGGCGGCGGGCTGGGGACGGATCGTTTACGTATCCTCTAAGGCGGCGATCGGCCAACCGGGCGGGGGCGCCAGCGCGTACGCCATCAGCAAGATCGGCCTCAACCGGCTCTCGTCGGAAGTGGCGGCCGAGGTCGCCGGGCACGGCGTAACCGCGAACAGCATCCACCCCGGCGAAGTCAAGACCGCCATGTGGGCCGATATCACGGACAAGGCCCGCCGAGCGGGTGACGTCGGCGAGGGTTTGGGCCAGTGGTCGGAAATGGTCGCCACGACCGGCGGAGACCCCGTGTCGCTTAGCGCCCGCATGGTGATGTGGCTGGTCGGGCATCCAGAAGTAAATGGTGAGTTCCTGCTCCCAGAAGAATGGGAGCGTTCGGTCGACGGAGGTGACCTGTGAGGCTGATCGATTCACACCTGCACTTTTGGGACCAGAGCCGGGACGATCTCAGCTACCCGTGGTTACGACCGGGTGTGCCTCATCCCATCATCGGCAATATCGAGTCGATCAAGTCCCCGGTCTACGACGCCGACGCCTACTTAGCTGAAACCCGCTTCGCAGGGGTAGAAAAGGCTGTCCACGTCGAGGCGGCCGCCGAGGCCGACAGCCCGACGATCGAGACCGACTGGGTCCGGTCGTTGGAAAAGCCGGGCACGTTGCCAATCGCCATCGTGGCTCATGTCGACCTCGGGGCCGAGTTTGCGCCCAGCGAGATCCTGCAATTAGTCGAGCGCCCCGGCGTCCGGGGCGTACGCGACTTCGGGGTCGTCCGGTACCTGGAGGACCTCAAGGCGGCGCCGAGCTTCGAGCCCAACCTTAAAGCCATGGAAGATGCGGGGCTCTTGCTAGACCTGGACTGCTCGTGGGAGTACATGGCATTGGCGAAGGACATGGCCGACGCCCACCCGCAACTGCGGATCGTGCTCGAGCACGTCGGTTACCCGAGGCGCCGCGACGACGCCTATTTCCAAAAATGGGAACCTGCAGTGCGCCATCTTGCCCGGGCCCAAAATGTCCACTGCAAACTTTCGGGCCTCGGGATGACCGACCGCAGCTGGACGGTCGCCTCGCTGCGCCGGTGGGTCACGACCTGTCTAGAGGCGTTCGGGCCCGGGCGGTGCCTTTACGGCTCGAACTGGCCTGTAGACCGGATCGCGAGCTCCTACGACGCCGTCGTTGCCGCCTTCCTCGAGATGATCTCCGGCTATACGGACGGCGAACAGGAAGCAATGTGCAGCGCCAACGCGGAAGCGCTCTACTTCGCCTGAACCCGGCCGTACCGTAGCCAAACCTTGATGCCAAACCTTGAGGGAGGTCCACTTGGCAGTCAGCCAGCCGAACAGCGAGGAAGAAGGAATCGAGGGTCGCGCGCCCCTCCTGGCCGGGAAACGGGCCATCGTGACCGGGGCGTTGGGGGGTATAGGGTCGGGCATCGCACGCGCTTTCCATCGGGAAGGCGCCACCGTGGTCGGGATCGGTCGCGCCGGGACGGGCGGCCCGTCTGGCTCGCCGGTGCCGCCCGAGAGGCCAGTGTTCCTCGAGGGAGTAGTCGTGGCCGACCTGGCTCGCCGGAACGAATGCGCTCGAGCCTTCGAAGAAGCGGTTGACGTCCTGGGCGGTCTCGACATACTGGTTACGTCACACGGGCACGTCCGACCTCAGCCTTCGTCGGAGGCCGATCTCGAGGACTGGGACCTCACTCTCGCCACCAATCTCGGGTCCGTGTTCCAGCTATCGCAATTGGCCTTTGGGGTAATGGAGCCGCAACATCGGGGCAAGATGATCCATATCGCGTCGATGTATGCTTTCTTCGGCGGCCTGCGGGTCGCCGCTTACGCCGCCAGTAAGGGTGGCGTCGGGCAACTCACCAAGAGCCTGGCCCTCGAATGGGCGCCGCTTGGCATAAACGTCAACGCGATAGCCCCGGGGTACGTGCGGACCAAGCTCAACCGTCACATTTGGAGCGACCCCGAACGCGCCGCCCAGGTGATCGCGCGGATCCCGGCGGGCCGGTGGGGAGAGCCGGAGGACCTGGCTGGCCCGGCGGTGTTCTTGGCCTCCGGCTTGTCGGATTATCTCCACGGCGTCGTGCTCCCTGTAGACGGCGGCTATCTTGCGCGCTAGCGCCGGCAACGCGAAGCTGCGCTAGATGGCCGCAGCACGTGCAGAAGGCGATCGTTCAACCCGCCTCGAAAATCCGGGCACTGGCCCCGGGGCGACGGGGCCGATGGAGACGCCTGGACGGCGGGCGCGGATCGGCATCGACAGCTTTTCTTTTCATCGTTGGTTCGGCGAGACAAACCAATGGGAAAAGCCCGTGGAAGAGCGCTGGACCACGCTGGACCTGCTGAACCACGCCGTGCCGCTCGGTATCGAGGCGCTTTCCCTGCAAACTGTCCACCTGCGCGACTCCGGCGCGCCGAATTTGTCCTGTATTAGCCGGCAACTGACAGACATGGGGGCCGAGTGCATCCTGGCGTGGGGGCACCGCAACGGGCTCGAGGACGGCAGGAGCAAGGACAAGCTCAAAAACGCGATGGAGTCGATGGACGTGGCCCTGGCCCTCGGCTGCCGGGTGATGCGGGTCGTTTGCGGCGACCAGTACTCGTGGACGGGCGACCCGGCGGCGCGCCATGAGCGCTTGGCAACCCTCCGCGGACCACTGACGACGATCGCCAAGCAAGCCGAACAACTTGACCTGGTCGTCGCAGTAGAGAACCACGCTGACGCCACGGCGGCGGAAATCGCCCGCCTGGTGGCGTCGGTCGACAGCGCCCACCTCGGCACGTGCTTCGACGCCGGTAATGCGGCCCGTGTGGGAGAGGACCTGCTGGAGGCAGTGGCCGCAACGAGGCCATATTGCGTAATGGCCCACCTTCGCGACCTGAAACTCCAGGACGCCTCCCGGGGTGACCCGACGGGTTGGTGGCCCTGCGTGGCGCTAGGCCAGGGCGACCTTGGCATACCTTCGGTGCTGGAGGCGCTGGCTGGCGCGGCTCGCTGCCGGGCCTGGCTGGTCGAGACGTCGAATTTATGGCCGGGGGGGTACGAACCCGAAATCGTCCAGACAAGCCTGGCTTACCTCCGCCATTGGTTTACGGGCCTGGACGCGACCACCGTCGGCTAGCCCCGGCGCAGAAGGAGAATCCGATGCCTAAGTACTATCTCGGCTGCATCCACGAAATGATCCCACCCGATGTACTGCTTCAGTGTGCAGTCGAAGCAGAACAGCTCGGCTTCGATGGCGTTGCCTGCAGCGACCACTTCCAGCCCTGGTGGGAACCCGGCCATTCCGGACAGGCATACGTCTGGCTGGGCTCGGCCTTGCAGGCGACGCAACAGGTGCCCTTCGGCACCGCCGTCACGGCGTCTTTGTACCGCTACCACCCCGCCCTTGTCGCCCAGGTTTTTGCCACGCTCGAGTTCATGTACCCGGGCCGGGTCTTCATCGGGATCGGTTCAGGCGAGTCACTCAACGAGTCACCGTTCGGCGGCGACTGGCCGAGCCCTCGAGAACAGATCGAAGCGCTGGAGGAGGCCCTGGGGCTGATCCTCCGGCTGTTCGATGGCGAACGAGTCGACCACTCGGGCCGCTTTTTCCGTACAAAGGGCGCTTACCTTCATACCCGCCCGGCCAAGAGGCCGCCCATATATGTCGCCGCCTTCGGCCGCCGGGCGGCGCGACTGGCGGGACGCTACGGCGACGGTCTCCTCACCGTTGGCGACCCACAAGTGCTGGCCAAGGTTGAAGACGCGTGGCGGAGCGCCGCTGACGATGCCGGGCGCGACCCGGGCAAGCTTGTGCTTCAAGTCGGCTTTTCATGGGCCCCGACCGATGAAGAAGCGCTCGCCCAGGCTCAGGTGTTCAAGGGGGCGGGCCCGCGAGAATTTTATGCCGATGACTGGCATGACCCGAAAGAGATGTACCGGCACGGCGCCGCCACAGTCACAGACGAGGAATTTACCCGGGCCAATATCGTTTCCTCCGACCCGGCCGTCATTGCGGAGCGCTTGCGCGAGGTGGAAAAACTCGGCGCCGACATTATAAGTTGTGCCAGTTTGTCCGGGCCGAACGCGCTCGAGGCCGTGCGCGTTTATGGCAAGGAAGTATTACCCCGGTTACGGGGCCGCTAAATCAGGGCCGTCCCTGATGTCGTGGGGCGCCCGCTCGAGGCCGTCCCACGACCACCGGGGCACGGCCAAGCCCGCCGGTACAATCGACCCTTGCGGTGAGCATGACATGACCTCGCTGACGGCCCACTCCATGTAAGCGCGCAAAGCGGCCCGCAACGCGGCGTCATCGGGAAGACGAACATCGTCAATTGCCTGCACGAAGCACTGGACAAAGCGCTCCCCCAGGTCCTGTTGCGCTCCCATCCCGGCGTGAAGACCGAGCATAAACGACTGCCCCCCGCAAGAACCCGAGTAAATAGCCGGGCCGCCAAAGACCTCTGCCCAGTAGCTGGCCAGGTGTTGAACGTGGTCGGGGTGGCCGGGATGAGAGAACGGGTGGTTTAGCACCGGGTCTTCGAGGCAGCGCTTATGGTGCGCGGAGGCGAGTGCCAAGAAGGCTGGCTCGCCACCGGCAAATTCGAAAATGGAAGGCCGCGCCAACGCGGGGCTCAGCGCCCGCCCGGGAGCTTCCTACCGCGCTGCTCCTGGCCCGGGGTACCGTAAGGGTAATCGGCGGCGCCCGGGTCACTGGCGAGGTCGAGTTCAGCCGTCTCGGCCTCGGTCAGGTCGAGCTCGGCCGCCCCCAGGTTGTCCTCGAGTTGTTCGAGGCTCCGGCACCCGAGGATGACAGAAGAAACGGCGGGACGGTCGCGCAGCCAGCTCAACGCAACCTGGGCCATAGAGCTGCCGTGGCTCTTCGCCACTGCCTCCACGGCCGAGAGCACGTCCCAGGTCCTTTGCTGAGCGCTGCGCCGTTCGTAAGCCTCGACACCCCGGTCGGGGTTTTCGCCGAGCCGCGTCGCCCCTGTCGGGCGCTCGTCGCGCCTGTACTTACCGGTCAACCAGCCACCGCCCAGCGGCGACCACGGGAGCAGTCCAAGGCCCTCGCCGAGACAGGCGGGGACGATCTCCCATTCGATCTCGCGCACCAGCAGGCTGTACTGCGGCTGCAGGGTCACGGGTGAATTGAGGTTGAGCGCGGCCGCCGTGTCCACCGTTTTTTGCAATTGCCAGCCGGTGAAATTGGACAAACCCACGTAGTTGACCTTGCCGCTGTGCACCGCGTCGTCAAGCGCTCGAAGGGTCTCCTCGATGGGCGTCCAGGGGTCGTAGCTGTGGACCTGGTACAGGTCGATGCAATCGATGCCGAGCCGGCGTAAGGACGCGTCGATGGCCCGGCTCAAGTGCCGCCGGGACAGGCCGAGGTCATTGGGTTCGGGACCGGTTGGGAAACGGCCCTTGGTGGCGATGACCACCCGTTCCCTGTTGGCCGCCGACTGTTTGGCCAGCCAGCGCCCGATGATGGACTCTGACTCGGTCTTGCTGTAGACGTCGGCCGTGTCGACCAGGTTGCCGCCGGCTTCGAAGAAACGGTCGAGTTGGGCATGGCTGCCCTTTTCGTCCGTCTCGGCGCCGAAGGTCATCGTGCCGAGAGCCAATACAGAGACCGAACAACCGCTTGCACCCAATGTCCGAAAACGCATGCCGCTAACCCTAGCGAACGGCCTCTGCTGTCCTCAGCGGAATGCGGAAATCACGTGCGCCATCTGTTCCATGGCGCCCGCGTCGAGGGGGTCCCGAAGGCGGACTATGGCCTCGCCGACTCCGGCCTCAGCGAGCTCTCTGAACCGCCCGACCTGGTCTTTCACCGTCCCCGCATTAAGCCTGGCGGCGGCGCGGGCGGAGTCGCTGCGCCGTGGGCGGAACCGTTCAACCTGCTCGGCCACGTGCCGGTCGTCCGCCCCGACCAGGACCGACGACAGGTGTGTCAGCTCGACCGCGGCCGGGTCGCGTCCTTCTGCAACACAGTGGGCCCGGAGCACGGCCGCCTTGTGCTCGACCGTGCCGGTGTCACCCATAACGTTGGCCGCGTCGGCGTAGCGAGCCGCCAGCCGGAGCGTACGCCTCTCGCCACCGCCGCCGACAAGGATGGGCACGTGGGCCTGGAGGGGGCGCGGGTAGCACATCGCCTCCGGGACGGTGACCCGTCTGCCCTCGAAGGCAGGGGTGCCCGCCCCCCACAGTAAAGGCAACACCTGCAGGGCCTCCTCGAGGATGACGTAACGCTCCGCCACCGGCGGGAACTCCCATCCGTAGGCGGCGTGCTCTTCGCCGTGCCAGGCCAGGCCGAGCCCGCAGATGGCCCGGCCACCGCTCAGGACGTCGAGGGTGGCGATGATCTTGCCCAGGTGGGCCGGGTTCCGGAAGGTGATGCCCGTGACGACGGCGCCCAGGCGGGCCCGCTCGGTGCAGGCAGCCAGGTAGGCCAAGGTTGTATAGCTCTCCAGGAAGTCCTCCCACACCCGCCCGACCTGAGGGATCTGGCGGAAGTGGTCCATGACGTAGATGCCGTCAAAGCCGGCAGACTCCGCCGCCGTGGCGATCTGGCGCAGGGCTGCGCGGGTCGAGGCTGCACCGCCAGCGAACGTGTAGGAGCCAAGGTGCAGGCCGAAGCGCAGGCCAGTGGGCTCTTCGGCCTGACGACGGGCGGCGTCCTTGGCCGACAAGAAGGCGGCGGGCACGACGCGCACCGGCTCGGCCGGGATGACAGCGTCAAATCCTTCTGCCGCCAGGCTTTCGCGGGCGGTGCGCCAGTTCCGCAGTTGAGCCGTGAGCACGCTGGCCGGGACGGACTTCGGACGTCCGCGGTTGCGGGCCCGGCACACGTCGGGTGGAGTGTCAAAGGCGACGGCAACGCAGGCCAACCCCTTGGCCTTGGCGGCCTGGAGCCACGACCGGCGCTTGTTTTCGTCGAGGCCCAGCGTGTCGATCACGGTCGTCAGGCCCCGGCCGAGGCGTCGCTGTACCACGATGTCGAGCAGCTCGAATGCGTCCTCGCTGGCGCCAATGTCGTCTTCGCCCGCACCGACCAGGGCACGCAGCCGGTCACTGGACACGATGACGTCCGCCGGGAAGTGGGCCGCGGCCCACGTCGACTTGCCCGACGCACCCGGGCCGACCAGGACAAGGACGCAGGGTGACGGCAGGTGCAGGGCATCTTGCACGCCCCAAGTCTGGCTCACCTGATGGGCCACTCGAGGAGCACCGCGCCGATCGCCATGTGCGGGGTCGTCATATATGATCGAATGCATGTTCGACGTTGCCAGCTGGGACGAAGGGTTAGACGAGGCTCAACTCGAAGTCGCCACCCATGGCAGTACGCCGTTGGTGGTACTCGCAGGCGCCGGCACGGGCAAGACCCGTGCGCTTACCTCCCGGGTCGCGTACCTGCTCCAGCGAGGCACACCGGCGGAGCGCATCCTCTTGCTGACCTTCACAAGACGGGCGGCGGAGGAAATGCTGGCCCGGGCCACTACCCTGGCCCGGCTGGGCGGGCCTCACCGCCCCCGGGGCGGGACGTTCCACGCCGTCGCCCACCGCTACATTGCCGCCTACGCAGAGATCGTCGGGCTGCCCAGGGACTTCAGCGTCCTCGACCCGGCCGAGACCTGCGACCTGATGGACCTCATCAGAGGCAATTACAACCTGACCGGCGGGACCGTGCGGTTCCCTCGCTCCGCCACGCTCGTCGATATCTATTCTCGTTGCGTCAACACCGGCAGGACACTGTCGGAGGTGCTACCGCTCGAGTACCCGTGGTGCGAGCCACACCTTGCCTCCATAGCCGAGCTGTTCCGGGCCTTCACCACCCGGAAGCGCCAATCCGCCGTCCTCGACTTCGACGACTTGCTCCTCTACTGGAGAGCCCTGCTGGGCCACGAGAGCCTGGCCGCCCGCCTGCCCGAGCGCTTCGATTATGTCCTTGTAGACGAGTACCAGGACGTCAATGGCCTCCAGGTCGATATCGTCCGCGGCCTGGCACCTGAAGGTTGCGGGCTCACCGTGGTCGGTGACGAGGCGCAAGCCATTTACGGCTTCCGCGGGTCCGGTCCGACGCAGCTCCGGGAGCTCGTGTTGGCTTTTCCGGGCGCAACGACCGTTCGCCTGGAGCACAACTTTCGCTCCCGGCAGCAAATCCTGAATGTCGCCAATGCCTTGCGGCCCGCCAGCGAAGGAGCGCGGGTGCTGCTCTACAGCACGCGTGGTGACGGCCCCGTCCCTCGCTTGTTGCGTTGTCACGACGCCCCATCGGAAGCAAGAGCCATAGCCGACGCCATCCTCGAGGCCCATGAGAGCGGCGTGCCCCTGCGTCAGCAGGCCGTCCTCGTCCGCGCCGCTCATCACAGCGACCTGGTCGAGCTCGAGCTGTCGGCCCGAAAAGTCCCCTACCGTAAGTACGGCGGCCTGCGGCTCCTGGAGGCGGCCCATGTGAAGGACTTCGTGACAGCGGCCCGGCTGGTTGACAACGGGCGCGACGAGCTGGCGTGGTACCGGCTGCTGCGCCTGCACCCGCGGATCGGCCCGTCGGGTGCCCGCGCTCTGACGGAGACCGTGTTGGCCTTTGACGAGGACCCTCTCGAGGCTTGGCCCCGGGTGGTGGCGGCAGCTCCGCCCCCGGCTCGCAACGCGCTGTCCACTTCTCTCGACGCACTGGTCAGGGCCCGCTCCGACGACGCCCCGGGCCTGCAGGCGGAGTCCGTCCTGGTGGCTATCCGTCCTCTGGTGCTCGGCCATTACGCCGACGCCGCCGTGCGCGTCGGCGACCTCGAGCGCCTGGTGAGCGCCGCCGCGGAGGCCCCGGACCTGGCCGCCTGGTTGGCCGACCTCACGCTCGACCCCCCGGCGTCGACGGGCGATATGGCGGGGCCGCCTCGCGTCGACGAGGACTACGTGGTGATCTCCACCGTCCACTCCGCCAAGGGCCTCGAGTGGTCCATAGTGCATATCCCCGAGCTGATCGACGGCAGGATACCGATCGACATGGCTCTTGGCTCACCCACGGGCGAGGAGGAAGAAAAGCGGCTTCTCTACGTGGCCGTGACGCGTGCCTGCGAGGAGCTCCACCTTTACGCGCCGCTACGTATGCCGCACCACCGACGCGCCAGCGACGACCGCCACAGCTACGCCCCGCTGAGCCGGTTTATCGACCCGGAGGTCGCCACTGCTCTCCGCGTGGAAGAGGAACCTCGGCCGAGGTCCCCCGTCGTCCCGGGCCCGGCCGCTGGCACACCTATCCAGGTCGACCTGGGCTCGCTGTGGGCGTGATCTCTGCCGCAGTCCGGGCCACGGCCCTGGTTGCGACCGTTGCCTCTATCGCCACCGCCCTTCCTAGGGCTTGAGCGCTACCGCTGCTTCCGGCGTCGCGACGTGAAAACTGAAGCTCTCTTCCAGGTACAGCCTCACCACCTGGCCGTCGTGCGAGTCGTAGCCGATCGAGAGGTCCTCCCCGGACTCCAACACGAAGTCACCCCCCCGCAGGCTGAGCACGATGGCCCCACGCACCCCTGGCGACCAGACGATAGGGCCTTCGAGGATCTTGCGTAAGTGCTCGAGCAGCGGGTAACCGCCGTGTTCGGTCGTTTCGATCACCATGCGGTAGGGCTCGGAACCGAGCGCCATACCGTACGGCCCCCCTACCCCGCTCGCCAAGAGAAGCTCCACGGCTCCGGCTACCTGTCGTGGGTACCCGCTGGCGGCGTCCCCCAGGCTCACGTCCTTGTACGGCGACGCCTCGTCAATACCGGTTATGGCCCCTTGCCAGCCATGGAACACGGCTACGTTCTCGGTCATCGCCATCTCGTGCGCGGCCACATCAAGAGCGCTCAGGTCAGTATCGTCTGCCCCCCGGTCGGCATCACGAAGCTCGTCCCGGGACAAAGCGAAGGCCGCCCGTAGCTCCATCAGGGGTAGGACACGCCGTTGCAGGGCCGATACCCCTTCCCGCGGCCCGGCCACTAATTGCTTGGTGCGGCCGAGGTTGGTCGCCGAATAATCCCAGCCGTACGGGCCGAGAAGTCGACCAGTTTGCGAGCGGCCAACGCCGGCGTCGACCGCTGCCGGGCCTCCTCGTCAAGAAGCTTCCAGCCGGCATCGCTAATAGGCGCGTGTGAGCGAAGTAGGTGGTTCATCTCGAAGCTCCTTTCAAGCTGCCGATACCCAGGGACCCTTCGGCGTTGATGGCGGCAGGAGGTGGCGCGTCTTCGGTTGCCGGCGCATCTCCTTGGGTTGTTGTAGCACCTGGGCCCGGGGGGTTGTCGAGAAAATCGGCCGTCGGCACGAAGAACAGGTTGCCCGTCAGGGCAGTCGAAAAATCAAGGATACGGTCGGTGTTACCCGGCGGCTTGCCGATAAACATATTGGTGAGCATTTCCTCGATGACATCGGGGCTCTTAGCGTAAGCGATATAGTACGTTCCGAACTCACGGCACCGACCCGGCCGAAGGGCATATTAAAACGCAGGATCTGCTGCTGCACGCCGTTGTCATCGATAATCGTATTGAGAGCTACGTGCGAATTGATCGGCTTGACATCGTCGGGCATCTCGATATCGCTGAGCTTCGTACGCCCGATAGCTCGTTCCTGTTCCTCGACGGGTAAGGCATCCCACGTGTCGAGGTCATGGACGTATTTCTGGATGATGACATAGCTACCCCCGGCAAACGCGGGGTCTTCGTCACCGATCACGGCAGCGGCGAACGCCGCCCCGCCGGTCGGGTTTTCCGTGCCGTCGACGAAGCCAAGGAGGTCGCGTTCGTCGAAGGACTTGAAGCCATGGACCTCATCGATCACCTGGGCCCGCCCGACGAGCCGCTCGAGCAGGCGCTGAGCCAGCTCGAAGCACATGTCGAAGCGACGAGCCCGGATATGGAAAAGGAGGTCGCCGGCAGTAGCGGGAGCGGTGTGCCGCGCACCGTACAACGGCCGGAACGTATGAAGGCCAGCCGGACGGGGACCGTCGAAGAGGCGGTCCCACAGCAGCGAGCCCAGGCCAACGACGCAGACGAGGCCCCCATTGGAGATCCGGAAGCCGACGGAACGCACGAGGCCCGAAACGTCCGCCAGGAGATCGCGAAGGTCATCCTCGGAACCGGGGACCACGGTGAGGACCAGGAAGATCGCCGCTTCGGTAAGAGGCGTGAGGACGGGTTGCGGCTCGGTAGCAGCGTTCATGCCGTCGCTCAGGACCACTGGTGCCTCCTCTGTCGGCGATCTGGCGCTCTTGGCGAATGGGCCTTTTTACCCTAGCCCACGTGCTCGACGGTCTACTTGTTCGCCGCCCCGCACGCACGGCCACAGTCGGTAGGGCCCGGCCGCGCTCGCCAACAGATCGGCCAGGGAGCTCTTGGCCACCGAAAGGCTTTGCAAGTAAGAAGAAATTTGTCCGGGGGCCAGCCCAACTAACCAGGCGCGGGCTCCCCGGTGGCCGGCCCGCTCGATCTCTGCTCCTCGAAGGTCCGGCGCGCCGCCGGGCCTCCGGGGCTGGTGCCCTTCAGCAGGACTACACCGGCGATCGCCAAATAGAGCGCTCTTCTTGGCCCTCGCCCGAGACCGAGCCTCTTGGCGGTAAGGGACATGGCCGAAAAGACGGCGGTCAGGGCCCATCCCTCTGGTGATACCGGGCCGAGGCCCCATCCGATCCGACGTGGGCCGAACCAGGCCTTCTGGCCGATGATCGGCGAGGTGCGCACCTCCAGGATGATTGCACTTTTCGCTCGTTCATGCGAATACCGTTGACCCCGGCCACGACCGGGGGTCGCGGCTGGTCACTTCGAGCAGTTGCCTTGCGTGGTGGGCTCGCGTGGTGGGCTCGCGTGGTGGGCTCGCCTTTGGTCTAAGGTATTTCTCAGGCGACTCCATGGCAACCTGACTGAGCCCCCACCACAGCTCTCCAAGATTGCGTTCCTCATGACTCTCACCCTCAGCCCGCAAGCGCTGGCTAATGGAGGAGGGCACCGTAGCGGGAGCGCCGGCCTGGTGCCTCTCAGCCTTACGCCCCTGATCGGGCGTCGTCACGAGCTGGACGAACTGAGACGAACGCTGTCCCAGAACCGCCTCGTCACGCTGCTTGGGCCGGGTGGGGTCGGCAAGACGCGGCTGGCGGCAGAAACAGCGAGGACGTCACCGTCAACCGGCATCGAAGAGAGCCGTTGGGTCGACCTCGCGGCCGTCGGTGATGACCTCGTCGACCGGGCGATCGCCGACGCCATCGGCGCCCACGAAGGCTACGACGAGAGTGCCTTTGGGGCGGTGCTCGAGTCGTTGAGCTCGCGCCGCGTACTGCTGGTGCTGGACAACGCCGAGCACGTCGTGGGGGTGGTGGCCAGGATATGCACCGAATTGCTCCTGACATGTGGCGGTCTTCATGTCCTGGCCACGAGCCGCGAACCTCTTGGCGTGGCGGGGGAAGTCGTGTGGCGAGTGCCACCGCTACGGGCACCCGGCCTTGAAGAAGGGCCCGAGGCGCTGGCGCGCTGCGAGGCGGTGGAGCTCTTCATCGACCGGGCCGCGCCGCCTTCCCGGCCTTCGCGCTGAACAGCAACAACGCCCACGCCGTCTCACGAATCTGCCAGCAGTTGGACGGCCTGCCTCTCGCCATCGAGTTGGCGGTGGCAAACCTTCGTATGCTCCCTGTCGAAGAGGTGGCCACCAGCCTCGACAACGTGTTCAGCCTGCTTGTAGGGGGACCGAGGACTTCTCCGGCCCGGCACCAGACCCTTCGGGCCACCCTTGACTGGAGCCACCAGCTCCTGGACGCGGATGAAAGGGAAGCCCTTCGTCGCCTCTCGGTATTCGCCGGCCATTTCAGCCTCGAGGCGGCGTCCCGGGTGATCGTTCCCGGTGGCGATGCCCCGGCCGCCTACGACGTGCTCCGCCGGCTCGTGGACAAGTCCCTGGTGGTCGCTGAGGTGGCCGGCGGGCAGGCCATGTACCGCCTCCTGGCCACCGTGCGGCAGTACGCGGGCGAACAGCTCAAGAACGCGGATGAAGAGGACGCCTATAAGCGGGCTCATCTCAATTGGTACGTGAGACGAGCCCGGGACGCAGAACCAAGGTTGGCCGGTGCCACTCAAGCCACCGAGTTGGTCCGTCTCAAGAACGAGATCAACGACATCCGCGCCAGTTTGCAGTTCGCCCGAGAGATCGGCGACGCCACCGCCGTGCTGGAAATGGCAAGTGCGTTGGCCCGGTTTTGGTATGTACATGGCCATTACAAAGAGGGCAGGGAGTGGCTCGACTGGGCCGTGGTATCCCAACCAGACGCCCCTGGCCCACTTCGGGCCAAGGCGCTGCGAGCGAGTGGGCGGCTCGCATTTCTGCAATGCGATTATCCCGCCGCCGTCCGCCGCCTGAGCACGGCGCTGCGGCTCTACAAAAGCCTGAAGGACGCCGACGGGACGGCCGCCACCCTTCAAGTCCTCGGGAGCGTGGCCCGAGAAGAAGGCAGGTACCGACAAGCAGAGCGGCACCATGACGAAAGTAGAGCGATCTTCGAGGATCTAGGGGACCGCTGGGGCGTGGCCAGCGCTCGCGGCTACATCGGCTTCGCGGCCTGGCTGCAAGGGGACCTGGCCCGGGCGCGCAGCGAATGCGAACAGGCTCTCGAGCTTTTCCGTGAGCTGGGCGACGCTGAAGGCAGGGCCTGGTCGTTGATCAGCCTCGGCGTCACGGCGCAGTACGGGGGCGATTTGAACATGGCGGCGCGGTTGCTGAACCAGAGCCTGGCCATCTCAGAAGAGATCGGCTTCAGGGAGGGGATCGCGTGGTGCCTCAACGAACTGGGACTGGTGGCCCTCCGGCGGGCACATCCTCAGGCCGAGGAGATGTTGCGGGCCAGCCTCGAGATCGCATCGCGAGCTGGGCGACCAGTGGCGCGAGACGAGCGTCCTCGAGGCTCTGGCGGCCGCTGCGGTGCTCTCTGGAGACGTACGACGGGCCGCCGGCCTACTCGGTGCTGCGGAGCGGGCCCGGGCCAGGATCGGCACGCCGATCCCCACCTGCGAACAGGCTGATCACGCCGCCACCGTTGGCTCCGTACGGGAGGCACTGACCGAAGGCGACTTCGAGCAGGCCTTCGAGCAAGGGAAGCATGCGCCCCTCGAAGAGCTCCTGAGGGCGGAGGCGAAAGGTGGCCGGACAAGCGCACCGGCCACGAACCCATCGGCTCCGGCCATCGGCTCAACGAATAGTGCGACCGACCAGGCCGCCCAGCCAAAAACCGCCGAGCGGCCGGCCAGGAGGCCGCGAAAGGGAACGGGCCCCTCCAGGGAGGCAGCGCCGGCCGGTCCCGGGCCTGTCCCGGCGCTCTCGATAAGGGCTCTAGGGGCGGTGGAGGTGCGGGTCGAGGGACGCATCGTGGAGCCGTCGGATTGGGGTTACGCCAAGCCCCGGGAGCTCTTTTTCCTGTTCTGCAGTTCCCCACCAAGGACACGGGAGCAGTTGGGTACGGCGCTGTGGCCCGACCTGAGCGACAGCCAGCTTCGTAACGCGCTGCACAGTGCTCTGCGCGATATGCGACACGCCATTGGAGACCGGGAATGGGTGATATTCAACGGCGGGCGTTACAGCTTCAACGTGGCCCGGCCGCACCGCTACGACGTAAGCGAGTTCGAGGTGGCTCTGGCTGCGGCCCGTCGCCTGGCGGGACCTCAAGCGCTGCCGCACCTTCAGAAGGCCCTGGCGGTGTACAAGGGCGATTTCCTCGACGGTGTGCTGGTCGGCGAATGGGCAGAGGATCGCCGGCGGGGGCTGCGGGCCGACTACGAAATGGCGATGGGGGCAACGGGGGCGATCCTGGCCAACGCAGGTCAACTCCGCCAGGCCGTGCAGGTTTACGAGCGGGCGACCGCCCACGACCCCCTCGACGAGACGGCCCACCGCGAACTCATGAAGTGCTGGGTACGGTTAGGGGAGCCGGCCCGGGCGCTCCGCCACTACGAACAGCTCGAAGAGCTGCTTCGCAGCGAAATGAATGCTGCGCCGGCGCCCGAGACGGCGCGGCTCTACCAGAAGCTCCGGTCTGGCACCTGAGAAAGCTCCGGTAGCTGGGCGTTAGCCCTGCACCCGTCGTTCGCCACTGACCTTCGCCAACGGACCTTCCCGACCCGTCCTTCCCCACCCGTCCTTCCCCGCATTTCCCCCCGCAGCCCTCGCGGCGCCCCAGCACGCCGTAGGAGCCTCTGGACAACGAAGCCACTTCGTCCCGACAGAAAGGCTGCCCCATGTCCTGCGCTCCAGCAACAGCACCGTTCCGCCGGCTCCTGGCCCGCACGGCCACACTTCAAGACCATAAGCGACCCGAACGGCGTGGGCAGCACCGTCGTCAATGGCCTGAACAACGTCGGTGACATCGTCGGCTTCTACGCCGACACCAAAGGCAACGCTGACGGCTTCGTCGGTTACTCTCGGCCCGTCGGCATCCCCGTGTCCTGATCCCGCTCCCCGGAGCGCGAGACCGTTGTGGCCGTAACAAATAGCTAATACCAGGCAACAAAAGCGGTGGGGGGCGCCAACCTGGGCGCGCCCCGTCGCCATTTTCCGGACCGCCGTGCATAGTGAGACGGGGCAGATTGCCCCACTGAAAGAGGAAGCATTAGATGAACCCCGAACCCGTCGAACCGATCGAGCCCGTGGAGGCCATCGAGCCCATCGAGCCCATCGAGCCGGCGACCGCAGACGAGCCCGCCCAGGCGCTCAAGCTGGTCTGCGAGGCATTAAACGATGGCGATCTCGAAGCCGCCGTTGCCCTGTACGGCCCGAGGCGACCCTGGCCCTGGCGGCGGAGACCGTTCAGCGGACCGACGCCGTGCGCGGGGCGCTGTGCCAGCTCATGGATACTCGACTGCCCGTCGAAGTGGCGATAACAAGCGAGCTGATTACGGGGGACATGGTGCTGGTGCTCGCGGTCCGGGCCATTTCGGGCCGGGCCATCGATGGGTCTACCGTCGAGCTCCGGGGTGAGGGTGGGGCTGTCCTGCGCAGGAGCGCAGACCGGGGTTGGCAAGTGGTGGCCGATGGCTGGAACTTGAAACGGGGCAGTTCGTAGGCGCCTTGTGTGTCTTCCGGCCGCTGTTGTCGGTCCCGTCAGGACCCGGGGGCCGTTGTCGGACGTTGCCTCGTGCGACCCCTGGAGCGGGTGTGAATGCGGCCATCTACTTGACTTTCGGCGGTTCGCGGTCCGCTTTTATCTGGCTCGCTCAAAATAATCCCCGGACGGTCACGATCACGCTCCCTGTCACGATCACGCTAGCTGTCACAATCGGCGCTCACGACGGTCACGATCACACATTCTTCACAATTTCGACATTCTCGTTGCGCTTCGACGAACCGGGTGCACTGGAGCCGCGAAAAGTCCCCGAAACGCAACGAGTTCGCGAAATCGCGACGAGTTCATACTGAATGTGATGAATATGTGATGTAGCTGGTCTCGTTTGAGCTCGGTCTGTGCCGCACCGACCGCTAAACGTCGAAATCTGGCCGCCGACGCCCGGAGCATTTGTGCACGACGCTGACGAATCCCGAGCGGCCCGGGACGGAAAACATCCGACCCGGGCCGCGCTCTGGAGTGCGAAGGAGATAATTACCAGGTGACTACCATGCCGGCTGGCGTAGCCCCGGCGGGAAGGGCGAACGGCGAGCCGGGCAGCTCGGTGAGGTTGCCGCCCTGGACTGCGAAAGCGCCCACGGAGTCGATCTTGCTCTCGTCCACGTACAGGGTCCTTCCGTCCGGGCTGAGGCGGGCGTCAACTGCGCCAACGCCACCCGAGGCATTGACGGGAGTACTGCCCAGCAGGGTCAGAGCTCCACGGTAGGAGATCGAGTAGCGCGAGATGCTGCCCGACGCAGTGTTCACAGCGAAGAGGAAACGCCCGTCGTGGCTGATCTCGACCCAGCAAGGAGCCATCTGCTCGTCAGCGAAAGGCGATGCCCCGATAGACGAAAGAGCCCCGTTAGACGCCACATTAAACGCGGAGACCGTGCCGCTGTCCATAGCGGTGTTGTGGGCGTTGGAGACAAAGAGCTGGCCGGGGTTGGTGGGTCGGAACTCGCTGCCAAATGGACCGAGCCCCTGAGCGGCGAACGGTGAGCCCGGAGCGGCCGTCAGGAGGCCGTTAAGGCCCACGCTGTAACTACTGATCGTGGACGGTCCGACGAGCGTGCCGACCAGGTTGGTACCGGTCGGGTTGAAAAGCACGTCGCCAGGCTGAGCTCCAGTGGCGAGGGAGACCGTCGAACCGGTCAAGGGCTGCAATTGTCCCAGGAAATTGAGGGTGAACCCGGTGAAGTTTGGCGTGGTCCCGGCGGAGTTGGCCACGTAGACCAGGTTGCCGTGCACCGCCACACTGACGGGTGTTGTGCCGCCGGATGAAACCACACCGCCGGGCACGAGTCCGAGGCCCCCGTTGGGCTCGATCCTGAGGACCGAGATCTGGTTGCTGCCCGCCTCCACTGCTATGAGGTAACGGCCGTTGCTGCTGACCTGGATCGCTCCCTGGGAGGCAAGGCCGCCGCCTGTTCCCGCTCCACCTGCGGCAAAAGGTGACCCCTGTACAGGCGTTAGAGAACCATCGACATGACGGTCAAAAGCCCCGATGGTGTTGGTCCCTAACGTATTGTCGTCGACGTACACGTGCCCGATCACGGGCGAAAACCCTTGCCATGCTGTCGGTTGAGAGGCGGACGCGTTGGCGGCCCCGGCACCCGCAGCGCTCAGGGTGCCGACTGCACCGAAGGCGGCCAGGCCGAGCGCAAGGCGCGCGGCGCGACGTTTGAATGTACGCATTTGTCTTCGGACCTCCAAGGTCTTCGAGAGCGATTAGTCGTTCAACTGATGTACTGTCTCCCGAGCACGCCCAAGCGTTACACGGTTACGGGGGAAATCTTTCAGAGGGCTACGAGGCCCCGGGGACCCAGCCGGCCCCACAACGGCTGACTCGGTCCGTCCCGCGAGTAGCAGCATCCGATAGCCCATTGGCCATAACCGGTCAAATGGCTGTCGCCTCGCTGCTGGGCGGGCAGCAACCGGCAAGATCACTTGGTACATTGCAAGCGATGCTGCCGTCGGCAACGAACGCGGAATTCGATGCGGAACTGTTGTCGGCGCTCCGTCAGGGCGACGAGCAGGCTTTTGCCCAGGTCATCGACGAGTGGTCGCCAGGCATGAAGCGGCTGGCGCGCTGTTACGTGGCGACGGACGCACTGGCAGAGGATGTCGTACAAGAGGCCTGGATCAGCGCCCTTCGGGGCCTCAATGGTTTTGAAGGACGCTCTCGGCTGAGGACATGGGTACTACGGATAGTGGCTAACATCGCCAAGTCGTCGGCGGAACGCGAGCACAGGGTGACACCCTTCTCATCGGCCCGCGCCGGCGAGGGGCCAACCGTAGAATCCTGAGCGCTTCCTCCCGCCCGGAGCGCCGAAGGCCGGCTCCTGGCGGTCGCTCCCCCCGTCCTGGCCGGATCTTCCCGAAGGGGAGGTGCTGACGGCAGAGGCTTACGCGGTCGTGCGCCATGCCGTGGCCGACCTTCCGGACGCCCAGCGGGCGGTCATCGCCTTGCGGGACCTTGACGGTTACGACGCGTCAGAGGTCTGCGACGCGCTGGGCCTGACCCCGGGCAACCAGCGGGTCCTGCTGCACCGGGCTCGCGCCTCGGTCCGCCAGAGAGTCGAGTCTTATTTTCTCGACCCTCACCCGCCCTTGCAGACGGGGGGGCAGAGTTGATATTCGGTCGCTGGCGCCGCGCCCGTCGACGGGGACAGGCCGCTCCTACAAACGCGCTCTCGTGCAAGGAACTCGTCGAGCTCGTCACTGATTATCTCGAGGGCGTTCTCGACGAACCGACGCGTGCACGGTTCGATGAGCACATTGCCGGCTGCGACGGTTGCACAGAATACGTCGAACAAATGAGAGAAACCATCCGCCTGGTTGGTCACGTCGATGAGACACAGCTCTCGACGGAGGCCCGGGCGAAGCTGTTGGCGGCTTTCGAGGACTGGAAGAACACCAGCCCTTGAGTTCAACCGGCCCCGGCCGGTTCTGGTCCGTAGTCCCCGTCTGCTAAGGTGCGACCCAGCCGCGGGCGTAGCTCAATGGTAGAGCTCCAGCCTTCCAAGCTGGTCATGCGGGTTCGATTCCCGTCGCCCGCTCGGAGCAAAATGCAGGTCAGGACGGGTGGGCATGTGAGCAGGCCCAACCCTGGCAACTCCTCCGACTCTTCTGTCAATGTTGGATGACATCCGAAGGCCTACGTCGGGCCAGATCGGGAAACCTTGGTCTTTACCAGAGACCAGGGTCTGCCAATCGACCGGCGCCTGTGGGCATCGGTATGACGCCGAGCCGTCACCGCTACCCGGATCGACCCGCCTATCCGCTTCCACGATCTCCGCCATCACACTGGGGCCCTGGCTGCGCAGCTCTGGGCTACGACCAGGGAACCCATGGACCGCTTAGGCCACTCTTACAGGGCCCGGTGCAAGCAGTGGCTTGGGCGTACCACGAGACACCAGGAGGCATATTCCGAGGGGGAGGCGGGGTATGGAAGGTGACAGGCGAAATGACGGCGGGCACGTTCTGACGGATGGCCTGCGGAGGGGTTGCACCATAAGCATTGCCGTTGCTTGCGGCCGTGACGATAACAGCGAAAGCAATCATGATGATGATGGCGATGGGCGCGCCGATCATGCGCGCCAATTTCTGCCTCTGCAGGCGCCTGCCTTCGGCCAGTTCCGCCTCCGTTATGGCGGCATAGCCTGGCAACTTTTCCTTGCCCCGATGACTGAGAGCCACGGCTGGTTCCCTTCTTGGGTGGAGGATTATTTCAGAAGGCAGAGCCAGAGTTGGCCGGGTACCAGGTGAACTCCCACTGCGGCGTGCCGTCCGGGTTGTTGGACTCGATGGTGATGGTGACGCTGCCGAGGAAGCTGTTGTTGTCATCAAAGGTGTCACAGTTGAAGGTGCCCCCCGGCGTCCAGGCGGCAGGCAGGACACAATCGACCGTGCTGACGGAAACATTGTCCTGGGCGTCCAGGGCATTGATGAGGTCGGACTGGAAGTTGCCGTAACCACCGGGCGGGACCTCGTCCTGAATATTCAGCTGGCCCTGGAGGTTGTCGATGGTGCTCTGGTCCTGGCTGATCTCCTGGTTCAGGTTACCGATCACCGTCTGGTCGTTGTTGATCTGGCCGTTGGCGTTGTTGATGTCGGCCTTGTCCTTGGTGATGGTGGCCCGGTCCTGGGAGATGTTATTGGCCTGGCCCTGGATAGTGGCGTTGTCAGACCCGATGGTCTTGTTGGCCGTCCGAAGCTGGTCGTGGTAATGAGACTCGCGGTTGGCGGTGGAGGCCAGGGAAGTGCTGAGGAAACCGATCGTCCCTGCTACCAGCACTACGGCCGTACCGACCAGAGCCCAGCGCAGGCGGCGGCCCTTTTTCTTGGGAGCAGCGGGAGGTATAAGGCCGTCGGATGGGCCAATAGGCGAATAGGACGGGTTAGACAGTTGTTCTGCGTTATCGTAGACTTGCGTCACTCGGTACCTTTCTCTGCAGAGGGTGTGGAGCGGTCACGGTCTCTCCACCCTGGTGTCGTTCGACTCTGACAGATCACCGTTTATCTGTCTCGTCATACTGAGACACTTGTCTGAAGCAAGGTGGCCGCATTCTCAGAAAAGCTTCAGCCCCGTCCCGCCCGAGCGCGACGCCAAGCCCATCATGGCCGGTCTGGCGGCGGTTGCCTTGTGGTTCCAATAGGTGCGGCGGCGTTCCCGCTTAGCTGTAGGGATGGAACATGGGCCACGACCCCGCCACGTCGGCGAGGGTGCCTTTGGAGCCGGCCAGTTCGAAGTGCTCCACCGTCCCCACGTCGTAAGCGTTGGACCATTTGGGCGGGCCCCACTAGCTGTCGCTGAGAGCAGAAAGAAATACCCGCAGAACCCGTGGGAAATCTGGGATCGTGCCGGCAACTGGGCCGCCGGATCTGTTTGACTACCAATGGCGGCGGTGGCCCAAGCCCAAGAGGCCCGCCGGCAGAACCTGGGGAGGGCCACCGCTAGCAGTTATACCCACTCGGAGAGTGCAGTACCAAAGATTGACGGAAGCGTGGGCAATTCCCCTGCGTGCTGCGCCCATATCGGTGATTACGTCTTTTTCCCTGGCGGGAGAACCACTTTTTTCTGGAGAAACATAGTGCCACATTCGGGCTGCGCCGCTTGCCCTCAGGTGGGCATGTTTTACAGGGTTTCACCGCCCCGATGAGGGACGTCGAGGAGGTCCGGGTCGAGGATCCCGGTCCGGGCCAGCCAGCGCCCGATCTCGGCGGAGACGTTCCGGCCGGTGGCAATGGCAGGCGCTTCGCTGATGGCACTGATCTTTTCGTTGACCCGTTCGATGGCCTTGCGAGCCGAGTCTTGTGACCGGCCGAGCCGCCGGGCCGCCTCCTTATGGCTCCGCGGTTCTAGAGTTGGCGGCCGCGGGAGCAGCACGAAGTCGGAGTAGTAAGCAAGCAAAACGTCTCGCTCCAGGATCGTAAAGCTGAGTGCTGCCACCCCCTCGAACAGGGCTGTTTCCTCCTCGTCAGCGCCGCCTTGACCCAGCGACTCCTGGGCCGGCCCCCAGAGGATGGCTGGCCCTTTGTGGTCATCGGTGTGGCATACGACGTGGAACGGGTGATCGGGACGGCCGATGTCATAACACCAGCGGTGCCGCACGGGGACCCACTGGCGACCAGGCTCGAGGAGCACCGCCTCGTAGCCGGGCTCATAGACCTGGAGCAGACCGGCCTTGTCGCTTACGTTGGCGGAGCTCCAACGGGTCCCATCCCAGCGCACCTCGAGATGGTACTTAGACACCGTCCAGCGGCCCTGGACCAGCTCGTGGCCGACGCGGACATCACTGTTACGGGCCCGGCCGACCCTCACAAGGCGATCGCGAGTGAACTTCGAGGCCCATCCTCCCGGGTGGACCTGGGCCCGCAGCGTCACCGTCCCTAGCCCGTCCTCTGCCGGTCTGACGGGGTAGACGAGGCCGGCCCACGTGCAACCGGTACCGGGTGGCCTAGCACAGCGACCGTCACATTATCGGTGGCGCCGGCCGCGACTGCTGCCGCCACAAGGCCTCGTGCCGCGGAGAGCGCAGTTTCGGACCCGCAGCATGAGGGCCGACATCTCGGCCTCGGTGAGGACCTCCAGACCGTCGGACGCCAGTACGAGCCGGTCGCCGGGCAGCAGGACCGCGTGGGCGACGTGGGGCTGCACTGCGTCGCTCATCCCGAGCGCCCTGGTGATCGTGTGCCGGCCCGGGTGACCGCGTGCCCTCTCGGGAGAAAGCACCGTGGACCTGACCAGCTCCGCGGCCAGGTTGTGCTCCTGGCTGAGACGCGCCAGGCGGCCGCCACTCGAATGCCACACGGGCGAATCGCCCAGGTTTGCGATCACCCACCGGTCGGAGCCGGGCACGATGATATACAGGCGGCAATGCTGAGCGTGGCCGCCATGTCGGCCAGGTCTGCGTCCGTTCGCCGC
Organism: uncultured Acidimicrobiaceae bacterium; assembly: GCA_963754115.1. Taxonomy (GTDB): domain Bacteria; phylum Actinomycetota; class Acidimicrobiia; order Acidimicrobiales; family Palsa-688; genus Fen-671. The sequence continues at coordinate 268,089 of CAVWFC010000006.1, read as the reverse complement.
CGTGCCCGCACAGCTGCGTTCGCCAGGGCCAGGGCTTCGATGACCACTGCATCGTCATAAAGTCCAGCCGATCGTCCAAGGCGCGAACCCACCGCTTGGACGGCCAGTTCGGCGGCGATGTCTCCACCACGCGTGGCCGCCGGCACCATCGCTGATGACTGCCCAATTGGCGGAGACAGCACCTCGGTCCTGGTTGGTGCCGCGTGGCCCCGGGTCGCTGGCGTACCCCGTGTCAGTACTCGTTCTGCCCTCGGGCCAGGGTGGTCGTCCGTCGAGCGCGTTGCGCCGTCTTCTCTGCCAACCGTTGAGCCCCATAAGTGATTGGTACACGCTCTGGACCAGGCCCGAAAGGGCCAGTCCTGGCCCTATTTGGCTTACGCCCGCGGCACGGGCAGCGTCGGTCGAGCGGCCGACAAGGCACCAGTTCGTCCGAACGCCGATGATCGCTAGGCTCACTCCAACGCTAAAGGCAAGCTCGAGGAGGGGCCCCCTGAAAGTGTCAGTTGCTACAGGGGGACCAGAGATCGCCCGGCGGGCAAAGCGAATGACGAGCTGACGTCTGTGAGCACGATGACGGTGGCGGGGCTGTGGCGCTACCCCGTCAAGTCCATGCAAGGAGTGACCGAAGGGGCGCTGCCCTTCGATGGGGACGGCGCCAAAGGCGACCGCGCCTACGGCGTTTTGGACATCACCTCGGGCACGATCATCTCGGCCAAACGGGATGGACGCTTACTTATGGCGGCGGCCTGGTACGACGGAGGCGAGCCGAACGGCACGGCTCCCCCGGTGGTAGTGGGGCTCCCGTCGGGCGAGATGTTCCGACTTGGAGCCAAGCTCGACGATGCCGTCACCGAGTGGCTCGGACGACCCTGCCGTCTTGTTTCCGCCTCCGAGCACGGTCCCGGCACTTTCGAGAACCCGCTGTCGGTTGAGGCACCGGACGACGAAGTCAACCGGTGGACCGGGCCCCCCGGGTCTTTTGTCGACTCGAGCCCGGTCCACCTGATAACTACGTCGACCCTCGAGGCACTGCGGGTCGAGCGACCCGACCTCGACTGGGCAACACGTCGCTTCCGCCCCAACGTGGTAATCGCCACTACCGGAAGCTCTTTTGTCGAGCAGGAGTGGGTGGGCCAAAAGCTTGCAGTCGGGCAAGTTGAGCTCCTCGTTACCAAGCCTTGCACCCGGTGTGTGATGGTCACCCGGCCTCAACCCGACGGCGTTGACCGCAGCCTTGACGTGCTTCGTCACGTCAACACCGCTCATGCTCAAAACGTGGGCGTGCTGGCCAAGGTCATAACGCCAGGGCGCATTGTGGTGGGTGAAACGGTGGTGGCGGGCGGTCGAGCGATCACACAGCCGCTGGCGAAAAAGCAGCAGCCGCACTGAACTTCACACTTCGGTCCCTCATCACTCGAGACCGGTGCCGGCAAAGCCGCGCACGAAGGCACGTTGGGCCAGCAGGAAGGCCAGGAGCATCGGCACCGTGGCGATGACCGAAGCCGCCATCCCGACCGTCTGCGGCACCGTCGCGTACTCGGAGCTGGCCAACGGGGCCAGTGCCTCCGTCAGGACCTGTAATGAAGTCTTGCTAGTGGCGATGAGGGGCCAGACGTACATGTTCCACGCGGTCAGCACGGAAATGGCGACGTAAGCGCCCGTAATCGGTTTCGATAGCGGGACGATGATCCGTCCGAGCACGGTCCACCAGCCGGCGCCGTCCACTTTTGCGGCGTCGATCAGTCCTTCGGGCATGTAAATGATGAACTGGCGGAAGAGCAAGGTGCCAAAAGCGGTCTGGGCCACGACCGGCACGATGAGCCCGGGGTAGGTATTTATCAAGTGAAGCTTGTCGGTGACGATGAACGTCGGCACGAGCACAGTTATGAACGGCACGAAGAAAGTTATGCCGTAAATGGCTATGAACACATTGCGCAGCCGGAACCGCATTTTGGCCAGGACGAGGCCGCCCGAGATGCACAGCGCCCATTGCAAGCCGACGACGCCGGCCGTGAAGATAACCGAGTTGAGCACCGAGCGCGGCGTCAAATAGGTCCAGGCCGCCGAGTAGTTGCTGAAATGGAGGTGGGAGGGGATAAGCGCCGGCGGGTACGTCGTTAGCTGACTGTCGCTCATTAGAGACGCCGACAGCAGGTAAAACAGAGGCAACGCCAAAAAGAGACCGATGAGAAGGACGGCCAGGATCCTCAGGCGACGGCGAATAGTGCGGCCACGCGACCGCTTCCGCTGAGCAGGGACGGTGACGGTCGACCGCCTGGTGGATGTCTTTCGGCCGGTGGAGGAAGCTACTCCGGGCTGGGTGATCATCGGTTGGCCAACCGTTGCGCGCCGCCCGCAAGGACGAGGAACACGATGACGATCCCCAGTTGGACTATCGCCAGCGCGGCCGCGTAACCCAGCTGGACGTTGTCGAACGCCACGTAGTACGTATAATAGATCAACGTTGTCGTGGCGTTGACCGGTCCGCCCTGCGTCATGATGTTGACGAGGTCGAAGGACCCGCTCGTAAACGCCAGGAAAGCGACGATGGCGACCAGCACCGTCATCGGCCGGACGCCCGGCCAAATGATGTGGATGAGGCGACGGTACGGGCCAGCCCCGTCCAGAGTGGCCGCCTCGATGGTCGACTCCGGTATCCGTTGAAGAGCGGCCAGGTAAAGGATAATGCTGATGGGTAACGTCAGCCAGATACCGATTACGTCGAGCGACGGCAGGGCAAGCGTCGTGTTCGAAAGCCAGGCTGGACCATTCACGCCGATCAGGGCCAACAAGTAATCGAGCAAGCCGGTGTTGGGATGGTAGATCCACTGCCAGAGGACGGCCGAGGCGGCAAAAGATACCACCGCGGGGACAAAATACAGCACTCTTATGGCGCCAATGCCGGGGGCGCGGATATTCATGAAGACAGCGAGCAAGAGCCCCAGGACCACCGTCGGCACCACCCCGAAGGCGACGAACAGCAGCGTGTTGACGATGGCTGCCGGGACGGTGGGGTCGTGAAAGAGCTGGCGGTAATTGGCTAATCCGGCCCAGTGGGGCCAGCCGATAAGCCCCCAATTGAAGAAGCTGAGAAGCAGGCCGCCGATGACCGGGATGCCGACGAAGATGCTGAACAGGATGAAGTTCGGCGCCAGCATGGTGAGCGCGACGCCCCGGTCACTATTGGCCCATTTTTTGCTGCCTCCCCCCGTAGAGCGCGGTCCGCGCCCGACGAGGACGCCGGGCTGCGCAACGATCGCCACTTTTGCTTCCTTCCTCTAACCTCGCCGTTCGCCTAGAGCTCGCCGCCGCCAACCTTGCCGCCGTCTGCGGCGCCACATCCCGGGAGTGGAGCCCGCTAAGACCGGCCTCCGGGCCTGTGCCCGGGCCAGTACTGGCCCGGGCACAGGTTTGACCGGTGAGTACGGAACCGAGTCCTCAGCCGGCCGAGGAGTAGGAGGCGTTGACCTCCTGGTTCAACGTCGTAAAGGCCTTGGAGATGCTCTGTCCGCTGTCGACGACGGCCTCGATCGCCTTGGGGATATCGGTGGCGGACGTATTGAACGCGACACCCGGCACCTGTGGGGCCACCAGGCCTTGAGACGCGGCAGTCACGAAGGCCGACTCGTTGGCCGGAGGCCCAGGAAGCTTGCGCCACAGTTCGTTTAGACCGAACAGCGAGGGCACGGCCGGCACGACACCGTAGGACGCCTCGAGGATCTTCATCCCGCCCGAGCTCGAGTACAGCCAGTGCAGGAAGTCGAGCGACAGCTTGGTGTTCTTGTCCTGAGTGGTCAGTGCCCAACCGACGCTACCGGCGCCCGTGGGCCGCTTGCCCGGCAGGACGTAGGGCATGGCCACCACGTTGAACTTGAACTTGCCCTGCGTGGCCGAGCGGACGCCCGGCAGCTGGGCCCGCACGCCGATGTACATGGCGACCTGGTTTTCCTGGAACAGGTTCTCGGCGTTGTAGTCCGCTGCCGCGTAGATCGAGTAGGGCACCGCGGTGCCATCGGTGGTTGGGTCGATCAGAGTCGCCCACGCCTTCAGAGCGGCCGGCGTGTCGAGCCCGGCCGACTTCGGCCCGAAGGCGGTCCCGCCGTAGTCCTTGATCATCGGGTTGTACACCGCCTGCCAGTCGGGCTCATCGGCCAGGCCCCAGCGGACCTGCTTCCCACCCGACATCTTGCCCAGCTTCTTGGCGTCAGCCAGCATCTGGCTCCAGGTCCAGTTGGCGGAGGGCAACGGGATGCCGGCGGCAGTGAAATCGTTCTCGTTGTAGTAGATGACGGTGGCGTCCGCTTCCATAGGCAGGGCGTGCACCTGGCCGGTATCGGGACCGCTGTCCATGATGTACGAAGCGAGGAAGTTCTGTAGCCAGTAGCTCTGCGGATAGAGGTCCGCGCTATTGAGGTAGGGGCTGAGATTGGCTTCGATGCCCTGGGTCGTCAGCGTCGGCGACAGTACGTCGTAGGTGGCGATGATGTCAGGGAGGCTCCCGGACAGCCTCTCGGTAAGAAGCTTGGTCTGGTAAGTGTTGTCATTGGGGAGCTCCTGGACCTGAACGGTGACGCCCGGCCGGTACTGTTCGTACGCCTTGACCAGCTGGGTCATCGTCGGTTGGAAGTACTCGCGCTCGCCAATCGTCAGGGTCCCGGACAACGACCCGGGTACGGATGCCGCCGCCTGGCGAGAGTTTGAGTGCAACTTTGCCGTCGCACTGGCCGGCGCCATCGTAACGCCGGCTAAGACGACGGTACCCACGGCGCTAGCCAGGAGAGCCTGAGCCACTGACCAGCCCCGATGCGGGTGCTTCTTTCGTAAGAAGGGTCGATTATTATCGGTCACGAATTTACTCTCCATTTTTCTCCGGTGGGGACGCGCCCCCCGGCAACAGGACGGTAGGTATAGTAACTCGACCTGTCACGCTGGTGTTGACAGCCGGCGAACGTTCGGGCGGCGAACGTCTCGGGCCACGAACGTCAGGGGCCAGGGACTGACGTGACGTCGAGGGGCGGAGAGGCAGTGCTCGGTTGCTAAGTGCCCGGTCCCGGGTGGGCGTCACGTGATGTCCTCTCAATGGCGAGCACGCTCGTCGGCACAGCCGCCGCTTCCAGCTCAGGCCTTGCGAACCAGAGGACGGCCAAGGAGCCGCCCCCCGGGGGCCCCCTACGGCACCATCGCCTCATTTGGCGAGCCGAGGCGTCCTGGAGCTTAAGAGGACGCGCCCTCTCTCACGCCGGCTCCAATTCCGGCCAAAGAACCGTTCTCATCTCGAAAACCTGGGCCAGCCGGTGAGCGGCAAAAGGGTTAGCGCGAATTACTCCCAGGTTGGTCTCGTCAGTCCAATAAGCCGCCCGATCGGCCAGGTACTTCTTCAGTTCCTCGAATTCCTCGGGAGAAGCGCAGTGTTTACAGAGGTTTATGGTAAACATGCGTCTTCTGTCCCCTCCTCCCCAAGACGAATGCATCAGGTTGTGATTGAACACCACTAAGTCCCCGGGCTCGGACGGCAGGACGGTGGAGGGGACCGAGGCGCCGGGGATGTTCCACAGTTCTTGCGATGACGCTGCCTTCCGGGACTCCCACTCGGGCTTAGTAAGGCGGTGCGAACCGGGGATCACCCTTAGAGCTCCGGAAGCCTGGTCGACGGGGTCAAGATAGAAGGCGATCTTGATAAACGTCCCGGCGAGGTGGTGACCGTCCGCGTGCCATTGAGTGTCGCCGGTGTAGTAATTACCGTCGCTACCTAGATAATTAGCGTCAGGCCCCACAAGGCATTCGAGCAGCTCTTCGATAACGGGCATATCCAGTAGCCGGTACAGACGCTCTCTTCGAGCAATGAACCCCACGACCATGGTCCTGGCGGTCCCCTCATGAACCACATTTTGGTCGACGAAGACCTGCTGGAACTCGCTATTTATCCATCCAAGTTCTCCACGAACCGCTCCTGGTACTCGTAAAAAACCAAACGTATCGAAGAAGCTTTTATCCTGTTCGGTGAAGTTCATTGCTGCTGTTCTCTCTTTTACTATCGTGGCGTCCACTTAGTACCTACCGGTCGCTTGGGGGCCAAGGCCAGCTCGCCCCCCTTGCCACCGCCCACTTCCCCGACAGCATCCCAGATACGCGTACCGCACGCACATTTCCAGCCTCGGCCCGCCGGCTCGACCAACACCCTCGTGCGCTCTGCATCGGCTGCGAACAGGATGGCTCGACGGCCTTAGCCTCCAGGTCCCTAAATCGAAAATCCCCGACCTGTGCTTCGATAGCACGGGCCGGGGACTGACGTAGATGGGGTCTTTCGGATGCCGGAGGCGCGTTATCGAGCGCGGGGCCGGCTCTGACGGCCCGTTCGGGGAACGGGCCGTCGCCCGGTGTGGCCCGGTAGGTGCTACCGGGTGGAGCTCACCATCGAGAGCTGCAGCCTCCGCCGCTGCCGCCCCATCCTCCGTTACCACCCCAACCGGAGTGACCTCTCTTCTGGCAGTGCGGCCGGGGGAGCACGATCTCCGTCTCGGAACCAAGCCGGCTCCTGGAGGCGTCGTCGGCCTTGTCGCCTGAGTAGGACGCCTGCCATTCGTACGTACCGGGCCCCAGCTTCTCGGGATTGGAATCCGGCACCTTGCCCCCGCTCACGGTAACCGTGCCGGCGTGGCGCCGACTGCAGGACGAGGTGCCTGTGATGGCGGACGACCCGGTAGATGGAGTAATCAACCGTACCCGTCGCCACTGTGGCGTTGGTGCCTGTAAGGGTAGCCGTGTCGGTCAGCGCTGTCCCTGCGAACACCGTTATGACGCCGTGAGACCACGAGTTACCACCGGGAGAGCCCCGGCCGCGGTGGCCCTTGCCGACCAACGCCGTCTTTATCCGGGTCGGCTCGGGTACGAGCTGCGTGACGGTCTGGACCTCGCCAGTGGTACCGCAGGTACTGTTTGCCGGCGAGTTGTTGGAGTCGCCTGAGTACGAAGCCTGCCAGTAGTAGGTACCCGGCGTGGTCAGGGTAGCCGCAGGTGACGGGGGCACAGCGCCTGCGGTGATCGTCAGCGCCGTACCCGTCAGCACCAGCGAAGTACAGGTTGGGTCGGAGTAAATGTTGTAAGTGATGGTGCCTGTCGGCAGAGCTGAGCTGGTACCCGTGAGGTCTGCGCTGGTGCCCGTGAGGGTGGCCGTATCCGTCACGGCCGTCCCGCTCGGCACACTGATCGAGGTCCCCGATTGGCCGCCGCCCGAAAGCGTCGTCGACACGGTGGGTATCGGCAAGAAGTTCGCAGCCGTCACGGCTTCTTCGAGCGAGAAGTAAGTGCTCCCACCCGGCGGCAGCGGCGTAATGAAGTTGACCGTCCCACTTGTGGCACTCGAATTGATGTTCGTGAAATATGAGTCGGGGCCCCCGTAGGTGGTCGTATCGATCGTGTTGACATCGGAACAGTCCGTTGCCGGAAGCCCGGGGAGCCCGCTGGTCGTGTTGGGGTTTTCGCAGATGCCGTCACCGTCGAAACCGAATACGGTCGTCGTGGAACTCAGAGAGATATCTGGCTCAGCGGCGACGAAGAGTTGTTGACGATGCCTATCAGCGTGTCGTCAGCGCCGTCGTAGGTCGCTGGCGCGGGGTCCGAGGCAATCGTGGCGTTAGGGTCGTCCAGGACCTGGTTACTACCGTTAGTTACGTCGATAAGTACCGAGCAGCTCGTGTTGTAGCCGACGGCGGGGCATTCAGTAAAGGGGGGCGCTGGCGTCGAAGGGTCTGACTGAGCGCCCGCCGAACCTGCCGTGAGCACCATCGGGACCACCACTAGCGCTGGGATGGCGAGACACGACACCAGTTGTCGCAAGACTTTTGTTCGTCTCATTCATCACTCCTTCGATTTCGCTGTGCGTAAGTCCCTGGTCAAAGGCACCGAGGTGAGAGCGCGGGCACGTCCCTGTCAAATAGGGACATCCGCGTTGTCCAGAAGGTCGCCTTACTCGTGGGGCGCCGGTCGCGTCCACCTCGTCCAGGCGCGGTGGGAAACGGGTCGGCCGTGGTGTACCCGGCCCGGGCCATACCAACCTGGCATTCGTCCACATAGACGTCGCCCCCACCATCAACCTTGTGTGTGCTCCGGCGGGACAACTCGACCCTCAACGCCGGAGCGTCACTGGATGTTGATCTCGAACAGGCAACCGGGACAAGGGAATGACTGTTCGATTAGCTCCCCCACCAAATGCAGGCTTGCTGTTGTTACATTACCCAGGCCATGCCTGTCTCATCACAACTTTAAGGCTCAGAAACGAAGGTTCAGGGCCCTGGCGCCCTTCGGCCCAAGTCTCCTTGTTCCCTATTTTGGTCCAACGAGACGATGTGACCTGGAAACGTTCGCTATTCGAACACGGCGATTTTTGTTCGCTTTTCGAACACATCTGTGATAGCAGTCCCTGGAGCCGCACTGTCGACAAAACCGTAACTGGCCAGCTTCCCCTCGGATAGGTGCACCATTTTCCATTTTTGATTTCCGTTTGATTGTGTCTCCTGCTATCTCGTACGACCAACGTGTAACTCCTCCGCATATCACCCGCTTCCTCGCACCACCATTGATCACCGTACGCCGAAATCGACTAACCACCATTTGTATGGAATCTCTTGCCATCTCTTACTTTTGTTTGGCTCGATTAATGTGACCGATGGCACAGATGGCATCGCAAGGCGGGCCGGCGAAACGAGTCAGTTTTGTGAGCCGGGCAACAACCAACCGCCGTGACATTCGGCACGCCCCGGCGGGCGACCGCAGGCCGTGACTACTCCTTGTTGTCGCGGTCCATCCAGCTACAGACGCAGACCTCGTTGCCTTCGGCGTCCGCCAGGACCCAGAACGAGCGGGCAAACCGGTCGGTCACGAGCACGCCACCTGCATCTAGAGCGGCGCGGACTCTGAGCTCAGCCTCGTCGTTAGCAACGGTGACGTCGAAGTGCACGCGGTTGCGCTGGGGCCGGGGAGCGTCCATCTGCTGGAACCAGATGGCGGGCAACTGACCAGCTGGGTCCACCAGCGCCGGCTCGGGACCGGTGTCACCCGGCTGGTCGACGTACGCCATCACCGCTTTCCAGAACGGACGGATCCTCGCTATGTCCATGGCGTCAATGGCGAGCTCCAGCATCTGCACTGGGCGCATCGGCTCGTTCGGCTCGATGGAGCGCGCCGGTGCCATCGAGAGCCCGAGGCTGCGTACGGTTTCGCTGATCGAACCGGCTAGCTCGGTGTCGCGCCGCGTAACGGCTCCAAGTCTCCTGTCCTGGACCGACAGCTCGACCCGGTCCGGGCGGAGGTCCAGGCGCAGATGGCCATCCGCACCGGCACCGGCCGTAGCCGTGGCCGCTGCGGCCAGCCGGCTGGCCTGAGCCAGCGACTCCACCCGCACCGCTGCGCACAGGGTGCCGAGAAGATAACGCCACCCGATGGCCTCGACCGCTTCTGAGGCGGCTGTCCGGGATAGAGGGGTATCACGGTCGCTGTTGTCCAAGTCCCCAGCTTCGCAGCCGGGGGCCCGGTCGGCAATGGAGGTGGGAAAACCGACTGGTGCCTCGGCTCGTACCGAGCCGGACAGGCAGGGGCTCCACAGGTTTGTGGGGCTGTACCGGCACCTCGGGGCCCCGCTCTGAGAACCCGGGGGTGCAGGCACCACTGCACGAACACGCCTGCGGGCACCCTGGTTGTCCACCGACGGCTCTCTCATCATCACAAGTGACCGTTTACCCCTCACTGAAGGAGCGACCAACCCATGAACCTCATCTCCAGAGCTCACGCCATCACGGGACGCCAGCGCATCCTGGCCCTTCTCGCCACGGCCGCGGTTGCCGGGGGCGCCGGCTCCCTCATGACGGCCGGGACGGCCAGCGCCGACCCCACCGGTTATAGCAGCATCACCCCGTACCTCGAGCTCAACGCGGCCAACAGCTCGCTTGCTATAGACGTAAGCGGGGCCTCGACCGCACCGGGCGCACCCATCATCCAGTGGTACGACAATGGCGGCAGCAATCAGCACTGGCAAATCCCGGCCGACGACGTGCTCGGACCTATCGTCAACCAGAACAGCGGCATGTGCATGACGACCGACGGTGTGGCCGGGGACCAGCTAATCCAGATGCCCTGTGTCGGCGCCATGGCGCAGGAATGGATCGCCTCGACGTCAAACAACTTCGGCATGCACCAGGACAGCTTCTACAACCCGTATTACGACCTCGACGTCGATGTCTACGGCTCCAGCCAGTGGGCCGGGGCCTCAATCGACGGCTGGTACCCCAACGGTGGGTACAACCAGGAGTTTATCCCCTGGTAGGAGGAGACCCGCCCGAGGCTCTCCAGCCTTGGGGCCGCGACCCGGTCCTTCGGCGACCCCCGCTCAGCCCTTTACCCCGAAACCACGATGCCCTGGACGAACCACCGCTGGAACACGAAGAAAATGACCAGTGGCGGCAGCAGTGCTATGGCGGCGGCCGCCATCTGTAACGGGTAGTTCTGCTGCAAAGAGCTAACAAAGTTGGCGATACCGACAGACACAGGATAAAGGTTCTGAGTCTGAATGTAGATCAAAGGCAACAAGAACTCGTTCCAGTAGTAAAAGAACGAGAACAAAGCCACCATCGTCAGCGCTGTCCGGGACAGGGGCAGCATGATCGTCAGGAAGATCATCCGTCTACTGGCACCATCGATCCTGGCCGCCTCTTCCATCTCGACCGGTACGGTCAGGAAGAACTGCCGAAGGAGGAACGTGTTGAACGGGGTGGCAAAAAAACGCGGGCACGAGGATGGGCAGATAGCTGTTGATCCAGCCAATCTTGCCGAAGAAGATGTATGTCGGGATTATGAGCGTCCACACCGGGACCATGAGGGTCGCCAGCATCACGCCGAACATCAGCTGGCGGCCGGGGAACCTGATGCGGGCAAAGGCGTAGGCCGCCATGGAGCTACCGCATATGCTGGCGAACACGCCGATCGCCGTAACGACCGCCGTGACGATCAGGTACCGTGCAAACGGCGAAGAGGAGAACACTTCGGCGTAATTGCCCCACTCGAACGGTCGCGGGACCCACTGCATCGGTATCGAATAGACCTGGTCAGGTGGCTTCAGGCTCGTCGACAACAGCCAGACAACCGGCAGGAGCATTACCCCGGCACCGATCGCCAACACGAAGTACGTGCCGAACGACCTGGCCCTGGCCTCGTTACGCTTCCGTGCCGCTACCTTGCCACCAGCGGAGTACCGGGCCACGCGTACTCCAGCCAACACCCCGGCGCTAGTGCTGTCGCTACTCACAACTTCGCCTCACTGTCGTCCCGCATAAAACACCCGTGACCTCGAGAACCGGAACACGACAGACGACAGCCCCACCACAATTATGAACAGGACTGTCGCCTCGGCCGACACGTACCCCAATCGTAGAGCTCCGAAGGCCGTGTCATACAGGTTCAACACGTAAAAGTAGCTCCGCGTAATTAGGCCCACCCTGAGTGATAATGTACGCCTGAGTGAATATCTGAAAGCTGGCCACGAGGCCCAGCAGCACGTTGAAGAGAATGGTCGGCGACGTCATCGGTAGCGTCACGTGCCATAGCCGTCGCCACCATCCTGCTCCGTCCGCTCGAGCGGCGTCGTACATATCGGTCGGCACGTTCTGTATGCCGGCCAGATAGATCAACATGCTGCCGCCCACACCCCACAGTTGCATCAGGACCATTGCCGGGATCACCCAGATCTCGCTCGTGAGCCACGGCACCAATGGCAAATGGAAGATCCCCAGGATCCAGTCGAGCAAGCCGTAGTTTTGGTTGAATATAAACGCCCACATGACGGCAACGGCCACCCCGGACAGGATGCTGGGCGCAAAATATATCGTCCGGAGCAGCCTCATACCCCGTATCGGCTGGTTCATGAGCATCGCCAGCATAAAACCGAGGACAAAGCTCAGCGGGAGGTAGAGCGCCGCGAATATGAAGGTGACCTTGAGCGACTGCCAGAACAGCGGGTCACCTGTAAATAGTTGAATATAGTTGGAGAACCCGACCCAATGGATGGCGCCGCTACCAGTCCAGTCTGTAAAACCGAGGAGCAACGACGCCACCAGCGGGACCAACGTAAACGCAACAAACCCGATGAGCCACGGCGACACCCAGATGTAACCATCTCTCGCCTCTCGCCGCGCCTTCGGCGACCATCGCAGTTCCCTCGTCGAAATGGGCCGCGGGACTGCCGCCGCTACGTCAGTCAAGGTCATGATCCACCATCCAGCTCCAAAACGGGCGCTTTACCCCACACCGTTGCTCTCTCCCTGCTATAAACCGTACTGTTTTATCAAGGTCTCGGTGTCAGACTGAAGTAGCTTCAGCTGGGAAGCCACGTTGGCACCATTGAAAATGGGCTGCAGCCTGTTGGTGACCGGCGTGCTCAACGGAGAATTGTACGGCGGGTACGATATAACAAGGCCGTTGGCCACCCCCTGTTCGATGTAGTCCAGTCCGGACGACGGACCGTTCTTCTGGGCTCCAGCCACCTTATTGAACGCCGGCATGGCGCCACTGCGAGCTGGAGGGCTAAAGAGAGTCTCAGCGATCCGGTACTGGAGGTTGCCCGTGCTCGTGAGGAAGTTAGCGAGGTCGAAGGCCTCTTGTTTGTGCTGAGAGTAGGCGGACACGCCATAGCCACCGCCCGCCACGCTGATCCCCCGCTTCCCGGCGTACCCGATCGGCAGGGGGAGGATTTCCCACTCAAAACTGGTACCGATTTCCGACGGGAAGGCTGAGACCTCCCAGTCCCCGTCGTACGACATCGCTACCAGGCCGGCGACAAATGGGTTGGTCCCAGAGGGGAACGCTTCGCCATTGGGCATAAAGCCGCGAGCATGGAGCTCCGACACTAGTTCGAAGAACTTCACGTTCTCGGGCGAGTAGGCCGTTGCCGTTTTATAGTCCGCAGAGTAGAGGCTGCCACCATTTCCAGCCACGATCCCCTCGGCGACCCACAGGCCGTCTATGGCCAGATTGGAAAGGTCTGCGGCGTAACTGGTCTGCCGTCCGCCAGACTTCTTGATCGGGAACTTGGCAGCTGTGCTCAGAAAGTCCTCCCACGTCCAATCGGGAGACGGGACCGGGATCCCTGCCTTCTGGAACATCGTCTTGTTGATGTACATGACCATGCAAGATATGTTCTCCGGCAGCGTATAAACGTTGCCGTCGTACTTTATCTGGTACTGCAGCGCCGGCCAGAAGCTCTTATAATCGAACGTGGGGTCCTTCGCAATGTACGAGTTGAGTGGTTCCGTCCACCCTTTGTAGGCAAAATAGGTGTCAAACGTCCGCACGTACCATACATCGGGCAGCGTTTTTGCCACTCCGTCGGTGTCGATCTTGGTATAGTAGCTGGCTGATACGTTCGAGACGTTGACGCTTATATTGGGGTACATCTTGTAAAACTGCTTGAGGGAGGATTGGAGCCGCTGCATTTGCGACGGTGGCCCGTTGAGCGTGAGGGTCAAGTTGACCTGCGACGCAGAGGGCCTACGCACAAGTGACGTCGCGTTCCGAGAGCTCGGCGAACGGACGAACTTGCTTATAAGTGGGCTCACGGCCACTCCGGCCAGTCCACCAAGACCGTATTTCAGTACTTCCCGCCGGTTTACGGGCACGTCGCCAGCGTGGTGCTCGTCCCGCGTGCCCGGCTCTTGCCCCTCATCCGGGTTGACTTGACTGTCCGATTTCATTTCGTGTCTTCCCCTTTTTGCTGCTGGTGATAACTCATTAGTGGTTGCCCATTGACCGACTGTTGACCAGTGTCTTACGGGTAGATTTCAACGCTCGGAGATGTCCCTGCGACACCGGGGCATCCATGGGGATTTGCCGTTGACCCCCAGGCTCGGTCCCAACGAACCTGAAACAAGCCACTTTCTGCGCAATCAGTCTGGACATCAACGTGCTCGACGCAGTCTCCCCCGCCCACCGTTGTCTTGCGGAGAACCGGGTCCTGGCCAAAGTGAAAAGCGACTGCGGCTGGGGCGCATTCCAGAAGACTGACCGCTCCGGGACGAACTGGTTGCACGAGCAAGCCCCCTTTTGTACCCCGAGTTGTGAAATCGATTTGATCGTAGCCCGTTGGTCGGCTCTCCGTCAAGATTTCCTACGTGCGTCAATCAGGGTGGGAGGAGCCACTAAATTGCGTTATCGACACGCCAATGGATGATGGTTCGACTTCGGCCGCGAACATTGGTGACGCCGCGGGCGGTAGCAAAGCGTCCGGATTGCACTGCAATTATTTAGAGGAGCGCACTTCTCGTAGTTCTATCCGTAGGGCCCGTGAGGTAGCCAGCCCAGTAGTCTCTTCAGCCTCGGCCCCGCGTTGGCGTAAACGTGTTCGGGCATCACATAGTTCATAAATGGATAATACCGGTGACCTATCGTCCGGTACGCGTAAGACACCTGGCTAACATAGCGGGTCTTGTTGCTGCGGTTGGGAGCTCCCCGGTGCCAAACCTGGCAGTTGAACATCAGTGCAGTGCCGGCTCGCCCGTAGACCGAGACCACCTTTTCCTCCCAGGGTGTGCCGTCGATCTCGGCCGGCGGCGAGGCGCCCAGAAGATGCGAGCCGGGGACGAACTGGGTCGGCCCGTCGTCCAGATCAGCCACATCCGTCAGGTAATAGTTACATGTGAACAACAGGACCGGGAGGCGCACGTTGGTGGGCGGGTCGCCATGCGTGACGACATAATACGGCGGGACGTCCTGGTGCCAGGTGGAAATGCCCTGGCCAGGCCGTGTCCGGAAGGAGTTATTGTGGATCACGTGGACGTGCTCCGGGCTGACAGATTTAGTCCTGCCGTCGCCAATTAGCTGCTCGGCGAACGTCACAATTGGTTCTTGTTCGAACAAGCTGAGGTTGGCCGCGCTTATTTCGAACATTCGAGTGTGCAGCTCGGCTTCGGCCTCAGGTTGGTGCGTATCACCCAGTGTGTCGTCCAGATCGGACTTGAGCCTGTTGATCAAAGCGGGGGGAAGGACGTCGTGGACTATCAGGAACCCGTCTCGGTGGAACTGCTCGATCCACTCGTCAAGCGGTGGGCTCTCGCTCATTTGAACCGGCGCATACATCTATGACGTCTCCCTTGCAGCTCCCTGAACCCGTCTGAGGCAAATCGATTCCAGGCTAGCACGAACACTCGTTCGGAGCCAAGAGAGCGGGGCAGTGAGGGTTTGGCCGCGACTCCCCTACTGCGGCAAGAAGCGGGCCGCCCGGGGGTTCTCCTGCGAGACGACCGCCAGGACCGACTGAGGCGCCTTCACCGATTCACGCCGACGGAACTTCTCCCGTCTCACGGATATTATGCGGTCCGTCTTCAAGTAGCTGCTGCGCTCGTCGTGCCACATGGTAGCCGGGACAGCGACGTAGCCGCTCCGAGAGGACTTGTCCTGGCTGGTAAACATGAGCACGTCGGCGTGCCGGCGCGACTGGGACAGCACGAGACAGGGACGGTCCTTACTACCTCTCTTTTCTTCGAACGGCACCACTGCCCACCAGACCTCCCCGGGCTCGGGACGGGGTATCTGCACCACCGGCGCTCGCCACCACCGCTCGGCGATCCGGTACCCGCTCAAGAGACCGACTGCGCCGGCGCTTATGAGCCCCGAAAACAAGGGGCGCTTGGTCGCGTCCACGAGGACCAGGTCGAGGGCGACGGCGACGGCGGCCAGGACCACGAACTCGATCAGCGCTTGCCGACCTACGGCCCGCAAGGGCTCGTGAAAATTGTGGTGCCGGCGCCAAACGATAACGGCGGCCGCCACTATCACCAACCCCAGCAGGATGGCCAACTCCTTTTGCAGGTGCCAGGTCCCGATCACCGCGGCTGCAGCCACGGCACCGGCCACCGCCGAGCCGACAAGGTCGGTGTCAACACGCATGGCGCAAATGTAGAGGACACGGGAACGGCTGTTGCTTCAGGACCAGCCTCGGGGCGGTCGCCAATAGGTCGGTGGTCGTTCCCGGGCCGCGGCTCAGCCCTGGCCGCCCGGCCACCGCCCTCACCGGCTTGCCTGTCGCGCCATGGTCCCCGGCTGTCACCAGGCAAAGGGTACGTGGGCGGGCGCATAGGATTGCGGTGGAGCTGACCCGGCGCAAAACGTCCTCGGGCCCGCGCTCTGTGCCTGCCCGGCTGGTGATGGCAGCCGCGCCCCGGGGCGACAGAAGTGCAGGTGAGGGCCGAAGCGCTTCAGAGAAGGCCCAATGAGAAGGCCCGTGAGAAGGCCAGTCGACAACAAGGAAGCGAGCAATCGTCAATGAACACTGCGACGGCGTTAGAGGCCCTCGGTGTTAGCGGCAAGGAGCTCACAGAGGACGAGTGGGAAATGGTCGACCGCTACGGGTACGTCGTTGTCCCTGAGGTCCACTCTCCGGCCACGTGCGCGGCCATGGGCGAGGAGTTCGACCGGATGGTGGCCATTGAAGGTAAACAAGGCGGCACTGAAGTCCATACGGAGGAAGGCGCACTGCGGATATCGGACGCCTTCAACAAGTCCGCCGCCTTCGATGATACCTTCCGCTGCCCGCCCGTGCTGGCCGTCGCCGCCCGGCTTCTGGGCGACATCAAAATCCATGGCGCCAATCTGCGCGAGCCCGACGTCGGTCATGGCAACCAGCGGCTTCACGCCGACACGCCTACCGAGGCTGGAGGCAGGTGGCGAGTCGTCAATTCGCTCCACCTCTTTGACGATATGACGGCCGAGAACGGGGCGACACGAGTCGTGCCTGGCTCGCACCTGTGGGGACCGATCAGTCCGCTGCCAGCCAATATCGACCCGTCCTCCGGGCCATTTCTTGACGTGAACCCCGAAGTCGTCCCGGAGGATCTATCCGAGCCCGACCCCCGGGAGAAGATCGTCGAAGCGCCGGCGGGCAGCGTGGTGATCATCAACGCCCATCTTTGGCACGCCGGTACGACTCGCAAGAGCACGGCCCGCAGGCGGATGATGCACTTGAGCCTCTGCAGACGCGACGTCCCTCAGCAGCTTGTGCAGCGAGACTATGTCACCCCGGGCTTGCTCTCACGGTTGGCGGCGTACGATCGTTGGCTGCTCGATGTGGGCTAATTGGGCCGCGAGCGTTCCCGAGGCGAAAGGATCCGAAGGGAAAAGGTGGGTTAATTGATCAAGGGAATATGCTCGTGGAGCTTTACCGATGCGCACCGGCGCGCCGGGCTAGCCAGCGACCCGCAATCGCCCGAGGGGACGTTGGCGCTGGCGCTCGAGCACGATTTTGGTGCCGTCGAGATCGGCGCCGAATCCTTCGAGTCATCAACCAGCCCGGCGACGGCCGCGTTTGCCCGGGACCTCGCCGCTAACGGTTTGATGAGCGTGGTCGACACGGGTGGCGAATCTCCTGAAGAGCTGGGCCCGCGTTTGGAGCATGCAGTGGCGATCGCCAGCGCCCTCGGCTCCAGCGTGGTCCGCACTACCATCAGTCGTTGCCTCGAGGGCGACCGCAGCCGGTTCGGTCGTGAAGGCTGGAAGGACCACCTGGCGGAAGTTGTCGCACCGCTGCGGTCCGCGGCACGGCTGGCTGGTGGCCACGGGGTGGCGGTCGGAGTCGAGAACCACCAGGACGTCTGTTCTTCCGAGCTCGTTTGGCTGTGCGACGCCGTCGACCAGCAAAACTTCGGTGTCGTGCTGGACGTCGGAAATGCTCTCGCCGTTGGTGAGGATCCTCTCGCCTTTGCCACTACGGTGATGGAGCACCTCAAACATGTGCAGCTCAAAGACTACGTCGTCCATCCTTCACCCGACGGCTGGCGTTTCGTCCGCTGCGCCATCGGAGATGGCATCGTC
The DNA here is from genome assembly GCA_963754115.1 of uncultured Acidimicrobiaceae bacterium. Classification (GTDB taxonomy): domain Bacteria; phylum Actinomycetota; class Acidimicrobiia; order Acidimicrobiales; family Palsa-688; genus Fen-671. The sequence continues at coordinate 250,242 of CAVWFC010000006.1, read as the reverse complement.
GATTTCCCCACGGTCCTGGGGGCGATCGATCTGGCGGTGCCGGGTCTTGCCGCCTGCATCGAGACAGGGGCGTCTACGGCCCGCCACGTCCGGCTGCTCTCGCCGTCGTGGTGGGAGACGTTTGACGAGCGACCCTTCGCCGACAAACTCGGGGTGATCCGGCTCTTGCACGCGCACGAACAGCCCCTGGAACTCGACTGGCGGACCCCCAACGAGCGCGGGGAGGAGCCGGCGGTGATCGCCGCGTATGAGCTCGATCAATTCGCCAGGAGCGTCGAATATGTCAGGAAGTTGCCGTGACTGTGAGCGAGCCCACGGTGGCGGAGCTGTTCTCGCTCGAGGGGCGAACCGCTCTCATCACCGGCGGCTCTGCGGGGCTCGGCCGCTCCATTGCGCTCGGGTTCGCGCAGGCAGGGGCGGCGACGGTCCTCGCCAGCCGGACGCTGTCCCACTGCGAGGAGGCCGCTGAAGAGATCTCCTCGCGGACGGGTACCGCCAGCTCTGCGCTAGAGATCGATGTCACAGATGAGGCCAGCGTCATTGCGGCGTTCGGCGAGGCGACGCGCCGCTTTGGTCGCCTCGACGTCCTGGTCAACTGTGCCGGGTTCAACAGCCGGCACCTGGTGACGGAGTGCCCGGCCGACGTTTTTGAACGTGTAGTCCGGATCAATCTCACGGGCACCTGGCTGTGCTGCCGTGAAGCAGGCCGGGTCATGGGGCCGCTGGGCCGTGGCTCCGTGATCAACCTCGGTTCTGCCCTCAGCGCCATCGGCATGCCGGCGCGCACGCCGTACTGTTCTTCCAAGGCGGCGATCATCGGCCTCACCCAGACCCTTGCTCTCGAATGGGCGGGCTCCGGCCTGCGTTGCAACGCACTTTGCCCGGGGCCGTTCCGCACCGCAATGAACGAGCCCGTGATGGCGGACCCCGCACGCGAAGCGGGCCTGCTGGGTCGGATCGCGCTCCATCGCTGGGCCGAATTCGTCGAGATCCGGGGTCCGGCCGTCTTCCTGGCCAGTGACGCGTCGAGCTACATGACGGGGGCTGCGCTATATGTCGACGGTGGCTGGACGGCGGGCTAGCGCTTACGACAGCTGGGCCACGCCCTGTGTCAACCGTCTGGTACCGGTGCACCCGGGGCGATGAGACCGTCGCTTTTGAGGCGGGCCAGAAGTTGGCCGGGATGTTGCGACGAAAGTTGCTCACCGCCAGACCGACCTGCTCGGCACTGATGGCTCCGAACAGTTCCGAGTTGACCGCCGGATGGGCGAAAGGAAATTGCAGGGCGGCGGCCGCCAGCGGAACGTCCATGCTCTCACATATCTCTTCGATGCGAACAGCACGCTCGAACTCCGCGGCCGACATACTTCCCGGGGGGTCACCCTTATAGCGTTTGGGGCCGATGGCCAGGATCCCGAAGCGAAATGGGGCCCCGATGACGACGCTCACGCCCTGCTGGGCGCAGCGGTCGAGCTCGGCCCCGGCGGTCTCCTGGTCGAGCAGACCGTACGGCCCCGCAACGAGGAACAGGTCGAGCTCGAAGAGATCCAGGAACTGGGGGATCACGCCCGGGATATTCACCCCCGCCCCGATGGCACCGATCGCCCCGTCGGCGCGGAGCTCGTGCAATGCCTGGAACCCGCCCGTTACCAGTTGTGAAAGGTGCGCTTCGTAGTCGACCCCATGAGAATGGTATCCCCGGTCCAGGTCATGAATGACCAAAATGTCGACCCGGGCTATTCCCAAACGCTGCATGCTGTCCTCGTACGAGCGCATTATCCCGTCGTAGGAGTAGTCGAAGCGGACCTCGAAGTCGAGAGGTTGGCGCCAGGCCCCCCTGTGCTGTCTCGGCCGCTCAGGGTCGGGCCACGGGCGCAGGAGCCGGCCAACTTTGGTCGAAAGGACGTAGTCGGCGCGAGGCTTGGTCCGCAGAAAAGTGCCCGAGCGGTGCTCGCTGAGACCAAGGCCGTACCAGGGGGCGGTGTCGAAGTAGCGTATGCCGGCCTCCCAGGCGGCGTCGAACGTCCGCATGGCATCGTCCTCCGTAAGCGGGGCCACGGTATTGCCGAGCGGCGCCGCACCAAAGCCGAGGTTGGTCACGTGGCGAAGACTGCCGATCTCAGCCGAGTCCCGAAGCTCCACTTTCACGTCCTCTCGTGCCCAAAAGTCGCGACGACAGCCGGGGACCGCCGACGACTACCAACACACGACCACGACTATAGGTAATTTCGACGTCTCAGTTCGGCGAGCCGACCAGGATGGACTTTCATGTCGAGGTTGGTCGTATTGTAGAAACGCTCTACTGTCTGGCTCCCACCAAATTCCGGTAGGCCGAGCACCGTGGCCGGGCGCGTCGTCGTGATCATCCAGTCGAGCAAGTCCGCCTTGAGCTCGTCCACCCGGAGAGCGTGCTCAGGGGAGAAGTAGAGGTTGTCCATCTCCCAGGGGTCCGTTTCAAGGTCGTAGAGCTCACCGAAACCATCCGGGTACTCCTCGGGGAACATCTGGGGGGCGTAGTAGACAAGCCGGTACTGCCCTTTGCGCAGGCTCTTGCTCCATGCGAACTCCGTCACGCCGACATCGTGCACTTTGCCCTGGGCGCCCTTCAGCAGGGCGGTAAGGTCTACGCCGTCGCTGGTCTCCAGCGGGTCGAGGCCGGCCAGCGCGCACAGGGTGGCGGAAAGGTCGACGCTCTCCACAATGTCAGTGACCACATGGCCGGCCTGGAACTGGCCCGGCCACCGCCAGATGTGGGGTATACGCGTGATGGCGTCAGAACAGATACCGGGTGCCTTTTCCATCATGCTGTGCTCACAGGCGTAGTCGCCGTGGTCGCATGTGTAGACAACGATCGTGTCACGGGCCAGGCCCTGCTCGTCGAGCCAGCCCAGCATCTCACCGACGGCGTGGTCGACCTGGCTGACGCACCCGAGGTAGCCGTGTAGCTTGCGCAGCCGGCCGGCCTCAAATGTCCGCGGTTCGAACAGCGTCCATTCCACGCGGTGGTACGACTCAGCCATACTCCGCATGTGGGGTGCCTTGAGGCCCATGTCGTAGTCGGCGTTGGGCGGCAGGTGCAGCGTCGACTCGTCGTACATAGACCAGAACGGTTCGCTCGGCACGTAAATCTGGTGTGGCCGGGGCAGGCTCGCCTGCACGATAAAGGGCGTCCCCTCCATGGCCGCCCGCGACATGAAGGCGATCGTCTCCCGCACGATCCAGCCTTCGGGGGCGTCCTCATAGCGCAGGCGGGACGGGCGCCCGTCGAGAGACTGAGCCCTGCGGTCCCTTTGTTCTTGATAAAGATCGTCATCCCTGTCCGCCAGAACACCCTTTTCCTCGAGATAAGCCACGTACTGCACGGCCCGGTCCGGGCTCAGCTCCGGGTACACCTCGCGGAAGTGGTCGCAATCGTTTTCGATCCAGTACTCGGGGCAGTCGATCTTGCCGATGGCGCCGGTCCGGTAGCCATGCTGACGGAAGTACCCGAGCAGGTTCGGCACGTTCGGGCGAGCCCCGCTCAATCCGTAGTAACCGTGGTTATGAGGGTATTGGCCCGAAAAAAAGCTCATACGGCTCGGCGTGCAGATCGGGTTCTGAGTAATGCAATTATCGAAACGGACCCCGTCAGCGGCGAGCCGGTCGAGGTTGGGCGTCTTTACGTCGGGATGGCCGCGGTGACCGACCACTTTGGCATTGTGCTGGTCAGCGATGATGAAAAGCACATTCGGCATCACCGGGGCTGCACCCCCTCTCGGGGGACGGCCGTACTCGGGCCGGGGTGGCGCCGCGGCCCCACCCGGGAAATGTCGACCGGCATAAACCCGAGGCCAAATGCCTCCGATTCGAGCATGACCGTAAAATCCCGCTTGCTGAGGTCGCGACATCCCGGGTCCACCGCCAGGGAGTGTTGATCGTAGCCCAGGGCGCGGGCCTCGGCGAGGCCGAACAGAGCGGGCGGCCCGGACCGCTCGACCCTCTCGCCGGCGCTACCACCCGTTGCCTCCGTCGAGCCTCGTACGTCCCAAAGGACGTTGAGGTCGCTCATAAACGGCTGGCCTTCCAGGGTGCACCGGCGGCCGCCGACATAGACCGGCTCCCCGTCGGAAACGAGGACATTATGAAGCAGCGTGAAGGAATTGTGGTCCTCCTGGCGCCCGAGTGCCACCAGCCCGCGCTGACCGAAGGCGAAAATGTTGTTGCGGACAATGTTCTCGCGACCGTAGTGCACGTGGAACACCTCGCTGCCGGTGTCATAGCAGACGTTGCTTTCCACCACGATGTGCGAGCTGCCCTCATCGAGGTAGATAGCCCAACCGCCGTAGTTCTTTTGGCGCACATCGTGGATGAGGTTGCCGCGCACGACGGTGCCGGGCTGTGCCCCCAGGGTATAGATCCCGCCCATGTCGCTCAGTAGCCCGTGACCGATGTCGTAGATGTGGTTGTGCTCGAGGTGGTTGTTGTACGACGTGTTCTCGGTGTACCCCCAGACCCAGCCGCAGGAAATACCGCTATAAAACAGGTCATGGATGCGGTTGTGGGAGACAACAGTGTCGCCTGCGTGCGCGATCAGGACGCCGGCACCGCTCGGGTGAACGCGACCTCCGGCATGGATGTGATTATCGGTGATTTGCGTGGCGACCGTGCGACGCGCCCTCGAGCCGCTGGCATCGCTGCCGAATACCTTCACTCCCCCGGCACCGAGGTCGGTGATCACGTTGCCGACGACCCGGGCCCCGTTACAACCCTCGCCGACTTCCACTCCGTAGCCCCCGATATGCGATATGCGACAACCCACAATGGCGCACGAGCGCGCCCCTTCCATCGCCAGCGCACCGGGCACATTGCACGCTGCTTGTTGGGCCGCGGCGTAGTCGACACCGGGCGATCGTCGAGGAAACTCGCTCCCCTCCGAGCTGAACAGGTTGTGCCAGCCCCGGGGCTGGTGCCAGTCCGCGTGCTCGAAACCGAGCCCCTCGAAACGAAGGAACTCGACGTAACTGTTGTCCTCCGGTGCACCCTGCAGTACGAGCAGCTGGTCTACTCGGGGCGCAAAAACGTCGGTGGTCTCCGGTTCTTCTCCTTCCAGCGGCAAGTAATAGAGCTTGCCGCTCGACCGGTCGAGGTACCACTGACCGGGCTCACTTAGAGCCTCGTACACGTTGTCGAAGTAATAGCGGGCGTACTGCGGCTCGGTGTCGTCCCGTAACGCGAACATGCTGCGACGGGAGGAAACGACTGTCCCCGTTGCCGCATCCAGGCGGGCTATGGGGAGGCGCTCTTCGATCCACCAGTGAAGGGCCACCACCTCGATGTCACCGAGGTTGGCCCAGTTGGACACGTCGGCGGCGTCGCAACGGAAGGTCGATGTACCGGCGAAGAGGCTCTCCTCGCTGAACACCCACCGGTCGAAGTCCAATGGCGGGACCGTCTCTTTTATCCTGTAGTAGCCTTCTCTGGGCAGGCGCGGCCGGGGCCGGCGTTGACCACTGACAAAGAGCTGGTGGAAGTACCAGTCACCCCGAGCGACCTCCGGGATATCGGTCATCCAGTACTCGAGGTCACCCCTCTGCTCTGTGCGCCAACCAGTAATACGCCGTCCGCCGTCGATTATCGCCTCTTCGCCCGGGTAAGACGAGTACCGGACAGGAGCAGAATCGCCCGGCCCGAAAACGAGGGGAGCATCGCGGGTGTGCCGCCCGGCGCGTACCCACACCACAACATTGCTTTCGAGGTGCCCGCTCCGCTTCAGAGCGCGGACGGCGTCTCGAGCGCGGTCGAGAGTGGCGAACGGCCCGTCCGAGCCGTCGGGTAGGGGATCTGCGAGGGCCCCTGACCACGTGTCGCGACCATCGAGCGATACGTAGTACTGGTGCGGTGGGTCGGTTGGCATACTTCTCATATATTTACCCCGGTTCGCTTCTGGGCCCTCGCCCTCAAAGGCGGGCCGCCCCCGCGGGGCGGCCCGCCTGTGCCGTTAGCGCCTCTGTCGCCGGGACGCCGGCGGCGGCACCTGTTGCCTGGTCACGTGGCGCAACTACTTCGCGCAGCTGAAGTCGCTGGCCGGGACGCCGCTTTCGAGCAAGTACTTCTTTGTCAGGCTGGGGACAGCCCCGGCGCAGAGGAGGAACTTGATATCGCTCGGGCTTTGCTGATAGAGCGGCGTGCCGGTGTTGAGGGGTGTGCCCTCGAACTGACGCACGTACTTCATGTACGAGGAGAGCCCAAGGCTCTTCAGGCCCGAGACGTAGGTGTTCCAGTCGCTCGTCAAGGACTTTTGGCCGGTGATGAACTCGTCGGTCCACTGGTCGACGTATGTGTCGATATTGGTCTGCAGCGTGGCGAAGCTGGCGCCGTCTGCCACCGGTACCCACGCCGAAGTCGGGTACTGCAGCTTGGCCTGGTGACCCGCCACGTCAATTTCGGTAAGCAACTGGTTGTGGGCCCCGGCCCATCGGCGGTGAAAGGCGGGGTGTAGGCTTGCAGGTTGCGGTCTGCCACGCTGGTGTACTGCGGGCCCCATTGGAACCAGCTGCAGTTTTCGTAGAAGTTCGGGGAGACGAAGGCGACGGACTGGTCCTTGGTCGTGTACAGCAACTTGCCCGGGACGAGCCCGATGGCACCGGGCGGGAAGTTCTTGCTCACGTAGCAACCCAGGTTGTACTGCAGTGAGCCTTCAGTGGTGTTCATGAAGTTGAGCAGCTTCATGATCCCGATCTCCTGCGGCACGGTCGCCTTGTTGGTTATCGCCATCACGAACCCGCCGATGCCGGTGCCTGCAAAGGCGGCGTAGTTGGCGCCGCTCGGCCCGGTCAACGGTGGCATCGTGAGCCAGTCGAGGTAATTGCTGTTGGGCGCCCCGTAGTTGAGGATGTTCACGTTGTCGGCGCCGCTCGGGAAGACGCCCAGCGTGTTCGCCGAGATCTGGGCGGTGAGGGCGGATGGTTGCTGGGTCAGCGCTTCGGCCGTGAAATCACCGTTCTTGAACAAGCTGTAGATGTACTCGAGCCCGGCCCTCCACTGCGACTGCGTCGGCACGAAGATGACAGTGCCGCTGTTGGTGACGTCGACGTAGTTCTCGTCGGTGGTGGTGGCAAGGTCGCCGTCGAAGGGGATGAACGAGTTCATCAGGAACTGGACTGGATCTGAGTCGTAGGTGTCGATGGCACCGGAGAGCGGGGTGATCCCGTGCTCCTTGAACACGTTGAGGACGTTGGCAAACTGGGCCGTCGTCCTCGGCATCGACAGGCCGAACTTATTGAGGTAGGAGATGTTGATGTAGTCCTGGTAGGTATAGCTGCAGTGCAGGCAGTAGTTGTAAGTCGGCAGAGCATAAATATTGCCGTTCGGTGCGGTAACCGCCGCTTTGTAACCGGGTATGGTCTCGATGTTGTTCCAGAGGTTCGGAGCGTACTTCTTGATCAGGTCCTGCAAGGGTAGGAAAACGCCTTCGCTGCCGTACTTGAGAGCGTCGGCCTGGCTGATGGAGCCATCCCAAATGACGTCCGGGTACTGGCCGCTGGCCAGCAGGAGCCCTTGTTTGGTGGTCAGGTCCTGTACGTCCCCGACAGGCGTCGTTTCGAAGTTGAAGGTCAAGCCGGTCAGCTTTTCGACGAACTTGGTGAACGTGTTGGTGTTCAGGTTGGCAACCGATTGTGGCATCTCGCCGAACATCGTCACGGGCGGGATGGTGCTCGAGGCGGCCGGCACCTGAGCCGCACTGGCCACTGCGCCTGTCCCCGCGGCCATAGTGACCGTAGCGGCGCCACTTATTATGCACGCTAGTAATTTCGTCTTGTGATGCATTGGCCCCTCCATGTCAAGGGTTGTTTGTCTTGTGTGGTAAAGGTTGTGAGCTGACGGGACGGATGACTCAATTAGTTGGTGTGGCGGCGTGAAAAGGGACCGGTTGGTGCTGGTCCAGGGGCATCACTCCTTGAGCGAGCCGAGGCGGAAGCCCTTCACGAAGTACTTCTGGGCGAAGGGGTAGATGACCAGGATGGGGAGGCTCCCCACCACGATGAGGGAACGATCTCGGCCGCGTCGATCAGGGTGTCGAGGATGGTGGTCCGGAAGAAGCTCTTGGCCAGGATGACCGAGAACAGGCTGAGGGCGCCGGGCACGATCTGGGACAGGCGGGTGTTGATGAGCCCGAGGTCCTGGACGACCAGGTACAGCGGGATGATGCCGCCGGAGAACAAGAAGGCGAACAGGACCAGGAAGCTGATGAGGCGCCGGCCCCTGAAGGTGGGCCTGGACAGCGGGTAGCCGAGCAGCATCATGCGGTCCCGGGCCGGCTCGCGCACCTTGGTGCCCTTGGCCACCGGCGGGGCGACGGGCATGGGCACGGGGGCCTCGGCCCGGGCGCCGCGAGTTATAAGGGCCATCTCTCCTTGCCCCTAGAACAGGCTCGACCGGGTCGTGCGCCTGTACATTGCCCGCCGCTCCGATGACTCTACTATTTCCATAGAAGCTGTCTTTCTAATAGGCCCCGACACTGCGGGTCAACCCCGGGGCGCCCGGGCCGCGAGACCGGGTTGGCGCGGCTATGTACGCAAAACGGCGCGCCGCCTGCTCCAACTCGACAAGCGCATCACGGTCCGGGTGGGCCCGAGACGCTGGAACGCCCCTCGTTTGGCCTAACCCGGGACCAGGCCGCTGGCTCGCCCACGCGATTTCACAATATTTAGTCGGGCCCCCACCATTCCACTACCGCCGGTCGCCAAGCTGCCTGTGCAGCGCCTCATATAGAAGTAGTGCGGCTGCATGTCCAACGTTCAGGGAGTCGGCCATACCCATCATGGGGATGGATACTTCTACATCGGCCGCCCGGCGCCAGAACGAGCCGAGCCCGTGCCGCTCGCTGCCGATCACGAGGGCCACGCGCCCGCCGTAGTCCGCATCTCGATAAGACAACTTTGCCTGCGGGTCAGCCGCAATGACCCGGAACCCGCCCGCCCTTAGCCACTCGAGCGCTGCGTCGCGCTCCATAGGCATTACGGGGACGGAGAGCAAGGTGCCCATGCTTGCCTTGATCAAAGTGGGGTTCGTCAGCTTGAGGGGACTGCCCGAAACGACGACGGCGGCCGCGCCGGATCCGTCCGCGCAACGAATAACCGTACCCAGGTTGCCCGGTAGCTCGAGCCCATCTGCGATCGCCACTCTCGACGCCGGCCCAAGCACAATATCGGAGGGCCTTTTGCGCTCGAGATAAGCGACGGCGGCCAGCCCGTCGGGCCCATCACGTTCGGCGATGCGTCGAAGCACTCGTTCGCTCAACTCGAGGCGTGCCACGTCGCGGCCGAGCCCGTGGAGGACGCGCGCCGCTTCGTCGCCCGGGACCAGAGCGGGGCACACGAATACCGCTTTTATGCGGGTGAACGCAGCAATCGCGGCCTGGATAGCCCATAGGCCGTCTAAGGCCAGGAGGTCTGCGCCAGCCCGCTTGTTCCGCTTGATGTTGACGAACTCCTGGACCAGCGGGTGAGCGTACCCGGCCGGCTCCAGCTTGATCGCATGCCCTTCCGACATGCCACACCTCCTGGCTCCAGGCAGGAGGTGTACGGGCGCGAACGACTGGCTCGGCTAGGGCGGAGCCAGCGCGCCGACTCTCCCGCCGCTTCCTCCGACGCATAGGTGGAAGCGGCGGGCACCAAGTGTTGGCGTGAGCGCCTTGCTCCGCCAGGGCCTCGCTGGCCCTTGGCCGCGGAAAACCCGCATCAGCAAAACGTTAGTGCGTCTTCGCGCCCGGTGCGGTCCATTTTCAGACAGCAGGGCCGAGGCTTCGGGCACCACCTCCCCTGGACCGAGGACATGTGGGGCATGCCCCGCCGAGGCGGGCCTACGACGAGGCCGGTACACTGCTTTTCGTTCGTGCGATATTTGAAGGAGCTTTGATGTCGCAGCGCCACGCACCCCGTGGCCAGTCCAACAACAGACGAGGGCCACCTGGCCGGCGACAGCGGAAGCGGGGAGGGCAAAATGTCTGTGAGCGTCGATGACCTGCGGGGCGCGCTGGTGGAGCTTGGCGCGTCCCTGAACTGCTCAGTCATGACCAACGCCGTCATCTCGACGATGACGGCTTCGTCGTGCTGAGCGACGTCCTGGACCGGGCACAGGTTGACACCCTGCGTCAGCGCTACGACGAGCTGGTTGCCCTCGAGGGAGACGAGGCGGGCGCCGAGTTCCACCAGGAGCCCGGGACGCACCGGTTGGCCAACCTGGTAAACAAGGGCCCGATGTTCGACGCGTTATGGACCACGCCCATGCAACTGGCGGCGGTCAACTATGTCCTGAACGGACGGGAGATCAAATTGAGCTCGCTCAATGGCCGGACCGCCTTACCGGGGGCGGGCCACCAGGGCCTGCACACCGATTGGCCGCAGGCGGTGCACGCCGGGGAGTACGAGGCCTGCAATTCCATGTGGATGCTCGACGACTTCACGGCCGAAAACGGTGCCACACGCGTCGTCCCCGGTTCGCACCGGTGGGGCAAGCGCCCCGCCGACGTGTTGACCGACCCGGTCGAAACCCACCCTGACCAGATCCTGGTGATAGGTCGGGCCGGTAGCGTGGTCGTGTTCAATGCCCATTTATGGCACAGCGGCCGGGACAACAATTCTGACCGTCCGCGTCACGCCGCGCACGCCTTTTTCATTCGGCGCGACGCTACGCCCCAAACGGTTCAGCGAGACTATTTGCGGCCCGAGACGGCCGCCCGCCTGACCCCGGGTGCCCTTTACTTGCTTGACGTTGCTTGAGGTCGCCGATGCTTAGCCCTGAGCAGTTCGAAACGTTCCGCCGCTACGGGTTCGTCGCTGGGCCCATCGTGCTCGAAGCCACGAAAGTAGACGAGCTGCGCGACGAACTGGACCGGGTCATCGCCGACCAGGACCGCGCCGGTGTGCCGCAGCCCGTGCGGGTGGCCAACCTCGACAACGAGGCGAACCCGGTGTGGCAGGTCGTCAACATATGGCAGGCGAGCCCGGCCTTTCGCCAGCACCTGGCCGACCCGGTTATCGTCGAGGACATTGCCCAACTGACCGGCGCCCGCCAGTTACGGGTATGGCATGACCAAATCCAGTACAAACCGGCCCGGCACGGCGGTGTCAACCATTGGCATCAGGACGCCCCTTTGTGGCCTCCGATCGGTCCGATGACCCAGGTCACGGCGTGGGTCGCCCTCGACGACGTAGACGAGTCGAACGGCTGCATGAGCATGGTACGGGGCTCCCACTTGTGGGGCGACCAAATGGACCGGCTGCGCGAAATAAGTCCCGGCCTGGACCTGCCGTCCACGTTCGAAGGCCACCCGGTCGAAATTTCCGTGCGTCCCGTACAAAAGGGACAGGTTCACTACCACCACTGCGTGACGTGGCATTCGTCGCACGGCAACAACAGCGACCGGCCCCGGCGCGCCATCGCCGTTCATTACATGACCGGAGAAACCCGCCACGTTGCCTCGGGAGGAGACCACCCGATGCGGCGCTATATAACCGTGGCGGATGGCGATGTGCTGGCAGGGGACGCATTTCCTTTGGTTTATGACGGCCGGCCCGTCCCTCAGGTGTAGCGGCGGCGGGCAGGGTACCCGACATGAGAATTATGAGGTCCTGGCGTTGAGCGCTACCACGATGCAACGGCTACGGCTGAACGGCAATTCGAAGTCCGTGATGGAGGAAGTCGAGGTACCACGGCCGCAGGGCGACGAAGTGGTCGTCCGGGTCAGGGCTTCAGCACTGTGCGGGAGCGACCTCCATGGGCTCTACCGTCCCGAGAAAGGCAGCCACTTCACACCCGGGCACGAGGTGGCCGGCGAGGTAGTCGCAATTGACCGGGCGTTACGGGCCCGGGTGGGCGACCGGGTGGCCTTGCACGCGCCGACGGGCTGCGGGGTTTGCCCCTTCTGTCGCCGGGGCGCGTACATCATGTGCTCTAACGCCAGCACGCTGGGGTTTTCGCGAGACGGTGGCGACGCCGAGTACGTGCTCGTCCCTGAGCGGGCTTGTTTGCCTCTCCCGGGCACGATCTCGTTCGACGTTGCCGCCCTGATCGGCGACGGCGTCGGGACGCCCTATCGAGCGTTGATGAAGGCCGGCGGGGCCCGGGCCGACGAGACGCTCGGCATCTTTGGCCTCGGTCCCGTCGGGCTCGGCGCCACCCTCCTCGCTGCGCGTTTCGGTGCCCGGGTCATAGGCGTCGATGTAAATGCAGACCGGCTGGCACTGGCCAAGGAGCTTGGGGCAACGGAGGTCATCGACGCCGGCCATGCAGATGTTGTGGCGTCCGTGCGGGAGCTGACGGGCGGTACCGGTCTCGACCTGGCCATGGAATGCGCCGGCAGCGACACGACCCTTCGCTACGCGCTCGACAGTTGTCGCCATTTCGGCCGCATCGCGCTGGTAGGTGAGCACCGGGAGGGCGTGGCCACGATCGACCCGTCGCGTCATTTCCTTGGCCGGGAGCTGACGATGACCGGCACGAGGTACTACCACCTTTCTGATTACGAGGAAATAGTGGCCCTGATAGAGGATGGCCTGCAGCCCGAAAGGATCGTCACGCACCGGTTCGCGTTGGGCGACGCCCCTGAGGCCTTCTCGCTTTTCGATGCCGGCCGCGCGGCCAAAACGCTGCTCCTGCCGTAGCTCTTGCGCGACCGGTCGACCCTTTGCACCAGGAAGGAACCGTGAGCAGCGGGCCTGTAATCGACCGCGGGCTGACCGACTACGGCGACCCTGAGTTCTCGCGCTTCCTGAGAAGGGCGTTCCTCGCCTCCTCCGGTTACGACGCCGAGGATCTCGACCGCCCCATCGTCGGGATCGCCGACACCTCGTCCGGCTACACGACGTGCCACCGGCAGATGCCCGAACTGGTCAATGCGGCAAGTCGCGGCGTGTTCGAAGCGGGTGGGTTGCCGGTGCGTTTCCCGACCATGTCGCTGCCGGAGATCCTCTTGTCGCCGACGGCGATGCTCTATCGCAACTTGCTTGCCATGGAAACCGAGGAACAGATCCGGTCCCAGCCCATGGACGCCGTCATCCTGTGCGGAGGGTGCGACAAGACGGTCCCCGCTCAGCTCATGGCGGCGGTGTCGGCCGACCTTCCCGCCGTGCAGCTTGTGACTGGCCCCATGATCACGGGTAGCTGGCGGGGCGAGCGAGTCGGCGCCTGCACGGACTGTCGCCGCGTCTGGGCTGCCTATCGGGCGGGCGAGCTGGGCTCCTCCGAGATCAAAGAAGTGCAGGGGCAATTGTGCCCAACGGCGGGGACATGCATGGTGATGGGCACGGCGTCGACCATGGCTTGCGTGGCCGAGGCGCTCGGGCTCATGGTCCCGGGGGGTGCGACGCCGCCGGCCGCCACTGGCCGCCGGCTTCAGGTCGCAGTCGAAAGCGGGCGCCTCGCTGTCGAGCTGGCCCGGTCCGGGAGGCGCCCTTCTCTGGTCCTCGACCGTAGGTCGTTCGACAACGCCCTGACGACCCTCATTGCGTTAGGCGGCTCGACGAACGTCGTGGTCCACCTCACCGCAATAGCACGGCGGGCCGGGATCACCCTCGGCCTGGCCGACGTTGACCGGATCGGTGAAAAGACGCCACTGCTCGTCGATTGCAAGCCTTCCGGTTCGGGTTACATGGAGGACCTCGACCGCGCCGGTGGCGTGCCAGCACTTTTGCGTCAGCTCGACCGGGCCGGCTTGCTCGAACGCTCGGCGCGCACGGTCTGCGGTTGCACGCTCGGCGAGCTGATCGATAGGTCACTACAGGTCAAGTCCGGCAACGATCCGGCCATCAGTGACGCGGCAAAAGGCCAGCCCAACCCGTATGTAAACACCACCATCCGCACGGTGGCCGAGCCCCTCGGCCCACCCGGGAGCATCCGGGCCCTGAGAGGCACACTGGCACCTGACGGCGCCGTTATCAAGGTTTCAGCGGCCAGCCCCGCTTTGCTGAAGCACACCGGCCCGGCCCTTGTTTTTGGCTCGACCGCGGAAGCGGCCGCCCTCCTTGACGACCCGGGCCTGGACGTAACTCCTGACACCGTGCTCGTCCTGCGCAATGTCGGGCCCAGGGGGGCTGGGATGCCGGAGGCGGCCAGCCTTCCGCTGCCTCGCAAGCTCGCCGCCTCAGGGGTTCGCGACATGGTTCGAATATCAGATGGGCGAATGAGCGGGACGGCGTACGGCACAGTGGTGCTGCACGTTTCGCCCGAGGCCGCCGTCGGGGGCCCGCTGGCCCTCGTCGAGACCGGTGACCTCATTGCCCTCGACGCTGTCGCCGGCACTCTGGACCTGCTGGTCGATGAAACCGAGATCGAGCGCCGGCGAGAGCGGTGGCGGCCACCCGCGCCGCCCTTACGCGGCTGGGCGCGGCTTTATGCCGAGAACGTCCTTCAGGCTCACCTCGGGGCCGATCTCGATTTCCTGGTGCCCCCGGTCGTTGACGTTAACGTCGCAGTCACCGACGGCAGTGACAAGGCGCACTAGAGGCCGCCGGACGCGTGTCCGGGACCCGTCGCGAGATTGAGCGTGCGGCATCAGCTTGATGCAAACCCAGGCGGAACAAAGATAGAAGGGAGTTAGCTGTGACCAGCGCGTCGGCTGACCGGGTGCGCGTCGGCATCGTCGGAGGGGGGAGGATCGCCGACCTCAACAAGATCGGCTGGCTGGAGCACGAGCGCGCCGAAATAGTAGCAATCTGCGACAAAGACGAGGCACGACGCGACCAGCGGGCAAGGGAATGGGGCTGCGCCGAGTACGCCGACCTCGGCGACATGCTGGCTGACCCTCGCGTCGACGCGGTGGAGATCCTGACGCCCCATCACCTGCACGCCGCTCAGGCGATCGAGGCCTTTAATGCTGGCAAGCACGTATGCCTGCAAAAGCCGCCCACGATCTCGTTGGCCGAGTTCGACCGCGTGACCACTGCCGCCGAGCACTCGGGCACGGTATTCAAGGTCTACGAGAACTTCCTCTTTTACCCTCCGCACGTCCTGGCCCGCCAGATCGTCGACGAAGGCGGCGTGGGCGACGTCGTGTCGGTGCGGGTGGTCACCGGCAACGGACGATTGGGCGCCGGAGAGGGCTGGCGCGTCCCGGCCGAGTCACAAGCGTGGCGCATGGACCCCGCTCTCTGCGGTGGCGGCCCGATGACCTTTGACCACGGTTTTCACTGCTTCCAGTTAGGGCGCATGTTCGTCGACGAGCCGGTCGACCGGGTACACGCTTTCATCACGACCATCGAAGTGGGCAACGGCCTCATAGTCGACCCGTCGGCCCATATAAGTTGGACTTACGCCGGCCAGCTAGCCCGGCACGGCTCGTGGGACCTTGTCGATTCGCCCCAACTCGACGTCGGGTCGCATTATTACGTCTCCGACGACCGCCTGGAGCTCCGTGGCACCAAGGGGATCATCTGGGTCACCCAGTGCACCGGGCAATTACTCGACGAGCCTTCGGTCGTTCATTATCGCGATGGTGTCACGCGCGGCTTTCATCGCCTCGAAACCGATTGGGCGGCATCGTTTCGCGACTCGACGTTCGATTTCATCGACGCCATCCTGGACAGACGGCCGCCCCGTCTTGACGCCAAAGAGGGCCGGGCGACCCTGGCTTTCGCACTGGCGGCCCAACGCTCCGCGGCTGAACGACGAGAGGTAGCGGTGGCGGAACTCGGCTGAACACCAGGCCCCCGGCCAAGGGCCAGACCTCGGGCAAACTCGCCACCTCAGGCAAACCTCCCACCTCCAGCAAATCCGTCAGGTGGCCGGGTTGAAGCTGAACTTACCGGGGGCGCCGGCGGCAAAGGCGGCGTAGGCCTCCGCGCCTTCGGACAACGAGTACTCACGGGCCGCCAACTTGCCCGGGTGGAGGTCGTGGCGGACGAGGAACGCCGCTGCTTCCTCCATCTGGCCCAGGCTGCAAACCCACGACCCCCGCAGGGTAAGCTGCTTTTGCAGTACCAGGGCGCCGGCGTCGATGGTCAGGGAGCGCCCGCCGAAACCGACGAAAATTGCCCGTCCCCAGGTGGCAATTACCTGGAGGCCGAACAGCCGGGCCTGGTCGCTGCCGGAGCAGTCGATTGTCACGCTTGGGCCTTGCCCGCCCGTCAGCGCCAGGACCGCCTCCGCGGTGTCATCCTCCGTTTTCAGGACGTTGGTAATTCCCATTCGCGCGCGTACGCAGTCCGGGCCTCGTTGATGTCCGTCGCTATCACATCAGCGCCGTGCGCCCGGGCGACGAGCGCGGCGGTAAGGCCAACCGGGCCGAGACCGGTGACCAACACGGTGTCTTTTCCCGAAACGTCCGCTCTCGAGCAGGCGCCGTAGGCAGTCCCGGCCGTACAGGCCAGCATGGCCCCGTCGAGAAAGGTAAGCGGACCGGGGAGCTCGATAACCGTGCGCTCGGTGGCGAGCATGAACCTGGCGTCGGCGCCGTGACGCTGCCCGCCATAAGCGGCTCGCTCCGGGCTGGTGCAATTCACCATATAACCCGACCGGCATTGGTGGCAGAGCCCACAGCCCGAAATGTGATAGGCAAAAACGCGGTCGCCCGATTTGAACCTCTTTACTCCCGCCCCCGCATCAACGACTACGCCGCTCGGTTCGTGACCGGCGATCAGCCCGCTGAGGGGGTCGGGCACACCACCCGGCGCCCGGGGCCGGGCGTAAGCGTGCAGGTCGCTACCGCACAGCCCCGAGGAGCGGATCTCGATGAGGACTTCGTCGCAACCCGGCTCCGGCACGGGGAACTCGGACAGGGCCACTTCGCGACCGCCCGGCACCGTCAGGCCCAGCATCATTTCCACACGGTCAATAATTCCATCTCTGGTCCTGCTCTGCCTGGTCGCAGACGCGATTGTGCGACCCCTACGGCCGCGGGCTGTAGTCTCCTCGTCTTGCTCTACAATTGGCAGTCGATGACCATGTCCCGCGCCGTCTGCTGGTTGCCATTTACGTCCGGCGGGGCAACGAAAACGGGCCTCAACGTGACGGGGCCGGGGGCGGGCGCCACCGCGGACCGACCGGCGGCGCGCCCGTGAGCACAACGGCCGTCGACCCGGCGGACGCCGCCGCGCTGGCGTGCGAGCTCGACTGTGGCCAGTGCTCCGGACCACTGCCCAAGACGTCGCGTGCACGTCTTCGGCACCGTCTTCTTCGACCTCGTCTACTCCGGTCTAGCCACGCAACCCCGGACCGGCATGGAGGTGCGGGCCGCAAATCTGGGTATCGCCCCGGGAGGCGTGGCCAACATTGGCGTGGCGCTCGCCCGTCTCGGCCTCGACGTCGGGCTGTCGGCCGTCTTCGCCGAGGACGCGTTCGGGTGCTACCTGTGGTCAGCCCTGGCTCACGAAGGCATCGACCTGAGCCTGTCCGTCCGTTCACCGGGTTGGACCACCCCCGTCACCACGTCGGTTGCTTACGGGCGCGAACGCAGCCTGGTCACGTACGAGGCGGCGCCTCCGGTCGACCTGGCCGCACTTGTGCCCGGAGGCTACCGGGCCGATGCCGTGGTCGTCTCGCTGGACAACGCAGACGACCGCTGGCTGGCTGGCCTGCACGACATCGCCCCGCTGGTGTTCGCCGATGTGCCCTCAGACCTCGACCAGCTCTGTTCGCCCGAGCTCCGGAGGCGGCTGGGCCACGTCGACGTCTTTATGCCAAACGCCGCCGAGGCCCTCGCCTGCACGGGGCGCGACAGCGTCGAGCAGGCGGCCGACGCCCTGGCCGGCAATGGTTTGTTCGCCGTCGTCAAGGATGCGGGCTCAGGAGCCTTCGCCGTGGACCCTTCCAACGGTACGCGCCTGCGCGTCCCGGCTCTCACCGTGGAGGCGCGAGACACCACGGGCGCGGGTGACGTCTTCGACGCCGGCTTTATATACGGCTCGCTGGCCGGTTGGCCGCTAGAGCAGCGCCTGCGCTTTGCCAACCTCTGCGCGGCCGAGTCGGTCAAGCTCGTGGGGAGTTCACTCGCCGCCCCGTGCTGGCGCGACCTCACCGCTTTTTGGGAGACAGTGGAGGATCCTGAGGTGAGACGGGCGTACTCGTTCCTGCCGGCACTTCTCGGGAACTGCCCCGCTCGCCAGGTCTGCACACGCGCCTGCCCAACCATGTCGCCACCGCCTGCGGCGCCCACGACAGCCGCCGCGGAGTAGCACTGGTCCTCCCGGTCGGCCCGGACGGGGACCAGGACGGCGCCACGAAGGTGCGGCTCGTTTGCCCCCCGAGTACGGGTCGTCGTGTGTGCCCGGGCAACCTCGCCTAGCATTCAGGATCGAACTCGAGAGGGGAGGACCGGCGAGCGCTCCAGCTCACCGGCCCATGAGACCGAGCGAGAGCAGCTCATTTGCTTGGCAAGGGCTGAACGCTCGGAGCAATCGACCGAATGTAGAGTATTCCCATCAACATAGGAGGATAAAGGTGCATCAACGACGTAAGAAGTTGGCCGCTATCTCGGTACTGGCCGCGACCTCGGCGATCGGCCTCGGGGCGACGGCGACCATGGCCAGCGCCGCTTCTCCCGTTTCGTTCACGTGGTGGACGAGCGGTTACGGCCCGACCGAACTGGCAGCGATCGATAGCGCCTTCGATAAGGCGTACCCGCAGTACCAGGCCAACGGCCAGTACATCGCCAAGTCGGACGTCTACTTCCCGAAGATTATTGCGGCCCTGAAGACCAACACTCAGCCGACGGTCTACACAGACCAGCAACCTTATGACCTGCCCATAGTCCAGGAAAGTGGCAAGCTCATCCCCCTGACGGGCAAGATCGGCGGCCTTACCAACCAGCTGTACCCGGGCGTGGCGAAGTCGCTCTTCTACCGGGGCCAGCAACTTGGCATGGCTCTTGGAGGCATCGGCGACATTGCCCTGTTCTACAACAAGACCGACTTCGCCCAGGCCGGGATAACGTCGCCGCCTTCGACATGGGCGCAGCTGCAAGCGGACGCGGCCAAACTGACCGACCCGTCTCAGCACCGCTACGGGTTCTACGTGCCAACCGGTGACAACGAGTGGATTTCCTACGACTGGGAACCGGTCCTGTGGGGTGACGGCGGCAGCCTCCTCAACGCCAACCAGACCAAGGCCACCTTCGACAGCGCTGCCGGCATCAAGGCCCTCTCGACGTGGGTCAACATGGTCCGGTCACAAAAGGTGGCGCCGACGGCCAGCTACGCGGTCGGAGGTAGCTTTGACGGCGCCCCCGCGTTCTACTCCAACGCGGTAGCGATGATCACCGACGGCCCGTGGGTCGAGGGCAGCAACATGCCGAAGGGCCTGGACTACGGCGTGGCCCCTTACCCGGCCGGCACTTCGGGCGGGTCGACCGCCATCGGTGAGGGCGTCGTCGCTTTGCTGAAGACGACATCGGCCGAAGACCAGGCCGGTCTGGCGTTCATCAAGTTCCTGGCCTCGCCGGCCGAGGGCGCCTACCTGACCGCCCAGTCGGGCGGGCTGCCGTCCAGCGCCGCCCAGCTCAGCCAGCCAGTGATGAAGGCGGCCGAGACGGCGAAGTTCTACAACGTCTTCGCCGGCGATTTGAAGTACGGGCAGTCTCGTCCGCTCAACCCGGAGTGGTACACCGCATCGTCGTACCTCTTCACCGAGATAAATGACGCTATCGCCGGGAAGGTCACGCCGGCCCAGGCGCTCGCCACGGCTGCCAAGGAGGTAGACCAGGCGCTCGCCCAGAACAGCTAGTGCTTCCTCCAGGAACCTTCTCGCCGCAATAGTGGTCGATATCTCGTCAGGACGCCTCGCGGAGGCGGGCACACGACCTGTGCCCGCCTCCCGGCTACCCGGGAGGCGACGGTGGGCCCGGCCGGCGGCCAGGTCCTCGCGTCGTAATGGGGTTCGGCCGCCCCGGTTACTGCCTTATCTGTTTATCGCCCCGGCCGTCGGGCTTACCGCCCTGTTCTCGTTGGTCCCACTGGGGATCGCCGTCCACCGCAGCTTTTATGGCGGCGGCAACAATATCTTCCAAAACAAGCTCAATTTTGTCGGGTTCCAGAACTACAGCGACGCGCTGTCCTCGGGTGGTACGCAGGCGCTGGAAGTAACGGCCATTTATACGGTCGGTTTCATAGCGCTGGCTATGGGCTTCGGCCTGGCAACCGCGCTGTTGCTCAACATGAAGCTGCCCGGCATAGACCGACTCCGCGCTCCCTTTATCATCCCCGTCGTCGTGCCGGTCGTCGCTACGGCCCTCATCTGGGCCAACCTGTTCGCACCGCAGTTCGGGCTCATAAACCGCATCCTCGAAGGGCTGGGGCTCCATCAAGCCGACTTCACGTCGTCGCCGTCGTTGGCCCTGATCATGGTCCTCACGTTTGGCGTTTGGCAGTTCTTCGGCGAGAACGTCATCCTTTACCTCGCCGCCTTGAAGAGCCTGCCCGTGGACCTCATGGAGGCGGCCAGCGTCGACGGCGCCGGGCCGTGGCGCCGATTCCGTTTCATCCGCTGGCCGCTGCTGCGCCGCGCCACCGCCGTCATCTTTGTCATCACGGCATTGACCGGGTTGCAGACCTTCACCCAGATCTACATCCTGACCGGGGGCGGCCCCAACGGCGCCACCAGCCCCATTGTGTACGAGATATACAACAAGGCTTTTGTCCAGTTCAACACCGGGCAAGCCGACGCGCTGGCCGGCATCCTGTTCCTCATCTCGCTCCTGATCACGGTTATCGCCATCACGACCATCGGACGAGGTTCCCGCCGTGACCCATAGTCGCCGGGTCGCGAACCGGGTTTTCTTCTACGCCCTCGTCGTAATCGCAGTGGCGGTAGTCGT
This sequence comes from uncultured Acidimicrobiaceae bacterium, assembly GCA_963754115.1. Taxonomy (GTDB): domain Bacteria; phylum Actinomycetota; class Acidimicrobiia; order Acidimicrobiales; family Palsa-688; genus Fen-671. Next base: position 229,457 of record CAVWFC010000006.1, on the reverse strand, counting down.
CTTCCCGCTTATCTGGATGTTGGGCACCGCGGTCAAACCCAACGGCCAGATCCTCGACCTGCGGGCATCGCTCTGGCCGAGCCAGTTCGAGTGGGGCAATATCGTAAAAGCGTGGAACGCGGCCCCGTTCGCACGCTGGTACCTGAACAGTGTGATTTTTGCCGTTTCCGCCACCGTTGGCCAGATCTTTACCGCCATGATGGCTGGTTACGCCTTCGCCGTTTTCGATTTCCCGGGGAGGCGGCTCCTTTTCTACGTTTTGCTGTGCGGCTTGATGGTGCCTTTTACGGTCGTCATCGTGCCCGTGGTCCAGATATTGGCGACCTTCCACTGGCTCAACACGTTCCAGGGGCTCATCGTCCCGAACATCGCCTTTGCCCTCGGGACGTTCCTGTTCCGCCAGTTCTTCTTCGCTGCTCCGCCCGAGCTGGGCGAACAGGCCCGCATCGACGGTGCCTCGGAGTGGCGCATCTTCTACAAGATCTACGCCCCGTTGGCCCGCCCTGTTATCGCCGCACTGGGGATCATCGCCTTCCTCACGAACTGGAACAACTTCCTGTTCCCACTGATCGTGATCAATTCGACGAGCATGAACGTCGTCTCGACGGGCCTCTCCGTCTTCCAGCAACAGTTCAGCACCAACTACGACCTCATCACCTCGGCCGCCCTCATTGCGATATTGCCGATCCTGCTGGTCGCCATCGTGGCCCAGCGTCAGATCGTCGAGGGGATCTCGCTGGGGGCGGTCCAGTGAGCGAGGCGAGGCGGCGATGCACAGCGGGCAAAGCGAAGCGGTCTGGCTAGCAGGTACATCTGCTGGCAGCCCTTTCGTGGCGTCGAGAAGGTCTATCTCTGCACGCTCTGCGCTTCGCCCAGTACATGCTTTGGGCCATACCCGGGCCTGAGTGGCGCCCGAGCCGGCACTACCATTCTCGGGTAAGGCTTACCTACCCCTCTTCGTTAGGCGAGCCTGACAAAGTTGTAGAATAAGGTTCGATGCAGACAGTCGGCTACGACGTGACTGTGTTGCGCACTTGCTCGCCCGCCGGCCGGCCCCACCGGCTGCTCTCCAGCACTTTGCTGGTTACATGATATTTGTATGACGCGTGTGGTCGTCTCTGGTCTGCGGAAGTCGTTCGGCTCCCGGGTCGTGCTCAACGACCTCGACCTCGAGGTCCCCGAAGGTTCGCTGACGGCCGTGCTCGGGCCGTCGGGCAGCGGCAAGACGACCCTGCTGCGCATCCTGGCTGGTTTCGAACGGGCCGACCGCGGGTCAGTGACGCTCGGTGAGACTGTGGTCGAGGACGACCGCACCCACGTCCTGCCGGAGTCGCGAGGTGTGGGCTACGTACCACAGGACGGAGCCCTTTTTCCCCACCTAACCACAGCCGGCAACGTGGGCTTCGGTTTGTCCCGGCCCGAACGCAAGAGCGGTCGCGTGGACAAGTTGCTCGAGCTCGTAGGCCTGGCCGGAGAGGGCCGTCGCTACCCCCATCAGCTATCAGGGGGAATGCAACAGCGCGTCGCCTTGGCCCGAGCGCTCGCCGCCAGGCCCAGCCTCGTCCTGCTAGACGAGCCGTTCTCCTCGCTCGACGCCACCCTGCGCACCGAAGTGCGCGATGACGTGGCCCGCGTGCTGGCGGAAACGGGTACCACCGCCGTACTCGTAACTCACGACCAGGACGAGGCCCTGTCGCTGGCGGACAATGTGGCCGTCCTGCGCGACGGGCGGGTGGCGCAGTGCGCCCGTCCCGAAGAGCTCTATACCGACCCCGTCGACCCCGCTGTGGCCAGATTCGTCGGAGACGCCAACCTGGTCGAAGGGACGGTGCGATCGGGGACGGCCGTGACGGCGCTCGGGGCCCTCACCATTGCCGATGCCCACCCACTTCTCCGCGACTCCCAGTCAGTGCTCGTGCTGGTGCGGCCCGAACAGGTCGAGCTGCAGGCGGCCAACGGCAGCGGGCTCACCGGTCGCGTGGTCGAATGCCGTTATTTCGGTCATGACATGCTCGTGACAATCCAGCTAAACACAGGCCCCAATGGCGGCACGCCCCTGCTCCACGCCCGGCTGACCGGGCAGTCCCCCCTGGGCCCCGGCAGCGAAGTGGCCGTATCTGTGGATGGGCCGGTCAAGGCCTGGCCGGCCTGACCGGCGCCCTAGGCGGCTCGCTCGAGGGCAGGGAACACCTCGTCCTGCATTAGCCGAAGCGAAGACATGTCAAAGGGGTGGCCCAACGCGAACACGAAGTGGCTAATGCCAATGGCCAGGTACCGCCGCAGCTGTTCCGTGGCCTCGGCGGGATCGCCGATTATCCAGCCACCGCGCTGAGCGTCGAGGTCGTTGCCATGGCTGGCCGCGATGCGCCGGCCCAGCTCCTCCGCCTCCTCATGGGTACGGGCCACGGCAACGGTCGGGTGCACCGAAAGCTCGATCTCGTCGAAATTACGGCCGATCTCCTGGCACAGCTGTTCGAGTTTTTGGGCGCGTTCTGCCACCCTCTCCGGCGTGCCCATGAGGTTGTGCCGGTCGGCGTGGCGAGCGGAAATGCGCAGCGTTTTGTCGCCCATTCCTCCCACCATGATGGGCGGGTGGGGCGACTGGAACGGCTTCGGGTCGCAAGGTGCTTCGTGCAGGTGGTAGTAGCGCCCGTGGTACGTCGTCCGGTGCTGGCTCCACAGGAGCTTCACGATCTCGAGTGCTTCGTCGAGACGAGCCATTCGTTCGGCTACCGGCGGGAAATCGATCCCGTATGCCGTGAACTCTCGCTCCGCCCAGGCCGCCCCGAGAGAGAAATCAACCCGTCCCGCGCTCATTTCGTCAACCTGGGCGGCCGCTTTGGCCAGAACGGCAGGGTTGCGGTAGAGGACCCCGTTGACGAGCACACCGATCCGGGCGGTCGAGGTAAGCAGGGCCATGGCGCCATAGGTCGTCAGCGTTTCGAAGCAAGCGCGGTCGTCGGTCCCCGAGAACGGGAGGAGGTGGTCGAAAGTCCAGATGGAGCCGTAGCCAAGTTCTTCGACGGCGCGCACGGCCCTGGCATAATCGGCCCAGCTCGTAGCCTGCGCTTGTAGCTGGACCCCGTAATGAACGGGGCGTCCCCGAACTTCCATCGCGTCAACCTCCCTCGTCGTCCGGACCAAACTCGAGGCGCGGCTCCTGGGCTGTTTGGCAACGCGGGAGGGCCTCGCCGCCCAAGGTTAGAGCATGACCGGCCGCGGGCAAAAAGGCGGGCTCCGGCGCCGAGGTTGTTGCGCGTCGGCCGCCACTTGCCGGTCGCCATTCGCGGTCACCATTTGGCCAGGGCCGGGTCGTCCATGCCGGCCTCCGAGAAACCCTTACGCCGCAACAGACAGGCGTCACAGCTGCCACACGGACGGCCGTCGGCGGCGGGTTCATAGCAGCTCGTGGTGAGCGAGTAGTCGACCCCCAGCTGCTGCCCCCAGGCAATGATCTGCGCCTTGGTGGAGTGCGCCAACGGTGCGTGGATACGCAGGCGTTGCTGGCCCTCTACGCTCGCCTTGGTAGCCAGGTTGGCCATCGTCTCGTAAGCGGCGATGTACTCGGGACGGCAGTCAGGGTAACCGCTGTAGTCGAGCGCGTTGACCCCGATGAAGATGTCGCTCGAGCCCAGTGTCTCCGCCCAGGCGAGGGCGAGCGACAAAAAGATCGTATTGCGGGCCGGGACGTACGTCACCGGGATACCGGGGTCGAGCTCTTCTACCCCGGAGTGGTGAGGGACTGCGATTTCGTCTGTCAGGGCCGACCCGCCGAAGGTACGAAGGTCTATTTCCATTACCACGTGCCCGGCCACCCCCGCGGCGGTCGCTACCTGCCGGGCGGCCGAAATTTCGATGTCATGTCGCTGGCCATAGCGGACGCTCAGGGCGTAGGGCCGGTAGCCCTCTGAAATGGCGATGGCGAGCACGGTGGCGGAATCGAGGCCGCCACTGAGCAGGACGACGGCAGGCGGGGCTGTTGGTGGCCGATCTGTTGGTGGCCGATCTGTTGGTGGCCGATCTGTTGGTGGCCGATCTGTTGGTGGCCGATCTGTTGGTGGCCGATCTGTTGGTGGCCGATCTGTTGCTAGCTGAGCTGCCGGTGGCCGGGCTGCCCGTTGTCCGTCCATCTAATTGCCTCCTGCGTCCTGGTACCCAGGAACCTTCGGCCGGTTGCCGGGCCAAAAGGCCCTGTAGCCGAAAACGAATTTTATGTGACGACGGGCCCTCACCAGAGAGGCGCGCTCCTGAGCCGGCTTGGCCTTGTAATAACCGACAGAGTTATTTGGATGTTTTATATCCGGGCCCATCACAGTCACTGGCGCCGGTCCAAATTGCCGGACAAATAAAATCCACGCATGAAGATGAGCGAAGGTGAGCGTTCGTCCGCTCAAAGGCCAACCGCTCAGGCTGGAGCCAGCTCCGCCACGCACCCTCGCAACACTCCGGCCAGGACCAGGACCGCGCGAGTCGGCTCCTCCGGGCACCGTCATGCGCCTCGGGATCCACCCGTAGGCCAGCTCGTGCAAGGGGTCGCCGGCACCGATCGAACCCCCCGCGCCGCTGTGGCCGAAAGCCTGATAGCTCCCGATCTGGTAGTCGTCGCGAGGCTTTTGGAACACTATGGCATAGCGGGCGGAGTGGCCGAGGATGAGGTCTTTGCCGACCGTCTGGATTTGAGATACGGCTGCGACCGTCTCAGGGGACAGCAGTCTTGGGCGACCGTCAAGGTCGCTGAAGCAGGACGCGTCAGGCGCGCGCCAGGCCACGGGCGGAACTGACACCACTGAGGGCGGCCTGGCCAGCCGCCCGTACGGCCCGCAAGTTAGGAAGAGGGATCTTGAGATCCAACGACGGGTCCTTGCGAAGGCCGGACCAGTTGACGGCCAGCGCCGGAAGACCATCGGCGTCTGGCCCCTCAGAATGGGTTGGCGGCGGCAGGAGGGGCTTAACGCGCGGCTCCATCTCCTCGGGGGTGGCAATAAAGAAGTCGATGGCGCGCGGGTCCCCGATCTCCTGACGAAAGAACTGAGCTATCGAAACGCCGGTAATGCGCCGGCACAACTCGTCCATGATCGTGCCGATCGTGTTGGCGTGGTAACCGACGGCTGACCCCGGGTACCACTGGGGGATCTGGGCGGCGACGCAGGCGGCCACGGTGGGGTGGTCGAGAAAGTCCGTCAGGCTGGTCAATTGGGGTTCGACACCAACGACGCCGGCCTGGTGGGAAAGGGCCACGCGCACGGTTACGGCCGCCTTGCCGCCGGCCGCGAACTCGGGCCAGTAGAGAGATACCGGCGCGTCGAGATCCAGCTGGCCCCGCTGTACGAGCAAGGCAATGGCGATGGCCGAGACTCCCTTGGTACTCGAGAAGACCCCGGCGAGGTCGTCGGGGCCGACATCGTCGCCGCCCCAGAGGTCGACTACCTTGCGCCCGCCCACATAGGCGCAGAACTGACCAGCACAATCGGCCTCGGTGGCAAGCAGCCTTTCGAACTCGGCCCGGACACGTTCGAAGCCAGGTGCCGTCTCCCCCGAGACGGTCGCCGCCCCGTCTCCCTTACCTTCGACCTGCACTGGGGTCACGGGCGCAGTGGTCATTCGGTACCTCCAAAGTGATAGTTCCGGCGGCGGGCCAAGTTTTAGTTCCGGCGGCGGGCTGGGTAATCGTTCCGGCGGCGGCACGGGATGAAGGTTGCCGTCGAGCGATTTGCAACCTCTAGTGCCACGACAGGCAACGTTTGCATGGTTGCTCACCCGAAGCGTGAAGCCTAGACAGGGCCTTCTGCCGCCTGCAACCAGGCAGACGTTCCTGGAGGCAGCACTAGCCAACTTTCCGGCCGGGCCGGCGGCCCGCCAGTTGCCAGCACCGCCATCTGCCGGCACCATGCATCCGTTCAGAGCTTCGTACCCACCGCGGGACTGTGGTCAAGGTTCGCCGGCCCGCACTTTCCGGGCCGACGCGCGACGTACTGGCCAAAAGCGACCAAAACTGGTCCCAACCCCGCGGTTTACGGTGCCGTCGGGGCATACTTCGGGACACTCAGTGCGCGCTGGGTACGCCTTTTGACCAGATTCCGGTACGTAACTGGGCCGAACGCGCCCCAAAGGCAAGGGCCCGGGCTTCGCACCGCTAAGTACCCAGCTTTACTTCCAGGGCGGCTACACCCCGAAGCGTGATGTTGTCCTTGTAATCGGGCGGGTCGCGTACGAGTTCGATGGTGCTGAACCGCTGGGCAAGAGTTCCCAGAGCGACCTGAGCCTCCAGGCGAGCGAGCGGTGCACCGAGGCAGTGGTGGGTACCGAAGCCGAAGCCCAGATGGCGGTTGTCGGCGCGACCCACATCGAAGGTGTCCGGGTCGCTGAACTGAGAGCCGTCCCGGCCGGCGGCGGCGGGCAACAGGAGCAGCTCCGAGAACTGGGGGATCGTCCCGCAGGAGACCTCGATGTCCTCGATGGGTAGCCGGCCCATGAGGTGGACGGGCGGGTCGAAGCGGAGCACCTCTTCGACGGCGCTGCGAATGAGCGGCGGGTCTTCCCGGATCCGGGCGAACTGGTCCGGGTGGCGGCCGAAGGCGAGAAAGCCGTTGGCGATCAGGTTGACAGTGGTTTCGTGGCCGGCGATGAGCAGGAGGTTCAAGATGCTGAACACCTCTGCCTCGCTGAGCCGGTCTCCATGCTCGTCGGCTTCGAGGAGGCCGGACAAGAGGTCGTCGCGCGGATCACGGCGGCGCAGCGCCATTAAATCTGCGAAGTACCCGCGTGCGCGCGCCCTCAGGTCACGAAAGCGCTCCAGCAGACCGGGTGGCCAGGTAAACGAGGGGTCGAGGCCCCGGGTCATGGCGGCCGACCATTCCGTGAACTGGTCGACGTCTTCGGCCGGGACACCCAGCATCTGGCAGATGATCATTACCGGGAGAGGGAAGGCAAGGTCGCTCACGACCTCCATGCCTCCCGACCCGGTGGCCCGGTCGAAAACCTCGTCGGCAATTTGTTGGGCACGGGATCGCAGCTGTTCAACCCTGCGGGGGGTGAAGGCTCTATTCACCAGGCCACGCAGGCGGGTGTGCTCGGGTGGGTCTAAGAACAGAAAGGCGGGCGTGATGTCGGTGTCCTCTTCGGAGTCCGGGGACCACCGGGGTGAGTTGCGCCAGTCGTTACTCGTTCCCGAGCTCCTGAGAATGGCAAGGCAATCCTCGTAGCGGGACACGACCAGGGGACCGAAGGGGCTCTGGAAGAGCGGCTGCTCCTGAAGCAGCGCTCTGTATGCCGGGTACGGGTCGACCCTGAACGCCGGGTCAAGAGGGTTCCAGGTCGCGCGCATCTACTTGACTGCCATTTTTCCGCAGACGGCACGCCTTGCGTTGGGCTGAGAGGCGTCAGCCATCCGACCTGCTACCGGGAGCAAGCGCCAGGGGACTCAGCTAGGTCCGTTTTAGCCCGTCAGTCGTCGCCCATGTCGCCGCCGGACCGCTTCTGCTTGCGGAGCAGCCACAGGCCAACGAAAGCAGCCACCACCAAAACAGGGAGCAGCCGTTTGAACAGGGGTGGGCCGGCGACTTTTACCAGGTCGACCGACGTGGCCGTGGGCCGGGGGACTTGGCGAACCTGGTCCGGCCCAGCCTGGTCCGGGCCAGCCTGGCCCGTTCCAGCCTGCTCTGCCTGGCCTGGACCAGCCTGCTCCGCGTCAGGGCCCTCCGCACTGCCTCCGGTGGGCTCCGCGACCGATACGCTCCCGTTGCCCGCGGCCGGTCCGGGATCTGCTTCGCCCTCCGAGCCGGAGGAAGCCGTGGGCACCAACGTTTGCTCGAGGCAGTCGGCGAACTGCGACATGAGCTTATTGCTGACGTCAGCCAGAACGCCCCGCCCGAGCTGAGCGACCCTGCCGCTGACCGTCATCTCGGTGATGACCGACACCGTGGTGAAAGCCTCGGACGGCTCCAGGGTGGCCGTTATCGTCGCGCTCGCATTGCCCTGACCTCTGGTTTCTCTGCCTTCGGCACGAAGTACGGCCCGGTGGCCAGCCGTGTCCAGCTCCAGAAAACGGGCCTTGCCCCGGTACTCCGTTGTAATCGGCCCTACTTTTACCTTGACCACGCCGAGGTAGTCGTCACCCTCGACGTCGCGCAGCTCAGCACCCGGGAGGCAGGGCGCGATCCGCTCGATATCGGTCAGTACGGTCCACGCCTCCTCGACGGGCACGTAGACCTTGAACTCGTTCGTTAGCTGCATTCTGGGCGCACTATCTCCTTATGATCGGGCTCCTTCCGATCCGGGCCTTGTGGTCCGGTCCCGTGACGAACCGGCAGGCCCGGGCGGGGGATGCCACCTAGTGGATAGGTCCGGTCTGATCGCGTAGCGACAGCCCGGAACGTCCTGTACGCAGGGCGATGATCTCGGCAAAGATGGCCACCGCGGTTTCCTCGGGGGTCCTGGCGCCGATGTCGAGACCGATCGGGGCCATTACCCGCTTCAGCAGCGAGCCGGTCACACCAGCCTCCTCGAGCTTCGCCACGCGCTCGGCGTGCGTCCGCCTCGAACCCATGACGCCGAGGTAACCGACGTCCGTCGACAATGCCGTCGTGATGGCCGGTATGTCGAACTGCTGGTTGTGGGTAAGCACGCAAACGGCGTCGCGGGCTCCGAGCTCGGCCCCGACCTTTTCGAGATAGCGCTCGGGCCGGTCCACCACCACTTCGTCCGCCATCGGGAAACGGGCAACAGTCGCAAAAACAGGCCGGGCATCGCAAACGGTCACCCGATAGCCGAGCACCTTGCCGAGCCGCGCCAGCGCGGCGGTGAAGTCGACAGCACCGAATATCACGAGGTGAGGCTGGCTGGCGAACACCTCGATAAAGACCTCGACGTTGCGGCGCCGGGCCTCGCCTGTGGGGCCGAAGTGGCGCGTGGCAGAAAGCCCGCCGGCCAGGGCACCGACTGCATCGCGACGGACAACCTCATCGAGATGGGGCTCACCGAGGGAGCCTGAAGTACTGCCGTCCTCCCTCACGAGCATGCACGCACCCAGCCGGGTCTCGGTGGCGGCGTTGGCTGCTACCAGCTCACGGACCTCTGGCGTCGGAGCCGTCTCACAGGCCCCGGCGACATCGAGGGCCTCTTCGGTCCCTATTTTTTCCGCCGGGCTCTCGTTGTTGAGGCCGCTCACAGTGGCCAGGGCAATGGGTACCGAAGCCTCCAGCGCGTCTCGCAACTCGTCGTAGACCGACGGCAGCTCGGGGTCGACTAGGAGGTGGACCGTACCGCCACACGTGAGGCCAACTGCGAATGCCTCGGCATCGGAGTACCCGAAGGTGCACCGGCGTGCCCCTGCCCGAACCTTAAGGGCGGCGAGAGCCTCAGTCACGACGGCGGCCTCTACGCAACCACCCGATACGGAACCGGCCACCTCTCCGTCTTCGCTTACGGCCATCGTGGCCCCGGGGTCCCGGGGGCCTGAGCCCTCCACCCCCACCACCCGGGCCACGGCCACCCGCCGCCCGCTCCGGCGCCAGTTCTCGATCTGACCGATGACCTCTTTCACCTGTGCACCACCATCATTTTCTTAGCACTTCCACCAGTGCCTCCAGGGAGGACAACGAGTGGGCCTCGACAAAGTCGTCAACGTACGGGAGGGCAGCGGCCATTCCCCTGGCCACCGGCATATATCCGGGGGACGCCTTGAGCGGGTTGGCCCACACCACCCTGTAGGCGACGCGCGCCAGCCGGCTCATCTCGTTCGCCAGAACTTGAGGGTCACCCCGGTCCCAACCGTCCGACAGGATCACCGTCACTGCGCCCCGGGCGGTCCCCCTTGTGCCCCAGTTGTCGTTGAACTCCCGCAACGCCTCGCCGAGCCGGGTCCCGCTCGACCAGTCGGGTACGGCCTGGGCTACGAGGGCGAGGGCCAGGTCGGGGTCGTGCAGGGACAGTTCCCGGGTGACCCGGGTCAGCCTCGTGCCGATCGTAAAGGCCTCCACTCGTCCCCGGCCACTGACCGCCATGTGAAGAAAGCGCGCCATGGCGCGGGCATACGGTTCCATTGAGGCGCTGATGTCGCACAGGATCACGATGCGCCGCGGGATTTGCCCGGGTGACTTCCACGCTCTTCGTACGGGTTCTCCTCCCGCCCGGATGGCATGGGCCACGGTGCGGCGGATATCCGGGTTCCGGCCGCGGCGCGCCGGCCGGGCCCGGCGCGTCCGGCGCATCGGCCCCCCGACCCGGACCTGTGCCATAAGCCGCTTGAGCTCGGCCTGCTCTTCGGCCGTGCAAATGGCAAAGTCCTTGCTCCGGAGGGTCTCGGCGCGGCTGTAGCGAACGTGAAATTGCGGGCCGGTGACCTCGCCGCCCGACGTACCCCCCTCGTCGCCATCCGGCTCCGCTTCGGGGTCGTCGGTCTCGAGCACGAGAGCCAGGGCGGCGGAGTTGTGCACCTTCAGTGCGTCCACCACCAGCCGGCCGCGAAAAGAAAGCAGGAAAGGCCCGGTCATAAGTCGGGACGTCCTCCGGTCGCTTGACGAGCGTGGCCCGCCCAGCCCAATAAACAGGGCCCTCTTCAGCCAGGCCTACGACCGAAAGGGCTTCGGCGTAGATGACCGAAGCGTTCGGCGGGACGTCGATCCCGCTCCGTCGCAACAGGCGGGCAAACGCCACCGCCAGACGCTCCGGCTGAGAGACAAGAACGCTCTCCGGGCGCTTCGGTTCCGTACTGTCGCTGTCGCCCGGGTCGACACCGGCGCCCGGGTCGACACCGGCGTCCGGGTCGACACCGGCGCCCGGGGTCAACTTGCCCGCCGGCTCGCCGCCTGGACGATCTCCTGGATCCCGGCGCCACGAGCGCGTTCCGCGTCTTCCCGGTACTTGAGGACGGTGCCGAGGGTCGCCTCAACTCCAGCCTCGTCGAGACTGGTCAAGCCGAGAGTAGCGAGCGCCTCCGCCCAGTCGATCGTCTCGGCCACACCCGGCGGCTTGTACAGGCTCATGGCCCGCAGTTGCTCGACGGCCGCCGCCACCTGCCGAGCCAACGCCCGGTTGACGACCGGCGCCCGGAGACCAATGATCTCGACCTCGCGCTCGAAGTCGGGGTGCTCGACCCAGTGGTACAGGCACCGTCTCTTCAAGGCATCGTGCAGATCCCTCGTGCGATTGGACGTGATGACGACCACGGGAGGGATAGCGGCGCGAAAGGTGCCCAGTTCGGGGACGGTAACGGCATACTCCGAGAGAACCTCCAGGAGGAAGGCCTCGAACTCGTCGTCCGCCCGGTCGACCTCGTCTATGAGCAAGACCGGCGGTGGGCCGCTCGGGTCGGCGGTGATGGCGGCCAGGAGCGGCCGACGGACAAGGAAGCGTTCGGAGTAGAGCTCGTCTTCGACGTTCGCCGGCACGCCGCCGCCCGCCGTCACCGCCCGCGTTTCGGCCGCTCGAAGGTGGAGCAGCTGGCGGGAATAGTCCCACTCGTAGACGGCCTGGCCTACGTCGATCCCTTCGTAGCACTGGATCCGCAACAGTTCTCCGCCGGTCCAACGAGCCAGGACCTTTGCCACCTCGGTCTTGCCTACGCCGGCATCGCCTTCAAGCAAGAGCGGGCGGCGCATGGCAAGGGAGAGGTAGACGACCGTCGCCAGGCCGTCGTCGGCCAGGTAACCACAACGGGCCAGGGCCTCGCGCACCTCGCCGGGCCCGCCGGCCGGGACGGTCCACCCCCGGTCGCTGCTACCATCATCCGCCGCGCCAGTCCCGGGACCGGCCGCCGGTGCGGCGTCGTCGCTTACTGCTCTGTCCAACTGTTCATCTGGTCAATGCTCATCTGGCTAATTAGGCGAGCGCTCCCCCGGCGTCGCCTCTTCTATGGCCCGGCGTACCAGCACACTAGCGAGGTGGCGACGGAAGTCGGCCGTGGCGTTGAGGTCGCTCGGCGGCTCCGTCCCTTCGCTCGCCCGTGCCGCTGCTTCTGCCGGAGTGGCCCCCTGGGCCAGGGACTCCTCTACGCCAGACGCCCGCAGCGGGGTCATTCCCATATTGACCAGCGCCACTTTTGTGCTCCCGTTGGCGACGGCGACCACGCCGACGGTGGCCCAGTCCTGGGCGCGGCGGTTGAACTTCTGGAAAGACCAACCGCCCCTGGCTTTCGGGACCCGGATCTCCGTGAGCATCTCGTCGGGACCGAGGGCCGTCTCCAGGAAGCTGACGAAGAACTCCCTCACCGGGATCTCTCGGTTCCCTCCGGGCCCCTCCACAACGAGGGCCCCGTCCAGCGCGAGCACGGCGGCAGGGAGGTCGGACGCCGGATCACCGTGGGCGAGAGAACCGCCGATGGTGCCCCGGTGGCGCACCTGGGGGTCGCCGACCTGCCCCGCTACGTGGGCCAGGACCGGCGCCCCGGCACGCAGCACATCCGACACCTCGAGGTCCCGGTGGCGAGTGAGGGCACCGATGGCGAGGTAGTCCCCCTCGTCGCGCACGTAAGAGAGATCCGAGAGCCGGCCCACATCTACCAGGAGCGAGGGCACCGCCAGCCGGAGCTTCATCAAGGGCAGTAGCGAGTGGCCCCCGGCCAGCAGCTTGGCCGAGTCCCCGTGCTCCGACAGCAGGGCCACGGCTTCGCTGACAGAACCGGCACGCTGGTAATCGAAGCGGGCCGGGATCATTCGCCGCCCTCCGCTGCGCTTACGGCCAGCACCGCTTCGACGATGTTGTGGTAGCCGGTGCACCGGCAGAGGTTGCCCTCGAGGCCCTCCCGCACCTCAACCTCCGTGAGCCGGGGGTATTCCTTCAGCAGGGAGGCCGCGGCCATGATCATCCCGGGCGTGCAGTACCCGCACTGAAGCCCGTGGTGCTGGCGGAAGGCCTGCTGGACCGGGTGGAGCTGCCCGTCCGGACCGGCCATGCCCTCGATGGTCGTGATCTCGGCGCCGTCGGCCTGGACCGCCAACACGGTGCAGGATTTCACCGACTCGCCGTTGAGCAGCACGGTGCACGCGCCGCATGAGCTCGTGTCGCAACCGATGTTCGTCCCCCTCAGGCCGACCACCTGACGGATGTACTGGACAAGGAGGAGCCGGGGCTCGACCTCGTCGTCGTGAGGCAGGCCGTTCACCGTCATCGTCACCTGCATAGGACTGTCACCCCCACGGCTTCATCACGCTCGTCGGCGCTGGCCCGAGCGGGCCCGCCACCGCTCGGCGCATGCCCGGCACGACTGGTCAAAGTTCACTGACCCGTTACCTCACCTGTTCGCTCGCTACCTGTTCGGTCGCTCGAGCCCCCGTTGGCATCGGCGATGGCCCGCCATACCCGTTCCGGCCTGGTCGGCATGTCGATGTGGCGCACCCCCAGATGTCCCACGGCATCGATCACGGCATTCTGTACGGCCGGCGTCGAACCGATGCTCCCGGCCTCCCCGATGCCCTTGGCCCCGAGCTCGTTCTTCGGGGTGGGGGTCTCCATGCGGATGCGCTCGAAGCTCGGTAACTCGGCCGCGCTGACGAAGGTGTAGTCGGCGAGGTTGCTCGTCAGCGGGTTGCCGTCTTCGTCGTAACGGAACTCCTCCAGCAAAGCCTGGGCTATCCCCTGCGCCAACCCGCCGTGGACCTGACCATCGGCCAGCAAGGGGTTGAGGATCTTGCCGGCGTCGTCCACCGCGATCATGCGGCGGAGTACCGCCTTGCCGGTCTCAGTGTCGACTTCGGCGACAGCCAGGTGGGCGCCAAAGGGAAAGGTCTCACCTCTGTTCTGGTACGTGATCTCGGCCAGGAGCGGCACTCCTTTTTCCGCCGCCGCACCGGACAACTCCGCCCAGGTCTTGACCGCGGCGGGGACCCCGGCCACGTGAAGACCGCCGCCCGAGGTGTCCACGACAATGTCCTCGGGAGCGGCTTCGAGCATGTCGGCGGCCAGGTCCTTGGCCATCTCGAGGACCTGGGCGGCGGCCTGGCGAGTTGCGATCCCGCCCATCTGGAGCGAGCGCGAACCAGCGGTCCCGCCGCCCTTTTTCACCAGGTCGGTGTCCGATTGGATGAACTCCACGTCCTCGATCGGGATGCCCAGTTTCTCCGCCACGAGCATCGACCAGGCCGTGGCGTGCCCCTGCCCGTGGGCGGACGTTCCCGTCTTGATGACGGCCTTCCCGTCGCGGCGGATCTCGACCGAGCTGAACTCGTCGCCACCGCCCATGTTGGTGATCTCGACGTAAATCGACAGGCCCAGGCCGAGCTGGACCGGGCCCCGGAACGGCGGCGCTCGGCCTGCTCGCGGCGCAGTTCCTGGTAGCCGCTGGCCTCGAGGAGCCGGTCGAGGGCGCCGTGGTAGTCGCCGCTGTCGTACTCCGTCCCCGTGAGCGTGGTGAACGGGAACTGTTCTTTTTTGATCAGGTTGATGCGCCGCACTTCAGCGGGGTCCATGCCGATCTCCGCCGAAAACATGTCCATGGCGCGCTCGATGGCGGCCGCCGCCTCGGGGCGGCCGGCCCCCCGGTACGCCGTCGTCGGCATCGTGTTGGTCACGACCGACCGGCTCGAAAAACCCGCTCTCGGTATGTCGTAGGTCCCCGTCAGCATCACCTTCGTGAGCGTCGGGAGGATCGCCCCTATCTGGGGATAGGCACCCGAGTCCTGGACCACTTCCAGGTGGTAAGCGCCCACCTTGCCGTCGCGCGACCCGCCGATCGTGACGTACTGGATCTGGCCTCGCCCGTGGCCGAGCCCGAGCATGCTCTCCGAGCGGGTCTCGGTCCAGCGCACCGGCAGGGAGAGGCGGCGAGCCAGCCAGGCGACGAGCAGCTCGTCGGGGTAAGGGCTGGCCTTGGCGCCAAACCCGCCACCGACGTCGGGGGCAATGACCCGGATGCGGTCCTCGTCCACGTCGAGGACCTTGGCCAGCTCTTTGCGTACGACGAAGGCGTTCTGCGTGGTGGCGTAGTACGTGAGGCGGCCGTCCTCACCCCAGGTGGCGGCCGAGGCCCGAACCTCCAGGGGGCAGGGCGCCACCCGCTGGTTGACGACCCGCTGGCGCACGACCACCTCGCAACCCTCAAAGATCGATTGGTCGCCTTCCTCGGCGATGCTGGTCGCGATGTTGGTGCCGGCCTCGGGGAAGAGCAGGATGTCGCTGTCAACCGCCACTTCAGGGTCGACGACCGGGGTCAGCGGGTCGTAATCAACCTCGATGAGCTCGGCCGCGTCGACCGCCTCCGCCTGCGAGCGGGCCACGACGGCCGCCACTGGCTCGCCCACATAACGCACCACACCGTTGGCGAGGAAGGTCGCGCCATCTCCTTCGGGGAGTCGCCCATTTCGACTTCGCTCGGCGCTAGGTCCACCTCCGCCGCCGTGACTACGGCCAGGACGCCGGGTGCCTGGCGAGCCTCGGAAGCATCGGCCCGGGTGATCCGGGCGTGGGCAAAGGGGGACCGGACATAGGACACCCATACGGCACCCGGCAGCACGACGTCATCGACGTACGTGCCTCCGACGGTGAGGAACTTTTCATCCTCTTTGCGCAGGACACGGTTGCCAAGAATGCTCAATGAAACCGACCTCCGATCGCTTCAGGACACTACATCAACGAGCGTTAGACCACCTCTCGAAGCTGCGGGGTCAGCTGCCACGGCCTTCAGGCGGCGCTTTCAAAAGCAGGCGGGGTCGACCCTCCTCGGCGGGGTAGTCGTCACGATCAGGAGGTGGTGTAGGCGGGTCCATCACAGATCCATGACAAATCCATTACAGATCCATCACAAATTCATCACCGCTTCATCACAAACGCGATCACGACGTTGCGATTTAGCCAACCTGTCGCGCTGACGCGCTGCTTGACCGGTTAAGTCGCTGACGAGTACGCAAAATCGCAACGGGAACGCGCCAATTGTGATGGCCAACGGCCCGGCCAGCGACCGGCCAACCGACGGTCCAACCGACCACTGGGCGACGGGCTTATCAGAGCGGTTTTGGCCGACAGTCACATCCCGCCAAAGCAAACGTAGGAAAGGTTGATCGTCCCGCTCGAGGCATCCTGGGCGCGTGCCAGGGCGAGCGCGGGCGGGTCGCCGGCCAGGAGGCGGCGGTGAAGGGCGACCATCAGCTCCTCGCTCGCCTGGTCCTCGACCGGGACGACCGAGGCCACGACGGCGCGGGCCCCAGAGTAAGGAGGGCGGCCACGAGGCCCATCAGTTCGTCTCCGGGTCGTACCGCTGACAAGCCCGACTGGCACGCCGAGAGCACCACTACCTGAGGTGGGCGGCGCAGTTGCTCCAGCTCATATACCGTCAGGACCCCGTCGGCCAGCTCCAGGTTGGACCAGAGGCCGTTGTCGCTGCGGAAGCGGCCGTGGGCGGCGACATGGACGACCTCGGCGCCCTCGAGGGCGGTGACCACGGCAGCCACGTTCGCTTGCTCGCCAGTCAGGACCTGAGCCGAGGGGTAGAGCGAGCCAAGAGCGACTGCCTCTCGCTCGGCCCCGGCCAGGCCCGGCCCGGCCACCACCACCGTGCGCGGCTCGAGTGGGCGCGGCCCGGGCGCCTGCCCTCTTTGTGACGATTGTGACGGGACGCCCGCCCCGGGTGGAGTGGTACTGGAGGCCGCCGCGGAAGTCGCTTCCAGCCACAAGCGGGCCGACGGGGCTACCGACACGGCGCGCCCGGCCAGCGTGGGCAGAGCGGCCCAGGGCGTGGCGTGAAGTTCGCCGGTCGGGACCACTACCAGTGGACGCGACCCGAAGAGGGGGGCGATCGGGGACAGCAGCAGGCGGTCGAGCGCGCCGGTAGCCCGTGCCAGTTGCTCCGCCGCGCCGGTGCCAAGCGTGGGGTGAGCGGCCCCGTAAGCCAGGCGGCGCAGGGCCAGGCGCACATGGTCGAGCTCATGGCGGGCATCGGCCGCCATGGCGACCCGACGGTGATAGCAGCGGCCCCCCGCCGCTACTACGGCATGGACGGCCCCGTCTACCTCCGCGAACTCGACCAATGCCGCCTCGCCCAGCGCCGCGAACAGGTCTGATAGTTGACCGCCGTTCCGGTTGACCAGCCTGGCCCCCGCTAGTCGGCGCTTTGCGCTCGACGCCTGCCAGGCCCGCTCCCGCGCCCGGCGTTCGAGCTCGGACTGGCGGGCCAACAGCGGGGCCGGGTCATCTCCGCTCGACGCGCAGGCACCGATCTCTTGACCCAGGCCGCGCAGCTCGGCCAGGTAGCCCGCCAGGACGTCGTCGCGGGGTGGACGGACCGGAGACGGCCGGACGCTGTTGGCACGGTGCCGTTCCATCCACTGCCAGATGGAGCTGGCTCTTCGTGTCGAGACGGCCAGCCGGAGACCGAGGCGGGCGGCGTCGGCCGCATGCACCGAGACGTGCGCCCTGAGCTCGGTGGCGACAAGATTGGCCTGCTGGTCGTTGACGACGGCCAGAGTGCAGCTGAGGGCGACCATGGCGCCCCGCCGGTCCCCGCGTGCAAGGCGTGCGATCCCTTCCGCTTCCCAGGCCGCCAGGCGGCCCGCGGCCGTACCTCGGCGGCGGGCGGAACCGGCGTGGGACAGTTCGGCTATCCCGGTGTCGAGGCAGCCGGCCGCCAGCCATAATCGACCCGCCACCGCGTGGGCCATGGTGGCCCGCTCGACTTGCCCCATGGAGTCGAGGCCGGCCGCCGCTTCAGAGGCCAGGGCGGCCAGCGAAGCGTCGTTGTCCCCTTGGGCCAGCCCGGCGCTGGCCAGAGCGGCCTGGGCCAACGAACGCCACCCTGACCTGTGCTGAAGCTCGAACAGGAGCGCCGCCTCCTCAGCCGCCGCCCGTGATGCCACCGGGTCGCCGAGGAGCAGCGTTATGTCCGACAAGAGGACAAGGCCTTCAGCTAGATCGGATTGGTTGCCGCCCCCGCGGAGTTGCGCCAATCCCTCCTGGGCGACCTCCCGGGCCTCGCGGAGGAGGCCGGCGGCCTCGAGCACTCCGGCCCGGTCGAGGTCGCGAGCGCCCGGCTGCACACCGACGGCCCGGCAACGCCTGTCGGCCTCTTCGAACAGAGCCAACGCGGTCGGCAGGTCGCCCTGGCGGGCGGCCGCGAAACCCCGGTTGTGACAGTAACCCGCCGCCTCGGTCACGTTGCCAACCTCCAGCATGAGGTGCTCGGCCCGGGCCAGGTCGGCCTGGGCCAAGGTGAAGCGGCCCGTGTAGACGTGCAGCAGGCCGCGGTTGTTGAGGGCGCGTCCCAGCCGCACCGGGTCACGGAGGCGGCGGAGGCCGGGGATCACGACCTGGTAGGCCTTGAGCGCCTCCTCGTAGCGGCCCAACTTCGTCAGGACGGCGGCCCGGTGCGACTCGACGGCTACAGCGGTCGGCCCGCCGGCCTGGGCGGCGTCCAGGACGGTCATGGCCTCCTCGTCGTCGCCGGAGAACATAGGGCCCCGGCCAGGCTGAGCCGGGCCTCGGCCGCCAGGTTGGGGTCGAGGGCGCGCTCGGCCACCTTGACCGCCGCTCGCAAGTAGTCGAGCGCCTCGGGTATCTGGTGGCGCGCCCGGGCCGCCAGGCCGAGCGCCCGCAGCGCAGTCGACTCCACCTCGTCGAGCCCGGCCTCGACGGCCTGGTCCCGGGCGTCCGTCGCTAACCTCTCGGCCTGCTGGGGGTCCTCGAGGGCCAGCCGCAAGGCCAGCGCGGACTGCTCGGCGATGGAGTCCGAAGCCAAAGCTACCTCGCGGATTTAGGGCTACCTTGCGGATTTAGAGCGGCGCTGCGCGAGATGATAGACGCTAGGTCGTATCTGAGGGGAGCGTCGCGACTCCCGTTTATTCAGTGGACTACAGGAGGCTGTCTATGCCCAGCAGCCAGGACCACGAGAGCCACAGCTATATCCGTGACCTCGTTGGCCGGCGCAACGATGTCGCTGTCCACCCGGCCGACGCACTCGATCACCCGGAGCCTGGCCCCGGCCACCGCCATCATTTCTACCGGCCAGGCGAGCTACTGGTCAGCGCCGAACCCGGTCAGGTGGAGTCTTTTGAGCGGACGGCGAGACGCCTCCGTATCCAGTGCTTCCCGGCCGACAATTACAACCGGCCGATCTTGAGGGGCAAGGAAAGGGAGCTGCCGAGCCCGCTGCCCTCGGCCCTGCGCTACGTCGTCCAGAGCGAGTCGTCGCTCGAGGATGTCCTGAACGCTCTGCAGCAGGCATCCGGGGGAAACCTGAAGGTAACGCCGAACCATGTCGTTTTCGGGTCCCCGGTCTGGGGCCTGGACCCCTACGGCGACCCCAGCCCGCCCTCACCCGGAGATCCCAGACCAGCGCCCAACGGCGACGGCAGAGGGGTGGTGGTGGCGATCCTGGACGGAGGGCTCCCCCGCGGCTACAAGCGGAACACGCTCCTGGCCAAGAACGTCGAGACGTGGCGGCCGGAGGAAGAGCCGTGGACCTATTCCGGCGCCGGCCATGTGCTCGAGCGCCCACAGGGCCATGGGGCGTTTGTGGCGGGCATGGTCCGCCAGGCCGCCGCCAACGCCACGGTGAGGTCCTACCGTGTCCTCGACACCGACGGCGTGACCGACGAGTGGTACCTGGGCCACCAGCTCGCCCTCGTGCTCGCGGGTGGGGCCGACGTCGTCAACCTGTCCCTCGGCACGAGCTCCCGGGGCGACCAGGCCCTCATGGGCTTGAGTGCCCTTGAAACGGCTGTGCGCCAGGCAAAGAAGGGCGCCGGTCCCCCGGCTCCGATCGTGGTGGCCGCCGCGGGCAACCTGGGTGACTCGAGGGAGTTCTACCCGGCGGCGGACGATTGGACGATAGGCGTAGGGGCAGTCAGCGGGCCAGGCGGCGAACCAGGCGGCCGGCCAATAAGCGGGTCAGTCAGCGGGCCAGGGCCGGCACGAGCTTCCTTTTCCAACTTCGGGCCCTGGGTCGACGTGTGCGCCCGCGGCGACAAGGTCTTGAGCTCTTTCGAGGACCATCCCTACCGCTCTTCGTCCGCTCCGTCCGGCCCCCTCCAGTTCGACGGTTTCGCCGTTTGGAGCGGGACCTCGTTCGCGGCCGCCTACGTCAGCGGGAAGGTGGCCGAGGTGCTGGCCAGGCGGCCCGGCCTGGACCGCGCCGGCGTCATCCAGGAGCTGGGCCAGCTCGCCGGCTCCTGTGCGGTGGACGGCCTCGGGTCGTACGTACCGTGACGACGGTCCAGCTCGGGGTGCGTAGTTATAATCACGCCATGGGACCCATCGCTGCTTGGGTCCGCGGCGCCGCTGCCGGTGACCAAGCCGCCTGGGGCCACCTCGTCGAGCGTTACAACTCACTCGTCTGGTCGGTCGCCCGTTCCTTTCGGCTCAGCACTCATGACGCCACGGACATAACCCAAACCACCTGGCTCCGCCTGGTCGAGCACCTCGACGGGATCAAGGAGCCGGACAGCATCGGGTCCTGGTTGGCTACAACGGCCCGTAACGAATGCCTGGCCCACCTCCGTCGCCAGGGCCGGTACGGCGTACCGCTCGAGACCGTCCCGGAGGTCGCCGACGTTCGCGCTGCCCCGGGAGATGCCCTGCTCACCCAGGAGCGCGACTCCGAGCTGTGGGCAGCCCTCGGCAAGGTGCCGGAGCGGTGCCAACAGCTCCTTCGCATCCTGGCCAGCGACCCCCCGCCGACTTATGAAGAAGTGGGCGCCGCGCTCAGCATGGCCGTCGGCAGTATCGGGCCGACCCGAGCGCGTTGCCTCGAGAAATTACGCCAGAGCATCGCCAGCGATGCTCGTCACAACGACCTGAGGAGCTCGCCATGACACGTGGGACCGGCCAGGGCCAAAGCACGGGCGGGCACGTACCCGCTGGCGCGGCCCCGTCGTTAGACATCGACGACGAGGCCCTACTGAGCGAACTGCGCCACAGCGTGGGCCGCTACGACCCGCCGCCGGCGGCGACCGCGGCATTCGCCCTGGGGGTCGTGTCGTGGCGTGACCCTGACGCCGAGCTGGCCGCTCTGGTTGCTGATTCGCGGGACCTGGCCGGAGCGGTTCGCGGCGACGACCGTGAGGTGCTCCTGCGCTTCGAAGTGAGCCCGTACGCCATCACCCTCGAGGCGAGCCCGGACGCGTCTGGACAGTACCGGGTCATCGGCCAGGTCGAGCCCGGTGTGCAGGGCCGGGTCGAGATTCCGCCAGGGCGACCCCGGCCCGGGCGACGGCGAGCTATCGGTGCATTGCGACGAGTGGGGCCGGTTCGAGGCCTATCCGGTGGCGCCGGGCCCCTTGAGCCTGCGCTTGACCCCTGACAGTGGGAGCCCCGTCCGCACCACCTGGGTCGTCCTCTAGCCGCGTCGTCCCCTAGCTGGGTCTCCCTGGCTGGCTACTCCCGCAACGCTGATCCCTCGCCCCGCGGGTCAGCGGCACCGTCGAGCCCCTTGCCCGACGGATTGAGCACTATGACGTGCACGAGCGGGTAATCCCAGTAGGACGCGACGGACCGGGCGACCTTGTTGCCGCGACGGCCGAGATCTTCACAAACCCTGTTCGGCACGCGCGCCTCTACGTCGATAACTTCCCCCTGGCAGTCCATTCGTGGCGCCGACACGGCCTCGGTGGCTGACATGCCGAAGTCGACGATGTTGATGATGACCTGGAACACCGAGTTGGTGATACGGGCGCCGCCCGGCGCCCCGATGACGATTTTCGACCCCCGCCCGTCGTCGAGGATGGTCGGAGTTATGCCGGAAACCCGGGACTTTCCCGGCGCGATCGAATTTGGCTTGCCCGGGAGCGGGTCGAAGCAGTTCATGGCGTTGTTGTACTGGAACCCGAGGTCGGTCGTGACCACCCCCGAAGCCGCACCGAGGGAATGGGTCAGCGAGACCAGGTTGCCGTGCTGGTCGGCGGCGCAGACCTGGGTCGTCCCGGTCTCGGCTGGCTTCCATCGCGGTACGACGATGTCCTGGCGCCGGTCGATCATTTCCTGAGCTCGGGCCGCCCGGCCATCGGACAGGATGTCGTCAACTGCCACCGGGACATAGGCGGGGTCGCCGAGGTACAGGGCGCGGTCGCGTAGCCCCCAACGCATGATCCGCGCCATCAGGTCGAGGTGCTCCGCGCTGCTGTGCTCCAGGGTTGCCAGCGGGTACCGCTCCGCCACCTGGAGCATTTCGAGCAAGGTCACCCCGCAGGCCGGGAGCGGGGCCGTGACAACCTTGTACCCCCGGTAGCTCCCGATTAGCGGTGCCTCCCACTTTGGCCGATAGGTATTGAGATCTTCGAGGGTGACAAACCCGCCCCACCGGGAGATGTCTGTCGCTATTTGGCCGGCCAACCGGCCCTTGTAAAACTCCTCGGCCCGGAGCTGGCCAGCCGGGCCAGTGTGTTCCCGTAATCCTCCTGGACGAAAAGGTCACCCTCCTCCCACAATTCGTAGCCATCTCTCGTGTAGATGGCCCGGGCGGCTGGCGATGCCGTCCCGCGAACGGCCGGATGTGGGCCTCCGGCAAAAGAGGTATGCCTGAACAACACCCGGGCTTTGGGTGTCAACTGGTAGCCGTCGAACGCCAGCTGAATGGCCGGTTGGACAACTGATTTCCAGTCGTTAGAGCCAAGCTCCGCCAAGGCGGCGGCGAGGCCGGCGACGGTACCCGGGGTGGCTATCGACTGATAACCCACCTCATTGGCGTAGCCCTTCAGGCGGAAACCATCGCCGCCGCGCACGTACTCCTCTTCGACCACATCGGCCCACATGTCCTCCCGGGCCCGGGCTCCGGCCTTGGCGTGGAACGAGAGTGCCATCCACGTACCCGTGCCGGCGGCATACACCACCATGCTGCCGAAACCGCCGATCCCGCAGTTCAGAGGGTCCAGCACGCCCTGGGCAAACGCCGCGGTTACCGCGGCGTCAACCGCGTTGCCGCCGGCGGCCAGCACCTGCGTGCCGATGTCGCTGGCCGCGGCTTGCGGTGTGACGATCATCCCCATTTAGGCATGCCCATTTATGCGCCCCGTTCAGTGCTCTCAGCCCGAGCTTCGGACCGTCCCGCCACCCGTGCGGCCCAGCTGGTCGCGCACCAGCGCGGCCATTTCGCCGTGGCTGGAAAACCAGATATCCGCGGTCGAGCGCATCGATTCGACCAGGCGCTGCAGGGCTTCGAAACGCGACCTGCGGCCGATGACTTCAGGATGGGCGGTGTAGGTGACGTGGCCCCCCTCGCTCAGGGCGCCGCGGAACTCGCTCATCCAGATAGCCGAAACGGTAGCCGGGTCCGTCATCGGCCCTCCATTGGTCTCTTTCCAGCTGTAGTACGGGAAATCATCGAGGCTCCAGTGCACCGGCAATTCAACGAGCGTCGTCCCGCCGAGGACTTCCAGGTAAGGGCGGTCATCGCCCATGCAGCTGCTGTCATACTCGAAGCGCATTTCGCCGAGCAAAGAGAACGTTTCCTCCGTTACCTCCCACGAGGGTGACCGGTACCCCGCCGGCGGCCGGCCGGTGAGCTTCTCCAAAGCGGCGACACCCAGCTCCAGCTCCTCGCGTTGGCCGGCGGCGTCGAGCCGGCCCGGGGGCCGGTGGAGGTAGCCGTGGTGGGCCACTTCATGACCGCCCTCCACGATGGCGCTCACCTCGTCCGGGTAACGTTCGGCCGTGTACCCGGGCACATAGAACGTAGCCCGGATTTGTTGTGCAGCCAGGAAGGCCAAGATGCGGGGCAAGCCGCGGGTGACGCCGAACCGGCGCTCGGAAAAGGCCGAGTAGTTGGTGGCTTCCTCCATCCCGCGCCCGAGGAGAGCGGACTCGGCGTCGACGTCAAAAGTCAACGATACCGATGCCGCTCCCCCGCCGGGCCAGGGCGCGCCCAGGTCTACGCCCCGGGTCACGCTCACGTGAGCGCTACACCGTAGTCCTGGCCGAGCTTTATCTGCTCGTTGTTGGCTCTGATAAGCGAACCAACGGTAGATTTCGTCGCCGCCGCTCCGCTGCAGTCGATGGCACCGGAAACCGCGTACCCCCGCTCCATGGCCTGCCAGGCGAGCATCACGGGCAGCCACCCCTGCATATAGAAACCGGCGTCAACGACGCACAGGACCCAACCCTCTTGCAGCTCGGACAGCGAGGCCGTAGTGACATCGACGGCGGCGAGGGGGTGCTGGCCGGCGTGGAAACCCGACTGCTGGTAAGCCTTGACGGCGGCCTGGGTGGTCGTGTCAGCGACGGCGAACCCACCGACGAAAGTCGAACCGAGCTGGGTGATCTTGGCTTTCCAGAGGCCGATTGCGCCCACTTCATCGGTTCCGGAGTTGTCGGCCAGCTCGACCCCGGTGAAATTGGTCCCATTGGCCTTGTTCCCTGCCGCGATAGCGGCCTGGCAACCGACCACCTCCCCCTGCTGATTGGTGTTTTGCGGGTAGGGGTTGCCCATAATGATCGTGCCGTCCTTCTTCCCCGCACTGGCCAGATAATCGACCAGGACGGACCCGGACTTTTGCCCGAGCACGTTGGGGTCCGACGTAGCCGCCGCGATGCCAAGGCTGGCCAGTTGGTCCGCGGTAATTGTTGGCGTTGTTCACGACGACAAAGATGCCCGACTTCTGGGCCTTGGCAAAGAGATCTCCTTCCCCTTCGACCCAGTCGGGCGTGATCATGACGTCAGGCTTCAACGCGATGACCTCGTTCAAGACCTGGACCACCTGGGACGACGAGTAAGTCGTCTGCGGGAGCCCGATCTTCTTGTAGGACCAGCCCAGAAAACGCGCCGCGTCGGCGCTGCCGACATCGTAGGAGAGGTTCCAGGCGGCGACCGCCCCGTTGGCCCAGATCACCTGGCGTGCCTGACCGCGGAGGGGCACGGCTTGGAACCCTGTCGCGGCCGTGGCCCCGGCTGGTGAGGCGGACAAGAGACCGGCGGCGAACATGCCCCCGAGCCCGGCCGCACCCCCGGCTAACAACCGGCGTCTTGAAATCCCCCCGCTTACTCCCTCGACTTCCGCGTTGTTGTCCAAACTGACTGTTCCCTGCTCCTGGTTATGCTCCATTCCCCTTCTTCCTCCTTATCTTCTAAAGGGATCTCTAAGGGCCCTCAGCTCGAGGAGCCCCGCCTCATTGACGCTTCAACGTCGGCCGCCACCACGGGCCTCGGCGTCACCGGCCTCGGCGTCACCGGCCTCGGTGCCGCTTTGGGTGACGCCTGAGCGATTGAACCCGACAAGGGCGCGAGGCTGGTCAGTGGCCCCCTGGAACCGGACGCCGAGGGCGCGGGAGGGGGCGCGGGATAAAGGTGGCCTTCTCGAACCGCTTGTTTATGCCGATCCCGATGCTGACCACCACAATTATGATCAGGCCCTCGACGAGTTCCGGCCAGTTGGCGTTGAGGCCGAGCAAGACAAGCCCCGTGCCGAGCATGCCCGTAATGATGGTCCCGATCAAAGTGCCGTAGATCGACCCCGCCCCGCCGTAAAGGGCGACACCACCGATGATGATGGCGGCGATGACCTCGAGCGTGAACGTGCTGCCGGCTCCCGGGTCGGCCTCTTGCAACCAGCTGGACTCGAGCACGGCCGTCAAGGCGCAGAGCCCGCCCACCATGACAAAGCAGAGGAACTTCGTCAAGCGGACGTTCACACCCATCTCCCGGGCCGCTATCGGGTTGCCCCCCGCCGCATATACGTGGTATCCGAATTTGGTGAAGCGGAGCACGAACACGCTGAGCAGGAACACGCCGATGGCCCACAGGATCGGCACGGGGAAGCCGTTGATCGTGCCGTTAGTGGCCGGTATCAAGCTCGACTTCATGTTTTGCGGGTAGTTGATCGGCAAGCCTCCGGTGATGACGAGCGCTGCGCCGCCCAGCACGCTCAACATCCCGAGGGTGACGATGAACGACTGCACCCCGATAACCGTCACGACAAAACCGTTTATGGCGCCGACTATGAGGCCGGCGGCTATTGCACACAGTGCGCCGATCCAGGGGTCAAGCCCGTAATTCGTGACGCAAAGGCCCATTATCACGCCCGTGAACGCCAGGTTGGCACCGAGTGACAGGTCGATTTCGGCCGCGATGAACAAGAACGTGAGCCCAGCGGCAACAATGAACGTGTAACTGCTCACCTGTGCCATCGTGTAGATGTTCGAGACGGACGCAAAATGGGGGGCAAAAATCGAGAAGAACAAGAACATCAAAGCGGCCACAATGGTGATCGCAACGACCTGTACGCCGGTCGGGCTGAGCACGTGTCGCCAATGGCCGACCTCCAGGGCCAGGGTCTCGCCGAGGTCTCCGGGACCGCCCTCTTCGATCTCTTCGGCCGTCGAGTACGTCATCCGGCCATCGGCTCCTTGCCCCGCACAATGAGGCCGACAACCTCATCATGGGTGGTACCGGCGACCCTGAGGTCGGCGATGCAGTGCCCGAGCCGGAAGACCACCACCCGGTCGGCGAGGGAAAATACGCTCTCGATATTGTGGCTGATCAGCAGCAGGGTCCGGCCCTCGTTCCTCAGCGCGTTTATCAGGTCGTAGACCCTGCCGGACTCGCGCACGCCGAGGGCGGCGGTCGGTTCGTCCATAATCACAAGGCGGGCCTGACCCCGTACGATGGCCCGGGCTACCGCTACGGCCTGCCGTTGCCCGCCCGAGAGCGACTTCACCGGGGTCTTCACGTCGGGTAACCCGACCTGCAAGCGACGGATAATGGCCCGGGACTCCCTCAACATCTGCGGCCGATCGACGACGAGCCCACCGAAACGTGTCAGTTCGCGCCCGAGGAATATGTTGGCCGCCACATCGCGCTCGTTGACGAGGGCGAGGTCCTGGAACACCGTGACTATCCCGTAACGGTGAGCACTGGCCGGGCCCGAGAGGGTGACGGGCTCCTCGTCGATGTACAGCTGGCCCTCGTCCGGCCGGCGTACGCCGGACAATATGGACACGAACACGGACTTGCCGGCGCCATTGTCTCCTACCAGGGCGACCACCTCGCCCGGAAAAATCGACAGGCTCACACCGCCCAAGGCCCGCACGTTGCCAAAGCGCTTGGCGATGCCTTCTGCACGAAGGCAAGGGACCGCCGAGGCCCACCGCCAACCGACGCGCCCCCAATCGGGCCATCGGGCCCAATCGAGCCATCGGGCCCAATCCGGCCATCGGCCGATTGGCCGTTGGCATTGGGGCCGTTGGGGCCGTTGGGGCCAGGCAAACCCGGCTCCCCGCCTCGAGAAAACGTCCCGCCGTTGTTGTCGACCAAGTCTGCCCCCTCGTCCGTGCCGGGCGATTGGGAACAACGTTAGCTAGTGGGCCCCTCCACGCCGCTTGGCCCATTAGTTCGCCAGGTGGGCCCGGGGTGGCCGGGCGGTGGCGGTGAGGGCCTGGACGAGACCAAAGCCGAGACCGTGGCACCGGAGGGAGCCGAACCGCTCGTCGAAGGCTTAAGCGTCGCGGTCAGGGGCCACCGTTCGATCCTGCCACCAACGTTGGCCAGTCTCACCGCCATTGGCCCTCACTGCTGGCCGCAGCAGCTCAAACAGGCCCCGCACCCAGCCTCCGTCCACGGCGATCGTCTGACCCGTGATATAGCTCGCCGCGTCGGAGCACAGGAACGCCACCAGGCTGCCCATATCCGCTGGCTCGCCCACCCGCTTGAGAGGAATGTCCTTGCTCGCCTCGGACCGTACAAGGTCGTCTACGGGCACGCCGGCCTCCCGGGCTCGTTGAGCGGCCCCCTCACGCAGGCGGTCCGTGAGTATCCGCCCCGGCAGCACCGTGTTCACGGTGATCTGGTCGGGAGCCAGTTCATCTGAGAGCGTCTTGGCCAGGCTGGCGACGCCGGCCCGCAAGCTGTTGGAGAGCAACAGGCCCGGGATCGGTTGGCGGACCGAGGTCGAGGCCACGTTGACCACCCGGCCATGACCACTCGAGCGCAACTGAGGAAGGCAAGCCCGGACCATGCGCACCACGTTGAGCAACAGGAGCTCGAAGGCGGATTGCCAGGCGGCGTCGTCGAAGTCTTCGAAGTGGCCGTACGGAGGCCCGCCACTGTTGTTGACCAGGATGTCGAGCTGGCCGAAGCGTTCCCGGGCGACGCCCGCCAGCTTGGGGGCGGCTTCGTCAGTCGAGACGTCAACCGCCACTGGGACCACTTCGCCGCCATATTCGGAGGTGATCTCGGATGCCGTGCGCTCGATCGCCTCCCTGTCACGGGACGAGATGACCAGGCGCGCCCCGTCGGCGGCGAGGGCTTCGGCGATCGCCCGGCCCAATCCCCGGCTGGCCGCGTTCACCACCGCCACCCGGCCGGTCAAGTTGAGATCCATGCTGTCGCGCTCCCTCCTGGGGCCACCCACGGGCCCTCCTCCTGCGCCGTTCGTACCTGGGCCCTTGATGATGGCCGGACTGAGCGGGCCACTTTCGGGCCCCCATGGCGTCCCAGTCACCCGAGCAGGGCCGCGGGGCTATTGGGGGTGAGCGGACGCTAGCAAGTCCGCACATCTTCTAGCAACTCCGCACATAGCAGGGCCCGGGTGTAACTTCGATTAACAAAAGGCCCTGTCGGAGGGTCAGCAGGGTGCCCCGGTTAGGGTGGCTCCGCCAACACCAGAGCGCCCGCTCCAGCCGGGTAAAGGCCACTAAAGGCAGGATCGCAGAGAGGCCAGTGAACAGCATGCAGATCGAACAGGTTCTTGCTTCAGCCGAGCTCAGGTCCACTGGTGACCAGGCCAGGGATGCCGAGAGCCTCCCGTGGGTCCCCCAGGGCGACGGAGTGTTCTTCAGGCCGCTCCGGCTCTCCCCCGAGCGAGGCACCTGGACCAACCTGTTGCGCGTAACGAAACAGGGTACGGTCAGCCTCCACAGGCACCTTGCCCCTGTCGAGGCATGGACCATCAGCGGACAGTGGCGTTACCTCGAGCGTGACTGGGTGGCTGGCCCCGGGACCTATGTGTTCGAGCCGGAAGGTGACGTGCATACCCTCGTAAACGCCGGCCAGGAGGAAATGGTCACCTTGTTCGTGGTGCATGGGCCCATCGAGTACATGGGGCCTGACGGCAAGTTGCTTTATACCGAAACGGCCGAGACCAAGCTCACCAGGTACGTCGAGTTCTGTACCGCCAACGGCATCCCTCTCGCCCCGATCGTGGGCTGACTACGACCAGCCGGGCACAGGACCTAACAGCAAAGAACATCACCTAGCCAAAACATCATGTGCGCCGCCGCGTCTACGTGCGGCCGGCGGCGGCGCCTGCCGGGCGCCTTGCCGGCGCGATCAGGACCTCGCCGACCTGGCTGGCCAGTTGCCTCCTGGCCTCTTCAGGCAGGCCATCGTCGGTGACGACGGTATCGACGTCCGAAAGGCCGGCCATGGTGCACAGCGCCGTGGTCCGCCACTTGGAGTGGTCCGCCACCACCACCAGCCGGCGGCAGCGAGAGATGAAGGCACGGTTGGTCTCCGCCTCAGGAATGTTGGGCGTCGTCAGCCCGGCCACCGGGTCGAGGCCGTGGACGCCCAGGAAGAGGAGATCGAAGTACAGCGAGCGGATCGCCGCGTCCGCCGTCGGCCCGACCAGGGCATAGGAGGGTGTGCGGAACTCCCCGCCCGTCAGGATCACCGTCGCCCGCTGACCGCCGGTGCGCTGACCGGCGGTGCGCTGGAACTCACCCCACACGTTCATTGAGTTCGTCACCACCGTCAGGCCGTCGAACGCCGACAGCCTCCGGGCCAGGGCCCAGGTGGTCGTCCCGGCCGAAAGGGCGACCGCCAGGCCCGGTTTGACCATTTCCACCGCCCGCTCCGCTATGGCGGCTTTCTCATCTCGCTGGCGCAGTGACTTCTCCTCGAAGCCAGGTTCGTCCGAGCCGAGCTGAGCCAGGACGGCGCCGCCGTGCACCCGCTCGATAAGGCCCTCCTTTTGCAAGGCGTCCAGGTCCCGGCGGACTGTCATTTCCGAAACGGACAGCGCTTCGCTTAGCTCGGCCAGGCGGGTGCCGCCTTTGGCACGGAGCTCTTCGAGGATCCGGGCCCGTCTCAGGCGAGCCAGCACTCGAGCCCCTGACGAGGTACGCGCTCCCCGGAGCTCGTCCCCGTCCCCGGCCTGTGCAAGCCGAGGACCGATGCGCAACTGAGCACCATCCCGGGCCGATTGTAATAGGTCTTGTGCTAACATGTGCTGTTTTGAGAGATACCTGTGCCTTTGCGCAAGGCGGCCAGGGGGCTGTCGCCGCCTCAGATGGCACCAACCTCGCCGTGGCTCCGTCCCCCGGTGAGGCGAGCTACCGGCCGGACCCTCTAAGCGGAGCGCCCGTTGTCGTGGTGCGAGGGAGGCAAAGCCGCCCCAACCTCCCGAAGGCAGGGGCGTGCCCGTTTTGCCCGGGTGGGCTCGAGGCCCTGGAGCCGTACGAGGTCCGGTGGTTCAAGAACCGTTGGCCACCCCTGCCGGACGAGCGCTGCGAGGTCGTGCTGTTCTCGCCGGAGCACTCCCAGAGCCTGGGGTCGCTGGACGACCACCAGGCCGAGCTGGTCATCGCCCTCTGGACGGAGCGGACCGAGGCGCTCGGCGCCCGGCCCGATGTCGACTACGTGCTCGTCTTTGAGAACCGGGGATCGGACGTGGGAGCGACCATCTCCCATCCCCACGGGCAGATCTACTCCTTCGGCTACATCCCGCCCGTCCCTCTGCTCGAACTGAAGACCGGCACGTGTGCCATCTGCGACGAGCTCTCCGGCCGCGGTCAGGCCGGCCCGTCCCACGCTCGCCGGGTCGTGGCATCTGCAGAGGGCTGGCAAGCATGGTCCGTGTGGGCCCCTTCATACCCGTTCGAGCTGCTCGTGGCGCCCACGGACCACATGGGGAGCCTGACCGACGCCCGGTTGGTCCGCGCCGGGCTTGTTTCGGTCCTCAAGACCGCCCTGTCAGGGTTGGACTCACTCTTTGGGGAGCCGATGCCTTACATGCTCTGGTGCCATCAACGTCCCACCGACGGCGGTGACTGGCCCGCTGCCCACCTGCACTTCCATATAGCCCCCATCTGGCGGGACCAGGGCGTACCCCGTTACGTGGCGTCCGGAGAGGTGGGGTCGGGAGTCATGTTCAACACTGTCGACCCCGAAGATGCAGCCGCCCGTCTCCGTGAATTTGCTAAATAGCTAATTCGCTAATTAGAATCTTGCCAAAGAGGTACGGCGCACTCAGGTCCGCCCGCCCGAGCGACGAGCCTCAGGCCGCCATCTGGTACCGGTTACCTCCCTGCACAACAACGTGACGGGCCCGCGGCTGATCAGGGGGATCCGCCCTCGCCCCAACGGTGCCACTGAGTGCCCAGAGCGTCGTGGACGGCGCAGAAGGTGCGGAAGGCACCGTCGTAAACGGCCGCGTCGGCCCTCGGGTGCCATGTCTCGGCCGGCCGAACGAGCTGGTCGGCGGCTGTGCATGCGTCCGGGTACCAGCCTGCCCCCACGCCGGCCAGGATGGCCGCGCCCCGGATACCCCCTTCGGTGCCGGACAGCGTCTGAACGGGGTGACCAAAGACATCCGCCCTCATCTGGTTCCACAGCCTGCTCGTGGCCCCGCCTCCCGTGCAACGGACCGGTCCAACGGGGCCGTGCGGGCACACACACTCGAGAGACCTGCGGTCCTCGAGGGCGATGCCCTCCATGACGGCCCGGGCGAAATGAGCCCGTCCGTGGCGCAACGTGGCCCCCACAAACGACGCCCTCGACCGGTCGTCGCCGAGGGTTCGCTCACCGAGGAGGTAAGGGAAAAACAGGAGCCCATCTGAGCCCGCCTCTACGCCGGCCGCCTCTTCGTTGAGCCGGTCAAGAGCGCTCTTCATTTCCAACGGGGCCGGGACCTCCGATGGGGCTTGCCCCGAGGATGGCCGGTAAAGGCTGTCCACAAACCACCGGAGCGCCACCCCGCCAGAATCCCCGATGCCGAACCTGATCCAGGTACCGCTGGCCGAACGGAGGTTCATCACGCGCTCGTCCGTGGACGGTTGGTCAGCGGCCGTCGAGACGATCGACGACGTACCCGTCACCAGGCTCACCCGCCCACTGCAGGTGAGGCCGGCGCCGAGTAGCTGGCACATCATGTCGCCGCTGCCAGCCACGACGGGGACGCCCCGGGAGAGGCCGGTCGCCCGGCTGACCTCCTTCCCCACGGCTCCAATGACCGTGGCCGAGCCCACGATGTCAGGCAACTTGGCCCGCGGCACACCCAGAGCCGCCGTCAGCGGCTCCGACCACGCGCCCGTCGAGGCGTCGTAGAGGAAGGACCCCGACGCCTCTGAGGGGTCCGTGGCCGCCTCACCGCACAGGCGCCAGTTGACGAAGTCCTTTGCCACCAGGAACCGCACCGCCGTGGAGTACGCGTCCGGACGGTGGCGCCGTAACCAGGCCATCTTGAAGCCCGACCACGCCGGCAAAGGTGGGTTGGCAGCACGTGCGGCCAGCTCTTTGGCGTCCGGCAGCCTCAGGAACTCTTGCACCTGCTCCGTGCAGCGCTTGTCGCTCCAGATGGCGGCCCGGCCGCCCAGAGGGCTACCGTCAGCGCCGAGGGCCACCAGGCTGTGCATCTGCGCTCCTGTACACACAGCAGCGACGGGCACCCCGGGGTGGCGGCCCGTCAAGGCGGCGATGTTCGCCACGGTC
Source organism: uncultured Acidimicrobiaceae bacterium (assembly GCA_963754115.1). Lineage (GTDB taxonomy): Bacteria > Actinomycetota > Acidimicrobiia > Acidimicrobiales > Palsa-688 > Fen-671. Next base: position 196,903 of record CAVWFC010000006.1, on the reverse strand, counting down.
GTGGCCCACCACTGCTCCGGGTCTTGCTCCGCCCAACCCGGGTGCGGTGTGAACAGCTCTATCGGCGACGAAGCGGTGTCAAGCGCCCCGCCGTCGGGTGCAACCAGGGCAGCGCGCGTGCTCTGGGTCCCGACGTCGATCGCGAGCACATACTCGCTCGCCACGTCCAGCTCTAGCCGGTCTGGGCCCGGACGTGCCGGGTACCGCCCACCACATCGCGGGCCGCCGGCGTCGAAGCGGCCGGCGCCGTCTGCCCGCCCTTTCCGGGTACGAGGCCACCTGCCGGTACGAGGCCATCTGCGTGTACCAGCCGGGCTGCGGGTGTGACCCGCTCAACAAAGACCAGACCAGCTCGGAGAGCCGTGATGCCGGTCATGAAGCTTCCCCGGCGCCGTCCGGCGGCGGGGCCGGCCTCAACTCGGCCCGCTCTCGCCGCGATAGACCCTGTGCGAAAAGCCGCGGCGCTCGATGGTGCCGTAGTCATGTCCGGCGTCGGCCAAGTAAATGGCCAAAAAGGCGAGGGGCTCGTGGCCGGTATTGACGGTCCTGTGCGCCCAACCCGGGGGCACGTACACCGACGCCGTCGGCACGAGTGCCTCGTGAGCGAAGTCGCCGTTGCGGGACTCCATGAGCATGATGCCTTCGCCTGACATGCCGATGTAAAGCTCGGCTGAGTCGGGGACGTGGTGATGGCCCTTCGTCATGTAGAACTCGTCACCGACAGTTCCCGGCTCGATGATCGTGGTCCGGAACAACAATTGACGAGGCCCTTCTGGGGCTCCGGCGTCCCAGCCGCTGTAGATCACGGGCCCGCCCCGGCGTCGAGGGCCTTCAAGACTGTCCCCTGGTCCTCGTAAGCGCCGGCCATGTCGCTCAACCGACGGACGAACCCGCCACTGGTCGGCACGAGCGCCCCCGTGCCGAAATCGAGCATGACCCGGAAGGGACGATCGTCGCCGGTCTTCATGACCGGGCCCTCGAGACCAGCCCCTGGTACTCCGGCCGGGTAACGGGTTGTACGACCAGCGTCCGGGGGCCTCGGCTCGCTCTTTCCGTCTCGCAGCCCTCTATCACGGCGTCATGTTAGCGAAGCGAGCCAGGGCTGGCCGCAGGCACGCCCGTGGCCGCGTTGCCGGTGAGCTGTGGGTCGTGGTGGAACATGGGCCACGCCCCGGGCGCGTCGACGCTCCTCCCGTTGGAACCCGGCAGGTCGAAATGCTCCAGCTGGCCCTGGTTGTAACCGTTGTACCCGGCCAGGGTTATGCCGACCTTGCCGTCGGGGTCGTCGGTCACCAGCGGGCTGTTCTGGAGGCCGAGGCTCGAGCCCAGCGTGGCGACCTGGTGGCCGGTAGCGGCGGTGAGTACGACAGCCCCGTCGGTCGTCGGCACGACTACGTCCTGCCGGCCGCGGCCAAGGTCGGCAGTGACGGCTCCGCCGATGACCTCGCCGCCAACCCGCCTGCTCCACAGGACAGAGCCCGTGGCGCCGTCCAGGGCGTAGACGGAGCCGCTCCCGTGGCCGCTGTCGGTGCCTTCTAACACAGCGAGTGCCCCGCCCCCGGCGATGTCGGCCAGCGCAGGGCTCGAGAAGGTGGCCCCGTCAAGGGTCGCTTCCCAAACCAGGTTGCAATGGGCACCGAACGCCAGCACCTTGTCGGTGTCCTCGGCCCCGGGCCAGTGGGTACCGGTACCGACGACGATGCCGACGGCGCCCCCGGTCAGGAACCGCCCTACGGCGGGCGAGGACTGGACGACCTGGTCGGTGTCGTAACCGCAGATCAAGCCCCCCGAAGGGCTGCCGGTGCCGGCATTGCCAGTCGGCGCCAGGACCCGCAGGTGGCCTCCCTGTGTGTACCGGATCCCGTAGGCGACGCCGGCTGTCTGGTCACCTCCGCCGATGATGTCGGTCCGGCCGTCACCGTAGAGGTCGCCGAGGGCCGGTGTTGAGAAGTCGCTATCGGAGGTGAACCACGGGAACCCGGTCAAGGTGGCGCCGGTTGAAGCGTTCATGGCGTACTCCTCCTGACCGAGCGACGGGGCCACCACGTCGGGCCCGGTTCCTTGCAGCTCACCGACGGCCAGCGACGCCCGGACCGCCGACGTCTTTCCTGCCTCGGGATCGCTCGAGGGGTTCTCCACCGCCACGAACCAGCGCCTCGCACCATTCGAGTTGAACGCTTCGTACCCCCCGGCGTGCGGCGTGGCCGAGTTCCCGATGCCGACGAAGACGGTGTCATCCGGCGAAGAGGCCTGTAGTTGTACCACTGAGGGAGTGGAGTCGACCGGGATGCCACCGGTGCCGACGGGCCACCCTTGCACCGACTTCCCCGTCGACAACGAAAACGCATAGACGTGACCGGCGCGGTCGCCGACGATTACCGCAGGCTCATCGTCAAGGGTCGCCAGATTGGGGGACGAAAGGGCGATCGGCCGCCCCCGGTCGGGCAGTGACCGCGACCAGACTTCGACAAATGGCCCGGTGCTGGGCCCGGGCTTCAGCGCGCGAATTCCGTAAGTGATGGCCGAGATGGCTACTACGACGAGCAGGACGCGGACCAGGAGCCACGCCCGCCAACTTCGAGGCCGAGGTTGTCGGGTCTGGGCCAAGGACCCATGTTCGTTTACTGGCGCCGTTCACTGGTGGCGCCGTTCACTGGTGGCGCCGTTCACTGGTGGCGCCGTTCACTGGTGGCGCCGTTCACTGGTGGCGCCGTTCACTGGTGGCGGCGGTCACTGGTGGCGGCGGTCACTGGTCGCGGCGGTCACTGGTCGCGGCGGTCACTGGTCGCGGCGGTCACTGGTGGCGGCCCGGCCGAACTGGCCGAGCCGTCACTGGTTGCTTCGTCAGGGGTGATCAGGCCGTGAGGCTCATGTCGTCCCAGTAGATGACCGTGCCCTTGGTTGCCTTGGAGAAGTCCGGCTCCATGCCGGCGTAGACCTCGCCAGACGCTGGCTTGATCCCGGTCAAGGTGAGCTGGGTCCAGGTATTGGCCGCCAGGGTGACCGACGGGCCGTTGTCGGTATCAACGTAGGCTCCGCTCGCCGTGAGCAGGTCCACACCGATGTCCACCTTGACGGCGGCACTGGCACGTACCCAGATGGAAGCCGAGTACGTGCTGGCCGAACTTATCGGGGCGTACCAGCTCGAGTTGGTGTCGACGTCCCAGCCACCGCTGGTCGACGAGATGGTCTGGGCGAGCGCCCAGGACCCGGAGTGGACAACGGTCGACTCGCGAGCCAGGGTGCTCCCCCAATAATCAGAGGGTACGGCCGAGCTTTCGAAGCCGGGGTCCGGGATCAGGTTGCCGGGGGGCGGCGTGCCCACCGTGGTCGTCGTGGTTGTGGGCGGGTCCGTCGTGGTGGTGGTCGGCGGCACCGTTGTAGTGGTCGTGGTGGGCGCGGTCGTAGTCGTGGTCGTCGGCGCCACCGTTGTGGTCGTTGTGGGCGCCACCGTGGTAGTGGTCGTCGGCGGCACTGTCGTCGTGGTCGTGGTGGGCGCCGTCGTAGTCGTGGTCTTCGGCGCCACCGTCGTCGTCGTTGTGGGCGCCACGGTTGTAGTGGTTGTTGGGGCCACCGTTGTGGTCGTTGTTGGGGCCACCGTTGTGGTCGTTGTCGGCGCCACGGTTGTAGTGGTCGTTGGCGCCACGGTCGTGGTGGTGGGCGCGACCGTTGTCGTGGTCGTAGGCGCCACGGTTGTAGTGGTGGGGGCCACTGTCGTGGTGGTGGGCGCGATTGTGGTCGTGGTGGTGGGCGCGGCAGTCGTTGTCGTTGTTGGAGCCACCGTCGTGGTGGTAGTCGGCGGGTCCACCGTGGTCGAGGTGGTGGTCGGCGGCGGGTCACCGCTCGCCGCCGCCTCGTAGACAACGGCACTGTTGTCGTCACTGCCGAAGAAAAGGTCGCCCTGCCGGTCGAGGGCGAGGCCCCCATTTTGTGGGTAATTAGTCTCACCGACGTTGAATATTTCGGTCCCGTTGGCGGCGTATACCCCTGTAGACGGGTTACCGGTGAACTCCATTACCCGGGCGTTGGAGGCGTCATAGACGAACAGGTCGCCGCTGTGGTCGACACCGATGGCGCTGGGTTCGTACAACTGGTTGAGCCCGGCGCCTGTCCCGCCCTGGCCCGCCACGGTTACGGGAATGGTCGTATAGCTGCCGGTACCGGCGTTGTACAGGAACTCCTGCACGGCCCCGGCGGTCGGGTTGGAGACGAACAGGTCACCGTTGGCGTCCAGGGCAATACCGCTTATCGATGTGAACCAGCTTGCGTAACCGGACGGGATCGTCCCCGGGGTGATGGTGACCACGACCGTCCCGGTGGCAGCCCACGTTTTGCTGGACGAGTTGTAGGCATACTCGAGGACCTGGTTACCGTCGGACACAAAAAGGTCGTTCTTACTGTCGAAAGCGAGCCCGGTGACGCCGGTCAGCGTCGCCAGCTGGGTGGCCCCGGGCACGGCTGAGCCGCTCGACGGGTAACCCCCGGAACTGTACGGGAACTCGACCACCCCGCCGCTTTCACCCATGAACAGGTCGTTATTGCTGTCAAACGCCGAGCCGCGCTGCCGGCGGTGCCGGAGCTGACCAACGAGCCTGTGACGGGGTAGGTCCCCGTCGAGGAATTGAACGGGAACTCGAAGAGACCGGCCGGGTTATTGCCGCTGGAAACACCGTCGCTTACAAAAAGGTCGCTATGGCTGTCTAAGGCAATGGCGGAGATGCCGCCGTTCGTCCGCCCTATTTGGCCCATGACCGTACCAGGGGGGTTCCACGAGCTGGTCGCCGTGTTGTAAGTGAACTCCATCACGCAGTCCCAGACCGTCTGGCTCGGGTTTGAGGTCTCGGATGTCTCGGCCACGAACAAGTCACCGCTGGGGTTGAAAACCACCGCTTCTGGCCCAACCATGTCGCCACTGGCTATCTGGGTGGCGGTGGTGGAAAAGGTCGCGGTGGCCGAATTGTAAGCGAACTCGACTACGCCCCCGTAACCCAGGTAGCCGTATGACACGTACAGGTCGCCGCTCGAGTCAAATGTGAGCCAGCCCGGCATCCCGGGGCTGGGCAAGGTGCCGCCGACCTGTGTCCCGCTCGACGAAAACGTTCCCGTCGACGAGTTGTACGTGTATTCCATGACCCGCCCGTTGGCCCAGTCCGCCACAAATAAGTTGCCCGCGGCGTTCAAAGCGACCGAGGTCGGGTATGCAAGCTGGTTGCTGGCCGAGCCCATCGTGCCGGTACCGGCCACGTCCGTTCCCTTCGACGCGTAAGTGCCGGTGGCGCTGTTGTAAGCGAACTCTTCGACCCTGCTGTTGCCATAGTCCGCCACGAACAGGTCGCCATTGGCGTCGAGAGCGATCCCCTCCGGGTAGTCGAGCTGGTTGCTGCCGCTGCCAGCCGTCCCCGTACCGGCAACCACCGTTGCCGAGGAAGCGTTCGTGCCTTTGGAGGAGTTATAGGCGTACTCCACCACCCTCTCGTTGCCGCTGTCGCTTACGAACAGGTCGCCTTTGGCGTCAAGGGCAACGCCGGTCGGTCCGTTCAGCTGGTTCAGCCCCGAACCTTGCCCGCCGAGCCCGGCGACGACGGCACCCACGCTCGGATAGGAGGTAGGTGAGCTCGGTATGTATTCGGTAACCCTGTCGTTCGCCTGATCGGAGGCGAACAAATCCCCCTTGCTGTCCATGGCGAGACCGTAGGGGCTCGCGGAATAGCTGTTGCCGATCTGCCCGGCGCCGATGCCGAAGGCGGGGACACCCTCTACCGGTACCGCGGCCGCCAGGCTCGCCGCGTCGGCGCCACCTGTCAAGGCCGGCACCATGAACAAAAGCGTGGCGACCATAGCGAGCGGCACGCTGACGAGCGCGGCTACGCGCGCGCGCCGAACAGAATTGGTACGAGGGCTCCTCAACATCGACGGCTCCATTCGGTCCAGACGAATGCATGGCGCGCCGCGCCCGAGCGGTCGCGGGACAAGCGTAACGACGCCCCTTCGGGCCTACCACCCTGGACTTTGCTCCTGCGACCCCCCGTCCACTGCTGGTGAACCCTCGAATTTCAGGGTTCGCACGGGCTTTTTCGGTTCACCCCCGGCTCGGCCCACGCATAAGCCAAGTCCGGCCTGGCGGCCCTCGTCGGCTGACCTCGACGCAAGGCTTGCCCTGTCCGCTTAACTTGGGGTAACCAGGTGGAAGAAGAACCGTCTCCGGAGGAGCCGACCCAAATGAGTGACACGAAGGAAACCCCTGAACTGAGGAGCGCGAGCTGGTTTTCAGCCGAAGGGAGGCACGGCTTTGGGCACCGCGCCTGGATGCAGAACCAGGGCTTCCCGGCCGACCTTTTCCGCGGTCGGCCGGTCATTGGGATCGCCAACAGCGCGTCGGAGCTTTCGCCGTGCAACATGCACCTGACGCGCGTTGCCGAGGCCGTAAAGCGGGGGGTCTGGCAGGCGGGCGGCTTCCCGCTCGAGTTCCCGACCATGTCCCTGGGCGAAGCCGTCATGCGGCCCACGGCCATGCTTTTCCGCAACCTCATGGCCATGGAGGTCGAGGAGCTCATCCGTGCCAACCCGCTGGACGGAGTGGTGTTGCTGACGGGCTGCGACAAAACGACCCCGGCCATGCTGATGGCGGCGGCGAGCGTCGACATCCCGGCGCTGATGGTCACTGGTGGTCCCATGCTGAACGGCGTGTTCCAGGGCCGCAACATCGGCTCAGGTACTGACGTCTGGCGTTTCGAGCAAGCGCTCCTTGACGGCCGCATGTCTGCCGCAGACTTCTCGGAAGCCGAGAGTTGCATGAACCGAAGCAACGGTCACTGCATGACCATGGGCACGGCCTCCACCATGGCTTGCATGGCGGAAGCGCTCGGGATGCAGCTCCCCGGCTCGGCCGCTATCCCTGCCGTCGATGCCCACCGCTTCGTGACTGCCCACCTGGCCGGCCGGCGCATAGTGGCCATGGTCGGCGAAGAGGCCCGGCCTTCGAAGATCATGACCCGGGACGCGTTCGAGAACGCCATCAGGGTCAATGCCGCCATCGGCGGTTCTACGAACGCCATCGTGCACCTTCTCGCTATTGCCGGCCGCCTGGGTGTCAAGCTCGAGCTGGCCGACTTCGACCGGCTGGGTTCGGAGGTCCCCGTGCTCGTCAACCTCATGCCCTCCGGCCGCTACCTGATGGAGGACTTCTACGAGGCGGGAGGACTTCCGGCGGTTATGCGGGAGATCAGCGAGTTCCTGCACCTCGACCAGCCGACGGTCAACGGCCATACCGTGGGCGAGAACATCGCCGAGGCCCGCTGCTGGAACCGTGACGTGATCACGACTCCCCGTGACCCGTTTATGCCGCCGGGTTCGGGGACTGTAGTACTCCACGGCACACTTGCCCCGCGTGGTGCCGTGCTGAAGGTTTCGGCGGCGACGCCCGAACTCCTTACTCATCGCGGGCAGGCGCTCGTTTTCGAACGCATCGAGGACTACCGGGCCGTTTGCGAAGACCCTGACCTGCCCGTCGACGCCTCAACCGTGCTGGTAGTAAAGAACGCCGGGCCTAAGGGCTACCCCGGCTTCCCCGAGGTCGGGAACATGCCCATCCCCACGGTGCTCTCGAAGGAGGGCGTCGAGGATATGGTCCGCGTCTCGGATGCCCGCATGAGCGGGACCGGTTACGGCACGTGCATCCTGCACGTCGCGCCGGAGGCCGCCGCCGGCGGTCCGTTGGCGCTCGTGCGGACCGGGGACTGGATCGAGCTCGACGTCCCAAACCGTCGGCTCGACCTTCTCGTCGATGAAGCCGAGCTCGCGGAACGGCGCAAAGAGTGGTCGCCGCCCGAACCTCCGCCGAGCGGCTGGGTGCGGTTGTACGTCGACCACGTGCTCCAGGCCGACGAGGGTGTCGACCTCGACATACTGCAGGGACGTCGTGGCTACGACGTGCCCCGCCACTCACACTGACTGAGGCGCCCGCGGACAAGGGCCCGGGCTAGCGCTCAGGCCGAAGCGCGTTGAATACGCACGTCCCCGCTGACCGTCCGGGCCGGATTCTCAATTCGAGAGGTCGCTGACGGCGGCCAGTGGGGCCCGCCGGCACAATCCGGGCCGGGCGCGCTCTCCAGACCAGTCACGGGAGGTTCCGTCACGGGAGGTTCCGTCACGGGAGGCTCAGTGGCGTCGAGCTCGATCTCGGAGGAAAGAGTGCCGGAAGTGGTCTGGACGTCGACGTCCACCAGGGCGCCCCTGGCTACAGCGACGAGCAGATCTCCGCTGACGGTGTCGAGCTGAGCCACGCCACCGGCCAGGCGGTCGACGTGCTGGCTGCCTGAGGCGGTGTGGAGCTCGCAACCGTCGTCGAGCTCTCCGGCACTCACTCGGCCTGAGGCCGTCCGGACGCTCAGGTGACGGCGGGCCACACCGACCTCTACCCCGCCCGACGCCGTCCTCACCCGGCTGGGCCCGTAAGGGTGTTGCAGTGCACCGAACCCGACGCGGTGGCCACGCTCGCCTGGCCCGAAACAGATTGCACCGTTACATCGCCGCTGGCAGTGTGGATGTCGAGATCGCCCTCGACGGACCCCACCGAAACCTCCCCGGAGGCGGTACGTAAGCGCGCCGTGCCGTAACGCCCTTCGGCGATAAGCGACCCGGCGGCCGTTGTCACGTCGATGAAAGCACCCTCGGGGAGGGTGACTTTGATAACTACGTCGGCCATGGCGAACAGGGAACGCCACAAACCGCCCGGGACATCGACGAAGATATGGTGGCGCCCGTCTAGCACCTCGTGCTCGACGCGTATCTTTTGCAACACGCCGTCCGCGTCGCCGCGAGCTGATATGACGATCTCCGTCGTCGCCCCTGTGTGCGTGCTGGCCCGGACCTCGCCCAGCTGGTTAACGACCCGCAGGTCGACCGGGCCCGGCGTGTCGAAGTGTTCCTGGATCATTTCTTCTCTCCTCTATGACATCCGGGATGTGGCTCGGTGAAAAGAAGGCTTGCTACTACCTACGCCACCGGGTTCAGCTCCGCCCGTGGCCCTTCATGCGGTGGCCGATCTTTGGGCCGCGCTCCATCCAGGGGTTATGGCTGAGGGCGCGCACGATGTAAGTGTTCACCGATACGCCGTCGCGCGCCGAGGCCGCCTCGATCCTCGCCTTCAAATGGCCCGGCAGGCGCAGCGTTATGCGGGCGTCCGCTTCGCTTTCGGCTTCGGCCGCTCTCGTCTCGGGCTCCGGCGGCTCCTGCGTATCTACGACGAGCTCGGCATCGCTGCCGACAAGACGCACTTCCACACGGTGTTCGGGCATAGCGGCCCCGAGCTCCGCCGCCAATTGGCTCAGGACCTCGACGAGCCGGGCGGTCAAGGGCCCCTGCATGGCAGTGGCCAGCCGGCGAGCGGCCTCAGCCGTTGCTTCGTCGCCCAGGGCACCAAGAGCAGCCAGGTCCGAAGCAATGCCCTCGACTACGTCCGGGATGCGCACCTGCTACAGCCTCGCGCGTGCTTCAGCTACAACCCCCGGACGAGCCAAGCGGGCGCCCAGTCCGATCATGCGGTAGCCAACCCATACCGACAAGCCCTGCAAGCGGCCGATCGAACGGTGTTGCCTCGTGGGCAGGTCCTCGCCGACGCAGGGATCACTGCCGCTTAAGTGCTGCCCGCGGGCGAAACGTTGGTCATTGGATCGCTCCTTAGCGATCATATCTGCAGTCCAGAAGAGCATGACATCACCTCCAGGTTGTGTCTGACATCATTATGACATCACTTCAATGTCGTGTCAAGACCTTTCTTGACGTCATCAGAGTGTCTGAGTGGCGGCAGACATGGCGCACGCCTGTGGATTGGGATCTGGCCATCGATTGGAGATCTGGCCGGGCCTTCCTGGCAGACTGCACTTGTGATCAGCGGGCAGACGATTTGGGCCGACCAGCTAACCACCGACGAAGTTCGGGCCCTCGAGCCCACTCCCCCGACGGCCCTGGACCGCCGCCCGGACGTCCTGGTTGTCGGTGGAGGGATGGTCGGGGTGGCGACTGCCCTCACTTGCCTGCGGGCCGACCTCGGCTCGGTGGTGCTGGTAGAGGCCGGCCGGCTCGGCTCCGGGGCCACCGGCGGAGCGGCCGGCCTGATCATGCCCGAGGCGCACCTCGGATACGACCCCATGGACTTCGTGCAGCTCGGCCGTTCAAGTCTCGAGCTCTGGCGCGAATTAGCGGACAGCACGCCCGGAGGCATTGGCTACCAGGACATGGACTGGGTCGGACTGGCCCCGTTGCCGGATGAGTTCGTAGCCGACCCGCCACCGGACGTCGAGTGGCTCAGCATCTCAGACGTCGCCGCCCTGATGCCGAGCCTGGCCGGGGAGGCCTCGGGAGCGGTGGTCCACCACCAGGGCCGGGTCAACCCCCTGCGTACGGTGGGCCGGTTGGCGGCTCAGCTCCCGCAAGTCTTGACCGGAGCCGCGGCCAGTGCAGTCGAGGTACACAAGGAGCGCATCGTTTCGGTCTCCACGGGCGGCGAGCGCATAACTCCGGGGCTCGTCATCTTCGCCACGGGCAACCCTCCGGTGGTGCCGGGGCTCGACCTCGACATCCCCGCTGACCTGGTGAAAGGACACCTGGTCGCCACCGAACCGGTAGCGTTCACCGTACCCGGCTCGGTGTTCCCGCTGATAACGCAGTTGGACGGGGGCCAGCTGCTCCTGGGCGGGTCGATAGACGCCGAGGACGCCAGCTCAGAAGTCAACGCCGACGTGATCGACCTTCTGCGCCGGAACGCCATTGCCCGCCTTCCCGAGCTGGAAGGGGCCCGGATCAGCAATCAGTGGTGCTGCTGGCGGCCTCACCACCCCGACAGCCTGGCGGTGGTCGACCGCGTCCCGGGGCTTAACAATGCGTGGTTCACCAGCGGTCACTACCGAACCGGCATTTTGATGGCCCCGGTCACCGGGGCCATTTTCGCCGAGTGGGTCTCCACGGGAAAACAACCAGAGCGAGCCCGCATCTGGGGCCTCGAAGGGCGCTGGTAGGCCGTGGCCACTGACAACGCAGGGCCAACAGAGAGTTCCGGGCCAACTACAGGCAGTTCCAGGCTAAATACAGGCGGCTCCCGCACGAGGACGGGCGCCGTCCTCCTGTGCGCCGGCGGGGGTAGCCGGTACGTGGCGCCATCAGGTGAGCACAAGTTGCTGGCCCCTTTCAAAGGACGGCCCCTTGTGTCGTGGGCGTTGGACAACGTCCTCGAGGCCGGCCTCGATGTGTCGTTGGTGATCACCGGCGCCGCCGACCTGAGCGCTGTTCTCGCCCCCTGGCGTCGTGGCCATACACAACTCGCAGTGGGAGGAAGGGATCGCCACCTCGCTCCAGCACGCGGTGACCAGGGCACGCCAGCTGGAGCTCGGCGCCATTGTGGTGGGCCTTGGCGACCAGCCGCTCGTGCCGTCGGCGGCGTGGCGGGCGGTGGCTGCTTCGACGGCCGCCGTCGCCGTTGCCAGCTACGGCGGTGCCCGTCGCAACCCTGTCCGCCTGGCCAGTTCCGTTTGGGACGACTTGCCTCGATCGGGCGACGAAGGAGCGCGTGTGCTCATGCGCAGCCGGCCCGAACTGGTCGAGGAAGTCGCCTGTTCAGGCGATCCTTTCGATGTCGACACCCTGGATGACATAGCACAGGCCCGGTGATGGAGCCGAGGCGTAGGCCCCTCGGCGGGCCTACATTGGGGCCGTGCAGATGAGCGCAGGAACAGGTGAGGCGGTCGGCGTTGTCGACAGGGACCGCCGGCAACGGCCCCGCGACCAGGCGAACAGCGTCCCCGAGCGGTCAGCCCGCTCCGACCTGGACCTCGCCGACCTGGCCCGCTCGGAGATGTCGCTCCGCCGCTTCCTTCACGGCCTCCCCGGTGTCGACCAGGTCGGCGCCGATGCCCGGGCCGCCAGCCTGGCGACGCGTTCGATCAAAGCCGCTGCCAAGCTGTGGGCCATCGACACCGCCATCTCGATGGTCGACCTCACCACGCTCGAGGGCGCCGACACGCCTGGCAAGGTCAGCTCGCTGTGCGGCAAGGCCCGCCGCCCCGACCCGGCCGACCCGAGCGTGCCGCCCGTTGCCGCCGTCTGCGTTTACCCCGACCTGGTGCCTTTCGCCCGGGCCGCGGTGATGGGGAGCCCCGTCAAGGTGGCGTCGGTGGCCACGGCCTTCCCCTCGGGCCGTGCCTCGCTGGCGGTAAAGCTGGCCGATGTAGCCGACGCCGTCAGCTCGGGGGCTGACGAGGTGGACATGGTCATCGACCGGGGAGCCTTCCTGGCCGGCCGTTATGGGTTAGTGCTCGAAGAGGTGCGAGCGGTGAAAGAAGCGTGCGGCCGCGCACACCTCAAGGTGATCCTGGAAACGGGCGAGCTCGCCACCTACGACAACGTCCGCCGGGCGTGCTGGACCGCCATGATCGGCGGCGCCGACTTCGTGAAAACGTCGACCGGGAAGGTCACCCCCGCCGCCACTCTCCCGGTGGCTTTGGTGATGCTGGAGGCCGTCAAGGATTTCGCCGATGCCTCGGGCACCGCTGTTGGCGTGAAAGTCGCCGGCGGGATCCGGACCACGAAGGACGCGATCAGGTACCTCGTAGTGGCCAACGAGGTAGCTGGAGACGAATGGCTGGTGCCGGACCGGTTCCGCATCGGCGCATCAACGTTGCTCAACGACTTGTTGATGCAGCGCTCCAAGCAGCAGCGCGGCGCTTATGCCGGCTCGCAGGATTTCAGCATCGAATAGCCCGCCTGACATGACCTCTACTCGGTTCGTTTACTCTCCAGCGCCCGAATCCCGGGCCATAGTCAACCTTCGCCCTTCGTACGGGCTGTTCATCGACGGTGAGTTCGTGAGCCCCATCGACGGGGGCCACTTCAAGACCGAGAGCCCGTCGACGCAGGAAGTTTTGGCCGAGGTCAGCTTCGCCGGGCCCGCCGACATCGACCGGGCGGTGCGGGCGGCCCGGCGAGCACAGGAGGACGTGTGGGGCCCGATGCCGGGCAAGGAGAGAGCGAAGTACATCTTTCGCATTGCCCGCATCGTGCAAGAGCGCGCCCGCGAACTGGCCGTGCTCGAAAGCCTGGACAACGGCAAGCCGATAAAGGAGAGCCGGGACGTGGACGTGCCGCTGGCGGCGGCCCACTTCTTTTACCACGCCGGCTGGGCCGACAAGCTCGCCTATGCCGGCCTCGGGCCAGACCCCAGGCCGATCGGGGTGGCCGGGCAGGTCATCCCCTGGAACTTTCCTCTACTCATGGCGGCCTGGAAGCTGGCCCCGGCGCTGGCCACCGGTAACACCTGCGTACTCAAGCCGGCCGAGACAACGCCTCTGTCTGCGCTGCTCCTGGCCGAGATTCCTCCAGCAAGCAGAGCTGCCGCCCGGCGTCGTGAACATCATCACGGGAGCGGGCGACACGGGTGCCGGCCTTGTCGCCCACCCGGGTATCGACAAGGTGGCGTTCACGGGCTCAACGGAGGTGGGCAAACAGATACAGCGCAGCCTGTCCGGCACCGGGAAACGCCTTACGCTCGAGCTCGGGGGCAAGGCGGCGAACATTGTCTTCGACGACGCGCCGTTGTCGCAGGCGGTCGAGGGGATCGTCAACGGCGTCTTCTTCAACCAGGGCCACGTCTGCTGTGCCGGATCCCGCCTGCTGGTGCAGGAACCCATAGCCGACGGTGTCGTCGAAGCCCTGCAACGCCGGCTCGGGACATTGCGCCTGGGTGACCCTCTCGACAAGAACACCGACATCGGCGCCATCAACTCCCCCCAGCAGCTCGACAAAATCCGGGAGCTGGCCGCATCGGGCGAGGCCGAAGGGGCACAGCGCTGGTCTCCGGCCTGCGCGCTGCCGGAGCGCGGGTACTGGTTCCCGCCCACGGTGTTCACCGGGGTGGTCCCCGCGCAGCGGATCGCCCGCGAAGAAATCTTCGGGCCGGTGCTTTCGGTGCTTACCTTCCGGACGCCCGAAGAAGCCGTCGACAAGGCCAACAACACGGTCTACGGGCTATCGGCAGGAGTGTGGAGCGAAAAAGGCAGCCGCATCCTGCACATGGCTTCCCGGCTCAAGGCGGGGGTCGTCTGGGCCAACACGTTCAACCGGTTCGACCCGTCGAGCCCGTTCGGCGGCTACCGGGAGTCCGGGTTTGGCCGGGAAGCCGGTCGTCACGGGCTCTCCGCCTACCTGCAGGGGTCGTTCGATGCCTGACGGCAAGCCGGCAGCAGGGGCCGCTGCGGGGCCGGCCGGCGGTCCGAAGGGGCGGCACCAGACCCGGGCTCGAGCAAGCTCGCCAGCGCCCGCCGACGTGCAGTTGCCTGCAGACGACCAATTGGCTAGCGACGTGCAGCTGGCTGCCAGCTCGGGACCTCGGGCCGCCGCCTCGGCACCGGGGCGCAACTCGGGCCGCCCGGATCAGCCGGTGGAGCCGCCGCCGGCGGCGAGACTGGCCGTCCGCAAGACCTACAAGCTCTACATCGGCGGCGCCTTCCCGCGCTCAGAATCTGGTCGCTCTTACCTGGTGGCCACCGCCGACGGCCAACCGCTCGCCAATGCTGCCCTTGCGTCACGAAAGGACGTGCGCGACGCCGTCGTGGCGGCGCGAAAGGCCCAGCCGGGTTGGGCGAGCGCCACGGCTTACCTGCGCGGCCAGGTGCTCTACCGCGTGGCTGAAATGCTGGAGGGCCGTCGCGGCCAGTTCGTTGAAGCCCTGGTCGCCAGCGAAGGCCTGACGGGCGCAGCCGCCGCTTCGTCCGTGGACGACTCGATCGACCGCCTGGTCTGGTACGCCGGCTGGTCGGACAAGTTTGCCCAGGTCGCCGGGTCAGCTAACCCGGTCGCCGGTCCCTCTTCAACTTTTCGGTCCCCGAGCCCACCGGGGTCGTCGGTGTCATCGCCCCTCAGGAGTCGTCGTTGTTGGGGCTCGTAAGCGTGGTGGCCCCGGTGATCACGACGGGCAACGCGGCCGTGGTCGTGGCCAGCGAAGCCGCGCCCGCTCCCGGCGCTCGATCTCGCCGAGGTGCTGGCCACCTCGGACCTCCCGGGGGGCGTGGTCAACATCTTGAGCGGTCGCACGGCCGAACTTGCGCCCGTGATGGCGGCGCACCGTGACATTGACGCCCTCGACCTCGCCGGTGCCGACGGGGGCAGCGAAGCGGCCCTGGAAGAGGCGGCCGCCGACAACGTCAAGAGGGTCCTGCGACGGCAGTCGCCTGAGGCTGACTGGACCGATGAGCCAAGCCCGGCCCGGATGCTGTTTTTCGTCGAGATCAAGACCGTATGGCACCCGGTTGGCGTTTGAGCCCTCGTAACTGAACCGGCACCAGGGGAAAGACGTCCCGTCAACGAGGAGGACAGAGTTGGACGTGCAGGTCGTAGACCATCCCCTGGCCCAGTCCCTGTTGGCTGCGCTTCGGGACCGCACCACGCCGCCTCCGCTGTTCCGCCTCCTCGCCAAGAGGCTGGCGCTGGTGCTGTGCCTCGAGGCGACAAGGGCCGTTCCCACCGCGCTCGTCGAGGTAGAGACGCCTCTCGCCAAGACGACCGGGGCCCGGCTGGCCAAGCCGCTGGTAGCGGTGCCCGTCCTGCGGGCGGGCCTCGGGATGCTCGAAGCGGTGACCGAGCTGTTCCCGGAGGTCACCGTGGGATACGTCGGCCTGGAGCGCGACCATGCCACATTTGAACCCTCGCTTTACTACTCGAAGCTGCCCCCGCTAGAGGGACGTTCCGCCCTGCTGCTCGACCCCATGCTCGCCACTGGCGCTTCGGCAGCCGCCGCCTGCGACGCCCTGGAGAAGGCCGGGGCCGAAGAGATAACCTTGCTCTCGGTGGTATCGGCGCCGGAGGGGATCGCACATCTACGGAAGTGCCACCCTTCGGTCAAAATCGTTACCGCTTCGATCGACGACGGCCTGGACCAACACGCGTACATCGTCCCCGGCCTGGGCGACTTCGGGGACCGCCTGTTCGGCACGGTCTAGCTACCTCGGAGCAGGCCCAAACTGAGCCCGCCCAAACCTGCGGTCGGGATGAGCCAGGAATGGGGCCAAGGGTTTGCCGCCGGGTAACCTTTTGCCCGTGACAGAGGCCATACGAATAGGTGTCATTGGAGGTTCCGGTCTGTACTCGCTCGGGACGCCGACAGAGGAACTATCGATCGACACGCCCTATGGCCAACCAAGCGATACCGTCGGCGTGACCCGGGTGGGCGACACGATGGTGGCGTTCATCCCCCGCCACGGCCGCCAGCACACGATCCCACCTCACGAGATCAATTTCCGGGCCAACCTGTTCGCACTGTCATCTCTGGGTGTCGAGAGGGTTATCGGTCCCTGTGCCGTTGGGAGCCTCCAGTCCAGGTTGGAGCCGGGGTCGATAGTGATCTGCGACCAGTTCGTCGACCGCACCCGGGGCCGCCAGGACACCTTCGTTGAAACGCCCCACGTGGCCCACCTGAGTGCGGCCGACCCCTACTGCGCCGAGCTGCGACCGCTCGCCGGGGATGCGGCGCGCCAGGCCGGCTTTCCCGTCGCCGATGGCGGCACCGTGGTCGTCATACAGGGGCCGAGGTTCTCTACCCGCGCTGAATCCAAATGGTTCCAGCAGATGGGCGCCGACGTCGTCGGGATGACGCAGTACCCCGAGGTGGTGCTGGCCCGCGAACTGGGCATGTGCTACGTCACCCTGGCCATGATCACCGACTACGACGTCGGGCTGGCCGACCAACCGGACGTGGCCCCCGTCACCCACGAGCAAGTGATCGAGGCCTTCGCCAAAGGTCGGGACCGTCTTATGCGGGCGCTCGAAATACTGATCCCCACCGTCCCGGAAAAGCGCGGCTGCGATTGCGGCTCTCTGCCCGAACAGATCGCCCCCACGATGGCAACCGAGGTGGAGACGCATTAGCGGCGGCGGGTCTGACCCGCACTGATCAGGGGGACAATGTCGTCGGGTCGTGCCGCGCCACTCGAATTGGGTGCACTAACGACCGGAGGTGGCGGTAACGCTGCTGATTTCCCTCCGGAGTTGAGTTGGGCGGGGATTTAGCGAGGCGTCCATCACAATTGGCGCGTTCCGGTTGCGATTTTGCGTTCCGGTCGCGATTTAACCGGTCAAGCAGCGCGCCAGCGCAACGACTTTGCTAAACCGCAACGCGAAGATCGCATTTGTGATGAAAATGTGATGACGTCGCGGCAGAAAAACGCGCCGTGAGGTCCTGCCATCACACTTCGCGCGACAAGTTGCTCCAGGCGAACTAATGATCCACTGGGCAGACCGAGACCCGGGCCCGCCGTGGGGACAAAAGGGCCGTTGTGGGGCGAGCGGCAGCGACAAACGGCGTTCAGGGTGGGACGGGCGGGACGGGAAGCGACCTCGGGGAGAGCAGAGGGCCGTAGTGGAGACGACGAGGGGGCCGCCCGGCCTAGCCGCAGAAGGCGATGGCGATTTTGGCCCCCAACCGGACGTTGCCCCTCACGGCGGCCAGATTGGCGTCCAGCGCCGCCCCATCGGTGGCCCTGACCAGGTAGTCCAGGAGGTATGGGGTCAGCCGCTGGCCCGTGACGCCCTCCCGGTCGGCGGCGGCCAGTGCTTCGGCCAGGGCGCGGTCGTGGACCACGGGGTCGAGCTGTTCGTCCTCAGCGACGGGGTTGGCCACGAGTAGGGCCGATTCGATCCCGAGCGAGTCCTGGCGGCGCATGATCTCCGCCACTTCGGCCGGCGTCTTGACCGTCCAGTCGACCGGCCGCCCCGAGCTGTGGAGGTAGAAGCCGGGGAAAGCGCTCGTACCGAAGCCGACCACCGTAACGCTCAGGGTCTCCAGGCGTTCAAGGGTGGCGGAGACGTCGAGGATCGACTTCACCCCGGCTGACACCACGGTGACCCGGGTCCCGCTCAGGACGTCGAGATCGGCCGACTCGTCGAACGACTCGACAAATCCTCTGTGCACCCCACCCAACCCGCCTGTGGCAAAGACACGGATCCCGGCCTGCGCCGCCAGCCATGCCGTCGCCGAGACGGTTGTAGCTCCGGTGGTCCGCAGCGCCTGCGCCACGGGCAGATCCCGCCGGCCCAGCTTGCGAACGGTCGTGTCCTCGGCGACCCGGACGAGCTCGTCCTGTACCAGCCCAATGCACGCAGTCCCGTCGAGCACGGCGATGGTCGCCGGGCAAGCGCCTTCGTGGCGCACGGTGGCTTCGAGTTCCCGGGCCACCTCGAGGTTCCGCGGGCGGGGAAGCCCCTGGGCGATGATCGTCGACTCGAGAGCAACGACGGGGCGGCCGGCACGTTGCGCCTGCCTGACCTCCCGGCTAAAGCGAAAATTCCCGTCTCCCTCCACCAACGCGCTCGACTCCGCCCCCCTGGTCGTGGCGATATCCCTGATAGCCGATATCCCTAACAGGGCCGACACCGCCTGGCGCATCTGCCCCAAACGTGCCTGTGCTGCTCGGCGGGCCCGGCCAGCTCCCTGGGCGAGGACGGGCCCGTCGTGGCCTCGTAATAAACCTTGAGCTTGGGCTCGGTGCCACTCGGGCGCAGGACGACCCGGCCCTCAGTCCCCAGCTGGAACACCAGGACGTTGGACGGCGGCAGGTCACCCTCGCCCCCGGACAGGTCGCGCACCCGGGTCACGGCCAGGCCGCCCAGCCGCTCGGGCGGCTCGGCCCGCCATCGAGCCATAAGCCCGGCCATCCCGTCGGCGGCGGCAGCACCGGGTAGGCGCACCGACGACTGAGCGGTGGCGTGCACGCCGAGGGCCATTTCGAGCTCGTCCCACCGGTCGAGCAGCGAGCGACCGGCTTGCTTCGCCCGGGCCACCATGTCCGCCACGACGAGGGCGGCGGACAGCCCGTCCTTGTCGGCCACGGCGGGGCTGACGGCGTAGCCGAGCGCCTCTTCGTAAGCAAAGAGCAGGCGGTGGCCGGGCCTGAGCGCCGCCGCCCGGGCGAGCCACTTGAAACCGGTCAGCGTCTCTGCGTAGGCGACACCCGATGAGCGGGCGAGAGCGGAGAGCATCGACGAGGAGACGATGGTCGTCGCCACCAGGCGGTCGGCGCCCGTGCTGGTCGAAATGAGGTGGTCGGCGATCAGCATCCCCAGCTCGTCGCCCGACAGCGCCCGGAAGCCATCCCCTCGCTGGTGGGGCACCGCCACCGCTAGCCGGTCGGCGTCGGGGTCGTTGACGAGCACGAGATCGGCCCGGAGCCGCTCGGCTTCGGCCAGGGCCAGGTCGAGCACACCGGGTTCCTCGGGGTTCGGGAAGGGCGCCGTCGGGAAGTCAGGGTCTGGCCGCGCCTGCAGTGCGACCTCCGCCGGCGGCTCGAAGCCCGCCTCCTCGAACAGTGCCGGCAGGACGGCCCCCCCGACCCCGTGCAGGGGGCTGTAGACGGAGCGCAGCCGCCGGGGGCCGTCCGGGCTCAGCACAGCAAGCACAGCGCGCCGGTAGGCACCAAGCAGCTCGCCTTCGTCGATGTCTGCAACCGAGATCCTCGGAGCGGTCTTCGGCCGATCTCCGGCCGAGATCTTCGGCCAGAAATCTTCGGCCAAATTTTCGGATAGCCCCGAAGGCACCGCTTCGCCGGGCACCGGAGCCACCTCCGCGGCGGCCGCGATGGCAGCGTCCTGAGGCGGTACGACCTGGGCGCCGTCGCCCATGTAGACCTTGTAGCCGTTGTCCGGGGCGGGGTTGTGGCTGGCCGTGATCATGACCCCGGCGGCGGCCCCGAGGTGGCGGACAGCGAAGGCGGTGACCGGCGTTGGCAAGGCGGTTTCGAAGCGCCGTACCCGCAAGCCGCTGGCGGCCGCCACCGTGGCCGTGTCCTCGGCGAAGTCGGCCGAACGATGCCTGGCGTCGTGGCCGACCACCAGGGCAGGCGGCCCGGCGCGGCCATCGTGGCCCAGGAGGAAACGGGCCAGACCGGCGGTGGTCTTGCGGACGACCTCCCGGTTCATGCGCCCGGGGCCAGGCCCCAGCGTCGCGCGCAAGCCCGCCGTGCCGAAAGTCAGGGGGTGGTCGAAGCTGTCCCGCAGCGCCGCCTCATCACCGTTTTGAAGCAGCCGGAGCAGCTCGGCTCGGGTCTCCGGATCGGGGTCCTGGGCCACCCAGGCCTCGACCCTGGCCACGAGCTCACGTGGCATGACGTTGGGCGCGGGCGTGCCCACAGCATAGAGGTTCACAGTCGAGGGACCAGCCTGGCCAGGAGCTCACCGAGCCGCGGTGCCGCCGTTTCGGCCGCCGCCACGACCTCCGAATGGCTCAGCGGCTCCGGAGATATGCCCGCCGCCAGGTTGGTGACGAGCGAAAGGCCGAGGACCGATGCTCCCAGGTGGCGTACGGCAATGGCCTCCAGCGCCGTCGACATCCCCACCAGGTCGGCACCGGCCAGCCGCAACATGGCTACCTCGGCCGGCGTCTCGTAATGGGGACCGGGGAGCGCGGCGTAGATCCCCTCGCCGAGGCTGGGGTCAACCGACCCGGCCAGGAGGCGAAGGTTGGAGGCGTAGAGGTCGGTCAGGTCGACAAAGCGGGGCCCGTAGCGCGCCGGCGGGTTCGGCCCTGAAAGCGGTGACTTCCCCGTCAGGTTGAGATGGTCCCGGATCAAGACGACCTGGCCCGGACGGAGAGCCGGGTCGATGCCTCCGGCGGCGTTGGTCAGGACGACCACCCTGGCCCCGGCCATCACGACCGTGCGGACGGCGTGCACGACCTGAGCCGGTGAATAGCCCTCATAAAGGTGTGACCGCCCGAGCAGCACCAGTGCGTTGCGGCCGTCCACGCGCAGCCACCGCAGGGCGCCCTGGTGCCCGGGGACAGTCGGTTGCGGGAACCCCGGGAAGTCGGCCCACGCGTACTCCGCCTCAGCGTCACCCATGGCATCAGCGGCTACCCGCCAACCCGAACCAAGGACGACGCCTACCTCCGGAGCGGCCCCGACGCGGCGGACCAGTTCCTCGGCCGCCCTCTCGGCCAGGGCAAAGGGCTCCTCGCTATCGCGTGAAGTGGGCACGGCACCAGAGGGAGGCAGGGGCACCTGCAGTAGTCATGTAGCAGTCATGCAGTAGTCAGGGGGCTCGGGGGATCGCCTGGCTGCAGGTCAGCCGAAGGCCGGAAGGATATCGCCGGCGTAGGCGCGCAGCGTCGCCTCCTGCGCGTCGTGCATGAGGTAGATGGCGAACTGGTCTACGCCGATGTCCTGAAGCTCTTTCATACGTTCGGCGTGGGCAGCGACCGGGCCCAGGACGCAGAACCGGTCGATCACCTCGTCGGGCACGAAATCGGTCGACGGGTTGCCCGCTTTGCCATGGTGGCTGTAGTCATAGCCCTTGCGCCCGGCTATGTAGGCGGTCAGTGCCTCGGGTACCCCGCCCGACGCGGCCCCGTACCGTTCGACGATGTCAGCCACGTGGTTGCCCACCATGCCCCCGAACCAGCGCAGCTGGTCCCGCTGGTTGGGCAGGTCGTCACCCACGTAGGCAGGCGCCGCGACGCAGATTTTCAGGTCGGCAGGGTCGCGGCCGACGGCGGCCGCGGCCGACTGCACGACCCCCACCGCCCATTTGACGATGAAGGGGTCGGCGATCTGAAGGATGACCCCGTCGGCGCGCTGGCCGGCCAACTCGAGGGCCCGCGGCCCGTAGGCCGCCATCAGGACGTCGAGCCGGCCGTCGCGTACCCACGGGATGGTCACGGCCGTCCCGTCGACCTGCGCCTGGCGGCCCTCCGCCAGGTCCTTGATCACGCCCATGGCGGCGTCGAGGGTGGCGAGAGTGGCGGGCTTACGACCGAGGACGCGCACAGCCGAGTCACCCCGGCCGATGCCGCAGATCGTCCGGTTCCCGTACATGTCGTTCAAGGTGGCGAACAGTGACGCCGTCACGGCCCACCCACGCGACAGCGGGTTGGTTACCATCGGGCCCACCATCACCGAACCGGTGTTGGCCAGGATCCCCGAATAGATCACGAACGGCTCCTGCCAGAGCACGGGTGAGTCGAACGTCCAGACGTAGCCGAACCCGAGCGACTCCGACAGTTTTGCCAGCTCGATGACCCGGCTGGCCGGCGGGTCCGTCTGAAGCACGACGCCGAAGTTCATGCTCTCCCCTCCCTTCAGGTCAGGTACTCGTTGGACTTCCGGGACAGGAACCGGCCATGGCCTTTTTCGCCCACGTACTGTCCGGCCTGGACCACGACGCGCCCGCGGGAGAGTACCGTGTCGACCCGCCCCGTCAGGTCCATGCCCTCGTAGGCGGAGTAATCGATGCTCATGTGGTGGGTAGTGGACGAGATCCTCTGGGCCGCCGCCGGGTCGTAGACGACGATGTCGGCGTCGGAGCCCGGGGCCAGCACTCCTTTCTTCGGGTAGAGGCCGAACAGGCGGGCCGGCGTGGTTGCATTTACCTCGACCCAGCGCGACAGGGTGATCTCCCCGGCCAGGACCCCCTGGTAGGTGAGGTCGACCCGGTGCTCGACCCCGGGGATGCCGTTCGGGATTTTGGAAAAGTCCCCTATGCCGAGCTCCTTTTGCTCCTTGAAGCAGAAGGGGCAATGGTCGGTCGACACGACCGACAGGTCGTTGGTACGCAGCCCGCGCCAGAGATTGGCCTGGTGCGCCTTGGCCCGCAGGGGAGGCGAGCACACGTACTTGGCCCCCTCGAAACCCTCCCGGGCCAGGTCGTCAGCCGACAAGAACAGGTAATGCGGGCAGGTCTCCGCGAAGGCGTTCTGACCCTGGCTGCGCGCCTCAGCCACCGCCTCCAGCGCGCTCGTCGTAGACAGGTGGACGATGTAAACGGGCGCACCCGCCACCTTGGCCAGGGCGAGAGCACGGTGGGTCGCTTCCGCCTCGAGCTCGTCCGGCCTGGTGACCCCGTGGAACTTCGGTGCCGTTTGCCCCCGCGAGAGGGCCTGCGAGATCAGGACGTCGATGGCAAGGCCGTTCTCGGCGTGCATCATCACGGTGGCGCCGTTTGCCCGTGCCTGCTGCATGGCCCGGAAAATGTCGCCATCAGTCGAGAAGAACACCCCCGGGTAGGCCATGAACAGCTTGAAGCTCGTTACGCCCTCTCCGACCAGCACGTCCATCTCCTTGCAGGTCTGGTCGTTGACGTCCGACATGATCATGTGGAAGCCGTAGTCGATGGCGCAGTTGCCCTCGGCCTTGGCGTGCCAGGCATCTAGCCCGGACCGCAGGGTCTCACCTTTGCGCTGGATGGCGAAGTCGACGATCGTGGTCGTGCCGCCCCAGGCGGCCGCCCGGGTACCCGACTCGAACGTGTCCGCCGCCTGGGTGCCGCCGAACGGCATCTCCATATGGGTGTGTACATCGACGGCGCCGGGCAGGACAAGGCGCCCGGAAGCGTCGATGCGCCGCGCCCCCCGGCGAAGGTACTTACGACGTCCGATCCGGGCGCCACCACGGCCACGATGCGTTCGTCGTCGACCAGCACGTCTGCCGCCTCGGCGCCGGTGGCACTGACGACGGTCCCTCCTGAGATCAGCGTGCGCACGGCCCGCTCCCTACGGCTGGACCAGGGTGGCGTACGCAGCGGGGTTGCGGTCCCGGTAGAAAGCCCAGATTTGGCGCACCTCGACGAGCAGGTCCATGTCCAGGTCACGCACGACCAGCGCGCTCGGCGTCGTCGGGGGCCGCATCGCCGACTAGCTGGCCGCGGGGGTCGACGAAGTACGAGCTGCCGTAGAAGTCGTCGTCGCCGAGCGGCTCCACGCCCACCCGGTTGATGGCGCCTATGAAGTACTCGTTGGCCACCGCGGCCGACGGTTGCTCGAGGCGCCACAGGTACTGAGAGAGGCTCCGGCTCGTCGCCGATGGGTTGAACACGATACGTGCGCCGGCCAGGCCCAGCGCCCGCCACCCCTCGGGGAAGTGACGGTCGTAGCAGATGTACACACCGACCGGGCCTACGGCGGTGTGGAACACGGGGTAGCCGAGGTTGCCGGGCCGGAAGTAGTACTTCTCGAAAAAGCCCTGCACCTGGGGGATGTGCGTCTTGCGGTACTTGCCGAGGTAGCTGCCGTCGGCGTCGACGACAAAGGCCGTGTTGTAGTAAACGCCGGGCTGTTCTTCCTCGAACACCGGCACGACGAGCACGAGGTTGAGCTCCCTGGCCAGCGAGCTCATGAGCTCGGCCGTCGGGCCTCCCGGGACCTGCTCGGCCAGGGCAAAATGCTCCGGCTGCTGGACCTGGCAAAAGTAGGGGCCGTAAAACAGCTCCTGGAAGCAAGCCACCTGGGCGCCCTGCGCCGCCGCCTGGCGGGCGTACTCGACGTTGGCGTCGATCATCGACTTCTTGTCCCCGGTCCAGCGGCTCTGGACCAGGGCCGCTCGAACAATCTCGGGCATCGGGCCTCCTGTCAGCCGGGAAGTGGTCTTACTGGTTGTCCTGCTGGGCTGTCTTATTGGGGAGAAGCTGGGGAAGAGAGGCCCGCGTCGACGGCGTGGAGGGCGTCGCCCAGCACCGAAAGCGCCTCTTCGGCCTGCTGACGGCTTACCGAAAGGGGCGGAGAGATGCGCAGCACGTTCCCGTAGAGGCCGCCCTTTCCGACTAGCAGCCCGCGCACTCGGCATAGCTCGAGTACCTGGTTGGCTGCCTTGGGCGCCGGTTTGACCGTCCCGGGCTCCACCAGCTCGACACCGATCATCAAGCCTTTGCCCCGCACCTGGCCCACGACGCCGTAGCGCTCTTCGAGGCGGCGCAGCCCGTCGAGCAAAAAGGTGCCGACGACCCTGGCGTTGGCTTGCAGGTCGTGTGAGAGCAGGTAGTCCAGATTGGCGAGCGCAGCCGTCGTCGCCAACGGGTTGCCGCCGAAGGTCGATATGGAATTGACCCGGATGGAATCCAGCAGATCCTGTCGTCCGACGACGCCTGCAATGGCGACCCCGTTACCAAGGCCCTTGGCGAAGACCAGCAGGTCCGGGGTGACCCCATGAGCCTGGAAACCCCAGAAGTGCTCGCCCGTACGTCCCCAACCGGTCTGGACTTCGTCGGAGACGAAGAGGATCCCGAACTCGTCGAGGACCTCTTTCAGGGCGCCGAAGAAACCGTCGGGAGGGACAACGAAACCACCGACACCTTGGACCGGTTCGGCGATGAGGCAAGCGACGTCGCCGGCCGTGGTCGTCTCGATGACCTGGCGCAAGTCGGCCGCGCAGGCCGCATTGAGCTCTGCGTCACCCAGGTGGGCGAACGGCCCCCGAAGGCGGTCGCCGTTGTGAAGGTAGCTGACCCGAAGCGGGCTCAGGCTCGAGGCGCCCCAGGACCGGTTGCCGGTTACCGACAACGCCGTGAAGGAGCGCCCGTGGTAACTGTTGCGCAGCGCCAGCACCTGATTGGAACGTCGGGCGCCGCAGCAAAACAATAGAGCCGCCTCGATGGCCTCGGTCCCCGAGTTCACGAAGAACGCCTTGGCGCCCGGGATCGTCGATAACTCGCTGATTTTTTCCGCCAGCTCGACCATCGGGCGTATGAGATAGGCCGTTGATGTGTGCAGGAGACGGCCTGCTTGTTCCCGTATGGCCTCGACGACCTCGGGCACGGCGTGGCCGCTTATGGTCGTCAGGATCCCGCCAAAGAAGTCGAGGTAGTCCCGACCCTCGGCGTCCGTAACGACGCAACCCTTTCCCGATACGAGCTCGATCGGCTCGTCGTAATAGAGGGAGATCCACGATGGCAGGACTTTGCGGTGACGCTCGAGCAACTCGGGATGGCCCATGGTGGCCCTAATGCTAATCCCGTCGTTGCCGGCCGGGTCAGGGGGGTCAGGCAGGCCGGATTGGCTCTGTGCTTACCGCGCCTCGGTCGCCCTGGAGAGCAAACGCTCCTCGCCATTAGTCCGCCTGCTCGGGCTCGAGACCCGGAACGCCGACTCGGCCGCCAGCGCATCGTAGCCCGGCTTTATCACCCCGTTGATCAGCGCCAGGCGCTCGTCGAAGTCGAAAAAGGCGCTCTTCATGCCGTTTATCGAGAGCCACCGGAGGTCGGACCATCCCCAATCGAAGACCTCGGCGCAACGGGCCATCTCAGATGACAGGCTGACGCCGCTCATCAGCCGGTTATCGGTGTTGATGGTGGCACGGAAGCCCAGTTGGCGGAGCAGCCCGATCGGGTGCTCGGCCAGGCTGGCGACGGCGCCGGTGTGAACATTGGACGTCGGGCACAGCTCCAGAGGGACCCTCGAGATCCCGCACGTAGCTGGCCAGACGGCCCAGAACGACTCCACCGTCTTCATGACCACCGTCTTCGTGAATAGTGATGTCATCGACTATTCGTACCCCGTGGCCGAGGCGCTCGGCGCCGCACCATTGCAGTGCCTGCCAGATGGAAGGCAGGCCGAAGGCCTCGCCGGCATGCACCGTCGCGTGGAAGTTCTCTCGCTGGACGAGGGTGAACGCTTCGAGGTGCAACGTCGGAGGATAGCCCGCTTCGGGCCCCGCCACGTCGAAGCCGGCCACCCCGGCATCCCGGTAACGCACGGCGAGCTCCGCGATCTCGAGCGACCGGGCGGCCGTGCGCATCGCCGTGAGCAAGGTCCGCACCACCAGAGGCCGGCCCGCCGCCTGTGCCTGCTCCATCCCGGCGTCGAAGCCCGACAGCACGGTCTCGACGACGGTGTCAAGGTGCAAACCGCCGTCGGTATGCAGCTCGGGGGCGAAACGGACTTCGGCGTAGACCACACCGTCTTCAGCCAGGTCCTCCACGCACTCCCGGGCTACGCGTTCCAGAGCCTCTTTTGTCTGCATCACGGCGACGGTGTGGGTGAAGCCCTCCAGGTAACGCACGAGGTTCCGGCGAGGTGTTTCGGTCACGAACCAGCGGCCCAGCTCCCCTGGGTCGCTCGTCGGGAGGCCGGTGTAGCGGACGGCCTCTGCCAGTTCTACAACCGTGGCCGGGCGGAGCCCTCCGTCCAAGTGGTCGTGGAGGAGGACCTTCGGCGCCCGTCGGATTCTGTTCGAGCCTGGGGGCGGCAGCCTGCATTGCCCGGAGGATAACAACAAAATCCCCCTTTTCTCAGCCATGCGCCCAACTGGCACTCCCAACGGTCGCGATTAGTCGACTCGCTCCAGGACGAGCGGTGCGGAAGGCCCTTCGGGCGCCGTGGTCGTCACGTGGATGGCAGCGTCGAGCGCCTGCCTGGCCCGCTCCAAACGGGACTGGTCGTCAGCGTGCAGCTCTAGAAGTGGCTGACCCTCCTCGACCGGCTCGCCCGGCTTGACGAGGCAGCGCACGCCCGCGCTCGCGTTCACAGGGTCCTCCTTTCGGCCCTGCCGGCTCCGAGCCGCCAAGCAGCCACACCGACGGCACGCGCTTCGAGCCGGTCGAGGAACCCCGACCGATCCGCGCACACCTGCTCGACCACCGGGGCCACCGGGAGCGGGGCGTCCGGGTCCCCGCCCTGGGCGCGTACGAGCGCTCTCCAGCTGGCGAAGGCCCGGCCGTCCTGAAGCGCCCGCACCGGGTCGCCGTCGAGGCCCGCCAGCTCGAGCATCACCTCGGCGAGGGCCACGGTGACCTCTACGAGGTCACGAGGCCCACCGCCCTGCAGGGTCTCAACCGCTTCGGCCACTTCCAATGCATTGCCGACGGCCCGCCCCAGCGGGGTGTCCATGGAAGTGAGCAGGGCCGACACCTTCATCTGGCTGTCCCGGCCCAGCTCCACCATCGCCCGGGCCAGTTCGGCGGCCCGGTCCCGGCTCGTCATGAAAGCACCCGACCCCACCTTCACGTCCAGTACCAGGGCGGACGTGCCTTCGGCGATCTTCTTGGAGACGATCGAGGAGGCGATGAGCGGCACCGACTCCACGGTGCTGGTCACATCCCTGAGGGCGTAAAGTTTCCGGTCGGCCGGGGCCAGCGCCGGTCCCGCGGCGCAGATCACGCCACCCACCGACTCGAGTTGCGCCCGGATCTCCGGCACGCTGAGCTGTGAGCGCCAACCCGGTATGGCCTCGAGTTTGTCCAACGTCCCCCCTGTGTGGCCGAGCCCCCGGCCCGAGAGCTGAGGAACGGCCGCACCCAGCGACGCCAGCAACGGGACCAGGACGAGCGACACCTTGTCGCCTACTCCTCCGGTCGAGTGCTTGTCGACAGTCGGACGAGATAGTGCCGAGAGGTCGATGACATTGCCGGAAGCGACGATCGAGCGCGTGAACGAAACCAGCTCCCTGGCCGACATCCCCTGGAAATAGACAGCCATCAACAAGGCGGCGACCTGCTCGTCGGGGATGGTCCCGTCGACGTATGAGCTGATCAGCCACGCGATCTCGTCGTCCGTCAACTCGGCGCCATCCCGCTTGGCCCGGATGAGGTCGACGGTGTCGAAGCGGGTTGGGCCGGACCGGGTTGAGCCGGACCGGGCCGACGGGGAGCCGGCGAGAGTCACCGGTCGGGGCGCCGGCGAGAGACCAGCTCGGCGTTATCAAAAGCGCCAGGGAGAAGGTCCCCGAGGCGTTGGGGCGGCGCACCCGGGCCACCGTTGACGAGCAAACCTGCGCCTCCGTGCTCGATCAGTACCTGCCGGCAGCGCCCGCACGGCGTAAGGGGCCGCCCATCGCCGGCCGTAACGCTGATCGCCAGCAGGCGGGCGCACCCGTTGGCGACCAGAGCCGACACGAGCCCGCACTCGGCGCAAAGGGTGAGCCCGTAGGACGCGTTCTCGACGTTGCAGCCGGTGACAATGTGGCCGTCCTCGCACAGCCCGGCCGCCCCGACCCGCAGCCCCGAATAGGGAGCGTAGGCCCGGGCGGCCGCGTCGTCGGCCGCTCGCCGGAGCCGGCTCCAGTCGCCATCCGATGGGTCGCTGGCCGACTGCCCCGGGACGTCACTGAGGCTCTCCGACGGCACATGGCTTGCTCCAGCGGCCATCCAGAGGACACTACACTGCCGGGGGCGTGGCGCCGCCGGCCCAGTCCCCCGAGGTCGTCGTGGTCGGGGACGTCATGGTCGACGTCGTCGTGCGGCCGATCGGCTCTTTCAACCGGGGGAGCGACACCGCGTCGAGGATCGTGGTGGCCCCCGGGGGTTCGGCTACCAATCAGGCCGTTGCCTTTGCTGCGGCCGGCGCCGGGCCCACTTGATCGGGGTGGTAGGGGAAGACGACCTTGGCCGGGCGGCAATTCGAGCACTGGCCGCCACGGGGGTACAGCCACACCTGGAACTCCTCCGAGGGGAGCCAACCGGCGTAGTCGTCGCGTTCGTGGACGCCTCGGGTGAGCGATCGATGTTCACCGACCGTGGCGCCAACCTGCGACTGGGCACGAGCTCGCTACCGACCGAGCTGTTCGGCGCGGGGAAGCACCTCCACCTATCGGGCTATGAGATCCTCGACGAGGCGACTCGGCCCGCCGGGCTGGCCGCGCTCGAGCTCGCCGGCGCGGCCGGGATGACCCGGTCGATCGACCCCTCGTCGGCCGGGCCGCTGGCGTCCGTGGGGGCGGGTGCGTTCGTCGGTTGGACCAGGGGCCTCGACTGGTGCTGTGCCAACCTCGAAGAAGGGCGCGTCTTGACTGGAAAAAGGCGAGCCGAGGACGTGCTCATGGGCTTGCGGCGCCACTACCGCGAGGTGGCCCTCACACTTGGAGCGGACGGCGCCATGTTCTCCGGGCCGGGGCCGAGCTTCTGCACTGCCCGGCCGACCGCGTCGCCGTCGAAGACACGACCGGGGCGGGCGACGCCTTCACCGGGACGTTCCTCGCCCGCCGGCTATGGGGGGACGCGCCCGTGGACGCGCTGCAAGCGGGGCTAACCGCCGCCGCCCGGGTGGTAGCTGCGACCGGCGCCCGGACATGGCGCTGAACTCACCGCCGCTGGGCCCGGCCGGGGCCTACTCCCTCGAGTACGGCTTGCCGTCGGCAGCGGGCGGCCGAACGCGGCCGACGAGGCCAGAGACGACGGCGATCGTGATCACGTATGGCGCCATCGACAGGAAGGGTGCTGGTATCCCGACGTTGAGTACCCCCAGCACGCTCTGCAGGGATTCCGCAAAGCCGAAGAGGAGCGCCGCCCCCAGGGCGCCGTAGGGGCGCCAGCGGCCGAAGATCATCGCGGCCAGCGCCACGAAGCCAAGCCCTGAAGTCATGTCGGTGGTGAACTCGCCGATCGAACCGATCGTGAAGTAAGCCCCGCCGATGCCAGCCAGAGCGCCGCCGATGATCACGTTGGAATACCGGGTCCGGACCACGTTGAGACCGACCGTCTCCGCCGCTCGCGGGTGCTCGCCGACCGAGCGTATGCGCAGGCCCCAACGGGTCCTGAACAGGGCGACGTTGACGGTGACCAGAAGGACGCCGACGAGATAGACGAAGAAGTTCTGGTCGAAGAGGACCGGGCCGATTATCGGGATCTTCGATAACAGCGGGATCGCCCAGTCGGAGAAGGTAATGCCCGTGTTGAGGGTGGTCTGGTTGGGCGTGAGCACCTCGTACAGGAGGTAGTTGGTGAGGCCGAGCGCAAAGGCGTCTATTACCACGCCGATGATGATCTGGTCGGCGCCGTAACGCAGGGCGAGGAAGGCGAGCAGCCAGCCGAAGATCGCACCGGCGGCGGCGCCGCTCAGCATCCCGATCCACAGGTCGCTGGTCCAGGACGCGATCATCGCCCCCAGAAAGGCGCCGGCGAGGAACTGGCCCTCGATGGCGACATTGATCACGCCGGCCCTCTCGCACATGATCCCCGATAGCGAGCCGTAAATCAGCGGCGTGGCTCCGATCAGCGTCCCGGCGAGCACACTGACGAAATTGAGTGTCCCCCCGCGCGCGGACCAGGTGAGGAAGGACCACAGGAACAGGATGGTGCCCACCGTGAAAATGGCGTAGGTGCCGCGGCGGCGGCGCCAGGTGAAGAGCAGCACGCCGAGCCCGGCGCAGACGATGGCGAGGACGATCGAGACCCATCGCACGTTCATCGTGAGCGGGGGGACGTTTACGGCCGGCGACTCGGTGAGGATGAAAGTGGCGTGCAGATTGCCGTCGACCTTGAGGCCGAACGCCCAGAACATGATGACGGCCAGCAGCACCAGGAAGATCCCCATTCCCTGCCGGCGGCTGGCGGGCACCAGCCGGGCATCGACAGGGGCCAGGTCCGAAGGGGTGACGGTGACCGTGCTCATGCCGTCCACCCCTTGGTCGCGATGCGGGTTTGGCCTCCCCGCACCTCCTTGAGCCGGAACACTTCGCGCACCAGCGCCGGCGTCGCCACCATGAAGACGATCACAGCCTGGATCACCGTCGTGAGGTCGATCGGGATGCCCGTGACCGCCTGCATGTTGCGCCCACCGGAGATGAGGGCGGCGAACAACAGAGAGCCGAGGACGATGCCTCCAGGGTTGTTCCGGCCCAATAGCGCCACCGTGATGGCGTTGAACCCGGTCTCACCGCCGTACGCCGTCGAGAGGAAGAAGTCCGTGCCTGAAAGCGTCGCCATGCCGGCCATGCCGACAAGCGCTCCGGACATGGTGAGCACGAGGACGGTGATGAGCCGGGCATCCATGCCCGCCGTCTTGCCCGCGTCCGGGTTGAGGCCGATCACCTTGAACGAGAAGCCCAACCGGCTCCTTCGCATCAGCCACGAAACTACGAGCGCCATCACCAGAGCCAGGATCAACGAAACGTTCACCCGCAGACCGCTCCCGAACAGGTGAGGCATCCGGGCCGTCGTTGGCATCGTCTTCGAGATCGCGTTCGCTTGGCCCGGCTGCTGGAAGGGGGAAATGGTGAGCAGCCAGTCGAGCAGGTCGAGGATGATGTAGTTGAGCATGATGGTCGTGATGACCTCGTGGGCGCCGGTGGTGGCCTTGAGGATCCCCGGGATGAACCCGGCCACCGCCCCACCGATTGCGCCTGCGAGTATCACGAGCGGGATGTGGACGCCGATCGGTGCCTTGATCTCCGTGCCCACCCAGAGGGCGGCCACAGCGCCGGCAATCAGCTGGCCCTGGCCACCGATGTTGAACACCCCGGTGGAGAAGCCGAGGCCCACACCCAGCCCGGCGAGCATGAGAGGGGTGGCGGCGACGAGCGTCTCCGAGATCGGGTTGAAGGCCTGGGTCAGACCGCTGGCGTGGGGATTGAAGATCGAGCCCTCGAACAGGGCCGAGTAAGCCGCGGCGACGGTCGACCAGCTCTCGCCGAACGCGTGCCCCGGGTTACTCCCGAAATTGCCCCACGCCTGCAGCACGGCAGGCGAGGTACAGAGGATCAATATGGCCCCGAAGACGAGCCCCGCAAAGATGGCGCATACGGTGACGACGAAAGCGTTCGCCTCGCCGAGCCGGCGCAGCAAGTCGACAGCCCGCGAACGGCGTCCCCCGCCGGAAGACCGGCCCGGCTGTCCCGGCTCCGCGGACGCGCCCGCTTGCTCGAGGTCGACGGTCCCCGTGTCGCTCGTCATGAGCCCTCACCACCCCCTTCGCCATGGGCGACAACGGTTACCCCGGCGTCGCCGTCCGGTTTAGAACCTCCGGCCGGTCCGGAGTCACTGGCCGTTGTGGCGTCCCCGGAGATGCCCGCCATCATCAGGCCGATCCGCTCCCGGCCCACGCTCGGGTCGACGACGCCCATGATCTGGCCCCGGTACATGACGGCGATGCGATCGCCAAGGGCGAGCACCTCGTCGAGCTCCGACGACACGATCAGGACCGCCGTGCCGTGGTCCCGCTCGGCCACGATCCGTTGGTGCACGTACTCGATCGAGCCGACGTCGAGGCCGCGTGTCGGCTGCGACGCCACGACCAACTTGACCGGCCGGCCGAACTCCCGCGCCAGCACCACCTTCTGCTGATTGCCGCCCGATAGCGCCGACACTGGATCGTCAACCGAGCGGGCGCGGATGTCGAACTCACGCAACCGTTGTTCCGCGTTGTCCTTGACCGCGCCCAGGTTGCGCGACGCCCAACCGGCGTACGGACGGTCCCCGTACATATCGAGCACGAGGTTGTCGGCCACCCGCATGGGCAGCACGAGGGCGTCTTTGTGCCGGTCCTCGGGGACATGGGCCACGCCGGCGTGGAGACGCTGACGCGGCGTAGCGTGGGTCAGATCCTTGCCCGCCACGACGATGGTGCCGCGCTGGGTGTGGCGCAGGCCGGTAATGGCCTCCACGAGCTCCGTCTGGCCATTGCCCTGCACGCCCGCCAGGGCCACGATCTCGCCGCCACGCACCTCGAGGTCGACACCGTCTACGGCGATGAGGTCGCGGTCGTCGGCGACAGTGACGTCGTTGAGCTGGAGCACGACATCGCCGGGAACGGCCGGGCCTTTCGCCACTGTGAGCTCGACGGACCGGCCGACCATCATCGAGGCGAGCTCCTGCTCGCTCGACTCGGCCGGCGTGGTGGTGCCGACGACCTTTCCCAACCGCATCACCGTGACGCGGTCGGCGATCTCCCGCACCTCTTTTAGCTTGTGACTGATGAACAGGATCGATCGCCCAGTGGCTTTGAGCGAGCGCATGATGCGGAAGAGGGCCTCCGTCTCCTGCGGCGTCAGCACGGCCGTCGGTTCGTCGAGGATGAGCACGTGGGCGTCGCGCTCGAGGGCCTTCAGGATCTCCACTCGCTGCTGGACCCCAACCGGAAGGTCTTCGACCACCGCGTCCGGGTCCACCTCGAGGCCGTACTCCACCGACAGGCGACGGATGTTCGCAGCAGCCTTACGGCGGTCGTAGAAGACTTTGCCCTTGGTCGGCTCGAACCCGAGCACGACGTTCTCGGCCACCGTAAACACGGGGACCAACATGAAATGCTGGTGGACCATGCCGATCCGGGCCCGTACGGCGTCGCCGGGGCCGGATATCGAGACCGGTTCGCCGCCAATTCGGATCTCGCCGCTGTCGGGCCGCGCCATGCCGAACAGCACGTTCATCAGCGTCGTTTTGCCGGCGCCGTTCTCGCCGAGGAGGCCATGGATCTCGCCCTCCTCGACGGTCAGTGTCACCTCATTGTTCGCGACGAGGTCGCCGAAACGCTTGGTGATGTCGATGAGTTCGAGCTTCATCGGGCGCCTCCTGGCTTCACACGAGGAACCGGGCAGGTCGTCGACCCGCCCGGTCCCATCACGTCACCAGAGTTATAGCGGACACGCTCGGGCGGTGGCGCCAGGCTGGCCCGCTACCGGCTGCGTACCCGCTGAGCCTTTATCGGCTGAGCTTTATCAGCGGGCTGTGTTCGTCACCCCGAGCAGACGGAGGAGAGAGAGGTGGCCGGCGTGGCTGCCGACGCCGGGTAGCTGCACGGGTTGACCGAGATCTTGCCGCTCTCGATGCCAGCCTTGATCGTGTTGAGCGCCGACGTCACGCTCGCCGGGACCTTGCCGGCGAAGTCGTGGTACGGAGCCAGGGCGGCGCCGCCGTTGCTCAGGTCGCCGGTGTAGAAGCCACCCTTGAAGGTGCCGCGGGCGGCCGCCAGGACGGCGGTCTCGACCGAGGGGGCGATGCCCTTCTCGACACTCGTGACGAAGTACTTGCAGCCGCTCGGGTCCGAGACGCAACCGTCGGTGTCGACCCATTCCATCGAGACCGAGCCCGCGCTACTGGAATCAGCCGACTGGATGGCGGCCACAGCGCCGAGGCCGACGCCGCCGGCCACCGAGAAGATCACGCTGGCGCCCTCCCCGATCAGGCTCTGGGTATCGGTCTTGCCGAGCCCGTCGTCGGTGAAGTTGTTGGTGAACAGCCCGTTGCCGGTGTAGTTATCGGCGGTCCGGCCCTTCGAGGTCGGGTACCAGCCGTACACCTTCACCGATTTGTGGTTGACCTTGTCGTAGTAGCGCACACCGGCCACCCAGCCGTCCATGTAAATGGTGACGGTCGGGATGTTCTGGCCGCCGAACTCGCCCACCGCGCCGCCCGGGGCGATCGAGTTGGACTTGGCCACGGCGGCGGCGAGGTAGCCCCCGAGGAAAGCGTCCTCGTTCGTCTGGTAGGCGAGGTTGTCGATGTTCGGCAGGGTCGTCTCGGAGGAGCTGAAGCCGGGGCAACCCGCGGCGGTCCCACCCGGGCAGTCGACGATGGCGAAGTGGACCTTGGGGTTCGCTTTGGCGGCGGTCTGAGTGGCGGCGGCCATGTCGTAACCGACGGTGACGATGATGCCGCACTTCTCGCTCAGGAAGTCGTTGATGTTGGGCGTGTAATCGCTCGTCGAGCTCGAGGACAGGAACTTGGGCACGATGTTGTGGTCGACCGCAACGGCGGCCTTCAGTCCCTGGTAGGCCGAGGCGTTGAAGGAGCGGTCGTTGATCCCGCCGGTGTCCGTGACTTCGCACGCCAGGAACGGGTCGTGCCCGGCCGCCTTCATCGTGGTGGCCATGTTCCTGGTGGCGGCACTGGCAAAGCTCGGCGCCCCGCCCGCCACAACGGCCATGCTGGTGGCCAGGACGACGGCGGAGAACTTGCTCATGGACCGCAGCCAGGTGCCGCTTCGCCCCCTCACCCCCTGATCAAGTTCATCTTTCGACATCGGTCCTCCCTTTCTCCTGTTCCTCTCGGCTGTTCTTTCGGCCTCTATGTCTTTTGGCCTCTATGTCTTTTGGCCTCTGGGTCTTTGGCCTCTGGGTCTTTTGGCCTCTGGGTCTTTTGGCCTCTTGGCTCTTGCCTGCTGTCTAGTTCTTTGTTGTTTCAGCACAGTTACGTGCGGTCACCCGGCGGCGCTGGCTGGCGCGCCAAGCGGGCTCCAAGCGACTCCTTTTGGGCGGCGTGACCAGCAGCGTCGCCACATCACCCTCCGTGGGAAGCCCCGGCGGAGGTGACGCCGTCGCACGTTACTAGATCAAACTGGCCGTGACTGGTCACCGTCAGTGACGGAGAGCGCGAAACTGGCCCCCGCCGGGAGCACGAAGGCAGACGAAGCCCCGTCGTACTCCTGAGCACACGCGAAGTGGCCGTCGGGCGGTATTTCGATGGGCTCGTGCCGCACCGGTTGGCCTGTCCAGACGCGCACCGGCGAGCCGCCCGCAGCGATCGCCCTGGTGAAGCCCCGGGCAGGGGGCTGCAGGTCTACGTGCTCAAACCGAGGCGATGAGCGTAGGCGGCGGCCTGAGCCCGGTCGCGGCTGTGGGTCTTGGCGAAGATCCGGTTGACGTGCGTTTTGACGGTCGTCTCGGCCACGAAGAGCCGTTCCGCGATCTCGCCGTTCGAAAGGCCGTCCCCGATCAGCGCAAGCACCTCTGCTTCCCGCTCAGTCAGCCCGTCCGGCAACGGCCCATCCGGTCGAGATGCCAATCGAGGCGAGGGCCTCGCGGCACCGGGACGAGCCTTGGCCGCCTCGAGAAGCGCGGCCTGGACGGTGGGGTCGAGCACCCCCTGGCCCGCGGCCGCCGCTTCGAGCGCCCGACGGATGTCCTCCCTCGTGGCATCCTTCGTCAGGTAGCCCGTCGCCCCGGCCGAAAGGGCGGCGATTATCGATTCGTCGTCGGCGTAAGTGGTGAGCACGACGACCTTCGTCCCCGGGTGGTGCTCGCGGATAGCAGTCGTGGCCTCCACGCCGTCTACTTGTGGCATCCGCAAGTCCATCAGCACTGCGTCGGGGCCAGCTCACCCACCAACGAGATCGCTTCCCCGCCGTCCGATGCCAGCCCGACGACTTCAAATCCCTTTATACTGCTCACGATTGTGGCTAAGCCCTCCCGCACGATGCGTTGGTCATCGGCTATCACAACTCTCACGCCGGCATCGCTCTTATGTTGGGGCTCTGATGCCGGGACCAATAGCACGCCCGTACGCTTCTCATGCCGGCACTTTGGGTTCTCATGCCGGCACTTTGGCTTGGACCCGCCAGCCTCCGCCCGCCGGCCCGGCGTCGACCTGCCCGCCGAGCAAAAGGACGCGTTCCTGTATGCCTTGCAGTCCGTAGCCAGCGCCGGTGCCGGTAAGCGCCCTACTTTCAACTGAAGTGGCCGCGTTCTGAACGGATAAGAGGACGGCACCGTCGCCAAATGAGACCTCCACCCTGACTTCGGCCCCGGGGGCATGCTTCAGAGCATTCGTCAATGCTTCCTGTGCTACCCGGTAGAGCGCGATCGACACGTCGGGTGCAACCGGGCGGGGGGTGCCGGTTACGACGAGGGTGGCGTCTTGCTCCCGGCACAGCTTGGCCAACTGATCGACGAGTTGTGGAGGGTCGTCACGCAACGCCCGAACAGCCCGGCGCGCATCGTCGAGGCCGTCGCGCACAAGACGCTTGGTCTCCGAAAGCTGCTGGCGGACAACCTCTGGCACGTCCTGCTCTTCGGCCACCGCGTCGAGGGCCTCGAGCTTGACTGACAAAGCCGAGAGAGTGTGGGCGAGGACGTCATGGATCTCGCGTGCCAGGTGGTTACGTTCGGCCAGGACTTCGAGCGCGAGAGTGCTCCACTTCGGCGCGTGCCTTTTCAAGCTCCAGGCGAGCCGCTTGCTTCGACCGCTCCAGGGACTGGCGCCGGCCGACGCCCATCGCAAGGCCCGCCAAAGATGCCGCCAGACCGTCGATCATGACGCTCGCCGGGCGTCCCCGGCCCATAGCGGTCGCAAATAAAGAAGCCCAGCTGGCGCCTACTACCCACGCCGCCGTGCGCATTTCCCACCCGGCGCCCGCGCCGAGCGCGGCCACGCCGACGAAAACGACAGCCGTGAGGGCGTACGACGCAAGGGCTCCCCCGGCGACCCCCATGACCACGAGGCAGGCAAACGCGCCATGCCGGTAGCCAGTGGCACGGGAACGCGATCCAGGCCAACCATGCCCCGACGGCGGCGATCAGTAGTAACAGCGGGGCAAGGGACGCGCCGGCGAGGCCCGGATGGGCCTCGCTGCGCACACCCCAGACGAGCAGCCCGAGGCCAGCAATGTTCGAGGCGTTGCTGATCCCGTCTGTCCCGATCACCAGGCGGTCGAACAACCCGGGAAAAGCGGCCTGCCTCTCAGTTTGAGCGCTCACCGGCACCTATCATGGCTCGCCCGGGGGCAACCGGCACCGGAGGCCGCGAAGTGGCCGGCCGCCGGTGCGAACGGAACAGCAACACGCCGCTGCGAGCCACGACTTCCGAGATGGCCATCAGCACCAGAGCGGCCGTCCAGGCTGCGTTGCCGGTGATGTGGTGAGCAAGGCTGAACCGCTCGATGGCGGGGCCACCTCCATGGGTGGCGTACAGCTGGAAGGCGAGGCGAGTACCGACCCCGACAACCCACAGAACGGCGGCCAGCACACCTGCTTTTGCCATCGGGATGCCCGAGCTGTCCCATTTCACCGTGGTAAAGGCCGCGCAAAGGGCGCCG
The DNA here is from genome assembly GCA_963754115.1 of uncultured Acidimicrobiaceae bacterium. Lineage (GTDB taxonomy): Bacteria > Actinomycetota > Acidimicrobiia > Acidimicrobiales > Palsa-688 > Fen-671. Next base: position 158,643 of record CAVWFC010000006.1, on the reverse strand, counting down.
ATCGCAGCGCCGGCAGCCGCACAGCCGGCGATCAGCACCACGTCGTTGCCGCCCGTAGGCACGGCTTTGAGGTACGTCAGTGCCGCCCAACCCACCAGCAACAAGGGGAGCAAGAACGAATGAAGGGTTAGCCTCCGGCCCCGGACCTGCAGGAGGACCAACCCGATGAGGAGGAAATCGACCAGGTAATCAGTGAGCGTCATGAAGTCAGTGTCGCTGGCTTCGGCTCCCGCGGCGTCCACCCCCGGGTTGATAACCGGGTGGATTGCTGGGGTTTACGGTCGACGCTGAGCTTTACGGGTAGCGGACCGCCGGAGCCAGGCCCGGGGTCTGGAGAAGGCCCGCTGCCGCTCCGTGAGGTCAGGGTATTCGTCGGGGACGTAGTACCGGCGGGACCAGGCCAGCGGTTCGGGGCTGTACTTGTAAAAGACAGTTCGCCGCTCGTCACGGCCCCGCCAGGGCAGGGTGCCGTGGACGAGTGCCTCGGTGAAAATGATCGCCGTCCCCGCGGGACCGGTCACCCGGCGCACACAAGGGCGTGTCTCCGAAAGGTCTTTCCAATCCTCCGGGAAGGGGAAAACGGCCTTGTGGCTCCCGGGCACGCAAGCGAAGCCGCCGTCATCGGGGCCGACGTCCTTCAGGTTGTACGCCGCCACCAGCAGGCCACTGTGGAGCTGACCATTACCGCTCCAGTAGTACTGGGCGGGATTAAAAGGCGTAGCGCCGCCGTGGAGCCGGGCGCCGATCGGCCCGAGGCCAGCGCGGATGATGTCGATGTACTCGTGATCAAGTCGTAATTTCGGGCCGAGCAGCTCCTCCAGGAGGGAGAGGACACGGGGGTTGTCGATCAGCTCACGGAACACCCCGCTCCGCGCCAGCAGGTCGCCCCAACGGCGCGTGGTTTCCTCGCTGCCCATGTCCTGATCGACCATCTCGTCGATGGCGTCGTTCAGCCGGTTGACCGTTTCAGGAGAAAGTGCATCGGGGACGGTGATGTAACCCTGAATATCGAACAAGTAGCGGTCCTCGTCGCGCACGACATTCCTCCTCTGGGCGTTTGCGGAAGACTATCGGAGCAGGCCCGCCTGGCGCCTGCTCGAGGTGCGTTCACTCCGTATCACCCGGCAAAAAGCCCCCGTCATAGAAGGCAATTTTCGGTGGCGGGCGCGGGCGACGTCGGACGTGGCGGGGCACCAGCAGCCTTGCGGCGAGCCCGCCGAGCCGAGCAGGCCGTCCAGCCCCGCGCCGGCCAAGGCGAAACTTTGGCCCCGCGCCAATCGCCCGATGCGCCTGGATCCAGGCCGTCCGAGGCGGGGTCTCTTTTGGTACGACCTCTCTTGATGTGGGAGGGCCGTCCTAATCCGTCGGACCGTTGTTACCCGGCAGCTCCTCGAGGAACCCGGGGTCAGCCTTGTTTTCCAACCGGCCGTACCAGTAGTCGAGGTCGAAATCGGTTTGCCCGGTGAGGTACCGCCATAACGCGACCCGGTTGACAAGCTCGAGGCGCCCCGTCGAGTCCTCGTACCACGGCTCTTTCGTACGCAGGACCTCGAGTACCTGGTCGCGAACGGCCTCGTCGGCCAGGTCGCTGGCGTCCCAGCAGCGCACCTGGTCGCGGGTCGGGTTGAGGCGGAGCTTGAACATGTAACGGGGAGTGTCACGGTGGTTGCGCCGGCCGCAGTGCCAGATCCCGTGGTGCAGGACGATGATGCTCCCCGCCGGTCCCGAGAAGTTGAGCTGCCCGACCAGGTTCTGGTAGCGGCCGACGTCAAGCTCGTTGACCCGCCGCAGGTGGCTACCAGGGATGATGAGCGTACCCCCCATGTCGTCAGGGACGTCATGGGGGTAGTACATCAGCTGGATATCGAAGTGCAGCCGGGTATCAATGATGGCGTCGGCGTGCAGGTGTTGGCCCGGTTCGCCGGGGTTGCGGATGTGTACGGCATGATGGTCGTACAGCGGGTCGGGGCCAACCAGGCTCGTGATTATGCCAGCGACGACGGGCAGTTGGAGAAGCGAACGAAGGGCAGGAGCCCCCGAGAAGCACTGTGCCAGCGGTACCCCGGCCTCGTTGCCGGCCTGGAGCGCTGAACTGCGCCCCTCGCGTTTAGCGGCGCCCTCGGCCACCATTTCCTCGAGGCACGCCTCGTTGATCTCGGGCGGCACCACAGCGTCAAAGCGTAAGAAACCCTTCGAGGCGAAAAGTGCCACCTGGACGCTGTCGAGGAGTGCCGGTGCGGTCGTCCCCGGCAACGCGTTCTTCGGCCCGGCGCCCTTCGGCCCGGCGACGGGCCCCTCTGTGGTGCTGCCCAACGTTGTAGTGGTAGTTGTCATGATCGCGCTGCTCCCGCCAGCGAGGTGGCATCCGTTGAGGTTTCCTGAGGCTCGATAGGGGCAAGCTTCTCGAAGAAGAACTCGAATTTGTGGAACGAAGTGGCGTACTCCTGCCCCGTTGGCGGCGGGAGCAGTTGTGAGGCCTGAAAGAGCCGCCAACCATCACGTAGCGCGTCCAGTCCGGTGGCGTAGGGGGGTTCCGGCGCGTCTCCGGCCTCTTGCCCTTTAGTGCTCGCCCCGTCGAACAATGACCAGCTAACGACGCGGCGACGAGAGGGCCGAAGTGGAAAGATAGAGCACGAGCACCTGCTGACGCATAGTGACGGACACCCGGTACATCCTAGGGCAGTTCCTTCCACGGGCCCAAGAGGTACAAGGTACCGGGCGCGCCGTCATTGCCATCCGACGAGCAAACGTTTACCCGGCTGCCGAATACACCACCGCTGCCGGCGCCACGACCGGCTGCTGGGTACTGGCCCTGGAGACCTTCTCGGTGGTGACCAGAAGGTTGCCGGCCGCGGTCTTCAAGGGCCGGTACCCATGCGGCAAGCCGGGCAAAGATCCCGGGAGGCAGGCTACGTGGTCACGGGAGTCGAGATAGGCGAGCCGTTGGAGTCGCAGAGTGCGCTCAGCTGTGCCAGGTACCCCTCGGCAGACTTGATGTCATCGCGGTCGAGGGCCCGCTCGAAGTCCTTTGTATAAGTGAGTGCCCGGCCTCCGACTGCGTCCGCGTCTTTGTCCACCAGTTTGCGGAACTGCTCCAGCCCGCCGCTGTGGTTGTAGGCGAGCTGCATGGCAAGCCCGACGGAATTGCAGAACGTGTCTTTGGCGTTGACGCTGCTACTGGAATCAAGGTTTTCAAAAAAAGCGTAGGCTCCTACGCCCGCGGCGAGGACCAGCACAACCAGCAGCAGGCCACGAGCCACCGGTCGCCGGGACGGCGCTGGCTTCGAGCCAGCAGCGGGGGCCTCGACCGAAGGTGGGGCGCTTTCGGGGTCTCCCGGCACGCCACAGCATACGCAGCTTCACCCGGGGTCAGCGTCACGTCCGGGAGTCTTGCCGGGAGTGCTTCTGGGCCTTGCCGGCCGTAACAGTGCCTTTCGCGCCGGCCCCACCCTTGGGCGGACGGCATCGTCCCTGCCGGGCCCGCGCGGGCGCCCTCCGGCGCGCTCGAGCCCGGCCGCACCAAACGGGCGTTCGTCACGCTGACGTTCTCCCTTTCGGACCGATCTGGCTCGGACCGATCTGGCTCGGACCGATCTGGCTCGGACCGATCTGCTCAATTGGATCTGCTCAATTGGATTTGGCGGTACGCTCAAGCCGAGGTCAGCGTGGTGACCTAAACCCGAGGGCTGGCGATATTTCTCGAGTTCAACTGGACCAAGCGCTCAACTTGAATTCGGGACGCGACGCCGTTATCTCCCGGGAATTGGGCCGGGGCTCGAGGGACAAAGGAGACTGGGCATGACGGACAAGGGCTTACGACAGGCGGTGCAAGAGCTCGACGCGGCACCCTGACCTGCCGCTGCCTCTGTGCCCGGTCCTGACGAAAGCCCAACAGCACCCCCCGCCAAGGGGGCGGTCATGAACACGGCCCCCGCACCAGCGGGGGACGCACACAGCGACGGGGGCGACGGGTCCCATCCGCACAAGCCGCACTCCAAGTGGCGGACGCGGGCACAACGGACCGTGACGGTCGTGATCGGCGTCCTGGCCCTCTGGGGGGCCTACGAGCACCGGTCGGAGATCTCCGAGGCCGGGGGCATGTTGGGGCGCGTACAGCTGACCTGGCTCCTGGTGGCCATCGTGGCGGAGCTCGGCTCTATGGCCGCCTTCGCCCGCTTGCAACGGTGGTTGCTCCGCGCCGGCGGTGTAAATGTGCCGTTCGTCTCGATGGCCGAGATCACCCTGGCCGGGAATGCCCTCTCGACGTCCTTGCCGGGAGGGGCCGCCTGGTCGGCCACCTGGGCGTTCCAGCAGCTCCGGCGCCGTGGCGCCGACAAAGTCCTGGCTGGTTGGGTGATCCTGGTGGCGGGAGCATTGTCGAGCTTCGCCGTCTTCGTCATTGTGGCGGTCGGGGCCTGGGTGGCCGGGAGCCGGGGCCGGTTTCCCACCTGCGCTGGCTGGCGGCTGGGCTGGCCGCGATACCGGTGCTCGTGAGCATCGGCTACATGGCGGCCCGGCGCAGTAGCCGGGCTCGGCAGGTGCTAGCAGGGACATGGGGGTTCATCGCCCGTCACGTCGGGGTCGCCCGTGCTCTTGGCAACCTCGTGCACAAGACGGTGACCGAACTGGGCCTCGTCCATCCCGGGCCTCTCGGGTGGACCGAGGCATTCGGGTTTGCTCTGGCCAACTGGTTGTGCGACTGCTTGTGCCTGGCCGCCTGCACAGAGGCGCTGAGCGTGCACGTCCCGTGGCGCGGGATCCTGGTGGCGTACGGCCTGACCCAGGTCGCCGCCAGCCTGCCCATTACTCCGGGCGGCATCGGCGTGGTCGAGGGTTCCCTGACCGCCCTTCTCGTCGCCTACGGCACCCGCCCGGCCGATGCGCTCGCGATCACGCTCCTGTACCGCATAATCAGCTTCTGGGGCCTGGCGCCGATTGGCTGGTCCGCCTGGGCGGGCCTCGAGCTGGCGAGCCGGCGCGGGCTGCGCCACCGGGCGCACCCATGGGCCGAACACGAGCACGGTCCCGCTCCGGTCATCGACCTCGATCAGAAGGCGCCTGACCGCGTCATCGCGCCGTCGCCGTGCACCGACTGCCTCGACACAGCCGAGGCCGGAGTGTCGAAACCGGGCGGCCCGGCACGTACCGGGAGTACGGTCGCCGCGCCTGAACCATAACGGTGCGCCACCGGCCGGTGAGGGCAGTACAGCAACCGCGTCCTGGCGGTGTACTCACAGATCGGTGACGTGACGTGCGCCCTCACGCACCTGTTGGACATACACCGGTAGGCAACTCACCTTCGTGACAGTGGCGATCACCAAGCGGGCCCCGGTCGGGCCACCGGTTGGCAGGGCGGTATTAGTGGAGGACGCGAGCCGGATCTTCGAGCACTTGGACCACGCTGTCAAAGAGGTAATACGGGTGGTCCTCGTGTTTGGCGGGGAGGCCGTGCTATCGGCCTTAATAGCGGTCGTTGGGACCCGTTCCAATGACCACGCCGCGGGCAAAAGGGGCCCGGCGGCCGAAATATCGGGGGGTTGGGACCAGTTATGGCCCACGGCTGGCGTTGGGACCACTTATACCGGAAACTGGTCAAAAGGTGTACCCAACGACAACGCCGCGGGCAAAAGCGGCCCGGCGGCCGAAATATCGGGGGGTTGGGACCAGTTATGGCCCAAATTGCCGGAGACGCAGGGACATCGGAGGAGCGGGGAACAGCCGCAGCAGGGCCAAAGTGGTGACGTCGGACGCGTTGCCAACACGGGGAGGTCCCACCCCGGCCCACACATCGCTCACCCGATCTTCAACCGATCGGCCACTCGGCGCACGCAACGCCACCACCCACGACCTCAAAGGAGATGGCGCGAGGGTCGTTGGTCCCTTTCATCCGTGCTTCGTACGAGCCCTTTCCAACTGGCCCGATCACGGCCGCCCAGCGAGAGCCCCCGGGCAGACGGCGTTCCCGGACAGCCGTGTGGGTGCCGGCCCAGGGCTCGCCCACGACGCGGTACTCGATCTCCTCCCCGTCAAGCCCGGCCGGGGCATAGATAACGGCAGCGCCAACATCGCCTCCGAGGTCGAGGACGACTTCCCCCGAGCCCGGCGGGGCCGGCAATGCCTCCGTCGTGGTGCCCTCCGTCGTGGTGCCTGCCGTGGCACCGGCTATGAAGGAGGTTTCCGCTCCCATTTATTCGGACCCGGGCACAGCCGGGTTGGTCAGGTTGCCTTTTGGAGTTGACAACGGCGACCACATTCCCGACCATGGAGTGGCCAGGTAAGGGAAAGTGGACAGGTAGCTTTCCGTACCCCGAGCCGAAGTATCGGTGGCCGAACTGGTGAGCCCGAACGACACATTTGTGCCCGGTGTGGCCGCCGCGTCGGCCTTGAACTGCTTGTCGACGAGGCCCAGAGTGGCCCCGGCAACAGCGATCAGTTCGATCGTGGCCACGTCGTCGAAAACCCGCCGGCCGTTGGGGAAACCGGCCACGTCGCCGCCCAGGATGCCGAGGTTGGAGGGATTTGACGTGTTGGCGGGCACGGCCACATTGAGGCGGAGCTCGTCGGCTTCGACTCCTGTGCCCGAGTAGGTCGGTGCGCTCGGCACCACGGAAGAGGGAATACCTGTTAGCAGTACGGCGACCAGGTCGGCCCGGTCGGGACCTTTTGTATTGGTGGCGAACGAGCCATCGACCGTGTTGTAACGGGCCAGGTTCGGGAAGACCCCCGGGTACAGGGCGGGCAGCAATTGGGCGAGCAAGGGGTTCGTGTACGAAGTAACGAACTGCCTGTCCTCTGCCACGGGCTGGGTGTTCCAGTAATCCTTCTGCCCGATCCCGATCAAGAGCTCGTTGATGAGCGGGTTGCCCAGACGGGACACCTGGACGTACGGCCCGGTCCCGAAGGCGGCACCCCGGCCTCCAGAGAGGATCCCCACCTTTCGCCGGGACGCCGTCGTCCAGATGCCGATAACCGCGGCCGGGTTGTTGACGCTCGTGGGCGCGGAGGAATCGCGGGTCAATTGGCCGATCGGGATCTGGAGGGCCAGCGTATGCACGTTGCTGGCCGCCAGCGAGTTGACCCCCGGCATGGCGGACATCAGGCCGGTCGAGGCCAGGCCGAACATGTTGTGGTCCTGTTCGAAAGGTCGCAAGTCGCCCAGGTCGAAAACGGCGCCGAGGTCGACGTAAAAGCCGTCGGCGCGTTGACCGCAAAAAGCTTTGGCCGAGAAGCCCTGGGCACTCACGTCGACTACCGCCTGAGACGCTAGCCCGGCGTAATCGGGGGTCGACAAGGGGCCGATGTTGCAAGGAGGCACAGGCAAACCCTGCCCGAGGACGGCCCGTGAGGTCTCGTTGGGCCAGCCCCGGGCGCCGTAGTCGACCCTGGTGAGAGTGTACGTTTGCTGACGGTTCCAGTTGGCCGCACCGGGGCCGGTCAACGCAGTAATGGGCTCGTCGTTGTACAAGAACGACGACGGGATGTTGTTTACCGTGGTGAAGGTGAACTGGTAGCTGATATTAGGAACGCCATTACCGGTGTTGTCGATGTTGATCGCGTACAGGACGTCGTCGGCAAACTCATAGAAGTTGGGCCCGCCATCGGGCGCTTCGAGCGGGATATAATTGGCAACGATCGTCACCGTGCCAGCGGCATCGGGGCTGATAAAGGCGTAGAGGTCGGTCGAGTCTGCTGTCGGGTCCTTGGAAATCTGTGGCGCTTCGCGATGAGAAGACATGCTTCACCTCCGGCTAGTGATTAATTAGGTGGGGTATCCGGCGGGGCCGGGCAAACAGTGGAAGAGACGGTGGGCTAGCCCCTCGGCGCCGCCAGCCGTGCGATTGCCTGAGCCAAGCCGGGGTTTCGGGCAACGATTTGATTTGTACCCTGGTACAGGTTGATCTCGCCCGTACTGGTATTGATAACGTGCGCGACCAGGGGCTCGCTCATTTCAGGAGCGGCTTCGGCTCCCGCCGCTCCGGCGGCGCCAGTTGCGTCGTCGGCCATGCCGCCGACCTCAGGTGATTCAGCCCCGCCCACTGACAGTAAATTGCCGAGCCCGGGCACGGAACCAACTGCGGCAGCCGCACCGGCGGCCAGAGAACTGCGGACCAAAAAGACGCGACGACTGATGCCGCCATCCCGCGCGGCCATCCCCGCGCCAGTCCCCCCGTCGCCAGTCCCGCCCTGGCCCATCCCGGCCTGTCCGGTCCGGCCGTCTCCAGTCGCCGCTGTCGGGCCTCGAGGGTCATCCGGGCGCTCGTTGTCCGTCCCCTCGGTAGGTCCTGCTCCGCTGGTGTGGAGAAATCTCCGCTTGGTCACACCCTCTTACCTCTCACGTCTCCGGGAGTTACCGGCGTACAGCGACAGAAAGGGCGAGCGGTCAGCGATTCGTCGCTCATCCGTACAGTTCTTCGGCGCCGGAGGCTCAGACGGATGATGGCTCGGCAAACTTTTTGTCGTCAACCCCGTGCCGCCCGGGGCACCTGGTCCGGAGAAGGGTCGCCCATCTACCCCGTTAGGCGCCACCCGCAGGCGGCGCACACCGCCTGTCCTCACACCTGTCTAGCGGGCGGGACGGTGGTGCGCCCGCCCGTATAACGTTGTCCACATCGGACGTTCCGCACGCCGCTTAGCTGGCTTACCAAGGAGGGCTCATGCCAGAGACCCATGACGACCTGTCGACCGACACGACCGAGCAGATCGCAAAAGTGAACGAAGCCGCACGGGTACCGGTGCTGTTCATCCATGGCCTCTGGTTGCTACCCAGCAGCTGGGACCGCTGGGCCAGCCTCTTCGAGGAGGCCGGCTACGCCCCGCTCGCACCTGGCTGGCCTGACGACCCGAAGACCGTCGAGGAGGCACGGGCCCACCCTCGAGGTCTTTGCCCACAAGACGATTGGCCAGGTCGCGGACCACTACGCAGCTGTGATCGGCCGGTTGGAGAAGAAGCCGGTCCTGCTCGGTCACTCCTTTGGCGGGCTGCTCGTGCACATCCTCGCCGGGCGCGGCCTGTCCGCCGCGTCCGTGGCGATCGATGCCGCACCCTTCAGGGGCGTGCTGCCGCTGCCCATCTCGTCTTTGAAGTCGGCCAAACCCGTCCTCGGCAACCCCCGTAACCGCGAGCGCGCCGTACCTCTGACTTACGAGCAGTTCCGTTATGCCTTTGCCAACGCAGTGAGCGAGGAGGAAGCCAAGGAACTATATGAGAAGTTCGCGGTGCCGGCATCGGGAGCACCTCTTTTCCAGGCAGCTACCGCAAACCTCAACCCGTGGACCGAAGACAAAGTCGACCACGAGAACCCTGACCGGGGCCCTTTGCTCATCATCTCCGGGCAAATGGACCATACGGTCCCTGACGCCGTCTCGAAGGCCGCTTTCAATATCCAGAAAAAGAACGCAGGCGTGACCGAGTACGCAGAAGTTCCCGGCCGCGGGCACTCGCTCACGATCGACCACGGCTGGCAAGAGGTAGCCCAGACGTCCCTCCAGTTCGTGCAGAAGTTCGTGACCCCATGATGGCCGGCACCCGGTATCGTTTCAGGCGGGATTAGCAGTGGCCCAAAGTCTCGACGGCGCGGTGGCGGTGGTCACGGGCGGTAGCTCCGGCATCGGTCGCGCCATTGGGCGGGACCTTTCGGCCCGGGGGGCGCGCGTCGTGCTGACGGCGCGCTCGGCTTCGCGTCTCGAGGAGGCGGCGGCGACGTTGCCCGGCCCGACGCTCACGGTCCCGGGCGATATTACCGATGTCGAAACGGCCGGCCTGGTGATCAAGTCGGCCGCGAAAGAGTTTGGCCCCGTCGACATAGTGGTCGCCAATGCGGGCATCTACGTTGCCAACGAGGTCTGGAAAAACGACATCGCGCAAATCGAGCGCCTGGTCTCGACGAATATCACCGGGGTAATGAGCACGGTGCACGCGGCCGTGAACGATATGCTGCCCCGCCACGCCGGCGACGTCATCGTGACCAGCTCCGTCTCGGGTTATCAGGCGATCCACTGGGAACCTGTCTACTCAGCTTCCAAGCACGCCCTCCGCGCCTTTACGGACGGCTTTCGCCGCCAGCTGGCCGGTACTGGCGTACGCCTGGGGACAATAGCGCCGGGCGTGGTCGAAACCGAACTGTGGGCGACAGCGGGAGAAACGGACGGCGAGCGGCTGACGGGCACGGTCTCCGGGCTCCAGGTGGAGGACGTGGCCGAGGCGGTCGCCTTCATGCTGACCCGTCCTCGCCACGTGACCGTACGCGACCTCGTCATCCTGCCTTCGGGCCAAGATATTTGACGACCTCAGCCCGCTCGGGCCCCGAGCGCTGGACCTGACGAAATCTCCCGGTCCGCCCGGCGCAGTACGTGCTACCCTTATTAGCGTGCTGATGCATTATGTCGCCACGACGACGCCGGGTTTGCCTGGCGTGGGAGCGTAGCGACCGAGCACGCGACGCCGCCCCGGGCCAAATGGCCCTGGGCGAGAGTGTTCTCCTTCAGCGGCCTGAGGCCGACCAGAAAGGAGACCGCCACGACCGTCGCCGACCACCGGCGCATAGGCCGACAACTCAAGATTTACGCCACTGACGAGGCCTGTGGCGCCGGGCTGCCCCTGTGGTTACCCGCCGGAGCCGTAGCACGGTCCGAGATCGAACGCTTTATCGTCGATCTCGAGCGCCGGCACGGGTACAGCCATGTGTACACACCCGAGCTCGGAAAGCGCCAACTTTATGAACGCTCGGGTCACTGGCCCATTACCAGGACGACATGTACCCCCCCATGGAGGTCGGCAACGAGCAGGTTGTGCTCCGACCGATGAACTGCCCGCACCATATCCTGGTGTTTGCGTCAGAGCCCCGGACGGCACGGGACATCCCGTTCAGGCTGGCGGAGCTCGGGACCAGTTTTCGTTATGAGCGCTCGGGCGTCGTGGGCGGCCTGTCACGCGTCCGGCAAATGACTCTCAACGATGGGCACGTCTTTTGCGCCGCCGGCGATGTCGAGGCCGAGATCACCTCCATCATGGGCCTTGTAACCGAGGCGTACAGGGCCCTGGCGATCCCGCCACCGCGCCTACGGCTCTCTCGGGGCGGCAGGGGCCAAAGTACGCCGGCGAAGCGTCCGTATGGCAACGCAGCGAAGCGATGTTGCGCTCAGCCCTACGTCACCTTCACTTCGACTTCACCGAGGCCCAAGGCGAGGCCGCTTTTTATGGCCCGAAGATCGACCTCCAGGTAAGCGACCCCCAGGGACGGGAGGAAACCCTTTCCACAATTCAAGTCGATTTTCAGCTTCCCGAGCGCTTTGACCTTTGGTTCATCCGCGGGACGGAGCGGGAACGCCCTGTGATGGTCCACCGGTCGATCGTATCGACCATGGAACGCATGGTCGCTCACCTCCTCGAGGCCCACGACGGCGCGCTGCCTGTGTGGTTAGCGCCCGTGCAGGTGGTCGTCCTGCCGGTAAGCGCGCCGGCTGTCGACCACGCGGCGGGTGTGCGCGAAGCTCTGCGGGGGGCCGGGCTCCGGGCCGATCTTGACGACCGGGACGCCACTCTGGCTGCACGGGTGCGCGGCGCGCGCGGAAGCTAAGAGCCCCCTATCTCGCGGTGGTGGGCGATCGCGAGGCAAGTGCCGGCACCGTCTCCGTAAGGCTGCGTAACACGGCACAGGTCATCGATATGGGGGTAGACGATTTCGTGGGTTTGGTCAGCAGGATCCGGGACACGCGCTCCGCCGACCTCATCGTGGCCTGATATTTGACCCCGGTGCTCAGCCACGTGCGCTTAGCACCACCCGCCCGCCTTCGGCCAGTAAGACCTTTAGGGGCGGCTCCGGGTACCCACCTGGAGCCGCCGCCTTTTTAGCTCCCTGTTTTTCCGAAAAGGTTCAGTTGCCCTTGTAGCCCTCGGGTGGGCCCTCCTGGGGGCCGAGCACCTTCGCAAAAGCGGCTGAATATGCTTCAAACCGCGGTCGCCAGGCACCATGGCCGGGGCCGGCACCGCACAGGCGGTCGAGGCACTCCTCCCAACCAGCCGCATTCCGGGCCGCCGCACCCGGGGCCAACTCGTCTATAAGCACCAGCCGGGTGCCACTGCCCTCGGGGTGCAACTCGAAGCGAAGGATCTCGTCGCCCCAGGTGTAGGCCAGCGCCGTTGGCTCATCAACAGCCAACACCTCGCCTTTCAACGTCATATCGATAACTTCGGGCGGGAAGCAGAAAGTGATGGCGGCGCCGGTCTCCCACCGCCCGCCTTCCACCTCAACGTCGCAAGGGAACCAGGCCCGCAGCTGGTCCCGGTCGGTTATGGCCTGCCACACGACCGGCGGCGGGTCCGGTAGGTAGCGCTCGAGGCGGACCGCAGGCCGAGCCCCGCTGGTAACGAGTGTTGCGCTGTTCATGCTTGTCTCCTGTTCATGCTTGGCTCCTCGTCAGGACTGCCTCCGGGAGCCGAGGTGATCTTCCAATCGGTCGAGGTGCGTCTCCCAGAGCTGGCGGTAAGTCGAGAGCCAGTCATCGAGCTCGACCAAAGGTTGCGTGCGGATGCGGTAAAAGCGCCGCTGGGCGTCCTGTCGGACCTCTACGACGCCGGCCTCCTTGAGGGCCCGAAGGTGCTTAGAAACGGCGGGCTGGCTGAGGCGCAGGTGCCCGACCAGCTCCCCCACCGGTCGCTCGCCATCTCTCAGGAGGTCGAGGATGGCCTGCCTGTTGGGTTCGGCCAGGACCTGAAGGGTTGTGAGCGTGCTGATAGCTCTAATATGCCATAACAGTTATATAGCTGTCAAGGCATGAAAGCTCTAACGGCGCCACGGGAAGGGCGACAGGCGGTTGCCGGGCGATAGAAGTCCGGCCCCGGTCAGCCCGATCCCGTCGGTGCCGCCGTCGACCCAGGCCGGTGTTCGCGCCGGGGCAATTCGTCACGACCCCAGCGGGAACATTTCGGGAACGGTCCGCCAACACAATCCCTTGGTAGTTCGGCCTGTCTATTTCGAACCACACAAGGAGTTGCAGTGAACCGCTTGACCTTAATCATATGGGCTGCACTGTTATCAGCCAGCTCAGTCACACACAGCACGTGGTCGTCGTACGGGAGCACGAGGGACCTGTTTTCTTTCGAGATCCCATCCGCTTGGCAGGTCCAGGGTGAACGCAGTTTGGAAAACACTGGTTACCTGGACGGGCCCCCGCCCGTTTATGCCCTCATTGCCGGTGCGGAACCGGCACAACTTAGCGGAGTAGCCAACCCGCCAACCGATTATGCTTTTTCCGAAACTCCGGGGCCGTGGTTCATGGCCCTTATACAGACGGGCACCACGGCAACTCCGTCATCCGGGGGTGCCTACCAGCTCGCCCCGGACTTCGAAGTGGCGCTCCAGGAAAGCGAGGGGCTGGACCCGAGCGTGATCAGCCTGACCAGGCCCGTCGATGTCAGATCCGGGCGCGTCCGTGGGTCACAGGACCGGTCCGAAGTGATTGTGACCGGTGCCGGCGATATCGAGATGGACGAAGTCGTTTACGCACAGGGCCATACGATCTGGATGACAATGGCCGGTTGCACAGTCGCCTGCTACAACGCGAATGCCGCCACCCTGAGCAGGGTAATTAGCAGCGTAAAGGTGGGCACGGCCGCCCTCTGAATGGCGGCCATTGCCCAGCCTCGCCGGCCTACTGTCTCGAGTCGAGCGTTATGGGCTTCACGACCTGACCCTTGCGGGAACAGGAGGGGCGAGCCCGTCAGCCGAGCCCATTATGATCCACATCGAAGGTTTGCCGCATTGGTGCCACCGCCGACCACCTGAACGACGTGGACCTCCTGACCAATACAACCCCCGGCGCTGTACTTCCGCATCAAGCACATGCGGTGACCGCTGGCTATCCGGGGTCGACCTGAGCGGGCTTGTCCTCGTGGTGCCGGATGCTGCGTCGCAGGCCGGAGTAGTGCACGGTCTCGAACGCGATCAGGCCGGCGAGGATTGCCACCAGTAGCCCGAGCGCGCCCAGAGGCGGAAGAAAGGTTGCCGCCGGCACAGCCACGAGTACCGAGCCGGCTGCCACGAGCCTCGGTGTACTCAACGCATTGTGCATCAGGTGCTTGAACAGGATGTGGCCCAGCAGGTACAGGGCGACCCCGCCGAAGAGGGCTGAAGCATAGAAGACCCCGAGCCGCCCGGCCTGCTCCGCGTGGGCGAGCACGCCACGCACGCCCAGAGCAGCGATCACTATGCCAGCGACAATCGGGAAGTGACCGTACGTGTAAGCCTCGATGGCCAGCTTCACCCTTTCCTCCCCTTGCGCTTCGACAAATCTGTGCTCCGCGGCGAGCGACACAACATCGAAATAAAGCCACCACAGGCCAATGGCCACGGCGACACCAAGCACGGCAGCCACGATCAGCGGTCCACGGACCGCCTGGTTGCCCGCCCCCACACCGATAGCGACGACCGATTCGCCGATGGCCAGAATGATGAAGTTCCCCTGGCGTTCCGTCCAGTGCCCGGCGCTATGTATGCGCCAACCACCGTGCCGCGAGGTGATGTAGACCCCGCTCCAGTCAGCGGCGAGGGCGCCGGCGAACAAGATCGGCTGTGCCCAACCGCCAAGGAGTGCTCCCGGCACCATCAAAGCTGCGCCAAGCAGCAAGGGGACCAGTGTGACCCAGAGCTGGCGTCGCAGCCCGGGGTCGCCCCTGGCGGCCACTGCGTAGACGCTCAGGTGCAGGGCGCGCACCAGGAGGTACGCGGAGACCAATACCAGCGGTGTGGTCACGTCGCCGTGGGGCTGGTGCCACGCCCGCGGGACACAAAGAGCCACGACGAACATGGCGGCCATGGCAGCCGCCATTACCCACCTCACCAGCCCCTCGTCGGCGCGCGCCCTGATTGCCTAGCCATGTGTAGGCAGACCACGTCCACCACAACAGTGCGAGTATGAGCAGGCCCTGGAGCACACCCCGGGCGCTTTTCTCGTGCGCCATGTACGCAGAGACCTGAGTAACGGCGAAGACGTAGACCAGGTCGAAGAGCAGCTCGAAATCGGTGACACGGTCGTCCCCCTCGGCCGAGCGCGGCAAAACTAGCCTCGACCGTCTGTTTGGGACCGTTCCATCAGCCATTTCCCACGCCCCCGGCAGGTTCCGAATAACAGCCCGTTCAGGGTAGGCGTCGTCGAGCAGTTGGGGGCGCACGTCTCCTGGCCAGCCTCGCCTCAGGCCGGGGAAAGCCGTCCTGAGCCCAAAGCGGCCAGTTCGATGGCATCCCGTTACCGGAGAGGACCTGACCAGGGCCCGGCCCGACCGGGCGCCGAGGTCCGGCCAGATGTTGTTGACAACCTATCACCGATAGGTTACGGTCCTATCAGCGATAGGTAAACGGACGAAACCTGAAGGAGAAACCCCGTGAGCACCCGCATAGACGAGATCGACGACCACATCTACCGGCTGTCCACTTTCGTTCCCGATATCGGGCCGACCGGCTTCACCTTCAACCAGTACCTCATCGACGACGAGCAGCCGTTGATCTTCCACACCGGGCACTGCGCAACCTTCACGCAACTGGCCGAGGCCATCGCCTCGATCATCCCTCTCGATCGACTGCGCTGGGTGACCTTCGGGCACGTCGAAGCGGACGAGTGCGGCGCCATGAACCAACTGCTGGCCGCCGCACCGCACGCCCAGGTTGCCCACGGCGCCATCGGCTGCATGGTGTCGCTCAACGACCTGGCCGACCGACCGCCCGTGGCTCTGGCTGACGGCCAGGTCCTCGAGCTGGGCCAGCACAGCGTCCGCCACCTCGACACCCCGCACGTGCCCCACGGATGGGAAGCCCGCGTCCTCTACGAGGAGACCACCAACACGCTCCTGTGCGGTGACCTCTTCACCCAGCTCGGTGACGGTCCCGCTACCACGTCCGGCGACATCGTCGAGGCCGCCGGCCAAGCGGAAGACGCGTTCAGGGCCAGCTGCCTCACGCCCAACACGGCGCCCACCATCCGCCGACTGGGCCGAACTAGCCCCCACCACGCTCGCTGTCATGCATGGCACCTGCTTCACGGGCGACGGGGCCACGGCCCTGCACGCTTTGGCCGACGACTACGACAGGCGCCTCGCGGCCGCTCCGTGAGCCGGGGGGAGCGAGTTTTCGTCATCACAACTGATTCGTAGTTCGCGATTTCACATTCAAAATACAACCAGGACAGGCAGAATTTGATGGTCCTGTGATGGACTCGCGTCACCCGCACAAACTGTCTGCCCCTAGTACTCGCCGGCGTCGGATTGCTGCGATAAACCTGACGCCGGTCGGTACGCACCGCCTCCGAAAAATCCATGACAGGATCGGGGAATGGAGCCACCGGCAAGTGCACCAGACTGGCTCGAGGTCTTCACCGCCGCCGAGCGGCCCGACCTGTGGGAGCGGGCTCGCTCCGAGCACGGCTTCGACGTCGTGTGGCCGGAGTACAACCTCCACGGCAACCACACCGGTCGTTACTTTGGCGCTATTTACCCGGGTTACGCCCATCTGCAGGCCCTCCTGATCGACGCGCGGACGGGAGGGCCGGTCGGGCGCGCCCGCACGATACCTTTTGCCTGGGACGGCACCCTGGCGGACCTGCCGGCCGGGATCGATGCCGTAGGGCTGCGAGCGGTCGATGGCCCTGGCGGTGCAAATGCGCTGTCAGCCCTGGCCGGCGAGGTCCTCCCCGAGTACCAGGGCGCGGGCCTAAGCAGGGTCATCATAGAAGTGATGGCGGCAATGGCCCGCGCTTCGGGTCTGGCTCCGCTGATGGCACCGGTTCGCCCCAACT
This sequence comes from uncultured Acidimicrobiaceae bacterium, assembly GCA_963754115.1. GTDB lineage: Bacteria > Actinomycetota > Acidimicrobiia > Acidimicrobiales > Palsa-688 > Fen-671. The sequence goes on along the minus strand of CAVWFC010000006.1, from coordinate 141,858 downwards.
GGAAACACCTGTACCCGCTCACACCCATCGAGAGCTATGTGGATTGGCGGAGAGCTGACGGCCTACCGTACGACCCGTGGATCCGGGTGCACGTCCGGCTCGGAGGCAGGCTTATCCGCAGCGAGCCGCGGTCGATGGAGATCTGCGCCCCGGTCAACGATTGGGAGGCCTGGACGGGGATGATCTTCCCCGAAGACGGCGTCTATGTTTTCCCGGCCGGGCTGGCGCCGCTCGCCGTCGAGGAGGGTGTCGGCACTTACTGGGAACCAAATGTGTGGGTGCTCCACGATATTTAGCTAGCGTCCGAGGTCGTGACGAGCGAACCGGGGTACCGGTGGTCCGACCAGGATTACCTGCGCGGCCACCAGTACCGCACCGACGCCAACCTTCACGCTCGCCAGTCCATCTATGCCTACCAGCAACCGCGAATCGACCTCCCCCGCGCCGTGCTTGACGTCGCAGGCGCGAGCGCCGACGAAGTGGTCGTCGACATCGGCTGCGGCAACGGTGCTTACCTGGCCGAGCTCAGCCGGCGCGGCCACCCGGGGCCGGTCATCGGCGTCGACCTGTCCATGGGGATGCTGCAAGCTGCGCAGCGTGCCGTCCCGGCGGCCAAAACGGTTGTGGCCGACGCCGGCGCCCTCCCGCTGATCGACGGCGTTGCCGCCTTGGTCCTGGTCGCCCACATGCTTTACCACGTCCCCGACCCCGCCGCCGCCGTGACCGAGACGCGCCGGGTGCTGGATAAAGGGGGTCGGCTCGTTGCCGTGCTCAACGAAGATGACCATCTGCAGGAGTTACGCCAGGCCGTCAGCCGGGCGCGTCAAGACGTCGGCCTGGCGGACCTGGAGTTCGGCGAGCGCCTCGGCCTGCGCCAGGGAACGGAGCTACTTTCGGCCACCTACCCCTCGGTCGTGCGGCATGACTTCGTCGGCGAACTCGTGCTCGACGATCTCGAGCCGCTGGCCGCCTACGTAGGCACCATGATCGATACGACGTTCGTAGTCGAGCAAGAGCGCAGAGACTACGTCGAGCTCGTCCTGCGGTACATGCCGCGTGGCCCTGACGGTGGCGTGCGGATAAGGACTCATTGCGGTTGCCTGGTGTGCTCCTAGGCGTGTGACTGGCTCACAGCGGATATCGAAGCCGCCTGTATAGATGTGAATTGGTCTCCCGGGTGGGGCCAAGATGCCGACCTCGACCTGTTGATGGACATTTGTGACAACATTTCCCCGGTGTAACGTGGCCGCCGGCGCAGACGACTATTTGCCTTCTCGGACCTTCCATCCCGAGCTCTATCGCTTCGGGGATCAGGATGTTCCGTGACGAGTTCCTCGACCATATCCGCGGCGGCCAATGCCCCTTCCCACCTGACCGGCTCCCGACGAGCCCTGCTTACGCTTGACCGCTCGCCGGCCCCGGGCGTGCCCTCTGAAGAGAACCAGGCGGCACGGAGGCGTCGGCGGCGCCAGCCGCCGGCGCCGAGGTTCTGACCGCACAAGCGGCCGGGCCCGAGGTTCTGACCGCACAAGCGGCCGGGAATGTGCCAACCGTGCCGACCGTTACAACCGTTCTAAGCCCGGACTGTCAAGTCTATTGACAGTCTAAGCGTCGAAATGTACAATGCCGCAATGGCAACGCATTCGCTCGCCGGTACTGCGCCGTGGCCTGGGGCTCCTCGGCAAGATCGAGCGGTCGCTAGGGGAGCCGTGGCACATCAGCTCCGACGGTTCCCGTGAGCGACCGGCCGTGGTATGCGGACGTCCCGGTGCCGCAGCTCATGCGCGAGGCGCGCGGTGCCTACCGCGACGCCGTGCGACGGGCGCTGGCCCACACAGGGTGCGATGACATCCCCCGTAAGGGCTCGTTCGTGCTCGTCGGCCTGGACCACAGCACGCCAGAGCCGGCGTTCAGTCCGCAGGCTGACGTTGTCGATTCTCTCGGATTGAGCAAACAGGCGGCCAGCCAGCTGATCGACACGCTGGTGCTTCGAACATACCTTGAGCGCCGGGCCGACCCCGAAGACCGCCGGCGTATGGGCGTGCGGTTGACCGATCGTGGGCGTGCCGCTGCCATCGCTATCCAAACGGCTACCGATGCGATCGACGCGTCGGTGGCCGAGCTGATCAGCGCCGACGACTTACACGGTCTACGCGCCGGCCTGGCCGCATACAGTGCGGTCCGTGAGCACTCGAGCGAATAAGCGCTCGGCGAGCCGGCGTCCGGCACGTCCCCTGGACGGAAACAACGGGTACATCGGGGGCAATTACTGCCGGGTTCGTCAGCTCGCGCCAGCCACCGGGCTCCCTTTTGCCGCACTAAATGTGATAAAAAATCACAGCCGGCGTCTTTTACCGCCGGGCCTCATCACTTTTAGCGCCTTCTTGTTGCGATAAAGCTAACCCGGGGCGCGATTTCGGGGGCAACAGAGCGTCAGCGCGCCCGGATGTACAAATCGCGATCTCGTGTCGTCTAGCCCGTGGTCCGGCTCGGGCGTCAAACGTCCAGGACATAGCAAGCTTCCGGACTGAGGCGGGACAGTGTCGGTTCGTCGAGGAGTGCGCCTTGATCGTACCTCCGGGCTTGATCCCTCCTTACGTAGAAGCTGAACACGGCGTGACGTAGCGAGTCAGTAGTGTTCTCCGTCCCGCCGTGCCAGAGGTGCCCGTTGAATACCATGAGCGACCCACGAGGAGCCTCCACGAGTACCTGGTCCGGGTGCGGAGCCTCGGGGTCGTCCATCGTGTCCTCGGGACGCGATGGGGACCGGCGCGACCCCGGCACTAACCGCGTAGTGCCCCTAACGACATTGAAGTCGTCAAGCATCCACGCCGTTTGGCAGGAAGTCGGGCTATCCGCAAAGTCCCCTGGCCCATCCCGGTGAAGCCTCTGGTGGCCCAAATGAGGGCGAGGCGAGCGGCTGGTCATCGAGCTCAACCGGAAATCGACGAGCAGGTACTCCAACACGGCAAGGAGCACCGGGTGTAACCACAGGTCGTCGAACAGTGGGCCCTTGTGGTTCAAGTTTTCGACCCGGATAGCCCCCGGGTCATCAGGGTTCGTCCCGGCACCCCATGCGTCTTCTGACCGCTCGAGCTCCTCGATGCGCTGCTTCAACGCTTCGATCGTCCGGTCCGGGAGCAGCGAGGAAAATAGCGCGAACCCCTCCCGGTCAAGCGCCCCTGTAACTTCCGGGGTGAGCGTGCCAGCCCTGACGCCCAGCCCGCGCAGCGCAACCTCCATGCTATCTATCGCCTTTTGGCTCACGTTCTCCCCCTCGGGCTCCGGTGACAATACAAGCGGCAGTTGACCTTGCACCCGTTCCAGTTAACACCGGCCCAGGTCTCTGGTCCCACGTCAAGGTACCCCTCACCACTTGCCCAGGCTCTCGACATTGACGGTTGTCCGCCTCGGCCAAAGTCGTTGAGGGCGTTGAGCGGCCACTCGTGCCCAAGTACGATCGTGTAAGTGCATGGAGTGCGAGCACGTTCTTCGCATGGGTGACCGCCGCCCTGGGGCCGCCGCTGACAGGCGAACCAGTGAAATGTCAAGAGTGGTTTGCCGGGCGCGGGGAAGCGCACCCACTTCGCCGTCCATGCGCGGGAGGGCAGCGGACGTCTCCCTGGGCGGTCAATGAGCATGGTGCAGGCAGCGTCCGAGGCAGCGATTGACAGCGCCGGGCCAACCGGTCCCCGCCCTGATCGGGAGCCGGCACGGCCAAAGATAGTGGTGAGCGGGCTGGAGCGGGTTTTCGCGGCCCGAAACCGGATCCTGCCGGCGCTCGGCCCGATCGACCTGACGGTCGACGAAGGGGACTTTTGCTGCATCGTCGGCCCGTCCGGCTGCGGCAAGTCGACTTTGCTACGCATCCTGGCCGGGCTAACCAACCCGTCGGCCGGAGAGGCGGTTATCTGGTCGCGGAACCCGTCCGCCGTGCCGGTGGCGATGGTCTTCCAGGACTACTCGATCTTTCCGTGGAAAACCGTCGAGGCCAACGTGGCCCTCGGCCTGGAACTCGCACATGTCGCCAAGGCGGAAAGGAGAGCCCGGGTCCACGAATGGCTGGAACGCCTGGGCCTCGACGAGTTCGCCGAGGCCTACCCGGCGACGCTCTCGGGCGGGATGCGCCAGCGGGTCTCGATCGCGCGAGCCCTGGTCCTCGACCCGGAAGTCCTGTTGATGGACGAGCCGTTCGCGTCGCTCGACGCGCAAATGCGACTGCTGCTCCAGGAAGAGCTGTTGCGTTTATGGGAAGCCGACCAACGGACGGTTATTTTCGTGACACATTCTCTGGAGGAGGCAATTTTGCTCGGTGACCGGGTAATCGTAATGTCGGCGTGTCCTGGCCGGGTCCTGGCCGACATAACGGTCCCATTTGGGCGGCCCCGGCTCCCCAGGCTACGGGGCGAGCCTCCGTTTGCCGCCCTTCAGGAACAGATCTGGGAACTGCTACGCGGCGAAGTGCAGGGAGTCTTCGGTGACCGCGGGTGAGGCGGTCTCACCGACGGGTGTAGCCGGGCCGCGGGCGGTACCGCTCTCCCGTCATCCACCTTCCCGGCAATGACGGACAAGCCTGTAACCGCAGACATGACGGCGTTACGCCGCCGGCCGGGCCGCGCCGAGGTCGACCCCGCCCGATATTTCGCCCGGCGGCGCCGGATCGAGTTCGGCTTGGGCTGGGCGGTTGCGGTGTTGTTCCTATGCTTGTGGCAGGCGGTGTCGTCCGCTCACCTCGTCGACGTCCAGTTCTTCCCCGCGCCCAGCACGGTCTGGTCGGAGGGCGTCAAGCTGGCGAGATCGGGCGTCCTGGGCGATAACCTCTGGATATCTACCCGACGGGTGCTGGCTGGTTTTGCCCTCGGCGCGGCTGCTGGTGTCTTGATGGGAGTGATAATGGGCACAAGCCGCGCTCTCAAAGCGGCATTGGACCCTCTGTTAAGCGCCCTTTATACGGTCCCCAAGCTTGCCCTTTTACCCTTACTGTTGCTGATCTTCGGGATTGGTGAACTGACGAGGATCCTGCTTGTCGCCATTACCGTTTTTTTCGTAATGTGGCTGACGACCATGGCCGCCTTCCTCTCCACGGCCACGGCCTACGTGGAGGCAGCCAGCAGTTTCGGCGCGTCGCGTGCCGAACTTTTCCGCCATGTGCAATGGCCGTCGGCCCTGCCCCAGGTATTTGTAGGGTTGAGGTTGTCCATCGGGATCGCCGTGCTCATGGTGGTTGGGGTCGAGTACGTTGACGCCTCCAACGGGATCGGGTGGCTCATCTGGAACTCCTGGTCACTTTTCTTGGCCCCGCAAATGTACGTAGGCATCGTCGCCGTGGCCCTGATGGGCGTTATAGGGACTTTGGTCCTCAAGTGGCTCTCCCGGTTGCTACTGCCATGGGCCGGCACAAGCGACGGCCCTGCCACGGCGCCTTTCTAGGCCAGCGCCTCCTGCCTGAGGGGCGACTGCGCGACAAACCGCTGGGAATGGCGGCCCTGGCAAAGGTCCCGAGGGCTACTCCCTGCCGGCCTCAACGTGGTCTCGGCCCCTGCCGCCTTGACATGTAAGGACTCCCTAATCTTAGATCTGAGGTATGCCTAACGTTAGGCGTACCTTAGCGACAGGAGCCTCGATGTCCCGCACCCGAGCCATCGGCACGCGGGCGGCCATCAACGGCCCGTCATTGGTCGCCGGGGTTCTCGTCATCGCTTCGTGGGTGGCGGCCCGACCGGCGGCGGCCTCGACCAGGGATCAGGGGCGCGCTTTTCTCTCAGGCCTGACCACGCTCACCACCTTGGCGTCCACATCTCCGGCGAACGGCGAGGACCACTTGTCAATCTCTCCCGCTGCGCCACCAAAGGTGGTTGGCGAGACGGTCATAGCCACTGACCTCCCCGAACAAGCCTCGTCGGGCGCTTTCGTCCGCGGGCCAACCGGGGTCGCCGTTGTCGGCTCTACGGCGTACGTCGCTACCTCTCTCCAGGACTCGATCGTCAGGATCCGCATCTCGCGAGATCACTGGGACTCGAAGTCTCTGTCGGTGCAGGAGCAAGTAGTCGGCCGGCACAAAGCGTCGGGGGCATCGCTGGGCGAACAGGACGAGTTCGGCGCCCTGGACCTGGGCCGGACCGACAGGCTCTGGCGGCACGCGGAGCTTTACGATGCCGGGCTGCTGTTCATGGCCTATCAACGCGACCCGAGAAAGGGCTTTATCCCGGTCTTTCAGAACCTGGCCGAGAACGACGCGCTCGGCCAGTTCACCACCCAGACCGGGAGCGTGATTGCCGCCGTCCCGCCCGCCGTTCCAGGCCCAGGCCATTTCATAGGTGTAGGGCTGTTCGAGTGAGAGAAGCCAGCATGTCACGGGCCACCAGCACGCAGGGGAAAAAAACACGCGTTCGGACCAAGGGGGCACGAGAAGGGCCGAGTTGGCACACGCAGAGCACGCTGCTGCGGACCGCTGCCATTGTCCTCACCGTTGGTGTGCCACTTCTCAGCACCGCTTGCGGCTCGTCCCATGCCAGCGCGACCGTCTCGCCCCAAGGGGCGAAGGCCCAACTGAACGTCACCTGCACGCGCGTCGCAGACGCGCTCGCTGATGGCCCCGACCCCACGGTCGACCCCGTCGGCTACGCACTGGCTCAGGTGGCGCCGTTGCGGGACATCACAACGAGCGACCGGGCCCTGGCACGGGACATCGCCAACCTGTCCTCTGCATATGAGGCGGTGTACAAGACCAGCAATTCGAAAGGCAGCGCAGCAGCCGTGGACAAAGCCGGCAAAAAAATCGACACGATATGTCCCGGGGCCTTTTGATGCGGGCCGCACAAAGCCGGGGCGTGGGTGGACGGCAGGGCCGCTGGTGGGGGTGGAAACGCCCGGGAGCCGTTAACCGGCGGTGGAAGGCGGGCCTCTGTTCCGGAGCGGCCGCCTTGTTGCTCGCTGTCGTCGGCACGGGCTGTGGGACGGCACAGCCGAAAGCGAGCTCGGTCACCATCACGCTTTACAACGGCCAGCATCAGCAGACGACGGATTCGGTCGTACAGGGGTTTGAAAAATCGCACCCGAGCATAAAGGTCCTGGTACGCAATGACGACGAGGACACTTTCGACGCCCAGATCGTCGCCGAAGGTCCCCGTTCTCCCGCCGACGTGTTTTACACGGAGAACTCTCCCGCGCTCGAGTACCTGCAGCAACGTGGGCTGCTCGCAAAGGTCGACGCCTCGACACTGGCACGGACCCCGGCCCAGTACAACTCGCCGCAGGGCGATTGGGTAGGCGTGTCGGCGCGGGTTAGCGTACTCATTTACAACCCAAAGCTGATAAAGGAGTCAGCACTGCCGACCCATGTTCTCCAGCTGGCCGACCCCAAGTACAAGGGGTTGCTGGCTTTCGCGGCCGGTGAGACGGACTTCCAGCCGATCGTAACGGCAGTCGCCAAGGCCTATGGGGAGAACCGGGCGCTTCAGTGGCTGGAAGGCATAAAAGCCAATGCCGGGAGCCACATCTACCCCGACAACGAAACGATCGCCGACGAGGTCAACCGAGGCCAGGCCGCGTACGGGGTCGTCAACCAGTACTACTGGTACCGGATGCGAGCAGAAGTGGGGGCGTCGAACATGCACTCGGAGATCACGTACTTCGCCCCGCGCGACCCGGGCTACGTGATCGACGTCTCGGGCGCCGGCGTCCTGGAGTCCTCGAAGCACAAGGCCGCCGCGCAGGAGTTCTTGGCCTACCTGGTTTCCAAAGCCGGCCAGGAAGTGGTGGCCAACTCGGGGGACGGGGCGGGCCAGTCAGTTAGCTTCGAGTACCCGATCGCCTCGGGGGTAAAGACAAAGGCGACCGAAACGCCGTTCGAAGACCTCCGGCCCTACCCCATCACCATCGCCGAGCTCGGAACGGGAGCCGAGGCGATCAGCTTGCTCCGGGAAGTGCAGCTGTTGTGAGCCCTGGCGACCACCGTAGGTCGGTTCGAGTTCCGGTGACCTCGCTCCGGCCCAAATGAGCTCGCTCGCCACCACTGCCCCGGCGACGCCCTCAACGGGCGGCCAGCCCGACGGCGGCGCCGTCCGCGCCCGCCGGGACGCGCGCCCGAACCTCCTCGTGGCTTTGAGCCTCATCGTGGTCGGGGCCCTGGCGCTCCCGCTGGTGTTCTTGTGCATCGAGGCCGCCGGTGCTGGTTGGTCCAACGTTTGGGACCTCATCTGGCGCTCTCTAACCGCAGAACTGCTCTGGAACACGGTGCGCCTTACCGTCGTCGTCACGCTTCTGTGCGCCGTGATCGGCACCCTCGCCGCTTACGGCGTCGAACGGACGACGCTGCCGGGCCGCCATATGTGGGCGGTGCTCGTCGTAGTGCCCATCGCCATACCGGACTTCGTAATAGCGTTCGGGTGGAACTCGCTGTTCGCCTGGGTGGAGGGCTTTCGGGGCGCGGTGCTGGTGATGACCGTGGCCGTCTACCCTCTGGTGTACCTGCCCGTGGCGGCCAGCCTGCGCGGCGCCGACCCCGGTCAAGAAGAGGTGGCCCGTTCTCTTTGCTCCAGCCGGTTGCGGGTCTTCTGGCGCATCACCGTTGGCCAAGCGCACCGGGCCATCCTGGGCGGCAGCCTCCTTGTCGCTCTCGTGGTCTTGGCCGAGTACGGAGCTTTTGAGATCCTCGCCTACAGGACGTTCACGACGGAGATCTTCTCGGAGTTCTTGACGGGTTTCGACACCGACTCGGCCTGCGCGCTGTCGATAGTCCTTGTACTTCTGTCTTTCATCGTCCTGTTCGGGGAAAACGCGTCGCGCCGTGGCGGAAGGGTAGCGCCGGTAGGCCGCGGCACCCAGCGTGTGCTGCCACGCCGACGCCTCGGCAAGGCCACTTTGCCCGTCCTGCTCGGTTATGCCGCCCTCGTTGGCGCCGCCCTGGGGGTGCCGGTGGCGGCGTCGGTGTACTGGATCTTCGAGGGGGGTGCCCACGGGCTGTCCGGTGTGCCTCTGGTCACCGCCGCTGGTTATACCGCCGCGTACAGCGCGGCGGCGGGAGCATTGGCTACCTTCGCCGCCATCCCGGTGGCCTTGCTGGTAGTCCGCCACCCGAGCCGCTGGTCGATGCTCCTCGAGCGCTGGACCTTCCTCGTGCTGGCGACCCCCGGACTGGTAGTCGCGCTGGCGCTGGTTTACTTCTGCGAGCGGTACGCCGGCGGTTTTGCGTACCAGACGGCGCCGCTCCTGGTCTTCGCTTATGCGCTGTTGTTCTTCCCCCTGGCGTTGGTAGGGGTGAAGGCCTCGGTGCTGCAAGTGCCAGTGACGCTGGAGGAAGTGGCGAGCTCTCTCGGGGCCCGCCGCACCCGGGTGTTTTTCCGGGTCACGTTCCGCTTGATCGCTCCTGGCCTGGGAGCGGCGTTCTGCCTTGTCTTTCTGTCCTGCGTGACCGAGCTAACCGCTACGTTGATCCTCATACCGACAGGTGCCGAAACGTTGGCCACTCAGTTCTGGGCTTACCAGCAAAACCTTTCGTACGGCCAGGCCGCCCCCTTTGCCCTGGCCATTATTGCAGTAGCAGCGGTACCTTCGTACATTCTCGGGCGCTTCTTCGACCGATTGCCGGCCAGGGCCCGGGCGGCCTCTTCCTCTGCCACCTGACGACAGGGCTCTAGTGCGCCGCACGCCGCTTGGCCGAGCCTCCCGAGGCGACTGACCGCCTCCCGGCTAATCGGCGAATGCCTGATACGAGTGGTCAAGACAAAGCGGCGACCTTTGCGCGGTCAAGTCGCACTGAAGTGGTGCGCTCAGACGTTATCCTTTCGCGGCCTCCAGCAAACGAGTCCCTCTCTTCGGCGCGTGCCAACACCAGGCGGGCCAGCTGGTTGATCTGCGCCGCGTACTGTGAACGCGGGTACTGGAGCAGCAGAGGGACTCCCTGGTTGATCGATTGAGGCACAGCCGCATCCGATGGCAATGCGATGTCAACCTTCATCTCGAGGACCCTCTCAATGTGGTCGGGCTTCAAATGGACCTTGGAATCTGCGCGGTTCAGGAGGAGCACGACCTTGCTCATTGGCAGTTGCAAAAGCTCGAACGCCTGCAGCCCGAGCCGGGCGCTTTTCACAGAGGGGACGTCCATTTCGACCACAAAGCCGACCAGGTCGCTTTCGGCCACCGCCTGGAGGACCACCTCGCTCAAATGCGGCGGGGTGTCGATGACGACGTGAGCGAACATACCCCGCAGGATGTCCAGCACCCGGAGCATGGCAGCCGCGTCTACCCGGTCGGCTTCGGACGGTGAGGTGGGGGCAGCAAGGACCGAGACGCCGGTCTTTTCGTGGCGGGCCAAGAAGCTCCGCAGCAGGGTTTCGTCCAAAAGGTCCCCAGCGGAAACAGCGTCGGTAAAGGTGTGCGCGGGTTGCAGCCGCAGCATTGCCGAAACGTCGCCGAACTGCAGGTCGAGGTCGAGGACGACCACGGGGTCGCCAGACGCCCGCGCCAGTGCTGTGGCCAGGTTGACGGCCGTAACGGACTTACCGACGCCCCCCTTCGGGGAGAAGACGGTGCTTACGAACGCTCGCCGGCGGGCGATGCGTCCCGCCCCGTAGTTGGCCGGCGGAGACGCCAGCTCTGCTTCGAGACGCAGCGCGAGCTCGCCCAGGACGTCGGGCAGATGGGTCTCAATCGTTGACAGTTCGATGGCGTCGCCTACCCCGGCACGAAGTGCGATGCGCATCAAGGCCAAGGACAGGTGCTCGACAACGATGACAGCGCCGACCCCTGGCGTCGCCTTGATCAGGGCACCTACCCTGTCGAAGACTTCCGGCGTGGCCTGGGACGGCCCCAGTACCAACAACGCCGGGCACCCGGCGGGTATCTCGGCACCATCGAGGGCGTCGAGGTCGGCGAACGCCTGCGCCTGGGCGGCCCCCGAGACGGCGTCCAGCAGATCGTCGAGGAGCAGAGGATCCTCTTCGACAACCAGCACCATACGAGAAGCAAAAGGTGAGGCGTAAGCCCTGTCCGCCAGGCTGCGGGGCACGTCGCTGGCGAGCAGGTGAACGTCTGGCATTGAGGGCGCGGGCGGAGCAAGGTCTATTAGTTCCACGACAAGCAGGCGGATCCTCTGATCAAGGAGTTGCTCATCAAGGCTTTCAGTCCTGTTCATCGAGGTACTCCTTCAGAAGGGCGTGGGCGCGAGCCAGGTGACGACGGACCGCTCCTCCGGTGATCCCCAACAAGTCGGCGACGGATGCCGGTTGGAGGTCGTTCCAGTAGGTGAGCACTATGACTGCACGTTGGCGCAGGCTGAGCCGGGAGACTGCTTCGAGGACCTCAGGCCTTGGCACATCGGCCCCTACAGCCTCTGGAAGCGAGGTCATTTGCTCTCTGTGGAGGCGCCGCTCCACTGACCGGCCCGTCATGATCGCCTCGTTCAGGACGGCCCGGTACATGTAAGCCTGGCGGTTAGTGATGTATGGCCAGCGCTTCGAGAGCACACAGCGCAGGAACGCACCCGACACGATGTCTGGAGCATTGCCGGGCCCGACGATACCTGTGGCGAAGCGAGTGAGCTCGTCTGCGTACTTCTCGAAGAACTCCGCGTCGGACTGGTCCACTGCCTATAAGATGCCGCCGAAGCCCTCGGCGGGTGACACACTCGCAAGATTTTTGCGTTGACCTGGTCGCAGGAGCGTTATGCAGCGAGGCCAGCTACCGTGGCGAGGCGGGGCGCCCTCGCAGGCGACAGCTCAGTCGCGGCCGGCTTCCTCGGCCACCCGCTGCAGCTTGCTGCGGTGCCCGGCCCACCACCTCTCGTCCACCGACGGCAAGTTGTCGCTCCCCTGCAGCAGTCCCGCTGTCCCGTCGATGATCTCCCGAACAGTGTCGGCGTGACCGGCGTGCCGCTGGGTGTCCACGATGACATGGACCAGGACCTCGTGCAGGGTTACCTCGTCCTGACCGGCGGGCCAGTGCGGGACATGTCCGACGCAGTGCTCAGCTTGGCAGCTGAATCGGCCCGCTGCCTCGTCCGGGACGGCGCGCTCGGAGCTCACAGGCGTGGGGCGCCGCTAGAGGGCGGCCAGGCGCCTCGCCGCCCACGACGAGGACCCATCTTCGGGAACCCAATAGTCGCTCTCGCTATTGACCTGCGCCCAATTGTGCTGAACGTCCTCGATCGTGGCGTCTACGTCGATGTAACCAGGGCACTCGGCCATGAAAACGCGGGCAAACCTTCCATGTCCGGCCTCGAATATGCGTCCGCTATCGCCGAACGTTTCATGTGCGAGTAAAGCGACAAGGGGGACCACACGTTCGGGACGACGGCGCGCCTCTCGGCCGGAGGAAGTCCATCGAGTTCTTCCTGGGTAACCCCCACAGCTAGCGCCATGCGGGTGTCGGCGACGGGTGACACCGCGTTGACCAGTATCCCGTGCGGCCTGCCTGCGACAGCCAGGTTCATCGTCATCCCGACTAAAGCGGCTTTCGCCGTCCCGTACGAAACGTACCCCGGCATTCCGAGGGCAGCAATGGAGGTCACCAGTACTACGCGGGGGCTCGGGCTCTGTACCAGGTACGGCCAGGCGGCCTGAGTCAGGTTAAGGAAGTCACAACGTGCGCCTCGAGGTGACGACGAAGATGATCTGCGTCGCTCTCCCCAAAGTCGCTCAGCTGTACGATGCCCGCGTTGTTGATGACGATATCAAGACGACCAAAAGTACCCACGGCCGCACCGACAACCGCCCGCGCCCCCTCTGCGGTCGACACGTCCGCATTGCTCTCGACGGCGGCTCCGCCTGCAGTACGAACGAACTCGGCCGTCTCCTTGGCCGGATACGAGCTCCGGCCAGTTCCATCGACCGCTCCTCCAAGATCGTTGACGACCACGCTCGTGCCACGTGCCGCCAGGAACTCCGCATAGGCTCGACCGAGCCCTCGGCCTGCACCAGAAATGACCGCAACCCGTCCATCAAATCTCAGCTGTCCCACGCTCCGATCCTCTCCGTCGCACAACGACCCCGATGCCATGGATTTCAATCACACCCGTCCCCGTCATCGCGAGGACAGGCTTTCAGGAGGGCAAGCGAAATGAAAATGGCGCTGGCGCCAGCGCCTGCGCGAGGCGTGCCTCCGCTTCCTGCGATATGCGGCTGCCCTCGATCTCGACCGCGCGGACCCCGTCCGCAGCGAGAACGAACGGCCTAACCGTGGCGGCGGTTGTCAATGGCCGATACATGCACCCGGTGCACATCCCCGTATAGCGCAGACCGCGCGCGTGCCTTCGCGACGTTAGCTCGACCAGCTCGATCCCGCCCGCATGTGCCGCCAAAAGTCGCTGCAGTCCTCGAGGCGCTACTCAGCGTTCATACTACTTCCGCCGCGGCCAGCTCTCGCTTCTTCGCCTCGACGTCGATCCCCATCAGGCGGGCGAAGTTGAGACCAAGGATTTTCTCCTTGTCAGCGCGAGTTATCTGGGGGTAACCGTAGCCCGCCGCAAGTCCTCTGGTATCTCAAGGCTCCAAGAAAGCTTTTAGATACGGGGTCGGGGCTACCGGCGAGAGGCGCGTCCGTGCCCCAGATCAGCTTGTCCACATCCACCATCTGCAAGCATTTACCCACCCACTCTTGCACCCTGCGGGGCGCGATGATCGAGAAATTGAAGATAGGTGTGAGCGAAAGGTGGACGTTCGGGAACCGGCTGGCGATCGAGATCATCTCGTCCTCGTACGGCATCGCGAGGTGGTGGACCAGAAATGTGATGTCCGGGAAGTCGCGTGCCGGCCTCTGCAGATCGACGGGTCGGAGAGCATCGACGTCCGACTGACCGAACGGAATACCCTTGTGGAACTGCAGCACCTTGATCCCCAGGTCCCGGGCCCGCTCGTACAACGGATAGGCTAGCTCTTCGTCGTCACAGCGCCATGACCGAACGACATGGCCGTTGTAGAACTTGATCGAGACCGCCCCGAGTTCTCGACCTGGTACTCCAGTTGGTCCAGCGCGTCACGAAAGTCCGCGATAGAGCGGGTCGACGCCCCCGCAGAACAGGACTCGGTCCGGATAAGCTCGGGCCATCGCTGCCTGCCTACTCGACCGGCGAGAAAAAGTTCTTGTACCAGTCGAACAAAGGTACAACCTGCGCCATCGCCATGTCCGTCCCGGAGCTCGACGAAGATCGTTCGATAGGTATCTTCGAGCGTGGGTCGCGCCGGATCGGACATCCTGTCGAAGGCGTCCGGCCGCACCTTCACGGGTGAGCTCAGAAACCATGATCGCGGACAGCGCGGGCGTCCGTCACATCATCGCGCACATTTTCGCTCTGACAGGTCGTGCACATGGATCGCGCTGTCAAAAACAAAGAGGTCTCCGTCAATCACTGTCGTGCTCCTTTCAGCGCCGTGTGGCCGATCGTGTCACGCGACGTCCTCGCTGCTTGGTACGCGTCGTGCCCAGAGAAGCAGCAACCTACATATCGGTCTCGAGTCGTAAATAACGTTTCGCGGTAAGCCACCCCGGTCGCGAATGCTAGGGCTCGGTCCTCTCGTTGTCAAGCAAGCATCTTCAAGGACTAGAACGATTCGGCACTCCTGGCCCCGGCTGGCCGGAAGCGACCCGATTTCGCCTTGAAATCCTGATCAGATGGCGTAAGCAGGACACTCTGGCACCGGTGACAAGCCTTCCTCCGGGGCTGCCATGGTGGTCGGCGGCTCTGTCGCTTGACATCGATTCCGGTCTGTGAGAACATGCCAAAACCCGACCTGGCCGCAAGGCAAACGGCCGTACCGGAGGACCGATTTGAACCGGCCTTGGCACCTCATGGATGATGTCGGGTACGAAGGAGCCCGGGAAAGGCTCGTAGTTTTACCGCTCTTCCCGGTCCCCGGATTTGTTGTGCCTTACCGAAATTGCCACGACAGCTTGTACTACCGGCAAAGGCAAGGGTGCAAAATGCGGTTTAAGGAGGGTGCTGCTGCGGAGCCCAGCCGTGTAGGTCGCTTCAGTGGCTAGCAGATAAGGCACCGCCAGGTCGGCTACAGCGAGTGCAGGACTGATAGCAAAGGTGGGAGCCGTGCAACTCCGTATACGCTCTATCGAGACTATCCCGGTGAGGGTCACGCTCGACAGCTCTACCGCGGAAGCTACTACAAGATGCCGCGGCGCTGCACGATCGTCACCCGCGTCCTCACCGAGGAGGGGATCGTCGGCGAGGCCTACAACGCCGATGCCGACGAAGAGCAGGAGGTGATCATCCGCATCGTCAACGAGGAGCTCGCCCCGATCGTCACCGGCCTCGACGCGATGGCGACCGAGGCGTGCTGGGAGGCGATGCGCGCCATCTCCTTCGACCAGCTACGCGACCGCCGCTTTGTCATGCAGGCGATCGCCTGTATCGACTCGGCCATCTGGGACGCCGTCGGCAAGGCGCTCGGGATGCCGCTGTACAAGCTATGGGGCGGCTTCGCGCGCCGCGGTCCCGATGATCGGGATCGGCGGCTACTACACCGACGACCCCGGCAACGTCGACCGAGGTGTCGTTCTTCTCCGACTCGGGCTTTGTCGGGATGAAGTTCAAGATCGGCGGCCCCTCGCCGGCACACGACGCCGAGCGCCTCCCCCGCGCCGTCGAGGTCGCCCGTGACGGCTTCTTCTTCCTCGTCGACGCCAACCAGGCCTGGACCGTCGCAGAGGCGGTCGAGTTCGTCGAGCGGGCGCGCGACATCACGGCGCTGCGCTGGTTCGAGGAGCCCTGCCAGTGGCCGAACGACCGCCGGGCGATGCAGGCGGTGCGCTACAAGACGGGCGTGCCCGTCGCGGCGGGCCAGAGCGGAGATCTCACGCTCGGCCATGCGCGACCTGATGACCGACGAGGCGATCGACGTTTCCAACTTCGACGCCTCCTGGGGCGGCGGCCCGACCGAGTGGCGCCGCGTCGCCCAGATGGCGCTCTGCTTCGGGATCGAGATGGCCCACCACGAGGAGGCGCACATGGCGAGCCACCTGCTCGCGGCGATCCCGCACGCCACCTATGTCGAGGCGTTCCATCCCGACCGCGACCCGATCTTCTGGCAGATGATCGCCAACCGCCCCGAGCTCGAGGAGGGCGGCCTCTTCCGCCTCCCAGAAGGCCCCGGCTTCGGCTGGCAGCTCGACGAGGGCTTTGTGAGCCGTTTCCGGGCTGATGCCGGGTAGCCGGCTACAAACGTGGGACCACCAAGAGCTCGGACGGTCGACAACGAGGGGGCTACGGAATGCGACCTGACCTGGCCCGGCGGGCAGTCGCAAGGCACGGGTAGCAAGTACAGTGCTAACCAGTGAAAACGTCTTCTGGGAGCCGCCTACCTGGGACGACAACCGCAGGGGACGACCACTCACAGCTGCGCCGTCCGAGCCTCCGGGATGTCGCCGATCGTGCGGGCGTCGCCGTTTCGACCGCTTCACGCGCTTTCGCCGGCGCTGCGAACGTCCGCCCTCGAGTCCGGGAGCGGGTTATTGCCGCGGCGGAAGAGCTCGGATACGAGCCAAACCTTCTCGCCCAGAGCCTCCGGCGAGGGCTGAGTATGTCGGTCGGCTTCGTCGTCCGTGATATATCCAACCCACTGATGGCGGAGGTGGTGCTCGGTTCGGAGCGCGCCCTACGGGCTTCGGGTTACACGCTTTCGATCACGAACTCGGAAGGAAAACCGGACCTCGACGCGGGAGTACATCCGCTACTTTCGGCAACGAGCCGTTGATGGGCTCCTGCTTTCACATTCGGACGAGAACCATGGCCCCACGCTGGACGAACTGCGAGCACTCGCAGTGCCATTTGTGGCCGTAGACAGGGATATCCCCGAAGAATCTTGGCGGGGCTGCGGTGGTCTGCGACGACGCTCACGGCATAAAGGCGGCGGCCCGTTATCTTGTGTCGCTCGGGCATCGCAGGATTGCCTTGCTGGCGGGAGCTCGAGAGCTTCGACCCGGGAGGGAATCCGCCAGGGCACTTAGCGAATTTTGTAAGTCCACCCCGGATGTGAGCTCCATAATCGAGCACGGCCCCATAAGCCGCGCCCTTTGGCGAGGACGCCACCTCCCGGGTTATCACCTCTGCAGACCGGCCCACGGCAATCATCACGGCGGGGCACCTCATCATGCAAGGCGTGCTCACCTCGCTGAAGGCCTTCGGGTTGAAGATCCCCTACGACATTTCGGTGATCACGTTCGACGATTCAGAGAACCTGGCCTTCTTCGACCCTCCCATGACGTCGTTGTCCCGCGAGCCTCTCGAAGTAGGCCGGTGCGCGGCTGAGCTCCTTCTCGCCCAGATAGACGGTCGAGCCCCCTCCAACATGGTCATCTCCCCGGTGCTTCGGCCGAGGGCAAGCTGTGGACCGCCCCCGGCCTAGCGCTGCCTCCAGGAACGTTTGCCCGGTTGCCGGCGGCAGATACCCTTGTCGGCACTTCAGAGTTCAGGGTGCAACCAGGCAAACGTTGCCTGTCGTGGCACTAGCGCCACAAACAGGTAGTCAGCAGCCGGTTGCACCACCCGAGCTCGAACGCTCAGGCGTATCAATTGCTCCCGACAGCCTCTGAGGTCGCCTCGGTGGGGAAGACGGCGTCGTTGCCGAAATTCGGGGCTACCACGGCGAACAGGACTAGCGGCTCTTTCGAGTCATCGTCAACGACGATCTTGTGCTGCTCTCCGGGAGCGATGTAGACCAGGTCGCCGGCCCACTCGAACCGCCTCTCCTTCGACGACAACCGTACCCGCCCCGCCGACAATAAAGAATATCTCGTCGGATCGCGGGTGTCGCGTGAGTTCCGCCACCAGAGCCCGCGGGGAAGCTGAGCGTCCCGCTTCGAAGATTTTGCTCCTCGATGACCATACGGCGGTAACGGCCGTCCGCTGTTGCCTCGAACAGTTCGGGCTTATGCCAACTTTTCATCGTGATTGTGACCGCTTTCTAGTGATAGCGCTGCGTTCTTAAAGCCTCGCTGCCTACGGGGCGACGAGATCAACGCCCCGTAGGCGGGACAGATGGCGTGGCGGCGCCCCGACCGGTACTAACCACCGGGCCGCCGCCATGCTCTTAGCAGGCTCAGAAACCCTTCAACCCGATCTGCTTAGCACCCAGATCGTAGGAGTTCTGGAACAATGTCGCAACCTTCAGCGGGGTCATTTTGCCCGCCAACATCGCCGCGATCCAGTTAGGGAAGATGCTGCTGTACGCCGCTTTTAGGTCCTGCTGGTACTGCGGCACGGAATTGGTCTCGAACAGATGGTACGCCTGCACCTCGACGTTCGGGATGCCGGCCGGTGCGTGCGCGCCGTGAGCAGAGGCTCCTCTTTCTGGTTGTTGATGTACGTCTGGTAGTACGGGCCGGTGATGAAGTTGATGAACTCCTTTGCCTCCGCTTCGCGCTCGGCTATCCCCGGTATTTGGTACGTAGTAGCCGTCCGATGTCCCCTGCCACGACCCGACATCGTTGGTCTGCGACACCGTGAAGATGCCTTCCGTCGAGTTGACCTGAGCGACGGAGTAGGTCGGGAAGGTGGCCGCCGGCCCGACGGCAAACTCCATGGCCGCCTTGCCCGACATCAGGGAGTCGACGCTCTGGGCAGACGTCTCGGGTCAGGTCGTTGCTGTTGTAGCAGCCGTCCTTCTGAAGCGTCAGCAGGTCCTGGAACCCCTGTACAAACTGCGGGTCCGTGAAGTGAACGGTATTGTTATTGATGCCAGCCATGATGTGGGCGTAATTGGTTTGCAAGTACGAGTTCCACATCACGAACGGAGGGATCTGCGTTGGGCCAGAGATCGCCGAACCCTCCGGCGATCGGCGCTACCGAGGGATCCTTTTGCTTGATCGTCTGGCACAAGGCGACCAACTGGTTGAAGTTCTTCGGAGCGCTCAGATTGAGTTTGGCGAAGATCGGCTTGTTGTACGAGACGGTGTCGAGTATGGGGGTGTCCAGCATTGCGGCCCAGATCTTGGCCGTCATATCGCACCGTGTTGTCCAGGAAGGAGGCGGGGGTCTTTTTGACGAACGGCATGTTCGTGACGGGACCAACGTCTGCGTCGGGTTAAGGACCGCTACGTCAGTTGCCGATACAAACCATTGCAGGAGGTCGGGGCGTGTGCCCGTGGCCCACTTGGTGAGCGTGTCGCTATAGCCGGTGATCGGCGAGAAAATAAGCGTGCTGATCTTGATGCCCGTCTTAGCCTGAAAGGCTTTCAGTATCGGGGCGTTCTGGGCCTCCAGGTTGAGCCTTCCCAGAGGACCAATGGTACCGTCGATCCTTGCGCCGATGCTACCCCCGCAGTGCTCACTGCAGCGAGGGGCAATGCCAACGCCGACGCTCCGGCCGCCACGGCCAGACTTTTGAGCATTCCCTTCATTGCGTTTCCTCCTTGGGTTCGGGCCAATGTGACACCCTTCCACCTCCTTTGCTCCATTGTGGATTCTGGTTGCCCTGTCTGTTGAAGCGTCTTGGGGCGCCTGTACGTTGGTTGCTACAGGTAACTTCGTAGAGGGCACGTACTCGGTGTAGCGGAGGCTCTTAACCATTGAGTGCCCCGGTTAGTAAACTGTTCGTCAAGCGACGCTGCGCGAATGCGAAAACCACAACGAGCGGCAGGCTTGTGAGGACCACGTCGGCGAAGATCAGGTTCCAGGGCAGCGTAAAACCTCCGAGCGTGGCGGCGGCTTGCCCCGACGCGGATTCGGTGAAGGTATAGAGCGACGTCGTCAGGGTTTGCGTGCCGCCCATGATGAAGAACTGGTACTGAAAATCGTTCCAGACGGCGATCAGCAGCAAAATGCCCGCAGTGAAGATAATGGGTCGCATCAGCGGGAGCACCACCCGCGCGGTACACTCTATCCAGTTCGCACCATCGATCCGGGCCGCCTCCTCGAGCTCGGGGGGGATGGCCGACAGAACCCGGTAAAGAGAAAGACGACTAAGGACAGGAACAGGCCGGTATAGACCAGTATCAAGCCAAGATAAGTGCCGTAGAGGTGCAGATGACGCAGCACGAAGATCGTCGTTACCACGCTCGGCGGCACGAAGATACCTCCGAGCAGGGCGTAGTACGACCCCACTCGCTCCAGCGGGCCGACGCCCGGGCAATGGCCCAGGCCGCCATGGATCCGAAGCATGATAACCAGGACGACTGTTGGGATCGTGATCAGTGTCGTGTTCCTCAGCCCGGTCAGGAATGCTCCCTGCCGGATGACGGAGAGGTAATTGCCGAGACTGAGCCTGCCGTGCGGGATGAAATTGAGCAGCGCCGCTTGACGCTGAGTTGCAAACGAGTTACCGACGACCATCCACACAGGCGTGCCCACTTCGACGAGAGCAAAGATGCCCACAATGGTCGTGATCAAGTACCCGGGCAACCGGCTCCGGAAGCGAGCAGTGCGTCGGGCGCTTTCGGTCATAACCGGGGGGCCGGGCGCCGCCACAGCACCGCTCAACATTTGCCACCTCGATGGCAGGGCCGTCCACCCAACGGGCAGGGCGTAGACATGCAGGCTCTCCCCAGGTGATAGGTCATCGTCGTCATCCCGCGTCCAGGACGCGCTCGCGCCGTCGCATCAGGAAGATCACGGGGAGCCCCGTCACGGCAATCAGGATAAACAGGCTCATGCTGACGGCCGTGGCCTGGCCGAGGGACCCTGCGACGTAGTTGAGCCAGACGTACACATTAAGCACGACAGTTGCGGTGCCAGGCCCGCCACCGGTTGACCCCATGACGATGTCGAACGCTGACAGCGACCCAACAAACCCCAGGACGACACTGACCGTCAGAGCTGGAGCGAGCATCGGCAGCTTGACGTAACGGAACAGTTTGAAACTTGTCGCTCCGTCGACCTTGGCTGCACCCGTGATCTCGGGCGTGATGCCTGACAGCCCAGCCAGAAATATCGTCATGTTGAAGCCGACGAACTTCCAGGCTCCGATCAACCCGACAGCGACGATGCTGAAGCTAAAGCTGGACAGCCAGGCCGTGGTCACCTTGTGGTCGAACAAGACGCTGAGAGCCGTATTGACAGGCCCATTGGGCTCTAGCACTCCCTTGAACGCATAACCCGTAGCCAACGGGGCCAGGAACACCGGGAAGAACACCAGAACTCGGATCGCTTGGTGGATCTTGGTCGGGCGTTCCAACGCCAGTGCCAGCAACAGCCCGACGATGTTCTCGACCGCGACGACAATTGCCGCTGTACTCGATGGTAACGATGATCGATTGAGTGAGGGACGGGCTCCCCTGGGTTATGAGGGTCTGGAAGTTGCTCAGACCGTCGAAGGCCACCCCCGAGTGGTACGTGCTCCAGTTGGTAAAGGCGAGGACGAACTCGAGAACGTTGGGTACCACGAAGAAGATGAAGTAGACCACGATGGCGGGCAACAGGAAGCTGGAAGGGCGTCGCATCGCCACCGCGCGCGGGGCTTGGCGCTTCGGGGCCTTCTGAGTGCGGACGTGCCCGGTCCCTGCCCCCGCCGCCAAACCAGAGTCGCCTTGGGACGCAATTGCGCTGTCCCTGCCTTCTCGGGCAGGCACGGAAACAGCTGCCAGCGTCCTGGGCCAACGAGTCAACTGCACGCTCTTAGGCTTCCCCCGTTATCTCACCCTGGGAGCAGTGGTGGAGCAAGATGCTACCGCCTGTCCGAAAGGGTGTCAAGGAATCGTTTTCGGAACTTCTCGCCGTCTGTCACCTAGGCCCAGAGCATCTACACGCACCCAGAATCTCCTGATTAATTGGGGCACGCTCGGACCATGAAGGAGCGCCAACATGGTGGCCAGGTCGCTTGACGACGTCTTGACGCTAACCCATGATGGGCCTACACTGCAATCGATACCATAACTCTGTCCGCGCCCGTTGATGACAAGGCGTACCATTCTGCCCGGGCCGGCTCCACCCCGCAGTACAAGTGCCACAACCCTCCTGATGGCTTCCTGGACGAACAAAAGAGGAGAGACGGATTGAGGATCGCGATGTCGAATCTATCCTCGCAGCCGATACGCACTACGTGCGGATCACGACTGACGACGGCGTCACCGGACTGGGGCAGTCGGGAGCCTGGGCTTACAACCAAGCCGTTCACTCGGTCGTAGAACAGTTCAAGGGCTACCTCATTGGCGAGGACCCGCTCCGGATCGAGCACCACTGGCAGCACCTCTATCGAATGGGGCCGTTCCGGGGATCCATTCTGAGCGCCGCCATCAGCGCCGTCGACATCGCCCTCTGGGATATCAAGGGAAAGCGGTTCGAAGCGCCGATCTGGCAATTACTTGGGGGTAAGTGCCACCGACCGCGTGCGGCTATACCGAGATCCTGCCGGCCGAAACCCCGGACGAACTCGCCGCCAAGGCCGCGTCGCCGCAGAAGAGGGCTTCACCGCGATCAAGTTCGTCCCGATCCCCAGCAGCTACAAGGATATGACACTGGCCAGGTTGGCGGACGCGGCGTCCGAGATGGTTGCCGCCGCCCGCGAGGCGGTAGGGCTCGACGTCGAGATCATCCTCGAGCTCCTCCGGAGGCTTACCCCCCTCCAGGTCCCCAGCGTGGTCGACGCCGTCCGGCCATTTCGACCTCTATATATCGAGGACCCCATCCAGATCGACAGTATCTCTTCACAGGCTCAACTGGCTCAACGGCTGGAAATGGCGTTTGGGGAGGGTGAACGGCTGCATACGATCTGGGAGTTCCGCGAGCTTCTGGCGCAAGGTGGCTCCCAGTACCTGAGACCGGACCCTGGCCTGGCTGGAGGCCTCACGCATTGCAAAAAGATCGCCGCCATCGCGGAGTCGTACCACGCCGCAGTCGTTACGCATAACTTCCTGGGCCCTGTGCTCACCGCCGCATCCGTCCACCTCGACGTGTCGATCCCGAACTTCGTCGTCCAGGAGTACTCGATGAGGGACGAGACTCACTTCGCCGATGCGTTCGCCGGCACCCTCAAGCGGGAGGGTGGCTATTTACCCGTACCGGAAGCTCCCGGGCTCGGCGTGGAGCTCGACGAGACCAAGGTCCTTCGAGTTTGGCCCGAAGACCATGAGTTCACCCGCACACCGCTGCGAGCGGACGGGTCAGTAGCCCTGGCCGTATGAGCCCAGAGGATCTCGTTCAGCGAAGTGCAGCCCAACCGGACGGCAGCCCCGCGCCGCGCTCGGTTACCGCAACGGCCCAAACGATGGAGGACATTGATGTCTCGCCTTGAGGAGTCCCAATATGCTCAACGGTAAGCTGGTGATCGACGCCGTGACCCATGCTTTCGACGCCCGCCCCGAGCTGGCGTCGCAAGATGCCGGCTACCAGTACGGCCTCCAAATCCATACCGGTATCTGGTCCTTTCAGTACCAGGTCCTGGACGACCCCTTCCGGGTGACGCGTGACGAGTGGTTCCACCGGATGTCCCCCGATGCCCTCGAGTCCGCCATGTTCTTCGAAAGCCCCACAGATTTGGCGTGGTACCACAGCATCCCCGCTCGGGGTTCTGGCCCGACCTGTCCCCCGCCGACGTGGGCCTGGAGGTATGCCGGCGTCGTCCCACCAGAATGTTCATGTACGGGGCGATCAGCCCGCTCGAGGGGCCAAAAGCGCTCGAGGACCTGGAGCGCCAGGTGGAAGAGTGGCACATAGACGGCGTCAAGCTTTACCCGGTCGACTTTGTCAACGGCCGGCTTCACCCCTGGTCGATGAGTGACGAACAGCTCTTTTACCCGGTCCTCGAACGCTGCCGGGCGCTGGGTGTCAAAGTCATCGCCGTGCACAAATCGATCCCGATGGGCAACGCACCCACGGGCCCTTCCGTCCGGATGACATTGAGTCACCGGCAGCTGACTTCCCCGATCTCAACTTTGAGATCGTCCACGGTGGGTTTACCTTCGTGGAAGAGACAGCCTTCCAGCTCGCCAGGTTCCCGAACATCTATGTCAACCTGGAGGCGACGTCGGGGCTTTTGCTTCACGCGCCGATGAGGTTCGCCAGGATTATCGGCGAGCTCCTTAAGTGGGGGGACAGCAAGAAGATCGTGTGGGGCACGGGAGCTACGGCGATCCACCCGGCCCCGCTGGTCGAGGCCTTCGAAGCCTTTGAGATGCCCGACGCGCTGGTCCAGGGGGAAGGGTTCCCGGCGATGACCGAAGAGATCAGGCGGGATATATTTGCGAATAACTTCGTTCGCCTCCACAACCTGGACATTGCTGCCCTGACCGCCGCTATCGATAGTGACGAGATCTCCAAGGCTCTTGTCGAGGGTTTCGCCCCGCCGTGGAGCGGGCTACGTAAAACTGCCAACCACAACTGAGATAGCTGCACCTATATACTTCGCTGATCGACAAGTGAGACCGGTACCGACAGAGGCGGGAATGACGCCCGCAGGCCGATTTTTCGAGACGTTCGGCTTTCTTTACTTACCAGGCGTGTTGGCAGGCGAGATGGAGGCGATCAGTGGCGAGTTTGATGCTGTCTGGGCGCGCCGTCCAGATATTCAACATGACGGCATCAACCGGACCATGTACCCTGATGCCTTCCTGAACGCCAGCTCCATTCTGGCCCGCCTCATCGAGCACCCGGTGCTGGACGCGGTTCGTCAAGGCATCCTCGGGCCAAATTACGCCTACTACAATGGGGATGGGAACTATTACGCCGGCGATACCGGCTGGCACAACGACGCCGTCAATATGCCACGGGGGGACGAGGCCAAGTCAGCCGTAGTCCACATAAAGACCGCTATTTACCTCGACCCGATCACTGCGGAGACGGGCGCGCTGCGGGTGATCCCCGGAAGCCACCATCTGGACGACCACTTTTCTCGGGCGATCAGCACTGACTTGCTCGACTCCGAGTCTTCTCTCGGTGTACCACCTCGGGCTGTACCGGCCGTCCCGCTGCCCATTACCCCGGGAGACGTGGTCATCTTCGACCACCGCATCAGGCACGCCTCGTTCGGTGGGGGCCCGGCACGACGTATGTTCGCGATGAACTTCTTCGGTGAATGCAGCACCAGTCGGCAGCGAGAGCTCACTGCCGGCATTTTTCGCATGTACGGCCAGAAGGGCATGTCCTACTTTTTTAGCGATAATGTCCTGCATAACGCTCCGCCCGGGCGCCTTCGTCGTCTGGGGCCGGCCTTGCAATTTGACCCTGCCCGCGCCGAAGGCTATGCGGAATACCGTCGAGAAGGCAGGGCCTGAGCACCTTGACAGCGAGATGTACCTTCTAACGTGGTGACGGTGGTGACCCCTTGTGGTGCCGGGTCGGCGCCACCACCCGACATGGCGCACCGGCGCAAGGAAATCGAGCGGATCCTCGACGAGATCGTCGACCCGTGCAGCGTAGCCGCGGGTACGACTGTTGGCTTGGTCCAAATGGGCATCATCGACCGCCTCGAACTGGCTGAGGACGCGGTGACGGTTGGGCTTCTACCGACATTTCCAGGGTGCCTCTACTCAGGTGTATTTGCGAACGAGATAACCAAACGTCTCACGGAGCTCGGCTGGTATACCGACATCAAAGTGGAAATCTCTGTCGGTGGTGCGATCTGGGACGAGGACCGGATGTCTTCGAGCGCCAGAGAGCGCCTGGATGCTGCGCGCATTAGTAATCGCAAGCGTGTGGCTGTTTTGAGGTGACAGGCACTGGTTAGCTTCGACGTCAGCGCCAAAAAGGTCATCATCATCGGCGGGCATACCGGGCTCGGCTTTGTCCTGAGCCGGGAATTTATAGGTGCGGGGGCCAAAGTAACCATCGTGGCCGAGGTGCCGGCTGTACATGATGTGGCGAACGAGTTATCCGCACTCTGCGGCCAAGCTGTCGATAGCGTAGTCTGTGACATATCCGACCGGGCTGCAGTGCAGAGCCTGGCCGAGGAAGTAGGGCAGATCGACGTGCTCATAAACAACGCCGCTCTTACTGTCCAAACCCCGGTGGCTGACGAAACCCAAGCGACAGCGCGCCTTTTTACCCGGACCCTGGAAGTCAATCTGACCGGTCTCTACTGGGTCGCGCAGTCCATGTCCCGACGGATGACCGATGGGGGACGCATAATATTTACGTCCTCGTTCTGGGGCAAAACTGCCGGTGCGGGGTACAGCGCTTACGTGGCCTCGAAGCACGGCATGATCGGGATCGTCCGCACACTGGCGATAGAGCTAGGGGCGCGTGGCATAAGCGTCAACGCCATTTGCCCTCATTCGATCATGACCGAGAAGAGCCTCGGGGCATCGCCAGATGCTATCGACGGTGCCACATCTAACATGGTGCTTCATCGTGGGCTCATCCCGCCTGAGGATATCGCCGGGGTCTATCTGTTCCTCGCATCGCCGGCTGGTTCCGAGATAACGGGACAGGCAATCAGCGTTGACCGTGGGGCAGCGCTGTTTTAGGCAGGCGGGATGCCGTCGCCGTCGGCACCGGTACACCCAATAAGGGTGCGTGCTGCTGAGCGCCGTAGCAGTCATTGTCCCCCGGCGAGCCTGCCGATGCCGCCCGGCGAAGTGTCACCTTTATGGCGGAGGCGACGTCCCAGTAGTACAGACCGAGGACGTCGGCGCGGTCGATGTGGTAAAGCCGCGCCACGTCATCGGGCGTGAGACCATTGTTTTCCTTGAACGTACGATAGTCGGCGGGATCCTTGAAGAAGATGTCGATCGTGAGCTGGAACGGCCCGGCATTCTTGCTGCGCACGATTGATGCGACAGACTCGATTGTCGTCGTCGAGCCACCGGGAGCAGCTGTCATACTTGACGGTTTTCGATGGGGAACGGAGCTAGAGGGTCGTCGATCTGCCAGAGGTGATAGACGCTGAACTCGAAAACGGGCCCCCAAGAGGCGTCGTGGGGCGAAAATGGCAGCGCAAGGCTCCCACCGACTGTGAGACGGCCCGGGTAGTCGTGATGCAGGATGGCGGAGCGGGCGACGGCACAGAGGTCGTCGGCGAGTTGTTGGGTCTCCGCGATGACGTCGAAGACAAGGCCGACCTCGTGGGCCGGGGAGGTCCGAAGGGGCTCATGTTGGCCCATGACACCATCTCTACCGTAGACGCGGTAGTGCATAGAGTAATTGTGTGGTTGGCCCGGCGGTCCTACTGCCTGTGCGATGTGCTGCCGGGCGGCCTCCATCGACCCTTCAATATTGGCTATCGCACGGGCGTCCCGGATGCCGCCGAGTGACACGGAGCGGTACCCTACAAGAGCGGCACCCTCGAGTTTAACTGTGTACTGCGTCGTGGGAAAGAAGCGGCTGCCAGCGACGGCGACGCTGCCATCGGGGAACTCCTCAAAGGTGCAGTTTTCAACATCGACGGACCCGGTCGGCTCGACAATCGTAGACGGTTGCGCCTGCTCGTAGAGGCTGTGAGCGGCGGCCGATGTCCGTGAGACACGGCGGTTGGGGTTGAGGGCCCGCAGGACAAACCGATTGGCATCGACGGCGGCAAGCATGCAGTCGCTGGCCCCCGCGGGTTCTGCGCAATAGGCCCCGCACTCCAATATCTTTGCCGCGTGAATGGTCAGGCCAGGGTCACAGCCGCGAAGCAGGGGTACGGCGGCGAAAGGGCTTACGTCGCACGACCGCCCGGCTAAGACTATTTGCGCCCCATCCAGTAAGGCCTTCTGAATGGGCTCAGGTCCCATCTGGGCAACGATCCGGACGGAGCGGTCGAGGTTGTGCTCGGTGAGGGGCGGCAACGGCGCCAGTGGGACAATGCGACCGGCGCGCAATTCGCTCCGGAGCTGGTCCCGGTCCTGTTCGGCATGGATGAGAGCGATCCGCACCCTTAGTCCTTGGCCCCGAAGGATCTCGGCCAAGATGTTGAAACACCATTCAAGGTGGGGATCGCCCCCGGCTCCGCCGGCCGAACTGATAATCAGGGGGATACCCAGGTCAATGGCTCCGGCGACTAGCGGTTCGAGGTCGCGGCGGACGGCAGTCGCGCCGGTGAACGAGGTGCCGGCTCCCAGGTAATATGGGCCCGGATCCGTGGAGCCGGCATCGACGGCCAGAACGTCGGGTCTGAGTGCGAGGCCCGCTTCAAGCGATGCCACGGGGTAGCCGTAGCCCAATATTGCCGTGGCCGATAGAACGCGGACCTCTGTATCGCTAGTCGTGGACAACTGAGGCCTTCTTCCCTAAACGGGATAGCGAATTATCAAGCACTATATATAATATCTTCCGGTCAGCGCATTGAGAAGGCAACAACAAACCCGCGGGAGACTCCGAGGTTTCGTGAGGACTTGTCGTCTGGCGAGTAACGGTTCCACGGTCAAACGATGGGCCGGGGGCCATGAGCTATTAGTGAGCCTCTCGGCAGGCCTTAGAGCCATTCGACCGCGGGGGGACGGAAGCATGTCAAGTGGTCCTGTTCCCGCAGCCTCCCCTGTCGAGCGAGGCGTTCAGTGGGGCCCCAGTCCAACGACCCGGAGTCGGTCATTGGCGCCCAGGACTGGCTGGCCCGGCACCTGAACGCACTTGCATTGCCCCGGGGTGTCATGGCTACACGGCCCGAGGGCGATCGTCACAACCCCCTGCAGTGGCCAGCCCCGGTGGTTGGGATTGGCCGTCGGGTGCCGGAGCTTCTCCATGGCCCTGGCTTCTATCTGGCGGATCCGTTCGTGGGTGAGCCCAAAGTGGGCACCGACCTCCTCGAGGGTGCGCGGCTCGCCGCCGTTGAGGCCGAACCGCAGCTGGATGACCTCGCGCTCACGGTCGGCGAGGCCGGTCAGCATCCTGGCCACGTCGCCGGATAGCAGGGCTGTGGCGGCCGCCTCAAACGGTGAGACTGCGCCGTGGTCTTCTATGAGGTCGCCGAAGTCTCCGTGGCTGTCGTGGCGCAGAGGTGCAGACAGGGAGATCGGGGCAACAAGGTGCCGGAGGACCACAGCGATCCTGTCCGCGCTGACTTCGAGATCGGCGGCGAGCTCGGCGATAGTGGCGCGTCGACCACGTTCCGCCTCGAGGCGGTCTCGCGCGTTGACGACCTGGTTTAGTAAGTCACCAGCGTGAACGGGCAGACGTATCGTGCGGCCGCTATTAGTAATGCCGCGGGCGATCGCCTGGCGGATCCACCACGTGGCGTACGTCGAGAACTTGAAGCCCCTGCGCCAATCGAACTTCTCGACTGCGTGCATGAGCCCCAGGTTGCCCTCCTGCACCAGGTCGAGCAGCGGCATACCGGGGCCCGGTACTGCTTGGCGATCGACACGACCAGGCGGAGATTGCCGTTGGTAAAGGTCTCGACGGCCGTCTCTCCCGCCCGTACGAGCCGACGAAGTTCCCGCCGGCGGGCTGGGCTGAGTTCTCCGAGCGCTGAAAGCTCGGTGTGGGCGCCGCGTCCCGCTTCGACCACCTGGGCCAGCCGGACCTCCTCGTCTTTTGTCAACAACGGGTGGCGGCCGACGTCGCGAAGGTACAAACGGACCAGATCCTGCTGTGGCGTCTGCACACGCCGGGTGGGCAATGGGCCCCGTTTCCAAAAGACAGCCGGAACTTGATGGCAGGCAACCCTGTCGTCCGGAAGTACCCTCTGCCTCGCCGCCGCTTCCCGGATCTCCTCGACGATACGTGGCTACCTCAGCCTAGTGCCACGACAGGCAACGTTTGCCTGGTTGCGCACTCGAACTTGCAAGCGCCGCCAGATGGGTTTGCGGAAGGCAACCTGGCAAACGTTCCTGGAGGCAGCACTAGTGCCTGGATAGCTCCACCCGATTGGCTATCAAGGATCCGATTATTCCACCCGTTAGTGGACTAGCTGGCACCTACCCTTTCCCGGTGATCCGACACTTGTAGCGAGTAACGGATCTCCGTGTTTATCTAAGCCTTTTGCGGCCGGACGGGCGGTTATAAACCGAAAAACAGATCTCAGGACACGGTGTGTCGCACGGCCGTCTGATCCATCAATTGTGGCTTATAGCGTGCGAGGTTTTTCCGATCGGCGCCGGGACGTATTGACGTGTGTACCGATGAAGGTGGCATCTTCATTTCAAAACCACTCACCCGTTCGCGACCGAGGGCCACGCACGGTCTGGGGGCATTGGCCTCACCAGGTCCTGAGACTTAGTCGGCCTACGATGGCTGAGATCCCGGATCGAGGCAGCGACTACGTTGTCAACATATGCTTGGACCAAAAATGAAAGGCAGGCCATGCTCGACCCAAACAAGCACCTACTGGCAGCCGAGTACCTTACCAGCACCTTTTACCCAACCGAGGACAGCCAACCGGCTGCCATGTCACACGACCAGGCAACCGCGCTCGCAACGGCTCACGCTCTTCTGGCGATCGCCGGTCTGCTCCAGGAGATATCGACGGCGCTGACTGGTAGTGGTTGAGCTTTGGCCTATAAATATTCGCGCGACGATGCTAACCCGCTCCATTAGTGGGAGCATGGTCCAAAAAGCAGGTGGGCCTCGGCCTCGCCACCGTGGTGGAGGCGGTAGCCAGTTGTCGAGCAAGGAACACAACCTAAATTAGGTCTGGCGACAAAAGACCTCACATGCGCCGTTCCAAAAGCGTAGTGAGAGGCGCAACGGCGCTGCTGTTGCCCTGCCGGACGGCGGCCTACGCGCTCAGCTTCTTGCGGAGCCGTTCGAGGCTGCGGCCTCGCCGAGCCATTTCCGCTTCGTCCAGGTCCTGCCTCCGGCGCAGCCGTTCGCCCAACGCCGTCCAGCCGAGCCATCTCGTGGCTGCGTAAGGTCTCCTGGTCGGACGGGGGCAAGCGACGCAGCGCCCGGTTGAACGCCGCATTTGCCGGGCTAGCCCCCTCCAAGCCGAGAGCGCGGGCGATGCTGGCGAACGAGCGGCCCTGTTCCCGGAGCGCGAGCACCTCGCCGTCGCGCTCGCTGAAGTCGGCCACTATGCCAGGTGGGTCCTGGGTGTGGGCCCCGGCTCCGGTGCCATCCGGTACCAGGTCCTCTCCCGCCGGGACCGGACCGTCGGTCACAGTGGCGTCACGCGTGTGGCCTGTGGGCCTTTGGGCCCTGCTCGACCATGAAGTCGACTTTCTGGCCCTCGGCTAGCTCCCGGTAACCGGAGCCAGCGATCGAGGAAAAATGGGCGAAGACGTCGGGGCTACCGTCATCGGGGGTGATGAACCCGAAGCCCTTAGACGCGTTGAACCATTTCACGGTACCAGTAGACATTGTTGCTATCTCTCCTCTTGTGATCACGCTGGAAACTTGCGGGAGACCTTAGGAAGGGAGACCAGCAACGACGCACGACCAGCATGACATGGGGCCGTGGCTATCCAAAGCCTACCAGCCAACGGCGACGTCCGGGGGGTATTCGACGAGACCGGCCTTGAGGCCAGCGGCGGATTGCCGGTTGCGGCTACTTCATTGTCTCCCGCAGCGCCTCGAGACCGGCCAGGTGACGTTCCATCTTGACGGGCTGATCAGCGTCACGGGTGCGGATACGCACCTCGAGCTGGTCGAGACGCGCCGACTCGCGTGCGTGCAGCGCACTGCGCTCCTTTTCAGGCAGGCTACGCATCACCCTGATA
The DNA here is from genome assembly GCA_963754115.1 of uncultured Acidimicrobiaceae bacterium. Lineage (GTDB taxonomy): Bacteria > Actinomycetota > Acidimicrobiia > Acidimicrobiales > Palsa-688 > Fen-671. Next base: position 110,409 of record CAVWFC010000006.1, on the reverse strand, counting down.
AACGCTTCCTGGGCGTTGACCGCGTGTTTGATACCGAGCGCACTGGCCACGGCAGAGTAGCTCTGTCCCCGTTCCCTGAGCTCCACTACCTCCGCATCGAGGCTCCGGCGCGGCTGGCGCGGCCCCGAGTGCGCAGGCCGGTCCTCGCGGTCGCGATCGGTCCGCGCCGATCTGTTGTCCCTTCCTCTACTCGTCATAACTCCTCGCGATCATTGGTTGGCCCTCCTGGCCGCGTCAATGACCCCGAACGGTCGGCGGTCCGGTCACGCACGCGCGGTCGACCGAAGGGAAAACACAGAGTCTAACCAGTTGGCGAGCTACAGCGCTGCGGGGGGGCCGAGCGCTTGATGAGAGCGCCACTCCGCTCGGGACCATCCAGACCGCGGGGGCATAGCCGCCTGCTACCCGTAGGCTGAAAGCCAACAAGTTCGAAACGAGGGCACCCCGGACCGGGGCACTTTGGAACGAACGAGGAAGGACAAGGCATGGACCCGCTCGACAAGTGTCGCGTTGACGGCTGCGACCGCCGCGCCGCCGCAGCCATAGTCCAGGACAGACTTCCAGGGCCCCTTCGCCTATGTGCGACTCACACCGAAGACTTCCGCATGAACGGCGCCGGTTGGACGGTGACCTGGGAACGCACGGTGGCGGAACCGACCTCAGTCAAGGCCGCAGCGCCAACCGCAGTAGGACGCAGCGCTCCCGACCGTGCCGGTGCTTCCTGGCCGCACAACACGCCGGGCAAGATCAGAACGCGTCTGACCGCATGGCGGAACCCTCGCTCTTAGTCCCGACGATTCGACGGGGGCAGCCCGCACCGTGGGCATTGCGAGGCCCGCAATCGGGCGAGCTTTCGCCTGGTCTGGTCCCGGTCGGCTGCGCGATCATCCCGCTAAAAAGGCCGCGGCAACTTTATCCTCCAGGTAGCCCCGGCTGTCCAGTCCCCCGATCCAAGCTGTCCAGCGGGACAAACGCCCGAGCGTAAAGCCACCTCCGCTCGAAAACGCACCTGGTTGGGTAGGCTCCGGCCACTTTCAACGCCGCCCTGGACAGGGTTTCCGCGGCCAGAGCGGGTGGATAACCTGGCAACGCCGCCGAGGCAAACTCTTTCGTGGCCACGAAACCTGAATAAAAGTCGCCGTCCAGTAAGAAACCTCTTTCGGACATCTCGATCTCAACAAGTCCTGCATCAGTCAGGCTCGCTTCAACCTCGGCGGCTCGCAAGTGGGTCCGGGCCGAGCTGTCGCGGCTCGACTCCTCCCGTCTAGCCCTCGGTGTCCCGCGTAACGTCCTGAGCGCCTCCGTGAAAACCAAACGGATATAAGTATGCTCGTCATCGCCGGCGGCGTCCACGTGAAACGCGGTGCTCAAGACCACCACCCCGCCAGGACGTAAACAATGACGTATCCCCTTCGCCGCCGCACCAATGTCGCTAAACAGGTGCAGTGCGTTACCCACTATCACTACGTCCGCCGCGTTCTCCGGGATTACGCTAGGCAGTTGTTCCGCATATGCACAAAAGGCCCGAGAGGGGATTGGACACAACTCCTGGGCCTTCGCCAGTGCGTCTTTGTCCGGGTCTACCAGGATCAACTCGGCGAGCTTGTACCGCTCCAGGAGGGCCAGACCGCAAGCGCCTGTACCACATCCCAGGTCAATGACGACTCGCCCGTCAGCGTCGCCGACGAGGTCCACCAGGTGGCCGGTGGCGGCGCGATAGATCGGGTTGTTCGTAAAGTAGCTGTAATTAGGTACCTGGAGGGTCATCCTTTTGCGCGCCTTATCCAGCTTGACGCCTTCTGGGACGATCGTTGGCCACCAACAGGCACAGTGGTTTGCATGCGGGATCCGGCACTCCCGGAGCGGCAGCGCATGGCTCCCAGGCTACTTGCACCGAAAAGCCGGCGCAGAAATGGCCCGTGACCAGCATTGACGTGCGCGGGACGGCCCAAACTGGCCCCAGGTGGCCAGCTCCCGTTCACCGCTCACCGTTGATCACCCGCCCGTACACTTCCAGGTACGCATCGATCATCCGGTCGCGGACCGAACCGCGTGCACCGCCTCCTCCCGAACCGCATTACGGTCGAGAGTGGCGGCCCTGTTCACGGCGAGGACAGCCTCCTCGACATTGCCAACCAGGAAGCCGGTACGAGCATTGTCGACAAGCTCCGGCAGGGACCCTCGTCGGGAGGCCACTACCGGCGTCCCGCAGGCCATGGCTTCCACAACGCTAAAGCCGAACGGCTCGTCGAAGTTGACGAGGTGAAGCAGAGCGTGAGCCCCTCCGAGGAGGGTGTTGCGGTCCTCACCGCCCACCGGCCCGACGTAGCGGACGTGTTTGTCATCGAGGTGTGGAGCGATACTGCGTCGAAGTACGCCTGGTCCTGGATGATGCCAGCCATGACAAGTGGCAGCCCGGCCGGGCGGCCACGTCAATGGCCTCGACAGCCCCCTTGTCCGGATGGATGCGGCCAAAGAAAAGCAAGTAATTTCCTGGGCAAGTTCGCAAGGTGAAGGCACCAGTGTCAATCCCGTGATAGATGGTGGCAAGATAATGAGGTTCGGGACGGCGGTCCGCGTCGCTGATAGCGACGTAGCTGGTGCGGGCATTGTATTTTTTGAAGACGGGGAGGATACGCGGCGAGGAGAACCCGTGGATGGTAGTGATGACCGGGGTGGGTACGAGCCCGGAATAAGTGAGCGGGAGAAAGTCGAAGCTGTTGTGGATAATGTCGAACTCGGCGGCCCGCTCGAACGCTTCGGCTATATGGAGACATTCGGAGACTTTGGGTTCGGTGCCGGTATCCTCCGAGTACCCACGCGGGACTACCGATATGAGGCGGGCGGCGGTGATCGAGTCGCCGGTGGCAAAGAGCGTGACGTCCACCCCCCGCTCTGCGAGGCCTTCGGTCAGCAGGGACGCGAACTGCTCCCAGGGGCCGTAGTGCCGGGGCGGAGTGCGCCAGGAGATCGGGGCCAGGACCGCAACCCGCAACCCCGGCGCTGTGGAGGTCGCCCTCATCGGGCGGCGACGGTCAACGGGCTCAGCCCCTCGGCCGGGTCATATGTCTGGACGGACAACAAGCCGCGCTCTAAGGCTCGATAACGGTCCAGCCGCGTCGTCGAAGCTCGACGGCGAGCTGCTCGGCCGGCATTTGCCTCATGAGCTGTTGTTGTGCGGACAGTCTCGCCACCGGTACCGCTTCGAACGCACCGCTGCCCGGCTCGATGTCCTGCAACTGGTCGATAAACCCGGCTGCCTCGTCCCGGGTGAACCTGCCACCGGCCTGGCGCTGGGTGAAGCCCATAGGCCCGCGTGCGTCGCGGAAATCGGTGTGGCCGGCGTCCTTGAGGAGGGCAAGGAGCTGCTGTAACTGTCTCGGTGACGCCGGCGGTCCGGGTTGTTGACCGAATGTCACCTCAGCGGTCCTCCCGATACGAATAGATGCGCGTCGGGCTCCGCCGCCGGCAACAGAATGTTGAGGATTACCGGCCGTCGACAGCCGGTTCTCACCGGAGCTCGCCGGCAGTAAGCAGGCGGAGCAGCTCGGCCACATCCACTCGAGCGAAGCCTACGGCGCTGTCCGAAAACCCGTACGGCAACACGATCGCCTCGTCATGGGCAAGTGCCCCACACGAATAGACAACATTTGGGACGTACCCCTCGCGCTCCTGCTCGTTCGCGACGAGCAATGGACCGGCGAGCGTGCCGATCACGCGACGAGGGTTATCCAGGTCGAGGAGGATGGCCCCGATCCCGTACTCGTGCATCGGCCCCACGCCGTGGGTCAAAACGAGCCAACCTTCTGAGGTCTCCAGCGGCGACCCGCAGTTACCCACCTGGACCAGGTCCCACGGTCGCGTCGGAAGAGCCAGAGTCGTGGCCGCGTCCCACTCGCTGAGGTCAGCAGAGGTCGTGATCGCTAACCGCTCGCGGTCCCAGCGCGAGAGGGCGACGTACTGGCCGCCGACCTTTCTCGGGAACAACGCCATGCCTTTGTTTGTGGCGAACGGCCCCGAGAGCTGGGAAACGGTGAACGTACGGAAGTCGGTCGTCGTCAGCAGCTGCGGTGCGATCACAGCGCGATCGAAGGCCGTATAGGTGGCAAAATACGTGATCTCACCGCCGTCACCAACGAAACGGACGAAACGGGCGTCTTCCATTCCCTGGGCCTCGGCCGGGCCGTGCGGCCAGAGCACGCGCTCGGAAATTTGCGTGGCCGTTGGGAACTCTACGGTGTAGTTGTTTGTTGCCACCCAGCGGATCCCCGCAACTGCGTCCCTGACCGCTGTCCTGGACAGGAGGTCAGAGTGCAACGACGCAACAGCCAGTTCCAGATCCGCCGGCCCAAACGTGGGCTCCAGGCGGTCGAGGACGAGCGCGGCAGCCTGATTGTCGCAGCCCCGCTCAGCCAATTTCGCATGGAACAGGCACTTGCTATATGGCCCGGGCGAGTAGTGGCCGTAGCCGGGGAACCTACCCGGGTCATCGAGGTCGACTTCGCCGGCCGCGTCGACGGTCCCGGTGCGGAACTCGATCGACGAAATGTGGCCCTCTCCTACTGCCCTAAGGCTCATCACGAAGCGAGTCTCGCCCGGGGCCAAACCGCCCTGGTCGGGGTGGGCGACGATGGATGGGTTGAACAGAGCCGCGCCCTCGAGCGAAACCTCGCGCGTGAAGTACGCACCTATGAGGAGCTTCTTGTCGGCAGGGACGTCCTCGCCGTCGCCGAGCCGCCGGGAAGCGAGGCGGAAGTGGCTCGACCAGATGTCCTCGAGGTGGCGGTGGCGGTGACCAAATCGTTGCCTCAGGTCAGTGAGGGTGGCCCTGACGTCGATATCGTCCAGGGCCAGGATGCGGTCAGTCACCGAGACGGCACGGGAATCCCCCCGGATCATCTCCTCACCAGGGACGAACAGCACCGCAATGACCCGGCTGTGGTCGGGAAAGAGCCGTAGAGTACAGCGCGACACCATGGGAATTGTCTGCTCCGCGCCGCTCAACACCGGGCCCGCTCCAGACGGCAACCGTGCTGCAACGTGGAGATCAGCGCCAGAGTGGACTCGGCCCCCTGGTTGAGGTTGGGGCCGGAAGCACTGAGCCCGTCGTAGCCTCCGCCGCTGACGGGGTCGAACATCGGAGTATGCGCGTCGTTGTCGCCGAGGAACCACGCTACGGCGGCGTCAATACCTGCCGACCAGCGGTCATCTTTAACGTGGCCAGCGGCCCGAGCGCAGGCGTCCGCCAAGGCGGCGACCTCTAACGGCTGCTGGTCGAAGGCGGGCCGCGGGTCACCGGGGCCGCTCCCGCCCACGGGCGTCACGGACAGGTGCCCGTCGTGGGTCTCATGGTCCAGCAGCCAGGCCAGGAGCTCGAGCCCGTCGTCGACAAGGGCCTGGCGCCCCAGGGCCACGCCGGCCGCGATCATCGAGTCGGGCAACACCGCATTGGCGTAGGAAAGGCGAGGTTCGGGCCAAGGCCACGGCTCATCCGTGGCGCGCTGGCCGACGACCTCGGCTGCGGCCGCGAGCAAGTCAAGAGCGACCCGATGGCCTGGATGGACGACCAGGACCTCGTGCGCGCCCAACGCCGCGAACGCCATCGCCCGCGGCCATTGCGAACGCTGTCGGGCGCCCCGGTCGAAGTGCCCCAGGGCGACTTGGCGCATCAATTCATGCGGGCTGTTGGCCGCGGCCGTGCCCAGTCCCCACAAGCTTCGGCCCCAGCAGTCCTCGACGCCGAACGGGCCATGCCACTTGCCGTCCTGGTCGCGACGGTTCCTGCAGTCGCCCCGCGCGCCCTGGGCGCCCGTCACAAACCATAGAGCTTTGCGGGCGAGCTCGATGGTTGCGGCGCTGGGGTCAGGTTCACGGCTCGTGACTACCAGGAGGCGGGCCATGTCGTCGGTGCAGTAGCCCAGCTCTATCCGCGGTCTGGTGTGATCTGCATGCTCGAACGTGCCGTGCTCGTCGCTCATCCGCCCCAGGTACTCGAAGCTGGGGTGCGGGCGGATCAAGCGGGTACAGCTTTGGATCGGAGCGAAAGGCTCTCGGCCAGGTCGGCGTACTGCCTGCCAATTGCCGGCCAACCGAAACCAGGAGCGAGACGGGCTGCCTCGCGTGCCATGGACGCGGCACGACCGGGCTCGGTGAGGAAGAGGCGCAACGCCGCGCCGAGAGCAGTGGCGTCGCCGTGGGGGACGACGATTCCCGCCCCGCTAGACAGCAGTTCGACTGCGTGGGGGAAGGCGGTGGCCACGACTGGTCTGCCGGCGGCAACAGCGTCGACAAGCACGCCAGAGGTGACCTGGTCCCGCGAGTCGTACGGCAGCACGACAATAGAGGCGTCCCGGATTAGCGCTGTCAACGAGGGCAGGTCGCGGTAGGCAGGATCGAACGTCACTGATGAAGCCACCCCCTGGGACCGTGCCCGCGCCATCAGCATGTCCCGGTAGGCCTCGCCCTCCGATATGAGGACCTTGGGGTGCGTGCTACCTGCGACTACGTAGCGTGGAGGGGGGAACACGTCCTTGAGGCCCGCCATCGCGTCTATGGCGACTTCGATACCTTTCCCCGGTCCGAGCAGGCCCCAGGTGAGCAACAGCGGGCGGCCCGTGGGGTGAGCGCGAGGCTGGGGTGGAGGGGTAGCAGCGCCGTGAGGGATCATCGCCACTTTTGACGGGTCGACATCAAAACGACCGCACAGGCGCCGCCGGGCCGTCATTGCCATGACCACTACCACGCTCGCCGCGTCGGCGATCGCTTCCAGGACCTTTCTCTGATGGTCGGTCGGCTCGAGCAGCACAGTATGGGCGACGACGATGGACGGGATCGTGAGCCGATGGAGGATCTCCAGGACCTCCTCGCCGTCAGCTCCGCCGTACAACCCGTAGTCGTGTTGCACGATCGCGACGTCACAGCCGTTGAGCGCCGCGCTCGCCCGAGCCAACGAGGACGGGACGCCGCTGACCATCTCCGTCAACACTCTCGGGTCCGATGACGAAGACCCGTCTGCCAGCCTGACGACACCGACGGTGGCTCCGTTCACCTCGAGCCCGCGGGCCAGTGCGGCGCTGAAGGTTGCCAGTCCACATGCGGTTGGCGGGTAAGTGCTGAGGATGCCGAAGCAGCGGGCTCGCTGGCGCGTAAAGGCAGAACTAATCGGCGTTGTGGCAACGCTCATGGACGAGCTCCTCGCAGTGGCTCGGTTGAGGTGAACCTAAACGGACGCGCCACCGCCCAGCCCAAGTCGGGGCTCTACCGAGGATGTGCAGCCACCCTACCTCTTCAACGGCGCAACCGGGAGGGACCGGCAGATCGACCGCGACAGCAGCAACGCCGGGGCGTTACGCCATGGGGCGTGAAGCCAACCGTAGTGAGCGAGGCAAAATCCTTGTTTACGGGGTGTCCCCGGCAGGTTCGGACCCGCGACCCGCCGCTTAGAAGGTGTCGGCAGACCTTTCGTTACCGAGCCGGGCGGCGCCCCTGCGCAATGCGCATCGAGGGTGACGAGCCGGCATTCGAGCAGCCGAGCTAGCGCTACGTACTCGGCGTCGTAGGTCTTAGCCCACCCGAGCTGGTTGGCAAGGTCCCAGGCCTCTGCGCCCAGTTTGGCCGGGGCCCGTGGGCGGGTCCGGCTTCGTTCGAGGCGCATGCGCGTCGCCATGGCGTCTTCCGCGTCAATCTCGCCCCACCATGCCATTTCGTGCAGTACCGAGCGAGACTCGGACCACATCAGCGGCGGCGCAACCAGGTCGTCTTCGAAGTAGTCCAGGCCATTGTCGGTGCCTGCGGATGCGAGGGCGACACTGGCATCAACGACGAGCACTCAGCGCCCGGCTCGGGAACGGCCTATCGCCGCCACCCAGTCCGGCTGCGGGCGGCCCGAGCTGAACTTTTTCCACCGATCCGGTACCGGCAGTGAAACCTGCCCCAGGGACGTCGAGCCTGTAGATGACCAAGACGAAGAACAGGACGCCCAAGACGATAAGGACGACCCGAAACACTCTCACGTGTTCAGCCTGTGACGACGCGAGACGACTTGCAAACCGAGTCGGGAAGTTTGATCACCGGTGCGGAGTGGCGCAGAGGCAGGTCTGTAGTCTTCGGGAAACCGAGGCCGAGAGCTCAGACCGCCCCCGCCATCGCAGTCAGGCTGTCGAGAGTGAGGGCAAAAGGCTGAGGCATCCCATCGTCTAGGTTCACTTTGGTCGGGATGTGGCGGACAGTGAGGGTGGCGGGGACAGCAATGACCACTGTCCCGGGACAGACTTAGTCGACAGTAGCCCTCTTGTCGACGTTTCGTTTGACGATCTCGTTAGCCAGCTTGTCGATGACCCGGCCCGCCAGGGCGTCAAATGTAACGAGGTTCTGCTCCAGATCGCCCAACATGCTATGTCCCTCGGCTTTGAACGAAATGGTGATGTACCGCCCGTAGAGTGTGCCGGCGGGTTGGATCCGGAAGCGGGCGGAGAAGTGCGTGGGGTCGGCTCTGGCCCACTGTTCGATCATGTTTTCGTAGGGGATCATGAACGAATTGGTCACGTACAGTCCCGGCACCAGGTTTGTACCGTCGGTTGCCCCCCCGATCTGCGCGCCCCTGATGTGGAGCCACTCCCAGTTTTGGGTCAATGAATAGCTGGCACCGAGGAACCGATTTGCGTAGGCAGCCGCACCCAGTGCGTTCCAGTTGTTCATGGCCTTTGCTTGCCCATCGCCACGGTCCTTGCGGTTGAGTTGCGTACCCGGGACCCATCCACTGTCCGCGGTCGGCGTCCCCAGCTTGGCATACGCCGCTTTAATGGCCTTTTCGTTATCCGAACCGTCCATTACCTTCAAGATGTCGTCGTCGGACATCCGCCGGCCCTCTATCTGCACGCGGGCGTTGAGGTTACGCGTTACCTCGACGGACGAAACGTAGTTGAAGTACGTCTGGGTGTTGGGATCCGCATATACGAAAATATTGGCGTCTGCCGACTTTGCCTCGGAGAGCGCCTTTTCGTAGACCCCCCAGTTGTCCGTCGAGCTGACCATCATGTACTTGTACTCCGGCCAGCGGTCCTGCGGGATGCCGAGAGAAGTGAGCACTTCCTCCTTGCTGCGTTTCCACGTCTTCACGATGCCCAGTGGCCCGGGGAGCCGGCTGCCCCCGCCCTGCTGGTACACCTTGGCGCCACCCGTGATAGCGGCGGCGATGATGGTGGCAAGGCTTTTGTCGTCGAAGTCGCTCTCGAAGAGCTCAGCCTGTTTGCCATCGTAGAGGTGCACCTTGCCCAGCGCGTCTTTGATGACCTTGCCGTCAGCGGGATCAGCCAAAACCTTCACGAGGTTGGCCTTGAAGAACTCCTCGACAGCACCAGAGCCACTCCACACGTTCTTGATTGTGTCGTTGCTCTTCAGCTTGTCGACAGCATCGTACGGGATGAAAAGCGGGTACTTTCCCCCGTATTTCATCAAGTAGGCAAACTCGCCGTCGTCCTTGTCTGACTTGTATATATGGTCGTCGGCATTGGCCAGGTAAACCGATCGCTGCACGGCCTCGGTTCTCCGGCGGGGCGCAGAACGCTCGAGGAGTTGACGAGTGGCGGTGTTCCCGATGCGCCGTTGCAACGCCATGACTGTCGCCGGGCTCAAGAGCCCGGCTCTCAGGTCCGGCACGGCGCCGGATATGCTCCGGGCCGGTCGCTCGAGGCGAGCAGACTGGCTGACTCCCACCGTGTCCTGCGTATGTGGTTCCCGGCCGCTCCTCACTGAACGCATTTTAACGCCCACTATGCAGACACGCGGCTCGGCGGCATCCCTGGTCCGGTCATCCCCAAACTCTTCGATGTGGAGCCTCAATGTCCCCTTTTCGGTAGGCCGTCGCCGCGCCGACCTGGCTCCTCGACTCAGCGAGCAGCAGCCGGACCTCGACGCCGGGTGCGATAGCGGCCTGATGCTGGTACCGCTGCGAGCCGCCGGCCTCGAGCTGGTCGGCACTGACATCGACGTGGACATGGTCGCTACCGCCCAAAGCCGCGAGCCCAGGCTCCGCGGCCACACGTTCTTCGCTGACCCGGCCGCGCTGGCAGTACGGCGCTCGGGCTTCGGGTCCGTCTATGTCGCTCACGTCTTTCAGCTTTTTGGATGCCCCGCCCGTCCTCGACGAGCGGCTGCGTGTCACCCGGCCCGGCGGGCGGATCGTGATCAACCTTGGCCCGGGCCGCCAGCGACCGTCTGACGGCATAGACGTCGCCGCCGTGACCCAGTACTTCGTCGCTCAGCTGGGCGGCGGCAAGCTGACGTCCCCACTCTCGCCACCTGGATGACCAGGTGGGCGCCACTAGGCATCGAGGACTTCGCCCACTTCCTTGAGAGCCGAGGTGCAGTCCGGCTGGACGACCTGGAGAAGCTGAGCACCGTGGGCAGGTCGGTGAAGTACTTCATCAATCCGCTGGAGGCGAACCCCTCCTCCGCACCGAGCGGCGCGAGCTCCGCCTTGTCGAGCTCAGCCGCCCGCAAGACACGCGCCTGGGCCGAAGCCGGCTTCGGAGACCCGGACGCTGCGCACCCCGCTCGGCGTCTGACGAAGTACTTGTGCTGGGAGCCGCCAGCACATAAGAAGCGTTATCGTGCGCCCGACTTTCCCTAGAACATCAGGCGTAGCGCGTAGAGTACGACGGATATTGCGATCTCGGTGGCCACAGATTTACTTTGTGATGCAAGACAGATCGGGCACACATATTACTCTCCCAGAAGCCGGCATTCTGTATTTGGCGTGCCACGAAATGGCTGATCCTGTTTCATTTCCGTTATCGCCGAATCGGGCGCCGCGTCCGGCTCGGTGTTTGGCGTCATTTTGAGTGGCCCTAGCCGGCTGCAGCCTCGGGCGGCCAGGTACCTGTCGATAAGGAGCCGCTGACCTCTGTGAACCCGACTCGACCCACGTGTTTCACGATCGGGTGATCAGCATGCACGACGGTCAATAGCGCGTCGGCTGGCTCGAGCGCAGACCGCAGCGACCCGACCACGTCGGTCCCGTAACGACCGCGCCAGGACGATTCGACCTCGGCCGCGAGTTGGTCGTACGACCGCTTAATGGCTTCTCCCGCTGGCGTAAGGCGCGCCAGTCCGTCGGATACCGTCACGAAGCCGTGACGCTCCATGGTGGAGCGACCGTTCCCGGTTATACCCAGCGCTGACGGGACAGCTGCCAGTGGCATCGGCTCGTCGAAGGCCTTCGCCATGTTCACCGCCCATAGCAGCGGCCCGCGTCCCTGCGCCTCGTACTCGGCCGTGAACGCCATGAGGGCCTGCGACAACAACGCCAGAAGTGACAGCTCGTCGGTCGCCTCGTGGTCCCTAAGGCGCACGACGGGCTTCCAGTCCAGCCCGTGCACCGCGCCCGCCGCGCCGCCACCAGTGACACTGGGATCGGCTGTCCCGTAGGGATGAAGGTAATGGGCGTACTGAAACTCGAGCTCCCCGACCAGAGCTACGAGAGCCCTGCGAGGCGAGGGGCCGAACCTGTCCTCGCCGGCGCGGCACGCTGCCTCCACTGCGGCGCCGGCCGAGTCCCGGACCTTCAGCCCGGCGTCGGTCAAGCGCAGCACTCCGCCGTCCAACACCGCCCTGCCGGCCTTTGTCTGCAGATTGACGTACGTCTTCATCGCCCGACGCGAAATTCGGGCATCGACGTGGACGTCCCGGGCCCGGGCGCCGTCGGCGACACGCCAGAAATCCGACCACTGCACCACGTTCACGTTCGGATCCCGGCGTTCCGCGTCGCGGGTCAAGTCGAGCACCGTATGAGAGAGCAGGACGTTCAGCGGCGTCACTTAAATTATGTGCTTTCCCGCCATGACACCGCATCTAGTGGGCCACTGGCACTCACAGGGGTACCTGGACGGTCATGGGGACGGGCGCACGCTGTCGTGCCTCTATCTTGTCACAGTCCGCGCGCCCCAACGACGGTCGCGAGCCACGGGACTCTGGCGCAGATCGAGGTTACCGAACCGTTGGCTCATGCCAATTCTGCATGTACTACAACACAGATGCAGCACGCATATCATTCCAGCGCGGCCCGGCATTCTCCCGCCGCGCAGACCAGCGATCGTGAGATTCTGTCGTCGAGGGCTGCCGGGCGGCCCTCGGGGTCGTCGATCCACAGGTTGTGGGCTTGTCCGGGGGGGGACTCTTACTCGATGTTGGGAAATTGGTTGGCGAGTTGCTGCCAGCAGCGGGGTGCGGCAGAGACATGGTTATGGTCTCTTCAGATGACCAAGACCCGTATTTCGCGTCTCCCAGCCTCTCAGTTGGGTCAGGAAAGCCTAAGGTGTCATCGGTCGTCCGGCCGGACTGCCGGGTGGAAGTGCCGGGGAGCAGATTTGTCGCCACGTAGTCCCGGGCCCACAGCGGGGGCCCTGATACCGTTTTACGACGCGGCCACCTATCAGTGCTCTAGTCCGCCTGGCGCCAGTCGAACAGTCTGCGCCACCACGATCGCCTGGCGGATTTTGGCGGCCGCTGCGACCGCTCCCACTCCGCTTTGGTCAACAGGTTGCCGCTTTTCCGCTGCGTCACGACGCAGGCGGTATGAGCATGACGGCGACGTTCGTGGTCGCCCTCGGGGTACAGCAGCGTGTTGGGGTTCATCGCCAGTAGCAAACGGTGGCAGATCGGGCACGTGTACGTCTTCGCTTGCCCGCCAGTTGCCGGGCGCATGTCCCACCAGCGCACTGAACCGGTCATCGATTGGGAGTTGTCCTTAGCGATCCCGAGACCTCCGAGGACCGCACCCCTCCAGGCAACACCACGAACCAGCGGTAACCACGATCGGCTCAGACTCCAGTACTGCCATCACCACCGAGCCTACGCCCGCATCCACGGGGCGAAAGGATCTAGGGCTTCCCGTCGGGGTTGAGGGGCCACTTACTGCTCGCCACATCGACCTCGAAAAGACCAAGGCACCCGCGTTCTGAGTCTGCAACGAAGAGGAGCATTCATCCCGTCTCGGCTTCCGGGGCCGCCGATTACTTACCTTTGACATGCGCAGGAAATACTGGCGAGCGGGAGAGCGACATTTCCAATTAAGCGTTGACCTCGCGTGGGCCTGGGATCCTTGACCCGGGACATCGCCAGCATTTGAGGCCCTCTCGCCCCAACCCAGTACGTGCTTTGCGGTGGCGTGGCTCTTTGAGACCTGGTGCCCTTACCCCGGAGGGGCCTGGTTGGCGTAAGCGACGCCTCGTCCCCCGAGAGTCGTCGGATTACTTATCGCACTCCGTGGTTGGGTCGAGCGGCAATCTTATCTTGCAGCAGGTACCGTCGGGCCGAGACGAGTACGCCACGGCCCCTCCGTGCGTCCTTACCAGGCCGATGGTCGTGGCAATGCCGGTGCCGATGTCGACGGGAAGCTCTCCGTTCGCCACGGCCCTCGCGATGGCCGCGGAGACGTTGGGGCGCAGGCCTCGGCCCTCATCGACGACGGAGAGGACCAGCTGTTCATCCTCTACGGCCGCGGCCAGAGTGATGCTGGTGGCGCGCGGGTTGTGGCGCAGGGCGTTGTCGACGACATTGGCGACGGCCCGGCCCAGGAGCACATGGTCGGCCCAAACGAGACCGCCGGGTCCCGACGGCTCCGGCAACGAAAGGCTGAGCGTCACCCTGTCAGACGGCGAGAGTGCCTGATCGACCTCGCCCATCACGGCGCGGAGGAGCGCCGCGGGGTCGCACCAGTCGAAGTTGGGCCTCAATGTCCCGGCGTCGATCGACGCCAAGTGCAGGATGTTATCGACCGCCCGGGCCAGCCGGGAGGACTCGGCGACGATGCCTTTCAGGAGGCGGTCCTGTGTGTCGTGGTCCCAGACGACATCGTCTTGGAGGAGGCTCGACGCGTTCCCGAGGACGGTGGTCAGCGGGGTCCGCAGACTGTGGCTGAACAGCCCGGGTGGCGAGAGGTGGCTGGCACGCTGCATAGAGGCATTCGCATCCTCATTGCCTAAGTACCCGGCGAGTAGGGCGCCCAGCCGGCGCAGCCGCGCCGCTGGCTTGCCGAGATGGCTCGGGAACTTGTCCACCGGCCGGCGGTGGAAGATGGCGCTGACGCTGTACGCGCGGGAGACCGTTTCGGCCAGCAGGCGATGGTGGTACAGAAGTAAGCCGCGGGTTTCCTCGACGACCCATGTCTGGGGTAGGCGCTCGGCGCGCTCGAGAAGCTCGGCCAGCGTGGCCTTCAGTTGCCCACCCTTCTGAGCCAGCGCAACGCCTTTTGGCTCCTGCGTTAGACAAGCTCTCATGACCGATTCGATCTCGGGTTGAAGTGCTACCGCGGAATCAACGATGACGAGCAGCTCCGCCAGGACGCTACGACTGTCCACATCTGAGGAGCTGTTCCTGGAATCCTGAAAGGCCACTGGCTCACCCCATCAGGCCTGCAGCTGTGACGCGCGAGATATTCATCACCCACAATACCATCGGCCTATCCCCCGCGCCGGGCTCCTGCTGGCACGGAAAAAGGCGCATCTAACTGACGCTTCCGCTAGGCAAGGGTGGGAACCGTGGGCTGCCCGACATACCAGGCGGAGGCCACTGTGAACGTAGCGGCGCGCAGTTCGGCTTCTCGGTCAGCGCCAACGGGGACGGGGAGGACGGCGAGCACTGCACCTAATGCGGCCGCCCCCTCCTCGATGGCGGCGGTCCCTGTCCCGTCCGTTACGCGGTCTACGAGAAGCACGGGGCCACCCGGGTCATAGACGGGCGGCGCTGGCCCCAGGAAGCCCGAGAACCCGCTCCCCTCCACGGCCCGCTCGCCGTGGGCGTGCCCGATGGGTCGACCGGCTTCACCCACCATTGGTCTGCTGGTTCCAGGACGAGGCCCGCAGCATGGCCACCTTCGGCTCATCGGCAGGCGCGGACACGACACGGAGCCTTTCGGCGCCCCGGTTAACCAGCGCTGGCCAAGCCGAGCACAGCAGGGCGGCGCCGTGGAGTGCCCAGTCGTCGTCAGCTTCGACGGCGAAGTCATCAATAAGGCCCTCCGCGCCTCGAAGGTCGCCGATGAGGAAGCCTCGGTCCGTCCGCAATGCAACAGAGCTACCACGGGAGACTTTTTCAGCCAGGAAAGCGGCGTGCCCATCCGTGACCCCACGAGCAGGCCGCCAGAAGACGGGCGAATAGCGAGCATAAACCTGGCGCCGCCGCTCCATCAACTCGGCAGCCCACTCACAGTCTTCAATCAGGAGGTCACGAACGGACGTCGTCATGCCGGCCAGGGCGCTTCTGGCGGACTCCTCACTGACTGAAACTCTATCGCCCCTCTAGCGGCCCCAACCAACCCGCGATCGCATCCTTCGTACCGCGGGCGCCCCAAGATCGTCCGCAGCCCAGGCGGGGAGCGGAGGACATTGGCGGGCAGGTGCTTGTCAAAACCCGCTGCCAGTTACTCCTGGCGACCGTGCCTGGTCACCTCTCGGGAAGGCCGCTCGAGCGGCTGAACAATGAGCTCAAAAGGCGTCGCCCGGTGGTGGGTGTCTTCCCCGACGAAACGGAGGTCGTGGGCCTGGCAGGCGCCGTGCTGGTGGATAGCCACGACGAGCCACAAGCCGCCTGGCGCCCTTTTTTTCCGAGAGCTCCATGGCCAAATTGGCCACCGAGAGCGAGGATGGGCCTGGGTCGCTCACCTTTCGGGCGCTATTTCGGGTCTCGTAGCTGGCCCGTTCTTGACCCCGGCGACGGGGCTCGGTGCCAAGAACCGCACGGCCCACGACCCGCGACAGTCGTGCCTGGAACTCGCGCCCCCATGTCACGCTACGAGCCGGGTGTCGCCCCAACGACGTGGGGCACTTTGACTCCCGGGCGGGTGCATCTTATGATGGTAGAAAGCAAGGTTTCGTCCGTGAGCTCGGTGGAATGGCTGAACGGCTCTCTCTCTTTTGAGCGTTGACTATTTACGGTCGGGAGCTCGTTCTGAGGGCGACGCGGACCAAGAGCCTGTGTGATGCCGATCACGTGTCGGTGCGTTTAAATTAGTGGCACGAAAGAATCGAGGAGAAGCGTGACGAGATCATCGGTTGGCGAAGCCGATACACGGGTTACCCGACGGCCGCGGAGGAGCTATCGGCAAATTGCAGGAGCGAGTAAGATGGCGGCCCTGTGCACCCTTATGGCGGTGGTGGCTTCATCGTTCTCGATGTACGGTTTAAGCGCAGGCGCAACGCCAATCACAGGGGTCAGAGCTGAAGCCGGCACCACGATCACGCTCGAGGCGCCAAATAACTGGACGCAGAGCGGAAGCAGTTTTGGACCGGCGTGGCAGCAAGAGATGGCGCTCTTCAAAGCGACGACGGGGATCACTGTCAAGAGCGACGTACTGCCACTCGCTTCCTTCACTCAGGTCGAATCGACTCAGCTCGCGGCGGGAACCGCGCCCGATCTGTTATTCAACCAGGCCACCTATAAGCCTTACATGGTCGTACATTTAAACAGCTATTTGAATGGGCCAGACCCATTCGTACCTGGAAACAAGAAGTGGCTGAGCGTCTTCAATCCTAAGTACTTCGGCCCCAAGATCCCTTCACTTTTGGACACGTCGGGCTACCTCGACTACACCCCTGTCAATCTCGCGGCATTCGGGATCTTCTATAACAAGACGGCCTTCGCGAAAGCTCATGTTACAGCGCCAATAGCGACATTCGCGGACCTCATGAAAGCGTGCTCGAGCTTGAAGACCGCTGGCTACACCCCTTTCGCCATGGACAACTCCTTGATCGGCACAGCTTGGACGGCTGACTCGCTGTACAACATGCTCACCTGGGCGATACAGCCTTCCGAGAACCACTTCAACGCCGCTGGACAGCCAGGCACCAACCCCATCCTGACGACCAAGGATGTGACTTGGGCCGTCGCGACGGGGAAGGTGAGCGCCTCGTCGCCGCAATCCGTTGCCTGGTTGACCTTGCTTAAGCAGTTCTACGACAACTGTGTCACGCCCAACTGGTCCGGGATCACCGGGTTATCTGGCGATGGGGCTGGGCTGCCGCAGTTCGAAAGTGGCAAAGCCGCTATGGCCTGGGCCGTCGACTTCGGATTTGCTACCGTCGAGAGCGGCAGCAACTTCCCGATCGCCAGTATGGCCTTTCCGACAGTGACGAAGGCATCGACCCCAGTCTCCGTCGACGCACCGGCTCAGTTTGGTTTAGGGACCGGCGATGCCTATATGGTCCCCGCCAACACGAAGGGTCCCGCGCTTAAAGCGGCAATCCTCTTCTTGCAGTTCACGAGTTCTCCGCAGTACATCAAGACCTGGGTCGACGAGACCGGGGGTATACCGGCGGTTTCCGCTCTTCCCGCTCCGGCCGCCACTGCGGGTATGGCGGCAGGACCCTGGGGAGAGGAGGCCAGAGATGGCGGAAGCCCCCCCGGAAGCACCGCGGCGTACGATATCGCCCCGGGCGTGCCCTATCTCGAGGCTTACGAGGGGTACCTGCTCGGAGCCAAATCGCTCTCGCAGGAAGAGTCTTATTTGGAGACGCTGTGGAAGCAAGGGGCTGCCTACAACATTCAGTCGGCAGGCTGGGCCAACGAGTCGTGGGCGAAGCCTCTAGCGACTGGTTAATGAGCCCGACCATCGCCTCCTCGCTCGCGGGCGTAGCATCTGGCGCCAGCGAGCGAGGCTCGCAGCTCGCCGCCCAGTTGTGTTCAGGCCGGCGTCGCATTCACGCAGGAAGCCTTTGTTGCGGCTGACGACCCAGGAAGCACAGCATCTTGGTCTGCTCGTCGGCGTCGGCCGGCGGCTCGATCTTGGCGGCGAAGACGCCAGGCCGGCGGATCATCTCGTCGACCGGGCCAAGGATGTTCATGGTGAGGGCGATCAGGCCCGGGTCGAGCGTGACGCTCGCGCCGAAGGTCTTAGCGAGGTCCCATGTGTGGACGTGGGTGTCCATCGCCATCACGCCGCCGAGCATGGCCTCGAGGGGCAGCGGGCCGGCGGCCCTCGGACCTCGGTGGCGAGCATGGCGGGATCCGTGGCCAGCGCCCGGATTTGATCGACAGCATCTGCCCACACGGCCACGATGTCCTCGTCCGCGCCAACCTCGGTGGGCTCGGCGCCGACGGCCTGAGCGGCCGTGCCGCGATAATTGCCGACCACGTGCGCAACGATGTCGCGAGCGAGCCAGCCTTCGCAGTTGGACGGGGTCTTCCACTGATCGGCCTGGGCCGACTCGATCACCGCGTCGAAGCGGGTCACCGCCAGCCCCCACCTGCCCATCGCTTCACTCATCTGCTTCTCCTCTCTAATGCCTCTAATGCGATTTCTGAGATCGGGATCTCGCGTTCAGTGAGAGGACGATCGGCGAAGCCAGCAAAGGACAACAGCAGTCCTGGAACCTGTCAGGCGGGCTCGGACCTCACATCGAGGAGACGGGATAGAAGCAGACGTCGTTCGCTTTCGGAGGGCGCCAGTGAGACGGAGGTTTCCAGCTCCCCGGCAGCCTCTGCCGTTCGGCCAAGCCGTCGTAGGTTGTCGGCCAGAGCGGCGTGCCAGAGATAGGACCGCTCAAGGCCGACGATGGCCTCCAGTGCGGCCAGGCCGTGCTCGGGCCCATCGCGCTCAGTGATCGCAACAGCACGGTTGAGCGCCACGACCGGGTTGGCTCCGAGCGACCCGAGCAGGTCGTAGAGCCCGATGATCTTGTCCCAGTCCGTCTCGGCCCAGCTCAAAGCGGTGGAGTGGGCCGCAGCCAGGTGAGCCTGGAGTTGATACGGCCCCGCTTTACCGCCCGACAAGATGACCGCCCTCGACAACCATCGCGATCCTTCGCCAATCGTCTCCTTATTCCATCGACCGCGGTCCTGATTGGCGAGGGTCACGACGCGGCCGTCGGCGTCGCTTCGAGCCGGGGTGCGAGCTGAGGTGAACAACAACAGAGCCAGCAAGGACGGCACCTCGGGTTCGTCGGGCATCAACTCCACCAACAAACGGGCCAGGCGGACGGCCTCGGCCTCCAGATCAACCCGGGCCACCGCGTTGCCGCCGGTCGGGGCGTGAGCCTCGGTGGCGATCAAGTACACGATGGCCAGCACCGCAGCCAGACGATCGGGGAGCTCCGCGTCCGAGGGAATGACAAAAGGGATGTGGGCGGTGGCGATCTTGGACCTGGCCCGTACCAGGCGCTTGGCCATGGTGGCCTCGGGCACCAAGAAGGCTCGGGCGATGGCATCCACTTCGAGGCGGGCCAGCGTGCGAAGAGCCAAGGCCACCTGAGCCTCCCGGCTGAGCGCCGGGTGGCAGCAGGTGAAGATCAGGCGCAGCATGTCGTCTCGTAACTGGCTCTCGGTGTCCATCTGGTCGATGACCTCATCTATCTCGTCCTTCGCGTGCCCTGTTCCCCAGCGGAACGCGGCGGTCTCCTTGTCCGGTCTGGCCGACTCCCGTTTCAGGCGATCGAGCGCCTTGCGCCGGGCCACCACGGTCAGCCAGGCCCGGGGGTTGTCCGGGATCCCCGACGCAGGCCAGGCGCCAAGGGCGGCGATCGTGGCCTCGGAGAGGGCGTCCTCGGCCACCGAGAAGTCGCCGAGGTGGCGCACAAGGGTGGCGAGCACTCTGGGGCCTTCCTCCCTCAGCACCTCGACGAGAGTGGCGCTGGGATCCATGGCCGGATGGCTAGGCGTGGTGAGGCGCGATCGGTCGGATCTCGATCTTGCCCCTCCACGCGGCCGGGATCTGGACCGCCCAGGCGACCGCCTCGTCAAGATCGGCTGTCTCCAGCACGAAGTAGCCGGCCAGGACTTCTTTTGCCTCCGCGTACGGACCGTCCGTCAACATCACCTCGCCGCCCTTGCCGCCCGCAACGGTAATGGTGGTCGACATGGTCACCGGATGAAGCGCCTCACCGCCGCGCATCACCCCCGCCTCGGTGGCCCGCCGGGCGAACTCCGTGTACTCGGGGGAGAACTCGGTCTCGGGAGGCTCGTCCCAGTACTGGTCCCGGTCGTAATAACACAAAGCCACATATAGCGCCATCGTCAGAACTCCTTCCTCTGCACCACGGACATCTAACGTCTACTAGACGATCAAGGCTGTGGCAGGAGGACAGAAGATTTCGGCCGAAGCCAGCTCGCGATCATGACTCGACCCAGCCAGCCCCCGGGTTACGAGTCGGCTTCCCACAGAACCAGGGAAGCCGCCTCGTACCCCGGTCCCTAGCTAGCGGCGCTGTTGTGGTACGCCGCGAACACACCAACGGCCGTCGCGCTTGACCAGCACCCACGTGGCCCGGACCACGCCCTCGCTCGGCACGGCGTTCTGTCCGGGAAAAACGATCCCGCCCTCGCTGATCACGATGGCCGTCTCCTCGTTGAGGAACCGGACGTCTTGGGGCTGGTCAACCACGTGGGAGCCCTTGAGCGGGCCCGCGAACCCTCCGGCCATGGTGCTCTGGACCGCTTGCCGGTCCTTCTTGTAGACGCCGGGCTGGACAACGCTGGCGTCGTCGAGGTAGTCCGCCACGAACGCCTCGGCGTCGTTCGCCTCCCACGCCTCGTACACGCCCTTAATGACGCCGAGAACCGCCTGCTGGTCTGCACGTGATCCAATTGTCTTGGTTGTCATGGGACATCCTCGTTTCACTCCTCGGAGTAGCAATCGCCACTCGTCTAATAGACGGACAGGCCCGGCGGTAGAGGACACATCCCTCGCCGGAACCCTCTCGGACCGCTGATGCGCCGTGCAGCGCCCTGAGCGCATCTTGGCTTGGGCGACTTTTGAACAACAATTAGACGGCTATTCGTGCGCGCCACACGGGCATGTCCCAGACTGCGCCCGACCAGAACGTGCACGCAGATTATCGTCGAGGGTCGGGAAAATTGCGCACAGATGGGCCATAATCTCGTGTACATCGACAAGGGATTCGCGATCGCCCATTCGGGCGCGCGACCTCAAGACCCCCGGCGAGCCTGTGGCCAGCGCGGTAATCCCGTTCATGAGCGCGTCGACGCCGTCTCATGGCCTTCGCGCGACGTGTCCCTCCGCCTCAAGGCTTCGGGACCGTGAGCACTGAGTTACGCGAAGGCCGTAGCGTCCCCGGCCAAGAGGCGCCTTGCGCGCTGCTCGAGCTCCCTCATCATCCAGTGGTGGACACCGCCACCGAGGGAGATCCGAGCGGCTCCTGCTTCGGCGAGGTCAGCGAGAGGGTCTGACGGGTTGACGTTGACTGGGCGGTCGAGTTCTCTGACAACCTGGGCCACCAGCGCCGGGTCTCGCAGGCTGATCGGGTACACGCAGTCGACGCCGGCCTCGAAGTACAGGCGGGCGCGGCGGAGCACCTCGTCCATGGCGGCCGCCGGGTCCCGCTGGGGGTAGCGGATGATTGCGTCGATCCGGGCATTCAAAACGATGTGGACACCGCGGTCGTCCGCCGCTGTGCGTATGCCTGCCAAATACGCCGCTCGCATCTCAGCGTCGAGGAGGCTGTCGCCGGTCGCATGGTCGGTGTCCTCGATGTTGCACCCGACGGCACCGGCGCCAAGCAGCGCCTCGACGAGCTCGCCCGGGTCGAGGTCGTAGCCGCCCTCGAGGTCGGCCGTCACCGGCACGTCCACCGCGGAGGTGATTTGGGCCAATTGGGCGAACGCAGCCTCCGGGTCACGATTGTTGTCCGATCCGGACCGTGCGGCCGCCATAGCCACGCTCGAGGTGGCGACGACCGGGCTCCCGGCAGCGACGATGGCCCGTGCGCCCGCGGGGTCCCACACGTTGACGAGCAACAGCGGCCGGCCAATCTGGTGGAGCGCTCCTAGCTGCTGGGCCTGCACCGCGAGGCGCTCGATGGTGGGCATAGTTGGAGACGTTATCTGAGGGCCCGCTCACGCGCGCTCGTGGAGTACGCTCTCAGCTTCGCGAAGGTCGGTGGTGTTGCCCCTGACCATGAAAAATCCCCACCTGTGGCCAAAACGGGGTCCTCGCGTATAGCCAGGCAAACGTCCCACCCTTCTCTGAGCACCGACCAAGCCAGGCCCTCCGGCGGCCACCGTGCCGGTACCTCACCACACCGGCACCGACCACCGGGAGGAGTCTGCGAGGGACAACATGGACATGATCGCCGCTACCAACGACCTCGGCAGCTACATTACGCTAAACCTCGTTACTGCGTAGCAAGGCCCCCGCAAGGCTTGGGCTGTGGTCGACAACTGGACGATGCCCCGAGCCGCTCTGGAGGTGACGTGGTCAAATCAAGTACGGTGCTCGTCGCCCTCTGAGAAAGGTGCAATTATTGCCAGGTCCACAAAAGGTTCGCGTGGAGCTATCGTTCGGTCACGAGCACGCACGTCTCGAAGCGTGGGGCGAAAGCCCGGTCGGCCTCGGCGCTCGACGCGGCCCCGTGGGTGAAAGCCCCCCCAGGAGCATTGCTTTCCCTACGGCCATCTCCATCCGACGAGGCCAGCCGCAGGTGCCCTGCTCGTGAACGGCAAGCTCCAGCCAGAGGTTTCAGCTGAGAGCCTCGTTGGCTTCTATAGGGCCGACGTCGGCTTTTGCTCGGTGACCAAAGGCTCACTTCTGGTGGCTGGTAACCGGGGTTCTGGGCCCACCAAGGAGTGAGCTGAGGTAGTCCCCCATCCCTCTTCTCGGCCGGGTCGCGGCGGTGGCAGTTGGGCCGCTGGACGCAAGCGCGCTGGTTACGCGTTCGTCAGCCTTTACGTCGTGCTCCTCATCCTATTCGGAGCCGTGCCCACGGGCTACGCGCTTTACCTGGCCCTCACCACGCCCGGCGGGAGATGGGATGGCCTCCAGAACTTCTTGTGGACAGGGCGTAATTACCTCTTCCTGCCGGCCTTCGAGCACATCGGCCTCTACATATTGATCTGGCTCGTGCTCCTGGTGGTACTGGTGCTCGTCCTGGCGTTCCTATTGCAAGCCGGCATCCAACGGCTCGCGCCTTTCTTTCGTCTGCTGTTTTACATCCCCGGTGCCCTTGCCGGCGCGGCGAGCGTCCTGGTATGGACCTTCATGCTCGACCCCACGGTCAGCCCCTGGCGTTTTGTCGAATCCGCCTTCCACTTGCGCACTCTGGACCAAACTGTCGCCCCCGGCCACCTACCGGCGATCTTTGCCGTCATCGCCATCTGGACAGGCGCCGGGGCTTGGGTCGTCATCATCAGCGCGGCCCTCAATAACATCCCGGACGAGCTGGTCGGCTCGGCCCTCGTCGACGGGGCCAACGCCTGGCAACTCGCCCGCCATGTGAAGCTCCCGCTCATCAGGCGGTGGGTTGTCTACATGCTCATCCTGGCCTTCGCCACAGGGACCCAGCTCTTCGTCGAGCCACAGCTGGTCGGCCAAGCAAGCGGGGGTTTGGTAAGCCAGTACTGGTCCCCGAACCAAGTCGCTTACTTCCTCGCTTTCACGGCGGCACAATTCAACCATGCGGCCGCTATTTCTGTAGACCTGCTGTTCGTGGGCCTCCTCGCGGCAGGGCTGCTCGTTTTCCGCTCCAAACTTTTCGCCACAGAAGCGGAGACCGGCGTCACGGCTTTGGCCCCGCCCTCGCGTGAGCGGGGACCACGGGCAGCGCCCATACCCTGGCGCCTTCCCTCTGGCCGACGCCGATCATTCCGGCGCAGCTGGTCCCCGGTCGTATGGCTCGCCGTCATGCTCGCCTTTGCTTGCTTCTTCGCCGTCCCGGTGATCTGGCTCATTCTGGCGGCGACAAAGTCGGGCGCTCAGTTCGGGGAGATGGGGCCAATGGCGTTTGGGTCTTTCCGCTCTTTTTTACGCGCTTGGGACGGGATTTATGCTTTCCAGGGCCATCAGCTGATGACCTGGCTGGCGAACTCGGCCATATACTCCATCGGCGGATTGGCATTGGCGTTGGCTTGCGCTCTGCCGGCAGGCTACGGGTTGGCGGTGACAGAGTTCACCGGCCGGAAGTTGCTGCTCGGCATCACCCTGGTAGTCATGATCATGCCGGCTACCGCTCTCGTTCTGCCGCTCTTCTTGGAGATGGACCTTTTCCACCTCCTCGGCACTGCGTGGGCGGTCGTCCTGCCGTTCGGGTTCTTCCCCTTCGGCGTCTACTTGTCGTACATTTTCTTCTCGTCGAGCCTCCCTAAGGAATTGTTGGGGGCCGCGAGAATGGACGGGGCCAGCGAGTGGGGAGTGTTCCGTTGGGTCGCTCTGCCGTTGGCGCGTCCAATTGTAGTGCTGGTTGCCTTTTTTGCCTTCGTCGCCAACTGGACGAACTTCTTCCTCCCCTTCGTAATGCTCGACAACGACAAGCAGTACCCGTTGCCGGCGGCCCTCGAGTACCTGGTGTCGTCGGTCCCGCGGCAGGAGCTCGCCATGGCGACGCTGGTGGCGATCGCCCCGGTGGTCATCGTCTTCCTTTTTGCCCAAAGGGCTTTGGCCACCGGCATGCTTGGCCGACCCAGGTACCAGTAGCGCCGTCGTAGCCGGACCGCTCGAGGTTCAGCCTTGGAGCAACCGCAGTCGTGGGCGTTTGGCCGTGACACCACACGCGCTCGATAACGGCACAAATGCGGCGCGAAGATAACGCTCGTTTCGTGACGCGGACCAGTAATTGCAAAACTGGCGCGCCGAAATCGCACATGACCGCCGCCAATGACCCGTCATCGGCTTGTCTCAAGCATCGCTGGGTAGATCGGCGTTGGCGCTCGGGTGCAACCCACCTCTTAGCAGGACCCCCGTGAGGAGCGTGCAGGCGAGCCCGGAGGTCCCCATAATGATGAACATTGTCCGAGGGGATGTCGCGTCGAGCAGCGGCCCACCGGCCGCGTACGACAGAGCCGCCGCCACCCCTACACCACCCCAGACATTGGCCATCACCCGACCGAGCTTGCGAGGGTCGGATTCCCGTTGAAGCACGGTCTGGACGTTTGTGTCGACCAGTGCGAGGCCCGAACCACGGACCACCTGGGTGACGACGGCAACACCAACAGTGGGCGCAAAAGCGGTCAATAGGTTGCCGACGGCGGCAATCCCGAACCCGACCAGGGCGGCGCGAACCCTGGCCGTCAGCTCAACCACCCGGCCAGGCCCTGAGCCGGGGGCCTGTAACGCACGGCGGCGCGCTCGCGACGCAGCAGCCAGCATGCACAGCGTTGCGACGAGGCCGATGGAGGCTCCCGCGAGCAGAAGCCCGATGCCGAACGGGCCCGCGTGAAGGGTGTCTCTCCCGAGGAACGGAAGCACGAGGTCGTCGGCCCCGGTACAGAACACGATGAGCCAGAACCCAATCGTCAAAGCGCGAATAGCCGAGTGCCCGAACACGTAGCGGAGACCCTCGACAGCCTCGTCGCGGAGGCCCTTCAGCCCTCGTGTGGGGGCGGCACGCTCGGGTCCGCGCACCAGCTTGGGTAGGTGAGCGAACAGCCACACGCTGATCACAAAGCTGCCGGCGTCGATCACGAGGACCCCTCGCGTGTGGATAAGGGGGTAGAGCAAACCGGCGAGCGGTGGGCCCAAGACCGACCCGAGCTCCCGACCGCCGGCCAAGAGGGCATTCGCTCGCGGCAGGCCCTGGTCCTCTACGAGAGAAGGAAGAACGGCCTGGAAAGCCGGTTGTTGGATGGTGGCCAGCAGGCTGCCAGCCACCACGAACGCTAGGAGTACCTGCCAGGACGGCAGCAAGACCGCCATGAGCCCCACGACCAGGGCCTGGCCCGCGGCACAAGTTACGAGGACGGTACGGCGGTCCATCCGGTCGGCTACGACTCCCAACAACGGTGCAAAAAGCGGCCCGGCGCTGCCCGACAATAGGAGCAGGCCGACGGCTGTGCCCGTGTCTGCGGTCTGCTGTACGTACAAGATCAGCGCCAGGGTTGCCATCGCATCGCCGAGAGGTGACACGACCCCAGCGATGAGCAAACGCCTGAATGGGGCGCCCCCGGGTCTCTGACCACCGCCTGTCATTGCCGGAGGACACTCGGCCAGCAACTGCTGCCGTACGCTCCCGTGGCCGCTTCGTAGCGACCGGTCGAAGCGCCCCTTACCTCGACCAGTAGCTCGGTCTCGTTGCCGTACCCGCGGGCCTCGAGCGCGGCCGGCACCTTTACGAGAAGCGCCCACAGAAAGTCAGTGGCTCCGGTCGGGCGGAGCCGGCGAGGCTCGGCCAGGCGCCAGCGCAAGGCATCGTCCAGTGACCTGGTCCGGGCCGATCTTGTGCGCGTCATCTTCCTGCCCTACCATACAACCAGATGGTTGTAGATCAAGCACCCGACGCTGACGTAGACGCCATCTTTCACGCCCTTGCTGACGGCACTCGGCGCGACATCGTCGCCCTCGCCGTCGGGGGCAGGTACAGCGTGTCGGCGTTGGCGAAGCGCTACCCGATGAGCTTCGCCGCCGTGCAGAAGCACGTCGCCGTGCTCGAAGGTGCCGGGCTCATCACAAAGGAGCGGCGGGGGCGCGAGCGGCTCGTGCGCACCGACGTGGACACCGTCCACAGGGCCCGGGTGCTCCTCGACGGCATCGAGGAGCTGTGGCGGGGGCGGCTAGGCCGGATCGACGACCTTCTGGCAACCGAGAACCGAACCACTGGAGGCAAGCGATGAGCGTGACCAGCGTCGAGAAGGACCCGCAATCCCTGACCATGACGGTCACGGCGGACCTCGATGCCACTGACGAACGGGCATGGCAGCTGTGGGCCGACCCCCGCCAGTTCGAGCTGTGGTGGGGCCCCCTGGCTACCCGGCGACCGTGGTCGACCACGACCTGCGGACAGGCGGCCGGATCACCTTCTTCATGACCGGGAGCGAGGGCGAGCGCCACGACAGCACGTGGGAGGTCATCGCCGCCGACCCGCCCCGCCGCCTCGAGCTGCGGGATGCCGACGTCGACGACGACGGCCGCCCGAACGACGGGAACGCGATGACGGCCATGATCATCACCATCGCCGAGCGCGACGGCGGGGGCGCGGTGATGGCGGTCCACACGTACTTCGGCTCGCTGGCGGGCATGGAAGAGGTGCTTGCCACGGGGGTCGAAGAAGGCATGCGCGCTGTGTTCTCGCAAATCGAAGCGGTCCTCGTCGGCACGCCTGCGTAAACGGCACGATCGACGGTGCCCGCCGGGTGGCCCCGGTCGGCAAGGTCGACACGGTGGCCGGGCGGGAACCCGGCCACCGTTTGGGGTCGACGCCGCAGATGTTCCAGCAAAAGTGGCGTCGATCCGGAAAGGACCCGCGCCACTCACAAAGTTTTGCTGCCTGTTGCATGGCCAATTACTGCCGCCAGGCCAGCCAAACAGCGGCCGGCCCTGGCGGCCCTTGCGAAGTTCCCGAGCAACGCCAGAACGGTCCCGCCCGACCCGGCGTTCTGTGAGCGAAGGGTCGACACCGAGGTGGTTTCGTGTTTGGGTTAGGCGTGTCGGACGAGTTCGTAGGTGAGGAAAACGAGGCCCTCGCCGATGGTCCTGGCATCGACCAGGCTCATGGGCTTCTTGATGCCGGTCTCACCGAAGAAACGGTCGCCCGCCCCGAGGACAACCGGGAAGATGACCAACCGCAGCTCGTCGACCAGGTCGTTCTCCATCAAGGCGCGCCCGAGCTGGTAGCTAGCGGGGACGACGATTTCTCCATCTAGCTCCTGCTTCAGCTTCGATACCTCAGTTACTACATCGCCCCTCAGGACCTTCGAATTGTCCCAGTCCGCATGTTCGAGGGTGGAGGACACGACGTACTTGGGCATGCTGTTCAACCTGTCTGCAAGCTCGCCACTGCGGGGTCGCCACCGCACCCCGAAAAACTCATAGCTACGCCGACCGAGCAGCCATGCCTGGGCGCCGAGCGCCTCGTCGAGCGCGACCTTGTTCCACGCTTCGAGGTCGTGGCCACCAGACTCGACGAACCAGCCGCCGAGCCGGAAGCCCTCGGCGCCGTCGGGGTCCTGGACGACTCCATCGAGCGAGACATTCTGCGGACCGCTCATCACGATCTTTCCCATATCAGTTCTCCTTTTCGTTGGCGTTTTCAGTAGCCATCGATGTAGACGCCGCGACTTCGGGAAATTGGACGGCCACGGACCGCCCAGTTCGGGCCTGGTCCGGCGTCTGTACAGTTCAGTGGAGCTACAAGCAGCGAGGACGGTTGTGAGAGTGGGAAGAGCGGACTTGATGCCACGGGCTCGGACCGGGGACGCCGACGCGTTTGGTGAACTCACTGAGCCGCATCGGCGGGAGCTGCACGTGCACTGCTACCGGATGCTCGGCTCCTTCCAGGACGCCGAGGACGCCCTCCAAGACACGCTGTTAGCCGCCTGGCAAGGCTTCGAGAGGTTCGAGGAACGGGCCTCGCTCCGCACCTGGCTCTACCGGATCGCCACCAATAAGTGCCTAGACTGGCGTCGCTCAGCCAGCCGGCGGCCGGCCAAACAGTGGGACGTGCCCAATGTCGAACCGCCCGAGCCAACTCGGCTCGGCGAAGTGCCGTGGCTCGAGCCATATCCTGATGCTCTGCTCGAGGGCGCGATCGACCTGCCGCCCGGCCCCGAGGCCCGCTTCGAGCAGGCCGAGTCCATCTCTTTGGGCTTCGTGACCGCCCTGCAGAATCCTCCCGCCTCGCCAAGTCGCCGTCCTGGTCCTGCGCGACGTCCTCGGGTACCACGCCGACGAGGTGGCCGAGATGTTGGGCTCAACCGTCGGTTCGGTCAACAGCGCCCTCAAGCGGGCGCGCGCCACTGTAGAACAGCGTTTGTCGACAGGTGGTGACCGAGGACCGGGCCCAGCCTCTCACTCCTCGGCTGAGGGTGCACTCGCCGAGAAGTTCAAAAACGCATGGGAGTCGGCGGATATGGACGCGCTGGTTGCTCTGCTCACGGAGGACGCTTTCATCTCGATGCCGCCGATGCCGTTCGGGTACGAGGGACGAGACGTCGTGGCCAACTTCTGCGTAGGCCTGTTCGACTCGGGTCGACGGTTCGACCTGGTGCGGACACGGGCAAACGGTCAGCCGGCGTTTGGGGCCTACTTGCGTGGCCCCACGGGCCTCAGCCACGGGGTCGGCCTCTACGTGCTTACGCTCACCGGCGACCGGATCAGGGCTATGACCCGGTTCGAGAACAGCGTCCTCCCCTTCTTCGGGCTCCCGCCATCGCTCCCGAGCCAATAAACGCCTTTCGTGTGGTCGATATCGTGAGTCGGGACCGCGGCCTGGGCGTCGCCCATAAATCCCGGCCATTGATGCCCCTGCAGCAAGTGACCCAGGTACCTCCGCACGCGGTTCCCGTGCCAGCCTAATAGGGAAACCACGTCGGCTACCCCGGCACTCCGAATCGGCAACCCCGGGATCGTCCGGTATCGGTATTGTTCGATAGGGACGCAGAATGTCGGTAGCCGTGAGAATAATATATGCGTCTGTTATATCTTGTATCACAAGCGAAATTGGCGTGGGCCGAAGTGCCAATAACCGTCGACCTGCACAGATTTCCCGCGAAGAATAAGGGTCTTTCGGGCAGCGCATAACGAATAATCAGGTGGCCGAAGCCGCTGCTCCCGTGAGATCGACTGGTCGTCGTCTGCGTTTGTAACCCACCTCGGGGGACATCCCGGGCCGGTGGTGCGGCGGGCCAACTGGGCCCATACGCTTTAGCGCCGTCGAGGTGCGCCGACCACGGAAGCGCTGTAAACCGCCCCAACCGGTGAACCATCTAAGTCACACCTACCGACGCCCAGAGCACTCGACTTATCTGGGTGGTATGGTCTCCGTAAGAGGTCGAGAGCGTCCCGGTGGAAGGGGCCGGCCCTGCTCAGCGCCAGGTGCGCACCCTCTTCTGATCGTGGTGCCGCATCCGTCGCTGGCGTCTTTTCGGTGGCGCGAGGAAGGCCCCCCGCAGCGCCTCGGCAGCAACTCGGCGCACGATCGTGTCCGGGTCATTCTCGGCGGCTCGCTCTACGGCTTCCCAAGCCCGGCGGTCGCGGCTGGTTAGGCGGAGCAGCGTCGAGATTGCCTTAGTCCTGAGGTCCGGGCTCGGATCGCTAGCGAGGACGCCGGCTATGGCAGGCACGACATCGGTGACGCAGAGTTCCTCGGTCCTGCACGACTCACATGCAATCGAGTGCAAAGCCGCGTTACGCACCGTCACCACGGGGTCCTGAAGCGCCACAGCGAACACGGCCGTCGAGGCCTCGTTCGCATAATGGTCCAGAAAGAAAAGACATTCGAGGCGCACCGTCGGATCCGCGTTGTGGAGCGCCACAGTGTGCAGGTCCTCGAGGGGTGCCTTCTTCACCAGTCGGGACTTCTGTTTAGATGTGGACGCCGAGAAGCGGTGCAGGTACTGGGCGGCCGAGCGTTCCGTGTCTGCTGCCATACCCTCTCCGATGGGCGATCCCGCCATGGTCACGAGCCAATCACAATCTCCCCACCGGGGCCAGGCAATTTTCGCTGAGGGTTCTATAGCTGCGCCCTGATGCCAGCCCGTTGCCTCACCCGAAGATGCCGCCGAAGAGTTGGGCTGGCCTGGCTCCCGCCCGTCGGACCCGGCCCCCTGGGGAAACAGACCCGACGGTACGTGTGCCGGAACTCTCCGCGTTCGGACTGCCCAAACGGTACAGAATGGAAGGTCAGAGGTGCGTACGGGTACTGTTTTGGCTGAGTCCCCCCGGTAGCGATGAGATCAGGTCTCTTGATGCTCGGAAACCAGCTGCGAGTGCTTCAACCCTCTGCTTGCCGCTACATGTGCCACGGCTGCGGGCGCATCCTCCGCAGGTGCTCGCACTCACGCTACGGCCGATCCAGAGAACCTCGCGTCTCTTCGCGTGCTGCAGAAGTGTGGCTTGAGGAACGAGGGCCTGACCGCCCCCGCGCAGACCTGGCGGGGTGACCTCCCCCGTGTTTTGTACTCGATCACCGCTGGGCAGTGGCGGTCCAAGCAGGTTGGTGGCCGGTCGCACCCGGGGTAACCCCGTCGGACGACGACGGTTCTTCGCTCCCCGCCGGGAACAGTGCCCGGGCGGATTCGGCGAGTCATGCCCAATCCTTCACGCATGGGCGCTCAGCTGACGCCTCTCCCTGCTACGAATTGTGCGACACGCGGTCCTCGCTCCCGCATTCATAGCCTAGACAGACCAGGTTTGGGCCTCTGTTCACATAATGTTCGAAGGTACAATGATAATAGGATCGCTCGTCATTTCCCGGCTCACCGAGTGGATTCGTCGGCGCTAAGCGATCCCGGACCGTCGACGTAAACGGATTCTCCTTATAAATCAAGTCTTTTCGACAATATAGGTAAGGGCGACCCCCGTCGAGTTCCCGGCGACGGCCGTCGGGGTACACGTCAGGTCGGCCTGCGAGTCCCCGCTAGAGGGCACAGCGTCCCCCGTGCTTTCGACGGTGGGCGGGAGCGTCTCAGGCAGCTACGGTTTTGCCTTCGAGGAGGGATGGAATCGGCGGCACCCGAGGCCCACCCCGGTCCGGTGCGCGTTGTGGGGCCGCCTGCTCTGCTCAGCGTGCAGCTCGGACCATGGTTTGGGTGGCGATCTCGTGAAACCCTACGGACCGGTAAAGGCGTCGGGGCAGCGGATAGTCGTCATCGCCGCGGGCGCCCACGACAGCGTGGGTGGCTCCGGCGTGCCAGAGGCGGGCCAGACCGAAACGCAGGAGCGCAGCGCCCACGCCCCTACCCCGATGGGCCGAAGCGGTGCCGACGGGCTCGAACTCGCCGTAACCGTACGTAGGGTCGAACCAGCCAATGGCCGAAGACGCCAATGAGCCGTCATCTGCTAGCGCGACGAAGTCCAAGTCGGGCCGGTAGGGCCAGGTCGACATCGTTCTTCGGACGTCATCCGCCGAGCGGGTGGACCCGTCCCAGGCCAGGCGGTGCACCTCGGCCCGTTTATCCACATCGGCCAACTCGACCATGGTAAGGAAGTGGTAGCCGTCGAGGTGTGGCTCCGGGGGCGAGTCGAGCCGCTGTTGCAGGTACATGCCGAACGGCTCGGCCGGATCGGCGACATATCCGCGCCGGTACATCACAGCGGCGCTGGCGCGGTCGGCCCGGTTGTGGGAGGTAGTGAACGGCTCGCCCGCCCGCTCCTCGGCCCAACCCAGGATGGCCTCGAGGACTTCAAGCGGATCGGGTTCCGTCGGGTCGGTCTGCCACACCAGCGACGGAGGGGCCTGGTCCCACTCCCCCACAGAACGGATCCTGCGATAGCCCGGGCAAAGCCGAGCCCAGCCCACCAGTTCCCCGTCGCGCTCAAAGCGCCGGCACCGTCCTCTTCCGCCGTTCTGCCACGCCAAGGTCCCGAAGGAGGTCCCGACGTTCAAACCAGCGGGATCGCGCCGCCACACCCGAAACGACAAATCCTGCAAAACGCGAAGCTCGACAGCGGGATCGATCACCCGACGGGAAAGAGCCACCATCGGCACTATGCCACGGGCAGAAATGGGCGTGCCAACGAGCCGTGGCGTCGTCGCCCCCCGGCCGGGCCGATTCATCTACAGCGCGAGCCCACCGTCATCGCGCCCTCGGAAGCTCTGCCCGAGCTATGCGCGTTGCGCGACTCCCAACGCGCCGAACGACCCGACCAGATCGATTAGCCAAAGATTCGGGCGACGACTCGGCGACCGGCCTCCGTCGGGCATCTGTGGGCCGTTGAGCGGATCCGTGGCCTGGGGCCACTGGCCCGGGCTCAAGATGGCGTCGAGGGCCGTCCGCACGGCGTTGTTGCCGACCAGGACGTCGAAGGCCCGGTTGTGTTTGAGGCCGTTCCAACTGAGCCCTAGCGCCGCCAGGCCAGGAGGCGGGACCGTCCTGGCGGGTGCCAGCCTTGCCTTCGGCGTAGCCCGTACGGCACCGGTCATCTCTCGGCACCTGTGCCGGGGACCACCGCCGCGACACGGGGCGCTCCCGGTCCCCGCGAACTCGAGCGCAATGCCGGCGGGCACTTCAAGTACCCTCGGCGCTCCTCGGGGCGCGCCGACCACGATTTCCCCGTTCGTCCGGGGTCGGAACTGCACAACCGGGACCTTGGGCCGACAGCTCGGGATGGCCTGACGCCGGGCTCGTCACGCTGGGCTCAGGTCAGCACTCGTACGCGCCGACTGCGGGAATCCCAGCAGCGATGCCTTCCGTCAACGTGTGCACAGACCGGAGGTATTTGCTTGAACGATGCGTGCGCCGATTATGTATTCTGGAAAAAGGAAGAGTCGCCAGGCTCCCATTTGCGATAACCGTCGTTCGGCCGTCCGAAGCAGATGGGCTCGAGAGAATCCCCACACAAGAACGATCTTTATGGGCGGAACGCTCGCGCTGTTGCCTAATCAGCCTGACCAGTGTGGGCGACGCCAGGTCGTACGCTAAAAATTGGGCCACGGATGCCGGAGGCACAGATCGAGCGAACAGGTCGTCGTCCTCGAGCCGTCCTTTCGGGGCAGCCCAGCCATCCGGTTCTACGATCGAGTCGTGACCCTCGAGTGAGAGCCCGTACCGCGGGTGCAGACGGAAGGAGCGCACAGCAACTATGCCGAGTGAACAGGTGCTGGGCTGGGCGACGGCGGCGGTCGGCGGGACGTCGGTGGTTTCCACCGAGAGCCTAGGTCGCGGCGGCCACCGCGCGTTCTGGCACGTTCCGCCTGAGAATCGAAGGACCGGCGGCCCGGGCCACGGACGTGATCTTGAAGGTCCCCGTCCCGGGCTGGATCGCCGCCGTGTGGGTGGTCACGAACGCCCGCGCCCTTCAGCTGGCCGAGACCCATGGCCTGGCCGCGCCGCGGCTGATCGCCGCCGATCTCGACGGGAGGGCGAGCGGAACCGTCGCCACCCTGGAGACCTTCCTGTCCGGCAGCGCCGATTTCCCGCCGACGGCTTCGGTGGCCCGCCTCCGGGAAGCGGGAGCCGCCCTTGCCAGGGTCCACGCCTTCAGCATGGAGCCGCAGGACCACCTGCCGCACCGCCCCCGGCCGTGCGCCGTCGACGACCGCGCCGCCGAACGGCGGCGGGGCCTGATGCCGACAACACCTCTGCTGAAGCAGGCCGACAAGCGGGTCAGGTCGCATGGTGTGCCCGCCGCCGCGTTGGTGTTCGTGCATGGCGACGTCTGGGGCGGGAACATGCTGTGGGAGGGCGACCGTTGCGTCGCGCTGATCGACTTCAACACAGCCGGGGCCGGTGATCCGGGGGTCGATCTCGGCAGCCTGCGGATGCAGATGGCCCTTCAGTACGGGCAGGACGCGCCGGCCCATGTGTTGGAAGGCTGGCAGCGACAGGCCGGTCGGGCGGCAACCTCTGTGCCCTACTGGGATGCCGTCGCCGCGCTCAACACGCCGACCCTGATGGACGGCTTCCCGGGGTTCGCCGACGACGGTAGCCCCCTGGACGGTGCGGCCGTCGCTGAACGCCGCGACGCGTTCCTCCGCAGCGCTCTCGATCAGCTTCCGGCAGCAACGCCTGGCACCTCGTTATAGAGCCAGGCCGCGAGGCGGTCGGCAGACGGCACGTGAGCCAGGTCATCGGGAACCTTCGACGGTAGAGACGACGCACTACCGAACTGGTGGATACTCAATCAGACGGGTTGGTACTCTCTTCGGGCCGCACCGAGCAATCGCGTGCCTGCCCATAACGCGCGCCGGAGCCGGTCGAGCTCCGCGTCCCCGAGGTGCGGTCGGGGACGGTCCCAGGATCCTGGCGAGGCGGACGTAGGACCGGATAGTAATCCCCGGCCGGAGCGATATTCGAGGTCAACGACAGGATTCGGAGCGCATACCGAATCGGCGTTGTGCGCTATCAAATTTCCCCCGCAGGAATCGCATAATGCGCGCCCGTAAAGACTTTTCAGCAGTGGAGCTCCGACTAGCCGGTTGAGGTCTATGGGGTAATGAAGCCAAAAATGTTGAGCGGACGGGCCACCGAGTTGGCGTGACCGCTGGGGAGCGTGAGCCGGCACTGTTTGAAAGGTCGTGGTCGGAGCGCCACCGCTGAACAGCTCTGGCAACTACGTCCCGTCCTATCGGGAACGCGTTCGGCCTGGGCCATACCGGCCCGACCAGTCCAGGGCCCTTGCTGCGGGCGCTAGGCACGTGAGGAAATGCGCCCGGCCGAGGACGAAAGGGCTCGTCGAGGGGGGCACGCGTGGCCCGGGGGCCGGACCACTCGTCCCACACCCTGGCGGGACGGGGACGACGGGCACCCGGTGGCACCAAGCTGAGAGCGTTCAACCTCGGCCATTGAACGGGCCTTCTGGACCTGTTTTGGTCGTCCATCGCCTGGGGGCGGTCGGCCGCCGCTGGGGTGGGTGGGGACAGGTACGCCATTACGACAGATAACGAGGCCGTGGGGGCCAGTTGGAGCGCGTCGTGGCGTTGGCCAGGACATGGCGCGCCCAGGCCCTCGACCCAGCCGTGCCCATCGACGGTGGCCTCGACCGAGCCGACGTCGTCCGGGGCCCAGGGTACGCGAGGTGGTCCTCATGGTCCCCCTTTGGTAGACGTGATGCCCGCCCTTGGGTGCCAGCCAAGGTCAAACGGCTTGAGAAGGGCCGTGACGCCTGGGCCGTCACAGCGACAGGACGGGCCACCGTCGCTGCTTACCCGGCCGAGTGGGTGTTGGGCAAGCAGAGGCTGCGGGCGGCCCGGCCGGGTAACCCGTTCGGGCACGAACCCAGGAAGCCCTGAGCTTGGACGCGTTGGCGGTCAAGTCCCGGTAACCGCACACTCGTGTGAGTCCGTACGAGTTCGTGGGCGTCCACAACTGCCACACTAATTGCACACATTTCCGACCGGTCGACTGTCTTCTTACACGAAAAGCCCTGGTCAGAAGGGGCGCCCCCGGCAGGGTTCGAACCTGCGACCCGCCGCTTAGACGATGTCGGCACCGAGTCCGCACGAGTACATCCGCGTCGACCCACAGGCCTCGACCAAGACTTTCACCCCGCTTGGGACCGACAGGTTCGGGGCAAACTGCACACAGAACTGCACACATCATCGGGCTCTGCATGGGCCAGGACGCCTATGGAGGCCGTCTATGGGAACGTCTAGGGCTTGCTCACATCGGTGGCGTCCCTTCAGATGGTGGGGTTTGGGTAGCTAAGGCTCAACCAAGTAGGACGCAGGCCGGGTAAGTCACGTCCAGGATCGCCGAGGGGGTTTAGCGTGCGGGTCGTGGACGGTGGGTAACGACGGATGGAGGCGATGTTTTTCCATCCGGTTTAGGCCCGTCCCGACTGTTTCGTCTCGGGGTCCCACTCTTCTGTTGCGGTACCGTCCAGAACCCGGTCGACGAAGGGGCACACGATCGCAAGTGCGTCGTGAGCTTCAGCGACCGCGTCCAGAAGTCACACGCCAACCGGAGGGGAGCAGGCGATGTTCGGTTCTTCAAATGACCGCGTTCGCGATAGCGCAGATTTTCTGATCGTCGGGGGCGGGGCAGCGGGAAGCGTGCTCGGCGAGCGACTGACGGAGGACTCGTCGGCGCGGGTGGTGCTTCTCGAGGCGGGCCCGGACTACGCGGCGACGCGCGACGTTTTCGAGGACCTGGTTGACGCCAACCAGTTTCCGAGCTCGCACGACTGGGGCTACTACAGCGAACCAGGAGTCCCCGGGCGCTCGATCCGCTGTCGGCGCGAAGGTGATCGGCGGCGCTAACGGACCGGCAAGTCGACCGTTGCGCCGGTCGGTTGGCGGTGCGGCGACGCGCCGGTCCGCTGCACAGGGCTGCACTCAGCTCGCACCTGCCGTGGATAACAACAGGAGCCCCCGGCCGGGCCGCAACGTTCGGTCCAAGACAAAGGCCATTTAGTGGTCCGCCGACGCTCCGGTGATGGACGCCGGCGAAGTGGCCCCGTTTCCGCTTCTTACCCCTCTGCCACTGTTTACCCCGTTGTTGCCCACGATGCCGGCGAGCATGTTTGTGAGTTCAACTGGTATAACGAACTTGGTGGACGGCGACGTCCCGATCTGCTTGAGGGTCTCGAGGTACTGAAGAGTCATCGTGGTCTTGTCCACGTTGCCTGCGACCTCGAGGATCCGGCTAGTGCGGCGGCGAATCCCTGGGCACGGAGCTCGGCCGCCTGGCGCTCACCTTCGGCTTGGAGGATGGCCGACTGTTTTTCCCCCTCGGCGACGGTGATAGAAGCCTGCTTCTGGCCCTCGGCCTCGGTGACGAGCGCACGCCGGGCCCGCTCAGCGCCCATCTGACGGGTCATAGCGTCAAGGACGGCAGGGGGTGGCTTGATCTCCCTTACTTCGACGTTGGTCACCTTTACGCCCCAGCGTTCGGTGACGTCATCGAGCTTCGCCCTTAGGACATCGTTCATTTCTTCGCGCTTTGACAAGACGTCGTCGAGGGACATGTCGCCCACCACGGAACGAAGGGTGGTGGAGGCGATATTGATCCCTGCCCCTTTGAAGTCCTGGACGGCTAGGACCGTGGTGAGGGGGTCGAGCACCTTGTAGAAGATGATGAAGTCGATGGCGATGACCGCGTTGTCCTGGGTGATCGCCGTTTGGTGCGGGACCTCGAGGAGCTGCTCCCGCAGGTCCACCCATTAAATGCGGTCGGTTATCGGGTTGATGAGTATCAGCCCCGGACCACGTGCCCCGCTGACGCGGCCCAGCCGGAACAGGACCACCCGCTGGTACTCGCGCACCACCTTGATTGAAACGGCCGGAAGGGCCACCGCAGCCACGATCACAATTGCGATTACAACCAGTAACACGATCACTACTCCTCCTTTTTCTTAATTTGTTCTTCTTGTTCCCAGGGCCTTCGGCCCCGGGATGCCCCCTGCCTCGGACCACACCAACAGGCTGAGGCCTTCCACTTTCACGACGTGGATAGGCGCACCTGCAGGCAGTGGCCCGCTGAGGGACTGTGCTGTCCAGGTTTCGTTGTTCACCCGCACTATCCCGGTGGGTGCCAAGGCGCTGACCGCTGTACCGCCGGCACCGATAAGGGCTTGCGCGCGCCCGAAGCGGCGGCCGGGGCGTGCCGGTAGGCAATGGCCGGCACCACGAGCACCGCTCCTACAACCGCGCTGGCGAAGGCCAGGCCGGCCAGCAGCCAGGCCCCCGCCGACGCCCCACCACCGGCCGATACGGTGAGCACCCAAGCGCCGGCGAGGACGAGGACCGGCAGAGGGACGAACCAGCCGTGGCCGCCCGCATGCAACCCGAGGACGATGACGCCGGCGACGGAGACCACCAGGATCGTGCCCACTATCCAGGGCAAGGTGCCGCTGGCCAGGAACGAGACCAGCAAGACGGCGCCGAAAACTAGACCGAGGACCGCCAGGGCCGCGCCTATGGAGAGCCGGCGGCCGAGAGCAAGGTGACGGAGGTCAGGCGCCTTGGCCCCCGTCGTCTTTTGCAGCAGCGCCGAGGCTGCCGAAGAGGCCCGCTCATTTAGCTCGCTCAGCTGGGGGTGAGACCCGCAGATGCTCATCGCTCATTCTGATGACCTCCCATTCGTTTCGAGGCCGAGCTTTCCGGCAAGCGCAGAGCCGTCCGTTATGCAAGTGGACGCGCACCGTCGCCTGGGAGCAGCCGAGGACCCTGGCTATTCCTTCATCGTGGAGGTCTTCCAGGTAGCGCAGAGCCAGTACCTGCGCCTGGCGCCGGGGTAGCGACCGGACCGAACGCCAGAAGTCGACGTCGGCTGGCTCGAGCGGGCTTGACCACTTCGGCGAGCGTCCGGCGAGTCGCGTCAGCGCCCTGGCTTCGGCCGCTAGGCGTCGGGTAAAGGAGACGGCCATGTTGGTCACGACGCGGCGCACGAAGGCGCCCGGGACCTCGTAAGCCGACACCCGCGCCCAGTTGAGGTGCGCCACCAGGAAAGCGTCCTGGGCCAGCTCCTCGGCCACCGCCGCCCGCCCCGTCAGCGCATAGGCCAGGGCTACGACCGAGTGGTACTCACCCCCGTAGAAAGCGGTGAACGCGTCGCTCGAGCCCTTGATGCCGGCGATGTCGTGGTCCGGTGCCTGCTCCACGGCCCCGTTAATCTCTCTCCGGGGGTTCGTCCGAGCGCCGGGCCCTCCCGGTTTGGTTATCGCGACCGCCATCACCATCACAGCCGAACGACGTCGATCGTTTGTTTACCGGCCCCTTTGGCGAACGGCGCGGTGCCCCCGGAAAAAAGGACAAGCGCAATTGCCGCGCACGTTGATATTGGACGGGACCATATCCTCATTGTTTTCCTCCTTTGGTATCGGGGGCGCTAATGGCGTGGCGTGGGCTTAGGCCCACCGCCGCCTGTCCTCGCTCCGGGGAATTCGAGCCCGGTTCACCTCAGCTACCGGTAACGGTTTCGACTTCAATGGCTTGCACATAGGAACACATGGGAATATGTCCGCGGGTTACGTCCAAACAGACCTGAAACCCTTCTCGCCGGTCCCGGACCGTACGCCCGGCGGCTTACGAACGACAATGCTGGTCTACCTCAAGGACCACCGAGCCGAACCGTGCGAAACTGGGGGCAGTCGATCGAAGAGAGGTCGCAATGAACCGGTCCTGGCGCCATAGGGCACGTCATCGCCCTCGCGGCGGCCTTCGGACGAGCCCCCGATCGTCTGCGACAACTACTCCCCGCCCCTGTCCAGCCGCGTCGACCAGGGCGTCGGCGACCCGGCCGCGGCCAACGACGTGGAGGTCTCTTACAGCCTCCGAACTCCTCGAGGCTCAACCGCATCGAAGCCCAGTTCACCGCGCTGCGCGACTTCGGCCTGACCGGCACCGACCGCCTCAGCCACAAAGGGCAACCGCCTCCCACACAACGCCGAGGGCATGTGGAGCCGGGGTGAATGCTAGCCAATCCTTTTCGTTACTTTTCGATAGTTAATTGTCTGCTTGCGGCTGATGGTTTAGGGTCCGCCCCAGGGTCGTCCCGTCAGACACCAGCAAGTACGCCACCCTGGGCCGGGCCAACAGTGTGGCTCTTTCCTTCAGCCGCTATCCTCCTGGAGCCGCGGCGCATAGCCGACCAGGCGCCTCGTCGTTTCTGACCTGTCGCTCCACCACTTGGCGAGGCGGCACTAAACTCCAACATTTATCGGAGGAACTCGTCCCGCTGCGTTGCACTGTTTCTCTGGTGCCCTACCAAGCCGATTCTCCGACGCGAGTAAGCTGCGCGGGTGAGCACCACGGTGACCGGCGCATTGAGGGGACTTCGTGGAGCGTGTGTGCGGGCTGGCACGGTCGCATTTATTCTTGCGGGAGCGTTCGTGCCCGGCAGCGCGGCACGGGGCCAGGCCCCCGCGTGGCCAACGCTGAGGTTCGACGTGGTCACTAAGACGACGCAGAAAATGGACAGCCTCGTCTGGACTGGTAGGCAGTTCCTCTATGTCCAGAACACGGCGAACACGGTCTGGGCCGCGCCGCCGGCAGGACACCCGCTTGCGCAGTTCGCGGCGATGCCAAAACTGGTGGAGGAGACCCGCTGCGTCCTCTCGCCCGGCAGGCGGGGGTTCCCGCCCGGCGCGATCTTTTGCCACTCGCCGGACAACAAAGTCTATGAGATCAGCCCGAGCGGCTCGAGCGTGACCGTGTTCGCGAGCCTCCCCGCGCCCTACCCGCCGCGTCCGACGGGGCGCTGGCATTCGATACGGTCGGCCGCTTCGGCTACCGGCTATTCGCGGCGACCGGGCGCTCCGGCGCCCCTCAACCTGCCGGAGGCCTCGTTTACACGATCGACTCTCACGGGCACGTCCAGCGTGTCGGCAGCTACGGCGGGCCGGGGGGGGCCGACGAGCTCGTGATCGCGCCGTCGTGGATTCGGTTCGGTCGCCGGGAACGCGCTCGTCACGGTCGACGCCGGCGCGAGTGGCGGCGCCGTCGTCGCGATCGACTCCAGCGGAAGACGCGAACGATCGCCACCTTCCCCCAAGGTCCGAACCCGATCGCCCCGATCCCGACGCTCCCGGAGAGGACCGAGAGAACCCCGGCTCCACGCCCAGGCCTGTACTTGAATGACGACAGGACGGGCTACACCTACCTGGTGCCGGCGGCCGCCCTCGCCAGATATGCGGGCGATGTGATCGTCGGCACCGAGGCCCGCCCCCACTTCTGGGCTCTCACGGCGAGGGGCAACGGCTTCGCCAAAATACCGCTGCGAGACAACCTGCCCGCCGGGACCTACAGCCTCAAGCAGGCAATCTTCGTCAGTAGCTGACAGCTCTCGACCTTAATTTGGTCCCGCTGGGCGCGCGTCGTGCCCGCACCGTAGAGGGCTGTCTTCGCGATGATGTTCCACTCGGGCGCCACTAATGGGTCTATAAAACCGGCAGTCGGATTGCCGCCTCCGGCGAACCGCCTCAAGAAGCCGTCGCGTTAGTGAACGGCGATGCCACGGTGCCGCCGGTCCTAGTCGAGAGCACCTCCACCGACGAGTTCGCTCTTGGAGCGAGCATTGCTTGTACTGGGCCTATGTTCACGCCCAGGACGGGATCATTCACCTTGAGTCGCCTAGAGTGGCGCGATTTCACGCTTGGGCAGGAATGGACATCTGGCACGTGTTGCTGACAGCGGACCGGACCGGCTCGGCTCTTTTTCTGGAGATATAACGGCTACGGTGAACGGCTACAGGTGGCGGGGCGACCCGGCCTTGATCCCGCTCACCCAGCACGCCCAGATCGTCTTCAACGTCGCTGGGCCCAGTAACCGTTCCCCGCCGATCAGCTGGACCGGAACTGATGTATAACCCAACTTGTTAATGGACTGGCGTCGGCCGATTAGGTGAACGTAGCTCGTCTGGAGGCTCGTTTCGGCAGTCGCTCTCCGGTGGTGATCGTAACGGAGGCAATGAGGAACGAGGCTTATGCAGATCGACCGAGAGTAGCTCGACGACCACACCCTGGTCCTCAGCATCAAGGGTGACCTGGAGGCCTTACTTGTCTCCGAGTTCCGTCGGCAATGGCACAGCATCCAGAGTCGCCGTGGCTCATCGAGTTGGGTTCCAGGTTCATCGGCTCGGCCGGTCTTAGCCCCCTAGTCGAGATTGTCCGTCGAATACCCGAACAGAAGGAAGATGCTGATGTCGTTTCCACGCCGCGCATCTCGGAGTTGCTCACTGGCGCCGGCTCCGATCGCGTCCGTGACTCTCTGCAGCAGCGTTGAGGAAGCGCGAAGGGACCGCTCTTTGTCGTCGTGGCGATCGTCAGCTTCGCCCTTGCGGCTGTTCTCCTTGTGACGCCCAGCTATCTGGTTAGTCCGGTCGAACTCGCGACGAACGTGGCGATCCTCGCTCCTCTTAATACCAGCATCAAGATCGGGCTATGGGGGTTCAAGGAGTCCTGAGCGCCGTTCGTGGTCGAACCGATCGTTGTCGACGTCCTCGTGCCGGCGACGCTGATGATCTGGATGGCCGTAACCCTGTGCGTATTACAGACCGGAGACTGGAGGTAGGAATGATCGAACTTGAATGGAATGCTGATGGTTACGCGGTAATCAAACTGACTGGCAACTTGAACTGGGTCGCGGCAACCGCACTTCGGCACGTAGTACACGACCTTCTGCGACTGGGGGTGAACTTCGTGATCGATCTCAGAAGTACGAGTGGTGTCGATGCCACCGGCGCAAGTGCGCTGGTAGGGACAACGCGTCGAGCGCGGGCGCTCGGCCCAAGCGTCAGTATCGTGAACCCGAGGCCATCCGAACGGCGACAGCTGGAGCTTATGAGGATTGACCAGCTCATACTCTTCCCAAATGTCGACAGCGGGGGCCACGCCGCCTAGTCATAGTCGATGCCCGGACCGGCCGCCCGATCGGCAGGCTCCCGTCGCTCCCTGAGCGCCGGTCCTGCGCGCCGGGCAGTCCGGCCGAGCCCTGACCTGCCCCGGCAGTCCGAGCGCTTGTGGCGGCAGCGGGCTCGGCTTGGCAGCCCCAACCGTGGGCATGTGCTCAATGGAAACGTTGAGCCGGTGTTGCCCGTCGTCGACGAAATAGATGCCCTTGTTGCCCGGCCGAACGGCTAGGCCGAACAGCATCTCCGCCCCTCGGGGCGACCCAGTCGTGTCCAAGTACAGCCAGTTCACTTCCGCCCTGAGGCTTACTCTCGCTAGTTTCGCGGTCATTGCCGTTGACCGTGAGGATGTCACCGTTGAGAGCGACGGCGAAGCCAAGGCTGGCGTTGAGGAACTCACCGGTCGAAACCGTCGAACCGACTCCATGGGAAGCCGTCCGCGGCTTGGCATCGGGGATCACCGCGACCCGGTTCGCTATCCTGTCCCCGGCGAACAAAGTCCCTGTTGCAACTCCCTAAACGACCGCTGATGAGTTCTTCTTGCCTATTACGCGAAAAGGGGCGGATTACGCGAAAGTGGCGGACGCGACGATAGAACCGTCCGGGGTAATGAGCCTTGCCCCCCGGAGCCGGCCGAAGTCCAGCTGAACGGTCCTCGAGAACTGCCCGACGCCGCGGTGCAGCTGTAAGGTACCGACAGCCACGGTGGCGCCGTTGTCGCCGTCGAGCATGCAGACGATCCGACCGTCGTAGCTGGCGGCGTCTATGGCCATGAAAACCCATGGTGGATGCCCGCGATAGGCGACGATCTGGCCCACGGCCTGATGGTCGGTGGTCTCGAAGGTCGCCGTGCGCAAGACCTGCCCGTGCGGTACCGGCACCGCCAGTGGCGCCAAGCTTCTTTGGTTGAAGGACTCGGTAGCAGTGGCAGTCCCTGCCATGAGCATCACGCTCGCTGCTACGGCCACGAGGGCGGCGCGCCCGTGGCTGAACTTGGCCGGACGGACGTTCGGCCCCAGCCGGGGTCTCGCTTGGCTAGCCAGCTCCTCGTACAGGCCGGACACAAACTCTTCGTCGGGCTGAGCCTCGTCTGGTCGCGCCGCTCGTAGGACGATGGCCATGGACAGGACTTCTTGGTCGTCAGGGCCAGCTGAGAAGCGGTCCGGACGTCGCCCTGAGGCAACGGCATCGATGTAAGCGGAAAGTCGCCGGCTGGTCACTGTCCCAGGTCCTGTGCCACCTTGGCCACCATGCGCAAGGCCCGGTGTTGGAGGACCTTGGCATTGCTCACGCTGACATCGATGGGGGCGCGGTGGCCCGGGGCAGGCCCAGTCGTCCCACGCCTGGGGGGACCAGGACGACGGGCACCCGGTGGCCCCAAACCAAGGGCGTTCAACCTTGGCCATGAGACGGGCCCTCTGGACGTGCTCGGCCGGCCATCGCCTGGGCCGGTCGGCCGCCGCCGTCCTGGGTGAGGCCCGGTACACCATCACGACAGGCAACGAGGCCGTGGAGCCAGTACAGGTCGTGGCGTTGGCCAGGACATGGCGCCCAGGCCCTCAACCCGGCCATGCTCATCGACGGTGGCCCGGCCGAGCCGACGTCGTCGAGGTCCACGGTGATGCGGGGTAGTCCTCGTGATGCCGGCTCCGGTGGACGCGATGTCAGGCCATTGGGTGCGTGACGGCCAAGGTCAAACGGCTTCAGCAGGACCGTACCGCCGGGGCGGTCACATCGACAGGACGGACCACATCGCCGCTTACCCGACCGAGCGGGTGTTGGGCAAGGAGAGGCTGCACGCTGCCGGGCCGGGTACCCCGTTCGGGCACGAATTCAGGAAGCCCTGAGCTTGGACGCGTTGGCGGTCAAGTCCCGGTACCCGCACACTCGTGTGAGTCCGTACGAGTTCGTACGAGTTCGTGGGCGTTCACAGCTGCGCACACTAATTGCACACATTTCCGACCGGTCAAGTGTCGTCTACCACAAAAAAGCCC
Source organism: uncultured Acidimicrobiaceae bacterium (assembly GCA_963754115.1). GTDB lineage: Bacteria > Actinomycetota > Acidimicrobiia > Acidimicrobiales > Palsa-688 > Fen-671. The sequence continues at coordinate 65,755 of CAVWFC010000006.1, read as the reverse complement.
TAATCAGAAGGGGCGCCCCCGGCAGGTTTCGAACCTGCGACCCGCCGCTTAGAAGATGTCGGCAGAGCGTTTATTGAGGTTTGTCCACGTAATCGGGGCTTACCTACCAGGGGTTTTGAGCGCGACGAACGCTAACAAACCGCTACGAACTGCTACCACAACTGCTACCAAACCTCCAGGGTCGCAGGCGGACAACAGGCCCAGGCGACGCAATAAAGATCCGGTCCAGAACCCGTTGGTGTCAACCCGGAATTACATCAAGAAAAGGTTCTGCTCTGTTGAGTCGGCCGCTTGGTTTCGCTCCCCGACAAGATGCTCCGCTTGCGCACGGGTGGGGCTCAGGTCGCAGGGGCGATTACAAGTCTAAGGACACGGACAACCTTTCAGCTACCCCGGCAGCGACATTTGGCCTTGACGGGCTGTAACAACAAATATTCAGGGGGACCACCGCAGCATCGCTGGCGTAATTCAGGGACGTAGCTCCAAGTAGCCGACCGCCGTGAAGTCGCCATCGAACGCCAACGCCTCGCGGAGACGCAGCGTGCGCATAACGTCGAAGCTCGTGGCGTCCACGAAGGAGTATTCGCGCTCGATCATGCCGACGCAGCCATTCCAGCGCCCGCTGCTCGGCTTGCTGGCTAACCTGGGTGAACCTAACCCTTGGGGACCGTTCGAGGACATCAAGGAACAGCACAGCGGCCCGGTGCCCAGCGCGACGCCGAAGGAAGGTCCAGGTCTCTCCGCGGACGTGATTGGTCGTTACGAGTTGGCGGCCAGCGTGGCGCCTCAGCAACGCGGCAGCGTCGCCGTAGCGGCTGTCGCGACCGTTATGGAGAGCAACCCAGAACGATGTGTCAACAAAAATCACGGGTAGACCACGTTGTCGACGTCGCCCGGTTCGAAACTGCCACCGCCCGCGAACTCCCAGAGCGGATCGTCCTCGAGAGGTGGTAGGGGCTCGAGTTCTTTGCGCACATACCTTCTCACCAGGGCGGCCTTGGACACGCCCTCGGCCGCGGAACGCCGGTCGAGTGCCTCATCCAGGTCGTCGTCGATGCTGATCTGCAACCGCTTCACTCGTCAATCTTACATCACATTCCAAAGTGATGTAGCATCAGTTTGCTATGACCTTGGCGACCCCGCTCTCCTCGGTGAGTTGCATTGCGCTGTAGCCGCGGTATCCGCGATCGTGCGATGAGCCACCGAGCTGGGGCGGTCGCGGCCGAGATACCTGCCCTGTCCGAATCCGCCGACCACGGGTTGTGTGCGCCACGACCCGAGGAGACCGAGAGGGCTCCGGCAATGGCGGGCGTCGCGGCCACGCTAGCTAGCGCCACTCAGAGGTGGCAAGCGATGGACCTGCGCGCCTGAACAGGCGGCGCGGTACGGTTCGAGTAGCGACCGAGTTGGCTCAGACGTCGGCTACCGATAAAGCCGCTTCCGGCGATACCGTCGAGCCAAAGGGTGGGATCGCTACCGGTCGAAGTCGGCGAGGTCGACCACGTGGCGAAGACTGGACAGCCGGCCGGCTTCGTCGAAGTTGGACCTGACGACTTGCGCGCCGAGAGCGCGGGCCAGGCCGAGCGATGCAACGTTGCCCACATCGATGACGAGGTTGGCACGCTGGTAGTCGGTGTGGTCTCGCAGGAGGCCCAGGAGCAGGCGCACCGCTCGGGTGGCGTAACCGCGGCGGCGGTACGATGCAAAGACGTTGTAACCGACATTGACCTCATGTGGCCTGAGCCAGTCACGGTCCGTGTCATAATCGACCCATCCGATGATCTTGTCTTCGACCAGGACCACAGCCGTCGGTCGCGGCTGCCCCTCGCCTGGCCCGAGCCAGCGCTCCCACTCCGTGTCGCGACCGGCCACGAGGACCTGCTCCTCCCCCGCTTGAGGAGGGCGCAGGGTTACCACGCCGTCGTACAGCGGCCAGGGGGACGGTGCTCGCTTCTCCATATCGCCGCTCAATCTGCCACGATGTTGCAGGTTTATTGTCGCGCCCCTGACGGCAGGCACTGGTTTCTCAAGCGCCGTAGGAAGAAACGGCAGGGCGGAGACGCGGTTCGCTCCAAGCGATGCGTTCGACGGTGAAGGTCGAGTGCTCGAGGACGGAGGCGATCTCCCAGAAAGGGTCGTACTCAGCTTCAGTGAGCTCGAGGTACGCACCCAGGAAGGCGTCGGCGGCCTCGACACCGCTCAGTTGGATCAGGTTGTCGCGACAGTGCGCGATGTCGCACCCCCAAGGTCCGGCGCAACTGTTCGCCCAGTCCACCACGAAAGCGCCAGAGCTTGACCAGAGGACATTGCCCGGGTGGAAATCTCGATGGAGGAGCCGCGGCCGATATGCGGGCATGCGGCTATGCCAGACTTCGATGGCGCGCTCCCAAAGGGCGGGGTCGCTTGCGCCGACCGGCGCGGCACAAAGCGTGTCCTCGTACCAGGGGTAGTAAGGGTGCGCGAATGCCGATGCATCGACCGCGTGTATTGACGCCGCGACCGACGCGAGCAGCCGCAGGTCGGGGACGGCCAGCGCTACTCCCGGCACGAAGGCGGTGAGGATGACGGCGATGCCGTCACCGACTTGTGAGCCGTCGATATCAGCCGCGACAAGTCCCGGGACGGCACGCTGTGAGCCCCTGCGAAGCCGAGCGCATCGACTTCTCGTTGTGCCGCCTGCGGTTCAGCGGCGAGGAACCCGGGCCAAACGTAGCGGCGCAACACCATTGACCGTCCATCGGAGAGGTCAAGGCGATGAACCGCCGTCGAAGACCCACCGGCTAGACGCCGTACCCGGGAAACCTCGGCGCCGACCTCTCGGCGGACCCAGGCGCGGACGTGAGGGGGACGGTCGTGCGCTGCAGCTCTCGCGGTAGAGATGCCAGAGGACGATGGTTCGGATGGCGCGGAGAGGGCACACCGTGGACTCTGTCAGAAGCGACGGTTGCAGACAACGACCCGCCATAACGCGCGACCGATGTCACGGTGCCGAATCGAACTCCTGGACGACCTCCTCGGACGTCCGCCGTTCATTGAACGGGAATGGGATGACCGAGCGCCAGAAGGCGGTCGCAGCGGGGTTGGTCTGCTGTTGGCGAACCCGCCAAGGCCCCGGGTACCGCGCGAACAGCTTGCCGGCGGCCTGCCGGCCGACTCCTTGCCGCTGGTACCTCCTCATAACGAAGAACTCAGCCATATCGAACGGAGCTGTGCGCTGTACGAGGGCAAAGGCCACCCAATGCCCATCGACCCGCAGGAGGAACGCCGCTCTGTCCTTCTCGGTCCAGTAGTGATCGAGATAGTGGCAACCGAACTCGCCGTGCTGGTCGAGGTCGGCACCGTTGAACTCCGAGACGTCGTAGCTGTATAGCTCGAGGAGCCGGCGCAAGACGGCCCGGTCGGGCTCGCCGGCAGGTACCAGTTCGATCTCCATGTGGCCATCTTCCCTCCGGGAGGGAAGCGAGCGGCGTGCCAGATGCCTGGGTCAAACCGTGTGGCTCTTAAGCGTCGCCTGGCCTAAACGGGCGCTGGGTACCCGTTTACGATCCGGCCAGAGCCGCGTCAGCGTCGGAGCCTGTTGACTGCCGTCACCGGCACCTCGCCACGTGTGCAGGACGACGACTTGAAGAGGCGTAAGGTCAATGGGGTGGGCGTTGTCAAGCGTGGCCGTGGCAAGCCCTTCACGCTGTTCGCTCCGGGCGGCCAGGGCGAGGACCTCGAGGCCCGGATGCGGTATGCGGACCAGGTCCCGGGACCAAGATCGGCTTCGCCTACGAGAACTCCGGGCACTTTGAGGCGTTGGCGCGGATTCGCCGCGAGGCCGAACGCGATGCCGCCGAAGCCCGGGCGGTCGCCAGCGACCACCAGGTCACTCAGGCCATCGGCTTCTCAAGAGGGGCCCGGGCGATCGTCGGCGCCCTGGCCGAGGACCCCGCTTTGTTCCAGCGGGTCGCACTTGTCATCCCGCCTGGTGGCAGCGCGGCTGGCAAGTACTCCGACTGGCTCAACTCACTGACAAGCGCCGAGCGCGGCGAAATGGCCGCCGAGATCCTCGTCCTCGGCAACCGCGGCGACCAAGGGCACCCGGCCCGCGTGGCACAAGCTTGGGCAGAACAGCTGGGCGCCCACTTGGAGATCCTCCCGTCTCGGGCCGTCTACACCGACCCCGAGCGAGTGATGAGCCTTCTCGCCGAGTTCTTGTGCTGACCCGAGCCGGGATCAAGCCCCACGAACTTAACAACGGATTATGTACGCCCGAAGAAGGTTGGATTTATGACGGGAATCCGCTCATAGGCAGGCCGGGCTCGCTTAGCATCGACCAATTGCCCCGGTGAGTCGGCACATAACCAGCGAGCAGATCATCCTTTCATCTCCGTGCATTATGTGGAAACAGGATTGAATCTCGTTTGTCTAGGCCAAGACTTCGAGATTTCCGAATGGGCGCGGGTGGTGGGGGCGCTTTCAAATGTGGGGAGGCGCCCCGGATTTCCAGTTCTGTGTCTGCCCAAGCAGTGGGTGGCCACGACCCTGCTTTTCGGGAAGTCTCACAGTTTGGCTTCGCTCAGACGGGAACTGGGTGCTCTCTTTCCGGAGTGTGCTGACAGCCACGACGAAGACATTGGCCACGTCTCTCCGAGGTCCGAAGTGTGCCAGACCCGGATGTCCTCCAAACCGGCCGCCGAACAGGGGCCTCTACCTCGTTACGGTCGAAGTAGAGGTCGGTCAACACCAGTACACCGCAAAGTGAACAGGCAACTACTGTCGCAGTAGTGGTCAGCGCAGCAATCTCGGCCATGTTCGCAGATGACAACGGCCTGCACGACGGCGCTCGGCAGAGGCACTCCGAGCGTGCAACCAGTTGGCCCGCTCAAGGAGCCGGCTGACCGCAGGATCTTCTGAAGTTTCTGGAGCTCTAGCAGCGCGCAACAACTGGAGACAATTCCGATCTCACTGTCCGCTTCAGTCATTTCCGGCTTCGGCGTGTGAGTCGATCGGAGTTCCCCGTTCTCCACAACACCTTCGCCGCCAAGGCATCGGAATAATCAGCTCCTTTCGATTTAGGGAGCCGGGTGATCGGCGGGTTCCTTGTGCTTCGATAACAGCCGATCTCAGCCTCTTGAGGTCGGGTTCGCTGCAACGAATACTGCGGGCCCTGGGACTTGTGGCGCCCGCCCGCATAAGGGTCGTTGGCTTCTTGAGGGAACGGGTGGGGTGAGGATGGGCAAAAGGGTGCTGATGTCGTTATTCATTTTGATCGGGCTGGCACCGAAGCAGTGGCGCGGATAATCTCGGCCGCAAGACCCGCGGGTTCGGGCGATAATTGGATGTGAAGCCACGAACCGTGTGTTGACCGACTCACTAATTGAGGACGGGCGCGAGGTTTAGCGACATCAGCGGGCGGCACCCGGCCGGTGTGGCAGCGTGCTTGCGGTGTCGGCGGAGAGGCGACAGCTTGAGGAAGTCCTTGTTCGCGCAAGGGCTCCCTCGCTGTCTCTTGGCTGAGTACGAGGGAGCCCTCTAGGTGATGCCGGAGGCATCTCGTGCTCATCGTAGAGAACGACCCGGCCAAGGTCGAGGTCGACCTGACTGAGGGCCGCGCCGCCTGCCCGGGATGCGGTGGCGTGCTGGCCCGGTGGTCCTTTGCCCGGCGGCCGCTTCGTGCGCACGCTGTCCGGCCCAATACAAGGTGCGCCCACGGCGCGCCCGCTGCCGGGAGTGCGCGAAGACCCAGGTGCTGCTGCCTGACGTGCTGTTGTGCCGGCGGGTGGACACAGTGGCAGTTGATCGGCCGGGCGCTGACGGCCGCGGCCGGGGGGGCGGGCTGCCGGCGGGCGGCGGTGCTGGTCGGCCGGCCCTTGACAACAGTGCGGGGCTGGCTGCGGCGCGCCCGGGCGGTGGCGGCCCAACTGGCCGTGCACTTCACAGTTTGGGCGCACCGCCTGGACGCCAACCTCGGCCCTATCGCCCCCTCCGGCTCCGCCCTCGCTGACGCGCTGGCGGCGATCGGGGCCGCCGCTCGAGCCGCGTCGTTGCGCTTGGGCCCCCGCCCAGCTTGGTCGTGGGCCTCGGCCCTGAGCGGCGGGATGCTGCTCTCCAACACGAGCTCACCCTGGAAGGGCGCCTAAACGGCCGGCAGCCTCTTTGCGTGCGACCGGTTCGAAGGCCGAGCCGCGTTTATCGGGAGGGAAAATGAAATACCGAGACCGGGCCACCGAAGTGGCCCTGTTCCGTTACGCGCTCATCCGCGAGCCCGCCGACCCGGCGCTGTCCAAGGCCGAGAGGGGCAGGTTGGTGCGGGCGCTGGCCGGCACGGCCCATGCTGGCCCCGACGGCGAGGAGGTGAGGGTCGGCCGGTCCACCCTGGACGAATGGGTCCGGGCCTGGCGGGCCGGGGGCTTCGAGGCGCTGAAACCCAAGCCCCGGGCACTGTCGCCCAAGGTGCCGGCCGAGTTCTTCGCCCTGGCCGAGGCGCTGCGCCGGGAGGCCCCCGAGCGCACCGCCGCCCATATCTGCCAGATAATCGCCACCGCCCACGGTTGGGCACCAAATGAGCGGACCATACAACGGCATTTCCGCCGGGTGGGCATGACCAGGCGCTCGATGGCCAACGGGGCCGTCTTCGGCCGCTTCGAGGCGTCCCGGCCCAATGAGCTGTGGGTGGGAGATGCCCTGCACGGCCCGGTCGTCGGGCCGCCACAAGGCCGTCCTGTTCGCCTTCTTGGACGATTACTCGAGGCTTTTCACCGGTTATAGGTGGGTGACGGCCGAGGACACCGTGCGGGCCGAAGCCGCCCTGCGCGCTGGCCTGGCCTCCAGGGGCCTGCCGGGCGCCGTCTACTTGGATTATGCCGACCCCGCGATTATGCCGACCTTTGGGAGCAAACCCTGTTCAGCCGGGGTGGAGGGCGTGAAATTGTCGGCATAACCCAGAGTGCTTGGGCCTATCCTTGTCCGTCCGCTGACGACGAAGGAGGAAGGGATGGTCAGGCAGAGCAGGGTGACGAACGTCCGGATGACAGGCCCGTTGGCACCGTTCGCCGATATGTACAAGGTAGAGCTGAACGAGCGCGGCTACACGCCGTTGACGACGGTGAACGAGCTGCGTCAAATGGCTCACTTGAGCCGCTGGCTCAAAGAGCAAAACATTGGGTTAGTGGGGTTGACAAACCAAACGGTAAGACGGTTTTTCGTCACCCGGCGGGATGCGGTGGGGGCAAAAGGGTGCTCCTCGCGAAGCCTGTTGGTCTTATTGGATGTCCTGAGAAAGGCGGGGGTCGTGGAGACAGAGCCGCCACAGCCCCCAAGTTCGGGCGCCGAGGCAGTCCTCACCTGGTTCTGTCACTACCTGGTCGCCGAGCGGGGCATCTCCCCTTCGACGGCCGGCGCTTATGTCTTGCGCGCCCGCCGTTTTATGGCGGCGCACGCGCCCGGCGGGGACCTGCAGGGCTTGCAGCCGAGCCACGTGACCGGCGCGGTGCTCGCCGAATCGACCAGAGTTTCGGTTGGCGGGGCCCAGCTCTTCGTGGTCGCGTTGCGGTCCTTCCTTCGGTTCTGCTTCCTCGAAGGCCTTGTTGGAGCTGATCTTTCGGGGGCGGCACTGACAATGACCGGCCGTCGCCGCTCGTCGCTGCCCAGAGGTATCTCACGCCAAGACGCCGCCGCCCTGTTGGGCTCGTGCGACCGGCGGACAGCGATGGGGCGGCGGGACTACGCCGTCATCTTGACGTTGCTGCGCTTGGGGTTGCGCGCCGGGGAGGTAGCAGCGCTCAGCCTCGATGACATCGACTGGCGTGCCGGCGAACTTGTCGTGCACGGCAAGGGCGGCCGTCTCGACCGCCTCCCGCTGCTGGCCGACATCGGCGAGGCGGTGGCCGCTTACTTGGAACGGGGCCGTCCCAGGAACAGTGGACGGGAACTGTTCCTGCGGCTCGTGGCGCCGCTCGGGGGCCTGGGCCGGGGCGGCGTGTCGTTCATTGTGCGCCGGGCCTGCCGGCGAGCCGGCATGACCCCGTTCGGGGCGCACCGGCTGCGCCACACGGTGGCCTGCGAAATGGTCGCCGCCGGGGTGCCGCTGCCCGACATAGGCGCCGTTATGCGGCACAACAGTGCCGCCTCGACTGGGAACTACGCCCGTGCGGACATCGAGAGGCTCCGGGAGCTAGCCCTGCCTTGGCCAGCGAGCATGCCCCGATGAGCACCCTCCACCACCATGTCAGCGATTACCTCCAGGCGCGTCGCGCCCTTGGGTTCAAGCTCGCCTTCCACGGCGTGGTGCTGCCGCAGTTCGCTTCCTACCTGGACGCCGCTGGCGCCACGACGCTGACAGTCGAGCTGGCGGTCGCCTGGGCTGGGCTCCCCAAGGGGTTAGCACCGATCAGCTTCTCCCACCGCTTGGGAGCGGTGCGGGGGTTCGCCCGGTACTTGAAGACCATCGAGCCGGGGACTGAGGTCCCGCCGGCCGGGATCTGGCCAACCAAGCACCCCCGGCCAAGGCCGTACTTGTGGGCCGATAAAGACATCGCCCGCCTGCTTGGGGCCGCCCAGGCCCTGCAGCCGCGCTGGCGGGCCTTTACTTTCGAGACGTTCTTCGGCTTGCTCGCCGCCTCGGGCATGCGGGTAGGCGAAACGCTCGCATTGGCCAGGGACGACGTCGACCTCAGTTCGGGGGTGCTTGCCATCAACGACGCGAAGTTCGGCCGCTCACGCTATGTGCCCCTGCACCCGAGCACTACCGAGGCGCTGGGCCGTTACGTGGGGCAGCGTGACCGCCTGCTCTCGGCGCAGAAGGCCAGGACGTTCTTTGTTTCCAGCGCCGGCAACGCCTTGAGCTACCCTTCGGTGCGGGGCACTTTCCGGGCACTGACGACAGCCTTGGGTTTGCGCACTAACGATGTTCGGCCCCGGATACACGACCTGCGCCATAGCTTTGTCGTACGGAGTTTGGTGACCTGGCACCGTGCTGGCGTGGACGTCAACGCACGCATGGCGCTGCTGTCGAACTATTTGGGCCATGTGAACCTCCAAGGCACCTACTGGTACTTCTCCGCTGTACCCGAGCTGATGGAGCTCGTGGCCGCAAGTGTGGAAGGTCGTTTGGGGGTATTGCGATGAGCGCCCTTGCCCCGACGTTACAGGCCTTCTTCACCGACAGGCTTATGAGCCAGAGAGGCGCCAGCCCTAACACCATCTCCGGTTACAGGGACACTTTCCGCCTCCTTTTGCGCTTCGCCTCCGAGCGTGCCAAAAAGAAACCCTGCGACCTCGATATCGCCGACTTGGACGCCCCGCTCGTCGCCGCGTTCTTGGAGGATCTCGAGCAGGTACGCCACAACAGCACCCGCACCCGGAACAACCGGCTGGCGGCTGTGCGTTCGTTCTTCGTGTACGCGGCGTTGCGTCACCCTGAGCACGCTGGGTCCATCCAGCGAGTTCTCGCCATCCCCGCCAAGCGCCACCAGCGCAACCTAGTGACTTACCTGACCGAAAGCGAGGTCACAGCACTTCTCGCCGCCTGTGACAGCAAAACTTGGACGGGCCGGCGCGACCACGCCATGCTCTTCCTGGCCGCCCAGACAGGGCTACGGGTCTCGGAGCTCACCGGGCTCAAGAACGCTGACGTGGTGCTGGGAACGGGAGCGCACGTCCACTGTGTTGGCAAAGGCCGCAAAGAACACCGGACACCGCTGCTGGAGAGCACCGTGGGCGTGCTGCGCGGCCTGGAGCGGCGGAACGAAGGGGGGCTCCCGGCGACCCGCTTTTCCCGACCAGCACAGGGAGGCCGTTGACCCGTGACGCCGTCGAGCGCCGGGTCGCCCTCTATGTCGCCAAGGCGAGCGAGGTTTGCCCGTCGATGCGCTCCAAGCACGTGAGCGCCCATACCTTGAGGCACAGTTGCGCCATGCGGCTCCTGGAAGAAGGCAACGAAATCGCCATTATTGCCTTGTGGCTCGGCCACGAGCAGGTTTCTACAACTTGGGGCATTTACATACACGCCGATCTGCGCCAAAAAGAGCGTGCCCTGGCCACCCTCCACTCACCAGGCACCAAGCCCGGTCGCTACCGTCCCCCTGACCGGCTCCTCGCTTTCTTGGAAGCCTTGTGATTATGCCGACAATTTCGCGCCCTCCACCCCGGCTGAACAGGGTTTGCTCCCAAAGGTCGGCATAATCGCGGGGTCGGCATAATCCAAGTTGTGCCGATGTCTCCATAACTTGGACAACGGCAGCCCATTTGTCTCGGCCCAGTTGCTCAGAGCCTGCGCCAGCCTGGGCATCCGGCTCATCCACTCCCGGCCCGGCCGGCCCGAAGGGCGAGGCAAGATCGAGCGGGTCTTCCGCACCGTGAGGGACCAGTTCTTGGTCGAAGCCGCCCATGCGAGCATCGAAAATGTCGAGCGGCTGAACCAGCTTTTTGCCGCCTGGGCCGAGACCGTCTACCACCGGGCGGTGCACTCGGAGACCAAGCATGACACCCCTCGAGCGCTTCGGCTCCGGCGGCACCCCTCGCTACCCGAGCGCCGAGGACCTGCACGAGGCGTTCTTGTGGTCAGAGGCCCGCACCGTGGCCAAGACGGCCACAGTCAGCCTGTTCTCCAACAGCTATGAGGTCGACCCGGCCTTGGTGGGCAGGAAAGTGGAGCTTGTTTTCAACCCTTTCGACCTCACCCGGGTCGAGGTCCGCTACAACAACCGTCCCATGGGTGCCGCCGTCCCGGTCGTGATCGGCCGTCACAGCCATCCTGCGGCCCGCCCCGAGCCGGGCACCGAAGAGCCGCCCCCGGCAACGGGGATCGACTACCTGCACCTGGTCGAGGCCCGCGCCGACGCCGAGCTCTCCCGGCGCATCTCCTACGCCGGCATCGGGGAGGGTGTGCACGCAGAACTTGCTTTTGGTTGGCCGGCTTCTGGCCCTGGCCAGGCAGAGGAGGAGGTGGCCGAGTGAGCATCGCAGCGCTCCGTTCGCACTGGGGGTTTACCCGCACCCCCTTCGGCAAGGACCTCGCCCCGTCCATGCTGCACCGCCACCCCGGCCATGCCGAAGCCGTGGCCCGCATCTCTTGGTGTGTGGAAGAAGCGGCCATCGGCGTTATTACCGGGGAAGTGGGCGCCGGCAAGACGGTGGCCGTGCGCGCCGCCCTGGGCGAGTTCGACAGCTCCCGGCACACGGTCATCTACCTCGGCAACCCGGCCGTCGGTGCCCGCGGGCTCTACACCTATATCGTGGCCCACCTCGGCCAGGTGCCCCGCTTCCACCGCTGTTCGCTCATACCCCAAGCCCAAGACGCCTTAGCCGCCGAGGTGGCCGAGCGGGGGCGCAAGGTCGTACTTATTGTCGACGAAGCCCACCTCTTGGCCGCCGACCAGTTAGAAGAACTGCGCCTTTTGACCAATGCGGACATGGACTCGGCCAACCCCTTTGCCCTCGTGCTGGCCGGCCAGCCCACGCTGCGCCAACGGCTGCGCCTGGGGGCCTTCGCCGCCCTCGACCAGCGGGTGGCGCTGCGTTATGCCCTGCCCCCGCTCAGCCAGCCCGACACCGCCGACTACATAGCTCATCACCTGAAATTGGCCGGCCGTTCCGACACTTTGTTCTCCGACGACGCCGTGGCCCGGGTCCACAAAGCCTCCCGGGGCCTGCCCCGGGCCGTCAACAACCTGGCCGTCCAAGCCCTTATCGCCGCCTACGCCGCCGGCGCGTCGATAGTCGACGACAAAGCCGCCCGGGCCGCCGTCACGGAAGTCACCTCGGAATGAACTGCCCCGAGCCGCTCCTGCAGCGCATCACGATCACCATCGACATCGACCACGAGCCCGGCTACCAATATGTAGCCACGGCCGCCTTGCTCGATGTCATAAGCCACCTTGCCCACGACGGCATCGAGCCGCGCTGGGTCACTCTCGAGATCACCGGCCCAACAACGACACCATAAGCACCGCTACCGACAACCCCGGCACTGGCGGCGACACCGCGAGCACCAGACGTCCTGGACCACCGTGTCGCCGTCATGCTGGGTCTAAACGTCGGGCAACAGAAGCGCCCCTCCGCCGACCAGCCAGCGCGTGGTGCACGACGGGTGTCCCTCGTCCACGAAGTTGACCGCAACCGTCTCGGACGCCACCGAGGTGTACAGCCATCAGCACGTTTCCAGCGTCAGCATTTTGCGCTCGTTGCGCGGCAGGTGTTCACGACCAGGGTAGTGACGGCTACTGGCGTACACCCCGACGGTGCTGGGCGGGGACCAATCGACGAGGGCCTGCCCTTGGTCGAGAACTACGAAGCGTGGGATGGCTGAATGGAGATAACCGCGCCAGTCCTCTCGGGCCACGATCACCGAACCGGTACCGAAGGCCATGGGGCGTGTCTGGCACAAAGGCGACGAGGAACGAGATCCCCGCTAAGGACAACCCGCGCCCGGGGATTTCTCCGCCAATCCCTCATATTGCCAGGCAGTACGTCAGGACACCCCCGCGGCGCAGCAAAGGGCTGCATTGTGTGCTCCTCGAGAAAGGCCTTTCTCCTGTGGGAAAGTTACATATCGACGGGTCGACGCTAGTAAGGAGCATCCTGGTCTCCGCCATAATGCTCAATACCACGACAGCGTTGAACCTCTATGCGGTGGCAGCCTTGACCATAGTCACGGCCATCGGACGGAACCAGCATTGCAGTGAGCGCCCGCTGGCGCAATGGGGAACACGCTGCACGCTCTCTTAGTGGACTTCTATGGCACGCTCGTCCAAGACGACGAGTCGTCGTCGCGAAGATCTGCAGCGACGTGGCCGCTGAACTGGGCCGGCCGGTCGTGGCAACTGAAGTTGCGCGCCAATGGTCGGCCACCTTCGTGGCCCAGTGCGAAGGCGCCATTGGGCTGCACTTCAGACGCCAGAGCGAGGTCGCGCGCTCCTCTCTGGAGACCGTCCTCAAGGCACTTGGCTCCACCGCGGACGCGGGCGAGCTCCTCGCGCCCAGTTCTGCTATTGGCAGCGCCCAGCGCTGTTTAGTGACACACGACGGTTCCTCGACGGGCTCGGGGTCCCAACGTGCGTCGTCTCCAATATCGACCGCGTCGACCTGGTAGCCGAAATGGAGTGGCATGCGCTCGAGTTCGACCACGTAGTTACAAGCGAGGACGTCCGGTCATACAAGCCCCGTCCTGACATTTTCGAGCGAGCCCTGAACCTCCTCGGCGTGCACGGCGCAGAGACGGTCCGTCGGGGACTCTTTGACGGCCGATGTCGGTGGCGCGGCTCGTGCCGGCCTGAGGACGGTCTGGGTCAACCGCAGTGGGCGTCGCCGCCCAGCCGGGGCCCGAGCCATGGGCAGAGGTCGAACGCCTGCATCAGCTCGCCGGGATGCTGGCTAAGACCTAAGACACCAGCGGGTGCAGGTGCAAAAGCATTCCGTCCCGCTGTTGTCGGCAGCCCCAGAGATATCGTGGTTCGGCTCGAACGCGCCCAGAAGTCCATTATTGTGCGGCAGGTCTCGAGTGCTTTACTAACGTCGGCACAAGCGCACAATAAGCGAGCAGAAGCCCGCACAAAATAACAACCCTAACCGTCTGAGGCTCAGCTCGAGTCTGTAGGCGACGGAGCATTTGTAGTCGACATTTCGCCGAAATCAACAGGCTTCTGAGCCGGCAGCCTTCTCGAGGTCTGCGCAGCCTCCTTGGTTCCCTTGCAAAGTTGTTTCGACATCGGTTAGGTCGCGGAACCGATTTCCGCGAGCACACGCTCGAGGCGATGTTTTGCTGTGTTGTAGCCATCAAGGTTCGCCACTTGAGCGCTGAAGTACAACATGGAGATAAGGATCCGCGCCCGGGCCAGCAGGGACATCAGCCCGAGCTCCAGATCTTCGCCAAGTTCAGCGTTATAGCCCTTCATCAGAGGCTCGATCGTCGAAATAGGCCCTCGGCGATACTGGCCCACCAGGCGAAATCATTGGCTCGGGGTGCCCCTTTGGCGCCTTCCCAGTCGATAATGGCGCTAATACGACCGTCGGTGACCAAGATATTGGCGGGGGAGAAGTCGCCGTGCGCCAACCGAGGTAGCTGGGCGTCGATAACCCTCCGGTGCGCAACGATGAAATTGACGGCTTGGTCGACCATACTCCGGGCGCCGCTGTCGGCGGCCACCGCCGCGTGGACATCGGCGAGCTGGGAGGCCAGAAGTAGGTCTACAAACCACTCGCAGTAGCCTCGGTAAGTCCCCTTGAAGCCAGTGTCGAGGTTACCGAAGCCAGCGCAGGTCACCTGGTGGATGCGCGCCAGCAACCTTCCGGCCTCGATCGTCGGCTCCGCCGCCCCCGGCGGGTCGGCGCGTGCCAGCTCCGCGAGTCGGGCCCCGGGCGCCCATCGCTGTACCATCAGCCCGGTTGCGCCCGAGCCTTCGTCGAGGGCTTCCCGCCAGAGCACCTCCGGGACCGGCACGCCCACCGATCGCACACGCTCGATCACGGCCGCTTCGACCTCAGCGCGAGACTCGCGGTGGGCGACGCGGACCGCGACCGTCTCGCCCGAGCCCGTCTCGACCCGGTACACCTCATGCGACTGGCCGACAATAAGCCTCTCGACGTTCGTTGGCGCCAGCCCGCAGCGGGCCAGCGCTGCTCCGAGCAGCTTGGGGTGCGTCCGCCAGCGGCTGTGATGGGCTGTCAGCCAGCCCGGGGATTCCTCCTTGCCGAGCTCGGCAGCCATCTTGGGAACGCTACTAGCACTCCTTTGCCCGCCGTGGGACGTTCGCCGGCAGCTGGTCTCGAGTCGCCTCCCTCTACCCGAAGCGGCCGCGTAAAGCTCACCCCGTCGTCCGTCGCTACCAGCTTGGTGCGTGTCGCTATCCTCCGTTGCCGACTTGCTGAGTGTCGCTATTTTCCGTGTCTCTCGGTCGATCTTCCAAAGACATAGGCTACTGGCGAGAAGTTCATGGCCCTCCGACGCGTCCTCGCCACCAGTCACTTAGATTTCGAATACGAAGAGCACGCGGTCCGCTGTCGCTGAACCCCATGGTCCGGTAGAGAGTTTCGGCCATGCCGGTCGCGTGCAGTTCGACCGCGATGACGCCGTTGTCGTGGAACCAACCGAGCAAACCGACCATGACCTCTTCGGCCAGTCCCTTGCGTCTATAACTTTCCTCCGTGGCAACCCCCTGTACGTATCCGGCGCTGAACTCCGATTCACCCGGACGGGGAAGGCGTCGATGAATCGTTCCCGCGGCCGAAGCTACGAGCCGACCCTGGCGTTCGGGATCGTCTATCACGAAAGCCATCATGTCGGCACCGAGCCGCTTTCGCAGCGCCCGTTCCCCGACGGCCGGCCACCCCGGTTGATCAAGACCAAGTCCCATTGACTCGAACATCACGCCAGCGAGTCGGACCACCTCGCTCGCATCAGAAACTCGGGCTTGTCGAGACTGCATCGAACTATTTTGCCGCAGATAAGCCTGGGACGTCAGAGGGCGGGGGTCGATGCTCGGGTCGATGTTTGCCGAGGCGGGGCCCCAGGCAGGTGCGCGGTTGCGGAGACCGTTCTCAACGCGGACCGCTCGACCGTATGGCACACCGCAGCGCCAGAGGCAAGAGGCGGGGCAGCGGGGCCATAGGCGGCGCCCGGAAAATCACTTATGCAGCCAGGCCCACTTCCCGGCACCACCCTTACAGGCCGACCCGGAGGCACCAGAGGGCACCTTGAGGCTCAGATGGTCAGGAGAAAAATTTGGCTTGCGCTGCAGGGTCGATGGTCCACACATATTTTGCAAGCGCAGCCGATCGTTCCGTGCGGACCTCGAAGAAAAATCCCCTGTCGGCCTTGGTTTTCGTGATCGCCGAATATGAATCGATCGAGTTCACCAAACGTCGTCGCACAGAACATCAGAAGGAGAGAGGGGATCGGGTCGACGCCGTCGCCCGCTGCCTCGAGCGGGAGATTCCCTACCTAACAAGATCGCCTTCTGCAAGGCTCAAAGGATTGTTGTGGCCGGGAGGCGCCAGACGCCGGTTGATTATCGTCTCGTTTAGCTACGGGTGCCCGAGCGCGCGGTCTAGCCCTCTTCGCTCGACTGTTCCCCGCCTCCGTAAGGTCTTGGTCGACTGGATGGCCCTTCCGCTGGGGATGACCGGTCAGGGCTGCCGAAATGGTCACTGCGAGTGCCGTCCAGCTAGTGACCTGGTCCAGGAACTCCGCCAGCATCGGCTCGTCGACGGGCAGGGTCCGACGAGAGGTCGGTACCAGGGTGCCCGGGTAAGGCTCTAGCCGGTGCAGGCCGTCGAGGTTCGTGCCGACGACGACCCCGTCTTCCACCCTCACTACATAACGTCGAATTACCAAAAGGCCTATAACAACAAGTTTTTCCGGGCCACAGTCCTAAGCCTCCCCCGTTGGTGAGAGCACTTCAGGGTGCTTGCTCGGGAGGAAGGGGCGATAGGTCGAGGCCGAGGTTTGCGGCCTGGAACGAAAGGATGTCGACCGACAGCTCGATCGCTCGGCTCAGGGACCGGGCGGCGTGGCCCACTTGCTCCTCTCGCCGGTACAGGACCGGCCGGTCGGAGGCGGTGGCGAACTGGAGGGCGGCGCAGGTCTTGCGGGCGTGCCAGGGAGGGACCCGGGCGTCGGCGTCAAAGACTGAAAAAAGGACCGCAGGATACGCCGTGCCGTCGGGCACCCGGTGGTACGGGGAGTAGGCGTAGAGGTACTCGAACTCGCTGGCCACGTGCGGGTTGCCCAGTTCTCCGTAAGCGATTTGGCCGTTGGGGGCCTGGTCGAAACGGACCATGTCGAGCAGCGGTGCGCCGCACACCGCCGAGGCGAACAGCTCCGGCCGTTGCGTCACGCATGCGCCGACCAGGATCCCGCCGTTACTCCCGCCCTGGATGCCTAAGTGCTCGGGCGAAGTGTAGCCGTTGGCCGCCAGCCACTCGGCGGCGGCAATGAAGTCGTCGAAGACGCTCTGCTTGTGCTCCCGCATCCCGGCCCGGTGCCAGGCCTCCCCGTACTCTGAGCCGCCCCGGATGTTGGCCACGGCGTAGACGCCACCTTGCTCGACCCAGGCCAGGGCCGCGGTCTGGTAGCCCGGCTCCTGGGCAATGGCCCAACCGCCATAGCCGTAGAGGACCGTAGGCCGCTCTCCGTCGAGCGAGAGCCCTTGTCGATGGAGGACGAACATGGGTACCTGGGTCCCGTCTTTCGAGGAGAAGAAGACCTGCTTGGCCTCGACCGCAGGGAGGTGGTGCTCGCCCGGGGCGGTGGCGTACAGGTCTAGGGCCTCACTCGTGACCTGGTAGTGGTAGACGCGGTGGGGGGTGGTGAAATCGGTGTAGCCGAACCAGAACTCGCCCCTTGTCTCTAAATCGGGCGTGGTCGATAGGCCGGCGATGGTGCCGAGCCCGGGCAGCGCCACCTCCGTTCGCAGCCGGCAAGTCGACCGGTCGTAGACCGCAAGATGGCTAATCACGTCTTTGGCGTAGACCGCAACGATGGCGTCCTTGGTCAAGAACGCGCTCTTGAGCACACCGTCGCCCTCGGCCAGGACGTCGGTCCACCGCGCCGGCCCAGGGTCGTCCGGCTCGGCGACCACGAAACGCCAGTTGGGGGCGCCTAGGTTGCTGTGCAGGTAGAGGCGGCCGTCATCCTCGGCCACGCCGCCGAAGGCCTCGGCCGTCTCGCCCTCCACCACCACCTTCGGCGCTTGCCCTGCCATCAGGTCAGTTAGGTACAGGTCGTTCACTCTGGCGTTGCCTTTGTTGGCCGCGATGGTGAGCCATCTGCCGTCACGGGGGAGCCACACGAAGTAAAAGTCCGTCTTGTCGCGGCCCTCGCCGAAGACGAGCTCGTCGCTGTCCAGGTTGCTGCCGACGCGGCGCCGCCACACCCGCCTGTGGTAGCGGTCCTCCCCGGGAGGCACGTCCTCGGGCGGCAGCCGCCGGACGTAATAGTAGGCCGACCCGTCGGGCACCCAGGCGAACGAACCCCAGGCGGTGCGGTCGATGGGGGTGTCGATGACCGCCCCTGAGGCCACGTCGACGACATACAGGGTGGCCTCCTCGTCGCCTCGTTGTGACAGCTTGTAGGCCAGACGAGCCCCGTCCCAGGATGGCTGCCACCAGTCCAGGGTGACGGTGTGGTCGGCGCTAAGGGCGTTCGGGTCGACGAGGGCCCGCTCGGTGCCGTCGTCCTCTTGCACCCGCAGCACGCCCAGGTCCTGATCGGCCTCGCGCCGCAAGTAGAAAGTCCGCTCGCCCCGGACAACGGGCAGGCCCACGAAGCCGACGTCGAGCCGGCGCAGCCGGGAGCGAAACTCATCGCGCCCGGCCAAGCCGTCGAGCAAGCCCCGGGCCAGTCTGTCTTGGGCGGCGACCCATGCCGCAGTCTCGGCCGAGCCATCGTCTTCCAACCATCGATAGGGGTCGGGGACACGAGTCCCGTGGAAGTCATCGAGCACGTCCGATCGGCGGGCAGCCGGGTAGGGCATTTGGCAACCTCCTTGTGCAAAGTCCTGGGTAGAGGCGCGGCAGGTCGATCTTGGGGGGCACGTCGATGTGCCGACGTTTGTCTAGGACGTGCCCGCCCGCTTGTGATGTCGGCACCCAATGCCTGATGCTACGGTGGCGGCCCAAGAAGGGCACGTGCGGGGCAAGCACCACATTTCAAGTACTAATTACTCGGCCTCGACGTCCGGGCGACCGTGCTGGTCTCCCAGGGCTTGGCGCAGGAGAGCGACGTCCAGCACGTCCTTCGGGCGGCGGGGACGACCCGGCACCCATACCGGCATCATCTCCTTTATCTCGATTTGTGCTGCGGGGTTGATAATTGCGCATTCCACCGGCCCGACCCGGCCAGTCGGCCACTCCAGCATGTGCTCGGGCCAGGGCTCACCGGCCCATCGGCCGCCAGCGACTACCACCCGGCCGGTGTCGTCGACGGACAGCCAGGCGAAGCTCGAGATCCTCGCCCTCTTTGGACAGGTCAACCTGCTGGTCCGCCGGAGGGCCCGGGACAACGCGATAACCCCGGCCTGCCAACGCGCTGATGATGCCGGGGGCGTTCACAGCCCCGGCGAACCAGTCAATGTCGACGTGGTCACGCGTCACTCGCCCGAGGAAGAAGTCCATGGCCCACCCGCCCCGTAGCCAGACCGGCGCACCAATCGACTGGCAGGTAGCTCTCACGTCGGCGATCAGTTGCAACTGGTGCTCGGCGCGCGTCACGTCCACGTCGGGCAACGTACAAGACGCTGGCCATTGGGGTACCCCGTTATATCGGCGGCACCCCGAGCGAGTCGCGCTTTCCGGTGGCACGCACAGGGGCACCGCTGCCGTCCTTACCCTCCCACAACGGTGTTCGAGTGATCGAAGCTGTGGCCATCAGAGCGAGCCTCCGAAAGACCGGCAATCGTAGAGGAACGACCACAGCTGAGAACCGACACGATCGGTTCGGTGCCCGGCGAGGGCCCACCGTAGCCGGATCTCGGCACGGCGCGAACTGCCATGCGAACGGCCCCTGTCTAAGTAGCTCGGGCGACCGCGCCGGACCGGTGCGTGCCTGTACCTCCGGCGGGGTCAATGCGGCTGAGCGGACTGGTTGGGGAGCCGGCCGTCATGAAGCCAGCCGCGAAAGTCCGAAGCGATATCGAGCTGATCGAGGCGCGGCGCACGGCGCCCTGGCTTCAGGAATTTTGGCCCCGGTCAGCCGCCCGCGCCAGCCCGGTACCGTAAGTCGAGTGGACCAGTTGGCAATCCCCGAGCGGCTTCGGCACGAATACCGGGACTGGAGATGGTCGGTGGCCTGGCAATACGCGGGGACGGTGACGACGTGGAAGCTGGTACACCCAGGCAGCCGAATCCGCTACCTCAAGCTAAAAAGTGCCGAAGGTGCCCCGCGTCTTGTCGACGAGGCTGAAAAGATGCGCTGGGCCGGCCGGCACCTGCCAGTACCGACCGTCGTGGCCGCCGGGACCGAGGACGGAGTCGACTTCCTGGTCACCCATGCGCTGGCTGGGAGACCGGCCATCGCCGAGGACCTCAAGGCCGACCCCCCAGGGCTGGTACGTTCGCTCGCCAGCGCCCTCAGGTTCTTCCACACTGCGCCCGTAGAAGATTGCCCGTTCCGGATGGGCCCAGTGCAGGCCGTCGAGCTGGTGAAAGCCCGGGTGCTCGCCGGCGAGGTTGTGCCTTCCCGTGACTTTCACACCGAGCACACCGAGCTCGGCTTGGACCAGGCCGTCTCCCGTATGGAAGAGCTCTCTTGCTTCAACGAGGACCTTGTCGTCTGCCACGGTGACTTCTGCCTGCCGAACGTCTTGTTTAACAACGGCCACATCGCCGGTTACCTAGACCTCGGGGAGCTGGTCGTGGCTGACCGCTGGTGGGACCTCGCCATAGGGTCATGGAGCGTGACGTGGAACTTAGGCCCCGGACTTGAGGAACTGTTCTACTCGAGCTACGGGGCCGAGGCCGATCAGCAGAAGATCGGCTTCTTCCGGCTGCTCTACGACCTGATCGGCTAATCCCGCGGTCCGATCAGCTTGGCATTCTCACTGCAGTTGTTCCAAAAACGCTCCCGACACGCCGATTTCGCGCACCGAGCCCCGGGCAACTGACTGCGGCACGTGCCAAGTGGTGCAAGAGCGGCTGGTACCGGCCGAACTCGCTGGAGCAGCGCACGTAATGACTCCGGCAGACGCTTCCGGTCTCACCCCGAAACGGCGATCGGGGCTCACGGCCCAGCGTTACGCCGCCACGGTGATCGCGCTCCGAGTCGGCGATCACAAAAGCCGTGTCCAAGAGCTGTCGGCGCTCGGGTCCTGGCACAGATTGCGAGACTACGCCTCGATAATATCGGCGTTTGTTTTGGAGAACCCTTGCACCAGAGTTTCCCAGCTGTTCAGCACCAAATCCGTCGCGCGGCTCGCCCCCTTCCGGACTGCCTGGGACGCTGAGCCATGTGCACAGACCCGGGATCTTGCCCCTGACCCGCCCGAGCGATTACGTGGCGAAGTGGCTTTCGCTGCTCGAAGAGCAAGACAAATCCCGACTGAAAACCACCATTGCACGGCCGGGATCGTTGTAACCGACCAGAGGCTCGCTGACGCTGAAACCGAGCCGCCGGTGGAACCGGACCGACTCGGCGTTCGACGGAGCGGTGACGGCGCGCAGCTCGCGGCAACCTTGCCGGCGCGCCTAGCCTGCGAACTGCTCGTAGAGCAGTCGGGCTAACCCACTCCGACGGCGGTCTGGCCGTACAGCAACGAAATGGACGTACCCCACCTCGGGCTGAGCGGGTGAGATGAAACCCACGAGGAAGATCACAAGCCTTCCCGCTTCAGGAGATGCCCTCGTGGTCTCGCGTACGGAGCTGCTCGCGTTGGGCCGCACGCTCGACCAGGCCCTGGGCGCACTGGAACCGACCAATCCGCGCCTCGCTGACGAGGCATCGCGGTTGGCGACACGCCTTCATCGCCAACTTCAGGCACCAGTCTCCCCTCCTGACGGCCCAGAAGGGCTGGTAACTAGTTGAGCGTACGACTGCAAGCTTTCGGCACTACCCGACCTTTACCCGACGGCCAGCCCGGAAGTGGCTCGAAGCGACTCGTCAGCATTTGACGCACAGAAGCGGCGACTGAAGGCAGCGGGACCGGGCCCGCTTGAGCGGGAGAACGTACGGGCCGGGCGAGGAATGTTGGTGGCCGTGAGCCGCGACTAGGCCGCCCACCGATCGGCTATACAGGACGGTGTGAGGGGAGCGCCGGCACCTTGTGATGCGACGTGGACAGCGGACACATAGTCAGCCGTCCTGGAGGTTGCGAGGTCGGGGCCTTTTTCGGGTGCGGATAACCCGTCCATGCGCGGCCGAACGGGCGGGCTTCATTTTGCCCGGGTCCATGAGATGGCGCCTAGAGAGTGGGCTCGCCGCCACCGTGGTGGACAGTGTCTGAGAGGAGGCGTGACGGCCCGCTCGAACGGGAGAGCGCCGAACATCACCGCGCTCGCTGATAGTGCAGTGGTCCACACTGCGGCCCCTTTCGAGGTCCGGCTTGGTGACCGAATTCGTGACTACCTGTCGCTCCAGAACCAGCTACCCGTTCTCCTAGCCACACGAAGTAAGCATCATCACTTACATTTGACATGTGGCCGACGGGACCAAGGAGCTCGGCCAGCACGTGAGCCAGTGGTTGACGAGTGAGCCTGGGCCTTGGGGGGCGTGATGAACGCTATTGGGTACGCGTCTCCAGAACGCTCGAAGCGTTCGTCGATAACTGTCTTGACCGCAGCATTGGCGCAGGCCGATATCTCTCGAACTGTATTCTTTTACACCCTGTCCATTGTGTTGTCATCGCTCCCCTTCGCTCTGGCGGTGGCGGTGAGCCAGCTGGTTTCGGCTGTTTCGGGCGTGCTCTCAACGACAACTATTGGGTCGGCTGAGCATCACGCATATGTCGCAATAGCCGCCATCGCCGCCATCTTGGCCGTCCAGCAGGTGCTGGCCATGGCGCAGGGATTGGTAACCACACGCCTGGCGAACCAATTGGACCGTTCTTTGCGCCGGCGTGCCATGGTCGCCGTCCTTTGTCCGACAGGTACCAGCCATTTGGAAGACCCCCAGATCCGCGACTTGGTCGCCGAGGGGAGCACGGTGGCCAGGGCACGGTACAACGCGGTGGGAGCGGTGTTCTCGCTGCAGGTGGTGCTGGGGAGCTACTTAACTGGCGTCTTCATGTTGCTCGGAGTGGCCAGGTTCAATGTCCTTCTCGCCTTGGCCCTTCTTGTGACGTGGTTGGTCGTGCGTACGCAACTACGTCGGGAGAACCTGGAGTTGTGGAAAGTGCTGGGCTACCAGACTTCGGCCAACCGTCGTTCGGAGTACTACCGGGACTTGGCTTTCACCCAGCAGGCGGCCAAGGAAATCCGGGTCTTCGGGCTCGGTGGGTGGCTGCGCGACGGGTTCGAGGCCCACTGGCGCTCGGCCATGAGCCCAGTGTGGACGGCCCGGCGAGGCCGGCGGTCGCCGCTCGTGGCCTTGTTTGGCGTCGTGGTGGCGGTGAACGTCGTCGCCGTCATCCTGGTGGTCCGAGCGGCAGAGTCGGGGCACCTGGGGATCGCCGGGCTGACGTTGGCGCTGCAGGGCGTGGTGGGGGCGGCCGTGATGGGGAACGGGGGGACCGACGACGTACTGGTGGACTGGGGGGCGGCCCCAGTCCCGGCGCTGGCGCGTTTAGAGCGGACGCTGGCCCCATTGGCACCGAAGTCGAGCCCACCGGGCCGGGCTCCAGTCCAACCGCCAGCCTGGGACGGGCTCCGACTAGAAAAGGTGGCCTTCGGCTACCCGGGGCAGGTAGCCGGGACGCTGGAATCAGTTGACCTGGAGCTGCGGCCAGGGCGATCTTTGGCACTCGTAGGGGCGAACGGGGCGGGGAAAACGACCATTATCAAACTCATTTGCCGGTTGATCGAGCCGGGTTCGGGGGCGATCTTCTTAGGGGGCGTCGACCTGGCCCGCGTCGACCCGCTCGCCTGGCGCCGGCAAGTGGCGGTGGTTTTCCAGGACTTTGTCCACTACCCAGCCAGCATCGGGGACAACGTGCGCTTCGGGGCCATCCATAGCCCCAGGGACCAGCAAGTCCTGGAACAGGTGGCCGACCTGACCGGGGTGGGACGCTTCGTGGCGGGCCTTAGCGATGGTTGGGCCACCGAGCTCAGCCGAGAGGTCACGGGCGGGACCGAGCTGTCAGGCGGGCAGTGGCAGTCAGTGGCGTTGGCCCGGGCACTGTACGCGCTGCGTTCCGGGGCCAAGGTCCTGATCCTGGACGAGCCCACGGCCAACCTCGACGCCCGGGCTGAGGCCATTTTCTACGACCGCTTTCTGGACATAACCCGAGGGGTAACGACCATTTTGGTGTCACACCGGTTCTCCACCGTGCGGAAGGCCGACGAGATTCTGCGTGCTCCAGAACGGCCGGGTCACCGAGCGGGGTTCCCATCACCAGCTCTTGGCGGCTGGTGGGCAGTACGCCACCATGTTCGCCCTACAGGCTGAGGCTTACCGGGATGCTCCCGAAGGTTGAACTAGCTCCTCGGCTGCGCCTGGTCCTCAGGGCAGCGTGGGGGACTTCCCGGCGCGAGGTCCTGGCCCTGTCGGTCATGAACCTGATTACGAGCCTCTCCGCGGTGGCATCGGCCGTGGCGCTCAAAGTGATCGTGAACGCGGTGGTCGGCCAGCGGTGGACGGAGAGCTATGGGGCTGCTGCCAGCTTGGTGGTGATTGTGGCCGCTGGCGTCGCCGCCCGCCAGGGACAGGTACGGTCCGAAGTGGCCGTACGCGAAGCGCTCCGCCACGAGTTCGACCGACGGGCCGTGGACCTGGCGGCTGGCATGTCGCGCCTCGACCCGCTGGAAACGCCCGAGTACCTCGACAACCTGGAGACCGTCCGCTCTGACGCTCAAGCCTTCGCACACGCCATCGTCTTGCTCACACCGGCGGCGGCCCTATTTACCCGGTTCGCGTTGACGGTGGTGCTGCTGGCGGACGTCAGCGCCTGGCTGGTGTTCCTCCCCGTCTTGGCGTTGCCCGCCGTAGCGGCCACCGCCCAGGCGCAGCGATGGCGTAACCAGCGGTGGCAGGAACTGGCCGCCGCCCGACGGAGAGCGGCAACGTTGTTCGACCTGGCCACCACCCCTGGGCCGGCCAAGGAGCTGCGCGTCTACGGTCTCGGTGACGAGCTGATCGAACGCGAGGACCGAGTGGTCCGAGCGAGCGGGGACAGCGACGTGGCCATCGAAGCACGGTCGAGCGCGCTGAGCACGGCGGGGACCCTGGTATTTGTGGGCGCGTACGCGCTGGCCACCCTGCTCGTCGTCCATTTGGCGCTCACCGGCCGGGCCAGCGCTGGCGACGTTGTACTGGTAGTGGTCCTGTGCGGCCAGCTCAACAGCTTGGTCGCCTCGGCACTAAGCCTTCTCGAGATGCACGGGCGGGTCGCTCGGGTCATCGACAGCTATCGCCGCATCGTAAGCCACGCCGAGATGGCCCGAGCTGCCGAGCACGGGGCCCAACCGGCGCCGAGCCGCCTGCAGAAGGGGATCCGCCTCGACCACGTGTCCTACCGTTACCCCGGCTCTGCCCACCTGGCCGTTGACAACCTGGAGATGCTCTTGCCCGCCGGCGCGGTCATCGCGCTAGTAGGTGAGAACGGCGCCGGCAAGACAACGCTCGTCAAGCTCCTCCTAGGCCTCTACGCACCCACGGGTGGTTCCGTCAGTATCGACGGAACGTCGCTCGACGACTTCGAACTGGCCTCTTGGCGGAACGAGTCGTCGGCGGCGTTCCAGGACTTCGCTCGTCTCGAGTTCTCTGCTTGCCACGCCGTTGGCGTAGGCGACCTGCCTTACGTGGACGACACCGGTCGTGTCAGCGCCGCCCTTGGCCGCGCCGGTGGCGCCGACCTCATTGGGCGGCTCCCCGCCGGGCTTGGCACTCAGCTCGGCCGCAGTTTCCCTGACGGCGTAGACCTGTCCGGAGGTGAGTGGCAAAAACTCGCCCTGGGCAGAGCGATGATGCGACCCGGGCCGCTGCTCCTCATCCTCGACGAACCCACCGCCAGTATCGACGCCACCAGCGAGTACGACCTTTTTCGGCGCTATGCCGAAGCATCATCAATGGGTCGCGCCGCCGGTGCCATTACGCTGCTCGTCTCGCACCGGTTCTCCACCGTCCGTATGGCAGACCTCGTCCTTGTGCTCCAAAACGGCCGACTGGTCGAGCAAGGCAGCCACGCCGACCTCCTGGCAAAGGGCGGCCTGTACAAGGAGCTCTACACGCTTCAGTCCCTGGGTTACCAGTAGCGGTTAGGTCGCAGGCAAGATTTTATTGGGTACCGTTGGGCGGAAATACCAAAGATGTGCCTTGAAAAGGAACTGCGATCTTCTAAGTGGGCTTAGGCTCATTAGCCTTTTGCGACTCCTAGTCGGCCGAACGAAGAACAACTGCTCGAGGCGACGGCGACCGCCGGGTACTTTGGCTTGTGCTTCGCAGGCGCCGGCCGACGGCGGAGCGACTGCCCGAAGTCGACTCCTAGAGCCGTTGTCAGTTCGGCCAAAGTACGTCGAAGTCCCCGCTCCATCGTGCCTCTTGCCCGGGGACGTCAACCGGACCGGTCCGAATTTCTGTCCCGCTCGCAAGCTGAGCATGGCATTTCAAAATCTTTTGTCTCGCGTATGGCACGCTCTGGAAGTGGAACTTGTCACGGAGAAGTGGGGCGGTATCCCGCACTACCGCACGGCGGTCCGCGTGCTCGGCGACGACGAGTTCGGGCTGTGGTGCTGGAGCGGGGCCCCACGCAGCGTGTTCCGTGGTGACGGGACCGTCCTTACGGGGGACAAGGATGCGCTCTACCTCGTACCGACCGACTGGTGGACGGTTACGTGGTACCAAGGCCACCCGAGAGCCGAGTTCTACGTGAACATGTCCACCCCACCGGTGGTCGGGCATGACCGCATCGTGTCGGTCGACACCGACCTCGACGTCATTGGATGACTCGACGGCTCCGTCGAGGTCCTCGATCAGGACGAGTTCGAAGACCACCTGGTGCGCTACGGGTACCCACGTGACCTCATCGAGAGCACCGAACGCGCAGCCGCCCAAGCGTTCGCCCTCGCTTCTTCGCGCACTCCACCGTTCGATGGCGTCGCCGCCGCGCACTGGGCTGAGCAAGCACGTCTATGACCCCGACATTCAAGGTGCTCGCGCCCGAGGCTTCGGATTTGGGCTCATTCGGCCGGGATAGGTGAGCTACTTTTCCTTGATCGCCACCTAAAGAACGCTCGCTCATAAAGGGCACCCAAACCGCATGTAGAAGTGACGAAGCCTTCGGCACCCATGCCGCATACGTAGCCGACAAGGCGAGGTCCCCGGTAACGGAACGGCGACAGGAGGGACAAGGCCCGCGGCGACGTGACGCTCAGGGCGACAGTGCTGCTCCGAGCTTCGGCAACGATAAGAAGGCCTGTTCATGGGTGCCGGGATCGTAGCTGCCGTCCGGGAGGCGGTTATCGCGAAGGCGAGCGATGACGATGTAGGTGGCCGGGTAGCACCACAGATGTTGACCACCCGAACCGTCATGGCCGAAACAACAAGGCGCACCGGTGCGGTCGTCGTTGGGCCATCGCCAGAACAGGCCAAGCCCGCAGCTCGGCGTGCCAGCCGCCACCGGTTGGGTGCACTGTTCGACCCAACCGGGCGGGAGCAGGGGGGCGCTGCCGATGCGGCCGTCGTCCAACAACAACCGGCCGACCCGGGCCAGGTCGGCGGCGTTTAGGCACAAGCCGGCCATGGCCAGCGGGTGGCCGGCCGCATCTACATCCCACCGCCAGTCCTCGATGCCGAGCGGAGAGAAGAACTCTTCACCGGCATAGTCGAAGAAAGGCCGCTCAGTGACTGCGGCCACGACCTGGGGTAGCAGCATGACGGCCACGTTGTTGTACTGCCAGTGCGTGCCCGGCTGACAGGTCAACGGAAGCTCGAGAGCCATCGCCAGCAGGTCTTGCGGTGGCCCGGCGTCGACGGCGGCCCAGCCGTCAGCCGATAACCCCGACGTATGTCCCAGGAGGTGCCGCACCGTTACCGCTGCTCGGGCGTCCCCGGCCGGCCAAGCCGGGAACCACCTTGCCGCCGCCGTGTCGATGTCCAATCCGGCCGTATACATCGCCCGTCCGACGATCGATGCCACGACGACCCTGTGCCGTCGACATCGGCCAGGACGTCATCGGCACAGGCCACCCTCAGCTGGGTCGACCCCGCTGCGGCCGACGCGGCCAACAACCGGGCCGAGCTCTCATACCCGGCCACGCTCGTGCACTCTAGGAGCGATCACACCTTCGTCGAAGTTCGAACGGTCCTCCGTGGCCGCGGCTGGTGCCATTAACAGGGGTCTCCCGAGCGAGTCACGGTTTCAAGTAAAAACAGTCACAAAGGATGACCCGCTGCCCCGTAGGCCCCCTTAGACTACGGCCACGACTCGGCCAAGGCCGGTCGTACATGGTCCGGTACGCATCTCAACCCGGTGGCAACCGAAAATCGAGTGGCTCGGCCACTTCTTGATCGCCACGCTGGATTCGCCCGACGCAACAACGCAAAATGCAACTTGTCGCCCGGGCATACAGCCGTGCTCATTAGAACTTACCTGCGGGTCTGGACGGGGCACGGCTTGGCGAAGTCGTCGTTGTCGATCACGAAGTCGGCGGCTTGCTCGGGTTCAGCGTCCATCAGGTACAACTGCCAACCCTGGTGATATCTGGGCCATCGAGCCCGCGTCAAACGTTGCTCGAGCTCTTTTGCTCGGGCGGCGGCGTCGTCGGGAAGGCCGGCTTGGACGTAGGCGTCCCAGGTAGCTTCCCGCCGTTGCTCCGCCCGCAAGTAAACGGTGAGGTCCCAGTGGGCACGCAGGTCAGAGCGGAGAAGGAACAGCCCGTCGAATATCAGCACTGCCGAGTCGTCACTTCGGTGTAGCTAGCCGCCGGTGCGTCTGCCGGCTCGTCGAACGCTGTGACCTGTACTCGCTTGGCGCCCGCCCGGAAGGGCTCGAGCAGCTCTTGGCGGATGGCGGCAAGGTCGTGCGAGTCGTGGTAGTAGCCCTCGCCTGAGGTTGGGCCACGCTGGTAGCGCTCTGCGCGTGGCCGATGGAACGAATCGGTCGTAGAGCGGACAACAGTGTGGCCTCGGTTGGCCAGCCATCGTGCCAGTTCGTCTCCAAAGGTCGACTTCGCGGCACCCCCCGCCCCGTCGATCGCCAAAAGCACGCGCTCTCGGCCGATGAGCTCCATGGCTGCACCAACTTCCTCGAGCACTGCATCACGTTCATCCGTCTTAATCGGGTTTGGGTTGCCGTCAAGCCCGGCCGGCACGGCTACATTCTTGCCCCGCGACCTCCGACATGTAAAGCCTTTGGGCAAGAACTGCCGCGGTTCCTTGACAGTGCACGGCCCGGGCTCGGGACAAAGCGCGAAACGCCGGCCCCTTAGCCTCGCCCTGTCGGGTTGCTCGACGACGAGATGAACGGCATCTGACGGATCCCGCTAACAGGGAGGCGCCCGATCCCGTGGTGAAACACGGCGACCCCCTACACAAAATCGTTACTCGGCCCGGTTTCTTGTCCTCCAGCAGGCCGAGGTAGCCGGCGCCGGCTCGCATCGCGAACGCCCGTCGGCAGGGTCGCTCGGCCGAGGACGAAAACCGCTGGGTCGTTCTTTCCGAACCGGGCGCCTAGGTACGGAGACCGGCCATCAGGTCATGAGCGGCTGTGCCCGACCCCACGGCTTCGATATCAACCACACCCCGGAACAGGCCGTCCCGGAAAATGAGGTTGCCCAGGCTTAGGTCACCGTGCACCAAGTCTGAGGTGGGCAGCGTAAGGTCCTTGCTCAGTCCGGCCACAACTTCTTGGACAGCCACAACAACTTTTTCGGCTTCGCCGCCTAGCCGGGCGAGCCTGGCCTGGTCGCCCTGGCTGTCCTGCAATAGCGAGCCGGTGATGTAGGCAGACCAGTCGACCGCCGTCGGCGGGCACATCGCTAACTGGCGTTGGACGAGATCGATATAGGCCAAGGCCAGCGCTCGGCCGCCCACCCGCGCCCAGTCTCTGTACCCCGGCGGGGGCGGACCGGCCTCGTGCGGCTCGAGCTCATCTGGCCCGGGACTTCGAACAGTCGCCTGAACCGGCCCAGGTCGTCATCGCTCAGCGGGAACGTGGAGCCCGGTTCGGTCTGGGCGCGCTGGACCACTCGGTCCGCCTGCTCCTGCTCGTCCACTTCCGAGTAGACAAGCTCGCGGGTGGCCCCGACCGAGGAAGCGAGGTACCGCAACGCCGAACGCTCGTCCTTGCTCGAGACCCCGAAATCCAAGACCACGTTGGTCCCCAGACGTAGCGCACGCATCGCCGGCCAAACAAAGCGCCCCTCCAAGACGTCCCTCTTGCCGCCGGGGCCGCTCTCTCCGAACAGTGGGATCATCCAATCGTCAGGTGTCAACCGCAATGCCCCCCACCGGTCCTCGATTTCTCGAGCCCGGGTGGTCTTGCCAGAGGCCGGGAGGCCGACCATGACGAACAACCTGCCCCTGGAGCTGGGGCGCCCTTGTCGGTTGAGTGTGCTCACCAACCGGGCCGTAGCGCGGGCAGGGGCAGGCGAGCCGGCCTTTAGCGAGCAAGCGCGTTGTATATCCGAGACAGGTTGGGGCCGTGCGCCCACTTGGTTGAACTTGACGGGGACGATATCGGTCGCGCCGTGTGACAGAAGCTCCAGCGCCCGAGCCATTGCTCGGAATCGCGCCGTCGGTCTGTCGCGATAGGAGCCCGGCCGCCCCGAACAAGGCGTGTCCTGGTTGGTGCTGCCGGTTACGGGCGCTGGAGCGTGCGCCGGCATCTCTGAGGCCGCTGGGCGCGCAAAAATTGTCCCGTGCCGATCCAAATCGTCTTCGAGACGCATTCGACAACCGATGACAACGAGGCAGGGTTAGCTACCGGCTGGCTTCCCGGGAGGCTGTCCTCACTCGGCCGTGAGCAAGCGGCGGCGCTCGGGCGACGACGATCCAACGACGGGCTGGCAGCAGTCTTCAGCTCGGACCTAGCTCGGTCGCTTGAGACGGCCAAGATAGCGTTCGGTGGCTTGCCGATCCCCCTCCTCGCCGATTGGAGGCTGCGGGAATGCGATTACGGGCGGTTGAACGGCGCCCCCGTCGAGCAAGTCCACCCATTCCGGCGGTCCCGCCTGACCGAGCCGTACCCAAATGGTGAAAGCTGGCAACAAGCGACGGTCCGGGTGGAGCGCTTCCTCTCCGACCTCCCCCTTCGCTGGGAGGAAAGCCGAGTGCTGGTGCTTGGCCATGTGGCAACGTACTGGGGGCTCGAGTGCGCCTTGAACGGTGCCGATCTTCGTGCGCTCGTGCAGGCGGATTTTGAGTGGCAAGACGGCTGGGAGTTCTTGCTTGGCGAACGGAGTTGACCCTGGAACTAATGGCTGTCGTGCCATAACTGGGTTTTCCGAGTCCTGGAGAAGCCTTATGGTCGCGGCAGCTACCCTGCCGAAACAAGCCGATCTGCCCCGGCTCACCCAAGCCGAACTCGACCGAATCGCGGAGGAGATCAATGCTCGCCCCAGGCGTGTGCCCGGCTGGGACACCAAGTCACGACCGACTCCTAGACTCCCTCGCCGCCTGACGCCTGCAACGGGATCGGCTATCGGACGGGCTGGCGCCGGCGGCCAAGGCCCAAAGGAGAGGATGGGCGCAACGACTATCCTTCGTTAGGTGGCGAGGCCAGATGGTTCTGAGACGACGACGGATTCGATGAGCCCCAGCGGCCAAAACTCCGACCAACCGTGGGCGCGTCTCGCGCCAGACTATGAACGGGCCCGCACCAGGGAGGACTCGCTGGATCGGCTGGTAGAGTGGCCTGCGCAGCGCGGCCTCCTTGGCGATGTCACCGGTCGGTCTGTGCTCGACCTCGGTTGCGGCAACGGTGGGAAGCTCGCAGAGCTGATTCAAGACAGTGCCGCCGCCTCTGTCGGTGTCGACATCAGCGGCAACTTCCTCACAGCCCGGCCGCCAGGTCTGCAACTCGTCCAAGGCGACCTGTCCGAGCTGGAGTCGATTCGTGAGCTTTCCGGTCGAACGTTCGACCGGATCCTGTTCCTGCAGTCTTTCGGCTACGCGTCCAGTCCAGTCGGCACCCTCAAGGCTGCGCGGGCGATGCTCGCCGACGACGGCTTCATCCTGCTGACCAGGACCCAACCTATTCCATACGCCCTCGAACGGGCAGAACAGAACGGAACGTCGTTGGGCGAGGAGTACTTCTCCGCTGCAACTTTCTCTTACAGAAGCGGCTGGAACGATCAGATCACCCTCACCAAACGGCCTTACACGATCTCCGATTTGATCAACGTGTTCAGCGCGGCAGGGCTGTGGATCGAGACCGCGATCGAGCCGCAACTACCCGAGGATGCCGGACGCCGTTATCCCCACAAGCAGGCGTGGATGAACAAGTACCTCGGCATCCTCATCTTCAAGCTCCGACCCCGACCCGAACGCCAGACTCCGACCCAATGAGGGCGACGGCACACTGAACGGAACCACCTCCGGACTGGAACGCTTCGATAGCCGGTCCCTCAGCGTGCATGACGGTGCTGAGGCGGAAGTGTCGTCGCCGCTCGGAAGGGGAGCGTACGAAAGACCCGTACGGCTGGCTCTCACTCCCAGGCTGAGCTCGCCGAACTCTTCAACCTCTCCCGCACCACGATCTACCGCGAACTCCAACGCGAACGTGGACCGACGTCCGTACGCTCGACCACAGCTGCGCGATGCATTGACGGGTTGAGGTCGCAAAGGAATCCGTGCGGCTGCTGATCGGGAGCGTCACCGCACGAGCACAGAGCGACGCCGCAGGAGACGCATGACGCCCATAGATTTGACGCACCGAGTCGGCGATACCGGAAACCCAGCGAGATTGTCCCTTTCGTGTGAGGGGGAGACAGAACGCCGACCTTCGTCTGAACGATATGTATGTGGTTTCTATTCTGGCGCAAGCTGAATTCGCCTTGAACCGGAGGCAATAAGAACCGTCGCTCGGAGAGGCTGTCTACTTCGCAGGCGCCTACCCGCGGCGGCGCCGATCTGAAATTCTGAGCCTAAGTGGACGCAGATATAGGACGGCTTGCCGAGACCAGGCAAACCCCTACGTGCTCGTGTGCATTCACGGCGCCCGTACATTTCCACGCCACGATCGTCGGCAGTTCAGTGTCTGCGACCCGGTCTGTTAGACCGGGGTTCGTGGTCACGCCTCCGTACCAACAGCCAGGATCCGACATCGGCTTCTGGGCCCTGTTCGGTCTATTCGCTGTCGGAGAGGGCGCGATGCGACTCCGAAGCGGCCTCAACCGAGGAGGCACCCGTCTGAACCGTGGAGCCAGGTCGTTGTTGCCCTCGCGATCATCGGGGGCTTGCTCGGCGGGCTCGGTGCTGCAAGCCTGGGTTCGGCGGAGCTGAGTGGGGGGCGATGGCCGATATTCATCGTCGGGCTCATCCTTATGGCAGCCGGTACCTTCGTAGGGCAATGGTCGATCTTCGCTCTCGGGCCGTTCTTCACGGCCGAAGTGCGGGTACAGGCTGATCAACCGGTCATCGACACGGGGCCCTATCGTTGGGTGCGGCATCCGTCGTACACCGGGCTGATCATCTTCTTCATCGGTCTGGGCCTGGCGCTCACCAACGCGATCTCGTTACTAATCGTGGCTGTTATACCGACCGTCGGCCTGGTTGTACGAATCCACTTCGAACAGCGGTCTCTCATGGCCGGGTTGGGCGAACCGTACCAGCAGTACGCGGCCACGCATAAGCGGCTGTTCCCCGGAGTGTGGTGACGGCGCCGTTCGGCGCCTACATTGAACACCCAGCGGGGATCGCCCTGATCTCTGGCCAGCGGGACCGTCACTGCGTCATTGTCGTCCACTCCAGCGGCGTCCTCGGTACCGACTCCGAACGCGCACGCACCTGGTTATGCCACCCCGACCGTAAGACGCACCGGAGTCGGCGATCACCGAAATGAAAGGAGATCAGCCATGTCATGCGACACCGGATACAGAATGCCGGCTTCCGGGAGGATAATATGTGTGGCGGATCTGCCTGGCATCACAAGGTAAATCCGTGGCAACCGAGATGGCAATATCCGTCGGTATGTCGTTTTTCCTTACAGGAGAATGACTTTCGTGAGCCGCGCATATGCGGGCAATATGTGCTCGCGGGCGAGACGCCGACTTTGGACCACTCGAAGCAGTCCGTCGTCGAGGGGGCAGCGACATCGACTCGATGGGATCTGTTTGGTGCCAATTGGGCTATTGGTCGCCGAACCCATCGAAGGGCCGGTTGACTTGGTAATCGAGCGTGGCCAGTGCTGTCGGCAGCTGGTCGGGGTCAAGCAGGGTGCGGAGCATCAGCCCGGCAAGGGCGAACAAGGAGCTCGCCTCGAGTTCGGCGTCAACCCGCCGGGTGAGGATCCCCCGCCTGATGACAACGACCTCGTCTCCGGTGAGAGCCATCTTGCTCATGAGGTGGCTCAAGAGACAAAGACGGGTCCGGCCTTCGCCGGCGCGGTGGGCCGGCAGCCGTTCCCGGTGCCCAACCGCCGCTAAGCACCCAGATCGGTGGTCACCGTGCTGCCTCCGTGTACGTCCGCCAGTTTTCCCCTGCAGAGGTGGTCTCATCGGCATAACGATTTTCGGCGGCAAGCAAGGAAAGATCTGCCTGTCGTGGCCGTGGGCGTGAAACCTCTTGGGATCGTTCTCACTGGACAAACACGTGCTCCGAGCCGGTGCGGTTCATCCGGGCCCGGTTCATCCACGTCTATTTTTTGCATGCCGGTTGAACCGCCGGCGGCCTCGCCACGTGTAAATGGCTCGTGGCGCAACGTCACTCCAACACCCCGGAACCGCCCCACCTCAGACCATCCCAAAAGGAGACAACGATGTCCCGCAATTGGTTAGTCGCGGCTGCCCTCGCCGATGCCGGCGCTATCGCTCCCACGGCTTCGGCGTTCGCCGCCGGGCATGGCGCCCAGCCCTTCGTAGCCGCCCCGGGCCGGGGTGCCAACCGCCCTGCAGGGTGCCGGCCGGTAACCACCTGGTTGTGAGCTTGCACGTGATCCACGACGTGCAGGTCACGCCTGCTCAGATGGCAGCTGGACCTGCAAAGAGCCCGACGCCGACACGGGTGTCGGCAACCGCCCACAGTGCTCTATTCGGCTGGGCCCGAGTGGGCCTCCAGTGCCTCGACACTTACGGCGGCTTTCCCCCCGCTGGCAGCTGCACCAACGGCGCCATCACCGCCTCGCAGCACTTCGCGACCGAGGACTTCTTGGCCCCCGGCGCCTCCGCCTGACCCGCTAAACGCCCGAGCAACAGCCGGGCGCTACCCCTCAGCAGCAACCCATCAAAACCCAAACCCTCAGCCTCATCTACCCAAAGAAAGGCACGAACCAATGGACGTCTTCCGCCCCCTCCGCCCCCGGGGCAGCTTCGCCGCCCGGGCCCTTGGCACCCTGGCCGTGGCGGCCGCCACGGCCGCCGGTATCGCCGCCTCGGCCGGCCCCGTCCACGCCCAGGGCACCCCCTCCTACATGTACACCACCCTGGACAATAGCAACGACCTCACCTTCAACCAGCTGCTCGGCATCAACGACTCCGGCGTCATCGCCGGCTACTTCGGCTCCGGCGTGGCCGGCCATCCCAACAGGGGCTACCACCTGCTGCCCTACTACAGCCAGGGAGGCTACCGGGTGGAGAACTTCCCCGGCTCGGCCCAGACCCAGGTCACCGGGCTCAACAACCGCTCGGCCGAGGTCGGCTTCCAGTCGCCCACCAGCACCGGCACCGACGCCGACTACGGCTGGTACTCGCTAAACGACGGGCGCAACTTCACCCAGGTGGTTGTGCCCCTGCCCGGGGGCGCCAGCCCAGCCAGCCCGGCCGTCACCCAGCTGCTCGGGGTCAACGACTCGGACGTGGCCGTCGGCTTCGAGGTCGACTCGGCTGGCGACGCCCACGGCTTCGTGTACGACATCCCCCACAACCAGGCCACCTTCACCACCATCGCGGGCGCCGCCTCTGTGACCGACACTGCCATCAACGACATCGGCCAGGTGACCGGCTTCTTCACCCCGGCCTCGGCCCGGTGGAGTCGTTCCTCACTACTCACGCCGGCCTTGAGGCCATCGCCTTCCGGGGGGCTAGTTCCACCCAGGCGCTCGGGCTCAACAACCTGGGCGAGGTTGTCGGCGTCTACACCATGGGGACGGGCTCGAGCGCCCAGAGCTTCGGCTTCACCTGGACCAAACGCGCTGGGTTCACCACAATTTCTGACCCGGGCGGCATCGGCGCCACCACCGTCAACGGCGTCAACGACCAGGGCGACCTCGTCGGCTTCTACGTCGATTCGGTCGGCAACACCGACGGCATGCTGGTCACCCCCCGTCCCGTCCGGGTCCTCACCAACACGGCCAGCACGGTCACCGTTAGCTCGCTGGGCACGACCGCCCTTGGCGGGAACGGCGGCGCTCGCGGGAACGGCGGCCTTGCCAACACCGGCGGGAACGGCGGCACCGGTGGCGCTGGCGGGAACGGCGGCCTTGCCAACACCGGCGGGAACGGCAGCACCGGTGGCGCTGGCGGGAACGGCGGCCTTGCCAACACCGGCGGGAACGGCAGCACCGGTGGCGCTGGCGGGAACGGCGGCCTTGCCAACACCGGCGGGAACGGCGGCACCGGTGGCGCTGGCGGGAACGGCGGCCTTGCCAACACCGGCGGGAACGGCGGCACCGGCGGGAACGGCGGCCTTGCCAACACCGGCGGGAACGGCGGCCTTGCCAACACCGGCGGGAACGGCGGCACCGGCGGGAACGGCGGCCTTGCCAACACCGGCGGGAACGGCGGCACCGGCGGCGCTGGTGGTCTTCTGTTCGGGAACGGCGGCGCTGGCGGGGCGGCCGCATAGGCGCCGCAGAAGAACATCGCCGCATGACCGACGATGCATCGCCCCCGGCCAGACGAGTGCCAGCTGGTGACTGTCGCCGGACGCTTAAGCCAACGGCCCCGGCGTAGCCCGCAGGGCCGTCACACGGCCCTCTGAACCAAAACCCCAAGGACGTCGAGCCCCGGTCCAATACGCACCGGGGCTCGACGCCTTTTCTGGTCCAGTGGAACGCCACAGCGCCCGCCACAATGGGACCCGGGGTTGAGGACAGTGGAGCAGGCGTTAGCGGTAAGAATCGTGGGCGTGCGCCCTTGGGCTGTACGGCTGAACCTAAGTTGGACGGCAAGCGGCAATATGGCCCGATATCTATCGTATTCAGAGCGATCCATAGCCCTCGATCTGACGATGACGTCGTCAAGGAACTGCTCGATCGTAGCGACGAGCAAGCTACTGATCGACACGTGGAGATCCCCGAGTTGGTAATCGTCGCTCCACTCCCCGCCCTCGGGCCAGAAGTCCCAAATGGTCTCAGAGCCGCCACCAATCTCGCGAATAGGGCCAGTCGGTCGAGGTCACTCGGCGGAGCAAGCCAGTAGCAGTCCAGTTCCAGATCTGAGAACCGGTCGGCGAGGCCCGTCCCCACCAAGCCGGCGACAGTCAAAGCCGCGAGTTTCTGGTTAAGACGCTACGCTTGGGCAGCCCGCCCAGCCTGCGCCAAGCGCCATGCAACGTGGACATTGGCTTCACGCGAACCACAGTCGGGTCGGGCCATGGCTTAATCCTCCCAGCTGGGCGCTGGCTTCGCTTTTCCCAAGTCGACGAGGCGAGTCGATCTACGTGCCCACCCGTTCGGCCGGGAGATTCCGCACGCTTTCGACAGAACAGGGCGATCTGCGCAGGCCATCTCAACCGGCGGTCGCGCCGCACGTCCACCTCGAGTTATTCGGCGTTATGCGCTATCAAATTTCCCCCGCAGGAATCGCATAATGCTCGCCCGTAAAGACTTTTCAGCACTGGAGCTCCGACTAGCCGGTTGAGGTCTATGGGGTAATGAAGCTGAAAACGTTGAGCAGACGGGCCACTAAGTTGGCGTGACCGCTGGGGAGCGTGAGCCGGCATTGTTTGACAGCGTCGTGGCCAGGGCGCCACCGCTGAACAGCTCTGGCAACTACGTCCCGTCCTATCGGGAACGCGTTCGGCCTGGGCCATACCGGCCCGACCAGTCCAGGGCCCTTGCTGCGGGCGCTAGGCACGTGAGGAAATGCGCCCGGCCGAGGACGAAAGGGCTCGTCGAGGGGGGCACGCGTGGCCCGGGGGCCGGACCACTCGTCCCACACCCTGGCGGGACGGGGACGACGGGCACCCGGTGGCACCAAGCTGAGAGCGTTCAACCTCGGCCATTGAACGGGCCTTCTGGACCTGTTTTGGTCGTCCATCGCCTGGGGGCGGTCGGCCGCCGCTGGGGTGGGTGGGGACAGGTACGCCATTACGACAGATAACGAGGCCGTGGGGGCCAGTTGGAGCGCGTCGTGGCGTTGGCCAGGACATGGCGCGCCCAGGCCCTCGACCCGGCCGTGCCCATCGACGGTGGCCTCGACCGAGCCGACGTCGTCCGGGGCCCAGGGTACGCGAGGTGGTCCTCATGGTCCCCCTTTGGTAGACGTGATGCCCGCCCTTGGGTGCCAGCCAAGGTCAAACGGCTTGAGAAGGGCCGTGACGCCTGGGCCGTCACAGCGACAGGACGGGCCACCGTCGCTGCTTACCCGGCCGAGTGGGTGTTGGGCAAGCAGAGGCTGCGGGCTGCCCGGCCGGGTAACCCGTTCGGGCACGAACCCAGGAAGCCCTGAGCTTGGACGCGTTGGCGGTCAAGTCCCGGTACCCGCACACTCGTGTGAGTCCGTACGAGTCCGTGGCGTCCACGCCTGCGCACACAAATTGCACACATTTCCGACCGGTCGACTGTCTTCAACCCGCAAAAGCCCTGGCAGCAGCGGCGCCCCCGGCAGGTTTCGAACCTGCGACCCGCCGCTTAGAAGATGTCGGCAAAGCATTTATCGAGGTTTGCCCACGTCTCGTGGGCCAACGTGACCAGGGGTTTTGTGCGCTACAAACGCCAACAAACGGCTATGAACTGCTACCACAACTGCTACCAAACCTCCTGAGTCGCCGACGGGCAAAAGGCCTGCACGACGCCATAAAGATGCGGCTCAGAATCAGCGTTGAACTCGGCGCCGAGGGCTCGAGCAGCCAACAGAACATGCTCCATGTGGCCCCACTTTTGCTCTGATGGGCTTCGCCCCAAATCAGTGCCGTCAGGTGAGGGGGGGCACTTGCTTGAAAGCCGCCATAGACCTGTGGATATTCGACCGTGCTCAGAATTTTCAATTGAGGAAAATCCACGGGTACGGTCACCGCCCAATTGAAACAGGCCCTCTCATCTCCCTCGGCAGCAAGGCTGAGGCATCAGGGTCACTCCTGGCTATCCGTCAGGCACCAAGAGCCTCTAGCTCGACAGTTAGATGGCGTCGCGACCGGAGGTCGTCGTCGAACGTTTCCAGGACCACGCGTGTGACCGATGTCTCCACCACCGCCAGGGAGAAACGGCCACCAACCACTGCTAGGCCGCGAGCCCAAACGTCCGCGACCCAGCGAAGCGGCAGGCCAGCTCGCAGGGACCCGTCGTGGGCCTCCTCGACGAACGGCGTGACGCCCTGCTCGACGGCTTCTACTCGCGGGCTGGGTGTACTGCGGTCGAGCCAGTCAGATAAAGCGTTCTGGGCCCGTGCGATAAGTGAGACCTCCAGGACGGGCAAAGCTCGGTCGGCACCGGGCACCTCGGAGGCGATCTCGCTCAACAGATGAGCCGTCACGGTGGCCACGAGGCGCTGCTGTACTTCACCCGCCAGGGTCAGGAGCCCGAACCCGCCACACCGAAGTCCCGACAAGTCGCCACGGGTTCCGCTCGGCCGCGTGTCAGGACCGTGAGCGCCCGGGGGTCGCGCCTGTGCTCCTCCCAGGCGCTGAGCACGTCCATGCAGGCCACCTTTGTGCCACCGAGGACCGCCAAGGCCCGCTCGCCCTCGGGGTCCCCGTGGTCGGCGGCGTACAGCTCGCCGGCTTCCCAATAGAGCCGGTGGCGGTGCCCGTCGCAGTTGACGACCGACGTCGCTCGGGGAAAGGCCCCGATGTCCACAAGCGGCATCATTGCCTGCCGAGGCCGGCCAAATCGATGGTCACCACTGCCCGCTCGTGCGTCCCAGTGCCGAGAACTGTGAGCTTACTCGCCTCCGGGTCCAACGGGGAGCCGAACAATAGCTCGCCATTGACCATGGTGGCTGGCCCCCAGCCGAAACGGGCTGTGCCGAGGTAGGAGTTTCCCACGTCGTCTTCCGCCAACCAATCGATGGCAACGGGCTCGGTGCGGAGCGGGTCGGCATGCCCACCACCCATCACTGGCATCATCGAGCGACCTCCTAGCGCCAGGGCCTTGGCCGGTGAGACAACTACGGCCACCCGGAACTGTTCTGCCTCGGAGGACAAGGAATCGAAACGGACCGACCAGCCGTCGGCGGAGCTGACGGCGGCCCCGATCGGAAGAGAGCCCACGGGGCCGTCCTTCTTTCCGTATCGCCCGGACATGGACGCCCATGGTTCAGGCAGCCCATCAACCGCCTGCCGGTTGGCAACCGCGCGCAGCGACCCGGTCCACTTCGGCTACTACGGGAGAGTCAGCTGACAGTGAACCTGTCGCTACCAGAGCGGCAAGGGCTGCCACCACCACGCGCTGGCTGAGCGTGCTCGTCAGCTCCCGGTAGAGCAGTGCCATTAACGGCTCGGCGAGAGCGGGCACCGCCTCGGTCCGCACTTCGGGCCGAGGGCCAGGTGCCGGAAGCACGACCCGTTCCCCATCGACCTCGAGCCAGGCTGTTGTAGGAGACAGCGGCTTGTCGGTGACAAACTCTGCCCGCCACCACCCTTGGGAGTGGTTCGGGTTGACGGGCGGCGCCGAGGCTGTCGTCCCTTGGTCGTCGGCGACCATGACGGAGCCGGGTGGAGCGGTGTTGGTGCTCGGTAAAGGGGTAGCGCTTTGGCCGCTAGACCAGGACAGCTCGAGGTAGGTGGCGTCATCGCCGAAGACGGCCTTGTGGAGCACCAGTCCTGTGCCCTCGTGCCCCACCAGGTACTCGCCGAGCATTGCTCGAGAAGCTGACAGGTCGACCTTCTCAGCCGTCAGGCCTCTTCTGTCGCGCTCACGGCGAGCGGTCAACCCTCGACCGCGGACGCAAAGGGCTAGGCCGTAGTCGTCGAACACGGACTTGGCCGTGCCTTCGTCGAGCAAACGGGCGGCCATGAGGGCTCGCGCCACAGCAGCGGCCTCGTGGTAAGGGCTCAATTCGTCGCGTGGAGGGATGGCCGGGACGGGCGGCTCCAGCAGACGCTCGCAGCTCAACCGCAGGTAGGTCTCGGGGCGCGTGGGTTGCAACCTGCTCAGCTTTGCACGTCCCGGGCGGCAGCGCCGTGGCTCTGGCTCATGGCCTTCGGCGACGAACCTTTCTTCTCGCCATCCCGGCCGGTAAAAGACTGCCCCTGGGGTGGTAGCGCTTGTACCACGAACGTGAGGATGGGACCGGTACCACCGTTCCTTTTGGCAGCCGAACTTGGTCAGGGTACTCGTGCGGGTATAGGCACCAATTTGCCGCAAGACCTCTGAGTGGACCGTGTACACGCGGTGCCTTCGTTGGATTTCCCAGCAACGCTGACCGGCACCGGCGGGCGCAGCACTTCTGCGAGGTTCACGGGCCGGCCCGTTTTGGGGTTCAGGTCACGCCGACCGTCAACAGGCGTGGGTGGTCTAGGTCGGCGCCGATCGTTTCAAGCACCACGCGTCCGGGCGAGGCCTCCACGAGCGCCACAGAGAAGCGGTTCCCTACCACCGCTAGCCTCCGCCCCCAAACGTCTACTACCCAACACAGGGGCAGGACAGCGCCAACCGAACCGTCGTCGTCCTCTTCGACGGTCGCTCTCGTCCCTGCTTGAGCCACTCGGACGCGAACGGGCGCGCCCGAGACGCCCACCCTTTGAACGCTCCGCACGGAGTCCCCCAACCAATCGGACAGTGCCTTCGTGGCCCGAGCGACCAGTGAGGCCTCCAGGGCGGGCAGCGCCCGGTCAGCACCCGGTCGACCTGCGCCCATGTCGTTTAGCAGCTGAGCGGTGACCGCGGCGACCAGGCGCAGCGGCACGTCACTACCCAGCCGCGCCAGCAGGTCCAGGTCGCTGGCCCAGTCGTCGGCAGGGTTGCCCCGGTTGGGCGGACGGAGGCTTGAGGCGGGCCCGGCCTCCCCGGCCCCTTCTCCCTCCGGTTGTGCCCCGGCGGGCGAGCCATGGCGGTCCCCGACGGTGGGGTGAGGCCGGAACTGCGCGGTCACTAGCGCTGGTTGAGGCAGCGTCCCCGGTGGCGAGGTGCCTAGCCCACCACCGTGTGCCGTCAGTTCGTAGACGCCATGTCGCCGTACGAAAGACGCCAGCCGAGGCATAGTCCACTGCCGCTCGACTGGTGGCACCGGCCTGTCCCCCTGCCCACGGGTGAGGACAGCTAACAGGCGAGGGTCACTCCGGCGGGCCTCCCAGGCCTTGAGCACATTGGCGCAAGCCACGTCGGTCCCGGGACCGGCTGCAAATGCGGGCTCCGGTCCTGGGCCACGGTGGTCACAGGCCACGAGCACGCCAGCCTCCCACCGGAGGCGATGGGGCCGGCCGTCGCACTCCACCACCGCCGTGGCTGGCGGTAAAACGGTGACGTCCGCCACTGGTGTCACGGCCGGCGCAGCTCGGCCAGCGGGATGGTCACCACGGCCCGCTCGTGCTGGCCTCTAGCGATAAGGTCGAGCGCTCGGCCCTGGGGTCTATGGGCGATAGGAACGAAAGCTCGGTCCCTGAGACGCTCGCGGCCGGATCGTAGCCTTCCCCAACGGCAACGTACGAGTTGCCGATATCGTCCTTCGCCCTCCAGTCCAGTATGACCAGCCTGGTGCACAGTTGCTCGAGCCGCACCCGCCGGGGAAAGGCTGTCGACGACGGCAGCACCCTACCGGGGGACACGGTCACAGCCACCCGGAACTCGTGCCGCTCGGAAGTCAGGGAATCGAAGCGGGCTGACCATCCATCGCTCGAGTTGACGGCCGCCCCGATCGAGAGGAACCCGGCCGGGCCGTCGTGCTTGCCGACCCGGCCGAACATCGACGCCCATGGTTCAGGTAGGCCACCGGCTGCCCGCCGGTTGGTAACGGCCTCTGCTACCCGCTCCACCTCAACAAGGTCCGGGTCATCGGCCGTCAGCGCGCCCGTAGCAAGAAGCGCAGCAAAGACCGGCCCGTCCCGGAAGGCAGTCCTGGGCGGGAAAGCCGGTTGGCGGCGACCCGGCCCCCTGACGTGCCCACCAGGTACCGAAAGAGCATGGTTTTCAGCGGCTCGGCCGGGGATGGGACCGCTTCGGTCCGGAGCCCCGGCTCTGGGCCAAGAGGTGGCAGCTCGACACGCTCCCCATCGACGTCCAGCCACGCTGTCGTGAGAGCGAGGGGCCCGTGTGCTACGAAATGGGCGCTCCAACCCGATCCGGGGTCGGACCGAGTACCGGTTGTTGCTAACACCTGGGCGCCCCGGTCGTCCGCCACCTGGATAGGCGGCACCTCAACTGCGTCCGGGCTTGCCCCTGAGGGCGCAAAGGAGCCACGCCGCTGCCTCGCTCTCTTGGCCGCGCCGGCGTTGGTGGTGCCAGTGGATGAGAGCTCCAGGTAAGTGGCGTCGTCGCTAAGAAAAAGCCGGTTGAGCACCAAGCCGGCGCGGTCTCGCCCGACCGGCAGCGGGCCGAGCACCGTCCGAGAACCCGAGAGGTCCACCTTCTCCGAGCCCCTCCGACGCCAAAGTGCATCTCTGGGCTCTGCGCCCCCCCGGAGGGCCAGTGCGACGGTGTACTCGTCGAAGACAGCGTTGGCCGTGGCATCGTCGAGCAAGCCGGCGGCGATGAGGGCCTGGGCCGTGGCGGCGGCCACCTCAGGCCCCGATAGTATCCAAGCGCTCGAGTCCAGGAGCCGCTCGCACGCCTGGCGCAGGTGGGTCTCGGCGCACGCAGAAGCGGTGATGGCCCCCAGCCTTGCACTCGAGCGCCCGGGCGCGCTGACAGGTGGCGCAGTGCAAGATCACCCGGCCGTCGTCCAGGCCCTCGCCCTGGCGGTGGCGGCCAACGTTCCCGTGCTCCTGTGGGGCGCCCCGGGCACGGGCAAGACCACGGTCGTACGCCAGCTGGCCGAAGAGGCCGGTCTGCCCTGCGAAACGGTGATCGCCTCGATACGCGAGCCGTCCGACTTTGCCGGGCTGCCCGTCGTGGCCCACGACGAGGGCGGCGGGATACACGTCGATTTCGCCCCTCCGTCGTGGGCGCGCCGGCTGGCCCAGACCGGCCGGGGCCTCATTTTCTTCGACGAGATCTCGACTGCCCCGCCCGCCGTGCAGGCCGCCCTCCTCCGGGTCGTACTGGAGCGGACCGTCGGTGACCTCGTCCTCCCGCCCGCCGTCGCCGTGGTCGCTGCGGCCAACCCGCCCGAACAGGCGGCGTCGGGGTGGGACCTGTCTGCTCCCCTGGCCAACCGGTTTTGCCACCTGGATTGGGCCGTGGAGGGCAGTTCAGTGGCCGAGGGGTTCTCGGCCGGCTGGCCTCGTCCCGTAACGCCTGAGCTCCCCAGGGTGGGAGCGGCGGGCCTCCGGTAACGCGCAGCTGGGTGGGGGCCTTCCTGCGGGTGCGGCCTAACCTGGCCCTGGCTATCCCCGAGGACGCCACTAACGCCGGGCGGGCCTGGCCGAGCCCCCGCAGCTGGGACATGGCGGCGCTCCTCCTCGCCGCAGCAGCAGCGGCCAGGAGCGACGATCTGGTGAAGTCACTGGTGGTCCGGGGCGCCGTCGGGCAGGGAC
This sequence comes from uncultured Acidimicrobiaceae bacterium, assembly GCA_963754115.1. GTDB lineage: Bacteria > Actinomycetota > Acidimicrobiia > Acidimicrobiales > Palsa-688 > Fen-671. The sequence goes on along the minus strand of CAVWFC010000006.1, from coordinate 21,300 downwards.
CGGGGATGGAGCTGCTCACCTGGTTGGTAGACGCCGACCTCCCCGACCCTGAAGCCGCACTGGCCGACCCGGGCAGTTTCGTCCTGCCCGAGCGGGGGGACCGCGCCTATGCCGCCCTGTCGGCCGTCGCCGCAGCCGTGGCGGCCGAACCGACCGTCGAGCGCTGGCTGCGGGGATGGGCCGTGTTCGGGCGAGCCAGCCGGCGGCCCTCGACGTTGCTGCCGCCGCTTCGCGCCCCCTGGTCCGTTGCCGCCCACCGGGAGCACCGGTCCCCCCAGAGATCCAACTGTTCATGCCGCTTCTGCGCGACGCCGGGATGCTCGGCTGACGAGGGCCGAAGAGAATGGTTGAGGCGCCGTCGTTGGACATGGCAAAGGTGGCGACGGCGCGCCTTTTCGCCGCCTCCCGCTATCCCTACCTGGCTGCCGCCCTGTTCGCCCCGACCGTCCGAGTGGTGCCTGGCTCGGGCACGGTGGCGGTCGACCAACGGTGGCGGGTACTAGCCGACCCCCTGGTCCTCAGTGCTCTCGAGACCCAGGAACTGGGGCGGCTTTTCGTCCACCTGGTCTCCCACCTCCTGCGTGACCACGCCGCCCGAGCGGTGGCTCAGGGTGTGCCCGGCCTCTTTGGCCGCCCGTCGGACTGGAACCGCGCTACCGACGCCGAGGTCAACGACGACTTGGTGGTCGGCCTCATGGTCCCGAGCTGTGCCCCTGAGCTACCACCGGGCTTCGGACGCCACGACGGCCAGCTGGCCGAGAGCTACTACGAGGCCCTTTCGCCGGGGCCTCGGCGTTGGGACTGTGGCTCGGGCTGCGACGGGGTGGGCCGGGCCTGGGACCCGGGTGGCTGCGACGGGACGTGCGTCGGGTTTTCTCACGTGGGGTGTGCTGGGATAACCGAACCCGAGGCGGACTGGCTGCGGCTGACCGTAGCCCTGGCGGTGTGGCAGCCACGGCCTGGAGCCCGGGAAGGTACCGGCCGGGTGGTTGCGCTGGGCCGACCAGCTGTTGCCGTCAAGAGTCGACTGGCGGCGCGTCCTGGCCGGCGAAGTACGCCGAGGCCTGGCCCACGCGGCTGGCCTGGTTGACTACAGCTACAGGCGGCCGGCTCGGCGCGGCGGCGTCACGCCGGCACGTTGTGCTCCCGGTCCTGGAGCGCCCCGTGCCAAATGTGGCGATCGTCTGCGACACCTCCGGGTCGATGGCCTCGGTGCAGCTGGGCCAGGCACTGGTCGAAGTCGAGTCCCTGCTGCAAGAAGTCGGCGTCCGGGGCGCACAGGTGCACGTCCTGGCCTGCGACGCCCAGGTGCAGTCGGTGCGCAGCGTGACCCGGGCCTCGCAGGTCGAGCTCCTTGGGCGGCGGCGGTACTGACATGGGCGAGGGCATCGCTCAAGCGGTGGCGCTGAGAGCCCGCCCATCGGTTGTCGTCGTCCTGACCGACGGCTGGACACCGTGGCCCCAGACGCCGCCACCACGCACCAAGGTCGTAGCCGGGCTTATCGGGCCTGAAGGCCGGAACCAGAGGACGAGGACCGACCCAGCGACCGCCGCCGGCGTGGGTGCGCAGCGTGCACATCGACATTCGTTGAGAAAATAACAGCGTCGGCGGGGACCGCATGTCTGCGTGTCGATATAGGTTACGCGGATGTGACCTGGCCGGTCGCGCTTAACGCGTGCGGCTGCCTCGTGCCGAACAAGCCGGTGCGACGCGCGAGGTCGTCAAGGCGATTCCGCCCCCCGGTCATGAGGACCGGATGAACTGCACTTGACCGCCGTACGCCGGGACGTCTCTGTGAAATCGGGAGCCCTACTTCCTTGGGCAATAATATTCGCAGGACGTCAGCAAGTGCGAAGTCGACGTCTCCAATAACCCGCCACTCTCGCTCGGCACACAAGTGGTCGATCAGAGTCATCACGACCTGGGTCGACAAACTTGAGGTGACTCACAATGCCAAAGTCCAGAAGAGACTCCAAAGCCGAAATGGCGGGCTCGTCAGGTGACCCTTTCCTATTCTGCATGTATAGGAAATCATGCCAAGCTATCACGGCGTCGAAAAAGAGCCGGACATCGCCAACCTGGACGCGCATGGCTGACGAACCTACTGCCAAACGCGCATCAGCTGTCGAGAGACCAACACCCGCGTGTATGTGGCCTCTTTGCCGGCCGGCATGAATACCAATAGCCCGGAGGGCCGCTAGCACGCCATCCAGCCGGTGCGCTGACAGGGCAAGTGCGCTGCCGTCGACGAGCAATCGTAGCCTCGACCAGTTTTCAACCCCGCATATCAGCGCGTACCCGTCTCTTGGCAACGCTATAACAGGTCTCACTCAAGTGCCAAGTCCTAACATTATGAAAGGATGGCGAACGCGCGGCAGGGACCACCAGTCCCATGTTCAAGTGCAATCGGAACCCCATAAAACGTGAACTCGCCATGTCCCACTAGCTGATCTAGGTTTACGAGCCACTCGTAATGAGTTATCTTTCGGTCTCGGCAAGCGCGATGGCTAGGGAAAGCGTCATGGTTAGGCCGATCTGTCGACGGCCCTTCTACACCGTGGACTCTAGAGCCATGGTCCGCCAGCCAGTGGGTAGCTCTGGCGGTTAGTCCTGGGTTATTGAATGCAACGGACGGGTTGGGCCAATGACGGTTATGGAACCCCGTATACAGGAGGACAATGTGTCCGGCGATATGTACGCCGGAACCCGCTTCCGCCTCTTCAAGATCGGCAACATCGATGTCTTCCAGATCGCGGATATGGCTTAGGTCCAGACAGAGCGCCTTACCGAAAAACATCTCGATAGGCATATCGGCGATCTTAAGCCCGGAAGGGTCAACATGGAAAAAAGAGTCGACATGCGTTCCGACGTGGTCCAACATGCCGATATAGGCCGTGGCCGACGTGAAGGGATCGTTGGGAGTGCCCAGACCCATCGCCTTCGTGCTCTCGTGGGTAAGATGAGGCACATGCACTGGCGACTGGAAGGCCTTATGTGTGGGCATGTTGTCACTAATCCTGACTGACAAGTCCACGATTCGCTGTGACATGTTCACCTCTTCGTCGTTGTTGCGACTGTCAACGGTATAGGTTACGCGCCCACAGTTCTCGGCGGCGAACGGCACACGTGAACGAAAGGTTTCGCCGGGTACCGCGGTGGCTGTAAACCTCGCATTTACGATAGATCACGAGTATCGGATCTGTCAACCTCCTCTCGGGTAACGAGTCCTGGCCTTGACTGAAAGGACCGTAACAGCCGTTTCGGTTAGGCATCTTCGTCATAGTTTGGGCGAACAACCGAGCACTGTCACGGTAGAAGCTATCCGGGCAACTTCCCGCGGGAACTCGACCATCGGGCGACGACATTCCTACAGTCGGCGCATTCCGCGAGCAGTTCCGCGTGGAACTCAAGGCGCACGGATTTCAATGCCTCGGCGCGTGATGGTCAAGGGCAAACGATATACTCCCGTCTCGGCATCCTACGTTGGCGTTCAGCGAACAAGGTCCTAGTCTTAGGCCGCGCAGACTCCCGCCCGCCCCTGCCAACGAGCAAAACTGCCACTGGCTCGAGCGACCAGGTCGGGCGCATTTGTGCCTTCTCACACGTCCCACCGGCGGTCAAAACCTCCTCTGGCTCCGGTCGTAGTGGATTGTGCAGCACTTCAACGTTATTCCACCGAAGTTGTCTGCTGCACCGACCGAGCCTTCCGCTTGACGTCACTCTCGTCAAAACACACGAACGAGAGAGTCTTGTGGTTCTCGCTCTTCCTTCGCGTCGAACAACCACCTCTCGGCCATCTGCGAGCGGGGCGACAACAGGGCTACCTCCCGTTAGCCCATACTCTCACAGGCTCCTGGCATTCCCACCCCGCGCCCTCCGTGCCCAAGCACGCTAGTACACATGCTCATCACCCCCTCAACGGAACCAGCGGCATCTGCCCCATTTTCCCTTACAGCTTGCCGATCGGCGGTGAATTTCCCCCCACGTTCCGACCCTTGACACCACCGTTGGCGATCCTCTACCCTACTAAGGACATAGGTCATAGGTGTCCTCGTCACGCCAGGCTACACCCGCCTGTGGGTGTAGCCCGTGAGTGCGCCCAGGCCATCAAGAAGAGGGAGAAGGGGAGGAATGCTGACATCAAGGTCTAGGACCGCGCTACGCGCCGGAGCGTTTGCCACGACTGCTATCATCCTCCAGCTGATAGCCCCAGGTTTCAGTGTGGCGACAGCTTCGACAGCCCACGCAAATGCTGCGGCACCAGTTGTACTAACCGAGGAAGACTATTACACCCAGACAACAACCGGCGCTACCGTTGCCTCGGTAGAGGCCGAGTACCACAAGCTTCACCCGAATGTCAGTTTTCAGCGGACGGCCATACCGGGCAGCGACTACCTTCCACACGTCTTGGACCAGCTCGGTGCGAAGGCGCTGCCTGACATACTCATGTTGGACAACCCCGACATACCCCAAATTGCCAAGACAGGACAGCTCACACCCTTAGCCAGCATAGGTACTGTCAATGACTCAGGTATCGCCCCGCTAGAGCGAAAAGGCCTTTCGTATAACGGCAAGCTCTACGCGTTGCAGTACTACACCAACACCATAGCGTTGGCGTATAACAAACACATGTTTGCTGCCGCTCACCTCTCGCCACCGACGACATGGTCTCAGTGGGTAAGTGACGCCAAGGCCCTGACGACAAAGCAAATTTGGGGCCTCGTCTACTCGGTCTACCCCCAAGAGCAGTATGGTGGGACAGAGTTCATCCCGTTGCTTTGGACAAGTGCCGGGCTAGACGGCCTCGATCATCTCACCTCGCCTCCGTCGATAGCGGCACTCAATCTGCTCGTTCAAATGGAACGCGACGGATCCATGTCGCCGGAGAATGTCGCCTGGCAAGATCCGGAGGCCGACAGTGTTTTCGCAACTGGTCACGCCGCCATGATCGTTGCGGGCTCCTACGATCTGTCCTCGCTCGGTAACGGTTCTGCCTATGGAGTTGTGCCCTTGCCCGTGCCTAAAGCGGGAGATCGTCTCTATACCTGGACGGGAGGGGAAACGTACACGATCCCGGTTACAGATTCCGCAGCGGCTAAGACGGCTGCGCTTCAGTTCCTTGAGTGGCTCTTGACGCCCGCAAACGACGCCAAGATGGCAGTCGGCTTCGGAGGCGAAGTGCCGACCGAGGCGGCGGCTTTGCCGCTGGCACTGCCAAAGGAGAACCCCAATATATCCGTGTACGCTAAGGAATTGTACAACGGCGGTGTAGCTCGCACCTCCGTTCTGCACAACCCAGCGAACTACTCCGAGGAGTACCTGCTACTCGCGAACGCGGTGGATGCAGCCGTGGCGCAAGGTAAGTCCGCCTCGGCGGCCTTTGGGGCAATAGTCAGTCAGATGGATAAACTAGAAAATGTTGGGTAGCAGACCACACAGCGGTGGCTCTAGGTAGACCTTGGGAGCCTGGGCCGGAGGTGCCGCAACTACCGCTAACCACAGGCCTCTCGAGATGAGAGGTTAATGGACCAGCCGGTTTCCGCGGTTACCCGCGCTCCTAGGGAGGGCTCGATGCCCCGGCACACCGATGTGCCGGGGCTTCCCCCGTGGGGCGCTCTTCGCAAGGTCCAACGCTGCAACGACCCAGACGGGCAGACGACAAGGGGAGCCCAAACGACCCCGACGCTATTGACGTCCTGTCCACCGGGTCGGTAACACCCACGACGGTGGGCATATTTCCCATCCCCTGATCGCGTCTGTTCGAGATCGGACGGCTATCCAACTGCAGCAGCTTCGCCCTGGGCTGCCCCTTCAACAGGTCCTGGACAAGTCGCGTCCACAGCGGGCCATTAGCGGTTCAGTGAGGCGAGGCCCCACGGGGCCGACGAGACAAACCGACACCGACCCCAGGCCGTTAGAGTTCTCGGACAGCCCGTGATCGCGACACCGGTAAGACGTGAATGTGGAAAAGCACGTAAGGGCCCGATGCTCAGACGCTAGAGGCCGGAGATGTCCGCGAGCGATGATCCTGCTTTCCTAGTACTTAGAGGGCCTCCTATCTAATTCAAACGGTCTCTAAAATGGCATGCTACTGAGGAAGTGAAGGCGAGTTTCACGGTTGTGACACGGAATGAGAGCGGGCGTGCAGCCGCTTCGAAAAAGAGAGTCGACCAAGAATTTGGGCAAGTCATGAGACGAACGCGCCGGGAACCCGTTCCTCCTAGTTCCACCCGGGCCGGTTCCACGCCTCCGTCACTTGCGGGGTCAAAGCCGGACGGTAGCCCTCGTCGGACCGAGTTACGCCAGGCTCCTGCGGCCGTCGTCCCAGCTTTTGCTCCTCGCTCTCGTTTCGTTGATGATGTCCACGAGGCAGTGAAGGTCCTTATTACCGACAACGCCCTGCGACCAGGAGATACGCTACCCTCTGAGCAAGCTCTCGCCGAAATGTTCGGCGTGAGCAAGCGGGTCGTGCGCGAGGCGCTCCGCAGCTTGGCCGCCCAGGGGGTAGTTCACACGTCCCAAGGTCGGCGAGCGGTCGTTGCGGAGTTATTCCCGGCGGCCATCGAGGCTTATTTGAACTTCATGCAGCGAATGGACCCGCGTTCTGCTCTCGAGCTGCACGAATTACGCGAAATCGTTGAGGTAGCCGCTACGGTCCTCGCCGCATGTCGGGCCACGGACGACGACACGGCAAAGGCTCGCGCAGCCCTCGATGCAATGGCCAAGTGCGGCGACGACGTAGCTGCCTACGTCGAGGCCGATCTCGAGTTTCATAACGCGATCATTGATGGTGCGCAGAACCGGTTTCTATCAGATGTCATGAGAGCATTGTCGGGCGCGCTCATCGCAGAACGCAAACTTGGCTGGGAGCTGCGCGGAAATGTGAGCATTGCGCCCAAAGCAATGATGGAACATCAGGCGGTTCTGGCGGCCGTCGAAGCCGGCGACGGGAACCAGGCGCGAGAAGCTATCGTTGCGCTCATGGCGACGGGACGCCAGGACCTGGAGCGAGATGGGTCGGCCAGAAAACGTCGGAAGTGACGTACATGGTAGGCGCCCGAGACGGAAGGTTCGCCCGTGCCACCTCGGGCAGCCTGGCGTGGTTGTTGAGGCGCCAGCGCACCCGTGCCGCGAGTTGCCCGGTCAAAACTGCGGTGGGAGGTTTCGTGATGCCCCCCTCGCAGAGGAAAAGGAGGCAAGCATGCTTGCAGGAGGGATCGATAAACTGAGGCGCACGGGATGCTGTCGGTGGTGCTTCGTGGGACGGGGTGGTACCGCCGGCAGACTTTCATAATGGTTGGTTACGCAAAGGGTTCCCCAGCGGCAAACCCGCCCTCCTCTGTTGGTAAAGGGCGCGCGCTGCGCGAGCCGAACACTGGACGGTGGAGTGCTGCTCGGGGCGCGCGAGTTAGGCGTCGATTGTTGCCTATGCTGTTCTTTGCGCCGATAACTTTTTACGTGTTCGCTTTTTTTGTATATCCGCTAGTGTATTCCATTCTTATGAGCGTCGAGAACTTCGGTGTCCAGGCCATGCTGACTGGATCCGGACCGTTCGTGGGATTACAGAATTATGCCCAGGCGCTTTCGGACTCTGTAACGGTACACGCTCTGGTAAACACTGCCATTTTCACGGTTGCGTCTGTCCTGCTTCAGAATTGCGTAGGGGTGGGCCTCGCGCTCCTACTAAGCAAGAAATTTCTGTTGAGCAACTTCCTGCGCCGGTTCGTGCTCGTACCGTGGCTGCTGCCTGCGGTGGCGGCCGGGACTATCTTCTACGTGGTCTTCGGCGCTCCAGTTAGCCTTGCTAATACGGTTCTTCAAGATTTGCATGTTATTAGCTCGCCGCTCCCCTGGCTCACGGATTACAGGTGGGAGATGACAGCGCTGATCCTTGTGAACATCTGGGCGGGGTTGCCGTTCACCACGCTCGTGTACTATTCGGCCATCCAGGACATGGATCCTGTCTTGTTCGAAGCAGCCCAAGTGGATGGGGCGAGGGGTTGGCAACGGTTCCGGTATATTACCCTCGGGCTCTTGAAGCCCGTAATTGCGATCGTGGTCATGCTCGGCCTGATCTACACGGTCAAGGTGTTCGATATTGTGATTATAATGACGGGAGGCGGCCCAAATAACGCGACACAACTCTTGTCAACCTGGTCGTTCACTCTAGCGTTTACTGACTATAACTTCGGGCAAGCGGCCGCGATCGCGAACATCCTGTTGGCAGTGTCGCTGTTTTTTTCTATTTTCTATCTGCGGACGTTGCGTAAGGAGCGTGTATGATTGCCTACGGGAAGGCTTGGCCTAGGGACCGTGTGCGGCCAGCCATACGGCAGGCCGTGCTAAATGGAGCCGGGTTGCTGGCGGTAGGCGTCCTGGTCTTCCCAGTGTACTGGGCGCTCTGCTTTGCGCTCGAGCCGGGTTCTTCGTTCTATGGTTCCCCGAACCTGCTCCCCCTACATGTTATTTGGAGTAATTTCCAACAAGCCATACAGGCGGACGGTGGCAACGTTGTGACGAGTATAGTGATCGCCCTGTCAGTGGCCGTATTGGGGGTAGCTGTGGCTCTACCCACGGCGTACGGTCTAAAGCGCTTCCGAGTTCGCTACGGGGCCGTGGTAGTGATGATGATGCTCATTGCTCAAATGGTCCCGGCTATTACTCTTTCACTCAGCTTCTACTCTGTCTACTCGCGGCTGCACCTGCTGAATAGCTTTCCTGGTTTGATTCTGGCGGATTCCACATACGCTATACCGCTGATGGTGGTCCTGCTGCGGGCCTACATGGTGTCGCTCCCAGAAGAGCTGCTGGACGCGGCTCGGATAGATGGGTGTGGAGAGATGCGAACGTTGACGTCGGTCGTCATGCCTCTGATGCTGCCAGGAATTATCACAGCCGGGCTTTTTGGGTTCTTGGCTGCTTGGGGAGATTTCATTTTCGCCGTCACGTTGAACGCCAGCGGCGCGGAGCCCGTTACGGTTGGGCTCTATAAGTTCGTCGGGACTTACACAACTTCGTGGGGCCCGATTATGGCAACCGTTATTTTGGCCGCTATCCCAGCCGCGATTGTGTTGGCGGTGGCGCAGAGGTGGGTCCGGGGAGGGTTACGCGTCGGAGCGGTTAGAGGATAGGAGTGCGGTCGTGACTGAAGTAGCAACTGGAGTGAGGCCGGTTTGTAGCGCAGTCGTGGCACGGCAGCGGCGAACGCGTGGAACGGCGGCGCTGTGGCCGAAGGCGCCGGTGGCTTGAAGAAGCCCGACGGGTACCGGGCGCGGCGGGCCGACACTACTTCCGCCGTCTCCCTAGGACCCGAGCCGTCAGTCAGCGGGAAGGACGGTTTCCGGGCGCTCACGTTGGGCCTCGACGTCCGCGCCGCCGCTGGTGGGGGGCACGGCGCTGGCCGGTAGCTGCGGAAGCCGGTGTCGTGCCTCTAGACCCTGGTGTTCGCCACGCGGTGTGGTCTCCACGTATTGGGCGGGTCCCCGTCCACAACCAAAAGTACGGCGAAGACGATACAGCAAGGAGCAGCTTCGACTGTGCCAGACATAACCGAGGTAGTACGAACAGAAGAGGGACGGGGAGCGCTAAGACAGGAGCTTCTTGGCTTACTTGGCGTCTCCCCGCCACGGGAGGAGCGAGTCTCTGGGACGCTGCTGAGTGTCGAAGATCGTCACCGGTACGTAGTGGAGACCCTGCTGCTCGAACTGAATGAGAGGGAACCGGTACCCGCCTATTTTGTAAAACCGAGCGACATGGCCGAGAAGCATCGGTTTCCAGTGATCCTATATAACCACGCCCACGGGGGCGATATGGTATTGGGTAAGGACGAACTGCTAGACGGGCGCTCGGCCCTCAGGACGCCGCCATACGCCGATGCGCTGGCAAATGCCGGGTACTCAGTGCTCTGTATCGATGCGTGGGGGTTTGGCGAGCGAAGAGGCCGGTCGCTCGACTCCCTTTTCAAGGAAATGTTGTGGGAAGGTAAAGTCCTTTGGGGCGCCATGGTGCACGATAGTTTACGGGCCGTCGACTATTTGCTTCAGCGAGATGACGTAGATGGAGCACGTTTAGGTACAATGGGCTTATCCATGGGAAGCACCATGGCGTGGTGGATTGCCGCTCTCTGTGCAGATGTGAAGGTCTGTGTAGATCTCTGTTGCCTAACGGACTTTCATGCCCTGATTCGCTCTGGGGATATTGACCTACACGGGACTTATTATTTCGTTCCTGGGTTGCTTAGCCACTTTACCACCTCCACAATAAATGCCTTGATTGCACCGCGGGCGCACTTGGCCCTGGCAGGTATATACGATCGTCTAACACCGCCCGAAGGACTCGATCGAATTGATGGCGATCTTCGGTTGGTGTATTCGTCACTTGGAGCTGAGGATCATTGGCGGCTCTCGCGTTATCAATGTGGGCATGTTGAAACTAGTGGGATGCGCGCCGAAGTTCTAGCGTTTTTGGGACGATGGCTTTAGTGATGCCAGGAACACGAAGTCTCGCTTGCCTTTCTAGTTAGGGACGACCAGTGACGTGGTCAGGCGCCTTTCTGCTAGTACCCAGTGCCGAGCATTGGCCCTCGTCGCTTTGCTTTTAGAACCCGTCGCACGAAATCCGTCTGCGATAAGCTCGTCGAGCAATTATCAGAAGGTTGTGGACTTGAACTCTTGGAGCCTCGGGGAGACCATTACTCCCGTGCCCTGGGTTCGTCCCAGAAGATCACCAGAGAGCAGACGATGTCAGGATTGCGGGGGGTGACAGGCGGGTCCCGGCTGATTACGCGGTATCTAAAGCGAGGCGGCGTCGGACCGTGTGGGGCTCCCTAAGCGGCTGCCCATAAGATTGGGGGCGTGGCGACGGAACTGATCCTGAGAGCCGGTTGGCTCTATGGCGCTGACGGCGCGCCTCCGGTACAAGACGCCTTAGTGCTCGTCTCTGACGGGAGGATCGTACAGGTGGGCACTGCTGCGGAGCTCTCGCAGCTATTGGATGGCAAGAGGCATGTCGAGGAGTACCCCGATTGCACCGTGGTCCCAGGGTTGATCGACGCGCATTGCCACATCACGTTGAGCGCCGACTCTCGCAGTTACGAAGAGATGGCGCTCGACTCGGACGAGCTCATGGCTGTCGTTGCGGTCCGAAATATGCGCCTCCATCTCTCAGCGGGAGTGACGACACTGCGGGACAATGGGGGCCGGAACCGGGTCCCTTTTGTCGTCCGTGAGGCGATCGACCGAGGCTACGTGGCCGGGCCGCGGCTCCTTTTGAGCGGGAGGCCCGTGACGCCATCGGGCGGGCACTTCCACTGGTGCAACGGTGTGGCCGACGGCAGGGACGAGATCGTGGCCCTTGTCCGGACGCTCGTGGCGGAGGGTGCTGACCACATCAAGATCATGGCATCAGGGGGTGGCACCGCCGGTACCAGCCCGCACCTGCCTTCCTACTCGGTAGATGAGCTTCGCGCCGCCATCGGCACCGCCCATGACCTGGAGCGCCTAACCACCTGCCATTGTCGTGCCCGTGACTCAATGTTGAACGCGCTGAGCGCCGAGACGGACTGCATCGAGCATGCGGAGTTCCTTGTGCGGGCGCCGGAGGTCGACTTCGGAGGTGGCGTTCGTTCCTCAGTTGCGACGCAGTACGACCCGATGGTGGTCGAGCGGATGCTCGCCGGGGACGTCTACCTCAGTGCAACGCTTCAGCCTGGCTACGATTCTCTACTTGACTTGCGGTCCCAACGCGAGGGACTGAGCGCGCCGAGCCGTGGTCAGCTGTCGTACCTCGAGTCACTACACGATACAAAGCTCACCGTCGTCCACCGGCTCCTGGCCGATGGAATGAGGGACCACCTGATCGTGAGCACCGACGCGGGCCCGACCTGACGTCCCCTTCGGGCGATTACAGCTAGCTATGCGGGTTGCGGTCGAGGCTGGGATGACCCCGACGCAAGCGATTGACGCCACGACAATCATTCCAGCCAGAGCCTGTAACATGAGCCACCGCATCGGGTCGATTGCTGTCGGCAAGGACGCCGACATGGTGCTGGTGCGAGGCACTCCCTTTTCTGACATCTCGCATATGGGTGCCGTCGTTGCCGTTTACATGGCCGGCCAGCGCGTCGGAGGCCCGGCAGATGCCCTGAGCCGCTGGCACGTCATAAGTTAGGCCGCGTTTCGTTGGGGCAGCGAGCGCGCCTGGTGCACGGATGACCTCTTAATACGACTCCGGTCCTCAGTGCCCAAGCTTCGGCGGATCGCGGGAGCCTCAATAGCAGCCAAATGATACGGCAAGGCGGCGTTGGCTGCGCGTTGCGGTCCACGGCATACCTGAGCTCGCCAGGCCTCTAGTGGATCCACGCGCAAATGACACTGATGTGATTCACTGTCCGCATGTACCTTCCTCCATTGAAGTTGCGCCGTGGCGACCGTGACGTACTGGGGTCTTGGACGAGGTCCGGCACGATCGAAGCCCGCTTGGCCAAGCGGGCGAGGATCATATTGATGGCCGCCGACGGGGCGTCCAACCGTGACATCGCCGACGTTGTTGGCCTCCACTACAACCAAGTCGGGTTGTGGCGCAAGCGTTATTCCGAGCTCGGCCTGGCTGGCCTCACCGACGAGGAGCGCCCGGGGCGCCCGTGCGTTTACGACCACGACGACGTGCTGTTATTGGTCAAGACTGTGACCGAAGACCCGCCGGAAGGAGCGGCCCGCTGGACGATGGAGGCGCTGGCCCAAGCTATGGCGGCCCACGGGGTGCCGATCTCGGCGTCGCAGTGCTGGCGCATTTGTCGGGCGCTCGACCTCAAGCCCTGGCAAGTCGAGTCCTGGATGACCTCGCACGACCCCGCTTTCTGGGAAAAGGCCGGGGACGTGTGCGGTCTTTACCTCAACCCGCCCGTGCGCCACGAGGCGCCTGCCGACCGAGTGGGATGAAAGGGCTCACTAATTTGCCTGTCGCAGCAGGCGATTTAAAGCAGGGAGCAGCCTGATCCTGGAGACGTAGGTGAGGGTGGTAAGTAGCTCCGTCAAAGCCGGGACGGTTCGGTACTGCCAGACGGGCCGGCGCCGGCAAGCGAGACGGGAAGGTGTACGTGTGCAGGAACCAGTGGTCGAACCCCCTCAAGTCATGGAACCGGCTCCAACCTGGTGGATATGGGCCGGCGCGCAGTGCACGTCCCGATGATGGTGTCGGGGCGACTCCGAAGCCGGTCAGGAGGGCCGGTGGGGAGGCCACGAGGAAGGCCTGCGGCGTACTCGTGGCGAGGCTGCAGGGGAACAGCTGGGCACCTCACCTGTCGATCGGTCAGTGAGTGAACGTGGGAACCATCCTCGGCCGCCCTCTCCTCCGCCCAGCCGGGGCGGCGGCGGGCAGGCTCGTCGTCGGTTGATGGCCGGTGGATGGGACGGAGCCCCCGTAGTAGTCCGAGACCGGGAAAGCCGGTCACATGGCGAAGGGGGACAGCATGACCGCAGTAGAAGTGCTGGAACATCAGGAGTTCGCCGGTGAACATCGGTGTTCTGTGGCCAGACCCCGACATGGCCTGGCTACAGGTACTGAAGATCCAGACCAAGCTGCACCGGTGGGCTACCGACGGTCCTGATCGCCGGTTCGATGATCTGTACAACCTCGTGTACGACCCCGCTGTACTGGTTGACGCCTGGCAGCGGGTAAAGGGCAACCGAGGGGCTCGCTCAGCCGGGGTGGATGGGCAGACCGCCTATTACATCAAGGCTATACGGGGCGAGCAGGCCTTCCTCTCCGCGCTGCGAGACGAGCTCAAGGCCCGGAGCTTCCAACCGGCCCCTGTGCGGGAAGTGATGATCCCAAAACCCGGCGGCAAACGTCGTCGACTGGGCATCGCCACCGTGAAGGACCGGGTGGTCCAGGCCGCCCTCAAGACGGTGCTCGAGCCGATTTTCGAGGTGGACTTCCAGCCATGCAGCTATGGCTTCCGCCCCGGGCGCCGGGCCCAAGACGCCGTCGCCGAGATCCACTATCTGACCAGCCGCTCCTACGAGTGGGTGGTCGAGGGTGATATCAAAGCGTGCTTCGACGAAATCTCGCACTCCGCTCTGTTGCAGCGGATGAGGGACCGGATCGGAGATAAGCGTGTCCTGAGCTTGGTGAAGGCGTTCTTGAAGTCAGGGATCCTCGGAGAGGACGCCGAACTTCGAGAGTCGAGCACCGGTGCTCCCCAGGGCGGGATTCTTTCGCCTTTGTTATCGAATATTGCCCTGTCGCTCCTGGACGACCATTTCGCCCAGGCTTGGCAGGCAATGGGAGACTCCCACGCCCGTGAGTACCGGCGCCGCAAGGGTCTGGCCAACTACCGGCTCGTCCGCTATGCGGACTTATCCTGAATTCGTCATAAGTCCGCTTATGCCGAGTTCCGAATTATGCCGATGTCGGATGAGAAAGGCTTGTGGGGCAAGGACTTCTTTCTGGTGGGTTCGGCATAATTCAGAGGCCCTCGAGGAAGGCGAGGAGGCGGTCGGGGGGCTTGTAGCGGCCTGGGGTAGTGCCAGGCGGGGTGGTGCGAGCGAGGGCTCGTTCTTTGATCGTCATGTCGGCGTGAAGGTAAATTTTGGTTGTGGTCTCGACGTCTTCGTGGCCGAGCCAGAGCGAGATGACGGTGGCTTCCACTCCTGCGCGAAGCAGGTTCATGGCCGTTGTGTGCCTGAGGGTATGGACCGTCACATGCTTGGTCTGAAGGGTCGGGCTCGTCTTTCGGGCGGTGACGACATGTCTGGTCACGAGTGCTGCGACGGCGTCGCTGCTGAGCCGGCGTCCTCGGCTGGTCGGGAACAGCGGGTCTGCTGGCGGGTCGCGGCGTTCGGTCAGCCACGAGCGCAGCACCGAAACGGTGTGGGCGGTCAAGGGCGTCGCTCGCTGTTTGCGGCCTTTCCCGAAGCAGCGAAGGTGCGGTCCTCGCCCGAGGTGCACGTCCGCGCAGCACAGGCTGGTGAGCTCGGAGACGCGCAGCCCGGTCTGGATGGCGGTGACCAGCAGAGCATGATCACGCCGTCCGACCCAGCGCGACCGGTCGGGCGCGGCGAGCAGTGCGTCGGTCTCGGTTTGGTCGAGGAAGGCGATGTCGGTCCGGTCGGCGCGTTTGGTGGGGATAGCGAGGACCCGTCCGATCAGCGCGGCGTGCTCGGGATGTTCCAGGGCCGCGTATCGGTAGAGGGAGTGGATGGCCGCCAGCCGGGAGTTGCGGGTCCGGGCACTGTTGTGACGGTCATGTTCGAGATGGTCAAGGAACGCCCCGACCAGCGCGGCATCAAGGTCGTCGAAGTCGAGGTCGCACGGTGATTTCCCGGTTCGCTGCGACACGAAGCCAAGCAGGAGCCGGAACGTGTCCCTGTAGGCGGCGATAGTGTGGCTGCTGGCTTGTTTTTGGTTGATGAGCCGCTGAGTGAAGAACGCCTCGAGGGTGGGCCCCAACCCGGTCATGTCCGTGCCCCGTCGTGGTCTTGGAGGCGGTCGGCGGCCAGGGCGAGTAGCTCGGGGACGGCGGAGATATACCAGTAGGTGGCACGGGGGTCGACATGGCCGAGATAGGTGGACAGCAGCGGCATGCGCACGGCGACGTCTTCGCCGTCGCCATACCAGCTGATCAGGGTATCGACGGCGAAGGAGTGCCTGAGCCCATGGATTGTTGGTTGCGGCGCCCCCGACGGTTGCTCCAGCCCGGCCCGAGCTAACAGTTGGCGGAAGGTGGGCTGCACCGTCTCGTGCGATAACCGGGTCCCCCGGGTCGACACGAAGAAGCTCCGAGCAGGCCGCTGGGGGGGTGAGACGGTCTCGTTGACGGTCATAGGCTCTGAGCGCGTCGAGGGTGCTGGAATGGACGAGGACCGCACGG
The DNA here is from genome assembly GCA_963754115.1 of uncultured Acidimicrobiaceae bacterium. Lineage (GTDB taxonomy): Bacteria > Actinomycetota > Acidimicrobiia > Acidimicrobiales > Palsa-688 > Fen-671. The sequence continues at coordinate 5,428 of CAVWFC010000006.1, read as the reverse complement.
GACTTGCCGTATTTCGAGTCCCGCACGGTCAGGGCCGGCCCGGCCAGTCGACGTCGTCGGCATCGAGAACCATGGCCTCGCTCACCCGCATACCTGTCGCGGCCAGCAGCCCGAACAGGGTCTCGAAGGTGGCTGCTCGTAGCGCCGGGCGAAGCGTCGCGGCTGCTGCCATCAAGGCGACCACGTCGTCATCGGAGTAGATGTAGGGGACCGGGCGGTGTTTGCCGGCCGGGAACAGGTCAGCCGGCGGGATCTCGCTGTTGGGGTCGAGGGCATGAAGGTATCGGGCGAAACTGCGCGCAACTCGCATCCGCCTGGCCGCATAGGCGGCCGAGCCGGTCACCTTCGTCGTCCAAGCGACCGCCAGAGCGGTCGTGACCGTCGCCGCCCCGGCCTGGTCCAGGAAGGCGACCAGGTCGGCGAGGAGACGACCTTCCCCGGTCAGTTTGTAACCCAACGCTCGACGGACCGCGAGATAGTCGTGGCTGTGACAGCAAAGATCGCTCACCGCACCGCTCCCGGCCACGGGCGGACCACCGCCGTCAACGACCGCCGGTCCACTTTCGCGTAGATCGCCGTAGTGTCCCTGCGCTGATGTCGGAGCACCTGTCCGATCTCGTCGAGGCTTGCCCCGGCCACGAGCATGCCGGTGGCGGCAGAATGGCGGAGGCGGTGCGCTCCTGCCCGCTCCACACCGGCCCGCTCACAAGCGTGCCGGACCACCGCGGACACACCACCTGAGCTCAAGGCCCGATGCGGTGCTCGCACTCGGACGAACACCGACGCGCTCTGGCAGGGAGGCCGGCCCCGGGCCAGCCAGGCGACAATCGCCTCGCCGACATCGACGGGCAGCGGCAGCCGGTCGCGACGTCCACCTTTGCCTCGCACGAGCAGATCACCGGATCGCCAGTCGATGTCGCCCAGCCGCAGTCTGGCGACTTCCCCGGCGCGCAACCCCAGGCGTGACAACACGATCAGCACCGCGAAATCACGCCGGCCGACCCTGGTCCGCCGGTCGCAGCTGTTGAGCAGACCGGCGGTCTGCGCCGGCCGCAGCGCTCTTGGCAGAGAAGCCAGACGCCAGCCGGCCACCGAAGGCACAGCGTCCGCCAGCAGGTTGGCGGTGAAGCCCTGCACATACAAAAATCGCAGCAGCGACCGCAGCCTGGTGGTCATCGCCTTGGCCGAAGCGACCCTCAACCGCTGAGATTCTCCCAACACGAACCGGGTCACCTCCGCCGCGGTCACCTTCCCCAAGTCGAGGTCACCGTCCGCTGACAACCACAACAAGAACAGGCGGGCTACGTCCACATAGACCCGGACGCTGTCGCACTGGAAACCCCGCTCGCCGACCAGGTAACACCTGTAACGCTCGATGACCGACTCGATCGGCGTGTCGGCAACGGCAGGCTCGAAGCCCGCCACCGCCCCGACGGCCACCAGATGATCGACTAGTCGCCACAGTCTGGTCGACGACACCGGGCTCACGTAGCCGTTGGCCTTTCTCCACTCGGCGAAGTTCTCGATCCTCGAGACCGACAGGTCCGCCGCGCCCACCCTCGCTGCCCATCCAGCGGCTCAACTGGGCCATCACATACAAATGGTCGCTCGCTGACCTATAGCCTTGGCAGGCCAGGTCTTCCTCGAAACCGACCGCGTACGCGGCCAACGGCCCCCTGACACGCACAGGTCTTGGACTGCTCATGATGATCCCCTCTCTGGTCTAACCCAGAGAGGGATCCTCGATCAGCCGCCCGGAATTATGCCGAACTTCCCCGAACCCACACCACCGACGAGCAGGTCAAACCGCCAGATCTGCGCCGATCCTCGGCATAATTCGGAACTCGGCATAAGCGGGACTTATCCTGAAATTCGTCATAAGTCGGCGTAACGCACGAGGCGGTAGTTGGCCAGGCCTTGGCGGCGCCTTTTGCTGCGGCCAGTTTGGCCGCCAAAGGACTCCCATTGGCCCATAAAGTGCTCGTCGAGCACCGACAGGGCAATGTTCGCCAATAGCGGCGAGAGGATGCCGCCCTGCGGGGTGCCGGTGACGCTGTCCCTCAGGACTTGGTCCTCACCGAGGACGCCGAGCTTTCAGGAACGCCTTCACCAACCCCAGGACCTCGTTTATCCTCGACGCGGTTCCTCACCCGGCCCATAAGGGCCGTGTGGTCGATCTCGTCGAAGCACGATTTGATGTCCCCTTCTAAGACCCAGTGGTAATAGTGGGTCGTGTAGAAGAACATCTCCTCGATGGCGTCCTGAGCCCGGCGCCTCGGGCGGAAGCCGTAACTGCACGGCATAAAACCCGCCTCGAATATCGGCTCCACACCAGTTTTAGGGCGGCTTGCACGGTCCTGTCGCGGGCGGTAGGGATCCCCAAGCCCCGGAGCTTGCCCCATTTCTTCGGGACCAGCTTTTCCCGCACGGGCAGGGGGACGAACCGGCGGGCCTTGAGGTCTTCTCGCAGCCCGTAGAGGAACATCTCCTTGCCAAAGACGATGGAGCGGGGTGCCACCCCATCGACCCCTTTGGACCGCGCCCTTTCTTGTGGCTTACCCGGTCCCACGCCACAACTAAGAACGCAGGGTCGGCGACCAGTTTGAACAGGTCATCGAACCGCCGACGAGGGTCGTCGACAGCCCATCGGTGCAATTTGGCCTGGATGTTCAGTACCCGTGCCTCGGCCTCATAAAGGTCGGGCCACGGCGCATCGGTGTTCACCAACGTCCTCCTGATATGCCAGTACTTCCTTGCCGAACTCGCTGGGCCCTTCGCCAGGTGGCCGGCTCTCCCGGCCTCGGACTACTACGGGCCCTCCGCCGTTTTCCCGGCTCATCAGCAGACGACGTGCCTTGCCGCTGCCAACCTGGCGGGCTGGCAGGGAGGCGAGCCGAGGGCAGTTCCCACGTTCACCACTGACCGTTCGACGGGATAGGCGCCCAGCTTTTCCCCTGCAGGCCTGTCCACGGCTACCCCGCAGCACTTCACCGCGGCCCCCGGCGCCACCATGGCGCCGAGGCTGTCCCTCCCGGTTATAACGAGGTCCAGCGCACTGCTATCCCGGCCATCCACCAGGTTCAGAGCCGGTCCTGACTTCTTGAGGGGGTTCACCACTGGTTCCTGCGTTCGTACACCTCTCGTCTCGCTTGCCGCCAGGCCATCTGGCGGTGCTGGCCCGTCCCGGCGTTGTCGGGGCTGCTCCCACCTTCCCGAGCGTCTCCTCGGTCAGGCTGCCCCCAGCTTCAGCGGCCTGCTGCGACAGGCCGCAGGTGGGCCCTTGCAGCCCACCCGGTCAAATGGCGCCTCGTGGCGCACATACCCATAGGTCGCTTCCAGGGCCACCTCGGGCCTGCCCGCTTCGGCCATGGCGAGGGCGAACTCGACAGGGTCGTTCAGCACCTGTGCCTTGCCGAGCACTTTGCCTGCCTCATCGATGCGCACGATCACGGACCGCCGGCGGTGCAGGTCGATACCGACGTACGGGCGCGTACTTGTCTTGCATATGGGTGTTCCTCCTCTGTCGTGAGGGTTTTGGTTCGTCACCCACGAGTGTGCCAACAGTCGTGCTCTCACGGCAGAGCGAGGCGCCCTTGCGCTCTTTCTTCCCCGTAGCCACCGGGCCTTGGCCTCCTTGTACGGCGCCGGCCCAGGAGGGCCCGTCACGCTGGAGCTGCGAAGCGCTCCTTCATGACATCAGCTGCGGGCGCTCTGACGTGGGCCATTTTCGGTTGATGTACATACATATCTAGCGCAAGTATTTGTTCCGAGCGCCCCCGGCGTTCTGTGCCGACGCCGAGGGATATCAGCGTTTCCGACTTGAGTTCCGGGATCCGAGGATGTACTCCTCCAACTAGGGGCTGGCAGACCCAATGCTGCACGTTCTGTCCCGCCTGACACGATGAGATGAACATTGCTGGTCCCCTCCGTCGATTGACGCGATCAGGATCGACCGGCGCGATTCGTGTTACAGCTTGCGGGGCCCAGGCGAACGCGACCAGTGTTAGGCGGCGGCTACTGCCCCATAACCCGGTGGCGCAGCTCGACGTAGACCTCGGTGCGACGACCGCCTCCAACTCCGCGCCCAGCGAGTCGATTACCTGATGTTCGCCCACGTATGCCAAAGAGCCCTCGGTGCAGCACCAGGCCATTGTCTCGCCCTCTGCCCCCCAATCGCGGGCGTCCAGCGGCGCACAGTCGCGACCTCGGTACCGTCCGCACCCGCCTCCCAGTCCACCTTGATGGGCAGCTGCCAGCACACCGAAGGCTTCCAATCAATGGGTGACTCGCCCGCGTCGATCGCGGCCAGGTGCAGCGCGAGCCGGCGCCGCCGACGAACCCGGGTCGGTTGAGGAAGATGCAGGCCCCATCGACTACGCGGGTGTGGGTACGGGCGCCATCGCTAAAGATGCCATCCTCGCTTGCCTCGGCGTGGCGCTCGAAGCGGTCGGGGTCCAAAGTGGCAGCAAGTGCGGAAATCATCCGGGCTTCGTCTACATCGCCCAGGTCGGCACCGATGGAGCAGCACCCGAGGCCCAGATGCGCCGCCGGCTCCGGACCGATCCCGTGGCAACCTCGGCCCCACAGGCAAACCCACCTCGAGGTCAGGAACTCCCGGTCGAAGCGCCAGACCGTGTCAGCGTCGTGGATATCCTCCATCGCCGGGCCCATCCCACGAGCCTACTCAGGTCCACGCGCTCGCTCGCCTCGACACCTCCCGGTAGCCACAGTCCCCAGGCCCGTTCCTGCCACCAGACGGCAGTGCCGGACGCCTCCGCCTGAGCCGCATGTTCTGTACCAGCCCGCGCCACTACAGCTACCCCAGGCTCTGCCGCGTAACCCTTGTGCGAGGCGGTCGACAGTAGGCCGGGCACTGAGCGAAGCATCCTGTGGGAGACGGGCGGCGTGGGTCGCCAGGCTACCTTGGAGCCCGTGGGCTCACAGAGCTACCTGGCAGCGAACCGGGCCAACTGGGACGAGCGAACCCAGGTACATGTCGGCTCGCGCTTTTACAACGTCGAGGGTTGGCTCAGGGAGCTCCCCGGCCGGGCCGCTATGAGCTCGAGATCTTGGGGGACGTGGTAGGGCTCCACTTGCTCCACCTCCAATGCCACCTCGGCCTGGACACCCTAGCCTGGGCGATGGCCGGCGCCACGGTGACCGGGGTCGACTTCTCAGCGAGCGCCATCGCAACAGCAGAGGGTATCGCGGGGCGGGACGGGCTAACCGGGGGCCAGGTTCGTCTGCTCCGACGTTTACGAGGCCTCTAGGGCCCTGGGCGGCGAGGTCTTCGACATCGTATATGTGAGCCTTGGCTCGCTTTGCTGGTTGCCCGACGTCGCGGCCTGGGCCACCGAGGTCAGCACGTTCTACGGGGCCGGGCGGCCGATTTTTATATCCACGACGTGCACCCGCTTGCTCTAGCACT
>CAVWFC010000005.1:0-497601 GCA_963754115.1 uncultured Acidimicrobiaceae bacterium | reverse complement strand
TGTGTTTTGCCGACCCCTTCGTAAGTCAGTTGCTATTTGGCCGAGCCCTTTGCTGTTGTCACACTAGGATCGCGTTACAACACAGCCATAATTCGAAGGGGCCACAGTGCCTAAGGGGCGGTGAGCCGTGAGCCGGCAGGGACCTTTGTTTGTGCCAGTGTGGAAGGCCGATCCCGACCGTGGCCTCTAAGGTGCGGCCAATCCTGCAGGTTACCGCGCAGTGAGCTCGAGTCAGGGCTCGGCCCGGCCGGGACGGGCCGAAGTCTTGACCATCTACGTGATCGGGCTCTTCCAGGGTTTGAGCCTGGTCGCTTTCCCTGCGGCAGCAACCATCCTGACGTCGAAGACGGGCTATGACCTGTCGAAGACGCAGTACGGTCTCCTGTTCGTCCCGCAGCCGGCCCTGGCTATCGCCGGTTCTCTGTCGCTGCCGAAGCTCGCCCGCCGGTTCGAGTTGAAGTCCGTCCTCCTGGTCGGCCTGCTGTCCAACACGCTCGCCATGGGGCTGCTGGCGGGGACTGTGCCCATAAAGACGGACGGCATCGCCTACCCGATCCTGCTGGTGGCCACCGGCGCGTTGGGCCTTGGGTTCGGGCTGACTCTGGGGTCCATCAGCACTTACGCGGGTGCGTTCATGCCCGATCGCCGCGACGTTGCGTTGACGGCACTCAATGTTCTGCTCGGCCTCGGTACCGCCTTATCGCCATTTTTGATCTCGCTTTTCACCAAGATCGGCCAGTGGTGGTACCTGCCGTTGCTGGCCGCTGCGGGGCTGGTTGTCCTGATAGTCCTTACCATCATTCAGCCGATGGGCCTCCCGGAGGTCAAGGGCGAGCGACCCGCGACATCGGCAGCTGGCCGGGCTCGTATCCCTGCTCTTTTCTGGTTCTTTGCCGGAGCGCTCGTAATTTACGGCATCGGCGAGACGATGTTCGGCAACTGGGGTACTACGCTACTGGTCGAAAAAGGCGTCGTTGCCACGTCGGCCCAAAACGCGTTGGCTATTTTCTGGGCCGCCGTAACCCTCGGTCGCCTCGTCATCGCCATGGTGTCGACACGGGTGCGATCGACGTACATCTACGTCGTCCTCCCGTGGGCCATAGCCGGAGCGCTGCTGCTGGCGCCCGTCGCCCACAGCGCCGCAGCGGGGATCGGGGTGTTCGCCTTCGGCGGCTTGGCCTGTTCGGGCTTCTTCCCTATGACCATCGGCTACGGGGAGGCAACTTTCCCGAGCATCGTAGAGTTAGCGGCGGGGTGGCTGATCGCCGCGTACCAGGTTGGCTACGGCCTGGCCGCATTTGGCTCCGGCGCCCTTCAACACTTTGTCTCGCTCTCCGCTCTGTTCCGGATCGCGGCGGCTGCTGTAGTGATCATGGCGTTCCTGGCCCTGGTTGTCGCTCGCCAGCAGCGACCCGAAAAGGAACCCAGCGTTTCACCGGCCACGGCCCGATGACTTCGCCGCTCAGTGGGCGTTCGCTTCCCGGAGCACCGGAAGGGGCACGCCTGAGCTCTCGACGTCACGTCACGGTGGCCGGTGCGCGCCAGTTCCGGGACAGGATCAGCAGGCTCACTACCAGGACCCATGCCGGGAACAGGACCACTATCCACAAACTCAAGCTGATGACTATCAGGAGGGTAAGGGCAACCCCGTAGGTGACCAGCGCCAGCCAATGCGGCATCAATCCCGTACGCCACCAGATGGTGCCCAGCGAGATCATAAAAACGCCAGCCATCCGTATGGCGTAGATGTTGCTTATCTCCAGCACGATTTCCCGGCCAAAATAGATGGTTTCCTCGGCGGCTTTCTGACTGGCGGCAAACTTGGCCAGGGCCAGGGTGGCGGCTGTCACGCCGGCCGAGACGAATGCCATGGCCAGGAACAACAGGCCGCTACCGAAAAACACGGTGGCGAAAAACCGGTCTTCGTACTGCCCGAGCAGGTCGCGGACGACGCCGATGAACCACAGGAAGGCTATGCCCGCAAAAGGCAGCAGGCCCAGGGCCAGGCCGATCCGGTGCCCGTTGTGGACCAGCGGACCGGTAACCAACGGCTTGGTCGGGAGCGAAGTGCGTAACAAGGCGATGCTGGCGGTGAACAGGACCGTGAACAGTATCCCGGCGATCGCCGCCGCCCGCGGTGTCGTCAACTCCTGAAATTGCCTTGGTCGAATGGGCCTTTCCATGGTCCTCCCCTAGACGCACTGTGTGACGGGTACAAAGAGCGAGCCGACCTGGCTGGGCCATGACCGGGTGACGCCAGCACGTGCGGCGGCGGCACAGCGGGAGTAGGCCAGCGTTTGCAGGGCTCAGAAGTTCAGGCTTTCGGGCCATCTCCTTCTACCGCCAGGTTGACCGCGGCGGGCGGGTTCGCCGGGGCAGCCTGAGCAGGCGGCCCTTTGACCCGGCCCCGGAAGACGTAGTAGCTCCAGGCCTGGTAAGCCAGGACCAGCGGGGTGAATATGAGGGCTACGACGGTCATCACGGTCAGCGAGTAGTGGCTCGAAGAAGCGTTGGAGACCGTCAGGTTGTAGGCCGAGTTGGTGCTCGACACCATCACGTTCGGGTACGAGCGACACGAAGAACGAAGCCAGGGTGGCGCCGATGGCCGCGGTGGTCGCCGTAAAGCCCCATCCCGTGTACCCGTCCCGTATGGCCCAGGCAGCCCCCACGGCCAGCAAAAAGGCGGCGATCTGGATCGGGTTCGGGCAAAACGCCCCGGTTGAACAGCACGTGCGTCCAGATGGAAAAGCCGACCACGAACAAGGCGGCGACCCATGACGAAGGGCCCGGCCAGGCGGGGCGCGTTGCCTGGACCTCTCCTGTCGTTTTGAGGCTCAGGTAGGTGGCGCCGTGGGCGAGCGACAACGCCAGCAGCGTGAGCCCGAACCATATGCCATAAGGGGTGAGGAGGTCGAAGAACGATCCGGTAAAGTTGCCTTCCTTGTTGATGGGAAGGCCGTGGAAAAGGTCACCGAGAGCGATGCCGAGCAGCACCGGGAGCAGGATGCTGCCGATAGTCATCGTCCAGTCCCATACTGCCCGCCAACGGGGGCTATTGATCTTGCCCCGGTACTCAAAAGAGACGCCCCGGATAATGAGGGCCAGGATCACCAACATGACGGCCAGGTAAAGGGCGGAGAACATGCTGGCGTACCAGGAGGGGAAGGCAGCGAACATCCCCGCACCGGCGACGATGAGCCATACCTCGTTGCCGTCCCAGAACGGCCCGATGCTGTTGATGGCCACCCGCCGCTCGATGTCGGTCCTGCCCACCACCATGTGAAGGGCGCCCACGCCGAGGTCGAAGCCCTCCAGGATGAAAAACCCGGTCCAGAAAAAGGCGATTACTATAAACCAGAACACCTGCAGAGCCATTTTCCCTCCTAGTAGGTCAAGACCGGAGTCTCGTCCGCACCCGAAACCGTGTCCCGCCGGTCCCGCCTCGCCCCCTCGCTCTCCTCGGCGGCGGAGAGGTCCCTGCGCCCGTAGCGGACCATCAGGATCCCATCGATAACGCCGAAGATGCCGTAGATCAGGACAAATATCACCAGCGTGATGATTACCCAGGTCGGCTGAGCGGGGACACGCCGTCTTTTGTCAGCATGAGCCCCTGGACGATCCACGGCTGACGGCCGTTCTCGGTCAGCAGCCAGCCTGCGGTGTTCATGAAGAAGGGGGCGATAACCGCCCAGGTGGCGAAGAACAGGAACGCTCTGGACCGTTCCAGGCGGTGCTTCCAGACCGCCCAGGCCCCCCACAGGGAGAGGAGCAGGATAAGGGCGGCAAGGTACGCCATGACCCTCATGGACCAGTACTGGATAAAGACATTGGGCACGTAGTTACCGGGCCCGTACTCCTTTTGGTACTGCTGGTTGAGGGGCGTGAGGCCCTCGACCTGCGCCGTTCCAGTGGTTGGTGGCGAGGAGAGAAAGGAGATGTGGGATCTCGATGATCTGAGTGGGCGTTTGGTCGTCGTTGCCCCCGCCGACCTGGAACATCGAGAACGAACAGGGCTGGCAGTTGGTCCACTGGGCCTCGGCGGCGGCGATCTTCATCGGCTGGTACTTCGCCTCGATGACCCCGAGCTCGCTGCCGACGAACATGGCCAGGATAATGGCGGGCAGCAGCACGACGAGCGAGATCCTGGCGGTGTGGGTGAAAGCGGCCACGGAGCTTCCCCTGCGGAGGTGCCAAGCGGAGACGGCCAGCATCACCAGTGACCCCGTAACGGCAGAGGCCAGAAGGACGTGCGTGTAGCCCCAAAGGAACACCGGGTTGGTGAACAGAGCGCCGATGTTGTTGAGCTCCGCGCTGGCCGGTCTTCGAGTTGATGGTGTAACCCACTGGGTGCTGCATCCACGAGTTGGCAGCCATGATGAACCCGGCCGAGAGCACTGTGCCGGCGGCGACGATCCAGATACAGGCCAGGTGGATGCCTTTCGGGAGCCGGTCCCACCCGAAGACCACAGAGCCCGAGAAAGGTGGATTCCAGGAAAAAGGCGGCCAAGCCCTCCATGGCCAGGGGGCCGCCAAAGACGTCGCCGACGAACCGGGAATAGGCCGACCAGTTCATCCCGAACTCGAACTCCTGAACGAGACCGGTCACCACCCCGATGGCCACGTTGATAAGCAGGAGAGTGCCGAAGAAGCGGCGTCAGCCGCCGCACCCCGGGATCGCCCGAACGGTGCCATACGGTCTGCAGGATAGCGACGAAAAAGGCCAAACCGATGGTCACGGGCACGAATAAGAAGTGGTAAACGGTCGTCGAAGCGAACTGGGCCCGGGCCAAATCCACCGTCAGCATTGCAAACCCAACCTTTCTGAACACATTTGCGTGCCGAAGCACCGCTCACGATGCCATTGCCGCGCATAAATCCCTTCGAAAGCGATCAATTCGCTGTGCGTGCCACGTTCGGCAACCCGTCCTGCATCGAGGACGATGATCTCGTCCATGGTCTCGAGCCCGGCCAGCCGGTGCGTGATCATCACGGTGGTCTGCCTCCGGGTAAGGTCGACGAGGTCGGCGGTCAGTGCGTCGGCAGTGGGCGTGTCCAGGTGCTCGCCGGGCTCGTCGAGGACGAGGACCGGAAAACCGGCCAGCAGAGCGCGGGCAACGCCCAGGCGCTGTCGTTGGCCCCCGGACAGGCGGGCGCCGTGCTCGCCGACCTCGGTGGCGAGACCGTCTGGTAGCTCTTGCACCCAGTCGAGCAACCGGGCTCGCTCGAGGACGTCGCGCAGCTCGGCTTCGGTTGCCTCGCGGCGGGCCAGGAGGAGGTTCTCTCGGAGCGTGGTATCGAAGACGTACGTATCCTGGGCGGCCAGCCCAACCACGCGGCGGACGTCGTCACCGGTCAACCCCGCCAGTTCGACGCCATCGATCGTCACCGAGCCGCCCTCGTAGGGCATGAAACGCTGGAGCACGGCAGCCACCGTCGACTTGCCGGCCCCGCTCGGCGCCGACGATGGCCACCCGCCGGCCGGGGACGAGGTCGAGGTCGATGCCGTCCAGCGCCCAGACGTCGGCGGGACCGTACCTCGCCCGTAACCCGCGCACCCGGAGGCCGTACGGGGGTGGCGCCAGGACCGCTGTTTGATCGGGTTCAGCTACGGGCAGCGGCGTCGCCAGGACGGCAAAAACTCGGCGAGCGCTCTGCCGCACGCGTTCCATGCACTGTGCGGCGGCTGGCAACCCGGACACCATTTCGAAGGCGGCCAGCGGGGTAAGGGCGATGACGGCCAGCAACGGTCCCTGGAGCCGCCCGGAGTGGACCGCGGTCACGCCCACCATCAGTGAACCCCACACGGCCAGACCCGTTAGCAGGGTGATGAGCCCGGCCCCGACGCCGGCGGTCCGCGACGTAGTCGTGGCAATCCGCGTGAGCTCGGTATCAGCCGCCGCCACCCGGGCCAGTTGCTCCTCGACAGCACCGAAGGCGACCAGCTCAGGCGCGCCATCGAGCAGGTCGACCACATGCACTGCTCAGCTCACCCCGGGCAGCCGCCTGCCGGGTCTCCCGCCGTCGGGCCAGGCCCAGGGTGCACCACGGGACGGCGAGCACTCCCAACAACAGGGCCACCGCCAGGACCAGGCCGGCAGGCGGGAGGAAGTACCAAATAAAGCAAACCGTCGGGACGCCCACGGCGAAGGCGATCCCGAAAGGCGGTATGACGCGGAGCAACAGGTCCTGCAATGCATCGACGTCGCCAACCAGGCGCGCCAACAGGTCCCCGCTCCGGAACGCCGGCAGGCCGGTGGGGGCCAGGCGCTCCAGCCGCTCGTACACCCGGGACCGCAGGTCGGCCAGTGCCCGTAGCGCCGTGTCGTGGCCGACAAGACGTTCCTTGTAACGGAAGAGCGCTCGCGACAACGAGAAGAACTGGACACCGACAATGGCCACGCCCAGAGCGACGACCGACGGGTGCTGCGCGGCGCGCGAGATGAGCCACGACGAGGTGGCCATGAGCGCGATCCCCGAGCCGGCCGCCCCGGCACCGAGCAACGTAGCGAGCAGGAGCCTCCCCCTCGCCGGCCGCGCCAGCTGCAGTGTGCGCAGGACGGTCGCCTCCTTCCTCACCTGGGCTCCGGTGGCGCCGGGCCCGTGGCGCGTGACTACGTCCGAGCTCATGCGGGGACCGTCACCTGGACAGGCACTTCCTGGACAGGCACTTCCTGGACAGGCACTTCCTGGACAGGCACTTCCTGGACAGGCACTTCCTGGACAGGCACTTCCTGGACAGGCACTTCCTGGACAGGCACTTCCTGGACAGGCAGCATGGAGAGGTCCAAAACCCGGTCGGCCAGGTTGATGAGAGCGGGCCGGTGGGCGACCATGATCACCGTCCGCCCGGCCGACAAGCGGGCAATTGCGGCCACGACCTCCGTCTCGGTCTGACCATCAAGGTTGGCCGTAGGCTCGTCGAGCAACAAGAGAGGCGCGTCACGGAGAAAAGCGCGGGCGAGGGCTACCCGTTGGCGCTCCCCTACAGAGAGCCCGGCGCCACGCTCGCCGAGCACAGTCGCCAGGCCCTCGGGCAAGCGGGCCAGCAGCTCGCTCAGGCCGGCGGCCGCGAGGGCGGCCCGGACCTCCGGGTCGCTCGCCTCTGACCGGCCCAACCGGACGTTGTCTGCGATGGTGGCGGCGAACAGCCTGGGGTGCTGTGGTACCCAGGCCACGCGCTCCCGCCACGCATCCGGGTCAAGGGCGGAGTGGTCGACGTCGCCGACGTGAACTGTCCCGGACTCAGGCACTACAAAACCCAACAAAACGGCCAGTAAAGTCGACTTGCCACACCCACTGGGGCCGGTAAGGGCAATCAATTCTCCCGGGCGGACCTCCAGGGTGACGCCGTCGAGCGCCGGGTCGTCACGGCCAGGGTAGGCGACGCGAAGGGAGTCGATAGAGATCCCGTTAGCGGCCGGGTCGGGTACGTCGGTGCGCGTACCGCTTTGGGGTACAGGACGGTCCAGAACGGCGAATACCTGCTCGGCGGCACTCATGCCTTCGGCGCTGGAATGGTACTCGGCCCCTAGCTGGCGCAACGGTAGGTACGCCTCGGGCGCCAATATCAGGACAAACAATGAGGTGTGGAAGCCCAGATGACCGGCCAGGAGCCGCAAACCGATCGCCACCGCTATAAGCGCCACCGAGACGCTCGACAAGAGCTCGAGCACCAGGGAGGACAAGAACGTCACCCGCAGAGCGGTCATCATCCTCTCGCGGTAGCTCTCGGCGACGGTGCGGATCGTAGCCACCTGCGCCCGGGACCGGCCGAAAACCTTCAACGTCGTGAGGCCACGGACCACGTCGAGAAAATGGCCCGAAAGCAGTTGCAGGGCCTTGAACTGACGGTCGGTCCGGGCGCGCGTCTCCATGCCCACCAGGGCCATGAAGACCGGGACGAGCGGTAGTGTCACGACCATGATGGCGCCGGACACCCAGTCCACTCCGAACGTTGCTATGAGGACGGTCAGAGGGACGATCACCGCCAGGACGACCTGAGGCAGATAGCGGCCGTAGTAGCCGTCAAGGGCGTCTATCCCCCGGACCGCCAGGGTGGCCAGGTCGCCCGACCGGCTGGCACCGCTACTGCCCGGGGCCAGTCGAGCCGCCCGCTCGACAAGCGCCGTTCGCAGCATCGACTTCACCCGGGCTGAGCACCGGTTCGCAGCCATTTCAGAGCACCACGCCACCACCGCTCGCAGGGTGATGACGACGAGAAGGAGCTCGATCGGGCGCCCGTAATTGGCCCAGGTCCTTCCCGTCCACGAAAGCGCCGGCGATGACCGTGGCCAGTAGCCAGGCCTGGGCGACCAGCAGGACAGCTTTAACGGCACCAAGCAGGACGGTTACCACCAGGTAAACCCTGGACGGCCGTCCCCACCTCAACAATCGCTGGTCAAGCGCAGGCACGGTAACCCACCGCCGGCAAACCTATCGCCGGTTGGGCCCCCGCCAAATCCCCCGGATCGGGTGGACATCGCGCCTGAGCGGGGGTTTAGTATTCGTCGTAGATCACCCTCCGGCGGCCTCCACGGACAAGTTGGCCCAAAAGAAAGGACAAGAGCATGTCGCTCAAAGGAAAGGTCGCCATCGTGACCGGTGGCAACTCTGGTATCGGAAAAGCCATAACCTTGGCCCTGGCCGGCGCAGGCGCAAACGTCGTGATCGATTACGTTGCCGACGAGGCAGCCACCGAGGAGCTCGAGAAACAGGTCGCCGCTCTCGGCGACCAGTCGATCGGAGTGGACGCTGACGTGAGCAAGGTCGCCGACCTGCAAATGCTGATCGACAGGACGGTCAAGGAGCTAGGCCGCCTCGACGTCATGGTAAATAACGCCGGGATCGAGACGCGCACCTCTGTCCTCGAAACCACCGAGGCCCAATATGAAAAGGTTTTGGCCATCAACCTGAAGAGCGCTTTCTTCGGGACCCAGGTGGCGGCCAAGCAAATGATCGCGCAGGGCAGCGGCGGCCGGATCATCAACATCACTTCCGTCCACGAGGACTGGCCGATGCCTGGGAATGCCCCTTATTGCCTCTCCAAGGGCGGGATGCGCATGCTGACCCGACAGGCCGGCCTCGAGCTCGGCCCGCACAACATCACCGTCGTCGGCGTGGGCCCGGCGCGGTTGCCACGCCGATTAATAAGTCGACGCTGGACGACCCGGAGAAGATGAAGGTTATCGACGCCGCTATCCCGCTCGGCCGCATGGCCCAGCCCGAGGAGATCGGTAGCGTCGTGGCCTTCCTCGCCAGCGACGGCGCAAGCTATTTGAATGCCACAACGGTCTTCGTCGACGCCGGCCTGATGCACTCCAGCCCGGGCTTATAGGCCAGTTTCAGGCTTTTCGAGCCTGCACCCGCTTCTAACCAACAAGACGCACTTCTAACCCCAAAGGGAGCCCCCGTGCCAGACAACTATGATGTCATCATTATCGGGACTGGCGCCGGCGGCGGCACCCTGGCCCACACCCTAGCGCCTTCGGGCAAACGCATATTGCTGCTCGAGCGGGGTGATTTCCTGCCCCGGGAAATGGACAACTGGAACCCGGACGCCGTTTTCGTCGACGGGAAGTACATCTCGCACGACAGGTGGTTCGATAGCGGAGGCCAACCGTTCCAGCCCCAGGTGCACTACTTTGTCGGCGGCGCCACAAAGCTGTACGGCGCCGCGCTCTACCGGTTGAGGCCACAGGACTTCGGTGATATACACCATATTGACGGCCTGTCACCGGCCTGGCCGATCGGCTACGACGACTTCGAGCCCTGGTACGCGAAGGCCGAGTGGTTGTACGAGGTGCACGGTAACCGTGACGAGGACCCGACGGAGGGCCATTGGTCGAAGCCGTACCCCTGGCCGGCTGTCAGCCACGAGGCCCGCCTGCAAGAGATCTATGAGGCCCTCAAGCAAAAGGGATACCATCCGTTCTCGGCCCCGGTTGGCATAATGCTCGACGAGGCGGACCGGCCGCGCAGCAACTGCATCCGGTGTGCCTGGTGCGATGGGTACCCCTGCCTCGTCCACGCCAAAGCCGACGCCGAGGTCATCGGGGTACGCCCGGTGCTCGACATGCCGAACGTCGAGTTGCTGGTCAACTCGGAAGTCGTCAAGCTGGGAACCGATCCGACCGGCAAGAGCGTAACCAGCGTGGTGGTAGAGCGCGACGGCAAACAGGAGGTGTACTCGGCCAATATTGTGGCCGTCTGCGCCGGGGCCGCCAACAGCGCCAAGATCCTGTTGCAATCGGCGAACGACAAACACCCCAATGGTTTGGCCAATGGCTCGGACCAGGTCGGCCGCAACTATATGTTCCATAATTGCAAGGCGGTGGCAGCCATTGGTAAAGAAGCAAATCCCACCGTCTTCCAGAAGACTCTCGGTATCAACGATTTCTATCTGGCCAACGGACGTTCGCAGTGGCCGCTCGGGAACATCCAGATGATCGGCAAGTCCAACGCCGGCGCAATGAAAGGCGAAGAGCCAAAACTGACCAAGCTGGCGCCCAGGCGCAGCTTGAGCGACGTGGCCGAACATTGCGTCGACTGGTGGCTCACTACCGAGGACATCCCGCTCCCCGAAAACCGTGTCACCGTCGATAAAGACGGCCATGTCCACCTGGCTTACAAGTCGAGCAACGACAAGGAGGCAGAGGGCCTTTACGACGAGTTGAAGACGGTCCTCAACCACGTCGGGTTGGCTCAGCACCATGTGTTCGACAAGAACTTCTACATGTACATGAACGTCCCCATTGCCGGGGTGGCCCACCAGGCGGGCACGTGCCGTTTCGGGAACGACCCGGCCACGTCCGTCCTCGACGCCAATTGTAAAGCCCATGAGCTGGACAACCTTTACGTGGTCGATACCAGCTTCTTCCCGAGCATCGGCGCCGTAAACCCTGCTCTGACAGCCATCGCCAACGCCATGCGAGTCGGCGAGCACTTGACCGAGCGTCTCTCATGAGCACAGCCAGCTCAAACGGGTCCCGCCACCGCGTAGTTATCATCGGAGGCGGCTTCGGCGGGCTCCCGGCCACCAGGTGGCTCGCCCGGAAGGGCCTCGACATCACGCTCATCGACCGGCGCAACCACCACCTGTTCCAACCGCTCCTGTACCAGGTGGCGACGGGCCTGCTCCCGGCCGGCCAGATCGCCCCGCCGTTGCGTCACATAGTGCGCAAGCACAAAAACGTCCGCGTCGAGCTGGCCGAGGTCACCGGCTTCGACCTCGACCGGCGTGTGGTTAAAGCCAGCATCCTCGGCATCAAAGAGATCGAGGTACCCTACGACAGCCTGATCGTCGCCGCCGGGGTCAACCAGTCGTATTTCGGGCATGACGAGTTTTCTCTGTACGCGCCGGGCATGAAGACCGTCGACGACGCCTACGAATTGCGGCGGCGCATATTTGGCACCTTTGAGATGGCCGAGATGACCCCTGACCCGGCCGAAAAGGAACGCTGGCTCACGATCGCCGTCGTTGGCGCCGGCCCCACGGGAGTCGAGCTCGCAGGTCAGATCAGAGAGCTGGCCGTCCGCAGCCTGCGCGGTGAGTTCCGCACTTTCGACCCCGCTACGGTCAAAGTCATCGTGCTCGACGGGGGCAAAGAGCCGCTCGCTACCTTTGGAGACCGTCTCTGTGATAAGGCCACCAAGGAGCTGACCCATCTGGGGGTCGAGCTCCGCATGGGCTGCCGGGTGGTGGGCGTCGACAGCACCGGCGTCGACTACCTCGATGACGACCACAACACTCATCGGCTCAACACCGGCACGACTATCTGGGCGGCGGGGGTTGAGGCGTCCCCCTTGGCGGCCGAGCTGGGCAAGGCCACCGGAGCGGAGGTGGACCGGTCCGGCCGCATCGCCGTGCTCCCGGATTGCTCGCTCCCCGGCCACCCTGAGGTTTTCGTCGTTGGCGACATGATGTCGCTCAACAAACTCCCGGGAGTGGCCGAGGTCGCCATGCAGGGCGGGTTGCATGCGGCCAACACGATCGTCCGGGGGCTCAAGAGCGAGCCCTCGGTGCCCTTCACGTACCGCGACCTCGGCAGCGTAGCCACCATCGGGCGGTTCAAGGCGATAGTCAGCGTCCACGGGGTACGGCTGAGCGGGTTCCCGGGTTGGGTCGTGTGGGCATTTGTCCACCTGGCCTTCCTGACCGGTTTCGGCAACCGTTTGACCACGATCATGAAATGGACCCGGTCCAATCTCGGCCGGGGCCGTCCAGAACGGGAATTCAGCGTGATGCACACAGGAGGGGACCTCAGTACCCCGAGCGTGGTGCGCTCTGTGGTCCAGCCCAACCCGCTCCCGGCCTACCAGCCAACTGCCGGGCCGGACGTCGAGGCACCAACCAGCGAGCCCAGCCCAAACTGAAAGGCTGGCTGAATAAGATGTGCTCGACGCGTCCAACCTCCTCATGCCGGTGATGGAGTTCATCGCCCCGACCGATGGCGGCGACGACGCGGCCGACCAAAACCGGCTGACGGCGCGCATGATTGCCGCCCTGGAGCACTGACCCGGTGACCTGCTCCCACCCCCGGACCACGAAACCACCGTTTCGTCGCTCGAGCCGTGCCTGACACCCCAACGGCGGGCCCGACGTCGTCGCGCTGCTGCGCTCTCGTAGTTACCTGGTACTGCTCGTAATCGTCGCCGTACTCGGCGTCATCATTTCCTCCGTCGCCTATTGGTACCTGGTCCTCGTCGGCGAGCTGCAAAAGTGGATATTCAACCCGGCCTACCTGCCGAAGGCGTTGGGATTTCAAGGGGAGCCGGTCTGGTGGCCGTTGCCGGCGGTGGCCCTCGCCGGGCTCCTGGTCGGGCTGACCATCCAGTACCTGCCCGGGCGGGGCGGGCACTCACCGGCGGACGGTTTCGCCATGCACGGGCCGCCCTCGCGAGCCGAGCTGCCCGGCGTTGCGCTGGCGGCGCTGGCCGGCCTGGCCCTCGGGGCGGTAATTGGCCCCGAGGCGCCGCTCATCGCCATTGGCGGCGGCCTGGCCGTAGCCCTGGTACGGACGGCGGCAGCCAAACGCGACCTGCCCGAGCAAAGCATCAAGGTGATCGGGGCGGCGGGCAGCTTCGCCGCCGTCAGCACACTTTTTGGCTCTCCCCTCAGTAGCGCCTTTCTACTGATGGAGGCGTCGGGCCTCGGGGGGCCCATGCTCGGGCTCGTGCTTGTACCCGGACTGCTGGCGGCCGGGATCGGATGGCTCATCTTTGTCGGCTTCGACTCCTGGACCGGCCACGGCACGTTCTCCCTGGCCCTCCCGGGCCTGCCGCAATTCGGCCACCCCAATGCCGCCGAGTTCGGCTGGGCGATCGTGATCGGCGTGGCCGCCACGGTCGTAGGTGGCCTCATTCGTTGGCTTGCGCTCTACCTTAAACCTCGCGTCGAAGGCCGGATCGTCCTCGTCCTGCCCATCGTCGGGTTGGCGGTGGCCGGGCTCGCCATCGCCTACGCCGAAGGGACAGGGAAAAGTTCTTCGGATGTCCTGTTCTCAGGCCAATCAGGGATGCCCGAACTAGTAAGCAACGCCGCCTCCTACTCGGTCGGGGCTCTGCTGCTGCTGATCGCCTGCAAGGGGCTGGCCTACGCGATATCGATGAGCGGGTTCCGGGGGGGGCCCGACCTTCCCCGGCATCTACATTGGGGCTGCCGGCGGCATAGCCCTGTCTCATCTGCCCGGGTTGCCCGAGCTCGCGGGCCTCGCTATGGGTATGGGCGCCATGACGTGCGCCATGCTCGGCTTGCCTCTTACCGCCGTCCTGCTCACGGCGATCATCATGGGCCCTGCCGGGCTCGATACCATGCCGCTTGTCATCGTGGCGGTCGTGGCGAGCTACGTGGGCCGCGCCCACTTCTCGCCCCGGCCCCGGCTCCGTCCGGACGCCACGTCGACTGCTCCGCTCAGCGCCTCGGCCGAGCGAGCCGCGGCCCAGACCGCGTAGCGCCCCGCCGCGGGGGTTTCTCTCCCAAGCCGGCGCCGTCAGCCGGCGGTTTCCAGCGCCGCCGGGCCCAGAGCAGCCGGCAGCGGCGCCGAGTGCACGATGGTCAATTGTTGGGTCGGCCGGGTAAGGGCCACGTACAACAAGCGAAGGCCGGCGCCCCGGTCGGCCCGCGCCGCGACGATGTCCTCAGGCTCGCCCACCACGACGGCATCGAACTCGAGGCCTTTGGCGTTTTCGGCACTGAGCACGGTGACCCGCCGGCCGAGCCCGTCTCGCGTGGCCTCGCCAACCGACGGCAGGTGGGCCGCTGCCTCAGTGACAACCTGGTCAACCAGAGCGGTGGGGACGACGACACCCACGCTGGCGTATTCTCCGCTCAGGGACGCCGCCTCCTCCATCAGAGCCCGGGTAAGGGACCCAAGCGCCACCTGCCGGACGGTCGGCGCCCTGCGCCCCGGCCGCACGGCCGACACGGGTGTCACATGCGGGGCCGCCTCGGGCAGAAGGTGGGCGGCGAAATCCAGGATCTGTGCGGTCGAGCGGTAGCCGTGGCGCAGCTCCACCACACGAAGCCCGTGGGAGGAGGGGAGGCTGGCGGCCACGTCCTCCCAGGCCCGGAGGCCCCAGGGGCCTATGGCCTGGGCCAGGTCCCCGAGCAAAGTAAGCGATCCCGAAGGGCACCGCCGGGCCAGCATGCGCAGCTCCATCGGGGAGAGATCCTGCGCCTCGTCGACGATCGCATAGCCGTAGGTCCGCGATTGGCCGTGGACCAGGTCTTTGGCTTCGTCGACGAGCGGGCCGTCGGCGGCTGTCCACGCCCGGCCGCGGCGGCGCAAAACCAGGCGCTGCTCGTCCGCGCTCAGCACTCCCTCCCCCGCGGCGCGCAACAGTGCGGGACGGCTAAGTAGCTCGGCGACCAGGGTGGCCGGGGCGACCGTCGGCCAGCGCCGGTCGAGGGCGGCTTTCAAGCCGGCCGAAGCGCGAAGGTCGCGCCCCAGGCCCGAACCGTCGGCCGGCTGCCCGGCCACCTCGACGTAACGCTCGTACAGCGCCCGCACCAGCATGTCTCGCAATAGGTGGCGCCCAACTGCGTACGGAACGCCCTTGCCGGCGGCGACATCCACAGCTGCGTTTACCGCTCCGGCCGGCACGACCAGGCGGCGCAGGCCGAGCGTCACCTCCAGGTCGGCTGCGTCGTGGTGAGCGCGCAGGGCCACGGCCCTGGCAAGCACCTTGGCCATGCGAGCGTCCCCCTTCACGCGCTCGCCTTCCACCAGTTCTGTTTGGGACTGCTCCTTCGCCTTTGGACCGGCGACGACTTCGGGCACCAGGTCCGAGAGTGTCGTTTGCACCACGGCGTGTTCGCCGAGCGAGGGCAGCACCTGGGCGATGTAGCGCAGGAAGGTGCGGTTCGCGCCGACGACGAGAACGTTGGCCCTGGCCATGGCTTCGTCGGCGTAAAGAAGAAAGGCCGCCCGGTGCAAACCGACCGCCGTCTTGCCCGATCCTGGCCCTCCCTGGACGGCAAGGAGGCCTTCGACGGGCGCCCGGATCACCTCGTCCTGTTCGGGCTGGATGGTGGCGACAATGTCGAGCATCTCTCCGCTGCGGGCCCGCTCCAGCTCGACCAGCAGCGCGTCCTGCCCTCTCAGGTCGGTAGCCGGGCGCGGAGCGGTACCAAAAGTGTCGTCGCCAATGGAAAGGATCTGGCGACCGTCGACGACGAATTGGCGCCGGCGCTCCAACCCCATCGGTGCGGACCAGCTGGCCCGGTAGAAGGGGAGCGCCACCGGAGCACGCCACTCCACCACGACGGGGTCACCGGTCTCGTCCTCGACGTGGCGACGGCCTATGTACCAGGTCGTCCCGTCAGTCGAGTCGGTCCGGCCGAAGCACAACGCCCTCGAGGTGCTTTCCAGCGCCTTGGCTCGTCGGGCGAGCGCCCAGTCGAGGTCCGGGTCGACGCCGCTCATCTCCTTTAACAGCCGATCGACCTTGACCTTCATACGAGCGAGGTGCTCGTAGGCCGCGTCGACCACGGCCTGCTCGGCTTCGAGGTCCGCGGCGCGCGCTTCACCAGTCTCTGAGAAAGAAGGCATCGTCTCCACGCAAGATAAGACAGGCTGAAAACGGGCGGGCCTATGACGATAGCAGGTGGCCCGGCGGTGGCCCGCTGAATTTCCGCCCTCGAAGCCGATGAGGCCCAAGGACCACGACGCACAAGGACCACGAACCACGAAGGCGGCTCCAACTGCGCGGCCAGGGGATAGGCGGCCAGTGAGCCGACGCCGCAGGCCGGTTGTCGTTTACGGCTCGATGACGGCCTCTGCCTCTATTTCGACCTTCCAGCGGGGGTCCAGCAGGCCGGCGACAACGACCATCGTGGCCGCGGGGCGACCAACCCCGAATAGCTCCCCGTGAGCCGATCCCACCGAACTGGCATCCGCGGCCGACGTTATGAACATCCGGGTCCGGACGACGTCTTCGGGGCTCGCCCCCAGTTGCGCCAACGCGTCCTTGATGATCTCGAGGCAACGCCGCGCCTGCAACCCGGCATCGTCCGGGCAGGTCCCATCGGGCCAGATAGGGGCGGTGCCGGCAACGATGACGCGGTTGCCCGCTCGAACGGCCCGGCTGAACCCGATCGGGTCTTCGTAAGGAGAGCCCGACGAAACACGTTCACGGGTAGCCATCTAAGGGACCAGTCTGGCCCGGACTATCGGGTTACCCGAAGTGCCTGCTCACCCAGGGTCATTTTTCTGACGTCTGGCCGGCTGCCAGCTCCCAGGCGCGACCTATGACGTCGTCGAGCATCTCCTCTGTCAGTCGACCGGTAAAGGTGTTCTGCTGGCTCGGGTGGTAGGAGCATACGATCGAGACGACGGATGCGTCCCCGCTTACGGGCACTTCGACACCGTGGCCGAACGCCACACGCTTGCGCACCCCGAGCAACCGGCAGCACGCTTCGTACGCGAAGCCACCCAGGGCCAGCAGGACGCGTACCTGTGGCAGCGCCCGCAGCTCCTGCCCCAGAAAGGGCAGACAGGTGTCGCGCTCCAGAGGCGTTGGCCGGTTTGAGGGTGGAGCGCACTTTACGGCGGCCGTCACCCACACCCCCAGGGCTCGAAGCCCGTCGTCGCTTGAAACGCTCTCCGGCTGGCTGGCCAGGCCGGCGCGCCATAGTGCGGCCCAGAGCCAGTCGCCCGACCGGTCGCCCGTGAAGACGCGCCCCGTACGGTTGCCACCGTGGGCCGCCGGTGCCAGTCCCACCACGGCCAGGCGCGCCCGCTTGTCCCCGAACCCCGGAATGGGCTTGCCCCAGTACTGCTCATGCGCAAACGAGAGACGCCGCTGGTCGGCCACTGTTTCCCGCCAGGCCACTAACCGGGGGCACCGCCGGCAGGAGACGACTTCTGCGCAGATAGCGTCGAGGGGATCGCTGGGCACGCCGCGAGGGTACCGGGTGGCAGACCTGACAGACTGGCACGGCAAGATCGGCGCGGCACATCGGCCCAGCCATCGAGAGCGGCCAGATCGGGACCGGCCAGATCGGAGCGGCCAGACCGCGCTCGCCCAGATCTCTGCTCGGCCAATCTTGCTCCGCCAATTTGGGGATGGCAGTTTGGGCCTGGCCTACCGCCCTTTGCGGCGCACAGGAGCTACGTTGGCATCAAATGCCACCTCGTACGAAACCCCGCCCCCCTACCGTCGTGCTTCTTGTCAGGCACGGCGTGACCCCGACGACGGGACGGGAGCTGCCCGAGCGCGGGCCTGGTCCCGGGCTGTCCGACGAAGGCAAGAAGCAGGCCGAGGAAGCTGCACAGTGCCTCTCCGAGTGGCGAGCCTCGCTCCCGGAACTGGGCGGGCTGTACAACTCTCCTCTCACCCGGACAAGAGAGACAGCCGCCATCCTGGCCAAGGCCCTCGACGTCACGCCTACCGAACGCCCTGAGCTCGTCGATACCAACGCCGGCGACTGGGCAGGGCTGGCACTCAAGGATGTGGCCAAGAAGCCGGAATGGGCGCAAGTGATCCGGTACCCGAGCGGCTTTCACTTCCCCGGGGGGGAGTCGGTGCGCCAGATGCACGACCGCATCACCGGCGTGACTGACGCACTGGTCCGCCAACACCCCGGGGAAACGCTGGTCGTCGTGTCCCACGCGGACCCGATCAAGTCGGTCGTAGCAGACGCTCTCGGGGTCCACCTCGACCTGTTCCAGCGCATAATCATCTCGCCTGCCTCCGTCAGCGCCATCTCTTACGGTGATGTCTCGCCAAGCGTGATGGTCGTCAACTGGACCGGCCCTTCCAGCCGGCTCCCACCGCAGGCCAAGCCCGGCGGCGGCATCAGGAGGCGGTCCTGAGCGAGTCGTTTGACCTTGCCAGCCCCACGCGCGTGACCGTAGGTGCGGTAGGGCCACCCGGTAAGCGGGTCTTCTACCTGCAGGCTCGGCAAGAAGACCAGGTGGTGTCGCTGAAGCTCGAGAAGGAACAGGTGCTCTTCCTGGCCGGGGGGCTCACCGAGGTGCTGGCCGACCTGGCCGCCCCGGCGGCCGTCCCGACTGAGAGCGACCTCGAGCTCGAGCAACCCGTGGAAGCCGAATGGGCGGTGGGGTCCATGCAGCTGGCATATGACGTCGCCGCCGACAAGGTGCTGCTGATAGCCAAAGAAGTAGGAGCAACAGACGACGACCAGGGGGAGGAAGAAGCCGCCGCCACGCCCCAGTTGGAGGCGGGTGCGTTCCCCTCCCAAGAAACAGATGTCGGTGCGTCCGCGACCGCAGTGGCGCGAGTCGCCCTCACCCGCGAGCAAGCGGCGGGAGTCATAGAGCATGGCAAGCGGTTGCTGCGAGGTGGCCGCCCTCCGTGCCCGTTCTGTGGCTTCCCGCTCGGCGAGGACCATTCGTGCCCAAAGACAAACGGCCACCGCGCACCGGCTCTCTGAGCGGGCGACAAGCCGCCCAGGACGCGGCCCAACAACGAAGTACGCCGGCGCAGGCCAGCGTGCGTTTGCCCGAAGACACCGACCAGGTGCTGACGGTTTTGTCCTGCGGCGAGATCGAACTGAAGGGCCGGCTGCGCTGGAGTTCAAACGCCACTTTCCTGGTCGCCGTACACCCGCCCAAGGCCAAGGCACGTGATACGGCGGGGCCGGGTCGGCAGCCTGAGGACGATGGTCGCTCGTCCCTGCCCCGACAGTCCCTCCCCCGACAGTCCCTGCCCCGTCAGCCCCTGCTGGCCATATACAAACCGGTCAAGGGCGAACGACCACTGTGGGATTTCCCGCGCGGCCTGTGGAAACGCGAGGTGGCGGCATACCAGTTGGCCTGCTCCCTCGGCTGGGACCTCGTGCCGCCCACCGTCAGTCGTCCGGACGCGCCACTGGGGCCGGGGTCCGTTCAGTTCTGCGTGGACGCGGTGCTGGAGGAGCACTATTTCACCCTGCTCGACGAGCCCCGCCAGCATCAGGCACTGCGGCGTATCGCCGTTTTCGACTTAGTGGCCAACAATGCCGACCGCAAGAGCGGGCATTGTTTGCTCGACAGGGACGATCACATATGGGGCATTGACAATGCACTGTGTTTCCATACGGAGCCGAAGTTGCGCACGGTAATTTGGGACTTCGTCGGGGAACAGATAGACGATGGGCTCCTGGCCAGCCTGGAGCCGCTGTCGCAGGCGCTTGTCCCGGCCGGGCTGGTGGGCCTGCTCGAAGAGGAAGAAATAGAAGCCCTGTCGGCTCGGGCGGCCGCCGTGTACAAATTGGGGAGGTATCCCCAACCCTCGGGAGATTACCCCTATCCGTGGCCCCTTGTCTGACGAGAGCGTCTGGAGGCCGCTAACCTGGGCAACCACTCCGCGCTGGCGTACGGCAGGGGAGGCAGCATGGATGGACCATCCGTGCGAGCACGAGAGGAGCCACTCCTAGTGGGCAGCGAGGACGAGGTGCGATTGGCAGTCCCGGCCAAGCCAGAGTTCCTGGGCTTGGCCAGGGTCACGGCCGCCGGCCTCGCCAGTCGGCTCGGCTTTACCTTTGACCAGGTCGAGGACTTGCGTCTGGCCATCGACGAGATCTGCTTCGGCATGACGGGGAGCAAGGGCAGAGATGGCATACTCGAGGTGCGCTTCTTTCTCCGCCCCGAAGGCCTCACCGTGCGCGGCCAAGGTCACTTCAGCACACCCGTCCCCGTCCAGCTGTCGGAGTTGTCAGAAGTGATCCTTGACGCCTTGGTGGACGAGCACTCGATAAGCGACGGGGCCGGCGGCCCTCGCTTCATGCTGGTGAAGAAACGCGAACCAATAAGGCGTCGCACAAACGACCACTCATCGGGGGAAGGCCAATCAGCAGGGGAAGGGTCGTGAGCCTTGAACCAGACCGGCGTCGAGAGCTGAGGCAGCAATTTGTAGCTTACGCGCAAAGCCGGGACCCTGGTTTGCGCGAAGAACTTGTCGAGGCGCACCTTGGCTTAGCCGAATACCTGGCCCGTCGCTTCGCTAATCGTGGGGAGGCACTCGACGACCTCATCCAGGTGGCGTCGCTCGGTTTGTTAAAGGCAGTGGACCGGTTCGACCCCGATCGCGACATCGAGTTTTCGACGTACGCCACTTATACGATCGTCGGCGAGCTCAAGCGGCATTTTCGTGATAAGGGCTGGTCCGTACGGGCGCCACGGAGGATGCAGGAGCTCTACCTTCAACTCGGCAAAGTAGTGCCTGCGCTGGGACAGGAGCTTGGCCGTTCTCCCACTATCGCCGAACTCGCCATGGAAGTGAAAGTCTCGGAAGAAGAAGTCCTCGAGGCGCTGGAAGCGGGCCAGGCTTACCGTTCGGCGTCCCTCGACGCGCCGGCCGGCAACGAAGAGGGCGAGACGGTCGGCGCCCGTCTGGGCGAAGAGGACTCTTCTATGGAAGACGTCGAAAACCGAGCCACCCTCTCGCCCTTGCTGGCTCAATTGCCGCCCCGGGAAAGACTAATTTTGCAGCTTCGCTTCTTCGAAGGCCTTACGCAATCAGAGATCGCCAGCCGCCTGGGAATTTCTCAAATGCACGTGTCAAGGCTCCTGGCCCGCAGCGTTGGGCAATTGCGGTCCTCGGCTGACGCCCCCGCCCTGTAAATGCGGCTACTGCTTATCGTAAATACTTCGGCCTCATTTGTCACGACTCGAGCACGTGTCGTCATCCATAAAGCCCTGTCGGCTGATCACGAAGTCATCCTTAAGGAGACCAACCGGCGGGGCCACGCTACCCGCCTGGCCCAGGGGGCGGCGGCTGACGGGCTGGACGCCGCGGTAGTACTGGGCGGGGACGGCACCCTGAACGAGGCGGCCAACGGCCTGGTGGGGTCACCCACCGCGCTCGGTGTACTGCCCGGTGGCTCCACGAACGTTTTCGCCCGGACCCTCGGCATGGCCAACGAACCGATCGAAGCCACCAGCCAGCTCCTCTCCGCCCTCGCTGCGGGCTCAGTCCAAAGGGTCGGGTTGGGCGAGCTCAACGGGCGCTACTTCTTGTTCCACGCCGGGGTCGGCTTCGACGCCGCAGTTGTCCGCCGGGTCGAGGAGCTGGCCCCCCTCAAGCGGTACGCGGCCCCGCCCTGTTCATTGTGGCAACGGTCCTGACGTGGGCCAAGGGCGAGGAGAGGCGTCGCCCAGCGTTCTCTGTTCGTGCGGGCGAGACGTTCATCGACGACGGCTACTTCAGCGTCTGCCTTAACACCGACCCCTACACCTTTCTCGGTCGCCGGCCACTCCACCTTGCCCCCGGGACGTCGCTGAGCACGCCTCTGAGCCTGGTCACGTTTCAGAGCCTCGGGCTGGGGACACTCTTGCCGATGCTGGTAAGGGCGATGGGCCAGGGCACCAAGCCGGGCCGGCGCAATGTGCCCGCCGTGACCGGCCTTATGTCGGCGACGATAAAGGGCTACCGTCCTGTCCCTTATCAACTCGACGGTGATTTTGTAGGTGAGGCGGACCAGATTGAGCTCGGCTGGGCCGCCGACGCGCTGTCGCTCGTCGTGCCAGTTGCGACTTCGGGCAACAGTTGACGACGATGGCGGCGAGCGGGAAGCGAGAGGCAGGGGGCCAGGACGGGTGGCGAGAAAATGGCCGAGAGCGCGAAGACGTGGGCCTCCGCTCCGGCCAGCCAAAACAAATCGTCAGCGCCCGGGGCGGCTCTGCTCTCAGCCCGGAAAATTATTCAAGATCCGGCCTAGAGATCCGGCGCGACCCCTTGCGCGCCGTTCTCACGGGGCTATACTGCCTCTACGCACGAGTTCGGACCTGTTGTTTCTAGTGGACTTACACGTGAACGTTTTCACAAGCGACACACACAAGGCCCGCCTTGCGGACGCACGACTGATACGTGGTCATTGCGTAGCAACCAACGCCAGGAGGACAGCTGAGTGGCCCTAACTTGGACGCGCAATATCGAGTGGGATGTCGAAGATTGGCGCGGGGACGCAGCATGTCGTGATACCGATCCTGATTTGTTCTTCCCAATCGGGAGCACAGGCCCGGCGGTCGAACAGATCATGAGCGCTAAGGCCGTATGCGCGACTTGCTGCGCCCGCAATAGTTGCCTCGAGTTTGCGCTGGCGACCAACCAGGAGTCGGGCATTTGGGGAGGGACAACCGAAGAAGAGAGGCGCAAGCTGCGCAAGCTGTGGCTGGCGGGGCGACAGCGACGGGCGGGCTAACGTTCCAGGCCCGGCCTCCGGCGGGCGGTACTGATCGGCCGCCACCCGCGTCCGGCATGCACCGATAGCTCCGCTACCTGAGGGGAAGCTAACCCTCGGGCGAAGCCGGCCAGCGCCTTTCAGAGGCGCGCCAGGTCGTTGCTCTCGGCCCGGTCGACCGGCACCGTCAGTTCGGCCACGGCCCCGCCGTCGTTGTACATCTCGATCTTCCCACCAAGCTGGCTGTTTACGAGCCCGCGAACGATCGAGAGGCCCAGGCTCGTCGTATTGTCGATAGAGAACCCGGGCGGCAGACCGGTGCCGTTGTCGCGGACCTGGACGGACAGCTCGTCGCCGCGGCGGAGGAACGAAACGTGCACCTCTGCCTGCCCTATCTCACCGTCTGCCGACCGGGCCCCATCGGCCGCTCCGCCGGTCGCCGCTGGAGCAGCCGCCCGCAACGGCGGGCTGGCCAGCTGGAAGAGCGGCTCCGGCAACTGCCCTGAGCGGCCTGCGAAGCCATGTTCGACAGCATTTTGCACCAACTCGTTGAGCGCCACCGCCAGGGGCGTGGCCACCTGGGCGCCCATCTCACCCGCTTCCCCGGACCAACTGACCTTGACTGGCGACGTGGTGCCTGACAGAATCCTCTGCCATTCTGAGCAACGACGGCAGGATTTCATTGAAGTCCACCTCGTCGGCAGTGTCGCGGGACAGTATCTCGTGGACGACGGCGATACTGCGCACCCGACGCTCCGCCTCCTCGAGGGCGTGCCTGGCCTCGCCCTTGGGCACTCGGCGGGACTGCAAGCGCAACAGCGACGAAATCGTCTGCAGGTTGTTCTTGACCCGGTGGTGTACCTCCCTGATGGCGACGTCTTTGCCCATGAGAAGGCGGTCCCGCCTGCGCAGATCCGTTACGTCGCGTACCAGCACCAGCGCGCCGGTCGTCTTGCCCTGGTCTACCAAGGGGATGCAGCGTATGAACACGGCGACGTCGCCGAGCTCCAGCTCCTCCGAGACCGATACCTGGCTGGCATAGGCCTGCGGGACGGGCGAGTCTTCGAGGCCCAGCTCGTCGAGGCTGGCCCCCAGGATGGCCCTGTACACGCCCAGCCGGTGCATGGCGTTGACGGCGTTCGGCGAAGCAAACTCGACCCTGGCCGATGCGTCCAGCGTCATAACGCCGTCGCCCACCCGAGGCGCCTCGCTCGAGAGGGGCTCGTCGACGGGGAACGGGAAGGTCCCGGCGGTGACCATCCTGGCCAGGCGGTCGAACACCCCTACGTAGACCCGCTCCAGCTCGCCGGCCCGGCGGCCAACAACGAGCGGGGCCTCCCGGGTGAGCAGGGCGACGATCCTGCCCCCAAAGCGTACCGGTATGCAGACCACCCGGGCGCGCTCGCTGCGCGCCGCCACCGGTACTTCCCCCTCGACGATGCTGCCAAGCGCCCACGCGCGAGCCAGCAAGGGGCGTTCCCCGTCGCCCACCTCCCGTCCGAGCAGGTCTTCCAGGTGCAGGGTCTGGCTCGTGGTCGGCCTTACCTGCCCGACGACGACGAACACAGCCTGGTCGACGGCGGCCGGGACAAAGAGCAAGAGGTCCGAAAAGGAAAGGTCGGAAAGAATGCCCCAGGAGCTAACCAGCCTCTGCAGGTGCTCCACTACGGGCCCCGGGACGTGCGCCCGGTCCCTCAGCAGTTCGGCCAGAGTCGCCAAGGCTTACCTCCGGTGCCAGGGCTGGCCCATTCAAGGCCGCCACGACCAAATGTGGCGACCGAGTTCGAGCACACCGTTCAGGTCGTGGACATCGTCTTCGAGCTCAGGCGCGCTGGCCAGCACGGTTTGCCGCCGCGATAGCTCCGAACGCTGACTGGCTTCCCTCTTGGCCACGACGCCTATGTTATTGAAGTTGGTGCCCACCTCTTTCAGCACCCGTTCGATAAGGCTCGGGTCAGAGCCGGCCAGCGGGCCTGAAGAGAGCAAATGAGAAAGCTCTTTCGATTTTGGCCCCAGCCGGTCAGCCCGGGCCGCCGCGTCGGCGTCCAGCAGGTACCGCGGCAGCACCCGGTTGAGCACGAGCGCCCCCAAATGGAAACCTTTTGCGGGGAGCAAGTCCATAAACGCCTCGGCTTCGCGAACGGGCAGGTCCTCGAGGGTGGTCACGACTATGAAAGTCGTCCGCCTGTCCGCGAGCAAACGTTGCACCTCCTGGGCTCTGGCCACAAAGCCGTCTGAGAGCGTCTGAAAGAGTATGAAGAACTCCGCCAGGTCTTCCAGGAACTGCGACCCAAGGACCCGGTCAGCCACATAGTAAAAGGGCCGCGAAGCCACGTCGACAAAGCGGCTCCGGTACGGGACGGTCAACAGGCGCAACAACCTCGAACTGAAGAAATCGGCAATGCGTTCGGGGGCCAGGAGGAAATCGATGGCGTTGCGCGTCGGCGGCGTGTCGACGACGATCAGGTCGTAGGTGCCGTCGGAGTGCAGCTCGTAAAGGCGCTCGACCGCAATATAGTCGTGACTCTGCACGAACCGCTCCGAGATATCCTTGTAAAGAGGGTTGTCCAGGATACGTTTGGCCGTTGCCTGGTCCGGGGCATGGCGCCTTACCAGGGCATCCCAGCTCTGTTTCGTGTCGAGCATCTCGGCCCACAGTTCGCCTCTCGGGACGACGCGGGCGCGGGCAAAGGCGCTGGGCCGGACGCGCTCGACGCCAAAGCCCTGACGGAGGCCGAGCGCATTGGCCAGCCGTCGGGCCGGGTCCACGGTGACGACGAGCACCTTGCCACCTTGGCGGCAAGCGGCCATCGCCGCCATGGCGGCGGCCACCGTCGTCTTACCGACCCCGCCCGGGCCACAAATTACCGCTATTTCCTTGGCCGCCAGGAGAGCCTCTATGGCGGCGGAGGGCTCCTTTTGGTCCGTCAACTCTCCAGCTCCGCGGCAAGAGCGGCCGCAATCTGACGGGTGGATCGCAAACCGTAAGAACGAAGGAACAGATAAGGTACGTAAAGCAAGCCCGTCAGGGTTTCACGCGGTGCGAGCTTGAGGGCCTCACGCAAGCGCTCCAAATGAACTGCGCGCGACCGGCGCATTTTGACCATCAGACGAGCTGCGTCCAGCAACGGCCCCACTGGGCCGCCCAGAGCCACAGACAGCTGCTCCTGGGCCAGCGGCTGAGAAATGGACTCGAAGGCTCGCTCCTCGCGCGTCCCGAACAGTTCCGGCAATACTCTGTTTACGACGACACCGGCCAGACCCACGCTTGTCTCAGCCTCCAGGCGTCCCATGAGCTCGATCGTTTCCGTCACCGGCATTTCCTCGGCGGTGGAAACTATCAGCACTCCTGAAGTTTTCTGGTCGGCCAGGATGTCGATCATCCAGTCCGTCTGCTGGCGCACCGGCCCCACCTGGACAAGCCGGTTGATCGTCTGCGGGGCCGAAAGTTGGCCGACGATGTGGCCACTGGCGACAGCGTCGACGACCACCAGGTCGTAATGCCGTTCCCGCACCTCCCAGCACAGTTTCCCGATCGTCACTATTTCTCGGACCCCGGGCGCCGCCGAGGCCAGGAAGTCGAACATCTTCGCCAGCGGCCCGATGGCCGCCGCCCGCCCCAGCTTGAGCTGCAGGGAAAGGTACTGGCGCAAGGAAGCCTCGGTGTCCATCGACATGGCCCAGAGACCCGGGAGCACCTCTCGCTCTTCGAAGCGCGTGGCAGCAGTCTCGAAGCTCGAAGCCAGGTCGCCTTTGGCGTCCATTTCGCAAACAAGGACCCGCTTGCCTCTGCTCGCCGCCAGCAAACCTAGCGCCGCGCTGATCGTCGTTTTGCCGACGCCTCCCTTCCCCGTGACGAAGAGGAGCTTGCGGTCGAGTAGTTCAACCACGCAGCTTTTTCACGCCCGTCAGACGGCAGCACCAAAACCAACGCGGCGCGTCTCTGTGGCCGTGTCGAGCTCGATGTAAGCCAACTTGGACGCAGGGACACCAATGCGCCGTCCCCGTTTGTCAGTGAGCCAGAGCATCCCGGCCGCCTTGTCGACGGCGGCGTCGATTTGTGCCACCAGTTCGTCTGCGGTGGTGTTGTCGGTCAACTCGACCTCGATCTCCCTGGGCGCCTGTGTTATGCCGATCCGGACGTCCATTTTGCTCTTCTCCTGTCTCGCGGATTGGTTCAGCCATGTTATAGGCCGTCCTTGTCGTCACTCCCGGTGGCTACGGTGTAACCATGCAAACACGCGGTGTTGTCCTGGCGCACGAGGGGCCCGATGGCGGCGGCAGGGCGCGGCCGCGAGTCCAGGCCGCCCTCGTGACCAGGCAGGCACGCGAAGACGCTGAGCACCTGCTCCTTGCTCCCGGCGCCACCAGGTCGATCGGAGCGGGCGCCAGGGTGGCGCCGGAGGAGCCTGACCAGCTACGGACCTGCTTCGAGCGCGACCGTGACCGCATCCTGCACTCGAGCGCCTTCCGTCGCCTGGCCGGCAAAACGCAGGTCTTCGTGTTCCCGCGCGACCACCAGCGCACGCGCTTGACGCATGCCCTCGAAGTCGCTCAGGTAGCCACGGCGGTCGCTCGCGCCGTGGGCCTAAACGTTGCCCTGACAGAAGCGATCGCACTTGGCCACGACTGCGGCCACGGCCCCGGCGGCCACGCCAGCGAAGATGCGTTCAGCCCGTACTTGGCGGAAGGCTATAACCATGCCCTCTGGGGAGCCGATGTGACCCTGGCCCCTCTCAACCTGTGCGCCGAGACCCTCGACGGCATCCGTCATCACAGCTGGTCGCTCGAAAGCCCCGTAACACCCGAAGGCGCGGTCGTCAGCTGGGCCGACCGCTGCGCTTACTCGCGCGCACGACCTCGAAGACGCCGCCAGCGTCGGGATTGTCGACCTTGAGTCCCTGCCCGCCGCTGTCACCGACGTAGCCGGCGCCTCCAGGGCATCGCAGCTGCGTTGCTTCATAGACGCTCTGGTCGAGTGCATTGCCGCCACCGGCGAGATCGGGATGTACCAACCCTGCGCCGGGGCATTATCGGCATTACGGGACTTCAATTACGAGCGCATTTACACTCGTCCCAGTTCGCTTGCTCAAGGCAGGTCTGTCGTAGCCGTTTTGAGTGCACTCGTCGAGTACTTCGCGACAAACCCGGAAAAGATCCCTGTCGCCCTCAGCCAGCCGGCGCACGAGCACAGCGGCAATGGGCACGGCGCACAAGATCCTTTTCGGCTGGCCATTACTTACGTAAGCGGCATGACCGACAGGTTCGCTTTCGCTACGGCGGTAGAGCTCCTCGGCTGGCCGGTCTCCCGTTTGCCGCCTGGTGTCGACGCCGTGGGCCGCTCGGTTTGAAGGCTGGCGCCGCCCACGCGGGGAGGGGAGCAAAAAGGGCTGGTGGCTATTTGACTTTCAGTTCCTGGCGAAAGATGCGCCCCCGGCCCAGGTTTACTATCGCTTGGGCCACCGACCGAAATACCTCTGCTGCCTCGGAGGTGGGGGCACTGGCCATGATCGGTTGTCCGGTGTCACCGCCCTCCCGGACAGCGGGGTCGAGGGGCACCTGTCCAAGCAATGGCAGGCCCAATTCCTCCGCCAGCTGCGCCCCACCACCGGCCCCGAATATCTCGTAACGGCTGCCGTCCGGCCCCCTAAACCAGCTCATGTTCTCGATGACGCCACGCAAGGGCAAATTGAGCTTGCGGGCCATGTAGGCGCTGCGTTGCGCCACCCTCTTGGCCGCCGGCTGGGGCGTCGTCACGATGTACACCTCTGCCGCGGGCAAGTACTGAGAGACAGACAATGCGACATCGCCTGTCCCCGGCGGCATGTCCACCAGTAAATAGTCGGGCTCGCCCCAGTCCACATCGGACAAGAACTGTTCCAGTGTCTTGTGGAGCATCGGCCCGCGCCAGATGACCGGCTGGTCGTCTTTTACGAAAAAGCCCATGGACATGACCCTCACGCCGAAGGCGACCGGCAGTGTCACTCCGGCTTCACCCATTGTGAGCCCGTCGCCACCGGTGGGCTCGCTCACCAACCCCAGCATCGCCGGGACCGAGAAGCCATAGACATCGGCGTCGAGCAGGGCGACTGAGTGCCCGGCGCCGGCCAGGGCGACGGCCAGGTTTACCGTTACAGAGGACTTCCCCACGCCTCCTTTGCCCGAGTTCACACCGATGACTCGCGTCGGCCCACTACCGGTGGCAAAAGGGTTTGGCATGCTTTTCCCCAGCTTAACATGCCACTGGCGCCAGCCGAGCGGAGCGATCAAGGACCAGGAGAGGAAGCAGGAACCCATAGAGAAGGGATGTGCCGAGGGTGGCAAATCACCGGGGAAGGCGGGCAGCCAGGGAACGCGGGCAGCGAGCCAAAGCCGTGCAGGTACGATTGTCTGCAATGGTGCAGCCTGCAACGGAGCCTGCGGCGCCGGCCAGCAAGCCTCTCAGCAGTAGCGAGTTCTCGGCAGTAGTCTCCGCCGTTACATCGGCCTTCGGTGACCCCACCCGTAGACAGGTTTACCTCCACGTCAGGGATGCCGCTGGAGGGGTAACCGCATCACAGGTGGCTGAGCATTTCTCCCTTCACCCCAATGTGGCCCGGCACCACCTGGACAAGCTTGCCGCCGGAGGCTATCTGGAGGTATTCAGGGCCAGGTCTCAGGTGGCCGGAGCGGGCAGGCCCTCCAAGCGCTACCGCGCCAGCGGGCCGGCCCCGATGCTCGAACCCTCCAAGCGCGGCGAGGAACTTCTCCTGGCCCTGCTCGGAGGGGCGTTGGCCCTCCTGCCACCGCAGGCGGCGGAAAACATGGCCGAGGAAGTCGGCTTCGCCTACGGGGTCAAACTGGCTGGTTCGATGGCGGCCGGGGAGGGCCAGCGGTCGTTTCGTTCCGCCCTGTGGGCAGTAGCCGATGCACTCACCGCCCACGGCTTCGCTGCCCATGCAGAGGCGCGCGGCAGCTCGCTCGCACTGGTGAAGGAGGCCTGCCCCTTCTTCGACGCCGCCCTTCAGCACCCGGTGATCTGCGCCGTCGACCGGGGGATGGTCAAGGGCATGCTGAGCGCCCTGTACGGCCGCGCCCCGGTACCAGCCGAATGGTCGTCGCGGGCGATGGGGGACGAGAGCTGCACGACGTGCCTGCTGGCGGGCATCTGAAGCGCCCCGCTCCGTTTGTGCCCGTGCGTTTGTGCCCGGCCGCTTTGTGCGCGGCCGCTTTGTTCCCGGCCGCTTTGTGACCGGCCGCTTTGTGCCCGGCCGCTTTGTGACCGGCCGCTTTGTGACCGGCCGCTTTGTGACCGGCCGCTTTGTGACCGGCCGCTTTGTGACCGGCCGCTTTGTGACAGTATCGGGGCTATGACGGGACCATGGACTGATGTCTGCAGCTGACCTTGCTGGCTTGTTGGAGACGGGCGTTCGCGTGAGCCTGGGGCTACCCGAGTCCGGGACCTGCGTAGCCGTTGTCGCCTCCAAAGGCGGTACCAGCCTTGTGCTCGATCTCCTGGACGACCTGCCGGAAGGCGAACTGGTGCCTGGCACGACGCTCGACCTGTTTATGCCGCGCAACGAGGGCCTCTACCACTGGCTGTGCTCGCTCAGCGCTCCGCCTCTGGGCCAGCGGGCTCAGTTCGAGTTGCTGGACCTACCTATTTTCGTGCAACGCCGTCTCCGCCCCAGGGTGGGTACCGACCTGCCCGGCCAGGTCCGCCGTGTCCACTCTTTGCAGTCTGGTCAGGCCCAGCAGATGGCCGTAGTTGACCTTTCGCACGGGGGCATGAAGCTCGAGGGGCCCCTGCAATTGAGCACCGGCGACACGATCGAGATCACGGTCGACCTGGGCATCTCGGTCGAGGTGATGGGCCGAGCGGTCATGGCCTACCCCACCCGGACAGGAGTATGGGCCGTCCATGTGAGCTTCCTCGACGGCCAGCGCGAGGAGGTAGACATAATCGACACATTTATCGCCCAGCAGCTCCGCGACGATTAGCAGGCGCGGTCAACCGGTAGGGCTGGGCCTCACTCGCTGGAGTGGTGCCAGGTTCACTCGCTGGAGTGATGACGGTACATGGACTGGATGCCAACACGCCCCGGGCCGGTCATCTCGGCCATGTAAATCCCCTGTCGCAGGATGCCGGTCCTGACGTTGAGCTGGACAGCCTGCATCACCACGCTCGAGTCCTTGTACAGGTAACCGCCCGGTTCGACCAGGATTTTCTCCCCGGCACTGAGCGTGCGCTCGAAGACGTTGCCGTAACCGTGCAAAAGCACAACGCCTGGCTCACCGGCCGTCACGAAACGGTCGACGTACATACCGCTCCCGCCATGAAGGATGTTCGTCAGGCCTTTGATGCGCTCGAACGTGTAGCTGATCGAGTGCGAGGCCGCCAGGAAAGAGTGCTCACGAGCGTCGAGCTCCATGCTGGGGCTGAGCACCAGGGTGACGATCTCGCCGGCAGCGTCACGCGAAAACGCAATACGGCCGGGGCCGCCCGCCTGTGTGACCACATAAGGCATACCGGCAATAGAGCGCTTCAGGCCTCCCGCCTGAGGGTACACGGACACGGGGACGCTCTCGTCTTTCCACAACATCGTGCGATGCTCGAAGATCACCGAGTCGCCGGGACTGAGGTTCACTTCCGCCACCGGTACGAGGTCGCCATCCACCTGACAGGCGCTGTTCGAGAACTGGAACCTGGCCAGGTCCCCCAGGCGAGGCGCCTCGCGCCAACCTGAGTCGGAGACCGGGGCGGCGTGGTCAAGGGGTGCCCCGCACTGATCGCAGAACCGCGCATCACCTGCGCTCTGGGCATGGCACCACTGGCACTCGAGGCGCTCCATTTCTCCTCCGTTGGCTGCCTTCGTCGCCGGCTCGGCGACGGTGGAAGAACACGCGGTCACTGGGATCATTGCAGCACGGGCGCACCCGCGCCAGAATCGCTTGCGTGCTGACCACGCGTGGCGTCGTCCGGAACTGATGTCCCGCAAGGGCCTGGCCCGCAATCAGGAGCGCGCTCCGTCCGCCATCGACCTCTTCGCCGGCGCGGGGGGACTGTCGCTCGGATTGCGCGCCGCCGGTTTCGCCGTTGAGACAGCCGTAGAGTCGGGGCGCGACGCGGTGGCCAGCTACAGGGCCCATCACCCCGAGGCCGTGGTCATCGAAGCGGATATCGCCACGGTCGACTTCGGGGCCTTGAACAGGCGCTTCGCCATCGTGGCGGCGGGACCGCCGTGCCAACCGTTCTCCGTGGGAGGCAAGCGTCTGGCCGCCGATGACCCGCGCAACGGGATCCCCCAGTTACTCCGGGCCGTGGCCGAGCTCCGGCCGAGAGCGGTCGTGATGGAGAACGTGGCCGGTCTGGCCGCTACCTCCAAGCGCCCCTACCTCGACAGCGTCCTCCTCGGCCTCGAGGACATGGGGTATTCGACAACCTGGCGAGTGCTCCAGGCGGCAGACTATGGCGTACCGCAGAACCGTGAGCGGCTCTTCCTGGTGGGGGTGCTCGGGACCAGTTTCGTGTTCCCTCCCCCTACCCATGGGCCGCTAACTGGACGCGCGCATGCGGCCGCGGCCTCAGTCATCGACCCCGAGCACCCGCTGGGCCAGCTCAACACGGCCATCGTCACCTACGCCCGTCGTCCGTCCTTGCGGCCGGGCGCCTACCACGGTCACCTCTATAACGGTGGGGGCCGGCCCATCCAGCTCTCGCAACCAGCGCCGACGATGCTCGCCAGCATGGGCGGTAACAAGACACCCTGGGTGGACACGCTCGGCGTCGTTCCCGAGTACCACTCCCACCTGATGGCCGGGGGAGCGCCCCGGCGGGGGAAGGTGCCTGGCGCCCGGCGCATCACGGTCGACGAGGCGGCCTTGCTCCAGGGCTTCCCGGTCGGGACGATGTTCGCCGGGCGCCGCTCCAGCCAGTACCGACAGATCGGCAATGCCGTACCCCCCGTCCTGGGAGAAAAGGTCGGGCTCGCCCTGCGTAAGCAGCTGTTTGGACCGGCGCCGGCGCCGAGCGACAGCGGGTCCCTGACAGCCGCTCCCTGACGCTCGGTTACGGAGGGCAAGTACGCCGCGGCCCTGGCCGCGAGGCTTACAGCTTTGATTCGGCCTGTGCCAGCGCCGTTCGGGCCGTTTTGGCAAGGGACGGGTCAGGCCCGTGGGCCAGGTACCACTTCAGCTCCTTTATCGCCGCGGCCGGCTTACGTTCATCGTCCAGTAGTACGAGGGCACGATAAAGATGAGGTGGCGCATAGGAGGGGTCCGCTTGCTCGGCCTTCTGCAGGAGGCTTTCACCCTTGGAGACGAAGCCAGCCTCGACGTAGATCCAGCCTTCGGCGCTCAGAGCGACCGGCTGTTCGGGATCGCTGCTCAAGACTTCGTCGTACAGAGCGAGCGCAGCCGTGGGGTCAGTCGAAGTGAGGGCGGCAGCCTCCTCGAGGTCAGCTGCCATGCCTGTCAACCCGCCGCTGACCGTCTCGTTTGGGAGCCGGTGGCTCGACGACCGGTCTACCAGCCATAAGGCACCGGCCAGGGCGATAAGCGCCACCCCGCCAACGAGCATGACCCGCTGCGACAACCTGCGAGCCGGTGTCCTGGCGACCTGGCCCTTTTCACCTGGCACCTGGTCCTTTGCACCTGGCACCTGGTCCTGTGACCCTGGCTCCCCGTCCTGGCCTACGTTCTCGAACACCGTCCCGTGGATGTCCTCGAAAAGCGTGCCCTGGGCGGCACTCGAGGACGTCTCCCGGGCGGCCCCTCCCCCGACGGGGGCGGGGGCCGGCGCTTCCACCACGAGCTCTACCCGGGCACTACGCCGGCGCCACCGGGCGAACCCGAACCCGAGGCCGGCCACGGCCAGTGCGCCGGCCACCGCAGGAAGGGCCCAGATGAGCACGCCCAGGCCCGAAGCGGGCGGTTTCTCGAGGATGGAAAGCCCGTAATCCCGTACGAGATAGCTCCGGATGGTCGCCTGGCTCTTGTCTTTTTGGAGCCATCCCTCAATGAGGGCCCGGATCTCGATCGCCTCGGGGGCGTCTGAGGCGGCCACGGACTCACTGGCGCAAACCGGGCAACGGTACTCACCGGCGACCTGCAGTGTGCGCTGGTAGAGAGAGGCCGGCCGCTCCCGCCCCGAATTGAAGGCTCCTGCACCTACGGCCAGCGAGACGCCCAGCACGACCAAAACGACGGCCCACAGCGCCACGGTGCGCCAACGCCATGCCACCGGGCCGGCCTTAAGCGGGGCCGAGGCCCTTCGCCGCGCCTTGCGCCAGCCAGCGGTCGAGTTCGGCCGCTTTGACCTCGCCCGGCACGTAGGCGTAGACGATGCCCCCTGGAGCTACGAGAAAGGACGACGGGAGCCCGGTGACGCCGTAAGAAACCGAGGCCGACGGGTCATCGACAGCCGGCCAGTGAGCGCCCCGCTCCTGCAGGAACGTCTTCAGGTCGGACACGTTTGTCGGGTCGTAGGCAACGGTCAGCACCGTGGCGTCCGCCGTGGCGGCGTGTTGTTTGGCAAAGATCAGCAGCTGGGGCATCTCCTGCTGGCAGGGCCCGCACCACGTAGCCATGAAGTTGACGAGTACCCATTCGTGACGGAACTCTGCCAGCGAGTAGTGCCCACTAGCGAGGCCCGGGCCGGCAATGGATGGCGCCGCATCGCCAAGTAGGGGGCTGTTCCCCGTGACCTGGGAAGACGGTTGGGCTGAAGCAATCACAGCTATCAGCGCGGCCGTCACGACAGCCGTGCCCACCGCGGCCCAAAGGACGGTCTTGCGCCGCCTGTTCCGGCCCCGGACTGACGGCTGGACCTGCGCCTGCTCAGCGGGGACCTGCTCCGCCGCGGGCCTGGTCACCCTGGACTTGACCAGCTTGTGCCTGCTCGGCCTGGTCCTGGCTGGGCCACGTCTGCCCTAGCCAAGTTGACCCGGCGCGCCCGTCAACGCCCGGGCCGTCCTGGTAGCGGTCCGCTCCAGCCGCGGAAGTGCTCACACCGGGGCTCCGACCTGGGCGTCCGCCGGCTGGTCACCGTTGAGTTCGATGCTCCCCTGGAGCAACGGAGCACTTTCGAGCCCCTCGTCCGGCAGGTCGTTGCTCCGGCGACCGGACGAGCACAGCGACAGGAGCGCCCCCATAATTATCAGCAGGCCGCCCACCCAGAGCCACAGCACGAGCGGCTCTACGATGACCCCGATAGCGGCGGGCGCATTTCCTGCGCTGGGTACGCTCGCCAGGGTCAGATAGACGTCCTCGACCGGGGTCGAACGAATCGCCGGGCTGGGCACCGCGTCGTTGGACAGGGCGAACTGTTCGACGGCCGGGTAGTAGGGGTGGCCGTCGAGGTCCACCGTGGCCACAAGTGAACTGCGGCCCGGCGTGTCCACGGATTTCACGCCCCGGAACACCAACGTTTGGCCCTGGAACGTCACCGGCTTGCCCACGGCGAGGGTGAGTTGAGCCTGGTGCTCGTACGCATGGCTGGCTGCGAAGGCGACGGCGATCACAACCACGCCCAGGTGGACGACCATCCCCCCGCCGGAGCGCCCGAACATCCCCCGAGGGCCGGCGCGCCGCACGATCAGCACCAGCTGCCGCAGCGCTGAGGTTCCGGCGAAGGCCCCCAGGGCGAACACGACCAGCGGCCAGAAACCCCGCACGCCCGCGGCCACGCAAATGGCAACTACAGCCACAGATGCCACGGCCGGCCACAGAAGCCGGTGGAGGAGCACTTCGCGCGAGGCCCGCCGCCATGGCAGAACGGGTGCGATCGCCATGAGGAACAGCAGACACAGCACGATCGGCATCGTCATCGTGTCGAAGAAGGGCCCACCCACGGTTATAGAGGAACCGTTGACCGCCTCCACAAAGAGCGGGAACACCGTGCCGAGCAGCACAACGAACGCAAAGACGGCAAACAGGAGGTTGTTGGCGAGGAACGCTCCCTCCCGGGACAGAGGTGTCGATATAGCGCCCGGGCTCCGCAAGTGGTCCCCCCGCCACGCCAAAAGGCCAATCGAGGTGCCGACTACGAGGGCGAAAAATACCAGCAAAGCCGGCCCTACCCCGCCATCGTCGGTGAACGAGTGCACCGAGACGAGGACCCCCGAACGGGTAAAGAACGTCCCCAAGACGGTCAGGCTGAAGGTGGCCAGCAGGAGCGAGATGTTCCAAACGCCCAACATGGCCCGCCGTTGCTGGACCATGGCGGAGTGCAAGAACGCCGTCGCCGTCAACCAGGGCAGAAGGGCAGAGTTTTCCACCGGGTCCCAGGACCAGTACCCGCCCCAACCCAACACCTGGTAGCTCCACCAGGCGCCGAGTACGAGACCGGCCGTGAGGCAGGCCCAGGCAAAGATCGCCCAGCGACGGCCTTCGGGGAGCCACTTCTGACCCGTCTGGCCCGTGATGAGGCTGGCGACAGCCAGGCAGAAGGGCACGGTGAAGCCGACCAGTCCGAGGTACAAAAGCGGCGGGTGGAAGGCGACCAGCGCCCGGTCCTGCAGCAGCGGGTCTGGGCCGGGCCCTGCGTAGGCACCGCGCCGTGCACGCGAGCGAATGGGTTGGAGACCGTCAGCATCAACCCGAAGAAGAACGCCGCAATGACGTACCCGACGATCTTGGACCAGACGATGAAAGGCTCGTCGCGGCGCCGGCGGAAGCGGATCCACATGGCCGTCAGGTACCCGGAGAGGATCAGTGCCCATAGCAGGATCGAGCCCGCCAGGTCCGACCACATGGCCGTGATGCGATAGAGGAGCGGAGTAAAGGTGCTGTCGTTGTTGTCGACGTACACCAGGGTGAAGTCGTGCGTGATGAGAGCCCTTTGCATGGCCACCGTGGCGATGACCGCACCGGCCAGGACAAGCCAGATGTAGCCCTGGCCAGCTCGCAATAAGGACGCGCGCCCGCGTGCTACGCCGACTGTCAGGGACACGGCACCGGCAACCGCCCCCAGAAGCGAAAGCAGGAGGGCGCTTTGGCCGAGCGCGATGTTCACGTGTGGGGCGCCGCGCTCTTGGAAGTGGCCGGATGAGCCTCGACATAGCTCGAGCCGTGCTGGACCATTATCTGGTTGCTCGAGAAGATGCCGCCTTGCCAGTGCCCGTCGAGCACCACCGGCATCCCCACCCGGAACAGCTGTGGCGGAGAACCGGTGCTTATTATCGCCACGTCCACGTTTTTGGCCGCGATGTCAAAATGCAGAGTCGTACCTACCTGGCGCACGCCCGGCAACACGGTGCCCTGGATCCGGAAGTCCGACGTCCCGAGCTGAGCGCGCTGCGCAACCGCCTGATTGGCAGTCAGGTAATAGTTCATGGCGTTGGCCAGCCCTCTCGCCACCAGGAACCCCAGAGCGGCCAGGATGACCACGGCAGCTACGATCTTCTGGCGCCGGCT
The DNA here is from genome assembly GCA_963754115.1 of uncultured Acidimicrobiaceae bacterium. Lineage (GTDB taxonomy): Bacteria > Actinomycetota > Acidimicrobiia > Acidimicrobiales > Palsa-688 > Fen-671. Next base: position 460,583 of record CAVWFC010000005.1, on the reverse strand, counting down.
GCCGAGGGAGCGCCGACGGCGGGGACCAGCAAAAAGCTGTAAATCGGGCGGCAAAGTGTCGCGGCCCGAGCCGGTTCTTACCTCCGGTTCGCCTGTGTCGATGGGACCGGGAGGGCTCTTCAGCGCCACCTTGGCTTCTCCTTCGGCAACAGGGGCTCCTTCGGCAGCAGAGACCGGCGCAACGCCCGCTCGCGGTGCAGGGTCCGAAATGCGTACGTGACCAGGATGGCACCGCAGGAGAGCCAGGCCGCTATGACGTAGTTCATCGGGCCGGTACCTGCGCGGGCGGCGAGGCCACACCGTTTGCAATTGCCCCGTCTGTAAGCGGGCTGGCTGCAATTGGGCTGGCTGCGGCACTTGCTTCGGCCCGTCGTGCCACGAGAGCCGTTGTGAAACCCTCCTGTTCGTAGCGGTCTTCGAGCGCCTCCAGGCGATAGCGGTGGACCATCATCCACGCGAATGCAAGCCCGAAAGCCACGAAGGACAGGAGCATGGTGGCCAGCTGCCAACCGTGCACCGTCGGGTCAGGCTGCAAAAGGGTCGTGCCCTGGTGGAGAGTGTCCCACCAGGATGTGGCGTAGTGGTCGACAACGACCGTGAGGGCCATGAGGATGGCGACCATCGAAGATGCCAGGGCGCGCGAATGCGGGTTGTCGATAGCCCGGCGCAAGGCCAGGTAGCCGAGCGTGAGGGCAAACAGGATCGCCGTCAACGTCAACCTGGCGTCCCAGGTCCACCAGACGCCCCACGATGCCCGGCCCCAGATCGAGCCGGTCACCAGGGTGGCCAGGCAAAAGACCGCGCCTACTTCTGCTCCGGCTACGGCCAGGCGGTCCCAGCGCGGGCTGCGCAAGCGCGGCCACAGCCAGGCGATGCTGGCCAGAGCACACACGCCGAAGCCGGCGTAGCACATCGTCGCCACGGCAGGGTGGATGTATAGCATCCGCACGAACTGGCCCTGTACCACGTCCGGTGGGCTGACCCATAGCCCCCACCACGTTGTCAGCGCGAGCGTAGCCACGGCGGACCAACCGATCACACGCGTGAGCCGGGACGAAACAGGGGCTACTGGGTACCTCACGCTTCCTCCATCAAAGTCCCAAAGCTCAGCACTCCGCCAGCCAGGTAGATGGCGGCGAAGCACCCCAGCAGACCAAGCCAGCGCCAACCGCCCGTAGAAAAGCCGAGGGCGGCGCGCCAGGCTTCGGTAGCGGCGAGCACGACGGGAGCGAGCACCGGCACGAGCAGCAGGGGTAACAGGGTCTCGCGGACTCGCAGGCCCATCGACATAGCGCCGTAGGCGATGCCCGCGGCGGCCACTCCCGCTGTCGACAGCAAAGCGCTCGCGACCAGCAAACCCGCTCCGGCCAGCTTGCTGTGGAACAGGACGACGATCCCGCCCGCCAGCAACGCTTCGAGCACGACTAATTGCACTGCGACGGCGGCCGTCTTCCCGAGAAATATGCCGGCCGGTTCGAGCCCGGACATACGGAGAGTATCGACGGCGCCGTCTGAAGCCTCCACCGAGAAACTCCGTTGCACCGCGAGAAGCCCCGAGAACAGAACGGCCAGCCAGAAAAGGCCCGGGGCGGCCTGGACGAGCAGGGGACGGTCCTGGTCGAAGGCGAACCCGAAAAGCAGGAGGACCACCAGTGCATAGGGCACGACCTGGTTGAGCGCGACCTTGGACCTCCGCTCGATGCGCAGGTCTTTTCCGGCGACGATCAGAGCGTCACGCCACATTGTCGCCCCGTTTTATGACAGGGCGTGCCGGCATATTGGCCGGCGAAATGGCCCGCATACTGGAATGGCGGGTTTGCCGGGCACAGGTTCAGGCTCCAACTGCACTCGGGACCTCCTCGTACGCCGGCCCGCCGATGGCGGGCGACGGCAGACGCGGCGGCCCGGGTTGTTCGGCCACGCCCTGCCCTGGCCACACCCCGTCAAGGACGGTCCCGCCCGACATCGTGGCTACCCTGTCCGCCAGGACGTCGCTCGTCCGGGCTTCGTGAGATGCCACCACTACCGTGGAACCCTCCTTGGCCACGTCCTTTAGCAGGCTGTCTAGCAGTTCACGGTGCTCCGGATCGAGGCCGGCGTGTGGTTCGTCGAGCAGCCAGAGCAGGGGCTGACGGACCAACAAGGTGGCCAGGGCGACGCGGCGACGTTGGCCGGCGGAAAGCTTGCCGGCCGGCAGAGATAGCAGGCGGTCCCCGACACCGAGCCGCTCCATCGCATCGCCGGCGGCGGATTTTGGGAGCCGGGCCGCTCGGGCTACGAAACGTACGTTCTCTTCGACGGTCAGGTCGTCGTACAGGCCGTTCCCGTGGCCCAGCAACCCGACCCGGCGTCGTAGTTGCCGCGCTCTCGACCGTCGGGTCAAGACCGAGGACAGTAGCCTCTCCGGCGGCCAGGGGTAAAAGCCCGGCTATAACCCTCAGGAGGCTCGTCTTCCCCGCGCCATTGGCGCCCTTCAGCACCAGGATCTCCCCGGTACGCACGTCGAGGTCGGCGCCCGCCAGGAGCGGGTAGCGGCCGGCGAGGGCTACGGCGCAGCGGAGACGGACGGCCAACTGGTTTTCCATAGCCGCCGTCCAACTCTAGCGACCCCCTCCCAGGGGCCGCCAGCCGGGGACAGGGGCCGGCAACCCGGTCGAAGGCGAGCCGGGGATTGTGGTCCCGCGGACCACATGTTTGGCTTCGTCGTTGGATTCCGCCGCTTTCTGGCTAGACCCTCCGCTTTCTGGCACCGAAATGTGGGCTTATCACCCCATTTGCGGTGCCAGTTTCGGGGGACCCCCGAGTTTCGGCGCCCGCAGAGGCAGGACCAGGAGGCACAGCCTTCAGTCGCAGCTGTCCTGCTTAACGCTAAAGCCCTCGGAGTTGGCCGCCAGAGCTCCGGTACCGGCGAGCTGGTGGCTGAACGGTGCCCCGCTTTCGCTCATGTTCTCCTGATAGTTGCTAAAGCTACCGAGTGGTTTCCCGTTGGCCAGCGACGCACTGAACACGACCGTCCCGAAGTTGCTCAGGTTGGCGTACCGGGCATCGGCAGCCGTGCACTTGGCCAGGCACGGACGCTCGGCGATCGACTCCGCCGTGCTGAGGTCAGCACGGTCGGTGCTGACCTCAGTGTGCGACCACGCCGCTCCGGTCCGGTCATTTTCCATAAAGAACGAGAACTTATTGCCGCCGACGTAAGTGACGTTGGCCGTGAAAGGGGCTCCAACAGTTGCGTATAGGGGCACGGGCACCATTCCCCTCGGGGTCAGCTCCCACCAAGCCTGATTATTGGCAATAGCGGGGGTGTTCTCGGCCGTGCCGTCTTGGGCCAACGAACCGGACTGGTACCCGCCGATCCCGGCCCAAACCGTGAGCGAATTGGGGTGGCACCGGCTCGGCGCAAGGGCGGGCTGGACCCAGGTCGCGCTCATCTTGGTGAACGCCCCCCCGTAAGCCACGTAGCCGGCCCAGTGGTCGGAGTAGTCCTCAGTACTGCTCGACGCCCGGGCCGACAGTACGACGAGGTAGGGCGGGGGCTTCACAAAGTGCAGCTTCGCCATCGCGGCCACCCACGCCGCGTGCGGCCGGTCACCCGCGGGCGGAGCCGGGATGCCGTAGTCGGCGAGCAAGGTGCCGGGTGCCGTAAGAGGGTCGAAAGATAGTGGCGGCACGTTATAAGTCACCCGGACGCCGGCAACGTCGTACCCGTAAGCCTGTCCACCCCCATGCGACAGGGTCGACGTCTCGACCGGGTAGGCGGCTATGCCGCACTGTTCCAGGAGCGACATTGGTGCGGCGTACACATTGAAGGGCAGCGAACACTCGCGAGGAGCCGGGCGTGAAGGTAGGTTCACCCCCACCGCAGGTGACAAGGCCCCGCCCGACGGTGCAAGGGTGCCCTTTACCAGCGGCACAACAGGCAAGATCAAGCTACCGGCGGCCAACGCACAACCAAGCGCGGCCGACCTGCCAAGCGCCGACCTGCCGGGCGCCGACCTGCCGGGCGCTGATCCGCCAAGCACCAATCTGCCAAGCACCAATCTGCCAAGCACCAATCTGCCAAGCACCAATCTGCCAAGCACCAATGTGCCAAGCACCAATCTGCCAAGCACCAATCTGGTGGTCGATGTCACCGAGGCCCACCCGCGGCCGGGGGCCCGTGGGGAGGACAAAATAACTACCCCGTTCCTTTTCTGGCGTTCCTATTCGGGCCGTTCTTGCCGGCAACGGCGGTCAAGAGCATGGACCTGGCGAGAACCACTGTCAAGGCACGTCCCCCGGGGAGGCGGAGGATGGTTCAGCCCGTCGCCAGCCCTCCCAGACCGATCCGTTCGAGGCCGCTCGAGAACCACGAAGAGACGATGCCCACCTCACCGGTGATTATGAGCACCCCGAGAGCGGCCAGGATGGTCCCGGAGACGACGCTCACCGCGCGCGAATGCCGGCGGAAAAAGGCGAGCGCCGTCGACAGGCGGCCGAAGGCGAGCCCGGTCAGCACAAAGGGGACGCCAAGGCCGAGCGAATACGCGACGAGCATCTCTTCTCCGCGCGCCAGCGTGCCGCCGCTCGAAGCCAAACCAAGTACCGCGGCAAGGACCGGGGTGATGCACGGGGTCCAGCCGAAGGCGAAAGTCATGCCCATGACGGGCGCCGCCCAGGGCCCGAGCGTTGACGGCCTGACCGAAATCCGGTGCTCCCCCTGGAACCAGGGCAGCTGCAGGGCAAGGACTACACCCATGACGATGATCAGGCCGCCGGCGACGTCGCCGAGGACGGGCCTGTGCGCCTGCAGGGGGTGGAACAGAGCGCTTGCGGTGGCTTCGAGCAGGGCAAAGACAAGGCTGAACCCGGCGACGAAGAGGACCGTCGACCAGAGCAGCCGCTTTCGGTCCACGGCCGGGCTGCCCTGAACGGCGGTGATGCCGACCCCGGACATCATCGACAGGTAGGAGGGGACCAGCGGCAAGACGCAGGGGGAGGCGAACGAGATGATGCCCGCGCCAAAAGCGATGACAAAGCCCAGCGGCGAGTGCTGGACCAGCGCCCCTGCGCCACCGCTCAAGCCGACGAGCACTCGTTCACCCCGCCGCCGGGACCATGCCTGCGTGGTCCCGGGCCAAAAGGGCCCGTCGGAGCGGGCCAACCAACCTGTCATCTCAGCCAAATTGTCTCAGATGCAGCGCTGTTGTCTATAGACGCCGGTACGGGGCTCAAATAGAGCGGTTGAGGGCGTGCAGCACGGCTCGGGCGGCGGCGTCGGCGGGCGAGTGACCGTTGGCCACACCTCGACGTAGCTCACCCGTCCGGCTGTTACGAACCACGGCGATGAGCCCGGCACCCCAGTCGGACGGCAAGGCGTACAGGCCCACCACATCGAAGGGCACGTCGGCGCCGAGGCCTCGCAACGCCTGCAGGACGGCCCGCCCCACAGCCAGGGTGTCACCCGCCATTGCCCTGCTCGCGTAGCGTTGCCCGCCGCGCGGTCAGCTCCACTTCGATGGAGGCTTCGCCGTCGGTCGGCAGGACCACCTGCAGGCCCACCCGTTCGCCCTTTTCCAGGGCCGCGGGCTGCCTGCTGGCCCCGTCAGGGGTGAAGACGCGTACCTCGGCCGGCCCCTCGAGGTGGTTGACGGCGGCCCGGACCGCCTCTTGGCGAAGAGCCAGATGCTCGGTGGCCGGGCTGACGACCAGCTCGATAAACGTCGTGCCGTCGCCTTCCGAAAACGACACGAACCACACACCGGGAAGCTGACGGAGCTCCAGCTCGAGGGCTTCGTTCACAGCTGCCTCATCAAGCCATCGTCCTCATTACCCCATCGTCGCCTTGGCCGTGTACAGGCGGGCGTCGGCCAGACCCGTCAAAGCACCGGGGTCGTCGGTGTCGGAGGGGAAGCAGGCGACGCCCACCGAGAAGCCGACAGTGGTCTCGGGTACGGCCCGGTCGAGGACCGTCTTGAGCCGCCCCAGGAGCGGCGAGAGGGCGGCCACATTGTCCACACCGACTACCAGCAGGGCGAACTCGTCACCCCCGAGACGGGCCGCCACGTCGCCGCTCCGCAAAGAGGCACGAAGCTCGCCGCCGACGGCTCTCAAGGCGTCGTCACCGGCGGCGTGGCCATAGCGGTCGTTCACCACCTTGAAATTGTCGAGGTCGAGCAACACGAGGGCGAAGGGCCAGCCATACCGGCGGGCCCTGCCGACCGCCTGGGCCAGGAGGAGCTCGTAACTGCGCCGGTTGAGCAGGCCCGTCAGGGCGTCATGGCTGGCATCGTGGTCGAGCAGGTCCAGCCGGAGGGCGAGCTCGGCCAGGCTCGTGACACTGGCGGCGACGAGGGGCCCGACAACTGGCGGTTCGGCGTACAGACCCGGACGTCCGGCGAAGGCATCAGCCAGGTAGGGAGGCAAGAAGGAGCGCTCGAGCACCAGGGGCCTCCTGCCCACCCTGAAGATTCTGAGGCCTGTCGTTGCGCTCGACGACCACCACGAGGTCCCTCAGCAAATAGCGCGAACAAATGAGCTCCAGCATCTCGTAGATGAACTCGAGGCCGCTGCTGGCGCGGGCCAGCAGGCCGGGCAGCTCTCCCAGTGCTCCGTCGATGTCCTGCGCGGGCTCGGGCCACCCTCGGGCCATATTTCGCGCTCCGTGTGAAACTTCGGTTACCGGGACTACCCCTCGAAGTTCGGATCGTGACACGACTTCTCGCTCGCCCGATACGACGTGGGGCACGGCTTCGACCGGCGACGGCATAGCGTGCTGTTCTGACTGACCTTCGGTCGGTGGACTGTCGATATGGTTCACGACTAGCGCCTCTTGGCCTGACGGCCGGTGCCTTGTGCTCGCCGGAGCGGTTGAGTGGGTCACCGGTGGGCCCGTGCTGCGGGCAGGGAGCCCATAGCATGGCACGATAGCGACGCATTGTCGACGCACCCTGATCGTACGTCCGAAATCTCACGCAACGTGGTCGAACCGTGCCTGAACGGTGGCGCGACGAGGTAGGCACGGAAGCCACGGCGGGGTGCCCAGTCACCTGGGCGGGTTCAGCGGCCACACTCCTCCGGAGGCGGAATCCCCGAGGGTGCGCCGCCTCCGACCGTTCTGCTGGTCGCGACGACCAGGTGAGCCGGTTGCCCCTCAGGCCCTACAGGGCGGACAAGACGGCTTCGGCCGAACTGACCTCCAGGCCGGTTGCGTCCTCGAGCGCGAGATTGGTGACCACGCCGTCTTCGATGACGGCCGCGTACCTCTTGTTGCGAGTACCGAGGGCGGCCCGTGACAGGTCGATCTCGACCCCCATGGCGCGGGCCAGATCCCCGTTGCCGTCGGCGAGAAGGGTGACCTTATCGCCCACGCCCTGAGAGCGGGCCCATGCCGCCATGACGAACGGGTCGTTTACTGATACGCAGAAGATGCCGTCGACCCCGCGGGACGTTATCTCGTCGGCGTGGAGGACGAAGCCCGGCAGGTGCACGTCAGAACAGGTAGGGCTGAAGGCGGCGGGCACGCCGAAGAGGACCACGCGGCCCTTGCCGAGGACGTCGGCTGTGCTCACGGTCTCGGTCCCGTGGTCAGTGACCATTTTCAGCTGAACATCAGGGATCCGGTCACCTACTGCGATCGTCATCTCGGCTCCTTTTATCGTGGGCTATGAAGGATCCTGAAACAGCCGGACGAGCTTGTTCTCAAAACGACAGATCTCAAAACGACAGATCTCAAAACGACAGATCTCAAAACGACTGATCTCAAAACGACTGATCTCAAAACGACAGGGCGGTCGCCTGCCCTCTGAGGCGGCCGCGGTACCCGGCGGTATGCTGACCAGGTGACAACGGTCGGCGCCAACCTGGGAGAGATTGGCCTCCACAGCAATGGCGGGGACCGCCGAGCCGTTATCTCTGTCTCCGATCTCAGGAAGAGCTACGGCGATGTCGAAGCCGTCCGGGGGATCGACTTCGACGTTATCCGGGGCGAGACGTTCGGTTTCCTGGGACCTAACGGCGCCGGGAAGACGACGACGATCAAGATCTCTTGCACCCTGGCCAAGGCGACGTCGGGGTCGGCGACCGTCGCCGGGCTTGACACCAGTACAGACCCGGAAAGGGTGCGTCGCATGATCGGCCTCGTGTTCCAGGACACGACGCTCGACAATTACCTCACCGCGCAGCAAAACCTCCGCTTCCATGCCGCCCTTTACGCCGTACCTCCGGCGGCCGTCGAGCCCCGCATGCGCCAGGTGCTCGACATGGTGGGCCTGTGGGAGCGAAGGGAGGGAGTGGTGAGCACCTTTTCGGGCGGGATGAAGCGCCGCCTCGAAATCGCCAGGGGCCTCCTGCACGCACCGCACGTACTGTTCCTCGATGAGCCGACGGTCGGCCTCGACCCGCAGACGCGCTCGTCTATCTGGGCGTATATCAACGACCTCAAAGGCCGTGAGGACATCACCATTTTCCTCACCACCCACTACATGGACGAGGCGGAAAACTGTGACCGCATCGCCATTATCGACCACGGGAAGATCCAGGCCATCGATACCCCGGATGCCTTGAAAGCGAGCGTTGGCAAGGACCGGGTCCAGATACACACCGCTGACGACCCTGCGGCCATCAGCGCTCTGGCCGACCGGTTCGGCATCGAGGCGGCGATGCACGAGGGGGCCGTAACCTTCTCTGTTGCGTCCGGGGAAGAGTTCGTCCCCAGCCTGTTCGCGGAACTTGCGGTCCCGATCCGTTCGGTGAGCGTGTCCAGGCCGTCGCTGGACGACGTGTTCATGTCCTATACCGGTACTACGATCCGCGACGCCGAGGCTTCAAGCACCGATGCGATGCGCCAAATGGCGGCTCGGTTCGGCGCGGGGGGGAGGCGTTGAAGCAGATGGCAACTCAGGTCCGGCCGAGCGCGGACACGGCCGAAGCAGAGTCAGCGCTGGTAGCCGAGATCAGGGTGGCCACACCCGAGCACGGGCTGCGTCACGACATCAGGGCGGCGCAGATCGTGTGGCAGAGGGAGCTGATCCGTTTTCGCTCCGACCGGCTGCGAGCCGTTACTTCGCTCATCCAGCCGTTCCTCTTCCTCTTCATCCTGGGCACCGGCCTCTCGACGTTGGACCATGGCCTTCCGCCGGGCATCGATTTCAAGACCTTTATCTATCCCGGCGTGCTGGCGATGTCGGTGTTGTTCACCTCCGTATTTTCGGCCGGTTCCATCGTTTGGGACAGGGAGTTCGGGTTCCTGCGCGAAATGCTCGTCGCCCCGGTGAGCCGCGCCTCGCTGGTGGTGGGCAAGTGCGTGGGAGGGGCGACGATCGCAACCCTCCAGGGGCTCGTGTTCCTGGCCCTGGCCGGGTTCGCGCACGTGCCCTACAACGCGGCGCTGTTCCTCACGCTCATCGGGGAGCTGTTGCTGTTGTCGTTCACCCTGACCGCTTTCGGGGTCATGATGGCGGCCCGGATCCGGCAGTTCCAGTCGTTCATGGCCCTGACCCAGATGCTCGTCATGCCGCTGTTCTTCCTGTCGGGCGCGCTCTGACCCGCTAAACGGCTTGCCTACCTGGCTCAGCGTGCTGACCAGGATCGACCCGCTTACTTACATCGTCAGCCCGATGCGCCAGGCCGTTTTCAACCACCTGGACATCCCGGAAGCCTACGTCCAGAAGCTGGCCCCCGGCATTACCTGGGGCAGCTGGGTGGTCCCCGTCGGCGTCTCCCTGACCATCGTGGCCATCATGGGCCTGGCCATGATGGCCGTTGGCATCGCCGAGTTCAGCAAGACCGAATGACTTCCTGAGATAACCCGAAGGTTCGTGGCCCCTGCGTAACAGACACCTCCTCGTTGCCGTAAGCTGGAAGATTGTAAGGAACGGGAGGTTGTGAATATGACCGAAGAGCATGCCCGGTCTCACCTCCAGCTGGGGTCACTCAACGAGCGGGCTTCTGCCTCGACGCTGATGCAAAGATCCAACGGCTCGAGCGCGAGTGGTGCCGGGGACGGCGCTGCGGCCCGGAGGCTGTTCGTGATGGGTGTCCTCGGCGCGGTGGCGCTGCTCGTTGTCGTCGTTGGGCTCGTCTCCGTCTTTGCCAGCGGCGCCTTGCCCTGGTTGGTCGGCACTATCGTCGTGGTGGCGACTGTCGGTGTGGTTGTCCTCGGTTTGCACGCAGGCGGCCACGGTTGGTTCGTCCCCTTGCCTGTACTCGTCCTGGCCGGCGCGTGGGCGCTTACAGGGTCCGCCGGTAACTGGACTTCGGGGGTTGCCTGGACGCTGGCCGCGCTGGCCTTCATCAGCGCCGCGTCTGGCCGCCGTCTTGATCATCCCGGCTATCGCCTACCGCCACGCTCCGGCAACGGCGATCGCGGCCGAGTCGCTCATGGGGGCCGACGGCACGACGCTGAGCCCATTGGCCCCTACCGGCATCGTACGGGTCAACAAAGAGACCTGGACAGCCGAATCCCTAAGCGGCCCACTACCGGCGGGCGCGCCTATCCACGTCGTGCGGGTGGAAGGCGTGCGGCTGCTCGTCTGGTCAGAGGCCGGAAGCGTCCCGGGGCAAGACGCCCTGGGCTTTACAAACCAAGAAAAGGAGGAACGGTGACCGCCGCCATACTGGTCATAGTCGCCGTCGTGCTCGTCGGGTTGATCGTCCTGGCGGCCGTTTCTATCAAGATCGTGCGCGAGTACCAGCGGGTGGTCCTGTTCCGATTGGGCCGCGCCTCTGGGGCACGCGGCCCGGGCTGATCCTCATCAACCCGGTGACAGACCGCACTACGTTGGTGGACCTGCGAGAGCGGTACCTCGAGATCCCGCATCAGACGGCGATCACCCAGGACAATGCTGCCGTAGCGATCGATTTCATCATTTTTTACAAGGTGCTCGACCCCCTTACTTCCGTCCTGTCGGTCCAGGACCTGAGGGGCGCAGCGACGAACATCGCCTCCACCACGTTGCGATCGGTAGTGGGCGACATGACCCTCGACGACATCCTCTCCAAGCGCGAGGAGATGAACGACGCGCTCCGGATAAAGCTGGACGACGTCACCGAACGATGGGGCGTGAAGGTGACCAACGTGGAGGTAAGAGAGATCAAGCCCCCGCCGGCCGTCCTGGAGGCAATGACCCGCCAGATGGGCGCCGAGCGGGTACGGCGAGCCGCCGTCATCGAGGCCGAAGGCCAAAAACAGGCCTCTATCACCGTGGCGGAAGGGCAGAAGCAGTCAGCCATCCTGCAGGCCGAGGGTGACCGTCAGAGCGCCGAGTTGCGCGGCTCAGGGTTTCGCCGCCGCCCTGCGCCGGATCCTCGAAGTAGCAGGCGACGTCGACAAGACGACGATGACCCTGCAGTACCTGGAAACCTTGAAGCAGATTGGCAGCTCGCCGTCTACGAAGTTCGTAGTGCCTTTGGAACTGACGAGCCTGCTGGGGGGCATCGTGAACGCCAACGCCGCTACCAATGGGGCAACCAACGGCGCTACCGCTGGCACCAGCCTCCCCGGTGCCTCGGGCAGCCACTAGGCCGGGTAAGCACAGCGCATCCGGTAGTTGACAACGAGAGAAAGCCACGTCCCCCGGGACGTGGCTTTCTTTATTCAGACTTCTCTTTTCTGACCTCTCTTTTCAGACTTCTCTTTTCAGACCATGCATTTTTGGCACTATTTAGTGCTCGCGCCGGACGACCGTACCCTCAGGGCCGTCCTCGACTACGTAGCCCCTTGCCTGGAGCCCGGAACGTATCGAATCGGCCCTGGCCCAGTCCTTTCGGGTGCGGGCCTGGTCCCGCTGGGCCACGAGACCGGCGACGTCGGTCCCTACGGTCTCTTCCCCCGAGGGTAAAGACAGCCCGAGAGCTCCTTCACAGCACGTTCGGACGGCCGCGGCCAACGCCGGCGCCCGCGCTGGGTCGGCGCGGGCGTCGCGGACGGCCCCGAAGACCACGGCCAGCGCCCCGGGGGTGTCGAAATCGTCGTCCATGCGCCACCTGAAACGGGCCACCGTCCCCGGGTCGGGGGTGGCGGCAGCCAGTGCTTTGGTCTCTCTGGCAAAGTTGTCGAGCCGGCTCACGGCGCGGCTGAGCGTCGTCGAGAGCCTCGGCCGTCACGGTCATAGGCGACCGGTAGTGGGCTCGCAGGACGAGGGCACGCAGCGCTCGACCGTCATAACGCTCGAGAAGTTGAGACAGCGAGCTGATGTTCCCCACCGACTTGCTCATTTTTTCGCCCCGCTCGTCGACGACCATGCCGTTGTGAGCCCACCGGCGAGCAAAGACCTTCCCGGCCGCGACGGCCTGCGCGGCGCTCGTTCTCGTGGTGCGGGAAAACCAGGTCGAGGCCGCCGAGGTGCAGGTCGAAGGCCTCTCCCAACAAGTCCAGCGACATCACGACGCATTCGGTATGCCACCCGGGCCGCCCGGGGCCCAGGGAGAAGGCCAGGCCGGTTCGCCGGGGTGCGACAGTTTCCAAAGCGCAAAGTCGAGCGGCGTGCGCTTCCCCGCTTCTTCGCCCACTTCCACCCGGGCTCCCGCCCTGAGCGCCTCGAGGTCCTGGTGGGCGAGCAAACCATAGCCCTCGAGGGCCTCGGTCGAGAAGTAGACACCGTCGCCGCCCTCGTACGCGTACCCCCTTGCCACCAGGTCACTAACGAGCTCGACCATGCCTGTCACGTAACCGGTGGCGTGAGGGGTGGCATCCGGGCGCTTCACGTCGAGGGCGCCCATGAGCTGCCACCAGAGCGACTCGTAGCGGGCCGCCACCTCCTCGGTGGAGCGCTGTTCTTCGCGGGCGCGAGCGATGATCTTGTCTTCGATATCAGTCACGTTGGACACGAACTTGACCTCGAAGCCGCTCCAGGTCAGGTACCGGCGCAGGGCGTCCCAGATAACAGAGACGCGCCCGTGACCGAGATGGAAAACGCCCGAGACCGTCGGGCCACACAGGTAGATGTACAGGTGGCCGGGTTGGCGCGGCTCGAGGGGCGCCATCTGTCCCGTCGCGGTGTCCAACATGGCCAGCACAGGAAGTACGGTAGCGGGAGCATGTCCAACACGATGCCGATTACATCTGGCCCGGCCGGGACGTCGCCGGGTGGGAACGGACCGGGCGGGCCGGGGCCCGCGGTGCGCCGGAACGGCCGACGCTGGACGGCCTCGAGACGACGTGGTCCAAACGTTGGGCCGACGAGGGGACCTACGACTTCGACCCGGCGGCCCCGAGGGACAGGGTCTACTCGATAGACACCCCGCCCCCGACGGTGAGCGGCCAGCTGCACATCGGCCACGTCTTTTCGTACACGCATACCGATACCATCGCCCGTTACAAGCGCATGCGAGGGTACTCGGTCTGGTACCCGATGGGCTGGGACGATAACGGCCTCCCGACCGAACGACGCGTCCAGAACTACTACGGAGTGCGCTGCGACCCCTCGCTCCCGTACGAGCCCGGGTTTGTGCCACCCGCTGAAGGGGGGTTGGCGAAGGGGCAGGAGCCGGTCGCCATCAGCCGGCCCAACTTCATCGAACTTTGTGAGCGGCTGTCGGCCGAAGACGAGCGGGCCTTCGAGGATCTCTGGCGTTACCTCGGTCTCTCTGTCGACTGGCGCCAGCTGTACACGACGATCGGACGGCGGGCTCGGCGTATTTCGCAGCTCGCTTTCCTTCGCTTGCTTCGCCGTCAGGAGGCGTACGCAGCCGAGGCCCCCACCCTCTGGGATGTCGATTTCCGCACGGCCGTGGCCCAGGCCGAGCTGGTCGAAAAGGAAAGCCAGGGTGCGTACTTCACGCTGGCGTTCCACCGGGCCGACGACGAGGACCTTCTCATAGACACCACCAGGCCGGAGCTATTGCCAGCCTGCGTCGCCGTGGTCGTCCACCCCTCAGACGAGCGCTATTCGGCTCTCGTCGGATCGGAGGTGGTCACGCCCTTGTTCGGCGCGTTGGTGCCCGTGTTGGCGCACCCCTTGGCCCAACCCGATAAGGGTACGGGAGCGGCCATGGTCTGCACATTCGGCGACGTCACCGACATCACCTGGTGGCGGGACCTGAGCCTGCCCGTGCGGGCGATCGTCGGTCGCGACGGTCGCCTCCTGGCCACCCCTCCGGCGGGGCTCAGCGAGAGCGGGACCGCTATTCATTCCGCCGAACTGGCCAGGAAAACGGTGGCCGCCGCCCGTCGGCACATCGTCGAGCTTCTTCAGGCTTCGGGCGAGGCACGAGGCGAACCGCGGCCGATAAGCCACGCCGTCAAGTTCTACGAAAAAGGGGACCGGCCTCTCGAGATCGTGACGAGCCGCCAGTGGTGGATCCGCACCCTGGCCTATCGTGAAGCCCTCCTCGAACTGGGGCGGCAAATAAATTGGCACCCACCTTTCATGAGGGCTCGCTACGAAGACTGGGTGGGCGGCCTGACGAGCGATTGGCTGGTAAGCAGGCAACGGTTTTTCGGCATACCTTTCCCGATCTGGTACCGCCTGGACGACCACGGTGAGGCCGATTATTCAGACCCGATCGTCCCGCCGGAAGACGACCTTCCCGTCGACCCCACAACCGATGTCCCGGCCGGTTACTCACGAGGGCAACGGGGAGTCCCGGGCGGGTTCAGGGCCGAAATGGACGTGATGGACACCTGGGCCACCTCCTCTTTGACACCGCAGATTTCCGGGGGCTGGCAGGACCCGGCCGCCGGCGACCGATGGCCCCGCGTCTTCCCGATGGACCTCCGACCGCAGGCGCACGACATCATAAGGACCTGGCTTTTCGCGACGGTTGTGCGGTCCTATCTCGAAGACGGCCGGGTCCCGTGGTCAAATGTGGCGATTTCGGGCTGGATCCTCGACCCCGACCGCAAAAAGATGGGCAAGTCGACGGGCAACGTGATCACTCCCAGAGCTCTGCTGGAGAAGCACGGGTCCGACGGAGCCCGCTACTGGGCCGCCTCCGGCCGGCCCGGCTTCGACACGACTTTTGACGAGACACAGATGGCGGTGGGGCGCAAATTGGCCCTCAAGATACTGAACGCGTCGAAGTTCGTACTGGGCGCCCGGTTGTGGTTGGGAGAGGGGAACGGGGACGGCCTTGGCCACTTGACACCAGCCGAAGCGGCTGCCCGCATGGCCGCCCAGGCCTCCGGACGTCCCGGTCTCGCCGCCGAACCCGTGGACCTTGCTTTCCTGACGAGCCTGGGGGCGTTGACGGGGACGGCGACGGCCGCCTTCGAAGGTTACGACTACGCCAGGGCCCTCGAACGTACGGAATCCTGGTTCTGGGACTTCTGCGACAACTACCTCGAGCTCGTCAAAGCCCGCGCCTATGGCGAGATGGGCCCGGAACGAGCCTTGTCGGCCCGAGCGGCGCTGTCCGTGAGCCTCGCCGCGCTGCTGCGGTTGTTCGCACCGTTCCTACCGTTCGTCACCGAGGAGGTCTGGTCGTGGTGGCAGGAGGGTTCTGTGCACCGGGCCGCCTGGCCGGCCGCCCCTTTGACGGGCACGCCCGGCGACGCGGCTGTCTATGCGGCCGCGGTGGAGCTGCTGGGCGCCATCCGCCGCGTCAAGTCGGAAGCCAAAGTCAGCCCCCGTGCCCCGGTCCAACGGGTGACCTTTTCCGCGCCGTTGAGCAAGTAGCCGCTCTGCACGCCGTCGAGGACGACCTCCTGGCGGCCCAGAATGTGGCAGAGCTAGTGCTGCTGGCGACGACCGGGCCGGTATCCACCGAGGTCGACCTGGCCTAACTGGCAAGCGCAACTGATAGGGGCCACCGGTAACGGCTACTGGTAACGGCCCGCGCCACCTGCCGACGGCTAGCATTTCGCGCCATGAACTGGTCGGGTTTCTATGGCCTGGCGGTGTTCGCTGCTCTTTACCCGCTCGTGCTGGCCGTCGTGGCACTGTTGCTGCCCCGTCCGCGTCCAGCTGTTTTGCTGGCCGGGATGCTTACGGGTGGCTTCCTGACCACGGTTATCTCGGGCGTGGTGATCGTGTTTGTCGTCGGCAGTACCGACGCGCTCGGCGGCTCGAACGGGCACGTCGTACGAGCGTGGGTCAACATCGTCATCGGGGCCGTGCTGGTTATTGCGACGGTGCGGATCCTGCGGGGCCCCGGGAAGCGACAAATAATCCCCCGTCGGCACAAGGACGCCGCTGAGCAGCCCCATAAGGACAAGCCGGGGGGATGGACGGCGCCTGCGCGGCAAAGGCCGACTCCTTCTGGACCGCATTGGTGATCGGCGTGGTCATCGACCTCCCGAGCGTCTGGTACTTAGCCGCCCTCAAGTACGTCATCGACGCTAATTACGCCGGAGTTCTGCAATTCCTGCTTATCGTTTCATACGCCCTCGTGGCGTATGTCTTCGTCGAGCTACCACTGGTCTTCAACCTCAAATGGCCGAAGCCGACACAAAAGGCAGTCCAGTCCGCCAACAACTGGGTCAAGGCGCACCAGCGGCAGATCTCGGCCGGTATTGCCGGCTTTATCGGTATCTGGCAGCTGTCAGTCGGAATAGGCAAGCTGACCTAGGCTCAGACCCACGGGTTGCCGCCTTCTCCCGGGAACTTGCCTGCGGCGATCAGCACTTCTTCGGTGGCATAGAGGACCGCGTCAGGAGCGTGTGCCACGAGCGCAATGGCATCCGATGGCCGGCAAGAGAGGGAAAAGGATTGGTCGTCACGGGAAAGCTCGAGGACGGCAAAGAAATGCCGGGACTCCTCCACCGCGTTTATCACGGCACGGTCCAGCTTTGCTCCCAGGAGCGCAATGGCGGACAAGAAGAGGTCCCATGTTGATGGGCGAGGGGGACGCTCTCCTCGCTGGGCCGACTGGATCGCGTGCGCCTCTGGTTGACCGATATAAATGTGCAACGAGCGGAACGGCTCTTCCCTCTCGGCCAGCACGGCCAAACCCGCTTCTTGGCCGATCCTCATGGGTACGGCAGCCAGCACCTCGGATATGATCAGCTCGATCAGGGGTTCGGGCACTGTACGACATTACGGCGGCGGCGGTGCTGGTAGCCGCACTCGAGGTCGGTGCCACTCGAGATTGGCATTTGACGTCAAGGCACCGACGGCCCCCGGTCGCCAACGAGCACGGGCCAGCACGAGCGCCGAGACCTCTTCGGCCCCTGCTTGGCGCAGGGCCCGGGCCACGGTCAGGAGGGTCCAGCCCGAAGCGCATACATCGTCCACGAGCAGGACCCGCCGGCCATCTACGGCCGACGCGTCCGGCACGACGAAAGCGTCCGCCAAAGCCCTGGCGGCCAGGTGCCTACGGGCCGACCGCGCCTTGGCGGTCATCGGCTCCGTCTCGGCCACCTTGGCAACAAGGCTCTCCACGGGCCACTCGCCCTCGGCCAGCCAGCCCAGTTGAGCGCATATCAGCTCAACGTGGCCCCACCCCCGTCTGGCGTCGCACCCCGTGAAGGAGGGTACGGGGCAAATCACCCCGTACTCTTCGAACCAGGTTGCGTGCCGGACCAGGTAGCGGTGTAGAAGGCCGCTGAAGCCGCGCGCCCAGCGCAAATCGCGCCGGTATTTGTAAGCCACGATGGCCTTCCTCAGGGCGCCGCGGTAGTTGCCCGCGGCAAAAACGGCCTCGATCGGGCGGTCGGGAGCCGAACACCACAGGTTGCCACACCCCGGTCCCCTCTCCTCCCCCGAGCCCGCGGACAGGACGTGGGCCTTTACCGCCGCTTGCCCGCACGCAGCACAAACCCGATGCAAGGGGCCAGTGTGCCAGGACGGTGTGACGGCAATAGAGGCCCCCGGCGTTCGGGTTAGTGGCTGGCACCCGGGTTACGGGCTGGCACTCCGCTTACCGGCTGGCACTATGCACCGCCGCGCGGGCCCGTGAGTAGCGAACTGACGCCAGCCGCGGTCGGCAAGCTCGGCAAAGCTCCCATGACCGTTGTCGCCAGCGCCCCGGCGGCACAGCCGCGCCGAGCCGCCTCGTGAAGGCTCTCGCCGGTGGCCAGACCGGCAGCCAGAGCCCCGCAGAAGGCGTCGCCGGCGGCCGTTGTGTCGACAGCTTCAACCTTGAACGCAGGCACGACCAGCGGGACCTCACCGGGACGAGCGAGCAGCGCCCCCCTTTCGCCCAGAGTCAGCACCACCGCACGACACCCCTGGCCGAGCAGCCAGCTCGCCGCTTCGTGGGCATCGGGGCACCTGCTCATGGCCAGCGCTTCGGTCTCGTTCGGCACGAGCACATCGACCAGTGCAAGGAACTCGCGGGGAAGAGGACCAGGAGCGGGAGCCGGGTTGAGCACGGTGGTAGCCCCGGCGGCCCGGGCGGCGACGAAGGCGGACTGGACGGCACCGACGGGAATTTCGAGCTGAGCCAGCACCACCGCGCCCGGACGCAGACGAGGCGCGGCCGGGCCAAAGTCAGACGGACCAACCTCACCATTTGCGCCGGCCGCCACAACGATCGTATTTTCGCCACCTGACGCGACCGTTATGAGCGCGGTCCCGCTCGGGACGGAGGCGACGGACCGCATCAGATCGGCCGATACGCCCTCTTCGGAGAGGACCCGGAGCAGGAGGCGACCGGCGGCGTCGTCCCCTACGCAGCCGATCATCGCCACCGTGGCCTCGAGACGGGCGGCCGTGACCGCCTGGTTGAGGCCCTTGCCTCCGGGCACGGCCAGGTACCCGTTACCGCTCACCGTCTCGCCCGGGACCGGAAGGTGGGCCACCGCCACCACGTGGTCGAAGTTGAGGCTCCCGACAACAATTACATCTCCAGGGACCACGGGCGCGGTCCCCGGGACCACGGGCTCCTGCACGGCGCGCTCTCGGTGCGCCTGGCTCACGGGGCTCGCCTGGCCTGCTGGCATGTCGCCAGGTCTACCATGAGCCGATGGACGTAGAAGTCGTGGTCGAGATCCCTAAGGGGACCCGCAACAAGTACGAGGCGGACCCCGAGACCGGCCAGATCTGGCTCGACCGCATGCTCTTCACGGCCACCCGCTACCCGGAGGACTACGGCTATGTCCCGGGGACACTGGCCCTGGACGGCGACGCCCTGGACGCCATGGTGCTTCTGGAAGAGCCGACGTTCCCGGGTTGTCACGTCAGGGCACGTCCGGTCGGGGTGTTCCTGATGGCCGATGAGCACGGGGACGACGCCAAGGTGCTGTGTGTGACCGCCAGCGACCCCCGGCAGGCGGACGTTCAGGAACTCGAGGACGTGCCCGCTTTCGAGCTAGACGAGATCGCCCACTTCTTTGCCATCTACAAGTCGCTCGAGCCCGGCAAGCAGACCGTACCCGGCGGCTGGCGCCCTCGTAAGGTGGCGGAGGAAATCGTCGAGCAAGCCCGCCAGCGTTACCGGGAACAACAGGCCGGCTGACGGCGGCGTCCTGGCCCGAGCCGGGGGCAGTGCGGACCGGGGCAACCAGAGCCGCTCAGACCCCACAAGGCCTAAACCCCCACTAGATCGGCGACGATGTCGAAGGCCTGGCCGACCGTGTTGAGCTTGCTGGGGTCGACGTCGGGCAGGCGAATAGAGAACGCGTCGTTCAGGGCCAATGTGATCTCCACCACCGCCAGGCTGTCGGCATCGAGATCTTCCGCCCAGCGTGCCTCAGGCTGCACCTGGGCCGGGTCTATGTCCAGCACCTCGGCCACGCAGCCCTGGAAAGTCACAAATGCCTCGTCTCGGCCCATCTTCTTCCCCTCCATCGCGACCGAGGCTAGCCGAGCCGCCCGGGCCGCTGGGAATTACCAGCCCCCCCGGCCTACCCGCCAACCAGCGTCCGGGGCCCTGTAACGTTGCGCTCCGTGCCGTCACTTCTGAATGGAAAGCGCCTCCTCGTGACCGGCGTACTGACGGACGACTCGATCGCGTACGGCGTGGCGGAACTAGCCCAACGCGAAGGCGCGGACCTGGTCTTGACCAGCTTCGGGCGGGCCATGTCGCTGACCCGCAGAGTGGCCAAGCACCTGCCTTCGCCGCCGGACGTGCTCGAACTCGACGTGACTGACCAGGCCCACGTCGAGGCGGTGGCGGCCGAGCTCCAGCAGCGATGGGGCGCCCTGGACGGCCTTCTGCACTCGATCGGCTACGCTCCTCCGTCCTGCCTTGGGGGCGGCTTCCTGGAAGCCCCCTGGGAAGACGTACGGGTGGCGCTCGAGGTCTCGGCCTATTCGCTCAAGTCGCTGGCGGCGGGGTTCCTACCGCTGTTCAAGGAGGCGGGTGGCGGTGCCGTCGTGGGGCTCGACTTCGATGCCACGGTGGCCTGGCCGGGCTATGACTGGATGGGGGTGGCCAAGTCGACGCTCGAGTCCACTGCCCGCTACCTGGCGCGAGATCTGGCCGGTACCGGGTACGCGTCAACCTCGTGGCCGCCGGACCGGTGCGCACCGTGGCCGCCCGTTCGATCCCGGGGATCGAACGCTTTGAGGGCGCCTGGGTGGAACGAGCCCCGCTCGGCTGGGATACGACCGACTCGAGTGCCGTCGCAAAGGCCTGCGTGGCCCTCATGTCCGACCTCTTCCCGGCCACGACCGGCGAGGTGGTCCACGTAGACGGCGGTTTCCACGCCATGGGGGTTTAGGGCCATGGGGGTATAGGTGGCAGACGGGCCGGGCCGGGTGGTCCTCGTTACGGGTGGCAACCGTGGGATAGGGCGGGCCGTGGCCACTTCTTTCTCCCGGAGTGGCGACCGGGTCGCGGTGACCACACGTTCGGGTCAAATCGACGGTCTGTTCTGCGTGCCGTGCGACGTCACTGATACGTGTGCCGTCGACGCGGCGGTGAGCACGGTCGAGAGCGAGCTCGGCCCCATCGAAGTACTGGTCGCCAACGCCGGGATCAAGGACGACAAGCTCCTGCTCCAGATGGACGAGGAGTCTTTCGAGCGAGTGCTCGACACCAACCTCGTTGGTGCGTTCCGGGTCGTACGCCGCGCCTTGCCGAAGATGCTGAGGGCGCGCCACGGACGGATCGTCTTCATATCGTCGGTCGTTGCGCTCACTGGCGCCCCGGGCCAGGCCAACTACGCCGCCTCCAAGGCAGGGCTCGTCGGTTTCGCCCGCAGCCTGGCCCGGGAGGTCGGCAGCCGCAACATCACCGTGAACGTGGTCGCGCCGGGGTTCATCGAGACGGACATGACGGCGCTGCTTGGCGAGGCTCGTCGGACCGAGATCCTGGGCCAGGTGCCGCTCAAGCGCTTCGGGGTGCCGGAGGACGTGGCCGGGGTGGTCGAGATGGCTGGCTTCGGAAGAGGCACGCTATATCACGGGCGCCGTCGTCCCCGTCGACGGCGGTGTGGGAATGGGCCATTGAGCGAGCCGGCAGCCGCCGCCTGGCTGGAGGAAGGACGGCTCCCCAGACCAGCCGAAGTGCTCCCCCATCGCCCACCATTTCTATTCGTGGACGAGCTCACCGCTATCGAGCCCGGTCGGCGGGCGAGCGGCATTTGGCGATTAACGGGCCGAGAAGCCTTCTTCGAAGGTCATTTCCCGGGTCGCCCCACTGTCCCGGGAGTACTTTTGGTCGAGGCCATGGCTCAGCTCGGAGGCATTGCGGTGCTGGCCGAGGAACGCTTCAGGGGGTGCCTGCCACTGTTCGGCGGCATTGACAAGGCCCGTTTTCGCCGGCAGGTGGTCCCCTCTGACGTCCTCGAGATGACCGTGGAGCTAGACCAGCTCGGCTCCAATGCCGGTAAGGGGCATGGCACCGCCACGGTCGAGGGAAAGGTGGCAGCTACGGCCTCGATGCTGTTCGTGATAGCTCGCCCATAGGCCAGCTAATGGGGGTTTGGCGAAACTATTCGCCGAGACGAGCGCGCCGCCCATTTCGCGAACCTGAGGTCAGAAGCAAGGTGAGAGGAGCAGGTCTTTCGAAGTTCGGGGACCGGCCGGCACCGAAGTACCTCGTGGGGGGCGCGGCCGACAGCCTTTCATCATGTGGCTACCGGCTGTTAACCGTAAGTTTGCCAGTTCGTAATGTCACGAGCCGACACTGTGGAAATCACTACCAACCAGCAGCTATACCCGTCGGACCTGGCCGCGCCGGCCAAGGCGGAAGGCGAACGCGGTGAACAGCCGTTCGAGGGGCCGCGCCCGTGGTCGGTACGGCCGTGCTGGTGGCCCACGCACTGGGGGCCGGTGCCGTCCCGGCGGACCTGGAAGGGGCCGGCTTCGAAGTGGTGGTCGCCACGGACGGGGAGAGCGCGATCGCGATTGTCCGCGCCGGCCGGGCCGACATCGCCATCGTCGACGGGCGCTTCGACGGGGACGGGCTGGCGTTCTGCGAGTTCCTGTGGTCTGAGCAACCCGGGTTCCCTGTGCTCCTCATCGGCCCCAACGACGAGAACGTCGTGACGAAGGCGCTGACGGCGGGAGCGGACGACTACCTCGCCCTCCCCCTGCGACCGGCCGAACTGGTGGCGCGCGTCCGGGCCGTGCTCCGGCGAGCCCCTCACTGGGTAGGAGAGGGACGCCACCATGAACCGGCCCTGCACGTTGGCGATGTGCGGCTGGACCCGGACAGCCATGAGGTAACCCTCAGGTCTCAGCGCCTCCACCTCCCCCTCCGGGAGTTCGAGCTCCTGCGGCTCTTGATGGAGAACGCCGGGATCGTATTGCCCCGCGCCACCCTCTTGAGCCGCCTGTGGGGCCCGTCAGCGCCGCTCGAGAGCACCAGCCTCGAAGTCCACGTCAGGCGCCTCCGGGCCAAGCTCGAGGACGACCCGGCCAGCCCCAGGCGAATTGTAACGGTAAGGGGCATCGGTTACCGTTACCAGAGCCGAGCGTTGAACATCACACATGTTTCACCGCCCCCTCCTCCAGTTGTTGCCGTCCGTTTACTTTCCGTTCAATTCATTGCCGTATCCTTCTCGCGCTGTGAACGTGCCTACGGCCATAAGGTGGCCGCGCAACCACGCTATGAGTTCTGTTTCTCCTTCCCCGATGCCTTCAATGACGCCGTAGCGTCGCCCCATGCCCCGGCAATTAAACAGGCGGTCGCCGTTGACGCCGACAAAGCGCCCGTCGCTATGCAGGCGTGTGACCTCGCTTTAGGTTTCGGTTCGGCCACCGTTATGTCGGGTATCAACCTGGACATCGCCAAGGGCGCCATTACTGCTTTGATCGGCCCGACCGGGTCGGGCAAGACGACGTTCCTGCGTTCCCTCAACCGGATGAACGACAGGGTCGCCAACATCTTGGCACAAGGGCGAAGTCTTGCTCGATGGGTCGAGCATCTATGCCCCCGGGGTGCAGCTAATGACGCTGCGCCGCCGAGTGGGCATGATGTTCCAGCGCCCTAACCCGTTCCCGATGTCCATCGGCGAAAATGTCCTGGCCGGGGTAAAGGCGCACCGGATCGCCGGCAAGCACCACTACAAGGCCATTGTGGAAGCAAGGCTCAAGGAGGTCGGGCTGTACGATGCCGTGGCCAACCGGCTCGGCTCGTCCCCGTTTGCCTTGTCGGGCGGCCAGCAGCAGCTTTTGTGCCTGGCGCGGGCACTGGCGGTAGGGCCCGACATCCTGTTACTGGACGAGCCAACCTCTTCGCTCGACCCCATTTCGACCGAGCATATCGAGGAACTAATCCGCAGCCTGGCCCCCGCGTTGACAATCATTATTGTCACCCATAACCTTGCTCAGGCGGCCCGCGTATCGGACCGCACTGTGTTCTTCTACCAAGGCAAACTCGTCGAGACGGGCCCGACGGCCCAGATTTTCGAGGATCCAAAGGAGCCCGAAACCGCCCGTTATGTAAGCGGCCGGATGGGTTAATTCACTGCCCGGGAAAACGGCGCCGGGCAGCAACTCAGAGCGGGTGACGCCGCACCCGCTACCCCGAAATAAGTGCCCTTTGTAAGCGCGCGCCTCACGAAGAACACGAGCGAGCGGGCGTGACCTCTCGTTCTTCACAATTGAACAAGCTCCCCCAATTTGTAACCAAACTCAGGAGGAATTTTCACCAAATGTTCAAAGCAAGCAGTTCCAAGCCGAGCCGGAAGGCCGTTCGTGGAGCGGCGCTTGCCGCCGGGTTGCTGGCCGCGTTTACGACGACAGCCGCCACGACCGTCGCCGCATCAGCTTCCCCGCGCCACATGAGCGAGGCCGTTAACGAGACGCCGCCAAAAGGGTCGGTCAATATTTTCGAGACCGGTAGCACCCTCCTTTACCCGCTTTTCCAGCTGTGGTCGAGCGCGTACCACAAGCAGTACCCCAACATAAAGGTCACCCCGTCCGGCACCGGCTCCGGTGCGGGCATCTCGGACGCCGCTGACGGTGTAGTCGACATCGGCGCCTCCGACGCCTACCTGTCGGGCAGCCAGGTCTCGGCCCACCCCGGGCTCAAGAACATCGCCCTGGCTATTTCGGCCCAGCAGATCAACTACAACGTCCCCGGCTTCAACAACAGCCACATCAAGCTGAACGGCGCCGTCCTCTCGGCCATATACCAGGGCCAGATCACGCTGTGGAACGATCCCAAGATCGAGGCCCTCAACCCGGGCCTCAACTTGCCGGACGACAAGATCATCGCCCTCCACCGCAGCGACTCGAGCGGCGACACCTTCCTCTTCAGCTCGTACCTGTCGGCCGCCGACGCCAACGGTTGGGGCTCGTCGATCGGCTACGGCACCAGCATCGGGTTCCCGTCCATATCTAATGCGCTGGGCGAAACCGGTAATGGCGGGATGGTTACCGGCTGCCAAACTACTCCCGGGTGCATCGCTTACATCGGCATCAGCTATTTGGGCCGGGCGCAGGCCGCCGGTCTCGGGGAAGCCATGCTGGAAAACAAGTCGGGCAAGTTCCTCCTGCCAAACCCGGCAACCATGACGGCCGAGGCCAAGCAGCTCGAGGCCAAGACGCCGGCCAACGAGACCCTGTCGATGATCTACGACTCGGCCCCCGGTGGGTACCCGATCGTCAACTACGAGTACGCCATCATTCCTCCGGCCGAAAGCAGCAGCAAAGACGCCGCCGCCGTCCGGGCCTTCCTGTACTGGGCCGTCGACCCGAAGAACGGCAGCGCCAGCAGCTTTTTGAACCAGGTCGACTTCCAGCCGTTGACCCCGAAAGTCGCCGCCCTGTCGGACGCTCAGATCGCCCAGATTTCGGGCTAAATCCCGAATAGACCGTTCAACCACCATCAACCAGTACTAACGAGGACAGTCCCCAATGGCTTCGGCTGACCCTGGTCAGTTACCATCTGTCCCGGCTGACCAGCCCGCGCTTTCCCTCCAGGAGGGCCGGCGCGGGCACTGGCCGTCGTGGCTGGAACCGCTGGCAAGGCAACTCAGGCTCAACGGGTTGCGGTGGGCAACCGGCTTCGCCGCTCTGCTCCCCGTGGCCGCCCTGGTCGCCATAATCACCGTGCTGGCCGTCAAAGCCTTACCGGCCATCTGGTACAACGGCGCCGGCTTCCTCGTCCGCGATACCTGGCGACCGGGTAGCACCTATGCCAACCCCGTCAAGACCGACGGGGTGCTCCACCCTGTCGGCGTGAGCTATGGCGCCTGGCCCCTCATCGTCGGCACCGTCGAAAGCTCGGCCATCGCCGTCTGTTTTGCCGTGCCGATCTCCGTCTGCGCCGCCCTGGCCGTAGTCGAAAAACTACCCCGGCGGCTTTCCAACGCTTTCGGGGTGTTCCTGGAGGTCCTGGCTGGCATCCCGAGCGTGATTTTCGGGTTGTGGGGGTTCGTCACGTTCGGCCCGATTATCGCCCGCGACGTGGCCCCTGCTATCGCCAACCACATGCCGGATGTACCGGTGCTCGACTTCCTTCGCGGGAGCACCGGCTCAGGTGAGGGCCTGCTCACGGCCGGGCTCATTCTGGCCATCATGATCGTGCCCATAGTGGCAGCAACCACGCGTGACCTCCTGCGCCAGGTCCCGCGGTTGCCGAAGGAGGGCGCCCTGGCGCTAGGGATGAACGATTGGGAAGTGGCCCGCAAAGTGAGCCTGCCCTGGGTCCGCGCCGGGATAATCGGCGCATCCGTGCTTGGTCTCGCCCGGGCCCTCGGCGAGACCATCGCCGTGGCTATGGTCTCGGGAGCGGTCCTCGGCACGGTCCCGACCAACCTGTACCTCCCCTTCGGCACCATCGCCGCCACGATCGTCAGCCAGCTGGACGGGGCGCTTTCCGACGGCACCGGCTTCGCCGTAAAAACCTTGGCCGAATTTGCGCTGGTGTTGGCCGTCATAACGCTCTTGGCCAATATCGGGGCCCGCCTCCTGGTCAAACGAGTCGCCGGGACAGCCTTGCCGGTAGGCAGAGGGGTGTAATGCCGTGAGCGCGCAAATGATTGCGGGGGTGGGAGACGAGAGCCTGAACCTTCACGGCCGGCCCTCATTACGCCGGCGAGCCTCGAATTGGCTCGGGTGGGGAATTTGTATCCTGGCCGTGCTCACCATCGCGGCCCCCCTCATCTGGGTCCTGTACGGCATCGTTGCCCGAGCGCTACCGGTATGGCGCTGGAGCGTGCTGACCACGTTGGGTAACGGGTCAGGGGGCGGCCTCGCCAACGAGCTCGTGGGGACGCTGCTCATTGTGGCCGGCGTCGGGATAATCGCCGGCACTGTCGGTGTGGCGTCAGGCATTTACCTCGCGGAGTACGCACACGGCCGGCTCGGCTCGTTGCTAAGGGCCGGTTCGGAGGTCCTGGCGGGCATCCCGTCTATCGTCCTTGGCTATGTCGGTTTCATTGCTCTGGCCGTAGCCCTTCACTGGCAGTTCTCTTTGGCCGGAGCTCTGATTGCCCTATCGGCGCTCACCGTCCCCTACATAGCCAAGGCAACTGAGTCGGCGCTGCGCCAGGTTCCCACCAACTACCGCGAGGGTGCCGAGGCGCTCGGCATGAGCCCGCCTTATGCCATGCGCCGGATTACCCTCAAAGCCGCCCTTCCCGGCATTACGACCGGGTGGCTGGTGGCGTTGGCCATTGCAATGGGTGAAACGGCACCGTTGCTATATACGGCCGGGTTCAGCAACAGCATGCCCTCCCTCGCCCTCACCCACTCCCCCGTCAGCTACCTGACCTATGCGGTGTGGACGTTCTACAACTACCCGTCCAACACGTTCGTGCACCTTTCCTACGACGCCGCCCTCATCCTGGTGGTACTGGTGCTATTACTCATAATTTCGGCCCGCTTGATCGTCGCCCTGACGCAGCGCTACACCGAGAGTGACTAAGTTCTAGTGCCGCAATAGCAGCACCCGGGCGGTTCAGCTTTCTTCGAGGGCCTCGGAGTGGTGGTCAAAACCAGGCGGGAGTGACCGCCGGGCTATTACGTGGACGTCGATCCCCAGGTCGCCCGCTTTGCGCGTGACCCGGCGCACGATCGGGCCGCCCCCGGTGAGCTCCTGCCACCGGCTCCGTTGGCTCGAACCAAGCACTATCTGGGTTATTTGGTGCTCCTGGGCAAAGTCGGTGATCGCCTGGGCCGCGTCCGCGTTGGCGATCTCATACCACTTGGCACCGAGGTCGCGAACGAGTGTGCGCAGTTGTTCGAAGCCAGCTTTGTCCTTCATCGGCCTGGCATCGGACGATGCTACATGGACCACGCTGAGCTCGCCTTTGGCCCGTGCCGCCATGCGGGCCGCCCGCCGGAGCAGGACGTCGGTGCCCGGCGCTCCGGTTACCGCCACCAGGATACGCTCCCTGGTTTCCCAGAGGCGCTTTTCGCTGTGCCGGCGGAGGTGCTCCAGGAGCTCCTCTTCGGTCTCGTCGGCCAAGTAGCGCAACGCGAGTTCCCGCAGCGCGATCAGGTTGTCGGTCTGGAAGAAGTGAGTGAGAGCGTAGGGTACTTTTTCGGGCGGGTATATGTTGCCGTGCAGCATCCGCCGCCGAAGTTGCTCGGGAGACGAGTCGACCAGCTCGATCTGGTTGGCCTTCCGGACCACCCAGTCCGGCACCCGTTCACGCACGTGGGCCCCCGTCATCTGCTCTACGGCATCGGCCAGGCTTTCGACGTGCTGGATATTCAGGGTCGTTATGACGTCGATGCCGGCATCGAGAAGCTCGAGCACGTCCTCCCACCGTTTGGCGTGGCGACCCGAACCGGGGACGTTGGTGTGCGCCAGTTCGTCGACCAGAGCGACCTTGGGGTGACGGGCCAGCACCGCGTCGAGGTCCATCTCCTCGAACTGCGCCCCACGGTACTCCACCTTCTTGCGGGGGACGACTTCGTAACCTTCGAGGAGCGCCTCGGTGAGAGGACGCTTATGCGGTTCCACGAACCCGACGACAACGTCGGTACCCCGCTCCAACCGGCGCCTGCCCTCGTTGAGCATGTCATAGGTCTTACCAACGCCTGCGACAGCGCCAAGGTAAATGCGGAAATGCCCGGCCGCCTCGACGACCGACTCGGCGTCGTCTTCGTCCGCCAATAAGCCGGTGCCCGCCTGCGCCATAGGGGCCGGGCGTACCAACGCTCCGGCGCTGGGCTCGTCGCCGGCCTTGCCCTGCTCCGCCTCTACGCTGGGCAGGGCCGCCGCAACCACCCTGCTGGCGTCAGTCAACGGCACCCTCTCCGAGGTCAGTCGGGGCCAGGACGTAGCCGATCCCGGCGTTGGTCTTTATGGCCACGCCCCCGTTCGGCCGAGCTTTTGCCGGAGCCGGTGTACGTACGCGTGGAGGTACTGGGCTTCCTTGGCATAACCTTTGCCCCACACCTCGGCCAGGATCATCTCGTGAGTACAGAATCTTTCCGGAATGCCGGGCCAGGAAGGCCAGCAGCTCCAGCTCCCTGGCCGTAAGTTCGAGCGGGCGCTCGCCGAGGTGCGCCTCACGATGGACGAGATCCAGCTCCAGCGGCCCCAGCGTGATCGTCGAGGACGTTGTGGCGGGGTTTGAGGATTGATGGTGGCGGATAGCGGTCCGGATCCTCGCCTCCAGTTCCGCCACCCCGAAGGGCTTGGTCATGTAGTCGTCGGCGCCGTAGTCGAGGGCGGCGACCTTGCGGTCCTCGGAACCGATGGCGGAAAGCACGATGATCGGCACGCTGTCCCACTCCCGGATGCGCCGGCACACCGTCAGGCCATCAATGTCCGGAAGGCCCAGGTCCAGCACGATCACATCGGGCGAGGCCGACGCCGCCTGCGAGATCCCCTGCTCGCCCGTCGCCGCGGTCAAGACCTCGTGGCTCTGCAAGTGAAGGCTCACGCGCAGGGCGCGCAGGAGCGCCGGGTCGTCATCTACAACAAGTACCCGCGCCATCTCTAATCTCCATTCTGCCCATGTCGGGCGTTCTCCACCTTCGGCGCCAGCGGCAAAGTGAACGCAAAGCGCGCCCCGCCGCCAGGAGCAGCGTCGACCCAGATGCGCTCGCCGTGGGCCTCGACGAAGGCTTTGGCGATGGCCAGGCCGAGACCGGAGCGCCCGCCGGTGTCGAAGCGGACGAACTTCTCGAACACGGCCTGGCGCTCGGCGATGGGCACCCCGGGCCCTTGTCCGACACCGAAAGCCTGGCCCGGTTGTCGTTGGCCCAGGTCGCCGACACCGATATGGGCGTACCCGCAGGACCGTGCCTGTTGGCGTTGTCGATGAGATTGGCCAGCACCTGAACGATGAGCAACGGGTCTACCTCGACCGGGGGGAAGCCGTCAGGGACGACGACGTCAACACGACGCTCGAGGAGCGACGACTGCAGTTCGGAAAGAGCCTCGCTGGCAAGGTCGGAGACAGCCCAGGGTCTAGGACGCACCTCGAGCGTGCCCGACTGGATGCGCGTCATGTCGAGGAGGCTGTTGACAAGGCGAGTGAGCCGGTCGGCCTGCATGTCGATAAGACCGTGTAACTCATCGGCGTCGTCGTCGGACAGGTTATTGGACCGGTCGAGGAACGTGGACGAGGCCACCTTGATGGTCGCCAACGGCGTCCGCAGGTCATGCGAAACGGCGCCGATGAGCGAATGCCGCAACCGGTCGACCTCTTCCAGCAACTCGGCGTGAAGGATCCGTTCCCGGAGCTGAGCCCGTTCCAACGCAATGGCCAGGTGGTTGGCCACGATCGGCAATAATTCACGCACGGTTGGCTCGGTCGGCACGTTGCGCAGGACCAGGAGGCCCACCGGCCGTCCGGATGACGCGAGGGCGAGGGTCTGGACAACGTCGTGCGAGGTGCCGGTGCTCAGCGCCACCGGCAGTCGAGCTTCGGGCTGCAAACGGCTGAGCTCTTCCGGGCTGATGGGGGTGCCCGACGAGGCAACCACCTCGAGGTGGCTTTCTTCCGGCAGCAAGAGCGTCACACCGTCAAGGCCAAGCGTCTCGTGTGCCCAGGCGACCACGGCCTCTCCCAGCTCCGCAGCCGGTTTGTCGACCAGAAGGAGCTCGGATAGGTCGAGCAGGTGGCGAGCGTTGGCCTCGCGGGACTGCGATACCTCACGCGCCCGGTCGAGGCTGGCCACCACGCCGGCGACGAGGACCATCACGAACACGTAAACCCCGAGGGCCACCCAATCCTGCCAACTGTCGACCGTGAGGGTGCCGTAGGGGCGGACATAGAGATAGTCATAGACGAGGAAACCGGAGGCCACGCTCACCAGACCGGCCACCAACCCGCCGCCCACTACGCCGGCCACACAGGGTACGACGAGAACGACCGCGGCGGTGGCCGTCGCGAGATGGGACCTTACCGGCAACATGGCGGCACCGAGGACAACCGAGGTGACGACCCCGATGGCCGAGCCGGTGAGCGCCTTCCGCATACCCCCATTGTCGCTCGGCCACTGTCGTTTCGGGGTCACCTCGCCGCCAGCCCGTTTAGATAATTTTCAGGTTTTCCCCTACCTGTTGAGATCGCGTTCAGAGCGGCGTCGGCATGATCGAGGCATGGCTGACTTCCTCTCTGCGCTGGGCATCATCCTCTTCACCGTGGCCATGCTGGCGCTCATCAAGGGGCTCGAGCGCGTATGACTGCGTCAGACGCGATCCTCCTCGTTGTTTCCATACTCGTGTTCATCTACGTGGGCGTGGCGCTGTTCAAGCCCGAGTGGTTTTAGACAGGTCTCGGGAGGTCTTTGACAATGGGCTTCTTCTGGACCATCGTTACCCTTGTCGTCGCCCTGGGGCTCGCCTGGCGTTACCTGGGTTCGTATATGGCAGCCGTCTTCGACGGACGCGTGCAGTTCCTGGCCTGGGCGGAACGCCCTATCTACGCAGTGCTGGGGACGAGCCCCGACAACGAGCAGTCGTGGCAGCGCTATGCGAGCTCGGCGATAATTTTCTCCGGCATCTCTTTTGCCTTCACCTACCTGATCATCCGGATCCAGGGGTCGCTCCCGCTCAACCCTCAGCACCTCGGCGGGGTCACCCAGGCGCTCAGCTTCAACACGGCGGCCTCGTTCCTGACCAACACCAACTGGCAGAACTACGGCGGGGAGACGACGATGTCGTACTTCTCCCAGATAGGTGCGTTGACGGTCCAGCAGTTCGTGACGCCCGCCGTCGGCATCGCCGCTTCCATCGCGTTGGTGCGCGGCTTCTCCCGCCGCAACTCGCCGACCATCGGCAATTTCTGGGTCGACATGACCCGCTGCCTCATGTACATCCTCGCCCCGATCGCGTTCGTGGCCGGCATAATCTTCGTGGCCCAGGGCGGGGTCCAGACACTGGCCGGCCCCGTCACCATCCACAACGGCCTCAACGGAGTCGTACAAACCATCGCCCGCGGCCCGATCGCTTTCATGGAGGCGATAAAGCAACTCGGGACGAATGGTGGCGGTTTCCTCAACGCCAATTCGGCTACGACTTTCGAAAACCCGACCGGCCTGACCAACTGGCTCTCTATTTTCCTGCTCCTCTGCATCCCTTTCGCCCTCACCTATACCTTCGGCAAGATGGTAGGCAGTATCCGCCACGGCGCCGCCCTCCTGGGAGCAATGGTGCTCATCTTCGGCACCTGGGTCGGGTACACGAGCTACGCCGAACACCAGCCGAACCCGGCCGTGCAGGCCGCCGGCGTAGTCCAGACGACCGGTAACACCGAGGGCAAAGAAGTCCGCTTTGGTGACACCAGCACGGCTCTGTTCGGAGTGGCTTCGACCAACACCTCTACGGGGTCAGCCGATGCTTCATACGACTCGTTCAATCCCATCGGGGGCCTCGGGCTCATGAGCGGCATGATGCTGGGTGAGGTGACCCCGGGCGGCACCGGCAGCGGTATGTACACCATCCTGATATACGCCGTAATTGCCGTGTTCATCGGGGGGCTGATGATCGGGCGAACACCGGAGTACCTGGGGAAGAAGATCCAGGCGCGGGAGGTTAAGCTCGCCGGCTTTGCAGCTCTCGTGATGCCGGTCATAGTCCTGGTGTTATCGGGCATTGCCGTCTCGACCACCGCCGGTAGAGCGGGGCCACTCAACGCCGGGCCGCACGGCTTCAGCGAGATCCTGTACGCGCTCACTTCGCAAGGGAACAACAACGGGTCTGCGTTCGGCGGCCTGACGGGCAACACGGCCTTTTACAACATTATTGGCGGCATCGATATGTTGGTCGGCCGTTTCGCCATAATGATCCCGGCTCTGGCCCTGGGCGGAGCGCTGGCGGCTAAAAACGTAGTCCCGGCCTCCCTCGGCACGTTCCGTACGGACAACCCCATGTTCATAGGCCTTACCATCGGCGTGATAATCATCATCGGTGGCCTTACGTTCTTCCCCGCCGTGGCGCTGGGCCCGATCGTGGAGGAGCTGAGCCACGGGAAGTTCTGGCCCATGGGCTTTATAGGGCCGATCTTCCAGCACCTGACAAGCCTCGGGAGACTCCTCTAATGGCCCAACGCGAAGCCGGCACAAAAGACGCCGCCGCCCCGAACGGGCAGACGGCCCTCAAGAGCCCTCCCTCCGCCCCGGGGCCAGCGGCCCCTCACGGAGTGGCCCAGGCCAGGAGCCTGTTCGACCCTCAGATCCTGCGCCAGGCGCTTATCGACAGCGTCAAGAAGCTGGACCCGCGGGTACAGGTCAAGAACCCGGTCATGTTCGTGGTCCTCGTGGGGACTGTGGTTACGTTTGCAGAATCCATTGCCAAACCGGGCCTCTTCGACTGGAGCATCACCGCCTGGTTGCTCCTCACGGTCATCTTTGCCAACTTCGCCGAGGCCATGGCCGAAGGCCGAGGCAAGGCGCAAGCGGAGACACTCAGGCGGATGCGCTCGGAAACCGAAGCCCGTCTTCTCCGGCCCGATGGGACCGAGGAGCGCGTCCCTGCCTCTGCACTCAACAAAGGCGACATGGTCGTATGCGAGGCGGGCGACGTGATCCCGTCCGATGGCGAGATCGTCGACGGCATCGCCTCAGTGGACGAGTCCGCCATCACGGGTGAATCAGCGCCAGTGATCCGTGAGTCCGGCGGCGACCGGTCGGCCGTAACCGGCGGCACCAAGGTCCTGTCGGACCGGATCGTGGTGCGGATCACTGCAGAGCGGGGCCAGACATTCCTCGACCGGATGATCGGCCTGGTAGAAGGGGCCAACCGGCAAAAAACGCCGAACGAGATCGCCCTCACCATCCTGCTCGCCGTACTGACCATCGTCTTCCTGCCGGTGGTGGTGGTCCTGCAACCATTCGGTAAGTACGCCGGCGCGCCTGTGTCGGTCGTCATCCTAGTCTCCCTGCTCGTCTGCCTGATCCCGACCACGATCGGGGCACTACTCTCCGCCATCGGTATCGCCGGTATGGACCGCCTGGTCCAACGCAACGTGCTGGCCATGAGCGGGCGCGCCGTCGAGGCTGCCGGCGACGTCCAGACCCTGCTGCTGGACAAGACGGGCACGATTACCCTTGGCAACCGCATGGCCTCGGCCTTCATACCTGTCGGAGGCCACACCGAGGAGGAGCTGGCGGCCACGGCCCAGTTGGCATCACTGGCCGACGAGACCCCTGAGGGCCGCTCGATCGTTGTCCTGGCCAAGGACCGTTTCAACATCCGCGAACGTGACCTCGGCCCGAGCCCTACCTTCGTGCCGTTCTCTGCCACGACCCGCATGTCGGGCCTGGATATCGGCGGTCAGCAGATCCGAAAAGGGGCGGCCGAATCTGTAAAACGTTGGGTCACAGAAAAAGGTGGGACGGTCCCTGCGGACCTCGACCCTATAGTCGAGACAATTTCCCGCTCGGGGGGTACGCCCCTGGTCGTTGCCGATGGGCAAAACATAATCGGCGTCATCGAGCTGAAGGACGTGGTGAAACAAGGTATCCGCGAGAAATTCGACCAGATGCGCACGATGGGCATCAGGACCGTAATGATCACGGGTGACAACCCGCTAACAGCTGCAGCTATCGCTCAGGAAGCCGGCGTGGACGATTTCCTGGCCGAGGCCACTCCCGAGGCCAAAATGAACCTGATAAAAGGCGAGCAGGAGGGCGGCAAACTCGTGGCCATGACGGGCGACGGGACCAACGACGCCCCCGCGTTGGCTCAGGCCGATGTCGGCGTAGCCATGAACACGGGTACGACGGCCGCCAAAGAGGCCGGCAACATGGTCGACCTGGATTCCAACCCGACCAAGCTGATAGATGTCGTCGAGATCGGGAAGCAATTGCTCATCACCAGGGGTTCGCTCACCACCTTTTCGATAGCGAACGACGTGGCCAAGTATTTCGCCATTATCCCGGCTCTCTTCGCCGTGACGTACCCGCAGCTTAACGCGCTCAACATTATGGACCTCCACAGCCCCCAGTCAGCTGTGCTCTCCGCCATTATCTTCAACGCCCTGGTGATAGTAGCCTTGATCCCGCTGGCGCTGCGCGGCGTCAAGTTCCGGCCTGCCTCTTCGGCCGCCATCTTGCGCCGAAATGTCTGGATATACGGTGTGGGCGGGATAATCACACCGTTTATTTTCATAAAGCTCATCGACCTGATCCTCGTCGCTCTCCACTGGTACTAAGAGAGGCCGGTTCATGCTGCTCAACCTTCGTCGTGCCTTCATTTTCGCCGTCATCGCCGTCGGGCTTACGTTCGCCTATGCCTACCTCGGTACAGGGCTTTCACAACTCGCCTTCAAGGGCAAGGCCAATGGCTCGATAACACCGGGCGGGTCGACGCTCATAGGGCAAAACTGGTCCAGCCCACAGTGGTTCCATGGTCGTCCCGACGATGCCGGTCCCTATGCCGCCGACCCCAAAAAGAACGTCTCGGGCGGCGACAACCCACTTATGGCCAATGGCGTGCCGGGGGAGTCCGGGGCCAGCAACCTGGGGCCGCGCTCGAGCGTCTTGCTGGCCAACACCGAAGAACTGGTGCAATATTGGCACAGGCTCGGCGTCGACCCGACCCCCGATTTGGTGACCACATCCGGGAGCGGTTACGACCCGGATATTGCCCCCCAGGACGCGATCGTCCAGATCCCCATGGTCTCCCGGGCCACGCACATAGCTCCGTTGGTGCTGCGCGGGTTGATCGCACGCGAGACCCACGGCGAGCAATGGGGCTTTCTCGGTAGCAGCTACATCGTCGTGTTGCAATTGAACGAAGCGCTGGCCAAGCTGCGTTAGCCCGGGGGCCGCACGCTGTCCACGGTCAGGACGGAGCCAGGCGACCGTACGACACGAGAGTTCGAAGTGCGCCGAGCGTGACGATGCCACGCCACTCGAGGACGGCCGCCGCACCCGGAGGCTCCCAGGTGATGGGCCACCCGCCGTCGGCTTGCTGGTCGCGCTCCAGCCGGTCGAGGTGGGCAGATATCGCTTCTTCGCTGAACAGGCCCCGCCAACGGCTGTCGGCCGAGGGCGCAATGTTGAGCGGCGACAGCCCGTAACCGGGGTCGTCAGGGTCGAGCCGGAAAGAACTGGCTCCCGCCAGGCGGGCCACGACGCCGGGTGCCGCCTCGTCGGCCCGCCGGGTCTCGGGCACGTGCTCCAGAAAGACCATGACCTCGTTTAGCGCGTGGGCCTCGGCCGGCAGGTTGGAACCGTCGATCTCCGACCAGCAGTACGACGTCGCTTCTTCCAGCCACGGGTGCTCGGCGCCGAGGTGGTGGAGGAGCCCGACAAGCCCGGCCGTCGGGTTGAGACCCGGTTCGTACGTCCACTCGCTCCAGTGCACGGCCCTCGGGAAGCCTTCGATCACGGGGAACGCCGGCGGGACCGCTCCCCGGTGACCGGCCGCCGCCGCCACCCCGGCCACGTAGTTGCAGGCACCCACCAGTAGGTCCCCGTCGTCGGCCCCCGCCGTAGTCAGCACCTGGAGGGCCACCTCGACGTCGATCGGGAGGCGGGGCAACGAACATCTGGCTCCAGGCCATGCCCAAAACCACCGTCCTCGTTGCGGTAGCCTCGCAACGCCTCGACGACTCGCCTGGCGTGGGCCCGGCGAAGCACATGGCAAACAGGCGACGCTCGAGCAGGCGTCCTTCCCGCAAGATGAAGTCCCGGCCGGCCGCGAATTGCTCCCCCTCGCCGGCCAATGTGTTCCCCATACCGGTCATGTTAAGTCCGCGCCGGCACTGCTGTCTTGAATAGAGATCGGGATTGAATAGATCGCATCACGATCGAGGTATGAAAGAGGTCGCCCGCTCGATCGAGCGGGCGACCTCTTGTGTTGTGCTACCAGTTACATGTGCTGCTCCTGACCAGGAGCATGACCGCCTACTTGAGGTGCAGGTAACCGTTCTGCATCCACACCACCGGCTGGCTGACGTAGCTCAGGTTGGTCCAGAGCCACTTCGCCGACAGCGGCGGGAAGTCGGTGAACCGTGAGGTGGCGTACGACTCGTGGAAGGCGTTGTTGTACATGGGCAGGAACGGCAGGTTCGCGTTGAACCAACGAGCCCAGTCGTAAGTGAGCTGGCCCCACGTGGACGGCTGCGCCTCGTTTATCTCGTCGTTGAGGGCCTGGGCGATGTTGACGGTCCCGAGGCCGGGGACGTTGCTGATCGGGCCGTAGCCGATGGTGACCTGGCCGGCGAAGGTGCCCTTCCCGTCCCAGGTAACCGGGTAGTTGAACGCCGGCGTCGCCTGAGAACCAAACGTGGCGGCGAAGTCCGACATCGGCGTGCCGATTTGCCAGTCCATGAAGTTCTCGGAGGCCATGTAGTCACCGGCGTACTGCTGGTCGGTGTAGGTGGCCTGGTTGACGATCACGCTGGAAGCGTTGATACCGAACGCCTTGAGCTGGTTGGCCACCACGATGCCGTCCGTATCGAACTGCGAGTTGGCGGAAGGCTCGGAGATGACGAAGTTGAACGGCGTGCCCTTGGGCGTGTACCAGGTGCCGCCCTTCTTCTTGAAGCCCACGCTCTCCAGCAGCGACGCGGCCTTGGCCGGGTCGTAGTTGTACGGGTTCAGGGTCTTGAACTGCGCCGGCGTCATGTAGAGGGTGGACTCGAAGTCGTTGATCCCGTCCGGGTACGGGGTCGGCGGATTTTGTTGCAGCGTGCCGCCCATATCGAGCTCGGTCACCTTGGCCCGCTGGATTATGTACTCGAGGGCCTGGCGGACCTGGAGGATACCGAGCGGGTAGTCGGCCAGGTGGAGGACGATGCTCTCCTCCTGGACCGGGGACGGGACGAACACGTAGTGGCCGTACTGCGAGTTGTTGAGCTCGGTGACCTGAGGGTCCGTGTACTGCGACGCCTGCTGGAAGTCGATCCGGCCGCTCACGTTGGAACCGTAAATGGTGGACAGGTCCATCGGGTAAATCTCCACCCACGGCGCGCCGATCTTGCTGGAGTCCCAGAAGGTCGACGATTTCTCGTAAAGGACCCCGCTAACGGTGGCGCTGACAAGCTTGTACGCACCGTTGCCGAGAAGGCTGGTCGGGTTGTACTTGGCCAGGGTAGTGGCGAACGAGGACATGGCCTTGCCGGCGGCGCTGTTAGTCGCTCCCGCCAACGATGCCGTGGTGGGGTGCAGGGGGTTGTCCAGCTTCCAGTACGTCAAGATGTCCTGCTCGAAATTCGTGGGGAGCATG
The DNA here is from genome assembly GCA_963754115.1 of uncultured Acidimicrobiaceae bacterium. Classification (GTDB taxonomy): domain Bacteria; phylum Actinomycetota; class Acidimicrobiia; order Acidimicrobiales; family Palsa-688; genus Fen-671. Next base: position 422,741 of record CAVWFC010000005.1, on the reverse strand, counting down.
GACTGGTACACGGCGGTCGGGACGATGTAGTACTGGAACAGCCTTAGCAGCACGGTTTGTTCGATCGCCCACGGCTGCAGGTCCACCACGATCGTGTACTTGTTGGGAGCCGACACCGACGTGATGTCCTCCCAGACCGGGTTGAAGTCTCCACCAGCCACCAGGAGGCTGGTCAACACGTCCGAACTGGTGAGCGGCGTGCCGTCCTGCCACACCGCGTCATGGCGCAGGTTGAGCGTGATCTGGTGGCTACCGACGGTCCAGCTCTGGGCGATCTCGGGGTAATACGGGTTGGTGCCGGGGCGGGCGTGGTCGAAATAGGCGGCCAGGCCTATCAGGGCCAGGTTGCCGAACGGCACGAAGTCCGGGCTGTACGGGTTGAGCGAAATGGTGCTGCCCCACGGCCAGAAGCCTTCACGGAAAGCACTCGAAGACGCAGAAGGAAGACTGGAGGCGGTGCGGGTGGATGCCGACGCCGTTGCGGCGCTCGTCGTGACGGTCGCGGCGAGCATGGCCACCGCAACGCCCGATGCGATAACGCTACCGCGTCGCTGCCTTCGGCTGCGGCCCCACAGGCTCCTGTTGGATTCCGGCGCGTCCCCGTGCCGAATTCGACTGATCATGGGCAAAGTTCCCCTTTCAAGACGTTTCATCTACTTGGCCCCAGTTGCTCGCCCTTCAGCAGTCTCTTTGCTTCGGCCCCTCTCGACGAACTTGAGCAAGCTAATTGAGCGTGACGTAGCTGTAACACAGCCACCGGAAGCTGTCAAGGCACGTGACCTTAGCTGGGGTTTTCTTCATCGAAAATCCAAGCGAATGACAGCCATACAGAGACAGGCATGCGAGAACAGGCGTGCGGGAACAGGCATCCGGGAACAGGCAAACGGACGACGGGCAAGCGGACGACAGGCCAGCGGCGGGGTTATTGCCAGAGCCTGCCCGGTGCCCGGCTGGCGGTCGATCCGGTGGCGGCAGAGGCAGGCTCGATCCAGAAAGTGCCTTTGGCTTGCAATACACCGGGTGGTGCCCGCGCCACCGAACATCAGTTTGGATGGGCCGTGCACCGGGGTGGGTCAACGCGCGAAAATCGAGCGCGGGCTAACGAGCGTGGGAACAAGAGCCCGCGGGCCAATGTGCGCGGGCCGAGTGCAACCCGAATATCCTCAAAATAGTCAGGAAGGACAACTAGCAAAAGGGGAGTGCTATGACCCGTGAGGGTGGGCTGCGCGTGGACAGCAAGACCGGGACCGCCACCTATAGGGGACGTCCAGTGTGCCTGCTAGCGGCCTCCGAGCACTACGGGGGGGTAATCAACCGGCGTTTCGATTACAGGGCCTACCTCGACCAGATGGCGGCCGAAGGTCTGCATCTCACCCGCCTGTTCGTCCTGTTCCGGGAGCTCCAGACAAGCGTCAACCCGTACTCCCCGTGCAAGCCGGAGAGCACGGACTATGTCGCCCCTTACAGACGGACTGGCCCGGGCCGAGCCCTCGACGGGCTGCCAAAGTACGACCTCGAGCAGTGGGACCCGGAGTTCTTTGCCCGTCTGCACGGGTTCCTGTGGACGGCGATGGACCGCGGCGTGATCGTGGAACTGACGCTGCTGAGCAACGTCTATTCCGACAACGTCTGGGCACTGTCACCGCTGCACGGGGACAACAACGTCAACTCGATCGGGGCGACCCCGTGGCACGACTATATGTCGGTGCGCAACCCCGCTCTGTTCGACGAGCAAAAGCGTTTCGTCAAAAAGGTCCTGGAGGAGGTCGAGCCGTACGACAACCTGATCATCGAGATTTGCAACGAGCCTCTGGGGAATTACGTCAAAGACGGGGCTCGCCTGGGGCCGCGCCCGATGACGTCGACGCCTGGCAAAGCGAGCTCGTCAAGTTGGTCCGTTCGACCAGCGAAGATCGCGTCATCGCGGCCTCCCCCGCCTGGAGCTACACCCCCTGGGACCACCCGGTCAAGTCGGCTGCCGCCATCAACGTCGACATTTCCAATGTGCACCCCCTCGACGTGATGACGATAGGTAATGAAACGTTCAACCTCGGAGTGTTCATGTCCGCGGACAGCCGGCTCGAGGAGTACACAGCCTTCTGTCGTCGTGCCCGGGCGCTAGGCGGGGCGGTCAACCTCGACGAGGACAACGTCGCCTCCCGTTTCCTGGACAGGCGGGGCTGGACGATCCACCGGCAGCGGGCCTGGATCGCCCTGATGTCGGGCTGCCATTACGACTACATCGATTTCAGCATCCTTGCCGGTAGAGAACGTTCGACGGACGACGGCAGGCGGTTGCTGCGGGCGCGTTTTGGGACACTGGTGCGCTTCTGGGAGGAGAACCGAATCTGGGAGACGGAACTCGACGACGAGGCGAAGCCCAAAGCGCCGGAAGGGTGTGCGGCACTGGCCGTTCGGGACGACCAGGGACCACGGAATGCACGTTACGTGTACGTGGCGGCAGAGGTGCCAAGTGACCTCGCCGTGCCGTTCTCGGACCAGCCGGTGGCGGGCACGCTTCAGCTCAACCTGCCCTCCGGGGACTACCTCACGTACTGGTTCGCGCCCGGGACCGGCGAGTACTTCGGATGGGAAACGCGCTCCAGCACCGGCCGGCTCGAGTTGCGGCTGCCGGGCACCCCCGACGACGTAGTAGCCGTTATCAAGGGCACCGCGTGAGCACCGCCGCGGGCGCGTGAGCGCGACGCTCCCGCTCCCCGACCTTCTCGACCCGGCCACGTACCATGATGGCCCGCCTCGTGACCAGCTCCGGGCGCTGGCTCGAAAGCGGTACGTCCGCACCTGGTCGGACAGGGAGCAGATCCCGTTTTGGGCCGTCGGCGGGCACAAGGAAGTGTCCACCCTTATGCGGGACTGGCGGCGCCTTTCGTCTCATGCCGACGGCACCATTCTGCACGCCGGCCGGGGCGCGTCGGTGCCTGATTCGCTCACCTCGCTCGACCCACCCCGTCACAGCGTGCTGCGCCGCGTCGTCTCGAGATTGTTCAAGCCCGCCGAAATGCAGCGCATCGAAGCTACGGTCCGCGAAGCGGCGCGCCGGTCCCTGGCCGCTCTCGCTGACGAAGGGAGCGGCGATTTCGTTGCTGCGGCGCGAGCCGTGCCGGCGCAGGTGATCGGAGAACTTCTCGGTGTCTTGCCAGCTGACCGTGATGAGATCTCCTACTTGGGCCACCTGGTCAACTTCGTCGAAGACCCGTCCTACGCCGATGTGATAGCCAGGGCCCAGCCCGTCGCCAGGCTGACCGCCTGCGCGCACGACCTTGCGGCCCGTGAACGCCTCCAACCGACCGATGGCATCGTCGCCGACCTGCTGAACGCCGGGACCGATGAGCACCCGATCACCGTGCGAGAGTTCGAGTCGCTGATCGTTCTACTGGTTGCTGCGGGCAACGGCACGACGATCGACACCCTTGTCAGCGCCGTCAGGCTGTTGAGCCAGCATCCTGCCGCTTGCGCCCAACTGCGCCAGCCGGGCGCAGAGGTCTGGCGGACGGCCGTCGAAGAGGTCCTACGGTGGGCGACCCCGATCAACTACTTCGCCCGTACAGCTACAGAGCCGATCGACATGGGTGGCGACGTGATCGAAGCCGGCGATCGTGTGGCGTTTTACTTCGCGGCGGCCAACTTCGATGAACGGGTGTTCCCGGGACCGTTCGACTTCGACATCGGTCGTTCCCCGAACCCTCACCTCGCTTTCGGGCAGGGACCGCACACTTGCGTCGGGGCACCTTTGGCCCGCCTCGAGGTGCGCGTCGTGCTCGAAGAGCTGTGCCGCCATTACGACATCGTCGACGTAGAACAAGAGCCGCTTCGCATCGTCTCGCACATAAACAACGGCTACGCGGGCATACGCGTCCGCCTGCGGCGTGTGCCGGCTTAGCGGCAAGAGCAGCCATGTAACCACCGGCGCCGCATGCCGCCTGTCCTCCGGGGCACATGTCCTCCGGGCGCGGGCATACTTCGTTGGTGGGTCTTTACCAGGACCAGGTGCTGCCCCGCATCATGAATATCGTTCTAAACGACAAGGAGATCGCCTCCGTGCGGGCGCGAGTGGCGGCAGGGTTGACGGGTGAGATCCTCGAGGTCGGCTTCGGGTCGGGTCTCAACGTGCCGCTCTACCCTCGTGCTGTCACCAGGGCCAGGGTCGTGGACCCTGCCACCGTCGGGCGCAAGCTGGCCGCGGGCCGGGTAGCGGCCAGCCCTGTGCCGATAGAGTACGTCGGGCTCGACGGGCAGGCACTGCCACTGGCGGCGGGCACTATCGACCATGTCCTGGTCACCTGGACGCTGTGCACCATCCCGGCCGTCGACGCCGCCCTTCGGGAGATGTACCGGGTGCTGCAGCCAGGAGGTCAATTGCACTTCGCTGAACACGGCCGGTCGGACGACCCCGACGTAGCGAAATGGCAGGACCGGCTGACACCGCTCCAGCGGCACGTAGCGGGGGGCTGCCACCTCAACCGCCGGATAGAACGGCTGATCGCCGACGCCGGGTTCAGCCTGACCCGTCTCGCCACGTACTACATGAAGGGCTTCAGGCCAATGGCTTATACGTTCGAGGGGCTTGCCACCAAGGAGTAAGTGCGTCCTGGCGCAGAATTAGTGGCTCATTTCGTGCGCTACATGTTCACGCCCGCGTTTAGCGGGCGGCCCAAATAAGAGCAGCGGCCGACGGGACAACTGCGCAATCTGGCTTTGCCACGGTCCACTGGTTGGACGCTATTTACATAGCAATCTCCGGTAATAACCCCCAAACTGCGAACTCCGGCGAAGGCTCCGCCCGATGGAGCCAGGTCCGGCAGGCCACGTCGGTCAGACCGGCCCGTGAGACTGGGCCGTGAGACTGGGCCGTGAGACTGGGCCGTGAGACTGGGCCGTGAGACTGGGCCGTGAGACTGGGCCGTGAGACTGGGCCGTGAGACTGGGCCGTGAGACTGGGTCAGGCGACGTGGTACCCGCCGTCGACCGGTAGCACAACGCCGGTAATAAAAGCGGCAGCCGGCGAGGCAAGGAAGGCGACGGCGCCCACGATGTCGGACGGCTGGCCCCACCGGCCGAGCGGCGTCCGCTCAACAATACGTCGTGAAGAGGTGTCGTCATGTTGCAGAGCCTCCGTCAGCTCCGTTCGGATCCACCCGGGCGCCACGGCATTTACGCGGATACCTTCGGGCGCGTAAGCGACCGCCAGTGAACGGGTGAGCTGCGCCACGCCTCCCTTGCTGGCACTGTACCCCGGGGCTCTAGGTCCCCCGAAAAGCTCAGCATCGAGGCGATGTTCACGATGCAGCCGGAGGTCTCCCGGAGAAGTCGGTGGCAGGCGACACACGCCCGCATGGTGCCGACGAGGTTCACCTCGAGCACCCTTCGGAAGACTTCGGGGTCGTACTCGAGCTCCCTGCGGATCACGCCGGCACAATTGACGAGGATGTCGAGCCGTGAAGTTCGTCGCACCAGGGCTTCGAGCTCGTCACCCCGCAGGAGGTCGAGGGGCTCGACCCGGATGCCCTGAGCCGGCGCCGTTCCCGTCGATGTCAGGCCGGCGGCGACGACGTCGGCTCCGAGGTCGTGCAAGTGGGCGGCGATGGCGGCCCCGATGCCACTCGTCCCGCCGACCACAAGCGCCGAACGGCCCCCAAAATCGTCGGTTAGCGCCATCGCCGGCACGTCAGTTTTTGCACGTCGCTCCTTTGGGCCCAAAAAAACGGGTCACCACGATGAGGGACATTTTCGTTGCTGGGAAACGCTAGCCAAGTTGGCGACGACTGGAGGAGCTGTGGCTCTCTCGGTCTAATGCTGCCGCAAACGGGGGGCCGGCGGTCAAACCCGGCCCCTAAAGGAGGGTGCTCTCTACGGTGGTAACCCCATGGTCGCCACGTCGCCCAACGTGGCCCTTGCGCTGGCCCGCGCCGGCGGAGGGCCCAAAAAACGGTGGATCGAAGGGCGCGCCGGACCTCGGCCCCGGCCAGGTAATATGGGCCTCGAACAGCGACGTAGAAAGGGGGCCTTGCGGACGACGATCGAGTGCCACGACGGGCAACCTTTTGTCCGATTTGCCCGAGACGGTTGTCGTGCCACGAGAGGCCGTATTAGGCCGCCACCCAGGCGAACGTCCCAGGAACCAGCAATAGCCGCTAAAACGTCTGCTGCCCGAGCCGCACCGCCGTGTTTGCGGCACTCTTTACTCTAGAACGATACGAGGCCGAATGGCCGAAAGGAGCCAAGTAATGCGCAAGATGCTTGCCAGCTTAGCAGCGGGCACCCTTGCATTCCCACTGGCGCTCGCAGCTGCTCCCACGCGCGACAGCTAGCGCTCAGAAAGTCCCGGCGACCAGTGTTAAGGGTGACACATTTGTCTTGATCAACGGCGATAACGCCGACCCGTTCTTCCTCACCATCTGGAAAGGCGCCCTGGCTGAAGCAGCCAAGTACGGGGTGCATTTGGTAGAGCAAGCGCCGCCCACCTTCGACGCCCCCACTCAAGTTTCGTACCTCAACGACGAGATCGCCAAGAAGGTAAGTGGCATTATCCTTTCTCCCGATGCAGACCAGGGCTTCGCGCGGCGATCCATGGCTACGGCCAAGAAGGACGGCATCCCGATCGTCCTGGTCAACTCGGACAGCACCTTCGACAACAACCCGGACAAGATCTCCGCCTTTACCAGCTCGCAGATTCCTGCTCGGCGACCTGGCCGCCAAGGCCATGGGGACTCTTCTTCATGGCAAAGGCACGGTTGGGGTAATCAACTCGGTCGCCGGTTCGCTGGGAGACGAGCAGCGGGGAGTTCCTTCATCGCCACCATGAAAGCCGACTACCCCGGTATCAAGGTGCTCGGCGAGCAGTACGACCTCGACGACCGCGCCACCGCCGACAGTATGGCGACAGACTTGATGGAAGCCCATTCGGACCTCAGCGGCATTTATGGAGTTGACTCCTTCACCGGCCAGGGCGTCGGCGCGGCCATCGAGGCCGCTCATAAGACCGGCACCATAAAGGTGGTGGCCATCGACGCCGAGCCGCAAGAGGTCACCCTCCTCAAGTCCGGTGTCATCCAGGCACTCATCGCCCAGGCCCCCTACAACATGGGTGTGGGCGCCGTCCAGGACCTCGTCGCTGACCTGCAGGGCAACATGAGCAGCATCAAGGCCCTCAATGTCCTGCCCCCGCAGGAAGTGACGCCGCAAAACGTCAATACGCCTGCGATCGAGAAGTGGGTGTACGCCTCCAAGCCGTGAGGCGCCAGACCAAGTCCTGATGCAGTCCGAGCCCCACCCCGGCCGGAGAGCGGTGGCCTATATGGCCCGCTCTCCGGCCGGGGGCGCCGCTCAGCCGGCCAGCCACCGGTCCAGCCGTCTCGAGGGCCCAGGCAGTACCCGCCTGGCACCAGGGGAGCGGGTGCCGGCCCCGGGCCTTCGGCCGCACTTATGGGCGCTCGGCTCCCCCCGGGTGAGCGATGTCGTCGGTGCACGCACAATGGATGCTTCGTCGGGCGAGGAGAGCACGCCCGGGGTACTGGTACTAGAGTGGGCGTCCGCCGCTTCCGTCTCTGGCCCGGGTTGGTGCTCCTGGTCACTTAGCAGAGGCCAGAAGCGAGCGAGCGTATCAGTCATCTCCAAGGGGAACGATATGGACGAGAATGAGGAGGGCCTTGGCGGGGCTGATGGCGCCGACGGCCACTCTGTCCGGGAGCTCCGCCTCGACAATGTGGCAAAGTCCTATGGCGGGGTCCATGCGCTCAAACCCACTTCGACCACCTTTTCGCAAGGGCTCACGGGGATAGTGGGTGACAACGGCGCCGGGAAGTCTACGTTGATGAAGATTCTGTCCGGCGTCTTGTCCCCGGACACCGGCGCCATTTGGCTCAACGACAGAAAAGTTGTGTTCAACTCGCCCATCGCCGCCAAGCGGGCCGGTGTCGAATCTCTCTATCAGGAGCTGGCTCTGGCCGACACTCTCGACGTCACCGGCAATATCTTCTTGGGCCGGGAGCTCACCAGGAACGTCCTTGGCATCCGGACGCTCAAGCACCGCGAGATGGCGGCGGCGGCCAGGGTAACCCTCAAGCAAGTGCAGATCAATATCCCCGATGTCACCTCCATGGTGCGGTCTCTGTCCGGCGGTCAACGACAAGCAGTGGCCATGGCCAGAGCGGTGCATTTCAATGCACCCGTGGTCCTCCTGGACGAGCCCACCGCCGCCCTCGGCCCCCGAGAGACCGCTTCGGTCAACGCGATAATCGACCGTCTCGTCGAGCAGGGGAAATTAGTGATCATGGTCACGCACAACATTCCTCAAATAATGGCCAGGGCCACCCGGATCGTTGTAATGCGTGCGGGCAGGATTGTCTGGGAGGTCGACCCGCGCCAGACATCGGAGGAAGAGCTCATGTCTTACATGGTCGGCACGAAGACGGTCGCAAATGGCTGACCAGCAACCTATCGTCCCCCTGGCGAGACCGGCCGCCCCCTTATCGGCGCTACACGACGACTCCCTGCCCCCCTCGCTGCGCCGTCAGGTCGTGATCGGCTGGGCCCTGCGCTTCAGCAGCGTAGGCGTCCTTATCCTGCTCATAATCCTGTTCGCGGTTGCCGCCCCCGGCTTTACCAGCGCGCTATCGCTGACCAACATCCTGGCGTCGACGGCTGTATTCCTCCTTCTTTCCCTCGGAGAGACGTTCGTGATGATCGCCGGCAGCATAGATATCTCGGTCGGCTCGATGCTGGGACTGGGCGGTGTCGCCGGCGCGCTGTACATGTCGAACAACTATCACGGCGGCAACGGCTTCACGGCGACCGGTGGGACCGCCGGCTGGAACTTGCTCATCATCGGAACTTTGATCTCGATGGCGGTCGGGCTAGGTGGCGGCCTGCTGAACGGCGGCCTAGTCGCCTACTTGAAAATCAATTCTCTGATAGTCACCCTCGCTACTTATGGTGCCTTCCTGGGCTTTGCCGACCTCCTGTCCAACGGGATCCCGGTAGTCAACCTCCCGCCGGCATCTGTCTCCGTGGGGACAGGCGAGGTCTGGAACATCCCGTACATCGTGTTTATCGCCGGCGGCATTGCGCTAATACTTTCGTGGGTCGCCAGGAACACCAGGTTCGGCCGCTACACGTACGCTGTGGGCTCCAACCGTGAAGCCGTGCGAAGATCCGGTGTCAACGTCAAAAAGCACACCCTGATGCTGTTCGGGTTAGCGGGGCTCCTGGCCGGGCTGGCCGGCATGATCAACGCGGCCCACTTCTCGACCGCCTCGAGCACTTCTGGTGCGAACGACCTCCTGGTGGCCATCGCCGCTGTGGTAATAGGCGGCACCCCCCTGACCGGCGGTGAGGGCCGCATCTGGGGGACCGTCGTCGGGCCCTGATCTACACGCTCCTCCAAAATGGCTTCGTCCTCATGAACGTGCCGGCCTTCTGGCAGCTTCCCGTCATCGGCCTGTTAATAATCGTGGCCGTCTCGCTCGACCAGTACCAGCGCCGTCTGCGCACCGAGCTGAGCGCTTATCGGAGCATGGAGGGCGTCACGGCCGGCGGGGACGAGGACGGCGACGGCAAAGCGAGCGGCCAGCCGGCGGCGGCGAAATCGACATCCGAGGGAGGCCTCGGCCTGTTGCTCAAGCGGCAGACGTGACGAGCCAACCCGTGAGCCAGTACTCGTGAACCAGTACCCGTGAGCCCGTACCCGTGAGCAACGAGCCACCTCAAAACCCGGAGTTTGCTGGCAAGTCGGCCATCGTTACCGGTGGAGCCTCGGGCATCGGGAGGGCGACCACTATGCGCCTGGCTGCACTCGGCACGGCGGTCGCCATCTTCGACATCGACGAGGACGGCGCCGCCGCCGTTGCCAAGGCCGTGAGCATGGGGGGAAGATGCACGAATTATGAGGTCGACGTCAGCGACGACGTCGCGCTCGGGGCCGCAGTTTTGGATGTGGCGCAAAAGGCGGGCAAAATCGACTTCCTTGTCAATTGCGCGGCCAGTTTTATCGCCGCCGGTCGCGACGCCACCCGGAGCCAATGGGACAGGGCCTGGGCGTAAATATCCGGGGTTGTGCGGCGTCCGTCAGTGCCGCCAGCCACCACATGCCGCCCGGGTCGGCCATCGTCAACGTAAGCAGCATCTCGGCCCATATCGCTCAGCCAAACCGCTGGACGTACAACGCCACAAAAGCGGCTATCGTCGAAATGACCAAGTGCCAGGCCCTGGACCTGGCGCCGCTGGGTATTCGCGTCAATGCAGTGAGCCCGGGTTGGATATGGACCCCTGAAGTGGCCAAGGCCGCCGCTGGCGACCGCGCCCGCTGGGAGCCCGTGTGGGGCGGGTACCACATTTTGGGCCGCCTGGGTGAGCCGGCCGAGGTCGCTAGCGCGATAACGTTCCTGCTCAGCAGCTCGGCCAGCTTTATTACAGCGACAGAGCTGATGGTCGACGGAGGCTATTCAGCCTTGAGTGCCGAGGGCGCGGGTGAGGCCTCTCGATTTGCGTCCAGCCGCTGACAACCAACGACGCGGTTCAGGCAACGACGCGGTTCAGGCAACGACGCGGTTCAGGCAACGACGCGGTTCAGGCAACGACGCGGTTCAGGCAACGACGCGGTTCAGGCAACGACGCGGTTCAGGCAACGACGCGGTTCAGGCAACGACGCGGTTCAGGCAACGACGCGGTTCAGGCAACGACGCGGTTCAGGCAACGACGCGGTTCAGTGGCCCGCGGGAGGGTTTAGTTCGGTGTAGCCGACGCCACCAACGCGCTGGCCATAAACCTCACCCTGCACCGAGACGTCACCTTCCCAATAGGCAACGCCCTGGCTGGACAACAGGTCAAGTTCCTGGTCAGCCAGGACGGGCGTGACCTCTAGCTGGCCGCCGGGCACCGAGACCTGCCAGCCCGAACCGTAGGTAATACCGGTCACCGGGCTTGGCCACGAGCCGGTGGCCTGCTCGGAGATGGCGGCGCTGTCGAGGTGTAGCACCCGGCCTCCCGGGCCCACCCTGGTGCCGAACGTCTCCACTATTTGCCCGGTCGCGCTCCGTATGAAAAAGAGCATGTACTGCTGCCGGTCGGTCAGCTGGATGCTGAACCAGTCCCACCCGGCGCCACTCGTCAGGTCCAGTGCACCCCATTGGTGGTCCATCCATGACATCCCTACCACCCTGACCGGCAAGCCGTGGTCGACGATCGTCCCCCGGGCGAACAGCGACGTCCACGAGTAGTAGTAGGAAGTGCCGATAGGCCCCATTGACACGATGCCATCGTCCCCGTGGAGCACGGGCGGTTCCGTCGCTTGCAGGCGGAGGTCCAGGGCGTCACCGGGGATGTCGGCGTGCAGCTGGTCGTGGCCCGACCCCCCGCTCATTGTCCAGTCGCCCGTATGGAGAGAGAAGCTGTCGACGGTGGCCGGGACCGGGTACGAGTCCTCCTCGACGCCGTACTGGAACGTCCCCCGGGTGAGGTCGGTAATGGCAAAATTGCCGAAATACACGGGCGCAGGGGCGAGCCCGAGGTACTGGAAGGTGACGTACTCGAAGCCGTAGCGATGCTCGTGCCCGGAGGCGTCCACCCCCTGAAGGTGGCCGCTGAAGTACCACCACTCGACGGGGTCCTGGTGCGGGGCCTCGTCTTGAGGCAACTGCACTCGATTGGCACCTGACGTCTCCGTCGTTTGGGGAAGTAGCGGCACACGCGCCGCGGCAGCTGCCGTGCTCCCGGGCGCGGCCACCAGGCCCATTGCGGATACCAACAGCACGGCCAGCGCACATCCACGAGCGCGCCGCGAAGGGATAAGGCTCAGGCTCCGGCTACCCACGACCAGGAGTCTCGCACCCACGAAGCGTAGGCGGCAACAATCTGCGTCGCCTGCCTGCGCCCTACGCCCCGGGCAGCGTCCTGGCCGGGGCGGTTGGACCAGTCCACCCGCCTGCTGGACCGGCGTCGGCCACGAGCAAAGAGCGTACGGCGTCCTCGGAGTCGGGCGACACCAGGACAAGGACCTCATCGCCTGGTTCGAGGATTGTGTCACCCCGGGGTACCACCACGTGGGCTCTGCGCACGACCGCTACCACAACCGCTTCCCTGGGCATCCCGATACGGGCGAGCTCGGTGCCGGCGGCCGGGGACCCGGGCGCCAGGGTGACCTCGACAAGCCGGGCACCGGACGATTCGAGCTGCATGAGGCGCACCAATGAGCCCACAGAGACCGCCTCTTCGACGAGGGCCGCCAGGAGGTGCGGCGTCGACACGGCCACGTCGACCCCCCAGGCCTGGTTGAAGAGCCAGTGGTTCTTGGGGTGATTGACCCGGGCCACCACCCGGGGCACCGCGAACTCCTGCTTGGCCAGCAACGAAATGACGAGGTTGTCCTCGTCATCGCCGGTGGCGGCTACGACCACGTCGGCGCTGGCCAGACCGGCGGCGTCGAGAGCGGAGACTTCACAGGCGTCTCGGACCATCCACTCGACTCCGAGCGAGGCACCGCGGGCCGCCACATCGGCGTCGACTTCTATCAGAAGCACTTCATGGCCGGCTTCGTGCAGGTCAGCGGCCAGGTACCGGCCGACGTTACCGGCTCCCGCAATAACGACCTTCATCCGTGGGGGCCTCGCTCGAGGAGCGCCGATAGCTCATCCAGCGCCCCTTCGGCCACCGAGAGGTACAGGACGTCTCCTTCCTGGCCCACGAGCGCTGGCTTGGGGAGCACGGACTTCCCGGCCCGTGTCAATGCCACCAGCCTGACCCGCCCTATCACCTCGACACCGTCCAGGCGGTAGCCAACCCATGCGGCGGGCAACGCGCGCTCCACCATGACGATCTCGCCGTGCGGGGTCGACCATTCCGTCACCGCCCGTTCGGGCAGCAGCCGGCGCACGACCTGGTCCACCGTCCATGTCACCGTGGCCACTGTGGGTATGCCCAAACGACGGTAGATCACCGCCCGGCGGGGGTCGTATATGCGGGCGACAACGTTGGGGACGAGGTAGGTCTCCTTGGCGATCCGCGCCGTGAGGATGTTGGAGTTGTCGCCGTTCGTCACCGCCGCCAGCGCCTGTGCCCCGTCGATCCCCGCCTCTTCAAGGGCGTCGCGGTCAAAGCCGAAACCGATGACACCCTTCCCGCCCCAGTCCATGGCCAGACGCTGGAGGGCTCGCGGGTTCTTGTCGATTACAGCAACTTCGTTGCCCTCGCGATAGAGCATGGTGGCTAGCTCGGAGCCCACCCTGCCGCAACCAACGACGACCACGCGCATGCAGGAACCATGCAACACTCTCAGGCTTGATGGCACAACTCGCTACTTGCCAGCTACGCTCTGGGGGCAGGGCTTACGGGTTCCGGGGTCTTACCGTTCCGACGGGCGCCCAGGCGGTGCCGGACATGGGGGTCGGCGCAGCGCAGTGAGCACCGTGGAAACAAAAGACGAGGTTCAGGCCGCACCGCCGGTCCAGGGCGTGGTCGACCTGCCCGAGCCCCTGGGCTACCGGATCAAGAACCGGTTACTCGGCCCGCCGCTCGTGACCGAGCAGCTCGAGACCGAACGCCTCGGCACTTTCGTCGGCATGGGGGTGCTGACCCCGGACGCCATTTCGTCCTCGGCTTACGGGACCGAGGAGATGCTGGTCGAGCTCGTTCCCTACGTAGGACTGGCCGCCTTCGCCCTGCTGATACCGATCACGCTCACCATCTTGCTGGTGCTGTTCTTCGTCACGCTCTCCTACCGGCAAGTAGTCCTCGTCTACACGCGTGCAGGCGGTTCTTACGTTGTGGCCCGGGAGAACTTCGGGCCCACGGTGGCCCAGGTGGCGGCGGTCGCCTTGCTCATCGATTACACGGTCACGGTCGCCGTGCAAACGGCCGCCGGCACCGATGCTTTGGTGTCAGCCTTCCCGGCCCTGCTTTCGTACACGGTGCCGATCAGTGTCGCCGTCGTCGTGCTTATGGCCTATGGCAACTTACGCGGGCTCCGGGAAGCGGGACGCGTTTTTGCCATCCCCACGTACTTCTTTATCTTTTGCATGGCCGGCGTGATCGTCACCGGGTTGATCCGGGAGGCGCTGGGCGACCTGCCGCAGTACTCCATTCATCGTGCGGGCCTTTACCCGTTCGGCCACCCCGGCAGTGGGCTCCTGATGGGCGCATCCATCATCGTGATAATGCGTTCCTTTGCCAACGGCGGTTCGTCCCTGACGGGGGTCGAGGCCATCTCCAACGGCGTGAGCGCCTTCAAGCAACCTGAGGCGGTGCGGGCACGGCACGTATACGTGCTGATGAGCACCACACTCGGCGTCTTGATCCTGGGCATTTCGTTGCTGGCCAGGTGGACCCACGCAGCGCCGTTCGTGGCCGGGGCACCGACCGTGATCGCGCAGGAGGCCCAGGCGGTGTTCGGCTCGGGCCTGATCGGGAGCGCGCTGTTCTACGTCGTTCAGCTGGCGACGCTGCTAATCCTTTATACGGGCGGGAACACGAGCTTCAACGGCTTTCCTTTCCTGGCCAGCTTCGTGGCCGGCGACCGTTTCCTGCCCCGCCAGCTGACCAGACGCGGGCACCGCCTCACTTTTTCCAACGGCATAATCGTCCTTTCCGTAATTGCCGTTGCCCTGCTGATAGTTACCCGGTCCAACGTCACCGCTCTTGTCGCCGTATATGCGATCGGCGTTTTCACCGGTTTCACCATGGCCGGGGCGGGCATGAGCAAGTACCACCTGACCCACCGCTTTCGCGGTTGGAAGCGAAAGCTGGCCATCAACATGAGCGCCGCCGTCCTGTCGGGGATCGTGGTGGGCATCCTCGTCGTGGCCAAGTTCGCTCAGGGCGCCTGGACGGTCGTCGTCCTGTTCCCGCTGCTGACGCTGGCGCTCATACGCCTCAACCACCAGTACCGCACGGAGGCGCAGCAGCTCGAGCAGGGCGCGCTGGAAGCCTCGGAAATGCCCGTCCTGCGCCGTCACACGGTGCTCGTGTTCGTGGACCGCCTGGACCTGGCGACAGCGCCGCGCCATTCAGTACGCCCGCAGCCTGGACCCGGACGAGGTCCGGGCCGTCCACTTCCTGCTCGACAACCAGGTGGCCAAGCTCCTCAAGGACAACTGGGAGCGTCTCATGATCCGGCGGCTCCCGCTCGAGATCAGAGAGTGCCGCGACCGCCGGCTCGGGCGGGCGTCGGTGGACCTCGTGGCCAGCATCCTGGCCCGAGGGGATACCGAAGTCACCGTACTGTTGCCTCGACGGGTTTATTCCTGGGGTTGGAGCCACCTGCTTCATGACCGGACGGCCGACCGCCTGGCGGCCATGCTCGGCCGGCTCCCTCACGCCAATGCCACGGTCGTCCCGTTCCAGGTGGGCAAGGGGCGGATCACCCGCAAAGGTACCCAACAGGAAGACAAGATGCGGCGAGAGAGGGCCGAGAAGCGGCGCCGGCGGGAGCACGAGCTCGACGATGGGGTTTTGGTCGAAGGGGCGGTGCCCATCGGTGACATCGAGTGGCGCCAGAAGGCCCGAATCGCCGGCCGCGTCACGTCGGTGGAAGTGCAGCCCTGGCGGGGCGCGCAGGTGCTCAGCTGCACGGTGGCCGACCGCACGGGGTCCGTGGTACTGGTCTTTACCCGCCGCGACGTGCCGGGGGTCGAGACCGGTGCTCAGGTCGTGGCCGAAGGCACCGTCGGCGAGCATGACGGCCGGCTGGCCATGCTCAACCCTCTGCACGAAGTGCTCAAGCGGACCCCGCTTGACCCGATCCGGGGCTGATGGCAACGGCACAGACGGCCTGACCGGGACCTCTAGCGCGTGCGTTTCCCGAGCACTGTGTAGCGCAGCCTAAGCAATGGGCCTGAGCAACGGGGCCTATGCGACGGGGGCCATTGCCTCTACGTCACGCACCTCTTGATCGGTGAGCACCCAGCTCGCCGCCTTGGCGTTGGCCCAGATCTGCTCGGGTTTCGTGGCGCCGGCGATTATCGAGGCGACCGCCGGCTTGGCCGCGAGCCAGGCCATGGCCAGTTCGAGGATGCTGTGGTCGTGCTCGGTGGCGTACCGCTCGAGCGCTTCGACTTGCTCGAGCACGTCGTCGGAAAGCAACCGCTGCTGACGCTCTTCGGGCATACCGGCGAGACGGGTGCCGGCGGGAGGTGGCTCGCCCCGGCGGTACTTGCCCGTAAGCACGCCCGACAGGAGCGGGAAATAGGGTATGAACGCGATCCCCAGACGCTCACATAAAGCCAGGACTTCTTTTTCCGGTTCCCGGTGCAAGATGCTGTACTGGTTTTGCACGCTCACAAAACGGGGCGCACCCGGAGCGACGGCATCCTCGGCCTCCTGCAGCTGCGCAGCGGAGAAGTTGGAGCAGCCGATCTCGCGGATCTTGCCCTCTTTGACGAAGTCCCCCAGAGCGCCGAGCGTGTCCGCTATGGGCGTCGCCGCGTCCGGCTGGTGCAACTGGTAGAGATCGACGTAGTCCGTACCGAGGCGGCGCAAACTGTCCTCGAGCGCCTGCTTGGCATACGCCGGCGCGGCTCCTTTTTTATCGGGGCTCACGGCTCCGCCGAACTTCGTCGCCACGACCACGTCCGGCCGGTGTTTGCCGAGTGCCCGGCCAAGGAACTCTTCGCTTAGTGTGGCCCCGTAAACGTCAGCGGTGTCGAAGAAATTGATGCCGGCGTCGAGTGCCGCTTCAACCACGCTCGCACTATTGGGTTCATCGAGCCGCCCGCCGAAATTGTTGCAACCAAGGCCAACCAGACTGACGTCGAGGGAGCCGATCTGGCGTATTGGCATGACAGTGTCCATGTGGGGCAACCTACCAGGCAGGACGATGTGGGTGTAAAGCCGTACTTGTATGGCGTGAGCTGGTGCGCTTAGAAGGCACCGTTATCGGGGAGGCCCGGAACGGCGGCCCGGTGGTCTCCACTCCCGGGGGTACCTTCCCTTGGCTCACTTTGGCCAACCTCGTCGGGTCGGTGCGGTTGAGCTGATTGGGACTGGCCCGCAAACATCGTTTCATCACATTTAGCCCATTCTCGTTGCGGTTCGCACAACCGGTCGCGCTGCTGCCGCGAAAAGGCCCGAAAACGCAACGGGTTCGCGATAGCGCGACGAGAATGACGTAATTGTGCGCGATTTGTGCGGTGATTTTCCCCAAGTGCCCCCGTCAGACCGGTCCGAGGGGCCAGAGACGCATCACCGATCCCCAGCCATGCCGCTTAAAGCTGCATTTTCGGCCGGTCCACTGCCTTTGCGAATGCGGCAGCGGCCTGTGCCCGTGTACTACGGGGCCCCGTATTACGGGTTCGCCCTGTTACGGACGACGGTTTCTCGGTCTCCCGCTACCTCCCGGTCCCTGCCCCGTACCGTTTGGGGCCGTACCGGTACCGCCCCCTCCAGTGGGTGAAGACCGCGGCCTGAGCCAGTCCTCCAGTTGGCTGAGGGCGCGTTCAACCCCGCCCGTCGTCACCTCGAGGATCTTGATGAAACGCTCCTGGTAATGCAGGACGGCAGAGTCGACTTCCCTCGTCACATGCGGTTCCTGACCGCGCCGGACGTATACCCCGCTCCTCACCCTGTCGTAGCTACCATCACTGACCCAGCTGGTCAGCTCACGCGCCCGCTTGACGGCAAAGGGGTGGTCGGCCCAGGCTTCGGACCAAGCTCTGCCCCAACGCGCATAGAGGTCCTCTTCCTCTGCGTATTGAGCCGCCTGGGCCAGGAAGGCATCAAGGCTCATACCTTCGAGGGCTCCGCCGGCGAGCCGCATCAGCATCTGGCACGTCAGCAGCGGGTCGCCCACGACGAGTGCGCTCGCCCGGTCGGCCGAAAGCTCGGCTGCCCTCGACCACTCCAGCAGTACCAGGTAAACCGCTTTGACCGGGATGCCGGGGAGGAAGGTGGGCACTCCCGTTACGTTCTTCACCATTCGACGCAGGAACTCGAGCGCCGTCCGGTAGTAATAATGCTCGGACAGGACGTGGCCCATTTCGTGGGCCAATACGACGTCCATTTCGCTTCCGGAGTAATCGCGTGCCAGGCCCGAAAGGACGACCACCATGGGCCGTTTTGCGCCGATGGTTAGCGCGTTAGCCCAGGGATATTGCGTCACGAAGAGGTCGGGCACGTTGGGGATGTCCAGCACCGAGGCGGCCCGGACGTGCCGCGCCCACATCTCAGGGACCTGCTTTTCGGAAATTTGTACCGCATTTCCAGTAAGGAGCTGACGCAGAAGCCGCTCGTGGCCCAGATCAGTAAGGCGCTTGATCACCTTGTCCATGAGCGGGATCGACCGGAGGGCCGCGGTCGCTGCCCGGTCAGCGGGGTGTTCATAGGCCTTGGCGCTTATCTGGTCGTAGCGCAGGCTTTCCTGCAGTGACATGGGCTCAGCCTACCCCCGCACCGCCTTTCCTGGCCGGCTGCCTGGCCGTGGGCCCCGGCTTGGACCTGGCCGTCTGCTCGGCTCCCGCCACAGACTTGACCTTGGCTGCTGGCTGGGCCTTACCTGGCGGCTTGGCCTTACCTGGCGGCTTGGCCTTACCTGGCGGCTTGGCCTTGGCTACTGGTTTCGCTTTGGCTGGCAGGAGCGCCGCGGTGGCCAGGGCCTGCGCCACCCAGGGCTCCGCCTTTGCCGGCTCCGACCTCCAGGCGGCGGGCAGGGAGACGTACCCCGCCATTCGGTGGCCCTCGGGACCGAACGGGCCGGCGCCCTGCTCTGCCAGGAGGGACTCCTGGCCGGCCTCGTCCAATTTGACGCCTACATCGGCACCGAAGAGGCCCATGAACATGTTGCCGTTGACAAAGGCGCCCAGGTTGCCAAACATCGGCTTCACGTCGACGAGCGGGTCGGAGGGCACGAGTCGGGCGAAATAGCCTTTGTCTTGCTCGGTGGGCCTGGGGATCTCCATCGTCCCTCCCGGTAGTTCAGGCGCGAGCGTGCAAGGTGCTCATCCCGTCGCCGGTGAGGTCGTCGAGAGCTTGCTTGCGGCCGGCGATCATCAGCACCAGCGAAAGCATCGGGCCCTCCACTTCGGGACCGGGCCGGTCGACCAGTCGGCGTCGGTCGCCTTCAGCGACAGGCCGGTCACCCGCTTTTTGCCCCCTAAAAGAAGGTTGGAACTCCTGAAGAAATCGGCCACGCTCGTCAGTGAGCTTTCGGGGTACGACCGGGTGATACCGAGGGGCCGGCGGATGTCTTCTCCATGGACTACCTGTTCGCCGAGCATTGCCATCAGGGGGCCGGGCGGGTGACGGGTGAAGTCCAGCGTCGAGTTGAAGTTTTCCAGCGTGGCCGCACCGGAACCACCCTTTTCTCGGGCCAGGTCCCGGGCCGTCATGGCGTTGAACCGGAACCCGCTCGATGCCAGGTGGACGAAGAAATCGGGCTGCGATTTCCTCGCGGTGGCTGTCATGTGGGCCACCACATCCTCAACGGTCCAACCAGCGCACAGCGATGCCGTCGACCACTGAGAGGCAGTCAGGCCGGCCAGGTCGCTGGAAAGCGCCTGGCGCTCGGCGTGGATAGCAGGCCAAGTCGGGCTCATGGCTCACAGCCCCATTAGCCCATCGGCATTGATTCGAACACTTCGACCGTGCCGCCGGCATCCAAAAGAGGGCAACCCTGGGCCATTTTGGTGGCCTGCTCGGCGTTGCCGGCGTCGATGACGGAGTAACCGCTAATGGGCAGGGACGCGCCTTTGCTTATAGCCCCGCCCGGCTTGACGGTCGCTGAAGGAGCCAGCGGGCTGCCGCCATCGACAAGCGCACTGCCCATGTCACCGAACCACTGCATCCACTTCTCCATAACGGCCTGCTGCTCGGCGGGACTTTCGGGCATGGAACCGCCCGAGTACGCCAAGAGGTACTTCGCCATCGAGGGCCTCCCCACTTGCTAAGTTACTGTTTGGCGATTACTAAATTAGGTGGCTACCTAACTAGATGCAAGAGGCAAATGACAAACGCGAGCTGCAAGAGGTGCTGGAAGCTCTTACGTCCCCGGTCCGCCGGGAGATTCTTCGCCTCATCTGGGACCAGGAGCTCCCCGCCGGTGAAATAGCAGCTGCTTTCGACCTGACCAAGCCCACCATCTCACAGCACCTCGGGGTTCTGCGCCGTTCGGGCCTTGTGACTATGACCGCTACCGGGACGTTCCGGCGGTACCGCGCCCGCCAAGAAGTGCTGCGTGGCCTGCACGGTGCCCTCAGCCACCCGGATAAATGGTCGGCGGCCGACGACTTGCCCGAACGTTCCCTCTCGGCGGCCGTAACCACCTTTGTCGTTGTGGCCAGCACGGACGTGGCCACTGACCAGGAGACGACGTTCCTGGCATTTGCCGACCCGGCTGTGTACTCCCGGTGGCTCGGCGTACCCGTCACGATCGACGACGGGCGGTTTGCCTGCACCCTCGAGTGGGGCACGCGCGTTCGCGGGCGCTACGAGGTCGTTTGCGCGCCCGAGCTCATTGCGATGCGATGGGATTTTGACGACGACAATGTCCCGGTACCAGGCGGCGAAATGACGGGCTATCTACGGGTGCGGCCGCTAGATGGCGGCGAGGGCGGGGCCCACGTCGAAGTCCACCAGCTCGTCGACAGCGCTGAGCAGGCGAGGTTCATGGAGGCGGCCTGGACTATGGTGCTCGGACGGCTCAAAGGCGGCGTCGTCGCCGCCTCCGCCGGAAAGGTGGTAAGCCTGCGCCAGCGCCGCCCGAAACAGCGCAGGCGCCCGTAACCGCCAGACGCAGTTTAGGCGCCGGCGCCCGGGACCGAGGTCAACCCGAGCGAGGCGAGGACGTAGTGGCGCCATGAGGCGATCCGGGCCAACGTCGGTTCGTCGCGTTGGAGCGGCTCGAGGAGCCGGCCCCGGCGGGCACCCCAGGACTTGGCCACCTCACCGGGCGACAGGCCATCGAGAAGCGCGCCGGCCTGCACGGCGGCGCCGTAGGCCACCGGCTCGGCCACGTCGACCACGAGGACGGGTCGACCCGACAGCCGCCGGACGGTTTCCTGCCACGCCTGGCCCCGTGCCCCACCGCCGAGGAGGAGCAGGGGTGACTCCGGGTCCTGAGGTGCCCAGAGCTCCAGTGACGCGGTGGCCTCCAGAAGGGTAGCAACGACCCCTTCGTAGGCCGCCTGCAGGACCGAGCGCTTATCGGTGCCGTAGTGCAGGCCGGACAAAGCGCCAGACGCCGTGGGCGCGTTTGGCGTGCGTTCACCGCCGAGCCACGGGAGGAACACAACACCGTCCGACGGGGCGACATCCTCGCGTTCCAGCCCCAGCCATTCGGCTACCTGGTCGATCGCCAACGTTGCGTTCAACGTGCAAGCGAGGGGGAGGAACCGCCCGTCGGCACTGGCAAAGCCGGCCACTGTGCCGGTCGGGTCGTCGCTGGGCCTGTCCGCCACTGCGTATACCGTCCCCGAGGTGCCGAGCGACAGCGCGGCCTCGCCTGGCTCCATGTCAAGGGCCAGCGCGCCGCCGGCATTGTCACCAGCCCCGCAAGCCACCCACGTCCCGGGGGCCAGGCCGAAGCGCCCGGCCGCGCCGGGCGTTACGGAGCCGGCCAGGATGTTCGGGGTCAACACCTCTGGCAATAAGGCGGCGTCCAGGCGCACGGCCTCCAGAGCCAACACGTCTTCGGCGTAGGCCTCGTCGCCCGGGCTCCACCAGCCGGTGCCGGACACGTCGCTGCGGTCTGTGGTGGCCTGCCCGGTCAGGCACAGATTGAGGTAATCGTGGGGCAACAGGACGCGTCGCGTGGCCGCGGCGACCCGGGGTTCCATGCGTCGGAGCCAGGCCCAGTGGGCAACTGTGAAAGAAGCGGTGAGGACGGAGCCGACGCGCGCGGCAGTCGCCGCCGGGCCACCGAGTGCAGCCACAATGGTCCGAGCGTCGGGAGCGCTGCGGGTGTCGTTCCAGAGCGGCGCCTTGCGTACTGGTTGGCCTTCACCGTCCAGCACCACGAGCCCGTGCTGCTGGCCGGCCACAGACAACGCCGCTATCTCGCTCGCCTTTCCGCTCTCAGCCAGCGCACTGGCCAGCGACTCCTCCCAGTCCCTGGGGTCGCTCTCGCTCGCACCTCCCGTGCCTTCGACCGGGTGGCTGGCGGCGCCGCTGGCTACGACACGACCATCACCCGTGTCGACCACCAGCACCTTTGTGGATTGGGTGGAGCAGTCGACTCCTGCAACTAGCGGCATCGAGACCTACCTACGACGGAGCATTGGCCTATGACGGAGCATCGGCCTATGACGGAGCATGGGCGTATGGCCAACACGGGCCTATGGCCTGACATGGGTCTTGACGCCCTCACCGGTGCGCACCCTTTGTAACGCCTGATCGAACTGCTCGAGCGGCAGCGGCGGGGCGAGCAGGGGCCGGACGTCCACAGCCCCCCTGGCCAGCAAGTCCACCGCTTCGTCGAAGCTGTGCAGCACGGCCATCGAGCCGACGATAGTGAGCTCGTCGTTGTAAATACGAAACGGCGACATGGCCACGGCGGCATCGGCGTTGGCCACTCCGAACACAAGCAGGCGGGCGCCCCGCTCGAGCAGGCCGAGGGCGGCCTCGATGGCGCGGGCGACCCGGTGGCGTCGACGGCCACGTCGAAGCGGGCGCCGTCCAGCTCGGCGGCATCGGTCGCTACCGCGGCGGCCCCGAGCTTGGTGGCGACCGCCAACCGGCTCGACGCCGGGTCCACCACGGTCACGGGCCCGGCGCCCTCTCGTAGCAACAGCTGAAGCAGCAGCAAGCCCATAGTCCCGGCCCCGAAAAGGACCACCCTGTCACCGAGGACGCCTCCGAGGCGGTCCATCCCGTGGACGGCGCACGACAGCGGCTCCACCATGGCCCCGGTCTGAGCGTCCAGATTTTCGGGCAACAGATATGCGTTGGCCGACGGCACCGCGACGAACTCGGAAAAGGCGCCGTTCACAGTGTCTCCTATCGCAGCCCAGTTTTCGCACAGGTTGCCCCGGCCGGCCCGGCACGGCCGACAGTGGCCGCAAAACAGGGACGGGTCGACGGCGACCAGGGACCCTTCTTCCAGGCGCGGCGCCTGGGCCCCAGCCGGGAGCCGATGGCCACGATCTCTCCCGCAAACTCGTGCCCCGGAGTTATCGGGTAGGGGGTAGGCGGGAACTCGCCGGCGATGATATGCAGGTCGGTCCCGCAGATACCGCAGCAGCTCACTTTGACGACGATTTCGCCTGGGCCGGGCGAGGGATCCGGCACTTCTCTGAGCTCGGTCCGCCCGGGTTTTTCGAGGACGATGGCACGCATAGGGCCCAGCTTGCAGTCCTGTTTGGCCAGCCGCAACTATTGGCCCGTGGGCATCCGTCCCGAAGTTCTCGCCTTTGGTACCAGGGCCGATGATTATGAAAAGGGAAGGCCCGACTACCCGCCCGCCGCGATCAGGGCGCTCACCGAGGCTCTCGGTATCAAGGCCGGGTCCACGGTGGTCGACCTGGCGGCCGGCACCGGCAAGCTGACGAGAGCCCTCCTCCCGAGCGGCGCCCGTGTCGTCGCCGTCGAACCGGTGGCCGGGATGCGCGACACGCTCATGGCCGCCGTCCCCGGTGTCGAGGTGATCGAAGGGACGGCCGAACAACTCCCGCTCCCGGACGGTTTCGCCAGTGCTTTGACCGTCGGCCAGGCCTTTCACTGGTTCCGGGGGGCCGAGGCTCTGTCCGAGATCCGACCGGGTGCTCGCCCTCGGGGGTGGGTTGGGCCTCATCTGGAACGGGCGGGACCTCGACCAGCCCGTCCAGGCCGAACTGAGCAAGCTGATGGAGAGGTTCCGCGGCGACACGCCCTCACAGGAGACCGGTGCGTGGCGCGCCGCGTTCGAGCAAACACGGCTGTTCACTCCACTGACCGAGGAACGCTTCTCGATGGAGCAGGTCCTGGACGTCGAGCAGCTCATCGCCCGCGTTCTCTCGGTCAGCTTCATGGCCGCATTGCCCGCCGACGAGCAAGGCGCGGTAGCGGGACAAGTCAAGGAGGTCGCCCGCCGGTACGGGGAACCTGTAGTGCTGGAGTACTCCACCAGGGTCTACTGGTGTCAGGCCACGGCCAGGCTCTGACGTGCCACTGTCCTCCCACTCCCTGCCGGGCTGACGTGGATACGCCCCCCTCGCCCCCAGCCACCTTTTTTCTGGCCCCCTCATTGCTGGTCCGCTCCGTTCTGGCCTGCTCCGTTCTGGGACCACATGGCTGAGATGTCAGGTCATGGTGACCTTCTGGTCGGTGTTGACGTCGGCACCACAATGACCAAGGCGGCGGTCGTGCAACCGGACGGGACGGAGGTCTCGTGGGGGAGTGCCCCGACCCCCTGGCGACCCGTGCCAACCGGGGCAGAGATGGGCCCGATGGACGTCCTCGACGCCGTGGCCCGGGCGGTGACCGCGGCGCTCGGGACGGCTCCCCCGGGCCCGGTGGTCGGCCTCGGGGTGACGAGCATGGCGGAGACCGTGGCCTTCCTCGGGGCGGACGGCCGTCCTGTAACGGCGTCTATCGCCTGGCACGACACCCGCGGCGAGGACGAGGCCGAGGAACTCGTGCGAACTTTTGGGCAGCCCGCCTTCTCCGCCCGCACCGGGCTTGCGCCTGCCCCCATCTGCACGCTGGTAAAGCTGGCCTGGCTGACCCGACACGGTGGCGTTGTCCCGGCCCGAGCGTTGAGCATGGCCGACTGGGTCGTGTACGCCCTGGGCGGCGAACAGGTGGCGGAGGCCTCGCTGTCCTCTCGTACCGGCGCCCTATCGTTGGCCGGCCGCAGCTGGTGGTCAGATGGACTGGAGTGGGCCGGCGTGGGCGCCGACCTGTTCCCTCCTGTCGTCAAGGCCGGCGAGCTCGTCGGGACCATCACGAGCGGCGCACTCGAACGGCTGCCTGGGCCCCCGGGGCAAGGCGACGCCTCCCTCGCCCGCCTTCGCGGCGCTTCTCTTGCCTCAGCCGGCCACGACCATCTCTGCGTGGCCCCGGGCGTCGGCGCCACCGGCCCCGACCAGCTCCTGGACTCCTGCGGGTCGGCCGAGGGGCTGCTGGTGTCCGTCCCACCGCTCGACCCCAAACAGCTGGAGGGCGTCGTATCGGCCGGGCTCAACGCGGGGTGGCACACCCTGCCCGATCGGTACGCGTTACTGGGTGGGCAGTCCCTTGGGCTGACCTTGTGGCCGGTGCTGCACCTGCTCGGCGTACGCGGCGACGAGGACCTGGCCAGTTTCGACCGGGCCGCCCTCGGTGTGCCGGCCGGCTCGCTGCGCCTCCTCCGGGACCGCCCCTTCGGCAGCCCGTATGTCGTGGGCATCGGCGCCGACGCCTCGCCCACAGCGCTTTGGAACGCCGCCCTCGACACCGTGTCCGAGCGTGCCGCTCTCACCGTGGCAACGATGATGGAGCAGGCGGGGCCGAGGGAAGAGCTCGTGCTGACAGGGGGATGGTCCCGTTGCGAGGGACTGCGCCAGCGAAAACGTTCGCTCTTATCGAGCGTTAGGTGGCCAGCCGTCGGCGAGGGTGGCGCGAGGGGAGCCGCTCTGTTCGGCGGTTGGGCCGCGGGGCTGTTCAGCGGCCCCGATGCTTTCCCGGCACCGAAGGACTCGCCGTGGGAACCAGCGCCAACGAGCAGGCATTGACTGGGGGTGGGGGCCGGTCGCGGCGGACAGGCGAGGCGACCTCAGGCGGCCAGATGTGACTTCGTGGCGACACTGAGAGTACCGAGAGTGAGGAGCTAGGCCCATGCAAAAGATCATCAACGAGCCAAAAGCCTTTGTGGACGAAATGCTCGAAGGCGTTCTCCTGGCTCATCCTGAAAGCTTGCGCGCGGTGGCACCGCGCGGTACTTGTACGCGCGGACGCCCCGAAGGCCGGAAAAGTGGGGATCGTGACGGGTGGTGGTTCCGGCCACCTGCCACTTTTCATGGGGTATGTAGGTTTCGGCCTGGCGGACGGGGTGGCGGTGGGCGACGTGTTCGCGTCTCCCAGTTCTGAGCAGGTACTCGAGGCGACCAGAGCGGTCGATGCCGGAACGGGCGTCCTTTACCTCTACGGCAATTACGGGGGCGACGTGATGAACTTCGACCTGGCGGCCGAGCTGGCGGGCGCCGAAGGCATCGAGACGGCGACCCTGCTTGCCGCTGACGACGTCGCCTCTGCTCCCCGGGGCTCAGAGGGGCGACGAAGGGGCGTCGCCGGGATCGCCTTTCTGTACAAGGTGGCAGGCGCGCGGGCCGAGGCAGGTGGCTCGCTCCAGGAGGTCCTGGCGGTTACCGAGCGGGCCGCCGCCGGCCTGCGGTCAATGGGGGTGGCACTGTCGCCCTGCATCGTCCCGGCCGCCGGACGGCCCACTTTTAGCTTGGCGGAGGGAGAAATGGAGATCGGGATGGGCATCCACGGCGAGCCGGGGGTGAGACGGGCCCGTTGGAACGCGCTGAACAAATCGCTACCCAGCTCGTAACCCAGGTCAGGGACGACCTGCCCTACAGCGCCGGTGACGATGTGGCAGTCCTCGTGAACGGTCTGGGGGCTACGCCGAGAGAGGAGCTGTACCTCATCTTCCGTACGGTCCATGCAGTTCTCAACGCCGGCGGCGTGACAGTGCGACGAACCTGGGTAGGCGAGTACGCCACCTCCCTGGAGATGGCGGGCGCATCCGTTTCCGTCCTGAAGCTGGACGAGGAGATCCTGAGGTTGCTGGACGCACCGTGCGAGTCACCGTTTGTAGTGAGGCGGTGACCGGCTTGGCTGACGCCGAACTTGTGCTTTCCCTGTCGGCGGCGGCGGAGGCGGTGGAAGCTTCCGCCGACGAGCTCAACCGCCTGGACGGCTTCGCCGGCGACGGAGACCTCGGGATCACGATGTCACAGGCCGCTCGGGCGCTGAAGGAGGTCCTCGCTCAGGGCGCTGACGTAGGCAACCCGCAACTTCTAACCAGTTGCGGGGCCGCCATCGCCCGTAGCGCGCCTTCTACGAGCGGGACCCTCGTTGCCACCGGGTTCCTTCGGGCCGGCAAGACGTTGGCCGATGGCCCGGGGACTGGCCTGGATGCGATCTACCGGGCATTTGTGGCTGCTCTGGACGGGGTCAAGGCTCGCGGAAAGGCCCAAGTGGGCGACCGGACGCTGGTAGACGGCCTGGACGCCGTTTGCAACAGCTTGCAGTTATCGCTGTTCAGCGACGTGGGCACCAACGAGGCGCTAAAGCTGGCGGCCCGGGCCGCCGCCGCTACCGCCGACGCCACGGCCGAGATGGAACCGAAGGCGGGCCGGGCCAGCTGGGTCCCCGAACGGGCCAAGGGCCACCCCGACGCCGGTTGTGCCATGCTGGCCATCGCCCTGGGAGGGGTAGCGGACAGCGTCAATTAGGTTCCCGGCGGTCCCCACCGGAGCGGCTTCTTCAGACCGAGACCGGGGTCGAGTGGACGACCGCAGCGAGTTTTTCCAGGAGCCCTTCGGCCTCTTCGATGGGCCGCTGCCATACTCGCCGGCCAATGACGATGCCACTGGCACCCGCCTTAACGGCGTCAGCGACCATCGAGATCAGCTCCGCGGTGGTACCGGTCTTAGGCCCTCCAAGCATGACGATCGGTACCTTCAGCTCCGAGCACCACGAAGCGAGCGTCGCCACATCCCCGGGGTAAGCGACCTTCAGGATGTCGACGCCGAGTTCCGCCGCCACGCGGCAGCCGTCGGCCTCCAGCTTGACGGCCTCTGGCCCGCGTTCCATTTCGTAGGCGATCGGTTCCGCCATCACGGGGAGGCCGAACTGAGCGGCGGCTCCCACAACGGAGGAGAGCATTCCGACCGTCGCGGCACGTTGCGGCGCGGGGACGTTCCAGGGCATGAGCACCTTGACGCCGTCCACGCCGAGGGCGGCTGCCGTCTGGACGTCGCTGATCATGGCCGTGGTACCCAGTTGGCCGGCGTTCCAATAGGAATCGATCGTGAGCAAACGAGCCGGAGCACCCCGGTGGGCAAAAAGTGGCGCGGTGCGCGACGCCAGCCCCGGGCCAATCAAAAAGCCGTCACAGCTCAGCCGGATGAAGCTCTCGAGCACGTGTACGGGATCCTCGAGGCCTGCGATCCGGCCCAGCGCGGTCCCGTGGTCCAACGGCAGCACGACGGTCTTCCCGTCGGGGCCGAATATGCGGCCCATTCGATAAGCCTTGCCCGAATGGGCAGCGGACACGGGCGGTTGGCTCTGGGTCATCAGGTTCACGCTTTCGAAGTGGGGCTGGGTCAAGCCGGCCGAGGGGAGACGTTTACAAAGCTATTCTGAACGCCCGTTCGGTCAGAAGGGCGCCGCCCGGGGCAAGCTATAGCAGCGGGCGCTGAAAGTGAGACGGATGCTCCTGTTCTGGCACCGAAAAGTGGGCTTATCACCCCATTTGCGGTGCCAGTTTCCTCAATCCGAGCGCCCAGAAGAGCGAGGAGGTGGCCTACCGATCTTTGCTAGGCCACGCCGACTTAACAAAACTTTTGTCGGAGCAACGAATAATTCGTGGCTGTACCGCCTCGCAAGACCCGCAACCGCACTGCGTCGCAAAGCCTCAGATGGAGGTCAGTGGCAGAATGACGGGTTGAATTGCGGTTCGAAACCATTCGGAGCAGGAGCGAATGCTAAGCTGTCGGAGATATGGCGCTATCCGCAGACAGCACTGGCAGAGGCCGGCGCTCAGCGAAGTCCAAGGAGAAATCGCGGAAGGGCGTGACCCTGGCCCAGATCGCCAAAACCGCAGGGGTGTCGTCTTCGACCGTCTCGAAGGTGCTCAACGGCAACAGCGATGTCTCGGCGGCAACCCGCCTGCGGGTGCAGGGGCTGCTGGCGGAGCAGCAGTACGAACGGCGGTCGTCGTCCCGGGCGGGGACACCGCCCCTGATCGACCTGGTCTTCGCCGAGCTAGAGAGCCCCTGGGCCATGGAGATCGTGCGGGGGGCCGTTCAAGCGGCGGCGGAAGGCGGCCTGACGGTGGCGCTCACCTCGCTCTCCGATGGTGCCGAGCGCCGGTCGTGGCTGGACCACATAAGCGCCCGGGGGACTCGCGGGATCATACTGCTCCTGGCCCGCCTGGGGCAGCGGGAGAAGGCTGAACTTCGCTCACGGGGGCTCCCCTTCGCCGTGGTAGACCCGCGCGGTGAACCCGACCCAAGCGTGACGACCGTGGGGGCCACCAATTGGTCCGGGGGCTTCTCCGCTACTCGCCACCTGGTAGAGCTGGGCCACCGCCGGATCGGGATGATCTCTGGGCCGACGGACCTCCTTTGTAGCCGGGCACGGATGGACGGCTACCGGTCTGCCATGGATTCGGCCGGCCTCTCCCTGGACCCCGAGCTGATGCAGTGGGCCGACTTCCACGTCGACGGCGGGTTCAAAGTGGGCATGGCCATGCTGTCGCTCCCCGAGCAGCCCACGGCCATCTTCGCCGGCAGCGACCTCCAGGCCCTGGGCGTCCTCGAAGCGGCCCGTGTACAACACCTTCGTGTGCCCAGCGACTTGAGCCTCGTGGGCTTCGACGACCTCCCTCTGTCGCGTCTGGACGTCGCCCCCACTCACCACCGTGCGGCAGCCGCTGGCCGACATGGCCGCCGCCGCTGTCCGCCTCGTCCTGGCCCAGGGCCGTGGCGAAGACGTCGAGCGCCGCAGCATCGAGCTGGCCACGAGCCTCGTAACCCGGGAAACCACGGCCCCCTACCCGCCGTAGATAGCGCCTAGGGGCGGGGCCTGCTCTTAAGGCCCGTGCTGCGAAGTGCCGGTGCTGCAAGAGGGCCGGTGCAGGAGGGCCGGTGCTGCGGTACGGCTCCCGCGTAAAGGAACGGGAGCCGTACCGCAGACACTCGCCCCTTCGAAGTAACCCACGCTGTCTGCCCGTGACCGCCCCTCGCCAGCCACAGATACAGACGTCCCATGATGTACCGCGTCCAGTCGACTTCAACGACGAACCGCGTCGTCGCCCGCGCTCCTCGCCATCGCCGAGCTCAAGCTCCAACGGGAGGTGATGAACGAATCTCTCGAAATCCGCTTCGGACGATGATGGAGACCACCGTTGACGGGCGTGCGCGCATCCGACGAGGGTGCCTCCTGGTGGGACGTGTGCCAGCGAGACTGGCCCGTTCCGTTAGGGGCGTCGGTCTCGCTGGTACCGGACCACCAGGTACCGGACCAAATGGTTCCGGACCACCAGCCAAACCCGGTGGGACTACCTGGAGACGGCGCTCAGCGGATGCCGAAGATGTGCTCCAGGGCGAGCTGGTCGAGGAACTCGATGTTCACCTCGCGGAGACCGCTGGCCACGGGGTCGAAGTCCTCGTAGGCACTGCGGTCGGCCAGTAGCTGAGCAAGGGTCTCGCCGGGGGCGAGGGTCGGCGTGGCCAGAGAGGGCCAGCCGGCGGCCGACATGGCCGCTTGCACTTCGGGGTCGGCGCGAAAGGCCCGGGCTTTTTCTCTCAGTATCAGGTAATTGCGCATGCAGCCGGCGGCGGACACCCAGACACCTTCGTTGCCTTCGGCCCGAGGCGGCTTGAAATCGAAGTGCCGCGGCCCGTCGTAGCCGCCAGTTTCGAGGAGGTCGACGAGGAAAAAGGCGGATTTGACATCTGCTGCGGCGAAGCGGAGGTCCTGGTCGTAGCGGGGCCCGTGCTGGCCGTTGAGGTCGATGTGGAAGAGCTTGCCGGCCCAGAGCGCCTGGGCGGTGCCATGGACCATGTTGAGGGTGGCCATGTTCTCGTGCCCGATCTCGGGGTTCAGGCCGACCATGTCGGGGTGTTCGAGGCGGTAGATGAACGAGAGCGCGTGGCCGATGGTGGGCAGGAAGATGTCGCCCCGGGGTTCATTGGGCTTGGGTTCGATGGCAAAACGGATCTCGTAATGCTTTTCGAGCACATAGTCGCAGAGGGTGTCTACCGCTTCCTTGTACCGGTCGAGGGCGACCCGGACGTCCTTGGCGGCATCCGACTCGGCCCCTTCACGACCTCCCCACATGACGAACGTGCGAGCGCCCAGCTCAGCCGCCAGGTCGAGGTTCCGCAGCGTCTTACGCAGGGCGTAACGCCGCACGGAACGGTCGTTGGCGGTGAAGGCGCCTTCTTTGAACACCGGGTGGGTAAACAGGTTGGTCGTTATCATCGGCACGACCATGCCTGTCTCGTCGAGGGCTGTCCGGAACCGTTTGATGACGGCTTCCCGGGCTACGTCGTCACTCCCGAAGGGGACCAGGTCGTCGTCGTGCAACGTGACGCCCCAGGCGCCGAGGGGGGCCAGGCGCCGGACGGCGTCGACAGGGTCGAGGGGCGGCCTGGTGGCGTCGCCGAAGAGGTCCTTGCCGCCCCAGCCAACAGTCCATAGCCCAAAGCTGAAGTGGTCCGCTGGTGTAGGGACGAAACGGTCGCTCATACGTTGCTCTCCTCGGTTTCGGGGTTGCCCAGGTTTCGGGTTTGCCAAGCTTGGGTTTGGTCGCTTTCTGTGCCACTAGCGACGCTACGTCAAACAACGGGGTCACGCCACGACGACGACATCCAGCCGGCGTGGCCCGTGCACACCCTCCACCCGGTTTAGCTCGATGTCGCTCGTCGCCGACGGCCCGGAAATCCACGTCTGCGCGGCGCGAGGCTCGAGCTGCGCAACCGCGTCCGGGACACCACCCACGACCTGGCGGGCGAAAACGATCACGACGAGGTGGTCGGGGACGAGCGACAGGGCCCGGCGGCCCTGGTGCGCGCCTCCGTCGAGGACGATCGTCCCTGTCTCGGCGATAGCGAGAGCGCAGCCGCTGACCGTGGCGTGGAAGCCGTCCAGTTGGGCCGCGCTCGAGGGCCGCGTAGTCGCACTGGACGTTAAAACCGTCCCCGTGAGGCAACCAGTCGTCCGGGAGGTCGGCGGGGACCACGACCCGGCTACTTGAGGCCCGGCCAAGCACATCGGCGACCGTCTCACTGACGGCCTCGGGGGTAACCCGGGAAACCTGGGCGCGGTAGTCGCCTACACGCTCACAGAACAGTTCCAGAGGGTTGCCCACCCCTGACTGGCCGGCGCCGCGGTACTCCCGCTCTACCACCGACTCGAGGGGGGCGGTGGCAAGTGCCTGCCGCACGGAAGCGAGCAGGGCGGTGCGGTCGTTCGGCCCTGTTTGTGCCCGTGGCCCGGAGGACGCCGGCGGGGCGTGCCGGTGGCTGCGGAACCGGCGACTGACGGCCCGCGCCGCCTCAGCGGCCAGCGCACGGCCGGTTGCCGGCGGCGTGCCGCCGGCGCCATGAGGGTGCTCGGGCTCGGGAAGGACAGGCGGAGCCCCTGCACTTCCCTCGTGTTCGGTACGCCACCATGCGCGAAAGGACTGCCTGGGGGGGACGGGCGCGTCACGTGCCGCAGTCCAGCGCCGAAGAGGACCGGGCAAGGGCCGATCGGCCCGCGTCCAAAAATGCGCCCGGCGACAGAGCCCGCGGCGCGTTCGACAAAGTCGAGACGCCTTGGAGAAGACAGGACAAAGCCAGCGGCGGCCATGGCCACGTCGGCCACGCCCGGGACCTTCGGCGCGCTCGCGGTCGACGACACGTCCGCGAAGGTGCACCAACAGGCGCGGTATGTCGATGGCAACCGGGCAGACCTCGTAACAGGCCCCGCAGAGCGTCGAGGCAAACGGCAGCGCCGCCGTCACCGGATCGGTCGCCACGCCGTCTAGCTGAGGGGTGAGCACGGCCCCTATCGGGCCCGGGTACACGGACCCGTAGGCATGCCCCCCTACTCGCTCGTAGACGGGGCAGACATTGAGGCAGGCGGCGCAGCGGATACAGCGCAGCGCCTGGCGGCCGACCCGGTCGGCCAGCGCCTTGCTGCGGCCGTTGTCGAGGAGCACGACGTGGAACTCGGCCGGGCCATCGCCCGGGGAGACCCCCGTGAACACGGAGGTGTAGGGGCTCATTCTTTCGCCCGTGGACGAGCGGGCCAGCAGCTGCAGGAACACCTCGAGATCGCGGAAGCTCGGAAGGACCTTGTCGATGCCGACCAGCGAGATCAGGGTCTTCGGCAAAGTGAGGCACATCCGGCCGTTGCCCTCGGACTCGACCACGGCCAGCGAACCGCTGTCAGCGATGGCGAAGTTGGCCCCCGAGATAGCAACTTCGGCGCGGAGAAACCGGGCGCGCAGGTGGGCGCGGGCGGCGGCGGCTAAGGCGGCCGGTTCATCGCTCAGGTCCGCCGGAGCGGCAAGACCGTGCTCGCCCATGTGCTCCAGGAAGATCTCCCGGACCTCGGCCCGGTTGCGATGGATCGCCGGGACAACGATGTGGCTCGGGAGGTCGTCGCCCAACTGGACTATGAGCTCCGCCAGGTCCGTCTCCGCGGCATCGATGCCGGCTTCGGCCAAGGCCTGGTTGAGCCCGGTCTCCGCCGTGGTCATCGATTTGACCTTCACGACTTCGCGGGCGCCGGTGCGCTCGACAATCTCGACTATGGCCCGGTTAGCGGCGGCGGAGCTCTCGGCGAAATGCACGTGGCCGCCGGCCCTGGTGACGTTGGCCTCGAGTTCCTCGAGCAATTGGTCCAGCCGGCCGAGGGCGTCGTCCTTAATGGCGGCGGCGGCGGCCCGCAACTGGTCGAAGTCGGCCAGTTCCCCTATGACCCGGTTGCGCTTGCCGCGGATGGTCGCTGTCGCCCTCCGGAGATTGGCGCGCAACTGTGCGTCCGAGACGAACGTGGCCGCTGCTTCAGGGAACGGGGGCGAGCTTGAGAAACCGCCGCCTGTCACTTTGGCTCACCCGCCCTGCCCGATAATCCCGATAATCCCGATAAACGTGACGAGCCCGGTTGGCCTGCGGCTACCGGGCCAGGGTGCACTTCGGACATAGACGAAAGTATTTCCGCCAGGTGCATTGTCCGGATGCCGAAGCCCAGCCGCGATGCGCCACCACCTATGTGGGCCAGACAGGAATTGTCCAGCGAACAAACCACCTCGGCCCCGCTGGCCCGAATGGCGGCCAGCTTGTCACCGAGCATGGCGACCGATACAGCCGGGTTTTTCACCGAGAACACGCCTCCGAACCCACAACAGGAGCCTGCTTCTGCGATATCGACAAGCTCGAGCCGGCGCACCTCGCGCAACAGCTGCAGCGGACGGTCCCCCGAACGCAAGACCCGGAGCGAATGGCACGTCGGGTGATAGGCGACCCGGTGTGGGAACGATGCTCCAACGTCGCGGACGTCGAGCACGTCGACGAGCAGCTCGCTGAACTCGTGGACATGCCCCGCGAGGTCGCGAGCGTCAGCCGCGAGAGCAGTGTCCCCGCATTCTTCCGCCAGGTTGGCGTAGCCCTCCACCACCGTGCCGACGCAGGAGGCCGAGGGGGCGACAACGACCTCATAAGGCGAGAAAACCCTGACAAAGTGCCGGGCCAGCGCCAGCGCCTCGGGCCGGTAACCGGAGTTGAGGTGCATCTGGCCACAACAGGTTTGGTCTTCGGGGAAGACGACTTCGTGACCGAGACGTTCGAGGACGTCGACTACGGCGCGGCCCGTGCTCGGGTAGACGGCATCGTTGAAGCAGGCGACGAACAAGGCAATGCGCACCGACGACCCTCTTCGCTCTCTACCTATTCTCCGGCGCTGACGATCTCGCGCCGTGACAGAGCACCCCGGGCCGCTCCGGCCAGGGCAGGGTCGGGCCGGACGCGCAGCAATGGGAACGAGCGCCCCACAAGCGCACGCATCTCCGGCCGCTCGCCGACCAGGCCGGCGGCGCGGAGCTGGACGAGGAGGTTGCCGACAGCCGAGGCCTCGATCGGGCCCGCCACTACCTCGAGGCCAGTACAGGCGGCGATCAAAGACAGGAACAGACGATGGGCCGAACCGCCACCGACAACGTGCAGGACACTTACTCGTCTCCCGGCACAACGTTGCGCCTCTTCCAGTGCCGAGCAGATCCCTAGAGCCATGCTGTCGAGCACGCAGCGTACAAGCTCGGCGTCGGTCTCGGGCACCGGCTCCCCGCTGGCTGCACAGCTGTCCCGGACGCGCCCGGGCATGTCGCCCGGGACCGCGAACACAGGGTCGAAGGTGTCCACGAGCGACCGGAACGGGTCACATGACTCGGCCGCGTCGAACAGGTCGACGAGCCGCACCGGTCGGCCCGAGCGCGCCCAGGTCCGCTCGCACTCCTGGAGCATCCAATAACCCATTACGTTCTTGAGGAACCGCACCGTCCCGTCGTAGCCGAGCTCGTTCGAGAAGTTCGCCAAACGGCTCGGCTCGGTGATCACCGGCGCGTCAAGCTCCAGGCCGACCAGCGACCAGGTGCCGCTGGCGACATAAGCGAAATCCTCGGTAAGTGCCGGCACCGCAAGTACCGCCGACGCAGTGTCGTGTGATGCCACCGATACCACTGACACCGGGGCCCTATCCCAACACTGGCGCCCACTGCCGGCAGGACGGGGCCGTAGTGCTCGCCGGCCTGGATCGGTAGAGCAAAGAGCTCCCGACGGAGCCGAAGGGGCCCGAACAAGGAGTCGACCAGCGCCCCGGTTCGCGCGGTCGACCAGCTGGGTCGTCGACGCGATCGTCGTCTCCAGGCGACGCTCTCCCGTGAGCAGGTAGGCAACCAGGTCGGGCACCATGAGCAGGTGCGAAGCGAAGGCGTAGGAGATGCTCTCGCGCTCGGCCAGCAGTTGGTAGACGGTGTTTATAACCATTTCCTGGATGCCCGTTGCGTTGTAGAGCTGCTCGAGGCCCACCAGCCGGTCGAGCTCCTCGACCCGGCCGGCCGTCCGTTCGTCCCGGTAATGGAACGGCTCACCCAGCAGGCGTCCCGTCTCATCGAGCAGCCCATAGTCGACGCCCCAGCTGTCGACCCCGACCCACAGTGGGCTCGGGCTCACCTCGCGGGAAAGTTGGCCCAGTGCCTCCAGCATTCCCTGGTGGATGCGTAGGAAATCCCAGTGGATGCCGTCGGGCAGCTGGACCGGCCCGTTGGGGATGCGAGCCTGCTCACGGACTTCGAGCTGGTCACCGTCCAGGCGCCCGGCAAACAGCCGGGCACTCGACGCACCCAGGTCGACGGCAGCGAACAGTTGGGGAACGCCCAGGCTTCTCAACCTTTCCGGTGGTACCGGCCCGACCCGGTCGTCGTCATGCCGCTCACCTCAAAAAGGCGGCGGCGACCCCGGCGTCGACGGGGACGATTAGACCGGTAGTGCGGGCCAACTGTCCCCCTGTGAGGACGAAGACCGCGTCGGCGACGTGCTCAGGCAGCACTTCCAGCTTGAGGAGCGTCCGGGAAGCGTAATACTCCCCCAGCTTGTCTTCCGGGACACCGTAGACAGCCGCCCGCTGGGCGCCCCATCCACTGGCGAAGATGCCCGAACCGCGGACGACGGCGTCCGGGTTGACACCGTTGACGCGGATGGAGTGCTGCCCCAGCTCGGCCGCCAGCAAGCGCACCTGGTGCTCCTGGTCGGCCTTGGCGGCGCCATAAGCGACATTGTTTGGCCCGGCAAAGACGGCGTTCTTGCTTGCTATATAGACGATGTCACCACCCATTTGCTGGCTCACCATCACCCGCGCCGCCTTCGCGCCGACGAGGAAGGAGCCTTCGGCCATAACGCTGTGCTGCAGCCGCCAGTCCTCAACGGTGGTGTCGAGCAGGCTCTTGGAAACGGACAGGCCGGCGTTGTTTACCACGAGGTCCACCCCGCCAAAGGCGATCACGGCCGTGCGAAGGGCCTCGGCCACCTCGTTTTCCGAGCTCACGTCGGCACGACACGAGACCGCCACGTCGGCGTTGCCTATCTCTTTGGCCACCGAAGCGGCCCGCTGCTCGTCGAGGTCGGCCACGACTACACAGGCGCCCTCCTTGGCCAGGCGCCTTGCCGTCGCCGCCCCGATCCCCGACCCGGCGCCTGTGACAATAGCGACGCGGGTCGAAAGTGGGCGCGGAGGCGGCATCCTGCGCAACTTTTGCTCCTCGAGTTCCCAGTACTCGATCCGGAACTTTTCCCGCTCCGGGATAGGTTCGTACCGCGACAGCGCCTCTGCGCCGCGCATCACGTTGATGGCGTTGACATAGAACTCGCCCGCCACGCGAGCCGTCTGCTTGTCACGCCCAAAACTGAACATCCCGACACCGGGCACGAGCACAATGGCGGGGTCGGCGCCGCGGATCGCTGGTGAACCGGCCGTCACGTTGCGCTCGTAGTAGGCCTGGTACTCGTCCCGGTACTGCTGGTGCAATTGACGCAGCCGGTCGACCACGTCGTCCACCGGCGCAGCCGGCGGCAAGTCGAGCACGAGCGGGCGCACTTTGGTCCGCAGGAAATGGTCCGGGCAGGAAGTACCTCTTTGAGCCAGCTCAGGGTGGCGCTCATGGGCAAGGAAATCCAGCACCACCGCGCTGTCGTTGTAGTGGCCCACCTGCCGGTTGTCGGTGCTGGCCAGGCCCCGCAGGACAGGGAAAAGGGCGGCCGCACGCCGGTTTCGATCGGCTTCGGGCAGCGGCGCGAAGGCGGCGACCGTCGCCCCGAAGGGGTCGGGGCGCCCATTTGCGTCAATGTAAGCCTGGGCCTCACGGATGATCTCGAGCGACCTCGCCTCGCATTCCTCGCTTGTCGACCCCCAGGCGGTGATGCCGTGGCCGCCCAGGACGACCCCTATCGCCTCGGGGTGCTGCCGGGCCACCTCGGCAATGTCAAGGCCGAGCTGGAAGCCGGGCCGGCGCCAGGGGACCCAAACAACGCGCCGGCCGAAACAAGCGCGAGTAAGCGCCTCGCCGTCGACCGAAGTGGCGAACGCGATCCCGGCGTCGGGGTGCAGATGGTCGACGTGGGCTTGTTCCACCAGCGCGTGCATTGCGGTATCGATCGACGGTGCCGCCCCGCCTTTACCGTGGAGGCAAAAGTCAAACGCGGCCACCATTTCGTCCTCGCGGTCCGGCCCCGGGTAGACGTCGACGAGGGCCCGCAGCCGGTCGAGGCGGAGCACCGCCAGACCGGCGGCGGCGAGCGTGCCCAGATCCCCGCCGGAGCCCTTCACATGAAGCAGCTCAACCGGTCTTGTCGTAACCGGGTCATCGACAAATGTCTTGCACGAGGTATTGCCACCCGCGTAATTCGTGTTCTTCGGGTCACTCCCGAGCCGGTGGGAACGCTCGAGCAGCTCGATGACGGCCTCTGGCGTCATTGTGGGTTGATCAACCCCCCCATCCGACCGCGCCACCCGTTGACCGCTCCTCCCGGGCGCGTTGGGCGTGCCCCGACCGGGCGTAGGCCGCGAGCGGGTCCGGGTCAAGGCCCATTTCCTCCCGCAGTTCAGCCAGCAATGGCCTGACGTCGCTATCGAATGCGTCATTGAGCACTATGTGAGCCCCGAGGACATCGCCGGCCTCCTGAGCTGCCTTGAGCGCCTCCCGGTCAACGAGAAGGGCCTTGGCCGTAGCCTCCTGGACGTTCATCACCGAACGGATCTCAGCGGGCACTTTGTCCTCGAGGTTGTGGCACTGATCGAGCATGAAGGCCACCCCCGAGCCCTGGCGATGGGCACCCACCGCCACTACTTCTGAAAGGATCCGGAACAACTGGTAGGGGTCGGCGGCTCCTACGAGGAGGTCGTCATCGGCGTAAAAGCGGCTGTTGAAATGAAAACCGCCGAGGCGGTCGAGGCGAAGAAGCGAGGCGACAATAAATTCAATGTTGGTGCCCGGCGCGTGGTGACCCGTGTCCACGAGGACGTTGGCCTTGGGACCAAGAGCAAGGCAGTGCGCCAGAGAGGTACCCCAGTCGGGGACATCCATGGTGTAGAAACTGGGCTCGAATAATTTGTACTCGAGCAGCATGCCAATGCCGTCGGGCAGCGCTTCGTAGGTTTCGCGCAGTGCCGCCGCCAACCTGTCCTGGCGGGCGCGGATGTCGTCCTGACCGGGGTAATTGGTGCCATCGCCGAACCAAAGGCTTACGGCCGGAGAGCCGGTCTCGGCGGCTATCTCGACGCATTCGAGAAGGTGGTCGGTCGCCTTACGCCGCACTTTGGGGTCGGGGTTGCAAACGCTGCCGAGGCGGTAGTCATCTTCCTGGAACACGTTGGGGTTGATGGCGCCTATCCGAATTCCCTGATCGACCGCATACTTGGCCAACTTTGAATAATCATCTACGCGGTCCCAGGGGATGTGGAGGGCGACAGATGGGGCAACGCCCGTGAGACGGTGCACGAGGGCGGCGTCGTCGATCTTTTCGTAGGGGTCGCGAGCGGCGGCCGGGTTGCGGAAGACCTTGAAACGCGTACCTGTGTTGCCGTAGGCCCACGACGGTGTCTCGATCCATTGCTGGCGCAGCTCTTGCTTTACATCGCCCTGCTTTTGATGGCCCTGCATCTCATGGCCCTGCTTCTGGTGGGAAAGTCCCTGGGACATCTTTGCTCCTTTCGGTCCCCGGGCCCGCGGTTCACGCTAGGCCTCGGCATCGCTCTGTTGTTGCCTGGCCCGGTCGAGCCAACCCTGGGCCGGCACCCCTCTTGTCGTCTGCTGCCACAGTGGGTCGGGCTCGCCGGCTAGAAGCTCCTCCCAGGCCCGGCGCAGGACCAGCTCCAGCCGGTCGGCCACTTCCGGGTAAGCCGAGGCCACATTGGTCGACTCGGCCGGATCGGCGACCATGTCGAAGAGCTCGTCCTCTTTGGCCCCGTGAACTCCGGGGTCGATCACCTTTATGAGTTTCCAGGCCTTGGTCCGCACTCCCCACTTCACCTCCCAGGTCCCCTCGGACAGGTAGAGGGCCTCGTAGCCAGGTGCCTCGGGGGCGGCGGCAGCCACCGCCGCCAGGTCGGCCCCCGTCATCTCGGCCGGCACGGGCCGGCCGAACAGGCTGAGGATGGTGGGGGCCAGGTCCAGGTGCTGGTACATGCCCTGCACGACGGTCCCGGGGGGCAGGCCGGCGCCGGCCATGATGAGCGGCACTCGCACGGTGTCGTCGTAGAGGCCGGCGTGGTCGAAGAACCCGGGCCGGTCGTCCATCACCTCGCCGTGGTCGGCCGTGAAGATCACGACGTAGTCGTCGTCGCCTCCCTCCAGGGCAGTCAGGACCGGGGCCAGTTGGTCGTCCAGGTAGGAGATCTCGGCGTCGTAGAGGCCCCGCACGTAGTCGAGGTCCCTGAAGGCGCCGTAGTGACGCACCTGCCAGCGGTACGCGAACGGGTAGCTCGGCTGCGCCCGCCAGCGCGCCAGGTCGTCGTGAGCGACCGAGTTTGGGTCGCCCTCGTAGTGACGGGACCGGTAACTCTGAGGGGGCAGATAGGGGCTATGCGTATCCCAGTAGTGGACGAAACAAAACCACGGCCCGGTCGGGTGGCGCTCGATCCATGGCACCAGTTCGGCGTTGATGTCAGCCGCGGTCAGTAGCGACCTGGCGTGGCGCAGGTTGCGGTACTCGGTGTAACCCTGGGCGAAGAAGGCCTTCGAATCGGCCAGGGTGTCGAAGGCCGCAGTGCGGATGCCGCTGTCCTTAAGTAGCCCGGGCAACCAGGGGCTGCCGGCCCGGGGGCTGGCCAGAGGCTCCTTGTGGGCCAGCACGCCGTGGCGGGGCCCGTGGAGCCCCGTGAAGATACTTGTGTGGGCCGGCTCCGTCGGGATGTTGGGAGCAAAGAAAGAGCTGAACCGCGCCCCCCTTGCGGCCAGGGCGTCAAGACCCGGGCTGGTGGGCCGGCCGTAGCCGTAACAGGACAGGTGGTCGGCCCGCAGGGCATCCGAGAGCACGAGCAGCACCCTCATGCTGGCAGCACCCTCATGCTGGCACCCTCATTGGTGGCATCCGCCCGGCTAAACCGCTGATGGCGGCGCCCTCGGATGGCGGGCCGGCCGGGCTCATTGGCCCGGGCCCCGGGCGCCCGCGGCGCTGTTCGCAGCGGCCTTTTTGGCCGCCACCTTTTTAGTGGCGCCCTTTTTAGCCGTCGCCTTCTCGGTTGGTGCCTTTGCCGCCGCGACCTTCTTGGCCGCTACCTTTTTACCGGGTGCCTGCTGGCCGGTCGCCACCGGGTTAGATGGAGCCTCTTTGGCTGGCGCCTTCTTGGCTGCTGGCCTCTTGGCCGTTGCCTTCTTGCCAGGCCCCTTTTGGGCGGCCGGCCTCCCGGGGGCAGGGGCCTCCACCCGGGCCGCCTCGCCGGCCTGCAGGCGCCGGCCGGCCTCGGGGTCGCCGATGTGCAAGGTGGTGTAGGCCTCGAGGCTCGTCTTGAACGGGCCGTGGCCGGTGTGCCCGTGCCAGTCCAGGAGGACCTCGATCGGGTCGGGCCGGCCCGTCTCTGCCGTGCGCCGGGTGATGTGGGCTGCCATGCGGGCGGTCAGCTCGGCCACGACCTCGGGCCGCGCCTCGGTCAGGTTGACCTCCTCGGCCGGGTCGGCCCGCAGGTCGTAAAGCTCGACAGGGGGCTTGTAGTGGAAGTCGGGCTCGAGGGCAACGATCAACTTCCACTCCGGGGTGCGCCAGCCGTGCTTGCGCATCCAGGTGGCTTCGGTCAGGTACAGGCCCTCTCCTTCGACCTTCTCGGGGCCGGCCAGGTGCGTCAGAAGAGAGGTCCCGCTGACATCTTCAGGCGACAGGCGGGACAAGCCGGCCAGCTCGAGCAGAGTTGGTACCAGGTCGTGGTGGCTGGCCGTGGCCCTGACCCGGCGGCCCGCGGGCACCCGCCCCGGGTAGCGGATGACGAGGGGGACGTGCAGCACGCAGTCGTAGAGGCCGTGGTGGTCGAAATAGCAGTCATGGTCGTACAGCGTCTCCCCGTGGTCGGCGGTCAGCACCACGATGGTGTTTTCGGCCACCCCGCGGGCCTCCAGCTGGTAAAGAAGGCGGCTGATGCAGGCGTCCATGTAGGCCACCGCCCCGTCGTAAGAGGCGAGCACGAACTCGGCATCGGTGATCCCGGGCGGCATCCAGGACCGGAAAAAGTCGGCGAAGGGGGCAAAGTCGAGCACCGGCGCCATCGAGTTTTTAGCCGGGTCGCGCTCGTCGCCCCAGTAGAACATCCGGTCATAGGGCGACGGGGCCAGGTAGGGCGAGTGAGGGTCCATGTGGCGCAACAGCACGAACCAGGGCTGGCCGCTGTCGATCAAGCGGTCGAGCTCGGGCTGGGTCACCTCGTTGAGGGCCTCGGCCTTACGCAGGGGCGCCTCGTCCAGATTGCCCCAGGCCTTGTAGTCGAAGTAGCGGTCGAAGCCACGAGCGGCGGCATTGCCGGTAAAGCCCACACAGCTGGTGGCGTAGCCCTCTGCCCCCAGAAGCTCGGCCAGGGTGGCCACCCCTGGCGCCAGCTCCCTCTGGCGGAGGCCGACCAGCCCGGTGCCAAAGCAGTCCTTGCCCGTCAGCATGGAGCCATATCCCGGGGTGGTAGGGACGTGGGGGGACCAGTAGTGCTCGAACAGGGTGCCCTGGGCGGCCAAGCGGTCGAGGTGGGGAGTGGTCACCCGGGGGTAGCCGTAGCAACCCATCCGGTCTGCCCTGAGCGAGTCCACCCCGATGAGCAGGATGTTGGGCGGCCGGGCCGGCACCGCCCTCAGCGCTCCCCGCTCGCTTGCAGACAGGCCTGCAGGTGCCCCCGGGACTCGGACGCGATGGCCTGGCAGGCCACCAGGTCGTAGGCTTTGGCGCCGATCACCTCGAGCTCGACGGCACCGTCGTAGCCGGCGTCGTGGAGCACCGCCACATAGGCCAACAGGTCGATGTCACCTCGGCCGCAGGCCTGGTCCTCTGGCGCTCCCGGGCTCTGCTGACGGCCCTTGCAGTCGCGGATGTGGACATGGCGCACGCGTGACACGACGGCTTTGAGGGCGTCGGGTGCGTTCTCGCCGGCCCGGTGGATGTGGCTCGGGTCCATGTCAAGGCCAAACGCGGGAGAGGTCACTTCCTCCAGGGCCCGCAGGCTGGTGGGGGTGTTGTAGATGGCCGCCCCAACGTGCGCCTTCACGCACAAAACGACGCCGCGGCCCTCGGCCTGGCGGGCGAGCTCGCCGAGCGACTTGATCGAGGCGGCGAGCGACTCCTCGTCACCCGACTTGCCCCCCGGCCCGCAGTTGACAACCGGGATGCCGAGGGCCTCGGCGGCCGCGAAGGCCTGGGCCATTATCTCGGGGTCCTGGCTCGGCTGTTCCATGGCCAACAGAGGCAGCCCGTAGCGCTCCGACAGCTCCTTTATCGGCCCTACCTGGGCCGTCCAGGCCGCCAGGTCGAGGTGCTCGGGGGCCATCCCGGGGATGGCCGCGAGCTCGATGCCGTCGTAGCCGGCCCGGGCGGCACCCGCAAAAGCATCGTCGAGGCTGTGGCCGCCCCACAGCACGCTGTTCACACCCGTCCTCATGGTGCCACCTCCCCCACCTCGGCCACCTTGCCGTCCGCAAAGGACGCGATGCAGGCCTCGATCACCAGCTGAGCGGCCAGGGCGTCGGCCGCCCTGGCGTCCACCTCGTCCGGTGGCACCTTTGCCTCCAGGTCGGCCAGCCAGGCGGCGATGCGAGAAGCGAAAGTCTCGGCGAAACTGCGCATGCCACCCAGGTAGTCGTAAGACTCCACCTCGATCGAGCGCCGGGGGTAGAAGGTCAGGCGCTCGCAGGCGTTGGTAATGACGAAGCGGCCCTCGGAACCAACCACTTCGCAGGTCTCCAGCCCGTAAGAACCGCCGGCGTCGTAACTGCCCGTCAGGTGGCCGAGGGCGCCCGAGCTGAACAACATGTTGGCCTGCACGTTGGACCAGATGGCCCGGCCTTTGCCCTTTTTCAAGAACGCCTGGACTTCGGCCACGTCGCCGCAGAAATAGCGCATGACGTCTATGGAGTGGGGGTGGAGGGCGCGCATGTGGAAATACGGCGAGGACTCGTTGGGGTTATTGATCCACATGGTCATGTTGACCAGGTTGACCTCCCCCAAACGGCCCTCGTCCAGCCACTGTCCGGCCGGCGGGCGGCCGGGGTGAAGCGGTGGTTCAAGTTGATGCCGTAAGGCAGCCCCATCTCGGCGGCGAGGGCCACCATCTCGCGGGCCTCGGCGATGTTGTTGGAGATGGGCTTTTCCCCGAGCACCGGGATCCCGGCCCTCAACAGCTCGATGGTGGGAGCGTAATGGTCGCCGCCGTTTTCCACCCCCGCCGTGCACACGCTGGCCGCGTCCAGGCCGAGGCCAGCCGAAACCAGTTCGGCGACCGAGGTAAATGACGGCACCCCCAGGACCTCGCCCGCTTTTTGGGCCACTTCCGGCACCAGGTCACAAACGGCCACCAGCTCGGCCCTGGGGTCGGCTTGATAGCAACGGGCGTGGTTCTTGCCGATGTTGCCCGCCCCTACGACTGCCACCCTGATGGTCATGGTTGGCCTCCTCGGGCCGATGCCGGCCAGGTCCCTTTACGCAAAATGGAACACCTC
The DNA here is from genome assembly GCA_963754115.1 of uncultured Acidimicrobiaceae bacterium. Lineage (GTDB taxonomy): Bacteria > Actinomycetota > Acidimicrobiia > Acidimicrobiales > Palsa-688 > Fen-671. The sequence goes on along the minus strand of CAVWFC010000005.1, from coordinate 378,391 downwards.
CTCAACTCCGGCGCCAGCCGCTTCGGCCCGCGCTTGTCTTGTTTGCCAAACTTCGGTTCCTATTGTTCAAGCGAACGTTCCTGCAGGCAGCACGTCTCAAGAGCGCTGGGTATCGGAGGCCGTCGCCGGCATGCGGCTATCGCTGCCCCGTCCAGTCTCACCTGTATAACCGCTGGCCACCGCGGCCGCACGATCAGCCGCTTCAGCTCCAGCACTGGCCACGCCAGCACTGGCCACTCCCGCACTGGCGACGCTGGAATTCCCGCCTGGCGCCGATACCCCGAGCGTGGACTCTTCGACTAGCCGTTGCAGGTCCGGCACCCTGTCGGGGAACCAACAAGCCGCCCGTTGGTTGGGCAGTACCTCGACGAGCGGCGGTGCCGAGGTGCGGCATTTTTCCTCGACAAACGGGCACCGGTTGCAAAATACGCAGCCCGTCGCGGACGGTTCGCCCGTGGCCCGCTCCTCCGCCGCCCTGGTAGCTTCCGTGCGACGCCGGCGGGCAAGCCTGGGATCGGGGATCGGGATGGCGTCCAGGAGGAGAAAGGTATAGGGGTGCCGCGGGTGGTTAATCAGCTGCTCTGCCGGCCCTTCCTCGACTATCACCCCGAAGAACATCACCACGATGCGCCCGTCCCGGGCGAAGTACCGCACCACGCCGAAGTCGTGGCTGATGAACACATAAGCCAGCTTCTCTTCGGACCGCATCGACAGGAGCAGGTCGAGGACCGAGACCCGCATCGACACGTCGAGCATGCTGACGGCTTCGTCGGCCACCACGAGGTGCGGCCGAAGCCCCATGGCCCGGGCCACCACCAGTCGCTGTCTCTGCCCACCGGAGAGCTGGTGGGGGTACCGGCGCAAAAACGCCGGGCTGGCGTCGAGGCCAACCATCTCGAGCAGCCGGAACAGCTCCGTCCGGAGGTCGCGACGGCGGACAATGTTGTGGTAAAGGAGGCCTGCTTTGAGGATGTCCTCAATGTTGAGGCCCGGGTTGAGCGAGGCGTACGGGTCCTGATGGATCACCTGGACGGAACGACGGTAAGAATTCCAGTCCTTCTTGGACAGGTCCCAAATATTCTTGCCCTGGTACCGCACTTCGCCGGCCATCGGCTGCACCAGGCCGACGATCAGCCGGCCCAGAGTGGTCTTGCCACACCCCGACTCCCCTACGACCGCCACGACTGACTCCGGTTCGACGTCGAGGCTGACGCCATTGAGTACCGGCAGCTCGCTGGTGGTGGTCGGGTAACGATGCGTCACATTGTCGACGCTGAGCAGGCTCACGGCGCTGACACCGGCCCCGTTAGCGCGCCCTGCAGCTCCTCGTTGGCCACATGGCAAGCCACAGAATGCTGGTGCTCATCGGTGAGGAGCCCCGGCTCCACCTCGTGACAGATGGGACGGGCCAGGGAGCAACGGGGGGCAAAACGGCAGGCGGGCGGCAGCTGGGCCAGGTTGGGCACCTGGCCCGGGATCGACCGGATCAGGCCCCTGTCGCCCAGAACGCTGGGGATCGCCTCGATCAGCGCCCTGGCGTAGGGGTGGCGGCGCTGACCATAAAATACCTCCTCGACAGTGCCCACTTCCGCCAGGCGGCCGGCGTACATAACCGCCACCCGCTCGGCCAGCTCGGCCACCAGGCCGAGGTCGTGGGTAACGAACAGGATCGTCATACCCAACTCGTCGTGGAGGTCTCGCAAGATGTCGATCACGAGCCGCTGGTTCAGGACATCGAGAGCAGTTGTGGGCTCGTCGAGGATCAGCACCGAGGGCCGGAGCAAGAGAGCAACCGCAATGGCAACCCGTTGTTTCATCCCTCCAGATAGCCGGCTTTCATAGCTGTTCCACACCCGCTCCGGGGACAACCTCACCAACTGCAAAAGACGCTCGAAGTACTCCCGGCCCTCCTTTGACGAAGAAAAAGCACCGGGATGGGCGGCAAGTATGTGCCCCACCTGTGTCCCGACGGTTATGACCGGGTTGAGCGCGTTCATGGCCGCCTGGAAGACGATGGCCACATCAGCGGCCCTCAAGTCGTTGAGCTCCTTGCGGCTCATCTCGGTCACGCTGCGGCCCCGGTAGCGGACGTCCCCCGAACTGATCACGCCCGGCGGCGGCACGACGTTGAGGAGAGCGAACGCCAGGGTCGATTTCCCGCACCCGGACTCGCCCACGATGGCGTAGACCTCACCCATCGACACGGCCAGGCTTACCTCGTCCACCGCTTTGAGCTGCCCAAAACTGACGCTGAGGTTGTCGACCTGGATAACGGGGCCGTCCCCCTCGACGCCACGGATTTTCTCGCCTAAAACGCCCCGTCGCGTCCCGGGATCACTCCACCCGTTTTCTCCTGCCATCACTGCACCCGCAAGCGGGGGTTGAAGAGCTGGTCGAGAGCACGGGCAAAGAAGACCAGTGCGACCTGCAGGAACACGATGGCGGCCATGGGTGAGAACAAGTAGATCATGCTCTTGCTTGTATAGAGCGCCCCATTACCCATGGCCAGCTGGATCATGATGCCCCAGTTGGTCCCGCTAACGGGCGCCACGCCCAGCAAGAAAAGCCCCACCTCGGCATATATCGCCCCCGTCACGGCCAGCAGGAAGTTTATGGCAACATAAGGGCCGACGTTTGGGAGGAGTTGCCGGCCGATCATGTTGCGGAGCGGCAGCCCCTGCACCTTCGCGGCCTCGATGAAATCGGCCGACCGCAAGCTCAGGGCCTGAGACCGGACCGCCCGGGCCAACCCGGCCCACGCCGTTACGGCAATGATCCCGGCCAATACAAACGGGCTGCTGGTCCGGATGATGCTAGCGATCACAATGACCAGAGGGAGGCCGGGAATGGTGAGGAATACGTCCGCCAGGCGCATCAGGAACATGTCGATGGCACCTCCCAGGTACCCGGTCGCCAACCCGACGACTACACCGACGGTGACGGCGAAGATCGCTGTCAGGAGGCCAACTTCCAGCACCGGCCTCGTACCGATGGCAAGCTCGGTCAGCACGTCCTGGCCCAGGTAGTCCGTGCCGAGCGGGTGCGTCCACGATGGGGGCAAGTAAGAGTTGGCCGGGTTCTGGATGTCGCTCAGGTGCACGAAGATCGGTGCGAAAATGGCCACGCCAAGGTAGATCAAGATGACGACGCCGGCGACCAGGGCCGATTTGTCGCTCTTACAGATCCTCCACAGGCTGCTGAGGAACTCCATGATCAGGCACCTTCACTGATGGGGAGCCCGGTAGCGCCCCCGACCATTGTCTGCTCGCCCAGCGTGCTGCCGACCGGGCCGGGAGGGCCCGTGGGTGTGCCGCTCGTCTTGAAGCGCGCCCGTTTGCTCGCCGCCGGGCTGGCGATCCGGGGATCGACCAGCGGGTACATCAGGTCGACGAGCAAGTTGGCGAAGACGACCGAGACCGTGATCAGGATAAAGCAGCCCATCATCAGCGAGTAGTCGCGCGAATTGACGGCGTTTATCAAGTAATACCCCACCCCCGGGTAGGTGAAAAATGTCTCGATGAATACCGCCCCTCCAAACAGGAAGCCGATGGACAGGGCCAGGTTGGTCACCATGGGCAGCATGGAGTTGCGCCCGATGTACGACTGCGTGACCCGTCGGCTCGACAGCCCCCAGGACTCGGCTGCCCGCACGTAGTCGGCACCGAGGGTGGTCACGACGCTCCCCTTCATGATGAGCGACCAACCTCCGAAGGAGACAATCACATAGCTGGCAATGGGCAAAATGGCGTGCTGGATAGCACTCTGTATAAAGGGCCAGTTGAAACCGGGCGTCAGCCCGACTCCGTAGGCACCGTCCAGCGGGAACCAGGCGTGCTGGTCGGCGAAGAAATAGAGCAGGACAATGGCGACGAGGTAGTTGGGTATGGCCGAGGTAAATGACGTCACGCCGGTCATTACCTTGGCGAACCACCCTTTCGAGAAGGTGGCCATCACCGTGCCCAAAACCAGCCCGAGCAGGAAGCTAATAATGAGGGCGACGGATACCGCAAAGACGGTCCAGGGAAGGGCACCAGCGAGGATGCTTACGACTGACTGGCCCGGGTTGACGATCGAGTTCCCCAGATCGCCTCGGAAGGCATTACCCACGTACTGAAGGTATTGTTTCCACAGCGGGCCAGACGGCATAAGGCCGTAAATCGCCCTGACCTTATCCTGTATCTCTTGCGGGCTCATCCCTCCTTCGAGGGTCATCTGCGCTTCGAGGTATTCGATCGCATTTCCCGGCATCAGCCGGATCATGAAAAACGACAAGCTCACCACGACATAAATGGTGAAGAGGGCCATCGCCAGCCGCTTTCCGAGGTAGGAAGTCACCCCCTCCACCACCTTTCTCGTCGGCCCGGCCTGAGGGCCGCACTTCGGTCCTGGCCGGTCCAGCAGTTCCTAGAGCGTAGCATTCCCCCTTCTCGGTTCAACCCCGCGGTCGTACCTGGAGCACGGTCAAAGTCAGGGCTCTTATAACGCGGTACCCGGGACCCGTGGGGCGCAAACTCGACCCGTGGCGTCGGGGCAAACCTGCAGTGAACTGCTGGCAACTTCTGGCCCTCAGTCGTCTGGGCTTTGTCCAGCCATCGGTCCGTCGGGGCCCGGCGCCCCTGTCCGCACCAGCCGGACCGGGCCCACTTCGAGCTCACCAAGCGGCGGCATCATTTCTGAAATGGCAGGCTCGGCCTGGCCCTCCACCCAACGCGTCGTCGACCACCCCTCGGTGAGCACCTCCCAGTCAGGGATAGTCGGCCAGTAGTGCGGCCGCAGGGACCCCTCCACCACCGGGTCCTCGACCCTCTGGTAGCGGTAATCGCAGCTGAGCCGAAGGCGCTCACCGTGGTTCGGTGGTGCCCAATGCACGGTGAAGCTATGGAACACGAGCGCATCGCCCGGCCGATAATCGGCGCTCGCCCAGTCGTGTGCCTCCCCCGGGGCGACAGGTACGCCGACCCCGCCCACACCGGGCTTCGGCTCACGCGTCCGCAGCCCGACCCGGGTGGAACGGCGCAGCACGCGGAGGGCACCGTCGCGTGGGCCGCACTCCGCCAACGGCAGCCAGATCGTCAGTACGTCCGGCGTACCCTGGATGAACGGGAAATCCTGGTGAGGTGGCGTCGGGTACTCGCTGCCCGGGAACGTCACCCGTCCGATCTTGCGGGGGTGGACCAGGACAGGCCCGTCGAGCAGGTCGCGGCAAAGGCTGACGAGACGGTCCTCATGAGCCAGGCTGTGGAAGCATTCCAGGCTCTGCATCCTCTGGTAGCCCGGGAACCACCGTTCATCCGCTTCCCGAACCACCACCGGACCTGGCCGGCGGTCTTCCGGGTCAGTGCCGGCGGCTATCCACCCTTCTTTCTCAATAGCCCCGATCACGGCCGCCCTGACCTCCCCGACGGTCGAGGCGGGCAACAGCCCACGAAAGAACAGAAAACCTTCTTCCGCCAGCCGCTGGCGCATGAGCTCAGGGTTGTCCAGCAATTCGCTGGATTCAATAGAGTCGAGGGGATCAAACCCTGGAGTCGTAAATTCGTCGGCGGGCTCGTTTGTCATAGTCAGCTCCCCTTCCGCTAAGAGTTAGAGCCCCGCATTAGTGCGGCAGGCAAAGCTCGGCCGGTGCCCATAAGGAATTGCCGCCCGGACATCTCGGCCCTCGTTGGCCGGGCAACCGGGCGCAGGTGCCGGGCACGCCCAACGGGTCGCCCCGCATTAGATCCGGAATTGGTTGCTCGGCCTGCGAGCGGTGGCGTCAAGTAACTTTTCACCGGCTCGCCGCAATACCGGCTCAGAAGCGAGGCAGGCATGACCAAAGGACGTCCCCCGCCAAAACAGCGCGAAATTGCGACATAGCGCCCACGCTCCCCTGTTGAGACCTCATAAGATCTCCCCTCTACTTCGCTCTAATCCACTCGCGGATCGCCTCTATGCCCACACATTTTCTATTCAGCGGTGCACTACCTCGACCGTAAAGTGACGAATTTGAGCGTTTCAAACGTAGCGCCGGCCGATCGGACTGTCAAGGCACGTGCCAGGCGACGGCACGACCTACACGGGCCCCGCATCCGGCTCGCTAGCAGGCTCAGGAGGAGGTGCGACCGCTGGCCTCGCCTTATACTGGCGGTTGTTCGCCCAGCTCGATTTTGGAAGGCGTGATGATGCGCGCAATGGTGTATACAAGGCCCGGGACCGTAGAGGTGCTGGACGTCGACGAGCCCGTCGCCCGCTCGGGCGAGGTAGTCATCGAGGTCGCGGCGTGCGGGATCTGCGGGAGTGAGCTGCACGGGATCTCCAAGCCCGGCTTTCGCCAACCCCCGCTGATCATGGGGCACGAGTTCTCCGGGCGAGCTACCGACGGCCGTCCCGTTGCCATCAACCCGATCGTAAGTTGTGGGCAGTGTGACCTGTGCCTGTCCGGGCGCAACGAGGTCTGCCGCCACCGTTCTATCGTCGGCATACATCGGCCCGGGGCTTTCGCCGAAAAGGTGGTCGTACCCGAACAACTGGTCCACGAGCTGCCTCCTTCACTTCCCATCGAGCGAGGGGCTTTGATCGAGCCACTGGCGAACGCCCTGCACGCCTGGCGCCTCGCCGGTGGCGATCGTGGTGCTCGCGTCGGTGTCCTTGGGGCCGGCAGCATCGGCCTCGTCTCCCTTCTGGTCGCCAAGCACCACGGGGCCGAGGTGGCGATCACGGATCTCTCGCCGGAGCGCTTGGCCTTCGCCAAACAGCTTGGCGCCGCCTCCACGACCACCGCCCTCGAGGGGGAGTTCGACCTCATATTCGACGCCGTCGGGGCACAGGCAACGAGACGTGCCTCTCTCGAGCACCTTCGGCCCGCCGGGACGGCCGTGTGGATCGGGCTGCTCGACCCCGAGCCCGCTTTCGACGCTCTCGACCTCATAAGGATGGAGAAGCGCGTCTTCGGTTCGTTCGCTTACAGCAGCGACGATTTCAAAGACGCGGTCGGGCTGGCCGAGCAGGTCGACCTCGCCTGGGCAACGTCGTTCGACCTGGAAGATGGGGCGGCGATCTTCGGCGAGCTCATGGCCGGTCGTTCCGACGTTGTGAAGGCGCTCCTGCGCCCGCATGCTGGCTAGTCCCAACCTGGTGACGTCCGAGCGGACGTTGGACGCTCTTGCATCAGAGATGTTGAGCGCCTGGCTATACGGTGACCTGGCCGGGTCAACCGCAGCGTCGATCACGAATTTGAGCACCGACGAAGCGTACGAAGTCCAGGAGAGGGTAATCGCCGCCCGGGTGGCCGCCGGCGAGCGCCACGCGGGCTACAAGGTCGGCTGCACGAGTGCCGCCGTTCGCACCCAGTTCGGCCTCCACGAGCCCGTCTTCGGTCACTTGTTGTGGCCACACCTGCACAACTGCGGCGTAAAATTGCCCGCTTCGGTGCCCGTCAGCGCCGTGGAGCCCGAGTATGCCTTCCAGGTAAAGCGGAGGTTGGCGGGGCAGGACGTTAGGCCCGACGATGTGCGGGGCGCCCTTTCGCGCCTGACCCCGGCATAGAACTGCACCATTACCGTTTCTTCTACGAACGGCCGACGGCGCCGGAGCTCATTGCGTCCAACGCTCTCCACGCCGCGCTGGTCTACGCATCGGCCGACGACCGCGGCTCCGCCCTGCCTCAGGAAGTGCCTGCTCTGCTTCAGGAAGTGCCGGCCCTGCTTCAGGAAGTGCCGGCTCTGCTTCAGGAAGTGCCGGCTCTGCTTCAGGAATTGACGGTCCCGACGCCGGCGGAGTTGGCCGAGGAGGAGATCGAGCTAGTCGTAAACGACGTCACGATCGACCGCGGCGTCGGAGGCGATATTTTCGGCGCCGGCCCGCTTGACAGCATTGCGTGGCTCGTTGGCCAGCTGGCGCGCCGGGGCCAAGCGCTGGAGCCGGGAGAGATCGTTATCCCCGGCAGTGCCGTCGCCCTTCACCGTGTCTCTCCCGGCGATCGGGTCGAGGCTCATTTTGGCCGCTTCGGCCGGTGCTCGGCCCAATTCGGCGCGGCCCAATACGGCGTGGCCCATCCCCCCTGCGCCATGTGAACCCTGGAGCGCTCGGCGGGCGCCGCGTGGGAGGTCGTTTACGAGAGCTGGTCCGGACTGAACGCTCGCCCCTCGGCTCCGCTCCGGTAGGCGCATTCGAGGAACTCGACCACCGCCCGGCCGCGCTCGCCGGGAGAGCGGTTGTCCCCTCGGCCGGCGGCGATATCGGCGAGCGTGCGGGCCGGCTGGCCCGCCGGGTATAACTCGTCCTCAGCCAGGTCCGGGAAGTGCTCGGAAGTCCCGTCGTGGCGCTCCAGATGGAGGTGGCCGCCGATCATGTCCTGGACCAGGTAGCCATCACTCCCGTAGTAAGTGACGCCCTGGTGCTGGGGCTGGCCCGGCCTCAGGTTGCCGGTGGACGTCACAGTCCCGAGGGCGCCGTTGTCTAGACGGAACACGATCGCGTCAACCAGGTCGACTCCCAAACCGAAGTTGCCCATGTAAGCAGATACCTCGGTCGGGTCGGCGCCAGTGACCCACGTGACCATGCCCATCGTGTGAGTGACCTGGGCCTGACCTTGCCCGCCGCCCGAGATCGAAGGATCGGAATAACTGTCACGTTCAGGTGCCACGAACGCGAAGCCGTGCGTCGGGGCGTAATCGTCTGGCCGGCCCGCGTAAAACGACGCGGTGACAGACGCGAAAACAACGTGCACGAGCTGAAGGTCGCCGATCGTGCCCGACTGAACGATTTCGCGGGCAAGAGCGGCATGACGCGTGTATTGGAACGTATAGCCGACCATCAGCCCGACACCCTGTTGAGCGGCCAGGGCCACGAGTTCGCGCGCTTGGCGCGCCTTTAGCACCATTGGCTTTTCGACCAGAACGTGCAGCCCGTGCGACAGCGCATCGGCGGACACGTCATAGTGACGGGCGTGGGGGACCGCTACTACTACGGCGTCGGCTACACCGGCATCGAGTAATTCTCGGTGGCTCCCGAAGGTCGTCGAAATTCCGAAATGCGTTGCTGCTTTACGGAGCTTCTCGGCGTTCGTATCTGCCAGCGCCACCAGGTCGGCATTTTCGTAGGCCAGAAGGCTGGGGATGTGCTGCTGGGTTGCCCACCAACCGGTGCCGATTACGGCAATACGGGGGCGTCCTGCGGGCCGACGGGGCTCGGTCACGCCGGTGCCGACGGGGCCGGAGCCTCCTGCTCGAGGACAATGGTGAGCTTGGCTCCCTTTCGCAACGTGTTGGACACGGCGCAGCCGCGTTCGGCAATCTCCAGCAGGTGAGCCCGTTGCTCGTCACTCCCGGAGATCTCGAGGCGCACGCGCATGTTGAGCTCGGTGAAACGGTAGGGAGTGTCAGCTGTTTCACCCGCAATGGCGAGTTCTAGACGGTGTACTTCGATGCCGCGGCCGCCAGCGGCGGCCAGGAGCGTGCTCTTGAAGCAGGCGCCCCACCCGAGGAGCATCAGATGGCCCCCGTTGAAACCAAGCCCGGTACCACCCGTGCCCACGGGCCGGTCGAGGAGCAGGACGTGGTCCTCCTCCTGGCGACCGACGGCCACATGCCCGTCCAGCATCTTGACCGTCACGTTCATGATTGCCACCGGGACGAGCTCCCTTCAGACGGTTGTCCTTCGAATTGTCGTACGGCCGCCACCCGTCCGGCCAAAACGGCACGTGCGGCCGCTGCTCCTGGTTAACGTCGAGCTCACTACGAATAGCGCTCGACCACTGCGACTAACTCGGCGCGAGTGTCGTCGGGCACCGGCTTCATCCCGAGACGCATGGGCTGGCGGAGGACGTCGTCGAGAGACGTACCACCAAGTTTTGCCAACAGGTCCGAGATGGGGACATTGTCGTCACTTTTGGCGAACTCCGTAAGGATCCGGGAGAACTCGAGCCACGCTGCCTCGTGACCGAGAAGGTCGAGGACGGTGGCGGGCTGCGGGAGCGGGGCTTCATTTCCAACCGGGTCGGCCACGTCCCACGCATGGCGTCCCGGCCCGACCGTCTCGGGGGCATCAACCCCCGGCAAAAAGACCTCCGCCGTCGTACCCGGAGGCACCTCGACTTCCAGCGCGAACCGGCCTGCGTCTCGTTGCCAGGCGACTTCCGCTGTGCCGTAAGGGGTGTCGTGGCGGGCGTGGGCCGATGTCAGGGCCCGCCCGGGTTGGGGCTTCACGGTAATCGACCGGTAACCGGGCTCGCCCGGCGCCAGCCCGGCGACCACGCGGTGGAGGTAATCGGCCACGGCGCCGAGAGCGTAGTGGTTGAAGGAGGTCATCTCGCCGGGATTGATGGACCCATCCGGGAGCATGCTGTCCCACCTCTCCCAGACGGTTGTCGCCCCCATCGTGACGGCGTAAAGCCAGGATGGCACGTCGTGCTGGAACAACAAGCGGTAAGCGACGTCCGTATGCCCACTTTCGCTCAATGCGTCCAGGATCAGCGGCGTGCCAACAAAACCAGTGCTTATGCGGTGCCCACTCAGACGGACAAGGTCGGCCAACCGCTGCCCCGCACCGGCCCGTTGCTCTTGCGTGGGCAACAACGACCACGCAATAGCCAGGGCATAAACCGTTTGCGCGTCGCTCAGGACGCGCCCGGCCGGAGTGGCGTAGTTCTCGGCGAAGGCTTGGCGCACACGGGCGGCCAGGTCGCCGTAACGTTCGGCCGCCTCGGCGTTGCCCAGTACGGCAGCCGAGCGAGACAGGATTTCGGCCGAGCGGGCAAAGTGCGCCGTCGCGATCACGTCCGGGTCTGCCTTCGCCGCCGCCGGGTCGTCGGGCGGGGCCGTCGGGTCGAGCCAGTCCCCGAGCTGGAACTGGCCACTCCACAGCAGGCCAGCGCCCGCTCTGGACACTTCGAGATCAACCCAACGCCGCATGCTGTCCCACTGCCGCTCGAGGATGCCCGTATCACCGAAGCGCTCGTAGATCACCCAGGGGACGATGCAGGCGGCGTCGCCCCAGACGGCAATGGGCGGGCCGTTCCACAGGACGTCGGGGATCACCAGAGGTACGTTGCCGTCCTCGCCCTGTTCAGCCGCCAGGTCCGCCAGCCAGGACGACAAAAACCCCGCACAATCGAACAGAAAACTGGCGGTCGGAGCAAACACCTGGATGTCTCCCGTCCACCCGAGGCGTTCATCGCGTTGCGGGCAGTCAGTCGGCACCGAAACGAAATTGCCCCGCATACCCCACACTACGTTTTCGTGCAACCGGTTGAGGTCGGCGTCGGACGAGTCGAACCACCCGGTCCGTACCAGGTCGTTCGCCAGGACGACGGCTTCGATCTGGCCCAGGGCCAAGCCGTCCGCCCCGTCCACTTCGGCGTAACGAAAACCGTGAAATGTCAGCGCCGGTTCCAGCACCTCTTCTTTGCCACCCTTCAGGAGGTAGCGATCAGTTGCCTCTGCCCCGCGGAGCGGGCGGGTGCCGAGCTCGCCGTTCTCCAGGACCTCGGCGTGCCGGACGCTTACTTCCTGCCCGGGAGCCGTACCGCGGAGGGTCAGCCGCACCCACCCGACCAGGTTTTGGCCGAAATCGATCAGCGACTTACCACCGCTCGTGGAAATTATCTCCCGCGCCGGCACGGTCATAATCTTTCGCACTGGAGGACCTTCGGCGGCGAACAACGTGGAGAAGTCCCGCTCGACAACCTCGACGGGCGTCCACGGCCCGTCAGTAACGGCGCGCAGGTCCGTTGTCTGGCCGTCATAGAGGTCGTCTTTCAGGACGCCGCTTTCGGCCGCCTTCCACGACCCATCAGTCACTATGCGCTGCGCAGCGACCGTCCGCGTACGTGATCTCCAGCTGAGCCAGGTAAGCCAGGCGGTCGCCGTAGACGGCCTGCCTCTTCAACCAGGTCAGCTGGCCCCGGTACCAGCCGTTGCCCAAAAGGGCGTCCAGCGTGTTGGGCCCCTCTTGTAATAGGTGGGCCACGTCGAAGCTCTGGTAGCACAGCCGGTTCTTGTAACTCGTCCACCCGGGGGCGAGGATCTCGTCTCCGATCCGCCGGCCGTTCAAACAGGCCTCATAAATTCCTAGCGCGGTGGTATAGATACGCGCCGAAGAGACCGGCCCGTCTACGACGAACTCGCCGCGCACCAGTGGCGCCGGCGCCCCCAGCACGCCTATCTCTTTCGGGGTTATGAAGCTGGCCACCCAGTCGCCCGGGTCGAGAAGGGCTGTCTCGACGAGCGCGGGCTCGCTCCATTGGGCCGAGGTGCCGCTGGACGCGACCCGTACGCGGACCATCCCTCGGTCTCTTGACGCCAGTGGGGTGAACGGCCAGGGGACCAACACCTGCTCGGACGACTCCACTACCGCAGTTTCAGTGCCACGACGCCCCGACAGCTCGACTTCGTACGCGGTTTGCTCGAAAGCACCGTCGGAGCCGGCCAGCTGCCAGGAGAATCCTTGGCGTAGCCGTGCCGGTGCCGAAACCGGTTGAGAGATGTTCGAACCGAATGTTCGCAGGTACGGCGGTCAGAGGCACGACGGTCAATGTCCACACCTAATCAAAAGCATCAGCTAAGGATAGGTGCGGCTATTGGACCGGACAACTTGCCAAATCGTCCCCTGAAGCGACCTCAGGTGCTGCTGGCGCAAACGTCGCAAGGTGCCTTCGTCCCCGGTCAAGCGAGGGTTACAGTACGGAGATGCCGAGGACCTCTGAGGGCGCCGAGCGGTGAGCAGCGAGGGCCGGCTGGCAGGCGAGCGAAGAGAGCGCGCCAAGCCCCGGTCGGCGGCCGCGGCCGGCCCCAAGCGGGCTCCGGCCCGAGGTGAGCGGTCTGACGTTGAGGACCAAAGCGATCGGAGCGTGCGCGCGGACCTTCCGGACCGGCGTGACCAGCCCGGACGTACGCCGGCAAAACGCCGGGTCACCATCCGTGAGGTGGCCAACCTGGCCCGGGTATCCCTCGGCACCGTGTCGAACGTCCTCAACAACCCGTCAGTTGTGGCCCCTGCGACTCGAGAGCGCGTCCTGGACGCCATCAAGTCCACGGGTTTCGTGCGCAGCACTGCTGCCCACCAGTTGCGGGTAGGCAAGAGCCGGACCGTCGGCGTGCTCGTGCTGGACATTGCCAACCCGTTTTTCACCGAAATGGTCCGCGGGGCTGAGCACGTGCTGCGAGAGCGCGACTACGTACTCATAGTTTGTTCTAGCGACCAGTCGGCAGAACGAGAGCAGCGCTACTTCCGGGTGCTAGAGGAGCATCGTGTCGATGGGCTCCTGATAAGCCCCGTCGAACGCGACCTCGAAGGCGCGGCCGAGCTCGTCGCACATGGCATCCCGACAGTGCTCCTCGATCGCGATGGCAGCAGCCGCGGGATGTGCTCGGCCACCGTAGACGACGTGCGCGGCGCCGAGATGGCGGCGGACCACCTCTTCGAGCAGGGCCACCGGACGATCGCGTTTGTCAATGGCCCCCCTTCCATCCGGCAGTGCATAGACAGGCGCGAGGGGGCCAGGCGCGCTACCCGCCGCGCCCGGCGTCGTGGCGGCGCTTCGCTCAGAGAAGTTGTGACTGATGCGCTCACCATCGAACAGGGCGAGTCGGCGGTCAGGGCGTTGTTAGCGATGCGCCCTCGCCCGAGCGCAGTGATGTGCGCCAATGACCTCCTGGCCCTGGGCGTGCTCAGGGGCCTTTCTGTAGCCGGGATCATGGTCCCGGACGAAATGGCGATCGTCGGGTACGACGACGTGGCCTTCGCGTCGATGCTGTCGCCGTCGCTCACCTCGGTCCGGCAACCGAAGTACGAGCTCGGGGTCGTGGCCGCTGAGCTCCTCCTCGAGGAAATGACGGGCCTGCCCCACGATCACAGGGACGTACGTTTCGAACCAGAACTGGTTGTACGGGCGTCGAGTACCAGGAGCCCTGTGGCGGCGCCACAGGCGTCGCCGGCCGGGCCAATCAGGACCTTGGCGGGCTCGTCCTGACAAACCCGAACCACGCTCGGGCCTGGCTCCTGCCAGGACAGGCAACGCTTGCCCGGTTGCACGCACGGAACCTGAAGCGCCAAACGGCGTTGTTTGCCGCCGGCAACCGGGCAAACGTTCCTGTAGGCGGCACTACGAGCCCGTGATGGCGAGGTGCTCGATCAGGTGGACCGTCGAACCTGAACCAAAGAACGTCCCGAAACCAGCCAGGGTCCCCAAGCCGCCGGTACTGACAGTGGTCGGGCCGCTGGGCCCCACCAGGACCGGGCCGCCGGACGTGATCAGGAAGGTGCCAACGGTGAAACCGTGCGGCGAGGTAGTCCCATAAGCCCGCACGGTGACGGCGCCGCTCTGGCCGTCGAAGCTGCAGGGGATACACGTCATATAAGCGGTGAACGAAACCGAACCGTTGGGGTACTGCGTGGCCAGGAACGCCTCGCCGGAAGCGCCCGGGGGCAGGCTCGGGTCGTATGTCCCCGAACCCGTGAGACCTGTGCCGGAAAGCACGAAATTGTCTAGTTCAGCGATAATGCTGTCACCGGATTCCGTCGCAGTCGGGGTGAGGGTGGCGACGTTGGTATCGGAGAACGTCCCGCGGTAGTTCGTGAGGCCCCGGGTACTGACGGCGATGTGCTCGGGGATGCCGGCCGGATAGCCCTGGCTCGCTGATTCCGGCGCCGGGTTCAGCAGCACGACGTTGAAGCCGCACTCACCGGTCCCAAAGCCCCCGACGATATTGGGCGCCGCGCCACTATCTCCGAACTGGACCGCGGGCGAGTTCGACCAGCAGTTCATGTTGCGGTTTATCAGATTGTTGGCGATCTCAAGCCCGTCAGGGTCCCCCATGGTGTTGCCGCTAAAAGTGGCGTTGCCTCCGACCTGATTACGAAGCCCTCCGAGCCAGCAAGACGTGAGGCCGCTCACGGTCAGGTTCCCGCCCACCGTGTCGTCCTCGGCGTCGGTATAAACCGGGGTGAAGTCGAGGTTGGCGTCCTCGGACCAGGGCTCGATGTTTGCCATCGGAGAAGTGTCCGATGGCGTCTGCGCACTGCACGTCTCGGCCGCGGCACCGCCACCACCTCCCGAGATCAACATGTTGCCGCCGATGGCGGCCGAGTGCACGACGACGCCTTCCGCCCCGATGGCTATGAGGTTGCCCCGGATCCGGTCATAGCTGATCCCGGGCGGGTTGGAGCAGGAGATATTCGGCGAGCAGCCGAAAAGAAGTACGCCGCCGTGGCCGACAAAAACGTTGCCTCCGACGACCACCGTGGCCGGGACGACCGGGGTGCCCGTCGGGGGGTCGCCAGGGGTTACGGCGTCGAGCAAGGCCCCGCCCGAGATATCGAGATTGCCGCGGATGACGATGTTGCCCGCCGGCATGAAGCAAACACCTGAGATGACCACCGAGCTGTAAGTGCCCGAGGGGACATTGCCACCGGTGCAGTTGTAGACGTAGTTCGGGTGCCCACCTTCGTCAGCCGGCCGCGGCGTCGCGCCCGCAGCCGACGCAAATACACCGACGAGTAGTGCCGAGGTCGCAAAGACGGCGACCTTGCTCAACCGTGAAACCCTTTGTTTTTCGGTCGTCCCGTCCGTGACCGTGTTACCTGAATGAAAACGGGAACTGTGGCTCAACACCCTCATCGTCCGTGCTCCCCTCGTTTGTCCTGCGGCGGGACCGGAGTTACAGCCGGTACCGGCCGGCCAGCCTTTTCTGGCAGACTTCCCTGGTCAGACCGTCCTGGCCAGCGGGCTACGTCTCCACATCACGTCGCAACCACAGCCCGACGTCGCAACCACAGCCCGCTGCGAGCGGTGAGCGTAATGGCCGCCAATCTGAGCCACAACCTTTCTTGGGGGGAAGCAGGGCCCGGCTAGCCGGGTGTACGCTTAGTGTTGCGACGAACCCACGCAGCGCGGAAATAGCCCTTCGTGTCGACTGAGCCAACGGGCGGCGGAATTGTGGACCGGGCCAAATGACGGGCGACTTTTGCCTACGATTACCGGCCTAACCACTTTCTTTGGAGGACCGAGCACTGTCTTTGCGACAGG
Source organism: uncultured Acidimicrobiaceae bacterium (assembly GCA_963754115.1). Lineage (GTDB taxonomy): Bacteria > Actinomycetota > Acidimicrobiia > Acidimicrobiales > Palsa-688 > Fen-671. The sequence continues at coordinate 362,388 of CAVWFC010000005.1, read as the reverse complement.
CCATCTGAAAGGGCCAGCCGGAGCAAGAGTTCGGGGAACAACCCCTTGATCGCGGCGGTACCTCTTCGTAGGATTTCTCGGGCTGGGCACAAAAACACCGAACATTTCAAATGCCGCACAAGGGGCAACGAGGCCCTTAATAAATGAAAGGCACCAGAACATGGCACATCCCAACGAGGATTCTCATGCGCAGGGGGTACGAGGCTTTCGGTAAGGGCGACCTCGATGCCGTCATGGCCATACTCGACGAGAACATTGCGTACCACGTAAGCGGGCGCAGCGCGGTTTCGGGCGACTATAAGGGGCATCAGGAGGTTCTCGGTTTTTTTGCCAAGATCTTCGAGCTCTCCGGGGGGACCTTCAGGCTGGAGCTCCACGACGTTCTGGCCAACGACGAGCACGCCGCCGTCATGTCCCGGGCGACGGCGCAAAGGGAGGGAAAGTCGCTCGATTCCCTGCAATGCCACTTGTGGCACGTGAAAGATGGCAAGGCCACCGAATTTTGGGGTCTGGCCGTCGATCCCTACGCGGCCGACGAGTTCTGGGCCTGAGGCCGAAGCCGGTGCGAGCCGGCGCGCCCGGAAGTCAGGGTGTCCGGGACAGGCCACCTGTCCACGGCTCCTGTCGCGGCCGCCCGGCTCTTCGACACGGCTGCGAGCAGGGAAAAGTGGCCACGAGATGTCCGGTTTAGCTCGCCACAATGTCGTTATGACCTCTGAACGAGACGACAACAGCAGGGAGCGTGCCGACCTCATCGAGATCCTTGACACGCACCGGGGCTTCCTCCGCCAAACCGTCCGTGGCATAACCGACGAGGACGCGGCAAAACGGACAACGGTCAGCGAACTGTGCCTGGGAGGGATCATCAAGCACGTTTCATTGGTGGAAGAAGGTTGGGCCGACTTCATCGTACGCGGGCCAGCCTCAATGGCCCCGCCGGATGAGGCCACCTTTGAGGCGCATGCTGCGGGCTTCCGCATGTTGCCGGGCGAGACGCTCGTCCTGTTGCTGCAGCGTTACGACGAGGTGGCCCGACGCACCAACGAGCTCGTCGCCGGTGTGCCCTCTCTCGACGACTCCCAGCCTTTGCCTCCGGCCCCCTGGTTCAAGCCCGGTGCTCAGTGGTCCGCCCGCCGGGCGGTCTTGCACATCCTGGCCGAGACGTCGCAGCATGCCGGCCACGCCGACATCGTCCGGGAGGCGCTCGACGGCGCCAAGACAATGGGCTGACCCTCGACTTCCAACGCCCCTGGTTACGGCAGCTCCACTCGTTAGCGCAGCTCGACCGGATAAGGCAGCTCGACCGGTCAAAGGAGCACCGTAGACCCGGGCGTCGCAGCTGGAGCCGGGCTGGCAACGTCCGGGCCTCGGGTATCGTCGTATGTTGTGCGATCGCCGACTTCGCGGACTCCGGCGGAGGCGGGTTTCCGGCGCCCGCCGGAGACCATGAAGCACGACCGGACCATAATGGCGTGGCCGTGCCGGAAGGAATTATGGGCGGACCAACTTGGTGCGGCCAAGACCGAATATGCCGCGGTGGCGAACGCCATATCAGAGTTCGAGCCCGTCACCATGGTTGTGACCGGCCCGGTTGACGGCGCCGAAGCAAGAGCGCAGCTGGCCGGGTCGGCCGAGCTGATCGAGCTACCGCTGGACGACTCCTGGGTGCGCGACAGCGGCCCCATCTTCTGTCTCGATGAAGAAGGCCAACGAGCGGGAGTTCATTTCAGGTTCAATGCCTGGGGAGGTAAGTTCGCCCGTTGGGAGGACGATGAAAAGGCCGGAGGAATTCTGGCCGCCCGCTACGGCGATCTCGCCTTTGAGGCGCCGTTGGTCCTGGAAGGGGGTTCTATCGTCATCGACCCGGGGGGGCGGTTGGTGACCACGGAGCAGTGCCTTCTCAACCCCAACCGGAACGCCGCCATGGGTCAGGCCGACATCGAAATGGCCCTGCGCCAGTACCTGGGTGCGAGCGAAGTGGTGTGGCTGGGGCGGGGCCTGAGTGAAGACCGCGATACCGACGGCCACGTCGACCTGATTGCGGCGTTCAATGACGCCGGGGCCCTGGTGCTACAGTCCAGGCCGCCGGCGGACGCGGAGCATGAGGCTATGGCGGACAACCGCGAACGGGCAGTTCGGGCTGGACTCGATGTGATCGATTTCGGCCCGCTGGCCCACGGCTTCGTCAGTGGCCAGAGGATTATTCATTCCTATTTGAACCTTTACCTTTGCAACGGCGCCGCCATTGTGCCACTGGCCGGCCCGGCGAGCCCGGCAACCGATGAGGAGGCGCTGGACCTCTTGGGCGAGGTCTTGCCCGGCAGGGAGATAATCGGTGTGCCCGGCCTTACGATTGCTTTTGGCGGGGGAGGCCCGCACTGCATCACACAGCAAGTACCGGCCCGGACAACAAAATCATGAAACTCATTGCAGGACCACCCGGTGCTTCCCTGGCGCGTGTGGGACAGCGCACGAGCCCCCCGTTCCGTGTAGGCGCCGTCCAACACCGCTGGCACCCAGACCCGGTCGAGCACCGGGCCCACATCGCAGAGGGCGTCCGGATGGCCGCCCGGGCCGGCGCACGGCTGGTATGTCTTCAGGAACTGACGCTCTCGCCGTACTTCGCCAGCACTCCCGACGGTCCTCGGGACGGTGTGCGGCCCGAGACACTTACAGGTGGCCCGACGACGACGTTCGCTGGAGATCTGGCCCGCGAAACGGGTGTTTACGTCCACGCTTCTTTGTGGGAGGAACGCCCCGGTGAGGCGCTCGGGTTCAACACCGCCGTCGTCATGAGCCCCGACGGGAGCCTGGCTGCCCGGACCCGCAAGCTTCATATCCCGGTGACCGCCGGTTACTACGAAGACCATTACTTTGTCGGCGGGCCGCCCGGCCCGGACGCTTTTCGAACGCTGCAAATCGACGGTGCCGCCTTCGGTTTCCCGACCTGTTGGGACCAGTGGTTCCCCGAACTGGCCCGCGCCTACGCGCTCGCCGGGGCGGCCGTGCTCGTTTACCCCACGGCGATCGGCTCCGAGCCCGACCACCCGGATTTCGATACCGAGCCCTTATGGGAACGGGTGATCATCGCCAATGGGATCACCAACGGGACATTTATGATCGCAGTCAACCGCATTGGTGCCGAAGGACCGCTCACCTTTTACGGGTCGTCCTTCGTCTCCGATCCGTACGGCCGCAAGCTGGTCCAGGCCGCCCGCGACGAGCCCACGGTCCTGGTGGCAGACCTTGACCTCGACCAGGGACGGGACTGGTTGAACCTTTTCCCGTTCTTCGGTACTCGCCGCCCCGAGATTTATGGCTCGCTCGTGACCGGCACCCTGGCCAGCCCACATGGCGACCGGGACTAGCCCGGATCCTCTCCGGCACAAATCCGCTAAGAGCGGGCTCAGACACGGACGACCAGTTCGTCGCCATTTCGCCACCCGCGGGCCATCGACGGGGTGTTGAAGATCGTTGCGAATTGTCCCGCGGCCGTAATGGCAATCGCCCCGCCCGTGCCCCCTCGGGCCACAACCGCGCTCAGAGCTTCCTCCAGAGCCCGTGGCAGAGACAAGCCCGACTGCGTTGCCCAGTCGACCCTGTGCCCGAAGCCGGCGAGGATGAAGGCCTCTCCCTGTCCCGTAGCAGACAAGGCCACCGTGCTGTCATCGGCCCAGGTCCCCGCACCGATTATGGGACTGTCGCCCACTCGGCCGGACATTTGGCCCGACCGGCCACCGGTCGACGTCGCGGCCGCCACATGACCCATGGCGTCCAGCGCTACTGCACCCACTGTGCCGGCGCTCGTACGACCCTCGAAGGCTCGGCCCTCCCCGGTGCCGCGTACCCCGCTCATCCGGGCTAAGCCGGCAGCCTCAGCCAGCCGGTCGGCGCCGCGCCCAGCCAGGAGCAGGGGGGGCCACGTCTCTCCCTCCTCAACAAGGTTGGCCACCGCCAGTGCGGCCCGAACCGGGTTAGCCGGCCACGTGGCGGCACAAACAGCGCCCGCGCTACCGGTCTGGCCGTCCATGACACTGGCGTCGGTCTCAACGATCCCCTCGATGGTCGGTGTCGAACCGCGGCCGGCGTTGAACAAGCCGCTGTCCTCGAGAGACACCACGGCTTCGACTGCTGCACCCAGAGCACTGCCGCTGTGCTCGAGAGCATCCCAGCCGGCGGCCAGGGCAGACGCGAGACCACGCTCGAACTCGCCCCTGGAGGAGGTGCCGGTCTCGAGGCGGGCAAAGTTACCTGCGCCGCCGTGGACCAGCACTGCCGGGCCGGCCAACGTCCCGCTCTCTATGCTCGGGCCGGGCGATGACGTGTCCACCGGGACAGTCTGCACCAGGGAGCTAACGGGCGCCGCCTCGGGTGCATCACGCCGTCATGTGCCGGCGCTTCGGGGAATTTGGGCTGTTCACGCGTCACATGCCCCCGAAACAGACGTACGAAACTCCGACTGCCCCCGTTAGCTCACCCTGGCCCCGGCCAACGCGACAGCCGGGGGCTGCGCCAGGCCAAGGCGATGATGGAACGCGAGCATCAGTTCCTCGCTGGCCCGGTCCTCTACCGGGACCACGGAAGCGACCACCGCATATGCACCGAGACCAAGCAAAGCGGCCACCAGCCCGATCAACTCGTCCCCGGCGTGGACCGCCGACAGGCCCGACTGGCAAGCCGATAGCACCACGACCCGAGGCGGGTGGCGCAACTGCTCCAGTTCGTAAACTGTAAGGGCACCGTCAGCCAGCTCGAGGCTGGACCACAGCCCGTTGTCGGCTCTGAAGCGGGCGTGTGCCGCGATATGTGCCAGGCTCGCTCCCTCCAGGGCGGCGGTTACCGCCCGGACGTTCGCCTGTCGTCCTGTCAGGACCTCTGCCGTCGGGTAAAGCGAACCGATCGTTACTGCTTCTCTTTCGGCTCCCGGCAACCCGGGGCCGGCTACGACGACCTCGCGACGGCGGGCCTGAGAGCCGACGGCCCGGCTATGGTGCCAGTCACGACCGGATTGGCCACGACCGGATGGCCCAGGACCGGATTGAACGGGACCGGACCGGCCCCGACCGGACCTCGCCGTCAGCCACAGCTTGGCCGAAGGAGCCACTGACACGGCTCGCCCGGCCAGCCCCGGGAGGGTGGCCCAGGGCACCGAGTGCAGTTCCCCGGTGGGTACCATGACGACCGGCCGCGTCCCGATCAGGTCGGCCAGGGGCGCCATCAATAGATGGTCGAGGGCGGCGCCGGCCCGGCTCAACTGCGCGCTGGCCCCCGCAGCCAGGGCGCGGTTGGCATCGCCGTAGGCCAGCCTTCGAAGCGACAGCCGCACGTGCTGCAACTCGCGCCTCACGTCGGGCGTGGCTGCCAAACGGCGATGGTGCCACCTGCCCCCGGCCAGGACGACCCCGTGAAGCTGGCCGTCGATGTCGCCCAACTCGATAAGAGCAGCGTCACCCAGGGCTGCCACCAGCTCAGGGATCCGGGCAGCCCGGCCCGCTTTGGCGCCTGCGGTACCGCTCGCCTTCCATGCCCGCTCCCGGGCACGGCGCTCGAGGTCGGTCTGGTGGGCCAGCAGAACCGACGGATCCCCACCGTCGGTGACACAGGACGCGATGTCCTCGGTCACGGCGCGCAGTTCGGCCAGCAACGAGGCCAGCACTTCGTCGCGAGGCGGCCGGGCGGGGCTGAGCCGGAGGCTATTGGCGCGGTGCCGCTCCATCCACTGCCAGATGGAAGGAGGCCGGTTGCCGTCCAGGGCAAGGCGCAAGCCCAGGCGGGCGGCGGCCCGGGCGTGAACCGAGATATGAGCGCGAAGTTCCGTGGCGCTGAGGCTGGCCTGTTGGTCCTCGACGACCGCCAGCGCCCGTTGCATTGCTGTCATCGCGCCGCGTCTGTCGCCGGCGGCCAGACGAGCCTCTCCCAGTGCTTCCCAGGCCGCCAAACGGGCGGCGGCGGTTCCCCGTTTGCGCCGGGAGCCCGCACAGTCCAGTTCCTCGATCCCGGCCCCTGCGTCCCCCTCCGATAGCCACAGCCGTCCCGCCACGGCGTGCGCCATCGTCGCCTGGTCGACCAGCCCCATCTCGTCCAGGTGACGAGCCGCCTCGGACGCCAGGGGCGCCAGGGCCGCGCCGGTGCCGCCTTCAGCCAGGCCGGCGCGGGCTACCGCCGCTCGGGCCAACGAAGCCCAGCCGGGCTTGTTTTGCGTCTCGAAAAGGCGGGCTGCCTCTTCGGCGGCAACACGAGAGGCGCCCGGGTCGTCGTCCAGCAAGGCGATGTCGGCCAACAGGACGAGGCACTCCGCCAGGTACGACTCGTCCCCGCCCTCCCGGAACTGGGCCACCGTCTCATCTGCGACGCGGCGGGCATCTTTGGTCAAGCCCGCGGCAGAAAGGGCGGCCGCTCGGCTGAGCGCTCTGGCCGTCGGCTGGACGCCAAGTTCGTGGCCGCGGCGATCAGCCTCCTCCAGCAAAGCGAGCGCCGTGGGCAAGTCGCCTTTGCGGGCGGCGGCAAAAAGCGCGATTCTGACAGAGGGCGGCCGCCTCGGCCAGGTTGCCGATGTCGTGCATGATCTGTTCGGCCCGGGCGAGATCGGCGTCGGCTCGGGCGAAACGCCCCGTATAGACGTTGAGCAGGCCACGATTGCCGACGGCGCGCGCCTCGCGAGCGCGGTCGCCGAACCGGCGGAAGCCGGCGATGACCGGCCCGTAGGCCTGCCGAGCTTCCTCGTAACGGCCAAGCATGCCGAGCACCATCGCCCGCTGAGAGGCAACCACGACGGCTGTCTGCCCCGTGGCGCGAGCGGCGTCCAGTGCCGACATGGCCTCTCCGGTCTCCCCGGCCAGCATCAGCGCGGCAGCCAGGCTGAGCCGGGCCTCTGCCGCCAGGTTGACGTCGGAGGCTCGTTGGGCGGCCTCGACAGAGGCCCGCAGGTAGCCCACCGCTTCGGGGATGCGATGGAGAGCGCGAGCCGCCAACCCAAGCGCCCGCCACGCCGTGGACTCCACGCCGGCGTTCCCGGCCTTGGCCGCCTTGTCTCGCGCTTCGATGGCCAAGGCCTCCGCCCGCCGCGGGTCGTCTCTTGCCATGTGCAGGGCAAGCGCAGCCTGCTCGGCGATGGCGTCAATGGCGTCAGGGGCCACGACGACCGCCGGCTTTTGATAGGGCCGGTACTACGTGGTAGACGTGCAAAAGCATAGACCGGTAGCCGGCGCATGCGCGACGTCGGTTAGCGTGCCCCGTCCGGTCGGCCAGAGGAGGTACTGATGTTGGAGTACGAAGCGGTCACGCAACAGAACTACCTTCAGGAAGTCCTGAGGCTCCGCCAGGCGTCGGGACCTCCAACCCCGGCGATCGCCGTTTGGCCACCCGACGCCCTCAGGCTCCGTGAGCCGCCTGCCGACCTCTACTTTTATCGGCCAGGCGAGCTGCTTGTACCCCAGGACCAGACCGAGTTGTTCGAGAGCACGGCCCGCTCTATCGGCCTGGAAGTCTCTGACGCCTCAGACAGCTTTGTGCGCCCCAGGGGCGAGACCTATGCGACGGTCCGGGTGCCGAGAGAGACATTCCCCACACAGACAGCGCGATTTATCGTGCATACAAAGGGCGAGTTCAACCCCGAAGCCGCTTGCCGGGAGCTGGAGGCGGCCGCGGAAACGGCCGGCCGCCAGCTCAAGGTAACGCCCAACCACGTTATTTTCGGTTGCCCCAACTGGCTTATGGAACCCTGTGGCGACCCGAGCAAGCCCGCTCACGCCGAAGCGCCTCCAACCCGCCGCGGCGGCGAAGGAGTGGTGGTAGCCGTCGTCGACAGCGGGCTGCCGGCGGGCTACGACCAAAACCCCCTTTTGGCACCGGTCAAAACCGACCAACCGGAGGAACTGGAGGACTTTGCTTATCAAGGCTCCGCGGCGCTCGGTACGGCCCGGACCCTCCACTACGCCCAGGGGCACGGGGCCTTCGTGGCCGGTATGGTGCGCCAACACGCGGCAGACGCAACGGTATGGTCGTTCCGCGCTCTGGACGACGTCGGCACAAGCGACGAGTGGGCACTTGGCCATCAGCTGGCGTTGGCCATAAACCAGGTACACCCGAGAATTATCAACCTTTCCCTGGGGACGCTCACGCGCCGCGACCAGCCTTCCCTCGGGCTGACCGCTCTGGGCCACTTGGCCGACGAAAAGGGCGGGGCCCCGCCAATTGTTGTCGCGGCCGCCGGCAACCTGCGCCAAGCACGGCCGTTTTATCCTGCCTATGACCACTGGGCGATAAGTGTCGGCGCGGCCGCGGAAGACGAGGGAACATGGGCGCAGGCGTACTTCAGCGACTTCGGGGACCCTCGGTTCGGGTTCTGGGTTGACGTGTGCGCCCGGGGCGTCGAGGTCTACAGCTCGTATGTAGCCCAGGACTACCAGCCGAAGTTCCCTCCCCCGGCCGGCCCGGTCCATTTCGAGGGGTGGGCGCACTGGAACGGGACATCTTTTGCCGCTCCACACGTAAGCGGCGACATCGCACGGCTACTGGGCCAACCGGGGAACGCCGGCATGCACCGGCACGCGGTGCTCGACCATCTCAAAGCCGGCGCCCCCGTCGTCGGGGACATCGGGTCACTCGTCCGATAACGCCGGCTTCTGTCGTAGTGACGCCCAGGGTTGTTGGCCGGAAACGTCCTCGACCTCGTAACCCGACGGGGTAGCGACAGACGGCCCGATGACAACGGTCAATCGAGCCGTCCCCGGCCCCGGTTGAAGGAGGCGTGGACGAGGCCGGCATCGACAAAGGCGGAGTCGCCCGGACCGAGGACGGTCGAGCTTTCGCCCAGCCACTGCTCGATTTCGCCCGAACCGACGATTATCACTTCCTCCTGAAGCGGGTGCCGGTGGAAATTGTGACCGGCACCCGGCCGGATCTCCACGTCCATCACGACCAGCTGCGTGCCGCCACTGACCGTTGGGGTGCAACGCCACCCGATAACGCCCCAGTCGAAGTCCTCCTGCTGGATTTCGGTACCTCTGACGAAGGCGGGCATTAGTTTTCCCTACTTTGTCGCCAGCTGATCGCTTTGAACTGGCGCATATTGTCCACCAGGGCTATCTCGGTCGGCAAACGCTCGATCGACGAGGCGCCAAAAAACCCGACCACACCTGATGTCCGGTCCAAAATATATTGTGCGTCCGCCGGGCTGGCTATCGGTCCACCGTGGCACAGCACGAGCACAGCGGGGTTGATGGCAACGGCAGCGTCGTGCATGGCCTGGATAAGCGGGGCACATTGGTCGAGCGTCAACCCTGATTTCGCCCCGATGGAGCCGCCGATCGTGGTACCCATATGGGGCACGAGCACGTCGGCACCGGCTTCGGCCATCATGCGGGCTTCGTCGACGTTGAAGACGTACGGCGCGGTGAGCATGTCGCGCTCGCGTGCCAGCCGCACGAGCTCTACCTCGAGGCCGTAACCCATTCCCGTTTCCTCGAGGTTCAGGCGGAAATTGCCATCGAACAAGCCGACGGTGGGGAAATTCTGCACACCGCTGAAGCCGATCCGTTTGAGCTCGTCGAGAAAAACCGGCATGAGCCTGAACGGGTCAGTGCCGCAGACGCCGGCCAGGACCGGAGTACGGCGCGCCACCGGCAGCACCTCGCGCGCCATATCGACCACGATGGCGTTTGCATCCCCGTACGGCAGCAACCCTGCCATCGACCCCCGGCCCGCCATCCGGTAACGGCCCGAGTTGTAGATGATGATCATGTCGGCACCGCCCTCCTCGGCGCACTTGGCGGACAGCCCCGTACCTGCACCCGTCCCGATTATCGGCTGACCGGCGGCCACCTGAGCCCGAAGGCCGGCCAGGACCAGCTCCCGGTTCACGCGCCCGCTCCGATCATCTCGGCCAACCGTTTGGCCATCGCCTCCGCAAATTGGGGGTCGTTGATGTTCATGTCCAGCTCGTGGACTTCGAGGCCGGCGGTCGTCTGGCGGAGCCCGGTGAAGAGGGCCGCATCGGCCTCCGGGTCGTAAAAAGGTCCGCCTTCACCGGCTATGGCCGACACACCGCGGAGTGGTACGAAGAGGGCGGTCGGGCCGGAGGCGGCCGACAACTTCGCCCCGATCCGGCGCCCGAGCTCGAGGCACTCTTCGGGTGTCGTCCGCATGAGCGTAACGGTGGGGTTGTGGACGTGGAACTTACGGTCCCGGAACTCAGTCGGGACCGTGTCGCGAGGCCCAAAATTGACCATGTCGAGGGCGCCCAGCGATACGACCTGAGGGACCCCGTGGCGGCCCGCGCTTTCCAATCGCTCTGGCCCAGCAGGCAGCATCCCGCCCACGAGCGCGTCGGCGAACTCCGTTGTCGTCACGTCGAGGACCCCGGCAAGCAGACCTCCCTGCACTAACTTTTCGAGCGAGTCGCCACCCGTCCCGGTGGCGTGGAAGACCAGCACCTCATAACCACGGCCCTCCAGGATTCTGTCGGGCTACGGTGACACAGGGCGTGGTGACACCGAACATCGTGGCCCCGATCACAGGTCTCCCCGTTGCCACCGGAGGGCCCACGGCGGCCATCCCGGCAATGGCGGCGGCGGCGTTGGACAGGACCCGGGACGAGATGGCGTTGATCCCCGAGATGTCGACCACGGAGTACATCATGGTCACGTCTGTAGCTCCCACATAGGGCCGGGTGTCACCCGACGCAACCGTAGAAACGATCACCTTGGGTACACCAACGGGCAGGCCCCGCATGGCCGCCGCGGCAATAGTCGAGCCGCCAGACCCACCGAGGGCGAGCACCCCCTGGATCCTGCCCTCGGCGTAGAGCCTGCCGATGACGACCGCGGCCGCTCGTGCCATCGTCGCCACCGCCTCACCGCGGTCACCGGCTGAAGCCAGGGCCTCGACGTCTGCGCCTATGGCTCGAGCAACGTCCGCACGGGAGACGTCAGGCGTCACGCCTACGGGTTGAAATACGCCAGCGTCGACAAGGAGGGCACCGACGGCGTGCTCGGCCAGCCGCTTGGACAAGAACGCATATTCACGGCCCTTCGTGTCGAAGGTGCCCAAAAGCGCAACAGTCACCATACGTGCCCGACCTTGTCCTCGAGTTCCGAATATCCAGCCGGGTCGTCACCGGCTCGCTCCCGACGGTACCCGCTCGAGGCACGTTGAGCCGAAGCGATCGGCGGCGCACCGGCCACGCCATCGCTGGGCTTGCCTCACTGGGCTTGCCTCACCGGGCCTGCCTCACTGGGCCGGCAGGCCCAGGACCGCCTCTCGCTCGGGCGCCTCGTCCGGGCTCGACGACTGGGCTTGACTGAGGTCAACCGGGCGGCCGGGCTGGGCCGGCAGCAGCACAGCGGCCAGGATGGCGCCGACCACGGCAACCCCGGCGGCAACGAGGCAGCCACCGGCAAGGCTGTACATGAATGCGTTCGAGGCGGCGTGCGAGAGCTCGTGCGCACTGTGCGCCAGCCCGAGGCTGGTAAGAGCTCGGCTCGCCTCGACGGCCCCACCGACGGAGCCTTTAGCAGCAGCAATGGCACGCGTCGGCATATACCCATGTACCCCGGCAAGGGGTAAGGCCGAGGCCAGCCTGCTCGTATACAGCGAGGCGGCCACGCTCCCGATGACGGCTACGCCGAGGGTGCCGCCAAAAAGGCGCGTGGCGTCGTTCATCGCCGAGCCGACCCCGGCGCGTACCTTCGAAACGGCACCCATGATCGCCTCCGTGGCCGGCGCACTGGTGAGGCCCATTCCCGTGCCGAGCACGAGCATCTGGACGACGATGACCATGTATGACGTGGTGCTCGTCACGGTGGCGGTCCAGGCCAGCCCGATGGCGAAGAAGGCCAGGCCGGCGGAAACTACCAGCTTGTTCCCGGCCCGCACGGCGAACCTGGTGCCTAGCACCGACGAGACCGCCACCGAAACGGCAACAGGCAGCACGCGGACGCCGGTCCCGAGAGGGCTGTATGCCCGGATGAACTGAAAGTACTGAGTGATCAAGAAGATGAAGCCCTGGAGAGCAAAGAACGATATGGCCACCGCTGCGCTGGCCGCGCTGAAGCGGGCGTTGCGAAAAAGGGCGACGTCGAGCATCGGGTGTTCGGTCCTCTGCTCAAAGGCGACATACACGGCGAGCAATGCGAGCCCTGCCCCGATGGTCAAGAGGGCCGGGGCGGAACCCCAACCCCATTTCGGTGCCTCGATAACCCCGAGGACCAGAGTGCCCATGCCGAGCGTCGATAGACCCACGCCCACCCAGTCGACCGGTGGCGTCCTCGAGTCCCGCGAGGTCGGTACCGACCAGGCGATAAGGCCGCTGACCCCGAAAGCGACCAGGGCCATAAAGGCGAAGATGCTTCCCCACCAGTAGTGCTCGAGGAGCCATCCACCCACGATGGGGCCGGCGGCGATCCCGGCTCCCGTGGTAGCCCCCCAAAGCCCGATAGCCCTTGCTCGCTCGGCTCGCTCGGTGAACACGTTGACCAGCAACGAGAGTGTCGAGGGGAACATCAGGGCGGCGCCGAGGCCCATAACCGCCCGGGCGGCGATGAGTTCAGGGGCGGTACTTACGAAGGCCCCTATGAGGCTGCCGCCGGAGAAAACGGCCAGGCCGGCCAGAAGGGTGCCTTTGCGGCCCTGCCTGTCGCTGAGACTGCCAGCGGCCAACACCAGGGCGGCGAATACCAGGCTGTACGCGTCCACCACCCACTGCAATTGTGTGGTTGACGCCCCAAGTCGACGTACCAGCGTCGGCAATGCGACATTGACGATCGTGACGTCCAGGCTGATGATGAGCGCAGCCAGGCAAAGGGCTCCGAGGATCATTGGTTTAGTTCGCATGCTTTACTTTATAAAGCAGATGGCCAGGCGACTTCAAGTGATTTAACTTTATTTTTTCTTGTAACCGTGGTACAGTCGGTTCATGCGCTCCTATGGGCAGTACTGTGCTCTCGCCAAGGCACTTGATATCGTCGGCGACCGCTGGACGCTGCTGATCGTCCGGGAGCTCCTGTTCCGGCCCTGCCGCTACGGTGACCTTCAGGACAGCTTGCCGGGTGTGGCCACCAACCTGCTGGCTGAGCGGTTGCGCCATCTGGAACAGACTGGCGTCGTCCGCCGTGACGAGGAGAACCGCTACGTGCTGACCCCGTGGGGCGAGCACCTGGCCGAGCCCCTGCATGCGCTCAGCCGTTGGGCATCGCCGCTCATGAACGAAATGAGCGCCGACGACTCGTTCCGGTCGCAGTGGCTGACGTTCCCCGTCGCCTTCATGTACGGCGGGCACGACCCGGGCCGGCCCGACTTTGTGGCCGAGATCCGGGTAGGCGGGTCAGCGGTGACGCTCGAATCGGCCGGGGGAGACGTCCGCCTCCGCCCCGGCCCAGCTGGTACGCCCGACCTGGTCGTGAGCGGCCCTCCCGATGCCATCGTGGCCCTCCTGGCTGGGGGGCTCGACAAGGAAGGAGCCGAGCGGAGCGGGATGAGCGTCTTAGGGGACATCGAGCCCTTGGCCCGGCTGCGAGCGCCGGACTGGCTCAGCGGGCCGAGGTCTGCGAAGTCCCGAAGGCGGCACCTGGCGACCGCGTCGACGGGGCCGTCGCGACGGTCAGGGGCCGCGCACCGAAGGGCAGCGCCGGCAGCGCATCTAAACGGCGTCGTGAAACAACAGGCCGAGGGTGAAGCGCTGACCCGAGCGGATGACCGATACCCCGTGGCGGACCGGTGAGGCCGACCAGCCCCGTTGGGACCGTACCGGCCGGTCGCGAGTGGTGAAGACAAGACCCTGGCCTTGAGGTACTGAGACGACGGTCGGGCGTGATTGCGCTCGAGTGCGCTGCTCGACGAGGACGAACTCCCCGCCGCTGTAGTCGGCCCCTGCCGCGCTCAGGTTGATCACGACCTGGAGGGGGAACACCAGGTCCCCATAAAGGTCCCGGTGCAACGCGTTCCAGTCCCCCGGGCCGTACTTGAGGACGAGAGGCGTCGGCTTGGTCTGGCCCGCCGCATGGCACGTCTCGAGCCACTCGTCAAGGGTGTCGGGCCACGGCGCCTGGCGCCCCAGCCGTTCCGACCATTCCCGGGCAATGGGCAAAAGGCGGCCATAAAGCGCCTTGCGTAGCTGGCAGACGACCTCGGGAAGGGGGTAGGACAGATAGCGGTACTCACCCTCTCCGAACCGATGGCGGCCCATATTGACGGTAGAGCGGAACGCCTTGTCGTCGCTGTAGAGGCTGATCACCGCGGCCGTCTCGGCCCTGGTCGTCATCAGCGGAGGCGTCAGGGCGCAGCCCAGTTCGTCGATCTCGGCCGTGATCCCTGCCCAGTCGGCGCTGTCGACCCGCCGTTGGTAAAGCGAGCCCGGGCCGACGTCCCTGCTGGCCGCGCTCATGCCGCGCCCTCGAGGTCGAGCAGTTGTCGCTTCACTTCGGCCCCGCCCACGTAGCGGCCCGGGAGCCCGTCGGAGCGGATAACCCGGTGGCAGGGAATTACGAGCGGCAAGGGGTTGGTAGCGCAGGCCGTGCCCACCGCCCGGACCGCTCGTGCGTTGCCCACGGCGGCTGCCACTGATCCGTAACTGGCGGTCTCGCCGTAAGCGATAACCGGCAAATAGTCGAGCACGGCCCGGCGGAACCCGACCGACAACGTCAGGTCAAGAGGTAGCTCGAAACCGTAACGACGTCGCCCGAAGTACTGCTCGAGCTGCCGGGCAGTGTCATCAAGCCGTCGAGGGGCTTCGAGGATCCGCGGGCTGATCCTGGTGGCCATGTCCTCCAACACCCGGTCAAGACCCTCGCATTCGTACGCAACCCGCACCAGCCCGGCCGGCGTGGCCGCCAGGAGCAGGGTGCCGACGGGCGTACCCAGGGCACGGTAGGCAATATCGAGCAGTCCAGCAGCCTCAGCCCTCGCCGCCAGGCGGTCTCGAAGCACCTCCAGGTTGCCGTCGGGCCGGTTGTTGTCAGAGGGGGCCGTCCAGCCGAGCAGGTCCACGAGGTCCTCGACAGGGTCTTCGCCGAGCGGGTCTTGGCCGAGCGGGTCTTGGCCGAGCGGGTCTTGGCCGAGCGGGTCTTGGCCGAGCGTGCCTTGGCCGAAATCGTGTCTGCCGGCATCACATCCGCTTGTCATCTGTGTGCTCCTTGGGTCTTGCGCAGGGTCGCCACCCCGTCAGAAGCAGCCCGTCTGGCCGCTTCGGCGCTGCCGCCAATGACAGCGGCGACCTCGCTATAGGGCAACCCGACCAGGTAGTGGTAAACCACGGCGAAGCGTTGGCGTTCGGGAAGCGTGGCCAGCGACCCGGCGAGGTCGAGGTCCCGGCTATCCGCCCGGGCGCCGGACTCCCGGGTGGGAAGCTCGGCCAGCGGCAGGGCGGCGCGCCCCGAACGGCGCAGGATGTCGATCGCCTTTCTGTGCGCGATAGTCACGAGCCAGGCTTCGACGTTGGCGTCGGCCGGCAGTTTGGGGTACGCCTGGAGCGCCGACAGGAAAGTATCCGACCAAGCGTCATCGGCGTCCGCCGGCCCCAACGTGGCGTGACATACCCGCAGGATGGCGCGACCGTGGTCCGCGACAAGC
Organism: uncultured Acidimicrobiaceae bacterium; assembly: GCA_963754115.1. Lineage (GTDB taxonomy): Bacteria > Actinomycetota > Acidimicrobiia > Acidimicrobiales > Palsa-688 > Fen-671. Next base: position 346,824 of record CAVWFC010000005.1, on the reverse strand, counting down.
TTCTCAAACGGTTGCTTGCGTGTCACGTTACGTAGACGCTCCGCCGGGCCCGAACGTGAGCCCCCGATCGGTAACACCCCCACGCCCCCTCGGCATCGGGACCAACGTAGTTACCGGTTATGACCAGGAGGCGCCAACGGATGTATTTTCGGACCGTGACGGCCGCACGGCTTCGGGCTGGCACGTTCTGGGGCTCATCACACCGAGACGGATTGGAAAGGGACCGACATGACAGGCACCGCCGCTGCTGACTTGCACTACGACCTGGTCGACGGATGGGAGCAACTACCGGACGGTCTTCATCACGAGGACGTCGTGGGCGTCGGCGTCGATTCCAACGACCAGGTCTTCCTCTTAACCCGGCGGGAGTCTCGGGTCCTGGTCTACAAGCGGAACGGCTCATTCGCCAACGCGTGGGGCGATGACATCTTCAGTCCACGGACCCACGGGTTGACAATCGCGCCCGACGACACGATCTACTGCGTCGACGAGGGTAATCAGGTCATTCACCACCTGACGTCGGACGGTACCGTCCTCCAGACCATAGGGACGGGTATAGCTTCCGACACCGGTTACGACGGCCAGTCCGTCGCCAGCATCACCCGCGGTGGACCACCCTTCAACCGGCCCACCAACATCGCCGTATCGCCTAACGGTGACCTCTACGTGAGCGACGGGTACGGGAACGCGCGCGTGCACCGGTTCAACGTAGACGGCGAACTGGTCCAGTCGTGGGGACAACCGGGGACGGGCAACGGGGAGTTCAACCTCGTGCACGGAATTGCTGTCGCTTCAGACGGTCGCGTGCTCGTGGCCGACCGCGAAAACGACCGCATCCAGAATCTTCAGCCCGGACGGCGAGTACCTCGACCAGTGGACGGACGTCCAGCGGCCGACGCAGATCATCTTCGACCCTGAGGGCAATGTTTACGTCTCCGAGCTGTGGCGCCGGTCGGGCGAAGAGTCCTTCCGTCTCGGCGTCGCCCACAGCGACCAGCCCGGGAGAGTGACCGTCTACAACCCGACGGGTACCGTACTCGCCCGGTGGGGCGGCCCCGATCGGCTCGAGGCGGGCAACTTCATCGCGCCGCACGGTCTCTGTGTCGATTCGGTTGGCGACATCTACGTGGCAGAAGTCACCTGGTCACACGGCGTAAGTCACGGCGACGTGCCCGAAGGCTGTCACACGTTCCAAAAATTCGCCCGCGCTAGCTAATGCCACGACAGGCAACGCTGGCCTGGTTGTTTTAGCGCTGAACCCGCGGTTGCCCTTTGACAGGAGTACCCGAAAGAGAGGAGCCCAGAGTGGCAAACATCGGCTGTCATGGGTCGGTTTGGACCGGTAAGTTCGACACACCGGGGTTCCGGACGCGATCGAGCAGACGAAGGCGGCAGGATTTGACCTTTTCGAGCTCCCTTTGCTCGACCCTTACAGTTTCGACGCCGCGGCCGGCCGTAAGATTCTTGTCCGAGTACCAGCTAGAATCTGAATGCGTCATTAGGCCTGAGTGATGCCACAGACATAAGCAGCCAACGTGAGGAGTCTGTCCGAGCAGGAGAGGCGCTTCTCAACAAGGCACTCGAAGTCGTGCACGAGCTAGGGGGGCAATACCTGGCCGGCGTCATTTACGGGGCCTTGAAAAAGCACATGAGCCCCATGACCGAACGGGGCTATCGCAACGGCGTCGAAGTCCTGCGCCGGGTCGCCTCGAGGGCGCAGGATCTCGGCATCCGCCTCGGCCTGGAAGTAGTGAACCGTTACGAGACCAACGTCATCAATACGGCCAAACAAGCGGTCGCCTACGTGACCGAGCTCGGCCACAACAACGCCTTTGTGCATCTCGACACGTACCACATGAACATCGAGGAACCTGACATGGTCAACCCGGTGCTGTCGGCGAGGGACCGGTTGGGTTATGTCCACATTGGCGAGAGCCACCGGGGCTACCTCGGTTCGGGATCCGTTGACTTTGACGGGTTTTTCCGCGCCCTGGCCATCGTCGGCTACGACGGCCCGATCGTGTTCGAGTCGTTTTCCTCGGTCGTAGTCGACGAAGTGCTGAGCAACATACTCGGCGTGTGGAGGAACCTGTGGGACGACCCCGTCGACCTGGCCACGCACGCGAACAGTTTCATCAGGAACAAGCTGCGAGCAGTATCGACGATCAACATGCACTGAAGCGGCCGGGGGCATCTCGCCGCTCTCTGCGGCGGACACCTGGGGACCTCGCTTAGGGCCGGCGCCCGTGATACGGCTGGTGCGCGACGACTGTCCGCGTCGCCAACAGTGGTCGCGGTACGCTCGGCCCGTCTACGCTGCCTGCCGGTGCCGGTGCGTTCGCTAACGTCGCTGTCCAGCGCCGAGGCCAGGCGGCTCGCCCTCGCCGCCCAGGGCTTGAGCCTTCCTCGGCCCGGCTCCGTAGACAAGCTCCCGGGCCGCAGCGACCTGCGCAGGCTGATGGACCGGCTCGGCACCATCCAGCTCGACGCCGTCAACGTTCTGGCCCGAACTCAGTTCGTCGTCCCGTTCAGCCGCCTCGGAGCATACGACCCTGCCGTGTTCAGGGCCCTCTCCGGACCTCGCGGCCATTGGTTCGAATACTGGGGGCACGCCGCCTCACTGCTGCCTCTCGAGGTGTACCCACTATTCCGCTGGCGGATGCAGCGCTTTGAGACAGACATGGTCGATAGCGTCACCGCCCGAGAGCGGCGCCGGGCCTGGCGGGCCGCGCACACCGACTACCTGTCGGCAGTGCTCTCGGATGTGACCGAACGCGGCCCACTCGCCGCCTCTCAACTATCCGAACCGCGCCGCCAAACGGGACAATGGTGGGACCGGCGCAGCGTTGGCCGAAGAGCGCTCGAGGTCCTGTTCGCCGATGGGCGGCTGGCGGCGTGGCGCAACGTGAACTTCGAACGGGTCTACGACCTGACCGAACGAGTAATTCCCTCCGCCGTACTCGAGCGGTCGGCGCCGCCGGCCGACGACGCCCAGCGAGAGCTCATCTTCCTGGCCGCCCGTTGTCTCGGGGTGGCGACGGTGGCCGACCTGGCCGACTACTTCTGGCTGCGCCCACTGGCGGCCAAGGCCCGTGTAGCCGAGCTGGTCGAGTCCGGACAGCTGACGAGCGTGACCGTCGAGGGCTGGCCGCAGCCGGCTTACCTCCCGTCCGGATCCGTTCCGAAGCCTCTGCGCCGTGAGGAAGCCACTCTTCTCTCGCCGTTCGACTCGCTCATCTGGGCCCGGCAACGTACGCAGCGCCTTTTCGGGTTCCGCTACCGCATCGAGATCTACGTGCCCGGCCCGAACCGCACGCACGGCTACTACGTGATGCCCTTGCTCCTCGGTGACGAGCTCGTTGCTCGCTTCGACCTGAAAGCGGACCGCAAAAGCAGCGCCCTCCTGGTGGTGGGGTCTTTCGCCGAACCAGGAAAGGCTACGAGGGACACGGCCCTGGCGGCCGTGGCCGAACTCGACCGGCTGCGTCGATGGCTCGGCCTCGAGCGCACTTCCATAAGTGAAACGGGAGACTTTGCCCCGGACCTGCGCGCCGCGACGGGCCGGCGCATTCCTCCCGCTCGGTGCCCTCGCTCGAGCCAGCTACGTCTTCGCGCCGCAACCTCAAACGCAACAAGGCTTGATCCCGAAGCCCGTCCCCGGCCCACCTGGGTACCGGCGAGCCGGAGCGCCTACGAGCAGGCGGTGCCCTATGTACCCGTCGTGCCCTATGTACCGCTCGTGGTCGCCGAATATCATGTGTCGCGTCCGGTCGTGCGCAAAGAGCAAGCGCGTAATCAGGAGGTTCGTGTCTCGTGAAGATCACTGACGTAAAGGCCTTTTTTGTCCACGATCGTGAGCGGCCGACTCGGAACTATGCATTTGTAAAGGTATATACCGACGAGGGCCTCACCGGGCTAGGGGAGGCAGGCGTCAACGGCAAGGAACTTGCCGTGGGCGGCCTGATCGAGACCTACCGGCCCATTCTCGTGGGCATGGACCCCACCCGCATCGAGCACATCTGGCAGACCCTCTGGCGTGGCCAGTTCTTCCGCGGTGGCCACATTCATTCGGCGACCCTGGCGGCAATCGACCTCGCCCTGTGGGACCTGCGCGGCAAAGCTCTCGGGGTCCCGGTCTACGATCTCTTTGGCGGTAAGACCCGGGACTACGCCCGCTGTTACTGCCACGTGCAGCAGCAAAGCGAGGGTGGTGGCCCGAGAGGAGCCATAGACGAAATGGTCCAGTACGCCAAAGCTCAGGTGGCGGACGGCTGGCGTTTCATTCGCTTCGGCGCCGGCGAAGGCTCGAGCGAAGTGGGCAAGGGCATTTACGAGCAGTCGGCCGCCCTGCGCTGGACCGTGGAGGCGTTTGCCGCCCTCCGCGACGCCGTCGGCCCCGAGATCGAGATCTGTGTGGACTTCCACCAGCGGACCACACCCACGTACGCGATCCAGTTGTCCCGGGAGCTCGACCCGATGCGGCCTTTCTTCATCGAGGACCCCTTACGGGCCGAAAACGCGGCCGAGTTTGCCTACCTGCGCTCTCAGTTGTCGGTACCCATTGCCACGGGCGAGCAGCTGGCCAGCAAGTGGGAATGGCAAGTGCTCCTGGAGAAGGACTTAATCGATTACTGCCGGGTCGATCTGTGCATCTGCGGAGGCTTGACGGAGGCCCGCAAACTCGCCGGTTGGTGCGAGACGCACTACATCGAACAGGTGCCCCACAACCCTCTCGGGCCCGTGTCGACCGCGGCCTGCCTGCACTTCGACCTCTCGACCCCTCTGTTCGCCGTCCAGGAGCTCACCTGGCGACCAGGCGTGCTCGACGGCGTGGTGAGCACCGACATGCGTCTCGAGGGCGGCAACCTCTATTCGGGTGGCTCACCCGGCCTGGGGGTCGAGCTCGACGACGACGCGGCCAACGAGCTCCCGTTCCAGCTCCCGGGCCTCAGGATCTTGCACCGCGAGGACGGCTCCGTGTCGGACTGGTAAGCGCCAAAGCGCAATGGCCCCCGATCCGGCTCAGCCGCCCGAATTTAGCCGTTTGGCCACCCGGCTCATGCTATCTGGCACCGCAAATGGGGTGATAAGCCCACTTTTCGGTGCCAGAACCGGGTGGCCTTGAAGGCTTCGCCGATGACGAGTGTCACTCCTTGCCGATGATGACCTCGGTCGACTTTATGATCGCTTTGACGGCGTCGCCCTCTTTCAGGCCCAGTGCCTCGGCCGAGTCCCTCGTTATCGACGACACCACTTCCTGACCGCCGGCGAGGCCGATAACGACGATCGACATCACCGCCCCGTGCTCAACCCGGACAACTGTGCCGTCAAGTTGATTGCGAGCGCTCAATCTCATGGGTAGCAAGCTAGCCAACAAACGCGCGCTCGACGACCGGCGGCCGTGCTGAGGCTCGCTGGAAAGCAGCGTCGACGACGAGGTGGCCGTTGCTTACGCGGCGCCCGCGCCCAGGTAGGCGCGGCGCACCCGGTCGTCATCGAGCAACGACGCCGCCCGGTCAGCCATCACGACTGCGCCATTCTCGAGTACGTAGCCCCGGTCTGCTAGCTGAAGGGCTTGGGCGGCGTTCTGCTCCACCAGCAAGATTGTCGCACCCGAGGTCCGGATTTGCTGGATGATCTCGAATATCGCCTCGACAATGAGGGGTGCGAGGCCCATGGAGGGCTCGTCAAGCATCAATAGGCGCGGGTGGCTCATCACGGCCCGTCCGATCGCCAGCATCTGCTGCTCACCCCCGGAGAGGGTGCCTCCCTCCTGGCGACGGCGCTGCGCCAGGATCGGGAAAAGGGTGAATACTTTTTCGAAGTCGTCGCTCACGTTGCCGTGCCTGCGGTATGCGCCCATCTCCAGGTTCTCGATCACCGTCATCCGGGGGAAAATCCTTCGTCCCTCGGGGACGTGCCCGATCCCGAGGTCGACGACTTCGTGAGGCGGTAGAAGGCTTATTGCTCGCCCATCGAACTGGATAACGCCTCTGACAGGGTGGATGAGCCCCGAGATCGTGCGCAAGGTCGTCGTTTTGCCGGCGCCATTGGCCCCGAGCAGAGCTACGATCTCGCCGTCGTCGACCGAGAGGTTGACCTGGCGCAGCGCCGGGATAGCTCCATAGCGGACCTCGACGTCCGACAGCTCGAGGAGAGGCACGCTATACCTCTTGCCCGACGCCCGGTGGGCGACCGGCGCCGCTGGGCTCCCCGCTACTGCGAGCGTCACCGCCTGTGCCAACTCCACCTGTGCCCACTCCACCTGCGGCAACTCCACCTTCGGCGGCTTCAGTTTCGGCTACTTCAGTTGCGCCCACCTCGCTCTCGCCCGCTCCGCCGGGCCCCGTACGAGCACGACTCTGGCGGGAAGCACCGAGGTAAGCCTCGACGACAGCCGGATCTCGCTGCACTTCCTCAGGGCTACCGGCCGCTATGACCCTGCCGAAATTGAGCACGATAATCCGCTCGGCTATCGACATAACGAGGCCCATGTCGTGCTCGATAAGGAGCACGCTTATGCCGAGCTCGTCGTTGACGCGGCGGATCACCCCCGCCAGCTCTAGCTTCTCGGACGGGTTGGTCCCGGCCGCCGGTTCGTCGAGGAGCAACAGTTGCGGCTGCGTCCCGAGGGCACGCGCGATCTCCAGCCGTCGCCGGTCGCCATAGGGCAGGGCGCTGGCCAGGTCATTGGCCCGGTGGCGCAGACCGACGAAATCGAGTAACAGTAAGACGGCGGAGTCGCTCTCCCTCTCCTCGCGCCGGCCCGGGCAAACGGAGCATGGCCCCGACGGGACCGGTGTGCTGGCGCGATTCGACCCCGATCTTCACGTTCTCGAACGTGGTCAGTGCGTTGAACAGCCGGCTCGTCTGAAAAGTGCGGGCGATGCCGGCCCGGTTGACCTGGTGGGGCTTGCGGCCGACGACCATCGTGCTGTGCCCATTGGCGCCGTGGAACGCAATCCAGCCTTGCTGAGGCTTATAGACGCCGGTGAGGCAGTTGAACAGCGAGGTTTTGCCCGCCCCGTTCGGGCCAATGATCGAGAGGATCTCGCCCCGGCGCTGATTGAGGCTGACGTCCGCCAGGCTTGTGATGCCGCCGAAACGAAGCGTGACATTGCCGACTTCGACGATGACGTCACCCTCGGCCCAAACAGCAGGGGCGACGCTCACACGGCCTGCCCGACCGGCTCGCTGAGAGCATCGGCGGTCCCAACCCCATGTTCCGCCAACCCGATCTCTCGCTTGCGGCGGCGAGAGGGCACGATGCCTTCGGGCCGGAAGATCATCATGAGCACGAGCAGGGCACCGAGGTACATGTAGAGGTCCTGAGGCTGGTACCCGAAGAGGGGGTGCACCTGGAGGAACCACTGGAACCACTCGATCAGGGCAGCCCCTACCACGGCGCCCCAAATGGAGCCCATGCCACCGAAAATAACGAGCACTAGGACCAGGATCGATACCTGCACGGTGAAGTCGCCCGGGTTGATATAGCTGATTTGGCTGGCGGTCAACAGCCCGGCGAAGCCGGCGGTAGAGGCGCCGATGGCGAAGGCCATGACCTTGTACTTGAGGACGTTGATGCCGGCGGACTCAGCGGCCACTTCGTCTTCGCGTATGGCTGACCACGCCCGCCCCACCCGGGAATTGTCCAATAACCAGAAGGCGAGCATGCTCACGACGACAAAGCCGAGGAGCAGGTAATAGTAAGGCAGCTGGGAAATGCCCCAAAAGTAATGGAGGCCCAGCACGTTGAAACGAAAATGCGGGATGCCCAGCGCTCCCTGTGCCCCGCCGGTAAAGCCGCCGAGGTTGGTGGCCACGATCTCTATGATCTCGCCGAAGCCGAGCGTGACAATGGCCAGGTAGTCACCCCGCAGGCGGAGGGTGGGCACACCGAGGACCACGCCGGCGACCATTGCAGCCAGGATGGCGAACGGGATGATCCAGAACATGCTGAGGACAATGGGTGGGTGCACCGGGAGCGCCCCCGACCAATAGGCAGCCGTATAAGCGCCAATGGCGTAGAAAGCGACGTAGCCCAGGTCGAGGAGGCCGGCGAAGCCGACGACCACATTGAGGCCCAGCGCCAAAAGTACATAGATCCCGATCTGCTGGACGAGCACGCCCTGCCAGAACTCCGAGATGTGCATGGGGATTACCACTGCCAGAGCGATGGCGGCGATGTACACCCCGGACCGCGCCCGGCGCTGGGGCAGGAGACGCCTGGGGGCGGTGGTAATGCTGTGGCTGAGCTGCTGGAGCCGCCCTCCCCATCGGGATTGGGCCGTCATCAGTAGCCAGAAACCGATGCCCAGCGCCATAAAAATCAGGACACGGGGGCTGAACAAGGAGCCGGTTATCCCCGAAAGCGGGGCGGTCGAGCTCCCGGACGGGCCGAGCATGACCGCCAGCACCAGGAACCCGGCCACGCAGCCAACGGCACGCCGAAAGGAACGGTTCGCCAACAACCGTTGCCACCGAGACCGGTGGGCGCCGGGGGGCCCTGCCCCATCGGCCCCGTCGCCTCCGGTCGAGGCCCCGGTCGCGGCTTGCCCCGCTCGCACTGGCGAGCTCACGCCGACCTGCCAAGACGTTCGCCCAGCAGGCCCGTCGGCCGGAACAACAGCACCAGCACAAGGATGCCGAAAGCGACGACATCCCGCCAGGACGCCCCGACACACGCGCTGGGCAGGTTCTCGGCCACACCCAGGGTTAGGCCTCCCAGGACAGCACCCCGGATGTTGCCGATGCCGCCGAGCACGGCCGCTGTGAAGGCCTTGAGGGCGGGAGTGAACCCCATGGTGTAAACCACGCCGGCGCTTATGCCAAAGAGGAACCCGGCGGCGCCGCCCAGGAGCCCTCCAAGGACGAAGGCCTGTGATATGACGCGGTCGATGTTGACGCCCATAAGGCTGGCGGTCTCGGCGTCTTCGGCCACCGCCCGGATCCCTCGGCCCAGCTTGGTAAGTGCAACGACGCGGTCGAGAAAAACGAACATGGTTACAGCGGAAACGGCGATGAGCACGTAATAGCTCTGCACCTGGGCGCCAAAGATCGTGAAAAGGGTCCCGGTGAAGGTCACCGGGACCTCGACGGCATCTCGACCGAACTCCTTGCCCGCCAGGTTGAAAAGGAAGTACGAGGCGCCAATGGCGCTGATGAGAAAGGCCAGTCTCGGAGCGTGACGCCGACGGAGCGGGCGATAGGCGACCCGCTCGAGAAAGAAAGCTACGAGGCCGCCCGCCAGAGCCCCCCCGATGATGCCCACCAGCGCAAATCCGACCTCGCCCAACCCGGTCGGCTGATGGTTCCCTACCATGCCCTCTAGGATGAAGTAGCCGGCGAACCCACCCGCCATAAAAACTTCGCTGTGAGCGAAGTTAATCAGTCGCAGTACCCCGTACACCAGGGTATAGCCGATCGCAATCAGGGCGTAGAGGCAGCCATTAGCCAGACCGCCGACCAACAAGCTCCAGAAGTTCTCGGTGAAGCACATCGAGGTTTTCTCCAGGGGTGGTACGAGTAACGACGACCGGGACGCTGCGTGCAGCTGCTCCCGGTCGCCTGGTTACTCGTCTCGCCTGATCAGCCGCTAGGGGGCCAGCCCCACGACTCCGATCTTGCCGTTCTTCACGTTGTAGATGTAGACGGCCGTACCCGCGATATTGCCATTGGCCTGGAAGTGCACCGTCTTGGTCAGGCCCATGTAGGTGACCTTGTGGAGCCCGCTCACAATTCCGGCGCGGGTCACGTTGGTCCCGAGGGACTTCATCACGTCGATAATGGCATTGGCGGCGTCAAAGGCCTCGGCCGAGTAGGTGCCGACAGCGAACTTGGCCAGCTTCTGGAACGCCTTGGCAAACGACGTACCAGACGCCTGCGAAGTGAGGTCGGCGCACGCGCAGCTGATGTAGGTCCCGTTGGCGACCTTGGCCCCTGCTTCGCTCACGTAATGGGGGTCGAGGCTGCCGTCGTCCGAGACCAGCGTGCCCGTGTACCCGGCCGTCCTCAAGGCCTTGGCCAGCAGAGCGAAGTCGCAGTAGTAACCGGCGTAGAAAGTGACGGGGGCCTTGCTCGACTTGATCGTCGTGGCCAAGGCGGGGTACTGGTCGACATTGCCCGTGTTGCCAGTTTCGCACTGGCTGGTAGCCAGGGCCGTCTGGTGGGTGACTTTCACCCCGAGCACGCCGGCCTCAGTGTCGAAGGCCTTTACGAGGCCGCTGGCGTAGGCGCTACCGTCGTCGACGCTGTACACGGACTTGGCCGCCAGCTTCTTCGAGACGAACTGAGCGTCGGCGGGGCCCTGAGCGTTGTCGTCAGCGACGACGCGGAAGAAATTGTGCCAACCCTTTTGCGCAAGGATCGGGTTAGTGGCGGATGGGCTGACGGTCGCCAGGTTGGCCGAAGAAAAGGTCGGCTCGGCCGCTTCGGTGGCTCCCGAGAAGGCGGGCCCTACAACGGCCACGACCTGGGAGTTGCTTACAAGCTCCTGGGCCGTGGTCGGCGAGATGGTGGGCGACCCCTGGTCGTCGGCGGCCTTGAACTTGAGGGTGAAAGGCAGCGTCCCGAACGACGAAGTGCCGGCGTTGGCCTCATTGATGGCCAGCTCTACTGAGTACTCCATGTTGAGCCCGAGCTGGGCGTTACCGCCGGACAGCGGGCCTTCATAGGCGATGATGTAAGTGGGCTTCGCGGTGCTGGCGGAAGCGGGGAGGGCAGTCGCACCGAGCGACAGAGCCGACACCGCAACGGCCAGGGCAGGTGCGAAGACCTTCTTCCAGGTTCCGTGCATGTATCTCCTCTCGTGCACGCATGCCTGACGACGAAGCAACCTTCGACCTCTGGCGTATGAGCGTGATGGTTTGGGAACGTCCGTCGGCAGGTCGGGACCTGGCCCCATAAGCCTGGGCCCATAAGCCGGTACCCGATCGGACTAGTTGTGTCTGCGCGAAGCATTGGGGGGGAGTATAGAGGGGCCGTGTTACAGCTTTGTCGCGCCGCCAACGGGCATCCAGCTTGACCGGTTCGCAACTGCATAACGCCACCTGACGAATAGTGCAGGTTGAATGCACAAATCGGGGCCGGGCGGGACGCCGGCGCGGTCCGGGGACCTCATTTAGGGATGGCTCCTGCGCTCAGCAGTGCCTATTCACGCTTCGTCCTGCCACGTGGTTAAGTGGGGACGGAACCGTTCAGAGCGTCGAAAAAGGCTCAGGCGGCATAAATGTGCCCCGCCCCTTTGTCCTGCTTCGGACGTGAGGGGCGGGGCACAGCGTTTGCCACCAGGGCGCCGGGATTAGATAGGGCACACAGCGCCGGGTGTGCCCGCGTTGGTTAACCCTTAGCTGTCTCGAAGTTGATCGAGGTGGCCCTGACCACGTTGTTCTGGCCCGTCGTTACGGCGTGTATATAGACCATCTCGCCCAGAAAGAGGTTCGCGAACGAAGCGGACTTCACCGTCGGATTCTTTGTAGGTCGTGCTCGAGGTGACGTCGACGGTCATCGCCCCCAGGGCCTTGGAGGAAAAGACCTGGAAGCTCTTTTCGCCAATGGAACGGACCTTGGCATTGAAGTAGATGCCGGGGAAGGGACGGATTTGGATTTGCTGGGCGTCGACGACCTTCGTGCTCGTGGTCATGGACGCTCGCACCGTTAGCGACTGGCCGACGACGACGTCCGACAGCGTCGGGGCGCCGACTCCGGCCTCTTTAAATACGGTACCTGTGGAGACTTCGACATTGATCGGGACACCGCTGGGCCTCACGGCGGCGAAACTCGTCGAGCCCAACGAGGTCACGGTGGCGTTGAAGGTGATCGTCGGGAACGTCTCTATCTGGACCTGCAGGGCGTTTAGCGTCGTGGTGCTCGAGGTGAGTGTCGCCTGGACCTTCACCCGGTCACCGGGCTGGATATTCATAAACGACACTCCGGTCTTCCCGGCTTCGCTGTAGGCGGTGTGCGGGAAAACTTCGACGGTAACCGGGGAGCCGGCGCGTAGCACGGTGAAGCTCCCGGGCCGGTGTCCACCACAGGGGCGGTGAAGGAGAAACCCGTCGCTTGAGCGCGAAGGGTCGATGCCCCCGCGGTGGCCATACCGAAGATGCCTATTCCGAGCGTGAGCGCGGCGCCTAGCGAGACGAGCGCTCTACCCTTGTGCTCCCCTCTCGTAATTGTCACTCCGATGACCTCCTGCGTAAGCGCCGGACGGGGTGTCCGGCGCGCTTCTCTCCCAAAAACGTGTACCACACCGACTCGATAGTCAGTGGCATTGGAGCCGAGACCGGTGCGGGCCCGGCTTGGCCCTGGTAGACGGGGTTTAACTGATGCGCTATATTCCCGCCCCCCTGGGGTACCAAACCTGGCCGCTCTGGTCAGCCGCCCACCAAGGAAATAGAAGAAGTGCCGGCTACGGCCCGCAAGCGCGGTCTGGACAGCCCCGGGGGTCTTGTTGCCGTAGCGCAAAGCCCGAACTGGCCTCGCTTAGCGAGACCTCCACTTGACGGGCAGGCGCCCGCGTCGCAGCTGACTCGGCGCAGCGACGCCAGCTCCTCCAGGTGGCCGACCACGGGGTACATCAACGCGCCTGCGGTGGCCTCGGGCCAGCTACCCAGGTCTCGCCAGACGGCATCGATGATCTGCAGGCTCGTCAGCCCGTCTGGTGAGGCGTCCAGGGCTTCGAGCACCGCCCTCTGGACGCGGTCGGCGAAGTTGGAGCTCAAAGAGAGGAAGTCGGCCACCTCGCCACCGCGATAAAGGGGGTAGTGGCTGGTGGCCAGTATTGAAGGGTGCAACTCGAAGAGAGCCGAGATCGACGCCCGGTAGGCCACCGTCTGGCGGTACGTCGGCGGAAAGGCCGGACTTCCGTCGGAAGTGAGCAACCCGGCCCCGAGCACCGCGTCGCCGATGATCGCCACGCTGGAGCGCGGATCCCAGACCGACACGCTCCCCGGCGAGTGACCCGGCGTGTGCAGGATGCTCACCGTCCAGCCCTGCCCCAGCCTGACTCGCTCGCCACCCGACAGCCCGATGTCGACCGGGTGCGTGCCTGTGACCGACCGGATGTGGACTTTGGTGGCGTCGTCTGTGTCGTCGTAACCGTGCGCCTCCCTGAACTCTCCGTAACGGTCGGCGATCAAAACCTCGACGTCTTCTGTCATGGCCCGGTCCAGTTCGTGGCACAACAGCCGGGCTCTAGGGGCCAGCTCGGAAAGCCGCCGGTTCCCGCCGATATGGTCGAAATCGCAATGGGTCGAGAGCAGGTAGGTGATGTCTTCGGCGCTCCGGCCGATCCGGGCGAGGAACGGCAGCAGCGCCTCGTCGATAGTCGGCTGCACGCCGCTGTCGACCAGGAGCGCCGCCTCGCTCCCTGCTAGAAGGTAGAGGGCGACGAAGCGTTCGCCGAGGGCCCGACGACGCGGTAAATCCCCTCTGCTATTTCCGCGCCTTCTCCCAAACTTGCCTCCTCCAGATTTGCCTTCTCCAGATTGGATGGCACCCCCTCACCCCTCACCGGCCCAGCGATAAGTCCACGCTCACGGGACGACCGGGGACGGATGGGCTGGCCGACCGGTATAGGGCGTCGAGGAGCTCTACCGTCCTCGCCCCCACCCATCCCGGGCTCCTGTTGTGGCAGGCACGCCCGTGCACGAGGTCCACGAAACACTCGACCGGTCCTTCACAACTGTAGGAACCCTGCCCTTTCGGGACGTCGACACGGCGATTACGGCCGTCGTGGCGCCGCAGTTCGAGCCGTTCGCGCTCCATGTCGAGCAACAGCACGCCTTCGGTCCCGAAGATCCGGATATCCACCTGGAACTTGTCATCGTCGGGCAACGTAGCCGCCCCGGAGATGACGCCGATGGCGCCGGAGGCAAACGTCAGGCTGGCGGCATCGTAAAGGTCCACCGGTGCGCCTGGGCTCGTCGTCAGGGCACGTACCGTAGCCGCTCGTATGTCGACGAGCCAGAACAAAAGCCCCGCCAGGTGGGTGACTTGCCCGTGCCCGTAACCCCCGCCCCGTCGCGGGTCCTGCCAGGTGGCGGGGTCGGGGCCGGTGAACGGGCCGGCAAACTGTGAGGGCACCGTGTTGTCCCGGCTGGAAAAGAAGCTCTTTGTGGGACTGGCCATATGCCCAAGCACGTATTCCGGGGTACCGACGCCGGGATTCTCGAGGAGCAGTCTGGCCTGGTCTACGAGCGGCTTGTAATTCCAACCGTACGCGATCAAAAGAGGCGCGTTTGACCGCTCGCTGCGAGCCACCAAATCCCACGCCTGGCTGGCGAAGAGCGTCATCGGCTTCTCACACAACACTTTGAGGCCCCTGTCCAGCGCGGCGGCCGCGTGCTCGTAATGCAAATCGTGAGGGCTGGCTACAACGACACCGTCAAGGTCCATTTCGAGCAGTTCACGATAATCCTCGGTGCCGTACTTGAAGCCGAACTGGCTCTTTACGGCCTCGAGCTCCCGTCCCCCCAGGCGGCAGACGGCCACAAGCTCGACATCATCGCGGTGCGCCAAGAGGGGGAAGTGGTTGGTGGTGGCCCACCACCCCGCCCCGATGGCCCCGATCTTGGCACGCCCGGTACTCGGCTCCACTGCGTACCACCAGTAATGAGTTGTCGCGGACGGTGTCAAGTCCAGGACATGGCCTCCACCCGCAGGTCGTCCTCAGTACGCCAGTGCCACGGACTCTCGGCGCCAGTCGGCGGCCGCCATTCGCGCGCGGGAGGCGAGATCGACGGCGATCGCTTGCCCAGAGCAGAAAGCCTCGTCAACCAGGCGTACCCGGTAGCCATCGGACTCAAGCGCGGCACGCAGGCCGGGATTGCCGGGCCCGTACCGCTGCTCGAAATCGACACCGCTGCCGTCCAGTGCACCCAGAAAGCGGCGGGCGTCGACTGCCTGCTGTACGTTCATGCCAAAGTCAATGAAGTTGACAAGCATCTGGCGGACGGTTTCGACTCGCGTCCTCCCACCGGGGCTGCCGAGCACGAGCTCGAGGTCCCCGCGGTGGTCAAAGACGGTGGCGAGGCACGGGTTCTGTTCGATGCCGTGACCAGGGACCACCCGGTTGGCCCCGTCGCCGCCCACGTAGGCGAAGTACAGGCAACTGTTGACCAGGGCCCCGGTACCGGGGACCACGGCCCCGGTCCCGAAAAACGTGCCCACCGTTTGCATGATGTTTGCCGCGTTGCCGCTCTCGTCCACCACCGCCAACGTGATCGTGTGCCCGTCAGCGGACGCCGATGGGTCACTGCCGGTGGCGCCAGACGAAATCTGCGCCTTGAGCTCGAGTACGTGCTCCGGCCCCAGCAACCGGTCGATTACCGCTTTATCGGTACGAAGGGCCCAGGTACCGCGCCCGTTCGGCGTTTACGAGCCTGGCCGACTGGACACTGGCGGCAATGTAACCGGGGTCAGAAGGCCCGTCGAAAGGCGGGAAGGTTTCGAGCAATTGCAGTCCTGACACAAAAGAGACGTCGCCCAGTGGCGGTGGCGCGGCGTGGACCGTATGCCCCCTATATGTGGTGACCAGTGGCGGGTGCCAGCTCGGCAGGCGTAGGCCGCCAGGTCAGACCCGGACAATGCGCCACCGTGCTGGCGGTGGAGGTCGAGCAGCGCCCGTGCCGTCCTGCCCTCGGTCAATTCAGCAGCGCCGTTGTCGGCGATGCGTTCCAGGGTGGCGCCCAGGTCGGCTTGTACGAGGCGCTCGCCGGTCCGGGGCACGCATCCGCCGGGGACGAAAATCTCCGCGCTGGCTGGCCACCGCGCCAATTTCGCAACGTTGTGCTTGATGACTTGGTGCAACAGCTCGGACACCGGGAAGCCGCCGAGGGCCAGCGCTATGGCGCTCTCGAGGACAGCGAGACAGAGGCCAGCTTCCTTTTCGGGCCAGGAGGGCCTCCCACCCACTTACCGCAGCCGGCACAAGGCTACCGAGAAGCGCCGCTCCACGGGCCTCGAGGGTCTGCCAGTCCAGCATGCCTGAGGGACCGGCAGTGAAGCCACTCACGTCGAGCCCTACCGGGGCAGCCCCATGGAACTGGAGCACCTCTGTTTTCCCGGTCGCGCGTTCGTACACGTTGGCCCAGCCGACGCCGGCGATGCTGCTCGAAAAGGGCTGCACTACGGTGGAGACCGCAGCCGCGGCGACGGCAGCATCAACGGCGTTGCCGCCCGCATCGAGAACGTCGATGGCCGCCCGCGCCGCCAGCAGGTGCGGTGCTGAGACGGCGGCCCGGCTCCCCATCGCCACCGGCCGGCTCTGGAACGGAGTGGTGCTTAGCAAGGGCGGACGGGATGGGGGCGTTTTGCGTCCTCTTCGAGCATCGGGCATAGGACCGCCTTGGCCGCGTCGAGCTGGTCGTCATCGACATCCAGGTGCGTTACCGCCCGGATGACAGTGGGTGAGACGGCCCCAAGGAGCACGCCCCGGCCACCCGCCGCACCGACGAAACGCGGGGCATCGCTCACCTCCAACATGACGATATTGGTCTCTACCTGATCGGCGTCCACCCGGTCGGGCACGCTTTCGGCCAGCGCAACAGCCAGGTCCTTGGCCCGCCGGTGGTCGTCGGCCAGACGGTCGAGGTTGTGGCGGAGCGCATAAAGGCCCCCGGCTGCGATAATCCCGGACTGTCGCATGGCGCCGCCCAGCTGGTGCCTCAGTGATCGGGCCACGAGAGCGTGCTCCACGCTGGTCACGACCAGGGAACCGACCGGCGCCCCGAGGCCCTTCGACAAGCAGACCGAGAGTGTCGCGAAGCGGCGCCCGTACTCCGCCGACCGCGACGCCTGCGGCCACTGACACGTTCCAGAATCCGCGCACCGTCGCAATGCAGCGGCACCCCGGCCGGTTGAGTGACCTTCACCAAAGCGTCGATCTCCTCGAGCCGCCACGCGCGTCCTCCGGAACGAACGTGCGTGTTCTCGAGTGCCACCGCCCGCGTCTCGACTCTCGCATAATTGGGCTCGGCCGCGTTCTGTTGGCACGGGTCTACCCGCAGTTGCTCGGCGACAACTCGGGGCCGCAGGATACCGCGGTCGCTCGTGATGGTACGGGTCTGGATACCACCTATTGCCGCCAGCCCGCCCTGCTCGTAGGTAACGATGTGGCTTTCGTTGTCGGCCAGGATTTCTGTCCCGGGAGGGGCGAGCAGCCTGAGCGCGACATTGTTGCCCATCGTCCCCGACGGGACGAAAACCGCGGCCTGGTGGCCCAACCGGCCGGCCGCCTCTTCCTCCAGGGCGCGCACCGTGGGATCCTCCCCGAACTGGTCGTCGCCCACCTCGGCCATGGCCATCGCGTGGCGCATCCCGTCTCCGGGCCGAGTAACGGTGTCGCTTCGAAGATCCACAGGCAGCACGCGGTAATGTGGTGAGGTTAGCGGCAACCAATCGCCGGAGGGGGCGAGATGGATTTGAACGCTCTGCAGTCCCACAACGGTTACAGGCCGTTAATTTCCCTGAAACACTTGGCCGTTACCGTCATCGCATGAACAGGGGCCCGGCTGCGGTGGTTGAGCACTGATGCCGGTCGCCTCGTTCTCATTGACGGACCTGGTGCAAGCCAGCCAAGAGCCCTCCGCGGCCGGCGCAGAACTGCTGGGCCGGGTGGACCAAGCGCTGAGGGACCCGGGAGCCTTCCGGCTGGCCGACTTGCCCATCCCGGCGACGCTCGTCGAGCAGATGCACCTTGTCACCTGTGCTTTCTTCGAGCTGCCGATGGAGCAAAAGGTGAGGTACCGCTATCCCGACGACCCCTACGTGGGTTGGTGCGGCGGCGAGTTCCTCAGCCAGTACGGCTCGGCCGACCGTAAGGAGATGTACCACATCGGGCCGCGTGTCGCCCCCACCCTTGTCGCTCACGCCAAGGACGGCTCGGTCCCGCCGTTTGGCGATGACATTACCGGCCGTGCGCTGGCGAGCTGTTCACTGTGGCCCGAGGCGCCGCCCGATTTCATCCCGACCTGGCACAGATATTACGCAGGCATGCAAGAGGTAGCGGCATCAATCGGCACTGTTTTAGCCTCGTTGCTCGAAATCGAGCGCGAAGAGTGGTTCGACGTCATGGAAGGTAATTGGGCCGACCTGGCCGCTAACTATTACCCGCCCGTTACCGAAGCAAACGGCGCCGACAAACCGGTCTACAATGCGGCTCACAGCGATCTCACCGTGTTTACCGTGCTTCACCAGGACCAAAGCCGTTCGGGGGGGTTGTCGGTCGAGCGGGTGGACGGGACATGGGACGAGGTAGGCCCGGAGCCCGGCACCTATGTAGTAAACGTCGGCGAACTTCTCACGTACCTGAGCGGCGGGAGGTGGCGCGCCGCCCCCCACCAGGTCACGGTATCGCCGGACCCCGCCCTGGCCCGGTCGGTCCGAATATCTGTCCCCTTTTTCTTCCGGCCCAGCGACGAGCGGGTCGTCACGTCCTTCGTGGACCCGGAGGCTATCCCGATCCCGGTCGGCGAGTGGGTCGTCCAGCGCAAGCGCGGCACCCGCGCTGAGCCGAGCTGACCCCCTCCACGGCGTCACCTGGTCAATCTCTCCTCAATGAGCTCGAGGGCTCTCGAATATCACGAAAGGGTGAACCATATGGAAAGTCATGACCGTTTTTCTCGACGCCAGTTCTTATCCAGGGGTGGCATGCTGGCCGCCGGCACGACGATCGCGCTCTCGTCCGGGGGCCTATTGACCGCCGCTCCTGCCGGCGCCGCCATAAAGCCGGCCGCGAAGGGCCTTGACACCGTTAAGTTCCAGTTAGGCTGGCTGAAGCTGGCGCAGTTCGGGGGGCACTTCATCGCCCTCCAAAACGGGTATTTTGCCGAAGAAGGGATCAACGCCGTCTTCCTATCGGGGGGTAACGGGATAGACGGCCTCACCCTGGTGGAAAGCGGCCAGGTAATGATGGCTGATGCCAACGGTTCTGACGTCCTTACGGCCGTGAGCAAAAACATCCCTCTTCAGTGCTTCGGCACTATTTACCAGAGCACCCCGAACACGCTCATGTCCCTGAGCAAGGAACCCCTGACGACCCTGCAGTCTTTGAAAGGCAAGACGGTCGGGCTGCCTTACGGTGAGCAGCAATTACTGTCAGCCATGCTCACCCGGGCCGGCATCAGCCCGAGCTCGGTGCACATCGTCACTGTAGGGACAGATCCGTCTGTCCTGACGTCGGGCTCAGTACAGGCCTACATCGGCTACGGCACCGAGCAGGGCCTCGACCTGAAGAAGTCCGGCTACGACGTCAACATTGTCTATTTCGACAAGCTCGGCGACCCTGACTATGGAAATGCCTATTTCGCCCTTACGAGCACCTTGAAAAATCAGGCCGACCTGGTTGCCCGCTGGATGAAGGCCGACCTCAAGGGTTGGCAGGAGTTCTGTAAGAACCCGAGGGCAGCGGCCAAATTGACCTGGGACCTTTACCACACTCAAACCCAGGCCGTACTGGCCAACGAGCAGGACTCGGCTCAGGTTTCCGTGCCCCTCATAAACGGCGGCGCAGCCGCCCAGCACGGGCTCTTGTGGGTCGAAGCCGCCGCCTTCCAGGAGGTCTACGAGCTTTACAAGACAGCGGGCATCATCACCGGCAATGTGAATATAAACAAGGTGTTCACCCAACAGTTCCTCGTCGAAGCCGGTGACAAGGCATAAGTGACCAATGGCGCTGACCTCCTCTGCGCCGGGGGCGAGCGCGGCAACAGGTAGAGGACCTTCCATGGAGCCATGGGCGACCGACGGGAAGTGGCCGCTCATCGGCATTGTCGGCCAGGGACCTGCCGCGCCCGAATTCAGTCAATATGAGCTCGTCGTACGCAATGGTGTCATCGCGTCGGTCCGGGAGGCTCAGCCCGGGCCAGGCGCCGCCATGCAAAACGGTGCCCGCCTCGCTCTTGTGCCCTTGCTCGTGAACGCCCACGACCACGGCCGGGGTTGGGGCAACGTCCTCGCCGGCATCGCCGACGCGCCGCTCGAAACGTGGATCGCCTCGCTGCGGGGGAGAGGAGCCCCGACAACGCAGGACGCCCTGGTGGGCAATGGCTGTCGGGCCATGCTCGCCTCGGGCGTCGGCGCCACCGTCATATGCGTCAACCCCCAGGGCCGATGTCGCGGCTGAAGTGCTGGCAGCCGCGCACGCCGCCAGCACGAGCGGGGCCCGGGCCGCCGTCGTTTACCCGTTTGCAGACTTGATAGAGGACCTCCACGGCAGGAGCCGGGACGCCGTCGGCTGGTCGACAGCCGAAGTCGACCGCCATCTCGACGCCGTCGAGGCCATCGCAGACGCCACCGACAACCCCTGTGTCGAGGTGCAGCTCGGCCCGGTGGGGCCCCAATGGGTGAGCGAGGGCACGCTCCGGGCCGTTGGGCAGCACGCCAGGCGCACCGGGCGAAGAGTGCACATGCACCTTCTCGAGTCCCGGGTGCAGCGGACCTGGGCTGACAACACCTACCCGGACGGTCTGGTGAGCTTCCTGCGCCGTGTCGGCCTGGCCGGCCCTCAAATGTGCTTTGCCCACGGCACGCACTTGCGGGCCGACGAGATCTCGGCCCTCAGCGATGATGGGTGCGTACTTGCTCTTAACGCCAGCTCAAACCTGCGCTTGGCGTCGGGGATCCCTCCCGTGGCCGAAGCTCATAGTTCGCCGATCGACCTCGCCGCCGGTCTCGACGGCCTCGCGCTGGGTGACGACGCTGACTACTGGAACGAGCTGCGGCTGCTGCGTGGGATCGCTCAGGCCCAGGCCGGCAAGACCATCCCGGCCGGGCCGTTTGTCGACCGTCTGTTGCAGGGTGGCCGCCAAGCGCTTGGGAACTGTGCGCCCAAAGTCAATACTGTTGGCAACATCGCTGATTTCGTCCTCGTCGACCTCGGGGGCTATGAGCACCTCCTGCGCGGGGGCGAATGGGCCGTGGCTGACGTCGTCCTGGCGATAGGGAGCCCCGAGAGGGTGCGCGAGGTATGGGTCGCCGGCCGTGCCGTGTTTTCCCGCACGGGCCCATGCGGTGGTCAGGCCCGAGCCAGGTCCGGTGACCAAGTGCCAAACGAGCTCGAGGTGAGGACCGAGCCAGGGAACGGGCCGCTCCCGTCCCGGCCCGAGCGGCCAACGTCCCGGCGGACAAAGTGCCGGCGGCCAATGTGCCGGCGGCCAAAGTGCCGGCCAAGGTGCCGGCGGCCAATGTGCCGGTGGCCAGTGCTGATGGGGACCTGACCATCGAAGCGGTTTCCTTCGGCTACGGGGGAGGTCGCCACCCCCTGGTGGCAGCCGTCGACCAGGTCGATTTTGTGGTGCCGCATGGGGCTCTGGCCGTTCTGGTCGGGCCTTCAGGGTGCGGGAAGTCGACGCTTCTACGGCTGGCCGCCGGCCTGGTCCAGCCCACGGCCGGCCGCATCACTTTCGGCACCTTTACGCCCGACGCACTGCGTAAACAACGGCGGATCGGCTTCGCTTTCCAGGACCCGGCCCTGATGTCGTGGCGGTCGGTCCGCCGCAACGTCGAGCTTCCGTTCGACCTGGCCAAGTTGCCGGCGCAGCCGGCGTGGATCGACGAACTCCTCGACATCGTAAGGCTCTCGGACTGGGCCGGCCGGCGGCCCCGCGAGCTGTCGGGCGGTATGCGCCAACGCGTCTCGCTGGCCCGGGCCTTGGCCACACGCCCTGACCTGCTGCTGCTCGACGAACCGTTCGGTGCACTCGATGAGATCACGCGTTACGAACTGAACCTCGAGCTGCTGCGGATCCTGTCGACGACGAAGACCACGTGCCTTCTTGTCACGCACTCCGTGGAGGAGGCCGTTCTCCTGGGCGACAGGGTCGTCGTCCTTTCGGGCCGGCCGTGCACGGTAAAGCTGGTGCACGACGTGACCGAGCCGCGCCGACGCGCGGGGCCAGCCGTGACACCGTGGAATTTCTCGAGCGCTGCCGCACCATAAGGGCGGGGCTGGCAACATGAGCGTGGCCTCAGGAAGTCCGGTAGTAATCGGGCCTGCTGACCACCCTGCGGATGAGGCGTCAGCGACCGGGCGCCACCGCATGAGATTTAGCGGTTCGCATTTGCTCGAGCCGCATTTCGTGGTGGCCTTCCTGGCTGTGTGCGCCATCCCGCTGGTCTGGCAACTGATCGCGGCTTCGAACGTCTTCGGTACGGCTGTAGTCAGCCCTGTCGCCACGGTAAAAGAGATCCACAGCCACTGGGCCGTGCTTTGGTTGAACGCTCGGCCGACACTGTACGCAACCCTGATAGGCGTTGGCGTCCTGCTTGGCATCACCGCCGTCGGCGCTTTTTTCGTCGCCCTGGTGCCGCGGATATCCCCGAGTTTGGCCGCCCTGTCAATTGTCATTGGCACAGTGCCGTTGATCGTAATGACACCTATCCTGTCGCTGGTCATGCCACGCGGGCGGGCTCTCGTTGCCACCGTGTGCGTGCTGGCCGGGCTCGTCCCGGTCGCCGCCATGCTGAGCGGCATGGCCAGGGTCAGCGAGCGCGGCCGTGATGAACTGGGGGCGCTGTACGCCACCTCGCGAGTGCGCTGGTGGCGTTTTGTCGGCTTCTGGCAAACCGTGCCCGTCCTCGACGTAGGCATTCGAGCCATGATCCCCTACTGTTTCGTGGGCGCCATCGTGGCCGAATGGTCTGGCGCCTCAACTTCGTTCGGGCTCGGTGAAGTGATGACCAACGCTTTGTTCAGCTACGAACCTCCTTTGCTCTGGGCCACGATCACCCTTGCGGCCATCGGCTCGCTGGGGTTACTTGGCGTGGCCACACTTCTCATGGCGCCTCTGCGACGGAGGGTCCGATGACTCGTTCGAGAGGGGCCCTGAGCATCGTCGTCGTGCTGCTGCTAATCGTTGCCGCCTGGCAGGGCTACATCTGGTTGTCCCACGTTCCCTCCTATGTGCTGCCGTCACCGCTCCAGACTGCGCACGCGCCGTCGGAGGGAACGTCTCCGCACTGCTACATGGCGCCCTCCTGACGAGCGAGGGTGCTGTGTTCGGGCTCATCGCCTCCATCGTCCTGGCCACCGCGCTGGCGCTCACGATCGTGCGCTGGCCCTACGCCAAGCACGCCATCCTCACCTACTCACTCCTGGTCCGGACGCTACCAATTGTCGGCGTGGTCCCGATCGTGACCCTGCTGACCGGCCGGGGACTGGCGACGTCCGTGCTTTGCGTAATTGTTATCACCGTCTTTGCTCTCCTGGTCGCCATCACTCAAGGTTTTGAGTCGGTCCCGGCGGAGATCAATGAACTGGGCGACCTTTATGCCACCCCCTTTCGCCGGCGATTGCGGGTGACGCTGCTACCGGCCGCCGCCGCCAGCCTGCTGCTCGGCCTGCGGGTCGCTGCTCCCCTGTCCGTCCTCGGGGCCCTGCTGGCCGAGTGGCTGGACGGCTTCAACGGGGTCGGCGAGCTGATGATCACTGCGAACGCCGACCAGGAAGTCCAGTTGTTGATGGCAGCCTGTGTCACCGCGGTCGCTCTGAGCCTGGGTGCATTCGCAATGGTGGAACTAGTCACCGTGCTGGCGGCCCGCCGGGGGTTCCTGGTCGACAATCTGGGAGTGGGTTCCCAATGATCGTCCCGTACACCGCCAAAAGGGCCAATAGGGAAAAGAGGCAATAACGATGAACGTCGAAACTGCCGTGGTCGCCTCGGCGACGAAGGCGCGAGACGATGTCTATATCGGCGGGACGTGGGTCCATAGCGCGTCTACAGACCGGTACCCGGTGGTCAACCCGGCGACGGAGGAACTGGTAGGCGAAGTGCCCGCTGGCAGCGCCGAGGACGTCGAGCAAGCGGTCAGCGCCGCCCGGGCCGCTTTCGACCGCTGGGCGTCGATGTCGGCCAGCGACCGGGCCGGTATGTTCGCCGGCCTCGGCGACCTTATTGACGAGGTGAGCGACGAGTTCATCGACCTGATCGTGACGGAGGTCGGCGTAACGCTCGCGTGGGCACGGGACGTCCACGTTGGCCGGCTCTCAGCCAACGTCGGGAACTTGCTCAAACTGGCCGACCAGATGCCGCCGAACGAGTGGGTCGGCCAGTCGCTGGTGGTCCGTGAACCGGCCGGCGTGGTGGGCAGCATTAGCCCGTGGAACTACCCCCTCGGCTTTTTCACGAAAGTGGTACCGGCTTTGATCGCCGGCTGCACTGTCGTGGCCAAACCCTCGGAGGTGGCGCCGTTCAGTGTTTACCGCCTCACCGAGCTCATCTCTACCCTCGACCTCCCGCCCGGTGTGTTCAACGTCGTCATCGGCACGGGTGCCAACGCCGGGGCTCCCCTCGCCGCCCACCCGGGCATAGATATGCTCACTTTTACCGGATCCATCCGCACGGGCCAACAGATCCTGGCTACGGTTGCCCCCAATATCACCCGTCCTGTCCTCGAGCTCGGCGGCAAGTCGGCCGCTCTGGTGTTGGACGGGGCCGACTTCGAACGAGCCGTACGAGGCACACTGTGGAACTGCTACATGAACAACGGCCAGGTTTGCGGCGCCCAAACCCGCCTGCTGGTCCCCAAAGACCGTCTGGACGAAGCAGCTGAGATCGCCAAAGACGCGGCGAGCACGTACATCCCGGGCCACCCGAAGGACCCGGCCTCGACCCTCGGGCCAATAGTCAACGCGTCCCAGTACGAGCGGGTACGTGGTTTTATCCGCTCGGCCATAAGCGAGGGCGCCACCCTTGTTTGCGGTGGGCCGGACCGGCCCGCCGGGCTCGACCGCGGGTACTTCGTCGCCCCCACCGTGTTCAGCGACGTGTCGCCCGACATGACTATCGCACAGCAGGAGATCTTCGGGCCCGTGCTGTCGATCATCGGCCACGCCGGGGAGGACGACGCCGTCCGCGTCGCCAACGGCACTCAGTACGGCCTCTCCGGGGCGGTGTGGGCGGGTACAGACGAGGAAGCGGTCCGGGTCGCCCGACGGCTCCGCACGGGCCAGGTGCAGATCAACTCCGGTGTTTTCAACGGATTAGCGCCGTTCGGAGGCTTCAAGAAGTCAGGGATAGGCCGCGAAAGCGGTGTGTACGGGCTCCTGGAGTACTCCGAGGTCAAATCTTTGCAGATCCCCTCCGGGTCGACGTTAATGACCAGCGCCTGATGCAATACGACCTGGTCGTCCGGGGCGGCCTCGTCGCGTCTCGCGATTCGACGGTGCGGGCCGACCTCGGCGTCGCCAACGGGAAGGTCGTCGCCGTTGGGGAGGGCCTCGGCCAGGCCAACGAAGAGGTCAACGCCAGCCACTTGGTGGTAGTCCCGGGCCTGGTGGACGCGCACGTCCACATGCGTGAACCCGGTATGACAGAAAAAGAAGATTTCGGCTCGGGGACCCGGGCGGCGGCGGCCGGCGGGGTTACGACAGTAATAGACATGCCCAACACATTTCCTCCGGTAGCAACCGCCGAAATCTTCGAGGCCAAGCTCGACGCCGTGAAACCACTGGCACACGTGGATTTCGGCCTCTACGGGATGCTCGGCCAGGACAACGCCGAAGAGATCGGCCCCATGGCAGCCAGCGGAGCCCTCGGGCTCAAGTTGTTCATGGGCCAGACGACCGGGGACAACCCTTGTCCGGACGACGCCGCCATTTTCACCGGGCTCCGCGCCGCCAAACAAGCAGGGCTTGTTGTAGGCGTGCACGCCGAAAACGACAAGTTGTTGCGCCTTCTCATCACCGAATTGCGGGCGTCCGGGCGCACAGATCCGATCGCCCATCTCGAATCGCGGCCTTCTTTCGTGGAGGAGGAGGCGATCGGGCGCGTCCTCACGTTGGCCCGCGCTGCCGGGGCCCAGCTCCACATCCACCACCTCTCCACTTCCGCCGGGCTCGAGTTGGTTAAAGCAGACGCGGTCGAAGAGCCAGGACGTAACTTGCGAGGTCCTGGTCGCCCACCTCCTGCTCGATGACACTGCGTATGCCAAATATGGCAACCTGATCAAGCTCAACCCGCCGGTCCGGCCCGCTTCCGACGTGGCCGCCCTGTGGCGCGGTCTGGCTCTGGGCCAGGTTGACATCCTGGCCACCGATCACGCCCCCCACACCGTGGACCAACAAAGTGCGGCCAACGTATGGGAGGCAACCAGCGGCTTCATCGGCGTGGAGACGATGCTCCCGCTCATGCTGACCGAGGTCGCCAACGGCCGCTTGTCGCTCGAGCGTCTTGTGTACGTGGCGTCGTACAAACCAGCGGCGATCTGGAAGATCGGCGATCGCAAAGGCCACCTGGGGATCGGAGCCGATGCAGACTTCAACCTCGTCGACCCGGTCGCCGAAGGAGCGGTCCGTGCCGACCAATTGCACTCGCGCCATCCTGTGAGCCCCTACGACGGTTGGCGCACAAGAGGCGCGGTTCGCGCCACGTACCTGCGGGGAAGGCTGATCGCCAAAGACGGTGAGCCCATTGGCGACCCCGCCGGCGCTCTTGTCACCTCCATAGCCCACCGCCGCGCCGACGCCGGAACCAGCCGCCCGTGACCGTAAGACCGTCGACGGTTATAAGCGAGGGGGCACAACGGTTCCTCGCTGCCGAGGTCGAGAGCCCCGGTGCCCGGGGCCAAGTCCCGCTGCTGGCCATGCTGGCGGGCGCCCGCCCCGGCCGCGCACGGTGGCAGGCTGCTAAAGGAAGGCTGGCCAGTAAACATCGCCGCCATCGGCACCACTGCCCCCCGGGCCGTGAACGGAGAGCTCCTCAGCCGGGCGATTACCGCACGCGGTTATCTTCTCGCCGCTAAAACGGCGCTTTCATCACCCGACGAGCTCTTCGACGAGCCCGCCTGGCAGCTCGGCGTGGTGTTGAGCCCATGGAAACGCGAGGTCGGAGCGCGCTGCGACGCCCTCGCTCCGAGCGCCCTCAGCACCGGCGTCGTTGATACG
Organism: uncultured Acidimicrobiaceae bacterium; assembly: GCA_963754115.1. Lineage (GTDB taxonomy): Bacteria > Actinomycetota > Acidimicrobiia > Acidimicrobiales > Palsa-688 > Fen-671. Next base: position 319,940 of record CAVWFC010000005.1, on the reverse strand, counting down.
ATATTGCGCAGCTCAGTTGGCACCATTGGCTTCAACACCAACACCTGGTCCGCCATGAGCGCTCTCGAGGTGCTGACCGGAGAGGCGCAACCCGCCTGGCTCCTCATGCTCGGCGCGGGGGCCTCGGCGCGTTCGGTCGCGCTGGCGGTTGGCCGCCGGTGGCCTGAATGCGCGGTGGTCATCGCGGCGCGGTCTCGACGGGCAGCCGAAGACCTGGCCCGGGGTTGTGGTGGCCAACTGCTCGAGGACCTGGACGGACGAGCACCCTCGCGGGGCGTGTGGAACGTGGTAGTCAACACGACGACCTGGGGTGAGACCGATTCCTCTGAAGCCGAGCCGTTTGGCATCGACTTAGAAGGAGTTTTTCAGCCGGGGGGGCGGCTCTTCGACCTCAACAACCGGATAAGCGGGCTGCAGCACCAGGCCCTGACGGCGGGCTGCGCGGTCGTGTCGGGGGGCGTGATGCAACGGGTCACGAATGCGTCCCGGGCCGAGCTCCTGCCTTATGCCGCCCCGCCACTGCAATGCAACTGAGCCAACCTGAGATCGAAAAGCTAATGCTATCCCTGGCGGCCATGGTCGCCAGGGACCGCTTGGCCCGCGGGATCAAACTGAACTATCCCGAGGCCGTAGCCATCCTCTCCAGCTTCGTGCTCGAGGGCGCCAGGGAGGGTAAGAGCGTCGGCGAGCTCGTGGCCACGGGCCGTCAGGTGCTCTCGCGCCCCCAGCTCATGGACGGAGTAGCGGAGATGATCGACGAGGTCCAGGTGGAGGCCACGTTCCCCGATGGGACAAAACTGGTGACCCTGCACGGCCCGTGCCGTGACACCGGGCGAAATCGTCCTTGGGGACGGCCCTGTCGCCATCCTCGAGGGCCGTCCCGTCACGACCCTGCGCGTGGAAAACAAGGGGGACCGCCCTGTCCAGGTCGGCTCCCACTTTCACTTTGCCGAGGTAAACCCGGCGCTCGAGTTTGACCGGGTGGCGGCCCTGGGGAAAAAACTGGCTGTCGCCGCCGGCACGAGCATCCGCTTCGAACCCGGGATCGCCGTCGAGGTCCAGCTCGTCCCCTTCGGCGGCGCTCGGTACGTTGCCGGCTTCCGTGGCGAGGTGAAGGGCCATGTCGGTGCCTGAGCTTTCGCGCCAACGTTATGCGGCGCTCTACGGCCCGACTGCGGGGGACAGGGTGAGGCTGGCAGATACCGATCTGTTTATCGAAGTGACGGAGGACTTGTCTGGCGGGCCGGGCAAGGCGGGCGATGAAGCCGTGTTCGGGGGCGGCAAGGTAGTGCGGGAGTCGATGGGCCAGGGCCGGGCCACCCGGGCCGAGGGTGCACCAGACGTGGTCGTAACCGGGGCGATAATCCTCGACTATTGGGGCGTGGTAAAGGCCGACATAGGTATACGCGATGGGCGCATAAGCGCAATTGGCAAAGCGGGCAACCCCGACACCATGGACGGCATTACCCCCGGCCTTGTAATCGGGCCGTCTACCGAGATAATTTCAGGGAACGGTAAAATACTGACGGCGGGCGCCATCGATTGCCATGTCCATCTCATTTGCCCCCAGATCCTGGAGGTCTCGCTGGCTTCAGGGGTCACCTCCGTCATCGGCGGCGGTACCGGGCCGGCCGAAGGGACCCGGGCCACGACGGTCACCCCCGGTCCGTGGAACCTGGCCCGGATGCTCGCTGCGCTCGATCCCTGGCCTGTCAACATCGCCCTCCTCGGCAAAGGCAACACCGTGTCAGAAGAGGGCCTCTGGGAGCAGTTACGGGCAGGTGCGGCGGGGTTCAAGCTGCACGAGGACTGGGGGTCCACCCCTGCCGCTATCGACGCCTGCCTGACAGTATGTGATGTGGCCGGGGCTCAAGCTGCCATCCACACCGATACCCTTAACGAAGCCGGTTTTGTCGAGTCGACTATCAGTGCGATCGCCGGGAGGACGGTGCATGCGTACCACACCGAGGGGGCGGGGGGCGGCCACGCGCCCGACATAATACGTGTCGCCGGGGAGCCCAATTTCCTGCCCTCCTCTACCAACCCCACGCGGCCGCACACGGTCAACACCATCGACGAGCACCTCGACATGTTGATGGTCTGCCACCACCTCAACCCAACCGTCCCCGAGGACCTGGCTTTTGCCGAAAGCCGCATCCGCCCCTCGACTATCGCCGCCGAGGACCTGCTGCACGACATCGGCGCCATCTCGATGATCGGTTCGGACTCACAGGCAATGGGCCGCGCCGGTGAAGTGGTGCTGCGGACGTGGCAGACGGCGCATGTAGGCAAATTAAAGAACGGCTTTTTGCCCGGTGACGGCCCGGCGGACAACGCTCGGGCGCGCCGTTACGTGGCCAAGTACACCATTTGCCCGGCCGTCGCCCATGGCATGGATGGCGAGGTCGGTTCGGTCGAAGTGGGCAAACTGGCCGACCTGGTGCTCTACCAGCCGGCCTTCTTCGGTGTCCGGCCTGCTCTTGTGATAAAGGCCGGTCTTATTGCGTGGGCGCAGCTCGGTGACGCCAATGCGTCGGTCCCCACTCCCGAACCCGTGGTCGCCCGGCCGATGTTCGGCGCCAGCCCGGCCGTAGCCCCCAGGTCTTCCCTGGCGTTTGTGGCACCCGTCGCCCTCGATGCCGGCCTGGCCGGACGGGTCGAGACAAAGCGTAAGCTCGTCCCCGTCCGGGGTACGCGCCAACTGACAAAGGCCGACATGCCTTTGAACGACGCTCTTCCTGAGATAAGCGTCGATCCCGACAGTTTTGCCGTCTGGGTCAACGGCGAGCTCGTGCGGGAGGACCCCGCTCGCCAGCTCCCCATGGCACAACGGTATTTCCTTTTCTGATGACCTTGATGTTCCCGGTTCCCGATGTGACAGGCCCGGTCCCCCTGCCGGTGGTACCTAAAGCGTCGAGTGCCCTGTTGATGCTGGCCGACGGCCGCTTCCCGGCTGGAGGCCATGCTCACTCAGGTGGCCTCGAGGAAGCTGTCACCTCCGGCCGCGCCCGGGACATAAACGGCCTGATGGACTTTCTCACCGGACGTCTCAACACGGTCGGGCGCACCGATGCTTTCCTTGCCGCACTCAGTTGCGTAGCCGTACGACGTCGGGCCTCGCTGGAAGGCCTGCAGTCAGAGGCGCTGGCCCGTGCGCCATCAGCCGCCCAGCGAGAGGCGAGCCGGGCCAGGCGCGTGGCCTGCTGAGGGCCGCCTCGGCCATTTGGCTTGCAACGGAAGCCGCTCTAAAACCACGGCCTGGCGCCGGGTTGCCGTCAGCCCCCATGTACCCGGTGGCGTTGGGCGCTGTCGGCGTGAACGTCGGCCTCGGCGCGGACGAAGTGGCATTGGTGGCGGCTCTGGGTTCCGTGAGCGGCCCGGCCTGGGCGGCCACCAGACTGCTCGGTCTCGACCCGTTTTCTGTCGGCGGGTGCCTCGCCGCTCTGGCCGCACCGGTAGAGGCGCTGGCGGCAGAAGCCGGGCGCATGGCCGAAAACGCCGTCAATGTCGCCGAGGCCGCAGCTACTTTGCCCGCATTGTCTGCGCCTCTCCTCGAGGTCGGCGCCGAAACCCACGCCCACAGGGAGGTACGGCTCTTTGCTTCCTGATAAGCCTCTACGGGCCGGCATCGGAGGTCCCGTCGGCAGCGGCAAGACGGCCCTGGTGGCGGCGCTGTGCCGGTCCCTGACGGCACATCGTTCGGTGGCCGTCGTAACCAACGACATTTACACCACCGAAGACGCCAAGATCCTGCTCCGTGAAGCGGTGCTGCCGCCCGAGCGAGTCGTCGCCGTCCAGACTGGATGTTGCCCGCATACCGCCATCCGCGACGACATCTCCGCCAACCTCGAGGCAGTCGAATCCCTTCAGACAACGTTCCCTGACCTCGACCTCGTCCTGATCGAGTCCGGTGGTGACAACTTGACGGCCACCTTCAGTTACGGTCTGGTCCACACGCAGATATTTGTGATCGACGTGGCCGGCGGTGACAAGGTCCCTCGAAAAGGTGGGCCTGGTATAACGCTTTCTGACCTCCTGGTGGTGAACAAGACGGACCTGGCCCCCTCCGTCGGTGCGGACCTTCAGGCTATGTGGCGCGATACCGAAGCGGCGAGGGGCGACCGTCCCTTTTTCTTTATGAGCCTGGTGGCCGACCGGCTCGCCCGGCCCATCGCCGCGTGGCTCGAAGCCCAGCTGACCGAGCAGTGCACTCCCGCGCCGAGCTGAGAGCCACCGCGCCGCTCCCGGACAGCGAGGCTTCCGGCCGGTCCTACGCCGTGGCGGGCAAGAGCGCGTACCGGCTCGCCTGGGCCACGCGAGTCGCCACCTGTAGCCTTTCGAGCCACGCCCGAAGCGGTTTACCTCGTCGGGACGGCAGCCTCGCCGGTAGGCGACGACAGGGTCTCGCTCGCCGTCGAAGTGGGAGCGGGAGCCGCCCTCTCGGTGCGCTCGGCCGCTTCTACTATCGCGTGGGCCGGGACAAGCTCCTCGTTCGAGATCGACGTGGTGGTAGCGGCCGGCGCCTCCCTCGACTGGCAGCTCCAACCGCTCATAGCATCTGGAAGGTGCCGCTTCTCGCAACGTTGCCGTGTCGAGCTGAGCACCGGCGCCAGCTTGAGATGGGCGGAAGAGGTCGTGCTGGGCCGCAGCGGCGAACAGCCGGGCACCCTCGACCTTCGGCTCGAGGTCAACCTGGACGGGGCACCGCTGCTCCGGCACCAGTTGGCGCTTGGCCCGAACGTCCCGGGTTGGGATGGCCCTTCGGTCCTGGGCGCCAACCGCGCCATGGCGATTGTCCTGTTGGCGGGGACCTTCCCGGCCGGGGCTCTTTCGACTGGGACCGGGTCGGCCGGGGCGGGCCCTGGAGCGAGCAGCCCTGGCTCCGGTCGTTCTCATGGGGGGGCCGGCCACCAATGGGCGGTCATGCCGCTCGAGGGACCAGGAGTACTCGTCTGCGCCCTGGCCCGTGATCACCTCGCCGTGCGGGCGGCGATGGCCCAGGCGTTCGCCGCTTGCGGCGCCGTTGGCTCAGGTCTCGACGATTAAGTCGGTTCGCTCCCAAATTGCCGGCCAGCGTCCCGCCGCAGCGTGCTAATAACCGCCACCTCCATAATCGACCGGCCGACCGTCAGCCCCTCCCGATGAACGGCATCTTGGTCGCCATTACCGTCAAGAACTGGACGTTCGCATCTAGAGGAAGACTGGCCATGTAGGCGACTGCCTGGGCCACGTTTTCCACGTCCATGGTGGGCTCGGGGACCACTTCTCCGTTAGCTTGCTCGACCCCGTCCGCCATCCGCGCCGCCATCGGCGTAAAGGCGTTGCCGACGTCAATCTGGCCGCAAGCAATATCATAAGCCCTGCCGTCGAGCGAGGTTGACCTCGTTAGCCCCGTTATCCCGTGCTTTGCCGCTGTGTACGGAGCCGAATGTGGCCGGGGGACATAGGCGGAGATAGACCCGTTGTTTATGATGCGGCCGCCCCGCGGATCCTGGTCTTTCATAATCCGAAAGGCGTGCTGTGTGCACAGGAACGTCCCGGTGAGGACCGTCCCCACCACGGCGGACCACTGCGCAAGCGTCAGGTCCTCTAAAGCGACGGGCGCCGCTCCCCTCCCGGCATTGTTGAACAACAGGTCGAGCCGGCCGTACAGCTCACGCACCGTAGAAAAAAGGGAGGCCACTGAAACGGGGTCGCTGACGTCCGTGGGTACAACCGTCATCCGGGCACCCAGGCCTGCGCCCTGGACCGCAGTCTCGTCCAGGACGGCCTGCCTTCGTCCCGCCAGCACGACGCCGAAGCCCTGACGGCCAAGGGCCAGAGCCGAAGCCCGTCCGATGCCCGACCCGCCCCCAGTTATAAGTGCGATCTTGTCTTTGTCTGTCATCGATATCTCGCGAAGCTCTGGAAAGCCTAACAAGAGGACGTGGGAAGGTCCGCCACCGTTCAATCGGCTCGGGCCGAAGTCGCGGGTCGTTCGCCCGTGAGGCCCCCTTCCTGCGTGTGAGCGGGCTCAGATAGGGCCACGCCCGCTTGACGCCCGGCGGCTTCAGGTCGTCCGCTTGCGACCAGGCCGTCCGGAGACCGAGACTTGGCCCGTGACCGTCATTTCAACTCTCGAGTGCCAGTTCAAACAGGAACATATCAATGAGGGCATTGATTGGCTGCGAAGGGCCCTGGCGGCCACACGCGCCTTCGACGGCTGCCTCCGCGTTGACGTCATCCAGGACCACAACGACCCCTCACGCATAATCGCGGTGGAGCAGTGGGCGTCCCTCGAGCACGACCAGGCGTATCGGGCGTGGCGCGCCGGGGACGGAAAGATCACCGAGGGGGATGACCTGTTCGCGGCTCCTCGCAAGCTCACGGTTGGAGTCGTGCTCGACAACGTCTAGGAGCGACCGTCTCGCCAAAGCTCTGCGCACGTCAGCCTCCCCGCCTCCACAGTGGAGACCGATGTATTGACGAGCAACGGTCATGGCCGGGTGGCGCCAACCGGGCGACTGTTGCCTGCCGTGGCGCTAGCGTTGGCGCAATGACCTGGTTAGGTACCCTGAGATCCGACCCCCGCCCGGCCGCCCCTTTCGCCGGCCACGTCGCCAAAGCCTTGACCATTGCCGGGAGCGGACGATGGCTGTAGTGGTCGTAACTGGCGCCGGCAAAGGAATAGGCCAAGCAATAGCCGCAGAGCTCGTCGGCGCCGGAGACATCGTGGTGGCCGTCGATATCGACGCTCAAGCGCTGGCCGAGACGGCCGATGTACTCGGCCAAAACTTCGTCCCCGTCGTCGGTGATATTTGTTTCCAGGCCACACATGACGCCGCCCTGGAGAAAGCGCTCAATTACGGGGCGCTCAACGGCTGGGTAAACAACGCCGGCGTCGATTGGGTTGGAGCGGCCCACGAAGTGACACCCGAGCACGTCCAGAAAGGCCTGGCCGTTTTACAGGTCGGCCCCATGCTGGGAGCAGCCACGGCAGTACGGCAGATGATGCGCCACCAGGGCGGCTCGATAGTGAACATCTCCTCCATTCAGGCCATCGTGGCATTCCCTCGCTATTACGTGTACGGCGCGGCGAAGGCAGCCCTGCTGGAAGCGACACGGAGTATCGCGGTCGACTACGCCCCCTTCGGCATCCGTTGCAATGCCGTACTACCCGGGACGATCGAAACTCCGATGACTCACGCGGGGCTCCCACCCGACGTCTCGCTGGATGACGCTCTGGCCGAAGAAGGTCACCTGGCTCCGATGGAGCGCGTCGGCCAGCCTGTCGAGGTAGCCAGGCTCACGACGTTCCTCCTGTCGGAGGCGGCATCTTTCGTAAATGGCGCGCAGTTCGTCGTCGACGGTGGCTCCAGTGCTCGGTGCTTCGCCTACCCGCCTCTGACGGCGACCGGGCAGGCCAGCGCGACGTGACCCCGGACCGGGCCGACGTTGCTGCAAGGACCGTTATTTGGTTGTTGCGGGGGCCGGGAGACGGACCACAAACCGGGCCCCTCCGCCGGACGCTTCGTCGATGCTGACCTGTCCGCCGTGCGCCTCGACCAGTTCCTTCACCACTGCCAGCCCGATCCCGCTGCCGTCCCCGCGCCGCGTGCCCCTGCCGCGATAAAAACGCTCCCATACCAGGAGCCGCTCCTCCTCCGGGATACCCGGGCCCGTATCCGATACTTCCAGCACGGCGTGAGCCCCATCCGCGCAGGCGGTCACGGTTACCTTCCCGCCGGCAGGGGTGTACTTGGCCGCGTTAGCCAGCAAGTTGGTAACTACCTGGTGCAAACGACGCGGGTCACCCATCACGACCGTCGGAGGTAACCGCTGCTCGAGGTCTACCCTGGCCGCCACGAACCGAGACGCCAGTGAGTCGGCCGCATCGGCTGCCACCCGCCCGAGGTCGAGGCGGCGGGGGGCCATCTCCAGGCCGGCGGCGGCGGCCGACGCCAACGTTTGAAGGTCCTCTACCATGCGGCCGAGGCGCACGGCCTCCTCATGCAGCGAGTTGAGGGCCGGGGCCGAAGGCGTGACCATCCCATCGGCGAGGGCCTCGGTCTCGGCTTGCAGGATGGCGACCGGCGTGCGCAGTTCGTGCGCCACATCGGCTACCAGTGCCCGGCGCAGCCGGTCCTCGCGTTCCAGGGAGGCAGCCATAGCGTCGAAGGCACGTCCCAGCTCACCCAGCTCGCCGGGGCCAGCATTGTCACCTATCCGGGGAGAGCTGCCACCCCCGAGGCGCAGCGAGCTGACCGCCACCGACAACCGTCGAATGGGCTGGACAACTCCTCGGGCGACCATGGCGCTGACGATGAGGGCGCCAAAAGCGGCAAGAGCAGCACTCCAACCCACGGCCGTCAACAGGGCGGCCCTCAGGTGCCGGTCCCCGGCGATAACCCCACCATCGGGGAAACCGACGCTGAGCGCTCCTACGCTGGCCCGTCCGGACAAAACCTCCCGCTCGATTATGTAAGCGCGGGAGTTGGAGGGAGCAGGGGCGGGGACCGACAAGAGCAGGTCGCCGGCGTGGTTGCGCAGGTTGGCGGCCACCCCTGACGCTTGGGCCAGAGCAGCCAATGGTCGCAGGTCAGCGCTCGCCCACCCGCCGCTCGACCCGTAGGCGTTCTCGGCCAGAGCCACGATGGCGCCTGTGGTGCGATCACGGTCGGAGGCGGCGAGGTGAGCCACATTGCTCTGGTCGGCAATGAAAACAGCAGTAGCGAACACCGCCACAGCGGCGAGAGCGACGGCAACGAAAGCGGCCGCGAAACGTATCCCGAGAGGCCCGAGACTACGTTGCGCCACGGCGCTAGCCGTCTCGGTTAAGACCCAAGCGGTACCCCGCGCTGAGCACGGTTTCTACGATCTTCGGCTGCGACGGGTCGACCTCGATTTTGCGGCGCAGGTTTTTTACATGTGAATTGATGGTCCGCTCATAACCCTCGTACTCGTAGCCGCGGACGCGGTTGATCAGCTCGTAGCGCGAGTAAACGCGCCCGGGCACTCGCGCCAGCACAAGAAGAAGCCCCCACTCCGTCGGGGTAAGTTCCACGCCCCGGCCATTTACCTCCAATCGCCGGCGGTCCTCGTCGATGACCAGCTGTCCCTTTCCGAAAGAGACAGGCCCCGCTTCGGTCGCCGCCTGCCGACCGCGGCGTAATATAGCGTTAACCCTGAGGACCAACTCCCGGGGACTAAAGGGTTTGGTCACATAATCGTCAGCGCCGAGCTCCAGGCCGGCAATTCGGTCCCGTTCGTCACTTTTAGCCGTGAGCATCAATATGGGCACGTCGGACGCAGCCCGTATATCCCGGGCCACGTCCTCGCCCGATATATCGGGCAGGCCGAGGTCCAGGACAACCAGGTCCAGCGCTCCCTTGCTGGCATAACGGAGCGCCTCGGCGCCGAGGCCGGTCGAGAAAACCTCCAGGCCTTCCCGCTCCAGATAGGCGCGGACGAGCTCGCGCAGCTTGTACTCGTCCTCGACGATCATCACCGTTTGCCCCACGCTCCACCTCCAGTACCAGTATTGACGCCTCGGGAGGGGCGCGCAGCCGGTCTGAGCGCATTTCCATCCCATCTCCATGCTGACTGAACGGCTTGCCCATCCCGTGCGGGTGCACTGGCCCAGGCCAAGCCCACGTCTGACCGGAGTACCCGTGCCCGTCCACCACTGCCCTCTGTGCCCGCTGATCTTCGAGAGCCGCTCCGAGGTCCAATCGCACGTGCGCGACGAACACCGGTCGCGTGCCAACGACGACGCCGACCTTCGTGCCGAACTGGCAGCAGCTCACATGACGCTCGACTGGCCACAGGTGAGGACGCTCATATCGACCCCGGACACCCCGTCGGTCTCGCTGTTACTGGCCACCACCTCTGCACCGTCGATGACCGATGACGACGTGACCCGTCTCCGCCGGCTGGCCGACACAGCCCGGCACCGCCTGCCGGAGGTACCTGATTACGACCCCTCCGTTTCTGCCGTAGAACATCGCTTATCGCGAGCGGTGGCCGAGGCTGAGGGCTCACCAACCGACCGCGGCCTGGGCATCTTCGTAAATGCACAGGAAATAGCCATCCTGAGCCTTCCCCTTGAACCCCGGGAGCGGGCCGTCGTGGACAGCGTCTTCGCTATCCGGGACCTCGACTATGCGCTCCTGCGCTACCCGGTTTGCCGGGTCCTCGTCCTCGGTCGCCACCCTCGAGTGCTCGAAGGCCGAGGCCGGGACCTCTCGGTGCCCGATACCGCCAATACAGCGGCGCCGCCGCACCGGAACGCATCCGCGAGCGACGAACAGAACCTCGATGCGCTGCTCGAGTTCTATGTCGGCAGCCGAGGGGACCTGCCTCTAGTCGTGGTGGGCGACCGGCGCCAGCTAAGCGCCTTCCGCCAACATTCCCGCTATGCCGAGAGCGTGGCGGCCGAAGTCCGGCGGTCGCGGGTACGGACCGTACCCGTCGGGGACCTGGCTCAGGAGGCGATGCGGGCGTGGTTCCAGGCAGACCAGGAGAGGACGAAAAGAGAGCTACTGCAATTCGACGCGCTCCATCGGGTCGCCTGGGGCCTGACCGCCACGTGGTACGCCGTTGCTACCGGGACAGCGGAGCGCATCTGGGTCGAGCATGACTTCGCCCTCTCAGGGCGCGTGGTGACGCCGACCGACCGCCCCGGCAGACAAGTGGTGGAGATCCTGGCGGACGGCAACCAGCCGGGAGCCGTCGACGACCTGGTAAATACCCTTGTAACCAAAGCCCATCAGCGAGGTATCCCTGTAAGCCTGCTGGAACCAGCGGCGCTCAACTGCGGCGAGCCAGTCGCCGCCCAGGTGCCCCTGGCCAACCGTCGTGAAAATCATTTGCAGCGCTGCTAAAACGGCCGTGCCGCAACGCGAGGCCGGCCAGAGCAAATTGCTAATTTGAGGAAGATCGAAACTCCTCGCAAGGCTGCATTTGCCTTATATTGCCGTGGGCAACTCGCTCCTATTGTGTGGTCACGTGCTCGATGTGGGCGGCCGCCAACCTCAGGCTAAGGTCCGTGAGGCGACCGTAGCGATTGGCAACGAGGAGCAAGCGCCCGGAGGCGGCGAGTGAAGAGGAGACCAGGGCAGCGTACGCGAAGCCGGGAGGAGGCGAGCAACGGGAGGAGGACAGGGCCCCCGACATGAGCAGGCTAACCGTTGCGCTGCCGAGCCCACTGAGGCTCGGGTGAACCTCGAGGACGGCTCCGGGTCGCAGTTGCGGCGTCAAAGGGTTCGCCCACTCAACCACTAGCCCCGCTTGCCGGTATTGCACGATGGCGGCGGCGTCGACCCCGGCCAGTTGAGCCATTGAGAGTAAGTACTCGCTGGCCGGGAGCAAACTAACCTCGGTGCCGCTCACATCCTCCGACGGGTCGTCCTCGTCGGGGAGTTGCCAAGAAACCTCGTACTGTGAACGGTAAGCAGCCATTGCGGTCCTCCTGGGGCTTTAGTGACGAGGCCCATCCGACCCGAGCCGGGTGCAGCCCGGCTCCTTTGCACATGAAGACGGCGTGGAGTTCGCCCAGACCGCGCTGACCGAAGCCGGTGCCACAGTCGAGGGCCATGACGCGGTAGTCCCGGCGGGGTAAGACGCCACCCTCGGCCCCAAGTTCCCGACTTCCCTGGCCGCTACCGAGGTCGATGCATTGATCGGCATGGCCGCTGCCGTGGGCCACTACCGGCCCCGGCGGCGTTGGTTCCGCCGGCTGTACGTCAACCGCCGCCTCGCGCTGCACTGTCGCTCGGGCCTCATCAGCCCGGCGGACGCAGCTGTACTGGCGGCCCTGGGGGCCCGCCGGGACCTCAAATGGTCTTTTGCGCACGGCGATATAACTGCCCGCAATGTGGTGCAAGATGCTCGGGGGGGCGTGGCGCTCATCGATTGGGAGTGGGCCGGCCTGTACCCCGCGGGCTACGACCTCGCCTTTCTGTGGTTCTCGCTTATAGACCTTCCCGGAGGCCGAGCCAGAGCGCGGGCCGTTGTCCCCGGGTCATACGCTGTCGGATTTTTACTATCGGCCACCATGGTGCAGCTCCTTCACCTTCAGATAGCCCTCATCCACCCAAACCCGCATATCGCCAAGCAACGGCAAGCGCTGGCGGAACTCCTCGCAGAAGTGCACGGGTTATAGAAGACCACCCGGTCCAAACCCAAAGCAAGTGCGGTTATCCAGGAACTTCACGGATCGATCACAAACTGATCAATAAGCCCTCACGGGATGATCAAAGAGAAACTACCGATTCGTGGGAAAGCTCTCAGTGGGGATAACTGGATGAACTGAGGAGAGACAATGACCTGCGGACGGCAGCACCGGGGTTACCTGCGCTCGAGCGCCGGCCTCGCACTGGCAGCGGCGACAGTGGTGGCGGCCTTCCTGGCGCCTGGAGTCCGAACTGCTTTCGCCCAACCGGCAAAGCAAGTCGACAACGCCACCACCACAACGGCCTCCTCCAATTACGACTGCTCGGCGAACGTGGCCGGTGCAGCCCTGCCCCGCAGCGACTGGGTGGCCAGCACCAACGCCCACCCGGGCCAGGCCGACGCCCCGGAACACGCCTTCGACGGCAACCTTGGCACCCGGTTCAGCACCGGCGCGTTGCAGTCTCCGGGGTTGTACCTCCGCATCGACCTGGGCTCGGCTCAGACCTTCAACGAGATGTCGATGGTCGTGCCTGGCTCGCCGACGGACTACGCGCGCGCCTTTGTGATCGAAGTGTCGGACAATGCGACGTCGTGGACGACCATAGCCAACTGCTCCGGCTCCGGCGCCCACGAGACGGTCAGCTTCCCCGAGAGGACGGCGCGCTACGTCCAGGTCGTGCTGACCTCTGGAGTTGACTACTGGTGGTCGATCGACGAGCTCAACCTCTACACCATCAATTGCGATGCAACGGTCTCCGGCCGCGCACTTGACCGAAATGGGTGGGTGGCCAGCAGCAACACCACGTACGAGGCCGGCGACGCCCCGGCATTCGCGCTGGACGGCAACCTGTCGACCCGGTTCAGCAGCAACCGGGACCAGGCCCCCGGCATGACGTACAGGGTCGACATGGCCTCGCCACGGACGTTCGACGAACTGGTCATGGAGACGCCCAACTCACCCAACGACTACGCCCGGCGGTTCAACGTGGCGGTCTCCAACGACGGCTCGTCGTGGTCAGCCATCGCCACCTGCACGGGGACGAGCGCGTCACAGGTGGTGACGTTCCCGACCCAAACCGCCCGCTATCTGCGGATCGTCCTCGACCAGGGCACGACGGCCAGCTACTGGTGGTCGATCGACGAGCTCAACATCTACACCAGGGGCTCGGTGCCGGTCACCACCACTACGACCACAACGACAGTGCCCCCCCGAACCACGCCAAGCGTCGCCGTCTCCGCTTCACCCAACCCCGAAGTGGTGGCTGGCACGGTCAGCTATACAGCGAAGGTCGTCCCCTCTCCAGAGGGCGGGACGGTCACTTTCTTCAGCAACGGGCAACCCATCACTGGCTGCACCGACCTCGGCGTGAACAGCCAGACGGGGTATGCCAGTTGCTCGACCACCTACTACTCGGCCGGCCCGCAGTCGGTGCAGGCTTACTATTCCGGCTACGGCAATTTCAACGCCTCCGCCTCGCAGCCTTACCCGGAAACGGTAGAGCTGCCGGCCCCCGGGTACTGGCTCGTGACCCGCAATGGGCAGGTGTTTGGTGTGGGTGGCGCGCAACCGCTCGGTAACGCCAATACCTCGGCCACATCCGGGCCGGTCGTCGGCATCGCCGCCACCCCCACAGCCCGCGGGTACTGGGTGGTCACCTCCGATGGCGCGGTTACGGCCTTCGGGGATGCGAAGTTCTACGGCGACTTGCCCGACATCAACCTGCACGTATCCGACATCGTTGCCGTCGCACCCACTACCGACGGCAAGGGATACTACCTGGTGGGCGCCGACGGCGGCTTCTTCACGTTCGGCGACGCCAAGTTCCACGGCTCGATACCCGGCCTCCACATCCACGTCAAGGACGTCGTCGGCATGGTGGCCACGCCCGGTGGCGCCGGGTACCTGCTGGTCGGTGCGGACGGGGGCGTCTTTACCTTCGGCCAGAGCCGCTTCTACGGCTCATTGCCGGGCCTCCACAAGCACGTGCATGACGTAATGGCCATCCTGCCGTCATCCACGGGGACGGGCTACGTCCTCGTCGGCGCGGACGGTGGCGCCTTCGTCTTCGGGACCGGGCTACGGTTCTACGGGTCTCTACCGGGGCTCGGCATCAGGGTCGACGACGTGGTCGGGATCGCATTGACACCTGACAACGGTGGGTACTTCATGGCCGGGACGGACGGCAATGTCTACGGGTTCGGGGATGCCCACGCAGGGAGCATGCCTGCCGGCGTGAGCTCGAACCTCCCGGTCGCCGGCATCGCAGGGACGTAGCCAGGCAACCGATGGACCAGCTCGTAGCCAGGGCTCGCCGACGGAGAACCTGGTTCTCCCTGACCCGACGACGCTTAATCGGACCGGTGACCAGGGGACAACCAGGGATTTTCCGGGGTGTAACCGGCGGCTCAGAGCGCGACCGTAATAGCAGTACCGCTTTCGGGAAGGAGGATCCTGTGATTAGTACCGATGTACGTACCAGCTCGAGCATCGTCTGTAAGCCGCTGGGTAACCTCGACTGGGCCGACGCCATGTCACTGCGCCAGGTTGTACGGGGCTCACTCCAACCCGGCACCGAGATAGTCATCGATTTGAGCGGGGTGGAGTTCATCGACGCCGTTGGCATGCAGGCCGTCGTCGGCTCTGTCCGTCTTGCCCGGGCGTTCGGGAGCACGGCGAGGATATGCAACGCCCGCCCGCAGGTCCAGCGGGTCATGGACCTGGTTGGCGTCGACCGTCTCCTGATGCGGTCGTCCAACGCAGCGGCTAACGACGCCGCCTGAGGAGCAAATGGGGTAGCGGGGAACTTCGCCCACGTTCAGGTAGTCATTGTGTGCATTTCAGGACGGGGTTCAAGCATCTATAAGAAGGGAGGTTGAAGATGACCGCACAAGAGATTGAGGATGCCCTGTTCGAGGAAGCACTGGCGGTGAACGCCTTCTGGGCTGAGCCGTCGCCGGCAAACAAGAGTACATGGGATGCAGCCCGCAGGATCGTGGACCAGGCCATTGCGGAAGTGTCCTAGGCCTCGGCACCTGTGGAGGGATGGTGAGCGGGGTGCGCCCGGGCGAACAGCCGTTTTGCCCTGAACACCGGCTAGCCCGCCCTTCCTCCCTTTGGGCCCTGGCGGGGTCGGCCTGGCGCTCGTCGCGCCCCCTCCGCCGTTCGTGAGCCGGTACTGCGCCGTCCCGCCGGCCGTGCGTGCTATCGCTGCCTGCGGCACCTCCGGCCCCGTGTGACCCGTACCGCATCGAACCTGTCTGCCCGCCTCGCACCGTGGCGAACCCGTGAGCACCCTCCCCCTTCGCCGTGCAGCGCCTTGCGCCGCACACCTGGCGCCACCTCTTTTCGCCCTTTCACCCTGGTCGGGCTTGTCGCCATGGTTTCCCCTGTCGCCCCGGGGCGGCCGGGCCGGGGTCTTCGGCCTTGTCGGGGTCGGCCTTGCCGGGCGAGCACACCGACTGGGCGCTTCGCCTTTGTCACCTGTCGGCGCCGGCCCTATCAGCGAAAAGCGAAATGTCCCCGGTCGGTGCGCGGCGAGTGTTCGTTCGTGCGCCGTGGGCGACTATTGACGGATGGCTCTTCAAGGTCGTCCTCAGCCTTCCCGCCAGCGCGTCTGCGGATGGCAGGTGAGCCCCGAACCCCTTAGGTCGCGCACAAAACGCGCACAATTGCTGCGTTCTCGTCGCGCTTTCTCATTCTCGTTGCGGATCCGGGACTTTTCGCCACCGCACCGCAACGAGTTGGCCAAACCGCGACCAGAACGCAGCGTTTGTGATGAAAGTGTGAAGCCTGAGCTATTTGACACCCTCATCAGACCGCCAACCGGACAGGAAAGGCACCTCGAGGGCGAGTTGCCCATTAAAAGGTGGCTCAGGGCGTGGCAAGACGGTTCGAAAGGGGGAATCGCCTTGAATAACACGTGAACCCTCAACACAGATAAGTAAGGGACGAAGGCTAACGCCCCGTCAAGAGGCCTACACCAAACCCTCGTCTTGATCCCGAAATGGGAGACGCACCCCACGTCCGTCGTGACTGTAGACCAGCCCCCGGCCGTGCGTTGTTCGTCGCGCGAGTTCGTCGCCTGACCACCACATTTTCTTCAGGCCGCGCGCTGTGGCTGCGTAGCGCGCCCACGGACCGTGGCACCGTACGTTCACTGGCCGTCCCCGACGCGCTTGTCGTGGAGAATGAGAATGCTGCCGCGAGCCCGAGCTCAAGTGGTCCCGCTAGACGACGTCTTGCGGCCAAACTCAAGGGACATGGGCCACGGTCATGTCACGCAGTCCCGGGGGACCGGATTGGTGGTGCTGTGGACGGCGCGCACGTCGTTCCTCAGGGGACCGGGACTGTGGTTAAGGTCCGGGCGGGTAGACCTCTGGCGGTTGGCCCGGAAGGTCGTTGGGCATAACCAAATCGCACGGCGGCACTTTGCCAGAGGGAGTAGGAGCCGGTGGTGCGGCCACAATTGCAGCTAGCCCCGGGGACCCAACGGCCGCGCAGGTTCCGCCCAAAGCTGCATTACGAGCTGATCGGCTGTGGCTTGCACGGCCACGAGCTGTTGGGTACCACGGCGGCGCACCTGCGCCCGGAGGACCGGATCTTCGCCTGGCAGGACGCTTCCGGCGTCCGCTGGTACCGCTGCCTGCGCTGTGACGCCTGGCTCCCCCTCCCCGCCCCCGGGCACCCCGAGGTCGACCACCCACCCGAGCGGGACCAGGTGCTCCTCCCCCTCCGGGGCCGCCCGTTGCGAGACCGCTACGTGCTGCGCCTCATCGCTGTCGAGAGGGCCTTCCATGTGCTCGTGCTCGCCGCCGTGGCCGTTGCCATCTTCGCTTTTGCCACCCATCGCCGGCTGCTGCACCAGGACTACACCAGGATCCTCTCTGCCCTACAAGGAGCGTTCGGCGGCCCGGTTGCCCGATCGGGCTGGGCCTCGGATATCAACCGGCTCTTCAGATTGTCCACGGCCAAGCTCTACGGGGCCGGGGCTGCCGTAACCGCCTATACCGTGGTGTTGGTCCTCGAGATAGTCGGGTTGTGGCACGCCCGGCGCTGGGCGGAGTACCTCACCCTGATCGAGGCCGGCGCACTCGTCCCGTTCGAGATCTACGAGCTGAGCCAGTCCATCTCCGCCCTCAAAGTGCTCACGCTGGTGCTCAACCTTCTCATCGTCGCCTATCTGCTCATCGTCCGCCGCCTCTTCGGGATACGCGGGGGCGGGGCCGCTGAAAAGGCACTCCAGCAGCGGGACACAGGGTGGGCACCGCTCGAGCGGGCTACGCCGGCGAGCCTCCTCGCCCCGATCGATCAGCCCTCTCCCGGTCAGCCCGAAGTGCGCCCCACGACCTTCAGCACGCGTCCCTCCAGCCGGTACCCCGGCCCGTCAAAGCGAGGCGATGTCTGATCATGTCTACGGCGGTGAAGAGCCCGAAGCACAGTCGACGCCGGAGCAGGCAGATTAGGCGCTGGTCAGCCGTTGGCGGGGCTTAGCCCATGACCTCTCGCTGTTGCTGCTTCCCTTCAGGGACTGGCATCGCCTGCATCCAAACCAGAGCGGGCTATCCGATCTGCCAGCCGCACGAGGGCGTTCTCGACGACCTCGCTCAAGCGCTGGATGGATCCAGTACTGGCCTCGGGCCAGTTCGGGCACTCGTTGGCCGTGCGCAGCGGCCTGGATAAGGGGTGTTATCAAGAGCGACGCCTGCTCGCCGAGAACGTGGGCGCCAAGAACCCGCTCTGTCACCGGGTCGGCATAGATCTTGCAGATACCCATAGGGTCGCCCATAGCCCACCCGTAGGCGACATTGCGGTACTCCTGGACGACCTCGATGTAGGAGCCCGGCTGGAGATCTTGTGAACGAGCCCCGACCGAGGCGACCTGTGGATCGGCAAAAACGGCCGCCGGCACCCACTTGTGGGGGAACGCACGAAGGTCGCCCGGATGGGCCAGGTTATGGGCGACCGTACGCTGCTTCGGCATTCGCGACATGTTTGAGCTCAAAAGGCGAGCTGCAGTCTCCGAGTGCCCATATTCCCGGCCCGGCCCGGCCGTACTCGTCGACTACGATCCGGCCTTCATCGGAACGGCAGACACCGGCCCGGCGACATAACCGCCACCAAGAACGATCATGCTCGAGGGCAAGACGTCGAGCCACATCACACTGTCTGACGTGTGAAAATCAACGCCGGAGCCGTTCACGACCTCGGGCACCGATGGATGGCTGCCGGTCGCGATCACGATCTGCTCGGCGCTGATGTGCACGTCCTCGTCGATCACCAATTCGTGCGGAGCCACAAACCGAGCGTGGCCCTCGAACAGTGTGACTGTAGGCGAGGTCCTCCGGGCCTCACGCCCCGAGTTGGACGTCTCGGCGATGCGGGCAGCAACGCGGTCACGGATGTCGGGCCACTCGACGCCCATTAGTACTGACTGGAGACCGAACTGTGGTCCCCGCCGGACCTGCATCGCCAGTTCGGCGGTGTACGCGAGCATCTTGCTGGGGATGCAACCGCGGTTCACGCACGTGCCGCCAAACGTCCCCTCTTCGATCAGGGCCACTTTTTGAGCCGAGTTCTCCGGCACGAGGATGTTGCCCGAGCCAGATCCCACGATGGCGAGGTCGAAGCGTTCCACCGTTTCGAGCCTACGCCAAGTCGGCTAGCCCGACAGGATGCTGCGGCCAATGTCCAGTGCGAGGCAGAGCTTGTGCGCGACACAGAGTTCGGCTGTCGGCGACTCTGTCATGCGTCGTCCCTCGCTCCCGTTTGGCCGGTCGAAAGTTCTGCGGTCAAGAGGCAGCCCCGGATTAACGCCCGGTAAACAGCGCATGAAAGGTCGGTGGATCGGTCAGCACCGAGTTAAGTACCTCGCTGCGCCGGGTAGGTGTCGCGACGGTGACAACGTCGAAGGGAACCTCGCCAAAGCGAGTGTAGAGACAAACGGTCATCCGGTAATTCTGAGACCGTTAGGTCGCCAAGCGTTCCGGCACCTCACGGCCCCTTGCGGGAAGGAACAAACCCACTTATGCCTACGAAAGAAGATACGCGGACCGCGTTCGACCCCGAGAGCAATGACCGCATAAGCAGAGAGCTGTTAGAGCGGCTCGACGAAGCTCCCACATCTCGGGAGCAATGGAAGATCCTTTTCACGTCGGGCATGGGCTTTTTCACTGATGCCTACGACCTATTCGTCATCGGCGTCGTCGCTAGCATGCTCGTCACCGAGTGGCATATCACTAGCTCCGAGAAGTCTCTGGTATCTTCATTAGCGTTACTCACTTCGGCCGCGGGCGCCACCTTCTTCGGTCGAGTGGCCGACCGCCTGGGCCGGAAGAAAATCTACGGGTACGAAGTGCTGGTACTGGCCGTGGGAGCCGTGCTATCGGCATTATCACCCAACATTTGGTGGCTGATCTTTTTCCGGGCCATATTGGGCTTCGGCATTGGGGGCGATTACCCGGTGAGCGCCACGATTATGAGCGAGTACGCAAGTAAGAAGAACCGCGGCAAGATGGTGAGCCTGGTCTTCTCCATGCAAGGTGCCGGCTTGGTCGTTGGACCTCTTTTGGCCATCATCCTCCTGGCCAACCACCACCTTCGTTTACCCGGCTGAAATTTTCCCTGTCCGGGTACGTACAACGGCCCACGGGGTCGCCGCCGCCTCGGGCAAGGTGGGTGCCTCTATTGGCACTTATGCACTGACCTGGCTGCTCCCGGCTATCGGCCTGGGCGAAACGAGCGTCATCGTTGCCGTTGTGGCCATATTGGGCGCCATAGTGACCTTCACGACCCTGCCGGAACCTAAGGGCCAGAGCCTTGAATCGATCACCGAAACTCCTGGCGTGCCGTCGAGCGCCTCCGCCCTGGGGGTAGCAGAGAGCCGGGGAATGCGCCCACCAGCGGCGTAAAGACCTCTGAGGTGTTCAAGTGGTACCTCGCCCAAGGCCCGGCGCCTACCCGACCGCTTAATTGGTCTTTTGCTACCTTGGCGAGCCGGGCGTGTCAATGCGGAGGGGCTCGACCACGAGTTTCGCTGGTGCCACCGCCGGTGCGCTCCGTGCGTCCACGAGGCTCGAGCAACCTAGCATCAAGCCCAACAGGAGGAGCACGATGAACCCCTACGATGAACTGGTCCTCACCTCCAAGCCGGTCGCCTATCTCCCGCTCGACGGCAGGCCCACCGACCTGACCAAGCGTCACGTACCCACTATTACCGGGTCGCCGGGCACCACCGTCCTCCCCAACGGAGACGCCGCCTACAGTTTCAATGGCATAACCGACTACATCGAAGTACCGACCGCCGCCGACTTGTCCGTTGCCACAACCGGGAAGTTTTGCGTCGAAGCCTGGGCACGCCCAGACGTCCTTCAGTTCACCCACGAAGACCCCGACGGGTACGTCTACATCCTTGGCAAAGGCGTGCCATCCGAAGACGAGTGGGCCTTCCGCATGTACAGCCTTCTAACCCCCGGTGAAGACCCCGAGCGTCCGAACCGGGTCAGCTTTTACGTCTGGGAACTGGCCGGCGGCCTGGGGTCAGGGTCCTACTTTCAAGACCCGATAACCGCCCAGACGTGGATGTACGTCGTAGCGAGCGTCGACTTGACTGCCACACCGCAGTACCCTCTCGGGTGGGTTGCGATCTACCGCGATGGCATCATGCGCCAGACCACCAGTCTCGAACAGTTCAAAACTGTCCCCAAGAACGGGACAGCACCGATGCGGGTCGGGACCAGAGACCGCGACAACTTCTTCCAGGGCGCGGTCGGCAAGGTGGCTGTTTACGACCGCTTGCTCACACCGGAGGAGATCACAGCCAGAGTTACGGCAATGGTCCGCCCGAAGCCATGACGCCTGAAGGCGCAACACCACCAGCCACTAGAAGGCCAGTTGGCCTTCGCGGAGAGTAGCCAGCAAGCGGCCTTCCAGCTCAGCCGCCTCCGGCGCCGCCATCATGCCCACCGACCGGGGCCGGGCTAGTCGAACGTCCATCCGGGCCACCACCCGGGCAGGCCGGCCGGAGAGGACGTAGACGGTGTCCGACAGGTACACCGCCTCGCGGATGTCATGGGTCACCAGTAGTACGGTCCAGCGGTACTGTTCCCAGACCGAGCCCAACCACACCTGTACGTCCGTGCGAGTGAGGGAGTCCAGCGCCCCCATGGGCTCGTCCAGTAGCAGAAGGGTGCGGCCCTGGACGACCGTGCGCAGAAGCGCGGCTCGCTGGCGCATCCCGCCCGACAGCTGAAAAGGGTACGACCGTTCGAAGCCCGCCAGCCCGAAGGCCTGCAGCAAGGGTGCCACTTGCTGTCTGGCCTGCGCCCGGCGAACCCCAGCCACCTCGAGCCCGAGAGTGACGTTGTCGATGACTCGCCGCCACGGGAAGAGAAGGTCCTTCTGGGGCATGTACGCGCACGTCGCTCCGGCGGACGGGACGCCGTCGACAAGGACCTCACCCTGGTCGGGTACCTGCAGGCCGGCGATGACCTCGAGGAGGGTGGACTTGCCGCAGCCGCTAGGCCCGATGACCGACACGAACTCGCCCTCGTGCGCAGTCAGGTCCACTCCGGCCAACACCGGGACCAACCCCTGGTCGCCGCGGAACGACTTCTGAAGTTGTCGCAGCTCCAGTTTGAGCGGCCCATCGGGATATGGCACTGGGACGAACCATACCCCTGTTGGACCAAATAGCCCGCTCGCCGTGTAACCTGTACGCCAGTGACGCAGGGTGCCCGATACCCCTCGGGCTGAGAGCACACCTGTCGAACCTGATCTAGTTAGCACTAGCGGAGGGACCGTCACATGACGAACGTTTCGCGTGCTGCGCCTTGGCGCAGCGCCAGTTTATTTTGTCTTGCCCTGATGGCCAGCTTCGGGCTATCTCCTATTGCCACGGCCGGCGCGGTTTCCGCGCCAAAGCTCACCTCGGTGACCCTGGCGCTGGACTGGACACCGAACACGGACCACACCGGTTTTTACGTCGCCAACACGTTGGGTTATTACCTCAAGGCCGGTATCCGGCTGAAAATAATCCCCTATACGACGACCCTGCCCGACGAGCTGGTGTCCGCGGGCAAGGCTGATTTTGGTATCTCCTTCGAGTCCGAAGTAGCCATCGACGAGACCGAGGGCCTACCGGTTACCTCGGTTATGGCCATCCTTCAGCACATGGCCAGCGTGGTCGGGTTCCGTCCGGGTTCGGGGATCACCCAGCCACAAGACCTGGTTGGTAAAACCTTTGCCTGGGATGGCGGCACTGACGAGATCGCGTCCATCGAGTACCTGATCGACAGGGACGGCGGCAAGGGCAAATTGCCCGATGGAAAGCCCAACTTCAACGTCGTAGACCTCAACACGTCGGCTTACGCGGCCGTGTACGACGGGCACGCCAATTTTGATTTCCCGCTCCTCACGTGGGAAGTTATCCAGGCCCGGCTGGCCGGTCAGCCGATGGATTACTTCAACTTCCAGCATTGGGGGTTCCCGGACCGCTACGAGGTCGTCCTGATCTCGAGCCATTCTTTCCTGCGAGACGACCCCGGGCTGGCCTCTCGCTTCGTCCAGGCTTCGGCCCAGGGCTTTACTTACGCAGCCCACCACCCGGCAGCGGCGGCGAAGATCCTGATCGACGACAACCCGGGAGTTTTCAGCGTTCCTGCCCTTGTCTACGACAGCGCGGCAATGATGGCCAAATCCTTCTGGCTCGACCCCCAGGGGAAGTTCGGTTACCAGGACTACGCCAAGTGGTACGGGTACACCCGATTTGCCGTCCGAGCCGGGATCCTTCATAACACCAAAGGTGTCACCGTGACCAAGGTCCCGACCAATATTGGCAGCTGGTTTACCAATGCTTACCTCTAGTACCGCTCCCGCCTCCAGCCCGGCCGTCGAGCTGCGCGCCTTTCCAGGCGGACCGGCCGTCAAGGCCCGGGCTCGGCGGGCCTCCGCTTTTGTGCTACCGCCACTCGTGGTGGCGGCGGTGGCGCTCGGGCTATGGCAGTTGCTCGCGACCATCACTCACGTGCGGCCTCAAATCCTCCCAACGCCCTGGTTGGTCATGAGCCAGGGGTGGGACTTTCGCTCGGCGATCTGGGCCAATTCCGTCCCCACCCTGGAGGAGACGTTCATCGGGTTCGGCGTATCACTGGTTTGCGCCTTCATTTTGGCGGCCGTGATGGAGCTATGGTGGCCATGCCGGCGCGCACTGTACCCGTTCCTCATTATTTCGCAGACCCTGCCGCTGATCGCCATAGCGCCGCTCGTGGACATCTGGCTCGGCTTCGGCCTGGTCCCGAAGCTGGTGGTGGTGGCCATCGTGACCTTCTTCCCGATCACTGTTGGCCTGACGGAAGGCTTCGCGTCCGCCGACCCGGACGCCATAAAGCTACTGCGCTCGATGGGAGCGAGCAGGCTCGGGGTGTTCCGGAGGCTGAAATTGCCCGGGGCCATGCCGTACTTCTTCGCCGGCCTTCGCATCGCCATTACATATGCGGTGGTGGGAGCGATTTTCGCCGAGTACGTGGGAGCCTCCTCGGGCCTCGGGATATTTATGTCCGAGCAGGCAAACCAGTTCCGCACTGATCTCGTCTACGCCGCAGTGGCCGTGATCGCATTGTTGAGCGTGGCCCTGTTCACGCTCACGTACCTGGTCCAACGCCTGACCATCCCCTGGTACCAGTTGTCCCGACGGGCCGGGTAAGTGCGGCCTGCTGCGCCGGTTGGCCACCGGCGAGGAGGTCGACCTGACGGGTTGACCAGTTACGCCAACTCGAGTTCCGCCCACGAATTGCCCGGGCGCTAGCCGCCGGCGAGAACACGACCGACGGCGGGCCGGACTACGAGCAGTACACCCCGCCCGACGGTCACACGGGCATCTCGCCCGGCGAAGACGTTTGACACCCCCCGGCTCGAACCTGGCTCCAGGACCTCGCCGCGCAGGGGGTAGACGAGGCCATCGGTCACCACATCGTTTGCCGGCCCGTTGAGCGCAAAGAGCGAGACAAGCTCGCCCGGTGCGCCCCGCAGTGCCCGTTCGGCGCGGACCACGTGCACCGCGGCCGTACCGAAATGGGCGTCTACCTGCACACCTGAGTAGGCGTCGGCAGCGAGCAAGAGCATCGCTCCGAACAGGTGGTCAAGCCGGCCGCCGGCGCTGCCGACCACCAAAACCCGCTCCGGAGAGAACCGGAGGGCAGCCTCGAGGGCCAGCTCGAGGTCGGTCGCGTCCTTGGCTGCGGGGTGGCGCTCTACCGAAGCGACGGTCGCCAGCGTCTCGGCCGGGACGGAGTCAAAGTCCCCGACGGCCAGGTCGACGCTGAACCCCAATTGGCGGGCAAGCTCGGCACCGCCATCGGCAGCGATGACCTTCGCACCCCGCGGCAAACCCGTTAGGGTCACCGGGCCAGGCCCACTCGCGAAGACGACGACGGTGCGCATTGCTGCCGCTCGATCTTGTCGGACACCGGAGCCTCCAGGCCAATTGCTCTCACCCGGCCCACTCCGTTGATATGGATCTTCCGACGAGCAGTCCGCACGCGCCGCCACCCCGCACCGGCACCCCGCTCGGACATCGTTCCATTTACCGACCGAGCGGGGGTAGCTGGTCCGGAAGACCTCTTAGGCCTTTTGCCTCCCCGGTGTGTACAACCGCGGCTCAGGGCCTAGATGTCGTAGTACAGGTAGAACTCCCACGGGTGCGGGCGTAGACGTACCGGGTCGATCTCGTACTCACGCTTGTAGGAAATCCAGGTCTCGATGAGGTCATCGGTGAATACACCGCCGGCCTGGAGGAACTCGTGGTCAGCTTCGAGAGCGGCCAGGGACTCCTGAAGCGAACCAGGAACCTGCGGCACAAGGGCGAGCTCCTCGGGCGGCAAGTCGTAGAGGTCCTTGTCCACCGGGTCGGGTGGCTCCGTTTTGTTGAGGACGCCGTCGAGGCCAGCCATCAAGATGGCCGAAAAGGCGAGGTACGGGTTGCACGACGGGTCGGGGCAGCGGAACTCGACGCGCTTTGCCTTCGGGCTCTTCGAATAGAGCGGGATACGACAGGCGGCCGACCGGTTGCGCTGCGAATAAACCAGGTTGACGGGCGCCTCGTAGCCAGGCACCAACCGCTTGTAGCTATTGGTGGTGGGAGCGGCAAAAGCGAGTATGGCCGGGGCGTGCTTCAATAAACCGCCGATATACCAGCGGCCCATGTCGGACAGGCCGGCGTAGCCGAGCTCCGAGGCGAAAAGCGGCTCGCCGCCACTCCAGAGCGAGCTGTGAACGTGCATACCCGACCCGTTATCACCGTAGAGGGGCTTCGGCATAAAAGTGGCCGTGAAACCGGCGTTGACGGAAACGCTCTTGACCACGTACTTGTAAAGCATGAGCTTGTCGGCCATGGTCAGCAGGGTGTCGAAGCGCATGTCTATTTCAGCCTGGCCAGCCGTGCCGACCTCGTGGTGCTGCACCTCGACCTCGACCCCCATCTTTTCCAGGGTCAGGATCATCTCGGACCGCAAGTCCTGAAGGTGGTCCATCGGCGGGATGGGGAAATAGCCTTCCTTGTGCCTCGGCTTGAACCCGAGGTTCGGGCCCTCGTCCTTGCCGGTGTTCCATATGCCTTCGATCGAGTCGATGAAGTAATAGCCCTCGTGGGCGTTCTGGTCGAACCTGATGTCGTTGAAGATGAAGAACTCGGCCTCGGGGCCGAAGTACGCAGTATCGGCGACGCCGGTGGATACCAGGTAGTCCTCGGCCTTCTTTGCGACATAGCGTGGGTCTCGGGAGTACGACTCGCCGGTAACGGGGTCGCGCACGAAGCAGTTGATGTTCAAGGTCTTGTGCTGGCGGAACGGGTCGACGACAGCGGTGTCGGGGTCGGGCATGAGGAGCATGTCCGACTCCTGGATCTCCTGGAAGCCACGGATCGACGAGCCGTCGAACCCGAGACCGTCCTCGAAGGCGCCTTCGGTCAGCTCGTGGGCCGGTACTGAGAAGTGTTGCATGAGCCCAGGCAAGTCGCAGAAGCGAAAGTCGACGATGTCGACGCCCTCCTGCTGGACCATCGCCAGGACCTCCTCGGGCGTACGCCTCGTGAAGGCCAAGGTAGGTTCCCCTTTCTAGTTTTGGCAGCGGCGGCAACGCCGGTCAGGCACAACCGCGGCAGCCCACGGTGGCACGGCCATGTAGCCAGTACGTTGCTCCTATGTGAACTCTGTGTGAACGTGGCAGGCAACCGGCTGATCAGGACCGCTACGCCTCCCACTCGGGACCTATCGTGTCATACCAGGGACAAACTTGCTACCTGGGAAAGAATGGGAACACCGGATGTGCGCCGAGGAGCGAACTCTGTGAGCGTGGCCTGGCCGCGGCAGCGGATCGAAGGACCACGTCGCCGCCATCGATCCAGTAGGCAACTTTCCCGGATGTAGATAACCGCCCGGCGCACAGAGCGCCCGGGGCGAGACCTGCGCAAGGAGCTGCGAGGAGAAGTCATGGACTCTCAAAAGGACTACGTGCTGCGCACGGTAGAGGAACGCGGCATTCGTTTCGTGCAGCTGTGGTTCACTGACGTGCTCGGCATCCCCAAGGCGTTCAGCATCACTCCGGCCGAGCTCGAGAACGCCCTGGACGAGGGTATGACCTTCGACGGCTCGGCGATCGATGGGTTCTCGCGGGTCCAGGAGAGCGACGTCCTGGCCGTTCCCGACCCGAAGACCTTTCAACTGCTGCCGTACCTGTCGGGCGAGGCGCCTGTTGCGCGCGTGGTCTGCGATATCTACAACCTCGATGGGACAGCGTTTGAAGGCGACCCGCGCCACGTACTGCGGCGGACGCTGGACCTCGCCCGCGATCAGGGCTTCTCTTTCTACGTTGCACCCGAGCTCGAGTACTTCTATTTCGAGCAGGTCCCCACCACGGACGGGACGCCGCCGGTCCCGCTGGACAAGGGTTCCTACTTCGAGTTGATGGGCAACAACGAGGCCACCGCCCTCCGGCGGGAAACGGTCCTCATGCTCGAGGAAATGGGCATACCGGTTGAGTACAGCCAGCACGAAGACGCCCCCAGCCAGCACGAGATCGACCTGCGTTATACCGACGCCATGACAATGGCAGACACGGTAATGCTGGTACGCGTGGTGGTAAAGGAAATGGCGGCCCGCAACGGCATCCTGGCCACCTTTATGCCGAAGCCTCTCTTTGGTGTCCAGGGCTCGGGAATGCACACTCATATGTCACTTTTTGACGGCGACACCAACGCTTTCTACGACGATTCGGACGAGTACCACTTGTCCAAAGTGGCGCGGCAGTTCATCGCCGGTGTGCTCGTCCATGCCCGCGAGATAACGGCGATCACAAACCAGTGGGTTAATTCGTATAAGCGGCTCATCATTTCGCAGGAAGACCAGCCGCTTATCGAAGCTCCCGTTTACATTTCCTGGGCGCAAAACAACCGCTCGGCACTCGTGAGGGTGCCGCCGACGAAGAAAGGCAAGCGGGACTCCACCCGGTTCGAGTACCGGTCTCCCGACCCCGGGACCAACCCCTACCTGGCCTGGGCGGTGATCCTCGCCGCCGGGCTGGCCGGGATCCGTGGTCATTATGAGCTGCCGAGGGAAGCGTCGGCCAACATCTACCGGATGTCGACGCAGGAACGCCTGGCCGAAGGGATCAAGCCCCTGCCGGCGTCCCTGGCCGAGGCCCTGGATGCCATGGAGACCTCCGAGCTGGTGGCCGAGACCCTCGGAGAGCACGTGTTCGAGTGGTTCCTGCGCAATAAGAGAGCGGAGTGGGCGGCGTACAAGGCGGAGGTGACGCCGTTCGAACTTCGGCGCTACCTGACCTCGCTGTGATGGCGGTGGCCCCGATGACACTGTCCCCGGTAGGCCCAGTCTCGCTTGGCACGGCACTAGAGTTGGTCACGAGCAGAGGCAGGTAGGACGTGGAACCGCTGATGGTCTTCCCAGATCCTGCGCCGCCCGCATTGACGCAGGCCTTGGCGCTGGCCAGCTACAGCTGGAAGGCTGTGGGCTCTCTGGACGAAGCAGAGGACGCCGAGCCTGATGATGGCTGGTCGGGTGGCGTGGTTTGCGCCGACGAGCACCCCGATGCCGCCTTCGCCATGTGCCGGTCGCTACGCAAGCGGGAGATCCCCTTTGCCCCTTTGCTCCTCCTCCTGTCGCCGCAGCAACTCGGTGCGCTCGAGCTGAGGGAGGACCTTTTCGACGACTTCTGCGCCACACCGTGCGACCCAAGAGAACTAGAAGCCCGCCTGTCGCACCTGTTCTGGCGGACCGGTCGTGGCTTGCGCCCCGAACTGGTCGAGTACGGGCAGCTCGTCCTCAACCTGGAGACCTACCAGGCGTCAGTGGCTACTCGCCCGCTATCGCTCACGTTCATGGAGTACGAACTGCTCAAGTTCCTCGCCACGCACCCCGGGAAGGTCTTCACGAGGGAGACGCTCCTCTCGAGGGTCTGGGGCTACGAGTACTACGGCGGTGCGCGCACGGTCGACGTCCATATCCGCCGCCTGAGGGCCAAGCTCGGCGAAGAGCACGCCAACCTGATATCGACGGTAAGGTCCGTCGGCTACCGCTTCGGCCAGAGCCGCTGGGCGCTCTAAGGGCGGAAAGATCGCGATCTAACAGCGCAAAGACCGGGGAACAGTAACCGCCGTGGGCTAGCTAGCCGCACCCGGCCGCAACGCCCACCCTTCGATCTCGACCTGAGCGCCGATGGGCAGCCCGGCCACACCAATGGCGGAGCGGGCGGGACGGTGTTCGCCAAATGCCGCTGCGTAGGCGGCGTTGACCGTGGCGAAGTTGGCTATGTCGACCATGAAGACAGTCGTTTTCACGACATCGGTCAGCTTGGCACCGTGCTCGACCAGCAACGCCTCCATGTTGGCGATCGCCTGAGTCGTCTGGGCCTCGATGCCACCTGGCACAAGGACCCCGTCAACCGCGCCGACTTGGCCCGACACCACCAGCCACGGGCCCGCCTCGAACACGGACGAATAATGAGCAGCCGGCCGTACGCTCACAGCCGGTTGCCGCCGTGGACAGCCTGGTGGCAGGCCGCCGGAGCGCTAACTGAAGGACTGGCCACAGCCGCAGGTACGTGTGGCGTTGGGGTTGTTGATCGAGAACCCGGCGCCCTGCAAGCCGTCCTTATAGTCCAGGGTCGAGCCGGTCAGCAGCGTCGCACTGGCGGGGTCCACGACCACTTTGAGCTCACCGGCGCCCGACTGAATGTCATCGTCAGCCAGCTCGCTGTCGAAGAACATCTCGTACGAGAAGCCCGAGCAACCACCAGGCCGCACCGCTACGCGGAGGAACAGCTCCGAGTTCCCCTCTTCTTCGAGCAGTTCGCTCACCTTGGCTGCTGCGACGTCCGTCATGACCAACGTCTCGATGGAACTGGATGTCGATGTTGTGCTCACGAGCCCTCCTGTGCGCGCCCGGGTTGTGACCATCCTACAGGCCCGCCGGCTTTCGGCGCGCCGCCTGAGCCGGACGACCGGTGTGCGGGCCGGCGGCCACAGGGCATCGTCCGACTGGACCGGTCGGCGTTGGCTCGACCGCAACTGATGGCACCGAGGTGACAAGGGCCCGGACCTGGGCCGCGCCGATCAGCCGTACGATGTTGGTTGTGGAGCCATCTGCCCCGCTCAGCGAACCCAACCTCCAGGATGCTTCCCTGGTCGGAGCCCCCCTCAGCGAGGCGACGGTACGGGAAGCCTTGCGCGCCGTGATCGACCCGGAGCTGGGCGACAACATCGTCGAGCTCAAGATGGTGGACGACGTGAGGCTAAAACCCGGCGGGGTAGTCGTGGTCCGGGTAGCCCTGACGACACCGTCGTGCCCGCTCAGGGGGCAGATCAAAGCAGAGGTCATGGGCAGGGTGGGCGCCTTGCAAGGAGTCGGGTCAGTCGAAGTGGAGACCAGCGAGATGAGCCGGGAGCAAAAAGCAGCTCTCATGGCCCGCGCTCGTTGGAAAGCGCGCGATCTGGCGCCCAGGACCACAGTGCCGCCCAGGGCGAGGGTCCTCGCTGTGTCCTCGGGCAAGGGCGGCGTAGGAAAATCGTCCGTATCGGTCAACCTCGCTGCCGGTCTCGCCGCCAGAGGTTACGTCGTCGGCGTGCTCGACGCCGACATTGCCGGTTTTTCGGTGCCACGGATGCTTGGAGTGACCGGCCAGCTGGAGGCTGTCCGCGACCCTGACCAACCAGGGCGCAAATTGATCCAGCCCCTCGTCCGCCGTCTCGGTGACGGCGAGCTTCGCGTCGTTTCCATGGGGTTTCTCTCCGGAGAGGACGAGGCGGTCATGTGGCGGGGCTTATTGCTCAACCGGGCCGTTCAGCACTTCCTCGAGGAAGTCGCCTGGGGCGACATCGACTACCTCGTCGTCGATATGCCGCCCGGGACGGGCGATATCCAGATGGGCCTGGCCCGCATGCTGCCGAGCGCCGAAATGCTAATCGTCACCACTCCCGCTCAGGCCGCACAAAAGGTAGCCGCCCGGGCCGCCAGCATGGCCAGCAAGAGCTACCTCCGCGTCGTGGGTGTTATCGAGAACATGAGCGCATTTACTTGCAGCCACGGCGAACGTCACGAGGTGTTCGGGCGCGGCGGTGGTCGCCGCCTGGCCGAAGAGGTCGGCGTCCCGCTGCTTGCCACCATCCCGCTCGAACCAGCGGTGGCATTGGGCGGCGACAACGGGGAGCCCGCCGCTCTCGACCTCACTACCGATGCGGGGAAAGCGTTCGGCACTCTGGTCGAGGCCGTCCTGGAGCTGTGCCCGGTCCCCGAGATGACAAGCTGCTCGGCTCGCCTTTTTCAGGCTCTGGAGGCGGTGACCCGCCGGGCCACTCCCGCCGGCTGACCCCGGTCGCCGCCCCCTCCGCACCGCGTCGACGTTTCGTCCCATTTCCCATAGGGCGTCGGGTTCTTCTGAAAGGACGGAATCTTTGTGCGTAGCGCGCGCTAACTACACCGCAGCGCGCGTAGCCGCAGGACGACTTCGGAAGCCGGTGTGCGCCCGCCCGTTCCCACGTGCCATTGTTGCGCCAGCCCTTTTGGTTTTATGCCTGCGCCAGGCGCAAAAAAGGGGGGGCTGCCTGGACGCCAACGGGCGCACGGGGTCAAACAACGCTGAAGCGCACGGCAACGATAGGAGCAGGAGGGTGAACCCAAGCCATCCGCAGCAAAAGTCAGGGATCTCGGTCGTCCAGTTGGCTGAGGCCTTGATCCAGGGCGATGTGCTGATCGCCCTCCAGGAGCGAGGCGAACCGGCGCCCGCCTGGGGCTACCTCAACCTGTTGGCCCACAGCGATCGTATTTCCCTCCGGCGTGTGCACGACTTCAACCAGTCCCGAAAGCCGCTCTCCGGTTGGGGGACAGTTGTCTTCGAGTTGATCGTCGACCTGCTCGAGTCCGCGTTGACGGAGGAACAACTAATATCCATCCAGCGCAAGGCTCTGGTCCCGCTGGAGCTGGAGGTCTGGAACGGCCGGGAGGTGCTCGGTTCGCCGCAAGCCCTCGATGCCCTTGTGCGCTGCGCGCTCAACCGGCACCTGCAGTAGAGCGACTACTCAGTCGGTAGCTCTATCGTCACGTTCGTCGCCTTGACCGACGCCACGGCAGCTACACCGGGCGCCAGGCCCAGGTCGTCGGCAGCTTCGCGGCTCATGAGCGACACCACACGGTGCGGCCCCGCCTGCACCTCCACCTGCGCCATGACGAGGTCCCTGGTCACCTTCGTGACGATCCCCGGGAAGCGGTTGCGAGCCGAATGCGCACCGGTTGGGCCTATGTCAGCTGCAGGGCCACGGCCCTGTTGAGCCGCCAGTTCAGCTAACGCGGAGCCGTCGATCACCCGCCGCCCGGCCGCGTGTCGCGGCGGGAAGGAAGCTTGCCCGAATCGGCCCAGCGCCGCACCGTGTCCGCGCTGACGCCGAGCAGCTCTGCCGCTTCCGCCACGCGGTAGACCTTGGGGCCGGCGGCGACTGTGGCCCGGCTACCCGTCATGCGCTCTTGTGGGCCTCACGGCCGGCGGGCCGCTCGATAACGGCGGATAAGCATATTGGTCGAGCTGTCGTGGGCCAGCGTGGGCTCGGCTTCCGAAGTGATCTCGGGCACGATGCGCAGGGCCAGGGACTTGCCGAGCTCAACGCCCCACTGGTCGAAGCTGTTTATGCCCCAGATGACGCCCTGCGTCAACACCCTGTGCTCGTAGGTGGCCACCAGCTCGCCCAGCACGCGGGGGTTGAGCTCCGGAGCGAGGATGGTGTTACTGGGCCGGTTGCCGGGAAAGCTCCGGTGGGGCACAAGGTCTTCGGCCACGCCCTCCGCCCGCACTTCGTCAGGCGTCTTGCCGAAAGCCAGCGCCTCGGTCTGAGCGAAGAAATTCGCCATGAACAAGTCCTGGTGGTCGCCGACCCGGTGGGGCGGGTGCATGAAAGCGATGAAGTCGGCCGGGACGAGCCGCGTCCCCTGGTGCAGAAGCTGGAAATAGGCGTGCTGGCCGTTCGTCCCCGGTGTCCCCCAGACGACGGGCCCAGTCGGAGGTCGACCGGTTGGCCGTCGAGGGTGACCGACTTGCCATTGCTCTCCATGTCGAGTTGCTGCAGATATGAGGGGAACTTGGTCAAGTAATAGCTGTACGGCAGCACGGCGTGAGTCTGGGCGCCGAAGAAGTCGTTGTACCAAACGCTGATGAGCCCGAGAAGAACGGGCAGGTTGCGCTCGAAGGGGACCTCCCGGAAATGGTCGTCGATGGACCGGAAGCCCGCTAGCATTTCTCGGAACGGCGGCCCGATGGAGATCATCAAGGACAGGCCAATGGCCGAATCGTACGAATAGCGACCCCCGACCCAGTCCCAGAACTCGAACATGTTGGCGGGGTCGATCCCGAAGGCGGCCACCTCTTCGGTATTGGTGGAGACGGCCACAAAATGCTGCTTGATGGCGACGTCGTCGCCAAGGCTCGCCAGTAGCCACTCGCGGGCGCTCTTGGCGTTCCCAATGGTCTCCAGGGTTTCGAAGGTCTTGGAGCTGACCACGAAGAGGGTCTCGGCGGCATCGATATTCGCTGTCGCGTCCCAAATGTCGGCGCCGTCGACATTGGAGACGAAGCGAAGCGTCAGCGCCCGGTCCGAAAAAGGCAACAGGGCCTCATAGGCCATGCTGGGCCCAGGTCCGAGCCCCCAATGCCGATATTGATGACGTTCTTTATCCGCTTGCCGGTAAACCCGCGCCAGTCACCGTTCCTGACGGCGTCGGCGAACGAGGCCATTTTTTCGAGGACCTTGTGAACCTCAGGTACCACATTGTGGCCATCCTCGTCGACATCGGAGCCGGCCGGCGCCCGCAGGGCCACGTGCAGTACGGCGCGGTCCTCGGTCACGTTTATGTGCTCGCCCGAGAACATCGCCTCGATGCGTTCGCGAAGCCCCGCCCGCTTCGCCGCTGCGACGAGGAGGCGGACCGTTTCCGCAGTCAGCCTGTTCTTGGAATAGTCGAGCACGAGGTCGGCCGCCTCGACGGTCATTTGCTCGCCCCGAAGAGGGTCTTCAGCGAACAAGTCGCGAAAGGTGGACGTCACGTAGCTTGGCGTAATGCTTGGTTAGGGAGCGCCATTCCGCCGTCTCCGTGATCCGCACCGGAGTGATCTGCATAGTCGCAGTCTTTCACTGCGCCAAGCCCGATGCTCAACCGGATCGCGGTTAGTGCCGCCTCCAGGAACATTTGCCCGGTTGCGGTGGGCAAACACGCCTGGCCGCTTCAGGGCCGGGGCGCCCCTTCAGGCTGGCGTTGCCTGTCGTGCAGCGAAGCGCGATTAGGGTCGCTCTGTGGCCGTCCAGCGCTTGCTCCTGTTCGATATTGACGGGACCCTGGTACGCGCCGGTCCCATAGGGGGAGCGGTGTTCAACCGCGCCATCGAAGCAGTACTCGGGGAAGTGCCGGCTCAGCGCATCCTGATGAGCGGCAAGACCGATCCCCAGATCGTGCGCGAGTACCTCGAGCTGATGGAGTCGGACGACCCCGCCCATCTCCCTGCGGTGCTCGAACACCTGCAACGAGAGCTGGCGGAAGCGGCCGAACAGCTGGCCCGCGATGGCCATCCCTGCCCTGGAGCTCCCGAGCTCCTGGCTGCTCTGGCCGCCGACGACCGCTTCCACCTCTCTGTACTGACCGGCAACATCGCGCCGAACGCGGTGGTGAAGCTGGCTGCCTTCGGGCTCGACAAGTGGCTCGACCTGGAAACCGGCGCCTACGGCAGTGACAGCGAAGACCGCCGCGACCTGGTCCCGGTGGCGTTGGGCCGGCTTTCATCGTTGCGAGGGCTCCACCTGACACCCGAACAGACCTGGGTGATCGGGGACACTCCCCGCGATTACGCCTGCGCCGAGGCCGCGGGCGCACGTTGCCTCCTGGTCGCCACCGGGAACTACAGCACCGAAGACCTGAAGGCCCTGGGCGCCGACGTCGTGCTGGTGGATCTCAGCGCAACTGACGCCGTGGTCGGCAGGCTCAGCTCCGGCCTCTAACCGTGGGCCGGTCGTCTTCGAGGAGCCAGCTGCCCGTGTCCTCACCAAAGCGAGGCGGGATTCTGTCTCGGGCTGACCGGTGCGAGCTGCTCCGGGACCGTCGGCAGGACGTCCTGGAAGTACGAGCGGGCCGCGACGGTCGTCCCGACGTCGCGCCCCGCCTGTTCGGACAGGAACCACCTGTGCTCGAGGACCTCGTGGAAGACCTCGGCGGGTGAGAGACGGGTCGACAGCTCCCGGGGCATGAGGCGCATCACCTTGTCGTACACGTCCTTTAACCAGCGGCTGGCGGCGACAGTGGTCGTGACCCGCTTACCTTCTTTTTCCTCCAGGTAGCCGCGGTACCCGGCGATGTCGTTCAGCAGACGACGGGCCTGGTTCTCCTGCGCGTCGATCCCGGTGAGCATGCGGAGGGTGTGGCGATGGTGGCCCGGTTCCGCCACCCGGGTCCGGATGCGCAGCTTGTAGCCCTCGTTGGCGCTGACGAGCTCGACCTCGTCGGCATCGAAGCCGAGGTCGTTCAACCGCCTCAGCCGCTCGCCGATGCGGAACCGCTGCTCGTCCGGACGGATGATCACGTCGGCCGTGAGAGCGTCCCATAGCTGCGCGTAGCGCCTGGGTATCTCCTCGGCCAGCTCCACGGGCTCTACGTCCGGAGGTAATAGACCGGCGGCGGCAACGTCGAGCAGCTCACCGCCAACCCTTTCACTCGCCAGCTCCACGTCGTAGTTGCGCTGGCCGTCGGTAAGTGACGGGTGGAGCTCGCTCGTTTCGGCGTCGAGAAAAATGGCTTGTAGCGCGCCGGCATCGAGGCGGAACAAGGTGTTGGACAGCGAGCAGTCCCCCCAGAAAAAGCCGGCCAGGTGAAGCCTCACCAGCAGTTCGACCAGGGCGTCCAGCAGCCGGTCCGTCGGCCGGAGCCGGTGCGGGTCCGAGTAGAGCGTGCGGTACGTGGTCGAGAACTCGAGGAAGCACGTGCATAGCACCGCGTCCAGCGGGACATCGTTGTAGGGGTCCCGGCCGACGACTATGCCGAGTGGCTCGACGGCAGGGATACCCAGTTCGGATAGCCGGCGGAGCAGCCGGTACTCGCGCCGGGCCAAGGGCTCGTTCATCTCCTTCAGCGTGTAGAGCCTTCCCCGTTCCGTAACGAAGCGGACAATGTGTCGGGAGGTCCCCCGATGGCGGATCTCGACGAGCCTTTCGTCTTGCCACTCTTCAAGCGGGAGGTGCCATGGCAATGTGAGCAGGCCGGAGGCAACATCGGCGGGCGGGCGGAAGACGTAGCGCATGTAGCCCAGTTTGCTAGCAGGCGCGGCCTTCATGGCGTGGGCGTTTACCGAGCACGGCCCCCGGCGGGGTGGGGGCCCCGCCAGGGGGAGGAGCCTGGGGTGGGGGCCCAGGCGGGCCAACGAGCAGCCCCGGCGGGCCAAAAGCGGGTCGCTGGGCAACCCCATGAGCCCGCCGTTTGTATCGTTGAGGGGTCATGGTGATGCCCCCCCGGTCCACAAGTAGCCATCGGGGCACGCTGCGCTGGCTACTGCTCCCGGTCCTCGTTACCCTCGTTCTCCTGGTCCTCGATGCCGCCTTTCACACCAGGTCGCCAAAGGCGGGGGCCAACCTCAGCAGCGAGGCCTGGGTCGACAGGGTCCTGCCCCAGATAGCTCAATCGAGCGCTCAGGGCAGCGAGGTCGCAGCCATAAACTCGGGCCAGGTGCCGGCCGGCCCGCCGGCAGTGGCCTTGGAGCTGTCGGGCATAGCATCGTCCGCCGCCGCCACGTACACAGCCGTCGTCGCCAACCCCGCTCCGTCAAAGCTGGCACGCGGCCGTGGACCAGCTCCAGGCGTGCCTGTCCGCCCGCAAATCGGGCACCGCCCAGATGGCGGCCGCCGTCCAGGACCTGCTCGACGGCGACACTAACTCGTCGTTCGTAGCCGGGATGTTGTCCGCCGCTTCTGAGTTCAGAGCGGGGGACAACGCCTACCGGCAGTTCGCAAAGGAGTTCCCCAAGCTCGGGGTCACCCTGCCGGCTTCTGCCTGGCCCGCCATTACCACCGTGTACCGGCCCACCACGCTTGCCGCCTTGGCCAGCAAGCTCCTATCGGGCGCCACTCTCGCGCCGCAGCACGAGCTGGCCATAGACGCCATTACAACCAACCCGCCTGCTCTCCGCGTGCAGAGCGGCGTCCGAGATCCTGTCGCCGACCGGAAGCTTGTCGGTCATCGTGGTGATCGCCAATAGCGGCCAGTCTCAGGAAAAGGGCATCCAGGTGACAGCGACGATCACGCCGGGCGCCGGGGCTGCCAGCCAGCAGGTGACGAAGCGAGTCGATCTCTCAGAGGGGCAGGCGGACGCAGTGCAGCTGGCCGGCCTGCGCGTCGTCCCGTCCGCCCCGACCACGCTGACGGTAGGGGTCCTCGAACCCAACAGCGAACCGGGCAGCGCCTACAAGTCTGTGACGATCGTTGTCCCCGGCCCGGGCTTCACCGGCGTTAGCTCCACCACCGCCCGGCCGACGCTCGGGACATCAGGGTCGACGACTACCACCTCCAGCACGACAACATCGACCACATCGTGATCCGCACCCCGGCTATGTCGTGATCCCGACCTTTACGTCATGATTGGCGGGTGAGCGTTTCGTGACTACGGCCTGGGTGCTCCGGGGGGGCGCCAGCTTTGGAGCCGCCCAGGTGGGCATGGCCAAAGCGCTCATCGAGGCCGGCCACCATCCGGACATGCTGTACGGGACGTCTGCCGGCGCCCTGAACGCCTCTTCGTTAGCAGCAGATTCCGACCCTGGCCGGGGTAGCCCGGCTCGCCGAACTGTGGACGGCCGTGAAACGGCACGACGTTTTTCCTGTGCGCCCGTGGGTGCTGCTCCCGGGCCTCGCGGGTTTGAAGGACCACACCTTCAGCGCACGTGCGTTCGCCAGATGGCTCCGGGCGACGACGCTGTTGCACCGGCTCGAAGACGGGGTGCTCCCGCTTACGGTGGTGGCTACGGACGTGGAGACGGGAGAGGAAGTCCTGTTGGACCGGGGGCCCGTCGTGCCCGCTTTGTTGGCTTCCTCCGCCATGCCGGGCATCTATCCCCCGGTCCACATTGGCGGTCGCTGGCTGGTCGACGGGAGCGTCGCTTCGGACGCGCCGATAGGGCCAGCGGTCAGGGCGGGCGCTACTCGCGTCTGGGTGCTGCCCAGCGTGCCGGTGGTACGCATGGCCCGCCCCGCGACAGTGCTCGATGTCCTCCTCCGCTCCACTGCAATCGTCCTCGCCCGCCACAACGCCAGCATCGTGGCCGTGTGGAGCGCGCACTGCGAGCTTTACGTGCCGCCGGCGCCGCTCGTGCCCGGAGTCTCGCCCTTCAATTTCCGGGCCAGCGCCCGGCTGATCGAGGCTGCCTACCGCCTCACCGTCAGCTGGCTCGAGCAGGCGCGCCCGGTCGAACAAGGGACCTGGCCGCGAGTTGGCCGGTAGGCACGCTGGCCGGGGGGACGGCGGTGCCGAGAGCGGAAGGCCGATAGACGTTCCATAACAGGACAAGACGGCACCTGAGCGAGCGAGGGTTGTAGGTTTGGGGGTCAGTACCCAGTTACAAGGCTCCCGATGGCAGGTCGTGGAGTGAGAGGATGATCATGGCGTCGACAGCCCCGTCGGGCGGATCGCCCGAGCTTCCTTTGGGAAGGCTCGCCAGCGGTAAAGCCAAAGGGCAGGCCAACGTCCCTCTTCTTCCTGGCACGTCTCAGCAGACGGAGATTCGACCAGGGCTGACGATACAGAGGGAGACTTGAGCGCCGAGAGCTGGGAGGACCTGGGTACAGCGGCGTGGGATCCGGCCGTCGTGTGGGACGCCGAAGACTTCGACGACACACAAGCCGGTGGCGACGTCCGGCTGGGCGCCCCCGTCTGGGTGCAGGCGTCGAGCCCGGCGGCGCGGGAGCACGGCCAGCCCATCACTGCACCTACCGAGTGGGTGCAAGGGCCCCGTCAACGAACATGCCGCCCGCGCCCGATGAGCTCCTGGCGACTCGACGCCAACGGGACAAGGCGGCGGCCGCGGCGTACAGCTACGCCTATGGCTATGGTGCGGCGGCTCAGGAACGAGACGACAGCCAGAACGGGAGCGCCGAGGGAGAGCCACCGAGGCGGACCATATGGCCCTGGCGAGAACTCGTGATCATCACTGCAGTGGCCGTCCTCGTGGCTGCTGTGTTCCTTGGCGTGTCTAACGCCAACAAGGACAACCTGCTCAACTTCTCGGGGACGACGTCGCCCAGCACGGTCCCTGGTGCGACCGGCCACGGCACGACGGCAGGGACGGGTACGGCCACGGGCGCCTCGTCACTGGTGATCGGCAAAGGTGCGGCTGCGACGGCCACGGGCGCCGGGGCAGCCAACAAGGCGACTTCGACTACCGTCGCCCGGACCACGACCTCCGCGTTGAAGCCAGCGAGCGAAGGCATTACCGGTGACGCTGCCCGTGGTGGAATCGCTCATCAATTCGTGGATCGCCACCAAACCGGGCGGGTTCCAGCTCAGCCCGTTGGACATCTCCGGTACCGTGGCCAACGAGGCCTTCTACGCCGACCAGCCAGCGACAGGCACATATTGGGCCGTCGCCGAGTTCAAACCTTCGGCGGCACTGCTGGCACAGTCCTCAACAACAACGGGGCAAGCCGAACTGTCCGAGTTCAAGAACAGTCTTTATGCGTTCTCGTGGCAATCGGGCCCACTATGGACACTGCTCGGCGAAGTTAGTCCGGGTAGTTGCCCCGGGATTTGGGTCCCCAGGACGGTGCTGGCGGCCTGGCACCTTTGTGGGCTCTAAGAATCACGAAGGCCTTCTGAAATTACCGCTATTGTCGATGCGATGCGTGCACGCACGACATGGGAAAAAAAGGCGGCAGGATGCGGGCAAATTGAAGGGGTGTTATTCACGCACCGGCGGAACCTGTTACCAGAACTAAGCGTTGAGTTGGCGTGGGACTGGGCCGGCTAAACGCATTCGACCGCCGGCCCCATCCATAGCCCGAGCGGGCACCGCTTTCGCGTAACTGGCTCTACCGGGAGAGCGCATGCCTGAGCCGGTGGGGCGGGGCCAGCGCTATATGCCCGGCCTTGATGGCCTTCGGGCCTTGGCTGTTTCAGCGGTCATCCTCTATCACCTCGACGTTCCGTGGGCACCTGGCGGGTTGTTGGGCGTGGGGGTTTTCTTTACCCTGAGCGGCTATCTGATCACCGACCTTCTGCTCGGGAGCTGGGAGGCACACGGAAGTTTGCGGCTGCGTGACTTCTGGCTCCGCCGGGCGCGCCGTCTCCTGCCCGCTCTATTTGTCATGTTGGCCGCCGTTTCCATATGGGTTGCCCTGGCCGATCGCTCGCAGCTAGCGAGCCTCCGCGGCGACGTGGCAGCGGCTGCGGTTTACGGGAGCAACTGGTGGCTGGCTTTCCAACATGTGTCCTATTTCGCCCGGTTTGGGCCACCTTCTCCGCTAGGGCACCTCTGGTCGCTGGCCGTGGAGGAACAGTTCTATCTTGTCTGGCCCTGGCTGGTGTGGCTGGGGCTCATTTGGTACGGCCGGCGGTACAAGCGGGACCAGGCGCGGCGAGGCCGCCCCGGTTCGGTGCGCAACCTCTGGCCTCTGGCCGCACTAACCCTTGTACTCTCAGCGCTATCGGCCATCGAGATGGCCGTCCTCTACCACCCGAGCTTCGACCCCTCACGGATCTACGACGGCACCGACACACGGGCATTTGGGCTGCTGATCGGGGCGGCGTTGGCCATGGTCTGGCCCAGCAAGGGCCTGCGGACCAACGTGGGCATCGGAGCTCGCCGCTTCATCGACGGCATCGGCATTGTCGGACTTGTGGTCATCCTGCTCCTCATTTGGCTTACCAACGAATATTCGCCATTCCTGTACCGAGGTGGCCTCGTCCTTCTTTCGGTGGCCACGGCCCTCGTAGTGGCCTCGGTCGCCCACCCGGCCGGGCGGTTCGGGAGGGCCCTCGGCATCCGACCCCTGCGCTGGACCGGGGTGCGCTCGTACGGGATCTACCTGTGGCACTACCCCGTGATAGTGCTGACCACGGCCACTGTGGCGGCCCGGACCGACTACCCGCGTGCCGTCCTTCAAGTAGGCGCGACCGTCGTGATCGCCGACCTCTCCTGGCGCCTGATCGAGACACCTATCCGCCAGGGGGCAACCGGGCGCTACCTGGCCGAGATACGCCAGCGTCAGTGGCGGTTCGGGTCCTTCCCCCGGACGACACGCCTGGCCCTGTACAGCGTGCCGGCAGTGGTCCTGGTGGCCTGCCTGGGGCTCGCCGGCCTGATCCCCACGGTCCCTTCCGGGACCCTCGCCGTCGCCAGTGCTCCGCCGACCCAGTTCGTAACCCCCACGACCGCCCTGGTAGGGACGTCAACGCCGACGACTGCCGCCGGAAGCAAGCCTTTGGGTAGCTCCACAACCGTGCCACGCACTTCGCCCGGCCAGGTGACAACCGGTCCCGCAGGAGCTCACGGCTCCCCGACCACAACCGGAATCGCCGGCCCGGGCACCGTGACGTCGGCCACCTCCCCCGGGACAGGCACCGGGACGAGTACGACGGTCGCGCCGTCCGACGGGTTGCGCACGAGCTGCAGACAGGTAGCTCATCTCGGGGACTCGACATCGGAGAGCCTCGTTTCGCCCACCTACCTGCCAGATCCCGGCCAGAGGCTCGGGGCCGAGTACGCCAAGGTCGGTATCCACGAGTCGATCATGGAGATCGTCGGTGCCAACTCGATCGTGGAGACGCTGCCCGGGGACGAGAACGGCTATGAGATAGCGCAAGGCCTGGTCAGCCAGGGTTACCGGGGTTGTTGGGTCATCGCTCTGGGCACAAATGACACCGCCGATGTGTACGTGGGATCAAACGTCAGCCTCCCCCAGCGGATCGAGCGGATGATGGCCCTGATCGGCAATGAGCCTGTCATGTGGGTCAACGTGAAGTCCCTGTTGACCAGCGGGCCGTACTCGGAGACGGACATGCAGGAGTGGGACGACGCGTTACTCGCCGCCTGCCCCTCCCACCCCAACATGCGGATCTTCAACTGGGCGGCCATCGCGCAGCCGGCCTGGTTTACGTCGGACGGCATCCATTACACGTCGACTGGTTCGGCGGCACGTGCCGCTGCCATTGCCGACGCGCTGGCTGCAGCTTTTCCGGCCACGACGGCCGGTAGCGCCGGTGCGAGTTCCTCAAGCTCATCCAGTTCGTCCAGTGCTACGACCGCTACCACCGTTACAAGTAGTAGTAGCACCACTATTGGCGGCAGCAGCCCAGGATCGTCGGGGAACTGCATGGTGAACGCCTCGCCCTCCTGGAACCTGCCTGCGTTCCAGGCCTAAGGACGTGGTCTTGTAGCCGTTCGACCGCCGTTAGGTCGTTGCGGTTCTTGCGTTATGGAGCTGCTTGCTCCGCCGGCCTGGTCTTATGGGTACGGTACGTGGTCCTGGCAGTACTCTGAGCGCTCACAACGCAACAGTTTCATCACATTTGCTTCATTCTGGGGGTGTGCTTCTAGAAGCAAAAGGGTAACCCTCTTGTTGAGGGTTCGGACTCTAATTCTCGACCGGCCGGTCGAGTGCCCTAACGGCGCTCCACAGCCCCCAAGCCCGAGGTGGCAAGCGCGGATACAGGACGGCCAGGGGGGTGCTCTCAGGGAACGGCTCCCGGAGGACAGCTGCCAACCGACGCCAAACTGCGACCATAAGAACGTCAGGCTTTCGCGCAGCGACGGCCAAGTGTCGAAGACCATCCGTGGCGTAGACTGACGGCTGTACCGTTACCTACCAACGTCGTCGGTTACCTATCGTTGGGACGTAGCAGTTCAACGGAGCAAGACAAGCGCTCGTAGCTCAATGGATTAGAGCATCTGACTACGGATCAGAAGGTTGGGGGTTCGAATCCCTTCGAGCGCGCAAGGTGGGCTTCACCCCGTTTAGTGGACCGGTTCTGGTGACAACGTAGCCTGGGGTTGGGATGAGGGTAGTTGTTCATATTCGTCCGGCGTCAGGTAGCCCAAGGCGCTGTGGCGCCGGGCTGAGTTGTAGAAGTGGTCGATGTAGTCGGCAATAGCGATGGCCAGCTCCAGGTTGGTGCGCCAGCGCTGGCGGTCCAGTAGTTCTATTTGCATGGAGCCCCAGAACGACTCCATGGGGGCGTTGTCGTAGCAGTCACCGACGGTGCCCATGGAAATGACCAGCCCCAGGCGCCTGACGTTCTCGGTGAAGGCCCAGGCCGTGAACTGGGGCCCGTGGTCGGAGTGGACCACCGTCGAGGGCGACGTGGGCCTGGAGGCGCTTGCTTGGCGAGGGCGTCATTGACCAGGGCGGTGTCACAGCGGCGGTCGATGGCCCAGCCCACGACCTTGCGCGAGTACAGGTCGAGCACGGCGCAGCAGTAGAGTTTGCCCTCGTCGGTCGGGTGCTCGGTGATGTCGGTCAACCACCGCTGGTTGGGCGCCGAGGCGCTGAACCGGCGCTGGACGAGGTCTTCACACGTGGGGGCGTTCTTCAGGTTCTTTATGCCTTTCTTCGGCCCGGGGAGGCCCCGGAGCCAAGCTGGCGCATTATCTTCCACACCAGCTTCTTGTTGACGATGAGCCCTTGCTCGATCTCTAAGGCCGCCCGCACCCGCAACATGCCATAGGTGCCCCGGGAGCGGGCGTGGATATCGGCGATGGCGTCGGCCAGCAATAGACGGCGGACCTCGCCCTCGCTCGGCTTATGGAACTTGATGCCGGGTAGGTCGAGCGGTCCAGGCCCACCACCTGGCAGGCCCGGCGCTCGGAGTAGCCCAGGTTGTTCAGCCCTCGGACAACCTGGTACTTCCTTTTGGGCTGGCGCCGCCCTCCTCGAACAGCGCGCTGGCCGCTCTTACCAGCTTGAGCTCGGCCTCGAGCTCTTTGATGCGCCGGCGGGCCGCCTGGAGCGGGTCGGCCTCGTAGCTCTTGGCCCCCGGGCGTTGGCCGGCATCGATGAGGGCCTGGTGCCGCCACCGGTAAAGGGTGTGCTCGGAGATACCGAGCTCGGCCACGAGGTCCTTGACCGCGTCACCGGCCAGCATCCGGTCACAGATGAGGCGCCGAAGCTCGGCGGGGTAGTGCCTTGGCATATCTGGCTCCTAGTTAAACAGGGCCAAATTGTCACTAGGGTGGACCACTTTTTGGGGTCAAGGTCAACAGCTCTGACGGAGAAAGCGCTGGTCGAGGACCCTTTTGAGGATGCGCTCAGCCTCTCTGACTTCGATCAGAAGGTGACTGCGTTCCCAGAAATCCCTATAGCTGCAGGGAGGGCGGGCCGTTATAGGGATGGCGGACGCAGCTTCGAGCCGGGCCGGCCGCGGGTCCGGATCGCTGCGAGAACGCACGCCGGGGGTATGGGAGATCCGGGTGGTGGTGGGATTCGACCAATCTCGGGGGGCGGAGTGTGCAGAGGTCGTTTACAGTGCGCGGGGACCGGGCGCTCGCTGAATGGAAGAAAATCCGACCTCGGAGCGAACCGTCCTCCTCCCGTCAGGGTTCGAGACTGGCCCGGACGTCTTTCATACGCCGGAACAGCCGCCGAGGGTTCTCGGGTAGCGAGCTGAAGCCATGTCGAGCGTAGAACCGGACCGCGTCGTCATCGATGGCGTCGACTACTACCAGTCTCGCCGTCGCAGCTTCCCCAGCGGCAACCGCCTTGCGAAGGGCCTCGGTGAGCAGCAGCCCGCCTCTGCCTGACCCCTGATG
Source organism: uncultured Acidimicrobiaceae bacterium (assembly GCA_963754115.1). Taxonomy (GTDB): domain Bacteria; phylum Actinomycetota; class Acidimicrobiia; order Acidimicrobiales; family Palsa-688; genus Fen-671. The sequence continues at coordinate 275,472 of CAVWFC010000005.1, read as the reverse complement.
TCGGCGGTCCACGGCGAGGCGAGCCAGCAGCACCATGCCGAGTGGGTAGGAGGGGAGCCCGCGAACCAGTTTGGCGGGCGCGTCCTGGCACAGGACCGCTCCCATGGTGAGACTGAAGTACCCCACCAGAGCGCCGTCCGGGTTCACAAGCACGAATGTCCGGGCCGTATCCATCTGCTGTGCCGCAAGCGCGTGACGCTTCAACCACGAGTCGAGGACCTCGTTACCCGAGTCGAACCCATCAAGCTGGTGTCGAGCCTCGAGGCGAGCGAGTCGAAGGCCCGGTCCAGTCACTCCTCCGCAATCTTGGGATAGCGCCGGAAGAGATCCACGAGTTCGCCGACGGCTTCAGCCGGCTTGTCGAGCTCGGCGATGAACCGGTCGAACGCCTTGTTGGACAGGACCACATCCCGATGCTGGCGGACCACACGGGTAGCCTTCGCCGTGACCGTGTCCAGCACAAAGGCACTGACGGTGGTGTCCTCCATGTCGGCGGCCTGTCGGATCAAAGCGTCCTGTTCGGGACTTACCCTGACTTCCAGGCGGTGCCGCCGGGAACGGGTCGCGGCCGGGTCCATGCCACCCATCGCAGCGCGTCCGGACGATGTCCGGACGTGCCGCGGAAGCATCTGATTAGGCTCAGACGGAGTCTTTTGGGATCCTGACGGCTAGCGTCCAATCGGGTCCGGGGAAGCTCATTCCGAGACTCTTGCTGGCAGCCAACTTGGCAGCCAAGCCGATCGACATCGAGCGACAGCAGCCGACAAGGCCGGAGAGAAAGTCCAGGTAGAAGGCCCGCACCGACGCTCTCCGACACCAGGCGCCCAACTACCCGTCACGCCCTTCATAGCCAGGTCGATAGTCGAGTGGTCGTCGAGATCCCCGACGACTACATCCGCACCCGCGACCGTCAGTACCGCCGCTTTCTCGGGGTTCGGGACGAGCAGCGCTACCGGCATGCTGCGCCCGGCGAGGAGGAGCAACAATTGCGCTGCGTCCGAGGCAGGAGCCCTCTGACGACTGAGATACACGGTCGCACGCTACATCGGCGAACGACGACGGCTGCGTACCCTGCCCAGGTCTCGGAACTGTGGTTGGGTAAGGGCCCCGAGGACGCCGACTGTGGTGAAGATGGCGGCCAGGGAAAGAGGGGGCCGGGGCCTAACTCCGGCACCAGGAACCCGGCGACTGCGACTGAGAGCGGGTACGCACCGACGCTGGCTAGGAGGACCAGGCTCATGACCCGTCCAAGGGAAGCAGGGTGTGCCCATTTCTGGAGGAGGGTGATGAGGACAAGATTTGCCAATGTATTGACGGCCGACCAGATCAAGAGGTCTACGCCCGCGCTGGCCGGTCCTCCCAGGTAGGGGACCAGTGACAACGAAGCGTTGGCGACTAGGGACAGCCAACAGGCCCGGATGGCTGGACGCCGGCCGGGGCCGAAGCGAGCGGCCGCCACCACCCCGACCACGCCACCAGCGGCGGAGCACGCCAGGAGCCCGTAGCCGTCGGCCCCCAAATGGAACAAGCCGCGGGCCAAGGCGGGGAAAGCCACTCCAACGAGGCCTCCGGAGCCCAAGTTGGCCACCAGGACGGCAACCAGGAGTACTTGGAGGAGCCGCTCGTGACGCACGAGCTGCCATGCCCCCGGGGCCTTGGGCTCACTTCAGCGGCGGTACGAGGTTTGGCTCCACTGATGGGAGTGGCCGGGGCGGGCTGGCGGGCACCTATGGCGGCGAGGCTGATGACGGAGACAACGAACGATACGCCGTCGACGCCAAATGCGGTGGCCGGGCCGACCAGGGCCACCACTGCGCCGCCCAGGGCTGGCCCGACTAGCCCGGCTACTTGACTGCTTCCGTTGAGCACCGCATCCCCCGCCTGCAGGGCGTCGGCTGGGAGGAGGGAAGGGACGATGGCGAACGCCCCCGGCATGAACATCCCGTTGGCCGCCCCGATGAGGGCGGCGATGGGCAACAGCTCCCAGAGGGTGGGTTGGTTGGTCAGCGCCACCAAGGCGAGCAAGCAGCTGAGGACGGCTTGGGCGCTGTCGGTGGCCATCATGACGGTCCAGGGCCGCCAACGGTCGGCCGCCGAGCCACCGGGGACCAGGGTGGCCACGCGGGCGATGCCCTAGCCGGCGAGGACGGTGCCGAGCAGGACCGTACCCCCGTGTACCCGCAGCACGTACCAGGGGAGGGCTACGGCGTAAAAGGCGTTTCCGACGTTGGAAGCCAGCTGCCCGCCTACGAGAAGGCGGAAGCGAGGGTAACGGAGGGGGGCGAAGCCCTTTGTGGCCATGTCCATGGCGGCACGCTCGAGCCGGGGCGCCGGGTGGTGAGGTTTTAGGCCGGGTCGTCCTCAGTGCCGCTGGCTCCGGAGCACCCGGAAGCTGTGGCGGGCCAGCACGACGTCGAGGCGCGCTCGGCTGGTGACGCTTTGGAAGCTGGCCAGTGTCCTCTACGAATCGGCCGATAAGCACATCGCGTGTCTCAGAGGGCAGCAACGCGAGGCCCGGTCCAGGAGCTCGACCAGGTCGCCGCGCTCTAGCTCTACCTCGAGGTCGCAGTCCTCGGCCACGTCAGGCGCTGCGCCAGCCGTCTTGAGGCGCGCCGAGTGCTCTTGTCCCACGTACTTCGCCCAGCGCCGGTAGATGTTGGAGAAGATGGCGTCGAGCCATCGGTCGACCCCGGCCGGGTCGTAAATGCGCTCACGTACCCGCCAGGCCTCCTGAAGGGCGTCTTGAGCCAAGTCCTCGGCGGTCTCCGGGTCGACCCCCAGCCGCCGCGCCCGGCCGACCAACTGCTTGCGTAGGTCGGGTAGGGCTTGCTCCCACGAGGGCGAGGCAGACATCACGATTGGCATGTCACTTCATCGCTCCGCCGGGTCGACCTGTCACACATTTCCCGCCCAAGTTTTCGATCGCTAACTTTCGCGGTCGTACTTGGCTGGAAGATCGCACGTCCCTCTCCAGATTGGCGGTCTTAGCCGCCCACACCGTCCCGCAAGAAGGCGGCCAGACCGAGTTTGCCGGAATCCGCGCCGCCTACGACTCCTCCTCGCCCCCGCAGAACGACCTCGTCGGGGAGCTTTGCGCCGTACACGACTACGCGTGGTCGCAGCGGGCTACAGGGTACGGCGCTGGCCAACGGTGACGAGCTGCTCCCGCCGGTTAGCGGCCACTCGTGCTTCGCCATCCGGAGACGGGGCGGACCTCGCTCCTCGTCGGTCGTCACGTCCGGGCAATTGTCGGGATGGACGGCACCGAGTCCGGCGCGCTGCTGAGCCGGCACCTTGAGCACAACACTCACCCACCCTTGGTCTATTGCCACAACTAGAACGAAGGGGACGTCGTCATCTGGGATAACCGTTGCATCCTCCATCGGGCGCGCCCGTGGCCGGCGAGCCAAGTGCGGGTGATGGCGAGGACTACGGTTGCCGCGATGGCGCCAACCCCTGGGCGTTGCTGCGATTTGAGCGGGCCGGCGACAGATGGACAGTTCTCCGCGTCTTCCATGGCAGAAAACCCGAAGCCCCTTGGGGCCTTTTCGCGTAGGTAACGAGACGGCATAACGCCGTCTGCCCGGAAGGCTGTCAATAACGGGGAGCGTTTCCAGCCATCAAGTCAGCAGGGGGCTTTTCATAATAGCGATCTGTCGCGCCTGGTCGTCGAGGCCGGCCGGTTTGTCCCGGTGCGGCTTTGGTCCTTGCCGTAGGCAGCGCTCCGTTGGCCCGTTCAGGTCCGTGACCACTCGACCCGCGAGGTCAAAGCGAATCGAGCCCCGAACTGGGACGGTCGTGCTTCCCGCGCTCGGTCTGGGTACCTCAGCGCTGGCCTCGACCCGGTCGAGATGAAAAGGAGGAGTGATTTTGCCCGGGAACTACCCGCCTTCAATTGGGAGGGACGGGATCTGCGGCACGTTCATGGAAAGGCCGACGGCGGAGGTGCGGGCACTGAAGGGCGGGAGGTCGGTAGGCCTGGTCGAGAGTACCGACGTCGGTACCGGGTGGGACGATCTCGTCGATCCGGTCGAGGATCTCGTCGGTCAGTGTGACGTTGATGCCCATAAGTAGTTCGTCAAGCTGCTCCATAGTGCGCGGCCCGAGAAGCGCGCTGGTAACGTCTGGGTGCGCGATCGCGAACGCCATGGCGAGGTGCGTCATCGGCAGGCCGGCGTCCTCGGCAAGGGGGATGAGCTGCTCGACGGCGTCAAGGCGACGTTCGTCGCTAAATGCCTTGAAGATCTGGGCGCGGCGAACGTCGGTCTCTTTGCCCCTGCGGACGCGACCGGTGAGCAGTCCCTGCCCAAGCGGGCCCCACACCAGCACGCCCATGCCGTAGCGCTGGGCGAGCGGCAGCACCTCGGCCTCGATGCTGCGGTTGAGGATCGAGTAGGGTGGCTGCTCGGTGCGGAGCCGTTCCAGGCCACGCCGCTCGGCTATCCACTGGGCCTCAACGATGTCCGAGGCGGGGGTGGTGGATGACCGATGGCGCGGACCTTCCCGCTGTGGACGAGGTCCGAACGCGGAGAGCGTCTCCTCCATGTCTGTTTCGGGGTCCAGACGCTGGATCTGGTAGATGTCGATGTAGTCGGTTTGCAGCCTCCGCAGCGAGTTCTCGAGCGCCGTCATGACCCAGCGCCGCGACGTGCCCTGGTGGTTCGGGTCCTCACCCATCCGGCGGCTGAACTTGGTCGCCAGGACGACGCTGTCACGGCGCCCCTTGAGTGCCTCACCCACCACCGCTTCGGAATTACCGGCGTCATAGGCGTCGGCGGTGTCAATGAGGTTGATGCCCGCGTCTAGGGCTCTACGGATAATGCGGACCGAGTCGTCATGGTCGGCATTGCCGATGTACGTGCCGAGCATCAGCGTGCCAAGCGCGTATGGGCTCACCCTGATGCCGGTCCTTCCGAGGGTTCGGTAACGCATACGGGTGGCAGCTGTCGGGTTTACTGAAGACCGTCGTTGATCGTGACCCCACAATTGGCAAGAGCAATCATGGTCGGCTTTCCCTCATGGACAACCTCACCTCCGAGAACCTCTGAGTAGAAGTATTTCGCTCGTTCGATGTCGTTCGACACGATGAAATGAGTGAGCAAGATCCGGGCCTTCCGTACCGGGAGCCGAGTTTCACACTTATCCCGTGCCATCTGAAGCTCTCCTTTTTTTGAGCCTGGCTCCTCTTCGCCGCCTTTGACCTTTTTACCAGCCCGGCCTGCCTCAGTAACCTGGGCCAGGTCCAGATTTTCAACGCCGAACGAGTTGAGCAGTGTGCCTTCACTCAGCCGGGTTTCTCGGCCGGTTATTTGCGCCTCGCCCCGGCTACGTTTTCTTTCAACTCGGCCAGGTTCTGCCGGGTCACGAAGGCTTTCTGGCCGGCGTCGACGCGCCAGCTCTCATCGAGGGCGCCGATATCGAGGGCATCGAAACCGAACTGGTCGTATAGGTCCGCGACGAGCTGTTTGGCTTGGGTATCGTCACCCGCCAGCGCCAGGGCGCGCCGCCTCGGGTCGCCTTCCGGATGGCCGTCGCCGGACATATCTGCTGCGTCGATCATGCTAAAGGCACGGACCACTTTGCTCTTCGGCAGGTGCTCCTGCAGGAGCCCCGGAGCGGTCGTGGTCCCGTTGTCGATCTCAGGGATGTGGCCCAGGCGCTCGGGAAAATAGTTGATGGTGGCGATAACTACCTTGCCTTCCAACGGATCGACAGGGACCTGGTCGATCGTGGTGATGGGGATGGCGACCACGGCGAAATCGCAACGCGCTGCCGCCTCTGCTGGGGTGGCGGCGCTGGCGTGAGGACCGAGCTTTTTGACCAGGCCGGCAAGCGAACTCGGCCCCTGGTTGTTGCTCAGGATGACGTCGTACCCGTGGGCGATGGCGGCTTTGGCGATGTTCTGGCCAACATGGCCGGCGCCGATAATGCCGATAGTGGTCATGTTCTAGTTCCTTTCCGTTCCGGGAAATCAGTGGGTGGGTTCAGGCCAGGAGGGCGAGTTTTCCGTGCGGGTGGCCGTCAATCAGGGCTGCGAGCGCGACAGGCGCCTCGTTCATGGGGTAGGTGGCCCCGATCGGCACCTCGAGCTTTCCGTCGCCGGCCAGTTGCAGGAGCCGGACGCGCTGGCTGGCCCGGTAAGGGCCGCTGGCCGGGTTGGCCGCGCCGAGGAGCGATATCCCTTCTTTCTCGGCCCGTCCGAAAGCGGCGATGGTGACGACTCGTTGCCGGTCAGCGACGAGGGCCAGGGAGACGTCAATGGCCTCGTCGCTGCCGACCGTGTCCAGGGCCGCGCTGACCCCCTTCGGGGCCGCCGATAGGCCCTGTCTTCGAGGCCCGGGCCGTACTCGACGGGGGTGGCGCCGTAGCGCCGGACGTGGTCGAAGTTTGCCGCGCTGGCTGTTCCGATTACACGGGCACCCAACAGGCGCGCTTGCTGGAGGACGCTGGTACCTACCGCCCCAGCCGCACCATGCAGGAGCACGGTGTCGCCCGTGGTCACTTTGGTGACATGGAGCATCTCCGACGCGGTCGTGCCCACCAGCAAAAGGTTGGCAGCCTGGGCAAAGTCAAGTGCTGCGGGCTTGGCGAAAACGTCAGCCGCGCTGACCGTAAGCGCAGTAGCGTAGCCGCCAAGGATTTGCCAGGCCACGACCTCGTCGCCGACGGCCCCGCCACCTGACGCCAGCGCAGTACCGGGACCGATAGCGGTGACGAGCCCAGCTACCTCGTAGCCGAGGGTCAACGGCAAGAGCCGCGGGTCCTGACCGGGGCCTATGTGCTTGAAGTCGGCCGGGTTCATCCCCGCCGCGCGCACCTCGATAGTCACCTCGCCATCCCCGGGCGGGGGGAGGACGAGGGTCCGCTGGTGCAGCACCTCTGGCCCTCCAAAATCGGTCGCTACCCACTGGATCGCCACGACCCTCCTTCAGGTTGGTTGGTTTCAGGTTGAAGCAATGTTCAGGCTTGCCGCGACCGGAGCGTGGATGCGATGGTTAGCGGTTGCCTGGCTCACAATTCGCTAGCCGGAGCAGTTACGGCAATGCGGGCTGCTGCGACATCGACGAGCCCGCCGAGCCCACCGAACTCGTGCAGGTCGCCGTACATCTCGATCCGGATGGCCGCGTCGGCGCCCCCGTGCTCGCACGGGGTCGAACCCCGATGCTTTTTGGCTACGTCGAACCACACGGCGAAGATGACGGCGTCCCCCGCATCGATAGCCTCGGGTACGGACGCCGCCGACGCCAACTCCCCTAGCTGTTCGGCGAACACGTCGGACGTCTCGGACGCCGCCAGGACTACGCTTTCGCCTCCGTCAACCAGGCGCCTTGCGATCGTCGGTCCGATGTTGCCCACCCCGATGATGGCCGTGCTCACTATGGAATCTCCTGCCAACACCCCGATCTTCAAAGATTTGTTCGCCCAGGGACGCTGTACAAGTTGCCTCAACTTCCGGCACCAGTGATCGCCTTGAGTTTTTCAACTATCTTGCCCGCCGCCGCGCCCGACGAGTTGTTCTGCTGGCCCGTTACAAGGTTCCCGTCCTCTACGAAATGGACGCTCCACGGGTCCGCCGCTCCGTACAATGCACCGGCTAGACGAAGGCGGTCCTCCAGGAGCCACGGCGCGTTGTCGGCGAAGGTCGCCTGGGTCTCTTCCACGTTGCTGAAGCAAGTCAGCCGTCTTCCCTTGAACGCCCAAGTCCCGTCTGCTCGATGGGCCGAGATAAACGACGCCGGGCCGTGGCACACCGCGCCAACGAACTTCTCCGGATGGTCAAGGTTTGCGACCAATAGCCCTCCAATGGTCGGGTGGACCGCGAGGTCTTGCATCGGGCCGTGCCCACCAACGACAAAAACTACGTCAAACTCGCCGGGGACCACGTTTTCGAGCCTGAGCGGCGCGTTCAGCTCGGGCGCCAGCGACTCGATCGCTTTTTTCTGTTGAGCTATGAAGTTTTCGTCGTCGTTGTTGTATGGCGGGTACGCAGCTCAGCTCGTCCACCGTCGTTTGACCCCTAGTGGGGTGGCAATGCTCACCTCGAGGCCTCCGTCTCGGAATGCATCGAGAGCCTCAAGAAATTCCCTCGCCCAAAATCCCGTGGGATGTGGGGTGCCGTCCTTCATAGTCCAGACTTCGCTGCCAGTGAGGACAATTAGGGCTCCTGTCATGTCGATCGGTCCTTTCGGGATCGCTGAGGCGCTAATTATGGCCTGCCCACTCGCAACGGCACGCTGGGGGGTGGCGACAACCTATGACTGGCACTCGCCACGCACTCTTCTGTGCGAGCCGGTCGTATCGTGTGCTGTCATTGAACGCGGTAGCCTTGTCTCTACAACTCACTTGCATAATAAGGGGAGGTTCTTTGACCGGTACGCCGGACTCCTTTGCAGATCGTCCAGAGATGGGTGGCCCGGCCGCAGCTGACTCGGAAGCGGCCCACGACCCCGACCTCCTTTCAGGACTGCTGCAGAGCGTCCGCCTCCGCGGTGAGCAGATTTTTTGTTGCGCACCGGCAGAGCCTTTTGCGATCTCCTTGAACCACGCCGGAGGGACGGTCCACGTCCTCAACGAAGGCCAGTTTGAGCTTCAGTTCGTCGGTCACCGCCATGCCTACCGCTATGAAAAGGGCGACGTGGTCCTGCTGCCGGTCGGCGCCGCCCACGTGGTCCGAAGCGGCCGACGAGTTCCTCCGCGCCCTCTGGTCGAAACCGACACCCGCGAAGAAGTCATCCGGCACGGCGCCGGTACTCGCTGGCTGTCGGGGACCTTCTCCTTCGACGACTCACGCGGCGGCCGGTTACTTCACGCCCTGCCTCCTGTCATTGACTTACACGGCGCTCGGGACCAGTCCCCCGGGTGGTTGGAAATGAGCACTCAAATGCTCATGAAGGAGAAGGTCTCTCCGTCGGAGGGGTCAGCCGAGATGATCTCGAGATCCTCGACCTGCTCTTCGTCCAGGTGCTGCGAGCTTGGGCCGTGAGGCCCGACGCCCCGGCCGGTTGGCTGACCGGGGCGATGGACCCTCTAATCGGAGACGCCATGAGGGCGATCCATGCCAACCCCGCCCACCCGTGGACGGTCCAGAGGCTGGCGGACAAGTGCAACCTGTCCCGCTCAGCCTTCTCCGACAGGTTCGTGCGGACCGTCGGCCAACCGCCGGCGACGTACATTGCACAGGTGCGGCTGGAGGCCGCCGCCGACCTACTCCAGTACACGACCGAAAACGTTGGCGTCATTGCGAGGGAGGTTGGCTACGACTCGGAGGCTGCCTTCAGCCGCGCGTTCAGCAAGCGGTCGGGCATGTCACCGTCCAGGTGGCGGCACCAGCGCATTGGGAGGCCTTAGCCTTCGGAAGACGTCACATGGCGATGAGATAGGCGCTTGAGTTCGGTGCTTCTGCCGGGGCGGGCGGTGCGCTCGAAAAGGGCCTTACGGGAATTGCCGCATCTCAAAGGTGCAGGGCTCAGTGCGCCGGGCAAAAGTCGAGCTCGCCATCACTACTCCAACCTCTAAGAGCTATCTGTGCCCTAACGTACTCGACAATTTCATAGCGGCCCGGTTCTTCTCGAATGAGCTCGTCGGCATAGACCTCACACTCCGGGTTGTCACAGGTGATCCTTTCGATGTGGACTATGGACACCAAGCTTTCCCTTCCTCCAATTGGCCTTAATGCTGAGTCAGCGACGAAGGGGTCTCGGCCCCACCCTCGCAGTCAAATGTCCACCTCCACGAGGCGGCGACTGTGCGAGGCTCGTAACGATATCCTCTCCACCGCTCCGGCGGGCAAGCGACGTCGACATCCTCTAACGAGTTGTCGGTGCTGAGGACCAGACCCCGCGCGCCGAACACGAGTCTTCCGCCAGCAAGGCGGACGCCTCGAGGTAAGCGCAAACTGGGAACACCTGATACGGTCCCAATTACCGTGATCTCGGCAACATCGTCGTCGATGGCGGCCAGCAATTCCTTCGGTGTCGTAACCTTTCTTTGCGACATCAGTTGTCCGTCGTCACCACAAGCTTGCCGCTCATGGTCCCGTCTTCCATGGCCTGGTGGGCTTCGATGATCTCGTCAAAGCGGTAGACGTGGGCAATGGGGACCTTGACGCGGCCGGCCTCGACGTCATCGATGAAGTCTTGCAAAACCTTCGCGGGCAGATCGGCTGCGTCCCCTCCATACGCCGTCAGCCGGACGCCTCGCGGTATGTACTCGATGGGGTAAAACTTCTCCACCGTCCACTGGTTTGAGAGCATCCCGGTGAAACAGACCACGCCATGGACCCGGGTCGACCGGAGAGTGTCAGGAAGCGTAGGGGTCCCGACCAATTCGAGTGCGCTGTCCACGCCGTCAGGGCAGATTCTGGCGTGCTGCTCTGGCCACATTGCCGTCGTCGATCACCACGTGGTCGACGCCGATGTTCTCTAGGTCTCTGGCTTTTGAGTGGTTCCGAGTGGTGGAGAGCACCCTCATCCCGAGCCGTTTGGCCAGGACTGCGCTCGCCATCCCGACCGATGACGTGCCACCCCGCACCAGAAGCGTCTGACCGGGCTCGGCGTCGAGGCCGACGCTCAACGACCCGTTGGCGGTCTGGAGCATCTCCGGGATGGCGCCAAGAGTCGGCCAGTCGAGGCTACTGCTGAAGGGGACGACTTGGCCTACCGGCACGCAGGTGTACTGGGCGTAACCGCCGTCGATAACCCGGCCCATGCCGCCCATGAGCGCGGCGACCTGTTGACCCCGGGCGAACTCGCCGCCCGGGCAGTCCTCGATGATGCCGGTTGCTTCGATGCCCAACACCCGGGGCCAGGTCATGCCCTCGGCCAAGCCGAGCCGCGAATGCAACTCGGAACGGTTGAGGCCGAACGACTTGACTGCAATAAGAGCCCAGCCCGGACGCGGCACCGGCACCGGAAGCTCCCGGACTTGCAGCGCAGTGGCCGGGCCGGGACCATCGAGGACGATTGCCCGCATGGTGGTCACCATCTCCTTATGTCGCCGGCTCGTTCGTCCGTAGGTAAATTCGCCCACCTCGCTTATCACGACCGAACGCTAACGCTGTAAGTAGTGGGGGCCCATGACCGAACCGCCGGACTTCTTTGCTGATCGTCCGGGAGGCGGACCAGTCGGCCGACCCCAGTGACGCGGTCGATCCAGGTAGGCCGGGACGTTGCGACGGCGGTTTGAAGCTGCTGCCGCACCGTTCACGCCCCAAATGGAGCTATGTGCACCGGGCGATGTCCCAGTGCGGTCAGTAGCAGTTCGGAAGTGTGGGCCTTAGCCACCTTTTTCGTAATCCCGTACTGCGTTGCCGCCCGGCACACGCCCGGGCCCAACGTTTCTCGCTTCCCCAGCGACAGCTTGGCCGCTCAAAGTACAGGGAGGCCGGGCAGTCGAATGGGGCCCTTGAGCCTGTGCGATACGGATGACGTCGAATGTGTACGACCGACCGAGCGCCGCAGTCCTCGCCATCGTTTGTCGCTGGCTTGGCTAGCCGCAGGAATTCTCATTCATGCCGCGGGCGGGACGGGCCCGCGTACGTTCTTTGTCCCTGCAGGTGCTCACTATCTTTCAGCGTCGCGGGGCGAAAGCAGCCGCCCACCTTAATACCGGGTTTAGCTGTACTCGGCTCGAGCCCCTTACGCACTCGCTCAAGCGCCTTTACGACAGCTTGTGGACCGCCGTCATGACGACCTCGGCCACCTCCTGGGGATGGGAGATCATGACAACGTGCGAAGCGCCTTCGACCTCGGTCACGGTGGCGCCCATGCGGTCGTAGCTGAACCGGTGCACGCCGGGGTCGATGCACCGGTCGGCGGTCCCGAACACGCCCCAGACAGGACGGCTGCGCCACGCCGGGGTAGGCGCTGGCTCGGTCAGGGCGACACCAGCGAGGGGCCGCTGCGAGATGGCGTAGAACGCCGCATCGGCGGCCGGGACGTCGGCGCAGAACGACTCGTGGAAGCCCTTGGGCGCCAACGTGAACTCCTTGCCGCCATCGGGCAAGTCGTGCAGCACTACGTACGGGACGATCCCGGGCGGGGGGAACTTGGACTGGAGGTCGGTTAGGTTCTCGCCTTCGTCGGGAGCAAACCCGGAGATGTAGACCAGGCCGACCACGTTGTCAGCCGTGCCGGCGGCGGTGATGACCGAGCCGCCGTAGGAGTGGCCGACGAGCAGGACCGGCCCGTCAACCTCTTTAATCACGCCTTTGAGGTACTCGCCGTCGCCACCACTCAAACCGCGCAGGGGGTTGGGTGGGGCGATGATCGTCACATCTTCGCCCACAAGCTCGTCGTAGAGAGCTCGAAGGCTTGATGCGTCGGCGAAAGCGCCGTGGACGAGGACGATGGTTGGACCAGCCATGCAGACCACCTCTTCTTCTCTAGGGGTACCCAACGTCTAGCGCGTCGGTGATGCGGGGTCAAAGAGTCCGCCCTCAATTATTTGCGCCGGGATGGCCATGTCACACCGATTCGGTGACAAAGGCCCGCGGTGCCGCAACTAGCAGGGAGAACGACGGATCCTCCTGTTCTGGCACCGAAAAGTGGGCCTATCACCCCATTTGCGGTGCCAGTTTCCTCAATCCGAAGCCATAGGGCGTCATGACTGGAGGCGCCAAGGAGAGCGGTACCGGCGTTGCCTTTTTTCGTACTGCCGACCCGGTGCCGGCCCAGCTCATCGACGACCATCCGGATTTCGACCCCGATGATGTCGGGCTCAACTCGTGCCCGTTATGAGTGGGGCGTCCGGGTGCTGCTGGCGGGACCGCCGACGTCCCGGTCCCTGGTGACCTCCGTCCAGCGGACGGCGAGGGGGAAGACCTATGACACTCCCCACAAGGGCCGCTCCACAACCGGACAAAGGCGAGGGCCGTCGCGAGTGGCACCCCGACCACGCACGACCCCGGCCGTCGAGGTCTTGGCCGTTGGACGTGCTGGGGTTCGCAGGTCACGACCATCGCCCAGACCGACGCACCCAGGCACGGCGCCATGTGGCGCAAGGAAGCAAATGACCCCGAAGGGGAGAGAAACGATGACCTAGTCCAACCAGAAGCAAAAGCAGACAGAGGTACTCTCCGGGGCCATCGGCCGGCTTGTGCCTGAGGACGTCCTGGGGCTTATCCATTACGTGCGTGAGCACATGGCGGCTAGCTGACTTGAACAGGGGCTCTCGACTATCGGGTGCGGTCAGCCCTTAGCTTCGCCTGGCGGGCCCGGAGCTCTTGCCTACGGCAGCCAGGCCGGCGCCGTCGGCCGAGCGCATCAACTGAACTCGCAAATGGCGACCGTGACCGAATGAATAATCATCGCATTGCCGAGTCAGACGCCGGGCCGTACAGCGCCGCGGCTTATCGCCTCAAAGTCGCTTCAGCAGGACCAATGCGGCCAATTACATAACTACTCGACAAGCGTAATTGGCCAGGCCACGATGAAATCATTGGATGGTCAGTAAGAGACGAGCTCTTCGTGACGCTAAATATCAACTGCGTAAAAGAGCGCAGCAGACTCAGAGGAGCCAAATTGATGAAACCTTTAGCCATGCGCGCGTTTGCGACAGCCGTCGGGGCGGCAACGCTGGGAGTGGTCGGGTTGGGCGCGTCGGGCACCGCGTCCGCCACGACGGCCAACTTCTCTTTTCCCGGGTTTGGGCCAACCACAGTGTACGCGAGCACCAACTCCACCACCGCCAACGCCGTAGAGGCGTTCACAGCTCAGGGTAACGGCAATCTCGTGCAAGTAGGTACGTACCCAACGGGAGGCACCGGCATTGGCACGAGTGGTTTCTCCCAAGGCTCGGTCGCTCTCGACCAGCAAACAGGCTCTCTATTCGTCGTGAACGCCGGGTCCAACCAGGTCTCTGACTTCGCAGTTCAACCCAACGGCGGGCTGGTGCTGCGGGACGTGGTGGCGAGCGGCGGCACTGAGCCGATCAGCGTGGCCAGCGTGGGCAACCTCGTCGAAGTCTTGAACGGGGGCGGTGCACCCAATGTGGCCGGTTTCGTGGCCACACCGGCGGGCCTGAGCCCCATCGCAGGTGGGGCACAACCGTTGAGCGCTGGGGCGAATGGGCCCGAAGACGTGGTCATCAGCCCGGACCGTTCTCATGTGGTAGTAACCGAAAAGCTTTCGGACACCATTGATACTTTTGCCGTCAGGCCAATTGGTCGCTCTCGCCCACAGTGACAAGCCCCTCGGACACCCCACTTTCGTTCGCCGCGGTGTTCACGCCCTCCAGTCAGCTCCTAGTGGCCGATGACGGGGCCAACGGGACCTCGGCTACGTCGAGCTACCGGGTCAACTGGAACGGTACTCTGACGTCGACCCAACCCTCGCTCCCCGACGCCCAGACCGCGGCGTGCTGGATATCGCTCGACCGCAACGGCGACTTCTTCGTCTCCAATGCCGGTAGCGCCAGCATGGGGTCCTACGAGTTGCTGCCTGATGGGCGGCTGGCCTTCCTGGGCAACACCAGCGCCGGCTCCGGCGCCCATCCGCTCGACTCTGCCGTATCGTCGAACGGCCAGGACCTCTACGTCCTCGACGGCAACCTTGACCAGATATCGGTGTTCGCCATCGGCCAGGACGCGCAACTCACTGCAGTTGGCACACAGGCCGTGCCCGTCGGGTCGGCAGGCATAGCGGCTAGCTAACACACCAGCAGCTGGATGGCCCAGACCCAGTGCGAGCCCAGGTTTTCGGGTCAAGCGGTGATCACGTGTGTTCTCGATGCTCATAGTAAACAGATGCCCCTTTCCTTGCGGAGGCGTCCCGACGATCCTGTCCAGATCCGGGCCTAGGGGAGCGTCGCCTGCCGGGAAGCACTGACGATGGCCACCGACGTGCACCCGATAGAGCACGTCGGTGCCTCGGCGGGGTTTGCCGTTCACTATCGCCTCCTTGAGGCTGCCCCATGCACCGGCTGACGGGAGCGGTCTTGAACTCGAGGGGGTCGCCTCATGGCCGGGACAAACTAAATCCCGCAGGACGACCCTCGCCGGCCCAGCACCAGCGGAGGGAAACGCCACAACCCACCCAGGAGGAGGGACCCAATGGCTAATGCGCTCGGCAGACTTCGCGAGGACGTCACGCGTCAGGATGTTATGCGGGCCATAAAGGAGTACGACCGACTGGGGCCGGAACGGTTCTTCGACGAGCACGGTTTCGGCCCCAGCAGAAGTTATGAACTGGTTTGGGACGACCAGCGTTATCCTCACAAGGCGATCTTGGGCACTGCTTATGAGCTGGCCACCGGCCAACGCCTTGGGCCCGGCGACTTCGAGGGTGGTAGAGCGGGTGCCGTCACCGTTTTGAGGAAGCTCGGCTTCAAAGTCGAGGCAATTGCCGTTGCCGGCCAGGTCCCACTGACCCGTCTCTGGCACGCCGTCCCGTGCTTTCCCTCGATGACCGAAGTATGGCTGCGCCTGCTCGAGGCCTATCGCGCCTGACTTTCCCATATGAACACGAGGCCTCTGCCAGCAAGCCTCTCATGAGCCAAACCGAGATGCGTCCCTTCATCGTCTTCGACGTAAACGAGACGTTGCTCGACCTGGAGACAATGGTCCCGATCTTCGAGCGCATCTTCCAGGATCGGTCGGCGATGCGCCTGTGGTTTGCCAATCTGATCGTCTATTCGGAGGCACTCACGCTCGCCGGTGTCTATGTCCCGTTCACCGAAATCGGCGCTGCAGTCCTCAAGATGACCGCCTCGACCCGAGGACTCTCGATTACCGAAGAGACCGCGGCCGAGCTGACGGACCGGTTCGCGTCGAGGCCAGCGCACCCCGAGGTACCAGGGCCGCTCCGACGCCGACGCCGACTGCGACCAGCACCACCACGCCCGGGCCCTTACCACCTTTCCCACCGGCAAACGTCAGCTTCCTGAACGGTGCCATCGTCTTTTTCGGCGCCACTGCTTATGTCTTCGCCGGTGGGCGGGCCTTCGGCGTGCCCACCCAGAGCGTGCTAGCCGCGGTGCGAAGAGTGGACCCGACAAAGGTCATGGCCGCCCCGGCCGGCACCGTTCCGCCATCGTCGGCCAGGCCCCGCTCCGGCGTTTTCGTCTTTACCAGCCCGGTCAACGACAATCCTGAGGTGTATGTCGTAGGTACCGACGGCGAGCTCCATGGCTTCGCGGCGCCCCGCCAGCTGTTGGTCGACGGCTACGACCCGGCCGCCATAGTCACGGTGCCCAACCTGGGCGGCCTGAAGGTGGGCGCGTCGGCCGGTACCCTCTTGACCGCACTGGCGACTAGAGCCGACGGCGCCATCGTCAACTCTTCCGGCACGTTCTTCACCATTGCCGGAGGCAGAGCTTTTGGCATCCCTACGCCGGCGGAGCTGGAGCGGATCCAAAAAGCCAACGTGGCTGCGGTCCTGGCCGGCGCCGTGACCCCGGCCGATACGACTGCGGCGGTCGCCGCGACTAACAGGGGAAATGCTTCCAGCACCCCTCTGAAACGACCTCGACGGTGCCGTCTGTCACCTTGATGGCCGTCTGGTCGTCGATGGCGTACGCCGGGCCAGCGATGTCAGCCGCCCACCGCTCCGCCTGAGCCATGGTGTTCTCGGGCATGACCTCGTGACCGAGGTGCGGGAAGATCGAGAAGTCGACGACCCCGAGGGTGCTGTCGCCCCCGGTAGGTGGAGTCCAGTTGACGAAGTGGTCTCCGATGCGGGGTGTCATCACCATGCTCCCGGCGCTCACCCCCACCCAGACCTTTTCCGGCAGCGACGGCAGGAGGTCCGCCAGCCCGGACTGGCGCATCCAGTGGGCCAGGTACATCGCATCGCCTCCGTCTACCAGCAGGACGTCAGCCTCCAGGACCCAGGGGCCCAGCGCTTCTCGCCGATGCTGGGCAGTGCGGAGAGCTCGAGGACGCCGACCGACTTCCAGCCCAGGTCGCACATGGGAGACGGCGACTGACCCGCGATGAAGCGCCAAGCCGAGGCTGGCGTGCACATGGGGTGGCCCCACTCCGCTGTAGGAATACAGAGGGCGCTACAGTCCGCGATCGGCTTGCCGAGCAGGTCGATCAGCGCATTGCGGATGCTCGCGTTCGTGACGCCCCCGGACGTGAGCAGAAGCCTCACGCTCGTCCCCCATACGTAGCGCTAACGACGCTCTCTTCGAGAGCCGGGAAATAGGGGCCACGGGAGGACAGACCTGACACCATAGCGAAACTGATTGCCGTTTCGACCCCCCAGAGCCCCTATGCACGTCGGCCGGCCCAAAGTGTCTGGTGCGCGAGACCCTAGGGGTGCGCTAGCAGCCGGTAGCTGCCTGGAGGGTGAGGCATGCTCTCGTCATGCGCGCTGGCGAGAGCGTTGAGATCTTCCGTCGAAAGCTCTCTCGGGCGAGCGTGTGGATGTTGTCAAAGTTGACAACGCATTCAGTCGGTACACCGTCATCAACAGGACTGAGCTCGAGTTTTGAGACAAGGTGACGAAGGGTCCGAGTCAACGCAGCGACGACGACCGCACCGACGCGGTCAGCCACTGGATCCCGGGTCAGGACCAGAACTGGACTGTCGCCTCCCGCTGTCGTGGCAAACCAGATTTCACCTCGTTGCATCGGCCCAGTCCGACCAGTCCTCGGCGGGGCCCCAATCAGCGATCTCGGCCAACTCCTCCTCGCCCGGGTCGAGCGGGTGTTCGGCCGAGGTGATCGCATCGTTCTCCCTCGCCACGCGGAGGAGGTGACGATGAAGGGCCTCGCGCGGCAGTTCGGACCGATCGATGCCGAGCCGCTCCGCCCAGACCTGGGCCTCGGCCGCTTCATGTTGGTCCACTCGAAAACTCAACATCGTCATACAAGAACGGTCATGTATGACATTCCGTCCGAAGCGGCTAAGAATCTCGACCGAGACCTGCTCGCCGGGGGGCGCGCAGCCGGGGATTGACCGGCTACCGGGTGGAGGTCAGGACCGAGGTGCACCGGTCATCCGGGAGAGGTCTAGGCGCTGGCGGTCCCTTTTCGACCGACCACGACGACATTGTCAAGCCTGAACACAGCCTCGCTATCTCTGGCTTGGCCGAGCGGACGATGCAGCTCGGTCTGGGGCCGTGACACGGTGAGCGCGTCATGAAGAAGTCGTGACTCCGGCTCGAAACCACTTGGAACGGTGGCGTTCTGGCCAAATAGCAAGGTCTCACCTCCGAAGTCACGGACAAGATGTGCTCCGCCTTAACTCTGTCTGAAACCTGTCGCGCGCCGCCCCTACGCCCCAATTGTTCGCTACTATCTCACGAGGCCGACGTCCCTGATGCCGGCAACGCTTGCGTCCTTCCCCTTCAGGTACCCTCCGCGTTGTGACCATCTGACCGGGTAGGGGCCGAGCACCGGCGGCGGGCACCTCTGCGATCTAATTGGACGGCGGCGAACACTCGAAATGGATCTTTGGGAGCAAGAGGATATTGACCTTGGGGCGACGGGCTCATCGAGTCCGGCAAATACCACAGGCGCAGCCTGAGGTTCACCGCCGTCGAAGGAGAGATCCACTGGCGGGACGCTCTCGGCGACGGGCGCCCCGGCGCTGAGTTCAGGGGTTCGAATCGCTCCGATGGCGCCAACTAGACAGGTGCAGCTCTGAGGTCAGGCCCCGGCGCGTGCGCTCAGAGGACGGCGACGCAGGTCCGGGTCCTCCAGGGCCGGGGGTCGGTAGGCCTGGTCGAGTGTGCCAACGTCGGTGCCGGGCGGGACGATCTCGTCGACGCGATCGAGGACGTCGTCAGTGAGGGCAACGTCCAGGCCGGCGAGAAGGTCGTTGAGCTGGTCCATGGTGCGGGCACCGAGCAGCGCGCTAGTCACACCGGGGTGCGCGATGGTGAAGGCCATCGCGAGGTGGGTCATCGGCAGTCCGGCCTGCTTGGCGAGCGGGACGAGCTCTTCGACGACGTCGAGGCGGCGTTCGTCGTTGAGGTGGCGGACCAAGCCGGCGCGGCGCAGGTCATTGCGCTGGTTCTTGCGCACGCGGCCGGTGAGCAGGCCCTGGCCGAGCGGGCCCCAGACGAGGGCGCCCATGCCGAAGCGCTGGATGCTGGGGAGGATCTCGCGCTCGATCCCGCGGTTGAGGAGGGAGTAGGCCGGCTGCTCGGTGCTGAACCGTTCGAGGCCGCGCCGTTCGGCCACCCACTGGGCCTCGACGATGTCGGATGCAGGGGTCTGTGACGCCCCGATCGCGCGAACCTTGCCCGTGCGGACCAGGTCGGTCAGCGCGGAGAGCGTCTCCTCGATGCCTGTACCGGGGTCGGGGCGGTGGAGTTGGTAAAGGTCGATGTAGTCTGTCTGCAGGCGCCGGAGCGAACTGTGCACGGCCGTGGTGATCCAGCGCCGCGAAGCACCCCGTTGGTTCGGGTCTTGGCCGGTCGGACGGCCGAACTTGGTGGCGAGCACTACGTCATCGCGGCGGCCCTTCAGGGCCTGCCCGACGACGTCCTCAGAGTCGCCGTAGGCGTCGGCGGTGTCGAGGAGGTTGATACCGGCGTCCAGCGCCTTGTGGATGATGCGGGCCGAGTCCTCGGGGGCGTTGCCCATCGAGGTGGCGAACATCAAGGTGCCGAGAGCGTAGGGACTGACCTTGATGCCGGTTCGCCCGAGGGTGCGGTACAGCATGAGTTCCCTCCCTGTGGTGATCCAGCACCGCGTGGATGCCGCTGCCGGAGCCGCCTGGGCGGTACCACGATCAAATCGCCACTTGGCTGCTTCGATGCTACGTCGCAGCACCTCCTTAGACGTCAGTGGACAGCAAACCCAACACTTAGCTGAGCAAACCCGTCTCCCCGTGTCGCACGGTGTCCCACCTCGTCTCGCCGGACCGGCCGATCGTTTTTCCCGGCGAGCCAAAATCCGGCAACTCGGCACGGGCGATAGCTTTCCTGCGTGGGCTTCTCCGGCGGCTCCAACGAGGACATCATCGCCTGTGACAAGATCGCGCCGAGCTACGCCTCTGTCGCTGGTTCGATTGACACCATCAGCTTGCGCTTCGAGGGCTTCTATGCACCTAAAGCCATCAGAAGATCGTTTCGTAGTTTTCGATGCCAGAACGCTTCCGCAGCTCGCCACGACGGATTGGACAATCGAGCGCCGCGAGCGCTATCTGGTCCGGCTTGATGTTACAACCGTTTTGTCCGTCGATCCCAGGGGTCTGGCCCCGAATCCCAATACAGGCCAGTCCATCGGGCCTTGGCTGGGTAGGCATCAGCGATGGCTTCTCCCCTGATCTGTCGGACCTACGGAGACGCATGGAGGGCGGCCAAAAGTTAAATGCGACGGTCGTCGCACTTAGTGTCCCAGCAGGCGCCGCAAGCGATATGGGTATCTGGGATATCGGTGTCGCACAGTACGAGATGCCCGACGCGAGTTGGACATTCTTCGGCTATGACGTAGCCGAAGCCGGGTTTTTCAGTGGCTTGTCCAACTGCGGCTACCGTCCCGAAGAGGCAATTGAGATCCGCGAGCGGTTCGCGGCGGATCTCAATGACTTCCACCTGTTCGCCGTGCAGGCTGTAGCCGAAGAATTTCGAAGCGCCACGGATCACCGTGTGCCAGAACACACGCCGTTCTACGTGGTCGGTCTTTATGCCGTGAGCGACTGACCAGCGGTCTCTGCGCGTGGAGAGCCGATAAGAGCACACAGAATGACAGTGGAATAGACGCGCTGCACAGAAGACCGGAAAACCTAACGATGCATCAACCAGCCGTCTGTTCACGACGCATCCAGTCTCACCTGGTTCACGGCACCGACGGAGCAGCCCCTTCGGTCGGCCAAAACCGGTGCGGGCGCTTGGACCTCACCTCCGGGCGAGCCTGCGCAGGCGGGGCCGTTGTGGCCAATCCCAAACGGTGCCCTCGCTAGTGGCCGCAACCCGGGTGCGGTTGTTATAGGTGCGATGTCATTGAGTGCCGCGGCCCCCACGCCACGATCGGGAGCAACATGGATGTACGCACCGCGACCCTTGCGTCTCTGGTTACTTGGCTGGCGACAACGGAGAGAAGAGCCCACCGAGGCTATAGGCCTCTCCTGTGCAGCCCGGACGTTCAACATAGCCCAACCTTCTTGGAGCAAAAGTGCGCTCGTATTCAGCTGACACGATGGAGAGACAGCGACCGCCTGGCCTAGACCAGGAGGACTCCACGGCAACGGACAAGTTCGAGCCGTTCCCTCGCAATCGGCTGGAGGTGCTGCTCCTCGGTCCGCTGGTTGTTCGCCTCGACGGCCGGGCAGTGGCAGTGAGCGCGGCGAAGGAGCGGGTCGTGCTGAGCCTCCTTGCCTTGAGGCTGGGCTCTGCCGTGTCGACGGACGCACTGACCGCGGCGTTATGGGGTGAGGAACCACCTCGTACCGCGCTGAGGGCGGTGCACACGTACGTCTCGAACCTCCGCCGAGTGCTGCCCGACGGAGCTGTCGTCACTGTCCCCGGTGGGTACCGGGCCGAGTTGAAGCCCGAAGCGGTCGATACTGACCGCTTCGAACGGGCCGTCAGGGCGGCCCGGCTGGCTGCAGGCGATCCGTCCAGGGTCGTCGCGTTGTTGGAGGCGGCATTGGCCTTGTGGCGAGGGTCGGCGCTGCCTGATCTGGCCGGAAGCATCATGGGGCTCGCGGAGGCGACGCGGCTGGAAGAACTGCGGCGCGCCGCTGAAGAGGATCTCCATGAAGCTCGTTTGGCTAACGGCGACCACGCCGCCGTCGTGAGTGACCTGGAGGCGGCAGCCCAGGCTGAGCCAATGCGAGAGCGCCGCTGGGCCCAGCTGATACTGGGGTTGTACCGTTGCGGCCGCCAAGCCGAGGCGCTTCGCGCCTACCAGCGGCTGCGGGCAACATTGCGGGACAGCCTTGGTATCGAACCATCAGCCGCCTTGCGAGACCTGGAGAGCGCCGTCCTGGCCCAAGATGACAGCCTGGATTGGTCCGCTCCGGCCTCCCAAGCCTTCCAGCCCATCGAACAGGGTGGCGGCGCTGGCCCGGGACTGTCCGAAATTCCATCACTCCGGTTACCACATCGGACCGTTCGTGCTGTCAGGCCGGGTTTCGTCAGTCGCAGTGGCGTACCGGACCAGCTTCTGGAGGCGTACGGGCGGGAGGCGTCAGCGGAGGGCAGAGCTGGTCTGTTGGTCGCCGGCGGACCTGTGGTTGGCAAGACCGCTCTCGTACGTTTGCCCGGGTTGTGCACACGGAACCGGCCGCCAAGGCCTATGGGTTGTTTAGCCAAGCTCTGAGCCTGTTCATCACGCGGGCGTTCTGATCGCACTTCGGGGAAGGGACACCCGAACGTCAGCGCCAGGTGCCGGCAAAGCCAACACCTGGGAGCCTCCGGACTACTTGGGCCGCCGTTCTGACCCGGACTCCGCGCGCTCCGTCTCGATCACGGCAGAACGCGTAGACGCATTACCCAGCGCCACTTCGCAATCTTGCGGTCCCGCTCAAACCCGAACTCCTCGAACAGCGTGGTGGGCCCGGTGTGCAAGTAGGCCCCGCGCTGGGCCTCACGCTCCTCGACTTGTTCCGGGTAGGCCTCGACAAGCCCACCACCGGCCGCTTTGATGGCCGTGAGCGCGGCGCCAACACCGGCTCGTGCCACGCCGTGGCGGCGGTGCCCGCTACCAGTGAAGATGCACCCGATCCGCCAGTCGGGCACCTCACGCAGGTCCTTGGCATAGGCCTTCGCGTTGTTGATGTTCGGGAGCTCAACCGGTGACCCGTACTGGCACCAGCCCACACACTCATCGCCGTCGTAGACGAGAACCTGGTGTACCGTTCCCTTCTCCACGTGAGCCTGCTTAGCCTCCCGGTTCTGGGCAACAGTGTGGCCTCTGCCAACGCCCTCCGGATGGAAACCCATGCACCAGCACCCACCCCAGACCCCGTTGTTCGCCTCCACGAGGTGCGCAAAATCCTCCCATGTGCCGGGAGTAAGTGGCCGAGTCGTGTACGCGTGGACAGACGTGATCTCCCATTATCTCGCGCCGTCGACGCTCTTCCCCCGCCTGCCCCCTCCCGGCTTGTGGCCGCGTCTGGACCGCGCACCCGGACAACCAGGGTGCCCTCCGCCGCCATGTCCGACCACCGGTACAAGGTGTCCGACCTTTTGCGGTCACCCTCAGTTAGCGCAACGGGTGGGAACCCACTCCCGGCAAAGGAGGACTCGGTCCCGGGAGGCCGCTGGCTATCGGGTGAGGGGAGGCACGATCTGCGGTGGGTGCTCGAGGATACCCTCTCCCCGGGGGATCGAACCCCACCCGGGCCGACGCCCGATGAGAGCGAAAAAGGTTGCCTTCAGGCGCCACCATGCCATGGCGGGACGAAACCACAGCGACTCGATAATCCCGAAGACGTCAGGCGAGCCAGGTCTTTGGCCCGACCGGTGGAAGCCGATCTCTTCGATCAACAGCGCCGTCGCGCTCAGCACCTCGCCAGTGAGCCCTGCGATCACCTCGACGGGGCTCGCGGCTGGTGCCGACCTTTCGGTGGGCCAGACCGATTACGCCAGCTTCAAGACCGACACCGGCAGTCTCAAACCGGGGACCTATACGCTCGGGCTCAATCTCACATATGGCAACGGGACGCAATTTTCCCGGGTCAGTGACCCTGGCCGTCAGCTGATGAGGTGGCTTTTCATTGGAGTTCTTGTCGCCGCCGCCATCTCGACCGCGACGACTGGTTGCGGCGCCACATCTGGCGCTGCTTCGCCGTCGGCGTCGCTCAGCCCGAAGGTTGCCACCGCATACGTTGACGCACAGGTACGCGCACTCTGCCTCGTACAGTCGAAGGCGTACCCAACACAGAAGGCTCTCGAAGCCGCCTATGTGCAGGCCGAGCACTCGGCGAAGCTCACTGCGCGCGAATTTGCCCAGGCTCACGCCGCCACACTGCACGACCTGGCGCTGCGGGAGCGGATAAGCGAGCAAGTGGCCGCTACTTGCGCTAAGCACAAGTAAGCAAACCAACGTTTTACACCAACAGGTAACAGTCCGTGCTGGAGTTCACGCCCAGCACGCTCCAGTTGTCGGTTATTTTCCCGTATGCGGGCTCGTGATCGTCAGGGACTTCCCCTTCCCGAGGCTCGATAAAGGACGTGGCGACGCAGCTGGTGGCCTGGAGGGAGCGCGGGGTGATCGAAGTCATCTGCGGGATTATGGTGCATTCCGACCTTTTGCATGACGCGCTGCGAGCGGAGGTTGGTGGTCGACGTGAACGAGACCACCTCATCGAGGCCGAGGGTCCCGAACGCGTACGACAGGACAGCGCCGGCCGCCTCGGGGGCAATGCCTTGACCCCAGTACGAGCGGACAAGGCGCCACCCGATTTCGACGGCCGGGGTGAAAGCTGCGTCGAAGGTCACCGGGTTGAGACCGACAAACCCGGCGAAGCGGCCCGTCTCGGTGATCTCCACTGCCCATAGGCCCCAGCCCCGCTCCGTCATGCCGGCCATTACGCGGTCGACGAAGGCATCACTTTCGGCCCTCGTCAGGACTCTGGGGAAATGCTCCATGACCTCGGGATCGGCGTTGAGCTCGGCAAAGGGACGACGGTCGTCGTCGCGCCAATGGCGCAGGACGGCTCGGGTAGTTCGAAGCTCAGGTGCGGTCGCGGGATGCTCCACGCCTCCCAGCTTGGCCCAGACCAGCAGGGACGAGACGGGCGACATGCCTGAGGCTCAACCGCCCGAGCGCTTATTCATCGCCGGGCTATTGCCGCCCCCGTTGTGGGAGATCTTCGCCAGTTCGGCTGCACTGGCTGCCCGGGTTGATACTGCTTGGCGTCTTCAATTAGGACTCGCCAGGAGCCGGGATAGTGCCGTTTTCGGACAGGCGTCGGACGCCTTGGTACTTGAGCCACGGGTCGGCGAGGCAGTCCCCCCACCTCGTGCCGTGCCCCGGGGCGCGCCGGCGCCAGTAGATAGCTCGCCGGGTGAGGTCTGTGCCGTAATTGCCGCCGATGTTGTGGCCGAGCAGGTAGTGCGCGAAAAGGACGTCACCACGCCGCCCACGGACCTGGGTGGGCTCGGGCAGCTCGATGTCGGGGTAGCCGCGCGCATCAGCGAACGCTTTGGGCCCACTGGCGGCAAAGAAGGCGGCGTGAGAAACGTGCGTGCCGGGCCAGACCCAGAGGTTGCCGGCGTTGTCGGCAAGCTGGTCGTTGAGCAACAGCCCGGCGAGGAGAGTGAAGGTCCCGGGCGTCTGTTGACCGGGAACATAGCCGTCGATGTGGGGCCGGCCGGGCCGATGCGAATAGGGCGGGATGTTCAGGGCCACCTGCGCCTGTTCGAACGCCACGTCGACGCCGCCTTGCCCCCGAGCTCGCCCGCGACGGCGAGAATGCCCCGTTGCCCGTAGAGCGGGCCGACGAGGGCAGGGGACTCATTGGGGGACCGCCAGTAGAAGTGGGGGCCGCCATGTCCGTCGGGCGGAGGAGCCAGGGTGATAAGTCGGTCCACCTCGTCGTCCACGCTGTCGATTACGCCAGGGGCGACGAGCCCGGGGACTACGATCCAGCCTGCTTCCGCGAAGGTGCGGATATCGTCGGCGGTCAGTACGGCGACCAATGTACTGACTCCCACACACCTGGATATGCTCGTACCCTCAGCGCAACTACCGCCGCTTTTGCTGCACTCCATCTCCCGCGAAAGAACGAAACGATGAGAAAAAGCGGAGCCATCGTTCTTTATGTGCTCGCGCTGGTAGCCATCGTGGTTGGTGTGGACATACTCTTCTTCAGGCACCATGTCTGGGAGCGGCTGATAGTAAATATCGCAATTGTCCTGGTGTTCTGGGCGTTCTATCTAAGGTTCCTGAGGCGTTAAAAGCGCCGCCACCGCGACGCGAGCGAGGCCCGACCGGGGTGACCGCGTGTTCTCAACCCCTTTTGCAGGATTGCTGAGGATCTAGAATGCTGCTCGCCTGAGTTGAACTGCCGCCGGTTACGCCGAGAGACCTCGCCATCGATAAGTGCAAGGAGGCAGCTGATGAGACGCCGGTTGTTATCGCTGCTCGTGCTGGCGTCGGTACCGACGCTGGCGCCACCGGCCGTGGCGCTGCCCGCGGCCGCACCGGGGATCGCAGCACCGAAGCAATACGTTCCAACCGGTCACCAGCAGGTCTATACGGTGCCGAGCGGGGTGCTCCTGGTGGGCGTGCTCGTGGTCGGTGGCTGGGGTGGGAGCGACGACCCGCAGCCTTCGGGCTCGCAAATTGGTTCCGCGGGTGCGTCGCTTCAGGGTTATCTCGCGACCAGGCCGGGAGAGGTGCTGTATGCCGAGGTGGGCCAGAACGGGACCGCAGGGGGTGGGACGGCGTTCGGTGGCGGCGGCGCGGCCGGGGCTTCCCCGCCAGGGGTGCTGGACTGCGGCATCGGCAACAAGACTGTCCCTTGCTCAGGACCATGGGCAGGATCAGGCGGCGGGGCGAGCGACGTACGGACCTGCTCCGAGCTGGTGGCGACTTGCCCCGGAGGAGGTACCTCGGCCGCCTCGCGGCTGATCGTCGCCGCGGGTGGCGGCGGCGTGGGAGGCCAGGGGCTCAACGGAAATGGTGCTGGCTGCAACAATGCTGGAGATGTCGGTGGAAAGGGGCAAAACCAGCAGCTCCCGTCGGCCAGCCCCGCCGGTCCAGCGGTGATCACGACCGCCGCCGGGACCGTTATACCGGGCTTCGCCGGAGGCAATGTAACGGTAGTTACAACGATCGATGGCTCCACCAACGCCACGATGGGGAAGACCACGCCTGGCCCCGGCGGCGTGCGGGCTCAGTGCACGGTCAACACGACGTCCTACTCCGCTAGCGTCGCCGGCGCCTCCGGTTCGGGGCCGAACGGCGGGGCTGGTGGCAACGCGGGCGGCCCGTGCTGCGGGGGCCAGCATTCGTTTGCTCCGGGCGCCGGCGGTGGCGGTGGCGGCGGCTACTCTGGCGGGGGCGGCGGCGCCACGGGCATGGGGAAATGCAGCCCGGCACCGTGCGGGAACGGAGGGACCGGCGAGGGCGGCGCGGCCGGCTCGAGCTTCGCCTCCAGGGCGATCGAGTACCCGGCAGTCGTGCAGGGAGTCAATACGGGTGATGTGCTGGTCGAGTTCGTCCCCGTGATCGAGATCGATAGGCCGGTCAATGGCGCCGTCTACTCTCCCGGGCAAGTCGTAAACGCTCGTTGGTCATGTGGGTACAGCTACTCCACCGCCCTCGGGGCCTCGAACTGCAAGGGGACCGAGGCTTCGGGTAACCGGGTCAACATGGCTCCGGGCACGCACAAGTTCACCGTCACAGGCGAGGACAGCAGCCGCCAGCCGCTCAGCGTCGCCGTCACCTACTCGGTCAAGGGCGGCGGGTAAGAGACACCCACCAGCGGAGCCGGCGCGGACCGATGAGTCTCGGTACCGGGTGTCGTCTCAGTTGAAAGACGCCCCAACAGGGGAGCGCACGAGACGAGACAGTGGAGCCACCATGACGACCACGGCCGCCAACGCGAGCAAGGACCTCCCCGGTAAACCCCCCGTCGTCGACCTGGCCACCTGGCAGGCGGCACGCCAAGAGCTGCTGGTCCGCGAGAAGGCGCACACCCATGAGGGCGACGCGATCGCCGCCGCCCGTCGGCGGCTGCCGATGGTCGAGGTCGATGGCGCAGTCAAGGTCACCGGTCCCGACGGGCCGGTGCCGTTCCTCGACCTGTTCCAGGGGCGCAACGAGCTTCTCGTTTACCAGCACATGTGGCACGACGGTGCCCCGCACCAGGGGCAGTGCGAGGGCTGCACCGTCACAGCCTGGCATGTGAGCGACGCCGTGTACCTCAAGGCCCGCGGCGTCTCGTTCGCCATCTTGACCTCCGGCCCGTGGGACGAAGTCGCTCCCTACGTTGAGTTCATGGGTTACACCGAACCCTGGTACTCGGTGCGCGGCGTGCAGGCGCCGATCGGCGGAGACATGGGGAACATCGCCTGTTTCCTGCGCGACGGCGACCGCGTGTTCCTCACCTACTCCACGACGGGCCGGGGCGTCGAGCCGGGCAGCGGGTCGTTCGGCCTACTCGACATGACACCTTACGGCCGGGGCGAGGCCTGGCAGGACAACCCCGAAGGCTGGCCCGAGGGCCGCCAGGCCTGCTGGTACTGGCGCTCGGACGCCGACGGCGTCGACACCTGGGGCCGACGAGCCGGCCCGTTCCGCAATGGGAGCGTCCCGGTGCGACGCCCGTTGAGACCCTCGGCCGCCAGGACAGCCGCTGACACGGGGCCCCTCACGGGCCGCGGTGCCCGTGCCTGCTGTACGTGTTGCGACCCACGAATGCTGTGAGGCCAGCTGCCAGCGCTCTGGCAGCGCTCCGTTGCCATACGTCGCTTGTAATGAGGGCCGCATCGGTGGCGTTGCGCATATTGGCGCACTCGATGAGGACTTTTGGGACCGTGGTCAGGTTGAGCGCGGCTAAGTAATCGCTCGGCTCAATGCCGTTGGTCCCGAAATAGGTGCTCAGCGGTTCCCTGGTAATTTCGCGGAACGCCGCTCTGATATCTCGGGCGAGGGTGCCGGACTGAGCTATGACGGCGTCGTTCCGGCCGTCGGCCACCGGTTCGAGCACAAAAAAGCCCCTCCCGGTCGGCGGCCCACCGTCGGCATGGATACTGATGGCGGCATTCGCGTGAGCATTGTTGGCAATCGCCGCCCGTTCGGTCACGCACGGTCCCACGCCCGAGTTGGAATAGCGCGTGAGCACTACTTTGGCACCCTCGGTCTCGAGGTCAGCGGCAAGATAGCGCGCAACGTTGAAATTGAACCGGGCCTCGGTGTAGCTGGAGGCGGTCTCAGTACCAACCGTATCGCAGGGCTCGTACTCACGTCCGTTCCAAACGAGCCGGTCGATAACCTGCGGAGCATCGCCGTCGCCACCATTATGGCCGGGGTCGATGGCGATGACGTTGCCGGCCAGCTGCTTGGTCCTGCTCGGCGGATGGGCACGAGTTGACGATGACGCTGCCAATTTCAATTCGCCCGCGGTGCCGGTGATCGGTGGGCCTCTCCTTGCCGCCCCCTGTGCACCGTCGGCACCAAAAGCACCGCCCATGAGCAGCGCGGGGGCAACCGAGACCATGGCCCAACTGGTTAGTCGTCGCCTGAACGCCGTCGCTTGGGCCGGGCCGGGGCTTCTCGGTCTCCTGCCTTGGCCACGACCGGATCGCGTCGACACTTCCACAAGTTTGGCGCCCTATGACGGGGATGAGCGCTCAGACGGACCATTATTGAGGACGGCACTCGTCCCCCCCCGGGATGGACTTTTGGGCCAACGCCCGCGGGGAGCAAGGCGGGGCCGTCCGGTGGCTGGTTCGCCAAGTGGCTCGGCCCTGCTGCAGCTCCTAACGGAAGTAATGACCCTCGTTAGATGTCGTCGATGAGGCCGGGGTGCGCCGGCGTCCAGCCGAGCAGTTCGCGGGTGCGGGCCGAGGAGGCGGGGCTGTCCATTTGAACAAGCGGGGCCAGGAAGCCGAAGTACTCGCTACCGGCGTCGGCGTCGATGGCGCGCACCGGGATATCGAGGTTGCGTCCAATGGCCTCTGTGATGTCCTTGAACCGGACACCCTGGTCTGCGACGGCATGCCAGCGAGTGCCCGCCACCGCCTGCTCCAGCGCGAGCCGGTACAGGTGGCCGACGTCGAGGGTGTGAACGGCGGACCACCGGTTGCCACCGTCGCCGATATAGGCGGAGAAGCCTTTTTGGCGAGCGATCCTGATAACAGCCGGGACATACCCCGTGCGATCAAGTTTGCTGTGCACAGTCGGGGGTAGCCGCACGACAGCCGAGCGAACGCCTTGCTCGGCCAGGCCGACGACGAAGTTCTCGGCGTCGATGCGAAAGCCGCCCTCGCCGATGTCGTCTTCGGTCCCGACCTGGCCAGGGTGGGTCATGGCCAAAAGGAGCGTGCCGGAGGTACCGACGAAAGGCTTGCCCGTACCGGCGAGAGCCTCGGCTATCGCCTTGATGGCTTCGAGGTCGGCCGACGCTGCCCCGCTCATGTCACCGACCTGCATCAGGTCGTGCTTGAACGCGAGGTGAACGACACCGTCGGCGGCCGCGGCAGCAGCGCGCAGGCCGTCCGTATCGTCCAGGTCGCCGCGTAGGGCTCCCGCACCCATGGCTGCGATCCTTTCTGCGGCGGCGTCCGAGCGAGCCAGACCGGTCACCTGGTGGCCGGCGGAGAGCAGTTCCGGGACGACGGCGGATCCGACGTGGCCGGAGGCGCCGGTAACGAGCACATGCATCCGAAGTTCCCTTCACTTAATGATGTCAGATTATGACATCCCTATGTCACAGTATGACATCACGTCGCGGTGATGTCAAGTCCTGACATCAACAGGTATGATCGGCGAATGGCGCGATGGGCACCCGGGGCGCGCGGCCGGCTCCAGGCCGCTGCGTTCGAGCTCTATACGGAGAAGGGGTACGAGGAGACAACGGTCGCCGACATCGCCGCCCGCGCCGGTGTGACGGAGCGCACCTTCTACCGGTACTTCGCCGATCGTCGTGAGGTCTTTTTCGACGGTGCTCAAGAGTTCCAGGAGTACCTCGTCAACGCCGTCCATGACGCCCCGGCGTCAGCTGGGCCACTCGAAGCGGTCACCGAGGCCCTGTACCGAGCGGCCCGGGAGGTCTTCCCCGACCGGTCCGTCATGGCCAGGCAGCGGCAACGACTGATCGACGCCAATCCCGACCTCCACGAACGGGAGATGGCCAAAATGTCCCGTCTGGCCACGGCGCTGGCGGCAGCCCTCCGCTCCCGAGGGGTCGAGGAACCCGCAGCCAGCGTCGCCGCGGAAGCCGGGATTGCCATATTTCGGGTGGCATTTGCCAATTGGGTTGACGAGCAAAACACCGCGGGCCTGGAGGACCTCATCAGCGCGGCCCTACAGCAACTGTCTGTCATTGCTCCACGTCAATGAGCCCCGTTGGCTGAAGGGACGGGCCAGCCCTGGTGGCGGTCGGACCGGCTTCGGTCCTGCTCACAGGCGGCGGGGCAGATGGCGGCGAACGCGCACCAGCATCCGGACCAGTTCTTCGCCGAGGTCGTTCGATGAGGCTCGGGGATCGTTGTACACCACGTGCTCCTTCGCCACCAGCGTGGCCAAGTAGTCGTGCAGCATGCGCGGCAGGCGCCGTGGGCTCGCGCCCGTGACGTCAAGCGCGGTCGAAAGCTTTAGCTCGAGATGTCCCAGTCAACAGTGAAGCCGTGGCTGAAGACGAGATCCGCAACGATGTCCGCCCTTCTTGCGAGGGCCCAACTTCGGGCCAGGAAGGCGTCTGTGGCAAAGAACGCAACATTGAGTGAGGTCTCCGGCGACGTGCGTGAACGATAGACGATCGCGGCCAGGTCGTCCGACCAGGCGCGCGCCGCGTCCGCCAGCCGATGGCATGTCTCCCAGACCTCGCCGAGCTGACCGGTGCTGACCTGGTCGTCGAGATCAAGGACAGCCAGTCGCTGTCTTCAGCAGTGCGTCGACCACTTTGGCAAAAGCTGGGTCACGGCGCGCCCGTGCTTCGACCTGACTGGCAAGGGGGGCAACGGCAACTGCCACAAGCACCAGCATAGCGCCGTAGCCATCCAGATAGAAACGATCGAAACACCGCCTTAGGGGATTCCCGGGAATAACAACCTAACAGTGCTATTATACCCTTGCAATAGTACTGTTATATCTATGACCACCGACCCCACCGAGCAGAGCCGCTGGCGACAGTTGCGCCTCGTGCAAGCCGAAATGGATTCCGACATAGCCCGCCTCTATGCAGAAGCGGACATCAAAGGGCTGAGGCCCAGCTTCGTCATGGAGCTGCTGCGCCTCGAGGCCCGTGGGCCGATGACGATCGCCCAGCTCGCCGCGTCCGTGCAACGCACCCACTCTGCCGAAAGCCAGAAAGTGGCCGCCATGCGCACCGCCGGGTTGGTCCGCACAACCCCCGGCCCGGACGGGCGCAGCAAACATGTCGTGCTGACGGCCAAATCACGGGCGCTGGTCGGGCGGCTGGCGGCAGAATGGCGAGCTACGGAGGCAGCCGTCACGGAACTCGATGAGGAACTCCCCTACCCACTCAGCCGCGTCACCGCCGACCTGGCTGCCGCCCTCGACCGGCGCAGTTTCCATGATCGAGTCGCGGACCGATTGGCTCACGACCCGGAGTGGTCAAACCCCACGACGACGGTTACCCACCGCCGGTAGCCGTGGGTAGAGAGTACATGGGCCGATTCGGAGCTTTCGTTGCGTCACGTTCGGAAACACATCATGGGGCACTCGGGCGACCCACATTAGCGGCGAACCCGCAGTGTTTGACAACCCTCAAGCCGATAAGGACATTAACCTTTCTCGAGCCAAAATCGAGGAGCCATGACGTACCGTCGGTAACAGTCTTGTTGACGTCGCCGCACGGGAACCACGAGCTTGCGTCACCGCAGGTCATATTTGTGAGGACCATCTGGTGGACAGCGCGCCGTTAGCGGGCCAGTAGCCGCGCACCCATTTCGCGGGTCGGGCTCAATCCATTCCCCAGAGCACCTGAGGAGCAATCCTGGCCGGCGATGCCTGCGCAGGGACAGCGCCTAATGTCGAAAAACTGGCCAGGCTGACGAGAACAGCAGCGATTTTTAGCAACTTCATTTTCATTCCTTCCACCTCCTTCCGCGGTGAATAAACGCAAGAAATGAACCCCCAACACCCAGGGTTTCGCTGGGCGACCATACACTCTAACGGTGCCGGAGCCCGTTGGCCAGCGGTAGCGCCATTTGTTTGATTGGGCCCGGATGGGTGATGGATGTGCCGCCGGGCGGAATGGCGACAAGACAATGCCCGCGCCGTGGGCTCGGAGCTTCTCCGCCGCAGCGGACGCAAACGTGACAACTTTGGGGCGCGCGTAGTATTTCTAAGTTGTGCAGGTTACTAGCGGGCCCCACTGTGGCTGATCAGTTCCTGGTCCCCGTCCCGCCCGAGCCGGTCGATGATTCGGAGCGGTTGGCAGCGGTCGCTCGCCTTCATCACCTGGTTGGCGGCGGCAACCTTTCGTTGGAACGCTTTTCGGCCAGCCTGGAGCAGGTTTTGGCCGCTAACAACCAGGCCGACCTCGAGATGGCCATGGCCGCTCTACCTTCCCCGGTCCACCTGACCCCGGCTTCACGGCGTTTGAATCAACCGTTGAAACTGGACGCCGGGATAGGAAAACTTCGCCTCGGCGCTGGTTGGCAGTTGGCCTCGGAAACCGAAGTCAGCGCGTCCACCGGTAAGGTCTGGCTCGACCTGACCGGCGCCACCTGGGACGCCAGGCAGATCGACCTCCGGCTTCGCGTGGCGACCGGGAAGATCGAGGTCATCGTGCCGAAGGGCGTGGCCGTTCAAATGGTGTCGGCCAGCGGTCGGGTGAGGTTAGACAACCTCGTCCCGCCGGTGCCCGGAGCACCGCTGCTCAGGGTTGTTGCCAGTACCTCAAACGGAGGAGGCCGGGATCCGCTTCACACACGAAGCTCAGGAACAATCCAAGCCACACTGGTGGCGACGGCGCAGGGCCTCGGCAGCCGACGGATAGGGACGCGGTCAGCTGGACCCGCTGGTCACCATGACGAGGAACAGCCACACGTTCACCACGCCGCCAAG
The DNA here is from genome assembly GCA_963754115.1 of uncultured Acidimicrobiaceae bacterium. Classification (GTDB taxonomy): domain Bacteria; phylum Actinomycetota; class Acidimicrobiia; order Acidimicrobiales; family Palsa-688; genus Fen-671. Next base: position 241,866 of record CAVWFC010000005.1, on the reverse strand, counting down.
AATGCTCGCCACCGCGGTGGGGATCAGCCAGTAGAGGCCTCCGCCGGCCTTCAAAAGGAGGGTGAGCCCGGCCACGCCGACGAGGACGGCGGTGATCGTGTTGGGAGAGAACCGTTCCATGTAGCGGGCCACGCTCGGCCCGGTCGCATGACCGGCTCGCCGGTCCAGGACGAACAGGGCTATCCCTGAGACCATCGCCAGCGCCAGTAGCTCCGCGCCTAGGGCGGCCGACGGCTGCGGAGCCATCAACAAGACCGCGCTGAGCACCGAGATCATAAACAACACGAGAGTCTCGGCGGCGCGGGAACGGAGGCGGCGCGAGGCGGCCAGCACCTCGCCTTTTACCGAGAGCGCAACGAAGAGCAGACCAGTCAACGCACCGGCGACAGCAGCGAGGGCCTCGCCGAAACCGAGCCACATTGCGGTCGTGTACCCCATCCGATGGCCTCCCGGATCTCGGCTGAACAGACAGCCCGATTAAACCAGCGGGTTACTTGCAGGGGGTAGGACCGAGCCACCCGCCGAGGGAGCCATCCGACGTCATTAAGCGATGGTGAGTGAGGAGCTATTCCGGCTGCTGTGCGTCGAGCGGCGGTGGTCCTGCGACGGTGCTCCCCGAGCGGGTACTGGCCGCTATCATGCGGATCGTCACACCGAAGGCAACCGCCTCCGGGGGCGCCTCAAACCTCCCAGTTGCTATCGCCACTCTCACCTAGCTCGGGCACCAGCCCACCAAGCCGGTCGCACGCCCACCTGGGGGTGAGCACCGACCCGAACAAGCTCGCGCCGACATGACTACCGAGCTCGTCCTCCTGGGCACCGCAGCCGCGCCAATGCCGGTCGCCGGCCGGGGAGGGATCGCGTCAGTGCTCATTGTCAGCGACCGCGTCTTTGTCATCGACTGCGGCCGGGGGGCGCCATCTGCGTTCGTCAATGCGGGCCTGGATTTCAGGCGCCTCGACGCGGTGTTCGTCACCCACCTCCATGCCGACCACATCGGCGACCTCCCGGGGATGCTGCTCTACCCGTGGGGCGCCCGCACGGGAGCGGACGGCCCGCTGCCCCCCATCCGCGTCTACGGCCCCGGGCCACCGGCGGAGCTGCCCAGGGGAGATGGCGACTTTTGCCGAAAGACGACGGTTTACCCCGAACGACCGGTCCCCGGGACGAGTGACCTGGTGCACAGCATCCTGTCCGGCTACGCCTACCACTTGAACGTCATGCCCCTCGATGCACGGATGCCTGATGCGGGAGAGCTCGTCCGAACCACGGACGTTGCGGCCTCAGTGCCGGGCGACGGGGGGGCCCAGCACCCTGTAGTCGTGCTGCACGACGACCTCGTCAGGGTCACCGCCATCGCCGTTACCCACGGCCACGCAGTCCCGGCGCTTGCTTACCGCTTCGACACTGCGGACGGCTCCGTTGTCTTTTCGGGCGACACCACTGCCAACGACGATCTAATCGCCCTGGCCCGTGAGGCCGACATACTGGTCCACTGCGTCGCTGACCTGGGCTACCTCGAACGGCATGGAACTACAGGCGCCGAGCTCGAACGGATGACCGGCCTTCACACCGATGTCACAGAGGTCGGAGGCGTAGCTGAGCGCGCTGGCGTAAAGGAGCTCATCCTCACCCACTATCTCCCGGCCGAGCCAGACGCCATTGGCGAGGCCGAATGGGTAGAGCGCGCCGCCAGGACCTTCGCCGGGAGGACAATCGCGGGACGAGACGGCTTGCACCGCCTTCTACCGGCTCCAACGGATGAAGCCGGGGGCAGGCGACAGCCCCGGCCGGACGGGACAACCTAGGCGATCAGCGCCGCATAGGGCCACAGAGCCGCATGGCTGCCCAATTTCGTGCACGTCCGTAAAATTTCACGGCAATTCGGCTGCACCAGCCGGGCCTTCCGACGGAGCCGCACGACACGGGGGCATGATTGATTGTTGATGAGGCCAGGCCGGCTACTGCCCACGTCCGACCAGCTCGCGCTTACCTCCTATCAGCCCCTTTGGTCCGATAGCTCCCGGGGCCCGGCGAAGGTCAACCGGTAGAAGAGGTGGCAACCGCGGACCTGGTCTCGGGCCCGAGCGAGGACCCTCCGGGCGGCCTGGCACCGCCGCCCACAACCTTCGCCAGCCGGCTGACGACGTGGTCGTCCAGTCGCTGCCTGTACCTGCCGGGGTGCGGCGGGCCTCCGACATGGTGCGCCTCTTCGTCGCCGCAGCCGTCCTCGTCGTTGCCGCGCTGGTGGCGGCTATTGATCACACGAACGTACGGCTGACCGAGCGGGACTTGCTCGAGTCGATCGTGACGTTGCCGGCCGCCTTCCGCGATTGGCTCAGTGCTTTGGTCCAGCTCGGCGCCGTGTTGTTCCCTGCCGCCTGCGCCATCGTCGTGCTAAGCGGCCGGCGCCTGGGGTTGGCCTGGCGGCTTGTGCTGGCCGCTGCCATCGCGACAACAGCCGGGTTGCTGGTTTCACACCTCCTGCTGGCCTCCTCTCGGCCCTCAACATGGGCCGAGCTCCTGGCCGGGCGAGGTGGGGTCTTCGGTGTAAGGTTCCCCCCGGTTGCCTGGCTGTCAGGGTTAGCGGCAGTCCTCACGGTGGCCACGCCCGGGCTGTTACCCCGGTGGCGGCGCGGCCTGTGGTGGGTGACGGCTGCGGCGGTCGTGCTCGAGGTCGCGATAGGTGGGTTCCTACCTCTCGACGCCGTCGTCGCCGCTGCCCTGGGGGTCATCATCGGTTCGCTGGTCTCCGTCGCATTTGGCGCGCCAACGAACCGGCCCAATGCACAGCAGGTCGTGTCGGCGCTGCACGAGTGCGGCGTCCAGCTTCGTACGCTGACGCAGTTGTCATGGCCGGTGTCCGGCCCGGACATGTTCCGGGCTACCACCCCCGACGGTGCCGCTCTGATGCTGAAAGTGTTCGCCGACGAGGACCGGGACCGGGACCGGTTGAGCCAGTACTACCACTCGGTCATGGTGCGCCACGCGCAGGACGACCGGACCACTACCACGGTGCAGTCGACCGCCGAGCATTCCCTGATGGCGATGGTAACGGCGGCCCGGGCCGGGGCACGCGTACCTGAACCGGTAGTGGCCTATCCGGTGAGCGCCGGCCGGGGCGCCCGGGGCGCCCTCGTAGCCTGGGTCGACGTTGGTGGGGACGTCATCGACAGCGCCAACCCCGCAGACATCTCCGACGCCGCGCTCGCCGACCTGTGGCACAGCGTCAGCCTTCTCCAACAGCACAGGCTGGCCCACCGAGCGCTACGGACGGACAATGTCCTTGTCGACGACCACGACCGCGCCTGGCTGATAGGTCTCGAGCCACGCCGAGCTGGGCGCAGCGGACCGCCAGCTCGACATGGACGTGGCCGAGTTGATGGCGTCGCTGGCCGTGAAAGTCGGCGCGGAAAGAACGGTTTCTTCGGCTCTTGCAGGCCTCGGGCCCGCCGCCCTCCAGGCGGCTGAGGGGTACGTCCAACCCCTGGCTCTATCCGGCGTGACCCGCACGAAGGTGCATCATTACGACCAGGCCCGCTCCTCCGGCTCGGCGGGCGCGCGGGCAAAGTCCGCGCTGCGCCCCGGTGGTCGTCCCGATCTCCTGCCGCGATGTCCGCGCCGCCGTGGCGTCAGCGACGGGGACAAAGCCCGTCAAGCTGGAGCAGCTCTCCCGGTTCACGTGGAAAAGGACGCTGGCGCTAATAGAGCGCGTTCGTCGTTATCTACGTCCTGATCCCCCAGCTCTCCAATGCGGGCGCCGCCATTCGCGCCCTCCAGGACGCAAATTGGTGGTGGGTGCTGGCCGCGTCGCCCGCCGTGTTCGTGGTAATAGTCTTCGCCACGCTCCTGCAACTCGGGGCTATCCCCGCGGAGCTGCCGTTCAGGCCGACCTACGTCGTAGAGCTGGGCGGATTTTTCCTTAACAAGGTCACGCCCAACGGCGTGGGCGGGATGGCCCTCAGCTTCCGTTACCTGCAAAAAGCGGGCGTCGACTCCGGGGCCGCCACCGCGTCCGTGGGCCTCCAGCAGCTCGTCAGCATCGTCGCCAACCTCGTCCTGGTCAGCGCCTTCTTCGCCGCCACGGGGCGAAAGGCGCCCGTCCACTTCAGTCTGGCGGGCCACGAGTGGGTGTTCATCGTGATTGCGGGGGTGGTGGCGGGCCTTGGCCTCCTCGCTCTGACGCCACCGGGGCGCCGCTTCTTTCGCCAGAAGATCTGGGGCTTCCTCCGGTCCGCGGGCACCACTCTCGCCGAGGTGGCAAAGAGCCCACGTCACGTCTCTCTTACTCTCGGTGGCGCAGTGGGCTGGCCGCTTGTCGAAGTCGTGGCCTTTGCGTTGTGCGTCCACGCCGTCGGCGGCACGCTGCCGTTCGTTGAGGTCGCCGCCGTGTACATGGGCGGCAACCTGCTCGCCGAGCGCGGCGCCCGACGCCCGGCGGCCTGGGCGCGCTGGAGGCTGCTCTCGTCGCCGGGTTGTCCGGTCTCGGGATGCCGGCCGGGGACGCCGCTTCTGCCGTGCTGGTCTTCAGGCTCCTCACGTTCTGGCTCTCGATCCCCGTCGGCTGGGTGGCCCTGAGGGCGGCAGAACGGCGCGGGTACGTTTGAGCACCTCACAGCGCCTGCAGGCGTAGCTGCCGCTCGCAGTGGCCCCGCACCGACCGACCAAACCGGGCCTGAGCTATGACGTGGCCCTTGTGCGAGAGTAATGAGAGCCGCTCCGTGAGCTCATGTTCGGAGGCACGTAATGACAGATGTGGCTGGCACCTTGGCCAGGAACCGAAGACGCCTGAACGAGGTCGCCGCCGTCCTCGCCCGTCATGGTTTGGCCGAGTGGGCGGCTCGTGGTCGGGGTATCGCCGGCCTCGCTCCGGTCGAGGAACTCCTCCGCCATGTTGTAAAGCCCGAATACCTGGAGGCCAGCCGGGGAGAACGTTTACGCGGGGCGTTGACCGAGCTCGGGACCACTTACATCAAGTTCGGGCAGATGTTGAGCCTCCGCCCTGACGTGGTCGGCCAAGACGTGGCGCCGGAGCTGGCGAAGCTGCAGGCGAACGTGCCCGCCGACCCTCCCGGGGCGGGCGCCCGGACGGTGGAAGCGCAGCTGGGCCGGCCCGTCGCGGAGCTGTTCGGTTCGTTCGAGCCCGAGCCGTTCGCGTCCGGCTCCGTGGCCCAGGTCCACCGGGCCACCCTCGCCGATGGGACACCGGTCGCGGTCAAGGTCCTTCACGATGGCGCCGACATCAGGGTCCGCGAGGACATCGAGATATTGCGGGCCGTCGCCGGTTACATGGAAAGAGAAGATCCCGGGCTCGCCCAGCTGCGCCCGGCGGTGATCGTGGCCGAGTTCGCGGCGATGATGAACGCGGCGGTAGACCTTCGAGAAGAGCTGGCCAACATGCAGATCTTCCAGTCGCACTTCGCCGGCGAGCGAGACATCGTCATCCCCGCCCCGTACCCCGAGCTGTCCGGGCAAAAGGTGCTCACGATGGCACTGATCTCAGGCTCCAGCCTGTCCGACCGGGCCAGCGTCGAGGCCACCGGCTGGGACGCCGAGAAGCTGGTGAGCAGGGCGGCCGAGGTCTACCTGGAGATGATCTTCCGCGACGGCGTCTACCACGCCGACCCCCACCCGGGGAACTTCCTGCTGCCAGATGACGAGCACATGGCCCTCCTCGACTTCGGCGACGTTGGCCGCCTGAGCAGCCTGCGCCGTGGCCAGCTCGAGACCATGGTGATCGCTATCGGTACGCGCGACATTGACTCACTCGTGGACGTCGTGCTGGAGATCACGACGCCACCGCCGTCGGTCGACCTCAGCGACCTTCGCCCCACGATCGAGTTGTGGCTCAACCGGTACCTGCTAGGAGCCACCGGGGACTTCGACATCAGCGGGATCATCGGCAGCGCCATGGAGGTGTTCCACGAGAACAGCCTCGTGCTCCCGGCCGACATGTCGCTACTGTTCAAGGTCCTCATTAGCCTGCAAGGCCTCGGCGCCGGCGTCGGTGTCGAGGTGCGGGTAAACGAACTTCTGCGCCCGCATGTATCGCGGATGCTGCAAGACCGGTACGACCCCAAGCGAATGGCCATGAAACTCGGCCGGTCGCTCCGTCACTGGGACCACTTCATTACGGGACTGCCTGAGCAAATGGAGGCCATCCTGGAGCAGGTCCGCACCGGCAGGGTGGCGATTGAGTTCCGTGTGCACGACCCCGACCAGGTGGCCGACAAAGTCGTCGACGGTCTTGTCAGCGGCCTGGTCACGGCGGCGTCGGTGATAGCAGGTGCGCAGCTCATATCCCGGCGGACCGAACCGATGCTCGGCCCGGTCTCGGCGCCCGGGTTGGTGGCCGTCGGCGTCGGAGGTCTCGCGTGGTTACGGCTCGTCGTCAAGCGCCGGGCCCAGGGCAGTTGGGTCGGCCGCGCCACCAAGGCGGTTCAGCTAGCACAGGACATCAGGCCCGGGCCACAGGCCCGCAAGACGCCGGGTTAGAGAGCTCGGGAGTGCAGCGACAGTGCGTGGCCCCAACTAGCCCGCTGTCGCACCGGCCGGGCTGTCGACCGTAATGGCTTTGGCCGGGGTGGACGCGAAGCCGGAAAACGCTGTCTGCAGGCATTCCAGGAGGCTCTCTGGCTCCGTGATGGCCGACGCGTCCAGGGCGATCCCGATGTCGAGACGATCGTCGTTGCCGAGGGCGCTGATGTTGATGGGGCACCCGAGCCGGGGCCCGAACGGGTAGCTCTGCTCGACGGTTGCGCCGCAGACGTGGCGCGGGGCTCGGCCCCCGGGGACAGCGGTGGCGGCGAAATCGACCGTGTCCGCCTGCGCGTGCAGAGCCGGGATGAGCAAGCGATTTGGCAACCGGCCCATCGTCATGGCCAACGCAGAGGTGATCTGGAGGGCGGGCTCGTTGCGCGCCCGCGCCAAACGCTCCCCGACTACGCCGAACTGAGGAGCGGAGTGCCCCATGGCTGTGGGGACCTCGACACGGAGGGGGGCGAACCAGTTCCCTCCCTCGTCCCGGTTGTGACGAAGACTTGTGGGGGTGGCGAGGCGCAGTTCAGAGCAGGTCTGGCCGTGGCGCTCCAGGTAGAGCCCGAGCCCGCTAGCGGCCGCAGCGATCAGGAGAGTTCCCCGGCTGCCTCCAAGGGCGAGCGCCATGGACCGGGCTCCGGCGATGGAAATGACCTCGAACCGGCTCGTAACCGCTCGAGCATCGGGCCAGGTCGCCAACGGGCCGCCGGTGACAAGGGCCTGGCGTGACACAGAACTGGCTACATCGAGGCCAAGTTGCAGACCGCGGATCAAGGCGTCAGCCGGTTGGGTTACAAGCGATGGGTTGAGGTTGGACGTGAGCGGTTGCACGGCCCGGTTGAAACGGTCGAACGTGAGCGATTGCACTACAGGGCTGAAACGCTCGAGGTCAACCGTCACGGTGAGCGAGCGAGGAGCCCTCTGGGGTTGCTCGCCGCTGTCGGGCTGGTCGGCACTCCCGGCCGGCAGGTCCAGGTCCAACACCGTTGCCTGTGCCGGTTGCGGCCTGACCTCGTCGAAGATCTCGGTTAATGATGGTGGCCCCGCCCATGCCATCAGTGAGCACGTGGTGGGCGCGCAAGTACAGGGCGGCTTTGCCGCCCGCCAGCCCGTCTATCAGGGTGACGTCCCAGGGAGAGCGGTCGGGCTCGAAGGGCAATGGTTCGATCAGGCCCAGGTAGTCCAGCACCTGACGGAGGTCGCCGGGCGCCGGCACGGTCGCCCGCCGCAAATGGAGGCCGGCGTCGAACTCGCGGTCCTTGACCCAGAAGCAACGTCCCCCCGGGAACATCGACTCGTGCGGCCGCGCCCGCAATTGGGGAGCCTCGTCGGAAAGCTCCTGGAGACGAGCGGCCAGATCAGCCCGGGGCGGAGCGTGATCGAGGATCATGAGGTTCCCGATCGTCATCCGCAAGTCGGGGTCGTGCCCAACCCGCCAGATGATGGACTCGATGGGGCTCAGACGATTGAACATCCGAAACAACCTCCTGAGGCTCGCGGAACAGCAAGACAACGCCCGAATTGCTCGGTTGGCTACCCTTTACTCCGACTCCACGGACCAGGTTCCTCCGTCTGCACGGACCAGGCCTACGTTAAACGTAACAGTCTCACTAGATGTCTCACCCGAAGAGGGGGGTCACGAGGACGGTAGTGACGTGCCAGAATCAGGGTATGGCCCCTCGTAGGCGCCGAGGACGCGCTGTGCCGGGGGTCCTCGGTGAGTTGCTGGCGGATGCTACCGGCGTCGTGCAGTCTGTAGCCAACGAGGTGGCACCGGGCGTCGTCAACGTCATCGACGTCAACGACGTGGTGGAACGGGTCGACATTCAGGGCGTCGTAGACCGCGTAGACCTGCAGGGGACGATCGCGCGGGTCGACCTGAACGAAGTGCTGGCCACTATCGACCTCGACGCCCTTCTGGCTCGGGCCGACCTGAACAGCCTCATGGTCCGGATCGACCTGAACGCGCTGATCGAGCAGGTCGACGTCGACAAGCTCATCGAAAAGGTGGATATCAACGCCATCCTGGCCCGGGCCGACCTGAACCTACTGATAGCACGGATCGACCTGAACGCATTGATCGAGCAGGTGGACCTCAACGCCGTGGTGTCGCGAGTCGACCTCGATGCCCTGGTCAAGCAGACCGAGATCGGCTCGATCCTTGCCACCACGGGTGCGGGCATCGCCAGCAAGGCCCTCGATGTGGGCCGCAGCGAAGGGGTAAGCCTTGATTTCGCCGTGCAGCGTTGGGTCAACAAAATCCTGAGGCGGCGTTCCTCCCCGTGGCCAAAGGGGCCGGCGCTGCTCGTTGGCGAGGAGGAGACGCCGCTCCCATGACCCTGTTAGTCGAACCCGACCGGGACCTGGCCCTCCAGGACCACTACGCCGGTTTCGTCACCCGGTTCGCCGCCTTCGCTATCGATCTCGCAACCCTCCTGGTCGGGTTCGACGTCCTGGGCAAGACCGTCGAATACCTGGTGTCCACCCTTTCGGGCAGCTCCTGGAAGCTATCCGACCTACCGGTGGGAGGCGGCTTGGCCCTGGGCATCCTGGCCTTCCTCTACTGCACCTATCCGGTGGCGGCCGGTAGCCAAACGTTCGGCATGGCGATAGTGGGCGTGCGCGTCGTGCGCCCGGATGGCTCTCGCGTGGGCTGGGCGCAAGCTGTCATCCGGATCATCGCCCTGCCGCTAAGCTTCGTTACGCTCGGGTTCGGTTTTCTGCTCATCCTGCTCCGCCAGGACCGCAGAGCCCTGCAAGACCTCATTGGCGGCACCGCGGTCGTGTACGACTGGGACGCTCATGCCGCCCGACGGCGGTTCCTCGCCAAGTCTAAAAGAGGTACCGACTAGCGGCTCGAGCCGCCAACGCTGCAGCCGCTGGCATTTCAGCGAGCCGTTATAACCACATCAGGACCGGCCGCTCCGGGTGCCCCTCGTGGTGATAACCAAACGGCCCAAACCTCAATGGAGGCTGGTGCGCGTCGCCCCCGCCTCGAGCGCGTGCTCTGAGCCGTCCTCGCGGACGAACGTCACGGGGACCGGGCTCTCGATCTCGACCTCGCCGTTGGCAATGCGCACCTCGAGGAACCCGTGCGGCGTTGGCACGGCCCCGGCGGCCCCGGCCAGCGCTCCGAGACGTGGCGCGACACGCGCACGGGTAAAGCCCGGTTCGGCCGGGGAGACGCCGAGGATGTAGACGACCAGGTCGCGAGCCGGCGTCGCGCTCCAGCCATGCACCGGCGTGCCCCAGCCCCAGCACTCGCCGAAGGTGTCGTAGCCATCGACCAGGAACTGGTCCCAACGGCGCACGAGCTCGATGAGCCGCTGGGCCTGGCCGGCGCGAGCCACGGCGTCATGGACAACGTAGCTGAAGAACGGCTGTGCCAGCACGATCTCGCGTTCGGCGTCCCAGTCGATGCGCAGGATGCCACGTGAGTGCTCAGCAAAACGCTGGAAGTCGTAACCTCCGTCGGCACCTCCGATCCAGGAGCGCACCACCAGTCGCGCCGGGTCCGTGATGCGCTCGACGATGCCCTCCCATCTCTCTCGAGGCGCCAGCCCCGAGACCACGGCTGTCGCGTTGGCTGCCTGAGAGGCAGGCAGCCGACGCTCACCGTCGACGATCTGGTCGACGTACAGCCCGCGGCGCTCGTCGAAAAAGTCCTGGAAGCCTTCCCTGGCCGACTCGTAGAGAGCCCGGGCCCACTGCGCGGCGCCGTGGTTGCCGACCGCCTCGCTCAGCTCGGCCAGCTCGGCCAGCCCACGGGCCCACAGGCCGGTGAGGATCGAACTGCGGCCACTCGTAAAGATGCTGGCCCAGTCGACAAGGTTCCATTCCGGCACGTCCGCGATCGTGCCGCGCCCGTCGGCATAGGCCGCGTACCAGCCGAGCACCCGTTGCACGCTCGGCAGCTGAGCGGCGACAAAGTCGAGGTCACCCTCGTAGCGGTAGAGGTTGTGCACCCCGTGTACCCAGTGCAACGACCAGTCCGGGATGGTGACCCCGCCCGAGGACTCGATGTCACCGACGACGCTCATGGGCAGGATGCCGTCGGAGCGGGGGGAGTTGCCGACTACGACGTAATTGCGGGCCAGGCCCCAGTCGGCGTTTGTGACCAGGTCAACCTGCTGGTGCACCACTCCGTCACCGACCCACGAGCGCTGCTCGCGTGTCGGGCAATCAGTGTACGAATCAAAGGAATTGAGCTGCACCGTGCGCACACCGGCGCGGTACAAGGCGTCCAGCCCGGGGTCGCTGCACGAGAAATAGGCACGCCCGGTCCGAGGGTAGAGGTGCTCACGTACGGTTACGGCCCGCACCGTGGCCTGTCCCGGCTCGGGAGCGTGCAAGGCCAGGTAGGCGTACCGCAGCCCGTTGATCTCTGTCGCGGTGAACACGCCGTCGCCGCCCGCAGCCACGAAACGTGCACCGGTGGCGGGGTCGCTGATGGTGACCGCCGCTGGCCGGAAGGCCCGCTCGCCGTAGTAGGCGTCAAGCACCGCCCCCGCCGGCGCGCCGAGCTCGACCTCGACAAACCCGGCAACGACCCGCCCGAAGTCGACGCCAAGCAGCACGGAACGGTCCGGCCCGATGTCCACCGTGAGCGGGAGAGCAGTGCCGTTGAAGGTCAGCCCGGGCACGCCGAGCAGGTGGCGGGTGCGCTCGACGGGGTGCTCGAGGTTGACGTCGGGCCGGGACCAAGGGCGACGCTCAGCGACCTCGGCTCGACGCGCCCGCCGCTCAGGGCAGAGATGCCGCGTGGCAGCAGTCGCCCGAACGGGTAGACCGGCGGACGGGCCCGTCCCAGCCCACCGACATGGACCGCTGTAAGCACGGTGGCGCTGTCCCAGCCGGAGTCGTCGAAGTCCTCGTCCTGCCAGTCGCCGGGCACCCGACGCGCGTCGAGCATCTCCACCGGCAAGCCATCGAGGCCGGAGGTGGCCGCGGCGAGAGCCCAGGCCTCTGACCGCTGGGCCCGCCACTGCTCGTCGCTGATGAGCACCTGGCCCGAGGAGGGCCTCGAAAACGAGCACCGCGTCACGCCCGATGGTGCCGCCGGGGGGTGCGGGCATCCAGAACGACGTCGCCTTGCCGTAGTAAGTGACCAGAGCGGCAACTGCGTTACGTCCTTCGTGCAGGTAGGGGCAAGGTCCCAGCTGTCGTAGCGCTGGCGAGAGGGCTGTGACCTCGCCGGCCCCCGTCCCACCTCGACGCCGTTCACGAACAGCACGTAACGAGAGTCAGCGCTCACCCTCGCCGTGGCCCGGCCCGGGACGGCGCCCAGGTCATGCCCGCCGGAACATACAGCGAGAGAACCCGGCTCGGCCACCGCCGAAGATCATCTCGGCGGCCTGGTCGCCTCGACGCGGCGGCTCGACGGCGATCCAGTGCGCCGTCCAGGGCGTCTCGCGGTCGGAGTTAGGAACGGGCGTCACTGAATAGAGGACTTTACGCTGGAGTCAGTGCAACACTGGCAACTTCGCCAGGTTGGCAGTCAGCCACTCCTTCTCGAGGCTCTGAACTGTGCCTCCGGCAATCGAGTGCGCCGAGCGCGGGCGTCCACGGGCCGGCGCAGCGGGCTCCCCTCGGGCATCGCGACCCCGTATTGCTCCCCTGTCGGGATGAGGCCGACAAAGGCGCCGTAGTACTCCGGCGCCGCGTCCTTCAGCGCACCGAGGGATGGTGCGTCGTAGACCACGGCCTGGCAGACGCCATTCTGGAGGTCCAGCATCAGGACGGGGACGCTGTCCGGCTGCAGGATCGGCCTGTAAGGAGCGATCCGCGCCCTCGCCACGTCCGCCCCGGTTGAACCGCGCAGGGCACACACCTGCAGCGAGCGCAAGCCGGCCATCGTGGTCGGTACAGGGCTTACGGACTTTGCCGCCAGGACGCCCTGGTCGACCGTCATGTACGGCGGGCTGAACGTGAGGTTGCGGCTTCGAGCGGCGGTAACAGTGATCTGCGCGACGGCGATATCCCAGGGCTTTTTCCCACGCGAAATGAGGTCACCGAAAGAGCTCTGGACGAACTGGACACGCTTCAAGTCCAGACGCTTGGCGATGTCGAGGGCAAGGTCTATGTCGAAGCCTTGTGCGTATATCACGTGCGACCCGTTGGCCACACCAGTTTCGAAGCCCTCGCTGGGGAGTGAGACCCCAACAGTTAAATTCACCTGGGTAGAGCGTCGACGGAGCCGCGCTGACGGGCGCAGCGACGGCCATAACCATGGCCAAAATAACGGTTACGACGGCCGCTTTCACTACGAGCTCGCTATCACTTTGACGGGCATCCCAACATAGGAAAAGTCGTACAGCCACTTTGCGGTCGTCGCCATTTGCCTTACACAACCATGTGATGCTGCGTAAGGCGGGACCTGAGGAAAGTAGTGGAACGCTACGCCGCCGCTAAATGGCACGGCCCAGAGCAGCCACTCCTGGAACGGGGTCGACCACCACTTCGGGTACTTCGCGTAAACCTTGAAGTTGCCGGTCGGAGTGGGTGTCGAGGGCTTGCCGGTCGAGACGGGGATCACCCGCACTACCCTGTTGTTGTCGATGGCGAGAACGACCTGGCGGTCGATGAGCACCTCGGCTCTTTTACCGCGCCGCCACGCGTGATCGGCGTTGGCCGCGTCGCCGTCTTCAACCGTGCCATTGTCTGCGGCCCGAGCACGCCGTCACGGGTGAGGCCTTCCCATTTCTGGAAGGCCAGCACGGCGGTTTGGGTCTGCGGGCCGTCGGTACGGTCGGCGTCCCCGGGCAGAAGGTAACCGAGGGCCACCAGGCGTCGCTGCGCCACCAGCAGGTCCGGGACGGCCGGAGCCGGCGCCGCCGAGACGGCGCTCCACACCGGAACGTCGGGTGTAGCCAATTGCTGGAACGTTATCGGCAGTGCAGTAACGATGCCGGGGAACATCCCGTACACCGTCCCGCCATCTACGAGCAACCTGACTTTGGTTACGCCGTCGAGACCGCTGGCGGTACGGACGAGTTGCGACAGGCGAGCATCCAGGTTTTGCCCGTTACTGCCAAGGGCAAAGCTCAGGCTCACGTCAACGGTGGCCGTCCCGTTGGCGACGGTGAGGCTACGCAGCTTGGTGCCGGCCGGGACATAGGTGCGGTACCCCTGCTTGTACTCGGCCGCCGTAGGCCCGTTGAGCAAATCCTGGACTGCATCCCTGGGAGTGGACCCCGACCGCAGAGTAGCGATCAACTGCTCCCCATCGAGGAACCACACCTTTACCGTGGGCAGTCCCGAGCCCCCGGACGTCTGCGCCACTGCCGCCGGCGAAAAGGGGGCAGCCAACGTCAGTGATGTTATGAGCGCGGCGATAACCCACGCGACACGACGAAATGGCGCCAGCCGCCGGGCCGCGAGGTCCGCGAACTTGCGGCGGCTCTTCTCCTTCACCTTGGCCCCACCGCCGGAAAGCGTCGCTGACTGCTCCAAGACCGGTCCAACTCGAGCTATCACGGCCTCCCTTATCGTCCGTCCCCGGCCCCGAGGCCCTCAGCTCCCGGCGTCACGGTAACAAGGTCAAAGCACTCGCCACAAACCCGCCGCTCGGGCGGCCCGGTCGGCAAGACAGCACTCAGGTCCCGGCCCGCCGTCGTCGCCGAACGTGCACTGGGAGCAAGAAGTACAACGCAACCACGAGGTAGCCGATCACCGCGGCGACAGGGACAAATAACCCAAGAACGATAAGGAGGGCATATCCGGCCAGCCCCGGGGTCAGGCGGTGGGTGAGGAGGCTCATCTCTTCGTCGTTAGCGTCCGGCCGGACCGGCCGGGCGTACCGGGCGTAACGCCAAAGCGCGGCCAGCAGGACCCCGGCGACGAGCAGAGTGAGCCCATAAAAGGTGACCGCCACTCGCTCGGCCCGGTCGGTGTTCACGAATTCCGAAAGCAAACGCGTCGGGTACGGGAGGAACGACACGAACAGCAACAGGAGATTGAGCCGGAGAAGGGTCGTATCGGCGCGGTCCAGGTAATCAGTGATGGCGTTGTGACCGAGCCAGAGGTACCCGACGGTGGAAAAGCTGACGATGTACCCGAGGTAGCCGGGCCATTGATCGCCTATCGCGTCGAGCAGATGTTGTGTCGAGTGCTGCGACATGGGGACGGCCAGGTCGAGGACCAAGAGAGTAATTGCGATGGCAAAAACTCCGTCGCTGAACGCTTCGAGACGCGAGGTCCGCCTCAGGCCGGGACGTGCCGCCCCCGAGGTGGCCGTTCACGGCATCGCCGGCAGAGGTCGCCCGGACCAGCAGGCGGCCGAGCTACAGCTGGCCCGCCCAGGGGCACGCGACCTGCGCTATCCGACGACCAGGCGTGCCCCTGCGGTCCCGCTTTCCAGCGCCCCGTCAAGCGCCGCCACCAGGTTGCTCAGAGCCGCTTCCGGGTGCCGCCCTCCTCGCCTCGGGTCGGCCCATTCTCCCGGGCACATCGAGATCACCCTGAGCAACCGGCTCTCGGCTGGCCCCAGCCAGGTTTCCCGGGGCCCCGCTTTTACCAGCCGCCCCGACACGTAGACCGGCCCATGTTCGCCTCGTAAAACGACCTGGCGCGCTTTCAAGTGCCCGCTCACCGCACTTGCCAGCGAGCCCAGCCGGGAGTGGTCCGGCACAAGGGGGTCAGAAATGCCTTCATCACGAGCCGCGCTCGCGCACACGGGGCCTATACAGGCGGCCACAACGCCTTCGTGATTGAAGGCGTGGACCACGGGCTCGAGGCTGGAGCGGCCTCGTGCCGTTTCTATGAGAGCCTGGACCTGAGGAGCCGCCGTGAAGGTGACCACATCGGCCTCTCCTCCGACGATGACGTCAAGCAGCTCGCTGGCTGCTGCTCCGGCCGCACTGGCCATCTTGTAAACCGGGAGGTAACTAACCCGGGCACCTGATCGCTCGAGCTCCAATACCGCATCCCCCGGCGCTTCTCCGTGGAGCTGGACGACGACCGACGCACCCTCGAGGTCCTCGGCCTTCAACCGGGTTATCACTTCTTCCAGGGTCTCGGTAGGCGCTTTGTACCATGCGTCGAGACCAACCTTACGGATCTCGCCTACGGCTTTTGCGCCTCTGGCCGCGATCGTGGTGTGCGACCGTAACGACCCGACGAGAGCCTCCTGCAGCTCCCACTCGGCCGCGAGTGTCAGCCACGTACGCATCCCGTAACCCGTATTGGCGAGGAAGTACGTCGGCGGATCCTTGACCATCATCTCCGTAATCGCACGCAGCTCAGTTTGGTTTTCGGGCTGCGTGCGGAGCAGCGGGAACATCAGGACCTCGACGCCCAGGCGTTCCATCAGGACAGCCTGTTCGTCCCGGCGACGGTCCGCCGTGATGGCAACGGTAAAACCCTGCAAGTCAGCCCCGGCCACGTCGTCACGCTAGCCGAGCCACTTGCCTCACCGGCATGGGTGGGTGGGGCGGGCGGCTCCGCTCGCAGCGCCGCTGTCGACCGCTGCCGCCACGTCTTTGCACCACGACCTCTTCTGCACGGGTTCAGTGATTTCCTTCTGCGTAGTGGCGACGGCCGGGTCACAGAAGCTCCCGTAAACCCGGTGGACTTTCGGGCGCACCTCAGATTTGAGAGCGGTGGACGGCGTGGCTGGCTCCCGCCTGCGTAATTGCGACTAAATGTGGGCGTCCGATCCGTCTTGCATTTTTTCCGGTCACCGTCGCGCACAAATCGACGCATAACTCGCGCGTTCTGGTTGCGATCGCGCCATCTGGTTGCGTTTTGAACCGGTTTGGCAGCGCGCCAGCGCAACGAGTTCGCGCTACCGCAACGAGAACGATGAAATTGTGAAGAGATGGGCTCCAGGTTTTCCGCCAGGACCCCAAATGGTTCAGGTCTTGTCCACCAGGATCTGTTCGGCCAGGATGGCATCCTCCGGGTCGGCTGGCACCTCGCTGAGCGCCTCGATCTCCGGTTCTTGCTCCGCGGGTGAGACGGACGGGGCAGCCGCGTGCCCGAACGTGTCGGCCATGGCCAGGGCCTGGCGCAGTGTCAGGACCACGCCGGCGGCGACCAGGGCGACCACAGCAGCAAGCAGGAACGGGACATGGGGGTTGAAACGTTCGACCAATTTCCCGGCCGCGTAGGGGGCGAGGCCGCCGCCAATAAACCTGACAAAACCGTAGGAGGCGGAGGCCACGTTGCGGGGGACGGGTGAGATGCTCATGACCGCCGTGGTAATAAGCGTGTTATTGAGGCCAATGGGGATGCCCGAAGCGATAACTGCGCCGATAACCACCCAGCGGTGGTCGGGCACCGCCCCGATCAGGGCCAGGACGGCAGAAATAAATACGAGGCTGCCGATAAGCGACGCAGCGGTGCCGAAACGGCTCTTGAGACGGCTGGCCCCGAACACGGCACAAATCGCGACCAGGATGCCCCAAGCGCAAAATACGGCACCTAGCTTGATGGCCGATAGGTGCATCAGGAACGGTGCGTAACCCAGGATCGTGAAAAAGCCCCAGTTGTAAAGCAGGCCGGTGATGCTCGTGCGGGCCAGGTCGCCATGGCGTAGCGCTCGCAGGGGCTCGGTTATCGAAGAGGGAGCAGGAGGCGGGGGTGTGCGGGGGACAAGGGTGGCCGTCGCCACCAGAGCGATGAACATGAGCACGCATACCCCGTAGAACGGGCCGCGCCAGCTGATGCTGCCGAGAAGGCCCCCGAGCAGCGGACCGGACGCGATGCCAATCCCGAGCGCCGTCTCGTACAGCACGATGGCGCCGGCAAAGCCACCTGTGGCAGATGTGACGATCACGGCCAGAGACGTGGCGATGAACAGGGCATTGCCCAGGCCCCAACCGGCGCGAAAACCCACTATTTGGCCGATCGTGTGGCTTGAACCGGCCAAGCCGGCAAACACCACGATCAAGCAGAGCCCGGCCATCAACGTCCGCTTGGCGCCGATCCGGCTCGACACCCATCCGGTGACGAGCATCGCCAGGGCGGTTATCACCAGGTAACTGGTGAACAGCAACTCAACCTGGCTGGGGGTGGCGTTCAGCTTCTGAGCCAGGGCGGGCAGGATGGGGTCGACAAGGCCGATGCCCATAAACGACACGACACACGCAAATGCGACGGCGAAGACCGCCTTTGGTTGGTCCAGGAGGCCCGGCTTCCTATTAGGCACGAGAGAGCTCCTCGGCTCGAGGCAAGTCGGCCAGCGCTTCCAGGGCCTCGACCGCCCTTGACAGCGCTCGCCGATGAGCGGCTGACAGGTGTTCCACCCGGGAGGCGATGCTCTCGGCCCTGCCCCGGTGCAAACCGATTAGATAGCGGGCTCCGGCTTGTGTGACCGAGACGAGGGTGGCGCGCCCATCGGTCGGGTCCGGGCGGCGCACAACGAGCCCCGCCGCTTCCAGCCTGGCCAGCAACCCCGTCATACCCGGCTGAGTTATCCTTTCCGCCGCACTGAGGTCAGTCACCCTTAGTGGGCCGTTGCGCACGAGCCGATCGATCGTGCTCAGGGCGATGGAACTCCATTCAGCGGGCGGTGTCACCCGCCGCACCCATGTACCGAGGCGGTCCAATGCCAGGCCGACGAGCTCGGCCTCTGTGGGGCCCCGGTCCTGTCCCGGCCGGGTCCCACCGCGCCCCGGTCGGGCTCCGTCGAGCCCGACCGTGTCGCCCATGGCCCGGTTGGGTGGGGCTTTCTCGGTCATAGCTTCAGCCATGGCTACATTATATCACTTACTTATATAAGGTCATGATATATATTTGACGCCGTCAGCGGACCGGCGTCTTGTTGTACTGCCAGCGCGCCCATCAAGTAACCGGCGGCGGCGATGCCGGCACACCAAATGACGGTGAGCAGCGCATTACGACCGATGGCCGTACCCGTGAGCAGGCCGCGCAGAGCTTCGATCACCGGCGTGAAGGGCTGGTTCTCGGCGAACCAGCGCACGCCGGGGGGCATGGTACTGGTAGGCACGAAGGCGCTGCTGATGAAGGGCAGGAACTGCGGTATCAGCGACAGGCTATTGGCCCCGGCAGGCGTCTTGGCCACCAGGCCGAAGGCAACCGCAAGCCAGGTGACGGCCACCGTGAGCATGGCGAACACCCCGACGGCCGCCAGCCACTCGATTGGCGTCGCCGTCGGCCGGAAGCCCAGCCCGATGGCCACTCCGACTACCAGAGCGCCGCTGATCAGGGTGCGGACGAAGCTGCCGAGCACCTGCCCGGTCAATACCGACGTCCGGGTGATGGCCATCGTCCGGAAGCGGGCGATGATGCCCTCGCTCATGTCGGAGCAGACACCGATGGCAGTGGCGGCGGCACTGCTGCCCGCTGTCATCAAGATGATGCCCGGGGCCAGGTAGTCGACGTAGTGCCCACCCGCCGGGGGCACCACTCCCAGCCCGGCGTGCAATGCGTTGCCGAACACACCCACAAACAGGAGCAACAAGAAGATCGGCACCATAAGGCCGCTAATCGTCATCAACGGGTAGCGCAGGGAATGCAGGACGTCGCGACGCAGCATGGTGCGGGTGTCGCGCGCAGCAACGGAGATCGTGCTCATCGCGGGTTTTCCTCTCCTCGATGGGGGTGGCCCGTGAGGGCGAAAAAGACGTCGTCAAGGTCCGGGGTGTGCACCGTGAGACTGTCGACGGGTACGTCATGCTCGCCGAGCCGTTCAATGCGGTCGAGCAGGAGCTTCGAGGGACCGGGGATGCCCGTCGGTCGGTATGTCCATGGTGAGGGCGTCATCGTCGAACGACGCCTCGCCAAAGGCCGGCGCCGCCGTCTGCAACCCGGGCAGGTCGCGGAACCGCACTCGCGCATAGCCGCCCGGGATCCGGCGTTTCAGCTCGTCCGGCGAACCTTCGGCTACGAGGCGGCCGGCGTCAAGGACGGCGACGCGGTCTGCGAGCTGGTCGGCCTCGTCCAGGTACTGGGTCGTGAGGAAGATGGTGACGCCGGACTCAACCAGGCTGCGGATCGTCTCCCACATGGTGCGGCGGCTGCGGGGGTCCAATCCCGTTGTCGGCTCGTCCAGGAAAATGACCTGCGGGTGGCCGACAAGGGTCATAGCCAGGTCGAGACGGCGCCGCATGCCGCCCGAATAGGTCATCGCCATTTGACCGGCGGCGTCGACCAGGTCGAAGCGCTCGAGCAGTTCCTGGCTACGGCGCCGGCCGTCACGGCGGCTCAGCTGGTGAAGATCGGCCATGAGGAGCAGGTTCTCCCGCCCCGGTAAGCAGGTTGTCCACGGCCGAGAACTGACCGGTGACGCCTATCGCAGCTCGGACCGCTTCGGGTTGACGGGTTAGGTCGAAACCGGCGACCTCTGCTTCACCGGCGTCCGGGCGCAACAACGTGGACAGGATGTGCACAGTGGTCGTCTTCCCGGCTCCGTTGGGGCCGAGCAACGAGAAAATTGTCCCCTCCGTAATGTCGAGGTCAATTCCGTCGAGGACGACCTTCTCACCGAAGGACTTTCGTAGCCCCTTTACCTTCACGGCTGGCGCCATGTCCGTGCGGTTCATGCGAGGCCGCCCGTGTCCGGGGTTGCGCTATTTGGGCGCGACCGGCGGACCGTGATGTCCCCGTAGGCCGTCCGGGCACGGACCTCGGCGGAGGCCCCGCCCGGCGCTGGAGCGGCGGTGGCAGCCATGTAGTTGTTCACGTTGCCGAACTGGGTGTTCAGGTCCAGCCAGGCAGTCAAGCCTTCGCGGACCCCGACGTCCACGTTGCCGCGCGCCGTCTCGGCCAGGACAGGCCCACGAACAACGTCCTCGAGGTAGATGTCGCCATTGGCGGTCTTCGCCACCACCCGGGAACCGGCCTGGTTGACGGAAATGCTCCCGTTCGCCGCGCTCACCCGCAGCTCTCCGGTGACTTCGTCGACCCAGGTCTCGCCGTTGGAGTCTTTGATTACTGCGCTGCCGTCGATGTGGCCGAGCCGGAGAACGCCGGAGCCGGTGGACACGGCGACACGGCCGGCGGCCCTATCGAGGGTGATGTCACCAGCACCGCTAGCAAGCTGTACGAGGCCGGCCTCGTCGATATGGATGTCGCCCTTGCCGGCCTTGAAACGGCATTCGCCGATGCGGCCCATCGTCCGCAACGTGGCCAGGCCGGCCTCACCCTGCACGTTCGAACCCGTCGGCAGTTCGAGCTGTACGTCGATCGACTCGCTGCCGCCGGGGGTGGTGAACTGCCTCCACCCTCGCTTCGGCATCTTGACCAGAAGCCTCCCGCCGGCGAACTCGACGCGGGTTTGCTCAGCAGCGTTTACGTCTGCTTCCTTCGAACTGTCACTGGGGCGAACCTCGACCACCGTGTCGGCACGGTCGCTGGCCACGATCCTGATGTCTGCGACGCTGATCTCGAGCGTGACCAAAATGGGCGCGGGGGTATCGAAAGTAGGCACGAAAGTTCCCTTTCTGTTGTTTGGGTGTTTGTTTGGTGTTTGTTGGACGGGCATCTCACAGGCGAGATGCGGCGGGAAATGCGGCGGGAAATGCGGCCGGGCCGCAGCCCGGCGTTAAGGCCTCAACGGCCCCAACCGACGTAGCCCTGGCCACCTGGGCGGGCCCGCCCGCGCGGTTCGCCACGCCGGCCGGCGTCAGCCTTCTCCAGCGCTGACATGGCTGCTCGTACCAGCCAGGCGTTGACTGAAAGCCCTTCGCTGGCCGCCGCTTGCTCGACCCGGCTCTTCAGCTGGTCGGACAGCCGGAGGTTGATCCGGGACATGCCACCCTCGTCGGTCTCGATGGCGCCCGGCGATGGCTGACCACTCCCTGACCCGGGCCCGCTGGCCGGCGGGTCGCCGGCCACCCCGGTCATGTCGGTCACTGCATCCATGACGGGGGCCGGGTTGACCACGAACTGGGGCTCACGTCCGCGCAGCCGTAGCTCGACCGAGCCGGGCGCCAGCTCGCAGGTGATCTCTTCGGCCGCCGCCGTCAACACGTCCTGCAGCGTGAGACGGACAGCCGCATCGAGGGGAGCAGCCAGCCGCTCAGCGAGCTCACGAGCGGCATCTCCGCTGGTGGTTGCCGCAATTGCGAACTGCTCCTGGATGTTGTCGACGTACGGTTGCAGGTCCATGGCACCACTATAACACCACTGTGGCACCATAGCAACATCATTCTGCATTTTTTGGTGCCAGATGTGTGCCACAGTGGCACAACAGAGGCTACGAACCCGGCGACCGCCTCCGCCGGGTGTTTGGATTTATATCGTGTTACGACCTAATCGAACGGGGACCAGCCGTACGGGGGTCAGCCGGGCCGGGGTTGAATAGAGGCGGGTTAAGTACAGGCGGGTCGAGTATGGCTCACTCTGCCAGCAGGCCCCGGAGCACGGCAGCCGCAGAGTGGTCGAGGTCCCTGGTGGCCGTGACGAGGGTGAGCTTGCCGTCGGCCGCGTGGGCGCGCAGCGCGCCCAGAGCGCCCCGCCCCGGCTGACGCGCCAGCTCTTTGCGGTACCGGCGGGAAAACTCTTCGAACCTGCCCGGCACATCCCGGTACCACTTGCGCAGCTCACTGGTGGGAGCGACATCGCTGAGCCATTCGTCAAAAGCAACTTGCCCCCTGGCGAGACCGCGAGGCCACGTCCGATCGACCAGGACCTGGAGACCCTGCCGCTTTCCGGACTCGTAGGCGTGCGCAAGAACAACCTTGTGCGCCGGTCGGGTTGGCTCCTCCGCGGGCGTCGGCAAGGCCCGAAAACCGTGCCGCCTCTGGATGGGTGCCAACCCTCTCCAGGCCGCCGGCAGCTTGAGGGCCAGCCGGTCGAGCTCCTCGAGGTGCAGGGCGGAGAGCGCTTCGAGGCTTTCGGCGCCGGCATCGGTCAGGTGCAGCCTGACCACGCGATGATCTTCCTCGTCGCGCGTGCGGTACACGAGGCCGGCGTCCTCAGCCCGGTCGACCAGCCCAACGGTGCTGTGATGGCGCAGGAGGAGGTAGTCCGCCACCTCGCCTACAGTAGGGGCGAGCGGTTTGTCGTGGCCCCTGATGGCAAGCAGCAGTTGGTGCTGAGCAGGGGTAAGGCCGGCAGCCCGCGCCTGTTGCTCACTCCAGCGCTCGAAGTGGCGCAGCCCCGTGCGCAATGCCAGTAAGCGTGTATAAGCAGCATCCGGTAGCACCACGCCTGGACGATATCATCCCCGTGCGATGGATAACCCGGGCCCGTTTCACCGAACGGGCGCCAGCAGCCGCCATACAAAGGTTCGTTGTTTCAGCGCCGGCGCTACGCTTACGGGTCAGCGGCCGTCAAGGAGATCCTTTAGAACGGCCGCCTCGGAATGCTGGATGTCTCTTGTGGCTGTCACCAGCACAAGCCCGCCGGTCTCCGCACGCCTCAACAAGTGCTCGAAAGCGTCGTGGGCGGCGCCTCCCTCGAGCTCGTGGCGATAGGCACGGCTGAACTCACCGAACCGCTCGGGAATGTGGCCGTACCACTTCCGCAACTCGGTGCTCGGGGCCACGTCCTTCAACCACTCGTCAAAAGGGGCGTCCTTTTTCGCGATCCCCCGCGGCCACAGGCGGTCGACCAGGACGTAGTGGGAGCCGGCCTGTTTCTCCAATCCGTACACCCGGGCTATTTCAATATCCACTGCCATTTCTCCCCGGCACCCTACCGCGGAGGGGAACAGATTATGCCGCTATCCCCACGACCTTTTGGCGGAGTACTTTGCCTCCAAGCGAACCGAAGAACGGTGCGTTGCCAAAACCGAACACCCCACCGTCAGCGGCTACCAGCCAGTATCCGCGGCCATTGCCGGTGGCGGCAATACCCACGATCGGTTGGTTGAGGTGGCGAGTGCCGGTCGACCCGTAGAAACGGGCATCGCCATAGGCGAATATGCCTCCATCGGAAGCCACCAGCCAATAGCCGCGGCCATCGGGCGCACTGGCGATACCCACGATGGGGCGGTTCAGACGTTTCGCGCCGGTCGAGCCGTAAAAGCGGGCATCGCCAAACGCGAATATGCCTCCGTCGGAAGCCACCAGCCAATAGCCGCGGCCATCGGGGGTGGCGGCCATCCCGGCTATCGGTTGGTTGAGGTGGCGAGAGCCGGTCGACCCGTAAAAACGGGCATCGCCAAAGGCAAAAATACCTCCGTTGGCGGCCACCAGCCAGTACCCGTGGCCATCGGGGGTGGCAGCGATGCCGGCTACCGGCGAGCTCAAGGGCTTCCCGGCCAGCGACCCGTAAACGCGGGCGTCGCCAGCGCCGAGAACGCCACCGTTCTTCATAACGAGCCAGTAGCCGTTCCCGTCAGGTGTGGATGCAACGCCGACCACGGGCGAGCGGGGGTGGACCGCTGGCAATGGCCGGGCCTTGCCGAGAGCCAACACATCGCCGTCGGCGCTGGCCACCCGGTAACCGGTGAGCGCCGGAGTAGCCGGGACCTGGGCCGACGCGGCGCCCTGGCCGGCCGCATTTATCGCCGTTACCTCGAAATAGTAGGTAGTACCGTCCTGCAGGCCCGTGGCTGTGTAGGCCGGAGTTGCCACGGTGGCTACGTTCGTCCCCAGGGCTCCCGCGGTGGTGGAGACGTAGACGTCGTACCCGGTGACCGGCGCGCTGCTCGAGGGCACCGACTTCCAGGCCAATGCCACCTGGCCGTCGCCGGGCGTGGCGGAGAGCCCGGTCGGCGCTGGCGGCGGCGAGGTAACCGTAGTCGTTGTCGTCGGGGACGGGGCGACCGGGATCGCCGAGACCTGGCTCGACGCCCGTCCTTCCCCCGCGTTGCTGATTGCGGTCACCTCGAAGTAGTACTTGGTCCCGTTTTGCAACCCGGTGGCCGTGTAGTTCGTTGCCGTCACGGTTGCGATCTTGTTCCCCGGGGCGCCCGGGGCGGCCGAAAGGTAGACGTTGTACCCGCTGACGGGCCCTCCGCTGCTGGAGGGCGCCGGCGCCCACGACAGTGCCACCTGGTTATCGCCAGCCGCGACCGTAAGCCCCGTCGGCGCCGGGGGAAGACCGGCGGTCGTGGCGGCCACTTCGTTGGACGGCGCTCCCTCACCCGCAGAATTGACCGCCGTCACCTCGAAGTAATAGGTCTTCCCGTTGGCCAGCCCCGTCACCACGTCGTTCGTGTTGACGAGCGGCGTCGACCCGTTGATCGGGGTACTCGACTCGTGGCCCGGTGCCGTCCCCTCGTACACGTTGTAGCCGGTGAGCGGTGATTGGCTCGTGCTTACCGGGGGCGCCCATGACAATGTGGCTTCGGCGTTGCCACCCTGGGCTGTCAGACCCCCTGGGGTCGCCCTCCCGAGGTCAGGCAGAGGCGAGTTCTCCCCACTCAGCCCCGGGTCGTGGTGGAACATGGGCCACGACCCGGAGCCCACGGCCAGGGCGCCGTTGGACCCGGGGACCACGTAGTGCTCGACAACGCCTTCGTTGTTACCGCCGTAGCCGGCCAGCGTGATGCCGACCGAGCCGTCCGGGTCATCAGTGACCAGGGGTGAGTTCTGGAAACCGAGAGTGGCGCCGAGCACGGCGACCTCGGCGCCGCTTCGGCCGTCCAGGACTTCGACACCGTGGACAGTCGGCACGAGCAGGTCCTGGTAACCGGCGCCCGTGATATCAGCCGCCACCACCGACCCGATAACGCGGCCAACGACCGGTTGGTGCCAAACAGTGGCACCGTTGGCCCCGTTCAGGACCCAGACCGAGCCGGAGGTGCCGGTGTCTGTACCCTCGACCACGTCCACCTGGCTACCGCCCTCGACGTTCGCCAGGGCGGGGCTCGAGGAGGTAAGGCCGTCGAGGGTGTCCGACCAGACCAGGCCGAGCCGGGCCGTGAAGGCCTTTATTGTGTCGGTATCGCTGGCGCCGGCGTAGTAGGAACCGGTCCCGACCACGATGCCCGGCGCCCCTCCAGCCAGGAACCCTCCAATGGCGGGCGAAGAGTCGACCTCCTGGTTGGTGTCATAGTCGTAAATCTCGTCCCCGAGTGCGTTGATTATCCGGACGTGACCACCGGGAACGTAACTCTGCCCAATGGCCCCGCCGGCCGTCGAAGCCCCGCCCATCACCAGCTCTGGCTGCCCCGTGCCGTACAGGTCGCCGGCCGCCGCGGTCGAAAAGTTGCTGTCAGCGCTGAAGAACGGCCAGTTCCCCGGCAGTACGGCGCCGTTCGAGGCGTTGAGGGCGTACGACAACTGGTCCAACGAACCGGCGAATACATCTGGGCCACTCTGCAAGTCAGACACCGTGAGGGACGCCTGCACACCGTAGGCGGGACGCTTGTCACCCGGGAGGTCGACCACGTTGGTGTGCCAGAGCAGCTGGCCGTTGGCCCCATAAGCCGAATAGCCCCCCAGGTCCGGGCGCTGGGCGTTCCCGCTGCCAACAAAAACGGTATCGACTCCTGACCCGCCCATGGCGCTGACCGACGGGGTCGAGTCGATGGGGGCCCCGCCATCGAAGACGGGCCAGCCGGCTACGGGCGAACCGTTCGAAAGGTGGTAGGCGTAGAGGTAACCGGCCCGGTCCCCGACCACGACCGATGGCCCCTGGCCGTCCAGAGTGGCGACGATCGGCGAGGATTGAGCAATCGGGCTGCCCTTGTCCTGGGCCAGGGAGCCCGTCGACCAGGCCAGGACGAAGCTCGTACTCGACAGCGCCAGCTGTGCCGCGGCGGGACGGACCGGCTGCACAGCGGCGACAATAAGGGCAACCGCGGCGGCGACGACCCTGGCGCAGCGAGCGGGCGTTGGCTTGTAGGGCCGGGACCTATCGGCGGACAGGGCCTTCACCCGGCGGGGCCAGTGAACAACCCCGGTAACCCGCCTGGGGCCTTGAATAGCCGGCCGACGTGCGTGGCTCGAAAGAGAAAGGTCGTCCGGAACGGCGCCTGCTCGCCCGGTCGCTCCTGTGTTTGTTCGGCAAACAGGGCCTGCGGCGAGCCTCCCGTCCAGACTCTCACTGGTACAAACCCTGGCAGGCCGAGGGGGCCGCGGCAAGTCACCTCTGGCCGAGGACAGACCCGTGGGCCGGTAGCCCGGCGCGCCGCGAGCCCGGCCGCCTGCCGGCTCTTGCGCCATGAGCAGCCGGTAGGCAGGCGGAGACCAGCGGCAGCCCCTCCTGCCTCGGGGCCTCGGGACGAATGGCGCGCCCCTCGGCAGGAGGGTTACCGACCGTGCCGCATCGTGGGCTAGGGCGTTACCACGGCGAACGTCCCGAAGGGAGTGGTAATGCTCGCCCCACCGGCGTCGCCCGAGGTCAGCTGCTGGCTGAACAGGTACAGCGGCTTGTTGTTGTAAGTGACCTGGAAGGTGCCGTCGGGTCGTTGTATGGTCCCGAGCGCCCCGGTCAGGCCGGTCCCCACCGGCGCCGTACTCGTCAGCACGGGGGGCCAGAACCTGGCACAAGTACCGGTGCAGGAGCTGGTCCCGGGTGTCGTATCGGTGCTGAGCGAATACACGGTGGCGTCAGGGTTCATCGGAGGAGACGCGGTCGACGACACTACGACCAACCCGTCGACACTGGTCAGAGCGGCCGTGCCGGGATTGGGCACGCCCTGAGGGGCGACCTCGTACCAGACCCCATCAGCCATATTGTCGAGCAGGTACTGGCCGTTGTACTTCCCGGCCCCGCCTCCCGGCGCCAGGTCCACGAAATAGAGGTAGACGGGCCAGCCTGCGTACGTCACCTGGAGCGTCCCGTCGGATCGCCGGACGGTGCCAATGAGCCGGGAGTTGACGCCAGGACCGGCCGCAGGGCGGCCCGTGGTCAGCAGGGGCGGCCAGACGGCCGAACAGGCGCGAGTGCAGGTGCTGACGGCTGGACCGTTGGAACTGGTCCCGGGGTAGCCGTAGCTCGATCCTGGCGGGTCATAACTGAGCATGTAAAGAGTGCGGCCACCCGAAGTTGTCGTGGTGCCGAGGGCGACGCCCGAGGGGGAGATCTCCGAGCCGACCGTGGCAACGCCCGCATTGGGTTGACCGTGGCGAGACACGAGCCAGAACAAGCCGCCGAAAACGGCGACGTTCTCCCCGCTGAAGGTGCCCGGCGTGTCCTTTACGAAGGTGTAAAGCGGGTGGCCGAAGTACTCCACCGGGCCGGGCGTAAACCCGGAACTGGCACTGGCGATGCTAAGGCCGGCTTGAATGGCGCCCGGCCCGGCCACCAGCGCGCCCGTGGCCATCAGTGGCGGCCAGGGCGTGGTGCAGCCAGTGCCGCCGGTCCCCGGTGGGCTGGCAAAACGCTCAACGGTATTGGTAGCCGTGCAATTGAACTGAAGGACAGGCGTCGGGGGTTCCGGGGCCGGAAAGGCGTCGCCGCTGAACTCGTAGAGCGCCAGACCAGCGCCTGCCTTGGCCCCGGGCGCCGTCACCAGTACGGGGCCCTCGGGCCCTGAGACACCTGCACGACGGGACTGCCCAACGAGGGCCCGCCGCCGCCCCCGGAGCCTCCGTCGGCAAATGCCGCCGTAGTTGGCGTGGCCCACGCCGTGACGAAGCCGGCCATTACGGGCGCGGCGACAAGTGGTCCGATGCGCGGACGGGTGTGCATGACTAATTTCCTCCCTCTAAATCACAACAAGTGGCCTAACTCCGGATCGGAAATGAAATTGCCAGGAGATCACTGGCAGGGCGCGGTTTTGCGGCTGGCACCCGTTAGTCAACGAGGGCTTCGGAACGGTGACCACAAAAACGAGCTTTAGCTCGAGTGCTCCCCCCAAAAGCTATTGCCCGTTCGGCGGCGCAGTCAAGGAGAAAAAGTGCGCCGATCGGCCTAAGCAAACCCCGGCCACCTCGGGCCACCTGACGTAGGCTCCCTGCCGCGGTCACTCGCCCATCGGCGCCGGTCGCCCGAAGACGGCCGCCCGTTCGTAGGGCGCCTGTCCGGCCGGGTGCCAGGTGCCAGGTATCGGGTGTCAGCGGCTCCCGTTGGTAAGTCGGCGAAGGAGCGACCGGTAGCGGATGTTCTCGGCCATAACCTTCGTGTTGAATGCCCCGACGAGCTCGTCGCGCTCGCGGTGCATCTCGGCGGCCGTAGTTTCTCCCCGGCGGAACCGCTCGAAGCTCCGGGCCAGCGCTTCATCCAGGTCGCGCTCTTGCTGCCGCAACCTGTCGAGCGTGGTTTTGGGCCGCCTCGTGGCGACTTTGCGTTGCGCGCGCTGGCGGGCCGTGGCGTCCACAAGGTCATCGGGGCTCGCATCAATGGCGCTGTCCACGCCACCTGATAGCGCCGCCGGGGGGCGAGGAGGCACCACCTCTTCGGCTTTCATGTAGTAGTCCGCAGCCTTGTTCACGCCTACGGCGGCCAGTTCGACGCGGCGCAAGCACTGTTGCTGGCATTCCTCCTTCAGGCAATAGTCATAACCCAGTTCGACGCGGCGCGGGTCGACGGGACCGCCACAGTTCCGGCAGGGCAAAACGACAACACTCCTAACTCGATCAACCGTTTTTCGGGCCTTATAGTCTACCGGGCCCTGAAAGCAACCAGTCGCTGGACCAAGGCCCAGAGACGACGGCCGCCGGGAAGGGCTGGTCGCCCTCAGGCGTGCTGGCGCTGGTCCGGCCGCTCGCGGTGGACCTCCGCCGGCGGTTTATCCCGCCGGAGGCCCTCGAAACGGGGATGGCGGAGCTTGCCGTCAGTGGTCCACTCACTGAACACCACCTCGGCCACCAGTTCCGGGCGGGCCCAGTGGACGCCTCTCTCCGCAATGCGGGCGCCCGTAAAGGGTGAGGTCCCTGTCTCGAGCGCGTCCAGTTGCTCGCGTAGCGAAAGCAGCAGTGCGGTTGAGTAACCCGTCCCGACCTTGCCGGCGTAGACCAGCTCATCGTCCCTGTAGTAACCGACGAGCAGGGCGCCCAGCCCGACACGGCTGCCGGCAGGTTCGGTAAAACCGCCAATTACGAACTCTTGACCGGCCGAGCACTTGAACTTCAACCAGTCGGGCGACCGTCGAGAGACATATGTAGAAGCGGCGCGCTTGGCCACAAGCCCTTCCCAGCGGTGGGCACAGGCAAACTCGAAGTAGGCTTCGCCGACCGTGTTGCGGTGCGCGGTGAAGCGCAGGCCGTTGCGGTACTGGAGCGCCTTGCGTAACAGCGTCTTCCTGTCCCGCAGGGCCAGGGCCGTCGTGTCGTAGCCGTCGATATAGAGCAGGTCGAAAATGTAGTAGTAGACGGCTACCGGGCTGGCCCGGGCTTCGTCGGGGTCGGTGATGCCAAGGCGTTGCTGGAGCCGGGCGAAACTGGTCTGGCCCCCCTCCAGGGCTACCACCTCTCCGTCGACCACTATGTCCGGCGCGCCCGGCTCGGTCAACGCGTCGGCAATCTCGGGGTACGTGCGCTCGAGGTGCTGTTGGCTCCTCGACAACAGGCGCACCTCGCCGTCGCGGCGGTAGGCAAGGCACCGCTCGCCGTCGAGTTTGCGCTCGAAAATCCAGTCCGGGTCGGAGAAGTAACGGTCCGTGAGGGTAGCGAGCATCGGAGCGACCCAATCGGGAAGAGGAGAAGGCCGTAGCCGGCTGCGGGCATCGGCGCTCAGGCGGCCGAAGAAATCCGTCACCACGCTGCTCCCGGGCACCGTACTACGCCACCTCTAAGCGATCCCCGGCACGATCTCGCCGGCGGCATCGTCCAGCTCCATTCACCCCCAGCTGGCTGGCGAACATGAGGTACTCGTCTGTCGGCCGGGCGGCCTGCCCGAGCACAATTCGCATTGTCATTACCAGTTCTTCCCATCTCTTTATGCGCTCATAGGACTTTATGCGCTTATGGGGAGCATACGTTTACGGCCCTTCGAGCGTTCACGGCGTGACCAATGGCTCCACGCGCGTGGCCGCGCCAACGATCCGGCCGAGGCCCCCTTCGATGACGTCCTCCGCGTTGAACCGCCGGGACAGCAGGGGCAAAAGAGCCACCGTCCCGGTCCAGCCTGTCTGGTGACTGGCGCCAATGCCGGCGCCGTTGTCACCATGGAAGTACTCGTAAAACAAAAGCAGGTCGCGCCAGTGAGGGTCGTCCTGGAGTATGGGCTGGCCGCCGTGCACCGGCCGTCTGCCGTCTGCGCCCCGCGCGAATATCGCGGTGAGACGGCGGGCGATCTCTTGGGCGACTTCGTAGAGGTTCATCTGGTTCCCCGAACCGGTCGGGCACTCGACGGTAAAAGCGTCCCCGGCGTAAGCGTAAACATTGAGCAGCGCCCGCACCAGTATCAGGTTGATGGGGAGCCAGACCGGTCCCCGCCAGTTGGAGTTGCCGCCGAACATCCCGGTATCGGATTCGGCCGGCAGGTAACCGACCGTGTACTCCTCGCCGTGCACGGTAAAGGTGTACGGATGGTCCTTGTGCCACCGGGACACCGACCGGATGCCATAAGGGCTGAGGAACTCGTCTTCGTCCAGCATCCGGGCCAGGATGCGGCGCATCCGCGGCTCGTCGAAGAGCGCGAACAGTACCGGCCCGGTTTCGTGGATCTGCCGGCCCTTCCCGCCCAGTGACTCCAGTGACGCTGGGTGGCGGTGGAGGAAATCGACTGCCCTCTCGACCAATTCGGGGAACTCGGTGCGCACCGACGCCGGGATCACAGTGGCGGCGGCCAGCGGCATCAGGCCGACGATCGAGCGCACCTTCAGTGGGACGGAGGTGCCGTCGGGACGCCGGAGCACGTCGTAGTAAAGCCGTCTTCCTCGTCCCACAGGCTGACCCCGTCGGGGCCAACGTGCATTCGTGGCGGCCGCGATCCAGCAGAAGTTCTCGAACAGCGCCAACGCCTGCTCGAGATAGACCGGGTCCTCGCGAGCCAGCTCGAGGGCGATCTGCATCATGTTCTGCGTGCATAGCGCCATCCAGGCCGTCCCGTCGGCCTGGTCGATCTGCCCGCCAGTCGGCAGCGGCGCGCTGCGGTCGAACACGCCGATGTTGTCCAGCCCGAGGAACCCGCCCTGGAAGACGTTGCGGCCGTCGACGTCCTTGCGGTTGAGCCACCAGATGAAGTTCCTCATCATCTTCTGGAAGGAGCTGCTCGAGGAACGCCCGGTCCCCCTTACCGGTTCTCGCCTTTTCTATCTCGTAGACGAAGTAAGTCGCCCAGGCGTGCACGGGCGGGTTGACGTCGCTGAAGTTCCACTCGTACGCGGAGAGCTGGCCGTTGGGGTGCAAGTAGCGCCGGTCCAGCAGCAGCTCGCAGCTGTTCCTTGGCGAAGCCCGCGTCGACGACGGCCAGGGCCACGGCGTGAAAGGCCAGGTCCCAGGCGGCGAACCACGGGTACTCCCATTTGTCCGGCATGGAGATCACGTCCTCGGCCACCAGGTGGCGCCATTCGTGGTTGCGCAGGCTGCCGTCGGCGTCGAAATGGGTCAGCGCCGTGCTCCTCCAGCCAGCGCCCGACGTCCAGGCCGTAGTACTGCTTCGACCACAGCATGCCGGCCAGCGCCTGGCGTACTACCAATGTCTCGTCTTCGCTGACAGCGAGCCCCGGACAGACGTCGGCCCAGAACTCGTCGGCCTCGGCGCCGCGTGCGTGCATGACTCGTCGAAGTCGTCGAACGGACCGTCGTCGGCGTGGGCGCGGTTTCCGAGTCACGGTCGCAGGCGGAGCCGCATGGTGGCGCTGACCGCCTGCGGGCACCGTGAGCCGTGTAGTGCAGACGCGGCCTTGGTGCCAGCGCCGCTCGGGTCTACCGCGTCGGTCTCGCCGTTGACCACAGCCCGGCCGATGCCGTCCTTAACGTAAGTCTCCTCGTTGGGCGAGCCGAAGACCCGCTCGTTGTTGGTCTCGTTGCCGGTCACCAGCACGGGGACGAGCCCGTCCGCGTAGAGCCACCAGCGTCCGAGCGCCGGATGCTCGGCCACGCCGACGGTACGCCGGAGGCGTCCGGCACGACTGCAGGGACGGCGCCTCGCCGCCGCCCGGCCCAGGACCACGTGTGACGGAACCACATGGTCGGCAGCACGTGCAGGACGGCCTCGTTCGGGCCCGCGGTTGTGCACCGTGACCTGCATGAGGATGTCCTCGGACGTGCCTTTGCGTACTCCACGAAGACGTCGAAGTACCGGTCCTCGTCGAAAACGCCCGTGTCGAGAGCTCGTACTCGGGGTCGAGACTGTCCCCGTCGCGCGTTGGTCGCGACGAGGTCGTCGTAGGGGAAACGCCGCCTGCGGGTACTTGTAGAGCATCTTCAGGTACGACGACGTCGGCGTCGCGTCGAGGTAGAAGTAGTACTCCTTCACGTCCTCGCCGTGGTTGCCCTCAGAGTTGGTGAGGCCGAACAAACGCTCCTTCAGGATGGGGTCCCGCCCGTTCCACAGCGCCAAGGCCAGGCACAGGAGCTGGTTGTCGTCGCTGAAGCCGGCGAGGCCGTCCTCGCCCCAGCGGTACGCCCGGGAGCGGGCCTGGTCGTGGGTGAAGTACGACCACGCGTCGCCTCCGTCGCTGTAGTCCTCCCGGACCGTGCCCCACTGCCGCTCGCTCAGGTACGGCCCCCAACGTCGCCACGGGACGCCTTCGTCGTCCGCCTCGCGCAGCCTCTCTTGTTCGATGCTGGTCACTGTTCGCCCCTTTCGCTCCCAACCATATAGACCGGGCCGCACGGCTGCAGCCCCGCCGTCCCGCGCCGCCCGCCAAGCAATCGGCGCGGCGCATGGGTTTACGTGTCAGCTTGTCGTCCGGCGGCCCCATGCGGGTACGCAGTGGGTCAGCCGGGTGGGGACCGAGGCTAAAGACCGAGGCCGTCCACCATCTCGACGCCGGGCAATTGTGCCAGCAGCGCGCCGGGAAGCAGGATTTTGGAGCGACGGACGCCCGAGCCGAGCACGACTACCACCGGTTCAGCCACCCGCGGGTCCACCAACACGGGCCAGCCGGACGGGAGGCCTATCGGGGTGATCCCGCCGTACTCCATGCCGGTCAGGGCGACCGCTCGCTCCATAGGCAGGAACGAGGCTTTGCGGACGTCGAGGTAGCGCCTGACGACGCCGTTAACGTCGGCCCGGTTTCTGGCGAGGACAACACACGCAGCCAGCCGCTCAATGCCCTCCCTTTTACCGCCGATCACAACGCAGTTGGCCAGTGTGCCGGCGTCGAGGCCAAAAACCTTCTGCGTGGCAGCGGTGTCCGAGACAGCGGGGTCGATCTCGACTACGCCGACAGAGCCGACGAGGTCCGAAGCCTCCAGCATGGCCAGCGTCGGCGCGGCCAGGAGGTCGGGCCGATCAGCGGCCGGGACGCTCGAGAGCGTCCCAACGGTGAACCTACCCATCATGAACACCCCAACGGCATCCAACCGAAGCTACGACTGCTCTCATTTGCTAGTGCCGCGCCGCACTCACGCATCGAAGTCGTGACCTTCTGGCCGTGACCTTCTTGTCCTGACCGTTTCGGCCGTCACCATTGTGGCCCCATTTCATCCCGGCGTTCATTTCATCCCGGCTACAACGAGCATCGTCACCGCCGCGGCCAACGATAGCGGCGCGGAGATCAGGCCGAGCTGAGCCGCTTTCGAAATCGACGGCTCGGCCTTCGCCGTTCGAGCGGCCTTCCACCACAGAGCCCACGCCAGTGAACCGGTGACAAAGAGGTTAGGCCCGATGTTGAGGCCGATCAACAAAGCGAATGGGCGTGGAGGGACCCGGGAAGCCAGGAGCGAGGCGGCGGGCAAGTTGTTGACCAGCACGCTGACCACTGCCGCCACGGCGGCCGTGGCCCAGGCATCGAGGTGGGACAACAGTTGGGCCGGTCCGGACCAAACCCGCCCAAGTGTCCCGAGAGCAACCGCAATACCGAACAGCGCGGCAAGGACCGGCAAGCTGAGCGTCTCGACGGCGCGGCGCCCCTGTCCCGCGGAAGACCGCGCCTTGACGACAACGGTGGCCACGCCAATGACGGCTACGGGCAACGCCGGCGAGCGGAGCACAAGGACGCAGACCGTTGCGGCAACGATCGCGATCAAACCGGCGCCAACCAGCGGCCGTACGGGCTTGCCGGCGGCCGAGGCGGTGGTGCGCAGAGCCCGATGGTGGGCGAGACCGACGACCGCCGCCGTCACCACTATGGCCGCAAGTCCCGGCGGGCCCATGTGGCGCAAGAACTCTCCCCCGGAAAGGTGCATGTGGCCGAGGACGATCAGGTTCGTCAAGTTGGAACCCGGGAGCAAGAGAGAACCGGCATTGGACAGCAGGATGCACCCGTACAACAGCGGAGCTTCGCCTTCACCTCTGCTTCGGGCGGTGTACACGACCACCGGCGTGAGGAAGGCAACCGAAGTGTCAAGGTTGAGAAAGGTCGTCACGACTACGACCAGGGACACGGCCCCGAGATAGAGCACTATGCCGTTGCGAGCGAAGCGAGCAAGCTGGTGGCCGGCGGCGGCGAAGAGCCCGTCTTCATCGGCTACCAGCCCCACCAGGAGCAGTCCCGAGACGAGGACGAAGGGGGGCCAATCTTGAGCGGCCGCAGATCGCGCCGCAGCAGGGTGCAGCGCGGCCGCCACTATCGCGCCGGCGCAGCCGAGCCCGGCCGCCAGCCAGGGCAGTCGTTTGCGGATGTGGCCCGAGACCGAGCCTGTGCGACCGAACGGCGGAGCGGGCCGCGTCCAGCCCGTTCTTCAGGCTGGATCACTCTGCAAGACCAACATAATACTCGGACCTACGGGCGCACGCTTCGTACCCACATCGCGCTCGGGAACTCACACGTGCGATGTACCCACCCATCAGTGGAATGTACCGCCGCTGCCGGGAAGGACCGGAGCCCGGGCAGCCGCCAGCCACTAGCCGCCAGCCGCCGGCAGCCGGCTGCCTGTGCCCGGGGGCCGCTCGGGAGTGGGCTGGTCGCCGGTACGGGGCGAATGGGGACGGTGGGCGGCTGCCGGGCACGCCGCCGGGGCCTCGCCAAGGTGCAGGGCGAGCGTCGTAAAACGCTTTGCCACTGATATTGACCTTGAAGCGATTTGCGGCCATCACCGTTTCTTCACAAATTCCAATTTCTCGTCGCGATCGCGCATTCTCGTTGCGTTTTAAGGGCCTTTTCGCGGCTCCAGCGCAACGGGATGGCAGAACCGCAACGAGAATGAAGCAAATGTGATGCGCCTGAGCACATTTGGTGACGCAGTGCCCCGATCTAACCGCCCCCAGCGGTGGTTTGGCGACGACTAAGGCGTAAGGAGTGAGCCGCCGCCGGCCGCCGTCCCCTGGCCGGCGTCAGCTCCCGGCCGTCCGGTTGAGCAGACGTTCCAGCACCTCGTCCTGGGCGAGCAGGTGGTCCTGGAGCTTCACGGCTTCATGGAGGATGGCGTCGGCATCATTGAAGGTGGCTTCGGACCTTTTATCAGCCGCCGCTGCCAGTACGTTCTGGCCGACGATGATCACCGATAAGAGCACCAGTTGCAAGAACGTCTGGGATATCCACGAAACGAGCACGACCGCGCTGTGTGCGCTGACGGCGGCCGGGAGGCTCACGATGGCGAGGGCGGCAAAGGCATACCGCGCACCACATCGTCCCGACGCCGTTGGTGACTTTGACGGCCAGAGCCGCATTGAAGCGGGCGATGGGGTTGTCGTGGGGCAGAAGGTCAGTGGCCTTCATCGGGTGCGTCAGGTGCTCGAGCTTCTCCAAGGTCCTGTGGTGCGGGACATAGTTGTAGATGGGACTGTGCGGCATCGAACCCCTCCTCACCTGGTCGACATAAGGTCCGCATCAGTCTTGCTCCTGTCCCGCTGACCAGTACAGTCCCGGCAAAGCCGGGATGAGCGGTGAGCGGTCCCAGCCTCTCCAAGACGTGGCCGGGTGAGGGGGCGAGCAGCATGGCCCTGGCCAAAGAATGTGGTGATTTTTGGCCGTCAACTGGCTCTCAACTGGCTGTCAACTGGATGTCAACTCGCCATCTGCCGCCTTGACGTAACTCCCGGTGCTGGTATACTGCTAGGGCTCACAAGCACCCCTGGACTGAGGAGGTGAGCCAGATGATGTCACAACCCCCAAGTACCTGGCGCCCTCCGATGTCGAGCTGGGCCTAGGTTTCCTGCCGCTGCGGGCCGTCCGCAGCCTTCCCGGCATTGGAGAGCACGCTCCCTCTGTGATGCGTTAGCCACGCGCGCTCTCTTGCGCGCCCAAATTGCTGGAAAGGAGGCCCCCGTGGCCCGCAATACCGCAAAAATCCCTGTCGTCTCCAGTCGCGCCGATCACTTCGCTGACGATGGCGCGGTCCTTGATACCGCCCATGTCGGAGACATTCGCGGCGCCCTCGGGACCATCCACCGGGGGGACGTCGCCGTCCGCCCGGGCCTATCGGCAAAGCTGAAGACTTTGCTGGCGATTGTTGGCCCGGCCTGATCGTCATGGTCGGGGACAATGACGCCGGCGCATTTGGGACCTACACCCAGGCCGGTCAAAACTACGGCACCCACCTCTTGTGGACCCTGCTTTTGCTCGTACCCGTACTGTACGTAAACCAGGAGATGGTGCTGCGCCTGGGCGCAGTCTCCGGCGTCGGGCACGCACGCCTGATCCTCGAGCGTTTCGGTAAGTTCTGGGGCACGTTCAGCGTTATAGACCTCTTTATACTCAACGCCCTTACGATCGTCACCGAGTTCATTGGCGTGACACTGGCCGTGGGTTACCTCGGGCTCCCGAAGGTCCCCTCGGTCGTGCTCGCCGGGGCCGTTGTTGTCGGCGCCGCCAGTACCGGGAGCTTTCGGCGCTTCGAGAGGATCTGCTTCGTCCTGATAGTGGGGTCGCTCGTCCTGGTCCCGATCTATTTGATGGTGCACCCGCCCATCGGGCAAATGGCGCACGATTTCGTCGTACCCGGGATGCCGCACGGGGCGCAGCTGTCTACCGTGATGCTCCTCATTATTGCCATAGTCGGAACGACGGTGGCACCCTGGCAGCTCTTCTTCCAGCAGTCCTACGTGATCGACAAGCGCATTACGCCCCGCTTCATAAAGTACGAGCGCGTCGACCTGTGGATCGGGATCGTGATCGTCGTCATCGGCGCAGCGGCCATGTTCGGGTTCTCCGATGCCGTATTCGTTGGCCGCGCCGGCGCCGGCAATTTCACCACGGCCGCGGGAGTAGCGCAGGGACTGGGGCAATACGTGTCCCGCGCTGCCGGCGACCTGTTTGCCATTGCCCTGCTGGACGCCAGCATCATCGGCGCGGCGGCGGTTGGGCTGGCCACGGCGTACGCCGGGGCAGACGTGCTCGGGCTCAACCACTCTCTCCACCGCCCCATAACGCGGGCCAAGGGCTTCTATGCCTGCTACGCCGGGCTCATGGCGGTGGCAGGGGCATTGGTCCTGACCCCCGGCGTGCCGCTCGGGCTGCTGACCGAGGGAGTACAGACGCTGGCCGGCGTGCTGCTGCCCAGCGCGACCGTTTTTCTCCTGCTCCTCTGCAACGACAAAGAGGTGCTCGGGCCGTGGGTGAACTCGAAAAAGCTCAACGCCTTCACCGCCTCCGTCATATGGGTCCTCGTCGTGATGTCCGTGATCCTCACCGCCAGTGTCCTTTTCCCCAACATCGGCAGCACTCAAATCCTCGCCGTACTCTTCGGCGGCACCATCTTGGGCGCAGTGTTGGGCCTGTACTTCGTCGTGCGCGCTCGCCGTTCTGCGCCGCTAACCGTACCCGTCGAGTGGCAAAAGAGGGAAACGTGGCGCATGCCGGCCCTCAACCGCCTGGCTCGGCCCGCCATGTCGGCCCAGAGGAGATTGGGCTTGATAACGCTCCGGAGCTACTTGTTCGTCGCCTTCGGGCTGGTCATCGTGAAGGTCGCGCAGGTCGCCCTGAGGTGATGGGTACCGTTCAAGTTCAGGGAAAGCACCCGAACACTACCTTGGCTTGGGCGCGGTACCCACGGGCCGCGCCTGAGCCGGTTCAGAGATGGAAAGGACCGACAAACGAGGGGGCGCTAGAAGCGCGCCCGAGGTTGGGAACGCCGGTCAATTGGCAAATGGCCCGCAACACGGAAAAGTCGGTATACCCCAGGGCCGAGCGCGTGCCGGCGGGAGTGGATGCCGACAGCACAATCAGCGGTACGTGCGACGGCACATTTCCCGAGCCGGGCCCTTCGTCCCACGTGATGAGTATGGCCAAATGGCCTGAACGGTACGCCGGGCTGGCCATGAACTGTGGCAGCCAGGTGGCTAACCAGCTATCGGCTTGCTGGACCGTCCCGTCGTGCATGTCGTCCTGAAGATCGGGCGTCACCGTGGTCAGGACGGCTGAGGGGCCGGTGACCAGCGCCCTGTGCATCGCCCCGATCGACGGCGTACCCATTGGCTGGTCCCAGGCGCTACACGTGTGGCACGCCGATGTGTAGTAGACGGCCGGGTTGTGCTTCGCCGCGTAATCGTTGTAGCTCACCAGGCCGCAGTTGCTGCCCATGGCCTCGACATATGAGCGCCATGGGCGCCCGCTCGCTTGCAGCTCCGAGAAGATGGACTCGAGCGGAGTGGTGCAACTTCCTTGCGGGTCACAGTCGGTGTCCCATGGCCATCCGGCAAATGACTGGCCCGAGGTCATTTCCATGTAATTCGGCAGGGACGGGTGGGTCTGGGCCTCGTACTCGGTGGCCAGGCCGCATTTTGCCGCCAGGGCGTTGAGCCCGGGCGCGCTCGCGCTGCCGATTATCGAGCTATAGCCGTGATTTTCCTCCCATACCAACAGGACCTCGTCAACAACCGGCTTTCCCGCCATGGTCCCGCAGGGCCGGGCGACGCTCGGAAAAGTTCGGCCGAATGCGGCACTGCCCATTACCTCACTCCCCACTACCTCACTGGCAATTACCCCTTGGGCAGCAACGTGGTTAGCCGGCGGCGCCAGCGCAAGGGCCGCTGCGCCAATCGCCCGGATCGGCCCGCCCCGGGCCTGCTACCGCTCCGGCTCCAATTACGAGGACGGACCAAGCCCGACGGGCCGCTCAATGCCGTTATTGTGCCCTACGCCTTTGTTCCTGGCTCGGCGCCCAGAGCGGTGAGGCGCTCGGCCAATTGCTCGTGGGAT
The DNA here is from genome assembly GCA_963754115.1 of uncultured Acidimicrobiaceae bacterium. Lineage (GTDB taxonomy): Bacteria > Actinomycetota > Acidimicrobiia > Acidimicrobiales > Palsa-688 > Fen-671. Next base: position 202,391 of record CAVWFC010000005.1, on the reverse strand, counting down.
AAGTCAGCGAGCCGGTAGGCCAGGGAGCAACCGATAAGGCACTCGCGAAGGACGCGTTCAACCGCCTCATCGACCTCTCCCCACGGGAACCAGGGTTTGTAAATCAGCAGGGAAGCCAGCCCGTGGGCCGCCGACCAGAGGTCGAGGCCCAGCTGCAGCTGCCCGGGGCCGGCGGGCAGGATGCCGGCGTCAATGCATTCCTGCACCGTACCCAGGAGCTGCACGAAGCAGTTGTCGCTCAGGACGTCATCAACGTTCCGCGGTTCGCCTGAGATCATGAACGCCAGGCGGTAGTGCTCCGGCTTTTCCAGGGCAAAGCGCACGTAGGCTTTGCCCTGGGCGAACAGCCGTTCCAGCGGGTCATCGTGGCTGGCCGAGGCCTCCGCCAGGGCCACCGCCAGGGCCTCGAAGACCTCGGCGCAAACGGCGTCGAGCAAGTCGTCTTTGTCCTTGAAGTGAAGGTAGATCGACGGCGTCGTCACGCCCACTCGCTGTGCCACGGCGCGGACCGACACGGCCTCCTGGTTGCCCGTCTCAGCCAGCAGGTCCCGGGCGGCCGCCAGGATTTCCCCCCGTAACGCCTCGCCCTGGCCCCGGGCGGCCCTATGCCGACGGGAGCTCGTACTCGGGACCGTTGACATTGAACCGGGGTTTGCCGGACGTACGGGTGAGCAACCATCGCGGCGCCCACCAGTTGGCGCGGCCAGCCAGGCGCATAAAGGCGGGGACGAGGATGCCGCGTACCAGCGTGGCGTCCATAAGGACCGCCAACGCCATCCCGATACCGAACAGCTTGATGAAGCTGACCTGCGAAGTCGCCACCGCAATGAAGACTATCGAGATCAGGGCGGCAGCCGCCGTAACTATACGACCGGTGCGTTCGAGGCCCGTGGCCACCGCGGCCGTGTTCGCAGCCACCGAGTGGTCAGAACGGTCCCATTCCTCCTTGATGCGCGACAGCAGGAACACCTCGTAGTCCATCGACAGTCCAAACGCTATGCAAAACATGAGGATCGGCATGCTGGCGTTCAAGTAGCCGGTGGCGCCCACTCCGCCCAGAAGACCGGAGAGATGGCCCTCCTGGAAGATCCAGACCATCGCGCCGAACGTGGCCGAAAGCGACAGCACGCTCAGGACCAGGGCCTTGACCGGGATGAGCAGGCTCCGGGTGAAAATGAACAGCACGACGAGCGTGGACAGCGCGATGAGACCAAAGGCGACGGGCAACATTCCTCCGAGAGCGTTCAGAGAGTCAAGGTTCCTGGCTGCCGCCCCGGTAACCATCGCCTCGGCGGGCGCCGGCAGCGCTCGCACTGATTTCACCAGATCCTGCCCACCGCTCGAGTACGGGTTGAGGTTGTTCTCGAGCGTGATGTACGTACCCCCACCAACAATGGGGGTCGACAGCGAGTCAGCTCGTCGGCCCGAAATGAAGGTGCCTCCAGGCGAGACAACCTCTCGGGCGCCGGCCAGCTCCGACAGGCGGGCGGCGTAGGGCGTAAGGTGCGCTGGCGCCACCCCGTCCAGGTTCGGCAGGACGATGGTCAGAGCGTCCGCGTTGTTCTGCTGGAAGTCGTTCCTCGAGCGCGTCGCCCACCTGGTGACTGCCCGCCGAAGCGGGGAGGACACGATCGTCCGGCAGCCCGAAGCGCACCGAGAGGAAGGGGGCACCAAGGACCAGCAAGATGGCCACCACGGCGCCGCCAAAGATAATCGGCCGGCGCATGACGGCCAGAGCCAGGCCACGCCAGAAGCCTCCCTCGGTGCGGCCCTGGCCGGGAGCGGGCAACCGGAAGAGCCGGCGCAAAGGCGGACGAACGTCCCAAGAATTGATGCGCCGGCCAAGCAAGCTGAGCAACGCCGGTAGCACGACCACGGCGCCGAGTGCCGCCACGGCCACGACGGCCAGACCGGCATAGGCAAAAGAACGCAGGAAGTAGAAGGGGAAAACCAGCATGGCGGCCATGGAAAGACCGACCGTCAGCGAAGAAAAGAGCACCGTGCGGCCGGCATGACGGACGGCCAACTCGACGGCTTCAGGCCCGCTTTTCCCGTTCCGGAGCTCCTCCCGGTACCGGCTGACGATGAAGAGGCTGTAATCGATGGCCAGCCCCAGGCCCAGCGCCGTGGTCAGGTTGATGGCATATACCGAAACCGGTACGAACAACGTCAGCAGCCTGAGTATGGCCAACGTGCCGACGATCGCCAGCCCGCCGATGGCGAGGGGCAACAGCGCCGCCACCACGCTCCCGAAAACGAAGATCAGCGCCACCAGCGTCAGGGGTACCGCAACGGACTCCGCGATAGCCAGGTCGCGGGAGATCTGCTTGCTGATCTGGTTGTTGGTGACCGTCATCCCACCGGCCCGCACGGTTACCCCGTCCCGCGTCCCGTCATAACGCTCCGCCAGGGCCGCCCCGCGCTTCGGCGAGACGTTATCGCTGCCGAGGACGTGTGCCGTCACGATGGCAGAACGGCCGTCGCCACTTACAAAGCTGGCGCGAGCAGCGAGTGGGACGGACCAGTAGGAGGCCACTCCGGTCACGTAGGGCTGATGAGCCAGGTTGCCCGTCAGCTCCAGGCCGACCGTGCGCGCCACCGGGCTGTTCACGCCGGCCGGGGCTTGCAGCAAGAACACGATGTTGGCGTCCCCCTGGTGAAAGCGCTGCGAAAGGAAGGCGTCGGCCTTGGTCGAGGGCGAGCTCGCGTCGGTGAAACCGCCCGAGGAGAGGTTGGACACTGCGGAGCTCCCGTAGGCAGCCGCCGCCAGGACGATGAGAAGTACGACGAGCAGCACCTGCCGGAAGTGTGCGGTTGCGAACCGAGCCAGTCTGCTGAGCATTGCTGACCACCACCTGTTACCGGCACCTGTTACCGGCACCTGTTACCGGCACCTGTTGCCGGTCTCGATGATTACCTGCGTTACCTTATCATCGATAACATAACGGTGTCAAGGGACCGTGCGACCACCGGCCGGGCCCGCCCGAAAGATGGCCGGCACCTGCGAACGGGTTAGTGTCCTGGTGGTGGGCACCCCTATCTACGAACTGACGCGCGGCGTACGTCGAGAGCCTTGCCGCACTGGACCCCGTCGGCGCGACGGGCCGCGGGATAGTCGGCTTCGACGCAAAGATGACGGACTACTCACCCGAAGGCGTCGAGTTGCGCAAGGATCTGGACCGGACAACGGTCGCTCAACTCGCCAAGCTGGAGCCCGAGAACGACCGCGACCGGATCGCCGCGGATCTGCTTTCAGAACGCCTCCGTTCGAGCCTGGCCCTGGAGGATGCGGGCGAGTCGCTGCGCTCGATGCGCAATATCGGTAGCCCGTGGCAGGCCATCCGCACCGTTTTCGACGTCATGCCTCGCGGCGCCGAGGCTGACTGGGAAACCATAGCTTCTCGCCTCGAACTCGTGCCTTACGGTCTGGCCACTCTCAGGTCGGCGCTCGAGGAGACGACCAAACGCGGGTTGTCACCGGCCCGTCGTCAGGTCCTGGCCTGCGCTGAGCAGGGAGACACGTGGGCGGGCCGGCGTCAGCACCGGCCCTATTTCGGCGACTTGGCCGACGGCTACAAGGGTGACGACCCGGCGCTGAGAACCCGGCTCGAGACAGCCGCCGGCGCCGCTACGGAAGCCTACGGCGCGGCCAGCCAGTGGTTGCGAAACGAGCTTGCCCCACTGTCCTCGGCCCATGATGCGGTTGGACGAGACCGGTACGCCCTGGCCGACCGCGCTGTCGCTCGGTACCACCGTCGACCCTGAGGAGGCATACCAGTGGGGTTGGGACGAGCTACACCGGCTCGAGGCGGAAATGGCGGCCGTGGCGGACCGGGCCGTCCCGGGAGCGTCCGTACCCCAAGCGATCGCGTTCCTGGAGGCAGATCCGGAGCGGGCCATTCACGGCGTCGAGGCGCTCCGGGAATTCCTCCAGGAACTTATGGACCGCACGATCGCCGACCTTGACGGGGCTCATTTCGATATCCCGGAGCCGTTGAAAAAGGTGGAGGCAATGATCGCGCCGCCCGGCGGCGCCGCAGCCATGTACTACACGGCACCGGCCGAGGATTTCAGCCGGCCCGGTCGCACCTGGTACCCGACGCTCGGCAAGACCGACTTTCCTCTGTGGGGAGAGATCTCCATTTGCTATCACGAAGGGGTGCCGGGCCACCACCTCCAATCCGGTCAGGTCAGGTACCTGAAGGACAAGCTCTCGCGTTTTCAGCGCATGACTTACGTCCCGGCCCACTCGGAGGGCTGGGCACTTTATGCCGAACGCCTGATGGACGAGCTGGGCTACCTCGAGAACCCCGATTACCGGCTGGGCTTTCTACGGGCGCAGGTCCTGCGGGCGGTGCGGGTCGTGGTCGACATCGGGATGCACCTCGAGCTTCGAATCCCGACTGACGACAGGTTCCATCCCGGGGAGCGCTGGTCTCCCGGGCTGGGGGAGCAGTTCTTGTTCGAGCGAAGCTGCTTTCCTCAGGATTTCATGAAGAGCGAACTGGACCGCTACCTCGGGTGGCCGACCCAGGCGACCTGTTACAAGTTGGGGGAAAGGGCCTGGCTGGCGGGTCGCGACGACGCCCGGCGCCGCCTTGGACCTGCGTTCGAGTTGAAGGCGTTCCATGCCCACGCCCTTGACCTCGGCCCGCTCGGCCTCGACCAGCTGACGGCGGAGCTGGCTGGCATCGGCAATGGTAAACCCGGGAGTGGCGAATAACAGAATGGCGGATAACAGAGTGGCGAATAGCAGAATGGCGAATAAGGAAATGGACAGGGACGACCTGGCCCGGCGATTGAAGGACACTTGCGGGCTCACAGGGCATTTTGTGCTGCGTTCGGGCCAGGCGTCGGAGTTTTACTTCGACAAGTACTTGTTCGAAGCGGACCCCGAGCTACTCGGGGCGGTCACCGGGCAAATGGTGCCGTTGCTCCCCGAAGGCACGGACGTCCTTGCCGGCCTCGAACTGGGCGGCGTGGCGCTATCGACCAGCTTGTCGTTGCTTACGGGGCTCCCCCAGGTGCTGGTGCGCAAGCAGGCCAAGTCGTACGGCACGGCCAAACTGGCTGAGGGCCCGGACATCGAGGGCCGGCGGCTGGCGGTGGTGGAAGACGTGATCACCACGGGGGGCCAGGTGGTGATGTCCACTGACGAACTGCGCGACCGGGGAGCAGCCATCGACACGGTCGTCTGCGTCATCGACCGGAGAGGACCGGCGAGCAAGGGGACCGACAAGTTGGCAGATGCCGGGCTCACCGTCCGTTCGCTCTTCACCCTCGACGAGATCCTGGCACGCGAACCTAAGAGCCCTGGATGCGGGGGCGGGCCTGTACTCACCTCTGGTGCCTCCGCTAACGTTCTGGCCAATCTCGCGCTGGTGCCGATCTCGGGATTGTGTAGTGCAGACCATGAAGGAGGACTGATGTGACCTGGGCCCCCGATAGCAAACGCTACGACAGCATGCTGTACCGGCGGAGCGGGCGAAGCGGGCTGTTGCTCCCGGCGATATCGCTTGGCCTGTGGCAAAACTTTGGCGGCTCGCGCCCGTTGGAGGCCTCGCGGGCCATCTTGCGCCGTGCGTTCGACCTCGGCATCACCCATTTCGACCTGGCCAACAATTATGGCCCGCCCTACGGGTCCGCCGAATCGACATTGGGGCGCGTCCTCGCCACCGATTTTCGCGACCTGCGCGACGAGCTGATCATCTCGACCAAAGCCGGGTACGACATGTGGCCCGGGCCTTATGGTCAGTGGGGCTCCCGCAAGTACCTGTTGGCCAGCCTCGACCAGAGCCTGCGACGAATGGGCCTGGACTACGTCGACATTTTTTATTCCCATCGTTTCGACCCCGACACGCCGCTGGAGGAAACGCTGGGCGCGGTAAGTACCGCCGTCCATCAAGGGAAGGCGCTTTACGCCGGCATTTCTTCCTACTCTGCCGACCGCACCCGCGAGGCCGTGGGCATCCTCCGGAGCATGGGGACGCCGCTACTCATACACCAGCCTTCCTATTCGCTGCTGAACCGGTGGATCGAGCCGGACTTGCTCGAGGTCCTCGGTGAAGAAGGAGTGGGCTGCATAGTGTTCTCGCCCCTGGCGCAGGGCTTACTGACCGATCGCTACCTCGACGGAGTACCGGAAGGCTCGCGGGCGAGCAGGGAAGGCTCGTTCCGCCGGGAAATGTTGAGCGAGGACAACCTCTACAAGGTGCGTGCTCTGGCGGAGATCGCGGCCGCCCGGGGCCAACACCTTTCCCAACTGGCGCTCTCGTGGGTGTTGCGCGACCCGAGGGTGACGTCGGCAGTCATCGGTGTCAGCAGCGTGGCCCAGCTCGAGGCCGACGTGAAGGCGCTGGGACGGCTCGACTTCACCGCCGAAGACCTGGCCCAGATCGACCGTTACGCGGCCGACGCCGGGATCAATATCTGGGCCCGCTCGAGTACCAGGTGACCCCGGAGACCGGCCGACGCGGCAGCACCCTCAAGCCGCGACCAGCTGCCCGTAGGTAATGCAAAGGCCAAACGCGTCTACCAGCAGGAACGCCGCAATAAGCACGAAAACCAACGACCGCCGCCATGGTCGCGCGTTTCGCGCCCGGGCCATCACGGGAGGCATGTACCAGGCCGGCAAAAGAGCGGCCGCCTGCGAACCGTAAATGTCCAGCGGGACGGCATTGGGATCCAGTGGCGAATCGGCCTCGGCGGCCAGGGCAAGCTCCGTCAGCTCATCGTCAGTGAAATCGGCCTCTTCGACCGGCAGTAATCCGTACCCGCGCCCGGCCGGTGGGACGATCACTTGGACCATGGAAACTCCCTTCAACTCCCTTTTGTGCCGCCAGGTCCGTTCAAACCTGGGTACAACGAGTCTACGGCCCAAAAGGGCACTCGCGAGCCGAGCGTCCCCGGCTCGCGAGTGGCGGCGTCATAACTGACCGTCGCAGGAGTGGGGCGGGCCTTTAGCGCCCGCGGAACGGCGGCGGCTGCGGGTACTGGTCCTGGTGCGGGACGGTCTGGCTGGCGCCCGGGAAGCTGGGCAATGGCAGCGTCGAGGTGTAGGCAGCCAGTACGGCCCCACCACTCGTGTCGGGCAAGACTAGAGGCCTCGAATCACCGGCGTCGAACTGGAACGCCGACGCCAGGTTGCCCAGGGTCTGACGGCGGTACGCACTTATGTTGGTGGCCTCGACGCCGGTGAGGGACTCGAGGAAACGCAGGATCGACGTATGGTCAAACTGCTCATGAATGACCCGGCCACCCACCGTCCAGGGTGAGACGAGCAAACACGGGACCCGAAAACCGGGACCGACAGGAAGGCCATTACCCGGGGTCCCGCCGGGCGAGGTCAGGCTCACGAACTCGTCAGCCGTGCCCGCGGGCGGGGTGGGCGGCGGCACGTGATCGAAGAGGCCGTCGTTCTCGTCGTAGCTCAAGATGAACACGGTTTTCGCCCAGACGTCGGGGTTGGCGGCAATAGCGTCGATCTTGCTGGCTACGAAGGCGGCCCCATTTGCCGGCAGGTACGCCGGGTGCTCGCTGGCCACGCTCGTCGGGAATATCCAGCTCACGGTGGGCAACTGGTCGTTGATGGCGTCGTACTCGAACTTGCCTTCGGGGTAGACCACCATTGCGTTCTGGTACAGAGGCGAGGTGGTGGGCGCAGTTTGGTACTGCTTGAAGTACTCGAGCACGTTGGTCCCGTAGTTGTCCGATTGCTGGTAACAGCGCCAGCTGACGCCCGCCGCCGTCAATTGCTCCGGGTACGTCGTCCACGTGTAACGGCCATTGGTGACGTTGTTGTCGAGAGCGGGGCCACCGTTCTCTCCGTTCGGGTCGATGGTCCCCGTGATCCACATGTAGCGGTTGGGGTGCGTCGGGCCGAGCACTGAGCAAAAGTAATTGTCGCAAAGCGTGAACGCATCCGCCAGCGCCCACTGGAACGGGATATCGGCACGGGTGTAATAGCCCATCGTAAAGGGGCCGTTCGTGCCGTCGGCAGCCAGGTGGGCCGGCAACCAGTTGTCCATTTTGCCCCCATCCCAGGCCGAGTGCTGGACAAGCCACGCGTGGCTGGTCGATGGGATGGCTTGGGCACCCGTCGTCATGGTGTCGAGATGGTACGGGAGCAAGTAGCCGTCGGGGTTGTTCGGGTCGGGCTGATAGAAGACGTTCTGGCCGGTGCTAAGTGTGAGGGCACGGGGGTCGTCGTAACCGCGCACTCCGACCCGGGTCCCGAAGTAATGGTCGAACGAACGGTTCTCTTGCATGAGGATCACCACGTGCTCAATGTCCTGCAGCCGGGCATTGGTTGGAGGCGGCTGGGCAATGGCCTTCGCGATGTTGGGGGGAAGGATACTTGCCGCCCAGGCCGCGCCTCCGGCGGCAGCAGCAAATCCGAGGAACCTTCTCCTGCTGAGGCGAGGGCCCTGGGGGGTGTTGGAACCGCTGTTTTCCACTACCTGTCCTCCTCGAAGTTGTCGTCCCGGTGTGATATTTCCTTACGAAGATGAAGTACCTTTAACCGGTCGGTTACTTCGGCGTGTACAGCAGGCAAACAATTGGCAATGTTCCGGCGCCGGCATCGCAGGGGTGGTATAGGCTCACGGGGCCACGCTAACGTCCGCCCCGTTACCCCGGGGCGGGACGGGCGATCACCCGGACGTCGGCTCGGACCAGCGCGGAGAAGTCGATTTCGGCGGGAAGAGCGACGCCTCGCATACGACAACTTCCGGGCCGCCACGGCCCAGGGCGCGCCTCAGCGCCTCTTCGAGCGGGGCCCGACGGTGCAGGGCCAGGGTGGCGGGGATCCCGAACGCCTGCGCCAGCTGGACGAAATCGGGCGTCGCCAGATTGGTCCCTGGGCGTGATTTTTCGACCTCCTGGCCGTTAAAGCGCAGCATGCCGTACCCGCCGTCGTCGACGATGAGGATGGTCACCGGCAATTGCTCCTGAGCGATAGTGGCCAGCTCCCCAACTGCGAACATGAACCCTCCGTCACCGCATACCGCCAGTACCGGTCGGTCGCCGGCGAACGCGGCGCCCACCGACGCTGGCAATGCGTAACCCAGCGTCCCCCACCCGAGCGGGTTCTGGACGTTCCGGCTGCGGTCGGGCCGGTAGTAGTGGGCCAGCCAGTACCCGGGAATTGTCATGTCGTTGATAACCAAAGCGGTACCGGAGGCGGCGCGCTCTACCGAAGCCACGAAGGTGCACGCCTCGGCCGTGCGGGGGTCGGCGCGTAGCCTGGCCCACACCCGCGCCTGCAGGGAGGGCAACTTCGCGATCAGCCCCTCGTCGCGCTTTTTGGTCTCTTGCAACAGGATTTCGATCGCCAGCTTGGCGTCGCCCCGGACCGGGAGCACGCCTTCGTAACCGAACCTGGCCCGCTCGAGGTCGACGTTCACGTCAATGATCTCGCTGGGGAGCCTGAGGGTGGCGTTCTTTGTCATCATGGCGTCAAAATTTGTCCCGATAGCAAGAAGTACATCGGCGCCGGCCAGCAGGTCCTCGACCTCGGGCTCGTGCGGGGGCAGCCCCACGCTGCCGGGGTCACTGGGCCCCAACAGCCCTCGTGAACCAAGCGTCGTAAAGACGGGGGCCTTCAGATGAGCCGAAAGAGCGGCCAGGACAGCGTCGGCGCCGGCGTCCACCACGCCTCCCCCGGCCCATATGGCAACGGAACGGCCGGCGTTGATCAAGACGGCCGCCTCGGCCAGAGCGTCCTCGTCGGCCGAAGGGGGCGTAAACGAAGGCGGCGGCGGGCGCACAGGGGCTGCCGGCCCCCTGAGGATATCTGCCGGGATGTCCATGTAAACCGGCCCTCTCGGCGGGTCGAGGGCGATGGCGATCGCACTGCTCAAGTCTCGAGCTGCGACGTCGGGGGAACGGGGGGTGAAAATGGCTTTGGCCAATGACGAAAACATGCTGGCCTGGTCCCTCGACTGGTGCAGCGTCCGTTTCATCCCCGCCTGTGCGAGGTAATGGGGTACCTCACTGGCGATGAGGAGCACGGGCGACCCTGACATGGCGGCCTCGCCGAAGGCGGCCAGCGCATTGGCCGCACCAGGGCCGGTCGTCACCAGGGCGGCGCCCAGGCAGCCTGACCCGCGTGCCAACCCATCGGCGGCGTAAACCGCCGTCTGCTCGTGGCGGACGCTGACCAACCGGGGAGCAGCCAGTTCCGACGGCGCCGTCCAAAAGGCCATGTTGTGGGTGCCGGGCAAACCGAACACAGTATGGGACCCGACGCTGAGCAACGTCTGGGAGACGATATCCGCTACCGATGGGCCCGCCCCCGATTGACCGGCTCCTGGCGGGCCGGTTCCCCCCGCCGCAGTGGACGCCTGCCCCCCGTCGGACGTCACAGCACTACGACGCTGCGGAGCACCTCTCCGTGCGCCATCCGGGCGAACGCCTTTTCGACGTCACCGATCCCGATTGTCTCGCTGACGAACCGGTCAAGGTCAAGGCGGCCCTGACGGTACAGGTCGATGAGCATCGGGAAGTCCCGGCTGGGCAGGCAGTCGCCGTACCAGGACGGCTTTAGCGCCCCGCCTCGTCCGAAGAAATCGATCATCGGCAAGTTCGGGAAGGGCGCGTCGGGGCTCGGGACGCCGACCTGGACCACCGTTCCGGCCAGGTCGCGGGCGTAGAAAGCCTGCCGGAGCACTTCTGGCAGGCCGACCGCCTCGACGGCGACATCCGCCCCGAACGTCCCGGTCGCCGCCCGGACCGCTTCGACCGGGTCCTCCCCGCTGCTGTTGACGGTGTGGGTGGCGCCGGCGGAGCGCGCCCACTCCAGCTTCTGGTCGCTGATGTCCACCGCCACGATGGTGGTGGCACCAGCCAGCCGGGCGCCGGCAATGGCCGCTATACCCACACCGCCGCAGCCGAAGACGGCGACGCTGTCGCCCGGGCCGACCTGTCCGGTGTGCATGGCTGCGCCGAGCCCTGCCATTACCCCGCAGCCAAGCAGGCCGGCAGCCTCGGGCCGTACCGCGGCACCTCGGTACACTGCCCTGCTGCCACCAGGGTTAGCTCGCTAAAAGCGCCGATGCCGAGCGCAGGCGATAAACGTGTGCCATCGGCCAGCGTCATCGGCTGCGTAGCGTTGAACGTGGCAAAGCAGTACTGGGGCTTTCCCTTGCGGCAGGCCCGGCACGTCCCGCACACGGCGCGCCAATTGAGAATGACGAACGCGCCGGGTTGGAGACCCCTGACGTCGGGGCCGACACTGACCACTTCGCCGGCGGCCTCGTGACCGAGCAGGAAGGGGAAGTCATCGTTGATGGCGCCGTTGCGGTAGTGCAAGTCGGTATGGCAGACGCCGCACGCCTTGACCTGGACAAGGGCTTCACCGGGCCCGGGATCGGGGACGAGGACCGTCACGAGCGATACTGGTTCGCCTCGCTTCAAGGCGACGACGCCTTGGACCTCGTGTGTCATGCGACCTCCTAAGGATTTTGCGATCGCTCCCGGTACTGGGCGGTCCGGGTGGCGGTTGGCGTCAGCGGTACGTCGACGTCTGCACATTAGTGGCACCAGGCCCGGACGACCCCCACGTGACCAGCCCGTGCCACGGCAGGGAATATCCCCGCGAGGACGGTACAGAATAAGATCGCCGGGGTGAGCCGCTCGCGCTCACCGGTCGCTCGGTCCGGTCCACAGGAGGAGCCTGCACAATGTCACACGATGAGTCAGCCCATGGGCCACTCGACGATAAGCGCGTCGCAATACTGGTCGAGGACGGCTACAACCTGGATGAGTTCATCTACCCTCTTCACCGCTTGAGGGAGGCGGGCGCCGATGTCAAGGTGATCGGCTCCAGCCGGGCCAAGGTTTTCAGCTCGCACGGGCGGGACGTGCAGGCCGACCTCACCGCGTCGGAGGCGCAGGCGGAGGATTTCGACGCCGTGGTCATCCCGGGAGGCCAGGCTCCTGACAAGATGCGCCTGGACAAGGACCTGGTGGCGTTCGTCCGCGCCGTAAACGAAGCGAACAAACCGGTGGCCGCAATATGCCATGCGGGTTCGATGCTCGTATCGGCCAAGATCGTCCAGGGCCGGCGCGCTACGTCGTTTTACTCCATTCGGGACGACCTCGAAGCGGCCGGCGCCCGGTGGTCGGATGAGGCCGTGGTGATAGATGGCAACCTCATCACGTCCCGGACTCCCGCCGACTTACCGGTTTTCTCCAAGGCCCTTATCGAGGCGCTGGAGGAGGCTCGGGTCACGGTGGCCTAGGGCGCCTCGACCATTTTCCCGCCAATTCTGCGCCAGACCCCTTATCTGTAATGGCCGACCCGCTCGGTTCGCTCCCGGAAAGGCGCGTCCAGCCTGACGCCAGGGCCGATTAAGGGCGTGGCACGAAAAGGCGGACCGTCGGGTCGCGGTCCTGGACGACGACCCGACGGGGTCCCAGTCCGTCCACGACGTAGCCGTCGTCACGGTCCTCGAACGCGACCAGTACGAAGCCGCTCTGGGCCAGCCAGGGGCAACCTGCTTTATCCTGACGAATACCCGGAGCTTGCCGGGACCTGAGGCCGTCAGCCTGACGGGCACAGTCGCTCGTGACCTGTTCGACCTGGCCAGCCAGCATGACTTCTCCCTCGAGGTCGTGAGCCGCAGCGACTCGACTCTCCGGGGCCACGTGGTGGCGGAGGTCCGGGCCATCGATGCGGCCCGGCGACAGGCGACCGGCAAGGGTTACGATGCGGTGCTGTTCGTGCCGGCGTTCCTCGAGGCCGGTCGGGTCACCGCGCACGACGTCCACTGGGCCAGGGTCGACGGCGAATTGACGCCGGTCGGTGAAACGGAGTTCGCCAGGGACGCCACGTTTGGTTATCGTGCCTCGGACCTCAAGCAATTTCTGGCCGAAAAAAGTGGAGGCTCGATTGAGGCCGACCACGTCCACAGCGTGTCACTCGATGACATCCGTATTGGCGGCGAGGAAAAAGTCGCCGCCATATTGGGAGCGGTGCCCGCGGGGGCGTTTGTCGTTGTAAACGCCGTGGACTACGCCGACCTCGATATAGTCGCGCTCGGCATAATGCGAGCGATCAACGGGGGCCGCTCGTTTATGTACCGCACGGGCCCTTCGTTCGTACGGGCTTTTGCCGGTCTGGAGGCGCGGGCCCCGCTTAGAACCGCAGATATTCGGGCCGCCACCAGGTCGCGTCCCGGAGGCCATGGCCTGGTCGTAGTGGGATCGCATGTTGGCCTCACGGGCCGGCAGGTGTCGTTCGCCTCTTCGAGAGGCGGCATTGCGCATATCGAGCTCGACGTGTCGCGAGTGATCGATCCACGCCAACGCGATGACTACGTCGCCGCCATCGGGGCCGAGGTAACGGCCCAATTGGCCGACGCCAACGTGCTGCTGTCCACCAGCAGGGCACTCGTCCGGGGCGAGGGCCGGAGGCGAGCTTGAGGATCGCCCGAGACGTCTCCTCTGCGGTTGTCGATGTCGTACGCACCGCGCTCCATGGCAGGCCGTCGTGGGTCATCGCCAAAGGTGGCATAACCTCCCACGACGTAGCGGTACGGGGGTTGGGGATCCGCCGGGCCGAAGTGCTGGGACAGCTTTTCCCTGGCACGGTTTCGGTATTTCGACCGGTTGCCGCCCCACCCGAGGTTCTCGGCATCCCTTATGTCGTGTTCGCCGGGAACGTCGGTGACGAAAAAGCGCTCGCCGAGGCGATAAGCATCCTCTCGGGGGGCGCGTAGTGCTGGCCCGGGGCGCGGGCGTTGCCGGGACAGTGAGCACCAAACGAGAAGGGTCGTGAACAGGACTGATGTCGAATTGGGGAGCGAAAGTGGGCTGGGTCGGGCTTGGCGCCATGGGGACGCCCATGGCCCGGGTGGCGGCTCGAGCAGGCTATGCGGTCCGGGGCTTCGACATCGATCCCGAGCGGGCAAAAGCGCTGGCGACTGACGGCGTGGCACCGGCGGCGACCGTCGCCGAGGCCGCCACTGGCGCCGACGTGCTCGTCATCATGGTGGCCACACCTGCACAGGGAGAATCGGTCATCCTCGGCGGCGGCGGGGCAGCCGGGGTGCTGGCCGCGGGGTCGGTCGTCCTGGTGATGTCGACGGTCGGAGTAGCGGCCGTTACCCGCTGGGCCGCAGTGCTGGCGGACAACTGTGTCGAGCTCGTTGATGCACCCGTGTCGGGCGGCGTGGCTCGAGCCGCTTCGGGCGACCTGCTGGCCATGGTTGGCGGCGCGCCCGGAGCAGTACAGGCCGTCTCGCCTTTATTGGACGCGTTAGCCAGCAAAGTCTCAATGGTCGGCGACCGGGCCGGCGACGGTCAAAAGCTCAAGCTTGTCAATCAATTGCTTTGCGGCGTTCACATCGCCGTGGCGGCCGAGGCCCTGGCCTTCGCCGGGTCGATCGGGCTCGACCGGGAGAAGAGCTGGGAGGTCCTGAGACAGGGTGCGGCCGCGTCCTTCATGTTGGACGACCGGGGCCGGCGCATGGTCAATGGCTCATTCGTTGAGGTCAAGAGCGCGCTCGATATCTTCGTCAAGGACATGGGACTGGTCGTCGACGCTGCCGACCAGTCCGGGGCCAGCGCCATGCTCGCAAAGGTTGCGCAAGGGGCGTTCCAGCAGGGATCCGCAGCCGGTTACGGACGTCTGGACGATTCTTCGGTCTTGCTCGTCTACGAGCATCTGTTGGAGCAGGGCAGCCGGGCCGGGCCACGTCCTGAGTAGGGCGGTCAATAGCCCCGTACGACGGGCAACTGGTTGCTCCGGCGCACTGTCAGAGCGCGGGTGGAAGGGACCACACGGAGAAGCCGGGCTTGATAGCGTCCGGGGGTCATGGAGGCCCTGCGGATCCGCCCGGTCCGGCGAGACGAGTGGGCGGAGGCTGGCCGTCTGGTGGTGTCCGCCTACCGGGCCCTGCCCGGTTCGCACCTTTCCGACGACTACGCCGAGGTGCTGGCGGACGTCGCCAGCAGGGCAGCCGAGGCCGAAGTCCTCGTGGGCGTGCGGCCCGAGGTCGTAGGGTGTGTCACGTTCGTGCCCGACGCGGGTTCGCGATGGGCCGAGCACCTCGAGCCGGGAGAGGCAGGAGTCAGGGCGCTGGCCGTAGAACCAGCCGCTCAAGGGCAAGGGGTCGGCCGTGCCCTCCTCGACGCCTGCGAAGAACGAGCGTTGGAGCTCGGCCGGACAGCACTTTTCCTCCACTCCACGGGCTGGATGCACGCCGCCCACCGTCTCTACCTCAACGCAGGCTTCGTCCGGGTCCCGAGCCGAGATTTTGAGCCGGTGCCCGAGGTCAGCCTGCTTGCGTTCCGCCTGGATCTGAGCGCTCGTCCGTAACGACGAGCTCTCCGTTCCGGCACCGACCTCAAAGATCCTTCCGCCAAAAATCTTCTACCAAAAATCTCCGCCTCAGGACACCCAGTTGTCGATCCGGGCCGGTGCCCGACGTCGTTTACGTTGAGCCGGCGCAGACGACGCCGACCACAAAAAGGAGAGTGACGATGCCGAACTTTGTGCTGTCGTTCCGCGGCAACCCTCAGAGGGCCCTCAGCGCCGACCAGGATGCGGCGTGGTACCAGTGGTTCAAAGATATTGGTGGTTCGATCGTCGACCCGGGGAACCGGGTTGGCGAGTCGAGAGGCCCTCGGTGACGGCCAGGGCAAAACCGTGCTGGCAGGCTACAGCGTCATCTCGGCCGACGACCTGGATGCCGCCGTCACACTGGCCAAGGGATGCCCCGGTCTGGCCCAGGATGGAGCGGTGGAGGTCGGCCAGATCATGGCGATGTAGCCCGGCTTGACCTGCCCTCTGCGCACGAGGCCCTTCATGGAGGTCAGGCCCACGCCTGCCTGCCAGAGAACGGGCCTCGTGCGGCCCCCGGCGCCGGGACTGTCCGGATCGTGGGCTTCAGAGGACGGGCCCCGGGTGGCACACTGTGCAAAGTGGCAAACCGTGGCCCCGGCCGCACGCACGGAGCACGGGCGCTTCGCCGTGCACAGTGGTGCCGCCGGCAAAACTCATGAGTTCCCCGCATAATTGCACATTGATTTTTGAGGTACACACAACGAAAGGACGAAGAATGCCCCAGTACCTGGTGCTCATTTACGCCGATGAGAGCGAATGGGAACAATCCGGCCCCGAGACATTCGAGCTGGTCCGCAAGGAGCACGACACCTTTGGCGAACGCAATGCTGGTGCACTTCGCGGGGGGGCCGCCCTGCAACCGACAAGTACAGCCACATCGTTGAGGAAGGATGCGACCGGCGCGTTGGTCATCACCGACGGACCGTTCGCTGAGACGAAAGAGGCGCTCGGCGGTTTCTACCTGATCGAGGCGGCCGACCTCGATGAGGCACTGGCCGTGGCCAAGCAAGTCCCGGCTCCCTTCGGCGGCGTCGAGGTCCGACCCCTGTTGGTCTTCAACTGACGCTGCCCGTGCAGCCCGCGGTCGAGGCTGCGGTGGCTGAGGCGCACCGGCGCGAGTGGGGTTTCGTCCTCGCCGCGACGGTGCGCGTAACCCGCGACATCGATATGGCAGAAGAGTGCGTACAGGACGCCTATGCCCGGGCTCTGTCGAGCTGGCGCGATAACGGTACCCCGGCCAAGCCGGGTGCCTGGCTAACCACCGTTGCCCGGCGCCGCGCCATCGACCTCTTGCGCCGGCGTTCGACGGAAAAGCGGGCCATCCCGGCTCTGGCAGACCAGGTGTTGACGGTAGAACCCGTGGAAATTGAGGGTGGTGGTGTGCCTGACGACCGCCTGCGCTTGATCTTCACGTGCTGCCATCCGGCCCTTTCCACCGAGGCACAAGTCGGCTTGACACTGCGCCTACTTTGCGGGCTGACTACGGCCGAAGTGGCGCGGGCCTTTTTGGTCACTGAGCCAACAATGGCGGCGCGCATCACCCGGGCCAAGAAAAAGATCGCCGGCGCCGGCATCCCGTTTCGCGTCCCGCCTCCATCCGACATCGTGGCCCGGACCGACGCGGTGTTGACCGTTGTGCACCTGCTGTTCACGACGGGCCACACCGCACCGGCCGGTTGCGATCTTGTCCGGCGCGACCTGGTGGAGAGAGCACTGGACCTGGCCGGCGTGCTCCGAACGCTTTTGCCAGAAGACCCCGCCGTCGCCGGGCTGTTCGCCCTCCTGTTACTAACCGACGCGCGGCGACCGGCGAGAACCGGGCCCGAGGGCCGACTGGTGCTACTGGCCGAGCAAGACCGAACGACCTGGGACCGGGCCGCCATAAAGCAGGGCACGGCGTTGTTGCGAGAAGCTTTGCTGCAGCGTCCTCCTGGCCGCTTTGCCCTGATGGCGGCTATCGCCGCAGTCCACGCCGAGTCCCCGACCTGGGAAGAGACAGACTGGCACGAGATCGTGGGTCTCTACGACCTGCTCATGGACATCTGGCCGTCACCCGTAGTCGCTCTCAACCGGGCAGCTGCGATCGGGTTTGCCCACGGTCCCGAGGCTGGGCTGGCGCAACTGGACGCTCTGGCCACAGAGCCACTCCTCGCCGGGTACAGCTATTTGGCGTCGTCACGGGCCGAGTTGTTGCGGCGCCTCGGCCGTAACACCGAAGCGCGCCTCGCCTACGAAGAGGCGTTGATGCTGAGCGAAAACCTCGTGGAACGAGACTTTCTATCGCGCCGCCTGCACGAACTTTCGTGACCAGCGTCCCGGGCAGACGCAGGGCCCTGACAATCAGTGGCGATGCCAGCGCGTCCGCCCGGTGTCGGCCCTTGCTGGGTCACTAAGCCAGGGTGCCCAGCCAGGGCCGCTCGGCTTCGAAAAGCCGGTCCACCATCTCACGGATTTGGCCGAGCGTAAGTAATGCCCCGGTCAGGGGATCGAGTGCCACCGCCGCGTATACCAGGGACCGGTCGCCATCCAGGGCCGCTCGGAGGGCCAGGCGCTGGACGTTGATCTGCACGGTGTTAAGCGCCGCGCAGGCCGGCGGAAGGCTACCGTAGCGAACAGGGCGCAGGCCGACGTCGTCCACCAGGCAGGCAACCTCTACGCAACAATCACCCGGGAGGTTGGAAACCAGCCCATCGTTGGGGACGTTCCCGTAGATAACCCGGCGAGTGCCTGTCGTCATGGAGTCGATAATGTAAGCGCCGTACTCCTGCGAGGGTGCCAGACCGTCTCTCCGCGATGTCTCCACGAACTCGTCCACGTTATGGTCCGGCGAATGGGCCGAACAGATCTCGTAATAGTCCCAGCGCCGGGACAAGAACTGTCCCACGAGGTCGGGGTTCTTACGGAACCAGGCCCAATATTCGCTGGCGTGATGGCTCGACTCAGTGTGGAAATAGCCCGTTAGCGCCATTAGCTCGCTGCGGACCCGCTCGTTGCCGCCGGCGTACAGTTCGTCGGATGCCAGGCCTGCGGCCGACGCCTGAAGATGACGCTCAGTCATAACTTCCCGAATGCGAGGTAGCAGGTCCTCCTCACCCCGGCGGAAGGTGGTGAACCAGGCGGTGTGGTTTACCCCGGCCGAATCGAACGTGACCTCTTCGTACGGCACGTTTAGCTCGCGGGCGAGCATCTTTGAAGTGTGCTGCACGCTGTGGCAAAGCCCTACCGTCTTGACGCCCAGCTCCGAAGTGGCCCAGCAATTGATCGACATCGGGTTGGCGTACTGGATGAGGAGCGCGCCGGGGCAGTACTGCTTCATGTCTGCCACGACCTCTTTGAGAGCGGTCACCGAGCGCAGACCGCGGAAGACGCCCCCGGGCCGCAGCGTGTCGCCGACGGGCTGGTCGACCCCGAACTCCCTCGGGATGTTTACGTCGTACCCGTACGCCTCGATGCCTCCGACCTGGAACGTGCAGATCACGAAGTCGGCGCCATCGAGGGCTTCCTTTCGCCCTGCGGGCACCTCCACCTTGGTGCCGAGGCCATGCGCCTCGACCAACCGGCGAGCGCCGTCATAAGTGATGGCCACTCGTGCCGGGTCAGGGTCGTACAGCGAGAGCTCGCTTTCCTGCAGAGCCTCGAAAGTGAGGATGTCGCGGACCAGGGTCAGCGGGAACACGTAACCCCCGGCCCCGACAATCGTAATCTTGGGCATTTCTCTCCTTTGCGTCGCGAGATCTTGGCTTTGCGTCAAGGCCAGCCCTCGGGCCCCGATTGCTTGCGGGTACCCCAGCCGAGATTGACCCAAGTGCGCCAACTCTATAAGCTAACTCTCGGAAAACGTTACCCGCCGCACTTTAAGACAGCCGTCAAGTCCGTAGAGGCCCTCCTCGACAAAATGCGCCTTGTAGGTTTCTACCCCGGCTGACCTGAAGGAGCCACAAATGAACGAGACGCTTTCTGGGCCGGTCACCGCTCAGGGCCGCCCCGTGGACCTGTCGGCGTCGGCGTTGGGCCAGCTCCGCCGGACCGAAAATGACGTCCTCGACGTGGACCTGCTGCGAGCCGGGCTGGACAACGACGGGTACCTCTACCTGCCCGGGTTCTTACCACGGGACGAAGTGCTGGCGGCGCGACATGACATCCTGGCGAGGATGGCGGCGGCTGGCTTCCTCGAGGAAGGATCCGACCCCGACGAGGCGCGTCCGTCCGCCAGCATGGGGCGCTCGATGCTAAGCGACGTCGCTTTAGCCAGCTCGCCGCTTCAGGAACTGCTCTACTCCGGTCGCATGATCGAGTTGTACGAGACGCTGTTGGACGTCCCGGTCCGTCACTTCGACTTCACCTGGCTGCGCGCGTACCCTCCGGGGCCCGGCACCGCACCGCACATGGACAACGTGTTCATGAGCCGCGGTTCGTCGAGGTTATTGAGCGCCTGGGTGCCCTTAGGGGACATCGATACGACTCTCGGGGGTTTAGCCGTCCTGGAAGGTTCACACCGCCTTGACGAGATCCGGGCCACGTACGCCTCGCGCGACGTGGACACATACTGTTCGAACGAGCCGGGGGCGGCATCGTACGCCACTCAGGAAACCATGGTCTGGAACGGCCAGGTGTCGAGCGACCCCGTCGGGCTGCGCGAAGAGCTCGGGCTGCGCTGGCTTACGAACAACTACGAGGCGGGAGACGTGGTCACGTTCCCGATGTTCACGGTCCACACCGGCTTCGACAACAACAGCGACCGTATCCGTCTCTCGTCCGACTCCCGCTACCAGCCCGCCGGCGACCCGGCCGACCCCAGGTGGGTAGGGCCAAACCCCACTGCGCATGGCTCCCGCAGCAAGGTGGGCATGATCTGCTGAACGCCAGCACTGGGCCTGGAAAGCACTGGGCCTGGAAAGCACTGGGCCTGGAAAGCATTGGGCCTGGAAAGCACTAGGCCAGACCGCACCGAGCTAATGGCCGACTGACGGAACCTTGTTTGTCGGGGCGCTAAAGGACAGGGTTCAGTGGGGTATCGGGCACGCCACCGACTTTCGCGCCAGTCATCCACTTGGCCAGGTCCGACCGCTGCGGGTCGTTGATTGGTGCGCTGACGGTTATATCGGCGTCCATGTAAATAATGGTCATGACGCGCCGGGGATCCGGGGAGCGATTGGGCTGGGCGTGGTGGAACGTCCAGGCCAGGTGATAGCTGACCTCACCCAGGTCGTACGGGCCCCCCGCGATCTGGAAGTTTTGCGCTGCCAAAGCCTCTTGTAGGCGCGCTTCCGACTCGTCGCTTATGGGCAGGTCGCGGCCGAAAACGAACTCGTGGCTGCCGGCCGCGAACTCGAGCGGCCCCATTTCGAGCGGGGTTGCCTGCAGAGGCACCCACACGGTGCAGACCCGGTCGGAGGCCAGCGGCCAGTAATAGTGGTCCGCGTGCCAGGGTGTGATCCCGCCACCAGGCTCTTTGTACAGGGCCTGGTCGTGATAAAGCCGCACGGCGCGAACACCCAACAGGTCGGCGGCAATCTGGGCCAGGCGATGGGAGAACACAAACTCACGCACGCGGTCACTGTGGCACCACAGGTTTGTGACCTGCAGGAACGCTTTATCATAAGTTGACCGCTGCTCCATTGGCAGGTGCATCGTATTGAGCTCGATCACCTTCTGGGTGATCTCGGGGCCATAAGCGTCGATCGTTTCCTGGCTTAGCACGCCCTTGAGACGAACAAAACCCTTTTGCTTGAACTGCTCGCAATCGGCAGCACGGACCTCAAAAGGACGGTCTAGTTGAGCTTGGGCCGTAGCCAAGGGAGAACCTCCACATAGAGGACAGGCACATAGGGCACACCACGGGAACGTCGGCAATGGGCATATGGGCGACGAGCGGGATGCGTGTCAGACGGAACAATGGAACATCAAGCGCCGTTTTCACGTTGCCGGTAGACGAGCGGGTTCTGTGACTCATTGTCAAGGACATCGCCAACGTTCAAGCTGGCCAGATAGTCCGGAGGGAGGATATTAGGCGTGCCATTGAACGTTGCGCCATCCGGCATGTAACCAACGGTCATGGCGCGACGCCTCCAGGGCGTCATGTTGGCGCCGGCCCCGTGGAAGGTGAGGCCATTGTGCAACAGCGCCCCGCCGGCGGGTACCGGGCAGGGGACGGCCTGCACGTCGTGCCATTCCGGGTAAATGTCGTAGAGGGCGCCGATATCTTTGCCAATATCGATGAGCTCGAACTTGGCCGCTTTATGGCTCCCGGGGACGTAGTACAGGCACCCGTTCTCCAGGGTGGCGTCATCGAGGGCGAGCCAAATGGTTATTGCGTCCGGTGAGCTGAAGGACCAAAAAGGGACGTCCAGGTGATATCCGGTCGGGTTGCCGTACGGTTCTTTTATAAGGGCCTGGTCCGTCCAGACCCTGAGACCGGCCACCTCGGCCAAGCGACCCACAAACTGACCGAGACCGGGCTGGAACACGAGCGCCCTGATGGCGTCATTGCTCTGCCACAGGTTGATGCGCTGGGTGAACACTCTCTCGTAGTACCGCTGGTCTTCATCGGTCCGGCGGCCGCGGGCCCGCTCCGTGATGAAGGGCAGGACCTGCTCTTTGCGCTGTGCTACAGCACCGTCAACCGCGGCCCGCCACTGCTCGAGCTCCGGGCGGTCGAGGAACCACGGCACCGACAGGAACCCCTGCTCCTCGTATTGGCGCACTTCTTGCGCGGTGGGCTCGGTCTTCATCTGATTGCCTTCTCCTCTGTCTCTGCTTTATCCGCTTTGCTCTATCCCGCAGGAACCGCGGGTTGGCTGGGGGGCCGGCGAACCAGCTGAGCCTACGCCCGGCCACTATGGCTCAACCGCGGGGAGCGAGAGTGGCCCAAAGGAGCCCTCGGGCGCGGTCAGGCTGTACGCCCGGCGGGCGCCGGAGGTCGGGTCGACCCGTCCGTAGTCCTGACCAAGCCGGCCGCGTACGGGCTCAGTCGGCCGAGCAGTTCCTCTGAAGGCGCGTAGCCCCAGCGTGTCCGGTTCCAGGTCGAGCCGTAGCGGTAGACGGTGAACCGGCGCTCGCCCGGCACGGTGCGTTTGGCTGAACCGTGACAACAGCAATCGACGAACAGTATTGCGTCCCCCGCGTCCATGAAGACGGAGATGGCACCAGGCGTGCCGTCAAGCGAGCCACCGGTCACCCATCGGCCCCGGCCCTGCTCGAGCAAGGTCGGGTGAGGGATGTTGGACTTGTGCGACCCCGGGATCAGCATGGTCTCACCGTCACCGGGGCCCGTACCGGTCAGCGCGATCAAGACGTTGATCTGCCCGCTCGAGAAACGCCCGTTGTGGTACGCGTAACCCGTCCGCCTGCAGCGGTCATGGCTGCCGCCGTGGATGGGGATCGCATCGCCAGGGTCCCGGCAGGTGACAAAGTTTTCGTCGATGAAAAGAGGGCCGTGGTTGTAGTCGTACGTGTCCTGGCCGCCGACGAACCTGAGGATGTAGTTGATCCAGTTGGGGTGGTCGATCAGCCGCTCAAACGCGGGGCCGGACTGGTCAATCTGCTGGTAACTGCGGCCCCGGTGCTCTGGATGGTCCTCGCGCTGTACACGACCCCACCACTCGCGGCGCTCGAGAGCCGGGATGCCGTCCACCACGGCATTGCAGGCGGCCACCTCGTCGCGGCTCAGGGCGCCGCGGAGCAACAGGAAACCCTGTAGGTCGAACAGATATTCTTCGAGCGGAGTGGGTACCGGGAACTCCGGAAAGGCTACGTCAAGAGGACGGATGGCATGGTCCCAGTACCTGGTCTGTTGAAACTGGTCCACGTCGTCGGCCACATCGCTTTGCACCACCATTGATAAACCTCCTGTTCAGTGTTGCTTAACCTTCTCCTCCAGCCCAGTGCCGCATGACCTCAGCCTTTGACCGCGCCTGCCGTCAAGATGACCTCAGCCTTTGACCGCGCCTGCCGTCAAGCCGCCCGCTATCCGCCGTTGGAAGACCAGTACGACGATCACGGCAGGGACGACCACGAGGAGCCCGAAGGCGGCCTGGGCCCCCATGCCACCGAGTGCAAGGTGGGATTTTCAGAGGCCTGGGAGATGCCGAGTACAAGTGGCGAAGTCGACGAGCTAGTGCTGAAGACGGTCGGGAGCAGGAACTGGTTCCAGGAGGCCAAAAAGTTGACGATGAACAAGCTGGCAATAGCCGGCCGTAACAAGGGCACCATGACAAACCGGAGCATGGCCGGCTCGCTCGCACCGTCAAGGCGAGCCGCCTCTTCGACCTCGACCGGGATACGGGCCACGAACAGGGAAAGGATCCATGTCGTGAACCCGAGCTCGAAGCCCGTGTAGACAAGGAACAAGGCCCACCAGCTCCCGATGATACCCATGTCCTTGAACAGCTCAAACAGCGGGATGATGGAAGCGACTATCGGTAAGAAGCCGCAGAACACGACCAGCACCAAAATGGTGCCCCGCGCAAAGAACTTCATCCGCCCGAACGCGTACCCGGCTGGCAACGAGACCAGGATGGCGAGGCTGGCCGGGATGATGGCCAGGACCACACTGTGGACGAAGTAACTCCCTACGGGTACGACGTCGAAACCGGTCTTGAAGTTGGCCAGCGACCAGTGCAGAGGGAGGAAGTTGAAGTTGGGGCTGAACAGGGTCTGCTCGGGCGTAAACGCGGACAGCACGATCCAGTAAACCGGGAACATAAGCACGCAAATAGCGGCGACCAGCGTGACAACGAAAAGGACCTTGCGGACCATGACCCTCGACGACTTGAACGTTGGTACCGCGTGTTGTGCGATCATGCCAGTCGCCGTTCTGCCCGCCGCAGCAGCAGGCCTCCAATACCCGCTACCACCAGGACCATGGCGAGGGTCACCAATCCGAGCGCGGCTCCCTGGGCGTACTGGAGGCCCGGTATGGCCAGTTCATAGACCTGATAGGCCACCAGGAGGGTCGACGTCCCGGGGGCACCCCCAGTCATTGCGTACGGAAGTGCGAACGCAACGATATTGATGGCGGTGATGAACGTGGCGATACCCAGCACGATCGGCTTAACGATGTGCCAATGGACGTGCTGGTACGTCTTCACTTCCCCGGCACCGTCCACCGTCGCTTGCTCGACCAAATCCTGGGGCACATTGGTCAGGCCCGTCAGGATGAACAGGAAGGCAAGGGGGGTGAACTCCCAGCTGTTCATGAGGATCAGGGCCAGCCGGGCGAGGGTGACATTGCTCAGCCAGACAGGCCTTATATCGAACAAAGCGTGGAGGAGCCCGTTTACCATGCCGAACTGAGCATTGAAGAGCCAGAGACCAGCTGTCGCCGTCACGATCTCGGAGATCGCCCACGGGACCATGATCACGCCGGTCAGCCACCGCAACCCCGGACGGAGCCGGCTCAGCAATAGGGCGAGGACCGTCCCGGCCAGGATCTCGATAACAGTCGAGCACACGGCGAAAGCGAGAGTGAACTCGACGGCGGTTGTGGTCTCGCCACCGGCAAAGATCGATTGGAAATTCGACAGACCGACGAAACTCGTCCCGGTGGAGCCGTTGAGCGGCGAGGCGTTCGTGAAGCTGAGGTAGACCGCCCGCACCAGCGGGTAGGCGATTATCATCCCCCACCAGATGAGAAGCGGCGCGATGTAACCGTATGGCCGTAGTACCCGGGCCCGGCTCTTCCTGCGGGCGCGGGGCCTGACCGAAGTCAGGCCACCCGCCCCCGCTGCTTCAACCTCGGTCGCTTGTCCTGTGGTCAACCCCATCGGTACGTGAGCGGTTCGCCGAAAGGCTTGTCGAGGTCTAGGAGTACTTGTTGATGAGTGCCTGCCCCGACTTGACGGCTGTCTTGAGCGAGGTCTTGCCCGCGACATAGTCGACGAGGATCGGCGGCACGCTGTTTTCGATCAGGGTGGTCTTCGGTGTGACCGGCCGCGGCACTTCGTTTGTCACGCTCAGGATGGCGGCCATATCGGCCCCGCCTACCAGCACGTTTTTCGACGCTTCAACCGCGTCCTGGCGGGCCGGCACCTGCTGGGTCTGGGACAGGAGGACCTCCGACGGCACGGTCGACGCATAAGCGATGAACTTGGCCGCGGCCTTCTGGTTCGGGGAGGACTTGGGGATGCCCAGTCCCCAGTCGCCTACGTCGGTCACGTTGCTGACCGGGCCCTTAGCCGGCTTGGCGATGCCAAGGGCCTTACCCCCGTTGAAGAACTTGGTGTCGCTTACAAATGAGCCCATGAACCCGTTCCACGACGCCCAGATAGCGACGTCGCCCTCTTCGACGTAGGTGGGGAGGTTGGTGTACGAGTCCGTCGGGTAGGTCGGAGGGACCACCTTGTAAGTAGTGACGAGCTCGCGCATGAACTCGAGTGCCTGCTGGGTCCCGGGGTGTTCCAGGTTGAGGAAGGTACCGCCGGCTTGTGGCATGTAGTAAAGGAAGTCGTCGAACGCATCGGCGGGCTGCCCGGTCAAGCCGATCCCGTACTTCCCGCCTTTGGTCAGAGTGCGGCCGGCGGAGAGTATTTCCGCCCAGGTCGTCGGGACCGCGACGTCGGCTGCCTTCAGGAGGTCCTTCCGGTAGAACATCAGGTAGAAGGACTGGTTGAGCGGTACCCGGTACAGCTGCCCGTTGTAGCTGCTGAGCCCGATGTGGGTTTTATTGAGGGCGGCGATATTGGCCTTGGGGATTAAGCCGTCGAGCGGGAGCATCCAGCCGGCGGCGGCAAATGTCTGGATCGTGAAGTCGTCGTAATAAATCACGTCGTAACCGGTGTAGCCGGCACTGAGCGCGGTCGTGATCTTTTCCACGAACGTCGAGTAGTCAGAGGGTGCGAGGATCCAGTTGACCTTCGTGCCCGTAGCTTTGGTGAAGCCGGCGAATAAATCCTTGAGTGCGCTCGGCGGCGCTACGGTTGACCAGTAAACGTTTAGGGCGCCGGACGAACTCGTCAGGTCGGAAAACTGCGGACCGGCGTCTTCGATGGCCCGGTGGGTGTTTGCCCGCAGGCCCCTGGCAGCCACGAGGCCTGCACCCAGAGCGGCGCCGGCACCCATGAACTCTCGTCTAGTGAACGAACGGTTGCTCATCGTTCCCCCTTTCGCTGGTGGCGATTGAAACTAACATATAATATGACTGGAAGTCAAGCAGCCGGGAGTTCCCGGGAAATAACATGGCTGAAAGTCAAGCCGTGCTGAAAGTCGTCATGGCGAAAACTCAAACCGGTCAAAAGGCAAGGCATCCGAAGGGCAATACAGCCCGGGCCCGGGACTTCCGGAGGCCAAGGTAATAAGCCTTAACGGCGATGGATTTGGACCAGGAGCACCTATTGGCCGTCTTCCCGCAAACTGGGTCGCAGAAAGTCGAACGGGGCCTGCACGGTCTCACCACCGCCGCGCTAGCCCGGCGCATCCTGGCCGGCGAGCTCCAGCCCGGCGACACCTTGGACCCCGAACTGCTCGGCACCGAGTTCGGCGTCAGCCGCACGGTGGTGCGGGAGGCCTTGCGGGCCCTGGGGGCCAAGGGCATGATCGACGCCCGCCCAAACCGGGGCACTTTCGTACGTTCCCGGCGCTCGTGGAACCTGCTCGACCCGGACCTCTTGCGCTGGCAGTCCGAGGGCGACCACATCGCCGAGCTGTTCCGCAGCCTCGGTGAGGTGCGGGCCATTGTCGAGCCCGCCGCCGCCCGCCTGGCCGCCATGCGCCGCAGCGAGGCCCAGCTCCAGGCCGTCGGCGACGCCCTCGATGCCATGACCACAGGGGCCGACCGGCCCGAGCGCTTCACCGAAGCTGACCTGGCCTTCCACGCCGCCGTTTTGCGGGCCGCGGGCAACGAGCTGCTCGAGCAGATGGAGTCGGTGATAGCCGCTGCTTTGTCGGTCCGGGACCGCTTCGTGCACTCCCGGCGGGGCTGGCCAGGCTCGGTCCCGGTCCACCGGGATCTGTTCGAGGCCATCGCCCGCCAGGACCCGGAGGCGGCGGTCGCCGCGTCTCAAAAATTGCTGGCCATGAGCGCCACTGACCTGAGAGCCGTAGGGGTGGATGCTTGAACAAGTTGACGGGGCCGGGCAGCCCGTAGCTTATGGCCCGCTGATGGAGCAACCGCCGCCAACCAGCAACGGCGAGCCGGTCATGTACGAGGCAAGCCCGCTGCACAAAAGCGCGAACGCGTCGGCAACACTCTTGGGAATCTTGAAGTTCTCCCAGTGCGATGGCGGTTTGGGCACGGCGCCTGTAACTCGGGCCCTCGTCCCATTTGTGGCGAGATTGCGCCCTCTGCTGCACCCGGGACCTGAACGGCGTCGAACATACCGTCGAGGGGTGCATCCGGGCGGCGGGCGGACTAGAAAGGGCTCCATGAACGACGAGCAGTTCCAGAAGATGAAGTCGGGCCGCGGCTTCATAGCTGCGTTGGACCAGAGCGGGGGCAGCACGCCAAAGGCCCTCCAGCTGTACGGCATCCCCGAAGACGCCTACTCGGACGATGACGAGATGTTCAACCTCGTGCACGAGATGCGCACGCGTATCATTACCAGCCCGAGCTTCAACGGTGATCGTATCCTCGGCGCCATATTGTTCGAAGACACTCTTCAGCGGGAAATCGAGGGCAAAGGCTCGGCAGAGTACCTGTGGGCGGTCAAACAGGTCGTGCCGTTCCTGAAGGTCGACAAGGGCCTGGCCGACGTATCAGACGATGTCCAGGTCATGAAGCCGATACCCGATCTCGATGACGTCCTGGCTCAGGCCATACCTAAGGGTGTGTTCGGCACAAAGATGCGCTCGTTCATCAAAATGGCCAACAGTGCCGGTATAAAGGCGGTGGTCGACCAACAGTTCGACCTCGCTCATCGGATCCTGGACGCCGGCCTGGTACCGATCATCGAGCCGGAGGTCGACATCAAGAGCCCGCAGAAAGGCGAAGCGGAAGACCTGCTCAAGGCGACCATCCGCCAGCACCTCGATTCCCTTGCCCCCGGCCGCTTCGTCATGCTGAAGATCAGCCTGCCGGAGGTACCGGACTTCTACGCCGACCTCATGCGGCATCCGAACGTCTTGCGGGTGGTGGCTCTCTCCGGCGGCTACACCCAGGAGGAAGCCGACGAACGTCTGACGGCCAACCACGGCCTTATCGCCAGTTTCTCCCGAGCCCTGACCGAGGGCCTGAACGTCAACCAAACCGACAAGGAATTCGACAAAGCCCTGGGTTCCTCGATCGCCTCCATCTACAAGGCGTCGCTGACCTAGCGCTCCAGGTACGTTTGCCAGGTTGCTTGCGGCAAACACCCCAGCCGGCTCAGACCTCCAGCAGCTTCAGCGCCATCCGGCGGCCATGGCCCTGCTTCAGGACAAGCGTGACCCAAACCTCGAAGAGCGCATCGACAAGCGCCTCCTGGTCCTCCCCAAGGTAGACCGGACGGAGCCCAACGTCGGAGATGATGGCCTCCACCGTGAGCCGGTCTCCCTCCGGAGAAGAGAAGAACATGTCGGCGCGCTGGCCGTCGGGGAAAATCGGTTGTGCCATGTTCTCTCCGCCCAGCGTGTTGAAGGCCCGCGCGTAACGAGATCCCGCAGGTAAAGAGCCCCGGGCGTTGACAACGGCTTCACCCATCCGGTTGGTGGCGTCAATGACGAGTGTGCCGCTCAACGCGTCGCCGTGCTCGGCGACCAGGTCACTGACCGCTTCGCCCGGTAGGGCCAGGATGACCACCTCAGCATTCGCCAGGGCATCGCCCACGGACGCGACGCGTGCCCCGGTCGAACCAGCAACATCGTCGCTTTCGGGGTGCCGGGAGCCGAAAGCTACCTGGTGCCCATTGGCGGCCAACGCCCGGCCGAGCACGCCGCCTATGAACCCGGACCCAACAACGGTTATCCGCACTTGCTCCTCCTCGTTAGACGTCCAGCGCCGTACATCAACACAATGGCCCGCCGGTCAATTCCTGACAGTTGCCGTTATGGCGCGTCTCTTCGTGCCACCTCCCCTGACGCCGGTTTCTCCCGTGACCGGTCGGCTAATGACTGGGCCTTTCACGGCCCTCGCTCGACCGGCTCCCAGTGGCCGGACGCCGCTGACAGGTCGATAGCAGCCAACACCTCGGAGGTGGCCAGGGCCTCGCGGATGCTGGCCCCAAGTTGCCTGTCCTCGGCTATCGACGTGAGGAACAGCATCGCCTCGATCACCTTCAAGTCGTCGTAACTCATGCTGATGGCAGGACCGGGTTGAAAGTGGGAGTACTCGCCCATAGCCGGCCCGGCCATTACAGTCCGGTAACCGTGGTCCGGCCGACCGGCCGGTGCATACACGAAGCTCGTTCATGCGCTCGAAATCCCACGAGATCGCCCCGTCGGTGCCAAAAATCTCAAAGCCCACCTGGCACCTGGGCCCGACCGTTACCCGGCTCGCTTCGCAGACCCCGACGGCTCCGGCGTCGAAGCGAAGCAATGCGCCCACATAGTCCTCGTTTTCGACCGGCCCCAGCTCGCCCCCTTCGAGCACGGCGAAGTGGTCCGCCGCTCCCATGGGCAACAGCGGCCGCTCGGTGATGGTCGTGGCTGTCAGCGCGCTGACCTCGGAGACCGCTCCGATAATGTATTGGAGCAAGTCGACTACGTGCGATAACGAATCCCCGATAACTCCGTACCCGCCGGGCCGGCGCCGAAATCTCCAGCTCAACGCCGTTCGTGGATCAGCCGCATAATCGTTCAGGAACATCCCCCGAGCGTGCACGATGCGCCCAAGGCTTCCCGAGCGGACGAGCTCGTGGGCTCTCTGGACGGCCGGGGCATAGCGGTAGTTGTAGCCGACCGCCGTCATTATCCCGGCCTTACTCGCCGCCTGGTTTATCTCGGCGGTCTCGGCCGCGTCGCGGCCAGCTGGTTTTTCCAACCAGAAGTGCTTACCGCTGCGCGCCGCCGCGACCGCCATATCGCGGTGCAGGTAATTGGGGGCCGTGATGCTGACCGCTTCGACCGCCGGATGGCTGAGGACTTCCCTCCAATCGTTCGTGCCCTCGGAATAGCCGAGTTGCTCCTCGGCAAAGTGCACGCGCTCCAGGACCGGGTCCGCGGCGATAACGAGCCATGGCTCGAGCGCCAGGTCCTGGAAATGGTAGTTGACCCTTCCGTAAGACCGGGAGTGCAGGCGCCCCATCCAGCCGACGCTGATCAACCCGATTCCCAGGGGACGACGGTCCCCGCTACCCGTTCCCACTCGCTCATCCTATGGCGGGCGTCGTGCGCCGGCTCGGGCCAACGAGCGAGGGGCTCATCGACGGGGTGGGGCGACGCTCGGCACCGCCGGGCCGACAGTCGGAGACGGGGCCAGAGCCGCGCCGCGGCCCCCGCCGTGGGGCGCGCACGGCAGCACCAGAGGCCGGCGCAGCCCGCTGGCACCCCGAAGCGGCTGGCACCCCCGAAGAGGCTGGCGCCGCGGCACGTCGCCTAGGATCCGCACCCTAGTGGAGCAGCGGCGCGAGATGGTGCTGTGCAGGGGCAAGACGATGCCGCGGGAGCGGCCTGGCCAGAAAGCTTGACGGATGAGCGCTTTTTCTGAGGAGGACTACGAGAGTTGGCTCGAGCACGGCTACGTCGTGAAGCGCCTGCTCGACGATGCGCAGCTCTCGGCCGCGCTCGAGAGCATCTACGAGTACATGCCGTCATGGGAGGATTATTCGCGGCGTCCTCGTCGCTATCAGAGCGCAGTGGGGCAGGGAGGCAGGGTTGACTTCCCGTTCCTCGGGGACGGCTTGAACGACACCACCATCCACCCTGACCTCGTCGCCTTCGCCGAGCGCATCTTGAGGACGGACAAGATCCTGCTCGGGCATGGGCAGGTCACCGGGAAATATGCCGGGACTCGCGATTTCGAGCAGGAGCTGCACCTCGACTTCGGCAACAACATGCTGGTCGTGCCCAACCCGGACAAAGAGACCTTTCTCGTGCCGGCGCTTTTGTACTACACGGACGTAACTGTCGACCTCGGTCCCACCTACGTCCTGGGCCAGGAGTGGACGTGGGACGGCGCCCTGGAACCTCGCCACCGCAGCCGCAAAGAGTTCCCCGAACTGTACGAGCGGGAATTCCCGGTGACGGTACCTGCCGGCCACGTCCTTGTCTACTCAATGAGGACCTTTCACCGCGGGTCGAGGCTAACGGCCAAGGAAGGCCTCCGCTTTGCCCAGAACATTGGCCTCAAGCGAGCGGATATGACCTCCTGTGGTCAAGAAACCTTTCAACACGAGGGAGGCCGGCCGGAGATGGACCACTTCCTCACCAGAGCGGCACCACGCCAACGCGAGCTCGCTGGTTTCCCTCCTGTCGGCCACCCCTATTGGAGCACTAGCATGATTGCCGCCGTTGCCCGACGGTACCCGGGCATGGACATGACGCCCTATGAGACTGGCGTCGCCTGAGTCGGCACCGAGCACTTAGGGGGCTAAAACAAATGACCGGTTCAGCTAAACGACAAACCCAGGTAAGTGACAAGCCCCAGGTAAATGACAAGCCCAAGCAAATGACGAGCTAGATGTCAACCAAAGTTTTCGACGAAGCGGCCGATGCCGTGAGCGACGTTGGCAACGGCGCCAGCATTGCCGTCGGTGGATTTGGGCTCTGCGGGGTCCCCATGGACTTGATTCGCGCCGTGCTGACCTCGGGTGTAAGCGAGCTGGCTGTCGTCTCGAATAACGCCGGCGTCGACGACTGGGGCCTCGGGCTATGGCTGAAAGCGGGCCGCATCGCCAAGATGACCAGTAGTTACGTGGGCGAAAACCGCGACTTCGCCCAGAGGTACCTGGCCGGCGAGCTGGAGGTCGAGCTAGTGCCGCAGGGGACGCTGGCGGAGCGGTTGAGGGCAGGAGGCTGTGGCATACCCGCGTTTTACACGCCCGCCGGCGTGGGCACGCTGGTGGCCGACGGAGGCCTTGTCCGCAAGTACAATCCCGACGGCAGCGTGGCCTTTGCTTCGACCCCTAAAGAAGTACGTGAATTCGGAGGCCGGCAGTACATCCTGGAAGAAGCGCTCGTAACGGACTTCGCCTTTGTCAGGGCACAGGTCGGCGACCGAGCCGGCAACCTGGCTTTCCATGCTACCGCTCGTAACTTCAACCCGCTTTGCGCCATGGCCGGGCGCACAACTATCGCCGAAGTCGAACAACTCGTCGACGTCGGCCAACTTGACCCTGACCGTGTCCATCTGCCCGGGATATTTGTCCACCGCATTGTCCTGGCAACCCCCGGTGAGAAACGGGTCGAGCGCCGAACAGTCCGTCGAGCTCTGGATGGGGATGAAAATGCCACTAACTCGTGAACAACTGGCCACCCGGGTGGGAATGGAGCTCAGTGATGGGGCCTATGTCAACCTCGGGATCGGCCTGCCGACACTGGTGGCCAACCATCTCCCGGCCGGGCTCAACGTGGTTTTCCAGAGCGAAAACGGCATCCTCGGGGTCGGGCCTTACCCGCCGGAGGGTTCAGAAGATCCGGATCTCATCAATGCCGGTAAGGAAACCGTCACAGTACGCGACGGAGCTTCGTTCTTCGACTCGGGCCTCTCATTTGGCATGATCCGGGGCGGTCACATCGATGCCGCCATTCTCGGGGCGATGCAGGTATCAAAGACCGGGGACCTCGCCAGCTGGCTCATCCCGGGAAGCGTGGTCAAAGGAATGGGTGGCGCCATGGACCTGGTCCACGGGGCCAGAAGGGTCATTGTGATGATGGAACACATGACGAAGACCGGGTCGTTCAAGATCGTCAATGAGTGCACCTTGCCCTTTACGGGCCGGCAGGTGGTAAACCGCGTCATTACAGACATGGCAGTCATTGATGTCGCCCCGGACGGCCTCGTCTTCCGCGAGGTGGCGCCCGGTGTCAGTGTCGAAGACGTCCGCCGCGCCACCGAAGCCCCTCTTTCTGTCCCCGCCGAGCCGCTGGCCATGCTTGTGCCCCAACCGTGACTTCATTCGACCGCTGAGAAATTTTGTTACGACTGCTGAAAAGTTTGCCCCCATGAGAACGTCACCTCTCACTGTCCCGACCCCTTCACGATTGGTCCACTGATGCCCTCGCCCGTCGACGAAGTCGGCAAACCTGCCGACCCGCACTTCCCGGTTGTGCATGTAAGGCCGGCCTTTGGTTGGGTCAATGACCCCAACGGGCCGATCTGGCACAAAGGCCGGTTCCACCTCTACTTTCAGCACAACCCGGCGCGCCCGCCGCGGGGGACGGACATCGTATGGGGCCACGCCTCGAGCCCTGACCTCGTAAACTGGGAAGTACACCGCATCGCCCTGTCGCCTTCGCCGGAACACCCGGGCGTCGAAGGGTTCTGGTCCGGCAATACCGTCGAGCACGACGGGCGGCTGTTTGCCTTCTACTCGGCGCTGCGCGAGTCGTACCCTTACCAGCTCCCTCATATGACCGCCTCCGACGACGGGGGATATTCGTTTGCCGGCGATTGGCTCACCGCGCCCGCACCGGAAGAGGCTGAAGGAGCCCAGATTTTTCGGGACCCGTTCGTCTGGCAACATGCTGGCCGGTGGCGCATGATCATGGGGTCGGGGCGCCGCGACGGGACGGAAGCCCAGGTCCGGTTGTACGAGTCTGACGATATGCGGTCCTGGACCAACCAGGGGATCTTTGCCGCGTTGAGTAGTAGGCCCGGGGACAGCGACGATCCTGGCTCGGCCTGTGAATGCCCGCAGTACGCCTGGGGTTTAGGAGCTCTTTTCGTCTGCGCTTTTCGGCCCGGGGACACGTTGATGCGCGTCCTTGCTGTTACCGGGACCGAAATAGACGGCAAGCTCCAGATCGAGGACGTCCGGCGCGCCGACTACGGCACCGAGTTTTATGCCCCATCGCTAATGAGGGCGCCCGACGGCACGTACTTGCTATGGGGCTGGTTACCTGAGGCCCGGGCCCAGGAATGGGTGGACGAGGCTGGTTGGGCCGGGGTTATCTCGTTGCCGCGGGAGGTCTCGCTCGACGCGGGCACGGTGAAGATGCGACCGGCGCGACAGCTAACTGCTCTGCGCCGTGGCGCACCCAAGCAACACAGGGGGACCGCCCGCGAAATGGTATTTGAAGACGTTCCCAGAGCCTTCGAGTTTTCGTTGCAGGTCGACGGGCCGCCGACGACGATCACCCTGAACCTCGAGCTGGGCGAGGGCCAGGTTCTGGTGACCGAGTTGGACCAACGTGCGGGCCAGGCGGTCATCGACCGTCAAGCAGCCAGTTCAGACGGGCGCGCCACCGGGGGCAGGACGTCGTTCGAGATAGACAACACGAGTGCGTCCAGGGGCCACGAGCAAGGCCCACTGCGCTGGTTCGTTGACCAGTCGGTCTCAGAGCTGTTCCTCCCCGAGGGCCTGGTCGCCACCACCCGCTTTTACCCGGTCCCCGGCTCGCCCTGGCGCTTACGGGTGACGCTGGCCGAGGCCCGTGACGTAGATAGCCGTCTGTGGGCCCTGTCGCCCTCAGTGCATCTGGCGCAGGAGGACGACGGCGCGGCCGAACGCGCCTGACGATCAGCGATCCAGACTGAGGCGGGCGGAAGAGACTGAGGCGTGCCGGGCTGGGGCGTGCCAGACTGCGGCGTGCCAGACTGGGGCGTGCCAGACTGAGGCGTGCCCCGGTCGCTCCAACTGCACGCAGACCGACTGTTCCCGGCCGATCCCACGGTCCGTTATATTTCCCGTCAGCTCTACGAAGAGGTGCAGGCGTGCCCAATCGTCAGCCCTCATGGTCACTGCGACCCGGAATGGTTCGCCGGGAACGCGGCTTTCACCAACCCGACGGCTCTCATCGTTACACCGGACCATTACCTGACCCGCATGCTCTACAGCCAGGGGGTACCGCTCACCTCGTTGGGCGTCACCTCGTTGGGCGTCACGGCCGAGGACGGGCAGGAGGCGGTCAGCCCCGTGACGTGTGGCGGGTGTTCGCCGAGCACTACAGCCTGTTCCGCGCCACCCGTCGCGCCTTTGGCTCGACCAGACATTCGTGGAGCTCTTCGGCCTGGACGTCGAACTGGACGCTGAGACCGCCGACCACTACTTCGACGTCATAGCCGCAGCACTGGCTCGGGATGATTTCCGCCCCCGGAGCCTCTTTAACCGCTTCGGGATCGAAGTGCTGGCCACGACCGAGTCGCCCCTTGACCAGCTCGCTGCCCATAAACGGCTGAGCGTCGACGGCTGGGGCGAAAAGGTCATCACGACGTTCCGGCCCGACCCTGTTGTCGACCCGGGACGCGAAGACTTCGCGCCCAACGTCGAGGCACTCGGCGCTCTGACAGGCAGAGATACGGCCCGCTGGGACGAGTACCTGGCCGCCCTGTGGGACCGGCGGCAGGTCTTCCGCAGTTACGGTGCCACTGCCACCGACCATGGGCACCCGACAGCAACGACCTCCGACCTCGACGCGGACAAGTGCCAGTACCTGCTCAACGGAGCTATCGAGGGACGGCTGGACGGCAAAGAGGCCGACCTCTTCCGCGGGCAGGTGCTGACCGAGATGGCGGCGATGAGCCTCGAAGACGGCTTGGTCATGCAGATCCACCCCGGCTCGAGACGGGACCACAACCCGGTCGTGTTCCGGCGCTTCGGCCGGGACCAGGGCGCGGACATACCCGGTCCCACCGACTATGTCGAAGCTCTCCGCCCTTTGCTCAGCCGCTTCGGCAACGACAGGCGCCTGACGGTCATCCTTTTCACACTCGATGAGTCGGCCTACAGCCGTGAGCTGGCCCCGCTGGCCGGGCACTACCCGTGCCTCATCCTGGGCCCTCCCTGGTGGTTTTTCGATTCCGTAGAGGGGATTCCGACGGTACAGGCGAGCCGTGACGGAGACCGCCGGCTACGCCAACACGGCCGGCTTCAACGACGACACCCGTGCCTTCCTGTCCATCCCGGCTCGCCACGACCTGGCCCGGCGCGTGGAGTGCGGAGAGCTCGCGTACCTGGTCAGCGAGCATCGCATCACGATGGACGACGCGCACGAGCTGGCCGAGGACTGCGCCCACCGCCTGGCCCGGCGGGCCTACCACCTTGACGGTCGATGACTGACGGGGTCCCCGGCGGAGCGATGAACGCGCCCGCGGGTACCCCTGACCGGGGCGGGGCGCCACTTCAAGCCCCCGTATACCGGGAGAGGCCCTGGCGACAGCGTCATGTCCACCTGGGCCTGGGCGCGTTCAGCCGCGCTCACATCCTCGTTTACGCCGACAAGTTGCTCGCCGCGGGCCAATCGGATTGGGGCGTCGTTGGTGCCAACCTGCGGTCGGACGACATCACGTCGAAACTGGGGAGGCAGGACGGCCTCTACACCCTGGTCCAGTCCGACGGGGCTCATGCAAGCGCCCAGGTGATCGGTTCGCTTGGTGCCGCGCTCGGGGGGGCCGACCGGCCCGCCACCATCGAACGGCTGTCCGACCCCAACGTGGCCTTCGTCACCGTCACCGTCTCGGAAAAGGGGTACGGCTATGACGCCTCCCGACGTCTTGACCTCACCCTGCCGGCGATAGCAGACGACCTCGTGCACCCTGCCCAGCCGTCTTCGCTGGTCGGGGCCCTGGTCGAAGCACTCCTCCGCCGGCGGCAGGCCAAAGCGCCGGCCCTTACCATTGCCAGTTGCGACAACATCGCCGGTAACGGTGAGCTGCTCCGGGCCCTGGTGCTCTCCTTTGCGGAACGCCGGGACCCCACCTTGGTGGAATGGGTAGAGCGCAACGCTACGTTCCCGTCCACGATGGTGGACCGTATCGTCCCGGCTACCACTGACCGCCTGCGAACGTTGGCCAAGGAGCTGACCGGGTCCGAAGACCCGGCGGCAGTGGGGGCGGAACCATTCAGCCAGTGGGTTATCCAGTCTTCGTTCGCCGGAGAGCATCCCCCGCTCGACACCGTTGGTGTGGAGGTCGTGGACGATGTCGCCCCATTCGAACAGATGAAGCTCCGCGTCCTGAACGGCTTGCACTCGGCGTGCGCATACCTGGGGCCCATGACGGCATAGAGACGATCGACGCCGTCGTCTGCCGCGAGGGACGGTTCCTGCGACAGTTGCTCGATGAGATCGTGCCGACACTCAGCCCTCCACATGGTTCCGACGTGCGTGACTACGGCGGAACCGTCCTGGAGCGCTTCGCCAACCCGTGGCTTGGTCATCGTTGCCAACAGGTGGCGACAGACGGCTCGGTGAAGCTTGTCCAGCGGTTGTACCCGACCGTCCTCATCCGGCTCCAACGCCAGCTGCCCGTAGACGCCTGCACCCGGGTCCTGGCGCTCTGGATCGACCACATTGCCCGGTCGGGTAACGACCTCGTTGACCCTAACGCAGCGCAGTTGCTGCGTCGGTTGGACGGGGCACGCTCATCGTCGGAGATGGCGCGGGCGATATTGACCGACGCAGCTATCGTCCCTGCCCGCCTGGGCCAAGCAGACGTCACTGACCTGGTGGCCCATCACCTGGACGCACTGCATACGCGCAAAACCGGGGAACCGTCAGTTCGTGATCATCTCATCAGGCCCTCGTCATGGTGGCGTGTACGGCGGCGATGGCGGTTTCGATGTCATTGCCGTCGAGATCGAGGTGGGTGACGAAGCGAGCACGACTGGGCCCCACGCCGCTCCCCCGGACCCCGTGCTCAGATAGCAGGTCGGTCAGGAACCGGTCGGCGCCACCACGGCGATCGACCCCGAAGATGACGATGTTCGTTTCTACCCGGGCGGGGTCGAGTTCGATCCCGGGCACTTCGGCCAGGCCGTCGGCTAACCGGCGGGCGAGGGCATGGTCTTCGGCTAGCCGGTCCACGTGGTGGACCAGGGCAAAACTTGCTGCGGCGGCCAGTACACCGGCTTGGCGCATGGAACCCCCAAGGCGCTGTTTCCAACGCCACGCCTCATCGATGAAATCCTCGCTCCCCGCCAGAACGGCGCCCACAGGTGCCCCGAGACCCTTGGAAAAGTCGACCCAGACGCTGTCGAAAGGGGCGACCATCGATGACGGTAACTCGCCCGTGACAACAGTGGCGTTGAAGAGGCGTGCGCCATCCAGGTGGGTGGCGAGCCCGTGTGCCTTCGACACTTCGACTACGGACTTGATGTCGTCGGGACGCCAGATCGTCCCGCCGGCCAGGTTGGCGGTCTGTTCGACCCACGCCAGCCGTGGCCGGGGCGAGTAACGCGACAGGGGCGAGATAG
This sequence comes from uncultured Acidimicrobiaceae bacterium, assembly GCA_963754115.1. Lineage (GTDB taxonomy): Bacteria > Actinomycetota > Acidimicrobiia > Acidimicrobiales > Palsa-688 > Fen-671. The sequence goes on along the minus strand of CAVWFC010000005.1, from coordinate 163,841 downwards.
CGTCTTCCAACTGTTGAGCGCTGTAGATGCCCCGTTCGCCATCGATCACATGAGCCTGTGCGCCGGCCAATGCCGCCGACCCGCCCGCTTCGGCGTGCAGCGGATGGGCTGTGCGGTCGCAGTAGAACTCGTCACCGGGCCGGCAGTGCAGTGCCAGGGCGATCTCGTTGCACATGGTGCCGGACGGCAGAAAAACGGCAGCTTGTTTGCCGAGCAGTTGGGCCACTGTTTCCACCAGTTCATTGACGCTCGGGTCCTCGCCCAGCTGTTCGTCGCCAAGCGGGGCGTCCGACATGGCTTGGCGCATGGCAGCCGTGGGCTTGGTCACTGTGTCACTGCGCAGGTCGACCCGGACGGGCCACTGCGCGGCCTGGGGGATATACCGCACCGTCATCCTGAGATCATCGCACAGCTCCGGTTGGGGCCTACCTGCCGACGAACTCCGCCTTACCGGGCCCTTTTCAAGGAACGACCGCAGGCCGATCTCGGCGTCACGAGTCTCGAATGCTTGTGCAATCAACTCCCGTTCGAGCGCCAGGCCTTCAGCCAGGGTGAGCCCAAGGCCGACGTCGATGGCCCGTTTGGCCAGGCTCTGGGCCACGACGGCGCCCGACGCCAGCCGGTGAGCAAAGTCGAGCGCATGACTGGCCAGGACGTCAGCTTCCACCACCCGGTCGACCAAGCCCCAATCGAAGGCTTCTTCCGCGCTCAGGTGGCGCCCGGTGAACACCAGGTCTTTGGCCCGGGCCGGCCCTATAAGGCGAGCCAGTCGCTGCGTGCCCCCTCCGCCCGGGATTATGCCGAGCAGGACCTCGGGCTGGCCCAGGCGGGCGCCACGCGCCACGATGCGAAAGTCGCAGGCGAGGGCCAGCTCCAGACCGCCGCCCAGGGCCATGCCGGCAATGGCAGCGATGGTGGCCCGGGGAACGCGGCAAGGGCACCGGCGGTACTGGCGAAAGCCCGGGTCAGCTCCTTCACTCGCTCAGTGCCAGTGAACTCAGTGATATCTGCACCGGCTGAGAAGGCACGGTCCGTCCCCGTGACGACGACCGCGCCGGGCAGGTCACCTAGCAGTGTGTCGAGAGCAAGGTAGAGCTCCGATAGGAGGTCGACCGAAAGAGCGTTGACTCTCGGCCTGTCGAACCGCAAAATGGCCACCTTGCCCACCCGCTCGATAACAACCGCGCCGGGGCCTTTTGGGGCGGAGGTCATGCCCGAAGAGCGCGGAGTACGACAGCGTCGCCCTGGCCACCGCCGCCGCACAGCGCGGCCGCTCCCACGCCACCGCGGTGACGCAGCTCGTAGGCCAGGGTGAGAGCGAGACGAGCGCCGGACATGCCGAGAGGATGACCGAGGGCGATGGCACCCCCGTTGGGGTTCAGGGCGTCTGCCGGCACGGAAAGGTCTCGGGCCGAAGCGACGGCCACGGCCCCGAACGCCTCGTTCACCTCTATGGCCTCGAGATCGCCCACCGTAAGGCCAGCGCGGCCGAGGGCTTGCATGATCGCTCTGGAAGGCTGGGTCAGGAGCGACGTGTCCGGGCCAGCGACCTGCCCGTAGGAGACGACCTCGGCCAGCGGCTCCACTCCGAGGCGCTCCGCCGCAGCTGGCGAAGCGATCACCATCGCCGCTGCCCCATCGGAAATCTGGCTCGCATTTCCGGCGGTGATGGTGCCCCCGTCGGCAAACACCGGCCGCAGCTTGGCCAGCTGGGCCTCCGTTGTCTCGGGACGGATCCCCTCGTCGTCGAACACGACTACCGGCTCGCCCCTGCGCCTGGGGACTGTGACCGGCACGATCTCCTCGGCCAGGCGACCGGATTTGGCCGCCGCCGCCGCTCGTTCGTGAGACCGGGCTGCCGCGGCGTCTTGCTCTTTACGGGCGACGCCGGCCGAGGCGGCGTCTCGTTCGGTGGCGGAACCCATCGCGAGCTGGTCAAAGGCACAGGTAAGCCCATCGGAAATGATCACGTCGCGCAGCGTCGCATCGCCATAAACGAGCCCGGCCCGCGCCCCGTCGACGAGGTGCGGCGCCTTCGACATCGACTCCATGCCGCCGGCCACGACCACCTCCGCCTCGCCCGCGGCGATCATCAAATCGGCCAGGTGCAGGGCGTTCAGCGAGGACAAGCACACCTTGTTGATCGTCATGGCAGGTACGTTCATCGGCACGCCGGCGTGTGGCGGCCTGCCGGGCCGGGTTCTGGCCCTGCCCGGCCTGCAGGACATGGCCCATCAGGACATAATCCACCGCGGTAGGTGCAACCCCACCGTGCCGGAGCGCCTCGGCAATAACGAGTGCCCCTAGCTCTACCGGAGCGATGGTGGCGAGCGCACCGCCGAGCTTTCCGATCGGGGTACGAGCCCCGGACAAAACAATTGACCCAGGCATCTTTTGTCTCCGCTTACCTCAGGCGAGCGGCAGCTCGCGCGATTGCTTTTGACCATACCGGGCCACTCGTCATACCGGGACATTGGGCGTGGCACGGCCATCAGGATCGTGCGGACGGCGGGGGCGGAGCAGGGGGTCGCTAAATAACTTTCGCGGCCGAGGTGAAGCCGGCTTTCGCTCCAGGTTTCCGTTCGGGACGCCCGTGCCGAGGTGGCGAAAACGGTGCCCGCCGGGCCGCACCAGCGACCGGTGAACCTCTATTTCAAGCCATGGCCTTTAGCTTCGGGAACATATTACGCGTCAGGTATAACCGGTCGCCGCGGCACCAGGACGGGCCCCTCCTTGCCGCTACAGGACCGCTATGGGGTTTACTGGCGAGCCCGTTCCCCCGGAGATCATGAGCGGGGCGACAACCAGCAGGAACTCGTATGTTCCCACCTCTGAGCACGCTTCGCTCAAGCTCTCGAGATCCTGATTGTCAAGAAGGCACATGCCCATGGCGTTGATCACGAGTACGTGGACCGGCCCTCCCAACCCTGCGACCGGGCTCGGCCGAGAGTCGCTGTCCCCGTCGCTGCCGAGGAGGGCCACTTCCTTTTCGGCCAGCCACTCGACGCCTGAAATGGCCAAGCCGGCTTCGCCGAGCTCAGGGTCCCACGCTCCCTTCGCCTGACGACGGCGCACCTGCCCGGTCCGCAGCAGTACGGCATCCCCCCGGCGCACCTCTACCTCGAGCTTGCTGGCAATGGCCTCGAGGTCGTCGGCTTCGAGAGCGCAGGGCGGGTCGATCCAGTCCAATCCCTGGGCGCGGGCGGCATCGAGGAGCACGCCCCTGGTCACCACGCCCCGGGACAGGCGGGAAATCGGGGCGAACGACGAGCCGCCAGAGCCAAAGACATCGGCGGCCCGCTTACCGTTGTAAAGCAGGCCCTTGTACGCCACATGCGGCAATGCATCAATGTGGCTGGCCGAGTGGCCATGAAAATCCACGCCGATGAAATCGGCGTAGTAAGAGGACTGGTCGGCTCCCCTGTCGCCCATGTGGGTCATGTAATGCAATGCAGGCCGCCCGTTGTCAGGGCCCGCGACCGTATCGAGGAACCGCCCCAGCGGCACACGCCGACCCGTTTTGGCCAATTTGGCGGCCTGTGCCACCTCGGCGTCGCCAATGAAATTCAACGTCCCCAATTCGTCGTCGGCACCCCAACGTCCCCAGTTCTTGAGCTTGTCGAACAGACGGTCGAACTCATCAATTGAGTGTTTAACAGGTTCAGTGGCCATCAAACCCCTTTATAGCTCGCGAAGCCGTCACCACGACAAATAGCGCCGCTTGGGCCGCCTGTGATGATGAACCGATAGAGCTTGCGACAGTGATCAGCCGTTTGCCACCGGCAAGTGGCGAGAGGGTTCCTGGAGGCAGCGGTATCGCAACGACAGGCAACCTGGAGGTAGCAGTATCGCAACGACAGGCAACCTGGAGGTAGCAGTATCGCGACGACAGGCAACCTTCGCCCGTTTGCCGCCTGCGTCCTGCCGGGAGTACGGGCTCCTCCCCCGGCAATCGGGCGAGGGTTCCTGGAGACAGCAGTAGCATGCCAGTCACGACTCGACGGTTGCGACCCGACGGCTCAGCGCCACCGCGAGAAGGGGGAGCGGCTAATCGAAACGGCACCGTCCCGGTTGCCACCAACCGACCCAGGAGGCGTTACTGTGCCCACCAACCCGCGCGCTGGACAGCCCGCCACTCAGTCCGATCTCGTCGACATCCCGCGTCTCGTTAGCGCGTACTACGAAGAGCACCCTGACCCGCATGTCGCCGGCCAGCAGGTCTCGTTCGGGACATCGGGCCACCGCGGTTCGAGCCTCGAGACCAGCTTTAACGACGACCACATCGCCGTCATTACCCAGGCCATCTGCGACTACCGGACCGGCATGGGGACCGATGGGCCGCTGTTCCTGGCCCGGGACACCCATGCGCTGTCCGAGCCGGCCTGGGTAACGGCGCTGGAGGTCCTGGCCGCCAACGGGACGAGCGTGCGCATCGACGCCCGCGACGGTTATACGCCGACGCCCGCTCTTTCCCATGCGGTGCTGGTCCACAACCGGGCCAGCGGGAACGGCGTAGCGGACGGGATAGTCGTCACTCCCTCGCACAACCCGCCATCAGACGGCGGTTTCAAGTACAACCCACCCGAGGGCGGACCGGCCGCCACCGAAGTGACGACGGTAATCCAGGACCGGGCCAACGCATTGCTCGCAAATGGGTTGCGAGGGGTGCGGCGGATCCCGATCGACAAGGCCAGGGCGGCTACGACCACACAGAGCTATGACTTCCTGGACGCATACGTCTCGGACCTCCCCTCAGCCATTGACGTCGCGGCTATCGCGGCCGCAGGCGTCCGGATCGGTGCCGACCCGCTCGGCGGGGCCAGCGTTGAGTACTGGGGCGCCATTGGTGAGCGCTACGGGCTCGACCTGACGGTCGTCAACACGGAAGTGGACCCGTCTTGGCGGTTTATGCCGCTCGACTGGGACGGGAAAATACGCACCGATTGCTCGTCACCGTACGTCATGACTTCGCTGATCGACCGGCGCCACGAGTTCCAGGTGGCGACCGGCAACGACGCCGACGCCGATCGTCACGGGATCGTGACCCCCGATGACGGTCTGATGAACCCGAACCATTTCCTTGCCGCCGCCATCGAGTACCTGTTCACCAACCGGCAAGGTTGGCCAGGCGGGGCGGCTGTAGGGAAGACACTGGTGTCTTCGAGCATGATCGACCGGGTAAGCGCCAGCCTGGGACGGCACCTCGTCGAGGTGCCCGTCGGGTTCAAATGGTTCGTGGCCGGCCTACTCGACGGGACTATCGGGTTCGGGGGGGAGGAAAGCGCCGGGGCATCGTTCTTGCGGCGTGACGGGCATGTGTGGGCTACCGACAAAGACGGGATCCTGTTGTGCCTCCTCGCGTCGGAGATCATCGCCACCACCGGCAAGACGCCGAGCGAGCGTTATCGCGCTCTGACCGAACGCTTCGGCGACCCCGTCTACGCACGTGTGGATGCGCCAGCCACGCGTGAAGAAAAGGCGGTGCTGGCCGCACTTCACCCTGAGGAGGTTACGGCCACCGAGCTGGCGGGCGAACCCATAACAGCCAAGTTGACGAAGGCGCCCGGCAACGGGGCGTCGATCGGAGGGATCAAGGTGGAGACCAATTCAGGATGGTTTGCCGCCCGTCCTTCAGGCACCGAGGACGTGTACAAGATCTATGCCGAGTCGTTCAAGGGGCCCGATCACCTGGCTCGCATCCAGGAAGAAGCGCGCCACGTCGTGTCCGCCGCGCTGGGTGGCAAGGCCACATCATTGCCCGCAGCAGCCGGCACGTCCTAGCGCCGTTTGGCCAGCGGGTTTTGGCCAGCGGGCCGGCGGCGGCGTGATCAAGCGGGCGCAACTACGTCGCCGTAACCACGTCGGCGCCTGTCCCACTGGCACAATCAGGGCTGTGCAATCTGCGCGCCGCAGTCAGGCCGGCACAATCAGTCTGGCACAATCAGTCTGGGAGCACTGACTCGATGGCCGAGACCACCTCTTTCGAGTCGGGGGTAACCTGCGGACGGAAACGGGCCACAACTTTGCCATCCGGCGAGACCAGGAACTTCTCGAAGTTCCACTGCACGTCGCCGGCTTGGCCTTCGGGGTCGGGCGTCGACGTCAGCTGCTGGTACAGGGGGTGGCGGCCCGGGCCATTGACGTCGATCTTTTCAGTAAGGGGGAACGTCACGCCATAGGTCGTCGAGCAGAAGGTGGCGATTTCGTCCGGGGTGCCCGGCTCTTGCTGACCGAACTGGTTGCACGGGACACCGAGCACCGTGAAGCCCCGGTCCTGGTACTCCTCCTGAAGCTTCTCCAGGGTCTCGTACTGCGGGGTGAGGCCACAGCGCGAAGCAACATTAACAATGAGAGTTGCCTTGCCCTTGAACTGGTCCACGTCGAGCGGGCCGCCGTCCAGGGCGGCCGGGGTCACGTCATAGATTGCCATATCAGCAAAATAGCGACCCGGGAGCTGCTTTCGCGCCCCTCATCGGCCGCCAGCCGAAACAGCTCTTGGCGGCGGTTCGCCAAGCGCTCTAACGGTGACCGACCACGCGTCCAGGCCGGGCGCTCGTCTGCTTGCCGTGGTCCACGACCACCTGGCCGTTGACAAGGACAGCATCAATACCCTCGGGGTAGGCGGCGGGATGCTCGAAGGTCGACGTGCTGTTGAGCGCCGGGAAGTCGAACACCACGATGTCCGCGTAGGACCCCTCCCGAATCGAGCCTCGTCCGTCAAGACCGTACCGGGTGGCCGGTTTTCCGGCCATTTTGTGGACGGCTTCTTCCAGGGACAGGGTCTTCTTGTCCCGTACATGGTGCACCAGGTACTCCACGTGGCCCCGGTAGGGCAATGGGTTGGGAGTGATGTCGGCCAACGGGGCCTGCACCGACGAAGTGGTCGAATCGACGCCCAGGCTGAAAAGGGGATGAGAGATCATCTCGGCCAAGTGAGCCTCGGTGAACAGGTCGCCCACCATGGTGAGATCGGCCATGGCGCCGCCGGCGGCGGCCAATATGTCAAAATAGCAATCCCATTCGTCTTTGCCGGCCAGCTCAGCTATGGCCGGAAAACGAAGCCCGGCCCACTCGGGGAACTCGGGGCTCGACTGCAGGCGTACGCGCTCCCATTGGCCGCTGTTTATGAACCGCCAGTACCGGTCGCAGTCCTGACGAAGACGTTCACGAACGGCCTTGTCCGACAACTGCCGAGCCCCCTCCTCGAAACCCTCCTGCAGGAACCAGTCGGGCAACAGGCCTATCATCAGGCCCAGCCCCTGAATAAAGGGAGTGGTGTCGGCCTCGACGTCCATTCCGCCCTCTCGCGCCAACTCCATCTTTTGGACCGCCCTGTGCCAACCTTCGGGAGGAGCACCGGTAGCGTCCCGGACGTTCAGGTGTGAGATCTGCCCCGGGGCGCCACTTGACCGCGCGATGCTCAGAAATTCGTCGATGGCGTCGAGAATTCGGGCATCGCGGTTACGGATATGGCTGGCATAATACCCGCCCCGATTTGCAGCGGCAGTGGCCAGCCGGGTGATCTCCGCCGTCTCGGCGAAACGCCCATCGCTGTACTCGAGGCCCGTCGACAGGCCTATTGCTCCGGCACCCATCGCCTCAACCACGTAATTTTCCATTTGGTCTATTTCGTCGCTCGTCGCCCGTCTCGGGCCCACCCCGGCGGCAGCGCGCACAGTGCTGTGCCCGACGAAAAAGGCGAGGTTCTGGGCCGTTCCCCCCGAACCCACCTCCGTCAGATATTCCTCGAATGTGTGCCAGGTGGGCGTGCCGTCGTAGCCAAAAGACTTCAGCCGCGAGGCGATGACGGCGTGCGAATGATCGCTGACTGGAGCGTTTGAAATTCCGCAGTTGCCCACGATCTCAGTCGTTACTCCCTGCTGGATCGTGCTCTCCGCCGCCCTGTTGGCCTGAAGGGTCCAGTCACTATGGCTATGGGGGTCGATGAAGCCGGGGGCTACCACTTTGCCTTTCGCGTCCAGCACCAGCGCCGCCTCAGCCGAGCCGAGGTCCCCAACGGCGGTCACCCGGTCGCTCTCGATGCCAACGTCTCCCTGCCGGCGCGAAGCTCCCGTCCCGTCGATGATCTGACCGCCCCGGATGACTACGTCAAACATGGTCGCCTCCTCCATTGAAATGCGGGCTCCTGCGGGTTTGCCGGCAGGCCATACTTCTCGTGCTTGGCACGACTGACCTCATACAAACACATCAGTGCCGAGCTGGCCTCAGCGTCCGTAAGTGCATGCGCCCATGCGCCCCGAGGCCTGGCACCGATAGGCAGGCCATCCTAGCCTAGTGGCACCACCGGCAACGTTTGCCTTGTGCCCGCCCGAACTTGCAAGCGCCGCCAGATGTGTTTGCGGCAGGTCACCTGGCAAACACCACTGGAGGCAGCACTGGCTGTAGGAACCGGTCCCGCACCCGGCTGCGCGTCCGGAGCACGGGCCATAAACTGGCCACCGGCCGCCACTTACACGGGACCGGGGCTGGATGCGATGAGCCTGAAAAAATGAGGCCTCGTCACCTCCATCAGTTTGTGTGCTCTGGGTTAAGGTACCCGTTTAGCGCCGGCCACCGGTTTGTCAATGCTGTCAACGAGACGAAGGGAACCGGAAAGTGAAGATCCGAGAGGTCCGCGCCGCAGGGCTACGGGGGGCAACGCCACCGGGCGGCTGGAGTGAGGAACTGCAGCCCGACGACGAGGTCCACACGCTGATCGCGGTGCACACAGACGATGGCCTGGTAGGGACCGGTAGCGTCTTCACCAGCGAAGCGCTGGTCCGCGGCTCGTTGGGCGTACTGAAACCGTTCCTTATCGGCGAGAACCCGCTCGAGCCCGAGAGGGTTACCGAGAGGCTGCACAGAACGACCTTCTGGCTCGGGCGGGGTGGCTCGATCACCCATACCATCGGCGGGATCGACATCGCGCTGTGGGATATTTTGGGCCAGGTAACCGGTCAGCCGGTCGGCCGGCTCCTGGGTGGACGCTGGCGGGACCGGGTCAGGGCGTACGCGTCCGTGCTCATGGACGAGCCCGCCAAGATGCGTGAAACCCTCCTTTCCGTGGCCGAAAAAGGCTTTCGGGCGTTCAAGATCGGGTGGGGGCCGTTTGGCCGGGTCAACGACCGGCTGGACGAAGACATCATCGAAGCGGCCCGAGATGCAATCGGTCCCGACGCTGCGCTCATGGTCGATGCCGGGGCCAGCGATGGCGTCTGGGCACGAGATTACAAGTGGGCGCGGCGCACCGCCGAGATGTTGTCGAGCTATGACGTGGCATGGTTCGAAGAGCCACTGCGCCCGGACGCCCTGGAAGACTTCGTCGCCCTGAGGGCGCTATCGCTGGTACCGATATCTGGGGGTGAAGTCTTCACGAGACGGCAGTCGTTCACGAGCTGGATCGAACGGAGGGCCCTCGATATCGTGCAGCCAGATGTGACAAAGGTCGGGGGGCTGAGCGAACAACGCAGGATCGCCTGGATGGCGATGGACCACGACCTCCGGGTCATACCGCACGGTTGGAACACCGCCGTGGGTCTGGCCTCAGACCTCCAGTTCGTCTCGGCGGTACCTGACACGGACCTGGTGGAGTACCTGGACGGCTCTCCTTACATCGACGCCCTCGTGGCCGAGCCGTGGCATTTGGACGCGGAGGGCATGCTGGCTATCCCCGACGTCCCTGGCCTGGGCATCACTCTCAACGAAGAAGCCGTCTTCCGTTATACGAATGGGGCCTCACTCTTGCGGCCCTAACCTGTCTGGGGCGCTTAGCCGCACGCATTGCGTTGCATTGCATTGCATCACTTCACAAAGTCATAACATTTGGTCCGTTCTCGTCGCGATCGTGTGCACAAATCGCAGTCCGCAATGGAGAAACTGCGCCGAAAGGTGGCGTGCCGACGCTTGCCGGACGATATCGGACGACCTAGTGCTGCCTCCAGGAACGTTTGCCCGGTTGCCGGGGGCAAAAACCGCCGTCGGCGCTTGAAGGTTCCGGGGAGCAGCCAGGCAAACGTTGCCTGTCGTGGCACTAGTCGATGGGGGCCAGCTCGGCGATATCCACCTCTACCACGTTTTGTGCAGGGTCGTCAGGGAACAACAACGTCTTGACCTCGTACGGGACAAGCGAGCCTTGCCAGGCCCGCCCGAGCCTGCCAATGGCCACGCGAGCCGGGGCTCGCCGGCCCGAAAGCTCGACCACCCGCAGGACCAGGCCGCTCCCGTCCTCGGCTCGCTTGATCACCGAGACCGAGACGTTTTCGGGCTCGACATCCACGAACTGCTCGGAACCGGGAAGCGGACCTGTATGCCACGTCTCGCTCACGATCGGGAACGTGGTGCAGTGTTCCTCCGCTCGCCGGGCCACGCCGGCTTCCGCCCAACTACCGCGATGAGGCACGATCAGGAGCGAAACCCTGTGCGTACCCTGGTCCGTGTACGACGGCTCGATCCCCCGGTCGTGCTTCCAGGTGGCCGCGTGGTCGGCGAAACGAGGGCTGCGCAGCAGGGTCAAGCGTAGGCGGCCGTCGGCCAGGTCATACGCGTACGTCACGTCCGAAATGCACCCGAGCCCACCGTCGGGCGTTGCCACGTCGACCCAACGCTGCATAACTTCCTCCAGCCCGTCCGCCGGCCGGGAAATGGCGCCGTAAGGGACCCCGACAGTGGCTCGAGGTTCGGCCCCCGCTACCGGCACAATGAGCTTCAGTAGCGCGGCCTGTTGCGACCAATTGATCAACAGGCGTACACCGAGGGCCCGCTCGCCGGCGTAAAGGTAGACATCCTCGTAGATTTCCGAGCCGTGCCAGCGGTAGGCGAGGCGCACCATCGCTCGCACGGGCCCCGATTCCACGGCAGTCGCTCCGATGAACGAACATGGCTGTTCCTCGCCCTCGTACCTCGTCAGCCCGTGCGACCACGTATCGGAAGGGTCCTCGAGCACGACGGGACGGATACCTTCGCCCGACAACCATTCCCTGCCTTCTTCGTCACGGAGCCCGGTTATCGCGCCACTGACCTTGTCGATAGAAACCTCGAGCAGGCCATTTGTCAAACCGGTGGCCGAAGCGCTGATCGTGTTGCCCTCTTGCGGCGGCTCGTCCGTGGCGGAACTGGCTGTCGGGAAACTAGCCGTCGGGTGCCGGCCACCGCCGTAGTCGCCGGCCTCGGCTTCCTCCGACAGCCAGAAGAGCCGGTAGCCACTGGCCGGGAGCTCGACTTTGGCGAGAGGGTGGCTGGAGTCCCTCGTACCTTCACCCGAGGGCAGGCGCTGAATGGCGACGGCGCCCCCCCCGTCGTCAGTTAGAGCACCACCTTCGTGCGGCATTACCACCGGGACGGTCACGGGCCAGGACAGAGGATTGAACACGACCAGAGGCACAGGGAAGTGCTCGACGTAGGGCCGCAGCGACCGGGGCCGGTCGGCCGCCGCCGCTTCGGGCACCCACGTATCGACCCGGGCCGAGATGGCCTGCGTTGCTTTGGCGGTGATCTCGTCCGCAATACAAAGCGCGTACCCGTAGAACTCCCGCAGGTTGTCAAACGCATCCGCCGTGCAGGTGCCTCCCAGGCTGTCGTGGAACTGGTTGAAGAGCACTGGCTTCCATGCGTCTGCCAGTTTCTGGTTGACGCCCAGGGCCCGGCCCGTGCCAATATGAGCCAAGGCAGCCAATCTTTCGGCGTCCACAAGAGCTCTCTCCGCCCGCGCGTTGAATGACTTGGTCCAGGCTACGGCGCTGTAGCAGCCGACAGCATGCATATGGAGGTCACCCTCGACGACCGGCAGCGGCCCGGAGCGGCCTTCGATAGCGGCCTCGAAGTACTCGGCCGGCCCTGAGAAAATTACGGCGTCCGAGCTATCGGCGCGCAGGCGCCTCAGCTCATCGATAGCCTCACGGGTCGGGCCGCCGCCGTGGTCACCGATGCCGTAGAAAAGCATAAACGGGTAACGTTCCTGCCCGGCGCGCTGCATAAGCGTGGTAACTCGTTCCCGTACGACCTCGGCCTCGCCTTGTCCCGGTTGAGAGCCCGTGTTGTACCCGAACGGGATACGGTACGTCGCCAGCTCCGTCCCGTCGATCCCCCGCCATGCGAACAACGCAGAAGGCAGGTCCTTTTCATGCTGCTGAGGTCTCATCATCACGTACGCGTCGAGGCCCCCTTTCCGGAAAAGCTGGGGCAGTGAGCCGGCGTGCCCGAACGAATCGATGTTGTAACCGATACGAGCTATCGCGCCGAAGGTCTTCTGGAAATACCTCTGGCTATATAGCAATTGCCGGCACACCGCCTCACCCGACGGAAGGTTGCAGTCGGGCTCCACCCATTCGCCGCCGACCACCAGCCAGCGGCCGGCCGCGACGTGGTGCCTGACGCGATCGAAAAGGACGGGGTCGACCTCTTCTACCCAGGCGTAGAACGCCGCCGAGCTGGCCGTGAAAACAACGTCGGTGCAAGCGTCGAGGCGGTCACAGGCGGCCGTGAAGGTCGCAACCACCTCACGCATCCCTTCTTTCCAGTCCCAGACCCAGACCGGGTCGATGTGGGCGTGCCCGATGGCAAACACCGACGGCCGGCTCGCTTGTCGCGTCGACATTGGGTTTCCTCTCCCTCGCGGCCCGCCCCGGTGACGACTGCCACCGCCATTCAGAGCCACAGTCTGGCCCCGGTACCGGGCAGTGTCAAGCTGGGGCGGCGTAGCCCAAAATCCTCTCGATGACCGCTACGAACGTCCTGAACAGGCAGGACTCGCTTGCTCGCTTGATCGGTGTAGCGTGTCTAACTACCGTAATGCATGGCTTTTGCCGCACCGGACATGAGCCAGCGAGACGTACCAGGACTGGGGGCAGCAGGCCATGTTGAGCCCTGCAGACATAGAGCGGTACCACACGAGGGGTTACCTGGTGGTCGAGGACGTCGTCCCCGCCGACCAGCTCCAAGCCCTGCGACAGGTGGCTGACGAGTGGGTCGAGGCTTCACGGGAGGTCGAGGTCAACGGCGACGTCTTCGACCTCGAGCCCGGCCACAGCCGCGAGCGGCCGCAAGTGCGCAGGATCAAAAACCCGGGCGCCAACAACGAGACCTACGACTCCGTTATGCGGAGCGCGGCCATCCTCGACGTTATCGAGCAACTCCTCGGGCCGGACATCCGTTACCAGTCGACCAAGCTCAATATGAAGTCAGCTGGCGTCGGTAGCCCGGTGGAGTGGCACCAGGACTGGGGGTTCTACCCCCACACCAATGACGACCTGCTCGCCGTCGGCGTTGTCATCGACGACATGACCCTCGATAATGGGTGCCTGCTCGTCGTGCCCGGTAGCCATAAGGGGCCTGTGTTCGACCACCACGCGGGCGGGGTGTTCGTCGGTTCCGTCGACCCGGGGCTGATAGACAGTGCCAACTGTGCCCCGCTCGAGGCACGGGCAGGCTCGATCACCATTCATCACGCCCGTTTGCTTCATGGGTCAGCCCCCAACACGAGCGGGCGGCCACGGCGCCTCTTCCTCATCGAGTACATCAGCGCCGATGCGTGGCCCCTCGTTGGCGCCACATGGGAAGACCTGGCCAGCCGGCAGCTGCGTGGTTCGACCTCCCCGGTACCCCGGATGGAGGCTCTGCCGGTCCGGCTTCCGCTCCCCAAGCCGGAGCAATCCGGTTCCATCTACGAGCTACAGGCCACCGCGCCCCAACGAAGAAGCTTCAGCGCCACCGCGTGTGCCTGAGGGTTGAGACCGCCCGGCCGCACGTTCGGCGACGGCGGGCGGAAGCTGGCGCAGGGACGTGGTCCCGGTTCAAGGGGCCTTCGCCCGGGTTGCCCCCGAGCGAAGCCCGGGGCCACGACCTGAACCCGGGACGGCAACCGGGCGAAGGTTGCCCGTCGTGGCAGTAGCCTGTGCCCATGGTCGAAACACTCGAAGACCTCGTAGCCCGGGCCGACCGTGCGCGGGAGGAGCTAACCCACGTCCTGGACCAGCTCGGCGCTGAGAGGGAAGCGGTAAAGGCTGCTACGACGGAGGCCCATGAGGCCATCCAGGGGCTGCGCACCGCGATTCGCGAGGCCAAGGAAGAAATGCGGCAAACCTCCAAGGCCGAGGCGCGAAAGCACCTGGCCCGCCAAATGAGAGCGGCAGCCGACATCCTGGCAAAGGAGAGCTGAGCCTCGCCCGTCCCGCGGCGCTTCGAGCGCGACAGGCAAGCCGCCCGGCGCGGGCCCTCGGGCGCATCTTCCTCCCACCCAGGGCCCCTGCCGATGCTGGTCACGTCTCCCAGGGGGAGGCCCTTCTCTCAGATGAGGCCCTTCTCCCAGATCAGAATGGTGTCGTCGACCTCGATCGGCCCGGTACGGATCTGCACGGTCCCTTTTACGCGTCGTGGCGGGAAGCCAGCATCTACGTAGCCGAGACGACGGTACAGGTCTTGCGCGGCCTGGTTGTCGACGCTCACCCCGAGCCGGATCCGGTCAGCGCCGCCCGCCCGGGCCGCTTGTTCGGCCGCCGCGGTCAGTGCTGAACCGACCCCGGCCCGCCGGTACTGCGGTCGCACAGACAGGTCCTGCAACTGTGGAGGGTCGGTCAGCGCCAGGTGGGCATGCCCGAGCGGCTCGTCACCGGCCCACGCCACGAGGTAAGACCCGTTTCCCTGATCCAGGCGGGCCAAGCCCAAAACGGCTGCGACGCGCTCGACCTCTGTTGGATCCAGGCGACGAATGACCAGGTCGTCAATATGATGCTGGGGCACGGACGGCCTACTTTCAGTACGGTCCGGGGGAGGGCTGGGCGTCTGTGAGGCGGGAAGCGCTTATCGCCCCGATGCCGTTAGCGGATAAGTCAGTTGTCGATTACTGGTAGCTACTTATTGACCACTGACTGCCGGCATTCGGGCCAAACCGGCATGCGGGCCACCAGCGATGGAGGGTACCCGTGGGCGCCGCCCCACGAAGCGCTCTCGAAAACAATTGGTAACGACGAAAAAACGGGAGCACTGGACCGTGAGGGCATCAGGCAAAGGATATCGGGTCGAGGCCTTGCCGACCTCTCTTGAGGCCTCAGTCGTCTCCGCCTAGTGTCGAGCGTCAACCGCGGTGAGGGAGAAGCGATGGCCTTGGTAAATAGCTTGACAGGCGCGAATAGCCTGACGGGAAAGACGATCGTTGTCACTGGGGCCGGGCGTGGGCTGGGCGCCGCAACTGCTCGTCGATTGGCTGACATGGGTGCTCGCGTAGTAGCGGCGGACATCCGCAAGGACTGGGTCGACGCCGTCTGCGAGGCCACCCGCTCCTCGACCGGTGAGACGATGTGCGCGCAGGTCGACGTTAGCGATGAGGACAGCGTGGCGGCCATGTTCGCTGCCGCCATCGGCCGCTTCGGGGAGTTGTACGGCCTGGTCAACGCGGCCGCCGTCCTGAGGCCAGTCCCGCTGGAGGACCTGACGCTGGCGGAGTGGGACCGGACCCTTGCGGTCAACGCGACTGGCGTATTTCTTTGCTGCCGGCAAGCTGTTCGGCAATTCCGGACGCAGGGCACGGGCGGAGCGATCGTCAACGTCGGGTCGATATCGGCGGTGGTGGGCTTGCCGGAACAACCCGCCTACTGCGCCTCCAAGGGCGCAGTCGTCCAGCTGAGCCGCCAAATTGCTACCGACTACGCGGCTCACGGGATACGCTGCAACGTGGTAGGCCCCGGGTCTATTGCGGGCGAGTTCCTCGATGCGTACCTTAGCGGTCAAGCCGATCCCGACGCGGCGAGAAATGCCATCCTGTCAGCTCATCCAATCGGGAGGTTCGCCTCGGCCGATGAGATTGTGGCGCCCATCGTTTTCCTCCTGTCCGAGGAAGCCGGGTTCATAACCGGGGCCAACCTGCAGGCCGATGGAGGTTACAGCGCGATTTGAACTCGGCCACTGGCCGGGTGCCAAAGCTCGCGTACTGAGGGCTCCCGGGACGGCAATTGTGTTCGCGGCCGCGCAACGTAGGCCCGGCGCGACATGACCTCATATCGCTTATAACACCGGCCCAGGCTTTATGCCATTTATCTACAGCCGGAAGACGACGGTGGTCGCTGTCGGCCTGCTCGGCTAGAGTCGATGATATGACCAGTGATGCAAACGACCGGGCTCTCGAGCTCTCGGGCGGCGGCCAGATGCCAGTACTCGGCTTCGGGACGTTCCAGATCAAGGGACCAGACGCTCGCTCCGTGGTACTGACAGCGCTCCAGACCGGTTACCGCCATCTTGATACGGCGACGGGATACGACAATGAAGACCAGGTCGGTGCGGGCGTGCGCGACAGCGGCATCGATCGAGACCAGATCTTCATAACCACAAAATGCCCACCCGACAACCTGGGTCGCGAGCGGGCCACAATAGAGGCGAGCCTGCGCGCCCTCGGGACGGAATATGTAGATCTGTGGCTCGTTCACTGGCCACCAGGTGGCGAAGCTCACCCGGAGATGTGGAAGGCCTTTATCGATGTCGCCAATGAGGGAAAAGCCGCCGCGATTGGCGTAAGCAATTACAGTACCGGCCAGATCGATGAATTGATAAAGACAACCGGTGTGGCCCCCGCCGTCAACCAGATACCGTGGAGCCCTTCGCATTACGATGCCCGGCTTTTAGCCGAGCACGGGGAGAGGGGCGTCGTCGTCGAAGGGTACAGCGGGCTGAAGCGGAGCCATCTCGATTCACCCGTCCTGGTCGAAGTGGCGGAGGCGCACGGCGTTACTCCTGCCCAGGTGGTGTTGCGCTGGCACCTGGAGCACAATGTGGTGGTCATCCCGAAATCGGTCCATCCTGACCGGATCAAAGAAAACTTTGACCTGTACAGCTTCGCCCTGAGCAACGAAGAGGTGGCCAAGATCGATGGCCTCGCTACTTCGCGCTAGCGGACGGGCGGGCGGTGCAAATACAGCGTGCGATCGTCGACCAGCCTTCTGATCGGCGACGGTAATGGAGTACCGCCAACTAGGACGCTCGGGCTTGCGGGTATCCTGTTTTGGCCTCGGCACGGCATCATTTGGCGCCACCAACGAACAACGTGGTGCCGTCGACCTCGCTCTTGCTCGTCGGCAGCTCGATCTGGCCCTCGACGCGGGCGTTAACCTGGTCGACACCGCGGATGTCTATGCCAACGGCCGCTCAGAGACCATCCTGGGCGAGATCTCAGGGGCGCGTCGTGAGCGGGTCGTCCTGGCATCCAAAGTACGCGGCGCCGTCGGGCCGGGCCAAATGACGGTGGGTTATCCCGGTATCACGTCATCGACGCCTGTGAGGCCAGCCTGCGCAGGTTGCGCACAGACCACATTGACCTTTACCAGCTCCACGAATGGGACGGGCAAACGCCCCTGGAGGAGACGCTGGGTGCGCTCGACCAGTTGGTACTCAGCGGCAAGGTCCGCTATATCGGTTGCTCCAACTTCGCCGGTTGGCAGGTCATGAAAGCTCTTGGCATTGCCGAGCGGGAGCATCTCCCGTTGCTGGCCAGCAACCAGGTTTACCTGACCTTGCTCGAACGGTCAGCGGAATACGATATCGTGCCGACCGCTCTGGACCAGGGCCTCGGCCTCCTCATCTGGAGCCCGCTGGCCGGAGGCTTGCTTTCCGGGAAGTTCAGGCGTGGTGCACCCGAGCCAACGGGGTCGCGGCATTCGGGCGGATGGCCGGAACCCCCCGTCCATGACCGCGAGTACCTTTACGATATCGTCGAACTGCTCCACGATATCGCGGCCGCGCACGACGTGCCCCCTGCTCAGGTGGCGTTGGCCTGGCTGGCCCGCCGCCCCGGCGTGACCAGCGTCGTGGTCGGTGCCAGGTCCGAGGTTCAGCTGGCCGAAAACCTGGCTTCTTCCGGACTGCAACTGTCGGCCGAAGAGCAGGGGCGCTTGGAGGAGCTCAGCCGGCCCCGTCTCATCTATCCGTATTGGCACCAGTTGTGGAACGCGCGGGACCGGTTGAGCCGGGCGGATCTCTCGCTCATCGGGCCTCACTTAGAGGCAGAGGCAGCTGGGCGGACCACGCCTTAATGTCGACAGCGCGCTTGTTCGGGGTGCGGGTTGCGCCAGGAAGGGGCTCGAGGTTGGAGGTTTCCAGGTGAGTGAAAAGAACGCTGTATTCGGGGATATCGCCCTCCCGGCCATGCTGCTAAAAGAGACCGCTCTCGCCAACAACCTTTCAGTTATGGCGTCTTATGCGGCCGAGCACGGTTTCCTGCTGGCGCCACACGGCAAGACAACCATGGCTCCTCAGCTTTTTCGGCGCCAGCTGGACGCGGGCGCCTGGGCTATCACGACAGCCAACATGGCGCAGGCGGGCGTGGCCTTCGATGCAGGTGCGCCGCGGGTCGTGGTGGCGAACGAGATTGTCGGTCTGCCGGATGCACGGGCCGTAGTGGGCCACTTGGCACCGGGCGGCCGGGAGCTTTACTGCCTGGTTGATACCGTTCCCGGTGTCGAGCTGCTGGACAGGCACCTTTCTCTCGCTGGCCTCGGTGATCGCCTCGGGGTGCTGGTAGAGCTCGGAGTGCCCGGAGGCCGTACCGGGGCACGGACCGAGGACGAAGCCGTCGAAGTAGCCAGGGCCGTGCGGGCGACGCAACATCTCAGGCTCGCCGGAGTCGAGTGCTTCGAAGGCCTGCTGGCCGCTGACCGGTCCCCCGAAGCCCTGTCGAAAGTCGACAGCTTTTTGGACAGGTTGCGACGTCTCGCTGTCCGCCTGGCCAACGAGAAGGCTTTCTCGGGGAATGGGCCGTTCATCGTTTCCGCCGGTGGCAGCAGGTATTTCGACCGGGTGGCTTCTGTGCTCGGACGGGACGCCGACTACGGGGGACACGACGCGCGATTGGTGACGCGCTCGGGGTGTTACGTCGTCCATGACCACGGCACCTACGCCACCGCTTCGCCGCTGGCCGAAGTTGACCAGGAGGGGCGAAAGTTCCTCGGCGCGCTCGAAGTTTGGGCCGATGTGTTGTCCGTTCCTGAGCCGGGACTCGTGATTGTCGGGCTCGGCAAACGCGATGTCTCCTACGACATAGGGCTTCCCGTCCCGCTCCACATCGTCCGGGGCAGTGACCGAAGAGTGGAGCCCCTCGACAAAGGCACCATGGACAACCTAAACGACCAGCATGGTTTTCTTCACATCGACAACGAGCAGGCCGGGATCCGTGTCGGCGACCGCATCGGCTTCGGGCTTTCGCACCCGTGCACTGCGTTCGACAAGTGGCGCACGGTGCTTCTCGTGGGTGACGACTACGAAATCCGTCAAGAGATCGTTACGTGGTTCCATTGAGCGCACCGGGCCAATCGGGGCCGCCGGAGGCGGGGTCGACGAAATTCGACAGAGTAGTGCGCGGTGGCACTGTGATCGACCCGGCCACGGGCAAGTCCGGACGTTGTGACGTCGGCATAGTTGACGGGCTTATTGCCGCCGTGGAGCCGGTCCTATCGCCTTCTCCCGGTGCCGACGTGGTCGATGCCACCGGTTGCATCGTGGTGCCCGGGCTTATCGACTTGCATACTCATACGTTTTTTGCGGGCACTTTCTGGGGTGTGGACCCCACACCGGTCGCCTGGCGCACGGGTGTCACGACGTGGGTGGACGCTGGTTCCGCCGGAGCGTACAGCTTGAACGCCTTCAGGCAGATCTGTTCGTCGCTCGCTCCGTTAAGAGCACGGGCATTTCTCCACATCAGCGCCATCGGCCTAATCGCGGAAACGGGCGAGTCCCGACGAGACGACCTGTGCGACCCCGACCTTTGCGTCGCCACCATAGAACAGCACCGGGACTTCGTCGTCGGCGTGAAGTGCCGTCTCGACCGTAATGCCGTGGGCGAGATGGGGATCGAACCACTTCGGCGGGCCGTCGCGGCTGCTGCCTCCGTCGGCCTGCCAGTAATGGCCCACATCGGGATCGGGCCACCTGCGATCGACGACGTCCTCGACATGCTGCGGCCGGGCGACATGGTGACGCACTGCACCACGGGCCAAAACACCTCCATATTGGAGAGGACTGGCTACCTACGGCCCAGCGCGGCCCGCGCCCACGATCGCGGGGTTCTTTTCGATGTGGGCCACGGGTCGGGGGGATTTTCGTACGCCGTGGCCGAGGCCATGCTGAGGGCCGGGCTCCCACCGGACATAATCTCCTCCGACCTGCACCAGCGCAGCCTGCTCGGGCCGGCCTTTGACCTACCGACATGCATGTCGAAGCTGCTCGCGCTGGGAATGCCTTTAGAGCAGGTGGTCCGGGCGGCAACGGTAAACCCCGCCCACGCTATCGGGACCGCCTCCCAGTCGGGTTCGCTCGAAGTCGGTCGGCGGGCGGACATTGCCATCTTCGAGCTGGAAGGAGGCGACTTTGTGTTGTACGACACCTACCTGGAGCCCCGCCGGGTCGACCGGCTGTTCGTCAACCGCACGACCCTGGCCGAGGGGTTGCCTCTGCCTCCGGTGCCCGCGGCCCCGCCGCCGCCCTGGATCAGCAGCACCCAACAGCAGCGAGCGTTCCTGAGCCGTAGTGCAGCAGAGCTTCGGCGGCCGTGGGCCACCACGTTGACCGGGCCGGACGCCTTCGTGGCCCTTCCCATAGAGGGACCGCCACTCATTACAGGTCCAAATTAAGAGAGCCAGGAGGGCCGTAACCGTGGAGCGCTTCCAGGGACAGGTTGCGATTATCACCGGTAGCGCCTCGGGCATCGGCCGAGCCATCGCCGCACGGCTGGCCAACGAGGGGGCCGCCGTCTGCGTCGCCGACCGCAATATCGACGGCGCAAACCTGGTCGTCGAAGAGATAAGAGCAAACGGGGGTAACGCCCACTCGCGCCACCTTGATGTAACGGACCAGACAATGATCAGTGCCTCTGTGGGCTGGGTAAACGAGCACCTTGGGCCGGTGGACATCCTCGTCAACAACGCCGCCCGTGCCAATCCCGTCCCCCTCGGCGAACTGGCCGAGGATGATTGGGACAGTGACCTGGCAGTGGTGCTAAAAGGGCCTTATTTGTGCGCCCGCGCCGTGCTGCCAGGAATGGTCCAACGCCGCTCCGGAGTGCTGCTAAACCTGGGTTCGGTCAACGGTACGCAGTTTTTCGGCCATGATGCCTACAGCGCCGCGAAGGCCGGGCTGCTGAGCCTGACCAGGTCGATCGCCGTGAGGTATGGACGTTTCGGCATCCGGGCCAATGTGATATCTCCCGGTACGGTACGCACCCCGGCCTGGGATGACCGGGTGGCTCGCGACCCACAGGTCTTCGACCGACTAAAGCGCTGGTACCCGCTCGGTCGCGTCGGGTCGGTAGACGATATTGCGGCCGCCGCCGCCTTTCTCACATCCAGCGAAGCATCCTGGATTACGGGGACCGAGCTCGTGGTTGACGGAGGGCTTCTAGCCGGTAATGCAGTAATGGCTGACGAGGTGGTTGGGGAGCAAGGCCCTTGAGGGCACGTGCCAAGCCAGCCTGCTTTCAAGCCAGCTCACACTCAAGCCAGCTCACACTCAAGCCAGTGCCGACCCGATCAAATCGAGCGCCTGCAAACGGTACAGTCCATAATTGTAGAAATTCACCTCTGCGCACCCTGCCGCCACCGCCACTGCCACCTTGGCCGCGAGCTGCTCCGCATTAGCAGAGTCGGGTAGGCCGGGCCGCAGGATGGTACCAAGGTCACCGCCAGCCTCACCGGCGCTCCCTCCATAATGAGCGAGTGTCACCTCGAGCGCGGAAGGATCTCGCAGGTAACCGGGGATCTCTACCGTCGCCCCCGCCTCCCGGAGCGCATGAGCATCGAAACCGTACTGCCACGGCGCCACTTCGAGGTCCCCCGCCAGTCGCCCCGTGGCATATGCGAGACCGGGGACCGTCGGGTCGATCATCGAGAGCCTCCTGCCCCGCGTCCGGTCACCTCTACCATACGGGCGGCGAGAGTTGTTACCGTCCTGGTGCGAGCGGCAAGATAACCGGCACCTTCGTCACCACACAGGGCCACCACAGCCTCAGCATCCAGTGGGCGCGCTCCGGCGCGCCCTTCGAAAAGCATTTGCAGCGAGGCGCGCGCCAGGGCGGCCACCTCTTTGCCGTCGACTCCTTCATTTTGTGCCCGCTCGAGGCACGACGGGCAAAAGCACAACCCGAGGACGAACAAGCCCGCGGCTCCGTAGTGCTCGAGAACCCGTTCGTGGTGGTGCCCGTGGGGTAGGCCATGGTAGTGAAGGGACTCGAGGCGGACCATGCCTAAGGGATAGGAGGCAATTTCGGCCACGGTACTTTCAGCAAAGCGCCTGACGTCGGGATTGGCGGGGCACAGTAACCCGGCCATCTCGTCCCCGAAACAATTGACCTGGAGACCGGGCGCGCCGGTAGTGGCCTCGTCATGGTGGAGGACGACGACCCACGCGTCAACCTCCATTTCCCTGGCGCCGGCGGCGGCACAAAGCTCGCTCAAGGCATCACGGCCTCCACTGACCGGGCTGGGC
The DNA here is from genome assembly GCA_963754115.1 of uncultured Acidimicrobiaceae bacterium. Lineage (GTDB taxonomy): Bacteria > Actinomycetota > Acidimicrobiia > Acidimicrobiales > Palsa-688 > Fen-671. The sequence continues at coordinate 141,389 of CAVWFC010000005.1, read as the reverse complement.
CGCGGCTGCAGGACCGCGCCGGCATGGCGCGCCTGGTCGGCCCGGTAAAACACACCCGGCGGGACAGTGGCCAACCTGCGCACCGGGTTGTGCGGGTAGACGTCGCTAGCGGCGTGATATTTCGCCGCCATGGTGACCGACCTCACCCCGGCCCGGTGCGCCACATTGTCGAGCACGGCGGCCGCTCCCTCGTCCAGGACATCGGTGGCGAAACAGTAGACCGAGTGCCTGACAGTGCCGGTCATCCGCACCTACTGGCCCATAGAACGATTGCGCTAACATTAGCCGGTCGCGGGAGGGTTAATGCCGTGAAACTCATCAGACCGGATGTCCTGCAGGAGCTCGTACAGACCGTGTTCGAGCGGGCCGGTGCCGGCCCCGAGAACGCTCGTATCGTCGCCGAGCATCTTGTCGGTTCCAACCTGGCCGGGCACGCCTCGCACGGCATCATCCGTGTGCCGGAATACTTGCGTGATATCGAAGCAGGCATATTGGATCCTGCCGCCGTTCCGGAAGTCCAAACCCGGTCGCCACTGGTCGCGCTGGTGGACGGTCGCTGGGGGTTCGGCCAGGTGGCGGGTGTAGCCGCGACGCGGGTGAGCGTCGAGCTGGCGGCATCGGCCGGCATGAGCGCGGTCGGGGTCATCAGGTGCCACCATCTCGGGCGGATGGGCGATTATGTCGAGCGGGCGGCGGCCGACAACTGCATAATGATTGTCACTGCGGCCGGGCACCCGGGTCTGGCTGTTGCGTACGGAGGACGGGGCCGGCTCCTGGGCGCAAACCCTATAGCGGCGGGCTTCCCGGCCGGAGATGAGCCTTTCGTCCTCGACATCGCCACGACGACCGTGGCCGCCGGCAAGGTCAAAGTCGCCGCCGCCCGTGGCGAGCAGGTCCCGCCCGGGGTGCTCGTCGACGCGGCGGGCCAACCAACGACCGACCCGGCCGCGTTTGCCGCCGGCGGGGCGCTTACTCCGTTTGGCGGTCACAAGGGCTTTGCCTTTGCAGTGCTGAGCGAGCTGCTGACCACCGCGCTGGTCGGGCCACCTTCAGACGAAGCGCCCGGGGAGGGGACCTTCGCCAAGCAGGCCACCTTATTCGTCACGTTGCGTGTCGACTTATGGCGCAGTGCCCAGGATGCCAATGAGGCGGCGGAATCCCGCCTCGACTGGATCCGGGGCTCCGAAGCGGCCGACCCCGGCCAGCCCATCCAGGTCCCGGGCGACCCCGAGCGCGCAACGAGGCGCAAATACGCCACGGGGATCCCGGTGGAAGAAGAGACCTACGATGCGGTGGTCGGCGCCGCAGACAAACTCGGTGTCGAGGTCCCGGCCGAATTAGCCGGCTAAAAAGGCCCCCGCCGCAAACCTCCGATATCGGACTGGAGGGCATTCCCACCAATCAGCCGGCGAGATCCTTTCGCGCGTGGGTGCTCGAACACAGCCCGGTTGACCACGTACGGCGGGCGGCGGCCGGCGGCGACGTCGAGCACAGAAGAAATGGCGCTGCTCCCGGTGGTCAGGGCCATGTCGTCTGTCCACGCCAGGGCGTGCGGGCTCAAAATGACGTTGTCCAGGCCGAGGACCGGGTCCTTCGGGTCGGGCGGTTCCCGCTCCAGGACGTCGAGCGCCGCTCCGGCAATAGCCCTAGCCTGGAGGGCCCTGGTAAGAGCCTCCTGATCGACAACGGGCCCCTGGCCACGTTCACCAGGAAAGCCGTCGGCTTCATGCGCGCCAGTCGGGTGGAGTCGAGCAAGTGATGCGTTTCAGGAGTGAGGGCGCACGTCACGACCACGAAGTCAGCCCGGGAAAGCAACTCGTCGAGGCTGACCAACTCGACACCCGAACCGGCAGCCGTCGCTCCATCGACAAAGGGGTCAGTGGCCAATCGCTGAAACCCAAACGGTTCCACTATCCGGGTCAATTCACGGCCGATATTGCCCCAACCGATAACGCCGAGGGTGCGCCCGATCAAGCCGGTACCCATAAACTTGATTTTTTCGTTCCAGCGGTCGGTACGGACCAACCGGTCTTTATCGGGCAGCCGGTGGGCGAGGGCCAGCAGCAGCGCCAGCGCCGCCGTAGCTACGGGCCGGCGCACGCCGTCAGGGGTGATCGTCAGCAAGACACCTGCCGTCGTGCACGCGTCGACATCGACCGAGTCGTACCCGACCCCGAACCGGGCTATCACCCGCAGCCGGGGCGCAGCCTCCAGTGAAGCCGCGCTGACGCGAGCGCCGAGCACGATAACGGCGTCGTAATCCGACAACGACCCGGCCGGCAGTTCGCCCCCTCCGAAACGCTGAAGGAACTCGTAACTCACGCCTGGTTGCCGGGCCAGGAGGTCCAACCCGATATCCCCCAGGCCGACGGTGCCCTCCGGGGCCAGGAAATCACCGGTCAACGCGACACGAAATTCGTCCTCAGGCAAATGCGTCTCCAATCTTATGCAGTCAGGAAGTCGCGGCCGATTGCGTTGCGGCTCAATGCTTTAGCCGCAGCACGACAATCATGCCAGATGTCCTCACGGTTGCAATGCTTCCAGCGCTCCTCTGAGCGAGCGGACCAACAGGCCTGCGTCCGAGCCGAGACCGATGAGCTGAAAACCCTGGTCGCGCCGGCGGACCGCGTCCGCAGCGTCCAGGCTCATGATCCCGCAGGCAATCCCGTTGGCTCGCGCCCGGTCCTTTACGTCCAGCACGGTCTTGTCGACACCCAGGCCCTCCCACTGCCCGAGGTACCCATATCTGGCGGAGAGGTCGGCTGGCCCCACGAACATGACCTTTAGGCCGTCCACTTTTACAATGTCCTCCACCGAAGCCACGGCCTCAGGCGTCTCTATTATGGGCACGACCAGGACCGAATCGTTGGCCTGAGGTAAATACGCGGGGTTCAGGCCCCAACGCACGGCACGGTCGCTGCCGACGCCGCGCTCGCCGGCCGAAGGGTAACGAGCCCAGCTGGCGGCGCGCTCGACGTCCCCAGCAGAAAGAGGCAGCGGGACCAGCACGCCGTCTGCGCCGAGGTCCAGGACACGCTTGATCGTATCCTGGGCGGCGATAGGTACCCGGACCAAAACCGTTGTACCTGAACCGCGAACTGCCCGGAGGTGCTCGAGGACGTCTTTATAGCTGAGGTGGCCATGCTCCAGGTCCACGACAAGCCAATCGACCCCTAGCTCAGCGGCAATTTCCGAGATCGAGGCGCTCTCCAGCGACACGAACATGCCAAAAGCCGGCCTTGCGTCGGCGAGCTTCGTCCGAAGTCTGTCCATACTGGTCCTCCTCGTCCTCGTGCCCCCGACCACAGCAGGGTCGTACCGGTGGGCCGGCCCAATGCAGGTCCTGCTCGGAGCAGCGTACCTCCGCACGGGTACCCTTGGCCCACTCGAAAAAGCCGGGCTCGAGCAGCCGGCTTGGCCTTATCACGCCGGCCTGCCGCGGTCGGCGTCGGGCACGGCGGGGGAGGCCGCCGTGCCTCCCGTGCCCGGGAGAGGCGGGGCGGCACTCCTGTAGCGCGGCGGTGTCCTGGACAGGGAGATCGGGTTGCGGGTGAGCCGGACCGCAGTGCCGTCTGGCCGGCGCAGCGTGACAATCGGGCTTAGCCCGAGGCTCTCCGCCAGCTGGAACGCGCCGGCCACGTCGTTGACCGGGCCGGCCGGGACACCGGCCGCAGCCAACCGGGTAGCCCACCGCTCCGCCGTGTCGCCAAGAAGTGCCGCCTCCAGCTCGTGGTGGAGTGGTGCCCGGTTGGCGACGCGGTCGTTATTTCGGGCAAAGCGCGGGTCGGCGGCCAGCTGCGGTCTCCCGACCACCGAACAGAGGGACGCGAACTGGCGGTCGTTGCCGACGGCCAGGACGAGATCCCCGGCCGCCGTCTGCATCAACTCGTACGGAGCGATGCTCGCGTGAGCGTTGCCCAATCGCTCGGGCAGTATGCCGGCGATCGTATAGGCAGCCCCCTGGTTGACGAGTGAGGCCAACAGGGAAGAAAGGAGGTCGACTTCGACATGTTGGCCCTCTCCCGTCTTCTGCCTGTGGAGCAGGGCAGCGAGCATGCCAGTGGTGGCGAAAAGACCGGCGAGGACGTCCACCACGGCCACACCCACCTTTTGTGGCTCACCATCGGGCTCGCCGGTGATGCTCATGAGGCCTCCGAGCGCCTGTACGAGGAGGTCGTAACCAGGCATCGCCGCCCCACCCCGGCGACCGAAAGCGGTAATCGAGCAATAAATCAGGCGGGGGTTGAGGGCGGCCAGGTCGCTATAAGCAAGGCCAAAGTCCTCCATTACCCCGGGGCGAAAATTCTCGATGACCACGTCGGCGCCCACGGCCAATTGGCGCGCCCTCGCCACGCCGGCCGGGCCCGTCAGGTCCAGGACAATGCTGGACTTGTTGCGGTTTACCGCCTCGAAGTAGGTGGACTGCCCGGAGGCATCGACCGGCGGGAACCAACTGCGGGTTTCATCGCCTCCCCCCGGGCGTTCGACCTTGAGCACTTCGGCGCCCAGGTCAGCGAGGACCATGGTGGCGAAGGGCCCGGCCAGGACCCGGGAGAAGTCAAGCACCACGATACCGTCGAGGGCACCTGCCACCGCTATGCAGCCTCCACCGGTACGTCAGCTCCCGAGGATCTGACGTTGCGTGGCTGACAATGTCTCGGCCGACGGTGACGTCGACCGCCAGGGGGGCACCAGGGCATCGTTGCCGTACCGCGGGACAACGTGCACGTGGTAGTGGAAGACGTCCTGCCATGCCGCCCGACCGTTGGACTGCGTGACGTTCAGGCCGAGCGGCGCCAGCCTGTCACGAAGTAGGAACGCGACTCGATGGACGGTCCGGGTGACGCGGGCGGCTTCGTCCTCGGACAGGGACCAAATGTCTCTTGCGTGGCGCCTGGGGACCACCAGGGTGTGGCCCGGAGTGGCCTGTCCGATATCTAAGAACGCTACCGTTGCTTCGTCTTCGTACACTCTCCAGAACTGAGCCTGCCCGGTAGCGATCGAACAGAAGATGCATTCGTCCATAAGGTGGAAATAATGGCACAGCCGAGGTCCCTCGACCCCACGGACCCTGATGCCCTGGGTATCGAACTCACGCAGGAAGAGCAACTGGTTCGTTCGACGGTACGCGCGTTCGTACGCGCCCGTGTACTGGCACAGGTGGCGGGCTGGTTCGAGCGGGGTGAGTTCCCGAGGGACCTCATCCCCGAGCTGGGCAGGCTGGGCCTGCTCGGCATGCAGCTCGAGGGGTACGGCTGTGCTGGCCTCGGTGGGGTCGCGTACGGCCTCGCCGTGCCTGGAGCTCGAGGCGGGCGACAGCGGTATCCGCTCGTTCGTGTCAGTGCAAGGGTCGCTGGCGATGTACCCGATATGGCGCTACGGGTCCGAAGAGCAAAAACAGCAGTGGCTACCCCCGATGGCTACCGGCGATGCGGTCGGCTGCTTCGGGCTCACCGAACCCGATGCCGGCAGCGACCCGGCCTCGATGCGCACGCACGCCCGGCGGGACGGTAGTGACTGGGTGCTCGACGGCACCAAGATGTGGATCACCAACGGCGGTATCGCCGACGTGGCCATCGTCTGGGCCCAAACTCCCGAAGGAACCCGCGCCTTTCTTGTCCCGACGGGCACCCCCGGGTTCTCGACCGCCGCCGTGGCGCGAAAGTGGTCGATGCGCGCCAGCGTGACCAGCGGGCTTTCGCTCGATGCGTGCCGCCTCCCCGGGTCCGCCCTGCTTCCGGGCGCCGTGGGCCTGCGAGCGGCGCTGTCGTGCCTCGACGAGGCGCGCTACGGGATCGTATGGGGAGCCCTCGGCGCCGGCCGGGCCTGCTTCGAGGCAGCCCTGTCGTACTCGTTGGAGCGCAAGCAGTTCGGCAGACCGATCGCCGCCTTCCAGCTCACCCAGGCCAAGCTCACCGATATGGCCGTTGAGCTCGAGAAAGGCCTGCTTCTCGCCTACCATTTGGGACGCTTGAAGGAGGCCGGCCGGCTCGGCCCCGAGCAGGTGAGCATAGGCAAGCTCAACAACGTCCGCGAGGCGCTGCGGATCGCCCGGACCGCTCGTAGCATTCTCGGGGCCAACGGCATAACGTGGGACTACCCCGTCGGCCGGCACGCCGCCAATCTCGAAACGGTTGTGACCTACGAAGGGACCTCGGAGATCCACCAGCTCAGCATCGGCCGCGCCCTTACGGGCATAAACGCCTTTTCGTGAGTAAAGCTCAGCCCGTTTGGTCTCGGGCTCAGTGCCAGGGCAACATCAGAGCCGACCGTCCGGGCTCGATTCGATTGCGGCCGGGCGGGCCTGTACCTTTCGTAGCCTCTCCAGTTCTAATTTCGGCGCCCGATTGAAGTCAACGATCCCATTGTGCTCCTGGTAGACGTCGGTTAGCTGCGTATAGCAATAGCCAGCGAGAGCCGGGTTGTCCAATAAAGTGCCACAAAGTTCCCGGAACCGCGCAAAAAACTCCTCCACGGACCGCGGCCTCTCACCATAGCCCCACGAGGCCTGGTCCGAAGTCTCATCGGTGCTCCACCAGGCACCGCCGAACTCGCTGACCAGGTAAGGCTGTCCCCCATAAGGAATGGAGATCTCGTGACCGTCCTGCCGGTTGACGAACACATCGCCTGAGGACAGCCCGGCGTGATGCCGCTGGACGACCTCGACATTTTGCTCGTAGTCGTGACTGTCGTAAACGTCGGCCTCGGCTACTCGGTGCGAGTAGCCCGAGGCGTCGATAACGGGCCGCGTGCGGTCAGCAAGCTTCGTGGCGAGGAACAACCCGCGGGTGACGTCGTCAAGTGCCGTCAGGTTGTCCGAAAGGTACTGAGCCGTCTCGTTGAGAGGGCACCAGCCGACAATGCTCGGGTGAGAATAGTCCCGTTCCAATGCCTCCAGCCACTGGACCACATATGTCGTCCCCGGCTGCTGGTGGTCCTGAGGTGGGCCGTACCCGCTGCACCCCCAATCGCCGAACTCGCCCCACACCAGGTAGCCCAGACGGTCGGCATGAAAAAGGAACCGTTCTTCGAAGACCTTTTGGTGCAACCGGGCTCCATTGAACCCGGCCGCCAACGCTATCTCTATGTCCCGCACGAGCGACGAGTCGTCGGGCGCGGTCATAACTCCCTCAGGGTAGAAACCCTGGTCGAGGACGAGACGCTGGAAAACGGGCTCGCCGTTGAGGAGAAGGCGGCGGCCCGAGATCCCTACACTTCGCAGCCCTGTGTACGTGGAAGCGCGGTCCACCAATTCACCACTTTCGTCGCGCAACTCGATCTCGACGGGGTACAGATGAGGGTCGGCGGGGCTCCACAGCCGACGATGTTCGAGTGGGACTTCAATATCCAACGTGGCGTTGAGCTGGCCGCCCAAACGGTAGGACGAACCGGACAATTCCCCGCGCTCGTCGGACAACCGGGCCGTCAGGACCAGGCCTTCCCGGGCTTGGTCTTGACGGGCCTGGTGAGGATGGGCCCGGTCCACGTGAGCCGGCGACACGCTCTGCTCGAGCCGGATAACGCCCGCCTCCACGTCCGGCGTCAATCGCGGCCTTTGCAAAGAAGGGTACCCGGCTGCTTCCAGCCAGACAGTTTGCCAAATGCCCGTAGTCCGCCCGTACAGCGCCCCGCGAGGATAAAACTCTCGTGACTGCTTCCCCCGCGGCTGGGGGCCCCACCAGGGGTCGCGGGCGCGCACGGCAATCGAAACCGTGGACCCGGGCTCCACGACCCGGGACAGGTCGCAACTGAACGGCGTAAAACCGCCCCTGTGCCTCCCCACCTCCGTACCGTTGACCCATACTGTTGTCTCGTAGTCGACGGCCTGAAAATGAAGCAGCACCCGCCGACCGGCCCAGCCTGACGGGATCTCAACGGAACGGCGGTACCACACGGCCGCCACCCTGTCGGTCAAGCCGACACCCGACAGCGGCGCCTCCGGGCAATAGGGGACCAGGATCCGTCCGCCGAGCTCTCGTTCGTAAAGCCGGCGCTCGCGCCCGCTATCTCCCGGGTCGGTCTCGAACTCCCACCAACCGTTCAAGCACAACCACTGGTCGCGAACGAATTGCGGTCTCGGGTACTCAGTTCGGGGGGTCGTTCCCGCCTCGGCTTCCGGCATCTGAACAGCCTCCAGTCTTCACGTCTACTGGGCCATCTGACCTCTACTCGGCAATCTCACGTCTGCTGGGCAACCTGACGTTTACCCGGGCGTCGGCGCACCCCGGGGTCGTGGCGTGAAAAGAAGCATTGAGATCGTCCATCGAGGCGACGGTCTAACGTCGGTGCCTAGACGGACACTGTAGCGAAGGACCTAGCGGAGGGCAGCCATGACCGAACGTCGGCGTTACGCACTCGTGGGTACGGGAGCCCGTTCCCAGATGTACATCGGCGCACTTGCCACCACCTACCGAGATCGGGCACAGCTCGTAGGGCTCTGCGACGTGAACGCCACGAGGCTCGCCTACGCGGCTCGGCGCTACGAAGAGCTGGCGGGCGTGGAGGCAACGACGTCGGAGCCCTCATGCTGCGGGCCGGACGAGTTCACCAGCATGCTCGAAGCACAGGGAGCAGACGAGGTCATCGTCACGTCGATCGACCGCACTCATCACCGCTACATCGTGGCCGCGATGGAAGTCGGGCGCGACGTGATCTGCGAAAAACCGCTTACGGTCGACGCAACGAAGTGTGCCGCCATCCTGGACGCTCAACGGCGTACCGGGCAACGGCTGCGGGTGACTTTCAACTACCGGTACGCCCCTCGCAACTCCGATTTCGCCCGCCTTTTGCGCGAACGTGCGGTGGGAACACCGATTTCGGTCCACTTCGAGTGGCTTCTGGACACAGTTCACGGAGCCGACTATTTTCGCCGCTGGCACCGCGACAAACGCAACTCCGGCGGCCTCATGGTGCACAAGGCGAGCCATCACTTCGACCTGGTCAACTGGTGGCTCGGTGCCGTCCCCGTCCTGGTGTTCGGGCTGGGCGACCTGCGTTTCTACGGAAAAGAGAATGCGGAACAGCGAGGCATTTCTGACTTTTACGAGCGCGGTCCCGGCCCGCCTCAAGGTGACCCGTTCGGCCTCGACCTGTCGGCCGACCCTGACCTCAAAGCGCTCTATTTGGATGCCGAGGCCGATGACGGCTACCTGCGCGACCGCAGCGTGTTCAGCGACGGCATCAGTATCGAAGACGACATGGCCGTCCTCGTCCGTTACAACACCGGCGCGACGATGTCGTACCACCTCACCGCATATGCCCCCTGGGAGGGTTACCGGGTCATGGTCAACGGTACTGAGGGCCGGCTCGAGCTCGACGTGGAAGAACGCTCGTACGTAAGCGGCCACGCCAGTGCGGGCCGGGGCGAGGGGAGGACGCGGCCTGACCCTTCGGAGGCAGTGGGAAAAACCAGAGAGTATCGAAATAGCCGGTGCCGACGAAGGGGGTCACGGTGGCGCAGACCACCGCTTGCTCGAGGACATTTTCGGGGATCCACGGGCCGACCCCCTGGGGAGAGCGGCCGGGCTCATCGACGGGGTGTGGGCCCTGCTTACCGGTGCCGCCGCCAACCGCTCATTTGCCACCCGCCTGCCCGTGGTCCCGGCCGAACTGTTGCCGGGAACAGCACTTTCACCCGCGGCGGGTACGGCTTAGGTGCAGGGGTGGGCCTGGACGGTGTTCCTGAGTACGTCTAAGACCCGGGTATCACGGCGGCTTTCAAGCACGACCGGTCATCCCGGACCGCGCTCAACGCCTGGCCGAAATCGTTCAACGGGAAAAGGTTGGTGACGATACCGTCGGTGCGCACGCGGCCCGTGCGTAGGGCCAGCAGGGCGCGGTCAAAGCAGTGCGTCTGGGCGAAGGACCCCTTGACCGTCAGTTCCCGTTTGAAAACCTCGTACGGGTGGACCGCCAGGACCTCCTCTTCGCCTGCCATGCCATAGAGGAGGACAGTGCCACCGTCGCGCGTCAGCGTCAGGCATATTTCGGCCACCGGAACGGCGCCTGTCGCCTCGATGACAGCGTCGTAGCCGTCGGGGGCCTGCTCCCGGAGGTCGCCGAGCGAGCCCGCCGGGTCGGCCCGGTCCAGGCGCACTGTTCGGTCCACGCCGTAGTGACGAGCGAGTTCCAGCTTGAACTCCGTTGGTGCCGCCACCGTGACCCGAGCCGCCCCGCCATGCAGCAGGAGCTGGGCCAACACCAGGCCCGTAGGGCCAGCGCCAAAGAGGAGCACATCCGACCCCGGCGCCAGGGCCAGGACATCCATGCCGTGCACCGCACACGCAGTCGGCTCCGTCATCACCGCCGCCACCGGGCTCAGGTCGTCGGCGGCGAAGCACTTCTCCGCCTTTACCACGACGTAGTCGGCGAAGGCACCCGGGCCGTTCACTCCGAGTGAATAAAAGTTGCGGCAAAAGAGCGGTTTGTCCCGGCGGCAGTACGAGCACCGGCCGCATAGCACGGTATTGTCGGCCACCACCCTTTGGCCGGCAGACAGGCTGTCGACGCCGGCACCCACCGAGTCCACCCGCCCCACGATCTCATGGCCGGGTGTCAAGGGGTACCGGGAAATAAACCCGCCTTCGTGGATATGCAAGTCGGTACCGCACATACCGGCCATCTCGACGGCCAGCAAGGCCTCCCCTGGCCCCGGTTCAGGCACCGGCACCCGGGTCAGCTCGAAGTGACGCGGGGCATCGTAAATTACCGCTCTGGCTTGCATAGGCACACGGTAGTCGGTCATGCCCTGGCCGGCTCCTGAGCTAAACCAGGCCCCGACGAACACCGGTAGATTGTCTGGGAGCGACCGGCCGTGAGGGCGTTCGATGGCAGTAGATCCCGGAGGTTTGACTTGGCAGCGAACATTTATTTGGGCACCGCTCCGGACTCGTGGGGGGTCTGGTTCCCCGAGGATCCGGTCCAGACACCCTGGGAGCGTTTCCTTGACGAACTCGCCGCGGCCGGTTATGAGTGGCTCGAGCTCGGGCCTGCGGTTACCTGCCGACCAGCCCGGCGCAGCTCCGCGAGGAGACCGAACGGCGGGGCCTCAAGATTTCGGGAGGGACAGTCGGAGGAGCGCTGCACCGTGCCTCAGCGTGGGACGGCGACCTGGCCGCGGGCGCGACGGGTCGCCGCCCTGGTCCAGGCGATGGGTGCGCGTTCCTCATCTACCTCCCCGAGGCTTATCGCCGACCAGGACGGGAACTTCGTACAATCACCTTTGCTCGAACCGGACGACTGGCAGCGTCTCACTGACCACGCCTCCGAGCTTGGCCGCATCATAGAGGGGGAGTTCGGCGTACGGATCGTGTTCCACCCGCACGCCGACAGCCACGTCGCAGGGCCAAAAGAGGTCGAACGGTTCCTCGAGGAGACCGATCCTTCTTCGATCTCGCTTTGCCTCGACACGGGGCACATCTCCTATTGCGGCGGCGACAACCTCGCCCTCATCGAGGCTTTCCCCGACCGGATTGGCTACGTCCACATCAAGCAGGTCGCGCCCCGGGTGCTGGCTCAGGTGCAGGCGGAGGACCTGGCCTTCGCCGAGGCGGTCCGCCGGGGCGCCATGTGCGAGCCACCTGGCGGCGTACCCGCGATGGAGCCGTTGATAGCCGCCCTCGAGCGTCTCGGCGGCGACCTCTTCGCCATCGTCGAGCAGGATATGTACCCCTGCGACCCCGGCACCCCGCTCCCCATCGCCAGACGCACCCGCGCTTACCTTAATAGCTGCGGTATCGGAGCCACTACCGACCGGAGCACGGGATGCTGACCGAAGGGCAGGTCAATCACTTCCAGACCTTCGGTTTTTTGGTCCTGCCTCGTCTACTTTCAGCCGAGGAGATCGCCGATATCAGCCGCCACTTCGACGACGTACTGTCTCGAGACCGCCAGGGGACGGAATTCGACGGCGCCCGCCGTCAAGGAGTACTCGGCGTGGTGGAGCAGGACGAGCGACTGTACCGCTTGCTGGAGGACGACCGCATTTATGATGCGATCGAGCAACTGCTGGGGCCGGGCTTTGTCTGGGTCGGCTCAGACGGCAATCTCTACGTTGGCGACACAGGTTGGCACCCCGACAACCCGGGCTGGGACGGGTTCCGTATCAAGGTCGCCCTGTACCTGGACCCCGTCAAAAAGGACAGCGGGTGCCTGCTCGTGATCCCGGGCTCGCACCTTCCGGGGGGCTTGGGCCAGCGGTTGAGAGAAGGACCGCGTCCTGCCAGCGAGGCTGCGAGTTCGCCTTATGGCGTGGACGGATCCGCCATTCCCTGCATTGCCCTCGAGTCGCAACCGGGCGACGTCTTGGTTTTCGACCAACGGCTTTTCCACGCCTCATTTGGAGGTAGGACGGGGCGCCGGATGTTCACGCTCAACTTCATTACCAAGCCGGAGGACGAGAGCGACCTCGAACGTCTTCGTAATATGTACGAGGGAAACCTCGACCTCATTTCCGAGCTGGGCAGGAGCAACAGGGGCCGTCTCTACACGTCGTCGTTCCTGGAAACCGAGTCGCCTCGCATCCAGGGCATGATCGCCGACGTGCTCGCGCTGGGCCTGACCTGACCTGATCGTCATTGCATCGCCCCCCCAGCCAAAGTGACCTGCCACTGAATTGGTCCCTGGCCAGGCCACCGTGCACCGGACGACCTGAGGCGTGAGTATTCGAGGGTGAGCTCGGGCCAGATCCTCATCGTTCTCTGCGTCGCCTCGGTAACGCTGGTCGCGGTCGCTGTCCTGCGCCAGGTCGGGTATCCCTGCGCCGGTGGTGCTGGTCGTGGCCGGGCTGATCATCGGGTTCCTGCCTTTTGTCCCCGACGTCTCGCTCCAACCGGACGTGGTCCTGCTCGGCCTGCTCCCGCTGCTGGTCTTTGACGCCGCGGTGACGTCCTCGCCGACCGGGTTCTTCCGCGACGCTCGGCTCGATCGGGACGCTGGCCGTCCTGCTGGTGGTCGCGACCGCTTTCGGCGTGGCCGCCGCCGCCCACTGGGTCGGGCCATCTCTCCTGGCCCATCTCGTTTGTGCTGGGCACGGCGGTCGGTCCCACCGACGCGGCCGCCGCGACGAGCGTGGCAAGAAGGATCGGGCTGCCCCGGCGGCTGCTCACCATCCTGGAAGGCGAGGCGCTCTTCAACGACGCCACCGCCCTGGTGCTCTACGCGGCGGCGGTCACCGCCGCCACCACCGGCCGCTTCTCCGTGCTCCACACCGCCGGAAGCATCGTCTATTCCATGGTGGTGGGTGCCGCCATCGGCCTGGCGGTTGGATTCGTCGGCCGATGGCTGCGCAACCGCATCGACGATCCGCCGATCGAGATCGCCGGGTCGATCCTGCTGGCCTACGTGGCCTATCTGCCCGGCCGAGGAGATCCACGCCTCCGGGGTGCTGGCCGCGGTCACGGCCGGCCTCTACCTGGGCTGGCACAGCAGCAGCGGCGCCTTCTCCGCCCGCAGCCGCCTCCAGTCCAACGCCTTCTGGGAAACCCTCGTGTTCCTGGTCAACGCCGCCCTGTTCGTCCTGGTGGGACTCTCGTTCCACACCTTCAGCGCCCAGGCCCGTGGACCGCTCGGGCGACTGGTCCTGACCGGCTCTGGCCGTGGTGTCGACCGTCATCGTGCGTGCGGCTGGTCTGGATGTGGGCCTTTGGTTGGTTGATCCGGGCCGACCGACGCCGTGGCGGCACGCCCACCGGGCGGTGGCGGGAGCGGCTCATCCTGGGCTGGTCGGGCATGCGAGGCGCGATCACCCTGGCTGCCCTGCTCGCCGTGCCGACCGCGACAAGCGCCGGCAACGCCGCTCGCCGGTCGCAACGACATCATTTACCTCGGCTTCGCCGTGATCATCGCCACCTTGGTCGGGCAGGGCATGACCCTGCCGGCGCTGGTGAGGCGGCTGCAGCTGCGCGAGAGCCCATCCGTCGCCGATGCCGAACGTCAGGCCCGGTCGAGCTCACCCAGGCGGCGCTCGACGCACATCGGCGCCGCCTGCGAAGCGGCAAGCTGCCCGAGGAGGTCAGCGACGGGCTGCGGGCGCAGTACCTCGGCCGGCTGTACCGGTTGCAGACTCGCCCGATGACGAGGACCTCGAACCCGAGGCCGCGGCGACCGCCGAAGCGAGCTGGCCATACGCCGCGACCTCATCGCCCTGCAACGCCAGATGCTGGTTGCCCTCCGCGACCAGGGCCAGATCGGGGTGACCACCTTGCGCACGATCGAGCACGACCTCGACCTGGAGGAGGCCAGGCTCTCGCCCGCATGAGCCGACATGGCTGTCGTGTGGACACCCGCCGCGTCTCGCACGAGCGCCACTGTTCTCAACCGCAATTGGCGTGCAGTCCGGAACACGAGGTACGAGAGACAATCTACGCTCGTCAGAACTTAAGCAAACGCCCTGATCGTCTGGACGCCACACTGCCATCCGGCGGTGCGAGGCCGAAGGCTGTATTGAAGGAGATTTCAACACCATTCAATGACAAGGCGGACAGAAGATAGCAGAGGGAGGTGCCGAGCCGGGCCTCCACGACCTCGAGCATAGCCCCGTTGTGGTGAGCCTTCTCTTTTATTACACTGAAGCACGCCTCGCTCTTCCCAGTCCGTTCAGTTACAGGCTCCCTCCCGGTCGCCGTTGCAATGCCGTGCGTGAGGCGGTGACTGGCTATGAGCTCCGCTTCGATACTGGCGCTAACGGTGACGTCGTGGTTAAGTTGGAGGTGTTCGACCTGTTCGGTAAGTACTTGCTCGAATACGAAGCTCGACGAGGGGGTGACGCACTTGGCTCGTATTAGGCCACTTTATGTACTCCGATATAGAAGAGACCTGGTATTAGAACCCGTTGTGTAGTTGTGCACCTACCCCCGTGGCGACTCAACGGCGCCATGATTATTCGACCACTCTCCGTCGATGTTCGAGATACAGCGCAAACAACAGGAAGCAGGACCGCTTAGGCACCAAGAAATGAGGCCTCATTCAGGCCTACATCTCGACAAGGAGGAATCCATTACCATGAAGCGTCGCCGTTCCGCATCGCTCCGCAACCGGCACCGTGGTCGACCCGCCCTCGTTGGCGGTCTTGCCGCGGCCATCTTGGCGACTGGAGGTTTCGCGACCAGCACGGTCGCATCTGCCTCAACCTCTCATATCACACTCACGGTTCTTGACGGTTACGGACCGGGATCAGGGTCGCAGTACACGGCAATCCAGTGGATATTTCAGCAGTATGAGAAGACCCATCCCCAAGTTACCATTTCCGCGCAGGCGGTGACAGACACCATACAAAAAGTGCTCGCAGAAGCGTCGACCAATACGCTCCCGGACCTCTACCTTTCCGATCCCACTTACCTGGCTAGCTTTATGGGGACTGGAGATTGGGTGAACCTCAAGCCCCTTCTCATCAAGTGGGGCCAGATGAAGGATTACTTGGCTGGCACGTGGCCGCAGGCGACCTACAAGGGTGGGATCTACGGCATCGATGACGGGCTCAACGACCCCGGTTTTATTTACAACAAGAAGATCTTCGCGGAAGCCGGCATCACGTCTGTGCCTACGACTTGGTCCCAATTGCTGAGCGACAGCAAGGCGATCGTCACTAAGGTTAAAGGACTGACCTACGGTGCCGTCGGCTATTCAGCCGCCAACAATGGTTGCAGCGCAACGTGGCAATTCCTGCCGTGGATCTACCAGCAAGGGCTGGATATCAACGATCTTAACTCACCGGGCGTGGCTGCGGCGCTTAACTTCTGGGACACATTACTCAAGGACGGCTACGCCAATAAGGAGGTCATAACCGAGTGCCAAAACGTAATTACTCAGCTTATTGAGGGGAAGCTGGCAATGGAGGAGACAGGACAATGGGACTTTCCGACACTGGCCGCCGCTCACTTCACCGACTGGGGCACGTTCCAGATTCCACTGAGGAGCCCGAGCGACCACCCGGCGGTACCGATGGGGGGGGAATATTGGACTATCCCGAAGACCACCGCGGCGTCAGAGACCGCAGCGTGGAACTTCGTCGAGTGGGCCCAGCAGCCGAGCATCGCAATGGAGTTCGACCTGAAGCAGGACTACACCCCGACGCGAACGTCGCTCTGGCCAGCTTTTGAAAAGATAAGTCCCCAGGCCACCCCGTTTGTCAACGAACTCAAGTACGCCATTGGAAGGACGACCGCCCTTGGTCTGAAATTCCCGGCCTACGGGAACGCCCTTGGGACGGCGATAGTCCAGGTCCTCGAGGGGGAAAAGTCCACTACGAGCGCCCTAGCGGCCGCGCTAACGGCAGCCAAGAACACCCTCTCCTCTCAAGGTCAATAAATATCGACCTTGCTAACGTGATTTTGTAGATCCACTCGATTCCGATTCCCACATGAACGCCTGCGGGCCCAGCCCGGGCCCGCGGTTACCAAAGATTGGACCCGTTTGCGTGACACTCCCATTGTTACGTACCCCCCCAAGACAGCGCAGCGGCCTGCACCGAGCGCGCGCATGGCCGTGGCTCGTGCCGATCGTAGTCTGGATCGGTGTCATTTTTGGGTACCCCATCTATGACACGGTCCGCATGGCCTTCTCCTACGTGAACGCCACGAATTTCGTGACCGGCCACTGGAAGTGGGCAGGGTTCGAGAACTTTCGGACGCTGCCGTACGTGGAAGGCTGGAACCTGATGCTGCGTAATACGGCGCTCTTCATCGCGGGTTCGGTCGTACCACAGTTCGTCATTGGCGGCCTCTTGGCCGTAGGGCTCCGCGAGAACTCCCGTCCAAGAAGATGGGCCCGGTCACTTGTCCTGCTCCCCTGGCTTTTTCCGATAGTGGCGGTCGCGACGACCTTCCTGTGGATGACCGCGCCTCCGGCGGGGCTCTTCGACTTGATCTTGAAGAGCCTTGGGCTCAAACCGCCGTACCTGCTTCAGACCCCGAACGACGCTCTCATCGTCGTAATCCTTGCGAATATCTGGATCGGGATCCCGTTCAACTACTTGGTCATTCAGAGTGGTCTGCAGACGATCGAACCGGTTCTCCACGAAGCTGCGGTGGTCGATGGGTGCAGCTGGTGGAAAGAGCTAACCCGGATCACAATTCCCCTACTGCGCGAGACGATCTTGACCGTACTGATGCTAGGTATCGCGGGCACGCTGAACGTGTTCGCACTTGTATGGATCCTCACGATGGGCGGCCCAGCCGACGCCACGATGCTTCCCGGCCCCCTCGCCTACACGCAGGCCTTCGTCGTGTTCAATTATGGCCAGGGGGCCGCCATCATCCTCGGCGTGGTCGTTGTTCTGCTATGCATCGCCGGTATGTTCCTCCTGGCCACGCGTTCAAGGTCCAGAGCGGGACGGCGCAGCAAGGAGCCGCGAGCCTCCTTATCACCTAGCAAGGCATACACATAGACGATGTCAAGACCCGCGCTAGCTACTGTCGAGGCAGATAAACCTAAGACGACCATAAGTACAATCGGTCCATCGGCTGGGCACCGGTCTTCAATCAAGTGGGCAGGCCTTGTCCGCCCCCAGCTCGGGCGCCTCGGCCTGATCATCACGATGCTCTGCCTTCTCTTCCCGATCTACTGGTTGCTGCAGTCCTCTCTAAGCACCAACCTTGAGCTTTTCCATACGCCAGCCTATTTCTTTCCACCTCACCCGACGTTCCAGGGGTACATCGGTGCTTGGCGCCTGACCAGCGTCGACTTGCTCCACTCCCTGGTCATCTCTGCGGGGGTGGTAGTCCTCGATTGCGCGCTAGCGGTGTCGGCCGGTTATGGTTTATTCCTGGCGCGGGTCCGGAAGACCGCGACGCTTATCCGCCTGCTTGTTCTGGTCGGCATCGTGTTCCCGACTATCACTTTTGTGATCCCGCTCGACCAACTCCTAGTCAAGCTTCACCTACTTAAATACCTATCCAGGAGTCATTCTCGCCGATTCCCTATATGCCGCTCCGCTCGGTGTGCTCATCGTTTATACATACATGCTGTCCATCCCGCACGAACTAGTCGAGGCAGCTGGCATAGACGGCGCTTCCTCGGCGCGAGCGTTGTGGTCTGTGGTCGTACCGATCACGACTCCGGCGATCGCGGTTACGGGAATATTTGCTTTCCTCTCAGCCTGGGGTGATTACTTGTTTGCCGAGACGTTTGCTTCGAGCAACAATGTCCTTCCGGCGAGCATCGCTGTCTACAACTTGAGTTCCGTGGGCGTGAGTAGCCCTAACCCTGTGTGGGACGAGGTTATGGCAGCAAGCGTGATCTTGGCCTTGCCAGCGCTGCTTGCAGTTATCTTCGCCCAGCGTTATATCCGCATGGGGATCAGTGCCGGGGCTCTCAAGGGCTAAAGCTAAGTACCCGAAGTGTGGACTGCCCTCGCCGTCCACATCGGAGGAATCGAGCCAACTCCATGTCGCAGGCACGGAGGCCGGTGCTGAGAAGAAGGCTGCACCAGGGCTCCTTTCCACATCACTACGAGCACCACCGGCCCAAACGCCAGTATCGAGCCGTCAAGCCAGGACCACGGGCTCGGGCCGCAAACCTGTGTGCTGTCGGCTGCCGCCCGGTGCGTTCTTTATAGCGTCCCGTTCCGGCTCGGGTTCGCGTTCACGTGCCACCAACCCGAGCCGATAGATGATGCCGCGGCGACGCCGCACCTCAGAAAATCCCTACTCGACCCGTTACCCACATCTGCCTGCAATCTCGAGAAAAGCCCACAGCTCAGAGGTGGACATCTTCGTCGGCCTGCTGTGTTGGCGCTCGACCCGCGCAACGGCGCGGTCTAGAGCCGGCAGGCATTTTGTACCGATGTCCCTATACACCCAGCGGCTGTCGAGTCACCTCCATATCGCACAGCAGGCCGTGCATGTACCCGATGGCGTAGGCGTGGGATGCGTGGCCCCATTTTGTGTCAGTGGACATATGCGGCACGTGGTCGTCGAGAAGGAACCCGTCAAACCCGGAGCTGGCCAGCAGGTCGATGATCTCCCTCGGTGAGTAGTTGCCTTCTCCGAGGAAGCACTCGTCAAAAAGAGGGACCGTGCCCGTGACCTGACGGAAGTGGACGTAACAAATGGCGCCCACGGGCCCGAAGGTCTCGATTGCCTGGCGGACCGCCGCCGCCCCTCCTCGCATTTCCGAGACCGTCCCCAGGCAAAGGTCGAACCCGAAGGCAGGGCTCCCGTCCGCCTTGGCGAGCGCCCGGGCCATGTTGTCAACGGAATAAAACAATCTGGCCGTTTGCCCGATCGATGGCACAGGAGGGTCGTCTGGATGGAGCGCAAGGCGGACCCCGGCGGCCTCGGCTACCGGTAGGGCACGCCGGAGAAAGACCTCATAATTGGACCACAGCTCATCTTCTGTAATCGCGGTACCGCCCGTGCCCGCCACTGCCCCCTGCGGCCCGCCCGTCGCGTTCCCAGCGGCAATCTTGGACTCGTCGAAGTGAGACACGCGCGCCCCTCCTCGCCCGGGCACGGAATTATCGGTCCTCCACACACCCGTGGTGGCAAAATTGTACCCCAGGACCGGGATACCGGCCCGGCCCATATTCTGGATGGTCGTGCAGTAGTTGGCCAGCTGCGCATCACGGTCAGGACCACCGAACTTGATGTCGCGCATGAAATGCGCCGGGACATTCTCGATCGCCTGCAGGGTAAGACCGTAACTCGAACACGTTGCCTTCAGCTCGGCGAGGGCCTCGTAAGGCCAGTACCCGGAGCGCTCATCGAGGTTCGGCGTATTGAACTGGACCGAATCAATACCGAGTTGCAGGGCGAACTCGGCCAAGTCTGCGTCCAATTGTTGGATCTGCCCCAGCATCACTTTCATTTGCCTAACCTACCTTTCCCGGCCGTGCTGTCAGTGGCCGCCTTATTAGTACAAGCAAAATACTAAGTGCGCGCTTGCCCGGCAATATCGATCACCGCCCGTCCGACGATCTCGCCCCGTCCGAGAGCCCGGTAGGCGTCGTTGGCTTGCGATAAGTCGTACCGTCTCGTCACCGCTCGCTCGGGACGGAAGACACCCCGTTCGACGAGGTCGATAAGGGCCGGCATGTGAGTACGGGGCCGGCCTCCGTAGGAGCCGAGGACTCGCAGCTTCCTTCGGACCACGCGCTGGAGGTCGATCTCCCCGGCCACACCGGGAGGAGCAATGCCGACGACGACAATAGTCCCACCGTCGCCCACCACGCCGAGAGCCGTTTTGAACGTCTCTGCACTCCCGAACGCTTCGAAGGCAACGTCAACCCCCCGGCCCCGGGTCATTTCGGCCACCGCACTGGCTGGGCCCTCGTTGCGGGCATTGACCAGCGAAGTGGCGCCCAATGCTTTGGCGGCTTCGAGTTTGTCGTCCGCGATGTCGATGGCAATCACCTGGCTGGCACCGAAGATGACTGATAGTTGGATGAGCGCCAGTCCGACACCGCCCGTCGCTACCACTGCGACAGTGTCTCCGGGCCTGATATCTGCCACGGTCCGGACGGCCCCGTACGCGGTGAGGGCGCTGCAGCCGAGCGTCGCCAGGTCCCTGACCTCGAGCGCATCGGGGATGGGGAAAACGTCTGTTATGGGGACAACGCAGCGCTCGGCCAAGCCGCCCATCGAGTACATGGCGATCGCCTCACCGTCACGGCGGAAGAGCCGCGTTTCACCGTCGTAAAGGGCGCCTTTCAACCGGTTCATGCTGAAAAACGTCTCGCACAGTTCTTCATGGCCTCGGGCACAGCGAGAGCAGTTGCCGCACGGCATGATAAAACTTGAGACGACCCGTTGGCCAACCTCTAAACCGGGCACGGCCGCCAAGGGCCAAGATGGTGCCTGAGACTTCGTGGCCGAGCACCGCCGGCAACGGGAAGGGTATCTCGCCCCGCATGACGTGCAGGTCCGAGTGGCATACGCCGCATGAGGCGATCTCCAGCAAAGCTTCCCCGTCATGCGGCTCGGGTTCTCGTAGCTCTTCGATCTCGAGAGGCTCTCCGACGGCGGAAAGAACGGCGGCTTGCATGCCCCTACTTTGCCACGCTCGACAACTTGACCAGGGGTGGGGGGTACGCGAAGGTGGAACAGTGCCGATGCGCTATCGCCAGCGCAGCGCGCCAAGCAGAGCGCGTCCAGCATCGAGCGTGTGGGGGAGGAACCTTGATCGATGAGCCTTAGCGGTTGGTGCGCTCTTGCCACTTGCACAACACCGTGATGGGAGCTTTTAGACATGACAAACAAAGTGATGACGCCGGCAGGCCTGGCTGGGCCGGTCGCCGCTGCGCTCGAGACGTTGCGTGCGGCGGCCGACCAAGCCGAACGCGGGTGGTTCCCGGAGCAGTGGACGATCCAGGCCGGCGAGCGCTCGGGCGAAATCCGCTTGGTGCCGGTCGACAGCTTCGTGCTGTGCGGCGGCCTGGCCTTCGAGCGGCTCTCCTACGTACCGGGCGTGGCCACCACGTTCACGGCTCGCTTCGACCCGCCGGCAACAGTCGCCGGGGTTCCCATGGCAGGTGAACCGCTCCTCATAAGCATGAACAGCCTGTACCCGGTCAGCGTGGCAGCCAACGGCAAGGCTGTCTTCGAGGACGCGCTCCCCCCGGTGGCCTGTGGGCCGGCACACTTCCAGGCGTGGGCGGCCCTGGAGCCGGGCAACGGCCCCGAACTCAGCCTGACGGTGCGGCCGACGGCCGGCCAGACTATCGGCCACAGTGAGTTGTCGTTCAGTACACCGGCATTGTGGCGGCGCTTCCTGGCTCTTGACACCGCCTGGGCTCAGCTCGCCCTCGCCGGTTCACTTGCTGTCACCGACGAAGAGCGCAAGGCCGTGGATGCCGCTGTCCTGGCGGTCCCACCGGCCCCGCTCGAGCTGAGCGAGGAGGACCTGGGCACAGCACTGGCCGAAGTTGGCACTGCGCTCCTGCCGGTGGCGCCGCGAATAGCGCGGCGGCGTGTCCACGCCATCGGTCACTCTCACATCGACCTGCAGTGGATGTGGACGTGGGCCGACACGAAGGAGATAATCAAGCGCGACGTGTCGTCAGTGCTGGCGATAATGGACGACTTCCCCGAAATGCGCTTCACTCACTCTCAACCGGCCGGGTACGACGTACTGCGCCGGGAGGAGCCCGCTCTCTTCGCGGCCGTGTGTGACCGCGTTTCAGAAGGCCGCTGGGAACCAGCGACGATGCAGTGGGTGGAATGTGACATAAACATCCCGTCGAGCGAGGCTCAGGCGCGCCAAATGCTCGAGGGCGTCGGTTTCACACGGCGGTACCTGCACACCAGCCCCCGGGTCCATCTCGCACCGGACACATTTGGTCATGTCGGGAACATGCCGCAGATAACTGTTTCGGCCGGCGCCCGCGTCTACTACCACCATCGCGGCAACCCGGGCCAGGCCGGGGGCCAGAGATTGTGGCCGGCATATTGGTGGACTGGTGACGACGGGACGCGTGTCCTGGCTTTGAGCTCGCCCGTCTACCTCGGGCCGGTGACACCGGGGCGGGTGGCTCAGGACCTCCTGTCGCAGACCAGCGAGGACGGGCTCCAGAGCTGTGTGTACTTCTATGGTGTCGGTGACCATGGTGGCGGCCCGGTGCGCCGTGACCTCGAGACGGTCCGCCAGATGCAGGCTGCGAGCGGGCTACCGTCCATCTTCTGCTCAACGGTCGGCGCCTTTGCCGACGAGGTGATCGCCAGCGGGGTCCCCTTGCCCGAGCACCGGGGCGAGTCGCCAACCATCTTCGAGGGGTGTTACACCTCGCAGGCCGACGTGAAGTACTACAACCGCGCAGTAGAGAACGAGCTTGTGGCGGCCGAAGCGCTGTGCACATTGGCAGGGGAGGAGCACACTGCCGATCTGGCCGAGCTCTGGCGAACGGCGTTGTTCCACCAGTTCCACGACATCATATGTGGTTCCTCCATAGCCGATGCCCGACAGCTCAGCCGACAGGAGCTCGCCGCCGTGCTCGAGCACGCCCGTGGCATCAGCGACATGGTGATGGCGGGTCTCGCAGAAGGCGCGCCTCAGGGGGCGATTGCGGTAACCAACCCGCTAGGCGCCGACCGCGACGACGTTGTCCTCATCCCGGAGATGGCCGGGGAGGGCTCTGTCTCGCTCGTGGACGAAAACGGTGCCCGGCTGACCGGTCAACGGGGCCGCGACGGGCTGCGCTTCATCGCTTCACTACCAGCGTACGGGACGTCGACCTACCGCCTGACCGACGACGGGCCGGTCGCACCGTCAGTCGACGTCCGGGAAGTCAACCCACGCTATTTGTCCGTGGACACACCACACTTTTTCGCGATGGTGGCGCGCGGGAGCGGGGTCATCACGACGCTTTACGACAAGGGCGCCGGGCGTGAGCTCGTAGGCTACAACATCGCCCGCGCTGTCAATTTCGAGCAGGTACGCCCTGATCTAGGTCTCGGAGTTCTGCAAATATTCGATGAGCGTCCGCACGGGATGTCGTCCTGGGTTATCGACGACGTCTTCGCGGAACAGAGCATTATCGACGGTGCCGATGTGAGGGTCATAGAGGTAGGCCCGGTGCGGGCCGTGCTCGAGAGCACCCACCCAGTCCGGTCTTCGACGATCGTCAAGCGGGTGGTTTTCTACGTGGGCATAGCCCGAGTCGATTTTGAATTAGAAGTGAGGTGGAACGAACCGGGGAGCCCGGAGATCGGTATTCCCAACCTGGCGTTCTCGTTCGGTTCCCGCCTCCAGACATGCGATGCCGTCTACGAAACTCCGTTCGGCGCCAACAGCCGCCCGGCCGACGGGCTTGTCGTCCCCGGCCAGCGCTGGGCAGACATCGGCAACCCGGACTATGGTATGGCGCTGCTCAATGACAGCAAGTACGGCTTCGACGCCCTGGGTTCGCGCCTGCGCGCCCACATCGTGCGGAGCAGTTACGAACCGGACACGGTTTCGGACAACGGGAGCGTCACCCGGTGCCGCTTTGCCGTCGTGCCCCATTCGGGTGACTGGCGAGGCGCTCACCTCGGCGCACGTGCCGCCGGGTTTAACACCCCTCTTCGAGGCCGGTTGGTTGGGCGCACAGGTGCTAACCCCGATGCCGGGAGAAAATCCCGCCAGGCCTGCTACGGCCGGCTGGCGACCGCACCTACGAGACGACTCGACAGTCGTAATCGACGCCATCAAGTACGCGAATAAAGGAGACGGGGCCCGGGTGGTGCGTCTTCATGAAAGCGTTGGGCGCCCGGCACAGGTCAGGCTCGCCGGTCTACCGGCTGACGCCTCGGTAATGACCGCTACCATCGTCGAGGACGTGACCGGTCGCGTCCCGAGCGGGCCGGGGACTGCGGGTGATAGCGAGGTTTCGCTTACATTCCGGCCGTTCGAGATAAAGACTCTCCTGGTCGAGGCGGACCGCTCAAAAAGCGCCGAGCACGGCAGCGAGTGAACGGGCCGCGCCCGCAGCCAGCGACCCCCTGTAGCTCCTGCCCTCCCTATAAGCAGCGTAAGCTGGCGCCGTGAGCTCCACCTGGTCAGGAGGTGTGAGACGCGTGCCGGCGGGCGTGGCCTGGGGAGTCGGGGCGGCCGGGGCGGCCACCGTGGCCTGGGGCTTCTCCGGGATCCTGGTCGTCCTCGCCTCGGAGCCTGGCCTGGTGACTGCTCTCGAACGGCTGTGGGTCGGCGTACCCCTTATCTTCGTGCTGTTGATCGCCAGTCGGCGTCGTCTCAGTTGGCCAATTCTGTGGCGATCGCTCCCGGGCGGGCTCCTGCTGTGCGGGGATATCGCCTTTTTTTTCAGCGCCGTAAAACTTACGAGCATTGCCGATGCGTCCATTATCGGAGCGCTTCAACCCGTCTTGGTCCTCCTCATTGCCAGGCCGCTGTTCAACGAACGGGTGCTCCCGGCCGACCTGGCCTGGACGGCGCTGGCAATTGGGGGCATGGCCGTCGTCATCCTGGGGTCGGCCGGAGGCGCCGCGCAGCACGAGGTGCTCGGTGATTTGCTGGCCACGGGCGCCCTCTGTTGCTGGACTGCATTCTGGGTCTTCTCCAAGCTCGTCAGCACGCGGGCCCCGGCACCTGAGGGATCCGGTGCTCCCGCCGTCCGCCTGGACAGCATCGAGTACACCGCCGGGGTGCTAATTGTCGCCGCCGTGGCGATGGTCCCGATCACCCTTCTTTCTCGGGAACACCTGGCCGTCGGCACGCCCGGGGACTGGTTGTGGATCACACTTCTCGCGCTGCTACCAGGAGGTGCTCTCCTGCTTTCAAACTGGGCGCACCGCTATCTCGACGTATCCGTTTCATCTGTAATTGTGTCTGTCAACCCCGTAGTGGCGGCTGTCGCCGCAGCAGTGGTCCTCCACCAATCCCTCGACCTGTCACAGACCACCGGAGGCTTGATTGCCATTCTGGGCGTCGTCATGGTGGCGCGTCGGGCGGCGAAGGTCAAGCCCGCCGAAGAGGCAGTACCGGCCTGAAGAAGCACGGGCCCAGCGCCAACACGGGCCTAAAAGCAGCCCTTACGGCGCCAGACCGGATGTCCTGAGCCACGCTTGGCTCGTAATAACTACAGCCGGCATCGACGAGGCGCCGGACCAGGTCATCGGGCGGTCGCTTCATGCAGGTACCAATATCCACCCCTGGCCAATCCCCTCGTAACCCCCGGGCTCAAAACCCTTGCCGCCCGGTCCAAAACCGTTTAAGCTACACAAGGTACCTTGAAGCCAACGTCGGCCGCCGCGGCTCTCATCCTGTGGCCCGGCGACGGCCACGAATAGCGCATATTGTGGAAGTTGACGGCGGTCGGTTACGCGTCACTTGGCGGCCTTAGTGCCCAGGCCTCCCGGGTGGCCCGGGACATATAAGAGCAGGAGGACCCATGAACGTAACCGGGACCACCCGCAGCAGCCCAAGGAACCTTGTCCTGGCGGCAATGATCTTTGCGGTCGCGATGACGTTCATCGACCAGACCATCGTGTCAATAGCCGTACCGGAGATCCAGAGGGAACTCGGCCTCACCAGCACCGGCGTGCAGTGGATGGTAAACGCCTATCTCTTGACCCTGGCCGCGTTCTTTGCCTTCGGCGGGCGCCTGGCCGACACGGTCGGCCACACCAAGATGGTGGTCCTGGGCGTTATCGTGTTCGCCGGCGCCTCTGCGCTCTGCGGGTTTACCCCAACAGGGAGCGCGGCGGAGGCGTGGATCGTGACCTTCCGGGCTGTACAGGGGCTGGGCGGCGCCATCATGTTCCCGGCTGCCTTGGCCATCGTGGTACAGACGTTCGATATCCGCCAACGTGGGAAGGCCCTGGCCCTCTTCTTCGGGCTGGCCGGAGGTCTTACCGCCGTCGGCCCCGTCCTCGGTGGCTACCTGACCGAGTGGACGTGGCGAGCCATCTTCTGGGTCAACATCCCGGTGGCGCTCATCGCGTTGGTGCTCATCGGTCTGTCGAAACCGGTGACCGAACACCGCCCCGCACCGATGGACTTCCGGGGTCTTGCTCTGATTGCCAGCGGCGTAGCGCTGAGCGTGTTCGGGTTCCAGCAGTCGTCGTACTGGGGCTGGGGCAACCCCTGGATTTGGATCTCGATCATCGTCGGCGTGGGCCTCCTGGTGACCTTCTACTTCGTCGAGTACCGCACAGAGTCGCCCCTCATACAGGTGCGGATTTTCCGCATACGGGCGTTCCTGGTCGAAAACCTCGTCCTGGGCATTACCATGTTGACCTTCGTCCCGTTGTTCTTCCTATCCAGCGAGTACGCCCAGATCGCGCTGGGCAAATCGGCCCAACAGGCTGGCGTTTACCTGCTGTACTTCTTCATCGGCTTCGTGGTGGCGGCCCAGGTCGGCGGCCGTATCCTCGACCGTCGGGGGGCGAAGTTCCCCGTAGTAGCCGGGTGCGTCCTGGGGGCCGTAGGTTTCGGCCTGTGGGCTAGCAAGATGACAGATCTAAATTTCAACGCTCAGAGCGGCTACGTCATACTTGCAGGGGCCGGGCTCGGGTTTATGCTTACGCCGGCCAGCACTGACGCAGTAAATAGAGCGTCCAGGCTCTCTTATGGAGAGGCCACGGGTATCACGCAAACGGTGCGCAACTACGCGGCCAGCCTCGGGTTGGCAATTCTGGGGACGGTCCTGGTCGACCAGTTCCGCTCGCAGGTAACCACCTCGCTCGTATCGCGGGGCTTGTCGCCCAAGGCGGCGGCAAAGGCGGCGTCGCACATCTCCGAGTCACAAACGGGCCACGTGGGCCCGATCCCCCACTACATCCGGCTCGATTTCGCTCACGCGTCGCAAACCGTTTTCTACATCATGGCCGCGATATTGGCTGTGGCCGCCATCGTGGCCAGGGTCGGGTTAGAGCGGGGGGTCCAGGAAGAGACGGTGGCGTCCGATAACTATGCGGGCAAGGACGCGGGCGACCCCGACATCGCCGGTCAGCCAAGCGGTGGCTGACTTCACGTCCTCAAAAAGCGGAGCACGGAATCGTAACATCGTTCTTCACCGTGCTCGAGCCAGATCATCGTGTTGTCGGCCCGGGCGGCCGCTTCCCCGCTGACCGGGTGGGTCGATGGCTCGAGGCCCACGGCGTAATCGCCAGCGTGGAGGTTGCACCACTCGAAGAAGTTCGGGAAGGCAGATGGCGAGTACTCGAGCTCGAAGGCGCGCTCGATCCGGCTATTGCTCAGGCGGGCGCGCACCTTGCCATCGGGGTCGGGGTCTAGCTGGTGCTCGTACACCTGTTCGACGAAGCCCGGGACAGGGGCGTCGAAACGCAGGTTCGAATAACCCTGCGCTCGCGCGCTGTCGCTCGACCACGTCGTCGCCCGCACACGGGCCTGGAACTCGGAGCCCTCGTCGAGCAGGGGCCAGCCCAGGTTGCAGTGGTACAGGAACATGTGGGGAGTGCGGTCAAAGCCGCTATTTACCACGGTGTCACTGAGGCGGATCTCTTCTCCGCCCAGGTCGGCCTCGATCCGCCTCCGAAGGACGAGGTGTTCGCCAAAGATAGCTGCCTGACGGACTTCCCCCTCCGCCCACAACACCGCTTCATCCCCGTTCCACGTCCGGCCGTAGCCAATCAGCCGGGCCGGGATGTTCGCCACCCGGCCGTGAAGCCCGTGGCGGACCCTGACCTTCGGCGGGTAATGGTAGTTCGAGGCGTCGAAATCCCCACCGAACAATGTGTGGTCGAGCCCGCAGGTCACAACCAGCCCCGACATGCTCCGTAGCCACGACAAGCCGTCCTCGTCGTTCACCTCGTGCAGGCCGGGGTGACGAAAACCCGTGGCGGAGCGCCAGCCGAAGCTGTAGTCGTCGAACTCGGCTACGCCTATGTCCATGGCCCGGTCAACCAGGACTTCAAAGCGAAGGCCGCCACCGGTCCTGAACTCCAGCGTCCGGACGCCTCGTTCTACGCCGTCATCGATGACTACCGCCCTTACGCCGCCGACGGCATCGGCGTCACCCGTGCGCAATGCGATGTGCTCACGACCGTACTCTTGGCCGGTCAACCTCATGGCCGCTAACCGTAAGTCATCTCGGGTCGCTGCAGGGCATCCGCCCGGGCGACCTCGACGATGGTCCGCATGAATTGTTCGGCCTTGCGATGGTGCCCGTGCAGGATGGCCTGGGCGACCCGCTCGTGGTTTGGCAGGGTCTCGCGGTTATGGGCCACCGAGTGTGTGTGAAGCGGGCGGACGAGCCTTAGCGCGTCGCTGACGACCTCGTAGATATACAGCAAAAGCTCGTTACCGGAGGCGACAAAGATCGACCGGTGGAAGGCGAGGTCGGACTCGACGAAAGCCTCCCGGTCGTCGACGGTAGCCCAGAGCTTTGCCATTTGCACGGGTACCTCCCGGCGAGCGCTCATGTCGGGCGACTCCGCCGCCAGGCGGGCTACTCCGGGCTCGAGGGCGACCCGCAGGTTCGCCACCACGGCCAGGTCTCGCTCGCTTGGCACGGGGTTCAGTCGCCAGTGCAACACGTCAGGGTCGAGGAGGTTCCACGAGTCCCGTGGCCGTACCCGGGTCCCGGCACTCGTCCTGCTCTCGAGTAAGCCCTTGCCGGCCAGGACCTTGACCCCCTCACGAAGGGCCGAGCGGCCGACACCGTACTCCTCGACCAATTGGTTCTCCGTAGGCATCAAGGCGCCAGGACTTATTCGCCCACTGACGATGGCCGCCCCGAGGTCGTGGACCACTCGACTGTTGCGCCTAGCACCCAAGTAGCTCCGACCGTTTGCAGTCACTCGCGCTCCGTGCAGTTTGGCCCTCACGACACGGTAGCAACCGCTGGTCCGGCCGTCCAGGGTCTAATCAGATGAAGTTGCCTATAAATCTGATGAAAACTTGACGCTCGTCGAAGGCCCAGTGTAACGTCGTCGACGCGGCTGAGCGCTCGGTCAACCTGATCCCATAACGGGGGAAACATGGCAGGTGCACCAAGGCACGAGTTCTACGTTTCGCTCAATGGTCGCGACACCTGGTCGGGGGCGCTCGCCAGTCCGGCCGAGGATGCAAGCGACGGCCCGTTCGCGACCATCGAGCGGGCGCGCGACGTGGTGCGTGGGTTGAAAGCCTCGGGCCAATTGCAGGGCGCCGTAGTTGTCTGGATCCGCGGCGGCCGGTATTTCCGTTCCGAGCCTTTGGTATTCGGGCCGAGGATTCGGCGCCGGTGACGTTCAGCGGTTACCCCGGCGAGGACGCCGTCATCGACGGTGGGCGTTGGATCACCGGCTGGCGCGACGAACCGCTGGGCTCGCGCCGGTGCTGGGTTGCGCACCTACCCGAAGTGGCATCGGGCCGCTGGTACTTTCGCCAGCTGTTCGTTAATGGCGAGCGGCGCCCCCGTCCCCGGGTACCAAAGCGTGGCTACTACCGGGTCAAAGAGACCGTGCCGCCTCTGGATTTAGCCACCTGGCACTACAACGAAGAGAACCTTTTCGACGGTACAGCCACCTTTGTCTGCGAACCCGGCGACATCCAGGAGTGGAAGAACCTTCACGACGTAGAGGTCGTGGCCTTCCACTGGTGGACGGAAGAGAGGTTACCTATTGCCGAGTTCGATGCGACCACCGGCACCGTCGTTTCATCTCGCCAAAGCATGTTTGCCCTCCGTGACGACGCGGTTCGGAAGTATGCCGAGTACTACGTCGACAACGTCTTCGAAGCGCTCAGCGAGCCGGGAGAATGGTACCTGGACGCGCCCACCGGTACCCTCTACTATCTACCGCTCGAGGGCGAGGCACCAGGCACTACCGAGGTCTTTGCGCCTTCCGTCCAACAGTTGCTGGTGCTCCGCGGCCGGCCCGCGGAAAGGCAATGCGTTGAGTTCCTGCGGTTCGAGAGGCTGAAGTTCGAGCACACCGATTGGGAGCAGCCGAAGGGCTGGCACCCTTTGTCAGACCTTCAGCACTCCCCTTACCCAAAGCGCCGTCCCGGGATCCAATATGCGGCCGCCTCGCAAGCCGCTTCCAACGTCATGGGCGCGATAGCGTTCGAGGGCGCCCGCTACTGCTCGATCGAAGACTGCCGTATCGCCCACGTCGGTGGGTACGCGATCGAAATAGGGGAGGGCTGTAAGGCTAACCGCCTGGTGGGCAACGAGCTCACGGATCTGGGTGCCGGTGGGGTGAAAGTATTTGGCTCCGATGCATCGGGGCGGCTCGAGGACCGCACCGGGCGCACTCATATTACTGACAACCATATTCATGAAGGCGGCCTGATCTTCCCGAGCGCCGTCGGCGTCTTGCTCGCCCATTCCTACGACAGCAATGTCTCTCACAACCATATCCACGGTTTCTACTACAGCGGGATATCCTGCGGGTGGGTCTGGCGCTACGGAGACAGCGTAAGCAGGAACAACCGTATCGAGTTCAACCACATCCACGACCTGGGGCGCGGCTTGCTGAGCGACATGGGGGGGATATACACCCTGGGCGCACAGCCGGGGACGGTTATCCGGGGCAACCTCATTCACGACATCGTCAGGCGCGCATATGGTGGTTGGGGTATTTACCTCGACGAAGGCAGCGCTCACATCCTCGTCGAAGGTAACCTGGCCTACGACGCCGGCAGTGAGCCGTTCCATCAAAATTTCGGGCGTGAAAACGTCGTGCGCAACAACATCTTCGCATTTGGAGGCGAAGGCCAGGTCGCCCTCGGGCGT
Source organism: uncultured Acidimicrobiaceae bacterium (assembly GCA_963754115.1). Classification (GTDB taxonomy): domain Bacteria; phylum Actinomycetota; class Acidimicrobiia; order Acidimicrobiales; family Palsa-688; genus Fen-671. Next base: position 110,281 of record CAVWFC010000005.1, on the reverse strand, counting down.
AGCGAAGCCCACACTTCGTTCAACTTCATACGCAACATCGTCATCACGGACGGCCAGCTGCTGTTCGTTGGCGGTTCTCGCTGTCACCTCGACGAGCGCCCATTTGTGAGCGACGTCAACTTATTCTGGGACGTTGCCGGTAAACCCCTCGTCAGCGGGGAGGGCCCGACTTACAGGCCGGAGGGCGTGGCTCTGGCGAGGACCTACAGCATGGAGCAGCTCCGGTCGCTCGGGTACGACCGCCACTCGGTCGAGGCCGACCCGCAGTGCGGGGACCTCGAGAAGCGGGACTTCACGTTGGCCCCGGGATCGCCCGCCTTTGACCTCGGGTTTGAGCCCCTTGACCTGGCGGTGGGCCCTCGCCCGCCCGACGAGCGCAGGAAGACCACGCCCGTAGCGGTAAATTTGTACCCGTGAAGGGTTTTTACCGATGCCAGTTTACGTATGCCAGCTCTACTGATGCCAGCCACGTAGATTGTGCCACGTAGATTAGGCCAGTCACGTCGATCATCGTCAGGGGCCGAAGGAGCCAGCACTGTCGCTGCCATCACCGCCGTTGGCAGGATCGCCCGTGGTGGCAAGGAAGGAAAGGTAGTTATGCCGGAGACGATCACCAGGGAGCAAGTACTCATCTTGCACCTCGCGAACAGGAGCCTCGATTCCCAGACCGTAGCCTGGGCGTTGTACGATGGGGCCTCGCCCGAGGGCTCCCTGCCATCGCGTCCGGGTGATGAGAGCGACCCGCCTTACCCTTCGGTAGTGGCCGCGCTCCGGGCCGGCTGGAGACTGCTGCAGATGTCCCAGACCGCCGTTATCCCCGGGCGGGAGCACGAGACCTCCGTGCTCCCGTACGAGTTCGTCCTGACCCGGGAGGTCCCCTGCCATGACTGAAATTCTGAAGGTTGACGTTCCGGAAACCGAGCTACTGGACGTCGAGCAAATGATGAAGTTCGCCTCCGACGGGTTCGTCCGCCTCGACCGCGTGGTACCGGAAGGATTGAACCGGGAGGTCCTGGGCGAGCTCGATGCCTACGAGGGCAACGGCTTCAAGTACTGGGACACCTCCCTCCCCATAAGAAAGGTGTTCCAGCTGCCGCAACTGTGCGGGGCGTTGCGCAGCCTGATGGGCCCTGACCCTATTTACAACCACTCCTTCGTCCACATCGTGCCGGCCCACCACCCCCAGGCGCAGGACTGGCACGCGGACTCGATCATCGACACCCGGCCTCTCACTTTCGACGTGCTCGTGATGTACTTCCCTCAGGACACGCCCCGAGAAATGGGCGCCCACGCTTGTACTGCCCGGGTCGCACCTGCGCGACATCCGGTTCGGTTCGATCGCGCACTATCGCAACATCGTCGGCCAGCAACACCTGGCCTGCTCGGCCGGCACCGTGTTCATTACGCACTCGGATATTTGGCATTGTGCACAGCCCAACTCAACAGACCGCCGGCGCTACATGTTCAAAATGCGGCTGCAACTGGCCGCCGGGAGGGAACAGCGGGGGTGGTTCAACACGGAGGGGTACGATAACCCGGACGTGCTCGACCGTATTTTCACCACACATCAGCCGTGGTTCGGCGCTGAGCATCGGGAAGAACAAATTCAACGAGCTAAGTTGTGGCGCTATCTCTGCGGTTCCGATCAGGTCGATGCGGCCCACGGCATGCTGACCCGGCTGGGGATCTAGGGGCCCCGTTGCCAGGAGCCATGTGGCCCACAAAGGCCCGACTGACGACGAAGACGAGACAGTCCGCAAAGGCCCGGCGGCATTGATCTCGGACAACGTCTCGGCCCCCCGCCAGGGCGCCGCCGGGCTGTCCCCGGCTCGCTCGTCTGCGCCGGTCCTCGGACGGGAGGCCCAGCGCCGGCTGAAGGGCAAACCGTACCCGCTGTCCAAGTCGCTGCGCCGGCACTGGCAGCTGTACCTGATGGTGGCCGTGCCCCTCGGGTTCTTGCTGGTGTTCAATTACTGGCCCCTGCTCGGGGCTCAGATCGCCTTCCGCAACTACAACCCCGTGGGGGGCATGTGGGGCAGCCCCTGGGCCGGGCTCACGTACTTCCGCCAGTGGGTCTCCAACCCCGAGTTCTGGCCCATTATCGAGAACACGCTCGTGCTGAGCGTCTACTTCCTGGCCGTCAGCATCCCCGCCACCATCCTGTTGGCCCTGGCCCTAAACGAGGTCCGCCACCGCCGGTTCAAAAAGTTTGTCCAGACCGTCACCTACGCCCCCTACTTCATCTCGGTCATCGTGCTCATCGGCATGATGCAGATCGTGCTCGCCCCCACCTCCAGCCTGTTGAGCGAGATGGCGGGGGTTATCGGGGTCCACAACGTGCCGGACTACTTCGGCAACGCCTCGGACTTCGCCTCGCTCTACGTGTGGTCGGGCATCTGGCAGACAACGGGTTACGGGGCCATCATTTACCTCGGCGTGCTGGCCAATGTGGACCCCACTTTGTACGAGGCGGCCCGCATCGACGGGGCCTCGATCCTGCAGAAGATGCGCCACGTCGACCTCCCCGCCATCCAGCCCACCATCGTCATCTTGTTCCTGCTGTCGCTCGGGTCCATCCTTGGCGTCGGGTTCGAAAAGGTGTTCTTGATGCAGAACCCGCTCAACCTGTCCACCTCGCAGGTGGTCTCCACCTACGTCTATGACGTGGGCCTCGTACAGGACAACTTCAGCTTCGGCACCGCCGTCGGGCTGTTCAACTCCGTCATCAGCTTCGCCTTGATCGTGATCGCCAACTTCATCGCCCGGCGCACCACCCGGTCGAGCCTGTTCTAGGGGCAAGGAGAGATGGCCCTTATAACTGGCGGCGCCCGGGCCGAGGCCCCCGTGCCCGTCCCCGCCGCCCCGCCGGTGGCCAAGGGCACCAGGGTGCGCGAGCCGGCCCGGGACCGCATGGTGCTGCTCGGTATCTACGCCCTGCTGGCCCTGGTGGCCGTCATCATCTTGTTCCCCATCTTGTACATCGTGGCCGCCTCGTTCTCCTCGGCCGCCGCCGTCATCGACAACAAGGTCTGGTTCTGGCCCGTCGGGCTCAACCTGTCCTCGTACAAGGCCGTGTTCGACTACCCCGGGGTGTGGGAGGCCTACGTCAACTCGGTCATCTACACCGCCTTTGGCACCGCCTTGTCCGTCACCTTGTCGGTGCTGCTCGGCTACCCGCTGTCCCGGCCCACCTTCAGGGGCCGGCGCCTCATCAGCTTCCTGGTCCTGTTCGCCTTCTTGTTCTCCGGCGGCATCATCCCGCTGTACCTGGTCGTCCAGGACCTCGGGCTCATCAACACCCGCCTGTCCCAGATCGTGCCCGGCGCCCTCAGCCTGTTCTCGGTCATCCTGGCCAAGAGCTTCTTCCAGACCACCATCCCCGACACCCTGATCGAGGCGGCCGAGATCGACGGGGCCAGCGACTTCACCGTGCTGCGCAAGATCGTGCTGCCCATGTCCAAGCCCGTGCTCGCCGTGCTGGCCCTCATCTTCGCCGTGGGCGTGTGGAACAGCTACTTCTACGCCCTGGTGTTCTTGAACTCCCAGGACCTGTACCCCCTGCAGATGGTGCTCCGGGAGGTGCTGGTGCTGAACCAGCTCTCCCCCAGCGACTTCGCCCATCTGTCCACCCAGCAGATGGAGAACTTCGAGCAGATCTCCACCCTGCTCAAGTACTCCCTCATCGTGGTGGGGAGCCTCCCCATCCTGGTCATCTACCCCTTCGCCCAGAAGTACTTCGTGAAGGGCTTCCGCCTCGGCTCGCTCAAGGAGTGATGCCCCTGGACCAGCGTCAACCGGTCCCTTTTTTCCAGGAACGTCCCAAACTCTTGAAGCTCATCAACCCAACAAGGAGGGGGAGCATGCGTCACAAGACGAAGATGTTGGCGTGCATCGCCAGTGGGACTGCCATATTCGGAATGGTCACCGGAGGCGCGGTGGCAAGTGCGGCTCAGGTACCGGCCGCCACGAGCACTATCCCGCCCGTGACAATGTTCGGCCAGATGCCCGAATCGGTCGCCAACCTCAACACCAACACGTTCACCAAGTTCGCCGAGAACCTTACCGGTTTGACCTTCACCTTCAACACCACTCCGGTCGGAGATTCGCAGGACCTCACCACCAAGCAAGGCCTCCTGCTGGCCAGTGGCCAGTACCCGGACGTGATATGGGGTGGCACTATCAGCAATGCCGACGCCCTCAAGTACGGCAGCGAAGGCGTTTTCCTCCCGTTGCAGAACCTGATCAAGAAGTACGCACCGAACCTCTGGAACAACATCCAGACCATCCCGGGCTACAAACAAGCAGTTACGACGCCGAACGGCGACATATACTCCCTGCCGGTCTACAACTACTGCCCGCACTGCAGCTGGACCTACGAGGACTACATCAACATCGCCGACCTCAACAAGTTCGGCCTGTCGATGCCGAGGACGACGGCCGAGTTCGCCAACGTCCTCAATGTGTTCAAGGAGCACGGGATCACCCCCCTCTCGGGAGCCATCGACACCTACAACTCTGACCCCGTCCAGTTCCTCATGAACTCGTTCATCCCCTTCGACGGCGACCTCGCCACCACCACTGACGAGAACTACGTCGACGTCTCCAACAACGGCAGCGTCGTCTTCGTGCCGACCCAGCCACAGTGGAGAGCCGGGCTCGAGTACATCGACAGCCTGTTCAAGAACGGAGACTTCACGGCCGAAGCGCTCACTCAGCAACCGTCGGCGCTGACCTCGCAAATTTCCGAGAACACGCTCGGCGTATTCCCGAGCGGTGCAGACGAGGTCAACATACAGAATTACGGGGCATCGTCCAGCTATTACCTCAATTGGCTGGCCATGCCGCCGCTGAAAGGCCCGAGCGGTGCCGATTACACGGCGTTCAGCGGCACGGGTATAGGCCCGGGCTTTGTGATGGCGATAACCAGCAAGGCGACCATGCCGCAGGAAATCGGGATCATGAAGCTCTTGAACTACATGAACACCGCGCAGGGCTTCCTCAATTACAACCTGGGGTGCTACGTGGCCAAGCCAACGCCGGGGTCGACCGGGCTGGCCCCAGGGGCGGCGATCTTCACCATCAAGGACGAGTCGGTGGCCTTCGTGACGCCGAACTTCTACCAGAACTGCAGCTGGTTCCAGTGGGCCCGTTCTTCGACGGGACGTCGACGCGGATGCTCCAGGAGTCGCCCCCGCCATTTACGTCTAACGGTTCGCAGTCCTACAACCAGCTGACCACCGAGATAGACATGGCCGGTCACCAGGCCAAGTTGCAGTACCCTAGTTCGGTCTGGGTGCCTACTGCGGATGGGGCGGCCTTCGGCACGCTCCAGACGAACATCGACACGTACGTCGACCAGTGGACCGACGAGTTCATCACCGGCCAAAAGTCCTTGACCAGCAACTGGAACACTTACGTCTCGGGGCTCAACAGCCTGGGCTTGTCGAAGTACATGGCGTACGTAGACAAGATCGAGGGCACGCCGCTCAACACGGACGTGCCCCTCTACCAGAGCAGCCCGAGCGATATTAAGTTCCTGCTCTGCAAAGGGCCCGTACCGAGCCTGATCAAGAAATACCTCATCCAGTCCGGGGTCCCGACGAGCGATTTCAACTGCGCCTCGTGACGTAGTGCCACGATAGGCAACGTTTGCCCGGTTGCACCGAGGACTCTGAACCGGGGACCGCTGTATTTACCCCGGCAACCGGGCAAACGTTCCTGGAGTCAACGCTAAATCGTCAGCGCGGTAGGACCGTTGCTCCAGTCGACGGGCCCCAGCCAAGGCCAACAAAGACAAGGCGTGGCCCAGGCCCAGGTGGCCTCGTCGACTGGAGCTGGTCATATAGCTTGACGGCGCCACCTAACTGGTACGGGAAATGGGGTGATAAGCCCACTTTTCGGTGCCAGAACCAAGATCAGAGAGGGCCGAGGGCCAAAAAGCCTCCGCGAACAGCGGCCCGGCGCCCGCCGCGAGCCCACCCCCCCTCCGAGTCGGGAGGAGGATATTTTCGCGGTGCTCCGGGGTCGCCTGTCATAGGCCCGAACTTTAGAGCTGTGGCTGGCCTTGTTCCCGCCGCCACTGCTCGTACTCCACGGTCGCCTCTTCGTCAAGGGGATAGTACTTGCTGAGGGCGCCGCCCGCGTCGAGACGCATACGGCTGAACACCTCCCAGTCTTCGTGAGCCCCGGCCACCCGTGCCGTCTCTCTGGCCAATTGCGCCGGCACTACTACGGCGCCATCACCGTCAGCAACGACCAGGTCCCCGGGAAGGACGAGCACACCACCACAGGCGACCGGGACGTTGTACCCCCACGGGAGGAGCCCGGCCTGAGTGGCAAAATGCGGGGTAACGCCGGTGGCCCATACGGGGACCCCCATTTGGTGGATCTTGGGCCAGTCGCGTATACAACCGTCCACGACTATGCCCAACCCGCCACGGGTGGACAGGTAGCTGGTGAGCATCTCGCCAATACAGCCGGTGTAAAGATCCCCGAAGGCCTGGATCACCAGGACGTCAAACGGCTCAACCTCATCCAGGACGGCCCACAGTGCGGTTCGCTTCTCGAAGTGCTCCTGACCCTTCGCAGCGGCAACGTCCTCCCGTTTTGGCATGAAGGCCAGCGTGAGAGCCGAACCCACGACCTTGGCGTCCGCGTCGAGGGCGCGGGCCCCCTGATGAAGGCCCTGGTCAGCCCCATCCGGTGCAGGGTGGCAGCCGCCGTAGCCGCGCTTACGCCGCCAAAAGCGGCACGCGTCTCAGCATCGACCCTCGAGTACTCCGGGCCTACTACAGGCAGTGAGACGCGGTGCGACCCTGAAGCTTCGACCACCACGTCCGATGTTGCTTCGGCGACCATCTCGTTCCTCCGATCGTTCTCGTCATGCAATGCGTACCTCTAAGCAACGCGTACCTCTAAGCCATGCCTACTTCCCGGCAATAATTGCCACGCTCGACGCACTCGGCACAAACCCCGAGCTCCGGGGCTCAACCCACTCCGTAGCCAGCCAACAACCCTCTCATCAGGTTCCTCTGGATGACAAAGAAAAAGATGATGACAGGTGCGGCAAGCAGGATCCCGCCGAGGGCCAGCTCCGGCCGGAGGATCCCGGGAGGAGAAAGCGGGCTGCTGTAAAAGGCACTGGCCAGAATGGTGGCCAGCCCGGTCTGCAGGTTGAGCCGATTGCTCGATGCGATCATGACCTGGACGAGGAAGAAGTTGTTCCACTGGCTGACGAAGGCGAAGAAGGCGACCAGGCTGACCAACGGCTTGGCCAAAGGCATGGCTACCGAGCTGAAGATGCGGAACTCACTGGCGCCGTCGATGCGGCCGGCCTCGATCAGTCCTGGCGGCAGGCTGGTCGAGAAATAGACATAGCTCAAATAGACGCCGAATGGGAAGAACGAACTCGGCAGGATGACCGACCAGGACGTGTTGACCAAATGGAGAAGGCTCATCTCCAGGAACAAGGGCAGCACAATTGCCGCTGACGGTGTAATCAAAGCGACCAGGGTCGTGACCAGCAACACGTTGCGCCCTACAAATGTGAACATGGCCAGTGCGTACCCTGCCGTCAACGAGATGACGAGGGCCAGGACGACGGTAACGCCGACATAGAAGATCGAGTTGATGATCCAGGTGACATAGATACCCGAGTCGTAGTGCAACAGATGCTGCAGGGCGGTCCAATAATTGGGGAAGGTGCCAAACGATATCGGCGCAGACGTACCGAGCTGAGCGTTGGTCTTGCTTGGCGCCAGCACCAACCACAGCATGGGCAGGCCGAAGAAGACCAGGAGAGCGGCGAGGATCAGGAAACGTACCAATCCCAGCAGGAAGGGGCTGACACCGCCGCTGCCGAACATCCCGAGGCCGGTCAGTGTGGACCGCGGCTCGGGGCGGCGGGATTTCGTCAGGGACGCCATAATCAGTATGATCCGTGGCTCATATGTCAGGCAGGCGCACTGCACGCGAAGAAGTTTGTCTTGAGTATCAGGACAAGTGCCAGCACGAGCGATATGAGAAACAGTTCGAACGACAGGGCGGCGCTAACACCGAACCTCCCGTAGGTGAAAGCGTAGAAATAGCTCAGCTGGTTGATCGACCAGGTCGGGCCGACGAAACCGATACCCGAGCCGAAAAGCAGAGAGGGCTCGACGAATACCTGGGTGCCGGTGGCGAAGCTGAGGATGGCAATCAGCACTACATAGCGGCGGACCTGGGGGAACTTGATGTTCCAGGCCACCCGGAGGCCCCCGCAGCCATCGAGCTGGGCCGCCTCGATCACCTCACCGGGTAAATTTCGCAGCGCGCCGTACATGATAACGATCCATCCGCCGGCAGTTGTCGACAGCGCCATAATGGCGACGGCCAGGGCGACAAAGTTGCCCTCGATCACCTGGTTGACCGAGGTCAAGCCGAGGAGCTCGTACAGCGGGCGGAACGGGCTCACGCCCGGGTCGAACATGAACAACCACACGAGCACCGCCGCTGAGCCAGCCAGGGCGCCCGGGATATAGAAGATGACCCTGAGAGAGGTCGAGATCCGCCCGGGCCTGGCTTCCAGCAAAAAGGCAGCCAGGAACACAACCACGATCAGGGTCGGCAGCCACATCAGCACGTACAACCCAACATGGCCAACGGCGGGGACGAAACGGAAGTCCTTGTTGCCTGTCGTGTAGTTGGCCAGCAACCCGTGATTACCAGGGTCCCCCTCAGTGTTAGTCAGGCTGAGATAGAGGGCGTAGCCGATGGGAAAAATCCCGAAAGCAGCCAGGAACAGAACGAATGGCGCCACGAAAGCGTATGGGGCGGCCCGTGCCCGAGAACGGCGGCCGTGGTGCGCCACTGCTACCGGGCCAGCCTGTTCGGGCTGCGATTGAGCCAACTGTGTGTTTTGTCCTGTCATTCGCGACGCCCCCACAGCCGACGAATACAACAGCCACGTCGACAAGGACAGTCGACCATCCCTGCCGACGTGGCCGTAGCCCGCATGAGTTGTGACTGCGCCTAAGGCTCCGGACGCAATACGTCCACTGACGGGCTACCTTCTCCCTCGACTTCAGCTCCCTGTATCTCCCACTATGAGTTAACCACGGTGTAGCCCGCGGCTTCCAGCAGTTGAGTCGCTTCAGTTTGCCAGCCGGGCAATTCCCCGACCAGGGTCTTGCCGTGAGCTGCCGCCGCGGTCATGGTCTCGCCAAACGTGTCCTCGTCGTCATAGCCGACGTAATCGATGCCCGGCCAGATTTTGGTGGCCATAGCCGTAAAGACCGGTGCCGGGTTCGAGTAAAAGTACGACTCGTAGCCTGCCTCTCCTGATGCGAGCCATTTCACGAGGGCGGGACCGTAAGCGGGTGTGGTGACGGACTGGAGCTGGAAGCCCTTGGGGGACAGGTTCGTCGTCATGTACTCCACCGCTCCCAGGGCGGCGGTCATGCATGCGCCCGTGCAGTGCTGCGAGATCATGTAAACGCCACCGCCCTCGTCACCCGTCCAGTGCGTGCCCGTCGCCGTCCACGATGGCGTCACCGCCGCCGCCCAGGTCTTGGCGGGCGACTTGTACGTGTCGTCAAAGATGAAGGCACCGAACCAGTCAGCACCCGGCATCATCAGCGCGTTCTTCATAACGCTGCCGAAGCTGGCGGCAAATGGGTACACAGTAGACACCGTCTTGTTGGCCACGAGGACATCCAGGAGCTTGGCCATGTTGACGCAGTTCGGGGACTTCATGTCGACCCGGACCTTCATGTTCCCTATAACCTGCTCGTAGGGGCACTGAGCAGGCCAAAAGTACCCGTCGAGCCCGTACCTGGCATTGATGTCGCCGATGATGTAGCCCGGGTGCTGCTTGGCTACTTCGACGCCCAGGGCCTCGTACTGAGCCCAGGTGGTGGGGACCGAGTAACCCCACTTTTTCATCAAGGGGGCGTTGTACCAGAGGACGTTCTGTGCATTGTCGTTGCGCAGGCAGATCAACTTGCCGTTTTCCATGCAAACGCTGAGGACACCGGTGGGGTAACCGTCGACGATGGACTTGGGCACGAGCTTGGAGAGATCGGCCGCGTATTGCACGTTGGGGAACTCGACCTCGGGGACCTCGTTGAGCTCGCCGAGGAAGGCGATATCCGGCCACCCGCTCCCGGTGCGATTAGACAGGATGGTCTTCTGCTGAAGCGTCACACCGTCAACGGCCCCGGTAGCCGACCCGGACGCCTGGACCTCATAGGTGAAATGGATATTGGGGTGCAGCTTTTGGTACGCCTCGAAGCCCGGCTGCCTCACCGTGTCAGTCCAATTGGTGAGATTTATTATGGACGATGACGAGGCCGAGGCGGCCGGCGCCATTACGGCCGTGACCAGGCCCGCTACCAGCCATCCCGCCATCGGTGCGACCAACAGGCGTCGTTTGGGCTTTCCAGTTTTCATTTGTCAACTCCCCCTCAAACATTAGAGCTCCGAAAATTCGGGCTCAGTACCACGACGAGCACGTTTTGCCTGGTTGCACGCCCCGAACTCTGAAGTGCCAAACAGGGTACTTGCACAGGCGACCTGACAATCGTCCCTGGAGGACCAGGTGCGGGCCCGGCGACCTTTGCCCGGGTGGCCCCGGAAAAAGGCCAATAGTCGGGACAAGAACCTATGCGGCAACTAGTGCCACGACAGGCAGCGTTTGCCTGGTTGCGCACCCTGGCTTGGAAGCGCCGACAGGGGTGTTTGCGGCAAACGACGTGGCAAACGTTCCTGGAGGCAGCACTAGGCGAGAGTGGCCTGTCGTCCGCATTAGCGTTGAACGAGGCAGTGCACTTCGTTGCGGAAATTAAACCGTTTTGTCACCCCCTTCTTAAATGGTCGTCAAGCTCTCCCGCTCAGTGGGGACCGCGTACCAAGACGTCATCCCGGCTGAACACGAGGCGCCAGTTGCCTTCCACGTACGGGAACCGCTCAGCCAGGTCGTCGGCCACCACGACCCCGTAGCCAGGATCCTTGGAAAGCCGCAGGTGGCCGTCGACGATCTCGGGCGGGTTGGCCACGATGTCCCATTGGAGAGGCGCCTGGTGGCGGCAGAGCTCGAGGACGTGCGGGTGCGGCACGGCAGCAACCAGGTTGGCCTGGACCATGGTGAGCACACCGTTATGCCAGTTATGCGGGCAAACATGGATCCCGTGGCGGTCCGCCGCCTCAACGATCCGCCAGGTCTCGGTTATGCCGCTGATGCCTACGTCGGGCTGAGCTATTTCATAGGCGCCCGACACGATGTAAGGGTAGATCTGCTCCAGCGTGGAGAACGACTCGCCCCCCGTGACGGGCAGATCGAGAGCCTGGTTGAGCCGCACATAACCTTGCATGTTCTCGCGGTCGATCGGCTCTTCGAACCACGTGAAGTGAAGTTTGTCCAGTCCGCGGCCGACCTCGAGTGCCTCCTCCTCGCTCAGGCGGCAATTCCCGTCCAGCATCAGCTCGAAACCGTCGCCCACCGCCTGTCGCACCTCGGAGAGAAGCTCTATAAGGCGTTTTGGCGTTACCCCGTCCCAGCTCCACTTTGTACCGACCCGGATCTTCGATGCGGTGAACCCCTGCTTCTGGTAGTCAGCCACCTCGGCGACCAGAGTCTCGGGGTGGCGGCGCCAATCGTAATTGCACCCACCCGAGGCGTACAGGCGCACCGACTCGAGGGCGCCCTCCGGACGGAGCAGGTCGGCCACCCGCTTTCCTTCGAGCTTGCCCTTGATATCCCAGAGGGCGGCGTCAATACCCCCCGATCGCGCAGTCGTAGCTCAAGGAATAGCCGTTCGGGTGCAAACCCATGTGCAGGGCCTCGAGCGGGTCCTTTCCAATTATCTCGACCTTGATCTTGTCGACATTGTCGGCAATCACCGAGGGCATCCCATAGGGGGAAGCCTCGGCCACCCCGACAATGCCGTTGTCGACGACCACCTGCACAATGGACGCGTCGGCCTTGACGGAGTTGAAGTCAGCACACTTCCACTGCTCGTCGAGCGAATGCATCCGGGACAGTGACAAAGCGTTGACATCGGTGATCTTCACAGGTCGTCTCCAGTCGGGAGCAACGGTTGCGCAACGGCAACAGGGTGTCGAAGCTGGGCTAGGCCCCCAAGCTTGCTGCTTTGCCAGGCCGCCGGGGTGGTCGAGCAAGCCCGGCTTTCATCCGCGAGCAGCGCCGGGGGACCGAGCCTCTGAGGGGCGCCCCCGAGCGTGGTCAGCCGGGTGTGCCGTCCGGTCCTCACCAGCCCAATCCGAGAGACAGCTCATCGGTCCCCTTCCTTTGGCCCTACCAAATGTACAGGTGCCGTGCTTGCCCGTCCAGTGTCAATTTCAGCCCGGACGGCTCCTGGCTCAGGCCGCGCTGGCTGTTTAGGCCCAGTTATGGCCGCGAAGTAGCACCCTCCCGCCTCAGCCACTCCAACCCCGCGTTACTTCCAGCCCAGAAGACCAGAGGCATCAAGGTCGGACCACAGTCCCTCGGGAATGGGCCTGGTGAAGTAAGCGACGTCTTCGCGGGCCTCCGCCCCGGAACGGGCTCCCACGGCAATGGTCGTCACCCGGGGATCGCGCAACGGGTACTGGATGGCCGCTGCCGGCAAGGGGACCCCGTGCGATTCGGTGATATCACGGATCTTCCTGGCCCGGGCGACCAGCTCGGCACTTGCCGGTTGGTAGTTGAAGTGAGCGCCAACACCTGGCTCGGCCAGGATGCCGCTGTTGAACACGCCCCCGATCACGACCCCGACGCCGCGTTCGCCGCAGGCCGGTAGGAGCGAGGTGGCGGCACGGTCGTCCAGCAGCGTGTACCGGCCCGCGATCAGGACGCAGTCGATGTCGGTCTCGCGCACGAAACGCTCGAGCATCTCTACCTGGTTCATCCCGGCCCCGATAGCACCGATAACACCGGCCGCCCGTAACTCGTGGAGCGCCGGGTAAGTGCCCTCGAGAGCCTCCGGATAGTGGTCGTCAGGGTCGTGGATCAACGCCACGTCCACCCGGTCCATCCCCATGCGGGTGAGGCTCTCCTCCAGCGAGCGGCGGGCACCGTCCGCACTGAAGTCGAACACGGGCTTGAGGTCGCCTCCGTCGCCTGGCGAGGCGCCGCCGTCCGCGGGAACGAGCAGCCTCCCGACCTTCGTTTCAAGCGTAAAAGTGTTCCGTTCCTGCGTGCGCAAGAAGGCGCCCACCCGGCGCTCGGATAGGCCGGCACCATAAAGCGGTGCAGTGTCGAAGAACCGCATACCCGAATCCCATCCGACCTGCAGAGCCCCTCGAGCATCGTCTTCGCTCACGGGCTCGTAGAGCCCGCCCATGGGGGCGGTGCCGAGCCCCAAACGCGTGACCCGGACCCCGGTGGTCCCGAGCTGGGCCCATTCGATCGGTGCTGCCCCGGCAACGTTTTCGCCCCTGCTCATTCCCGGCCCGTCCCGCCCGTCCCGACCCGGATCCTGCGAATTGTCGACCTCATTATGTTTTTTTCGACCTGCCTTCCTCGGTTGTCAAAAGCCCTCTCTCGCGCACATGCAACAAGCGACTTCATAACATCAAAGCCGTTGCCCGGTCAATAGGTTCAACCAACAGCACGATTGGAGTTACAGCATGCTCAAGGGCATTGACCCTCTGTTGAACGCGGAGCTGCTCGGGATCCTCGCCTCGATGGGGCATGGAGACGAGCTCGCCATCGTCGACCGAAATTTTCCTGCGGTCTCGTTCGCTCGTCGCCTGGTCCGCTTGAGCGGGGTGGAGGTAGGCCCCGTGGCCACCGCGATCTTCAGCGTGCTCCCTGTCGACAGCTATGTCGACCAGCCGTTGACCCGCATGGAGGTCGTGGGTGACCCCAGTGCCGTCATGCCCGTACAGCAGGAGTTCCTCGATATCGCGCAACGGGCCGAGGGCCGTCAACTGAGTATGGGCTCCCTCGAACGCTTTGCCTTCTATCGTCAGGCCTCCAGTGCCTTTGCAATAGTGGCCACGGGCGAAGCGAGAGGCTATGGGAACTTCCTCATCTCGAAGGGCGGTGTCGCCTAGACCGGGGCGCTAGATGGCGCTAGATGGCTGACGGGGCACGGCCGGCCTACGAGCCGTCTCCATCTTCGGAACTGGCGGCGTCGATCAGCTCTCGTAGCCAGGCCACCGTGCCGGACACGTGCGCGCCGGCTTCGAAACCGGCCGCTTTGTGGTCCCGCCGCTCAATGGCCTCGAAGATGCGGCGATGCTGCAGGCGGGCGCTATCGAACTGCTCCGGCGGCAGCCAGTTGCCCTGGACGTGACGGGCGCGGTACGTCTCCGAGGACAGGCTGCTCAGCAGCGATGCGAGCACGTCGTTGCCGGAAGCCGAGGCGATCAAGGCATGAAACCGCCGGTCCAACTCGAGCCACCGGTCTGACCAGGGCTCCCGGGCAAAATCATGCATCGTCTGCTCGAGGTCCGTCAGGGCCTTCTCTGACATGTTGATGGCCGCCATCTCGGCCGCCGCGGACTCGAGGACCGCTCTCACTTGCATCATCTCGATAACGGAGTGGTCCTGGAGGAGCTGCACTACGAAACTGGTGGCCTCGAGGAGCACCTCCGGTGCGAGGCTGGTGACATAAATGCCGTCGCCGCGGCGAACGTCGAGGACGCGGAGCATGGCAAGGGCGCTGATCGACTCCCGGACGGTGTTCCTGGAAAGACCCATGCGCTGCGCCAGCTGTCGCTCCGTCGGCAGCCGGCTACCGGGACCAAGCTTTCCCGACGTGATCATCTCCGTCATAGCCTGGAGCGCATCCTTGCAGGCCGGCCCCCCGACCTGGGCGGCGGGAGCCACCCTGGGAATTACCGCTTGAGAGTTTTCGTCGTTCGCCACCAGGGACCTCTCGATACGTGCCCGGGACCCCGGCATCCTGCGACGCCCCTGGGCTGGCCAATGTTACTAGCGTAAGGTAGGCAGTGTGTGCGTGGACGCTCGATGCACTCCAGGTGCTGGCGCTCGCCATGCCCAGGGCGGGGCCCGGATAAGGAGCAGCATGACGATAAGCACCTCAGGCGACGGAGCCGACAGCTCGAGCTGGCAGGGCGTATTTGCCATTCTTTGCACGCCGTTCAAAGAAGACGGGGGGCTTGACCTTACGAGCCTGGAAAGGGAGATCCAGTTCTGCCTCGACGCCCGGGCCCACGGTATCGTCGCCCTGGTCAACGCGTCCGAGTACTGGACGCTGTCGGACGACGAGCGACGACAGGTAGCGGGGTTGACCATAAAGAAGGTAAGTGGTTCGGTACCTGTGGTGATCGGGGTTACGGCAGGCTCAGCGCACTGGGCCGTAAACTTCGCCCAGCACGCCCAGGACAACGGCGCAGACGCGGTTATCGCCATGCCTCCGACGGGACGCCCGGCCAACGAACCAGAGTGCTTCCGCTACTACGAGAAGCTCACATCGGCCCTGCGCATCCCTCTCTTCGTCCAAAACCACGATGCGCCGCTTGGTACTCGCATGTCGGCCTCTCTCGTCTCGCGGATCGTGCGGGAATTGCCTCACGCCGATTGGGTCAAAGAAGAGACCGTGCCCGCTGGCCATGCCATATCCGCGGAGATCGCGGCCTGTGGGGCAAAACTGCGCGGCATCATGGGAGGTATGGCCGGGCGCTACCTGTTCGACGAGTTCGCGCGTGGATTTCGCGGCACCATGCCGGCGTGCGAGTCGGCCGACATCCATGTGAAAATTTGGGATCACCTGGCCAGCGGCGAAACCGAGAAAGCCCGGGACGTGTTCAAGCAGCTACTGCCACTCCTCAATTACGAAGCAATATCGCCCGGTACCTACAAGACGGTGCTGCAATGGCGTGGAGTTATCGACACCAATTATTTACGGACCAACCTGGCCAATCCCCTGGATAATTACGATCTCCGCGAGCTCGCCATAATTGTTCGCGGTCTCCGGCACCTGTTCGAAGTAGCCCCGCTTCGTGAGGAGCTGCTCGACGCCGCCGCACGGGCAGCCCTGTGATTATCACTGAACTGCAGACATTCGTCGTGGGCAACCCCTGGAAGAACTGGGTCTTCGTGCAGGTGCGCACCGATGAAGGGGTGACCGGCCTGGGGGAAGCGACGGGCGGGCTCAACACGAAGCCGCACGTGGCGCAGGTCGAGGAGCTGCGTCCAATCGTTGTCGGCCAAGACCCACTCAATGTGCGGGCGCTCTGGGACCACATGTTCAAGAGCGTTTACCTTCACAGCTACCCGGCCATGGCCGGTATCGAGATGGCTTGTTGGGACATATGCGCCAAAACGCTCGGCGTCCCCGTCTGGCGCCTGCTGGGCGGAATGTCGCGCCCGAGGATACGCGCTTACGCGAACGGCTGGTACACGGGGCCGCGAGATACGCACGGCTACGCCGAGGCCGCCCGAGCCGTTGCCGAGCGCGGCTATACGGCGCTCAAGTTCGACCCTTTCGGCACTGCCTACCGGGACCTGACACGATCGGAACTCCGGGAGACCCTCGCTCTGGTCGGTGCCGTGCGCGAAGCAGTAGGCGAATCGGTGGACGTGCTGATCGAGGCGCACGACCGGTTCTCCGTACCGGCCGCCATCCAGATCGGCCACGCGCTGCAAAGCGTACGAGCCCTTTTGGCTCGAGGCGCCGGTTATATCGACGGATATCGCGGCCCTGAACGCCGTCGCTCAGGCCGTCCCTGTGCGAGTGGCGGCAGGCGAGCGATTTCACGATACGAGGGAGTGCGCCGACCTGCTGCACGCACGGCTCATCGATATCGTCCAACCGGAGCTGCTCGGCTGCGGGGGTGTCCAGGGCCTGCTCAATATGGCCGCGGTGGCGTCAGCCTATGGAGCGTGGGTGGCGCCCCACAACGCGCAGAGCCCCTTTACCACCGTCGTGAACGCTCACGTCGGCACCTCGCTTCAGAACCACCTCATCCAGGAGGTCTTCGATGACTTCCTCGTGCCGTGGAGCCGCACGGTGGTGCAGGGCGCAGCGACGATCGTCGATGGCTACATCGAGGCACCCGACGGTCCCGGCTACGGGGTCACCCTGGACCAGGAGGAGATGGCCGCCCACCCGTACTCCGACAGGAACTTCATGCGCTTGTTCTCTCCCGGCTGGGAGAACCGGTCGGGCAGCCCGCCTGGCTGACCCGAAAAGTTAACAATCACGCCGAATGGGCTTCTTCGTAGGTCGGGCCTCCGGTGCCCTCGACCCAATAGCGCCGGGGCCACCCCACTCCCTGCCACGTCTTGACGTTGGACGGCTTGAAGCGGAACAACCATCGTGGCTGCTCGAGTGTCGGTACCAGGTACCTCGGGCCGTCGGGGCCCAGGTAGCGGACGGCCATGCGATTGGCGATCTCGACCCACCGCCCGCCGACGTTCGGTTTTTCGACCAGCTCGGCTACCCCTTGCCCAATGACTTTCTGCATCGATTTCTCGTCATCGACGACAAACGAGAGCCTGCCGTCACGCTCGAGCAGTTCTGCCCAGCGCGTCCGTTGTCGTGGAACAATCCAGAAGTACCCGTCACGCCACTCGTGCCAGCTAACGGCGATGTACGGCGACCCGTCTGGCTGAAGGCAAGCTATGCGCACCAGCCGGCCCTCTGTGAGAAAGGCCTCGAGCTCGTCCTCCGACATCCCCCCGACTTTGCCTCTCCACGACTCGTCCGTCATAACCTTCTCTCCTGTGTTGGACCCCGAGGAGCAAACGCTGCGCCGTGCCACTTCCGGTCGAGGTCCCCGACCAGTGCACACTATCGCCGGCCACCGAGCGAGTACATGACGCTCCACCGGCCGCGAGAGGGTGACCGCAACGGCCCGGGAAGGTACGCTCCCATGTCATGGGCGCAAGAACACTCCGCCGGCCCATCCAACGAACTGGGAACGATAGCGACAGCGATGATCGTTGAGCAACGCCATGTATGAGCTTGTTTCGGACCTGGCGGAGCGAAAGTATCTCATACCGTACGCCGCGTCGGTCTCCGCCGTCCCGTACACAAGGATCCGGGAGCTCGGCGAAATCGCAATGTCGATGGACGGTGTGCTCCGCCTGTACTTCGGGGAGTCGAACCTTCCGACACCCAGGTTCATCGTTGACGCTGCCGTTCGCGCTCTCAACGACGGCTACACCTTCTACTCGGAGAACGCCGGCTTGCCGGCGCTGCGCCGCCAGATCGCCGATCAGTACCGCCGGCTGCACGGAGCCGAGCTCGACCCGAGTTCCGAGATCGTGATCACCGCTTCAGGGTTGCAGGCGCTTCACCTCGCCATCCGTTCGGTAATCGACCCCGGCGACGAGGCGGTCATCCTGTCGCCGGCCTGGCCAAACAACACTTCAATCGTCACGCTTTCTCACGGCGTCCCGATCGACGTCCCGCTCCGCCTCGCTGGTGCGCGCTACCGGGTGGACTTCGCCGCGCTGGAGGCCGCGCTCAGCCCCAGGACCCGTCTGATCATCCTGACCTCCCCATCCAACCCCCTCGGCTGGGTAGCCGCTCCAGAAGAGCAGGACCGCCTCCTGGCGCTCTGTCGTGAGCGCGGCATCTGGCTTCTTGCCGACGAGGTCTACGAACGCCTCTACTACGCAGGTAGCGAGGCCGGCCAGCCCGCGGCCTCGATCCTGCGCCTTAGCCGTCGCGACGACGCCGTCCACGTAGTACAGTCCTTTTCCAAGACCTACTGCATGACCGGCTGGCGGGTGGGATGGCTGGTGACGCGGGCCGACCTCGGGCCGAAGCTCGCTCAGTTGAACGAGTCTTTTGTGTCCCATGCGGCGACTTTCTCTCAGATGGCCGCCCGGGTGGCGCTGGCCGAAGGCGAACCAGAGCTTCGGAAAATGATCGCAGCACTGAAGGAGAACCGTGACTTCTGCATCGCCGCCCTTCGCGAGATGCCCGGCGTCACGGTGCCGGAACCCGATGGTGCCTTCTACGTCTTCCCCAGGATCGCCGGCCTCGACGATTCCTTCGACTTCTGCCGGCGGCTGCTGATCGAGCGGCGGGTGGGCTTTGCTCCCGGTTCGGCGTTTGGTGCCGGGGGCGAGGGCTCGATAAGGATTCTGCTACGCCGCCGAGCGCTCGATCCTCGAACCGGCCCTCGAACGGCTCTACAGCTTCCTGATGGCGGGCTGACAACCTGATGGCTGGCAATTCGCATACTGCAAACAAAGTGACGGATAAACGTGGGACCTGAATTCCAAAGCCCTGAGCTCGAAAATCCCGAGCCCGAAGACCCTGACTTCGAAGACCCTGACTTCGAAGACCCTGATTTCGAAGGGCCTGATTTCGAAGAGCCTGATTTGGAAGAGGCGGCCAAAGCCGTGGAGGCGGTGCTCACCGATCGCCGCGGCGAGCTGCTCGAGCTTGTCAACGACCTCGTGGCAATAGATAGCCGAGATCCCGCCGTACGCGGACGAGCGGGCCATCATTGCTTTTCTGCACGAACGCCTGGTGTCCGAGTCCCTCGGTCGCACCAGCATCGTCGCCCTCGACAAGGACCGCCCCAACCTGATCGCCCGGATCGAAGGTTCCGGAGGAGGGCGCACGCTCCTCCTCAACGGACATGTCGACACCAAGCCGATAGGTGATGCCGCTCATCTGTGGACATCTGACCCGCTTATGCCCTCGGTGCGCGACGGCAAAATCTTCGGTCTCGGTACGAGCGACATGAAAGGCGCGGTTGCCGCGATGGTGTACGCGGCGAAGGCGCTGAGAGAGGCCGGGGTTCCCCTTCGGGGCGACGTTGTGCTCGCCTTCACGGCCGACGAGGAGGCCGGGTCGACGTACGGGGCAAGGTTCGTGGCCGGCCTGGACGACTGCCGTGCCGACGCTTGCCTCATCGGCGAGCCAAGTGGGTGGGAACGCGACTGGCAAGGTTTGCACCTGGCCTCACGGGGTGTGTGCTGCTTCCGCATTCGTGTGCACGGGACCCAGATGCACAGCAGCCTCGCCGACCGCGTGCCCTCGACGAACGCCAGCACCCGGATGGCCAGGCTCTTGCTACGGGCGACCGATGAAATCCCGCTGGAGTTCGAACCCCATCGTTTTGGGGCGACGCCCACGATCAATGCCGGTGTACTCGTCTCGGGCGGCGTCGCCTTCGGCGTGTTCCCCGGACTGGCCGAGTTTGCCTGCGATATCCGTACCCTCCCGGCGATGACCGAAGCTTCCGTTAAAGGTGCAGTCCGTTCATGGGTAAAGCAGCTCGTCGAGGAGGACCCTTCCCTCGAGGTGGACCTCGAGTTCGAGCCTGGCCTCGACTGGATCCCGGGGACAGAGATCGACGCTGGTAACTCCGTCGTCACACCCCTTCGAGTGGCAGCCGAACGGGTACTGGGTGCGTGCCCACCTCTGTCGGTCTTCCCGGGCGGGACCGACAGCGGGTGGTTCGAGTTGGCCGGGATCCCGACGGTGCCGTCGTTCGGTCCGGGCATCCTGACTTACTGCCATGGGCCCAACGAGTTCGTCAGCATCCGCAGCATTGAGGAGGCGGCGCGGATCTATGCGCTGACCGTTCTGGGCTATTGTGCCTGATCTTCGGGGCGCTCCTGTATGAGAATCGACGACGACCTGTACATCGTGGCCAGCGGCGACTACGGGTTCAATATTTCTCATCCCCTCGATTGCAACGTTTACGTTCTCGACACCGGGGTCGGGCTATGGATGCTCGACGCCGGGTTCAACGACGCCGACCGCGTAGCCCGCAACATGCGGGACGACGGGCTGGACCCGCATCAGGTCCGCGCCCTGTTTGTCACCCATTACCACGCTGACCACGCCGGTGCGGTAGCGGCGTGGCGCGCTCGCATCGGACCGCACCTCATCCTGGCCATAGCCGACGACGCCGCCCCCGCCGTCCGTGCGGGCGACGAGGAAGTAGTCGGGTTGCGGTGGGCAAAGTCGGTCGGTTTTTACCCGTCCGACTTTGTTTGGCAGCCCACTACGGTCGAGCTCGAACTGGAGGACAAACAGAGCCAGGAACTCGGCCGGTTTACGTTGACCGCCCTGCGTACCGATGGACACTGTCGTGGGCACATGTGCTACCTGGTCACGAGCAATTCGAGACGGTACCTCTTCAGCGGTGACCACGTGTTCTGGGGGGGCAAAGTACTGCTACAAAATGTGGCCGATGCCAATGTCCAGGCCTACGCAGATTCGATGAACAAGCTGCTTGATTACCAGTTCGACGCCTTGCTGCCCGGCCACCTTGCCTTCTCGATGGCAAACGGGAAGCGTCATGTCGAAATGGCGGCGCAGAGGTTCAACAGGATCGGGTTGCCTGACAACCTTGTGTGAGCAGGTGTCAACGGCAACAACCTGACTTCGGCAAGGTCGGGCCAGCCCCCTTTAGACCGAGGTAATATCCGATCGAGATACTTCACATTCTCATCACAATTCGCGCGTTCTCGTCGCGATACTGCGTTCTCGTCGCGATCTCGGCCCTTTTCGGTGCACAGGCGCGACGAGGTGCACAAATCGCGACCGGATCATTGGAATTGTGATCAATCTGTGATGGCACGGGGCAGCGATGACTGCCGTCATGTGCCGTTATGTGCCGTCATGTGAAGGCCCTGCCCACAGGAGCGAAACCCGCTGCCAGCCGAAACCCACTCCCGCCCCGTCAGTCAGGCCGAAAACGCCAGCAGCAACACTGGTCCGAATACCCCTTTCAGGAGAGGCTGACGACAAAGTTGACCGTGCAGGCCAGGATAACGGCACCGAACAGGTACGACAGCAAGGCGTGCCTGAGCGCGGAGGCGCGAATAGCGGTTGACTTTATGTCGGTGTCAGAAACCTGAAAGGTCATACCGATTGTAAAGGCAAGGTAAGCAAAGTCCAAATAGCGGGGAGGATCTTGCTGGTTGAAGTCCACACCGCCGTGGGCGCGATGATAGAGCCAGGCATAGTGGAGCGTAAAGAGGGTGTGCACCAGCAGCCACGACAATCCGACACTGGCGACGGCCAGGCCGGTCAACAGCGCCCTCTTCGTGGAATGAGCGGAGCCGGCGGCCACCAGGACAACTCCTACCGCCACGAGGCTGGCCAGGCTGGCTTCAATCAGCAGGAGCCCTGTTTGGGCACGTGTGGGATCCTCGCGTCCTGCGTGTTCGGCCGTCGCCTCCGGGCTCATATGACCGACGGCGGCCCAGGTCATCAGCAGAAAGACGGACACCGCGGCGTCCCAGCCAACGAGTGGCGCATACCACCACGCGCCAAGAACACCGCTCACCGCAGTGACGACGGCACCGAGCACAATCATCGCGATCAGCCGGCGGCGGCTGTTCCCGGTCTCCCACCGTGAAGCGCTGGCTTGCAAGACCTTGGAACCGGCCCGCTTGGTCACCGCCATCAAGTCAACCAGGTTTGCCGGCCAGTTGAGGCGTCCCTGAGTTGACGATCTCTTCGGCCTGCCGGAGCAGGGTCTCTATCGCGCTGTTACCGGCCCGGCGGGCCGAGCAAGGTGCGGAGCCTCCTCAGTACAAGCTCGTCCTCGCCCGGGCTGAGGGTCTGCGCGTTCAACGCGATGGCGTCGTTGTCCACCACTCCAACGGCTACCCGTGGGTCGCCGTCCCACAACTGCCGCACGATTTCGTCGCGGGTGCAGGGGCACGGTGCGGCGACCCGCACGACGGCCCTTCCGAACGGTTGCCCTGCCTCATTGGGATAGCCACGCGACACGTCGACGCCGGGTATGCCCGCGAGCCCATCGACCCAGAGACGGACCGCTGATTCGTACCGGGCCACCATGGCTGCCTCGTCCTGTTCGAGGTACCACTCCACGGCCGCCAGCAGGCCGATCATTTCCTCCTTGCCGATCTTCATGGGGCGACCGATCGACATGTTGGGGTTGCCATTGGCGCGACATGATTCGACGATGTTTTTGGTGCCAAGGACGAGGCCGCTGCATTGCGGGCCCTCAGCCCTTTTCCGCCGCTTACTATCACAACATCTGCCCCTGCCTCACGCGTGTAGCTCCACAGGGAGGAAATAGGCGGGATTTGCGCCGCCGCGTCCACAATGACGGGCACGCCATACGCATGGGCGACCTCGACGACGCGTCCCACCGAGCCGACGTCGGTCCCGAACCGGGCGCCGGCAAAGCTGAGCACGCAAGCGGTGCGCTCCGAAAGAACGGCCTCCAACCCCTCGGTGGTGCCGTCGAATTCTACGATCCGGGCTCCAGCCAGCTTGGCCGCGTACTCCCAGCCGTTGCGCTGGCGCCTTTCGATTACGACGTCTCGCCTGGTTACTCCCTCGAGCTCGGGGAACGCTCCGACCAGGCGCGGGTCGGGACCGGCAATGCAAGCGGCTACGGCAATAGTAATGCCGGCAGCTGCCCCCGATACTACGTAGGCAGCATCATTGTGGGTCAGCTCGGCCAGACGTGACCCCACTCGCTCCTGCAACTCGACAATGTCGACAAAGTGGCCAGCGGCGTCGGCCATCGACTCCAGTACCGGACCGGGCATTAGCGAGCCCCCGAGCGACGTCAGTGTGGCGGCCGCGTTGATGACGGGCCGCAACCCGAGGGCGCCGTACCAGCCGGACGTCTTCATCTCGGCACCGGGTCGAAGCGGGACATCGCCTCAGCGCCCAGTTGCCCGGCCAACCAGGCGTCGAACCAGTCCGCGTCGTCTCCTCCCCGCCGGGTCAGCTGGTGTGGCTCGACAACGCCCCCAAGCGCCTCGAGCAAGGGTTGCAACCAGCTCCGGCCGTCTAAGCCATTGCCGTCTCCGACCCCGAGCACGGTGGCCGCTGTCACGGCCGGCGCATGGTGGACAGGGTCAAAGAGACCAAGCGTCCCGGCTATAACCTTCTCTGCTGACGGCGCCACCCGCAGGTAGTCGTTGAGCTCTTCGAGAGGGTACTCCTGGGTCAACCGGCGCGCTTCGAACGCCCGGTACAAAAACGTCGACTCGATGTGGGCGGCCCGAAAACCGGCCCGGCGGGCCGCTACCAACAGGGCGAGGTCGTTGCCCCGGATGCCGGCCCGCCCCGGGTCGACCTCGGGCCGGCCCAGCAAGAACTCAGCGCCACGCAGGCAATCCGCCACGATCCCCCTGTAGACGAACTTGTCCGGGCCCGCAATGCCGTCCGTCAGCAAGCCCGGGTAGGTGGCGGCGTATGGCTCATCGGCCAGCCGCTGACCACGGTGCATAAGGGCGAGGACGACGTAGCGACGCCGGTCGTTCCAGTGGGGAATATTATTGACGCTGCCGTACCGCGGCACCTCGAGGAGCGCCGGGAACGGCCCGACACCCGTCGGCACGCTGAAGAAACCAAAAATACGGTACGGACCGCAACTCGTCAAACGAACAGAGTAAACGGTGAAATGCTCACTGCTGTGCTGGGGGAGCACTTCGAGCACCGGTTGACCGGGCAGGGAAGCGAGCTCTTCGTCGAGCCGGTCCCAATAGGCGCTGAAGCGAGAGGGCTTGTCCATCAGTGCGTCCCGTCTTAGCCCCGCCCCGCCGGCCGGAGGTGCTCGGCCAGGAAACGGTCGAGGTGGCCAGCGAAAAAGTGGGCGCCAGCGTCGTGCGCACTACCTTCCATAGTCAGCAGCTGCTTAGGGCACGACAACGACGTGTACAGGGCGAACCCGGTCTCGGGTGGGCACACATCGTCCGCCAGGCCGAGATGGACCAGGGTGGGGCACCTTATCTGTGGGGCAAAGTTGATCACGTCGTAATAAGCAACAGCTTTTTCGACCTGTGGCCCCAGGTCAGGGTGAGCCCGTAGGAACTCGTTTATCTCTTCGTACGGGTAGGAGCGGGTCAGCCTGGCAGCGTCCCAAATACCGCAGAGAAAAGGAGCACCGACGGCGCAACACGCCACCGAGCCGGCCCGCAGGGCCGCCAGCATGAGCGACAGGGCGCCGCCCTGGCTGCCCCCTTGAACGCCAACCCGACCGGGATCCACTTCCTGGCGCCCGACGAGGAAATCCATCGCCCGGCAGGCATCGGCGTAAAAACCGCGGTACCCGTACGTGTTGCGGTCGGCGATGTCCCGCACCAGGAGGCCGGGATAACCCGGGTTGAACGAAACGTTGGAACGGAGCTTGCCGCGCGGGGCGCAGGCCAGAACTGCATAGCCGCCCTCGGCCAACGACTTTGGCACTACCGGTTCGGAAATATAGCCCGGGCTCAAGATCAAGCCGGGATAAGGGGGAGGAATGTGCTCCGGCTTGGGGGCACAATACCAGCCGGCGATCCTGAGGTTGTCGAGGCTCGTGTAGCGGAGGTCGTAAACGTCGACCGTGGCCGTCGAGCGCTCAGGCACATGCTCGAGCGAAGGTTGGAGCGGGAGCCGTGATACGTCGTCCATTATCGTGGACCAAAACAGGTCAAAATCGGCCGGACGCGCAACGGTGACATCCACGCGGTGGGGGAACACGGCGGTGGACATCAGCGGTGGCGCGGTACTGGCTAGGAAGCCTGGTCCGGGACCGGAGGGTACAGCGACGCGGTTGGTTGCCAGTCGAGCAACTCTCTCGCCTTCGAGAGCGTCGTCATGCGCTCTCCGATGTCGCCGCTTATCGTGAACACGTCGAAGCCATTGCGGTAGTCGAGCCCCGCCTGAATGGCGGCGGCAACGTCCTTGGCCCTGGTAAATGTTGTGGCCCGGAACTCTGAATCGGTCGGCGCCGGAGCATCGTCGTTGACCGGGAAGCAAAGACGCAAAGCGGTGACCGAGATCCCGCCGTCGGCTACTAATGCCTTGCACACCTCCTCACCAAGGCGCTTGGTAAGACCGTAATACTGGGTCGCGTCCGGGGCGACAGACTCGTCCGGGTAGAGCCCGTCGCGGTCGCTAAATACGCTCATGGTGCTCGTATAAACCGCGTGGGGCACCCCGTTGTCCTTCGCCGCCGAAATACCGAAGTAGAGCCCTTTGATATTGACGTCGAACGCGTCAGCGACCGTTGCGGGACTGCCATAGTTACTCTGGGTATTCATGGCCATATAGACAAGTGCGTCTATTCCGGACATGTTGGACCTGAGGGGCTCCAGGTCGCGTGCGTCCCCTATGACGTGCTCCCATGGTCCCGGCTTCGGCTCGACGACGTCGAAGACCTTTATCTCGTTCCCGCGGGCAAGATGGGGGAGGACCATCTGGCCCACGTACCCGGACCCTCCGATTACGAGCAACCTCAATATTGGTCAACCCCTTCTGGTTTTCCCTGGGCTCTCGTGCACAGTACTCCGGGGCTTGTCGGCGTGACAATTTCGAGGGTGCCCATCGCTCGGGGAGACCTCGGTCGAGCCGTCACCGGTAACAGGAGAGCGGCCCGGCTGCGGGCATTGGCGGAAAACGGCTGGCGACGACGGTGCTCTAATGCAACTGTTTAACAGTGCCACCGGACACCTTTGGCGAAGAGGTCGCCGCTCGCTATGACGAGATGTCCGGGGCGATGTTCCACCCGGACGTGGTCGGCCCGACTGTCGACGTGCTGGCGCAGCTGGCCGGGGAGGGGGGTGCCCTCGAGTTCGCCGTAGGCACGGGCCGGGTCGCGTTGGCGCTGGCGGCGCGAGGGGCCGCGTGTCCGGGATCGAGCTCTCGGTTCCCATGGCCGACCGGCTACGGGCAAAAGACGACGCTCATCTGGTACAGGTGACGATCGGCGACATGACGACCGCACGCGTCGAAGGAAGCTTCCAGCTCGTTTACCTCGTCTACAACACGATTGGCAACCTGCTCACCCAGGACGATCAAGTGGCGTGCTTCGCCAACGCAGCTCGTCACCTCGGTCCCGGGGGCTCGTTCTTGATCGAGGTTGGAGTCCCCGATCTACGCCGGCTGCCGCCTGGCGAGGATGCTCGCGTGCTTTCTCATGCTCCGGGCTATGTGGGGTACGACCATTTCACGGACCTGGTCGCACAGCAAGCCGTGTCGCACCATTTTGTCGCCGACGAGTCACGCGTAACAGAGTTCACCACGCCGTTCCGCTACGTGTGGCCATCGGAGCTCGATTTGATGGCCAAACTGGCCGGGATGTCGCTCCGGTACCGGTGGGCGGGATGGGACCGGTCGCCTTTTACCGGCGAGAGCGCCTCACACGTCTCGGTCTGGCAGAAGGCCGCCGGCCCAAACGGGGGAAGCCGGTAAGGCCGGCTCAGGCGCCGACGGCCACGGCCCGCAACTCGGCCATCGAGTCTTTCATGATGGCGCCCAGATCCCGGTTGTCAGCCTGGCTGGTCCAGCGGTCGAGGGACACCCGGAGCACCGTCATACCAGCCTCGGCGGCCAGGGTCGCTTGTGGCTCGGCCACGCCACGCCGGCGCAGGGCGGTAGCCACCGCGGCGGCGTAGTCGGCCAGCTTGGCCAGCTCTCGTTCTCGGAGCTCCGGGTTGGCGGCGATAACGGCTTGACGCTGGCGGCTCAGGTCGCGCCGGAACTCGCCAAGCATGCTCGACGCGGCGGCCAGGCCTTCGCCCACGGCGTCCAGTGGGCCGTAGCGCTCGGGCGCCCCGGCCACCCCTGCGACGATGCGCTCCTGGAGGAGAGCCGACCCACCGAAGAGCACTTCTCGCTTATCTGCGAAGTGGCGGAAAAAGGTCCGCTCGGTCAGGCCGGCGCGGACCGCGATCTCAGCGGCCGTGGTCTGGTCGAACCCCCGCTCGGCGTACAGAGCAAGCGCTGCCTCCTGAAGCCTCCCACGGCTGTCCGGCTGCCATCGGCCCATGGCGTCCATCCTAAGCGTTGACAGTTACTGACATCGAGGCCTATGATGGCAGTTACTGACATCACGTTTACTCACCCTGGAGGTGCGATCATGAGGATCTTTGTTACTGGCGCATCGGGCTGGATCGGCTCGGCCGTCGTCCCCGAACTGATTGCTGCCGGCCACGAAGTGGTCGGCCTGGCCCGCTCCGAAGCAGCGGCGCAGCGGCTGGAAAAGACGGGCGCCATCGTCCAGCGGGGCGACGTCGACGACCCCGACGGCCTGGCCAAGGCGGCCGCCGACTCGGACGGGGTAATCCACCTCGCCTTCCAGCACGAGGTGGCCTTCAGCGGCAATTTCGCCGGGGCCGCGGCCGCCGACCGGCGGGCCGTCGAAGCCATGGGAGCGGCCCTGGCCGGCTCCGACCGCCCCTTCGTGCTCGCCTCGGGCATGCTCGGCTTGACACCGGGACGGGTGGCCACCGAGGACGACGGGTTGGTGCCGAGTGCCGAGGCTCGCGGCAACCCCGCCAGCCGGCGGCTGGCCACGGCCCTGTTCGCTCTGTCCCTGGCCGGTACGGGCGTCCGCTCTTCCGTACTGCGCTTCCCCCCGACGGTCCACGGCGACGGCGACCACGGGTTCATGGCCACGCTGGTCGATATCGCCCGCCAGCAAGGGGTGGCGGCCTACGTGGGCGACGGCGCCAACCGCTGGCCGGCCGTCCACCGCTCGGACGCCGCCCGCCTGGCCCGTCTCGCCGTCGAAGCCGCCCCCGCCGGTTCGGTGCTCCATGCGATTGCTGACGAGGGCGTCCCCTTCCGCGAGATCTCGCAGTCGATTGGCCGCCACCTCGGCATTCTCACGGGGTCGATGACCCCCGCTGAGGCCGTCGAGCACTTCAGGTTCCTGGGCCACTTCGTGGCCCTGGACAGCCCTGCCACGGCACTGATTACCCGCGCCCTGCTCGGGTGGGAGCCCACGGGCCCAGCCTGATCGAGGACCTCGACCAGGACCACTACTACCGTCAGGCGTAGCTGCCCCGGAGCAGTTGCCGTGGGCCCGCCGCGGCTGTGAGAGCCTGCCATCCCATTTGCTTGCTCCCGGTCGCCACCCGGGATCCCGGGCGTGACTGTGCTTTGCGATGCACACAACTACAAGCGGCCGGCGTCGATGATACGTTCGAGGAACCGGCGAGTGGCTGGTTCGGAAGGGTCACCAAAGATGTGTTCGGGCGGACCGGACTCGACGATCACGCCGCCCTCGAGAAAGCAGACGCTGTTGGCTACCTCACGCGCGAAACCCATTTCGTGGGTGGCTATCAGCATGGTCATACCCTGGTGGGCCAGCTCCCGGACCAGGTCGAGCACCTCCGCTACCAGCTCCGGGTCGAGCGCGGAGGTGACCTCGTCCAGGAGCAGCAGCCGGGCGCCCATGGCGAGCGACCGGACGACGGCGACGCGCTGTTGCTGCCCTCCGGACAAGCGCTCGGGGAACTCGGACGCCTTGTCGGCCAGACCGATGCGGCTCAGCAGCTCCCGGGCCTGCTGCTCGGCGAGGCCACGGTCGAGCTTGAGCACGCGCCGTGGTGCGAGGGTTACATTGTCGAGCACGCTCAGGTGCGGGAAGAGGTTGAACGACTGGAACACCATCCCGGTGTGACGGCGGACAAGGTCCTCATCAATACGTTCGTCCCCCAGGTCGTGGCCAAATAGCTCGATCGTCCCGGCGTCGACGCGCTCGAGCAGGTTACAGCAACGCAGCAACGTCGACTTGCCCGAACCCGACGAACCTATGAGGCACACCACCTCGTGAGCGGTAATCGTCAAGTCGACGCCCCGCAAAACTTCAAGCTCGCCGTATGATTTATGAACTCCGGCGGCCCGCAGTACCGGCGCCGAAACCTCCGCCAGGGCGCCGGCGCCGTCCCTGTCCCGGCCCCCTCCGCTCTCCCGGGTGCTCACGCCGTTGTGCCTGCCAGCCGGCGAGACCTGTCCCGTGCCATCACGTGGTCGGTGTAGCGGGTAAGCGGCACGGTGACGGCGAGGAACAGCAACGAAGCGATTGTAAAGCCGGAGTAGTTGAACTCGACGCCCCCTGCGATCTGAGCGGCGTGGACCGCCTCGGCGACCCCGAGCGTCGAGACGATGGCGGTGTCCTTTTGAAGGGATGCAAAATCGTTCAGCAGCGCCGGCAGGACATTGCGCACGGCCTGGGGTAGGACCACCCGGCCGAGAGTCGTACGAGAGCTCAGCCCGAGGCTGCGGGCCGCCTGGACCTGCGCGCGCGGCACGGACATCAAGCCGGCCCGGTAGACCTCGGCGACATAAGCCGTATAGGAAAAGACGAGCACGAACCCGGCATAGACGACGGGTGACTGTGACGAGACCTTGTCCAGGTTGAGAGACGGCACGCCGAAACCC
Organism: uncultured Acidimicrobiaceae bacterium; assembly: GCA_963754115.1. Taxonomy (GTDB): domain Bacteria; phylum Actinomycetota; class Acidimicrobiia; order Acidimicrobiales; family Palsa-688; genus Fen-671. Next base: position 80,213 of record CAVWFC010000005.1, on the reverse strand, counting down.
ACCCACAGCATCACGAGGATGACCGGCACCCCACGGGCGAAATCGGTATACGCGATGGCCAGGGCCCGGAACGGGAGCAAGACAGGTCCCCTGGTGAGCCGGAGGGAAGCTACCCCCAGCGCAAGGACGAGGACGATTGCCTCGCAGACCACCGAGAGCCAGAGGTTGAGCAGGAAGCCCTTGCCCACCGAGAGGATGCCTTTTGTGGGGTCGCCGACGAAGGCGACCCACATCTGGTGGACGTTCAGGAAGCCATCGCGAAAAGAGCTGGCCGCCGGCGAGCTTATGAGCAGCACGAGCAGGGCCAAGACCAGCAGCGTGGACGCCGTGCTGGCGGCGGTACCGGAGCGGCCGCGCAGGCGAGGTCGGTGGCTCGAGTACAGCGAGATTGGCTGCGCTTCCGACGCGCCGGAGCCGGGGGCTCCGTAAGAGGGGCTCGCTTCAGACAGCGCCGTGGCCTCTCGAGCTTGCCGCGAGGCCCTGGCCACTTACGGCTCGATGGTTGGTACCGAGTTGTAGAGGCCCAGGTACTGCTTGGAGAGGCTGGCCAGCGTGCCGTCCCTGGTCATAACCGTCAGTGCCGAATCCACGCAGGACGCCAGCGCGTTACCCTTGCGGAACAGCAAGCCGTAGTGCTCGCCCGTGCTCGGGAACTGCCCCACCTGGACCCCGTTTTTTACCTCCGAAGAAGCCATGTACTGGCCGTCCGGCGTGTCGACGATGACGGCGTCGACCTGCTTTGTCTGAAGGGCGGCCACCGCTTCGTCGAGCGTGTTGTAGATACGGGGCGACCGCGAGGGGTGGATGTGGTCGTAGATGTAGGCCAGGCCGGTCGTCCCGATCTGGTCGCCGTAGAGGTAGGTCTTCAGCTCGGCAGTCGAGTGGTGCGTCACAATCGGGTTGGACTTCAGGGCGACAATCGACTGCGTTGTGTCGTAGTAGCTGATGGAAAAGGTAACGACCTTCGCCCGGTCCGGCGTCACCGAGATCTCGTTTATGTCGAAATCAAACGCCTTGGGGCCGGGGGCGTAGCTCGAGTCAAACGGCTCGGTGACCCACTTGAGGTCCTTGTGACCGAACCCCAGCAGCGAACCGACCCGGTACGCGACCGCCGACTCATAACCCTTCCCGTTTGAGGGCGTATTGCTCACGAACCAGGGCGAGTACGCGGGATCGTCGGTGGCCACGGTCAGAACACCCTTCGAGTACGTCTCGGCCGGCACGGCGGTGCGACAGGACGCCAGCGACGGGTAGGGGGAAGTGGGCACACTGGCCGAGGCTTGAGGGTGAGCCACGTGAGTCAGTGCGGCTCCCCAAGCCGGGACCGCTCCTGTCAAGAGGGCCTGGCCGAGCAGGACCAGCGACGAAACTGCGGTAGCGATACGGAACTTCAGACTGTGCACAAATTCTCCAGGAACGAGACGGGACACTTCCGTCTAAGGGCACCTCTTCGCCCACGGACGGGAGCGTTCGGCCAAGATCATACCCCCCAAGCAGCGACTGCAGCCGTCGACCATGGCGACGAGGTTTGAGGATCTACGAGCGACGGGTCACAGAAGCCGCACCTGTCACAGGCCTCCGCTCTGATGTGTCTTAGAGGGGCAACAAACCGAGAACCCGAAGGAGAACAGACGATGGAACACCGGATGACGAGCCCAGCAGTCAGCGTGCCGGGCGTTCTCAACGCCCTCCAGGCGTTGACCAAGGCGGCCCATGGCGCAGCTTCTGCCGCCGGCCTGCCCGAGTCGACGGTCAACCTGGTCGAGCTGCGAGCGAGCCAGATCAATGGGTGCGCGGTATGCCTCGACATGCACAGTCGCGGCGCAAAGAAGGCCGGCGAGACCGACGAACGGCTGTCCACTCTGGCGGCGTGGCGTGAGACGCCCTACTTCACCGAAGCGGAACGGGCCGCCCTGGCGTTGACGGAAGCGGGCACGAGGCTTGCCGATAAAGCAGAGGCGGTCACCGACGATGTGTTCGAGGCGGCGGCCAAGCACTACGACGAGCAAGCCCTCGCCGCCCTGATCGTCCACATCGCCGCCATCAATGCCTGGAACCGCTTGAACGTGATCACCCGCCAGCCCGCAGGTGAGTGGACGGCTCAATGGGTGGCCTGAGGACCTGAGCAGCAGGCAACCGGGTGGCGAAATGAAGGTGGGCGCACACTGCGCGCCCACCGGTCCGGGGTACTTGATTACCTGCTGTTGTCTGGTCAGGAGCCGCTAGCAGTGGGGATGCCAACCAGGTGGTCATAGGCGACGAAACCATCGGTGTTGCCATTGGGGCCCGTATAGAAACCAACGATCTGGCCCAGGTTGTTGAGCCCGTTGACCACGGTGCTCCCAACGCCGTTGGGGTTGCTGATCGTCTCGATGGCACCTCCGCTGTAGATAAAGCCGTAGGTCTGCTTGTGCTGCCCTATATACATCCCCACTGCGACGCCCTCGTCGTTCAAGCCGAAAATCTCGGTCGTACTGGACCCCGGGACCGACAGCAGCTTCCAGGTCGTTCCCCGCTTGATAAAGCTCGCGATGTTGCCGTTGGCCTCGGTAAAGAAACCCGCCACACTGCCGTGGTCGTTTATGGCCGTGGCCGTGGAGCTCGTCGCCCCCGGCGGGTTGACCGGCGTGAACGCCCTCGTAACCCGGTCCCAGGTATAGGCGTGCGAATTGCCCTTGGCGTCGTTGTAAAAGCCGGCTCCCTGGCCGTCGTTGTTGAGGCCGAGCAGCTGGTTTACGGCGGGTTTGGACGACGTGAGAGGATCGCTCACTGACGACATGACGCCCTCCTCGTCCAGAAAACCGTAGTTGGCGCCCGATGGCAGGGCGTAGAAACCCACGGTGTTGCCCCAGTCGTTTATGGCGGTTACCTGGGTTTGCTGGGAACCCGTGAAGTCCTCGTTCGTGAACGTGGCCCCGCTATAAGGGGCCACCGTGAAGCCTTTGTTGGGGTGCGTGACGGCCGGTGAACCGCTCCCGAAGTACCCGGCGATGGTACCGAAGTCGTTCACACCGAGCAGCTGATTGAAGGTCGGGTCGGCCGAGTCGCCGAGAGTGGTGAAGCTGTAGTGGCTCGATACGTTGGGCAGAACAGCGATGGCAGGCGCCGCCGCGGCAACGGCGGCCATGGCGGGGGCGAGCACGGCGCCAGCGGTCATGGCGAGGGCGAAGCGGGCGCCCGACGCCTTGTGGGAGCGGAGAAAACCGGGTGCCGGGGGAGAAAGGCGCCGGGCTCGCCGAGCTTGGCGCAGGTTGTGGCGAAATGTTGACGGGGTGGCGGGCATGGCGGGTCCCTTTCGAGCGGGTTGACTGGTCTGGGTTGACTTATCTGGGTTGACTTATCTGGGCTGGCTCATGTGGGGCTGGCGCCCCAGCGCCGGGCCGGGGGTGGTACTAAGGGTTCGGTTGGGTACAACCAGACAGGTACACGGCCGAGCGGCCCTCGTGGTTCAACCGTCGGCGTGTTTTTTTCTCGAAGCCTCCCGACCGCCATTGCGGGTAAATCACTTGCCGATCGGCGACGCGTCCACTAGATAGTTCAGGCATGCCAACCGTTATGGTCACGCGCCGTGCCCGTCGGCGAGCGGACACCGCGAGACGAGCGACGCCGTCGTCTCGGACAGAACTTCCTTCGCCCCGAGGCGGCTGAGCACTTCGTCTCCACTGCGGGTGTACACCCCGGCGACCTCGTGGTTGACATAGGCGCCGGTTCCGGTGTGCTCAGCACGGCCCTTGCGCGCCGGGGTGCCGACGTGGTCGCAGTTGAACTTGACCCTGTGTGGGCATCTCGGCTGCGGAGCCTCGCCCACCAGCAGTTCCCAGGGCACATCGATGTGCTGGAAATGGACTTCCTGGACTGGCCGCCCCCGAGGCGCCCGTTCCGGGTGGTCGCCTGCCTGCCGTTCGGAGCCACCACAGCGATCCTCCATCGTCTGCTCGACGACCCGAAGGCTCCGCTCGAGCGGGCCGACCTCGTGGTCCAATGGGAGGTGGCCCGCAAGCGCGCCGTTACGCCCCCGAACACGCTCGTCTCCACCGGTTGGGCCCCGTGGTGGGAGTTCCACCTCGGCCCTCGTATCCCGGCGGGCGACTTTCGCCCCGTCCCCGCGTAGACGGGGGGACGCTGGTCATCACCCGACGCGCACCCCAGCTTCTGCCGAGGTCTATGGCGGTGGCGTACAGCGAGTTCGTGCGCCACCATTGGCCGTTCGCATAACGTTCGGCAATGACGCGAACCCGGTGACCTATTGGGGCAGTACTTACAGTTCCTCGTGCGGTTCCTGGTCGGCGGGCTGCTAATTGGAGCAGTCCCAATTGTCGCGAACAGGTTTGGTGGGCAGTACGCCGGGATAGTCCTGCTATTCCCGATGGTGACCCTTACCGGCTTTATTTTCATCGCCCTGCGTTCCGGGGGTGGGGTCATGCAAGCGGCAGCCGAGGGCTCGCTCAAGGCGCTACCAACCGTCGTTATCTTCCTGACCGCCGTTTACCTTGTGTCCCGATTGGGTGCCCCGCCGGCCACTTCGCTCGCCGTCGGCCTGGCCGGCTGGGTTATTACGGCAATAATCCTGGTGGCGCTCAAATTGGTGTGACGACGATCACGACGCCGGCTTCCAGACCGTGTGGACAGGGTGGGGGTCGCCGTGACCGGTCGTGCGCGTCAAGAGGCAGCTTGTCAGGCGGAATCGGAAGAGCAGGTCCAGGTCTGCCGGAGCCGGTACCGCGAAAGCTTGGCGCTCGGCAACGAACAAGCCGGAGAGCGTGTGGCGGGTGGGGGCATCCTCGGTCGCCTCGGCCTCGCCGGCGAAATAGAAAACGTCCTCATTGTCGGGGCACGGGAAGGAGTGCATCGCGTAGCGACCGTCCCGCCGCAGGTCGTCCTGCTTGGGCGAGGGGATGATGAAGGCAAACAACCCTCCTTCGTACAGCAGCGGGCACATCGGGTGCAGCCTCGGCGCGCCGTCCGGGCGAACGGTGGCCAAGTAGGCCAGGCCGACGCCGTGCTGGTACAGGAGCGACCTGCCAGCTTCGGCCAGGTCGGGCCGCGCCGCCGCCAGTTCGCCCCAGCTGACCGCGCCCGGTGGCCTCACTGTGGGGCTACCACCGGCCGCGCTGACGGGTACCGCCAGGGCAGGACCGTGAGCCGCCGCCTACAGGAAGGATTTGTGGGTAAGGTCATGGTGACTGGCAGCGCGACACTGGCTGGCCTTGAAAGGCGGCACCGAGGAGCCTAGCCGGCGCAGCGAAACTCCCCGGGGAGCAACGCCTATCTCTCAACCGCTGACAACGACCCAAGGAGGAACCGACCGATGCCTTTCGTAACCACTCCTGACGGAACGGAGATCTACTACACCGACCAGGGCAGTGGGCAGCCGATCGTGATGAGCCACGGCTGGCCTTTGAACTCGGACGCGTGGCAGCTGGAGCTCAAGCTGTTCGCCGATGCCGGCTTCCGGGCGATCGCCCATGACCGCCGGGGGCACGGCCGCTCGTCGAAGACGTACTCCGGTAACGACATGGAGACGTACGCCAAGGACCTGGCCGCCGTCGTCGACTCGTTGGACCTGCACGACGTGGTCGTCATCGGGCACTCAACCGGTGGCGGTGAAGTCGTCAAATACGCCGCCACTTACGGCAAAGGACGGGTAGCCAAGGTCATCACGGCCGGCGCTGTCCCGCCGATCATGGTCAAGTCTGAGGCCAACCCCGAGGGCACGCCCATCGAGGCTTTTGACGCCATCCGTGCAGGCTTGCTCAAGGACCGGTCCCAGTTCTACCAGGACTTGTCGGCACCGTTTTACGGCGCCAACCGGGCCGGTGCGAAGGTCTCGCAGGGCGCTCGCGACGAGTTCTGGCGTGAGAGCATGTTGGTCAACCTGGCCGCCGCCTACGACTGTGTAAAAGCCTTCTCCGAGACCGACCAGACAGGGGACCTTCAGGCGATCGACGTACCGATGCTGATCGCTCAGGGCGACGACGACCAGATCGTGCCCATCGCAGACGCCGCCTACAAATCGATCAAACTCGTCAAAAAAGGCACGCTAAAGGTCTACCCGGGCGCGCCCCACGGGATATACGGTGCGTACCAGGAGGCGCTCGACAAAGACATGCTCGAGTTCATCCGGAGCTAGCGCTACCACCGGGAGCTCTACGCAGTCGCCGTGACCAGCCGTCACGGGACGCCACCCGTGGTCTCGTGCCGGCGGGGCCGCGTTTGAAACTCCTTATGCTTCAGACCGAGATCTCGCCGAGAGCGCTCTGACCAGCTTGCAGCTGGCGCCGAAAAGCGTTGACCATAAGCTCGGTAAGCTCCTCGACCGAGGTCTCGGCCACACGCGTGTCCACGGTGATACGACCCTGCTGGATCACGTTGAGCCTGTCGCAGAGAGCAAAAAGGTGAGCGTAGTTGTGGTCGATCACGATCATGGAGACGCCTTTGGCTGAAAGGTCCTTCACGAGCTCCATGATCAATGCGGACTCTTTGGCGCCCATTGCGGCCAGTGGTTCGTCCAGAAGGAGGATCTTCGCATTTAGACGGGTGGCCCGAGCCACTGCCACCGCCTGGCGCTGCCCGCCTGAAAGCATCGCAACTTCCTGGTTGAGGTCAGGCATATTGACCTTGATGTTGTCGAGGTACTGGCGGGCCAGCCGCCGCATACGCCGCCGGGACAGGACGCCTACCTTGCCCAGGGTGGTCAACTCCCGGTTGAGGAACAGGTTTTCGTAGACCGTCAGCTGTGGGACAAGCGCCAGATCCTGGTACACAGTCTCGATGCCGACGGCGCGAGCATCCTTGACGGAGTTGAAAACCACCTCTTTGCCTTCGACGAAGATCTGGCCTTCGTCGGGCCGCTGGAAGCCGCAGAGGATCTTCACGAAGGTGCTTTTACCCGCCCCGTTGTCGCCGACCAGGCCGAGCACCTCGCCTCTATTGAGGTGCATGTCGACCCCTCGCAGGGCGACCACGGCTCCGAACCGCTTGGTGATGCCCTCGGCGCGCAGTATCACATCGCCCGGGGCCTCCGGGCTGTTCTGGACCTGGCCCAAGTGCACCGGGCCCTCGTCGGGGGCAGGTAGCGCGCTCATCGTCGGAACCTCATCGAGAACCGGCCCAGCTGGACGTTGATGATCATGGCGACAAGGATAATGATCCCCTGCAGCAAGAAGAACCAGTTCGCACTGACCCCCGTAAGGTTGAGCCCGTCCTCGAGGATCCCGAGGAACAATGCGCCGATCAAGGTACCGAGCACCGTACCCCGGCCCCCGGTGAGGGCGGTGCCGCCTATTACTGCCGCCACTATTGGCGGCAGCACGATGTCGAGGCCATAGTCGCCCGGGTCCATGCTCCCGAGCCTGATCAGGTCGAGGACACCTATAAAGCCTGACGCCGTGGAGATGATTATGAAGCACCAGATCTTCACACGGGCCACGGGTATGCCGGACTCAGCCGCAGCCAGGATGTTGCCACCAGTCGCCGTGGTATGAACGCCGAACCGAGTGTGCTTCAGGAGGAACCAGATCAGCGCCAGCACGAGGACACCCCAACATATGGTGGCCCAACTGCCGATACCAAGGATATTGCTGTAATAAAAGTACGGAGAAGGATGGGACCAGCTCGGCGCGTGCACGCAGGACGCCGGGAGCGGATAGCCGTGACATGGCGGGGTCTGGACAGGTGCCGCCGGGGGGGTGCCTCTGGTCCAGGTCATCTGGGCCTGGGTGTAACTGGAGCCGACCAGGACCAGGCCGTAGAGGAGGAAGGTCATAGCCAGAGTCACGATCAATGACGGGACGCCAAGCCAAACCGTGACGAGGCCGTTGACCACGCCGATCAGGGCACTCAGGACCAAAGCGAGGGCCATAGCCCAACCAACCGGTACACCCGAGCTCCAAAACCAGTAGACGAACCACGGTGCCGTCAGGTACACCTGGCCGGCCGAGAGGTCGATCTCGCCCAGCACCAGCATCAGCGTTTCACCGGCGCCGATGACGATGATCGGCGCCACGTACTGCATGGTGACGATGAGGTTGTCGACCGTGTAGACGGCCGAGGTGCGTACCGAGAAGTAGACGATCGTCAGGACCGTGATCGTGATCACGGTTGTTTCGCGCTCGACGGACCACCCACTTCAGGACGGAGGCGGGCGAAGCCCCCCTCCCCGCCCCGGTGGGCGGGGAAGGGGGGGCAGGCGTGCGGTCGTTTGTGGTGACTGCCGCCTGTGCCACGACTTAACCGACAGCGATGGCGGACGGGGGCTTCAACGCGACCTGAGACTTGGTGCTGCCCTCGAACGCGGCTCGAGGTGCTCAGGTACGGGCCAACGTTGGCGCTGGTCACAAAACCAAGGCCGGTGTCGGTGTTACAGGGTTTCATCAAGCCACCCGAGATGTTGTAGAGGAACAGTTGGATCGTCGGGACGAATCCTTGCAGGTACGCCTGCTGGTCGATGGTGAACAGCAGGTTGCGCTTTTGCACCTGCTGGAGGACGGGGACGCCGATGTCCCACCCGGAGCCGCCGACCTTGCCCCCGAGGTTGTACTTGGCGATGATCGTCGCGGCGGCGATCGAATCGCCGGAGTCGACGCAATAAAACGCCTTGACGTCCTTGTTACCCAGGTACCACTGCTCGAGGATCGGCTCTTCTTTGGCCTGGGTGGCGTTCGTACCAACTTCCTTGAAGTCGTACCCTGCGGCCACCAGGATGGGCTTGGCACCGTCGATCCGGGGCTGGATGTTACCCGTGCCCGGGGTGGCGATGACGCCGGCGACCAGGTCGCCCTTGCTGACCAGGCCACTCGCTACGATCCGTTTGGCGGCGGCTTGGCCAGCGGTCGTGTTGTTTTGCCCGACGTAGCACATCCTGTTGTTGCCCGGCTCGTCGGCGTTGTAGGCGACAACGGGGATGCCCTTGGAGAGGGCATTATCGACGGGTTGATTGAACGCCACCGGGTCGATCAGGGTCGTCGCGATACCGTTGACGCCCCCGGCGATGGCTGAGTTTATGGCGGTCACCATATCGGTGGCGAGCGAATCGATCGAGCCGGTCCACGCTGGCGTCGGAATGCCGAGTATCGTTGCCGCGTCTTGTATCCCGTAGATCGTGGGCGTGAAGAACGTGTTGGTCGTCACATGGTTTACGAACGTGAACTTGTACGTCGGATGGGTGGCGAACATCGGGATGTTGCTGTCGTGGTAAGTCTGTGCGGCCGCCCCTCGCTCGGACAGCACGTCCATGAAAGTGCCGAGGAACGGCACGCTTGCGGCGGCAACTCCTGCATTGCGCAGGAAGCGTCTCCTCGATTGCTCATATTTCCTGGGGTCGACCTCGAAGTTTTCTCTGGTCATTTCTTTCGTTCACCTTTCGCCGAGGCTGCCCCCCTCATCAACGGCGGCGCACTTTTCACTCGATCAGCAGCGCCTACTGGGCAGGTCGACAACCTCTAAATGATTTCCAGTAGAACGGCGCGGACAGTTAGCTGATGGAGTTGCCGTGCTCAAAGCGCACACCCCTGTCGGCACCGGCGGCGATGTTAGCGGTAACAGTGACGTCACGCAAGGCCCTAAATGGTCTATTTCGACGGTACGGGGCGTCGGCTGGGGTTTACTTCGGCAACGCATTCGACACTGCGGGCATCCCAACGCCGGCGGCCCCCAGCCGCTGCGGCCTTACCACTAAGGGTGATCGCGGGGCTTCGCGGTCAACGTGCCGGTGCCTTCACCTGGCGGCGCGGTATTTGCTTTAAGGCGTTTTTGCTGAGGCCCGCGTCCGCCCAGATGTGCCCCCGGCCTGCAAGAAGAAGCGCGATAACGCCTGCCGTTGTTGGAACACCTCGAACGGTGGCACCCGACCGCAGCCCGGCCCAGGTCGCGGCCCGGGGGGCTCGAAATGTTTCGTTACTCGCAATCTAATTCCCACGTCCGGCGACAAAGCGAATTGTGGCCGGCTGGTTGCGCCCGGTGGACCTGTCGGCTGAGCGAGGCCCGGCCGGTCTAGACGGGTCATTATTTATATCTCGTTCTCGAATTATTTATATATTGTTAGCGGCCGGTGGACCGTCTTCTCGACTCCGATGGCAGGATAGAGAGGTGTCATCGCCTTCTCCCTATCGCTTCAGCTCCTTCCCCGTTGGTCAAGAACCGACTGATCTTGCGGGACTGCCCGGTGCTCGCCACATCGCCTGGTTTTGGCGCGTCGCGGCCGGCGCAGGGCAGCCCGTTTCGGCCGCAGACCTGGCCGAACACGTCAGCGTGGGGGCATCGAGCTTTTACGTCCAGCTCACATCGGCCGACTCGTTGGCGGCCAGCCTGCAGGCCAGCGTGTTTGACGGCGCTATCCTCGGTCAAGCCCGTAGCGATGGGGCCGACCGGGTTGTGATTAGCTTCAGGAGCCGCAGCGGTTTGGGACTAGAGGCCGCCTTCATGCTCGACGACACGGAGGACCAGCGCATCGCGGACGTCGTGCTACGCCTTCGAGGCGGGGCCAGCACGACAGCAGTGCTGCTGGCCGCCGTACGTGCCGCCCACTTCGCTGTCGACGAGCCAAAGATCCTTTCCGACCCCCTGGCGGCCAGGCTGGCCGGTGAGTTCGCCGATGGCCTTGTTGCTCGCCTGCAGGCGGACCCGGGCGCGCTTCCCACCCGCTTCATGGCTCTGGCGCGTTCGCGCTGGGCCGAGGACACATTGGCTGAGGCCCAAACCGAGGGCGTCGACCAGTACGTCCTTCTCGGAGCAGGGTTGGACAGCTTCGCCTACCGGCGACCTGAGCCGGACGACGGATTGAAGATCTTCGAGGTCGACCAACCGTCCACGCAGGCCTGGAAACGTCAGCGCTTGTCCGACGTCGGGATCGAGGTCCACAGCTCCGTGCGTTTCGTCCCTGTCGACTTCGAGGCTCAGGATCTCGATGACGAACTGGCAAGAGCGGGCTTCGACCCGGGACGCCGGGCCGCGGTCGCCTGGCTAGGTGTCGCGGACTACCTCACCACCGCGGCCCTGGGTGCGACACTGGACCGCATCGCTTCGTGGGCACCGGGGACCCGGCTGGTGCTCGACTACGACCTGCCGCCCGGGTACTGGGACAGCTTCGAGGGTTGGGACGGCGAGGTCATGCGCAGCCTGGCATCCTGGGTTGCCCGCCTCGGCGAACCCTGGATCTCTTACTACACACCTGGCGAGATGGGAACGCTCCTTCGAGCTCACGGGTACGAAGCCGTCGAACACCTGGACTTCCATGGCGTTCGATCGCGCTACATGCAAGCATGCCTGCCCGGTGCGCGCAGCCCGCACCCCTGGCAGCGCCTCGTACGGGCAACGGTCGCTCCCCGGTCCGCCTGAACACAGCTGGTCAGGGCCGGTCGGCTGCCCGGCCAGATCAGCGTGACGGGGCTGTTGTGGCCACGACCTCCTGGGCTGGAGACATAGTGTGAGGCCGGGGCGGCCCAACACGAAATAAGCGACCGAAAGTTCACCCTGACTTTACTGCCCTGTCACCGGCAGGTAATTCCGGCTTTCTAAGTTCCCGGAGCGGCGTTCCCGGCACCGAACCCGCTGACGACGATGGAAGATAAGTAAGTACTCGGTGCTGAGGGGGTGACGTCTATACGAAGTTCAACCTGCCGTCCCCGGACCCCAGTTCCTATCCCAGCTTTATGTTGGGCAGCGACAATGTGGGCAATGGTGGGTGGAACTGGGCCGACTTCGACCCCCCTCAGGTCGACACCCTGATCAAGGACGGCAACACCTCACAAAACCCCGCCAGCCGGCTTGCCATTTACGGTCAGATGCTCCGGATCGTAGCGACGGAGGTCCCCTACGTCCCCCTGTTCATCGCCGACTACAACCTGGCCCTCTCGAGCAAGTTCTCGTACCCGGGGTTCAACCAGAACTATCTACGCACGGCCTGGGCGCTCGGGGTCCATTTGGCGTAGTGGGAGCAGGCGCGCGCCCGAAGTAGTTGACCAGTGTTGCCGTCGAGCCGCATTAACGGGATGAACCCGGCCACTGCGCCTGGAATTGGCCCACGTCGGACTTTGTCACTACGCCCTCGCTCGGGAGCTCACCGACCGGGTCAACCGCACTGCTGGCCACCCCATTCCGTATAGCACTGATGAGTTCCTCGGTCGCTACGCGCCACTCGGACGCGGGTAGTTGCGCTACATCGCCGTACCAGGCGCCTGATCGAATGCCGGCCAAGGCGGCCGCACTGCCCCCGTAACCGACCAGGACCACTTTGCCTGTCTTCCCCGCACCGGCGACCGCCGTTTGCGCACCCTCGATCCCTTGATCGGATCCCACGATCAACGTCAGGTCCCGGTGTGACTGGAGCACGCTTTGAGCAGCCGTCAGCCCATTCCAGGGAGTGAAGTACGACTGCCCCTCCGCCACCACCTTTATGTCGGCGTGAGCCGCGGTGGTCGAGGAAAAACCACAGTAAATCGCTTCGTCCAGGGCGGACGCTTTTACGTCGTATATATAGCCGACCTGGCACGGGTCGTGGGCCGCGCAGGCGCGGACGAACAGGTCGCCCAACTTCTGGCCGATCTCGGTAGGTATGAACACGACGTTGGCGGCCACGCCCTTTACCTGAGATCGGTCGGTGCTCAAGTTTGGCCCCAGCTCCTGGTCGACGTCGGCCACTTGAATATGGGCGGCAATGGCTTGGACCAGGCCGAGCAGTTGAGCCCCGAAAATCGGTTGCAAAAGGACGCCCTGGAACTGACCGGCTGTTATCGCGTAGTGGAACTGCGTACCACCATCGGCGGACATGAGCCACTTGTCCCCTCGCTTTTTCGGCCTCTGCTATATGAGACTATCCTCAGCTTCGCTCCACTGACAAGGTTCTCATCAATCGGCAGCCACCTATGCCGGGCCAACGAGTATACCGTGATACGAGGTGCGCTGGCGTGGCAATTACTGTCCTCGTTGGGACCTGACCAGAAAGTTACAAATGAGGAAGTTACAAATGTGGCCCACTGCCGGCTTCGTCGACGCTCCGGGCTCGAGTGCTAGAAGACGCCGAGATCCGCCAAAGCGATAAACCAAGAACGTAACCGGCCCCGGTCCGTCGCTCGTCGATTTGTGGCCCCCACCGGCCTCCGCCGAGAGAGGCCGGTGCACGGGGAGACGGGGCGTCGTGCCCTCAATACCAGAACACCTGGTTCTGCTGCCCGTTGGGGTACCAGGCGTCTATCTCGGCGCCGCCCCAGTAGCTCGCGCCCTGGACGTCCATGTTGAGGCCCGTGATCGGGTTAGTCAAGAACCAACCGCCCTGGAAGTACTCTTCAGTCGATTCCCATTGCTGGAATACGTCATTGGAAGAGCAGGGCTGCTGGGTGAGCGGGTCGCCCGCTACGCCATCGGTAGTAAGGCACATCCCGCTGTTCTCGTTCACGAAGTCGAATACGCCTGAAGGCCAGTTGGCGTAGCCGTCTGTTGCCCACTGCTGCTCCGCGCCGCCATCGGCCCACCACTGGATGGCGTCGGTCCCGGCCGTGGTCGATCCTCCCCGGATGCCAACATCGAGCCAGTCCATCATGGAGGTGATCGGTTGATAGGTCCCGGAGGCGTGCGCCGCCACTTCTCCGGCACCGACGATGGACGCGCTCAGAAGCGACGGTCAGGGCCAACGTAGCCAGTGCGACCCGGGCAGGGCGGGCGAAGGGGTGCTGCGCATCGGGATGTTTGAAGATTTTCATCGGGGCTCCTTCTGGGACAGGGCGCGCCTCGGCGGGCCTGAGTGGTAAGGGTTCTTTCGTTAGCCAGCGCTTGTAGCAGGCCCAAACCCATGATCAACCACGCCGCCCCTGAAGCCCAGGGTGCTGGCTTGCCTCTTGTGAAGGTGGTGCCAGCACCCCCAGGGCCGGCCTGTCCGCAGCCCTCTCCCGGTGGTGCGGGACCATACAGCCAGGCTTCAAGTCGAGGGACCCCGGTAAGGGTTCGAGCGGAGGAGGAACCTCGGAACTGCGCCGACATAAGCACTTTCGTGCCAACATTTGCTCCGGCCCGCTTTGAAAGTTGCTCAGTTTGTGCGGGTTTTCTGGTTCTCAGTTCTGCGCCGGTCCCGACCGTACAGAACCCCCGTTCCCAAGCCGCTTTAGTCAAGCCAATTAACCGTCCCCTGCGTAAGCCAGCGGGCCAGGCCCCCGACGGGGCTCCGGCGAGGCCGCCGCCTTGAAACTCCTGGCGCGCAACTCGTTGGCTGTGGCATGGTCGGCGTGTGCACGAAGGAGGGCGGTGATGGCTTCGCAGGTGGTCCTTCCTCGGGGCCGGGGCTTCATCATGGTGAACGCTCATCCAATGGGCTGTCAGGCCGAGGTAGCCACCCAGTGGCGCATGGCACCCGGGCCCGGTTGGCTGAGCGGGGCGGGACGGCACTGGTGATCGGCGCCTCCACCGGTTATGGGCTGGCCTCCCGGGTCACCGCCGCGGCCTCTGCGATGAAGACGGTGGGTGTGATGCTGGAACGCCCCGCCGAGCGCCAGCGCACGGCCTCGGCCGGCTGGTACAACACGGCGGCGTTCCACCAGCTGGCCGGCGAGGGGCACTGGAGCGTCAACGCGGACGCATTCGCGGACGCAACGAAGTGCAAGGTGGCCGAAATCCTCCAGGCGTCGCGCCCGGCGGTGGAACTTGTCATTTACAGCCTGGCCGCGCCAGTTCGGGCTCATCCCGGCACTGGTGAACGCCTGCGCTCGGTGCTAAAACCGGTCGGTGTCCGTACGCAGCCGGAGTATCGATTTAGACACCCAGGGCGTGGTCGACTGGTGGTCGACCCGCCAGCGACGAGGAGATCGCCGCCACGTGGCGGTGATGGGGGGCGACGACCTGCGCCGTTGGGTCAGATGGCTGGCTGACGCAAAACTGCTTCGCGAGGGGGCCGTCGTTGTCGCGTACAGTTACATCGGCCCCCGCGTGACGTGGCCCATCTACCGTGACGGGACGGTCGGAGCGGCCAAGCAGGACCTTGAACAGATGGTCTCCGCTCTGGACGAAGAGCTCAAACAGCAAGTCGGTGGCCGGCAGTCGTATCTGTGACAAGGCCGTCGTGACTCAGGCGTCAGCCGCTATCCCGGCCGTGCCTCTGTACATCAGCTTGCTGTACAAGCTGATGAAAGCCGCCGGTACCCACGAGGGGCCAATAGAACAAATGTCCCGCCTTTTCCGGTGTGACTTTGGCGCGTTGGCTGGGCCGCTCGACGACAAAGGCCGGGTCCGGCTCGATGACCTCGAGCTTGACCCCCGGCTCCAGCAGGAGATCGAAGAACTGTGGCCGACGGTCACGACGGAGAACTTGTTTGCTACTACCGACTTCGCTGGCTACCGCAGTGAGTTCCTGCGCCTGTTCGGTTTCGAGGTCCCCGGTGTCGACTACGAGCGGCCGACCGAGACGGATATACCGACTACAGACCTTCTCGACATGACCAACTGAGTGCGTTGACCAATTGGCCTCCGGCAACGATTGCCCCGGTGCACTGACCTCGTCGGGCACCCCATCAGAGAGCCGATGCAGTCATGACCCATCCGCCTTGCTCGGCGCGGCCATGAACTTCCGGGATTCGCCGTCGCGAAGGTTGCGGCGCTCTTTGATCGCCGAATCCGGCAACTTGTCGATCGGGTGGTAGCCGGGGTGATGATGAGGCCTGTACGGTTCGTTATGACGCGAGTTGTAGGCGACGAGCAACAGATGGCGCGGGACGTCGGACTGGTTTGGCGCCGACCCGTGCAGGGTGTTGCAGTGGAAGAACAACACGTCGCCCGGCGACGCCTCGAACGGTTCGGGCTCGACGCGACCGAGGATCTCTTTGACGCGTTCCGGATCAGCACCCGTCTGCTCGCCGATGCGCAGATGCTCGATCCGCCCCATGCGGTTGGTCGTCGGGACCACCTGCAGGCAGCCATTGGCGGAGGTCATCGGGGTGAGCGGAATGGCTACCGTCAGCATGTCCGGGTATAGGCAGCCGTTGCTGTACCAGTAGCCGTAGTCCTGGTGCCACAGCCACACACCGCCACCCCCCGGCTGCTTCACGTTGATCTTCGAGTGGTAGTGGTACACCTCGTCACCGAGGAGCGCCTCCGCGGCGTCGACCATCCGCGCGCAGCGCGCGACGGCACCGAAGACGTCCTCGCCGGGCTCGTTCCACAGGGCAATCTCTGTCTGTCCGCCTTCACCGTCAGCCAGTCGCACCGTGCGGCGCTGGATCGCCGGGTCGTCCTGGTAGGCGCGCTCCAGGTACCGGGTTTCCTCGGCATCGAAGAAGCCGCGGCAAAGGAGGAACCCATCGCGGTTGAAACGTCGGACACCCTCCGGGCTGAGGGGCGCCACGACTGTCGCCTCGCTCTCGTGGGTCACGTGCTCTCCTTTCTCACGTCGTTACGCGTTTTGGGTACTAAGTGGTCCCAACGCCCCGGTTTTCTGGTCCGTCGGGCCCGCTTTTTGCTCCGGGCATGCACGTTGGGTACACATTCTGACCACTTTCCGGTATATAACTGGGCCCGAACGGTGCGCCGGGAAGGCATAGCCGGTCGGCTTCGGCATTCCGCGTACTAACTGGTCCCAACGCCCCGGTTCCTCGTACCCCTCACAGGCCCCGGAGATGCCCTACAGGCGCTCCGCTGACGCCGACGTCCCCGACAACGAACAAACTCCCGGCTAACGGTTGCTGCTCCCGGCCCCGATCGGCCAGCCCGTACCATGCCGTCGTGATATAGAGCTGTTCGAGACCATCGCCCCCGAATGCGCAGGAAGCCACATGGGAGACCGGCAGTTCCACAACCGCATCTGTGGTGCCGTCTTGCGCGATCCTCCGCACAGCCCAACCGCCCCAATGGGCCACCCAGACACCCCCATCGCTGTCCACGGCCAGCCCGTCCGGCAAGCCGTCGTCTTCGCCCGCCCGGTAGAATTCGCGCCTACCCGAAATTCGTCCTGTCGCCAGGTCATATTCGAAGCTCTCTACAATCCGGCGGTAGCTGTCGGCCAGGTACATTACGGTGCCGTCCGGGCTCCAGCGCGATACCGTTAGGCAGCCAAAGCCCGTCCAGGACAGTTGTCACGGTGCCAGCATCAGGGTCGAAGACCATCAGCCGACCGAGACCGCCGGCTTCTTCCGAGCCGCTCCCGACCCAGAGCCTCCCTTTTCGGTCACAGCCCGAGTCATTGAACATTGAACCCTCTCCGGGGCGCACCCGGAGCACCAGGTCGACCTTAAACGAATCAGGCGCAATGCGATAAAGCCCGTCTGGGAACGTCGCCATCAGCGCCTCGTGCCCTATGGCAATGGATGTGGCATTTGCAGGGAGGACTTCGGTCCTGACGCCCCCAGAGCTCGGGTCGTACCAATGTACCGAGGCCTGCTCGGCGTCAACCCACCATAGGCGTCGGCGCCAGCGGTCCCACCGGGGGGACTCTCCGACGCAATCCCGACTGTTCACGACGATGTTGGCGTCCATTGGACGATTTCCCCCATCCGCTAATTATTCATCATCCTAGAGAACGGTGATAATGAGTGGCCGGACGAAACAGCTGAGTGCCAGCGCCCCGAGGCGCTTTGAGTGCCGGGGACCTGCGGGACCCGGGCTCGCTACTGTTCCATCGCTACTTTTGTGTTCATGTGGAGTGAGCTGCTTGTGGCGGTGAATCCTGATGCAGGACCCGTCTAAGCTAACCGCCACGGTCGCTGCTGCCTCGCTGGTAACCAAGGGACACATCAACGCCCAGGCCACGGGGGCGGCGTCTCTGCTGATCATGGTCCCGATGCTGGTCGTATTCCTGATCGCGCAGCGGGCAATCGTTCGCGGCTTTGCCGCCGGAGTGGGCAAGTGAAGATCACGAAAGTCGAATGCCACGTGCTTGTAGAGCCCAACCACAACCTGTTGGCGACCAGCTCCGCCCAGGACGACATCGTCGTTGAAGTGTTCACGGACGAGGGGATCACTGGCATCGGCGAGAGCGACGTTAATCCATGGATCGCCCGTGCCTGCATTGAGGCCCCCGGTTCCCACACGATGGACCAAGGGCTGGGCTCGGTGCTCTTGGGCCTCGACCCGCTAAACCCTCCCAAGGTGTGGGAGACGCTCTACCGGGCGACCGCGATGGCCGGCCGGCGGGGCGCGTTAGTGAACGCCCTCGGCGCCATCGACCTCGCTTTGTGGGACATCTGCGGCAAGGCGGCGGGCGTGCCGGTGTGGAAACTGCTGGGCGACCAGTGCCGACCCAGTTTGCCCGCTTACTGCTCGCTGCAGCCTGAAGTAAGCGATCTCACCCGTTACATCGACTCGATGGTTGTCTGGGCGCAGGCCCTCGAGCTCGGGTTCGACGCCGTCAAGGCAGAAGCCACCTTCTCGGGCCCGTACGCCAACATGGGGTTGCGTCTGCCGGATGCGGCGATGACCGAGGTCCTCTCCGCCGTACGCGAAGCCATCGGGGCGGGGACGACGCTGATGGTCGACGTGCAGTACGCGTTCGACTCGGTGGACCGGGCACTCCGGTCTTTCGGCGACTGGGCCGGCCTCGGCCTTCGCTTCGTCGAAACGCCGCTCTGGATGGACGACCTGGATGGCTACGCTCGCCTGACCAAGGAGAGCCCGATCCCCATCGCGGCTGGTGAGTGGCAGGCAACGGCCTATGAGTTCCGTGAGCTCGTCGAGCACGGGTGCCTGCACGTCCTCCAGCCTGACGTCGGGCGGGTCGGAGGGCTGACCCAGGCAATCAAGGTGTGCGACCTCGCCGCACAGACAGGGCGAAGTGTTGTCCCCCACGCGTGGAAGACGGGCATCACGCTCGCCGCCACGGCTCATCTCGCCACCGTACGGCCCGAAGTGGAGCGGTTCGAGTTCCTCCATCCCGAGACGTGCGAGTCGCGCCTTCGTAAGGAGCTGACAGTCGACGAGGTGCGCATCACACCGCAAGGCGTAACCGTGCCACAAGCTCCAGGCCTTGGCTTTCAACTCAACCGGGACGCACTCGAGGAGTTCGCCACCGCGGCTCGTCGGCTTTACGCCTGAGGACGACTTACGAGACCCGACCCGAAAGGACAGACATGACGGTGAGCACCGAGATTGACCAGAGTGCCTTTGAGAAGACCGGCTATTCCGTGATCCCGGACCTGTTGACTGCCGACGAAGCGGCCGAGGCCTGGTCGACCTTTGACTCCTTCAACGTGCCCAACGGCGGACGTAGCGCCAACGAGCGCCAGGTGCTGAGACACGACATTTTCCGACGTATCCTGATAAAAGACCGCCTCTTAAACGCTGTCGAGGCTGTTCTCGGCGACGATCTCCAGCTTCTAGCTATGGACTCACTGGAGACGGACCCACATCGAGGGCCGCGGGGTGAGGGCTCTCGCAGCGCTTGGCACGTCGACTTCACCTCCGTGGTCCCTTCGACAATCGCCGTCAACGTCGCCATGTACCTGCAGGACATGACACCCGAGACCGGGCCCTTCCGCGCCATCCCGGGGAGCCACCGTTGGGGTCGGCTGCCAACTGAGGACGAGGAAACTGCCGAGCGAGGCGATGAGGTCGAGGTCCCGGTGAGCACCGGGACCGGGGTGATGTTCGACGCTCAGATTTGGCACACCGGTTCGGCAAACCACAGTGACCGGCCGCGCCGAGGCATCTTCACCTATTTCGGCCACTACTGGATGAAGCGAATGGACGAGTTCGCTCGCTCGCCGCTGCCGTCCTTCGTGACCGAGTCAACTGACCCTCGACTGCGCCGGCTGTTCGGGCTCGGGTTGCAGACGACCTCCCCGCACGGGTCCGACTACAACCCTGACAACCCCGTTGGTGGTGAGGCCTTGGTCAGCCCGCGCCGGTTAGGGCCGTGCGCGCTATCTGCACCTTCCGGGCCAAAACCCGCCTGGCCGAAACCCAGCTACGCTCCCGCGGCCTGGCCGCAGGCGATAATGGTCCCGATCACCAACTTGTCGGTTGCGGTATTCCGCGAGAGCGACCGTCCCGTTGACAACGCCGAGCAGTGCGCCCTGGTCTCGGTGACGGCGGCGGACGGTTGCGTTGGTTACGGCGAGGCGAACGCCAACCCGGCGGCGATCAAGGCACTGCTCGAGACGGATTTTGGCCTGGCTGGAAATTGGGACGACGCCCCACGGGCCGCCTTGCTCGGTGCGGACGCCACCGATCCCGTAGGCACCTGGGAACTCCTGACCCGGTCGAGTTCCTGGTCCTGCCGAACGGGCCTCGGTCATGTGGCGCTTGCGGGCATCGATATGGCTCTTTGGGACCTCGCGGGCAAATTGGCAGGCAAGCCAAGCTGGAAGCTGATGGGGGGCCAAGCCCGGACACCGCAGGCGTACGTTACCGTCTACCACGCCGCGAGTTCGTTCGCGGAAACCTGGGCCCGCGCCCGCGACGGGCTCGACTGGGTGGTAGCGACCGGGTACCGCGCGGCCAAGATCGAAGCGCTTCCCGGGAACGCGCCCGGTACGACGGACGTGCTCAGGTTTGTCGAGCTTGCCCGCCAACACGTAGGTAAGGATGTGACGCTCTTACTGGACGTAGGCTACCGGTGGCACCACGTCGAAGATGCTCTCGAGACCGCCCGTCTCCTCGATGATTGCTCCTTTTTCGCGCTCGAGGCCCCGTTCCCGCCCGAGCTCGTAGCCGAGTACCGCAAACTGCAAGACGTGATGTCCACCCCTATCGCCACGGGCGACATCCTGACCTCGTTCACCGAGTACTTGCCGCTATTGGGCTCCGGCGCGCTGCAATACGTACAGGCCGGAGCGCCGCGCACGGGTATGAGCGAAATGGGCCGGCTTGCTCGAGCGGCCGCCGCCCTTGACCGTTCGCTGATCCCCTGGGGCTGGGTGGCGACGGGTCTGGCCTCCGCAGCCAACGTCCACGTGGCCATGTGCCACGGGAACATCCCGCTCATTGAGTACGCCCCACCCGACCTCTACCGCGGCGCACGACTACGGAACAGTCTCAGCCTGCCCGAGCCCGCACTCAAGGATGGCACCTTTTGCGTACCCGAACGTCCCGGACTTGGCCCTGAAATCGACCCTGATGCGCTTCGGCAGTTCAGTGTCGACTTGTAAGTAGCGTGAAACTATCGGGCACGACATCGGCTGGGCTCGCCCGGACAGTCCGTGCCAGTGTCGATCTTCAGGTAGACGCCGGCGTGGGGCAGAGCTGTCGGCGCTAAAGGTCAATAGGAGGCAGCGGCCTCTCGGATCACGTCGAGTACGACGTCGGGATGAGAGAGCATTGGAACGTGGCTGCTGACGATCTCAGTGGTCTTCGCGTTCATGCGCTTGGCAACGAAGCGCTCGAGTTCGGGATTGACCGTATGGTCCTCTGACGCGACGACGTACCACGATGGCTTGGTTTTCCAGGCTGCGCCCGGGTACGGCTTCGAGAACACGTCTGCGGCCGGCGCCATGGCCGTAGCCCACACCAATTTCTGCTCCTCTTCCGGAAGGTCGCCGCAGAAGTAACGGGTCCCTTCCGGGAGGAGCCAAATGCGCCCGTCGGCTACCTCGATGCAGTCGAACACCGCCGTTCGGGCAAACTTGTCCTGCTGAGCCTGAGAAGATTCGCCCTCATCCGGGGCCAAAGCGGCGAGGTAGACAAGCCCTACGACCCGGTTATCCATACCCGCGTGGGTGATTAACGTGCCCCCGTAGGAGTGGCCGACCAGTATGACCGGGCTACTCACTCGCCCAATACAACGGATGACGTTCTCCACATCGCTTTCAAGGCTGTTGAGGCCGTGCTCGCTGGCGATGACCTCGTACCCCTCTGCCTGGAGAGGGGCCATTACTTTGCTGAAGCACGAACCATCTGCCCAAAGGCCGTGGGCGAACACGATGCTTGGCTTGGACATCATCGCTCCTTTCGAGAGTAAATGCCGGGTTTGCACCTGGCTCGTTTGTGAGTTACGCATGAAATTGTGAGTGACCGCCCGGGTGACCCACACCCCACGGATACGTGTTCCTTGCTTGTCCGTCGGCTCCTTCCCTGCGATCGCACGACGAGCCGACCCGCCGTCACGGAGCAGCGGCGTCATATTCGTAGGCCCCTCGCTGCGGAACGTGGCAGTAGGCTCGTCGGACAACAAGACACCCCACGATCGGGGGGTGTGTTGTCTCTAGTGTTCTGGCAAGGTTGGGACCGGAGAGCGGAAACAGATAACTTCGCTGTCCAAGGAGCGAGCCGCCATGACAGAGGCTTCGGCTAACGGTGAACGCGTGGGTTCGTGTTCCCTCGTGAAATGGCACTCTGTTGCCTGAGAACGGGCCACGCGGTGTGGCTAGCGGACGGGGCGTGGCCAAGCCCGACCACATGGTGGGTCTACGCAGTGCGTTGGGCCGCGGTGTCCGCACATCGCCCGGGCAACCGTCGTTACCGCTTCGAGGCAGAAACGAGATATTGACGACTGTCGGTTCACACCTGGACCGTCTCCTCTCCGGCTCCGGCACGGTCCTGGTGATCGAGGGCCGGGCCGGCATGGGCAAGAGCCGGCTCCTTGACGAGATCGCCGCCATCGGTCTGCGGCTATCGATGAGGGTAGGAAGGGGCGCGGCCGACCCCGGCGCTTCGATCGTGCCGCTCGCACCCCTGTTGGAGGCCCTTTCGAGTGGTGACAGCGCCGATCCTTGACCGCGGTTCCCTCCGTCCTGCGCACGGCTCAGCCGAGCCGTCCTACTGGTTCCTTCAGGACCTCGAAGCGATGCTCGAGCAGGCCGCACTCGCTGGGCCCCTCCTGATCTGTCTCGACGACCTGCAATGGGCCGACGCTGCCACTGCCGCCGTCCTCCGCGCCCTGCCGCTCCGACTGACCTCGGTCCCGGTCGGCTGGATCCTGGCCACGCGGCCCGGCCAGACACCTATCGAGGTACGCAATGCGATCGACCGATTGACGCGATCCGGCGCGGAGAAGATCGACCTGGGTCCGCTCGACAAGGCCGCGGTTGCCCAGGTGACGGCCGACGTTCTGGCGGCACGAACCCGGGATCCTGCTCCTCGACATGGCGGAGTGGACCGGCGGGAGCCCCTTCCTGCTCTGCGAGCTCCTCCACGGCCTGCACGAAGAGGCCCTCGTCGACATGCAGAGACGGCCGCGCCGAAGTGGTCGAAGTTCGCGTTCCTGACCGGGTGTGCGCGAGCATGCAACAGCGACTGGAACGGACCTCCGAAGGTGCTCGTCAGGTCGCCATCGTCGCCGCTTCGCTCGGTCGGCGGTTTTCGCTCGACGCCGTCGCCGCCATGCTGGGCGTCGCTACCCGCGTCGCTGTTGCAGCCGGTCGACGACCTTCTGCACGACAGCATCCTCGTCGAACGCAACAACGCCCTGGCGTTCTTTCACGACCTCACCTACGAGGGCGTCAGATCGTCGGTGCCGATCCCGGTCCGACGCTCACTCGACCGCCAAGCTGCGACCGTGCTTCTCGAGCGGGGAGCCCTCCCTCTCGAGGTTGCTCTTCAATTGGCGGCCAGCGCGGAACCGGGCGATGAGATCGCCGACCACCACGTTGTTGCGGGCGGCCGAGGTTCTCAGCGCCACCGACCCGAGCGGCGCAGCCGACCTGAGCCGCCGGGCGCTGGCGCTGGCTCCCCCCAGCCATCCCCTGCGCGGCCCTCTCGTCGCCGGCACGGCGGTGTGGTTACACGCCGCGGGACGCACTGACGAGGCGATGACTTTTGCCGACACTGCGCTGAGCCAGGTGTTGCCCCCGACCGAAGAGGCAGAGGTCCGTCTCAGCATTGCGAGCATGTTCTCCGTTTCACCCGAGGTGCGTGCGGACTCTTGCCGTGCGGCGCTCGCACTTCATGGGTTGCCCGCTTCGCTCCGCAACCGCCACCTCGCACTCCTTGTCCACAACCTCAGCGTCGGCGGCCGCGTGCCCGAATCCAGGGAGTTGGCCGAGCAGGTGAGAAGTCTGATCGACGATTCCGGCGACGGCAGGACTCGTTTCATGTTCGAACTTGCCGAATCCGGGATCTTCTACGCCGAGGGCAGGTTCTCGTCTGCGCTGTCACTCGTCGAGAAGGCGCTGATATCGGGTGAGCTCGTCGGAGACGACCTGACTCGCGTCATGCTCGCACGCCAATGGCGCTGCGACATCCTCATGATGAACGATCGGCTCGACCAGTGCCTCGACCTAACCGTAGAGAACGTGGCTCTGGCTCAGAAGCACCTGCAGGCGTGGGCGCTGAGAGTATTCGAGACTGGACGCGCCCGTATTTTGGTCCAGCTGGGCCGCCTCGCCGACGCCTACATGATCCTCAAAGAGCACGTAACCGAGGATTCCGCTCCAGAAATAACGAACATACTCGACGCCGCCGCGGTGACAGCCCTCGCTCACGTCGCCATCCATACAGGCGACGAAGGGTCGAGGAGGGTCGTAACCCAGATCGCGCAAGTAATGTTGGCCGAGCACGCCAGCGCTGTCTGCTGCCACGCCGTCTGGATCCTGGCCCTGGACGCCATGGCCAATGGGAACCTTCAGGGCGCACACTCATGGCTGTGCCAGCTCGGCGAGAGCGAACGCCTCTCGATCCTCCCCCTGTACCCGGCGGACATGGCGGACGAACCACGCCTCGTCCACCTGGCACTCGCGGTGGACGATCGCGAGCTCGCCGTTCGCGTCAACAACCGTTCGGAGGAACGAGCAGCCCTCAATCCTGAAGTCACCTCGCTCGCCGCAGTGGCGGCACACACCCGGGGACTGCTACGCCGAGAACGCGGTGACCTGGCCTCCGCCGCCGATCTGTTCACCGTCGGGCACCGGCCACTGGCGGCGGCGGCTGCCTTCGAGGACTTCGGTGTCCAAGCCGTCGACGATGGTGACACAACGGGCGCTATCGCAGCTTTCAACCGGTCGCTGTCCATCTTCACCGACGCGTCCGCCACGTGGGACGCCGCCCGCCTACGCGGTCGACTTCGCTCGCTGGGGGTTCGCCGCCGCCTGGCCCCGTCACCTCGGCTCACAAGCGGGTGGGCGTCGCTCACCGACGCTGAGGTCGCGGTCGCCCGTCTCGTAGCGGAGGGGCTCAGCAACCGTGATGTGGCCGCTCGCCTCTTCGTCTCGTACCACACGGTCAGCGGGCACCTTCGAAACGTGTTTACCAAGCTCGGCATCAACTCGCGTGTCGAACTCGTACGGATCGTCGACTTCAACGACTGACAACATCTCACGATGCCTCCACAACATCAGCACGAGGGAGACGCCAGGCCCTGTGACCTCGGCGTAACCTCGGACCGCCTATAAGTACTTCTGTGGTGTGTCCGTGGACAAGGGGGAGAGCTGAGGGCGAGTAGTAGGCCGCTCACCGAGCGTCCATGCCGAATCGTGTTGTACGTGCTCGTCCTCGCAGGCGTTGCCCTGATCAGCACGGCGTGTGGCGGTTCACGCTCGTCCGGTGTGGCCAGCCTCGGTCCCACGACGACTACGGCATCGGCGTCGTCCAGTCCGGCCGCAGGGAGCGGCGACAACGCAACCGCCAAATACGAGGCTGCTGTCGCGTACGTCGACTGCATGCGCTCGCACGGCGTCCCCAGCTTTCCCGACCCGAGCAGCGATGGGCAGATCGACGTCGACTTCGCGCACGGCGGAAAGGACGGTTCGCCGGGATCGGCTGGTATCGACCGGACATCACCCCAGTACATCTCGGCTGATCAGACATGCCGACATCTGCTCCCAGGCGGGGTGCCGACCCCCGCGCAGAGCCAGCAGGACCTCGCCAAGGCCTTGAAGTTCGCGCACTGCATGCGGAGCCACGGCGAGCCGAGCTATCCCGACCCCAACCCGGCCAATCCCGGTGTGGTGCACCTCGACGGCGTCGACCCGAGTTCCGGGCAGTTCCAGGACGCTCAGAAGGTCTGTCAGTCCATCGTCCCGGGAGCTGGCTCAAAGTAAAGGGGTACGCACGATCGTCGTGAGCCGGCGGCGCACGAGCCATGAGGGGGCGCGAGTTACTTGCGGGTCTTCCCGCGGGTGGATGATGTAGCAATCGTGGTAAGAACCGTGGAATTCGTCTGAAGGAGTGACTGGATGGCAATGCTGACCGACGAACAGCTCGACCGGTTCCGGCGAGACGGCTACCTCGTCTACGGCCCGCTCCTCGACCACGCGGTGGTGGACGAAGTTGGCGAGCGGATCGACGCGCTCGCGGCCGGCACGGCCCCGGCCAGCAAGAGCGCCCAGATCCGGCTCGAACCCGGGGCTGAGGCACTCGAAGGCGTTACGGCGCGGGACAAAGCCTGGCAGCTGCTGAACGTCGCGAAGGCGGACGATGTGATCCGCAACGTCGCCGAACTGCCGGAGCTGGTCGGCTTGGTCCGCCAGCTCCTCCAGACACCCGATGCAAGCTTCCTCCAGGACCAGGTGCTGATGAAACCGGCCTTTCATGGCTCCAGGGTGTCCTGGCATCAGGACAGCGGATACTGGAAGAACATCGAGCCGTGGATCGACCCGCCGGCGATCGTCACCTGTTGGGTCGCCATCGACAACGTCACCGAGGACAACGGGTGTGTACGGATGGTCCCCGGCTCCCACAAGCACGGGGTTCTCGAGCACCGACGTGGCGACGATGGCTTCTTGCACGCGCGGGGCGTCGACCTCGACGCCGCCCAACCCGTCGTGCTCCCCCGCGGCGGAGTGAGCTTCCATCACAGCTGCACCGTCCACGGCAGCGCACCGAACCGCTCGCCGCACCGCCGGCGGGGCTTGGCCCTCACCTATGTCCGTGACGACGTTCGACGACTGGGCCAACAGTGATGGCTTTACTTGCCTGTGGCCGATGCCTGTGACGGGCGGCCATTTGCGCCATCTGGTTACCCCCTGCTCTCTCCGAGGACGAACCGGGGGATCATGCCGATCTGCTGGAAAAGGTCGAGGTAGTTGAGCTCGTCCCAATGCGGCCGGCCTTTTACGATCAGCTCCTAGCCACCCTCGTGGGTCAACTCGGTACAGCACGAGATTGAATACGGGAACTTGACGACCGACCCCGCAATCGAGCAGATGACGACGGGTCTTCGTCCGAGGGCGTAGACGCGGGATGGAAGGGTAGATCCGGCAATAAGCCGAGCCAGGAAGTCCCCGGCGAGGCGAACGAGCCATTGGGTTAGCGACGGCTTCACGCTCGTTTCTTGGTGTCGGCGCTATACAGCGTATGATACGATTCTCGTACGCTACGAATCCCGTACAGACAGCGGCTCCGCCGCAACTCCGACCCCAGTGGGATGATTTCTTCTAGTGGCCTTCGCCATCGTGGCCGATGAGCACGGCGGAGGACCGCCGAGCCGAGCTGGCCGGCCTCATCCGCCAGTACCAGCGCGACACCGACGCCTTCGACGAGGCCGTCGCCGACCGTGTGGGCCTCAGCCGGAGCGACCTGCGCTGCGTCGACCTGCTGCTCGAGCTCACGATGACCGGAGAGAACGTGACCCCCAAAAGCCTGGCAGGGGCCGCAGGCCTCATGCCGTCCACCCTCACCAGCATCCTGGACCGCCTGGAGCGAGCCGGCTACGTGCGGCGAGTCCGAGATGTCGAGAACCGTCGCCAGGTTTTCCTTGAGATCACCCCCGAGCTGGGAGCGCTCATCGCGGAAATCTTCGGGCCCGTCGCCGAAGCGGCCGAGGCCCAGCTCAGCCATTACTCCGGGCCAGAACTCGAAGCGCTAATCAGGTTTTTCTCCGAGGCGCACGATCAGCGGACGCAGCGTACAAAGGCCCTCAGTCGAAGGCCGGGCCACCGGAAAATCACCTCCAGGACCTGAGAGGGCGGGCAGGACGGAACCCCTGATGGCTTACATCCAACGGTTTGTGCGGGCACACCTTCACGGTTGGTACCGGTACTGGCAGCGGGTGCGCCTTTCACCAGTCTTCCCCTTCCTGGTGATCGTCTTGCTCCAGGTGTATTTGTGGCAAGGTTTCCTGACCCAAACGCACCGCAACCCTGCCTCTCCGTTGCTCGTCACTACTGATACAGCAGCCATAATTGCCGGCGTGGCCATTCTCGTTTTCGCAGCTCGCCCCGAAGGTCCGATCGCCTATCTTTTTCTGGCGTTTCTCAATGCCGCCTCCCTTCTCTTGGTGGACTTCTCTTTTCTCTACTGGTCTCATGGCACAACAGTAAACTTCAGCCAGCGCTTATCGCACCTGGACGCCGTTTATTTCACGGTCGGAACCCTTGCTACAGCCGGCACGGGCAATATCTCAGCGACAAGCGAATGGTCTCGTGGAGTCCAGACCGCGGAAATGTTCGTGAATATGACGTTCGTGCTATTCGGGCTCGGTTTCCTGGTCTCTCGTTTGGGTACGGAGCATCGTCCCCCCGAGCCGTAGTCACCTCGGTTCAGCCGTTCGTCGCCGCCACCGCACGGGTCTGGGCGTGTGGGCGAGAAGTACGAAGGTCACGATTAGAAGCGGCAACACGGTTGAGTGGTAGACGACGTCCGGCAACGTCCCGCCCTGGGTGGTGACGCTCAGGCCGTAGACGAACCCAAGGATGGCAAATGCGGTCGCACCTAGACCTATCGCTCGCCAGTGCCGGACGAGGCGCGCGACCGAAACCGCACCCCCGGCTAACACAACGCAAATGACTGCTTCTGCGGTCCCGGCACCAATCTCGTCAAACGGCTTGGAGCGGCCATGCACCAGGCCCGCCAGGTGGAGAGCCGACATAATCGCCAGACTGATGGACGCGGCGCTCATCAACACAACCGCTGCCCGTAGCAGCGGAGGCAGCGTGTATGCACGGTGGCGGTTCATTGTTATAAGGCCCATTGGGTACTTGTTCCTTTCTCGCTACGCGGACGTGAGCACTCGCTCGAACGCACGCAGGTAACTCAGGTCCCCCTGCGCCCGGCGTGCCAGCCAGTACTCGGCTCCCCAAAAGAGGTACGCCCACAAAGCCAACGGGGCGCGGTCGTCAGCGATCCAGCGCAAGCAAGTGTTGTAATTATCGATCAATCGTTCCGGTGGGCAGCTTGACATCACCGCGGCAGCCGGGTTGGGGGGGACGGTCACGGTTTCCCAGGGCTCGGCCTGCCCCTCTGTTACAAGGGCCCGGCAATCACCCAGGACCGGCCACTCACCTGGTTCAGGGCAAGTGCCCGCCCACAGGCGCAGATGCCGCCGCCAACCCTGGTGCCATGGCAACTTGCTGCCATCGAGATAGACCGACCAACCCAGTGCGCCAAAAAGCGCATGACGAGGGTAAAAATCGATGCCCACGGCGTCGGCCAAGGCGGTAGCCGCCACCAAAGAACCGCCCTGTCCGCGGGTCGACCAGCGCTGGCTGGCCGCGACCGGCCAGGACGTCGGGGGAAAGCCGTTCATAATGATAGGCCGGCGTGGGTCGGCCTTACGAGCGGCGTCCACCTCGGCAGCGACGAAAGTGGCCGACAATCGCCAGGAGTGCTCTAGCCCGAGAGGGTCCAGCGCCTCGTGCTCGACCTGCCACGCCACTACCGCCGGAGAGTCACGATAGCGCTCGACGACTTTGCGGACGAACCACCGCGCACCCGACGATAACTCCGGGTGGGTCGACGGCGTGACGAGCGAACCCTCCCGGAGCGGCCTCTTGACGCGATGAGCGGGGGCAAAAAACTCTGGATAGCCAAAGGACTTCACTGCTCCGGTACAAATTATGATGGATTTACCGGCCCTCTCCGCGGCTTCTACTTGCCAGTCGAGGAGGCTCGGGTCAAATTGACCGTTTTCCTTTTCCATCCGGTCCCAATAAGCCGCCAGGCGGACCAACTCGAAGGGGTACTGGAGCAGTTCCTCGAGGGCCTCCTTCGGTTCGAGGCCCAACTCTACGGCTTGAAGGGGCCGGAAACTGATACCCAGGCGTGTCCCTCGCCTCGGCTCGACCGGCGCCCGGCTCCAGCGCTCTGCCATCGAACGATGCGTCTTGCTCAAGCGGGCCCCGCCGCCAACGCGGGCAACACGGCCAGCAACGACACGCCCGCCAACCCCCGGACTGCCTTCATGCCGGCGCCGTTTGCAAAAGAGCGGGCGTGGAGAAGTGCGCCTTGTCGCTCATTCCCACCAGGAGAGCCGCAATGTCGCGCGCCGCCGCCGGCTTGGCGAGCGAGTAAGAGGCGGCTCGCATCGCCGCCAACGCCGCGGGGTCGTGGTGCAGGCGGGCCACCTGATGGACGAGGTCACCAGGCTTGCGGGCCCAGATTGCCGCCCCCGATCTCACGAACATCTCGCCGTTACCCTGCTCCTGTCCAGGGAGCTGGGAGGTGATGACAATGGCAGCCCCGGCGCAAGCCGCCTCGGCGAGCGTCCCCGGCCCCGCCTTGCTGACGAGCAGATTCGCGGCGCGTACCCAGTCCGCCATGTCCGCAGCCCACCCTTTCACGAGCAGCTGCACCGGCGGCGCGCCGGCCCGGGCCATTTCGAGCCGGCGCCGCAGGCGCAGGTTGCGACCGCAGATAGCCACCACCGTAAGGTCTTCCCATCCGGCATTGAGCAGTGCTCGGACATGCGTTTCGATATGGCCGCAGCCCTCGGCACCTCCGGCCAGCACGACCACAAAACCGCCCTCCTTCAGGCCCAATTTGCTTCGGAGTTGCGCCCGTTCGGGAGGCGTGGCTGGCGGGGCGCTCATTTCCAGGGGCACGGGTAGGCCCGTCTGGACACAGGAAGGCGCGCCGCCAAACTGTTCCGCCACTGCCGCCGAAGGGGTAACTACAAGGTCGGGGCTCCCGCCCCGCCAGGCGCTGTGCACGCTCCACAGATTTGTGACCACAGTCACCATCGGGATGGGCTTCCGGCCCGACTTTGCCGCCCGAGCCGCCGGGACGGTCGTAAGAGGGTGAAATGACACCACCATCTCGGCGCTTGAGCGAACCAATTCGCCGGCGACGTCGCGGCTGGTGCTCGCCAGCAACGTCTTCCACAGCACCCATGCTCGCCGCGGAGAATCCGAGGCCTGGTAAAGCGCGCCCCAGGCCCAGGGGGACCAGCGAATAAGCGGCCCATAAAGGCCGATCAGCCGCCGCTGGCACCGGGGAGCGGACCGACCCATGAGGGGGTCGTAAATGTGCGCCAAAAAGCAGCCAGGCCACTGCTCTTCGAGCGCCTCCGCGACGGCCAGCGTGGCCCGGCGATGACCCCCGCCCGTGTCGGAGACAAGGAAGAGCATCGGGACCGGGCCTTTCGTGCCCCTACTCATTTCCGGCGCTCCCGGTGCTGGAAAATGGTGGCCCCAGCCAGCATGAAACCGGCGCACAAGGCCAATAACACGGCGCTGTCCCATACCGGGGACAGCGTTACGACCGACGCGTAGTGAGGATTTCCCGCGTAGTACGCCGACCTCACGAGGTCGACGGCATAACGCATCGGCATAGCCCAGGCCAATGCGCTGAGGGCCGCGGGCAAATTGTGCCTGGGCACGAGGAGGCCTGAAAGTACGTACTGGGGGATGATCAAGAACTGGAACACCTGCATCGCCGAGCGTTGATTAGGAAGAGCCGCTACGGTGGCGAGCCCGAAGGCCGCCCCGAGCACGCAACAAGCCACGCATGGCCCGACGAGAAACAGGAGTTGGAGCGGGGCTGCGTGGACGCCGAAGACCAGCGCGAGGCCGACCAGTAAGGTCCCCTCCACCAGCGCTACGAGCACTTCTCCTGCTACCTTGCCACTTACGAGACTGAGGCGCGCGATCGGTGCGACAAAGAGCTGCCTGGCGAAGTCGTTCTCCCGGTCTTCGACTATGGACACCATCCCGGCGGCCGCGGATTGGAACAAGGTGGCGGCCAACACTCCGCTAAACGCGAGACCGAGCGCGTCCGCACTGCTGGCCTCCCCGGTATTCGGCTCCAGCACATAGCCGAGGCCAACGACCAGCATCACGGGGAAGACGAGGCTCACCGCCAGGCGCCAGTGGTCGCGGCGGAGCTTGACCACATCGCGCTGGGCGATGGCGAGGACCGCGTACAGCTCGCGGTTGAAGGCGAGGCCGGGCGGCCGATATTTACCCGGGGAGCCGGCCGGTCCGGGAGGTGGCGCTACCGGCGCGCTTGGCAAAGTTATCAGGCCGCCGCTCATGAAGCACACGTCCCGACGAGCCGCAAGTAGGCCTCTTCGAGCGGCGTGGCGGCCTGCCCGTACATGGCCCTTATGTCAGCCGGGCTGCCCAGCTCGAGCACACCGCCGTCGGCCAGGACGCACAGCGTGCCAGCCTCTTCGGCCTCGCCCAAATAGTGGGTGGTGAAGAATACGGTCAACCCGTGCTCATGGCGAGCGCCGGCCAAATAGGCCCACAGACTGCGCCTGCTTTCGGGATCGAGGCCGCTGGTTGGTTCGTCGAGGAAAAGGATCTGCGGGTGGTGCATGAGCGCCCGCACTATTTCGAGCTTGCGGCGCGTGCCCCCTGACAACGTGCGGACCGGGCGTCCGAGCGAGTTCTCCGCGCCGAGGGTGCCCGCCAATTGCTCGACCTGGTGCCGGTAGCCCCGGGACATGAGACGCGCCGACGGGCGCCAGGGATAGAGGCCGTAGAGGACAGCATGCATGCGGATGTTCTCTTCGGCCGTCAGGTTGACGTCGAGGGACGGCCCCTGGAACACGATGCCGATGTGCCGCCTGACGGAGCTCTGCTGGTCCGCGACGTCGAAACCGGCGATGGAGGCCGACCCCGAGGTGGGCGCCAATGTCGTCGTCAGGATGGACAGTGCCGTCGTCTTGCCGGCCCCGTTCGGGCCAGGAGACAGAACAGGTCTCCGGCGGCAACGTCGAAGCTGACCCGGTCGAGAGCGTTGGCGGTGGACCGGCTGTAGCGCTTCGTGAGCTCGCGCACCTCGATGACGTTCATCGCGGACGGAGGCCTGGCCTGGCTGTGCGTTCGCGGCGCAAATGCAGAGCTCGACTTCGCCCGCGGACCAGCGGCGCCACGACCCTCACCAGAGTGCGAACGAGCCTCGGTAAGTACGGCGATGCCACTTCAGCCTCGAATTCCCGCATGAAGAGGACGAGGTCGGTCACACGGGGTAGCGCGTGTCCTCGGGCCTGCTGCTGGCGGGCCATCTCGGCCGCCGCCTCGAACATCGCCACCATGTTGAGAGCGGGCCAGGTCTCGACATGGGCCCAGGCGGACTCTGGCCCCGCGTTCGGCAAAGTGATGGGCGGTGCCGGCAGGGACGCGAACGATGTCCCCCGGCCCGGCGAGCACCTCGCGCCCGCCCACCCTGAACTGCACCCGTCCGGCCAGCACGTGGAAGCGTTCTTCCTGGGAGGGATGGAGGTGGCTATTGGGCACCCGCCCGCCCGGGGAAAGGTACAGGTCCCAGGCCAGCACCCCGTGCCCGTTTCCTGGCCGCCTCGTAATGACGATACGTTCACCGCTGAGCGGGTTCTCGATCACCGCCATGTTCCCTCTTTCCACGATCAGTGCTGGCTGTCTCCTCATGGTCATGGAAGGGCCGTCCTCAGTCGTCGGGTTGGGGGCGGTTTTCCAACTACGTAAGCGGGCGTACATCCCGAGCCGCTCCTACTCCTGGCGGCGCAGTCGCAAAGGACCTGGGGGCGGATGCCGCTAACCGCCGGAGTGGGTACCGTGAGCGCAGATGAACCGGGTGGTTGGGCGAAGCCCCAGGTCGAAAGCCGGAAACGTCCCCCGTTCAAGGTGGCCCGGCCGTGCACGCACGTGGCTGGGACACCTCCGGTGGCCGGGCGACTTTGCTCTGCCCGTCGTCGTGGGCGTCGTACAGGTCGCGGGCAGCTACTTCTCTGACTGGCACCGCGATCTCCAGCCGGGGCCTGGCGGTCGGGCCCTTCCTGGTAGTCGGCCCACTGGCCTTGGTGGTCCGGCGCCGGCACCCGGTGGCGGCGTTATCGGTGGCCTTTGCCGCCACTCTCGGGCCCCCGGGGACAACGACCGGGTTCCTCAGCCTTATTGTGGCCTTCTTCGTGGCCGCCACCTCAGGCCATCGCCGCGCCGCCTGGGCTTCGATTGCGGCCGGTTTCGTCTGGTCCGTCTGGCTGGCGCCTCTTGTCTACCAGCAAAAAGCGGCCTCGGCCAGCTTCGCCCTCGCCCTTGGTGCCTGGTTGGTCGTCCTTGTGGTCGTGGCCGAGGCGGTCCGGATGGCCCGCGAGCGCAGGGCGGAGAGACAGTCGGCACGCGAACTCGAGGCCCGGCGGCTGGCGAGCGAGGAACGCCTCCGCATGGCCCGGGACCTTCACGACATGATCGGCCACAATATTTCGCTCATCAGTATCCAGGCCGGGGTCGGGCTCGACTTGATGGAGGACCAACCCGAGCAGGCTCGAGCAGCGCTGGTGGCCATCAAGGCTGTCTCCAAAGAGGCTCTCGGGGAGCTGCGGGCTATGCTCAATGCGCTCCGCCGGGACGATGATGACGTCCCCCGTTCGCCGGCCCCGGGGCTTGACCGCCTGGACGAGCTGGTCCAGCTGACCAGGGCCGCCGGTCTGTCGGTTACGACCGAGGTAGTCGGTATGCCGCACCCGTTGCCGGCGTCAGTCGACCTGGCCGGCTACAGGATCGTCCAGGAGTCGCTAACCAACGTCGCCCGGCATGCGCCAGGAGCGACCGCAACGGTGCGTATCGCATACAAGGAGGGTGCCGTAGTGGTGGAGGTCGTAGACGACGGGGGGCCGTCGGTCGGTAATGCCGGCCCAAGCACGGGCAATTGCGGGACCGGCACCGGGAGCGGCACCGGGAGCGGCATTGCCGGGATGAAGGAGCGAGCCAGGGCGCTCGGCGGAGATTCGGTGACGCGGCCCCGTCCGCACGGCGGCTTCGAAGTAAGGGCGCGCTTGCCCCTGGACGAGATCCAATGATCCGGGTGCTCGTGGCGGACGACCAGGCCCTGGTCCGGGCCGGGCTCAGGGCTCTTCTGGACGCCCGTCAGGATATCGAGGTGGTGGGCGAGGCGGCGGACGGCAAAGAAGCGGTGAGCCTGGCCAAGACGCTTCTCCCGGATGTGCTGTTGATGGACATCCGGATGCCTGGCACCGACGGGCTTGAAGCGACCCGCCAGATAATGGACGACCCGAGACTGTCTGCTGTCCGGGTGGTGATCCTCACGACGTTCGGGCTTGACGAGTACCTGTTCGAAGCGTTGCATATCGGGGCGTTCGGCTTTTTGGTCAAAGACACGGAGCCCGAAGACCTCGTAAATGGGGTGCGGGTGGTGGCGCGTGGCGATTCCCTTATTTCGCCGGCGCTCACTCGCCGTTTGATCGCCGAGTTTGCCAGCCGGGCCAAAGCTCCCCGGCGCCCCGCCGAGCTCGATGTCCTGACTGAACGAGAGCGTGAGGTACTGGCCCTTGTCGGCGAGGGCTTGAGCAACGACGAGATCGCGGGCCGGCTGTTCATGAGCCCGGCCACGGCCCGGACCCACGTGAGCCGAGCCATGACGAAGCTGGGAGCGCGTGACCGCACGCAGTTAGTCGTGCTCGCTTACGAGACCGGGCTGGTCCGTCCAGGTTGGCTGACCTGAGACGCTCGGTGTCGGCCGATGGTGGGCGCGATGCCCCGAATGGAGCAGCGATGAGTTACAGACCGTAAGGTTCCCGAACGACGGCCACCCTGCGCGCATAAGAAAGAGATGGCGAAAGGGGACGGGACCAGCCCCGATCGGTCCGTGCGCACTCGGTCATTTTGCAGAACTCAGCGTTAGCCTTGACGTGGCGGCATTTATCGTGTAAATATGGGTAGAAACCTCCCGGGTCGTCGTTTCGAGCCCGCTGGGTGCGGCCCATTTGACGGGAATATATGGGCTGAACCGGCCGCAACATCTCTGTGACCAGCAATGGTGATTGCCCTGATCGGCTCTACATTCTTAGGACAGGAGAAGAAAACCCAGTGCCAGTTCGTTTTACTCGTCCGACACGTTGGGGACGCAAACGCTCCTTAGTCCTGAAACGCTCCTTAGTCCTGGCGACGACATTCATAGCTACGACGGCCGTGTCAGCGGCAGTTGTCTCCTATGCCTCAACCAGCCCCTCCTTTGCCCAGCACACGCATGGGAGGCACCGCTATGGCACAACGACCATCCCGACCTCGCCCCCCACCACCTCGAGTCCGACCACAACAGCGCCACCAACTACGACGACCGGCGCCCCCACCACAACTGCGCCACCCACCACGACTGGCCCAACGACCACCGCCCCGACCGGCCAAAACTGCACCAACGCCAACTTTGACTCGTCAAGGCCCTTTGGTGGCGAGACCTACGGGAACTACTACGTTTACAACAACATGTGGAACGACACTAACCCGCCGTCCACAGGGCTGTACAGTCAGCAGCTTTATGCCTGCAACTACAACAGCTGGTACGTAACCGCTGATATGCCTGCTGATAACAAGGCCGTCTTGACCTATCCTAATGTGCAGGAGACGTTCAGCGACGTGCCGGTGAGCCAATTTGGCAGTTTGGCCAGCAATTTTGCCGAGTCCGGGCCGGGTATGGCCAGCAATGATGACTACGAGTTCGCTTATGACATGTGGCTGAACGGGATTGCGACCAGCACCTCGGACGAGGTGATGATCTGGAATTACAACGACGGCCAGACACCTTCGGGCTCCAATGTTGGCACGTTCAGCGACGGTGGTATTACCTACCAGGTCTACAGCACCGGCAGCGGGGAGGGCCATTACGACGCCTTTGTGGCCGAGGACAATTATACCTCCGGCTCCATCGACATCCTGGCCTTCTACCAGTACCTGATAGGCCGGGGCATTATCCCCTCTAGCTCGACCGTGGACCAAATCGACTACGGGATCGAGATTTGCTCGACGAACAGCGCGCCCGCTACGTTTAGCGTGAACAATTTCTCGATAAGCTCGACAAGCTAGCCACGACGGGCCACCCGCAGCGCAGCTGGGAACGCCTCACAGTACCGGCCGCGGGATCTCAGCTCCGGGCGGTAAGTTCGTTCCTCACCTGCCAAAGCTCTGGGAACAGCGAGGTGAGCATGAGTATCCCGCAGCACGTCGAGGGGGGTACCCTGAGTACCCACTCCGGTGCCGCCGATAACCCGTTCGGCAACCTTGTAGTGGCGCATCCGCCATGTCGTCAGGCGCTCATCGAGCTCGGTGAGCGACTCAGCGATTTGGTAAAGGTCCTCAAATTCTCGGCCTCGAACGTACACATCGACCAAGGCAAGTCCCTGCTCCTCGTGCAGGTCGTGGAACAACTCGCCTACCGCCGGAGCGACCGACCGCAATCCTCTGAAACCGGGGGAGTCGAAACCGCTGCCTCCCGCCAGCGCCTTTCGGAGGTCCTGGTATTCCCACGGAGAGATGTGCTCCAGCATGTCCATGCCAACGGTGACGACCTTGACGCAGTCGATGGCCCGCCGGAGGAGGCGAATGGCCGGGGCCGCCTCTTTTTGGCGCAAACTGCCGACGCACCTGGACAGCTCTAGCGTGGCCTCCTTCAGCCACAGCTCGCTGGTCTGGTGGACGATCTGGAAAAGCATGGCGTCGCCGTGTGGCCAGTCGTCGGGGTCTTGCTGGAGGGCCAGCAACTCGGGGGTGCGGAGACATCTTTCATATACGCTGAGGCCCTCTTCTGCCGTCGTTGCTCTTGGGGCACCGGCGTCTGGAGGTTCACCGACCGGAGTGAACACTTCGGTGTGGATCCGCCCGGCGGGAACTCCGGCGGCGCGAGCCCACGCCGCGACGTCTGCGGTGTAGGTGGGAGGACCGCAGATACAGACCTTTGCGCCGGGCTGCAGCGAAACCAGCTGCCTCACATCTGCCGCCGTGAGCCGACCGGCCGTGGCCGTCTCGCGAACGGAGAGCGCGACCCGGTCGATGGCTGACAGCTCGGCGACATAGGCGAGCTCTTCAGCTACGTGGCCCGAGTAGTCCACGTAGATCGACGCGTTATAACGGGAAGCGTCGAGGGCGCGGCAGCCAGCGATAAGCGGCGATATACCGATGCCGGCCACGAAGCACAGGGTGGGTACGTAGCCCAGCTCCCACGATGCCTCTCCCTGCGGTTGTGAAACCTGGACACGATCGCCGGGGGCCCCGCCCTCGAAGAACCAGCTGGACAGCAGACCGAGCCGCTCCCGGAGCACGGTGATCTCGTACCACGGGTCGCCTGGTGAACCCGAAATAGTGTACGGCCGCTCGACCCACTGCCCATCGATCTCTACCGACACCACAATGTGCTGACCTGGCCGCCAGCGCTTCAACGGGCCATGGGGCCTGAGCCGTACGGCCCGGATCCGTTTGGTTATTGGGACGGATTCTACGATTTCCGCCTGAGTCCACCTCGCCCTGTTGAGCAGTTCCGTCAGCTGCCCGTTACAGCGACCGCACACCGTTCCGCAGCCCAACTCGCGGCTGAGGCCTCCGAGAGTGTTGAAACCGTCGAAGATGGCGGCATCGACGGCGGCGGCGGTGACATGCATGCAGGCGCATACAACGGGCTCCGCGTCCAGGTCAGGCTGCCGATCGGCGACGTCGGCGAGGCGACCCGTAGCCTCGAACGTCCGGACCTGGGCGCGGGTGAGCTGAACGCCGTCGATAGCGAGCAGGTGAGCACTAAGTAAGTCAGGCCAGCCCGAGCTGGCCGTGACCTGGAGCAGGCTTCCGGCCGGGTCGACGACGAGGACTACGTCGTCGTATTCAAGTCGTGCCGGATCGCCCGGGATCGGTGGGAATAGTCGCTCGAGATGGAAGAGCCCGCTGTCAGCAACAAGCGACGCCGCGTACTCCCGGCCGTCGGCGAGGTGGTACAGAGTCGTGATCGCCTCTTCACCCATGACCTGGCCGCTGTACTGCGTAACGATCCCTCGACTGGGCAGCTGATAGACGCGTTCGAGCGCCCGCATCTGTTGCTGAAGCTCGGGTGACGCGTGCAGCAGCTCCATGAAATGTCGGCCCCGCACCTCGAGGCCCCGAAGGTCTGTCTCGGCTACGACACTGGCAAACCTTCGAGACCGGTGCAGGAGGCCGAGTTCGCCGACGCAACGGCCAGGGTGGATGTGCCCGAGGAGCACCCGGTCCTGGTTTGTCCCTTTGTAAACAGCTGCGGACCCCTCAAGGATCAAGTAAATCCGATCAGCGTCGTCGCCCTCGTTGAATAGCGTGGTGCCCTTCGAAAAGCTGACCTCACTGCTTTCCGCTGCGCTAGCAAGGAGCCTCGCCAATTCGGAGCTGCCGTGTTGGCCCTGGCGCTTGTACCGATCGGACAATTCCTGGAGACGTTGATAGGTCGGGTCGTCCTTGGGGATGACCCTTCGAAAGGCGGCCCGATCGAGCCGGTACAGCAAGGTGTCCTCGACGGCTCGAATAGTCGCCTTGCGCCGCCCGGTCCCGCCGGCGATCACCGCCTGCTCACCGAGTGCTTCGCCGGCGGTCAACAAGCGCAGCACCACCTCGTTACCGTGCCGGGTCGTCCCCACGGCCTGGACCGAACCTTGAGTTACCACGTAGACCGCGTCGGCGACGTCGCCTTCACGAAAAAGGTTCTCTCCTGGTTCAAGTTCGATCTCTTTGACGTGGGGCAGGAGGTCGTCGAGCCGGAACTCGAGCGAGCAAAGCTCCGGGCTGGCCCGAATGGCAACCCGGAGTCTCTCGGTGTCGACGCCGGGTCGCAGCTTCATGCCAGGAGTTGCCGATGTTTGGCCAACGCCTCGAGCACCAGTTCGACGTCTTCTGTGGTGTTGTAGGCGTGGAAAGAGATCCTCAAGTTGCCGTCACGGGTCGACGTAATGATCCGGTCTGCCTTGAGCAACGTGACCAGTTCGTCGGCGTCCAGAGACTTGACACAGATCAGCGAGCCCCGGAAGGCGGGTGTTACGACCTTCGCACCGAGGTTTTCGCAGCCGGCAACGAGCTGTGCATTCAGTTTGCTGACGTGAGCCTCGATCGCATGCACACCGAGACCAGCGATGAGGTCGAGGCCGGCGCGACCGCTGTACAGGGCAGATACGGCTGGTGTGCCCCCCTGGAAACGTCGGGCTGTGCCCGCCGGCGAGTAATCCCATGCGTCCATATCGAACGGATCGGCGTCGGCCAGCCAGCCCGTTACCGTCGGTGTGATCCTGGGCACAAGGTCACGGCGGCACCACAAGAAGGCCATGCCCGATGAACCAAGCAAGTACTTGGTCATCCCGGTGACAAAGGCATCGATACCCAGTTGCTCGACGTCAATAGGAAGCGTGCCAGCCGATTGATAACCGTCGACGAGGACAAAGGCGCCGTACCTATGGGCCAGGTCGGCCACCGCCGCGATATCGAGGCGAGCGCCCGTTCTGTAGGACACCTGGGTAACCGACACCACTGCGGTGTCATCGCCTATGGCTGCCTCGAGACGCTCGAGCGGGACCGAACCATCCGGTCCAGGAGCAACGTGGACCACAGAGACCCCCCGCCGCTCCTGCGCATGCCAAATCTGGCCCACAGTCGGGAACTCGAGGTCGGTAGTTACGACACGAGATCGCGCACCAAAATCGATACCGCTGGCCAGAGAGCTGACAGCCGCCGACACCGATGGCACCACCGCGACTTCGTCGGGGTGACCTCCGACGAGCGAGGCGAACAACGAACGCGCCCTCTTCTTCTTTGGCCACCCACAAGTCCCAGGGCGAGCCCAGAGCGTCCCAGTCGTCCAGGTACTGTTCGATGGCCTTCCGGACGCTGTCCGAAAGCGCGCCTTGACTGCAGGAGTTCGCATAAATGTACTCGTCGAAGATCCGGAACCGATATCGGCACCGGTCGGGCAAGGCGCTCACCGGGCCATCGAGGCTGCATGAAGCCACCGTCTGATCAGCCCTCCGCCATGATTTCGTAGATAGGGCTGCTGACGACGGGCTGGGCGTGGGTTGGACGACTTTCGGGTAATCGTTTTCAAGCCCGCCTCCGCATTGCTCCTGGTGTCGAACACCGCGGCGCCTGTGCCGTGTTTCCGGTCCATGGTAGGCATTGAGCGGGAGTGAGCGCCTCCCGACAGCTTGTTTCGGCATCGGAATGGGCCGGTGCAGTCCACCGAAATGCCCTAGAGGTCGCACTCGTTGGCTGCTGAGCCCGATCCTTTCAGTTCGTCCTGGGCCTGGTAACGCCGTTACGGCACCTTCCCCCCTTTCAACATTCCCCGCCGCTCGCCGAGCATATTGAGCACCCAGCGATCAGACCGTAGGTACTGCTCCTAGCGCAGGCGCCGATGGTGCAACGGTCGGAAAAAGCGGCCGTTGGTCCGTCGCCCCGGAGCTCGCTCGAAGGTGAACGCTCTACTCCTGGGACTGAGCGGGCTGCCGGTCGGGGTGGGGGCATCACCCCGCTGATCGCGCCAACACGCCGGCTGGGCGGCCAGCTCCCCTGAGGGGCTACCTGATCCCGGACAGCTCGTAGTCGGGCAGTTGAAGGTCGTTCGCCTTCGCGAACTGGCTGGCGATCAGGTTCTTCACCGGCCAATGGGTCATCGTTCGCATAGACATTGCCCGCAGTGCGATATACGCCGACGACTTCGGGGCAAACCCGGCGACGCCACCTGGCGGAAGTTGCTGTGACCTGGCGACGTAGGCGCGCATCAGTTCTTCGTACTGCGTGAACGCCTGCTGGTGATCGCCTCGGTACCGGGCCAGTTCACCGGCCAGAACATAGGCGCCAACCAGGGCGAGGCTGGTCCCGAGGCCAGTGAGCGCGGTCGGGCACCAGGCCGCGTCGCCGAGCAGCGCGATCCGGCAGCGTGACCAGGTGTCCATCCTGACCTGGGCAAAGTTGTCAAGCACGAAGTCCGGCGAGTCGCGCATCGCAAGTAGTAGCCGGGGGATCTCCCACCCTGAACCCGAGAACCTCTGCGTCATAAGGCGTTTCTGCGCTGCCCTGTCCCGGTGATCGAAGATGACCGGCCGGCGACCGGAACGCCAGGCTGGCTTTGATCTCTCCGGACAGTCTGCCCGGGCGCACCGACGCGACCAGTCCGCCTGGCTCGTTGTACATCAGGAACCAGCCATCCAGGTCCCAGTTGTCGTCGGCGGCGGTGAACCAGCTGCTGCACATGTTCAGCGGACGCAAGAACTCCGACTCGGGGCCAAATGCAACCGAGCGCACCGCCGAGTGCACGCCGTCGGCACCGAACACCAGTCCGAACCGACGTGGCGCCGTGTTCTCGAATGTGACGGTTACGCCGTCGTCGTCCTGCGCGAGCCCAGTGACGGTCTCGTCGTAGATGTGCTCGGTCCCAGGCCGCGTTGCCTGACAAAGCACGTCGGCGAGATCGCCGCGCAGGATCTCGATCTCGGAGATGATGCCCTCCCCGCCGAACGCGTCGACCGGCATCGTGGCGATGAACTTGCCGTTTCGGTTTACCAGGGCCATTCCGCGCTGGTCGACAGCTACGGACCTCGCCATGTCCAGCAGGCCCATCCGGTAAACCACCGTGCGTCCAGCGCCTCGCAAATCCACGGTTTGGCCGCCCGGAGGCGGGCCTGGGGCGCGTTCGACGACGGTCGGTTCGTAGCCCGCCGCGTGTAGCCAGTACGCCAACGCCGAGGCCGGCAATGCCCGCCCCACTGATTAGAACGCTCAGATTTTCCATGGCGACGAATATACAGTGTATTTCCCGAAGTGCTCCAGCCCAGACGG
The DNA here is from genome assembly GCA_963754115.1 of uncultured Acidimicrobiaceae bacterium. Lineage (GTDB taxonomy): Bacteria > Actinomycetota > Acidimicrobiia > Acidimicrobiales > Palsa-688 > Fen-671. The sequence goes on along the minus strand of CAVWFC010000005.1, from coordinate 37,665 downwards.
GTGTAGCGTACTGTTTTTGGTTCAGGTGCACAGTGTAACAGCGGTCTTCACTAGGTGCTGCGGCCGAATACGCAGAACAAAAGGGTGGTCGGGCAACGATGACGAGTCACACCGAGTGCACTAGTACGCGAGGGGTTGTGGGAGAGCGGAATGTGCCGCGTTACAGCCGCATCGTCGACGAGCTGCGCGGTCGGATCGAGTCGGGCGCGCTCAAGCCGGGGGACCGGATTCCCTCGACCCGGGACATCATGCAGCAGTGGGGCGTCGCGATGGCGACCGCGACGAAGGTCATCAGTCAGCTGCGCAACGAAGGCCTGGTCGGCGCCACGCCGGGCGTCGGCACCATAGTCGCGCGACGTGTCGCCGGCCGGACAGCCGCGCCTCGCCCAACGGTCCGCGGCCGACGGTGGGGTGACGGCGGAACGAATCGTGGAGGCCGCGGTCGCAGTTGCCGACGCCGAGGGTCTAGCCGCCGTTTCGATGCGCCGCGTGGCTAGCGAGGTCGGCGTAGCCACGATGTCGCTATACCGGCACGTGGCCGACAAGGACGCGCTGGTGACGCAGATGATGGACGCCGCCCTTGGGGAGTGGCAGGTGCCGGACGCGCCGCCCGAGCGCTGGCGCGATCGGCTAGAGGTGGCCGCGCGCCAGGCGTGGGGGATATTCCGCCGACATCCGTGGTTGGCTCCTGCGATGTCGATCACCCGCCCGCAGTTAGTACCCAACGCTATTCCTCTGGCGGAATGGGTGCTGGCAGCACTGGACACGCGGGGCGTCGACATGGGCACCACGTTCACTGCCTACATCACGCTGTTCAACTACGTTCGGGGAACCGCGGTCAACATCGAGCTGGAGGCCGAGGCGCAAGCACAGACAGGAATCGACAACGAAGAGTGGATGGACCACCAAGAGCCAAACCTTCTTGCACTGCTGAGCGGCGGCCAGTTCCCAACTTTCAGCCGGTTGATCCAACTGGACTACGACTTCAGCCTGGACCGCCTGTTCGAGTTTGGTCTACAACGGTTACTCGACGGGCTTTCAGTGATGTTCGGGGACAGCCAGTAACACCGGCGCGTCCGCGTCCGACCGATCCCATGCGCTCCGGCCATCTGACGCCGGTCATCTTGGGATTCGCCACCCGCAGTGGCTGTCGGTGTCGACGTGAAGACGGCGGAGCGTCGACTACGTAGCAACGTCCCTGGCCGTCGGTCCGCTACCCCGATATCACCGGCGCCGGCGAGCAATTGGTGGGGCGGCCGGCGGGCTCCTCGTAGAAGAAACGGTGGCAGCGACCCCGTTCAGCCCACCAGGCGCAGAGCGTATGCGCGTCATAAGTCCCGTGCGGACGAGGTAAAAGCGTGCCACGACGCGCGCAGAGGGCCACAAGGTCGGCCGGCCCGAGCTAGCTCGTTCCAAAGCCGGCAAACAGGGGACGCCCCCAACCGCCCTCGTCTAGAGCCTTGTCGGCTGAGCACGACGGGGCGCTCAGTTGACGATGGTGAACGCGAAGTGCCGGGGCGGGGCTTGCGTTCCGGCGGGCCGGTCGGCCGTAGTGATGGTGACGAAGTAGTGGCCGGGGTTCAGCCGGCGCCCGTGGACGAGCAGGGTCTTGAACGACAGGTGGTTACGCCCGGCGTGGCCCAGCACCGTGAGGGTGGCCACCTTGACCGTCCGCTGGCAGGAGGGCTCGTGGCGGTTATGGCTCGTGGGAGCCACGCAGGTCTTATGAGCCTTGCGCCCGGGCACGTTCTGGGTGATGGTAAAGGTCACCGGCGCCCGCTCGGCTCAGCGTGAACGAGGACGTAGTGCCCGAGACCGTCTCCGCCGACAGCGTCGGCGAACCGTGCGCAGCAGGCACCGTGCTGGGCGGCCCCTTCGGGACCGTTGTCGTACTGGTCGGTCCCTTCGGGACGGTTGCCGTGCTGGTCGGCCTTGTCGGGACGGGCGTCGTGCTGGTCGGGCCGTTGGCACCGGTGTCGTGCTGGTCGTCATGGGGCTGGTGGGCGGGAGCGCCTCCAGCGTCACAGTGCCCGCGGTGTAGCTGATCGTGTACTTGGCGTCGGCCGCCCCCGAACAGGTGGCCGGGTAGGTGCCCGGCGGGGACGAGCTGGTGGCGGTGGTCGAGCACGTGGGCGGCGTGGTGAGCGAGGTGGCCGTGTCGCCGTCCACGAAGCCGTTGTAGGTGGGCGTTACAGCCGGCACTGCGCCGCCGTAACTCATGGTCTGGTCGTCGGCTCAGGCCCGGCACGGTCAGTGGCCGCCAGCAGCCGGAGCCGGTCGTCCAGCCGGTCTCGGAGGTCGTCCGCGGTCATCGACGCCAGCCGCACCGCGGCCAGCTCGATCGCCACCGGCAGCCCGTCTAAACGGCGGCAAATCTCGCTGGCCGCTGCGCAGTTGTCGTCCGTAAGGACGAAACCGGGAGCGACCGCGACGGCCCGGTCGACCAGCAGCCTCATGGCATCGACATCGGCTACCGCCGCGGCAGAACCCCCGTCCCCGGGGACTTCGAGCGCCGACACGGCCACCAGCGCCTCCCCGGGCACGTCCAGTCGCTCCCGGCTCGTGCACAGGACCCGTACGCGCTCACACCCGGACACCACGGAGGCGACCAACCGCCGGCACGCCTCCAGCACGTGCTCGCAGTTATCGAGCACCAGCAAGAGCCGCCGCTCCCGCAAGTAGTCTGCCAATGCCTCTTCGATGCCATCGCGGCGCTCGTGAACACCGAGCGAGGCAGCCAGTGCATAGGGGAGAAGGTCGGGGCTGTCCAGCTCGGCCAGTTCGACCATCCACACGCCGTCGAGAAAGTGGCGCGCCAGCCTCCGGGCGGCACGCAAGGCGAGCCGGCTCTTGCCGATGCCGCCGGGGCCAGTCAGTGTGATCACGCGGGCGCTCGACAGCAGCCTCCGTATCTCGTTGAGCTCACGGGCCCGCCCGACAAAGCTGCTGACTTCGAGCGGGAGGTTCCCCCTCGAGGGCGGTAGGACGTCGGTCGTCATGACGCGGCCGAACTCGGACGACCGCACTTCTGGCCGGGCTGAGCCGTACCCGTCCTCGAAAGTCTGACGGCCTCCGTTGCCGCGCCGCCCAAAGTGAGTGGGTACTCGCCTCTTGAGGCGTAGCACTCGAGAGCGAGGCCGGGATGGTCGTCGACGCGATCGAACACGGCGGCCCGGTGGAAGGCGACCGGACCGGTTCCCATCATTCGCCTCCAAGGCACCGAGTGCTCCGCTCCTTCGCCACCGTTTCGCCGTGCCCGGCAACCCCTTAGGTTGCAATCGTCTTATTAGAAGGTGGGTATCGAGAGGTTATATCAGGCCTGTTTGGAGAGACATTGGAAGTGATGGTAACCCTCGACCGTGACCGGGGGACCGTCGGGGCGGCCGCTCTCGCTGGCTGATGCCTGGTTTCCCAGGCGGCCATGATCAACCCCGTCGGGGAGCCCACTGCCATCGCCGCAGGGTGACGAGTACGCCGGCGGCACCCCAGATAGCGATCACGCCCAGGTCGGCCCAGGCCCAGGGTGATGTGCCTGGAATGTGGTTGAACGATTCTTGCAGGCTGACTATCAGTCTGCGCACCGGGAGATAGTCGGTGATATTGGCCAGAGTCGATCCGGGCGTGATGGGGTAGTAAAGCCCCGAAAAGGCCAAGACGACGAAGAAAACGATGTTGATCACCGGTCCGGCCGCATCGGCGTTGGGCACCAGGGTGCTGACCCCCATGCCGAGCGCCGTGAAGGCGAACATGCCAACGACCACGGCAAGCAAGAAGGGCAACCAGTTGGCGGGACCGTGGACACCGTAGGCCCGGCCTACCGCCAACATGAGCACGATCTGGATGACGCATACGATCATCGTGTTGATAAAGACGGCGGACATGAGGATCCATGTCGGGGCCGGGCTGAGACGCAGGCGCTTGAGCAATCCCATCTCGCGCCGGTTCACAATGGTGATCGACAGGACGGAGAAACAAGAGGACATGATCCCGTAGGCGACAAACCCGGGTACGTAGTACTGGATCAGCTTGATGCCACCCAGCGCTTTCACGGTCGACTTGCCGGCCGTCGACTCGAAGATGACCAGGAAGACCGTCGAGAACCCAATGGTGAAGATGGCACCGATCGGGTTAAGCCAGAACGATAGCTGCTCATAGCGCACCTGGTGCCCGATCAGCTTGATGTCGCTGACACCTTGAAACGATCCGCTTGTCGGCGTCGTTGTTGACGCGCTCATTGCTCGGCCCTGGTCAGGCTCAAGTAGACGTCTTCGAGCGAAGCCCGCGTCACTGCCAGTCCGGCCAGGGGGTACCCGTGGTCGATGGCCCAACCAGTGAGCTCGTGCAAAACCCTGAGTTCGTCGTCAGTTGAGGTCCGCAAAATGCCATCCTCGACCGTTGGTTCCGGCACCGGTACGTCAGATAGGGCCACTCCGTCCGGCAGCGTGAATTGGATCGTCACGGTGCCCGAGTCGCGGCCACCAATGGAGGTCGGCGTGCCGCTGGCGACGATCTCGGCCCTGAATAGGACGACCACCTTGTCCGCCAGCGCCTCCACCTCATCCATGTAGTGGGTGGTCAACAGGACGGTGGTGCCAGACGCCGCCAACTGGCGGATCAGGTCCCACGAGGCGCGTCGCCCGGAGGGGTCGAGGCCGGTCGTAGGTTCGTCGAGGAACAGTAATTCGGGGTTGCCGATGATGCCGAGCCCGACGTCGAGCCGGCGCTGCTGGCCTCCTGACAGCTTTTTGACCCTCTGGTCCGCCTTCTCTTTCAAGCCAATCAGCTCGATCACTTCGTCAACCGGTCGCGGCGACGGGTAGTAGCCCGCATTTCGGGTGAGAACCTGCCGCACGGAGTAGTACGGCTCAACTGCGAGTTCTTGGAGTACCACTCCGATGCGGGTCCGCAGCCAGCGCTGCGTCGCTCGGTTGGTGGGGTCAACCCCGAGCGTTTGCACCTCTCCCCCGGTGCGGTCACGAAATCCCTCGAGGATCTCGATGGTCGTCGTCTTGCCCGCGCCATTGGGACCCAGAAGGGCGAACACCTCCCCCTTCTCGACTTCGAACGTCACATCCTTGACGGCGACCACGTTGCCATAAGACTTGGCCAGGTGGCTGACGCTTACCGAAGGCATCACGTACCTCGGGCTTCGTGCGGATCGACTGGTACCGGTACCCGGGCTTTGTCCCCGGACAGCCCTTGGAGCCTGGCGCCATACACCCGGGTGCGATCGACCGACGACACCGAATGAGTCTCGCGCACAGTCCGGACGCAGGCTCGGTCCTGCCCAGAAACGCAAGCCGAGCCGTCATCTACCTGTCATGTGGTGCCGATATGACCACGCAGCACCGGGAAGCGGGCGGATCGAAGCACGGCGGCCGGGGGTCGCTGGTCTCGGTCCGCCGCATTCTGCGCCAAGGGCGAGCGACCGGGCAGCCCGCCTGGCGCCAGGTTGCGCGAAGCTGGCTGACGTGGACGTAGAGCCAGCATTACGCCAACCGCCTGACCGTATAACGACGGTCCCGAGCAGCGATGCCCGCGTGCTCTACCTGGGACGATGGCGCGAGGAAGCGGTCGGGGGCATTTCCTGCCACGGATCCAACACACAGGACAACGCCTGCCTGTTCAGCTTCCGCGGTCCGGCCGTACGGTGGATTGGGCCGACCGATGAACGGCAGGGCTTGGCGGACATCTACATCGATGAGCGATTCGAGTGCACCGTCGACGGGTTCAGCGACGGCGTGCAACCCGGAGCGGTCCGATTCGCGCGAAGTGGTCTGCCCCCGGATGCGATCCACCTGATGAGGATCGTCGTCAGGAAGGAGCGGCACCCGCGCGCCAGCGACTGCTTCCAGTTCGTCGAACGCTTCGAGTCGGCGGAGCCGATCGATCACCCCGGCGCGCTGCAGGCCGCACAGGATGCCGAATACGACGTCATCCGACATGGTGGTACGCGAGTCGGCACGCCCGACACGTGGCGTCCGGTCGAGCCCCGCGCCCATCTTCCCCTCGAGGGCGTGGTGCTCCACCCGGGCTTGTTGAGCGACGTCTTCGAACGGAACATCGCCTACTTGAAGCGGAGCTTCACGCTGCCCCAGTACTGCGACCCGGCGCACCCCGCCCCCGCGGACGGCGGGCCCGGCTGGAGCCGGTGGCTACCTGCGTCGAACGAGGGACGGCTCCTCGCCGGCGCAGGACACAGCCTGAGGTGGGGGGAGCGCGACGACCTCCGTGCCATCGTCACGACGGTCGTGGGCGACGTCGCAGCCCGGATGCGCGAGGACGGGTACTTCAACTATTACGACGACAGTGCCTATCGCGAGACATCAGGTCTGCACAGCGAACGCAAGAACTATGACCGTGTGTTCTGGACGCGGGGGATGCTCGCTGCCGGGCTGTCGGGCGAGCCGAGAGCCTACGACCTGCTCCGACGGATGTACGATTGGTTCAACGCGTCGCCGTTTCTCTCCGATCTGCTGGACGGGAGCAACGCTACCAACGGCCTGCCCGGGGGGCCGCTCGTGCACCGCTCGCCCGTCGGTACGGCAAGTGATCTGACCGTCACCCAAAGGTATTACGACCAGGGCTACTGGATCCACGCCCTGAGCGAGCGCGACCAACTCTCCTTTAGCCATTACCCCGGCGAGCGCCCGCACTGCTACGACCTGCTGGGACTCGAGGCCTTCATCGACGAGTACCTCGCAACCGGAGAGGAGCGATACCTCTCGGCTGCGCGCGGTGGGTGGGAAGTGTTCCGTGAGAGCTACAAGCACATCGGTGGCCCAGTCGCCATCTGCGAACACGACGGCCCGTACTGGCCCAAGTCCTTCTACCTCACCACCGGGCACACCGGCGAGACCTGCGGCAGCGTGTTCTGGATCACGATCAACAGCAAGTTGCTCGAGCTCGATCCCGGGAACGAGACGTATGCGAGCGAGATCGAAGAGTCATTGCTCAACGTCATCGCTGCGGCGCAGACCGGGAGCGGCACGATCCGCTACCACAATCGGCTGCACGGGACCAAAGAGCAAGGGCACCTCGGGAACACCTGTTGCGAGGTGTCTGCAGCCGGCCTCATCGGTCGGATGCCCGAGCTGATCTACTCGCTCGACAGGGACGGGTTCTCGGTCAACCTGTTCGCCGCCTCGGCCATTCGGCACGACTTCGGCGGCGGCGAGGTGTCGCTCAAGATGGCGACGACGTTCCCGCTCCGGCCGGAGGTCGAGATCGAGGTGACGGCGTCTGTGGAGGCGCCGTTCCCGATCCGTTTGCGCATCCCACGCTGGGCAGCATCAGACGTCGTCGTGACCGTCAACGCCGACGACGAGGTGAGGGGGGCGCCGGGTACGTATCTCGTGCTCACCCGCAAGTGGTCGCCGGGCGATGTCCTTCGGTTCACGCTGCCGATGGCGGCGTCGCTCGAGCGCTACCGGGGCCTCGACCAGGTGGAGGGCAACCTCGACCGTTACGCCCTCACCTACGGACCGGTGCTGATGGCGCTATGCGGTGAGCTCGACGGCCCTTCGGGTGTCCCGCGTCTCGCGATGTCACCCGTGGATCTACCGCACCACCTGCAGGCCGTGGCGGGACGGCCGCTGGAGTTCGAGCTTGCAGGCCACCCCGGGTACCGGTACGTGCCGTACTGGACAGTCGATTCGGAAGCCTTCACCTGCTTTCCGATCGTCCAAGCCGACTGAGGCTGAACCGGCCGCACGGGCGGGGGCTCGCCGTCTGGCGCTGAGCCGGGTTCGAGCGGCCCTTGACGATGCGAGGAGCGGGCGACAAGGTCACACTTCCACGTGAAGGGATTGAGCATCGAACAGCCAAGCGGCCGAGGACCCTCGACCGTGACCGGGAGATTGTTCGGGGCGGCCGCGGCGACGTTGGCCCTTCGCGTCGTGTCATCTCGGTGACCCGGGCCGACATACAGCGCCTCGTCGACATTTGGCGAGCCGAGCTTTCAACTACGCGGAGTCGGCGGAACTTATCTAAGTCCAGCCATAAAATTGAGTAAGCCGAGCGAGCGAGCGCGAGCCGGGCGGCACCCCCAACGGGATTCGAACCCGTGCCGCCGCCTTGAAAGGGCGGCTCGTATGGCCTTCAGTGCCTCTTGGCGGCGCGTCGTCGCAGGTCAGAAGGAGTGTGCGTCTGTTGGCGACCGAGCACGATCGGCAGCGTCCGCGGGATGGACGCGGGATGGAAAGGGTCAATGGGCTCGGTCAGCGATCGCGCCTCGATGCACCGCCAGCTGAAAGAACGGACAATGCGACGCCGGCGTGGGGGTTCATGTCGGAGGGGGGACTTGAAGGGTTACTCCCCTCTCCACGAAGGCGTCATCGTTGGACCCGAGCTGTGGCTACCAGCGGCGTGAGCAGCACTCTCAGCCCGCTGACTGGGGACAGTCGGCCGCCTGTTCGTCCCCTCTCCGAGCTGCACACTTGTCCGGCAGCACTCGACCAGCATCGCCTGACTAGTCTGGATCCTGACGGGGGGGCTTCACGCCCGCGCCGCATGCGACCGTACCAGAATGCCGGTCGAAGAGCAGCGGCCTATCTCCCCGAGCTGTGCCTTCTCGCGGCGCGTCGTTGCTTCCAGTGCGTGATCGGCCCGGCGCTGCGCTTACTCGGGTGACGTATGCGGAACACCCCAGTTGGCCCGAAGGTGGAGATCCGCAACACCGGCCCGCCCGGGACGGGCGGCGACAGCGATTCAAGCTGGACGCGTCCTGACCCTCCGACCATCTGCACGACCACACCTTCGGGGACGATAACCTCCACCGCCCCCCCCGGGTCTCCAGGCGAAGGTTGATCTGATTGGCGTCCCAGCTGGCAGCGGCGAGATCGAGCCGGGCCGTTCCGAAAGCGACGCTAATGGTTGTGTCAGCGGCCAGCTGCCAGCCAGAGCCAAGCGTCAAGTCGCCGTCCGCTTGCAACACGAACCGCTGGCCCAGCCGGTGCGAGGCGGGAGTGACCCGGACCAGAGAGGGTGGCAGCGCCAACATGACCGCCTCGAGGTCGGTGTGGTCGACGACGGCGAGGACCTGTTCCAGGACTGCTGAGAAACGCTCGAGAGACAGGCTTCCGCCCCGGGCCAGCTCGTGGAGCCGGTCGATGGCCATGGTCCGGACCTCTTCATCAACCCCGTCTCTAGAGGTGGTACCGGGAGGTCTTCGAGCACAGGCACCATGTTGGCTTATAGAGGACATCCATACGGATGGTTCCGAGGTGGGCGCACGAGCCGGGCGCCTTCGGAGCCGGTCATTACCCACAGCCGCTGTGGCACCTCGCTCGAGCTGTCCGCAACTGTCGAGATGGCCGGGCCTGCGGTTCCTTACCGGCCTGCGTCCCTCAGCCGCTCAAGAGCACAGCCGGTAGACTCCGCCACGGCAACTCCGAGGAGGTCCGCTCCACAATGGTAGTGCTGATCGTTGTCATCGTCATTGTCGTGCTCCTCATCCTCGGTTTGTGGGCAGCATTCAACGGCCTCGTCAAGAAGCGCAACCGGACCCAGGAGGCGTGGTCCCAGATCGACGTCGAGCTCAAACGCCGCCACGACCTCATCCCCAACCTGGTGTCGACGGTGCAGGGCTACGCCGCCCACGAGCAGGGGACCTTCGAGGCGGTCACCCAGGCCCGGGCCGACGCAGTTACTGCCGGCGCGACCCGCGACCCCGCCCAAATCGCCCCCGCCGAGAACGCTCTGTCTGGGGCACTGCGTTCGCTGTTCGCGGTCGCCGAGAACTACCCGCAGCTGCGGGCGGTCGAGAGCTTCCTCCAGCTACAAGAGACGCTAACTGCCACCGAGGACAAGATCGAGTACGCCCGCCGCTACTACAACACGAGCGCCCGGGACTACAACATCGCGTTGCAGACGTTCCCGCGCAATCTGGTCGCGGGGCCGTTCGGCTTCAAGGCGGTGGCGTTCTTCGCCGCCGACGAAGAGGACCGTGCGGTGCCTCAGGTGAACTTCTCCGGTCCGGGCCCAGGCGCAACTGGGCAGGCACCGACGGGCCCCCGCCGGCCGGCGGAGCTGAGGGCCCGCCGCCGGCCAGCTGAGAGCACCAAATAGGCTGCCGGGTCGAGTCAGACGGCCTGGCCTGAGGCGATCTTCTCGAGCTCGGCGATCCTCTCCTCGATGGGAGGGTGGGTGTCGTACAGGCGGTGGTACCAGGCCTCGTGGTGCTGTAGCGGGTCGTCGATGCACATTGCCGCGGTGGCGTGGTTCATGTTCTTGAACGGCTTATCGTTCTGTTGCAGCTTCTTGAGGGCGCTCAGCAACCCGGCCGGGTTGCGGGTGAGCTCCACGCCGCTGACGTCGGCCAACGACTCGCGACGGCGTGATAGGGCCAGGCGAATGAGTGGACCGAAGACGAAGCCGACTATGGCAAGCAGTGTGCCGGCAGCGAGCACCACGATGACGAGCTGGTTGCCGCTGTCGCGGCCCCGGCCACCTCCGGCAAAGAAGGCGCCCCGCCACAGGATGCTAGCTAGCAGGGCGGCCAGGCCGATCATGGTGCTAACCACAAGCACGAGCCGGATGTCGTGGTTCTTGATGTGGCTTATCTCGTGGCCGGCCACGCCCTCGAGTTCTTCGCGGTTCATGATAGCCAGCAGGCCCGTGGTGAAAGTGATAGCGGCCTTGTCCGGGCTCACCCCAGTGGCGAAGGCATTGGGCGAGGGGTCGTTGATCACGTAGACGGCGGGCTTGGGTATCCCATCGCCGATGGCCAAGGCCTCGACCAGGTTGTGCAGCTGCGGGTACCGGGCAGGGTCGGCCGGCACCGCCCCCGAAACCCGGAGCACCAGCCCGGCGCCTGCGTTCAAAGAATACAAGAGCCCGCCGAGCGCCAAGACGCCACAGATGACCATGCCGATGATGACCGGGGCCCAACCGTAATGGGCCGGTGCGACGGCAGCGACACCGGTGTTGGCCGAGGGTCGGTAGAGGGCCTTGAAGATGAAGCCGCAGGCAGCTCCGATGGCCAGCCAGATCACGAAGAACAAGCCGATGAAAATAACGCTGCGCCGCTTGTTGCTGGCGATCTCGCGATACACGAGGCGGATCCTACGGCATCGTCGATACCCCCACTCTGGAGGGGGACTCAGGTGCCTGGGCACGTCAACGATTTCCAAGCGACACTCTTGCGTGACACGCTGAGCCTTGGGAACCTGAACCTGGAGATAGCAGATGGCCGGCGACCGCCCCCGTAAATTGGAAGAGATAGCAGGCGCACTACCGGTATGACCGCGTCCGGTTCACCGTCGGTGAGCATGCTCTGGGAAACAGTGGACCCCTACGCCGCGCTGGACAGAAGGTTCGCGTTTGCGAGGCCAGAAGACGCCGCCGATTGGCTTCGGGCCACGGTGGCGACCCATTGGCGGATCGCTGTGCACCACTGCGAGCGCATCGTTCTCAGTGCTGGGAACGCCCTGGCGTGGCTCGACACCGACGCCGGGAAGCTGGTGGCGAAGTGGTCGGTCGTCCCCGGCCTGCACCCCCGCCTAGCCGAGCTGGCAGAACTCACCGGCTGGTTGCACCGGCGCGGCCTTCCCGTTTCGCCGCCCCTCGAGACCCCCGACGGCAGCCTGCAAGTTGCGACACCGAGGGGGTCTCTTGGTCTCCAGCCGGTCAGGGATGGCGAGCTGCTCGACCCGGGCGACCCGGCACAAGTGCACGAGGCTGGTTGTGTCCTGGCTGCATTCCACGATGCGCTGGCCGCGTACCCGCGGGCTGGCGTCGTCGTGAGCTTTTCCGGAGCATCGAGCCCTCACGACCCGGGTTTGTCGGCCGGGCCGGCATCCGCGACCGGGTGACCCGATGGCTCGATTCGTTCGCCCCCGGCTCGGCAGCCACGGCCGTAGGTTTCCTACGAGACCGGCTCGCCTCCATTCCTGAGGCCAGCCTGCCGACACCGCAGCTGGTCCATAACGACATCCGTTCGGCGAACATTCTCTGTCAGGGCTCACATGTGAGCACGCTGCTCGACTTCGAGGAAGTCACCGTGGACTACCGGGTCAGCGATCTCGCCAAGGCCGCGGTGCTGCTGGGGACCCGGTTCCGGAACTGGGCTCCGCTTCGATCCCGACATTCAGCGGTGCTTCGTGGAAGGCTACCGGGAGTCCTATTGCCTCTCGCCGAGTGAGGAGGCCTGGTTGCCGGTCCTCGTCGTCTACCGCACGCTTCAGCGAGCGCCGAGCGACGGCGATCCTGCCGGCTGGGCGATGGCTGCCGAAGGGCTGGCGGCAACGGCCGATCTGTTCCGACTGCCGGGTTAGCATCACGGTAGAAGCAGAGCGCGGCGTCTTAGTCGTCCGCTGTGACGACCAATCGAAGCTCGCGAACAGTGGGCTCGCTCACGGTCCCAACACCTCCTGGCGGCGGCAGCCATCGTACAGACACCTGACCCTGGCGGCCCCTGCGCGCTCGGCGGCGACAACCCGGGCTGGAGCGGGCGCAGCGAATACGAGCCCCCCCAACGACGCGTGGGTCGTGGTCCTTGCCGGCGGCTGAAGAAGGTCTGTGCCCCTATCCCCCCTTGGGTCGGCGTAGGGCGTTCACGAGCTTGCGCCATCCCTTTGCAATCTGCTGCCCCTTCCAGGCCTGCGCGTCCGCCACCCCCGCCGCCGCCTGTTGGAGACCTGTTGGCGACGCGGCCGCCGGGGCGGGCGCCTTAGTCGCCTGACGGTCGTGCTCCCGATCGGGGTCGTCCTCGGCGGCAGTCATTAGCCCCGGAGACTACTAAAGCCGTAGTAGCGATTTCTACGGTGACCAATTCAGCGCATGCACGGGCGGCCTGACACCTGGAGGCGAACGACGCGGCCTGGGCACCAGAGCGTGGGACGTTGGGGTTCTTGCGCCCTGAGCGAGGACGGTTCTCGATTGCGTGTTTCTTCGGTATCACACTCACCTGGCACGGAGATCTCGCCGAGGCCGAACGGGCCCTCGAGCGGGCTCTGGAGAGCGCCGAGCGGTCGGGATCCCCCGGGGCGAAGGGTGCCGTGCTGGGGAGATGGCTGTTGTGGCCTTCCGTCGAGGCGAAGTGGCGAGTGTACGGGAGCTACTACCCAGGGCTCGAGCGGCGGCCACGCCGTGTTAGGGCTCGGGGTGATCCTCCAGACGCCTCCGGTGAGGGTTCGATCAGAGTGCGAGCCTCGGTGCCCTGCGGGTTCATGGCAAACCCGGCCGCGCCGCACGACGTCCGCGAGCGGCACCAGGCATAGAAAAGCTCGTTCAATCCCAGTGCCGTCCCCGGGCTTGGAGTCAGCTTCCAGGTGCCCCCGGAAAGCGTTTCCACCAGGGCCCGTTGAGCGGAGATGCTGCCGTCGTCGCCCACCGCTACGCACGAGGTAGAGGAGGCACATGAGCTGCCGGCCAGGCTGTTTAGGGCCGCAGCTGTATCAGGGCTTGGGGTGAACCGTCCAGCTGTTGTTGTTCATGGTCTCGACGAACGTGCCCTGAAAATTGCCGTGGCCGTCGTAGCCGACCGCCACGCAAACCTTTGCCGACGGGGACGACGCACTGAAAAGCAGGTGGTCGGGTGGAGGGTCCTCGATGGCTCGCGGCGAACTGGCTTGCGTTGGATCGTCGGCTCTTCTCCAAGAGGGCAGGCTGTGCACCGGTTCCGTCATGGTGAATGAGCCGTCTCCCCAAAGTTTCCCTCTGCCGCAGTGGAAGCAGAGCGTCGAGCGTGCCCCCGGCTGGAGAACCTTTGGAGAACTGGGCCCGTCGACACGACAGGTCCCTCCGATCGGAAGTCCTCAACCGAGGTGGGCCCGCTCCGGCCTGCGACCACCAAGCGCGCTCGACCATCGATCAGCTGGCTGACGAGATCGACGTCGAGGGGCTGGTCGAGGTATGGGAGGCAGCCTGGCGGTGGGGAGTGGAGCGGCCCGGACGTCGGGGTGGATGGCGACGTCGTGGGCTCGCAATGACCCTGCTTTCAACCGCCGGTTCAGCGAGCATATGAAGGTGAGGCTGTTCGACCAGCCGCTCGCTGAGGCGGGGCACGAGAACGTCGGGCCATGACGTACGACAGCTGCGCTGGTCATGATGATCGCCTTTCTGTTGGAGTGTTCCAGTCCACGTGGTACGCGAACTGGCGGGTCGAGGCCTTCGTGTCGGCGGTGAACCTCATGATCGGGGGCAGGACCAGATCTCGAATCGCGGCGGCGATCGGCCCGGGGGCTTTGTTGTTGTTGATCCGGGCCGCCCACTTGATGATCCGCTCGACTCGAGGGCGGCGCTGGGACACGAACGTATTGAATGCCTGCTGGTAGTCGGGGATATCTCGCAGGCACTTGGCCAGCACCAGCGCGTCCTCCATCGACAAAGACGCTCCCTGCCCCGACGTCGGTGAGGGGGCGTGCGCGGCGTCACCGATCACCACACTGCGACCCCGATGCCACTTCGGAAGATGGGCAAGCGTGTGAATCGGGCTCAGCGGCGTTGGTGCTTCGGTGGCCGCGATCAGCGCCACGGCCGGGCCGGCGTCGCCCTCGAACAGATCGATCAGTTGGTGTCGCAGGTCACCATTCGACGTGTCGAGCGCACCCCGGGCGGGTTCGTCACTTCGAGGCACATTGGCGAACCACCACACGGAGCGGTCCGGGGCCAGGGCGTAACCGAAAAACGCCCGCTTCCCGAAGATCATCTCGTAGCTGCCCGGCTCGGTATCGACCGGCACCCCCTTGACGTAGCCGCCGGTGGTGAGCAGTCCCGAGTACGCAGGGTTGGGGCGCGCGGGTCGATCAGCTCCCGGACCGTCGAGTGCACGCCGTCGCAGCCGATCACCAAATCGCCCTCTTCCGCCGAGGCGTCGGCGAAGCAGGCCTGCACCCCCGCAGCGCTCTCGTCGATGCCGACCAGGCGGCGGCCGTAGTCGACCTCGATCCCTCGCTTGGCCGCCGCGTCGTGCATGCCCTGGTAGAGGTCCGAGCGGGTGATGGTCTGGCACGTCCTCCCACCGGGAAGCTCGATGCCGGTGCGAGCCCGACCCAGGTACTTGCCGGTACCGCTGCGAAGCACGATGAAAGGGGTGGTGAACGCCCGGTCCAGCACCTCGGGCGAGTCGAGCACTCCTAGGGCGTCCATCCCGTTCGAAGCCACCGTCAAGAAGGCCCCCACCCCGCTGCTATCACTCGGGTGGGCCTCGAAGACGGCCGAGTCGATCCCAGCCTTTTGCAAGGCCATGGCCAGTGCCGGCCCAGCGATCCCTGCGCCGATGATCAGCGCCTTCCTAGCGGCCGGCATCGGCATGCTCCCGCTGTTGCGAACGGGTCTGGGCCAGATGCAGCCGTGCTTTCGTATATACCGTCATAGTCGCAACACTACTAGACTTCTAGAGATGCGTTTTTAAGTAACTAGTTGTCTAGAGTAGTGTTCTTCTAGCACTAGTAGTGTTGGCGACATGCCACCAACGAACCGGCCATCTCCGATCGCCCTCACCGTGCTCAGCCTGCTCCGAGCCGGACCGCTACACCCTTACGGCATGCAGCGCCTGATCAAGGCCTGGCACAAAGACCAGGTGATCAACGTGGGGCACCGCGCGAACCTCTATAAGACCATTAAGCGCCTCGCCGACGACGGGCTGATCGCGGTCCACCAGGTGGAGCGGGACCAGGCCTACCCAGAGCGCACCGTCTATGGGCTCACCGACGCCGGGCGACAGATGGGATTGCGCTGGCTGGCCGACATACTCGGCTCGGTCCGCAACGAGTACCCGGAGTTCCCCGCGGCGCTCTCTTTCGCCATGCTGACGGCACCCTCGGAGTTGGCGGACGTCTTGGAACACCGCGCCGAGACACTGGCTGGGCGTCTCGCCGACCTCGAAGGCGAACTGCATCGTCTCAGCGCCGAGCTGCCCCGGATCACCATGCTCGAAACCGAGTACCAGCGAACACTCACCAGCACAGAGCTCCAGTGGCTCCTTCAGGTCGTCGAGCAACTCCGCACCGGGACACTCACCTGGACCGAGGAGCAATTCACCTCCCAAGCAGGCAACTGGGAGGACCAGGAGTGAACGACCCGATCAGGGGATTTGTGCGTCGATGCGTAAGAAGAGCCGTGGGATGCGAACTCGGCCGACAACTCCACCGTCCAAACAGTGATGGTAAACCGAAAAAAAAAAAAAAAAAAAAAAAAAAAAAAAAAAAAAAAAAAAAAAAAAAAAAAAAAAAAAAAAAAAAAAAAAAAAAAAAAAAAAAAAAAAAAAAAAAAAAAAAAAAAAAAAAAAAAAAAAAAAAAAAAAAAAAAAAAAAAAAAAAAAAAAAAAAAAAAGGAACCAACGCCAAATCTCCAGTTACCTATGCTGCGCAGCGAACGGCGACGTCTCCACGGCCGAGCCGGATGGGCCCTAGAGGAGATGTCTTATAGCCGCCTCCCTGAGGTCGCCCCAGTGCTCGGCCGTCATTACGCGGTTTCCGGCGAAACTGGCAAGGCGGTCAACTATTTCGAGCTGGCGGCCGACCAGGCCGCTGCGGCCTATGCCAATCAGGAAGCTATGGCGTCATATCGTTGCGCCCTGGACCTGGTCGATGGCAGCGAGCCCATCCGGGCCCGGGCGCGGTGGCATCCAGGCTTTGGGCCAAAGTGGCCGAGCTGACCTGGCTGACGGGTCGCTTCGACGAAGCGAGGCTTGGTTACCGGCGGGCCATTGTCCTGGCCCACGATGTCGACAGCCTTGTCTGCGCCCAGCTGCACGTTGCCCTGGGTGCCGTCGAGAGCCACACTCGTTCGTTCGCCGCGGCCCGAGCCGAGTACGAGGCGGAAGGAGTATTGCTAGGCGGAAACATCGCCCACTGGGACCAAGCTACTGCCGAGGTGTGGATCGGCCTCATGCTCCGCTGGGCTGAGCTTTAGAGAAGCGCCGGCCGCGAGACCGGCTAGGAGCAAAGGGGTTCATTGTGAATGGCAATAACAAAGCGGCTCGGCGGTTCCGGTTGGCGCGGGTACGTTCGAGCACGAGCGTGCCGCGGTATTGGATGACGCAGCAAGAACCGACGGCTCTGGCTACGACGTCCTTGTCGTCGCCGAGCACCAGGGACTGCCGGGGCCATGGCGAGTGCTCACGTTGGTAGCCGAGAAGTTCACGGGGCTCCGGATCCTCTACACGTATGTGCCAGAGTTGGTGCCCGGCCGGACAGAAGAGAAGCTGACGGTGGACGACGCACTCGGCTCCCCCTGGCTCGCGTTCGGGGCCACAGAGGACATTCGTCAGGGATCTACTGGAAATCCGGGAGGAACTTGGGGTCTCCCGCTACACGATCATGCCCCACCTGATGGGGCCGCCGGAGGCCGTGGTTGCCAAGCTTGGCCGGGACCTAGTGTCCCCCCGACCGCCAACGAAGAGGGCAACGCCGTGGGGAGGTTGGGCGTGCACTGCTGTCGGCCCACTCCTCTGCGCTACCCGGGCTTGGCACCTTTATTTTTTTTGGGGGGGTGGACGGGGGGCCGGGCTACAGTGCGGCCATGACCGACAACGAGTTATCAGAAAAGTCGCACCTTAGTTCCTTGGCGATGGGCCGAGAGGCTCAAGCGAACGCGCTAGAACGCATGACGGCCACGCTGCGCAGCCGAGCTTCGCTCCTTTACAAGATGTCTTGCGAGGTCCCAGAGCGAATATGAGCGACATCGAAAGGGAGGAGCTGCGCAAACTGCGGGACGTGGCCGAGGCAGCCCAGAACTTGGTCAACGTGATGGGCGTCCCCGAAGGCAACGCCGCACTGCAACAGATGTACGACGACCTGGTGTACGCCCTCGAGGCATGGGAGGCGAATTGAGAACTCTCACCATCTACCTGAAAGAGCGCGGAAAAGGGCCGGGTGAACGTCCTGAGCCACGATTGAGGCTCGCTGGAGTACAGACCGATATCCGTCGAGGTGCGTCGACCGACCCCGTGGCGTCGTCGGTCATCCTCGCCGCTTATGGGAAGGGGTGGCGGCAAAGCCGGAGCGACATCCGTCCCACAACCAGGGGCCACTACGCCTATCTGCTCGATTCCCATGTCTTGCCCACCCTCGGGCGCTACAGCCGCGCGCAGCTTTCGGCCACCGAGGTCCGGCGTTGGTACCACGAATTCGGACAGGTTTATGAAACCGTTGCAGATGACGCCTACCGAGTTCTTATGCCGTCACCAACACCGCCTTAGTGGACGGCCTGATCGTGCGCTCCCCTTGTCAGGTCATGCGCTGGGCAGGTGCGCTCACCCGAAAGGAGGCCAGAACCACCAGGGTTGACGGCAGCCGATTCGGGAGGGATCCCTCAGAGCCCAACACCCGAGGATCCGAGACGCTGAGGCTCCATAGTGGATCTAAACAAGTTCCCGAGTATGGGTACCTTGTGAGTAAGTCCGGCAGCCTCACTACAAATGTGCGCCCCCGAACAGGCGTCAGGGCAGGCCGACCTGACCCCATCCTTCAAGTCGCTCCTCACCGGAAGGATGGGAATTCCGGGAGCCCGCTGAAGTTAGGTTCCATGGGTCGGATCGCTTCGCCGACGCCATCTTTTGCGTCGTGGCGGCTGCTCCGATGAGTTCATCACGCTGACAGCGCCCATGTCGGAGGTTGCGCTGAGCCGCACCACAGGGAAACCGGGAATCGGCGGCTCCAGGGAGATGGTGACCGGGCTGTTCCGACCGACAAGTCGGATGTCGAGGCCAGGGGGAGCGATGACGGTAATGGCCCCCATGCGGGTGTGGACGACGATCTCAACGTCCCAGTCGTCGAACTCGGCTTCGGTCAGATCAACAATGACGGCCCCCATGCCCGTTTCGATCTTCGTCAGGCGCCCTACCTGCCAACGACCGTCGAGGCGGACTTCGCCCATCGAGGTTGCGATCTCCAGAGGTTCTTGGCGCTGGCGACCTGGCGGCGTGACGGCGACGGGGGGCGGCAGGCTGCGCATCAGCGAGGCGAACTCGGCCTCGGACCGAACTGCAAGCAACCCATCGAGCGCTTGTTCGAAAGCGTTCTGATCGACCTTGCCATCAACAAAGAGGCCCTTCACGACGACGATCCCGCGTTGGCGTAGGTCCTCTGTAATCTGTGGTTCGGCCCGGACTGGAAGCCCGTCAGAGGTCACGGTCACCACCCTATCTACCAGTCCCAGGTGCGCCACTCGCGCCGGTCGGAGGCATGCATAACCGGCACACCGAACACCGCCACCCCCGAACCGACAGTCGCGCCAGATCAAGAGTTCTCGCATCCCCCACGTCCGTTATCCCAAGCTTGCACGAGGATTTTTCAACGCACAAAACCGCGCGAGATAACCGCGGTTTGCCAAACGCGCTCACAATGACGAAGCTTTATGCCGTCGCCTCGGTGCGAGGTAGTAAAGAACCGGCGTTATGCGGGTCAAATGTCGATGCCGCGGTCAACCGCAGCGCTAGGCGCGGCCAATGTGGGACCAGCCTGCTCGGTCGAGCCGACGCTTGCCTCGTCGCCGAGGATGGTAGAGCCGCCAACCCGCCAGCGGTCTCGGTAGGCGGCGATGGTGGCGAGGCGCTCCCACCACGCCTCGGCAATAGCGGGGTTGGTAGGTGGTGGGCCGAAGCCCTTGGCCCATGTTTGCCGGGACTTGACCGCTTGCTCGGCGAGGTGGCGGGCCCGCCGTGCGATGGCGTCCTCACGCTCTCGGATGGCTTTGGCCGTGTCTTCGTCCAAAATGCGGCGGGCGTGCCTCACTAAGCCGGCGACCAGAATCTTGGCGCCGCCGGCTGCGAGATGGCCCAGGCGCCCGTGCCCTCGGCTCTGAGGAGGTCACGGTGGTCGTCCTCGAAGACAGGCTGCTGGTCCGCCATGAGCCCTTCGCCGGCGAACTCTTGGCCCAGTCGTTCGCAGAATCGGGATCTCGGTCCGCCTCGGCCGGTCCACGACTCGGGTGGTACGGCCATCAATTGGAGGCCGTGCTCAGGTCTACCTGGACGACGGCTCGCATCTCGAAGCCGACGAGATCCTGGTGGCGGCGGGCCGACGGGCCAACGTCAATGATCTGGGCCTAGAGACCGTCGGTGTCGATGCCCGCGGGCCGCTTGAGGTGGACGCCACCACACCGGTCAAGGCGGCACCGCGACGGGTGACTATACGCCGTGGGGGCGTCAACAGTGCGGATCGTAGAGATCGGCATAGCGATGTGATCGGCCCCTTCCCCACCACCTGCGAGATATGGCTACAACTCCTGGAGGCCTATGGCCTCTGATCGGGGTCAACGCCATCTCGCCCGGGAGTGATCGACAACGGCACGTGGGACGCCCTCGGCGAACAGGGGAAGACCGATCACATCTCCGACATCGCCGCCGGCAATCCCGTACTCCGCATCGATATCCCGTACTCCGGATCGATAAGGTCGCGGACATCGCCCAGGGCGTGCTGTACCGACGACCAATACCTTTCTGACCCGTCGAACGTTGCACATCGACGGCGGGGAGCCCCTCAGCTGAGCTCGGACCAGCGGGCATCGCCGCTTTCCAAGGCGAGTTGGTCGAGCACGTGGCCGTCGCAGGTGGGGCACAGAGCGGGTAACACTGAACGGCCTGTCGAAGACGTGGACCTGGTCGTCAGCGTGATGCCATGCCCGCACTTCGGGGGGCCAAGAACAGGAGAGTTAAAGTGACATGCACTGTGACGACCTGGTCGAAACCCTGCCCGGGTTGCCGTCGAGTCCTCGTACGGCAGAGAACGTCCGCCCGCTCGTGACCCGGCTTCTCGTAACGAGCGCGAGCGGAGCGAACGGCGACGGCTACGGAGCGATCCTCGGCTTCACTCAACAGGGCGTGACGGAGGGGCCGTTCAGCCTCGACCCTCGGATCGTCGACCCGAGAGGACTTTGCCTCGACCCAGCGGGGGAACTCGTCTACGTCAACAGCGGCGACGATCGCGTCCTGGCGCTGGACCGGCAAGGTGATGTGGTCCTCGATTCGGGTCGTATAGAAGGTCTGGACCCGGGCGGGGCGAAATTTGCCCCCGACGGCCGCTACTGCGTCACGCTCCGCCGTCACGGGACCGTCGTGGCCTTCCCGGCTTCCCTCGACGGCGGAGGGCTGCCGCTCCTTCCCGACGGCGCTGTTCCCTATCCGCGGGGATTTGCGTTCTCACCCGACGGCAACCTGTACCTATCGTCGGGCGTAGCCCCCTCCGGCGAAGGCGACAACACTATCGCCGTGTTCGACCAAGCGGGGAGGCTCCGCACGTCCCATCTCGTCAACGACGGCGAGCTGAGCCCGCTCGACCTCGTCGTCGCGCCGAACAACAACCTCGTGGTCTCAAGCGAGTCGCCGTTCGGTGCGCGCTGATGCGATCGTGAGCGTCCGGGAATACGAACCAACCGGCAGGCTCGTTCGGGTGCTTTCTCCCGATCCCGACATCGGCTTCACGAGGCCACGTGGCTTGCGATTCGGTCCAGACGATCGCCTCTACTGCGTCGGCGCAGATCACGTCGTCGTCTTCGACTTCTTGAGCGGGACGTTTGTCGGTGCATCGCGCGCCTTCATCGACTGAATGGTCAGGCCGTCGTTCTCGTGCCCTAGCCGACCGGCCCCGGGCCGAACAGTCGTTGCTCAGATCGGTCACCGACGCAGCGGTGTGGCTGCAACTGACGGAGCTGGTGGTAGGGGCCGAGGTGTACGAATACGGTGGGAAACTGGGCCAGGGTGGCAGAGGAGCAGTGTTGATGGCCTGCGCCGCAGTGCCGCTCGGCGTGGTGAGCTGAGCCGAGGCGGCGTCGAAGGAACCTGGCCACCAGGCCGAGAAGAGCCGGTCGCCGACGGCGCTCATTTCGCTGCTCGTGCCGAGGGTTCTCCCGCCTGTGGGATGCACCCGCACGGGCAGCGTTGCAGCCGCTCGCAACGGATGTGGAGCACTTTGTGGAGACTCGTCCGGTCACAATGTACGCGTGATCGATGCGTCGCCGATGCTGGTCGGGCGAGCAAGTGAGGAGCGCGAGATCGAGGCGCGGTTGTCGTTGGCGGAGCGTGGCGTCGGGGGACTCGTCGTTTTGGTTGGTGAGCCCGGCCTCGGCAAGACTGCCTTGGCGGAACACGCCAGCGTGGCGGCCCGGCAACGCGGGTTCTCGGTTGGTTGGGCAGCGTGTTGGCAGACGGCGGCGGTGCCGCCGCTGCAGCCGTGGACAGAGCTGGTCGGCCAGCTGGCGCGGCCCGGTGTCACCTCGCCGGACCTAGCGATCCCGGGTGGCGATCGCGACAGCGGACGGGTCGAGCAGGCCGCCCGGGTGGTGGAGTGGTTGCGGGAGCGCGCCGACGCCCCGCTGCTGCTGGTGGTCGATGACCTGCACTGGGCTGACGCGGCGACGCTGTCGGTGCTGACCCAGGTGGCCTCGGTCTTGGCGAGCATGCCGATCGTCGTGGTCGCAGCCCATCGTCCGGTTGACGCGGCCGGTGCCCTCCCGCGGTCGGAGTCGATCGCCGAGCTACAGCACCACGGTTTGGTGCTCGAGCTGCGTGGTCTCGATGTCGATGGTACGACCGCGCTGGTCTCGGCCGTACGGGGGCAGCCCGTGCCCGGCGCTGCGGCGCACTCGGTGTGGGAGATCACCGGCGGAAACCCGCTGTTCACCAGGGAGCTGGCTCGGGCGCTACCCGCGTCTGCTTTGGACCGGGCCATCGATGTCAGCGAGCTTGCGATCCCCGCAACCTTGCGCGCCCTGGTCGCCGATCGCCGTTCGTGCCTCGGCGAGGGTTGTCAGGCGGTCCTCGATGTGCTTAGCGTCGTTGGCGATCAGGCGGAGCTCGGGTTTCTGGCCGCGGTTTGCGATCGTCCGACCGAAGAGGTGCTCGACCTCGTCGACGAGGCGGGCACAGCTGGGCTCGCGGAACTGCACACGAACGCCGTGTCCTATCGTCATGCGCTGTTTCGGGTCGCGGTGTATGAGTCGCTGTCGTCGGCGACCAGAGCTCGGCTCCACGACCGGGTGGGGCACGAGCTGGAGGCTCGACGGCGGAGGGGTCTGCCGGTCGATGCGGCTGCGCTCGCCCATCACTTCGGGCGTGCGGCGCCGCTCGGCAATGCCGCGCCGGCGTTCAGCTACGCGTTGGAGGCGGCCGCCGAGGCCGAGTCGCTGCTGTCGTTCGACGTGGCCGCCCGGCGCTTCGAGCAGGCGCTGGCCATGCTCGCCATCGATCCGGGGTTGGGCGACCGGCTTGAGGTGAAGCTCGCGCTGGGCGATGCCCTGGTGGCGGCGGGGGTCATGAGCAGAGCGCGGCAGACGTTCCGCGAGGTAGCCGAGGAAGCGGCACGGGACGGCGACCGGCGGGCGCTGGGCCGGGCGGCGCTCGGCTTCAGCGGCGGCATGACCGCCATGGAGGTGGTGACCCGTGACGCCGACGTGTGCCAACTCCTCGACCGAGCGGTCGAAGCGTTGCAGGACGATGACGTGCTGGGCGCCCGGCTCGCGGCCCGCCTTTCCACCGCGCTATCGCATAGCGCACCGCTCGCCCAGCGGACCGAGCTGGCATCGCGGGCACGCGCCCGCGCCGTGGCGGGCGGTGACCCGTCGGTCATCGCCGAGACCCTGGCGGCGTGGTGCGACGTCGTGGCCGGGCCCGACCACCTAGCCGAGCGTCGTGACGCGGCGAGCGAGATCATCGAGCGTGCCGTGGACATCGGCGACGTCGGTGTCGAGGCCCTCGGACGTCGGCTACTAGTCCAGGCCCTGTTCGAGGCAGGTGACCTGCGGCACGCGGAGGTCGAGGTGTCCCGCTTCGAACGTGCCTCTGCCCGTCTCGGTCGTGCCGAGTACATGTGGTACCCGCCGCTGTGGCGCGCTTCGCTGGCGCTGGCCAGAGGCCAGATGCAGGCGCGGGCGCGCGCTCGCGCTCAGCTCGAGGCACTGGTCTCTGAGGTTCGCGGTACGAACGCCGTCCTGCTCGCTCGCTTGCAGCAGGGCATGATGGCCTTGGACCTGGCCGACCCGAACCTCGCGGGCGAGAGCCTCCGTGACGTCTGGGTGACGGAGGTGGTCGACGACGTTCGGGCCCAAGTGATCGCCGCCCTGCTGCGCGCCTTCACTGGTGACCTCGACGAGGCCCGTGTGTCGCTGGACCGATGCGCCGACGCCGCGTTGGCAGCCGAGCTCGACTCGGCGTGGCCGTCCTTGATGATGAACTTGGCCGAGCTGATGGTTGCCGTTGGCGGGCACCCCGCGGCTGACGCCGTGCGCCGCGCCATCGAGCCGTTCGGCGCGCTGTGGGTGGTGACAGGCATCGGCGCGGCTATCCGCGGCCCGCTCGATCGCGTGCTGGGCTCGCTCGCCGCCCTCGACGGCGATCTGGACGCCGCCGACTCCCACTTCGCGGCCGCCCACGACGCTGCGTTGCGAGCGGGTGCCGTCCTGGTGGCCGCCGTCGTCGACCACCAGGCCGGACGGGCGCTCGGCGACCGCACCCGCCTCAACCGAGCCGCCGACGTGTGGCGTCGGGTGGGTGCGACCGGTCGGCTGGCGCAGATCGAGGCGCTGGCCGAGTCGCCGACACGACGGCGGGCGGCGCCGGCCGATCCAGGCAACCGGTTTGTTCGGGACGGCGACGTGTGGTCGATCACCTTCGACGGAGAGACGTGTGCGTTGACCGACCGCAAGGGTCTGCGTGACCTCGCTCGCCTCCTCGCCGAGCCGGGCCGCGAGATCGCCGCCCAGGACCTGATGGCCACCGGGGGCACGGTCCTCGATGCCGGTGGCGGCCCAGTGATCGACGCCGAGGCCCGCGACGCGTACCGGGCGCGGCTTGTCGAGATCGCCGCCGAGCTCGACAAGGCGGACGTCGCTGGTGACCGCGAGCGGTCAGCCGGCTTGGCGGCTGAGCAGGAGGCGCTGATCGCCGAGCTGCGTGGCGCCTACGGGCTCGGGGGTCACCCTCGCCGCGCTGGCGCGTCGGCCGAGCGCGCCCGCACCGCGGTCCGCAGCCGCATCCGTGACGCCCTGCAGCGCATCGAGGTCGCTCACCCGGCGCTCGGTCGCCACCTCGCGCATTCCGTCTGGACCGGTAGCTACTGCGTCTACCAGCCCGACCCGCCTGTCGACTGGACCGCCGGGGAGGCGCCGCACACTGTGTGACGCGATCTCACGCCTAATGGGTGAACCGACTGCGAAGGAGAACCCCATGGGCAAGATCAGCCCCCAGACGACCAGCAAGCACCTCGACCTCGACGGCATCGAAGCCCACTACGGCGCCCTCGACGGCTATACCGTCGGCTTCGAGTTTTCCGCCCACGACGAGGACCCGGCGCCACTGTTCACCGGGCTGCCCGACAACGCCTGCCAGGCTCGCCACTGGGGGGTCGTGCTCGAAGGCACTCTGGTGATCCGCTACACGGACAACAGCGAAGACGTAATCGAGGCCGGCGAGGCCTACTACGCGCCCCCCGGTCACCTGCCGCTGTTCAAGGCCGGCACTCGGCTGATCGAGTTCAGCCACACCGATGAGCTCGACAAGACGATGGCGGTGGTCATGATCAACGTCGACGCCATACAGGCCGGCTGAGCATGACGACATCGCCTCCCATGGAGCGGTTGTGGATCGCGGCCGCCGGCCGCGCCCCGGAACCCCGACGAAACCCTTGAGCTGCAGCACATCCGAGATGGAAGGAAGACTGTTATGACAGAAGCGGCTGTGTTCACCAACGAGCGACGAGCCGATACGCCCAACGGCCACGTCTTCGTGCGCGAAATACCCGGTGAGGATCCCCCGATCGTCCTCATGCACGGTTTTCCCGACGATCACCGGATCTACGACAAGCTTTTGCCGCGGCTGGCCCCAAGGCGCGCTGTTGCCTTCGACTGGCTCGGATACGGTCGGTCCGATCGCTCGGGTGCTGCCGGGTTCGCCCTTGAGGACCACGGGCCCCAACTGGTGGCCGTGCTCGACGAGCTGGGCATAACCCGAGCAGTACTTGTCGGTCACGACGCGTCCGGGCCGATGCCGTTGCGTTCGCCGTCGCCCACCCCGAACGGGTGGCCCATTTGGTGCTGCTCAACACCATCTTCGGTCACCAGCCCTCCCTGAAGCTTCCCGAGATGATCCGGCTGCTCGCCGATCCCGCACTCACCCCGCTCGCCGACGCCATGGTCAACGACGAGGGCCAGCGTCTCTGGCTCTTGCAGCACACCGCCACCCAGTGGGGCTTGGACGCCGTCGACCCCCAAGGCCTCGCCATCCAGTCGATCCTGCCGCAGTTCTTCGGCGACGCCGGCCAGCCTGATGCCATCGCAGCCGTCCGCGCCTGGACCGCCGGCCTGTTCGACTCATTGGACGAACAGGACGCGCTGGTCGACAGTGGAGCACTCGGACAGCTCGAGGTCCCGGTCTCGGTCATCTTTGGCGAAACGGATCGCTATCTGAACCCGTCGCTCGCCGTTGAGATCGCCGGACTGTTCAAGGACCCGTCGTTTCATCTGGTGCAAAACGCCTCACACTGGCCGCAATATGACCAGCCTGAGGTGGTCGCCGACCTTCTGAAGGCTGCGAGGACGACGAGATGACCGCGGACCCGGCCGTTTCCCACAGTCGACCGCCATTGGGCGGCGCCACCAGTTACCTCTGTTTCTCGCGCACTTTGCGCAGGAACGGTCCACTGACGAACAGACGCCGACGACTCTCCTCGATTATTTGCACGCGTCCACACGTCGCCGATGAATTGAACCGAAGGAGTCCTGATGCTGAATAGATTGGGTGTGTTTGCAGCTCGATATCACCGCGCAGTTCTGATTGCGTCGGCTTTGTTGTTCGTAGTCGTGACCATTCTTGGGATTGGGGCATTCAAGCGGCTGCAGTCGGGCGGATTTGTCAGTGCTTCTGCCTCCTCTTCTCAGGCCGAGGCGCTTGTTGCTTCGCATTTCGGTGGTGAACAGGGCTTGGTCATTTTGATATCGGCGCGCGCCGGATCTGTGTCGTCACCGGCAGTCGTCGCGGTGGGTAAAAAGGTCACGGCGACCCTCGAGTCGAACTCGGACATCTCGAATGTGACCTCGTATTGGACAACTCCGGCAGCATCGTTGCGCAGTGGCAACGGGAAGGCGGCATTGATCCTGGCGCATGTGAAAGGTAGTGACGACCAGGTCGACAGCCGCACTAAGGCGTTGTTGGCGAAGCTCACGGCCTACGGTGGAGCTGCTGCGACTGTCCAAGGTGGCGGGTCGTCGGCAACCGGTTCGGAGATCACAACACAGGTCAAGAAGGACCTTCTGCTGGTATCGGTGGTGGCTGTCCCGATCACCACACTGCTGCTCTACTTCGCCTTTGCCAGCCTGCTCGCGGCACTACTTCCTCTTGTCGTCGCCATGTTGGCGATCATGGGCACGTTCGCCGAACTCCGCGTCTTGGCCGCGTTCACCTCGGTTAGTACCTACGCCGTCGACCTCACCATTGCCCTCAGTCTGGGGCTGGCCATGGACTACTCGCTCTTGCTCATCAATCGTTACCGCGAAGAGGTGGGGCGCGGTAGGGACTCCCGAGCGGCCATCGCCCGGGCTGTGGAGACCGCCGGGCGGACCATCGTCTTCTCGGGCCTCACCGTCGCACTAGCCCTCACCGCTCTCCTTGTCTTTCCTCTCTACTTCCTGCGGTCATTCGCATACGCGGGAATAGCTGTCGTGGCTTTTGCGGTGCTCGGCGCCCTCTTCGTCATGCCGGCGCTCCTCGACGTCTTTTCGAACCGTCTTGCCCGCAAAGCCGAGAAGGCTGCCAAATCGACGGCCAACAACGGAGAGAGCCGATTCTGGAGACGTCTAGCCTCGGCGGTCACCAGCCGGCCCGTGCTCAGCGCGTTCCCCGTGTTGGCCGTATTGCTCATCATCGGCTCACCGTTTCTGCACGTTCATTTCTCTACTCCTGATGACCGTGTTCTTCCGACGAGTGCCTCGGCGCGCCAGGTCGGCAACGAGCTGCGTACCGGCTTCTCCACTGATGCGTCGTCGACCCTTATCGCGGTCGGCACGGGACATGCTTCAAGCGGCGCTGAAGCCGCCTATGCCACGCGGTTGTCGATGCAGAGTGGCGTGACTTCCGTAGAGGGACCGACTGGTACCTACGTGGCTGGTCTTCCCGTCTCCGATGCGGGGGGGCACGCCCATCAAACCGGAGATGTGAGCTACTGGCAGGTACAGAACCACCTCGTCTCGTCGAGTGGGCCAGCCCAGGACCTCGTCCACCACGTCAGAGCGCTTGCAGCCCCGCCGGGCCAGACGATCGAGGTAGGAGGCACAGCGGCCGACATCGTCGATCAAAAGCACTCGATTGGTTCCAGTCTGCCGATTGCGATCGCCATCATGGTGTTAGCGACCTTCTTGATGTTGTTCCTCTTCACGGGCAGCGTCCTTATCCCGCTCAAGGCGATCGTTCTGAACGCGTTGACCCTGTTCGCTGTCCTCGGGCTGATGGTGTGGATCTTCCAGGGAGGGCACCTGTCGGGGCTCCTCGGTTTCACCCCGACCCCGACCTCGACAACGATGCCCCCCCTTCTGTTCGTGATCGCCTTCGCCATGTCCATGGACTACGAAGTGTTCCTAATCAGCCGCATCAAGGAGCTCCACGACCAAGGCGCAACGAACACCGAGGCAGTAACGGGTGGTCTAGCTCGGACCGGCCGCATCGTGAGCACGGCGGCAGCGCTACTCTCGGTTACGTTCTTCGCCTTCGGTCTGTCGAAGATCAGCTTCATCCAGTTCTTTGGGATCGGCACCGGGGTCGCTATCGTCGTAGACGCCACGATGGTCCGGGGTGTACTCGTTCCTGCCGTGATGGGACTGGTCGGAGAACGCATCTGGTGGGCTCCGCGCCCCCTGCGACGGTTCCACCATCGGTTCGGCATGCAAGAGACACCTGAGCTCGCGCTCGTCGAGAACAGAGAACCCGAGCTCGTCGCTTCCTGACCGAGGACGATCAAAACAGCCGTCCCGTTGCCGTAAGAGTTCGGAAGAACTTCGAACTGCGAGCGTCAGGTCCCGGACAAGCTCGTGACTGGGGCCGGGCCAGCTAGACCCACTATTGAAAGGATCCGAGATGGAGACTCCTCAGGTCGACCGCCAGTACTCAACCGGCTTAGTCCCGGCACAACATCGAACAGGCCTTGATCGCCGCCGGCAAGGACCTGGATCACGTACAGCCCGCGGACCTCGACGTGGTCGAGGACATCCACACGTTGGGTCGAATCGCCACCAGCCAGCTGGCCGAACTGGCCGAAATCAACAGCTGCGACGAGGTACTCGACGCCGGTAGCGGGATCGGCGGAACAGCCCGCTTCCTCGCCGACCAGTACCGCTGCAGCGTCACCTCCATCGACCTCAGCGAGGAGTACTGCGAAACAGCCCGTTGGCTCAATCGACTCGTCGGCTTGGACGACCGGATCTCCGTACGCCAGGGAGACGTCACGAACTGAGCCACCTAGCCTCGGCCGACGAGTTGCGCTCCTTCATCGAGACGGCTGGCCTCAACCTGGTCCAGTGGAACGATCTCACCGAGCAGGCAGCTTCACTTATGGAGTCTTTTCTGTCTGCTCCCCGCGCCCCGCTCGGACTACACACGTTCATCGACAACTTCGCCGAGAAAGCCAACAACCTCACCCGAGGTTTCTCCAGCGGGCGGCTCCGAGTCATCCAAGGCGTCGCTCAGGTCACCGCCTGAGATGAGGTCCCACTGATGTCGCGCTCGGGTGCTCGGAGGCGTGACGGCCGGGGCTGCCGTCTTGTCTAGCGGGATGCAAGAAATTCTCAATGAAAGGAAATGAAGATGAGAGTGTTCATCGCTGGAGCAACGGGAGCGATCGGTAAGCAGTTGGTGCCGCGGCTGGTCGCCGCGGGTCATGAGGTTCACGGCATGACGCGTAGCGAGTCAAAGAAGGTGATGCTCGATGAGCTGGGCGCTGTGCCGGTGGTCGCGGACGCGCTTGACCGCCATCAGGTCGCGGAGGCCGTGGGCAGGGCGAGCCCGGACGTGATCGTCCACCAGCTGACCGCGATTCCGGCGAAGTTGGACCTGCGCCACTTCGATCGCGACTTCGCGCTGACCAACCGCCTGCGGACCGCGGGGACGGACTACCTGCTTTCAGCAGGGCAGGCGGTGGGGGTGCGGGGTTCGTGGCGCAGAGCAATGGTGCGTTCCCGTACGCCCGTACCGGTGGACCTGTGAAGAGCGAGGAGGACCCACTCGACCTTGCGCCCGCACGCGAGATGCGAGAGTCGTTTACGGCGATCCGACACCTCGAGGAGGCGGTCCTCGGTGCACGCTGGACCGAAGGGATCGTGCTGCGCTACGGCGGTTTCTACGGGCCGGGCACATCGATGGCGCCGGGCTCGGAGCAGGTCGAGCTGGTCCGCAAGCACAAGTTCCCGTTGGTCGGCGGCGGCGGCGGCGTGTGGTCGTTCATCCACATCGCCGACGCGGCGGCGGCGACGGTGGCAGCGGTCGAGCACGGCAGTCGCGGGATCTACAACGTTGTAGACGATGACCCAGCCAGGGTCGCCGAGTGGTTGCCGGCGCTAGCTCAGACGCTGGGCGCCAAGAAGCCCGTGCGCGTGCCGCGCTTCATCGGGCGGCTGTTCGCCGGGGAGGCTGGCGTGGTGATGATGACCGAGCTCCGCGGCGCCTCCAATGCCAAAGCCAAGGGCGAACTCAGGTGGCACCCGGCGCACCCGAGCTGGCGGCCGGGGTTCGGAGTGGCATGACCGATCGAGAGCGACTGCTTGCCGAGCTGCGCGGCGACCCGCTGCGCAGCCGCGACAAACTCCGCGAGCGCATGGAATCGCTCGCTGCTCGGCCCCGGCAGCACCGTCGGGTAGACAACGTCACGATCCATGAGACAACCCCGAATGTCGGTGTCGCTCGACCGTTGTCGAAGGCGCAGAATGACGGACTTAAAGCCGTCGACTTGATCAGGGGCATTATCAGCTCCAGATATCCGGCGTTCGGCTGCATGGCGTTGCACTGTCGCCGCGACGGTTAACGCGCTCCGAACCGGCACGACTGGGCAGAGCGCATCTCCAAGCCGTACATAATCATGCACGGAACGCTTATCTGCTGGGCCGCCTTCGGGTCAATACGCCCGCGATCGCTCGTCCACCGAGCTTTCAACGACAGCCATTCTCCACCCCGATCTGTAAAGAATGGTCCGGCTCCGAACTGGGTGGCCCACAACGGTCACGACCTGACTGGCCATTTCGCGAGGTCGTAGGGCTCGACCTGGGAGCCCCTAGTCGCCGGGCAGGCGGCGGTCGTAGGCGACAGCAAGGACGCGGATTACATCGTCAGGCCGCCACTGGTGCCCAAGGCCGTTGGGCGGAGCAAGTAGACGAGGCACTGGAAGCGCACCCTCGACGCCGCGGTTCTTCGTGATCACAACGTGATCACAAACGTGCCGAGACTGGTCGCCACGAGTACCTCTGAGGCGGGATCGGCGCTGACCAAAAACCGGACCGTAACAGCCAATTCGCTACCGGAAGGGACAGACCGGGAGAGCCCGGACAAGAGTTCGAGTCCTCCCCCCCGAGCCACTCCTTCCGGTCAAAGCCCCAGGTCAGCGCCAGGGGCTCAGCGAGCAAATTCACGGGGCAGGTAGCGTCAGCGTGGACTGGTCGGTTACCCGGCGGGGACGGTCACAGCCTCGGTCCGGCCCCTCGCCGCGCGACCCACTTGCCGATCTCCCAACCGAACAGCAGCAAGACAGCCATAGAAAGCGCCAGACCCCCTTCCTGGGCTGTCAACGGGGTTGTCCCGAGCAGCCGGCGCAGGAAGTCAGCTTGGGTGATCAGGAACGCACCCGCGAGCTCGGCCAGCGCGATCTTGTTCATCCTCGAACTGTCGAAGGTAGCCGCTGTGAACACCGTCTCGGTCTCGCTGCGGGCTTCGAAGGCCGCGACCACGAGCATCAGCGTGAAGCCGACTAGCGCTATCGACCGGCCCGTCGCGACGCTTCCGTAGTGGTCCTTTCCGATCGCGATGAGGGCGATGTTGGCCACTGCCACGAACAGGCCCACGAAACCGCAGGTGATCATGACCCCGGTTGTCAGTATGGACTGCCCCGCGGCCGTGGCTCGCGGCCCATCAGGCCGGGTGACTCCTCGTCGAAGCCGAGGGCGACGCCGAAAGGGGCGTTGACGAGAAAGTTGACCCACAAGATCTGCGACGGCGTAAACGGCTGCCCGGCGGCCAGATTCAGCAAAGTTGCCCCCAGGAACGTAAGGACGAAGGCAACGAGCTCGAGCAAGACGAAGCGGATGTACTTGTTGAGGTTGTCGTACAGCTTGCGGCCCTGCTCCACCGCGTAAACGATCGTGGCGAAGTTGTCGTCGGACAGGATCATGCGGCCGGCGTTCTTGGCTACCTCAGTGCCGCTGCCCATGGCCACGCCTATGTCGGCGGCCTTGATCGCGGGTGCGTCGTTGACGCCGTCGCCGGTCATGGCGACCACATCGCCCTTTTTCTTGAGCGTCTCGGCCAGCAGCACCTTGTGCTCAGGTGCGACCCGGCCCACCACGCCGATGTGGTCGATTCGCTCCATGCGTTCTCGTTCGGACAGGGCGGCGAAATCAGCCCCCAGGATCGCCTCGCCCGGTATGTCGAGCTGCTTGGCGATCGCGGCTCCGGTGACGACGTCGTCGCCGGTGACCATCCGTACCCGGATGTGAGCCTCGTGTGCGCTCGCGATTGCGGCCTTCGACTCCTCCCGAGGGGGGTCGACCATGCCGACGAGGCTGGTCATCTCCAGGTCCTTCACCAGGCCGAGCAGGTCCCCCGTTGTCAAAGCCGGCGGCGTCGAGATCGCGGACCGCTCCGGCCATCACCCGGAGACCGGCTTCGCCCATGCGCTGGACGTCTTGCTCAGACCGCCGCCTGAGCGCGTCGTCCCAGGGGACGCTGGTGCCGTTCGACAGTGCGGTCGAGGCCAGGGACATCACCGCCGGCGCCGCCCCCTTGACGAAGCAGCGCACGACGTCCCCACCCGACGCGTCTTTAGCCTGGTTGAAGGTAGCCATCAGCTTGTAAGTGGGGTCAAATGGGAGCGTCGCCAGGCGTGGCAATCGCTCACGGGTGGCGTCAATGGAGATCCCGGCTTTGTGGGCCAGCACCAGCAACGCGCCCTCGGTCGGATCCCCGACCACCTTGCCGTCAACCAGCTTGGCGTCACTGGCTATGACGTACGGCAGGATGGCGGCGTCGATGGTCTCCGTCGTGCCAGCGGGGTGGCTGATCTTGCCCTCCAAGCCATAGCCGCTGCCCGTGATCTCATAGCGGTTGGTCGAGTCGACCACCTCGACCGCGGTCATCTGGTTCATGGTCAGCGTCCCGGTCTTGTCTGAGTTGATCGCTGACGTAAAACCGAGCGTCTCTACTGATGGGAGGTCTTTGACGATCGCCTTTTGCTTCGCCAGTTCGACGCTGCCCAGGGAAAGGACGACTTGGACAACCATCGGCAGGGCCAGCGGGATTGCCGCGATGGCCAGTGCGACGGCCGTGTCGAACAGCATCTTCCAGGGCTGCCCACGGTAGGCGCCCAGGGCGAACATCACGATCATGGTCACCCCGGCGGCGGCGACGATCCACAATGTCAGCGTGTTCATCTGCTTCGTCAGAGGGGTCTCCTCCTTCGACGTGGTGGAGAGCATGTGGGCGATCTTGCCTACCTGGGTGCCACTACCCGTGGCCGTGACCACGATGACCCCGCTCCCGTGGGTTACCGGGGTGTGCATGAACGCCATGTTCGACTGCTCTCCGGGCCCCACCTCGCCACCCGTCAGTTTCGAGACGTCCTTTGCGGCCGGGACGCTCTCGCCCGTCAAGGCCGATTCGTCGATCTCGAGCGCGCTGGCGAACATGATGCGCCCATCCGCTGGCACCTCGTCGCCCGCCGTGACCAGCACGACATCCCCGACGACGAGCTGTTCGGCCGGGATCTGGGCCTCAACGCCGTCCCGCCGTACTCGCGCCGTCGCCTTCATCATCGACTGGAGGGCGTTCATGGCGCTTTCGGCCTTGCCTTCCTGGCGTAGCCCAGTCAGGGCGTTGAACAGCGTTATCACGATCAGGACTATGGCGGTGGTCCACTGTTTGATCACGAGCGACACGATCGCCGCGCCGACCAGAATGATCTGCATATAGCTCGTGTACTGAGCAAGGAAGCGCTCGAGCGGCGATGGCTGCTGCTCCACCGGGAGCTCGTTCGGCCCGTCGCGTTTGAGCCTCCCGGTCGCGTCGCCCGCCGACAGTCCCGAGCCCACGACCACGCCGAGGTGCCCCGTGACTTCCGCCGGGTCGAGGGCGTACCAGCGCTCGATGGTAGAAGGTGAAATCTCGCTGGTTGCCTCCGCAGTAGCCATCACCACTCCCCTCTCCAGCTCGCAGCCGTGTTATCCGTTCTATGCTCGCATACGCTCGGCTCGTTGGCGGATGTGCTTTGGTCCGACGTTTGTCAGGTCAAAGCGTCAGTGGGGCTAAGAACTAGAAAGGAAAGCGACAATGCTCGCGGCCATTTCGTCCGCGTGGGCCGGTCTTGTCCTTTTCTTTTTTCCCGCCGCTCTGATCTGTGCATACCTTGTCCGGGAGAAACGGGTTTCTTCAGCTCGGCGTACTCGGCGTAATTGCGCTTATCGGACTGCCGCCAGCGCCTCGGGCAGGGTGAAGGCCCGGGCGTAGAGGGCCTTGCCGACGATCGCTCCCTCCACACGACGGCCGTCCTCAAGGCCGAGGCCGGCGATGGCGCGCAGGTCATCCAGCGAGGACACCCCTCCGCTGGCGATCACCGCGGCGTCGGTCCGCGTGCACACGTCACTCAGCAGCTGCAGGTTGGGACCGGCAAGGGTGCCGTCCTTGGTTATGTCGGTAACGACGTACCGTGCGCAACCGTCGGCGTCAAGGCGGGCCATGGTCTCCCAGATGTCGCCACCCTCCCAGGCCCAGCCGCGTGCGGCGAGCGTCGTGCCGCGCACATCCAGGCCGACCGAGATCTGCTCGCCGTGCCTGGCGATGGCCGAACGCACCCAGTCCGGCGACTCGAGCGCCGCCGTGCCGAGGTTGACGCGTGCCGCGCCGGTGGCCAGCGCCGCGGCCAGCGAGCCGTCGTAGCGGAATCCCGCCGGACAGTTCGACGGCAATGTCCAGCCGTCGCGCGAGGCCGGCAAGTAGCTCGCGGTTGTTGCCGCGGCCGAAGGCGGCGTCGAGGTCGACGAGGTGCACCCACTCGGCGCCCCGTCGCGCTGCCAGCGCAGCGCGGCCTCGAACGGGTCGCCGTAGTCCGTCTCGCTGCCGACCGCACCCTGCACAAGGCGAACGACGCGCCCGAACGTCCACGGCAGGCAAGAGAACCAGGCTCATATTCGTGCCGCCCGCGGGTCGTCGTCAGAGGCATAGCAGGGCGATGCCTCTATCGACCGGCGCCAAACGGCGCGTCGCTAATAGTTGGAAGCCGGCGTTTACCAGATCGGCTACTGTTAATCCCCCCGCATGCCGCTTCCTGCTCCGAGGAGTCGATGTGGACCGTCCGTGAGTTTGCCGCCGAAGAAGTCGTACGCGTGCTCACAGGCCAACAACCTATTTCCCCGGTAAACGCCGTATGACCCGGGCCGTTTGGTAAGGGACAACGGTCAGTACCTTGCACCCTCATCGGCCCGGATGATGTGCATGACCGCGTTGATCAGGGCCAGATGCGAGAACGCCTGTGGAAAGTTTCCAAGGTGCCGGCCGCTGTGCGGGTCGATCTCCTCGGCATAGAGAAGGAGCGGGCTGGCAAACGACAGCAACTTGGTACAAAGCGCTCTGGCCCGGTCGATCTCGCCGATCTCGACCAGCGCCGACACCAACCAGAACGAGCAGATGGTGAACGTCCCCTCCTCCCCGGTGAAGCCATCGTCGGTCTCGTCAATCCGGTAACGCATGACCAACTCGTCTTCGGTGAGCTCGTCGGCGATGGCGAGCACCGTGGCCCGCACCCGGGGGTCTTCGGCTGGCAGGAAACCGAGCATCGGGATCAATAGCGCCGAGGCGTCCAGGGCGGACGTCTCGTAGTGCTGGCAAAAGACACCTCGCTCGTCGACGCCGTTGGCGCAGATATCGGCGTGCATCTCGTTCGCCGCCATGCGCCACCGGGTCATGCTGTCGAGATCACCGCGTTGTTCGGCCAGCTTGGCCCCTCGGTCGGCGGCGACCCAGCACAGCACCTTGGAGGAAGTGAAGTGTCGCCCCGGCCCCCGCACCTCCCAGATGCCCTGATCGGGTTCTCGCCAGTGGGCCAGCGCGGCGTCGACCTGCCGCTTGAGCATGGGCCAGCGCCGGTCGTCCACCCGCTCATGGCTCCGGCTGTGCAGGTAGACCGAATCCAGCAGCACACCCCACACGTCGTGTTGACGCTGATCCCAGGCTCCGTTGCCGATACGTACCGGTCGAGCGCCTTCATACCCGGAGAGATGCTCCAGAGTCTGCTCAGTCAGCTCCCGCTCACCGCCGATGCCGTACATGATCTGCAGGTCGGCTTCCCCCTCGGCCAGATCGGCAAGGAAGTAGAAAAAGTCGTTGGCCTCACGATCCAGACCCAGGGTGTACAGGCCCCACAACATGAACGTCGAGTCCCGGAGCCAGCTGTAGCGATAGTCGAAGTTGCGCTCTCCTCCGGGAGACTCGGGAAGCGACGTCGTGGCCGCCGCGAGGAGAGCCCCGGTCGGGGCGTAGATCAAGCCCTTCAAGGTGAGGGCCGACCGCTGCAGGTGGCCCGCCAGGGGTGATCGGGGAAGTTGCCGTCGGCTGATCCACTCGTGCCAGAAGTCGCCAGTCCGCGAGAGACGCTCGTGGGCGGCGGCGAAGGTCTCCGGCGGGGAACCGTCGGCCCACGACAGTGCGCAGAACGCCTGCTCGCCGGCGGCAGACGGCGCCGGGCGATGGCCCGCGGCCCCTCGAATCCCAGATTGAGGTCCGTGGTCAACCGAATCGCCATGCTGGTCGTCGCCCGGGCTGGCCTCGGCCTGACCGTACCCTTCGGCGGTGTGCCGCCACACGCCGCGCCGCCGCCCGTAGTCAAACGCCGGCTCGCATTCCAGGACGATTTCGATCGAGCCGCTCAGGCACCGGAGCGTTCGCAGGAGGACCTTTTCGCCGTCATAGTCGGTCGGCACCCGTCGATGAGTCCCCGACCGGCTGGAGCGTGTGGCGCCACGGCCCGATCAGCAGGACGTCACGGACGACGGCCCAACCGGTCGGGGTGTCCCAGGTGGTCTCCAGCACCATGGTGCCCGGTAAATAGCGTCGCCCGGCCGGTACGACCACGTCCGTCGGGCCGAGGCGAAACCGGCCGGCGTCCCGGTCCAGCATGGCGGCGAAGATCGCCGGACCGTCCATCCGGGGCAGGCACATCCACTCCACGTTGCCGCTCGGGGCAATGAGCGCGGACACCTCGCAATCGGAGATGAAGCCATAGTCCTCGATGGGCGGAAACTGGCTCCCGCGCGACTGTGGAGTGCGCCGCTCCCGGCCGGGGCCGGCGAGCTTAGAGATAGGTACGCCGGTCGGCTCATGACAGCGCCTCCTGCACTTTCGCCGCTCGCCGTAGGCGCAGCGCTTGTTCCCTGGTCCACTGTCGAAAGTCTGGCACATCGGCGCCGTTGTCCTGGAGACCAGCCGTCGGGAGACCTCTCTTGGAACTTCCACCCCACCTCGGGTTTTTGGCTCGACCGAGCCGTTGTCAC
>CAVWFC010000004.1:0-218161 GCA_963754115.1 uncultured Acidimicrobiaceae bacterium | reverse complement strand
TGGCGTGGCTCCCTTCTGACCACCTCCGCCGGCCCAAGAAACAGGCAAGCGCTCATCGCCCGAACTTATAGCGTGCCTGTTCTGGCACAAAAGCTAAATCCACCACAGTCCCTTATGTATGCCTGCCGGCTGCTCAAGGATGTCAAGCGCGAGCGAGGCTTCGAGTACGGCGCAGCACAGAGGCGAAAACCTCGGCCAAATTCGCTGCCGTCTGCGAGCCGGACCCGCGGGGTCAGCCTGCTGGCTGCAGGAGAGGTGGTCCCTCTTTCTCGAGGCCGGCTCGGGCTCTCCGATGTGAACGGTGACCGGTCCCAGCCCGCCCAGCGCTCTCGCAATCGAAAGCCACCCAACCGGGCCATGAGGTCAAGCTCAAAATGGCCACGTTCAATGCTGGGCACGTTCGCTGCCAGTGGAAACTTCGACTGTCTCTTGGCAGAGAGGAGCCGATCTCCGAGAGCGATCGGGCTTTTACAGATTCCGACTGGTTAGTTACTGGTGTCAGCCCCACCTAGTGGTGGACCCTGCCGGTCAGCTCAAAACCCCACCACTTGATGGGACGCTTACCGCCGGGCGCCGGCTTGGGCGTTGCCGAGGACCTTTGGGGTGTCTAGCCGGCGGGCCGGGGCCTGGGGTGCGAGGGAGTGGGCGACGCCGGGGGGTGGGGCAACTGCGCCGACCTCGCTCCCCCATCGGTCGCCGAGATCAGCGCCACGATCGACGCTCTCACCGGTTGGGAGACCCAACGGATCCTCGTCGATGGTCCCCCTCCCGCACACACGGTCGGCGATCAACCCTGGGCGGTACCCCGCCCGGTCGTGGCGGGGATGGCCGTCGCCATCGACGAGGTCGGCTACGAGCAGCCGGCCACGTACTCCGAAGCCGTCGTGGAGTCCGTGACCTGGGCCCTCGAGTCCTGCGCCGGGCGCGATTGGCGCGAGGTGTTCACCACCCTGACGAACCACCCGGATCTCTTCGACTACGCCGCCGAGGACGCATTTCTTCGCGATAAGTGATCGGTGGAGACCCTCGGATCGCCTAGCCTGTACCAGCGCAGCAAGGGCCAGTGCTGTCCCTTCGTGCGGAGGACCAGTTAGTTTCGATCCCCGGAAGGACGCCCATGGCTTCGTCGGCCGTGCCCGTTGGCCTGTACCGCCCCGAATTCGAGCACGACGCCTGCGGCGTCGCGTTCGTCGTAGACATGTACGGGCGACGCAGCCACGACATGGTCCGCAAGGGTCTCGGCAGCTTGTGCCACCTCGAACACCGAGGTGCCTCGGGAGCGGAGGTCAACACCGGCGACGGGGCCGGCATCCTGATCCAGATCCCCGACGCCTTCTACCGGGCCGTGGCCGGCTGCACGCTCCCGGCCGCGGGTGCCTACGCGACCGGGATCGCCTTCATGCCGACCGACGCCGACGAGGCGGCCCGGGCCCGCCAGGGCATCGAGCGGCTGGCGGCCGACGAGGACCTCGCCGTGATCGGCTGGCGCGAGGTCCCGATCGACGACTCGCAGCTCGGCAGCATCGCCCGCAGCGCCATGCCGTCCTTCCACCAGGTGTTCGTCGCCGGGTCCGCAGCGACGGCGGGTGTCAACGGCCTGGAGCTCGAACGACGGGCCTTCATGTTGCGTAAGCGGGTTGAGCACGAGCTACCCGGCACCTACTTCGCCTCCCTCTCAGCGCGAACCGTCGTGTACAAGGGGATGCTCACCGCACCGCAGGTCGAGTCCTTTTTCCCTGATCTTCAGGATGAGCGGACGGACACGGCCCTGGCCCTGGTGCACTCCCGCTTTTCCACCAACACGTTCCCGAGCTGGCCCCTCGCCCACCCCTACCGGTACCTTGCGCACAACGGCGAGATCAACACCCTCCAGGGCAACCGCAACTGGATGCGCGCCCGGGAGGCCCTCCTGGCCAGTGACCTCCTCCCCGGCGATCTCGAGCGGATCTTCCCGATCATCACGCCCGGCGCCAGCGACTCGGCCAGCTTCGACGAGGCCCTCGAGCTGCTGCACCTGGGCGGGCGCTCGCTCCCCCACGCCGTCCTCATGATGATCCCGGAGGCCTGGGAGAACCACCGGACCATGGATCCGGTTCGCCGGGCCTTCTACCAGTTCCACGCCTCGATCATGGAGCCATGGGACGGCCCCGCGTCCATCGCCTTCACCGACGGCACGCTGATCGGCGCA
The DNA here is from genome assembly GCA_963754115.1 of uncultured Acidimicrobiaceae bacterium. Classification (GTDB taxonomy): domain Bacteria; phylum Actinomycetota; class Acidimicrobiia; order Acidimicrobiales; family Palsa-688; genus Fen-671. Next base: position 215,973 of record CAVWFC010000004.1, on the reverse strand, counting down.
GTGCTCGACCGCAACGGGCTCCGCCCCTCGCGCTACTGGGTCACCGCCGACGGGCTCGTCGTCATGGCGTCGGAAGTGGGAGTCCTCGACATCGACCCCGCGCTCGTGGTGCAGAGGGGGCGGTTGCAGCCGGGCCGGATGTTCCTGGTCGACACGTCGCAGGGGCGGATCGTCACCGACGAGGAGATCAAGTCCGCCCTAGCCGCCGAGCACCCGTACACCGACTGGCTGGCCGACAAGCAGATCCACTTCGACGACCTCGCGCCCCGCTTCACACTCACCCCGCAGCACGCGTCGATCATTTCCTACCAGCGGCTGTTCGGCTACACCACCGAGGACCTCAAGGTCCTGCTCGCGCCGATGGCCCGGGGCGGCATCGAACCTCTCGGCTCGATGGGCACCGACACGCCAGTGGCCGTGCTGTCCGACCGGGCCCGCCTGTTGTACGACTACTTCCAGCAGCTGTTCGCGCAGGTCACCAACCCGCCCCTGGACGCGATCCGCGAGGAGCTGGTGACGTCGATGGCGAGCACCATCGGACCCGAGCGCAACCTCCTGGCGCCCCAGCCCGACAGCTGCAACCAGATCGTGATGCCGCAGCCCGTCCTCACCAACGAGGAACTGGCCAAGCTGCTGTACATCAACGAGGACGGCACCCAGCCGGGATGGCGATCCTTCGCTATTGACGGGCTGTTCCCGGCCGGCACCGACAACCCGGGCGACGCCCTCCGCGAAGCCCTCGACGACATCTGCGCCAAGGTGAGTGCGGCCATCGAGGACGGCGCCAAGGTGATCGTGCTGTCCGACCGACACACCTCGGCGGAGCTAGCCCCGATCCCTGCGCTCCTCCTCGTGAGCGCAGTTCATCATCATCTCATCGAGGAAAAGACCCGCACCCGCGTGGGTCTCGTTGTCGAGACGGGTGAGGCCCGGGAGGTGCACCACATGGCGCTCCTTCTCGGCTACGGGGCGGCAGCGATCAATCCCTACCTGGCGTTCGACACGATCACCGAGATGGTTGGGGATGGCACCCTTCAGGGGCTCACGCCCCGCCAGGCAACCCGCAACTACGTCAAGGCCTGCGGCAAGGGTGTGCTCAAGATCATGTCGAAGATGGGCATCTCGACGGTCGCGTCCTACACCGGCGCCCAGGTGTTCGAAGCCATCGGCCTCTCCGATGACGTGGTCGAGCGGTACTTCACCGGGACGGTGAGCCGCATCGCCGGGATCGGGCTCGACGAGATCGCCCGAGAAGTTCTGACCCGCCACCGGCGGGCCTGGCCGGACCGGCCCTCGGAGCTGGCCCACCGCGACCTCGACGTGGGTGGCGAGTACCAGTGGCGGCGGGAGGGTGAGTACCACCTGTTCAACCCGACCACGGTGCACAAGCTGCAGCACTCGACCAGGACCCAGCGGTACGACGTCTTCAAGCAGTACACCCGCGCCGTCGATGACCAGGCGGCCCGGCTGGGGACGCTGCGGGGACTGTTCCGGGTGAAGCCGGCCGGGGAGACCGGGCGCGAGCCCGTGCCCATCGAGGAAGTCGAGTCGGTCGCGTCGATCGTCAAGCGTTTCTCGACCGGTGCGATGTCGTACGGCTCGATTTCGGCCGAGGCCCACGAGACTCTCGCCATCGCCATGAACCGGCTCGGGGCTCGCTCCAACACCGGGGAGGGCGGCGAGGACGCCGATCGATTCGTCCCGGACCCCAACGGCGATCTGCGCCGGAGCGCCATCAAGCAGGTGGCGTCCGGCCGGTTCGGCGTGACCAGCGAATACCTCGTCAACGCCGACGACCTCCAGATCAAGATGGCCCAGGGGGCCAAGCCGGGCGAGGGCGGCCAACTGCCCGGTCACAAGGTGTACCCGTGGATCGCGAAGACCCGGTACTCGACCCCGGGGGTGGGGCTGATCTCCCCGCCGCCCCACCACGACATCTACTCGATCGAGGACCTGGCCCAGCTCATCTACGACCTGAAGAACGCCAACGACCAAGCCCGCATCCACGTCAAGCTCGTGGCGGAGGTCGGCGTCGGGACCGTGGCCGCGGGCGTCTCCAAGGCTCACGCCGACGTGGTGCTGATTTCCGGCCACGACGGCGGCACGGGCGCCTCGCCCCTGACGTCGATCAAGCACGCCGGGGTGCCGTGGGAGCTCGGGCTGGCCGAGACCCAGCAGACGCTGATGCTCAACCGGCTGCGCGACCGCATCGTGGTCCAGGTGGACGGTCAGCTGAAGACCGGCCGCGACGTGATCATCGCCGCGCTGCTCGGGGCGGAGGAGTACGGCTTCGCCACCGCGCCGCTGGTCGTCAGCGGCTGCATCATGATGCGGGTCTGCCACCTCGACACCTGCCCGGTGGGTATCGCCACGCAGAACCCCGAGCTCCGCAAGCGCTTCAGCGGCCGGCCCGAGTTCGTCGTGACCTTCTTCGAGTACATCGCCGAGGAAGTCCGGGAGATCCTGGCGTCCATGGGGTGCCGGTCGCTCGACGAGGTGATCGGCCACCCCGAGCTGATCGACGTCACCGTGGCGGTCGACCACTGGAAGGTCCGCGGTCTTGACCTGAGCCCGATCCTGGTGTCGCCGGAGGTCGAACCGGGCGCGGCCCGCCACCGCATCCGCGAACAGGACCACGGGCTGGACCGGGCGCTCGACCGCCAGCTCATCGAGGCCTGCCAGCCGGCCCTTTCGGAAGCGCGCCCGGTCGGTCTCTCCGTGCCGATCAGCAACGTCAACCGGACCGTCGGCACCCAGCTCGGGGCGGCGATCTCGCGGCGCTACGGCGCAGCCGGGCTCCCCGATGGGACGATCGACATCTCCTTCACCGGGTCGGCCGGCCAGAGTTTCGGGGCATTCGTGCCCCGCGGGGTCACGCTGCGCCTCGAAGGCGACGCCAACGACTACCTCGGCAAGGGTCTGTCCGGTGGCCGGCTCGTGGTGCGGCCCTCGCTGTCCGCCCCTGCGTCCTTCGTGGCCGAGGAGCAGATCATCGCCGGGAACGTCATCCTGTACGGGGCCACGGCCGGGGAGGCCCTCATCCGGGGCGTCGTCGGCGAGCGCTTCGCGGTGCGCAACTCGGGCGCGGTCGCGGTGGTCGAAGGCGTCGGCGACCACGGGTGTGAGTACATGACGGGCGGGCGCGTCGTGGTACTCGGCCGCACCGGCCGCAACTTCGGCGCCGGCATGTCTGGTGGCGTGGCCTACGTGTGGGATCCCGCCGGTCACTTCGGTGCCAACGTCAACGGCGAGATGGTCGACCTCGAAGACTGCGAGGACGAGGACGTCGAATGGCTCGCCGGTGTGCTCCAGCGCCACGCGTCCGAGACCGGATCCGCGGTCGCATCACGTTTGCTCGGGGCGTGGCCCCGCTCGGCGTTCCAGTTCGTGAAGGTCATGCCCCGGGACTACCGCCGGGTGCTGGAGGCCATGCGCGAAGCCGAAGCTGCGGGCATCCCGGTCGACGACGCCATCATGGTGGCCGCGCATGGGTAAGCCCACCGGGTTCCTCGAGTCGGGGCGGGAGCTGCCGGTCCGCCGGCCCGTGCCCGTGCGATTGCGGGACTGGCGCGAGGTGTACGAACCGTTCGCCAAGAACCGGCTGCAGACCCAAGCGAGCCGGTGCATGGACTGCGGCATCCCGTTCTGCAACGACGGCTGTCCGCTCGGCAACCTCATCCCCGACTGGAACGACCTCGTGTACCGGGACCACTGGCAGGCGGCCATCGAACGGCTGCACGCCACCAACAACTTCCCCGAGTTCACCGGCCGGCTGTGCCCGGCCCCCTGCGAGTCGGCGTGCGTCCTCGGCATCAACTCCGACCCGGTGACGATCAAGCAGGTCGAGGTGACCATCATCGACCGGGCCTGGGATGCGGGGTGGGTGGTACCGGTGATGCCGGAGCAGCAGACCGGGCGCAAGGTCGCAGTCATCGGGTCCGGCCCCGCCGGGCTCGCCGCGGCCCAGCAGCTCACCCGGGCCGGTCACTCGGTGACGGTCTACGAGCGCGACGACAAGGCGGGCGGCCTTCTGCGCTACGGCATTCCCGAGTTCAAGATGGAGAAGCGCCACCTGGACCGGAGACTGGCCCAGATGGAGGCGGAGGGCACGGCGTTCGTGTGCGGCGTCTCCGTGGGTGCCGAGTCCGGTGCCGGCCGGGTGGCCGCCGCCGAGGTGCGGGCCGGCCACGACGCGGTGGTCATCGCCGCGGGGCGAGGGTCCCCCGCGAGCTGCCGATCTCGGGGCGGGGTCTGGCGGGGATCCACCACGCCATGGAGTTCCTTCCGCTCGCCAATCGGGCGGTGGACGCCGACGACCCGGTGTCGGCCACGCCGATCTCAGCGAGCGGCAAGCGTGTGGTCATCATCGGTGGTGGCGACACCGGTGCCGACTGCCTGGGGACCGTGCACCGCCACGGCGCGGCGTCGGTCCACCAGTTCGAGATCATGCCCCGGCCGCCCGACGAGCGGGATCCCTCGACGCCGTGGCCCACGTGGCCGCTGATGTTCCGGACGTCCTCGGCGCACGAGGAAGGCGGCGAGAGAGTCTTCGCGGTCAACACCCTCGAGTTCGTCGACGACGGGACCGGTCACGTGCGGGCGCTGCGGGCGTGCGAGGTGTCGATGTCGGTCGTCGACGGCCGGCCCCGGTTCGATCCGGTGGAGGGCACCGAGTTCGACCTGCCGTGCGACCTGGTGCTTCTGGCACTCGGCTTCTCGGGTCCCGAGCCGGCCCTGGCCGAGGCCTTCGGGGTGTCGCTGACGCCGCGCGGGACCATCGCCCGGTCGGGCGAGTACAAGACGGACGCCCCGGGGGTGTTCGTGGCTGGTGACGCCGGGCGGGGCCAGAGCCTGATCGTGTGGGCGATCGCCGAGGGCCGTTCAGCCGCTGCGGCGACCGACCGGTGGCTGGCCGGGCAGACGCTCCTGCCCGCGCCGTTGCCGTCGGCGACCTGAGCCGTTTCGGGCCCGGTCGTGGCACGGCCGCGCCGGCCCGAGCCGCCTGCGAGCGGATTGTGGCGAGCAGTACGGGCTATAGCGCGGCTTACTCGCCACAATCGGGGCGGAGGCTTCGGGACCCCCGGTCCGCGGCGCGCGGCTGTACCGTGGAGTGATGCCCACGGACTCCGACGACGACCCGACGCCGGACACCCCCGACAGCCCGGACGCCACCGACATGCCCGATATGTCGTATGAGGGGGACCAGCCCGACGAGGCGGTCTTCCCAGCTAGATCGCCACTTCTAGTTTACCGATAGAGAGTTGGACCCTTTTGGAAGCCATTTTTTCGTGTCCTGTTGTGTCCTGCGTGCGTCCTACGGCGTGATTTATGGCTGTAATTGACGCAGTGTTTGCGCCAGCATTTAGAAGGGGCCGGATAACCGTTTATCGTTTTGAATTGCGTCATCGCATACCCACCACGCTGTGCGTGCGGACGTCGCAACTGAATCTGCCGATGCGCAGGCCAACACTTCCAGCGCTTGGCCGCTTATCGTCGCGTCTTCGAGCACGCAGGTCGGATCTATTGGCCCAACTTCGTGGCAGGTGAAGTCGGCTGGCCTCGCCATCGCAAGTCCGACCGATTTGTTCCGGTCATCGATCGCCAGCAGTTTTGACGACATGCTTGCCCCTTCGTATTTGGCGAGAATGCTACTGACGAGACCGCGGTAGCTCAATAGGGTCGTGACATGTTGGCCTTGACCAAGCGGGCAGGAAGGTCGGCCCTCAGGGCAACATTCGGTTGGCGTACGCCACCGGGCGTGATGCTTCTGGGACCGTGCGATCCGGTTTACTCGGCTACTGGGCATGAGCCCGGCGCTTCTGACTCGGGACCAAGGATCTGGCGCGGCACAGTGACGGTTACCGCGGCCGCTCAACATAAATTCGGCTTGCGGTAACGCAGTATCCGCAAACATCCTATTCGTTCACCGACGCGGTGTTTTTGTCGAATCGAACTAAGGAACCGATCTCGCGCCCGTGCTCGATACCGCCGAATGTTTGTGGCGACCTCACGACTCAGGCGCTTGCGTTGTAACTACTGTCTAGCTGGCGTCCGGGGCGGAGGCCCTCCAAAGATCACAGGCTGAGCAGTCGTTCAGCCTGGCTGTGCAATGTACCGGGCGGATTTCGATCGTGGCCCGGCTGGCCAGGCAGGAGGATGAGGAGCCACCAAATCGCGTTCATACGGCGGAGGCCCGCCATTTGGTGGCGCTCGTGTGCACTGAGTCCGCAACGCGAACAGGAAAGTCTCCCATTCTCCGTCGGGAGTGGTCCGAGCGGAGATGTGCTCAACGAGCTCCGCCAACTCGCCAGGACGATCGCCCCGACCTGAATATTCGAAGTCGACGAGCACGACATGATCATCGTCGAGCAGGAAGTTGGCCAGGTTGTGGTCGGCGCGAGCGAACACCGCCGGACCGTCGAAACGAGCTAGACCGGTTGCTTCAGGACTCTCCAACCAGGTTCTTGCGTAGTCGAAGGCGGCAGAAACAACCGCATCTTCGCCAGGCTCCGGAAGCGAGGCGAGCTGCCGTCGCAGCTTCGCCCCGGCCGTAGCGGCGTCGTCGTTACCCGCTCTTCCCATCCGCCCGAGGACCCCCGCCGGCACGCAGCCGTGGAGGCGTTCGAGCGCCGCGCCCAGGGCGTCGAGACGCTCAGCGGCGAGCGGCCGACCTCGCATAGGCTCGCCTCCGAGACGGCTCATAACCACGACCGGAGGATCCGCCGAAAGGTCAGCGTGTACGGGCTCCGGGGAAAGTCCAGGCGCGTACTTCTGCAGGAGGCGCAGTGCGCGCCACTCCCGCTGCGGCGCTCGGTGGGTGGTTGGCAGATATCGCTTGACGACTAAGTGCGGGTCTTCCGGGTCCAGCGTGACCTCGTGACTGGCGTCTTCAGCGAGCTTCCCGTCGGTTATTTGCCCCCCAGGTCTGACAAGTGTCGCCACCGATACATCATTGCCGATAGGTGCGCCGGCCCGGATTGAGGCGCTCCCTGACCAGATGGCTCCTCAAAGCCGGTTGAGCCCTTCAGCCGCCAGAACCCCCGTTGGGGAGGCAGGCGGAGCCGGTTGCCTCGTCAACGCAAGCAGCCTCCAGACTTGCGTCGAGTTAATCCCGGAGAGGTTCACGGGGGGATGCAATCATGGCTGGGTGGACCCTGACGTTGCCCTGCTCGAGTACGACCCGGACCCCGTGGGGGTCGTGGACCCTTCGGTCACGTTGGGCCGTCTCCGCGACAGTATTCCGGAGCGCGCAGTGTTGTGCTTCTATTCCGAGATCCTCGCCGCGATGCCTCCAGAGGCGGACCAGGTTGGGGAGTTGCGAGCGGCGCACGGTAGCCACCCGATCTGGCGCATCAGGCGCAACGGACACGACGTTGCCGTATTGCATCCCGGCGTCGGAGCGTCACTGGCTGCGGGCTTCCTAGAAGAAGCCATCGTCCTCGGGGCACGTAAGGTTGTGGCCTGCGGTGGGTGCGGAGTCCTATCCCCAGACGTGCAGGCTGGTCAGGTCATTGTCCCGACCGAGGCTGTCCGAGACGAAGGCACGTCCTTCCACTATCTGCCTGCGTCTCGTACCGTCGCAGCTGACCCAGAAGGTGTGGCCGCCGCTCAACTTCTCCTTGTGGAGCGGTCGGTCCCGTTCACTGCAGGCAAGATATGGACGACCGATGCCATGTACCGAGAGACGCGACAGAAAGTGGACCGCCGCCGAGCAGAGGGGTGCCTGGCCGTGGAAATGGAAGCGGCCGCCTTCTTTGCTGTCGCTAGATTCCGTGCCATCCGCTTCGCTCAGCTGTTGTATGGCGGCGACGATCTGAGCGGCGCCGAATGGGACGACCGGGGCTGGACCGTCTCCCCTTCGCGCTCGATGACATTCGACCTAGCAGTCGAACTGGCGACACGCCTATAGCTCGTTCCGGGTGAGGCCCACATCACCACACCCCGAACCACCTCTTCTGTACGATCAAATGAACGTGGACTTACAACAAGAATCCGTGCATAACGAGTTCTCTCGCCTTCGGTTCAAGGCGAATTCAGGTTGCGCCAGAACAGAAACTGCATACATATTGTCCGAACAGAGGTTGGCGTCGTGTCTCCCCCTCACACGAAAGTGCCAATCCTGCTCGGGTTTCCGGTATTGCCGACGAGTGATTCGTGGGCCACCGCAGAACGAGGTTGCCACTGCCGCACGGCATGTCTAAATATGTGCTCGTCTTAGGCACTTCCAGTCGATACCCGTCGAGAAGATACCTGTCGCCAATTGCTCGCTACGCTCGTTCTCGAGTACCGGGTTCCGCATGATGTTGATGGTTACACGCAAGGCGCTTACCTGAGTGATGGAACGAGACGAGGCAGGGTTGTACGACGAGGCAACTGGATTGGAACGGGCCGTTTTCGGCGATATAAGCCGCGAAGAGATCGATGCGTGGCTGATCTCCCACGTCAGGACCAGGCTGTCGGCCGGGGTGTCCACTGTCCTTTTTCGTTCCGGGCGGGTCGGGGCCGTGTATGGCCTTCGACTTTCAGGCGGCAGTAACGCGGCAGTAACGTCGTCGTCAAGGTTTACCGCAAACCGGTCTTCCTGGGCCATCTCTCCGTCGCCTCAGCGTGCCAGCGGGTGCTGGCCGATGCCTGCTACCGATGCCCGTCGCCCCTGGACGGCCCCGTCGTCAGCGCAGGCCGTACGGCGACGATCGAGGCCTGGCTTGACGGGGGTGAGCCTGGCAACGCACATGAACCAGCCATCAGAAAGACGATGGCCAAATCCTTGGCCATGCAGCCGGAGATCCTTTGAGCAATGCCCGCCGCCATGTTGGCCAAACACCCACCGGCGTGGGCTGCCTACGCCGGAGGCCCGTGGCCGACGCCTCACGATCCCATCTACGACTCAACAGAGTCGATACCTGGGTAACCAGTGGCTCGACGACTTGGCTGCCGAGGCGGCCCGCGTGTTGGGGCCGCTCACTGCCCCCGAAGTCATCGGCCACAGTCGACTGGGTGTGCCAGAACGTCCGCTTAGACGGCCAGAACGACATCAGAAGCAAGGGAGGCCGGTGGCCGGGCTAGCGGTCTGGCCAGCGACGGAGGGTCTCCGAGCATAGGTTGTGCCCATGAGTCCGAGGCACAAGCCAACCGAGGAGGAGGCCCGGCAGGTCGTCGAGGTCCTCCTGGGAGCGCTCGAGGCAGGCGAGGATATCTTCGACGCGCTCGACGAGGTCCGGCCCCTTCACCCAAAGGACAACACCTTCCCGGGCGAGGTGTTCGTTGCTTTGGCCGCTGACGTGCCGACCGAAGGAGGCGCGAGCCGTGACCGGCCCGTCTCAGAAGTGGGCTTGGTCGAGCGCTATCTGCCGGAGTGCGAGCTCCGCGGCCGCGACAATCGCAAGATCCGTTACGCCGTGATGGCCGCGGCCGCCGTCCACGGCGGGGTCGAGGTCGAACTGCTCGAAGAGGTCACTTATTGGGCTACCGACGATTTCTGGAGCTACGCCGGCCTGGCCGCGGTGGCTTGGGTGCGGGCGGTGGCCGACCAGCGGGGTATCGCGTTGGCCGATCTGTGCGCCCGCCTAGGGGCACGGGCCAGCACGGCCAAGCACGCCAGCTGGTAGCCGTGCTCGTCCTCCATGCCACAAAGAAGCTGCGCGACCGCCTGCGCGGAGCAGCCGCCCATCAGGGCGAGCCCTCGACCACCGCGTTGGGCGACTGGTACGCCACCGTCCTGTTCTGGCGCCCCCAGCTGGCCCTGTTCGTGAACGAGCCAACGCTGTTGTCCGTCTTGGCCTCATCGCTGGCGTCACACAGTCAGGACGTGGATTGCCGCGGCCGCATTGCGAAATTGGATAACTTCATCCAGGTCCTCGATGGGCAACTCGAACCGCCGAACTACCGGGTTGTCTTCAGCCAAAAGTCGGCCCAAGCGGAGGTGTTATCCCGCGACGGTCACCTTGGACCAGACTTTTGACTACCGCCGTGCCGGCAAACCCGGGATGTCTGGACGCGGCCGCTGTCGAACCAGCCTGCCAGGATCTTGGTCACGGCACCGAAGCCCCTCGAGCCACGACAAAAGGGCCTTTTATAGCCCGCGGGCTTGGTCGTAAAGCTCTCCGAGCCGAGCAGTCCAACCAGGGGTCAGGCGCGCCAGCGACGTGGACATCGCGGTGCGTGAGGTATCGAGCGACCGTGGTGAGCTCGTCGCGGGCGAGATCGGCCCAGGCGTGCAAGACCTCCCGGTCACGTCGGAGGGCCGACTTGCGCGATCTCCGCCCGGATTGTGCTGTGCAGCGCGACCAACCGATAAGTGGTACTGAGCCGGGACAATTCGCGACATGCCTGCCCGGTATCGGCACTGCCCGGTCGGGTCGTGCCTATGCGCGACCCGACCGGTAGCTCCCCACATGCGCCCCTTCGGCTCAGGGGGTCGCGAATTGCAGGTTTGCGCACTGACCGATCGCTTTACCGCCGATGACGTTGGGTGTGCCGAAACCTTCGTTCACAGCTGGGGCAAGTCCGAAGCAGATGAGGTTCTGCCCGATCGTGTTGCTGCCGACGTTGATATTTTCTGCCGGTGGTGTAGGGCCGGTGTCGATGGTGATGTTCGTGAGAATCACGTTGCCCCTGATCGTGTTGGCGACCACGCCGACCCAATCTGGCGTCACCCCGTGCACAATGACGTTGCCGCCGATCGTGTCGAGCTTGATCGGCCAGTTGTTACTGCCATCCGTAGTGTGCGCGCCTCCTCCGATCAGCAGGACGCTCCCCCTGACCGTGGTTCCTCTCAGCGCAACGAAGAACGCGTCAGGAGCGACGACGTTTCCGTTGACGGTGATGTTGGAGCTTTCGCTTGGATCGACGGTGCACGGATATCCCAGGTTCGGGTTTGGACCAGGCAGGCAGCCCAGTTCAAGTAGCGAGCCAGAAAAGGCTGTGACGTTCTGTCCGACGGTGATCGTCGACGGCACGTCTTGCGCGTCGAGCGTGGCACCAGGAGCGACGTCCAGGTTGCCGACCACCCTGATCACGGCATTGGTCGCTGGGCTGCATGTGCCCCTGACCGTGATGCTGGCGTAGTTGCCTGAGCTGATAGAGCCGTTACTACAGACCAACGCTTTCAACCCTGGGGGGCCGAATGGGGGCCCGCCGAATGAGGGTGTTGCGTTCGCTGCACCTGCAGTGGCTAGGACTCCACCGAACGTGAACGCAACCATGAGAATCATTTTGATGCGAAGCAAATTGATCTTCCTCCAGCGCACTGTGGCTTTTTGTTTGATAGTGGCTACTACTTTTCCCGGAGCCTGTCAATCGACCTCGCTTCGTGTGACGATGATCGAATACGGCAGCGTGTTGGTCGAAAACGGCAGCAGCTCGGTCGTGTGAAGTTAGCTCGGGGTTGAGGTCTCGTCAATAGGTTTGGTGATCGGGTGGGCGCGTCTGCTGGCCGGAGCGTTGGCATCTTGGAGCCGGTAGCTCTCGCCCTTGGTCTCGATGATCCGACAGCGATGCGTGAGCCGGTCGAGCGTCCCTTCGGTGAGGCGTTCGGAGCCCAATACCTCGGTCCAGCTATCTGGAACTGGCACATGTTTGCATTGGAAGATCAGGCCCGCCGGATGGGTCGCCGGAGGCGAACATCGCCACCATTTCTTCGAGTACTCAGATGGCCGGCAGGTGACTTATGTCTCAGTCTGCCCGACCGCGGGCGCATGGCCGTCGCGTTTTGTTGTTGCCACGGGGTCGTACGGCGGGACAAGTTCTTCTAACGCACCTGCCCCCAAGTGCGGCCACGCGTCCGATGATCAACCGGGCGGCACTACACCGGTGGCGTTAACCTGAAGGCTGAGACAACGTCCTTAGTCGGGTACCTGCCTCGCAAGCCGGAAGGAGCAGCCAAAGATGACAGGTAGCTTCCTGGAAGAACCACCGATGACCCCGCCGGTCGAAGCACTCTATGACGAGGACATCGCCGAAAGCGGTTACGTGTGGAACGTGTCGCGACTTTGGGCGCACCAGCCCGACACCATGAAGCGGCTTTTCGAGCTGATGTCACAGGCATTCAAGGAGAGCGAGCTCCGCTTCCGCCAACGGGGTATATTAGTAACGGCGGCTGCGTCGGCACTTGGCGATTCGTACTGCTCGTTGGCCTGGGGCGGGAAGCTCTCCGGTGTATCGGACGCCGACTTGGCCGCAGGAGTGCTCAACGGCGACGATACGGCGTTGAGCGACCAAGAAAGAGCTATGGCAGCCTGGGCCCGCAAGGTCGTCAAGGACCCGAACGCCACGACGCCCGCAGATGTCCAAGCGCTTAGGGACACGGGCCTGAATGATGGCCAGATCTTCGCCATCACCGCTTTCGTGGCCCTGCGCTTGGCCTTCTCGACGGTCAACGACGCCCTCGGAGCTCACCCGGACCCCGAGCTTGTGGCCGCCCTCCCTGAGGTGGTGGCCCAGGCCGTCACCTACGGTCGGGCGGCCACCCCGCCCGCACTGGAGGACCGAGCCGTCACGCAGTAGGTATGACGGATCTCGATGTCAACGCCAAAAGCGTTATTTTTGGGAATTCCGGTGTTCCAAAGGATAGCCGTAACCGTCCCGTGCCCGGGATTTCCCCCAGGGCGCTCGACCCGTCTCGGGCCAGCCGGCCGAAGTGCGGGAGGGCCCATATCGTATCGTCGGCACCTGGCGTGGGGGCCGCATGCCATTCGTCCTCCGCGCTTGCCGGAGCTGGCAATACCCCTTCGAAGGCGAGGGTTTTCGCGAAACCTTCGGTTGGCTCAATGCTGAGTACGCATTGACTCGCCGTATCTAAACCAATTGCCCAACCGGAGCCGAAATTGGCGTCGACAAAGCTTGATTCCGAGCAGTACCGCGCCAGCGGATTTTGCTCGGCCTACATCTCTTTGACGGAGACTTCCGGCAGAGCTGGGGAAGCGAGCCGGTTGCCCCGGCCGCAGCACCACGACGGCCTCACTTGACGCCGGCCGGCCTGTACTACTCATGTGCTACCATTTGGCATGGCTGTCAGGAAGAAACGGTCGGTGTCGATCCCCCCCGATCTCGACGCACAAATTGAAGCGGCGGCCGCCGACGCTGGGATGACCTACAGCGCCTGGTTGGCCGCCACCGCTCGCAAGGAGTTCACCATTCGAGCCGGTTTGGAGGCTGTCGAGGAGTTTGAGCGCCAGCACGGCCGCTTCAGCCCCAAAGAGTCCGTCGAAGCCGAGCAGTGGGCTCGCGGAGCGCTCGAACGGTCCGGCCGCAGCGGACCTGGCCGTCGGCGCAGCGCCTGATGGGAGTGACCTATGACGCGGGGGCGCTAATCGCGGCGGACCGCGGCGAACGGCGGATGTGGGCTCGACATAAGGCTCTACTGGCAAACCGAGCGGTCCCTACCGTGCCAGCGCCTGTGGTCGCCCAGACCTGGCGAGGTGGCGGCCGCCAGGCATTGCTCTCGAACCTCCTCGTCGGCTGCGACATCGAAGCGCTCGATTACGACCAGGCTCGGAGAATTGGGTCGCTGGCGGCCACGGCGGTCACCACGGACATAGTTGACGCCAGCGTGGTTGAGGGGGCCATGCGTCGCGTTGACGTGGTCATCAGTTCTGACCGCAGCGACCTGGAGGCCATTGCGGCAGCAGTTGGCCGCCCGCTCGACGTCGAGGAGCCCTAAACAATTGCGGCATAACGAACAATCTCGGGCCTTTTGACGCCACCAGGCTGGTCCGGGGGCGCGCTCGCTTTGGTCACGACGGTCAGCGCACGGGGTTCTGAGGGCGCCCGCTGGCCTCAGACCAGTTTTCGTTACAACCACTGGGGGTATCAGTGTCTCGGCCGTCTACCGCTAGACGCGGGGATGAGCGTGTTCGGAGGTTTCGTCGGTTGCTTCGTTCTCAGTTGGGTTGATCGTCATCCAGCGTGGGTCCCGACTACCTTGCCGACGCCCGACCCGTGGGCGAGGTTCGCGCCCGCTCTTTGCTGCCACCCGCCGTCGCGTGGTGTCGCCAAGCCGTACTGGCCGGTGATCCTGAGCGTTGGCGGGCTGCTTCTATGCATTCAGTATTGAATGTCGAGGGCGTAGCGGACGGCTTGGTCGAGCCTGATCCGGCCGTGGAGGTCAAGGTGACCAACGGGTTCTGAGTCGAGAAGCGTGACCGGAACTGTGATCAGGTTGTCGCAGTTGATGACGCTCTTATCGGGAAGACCCTCGGCCGGCCCGATCTCGACCTCCGAGCGGATACCACGGATCGTCCGGGTGATCGGCGCGCACGTGATCGCAGTGAGGACGGCAATCGCCGCGTCACGGGTGAGAGCGCAGACGGGCCGCCGCCCCGCCGGTGGTCCCAGGTCGGCCCATATGATGTCGCCGCGCTCTACCACTCGGGGGCGGTTAGTGACGCGAGTCGCGAGGCAGCGGCGACAATTACCGGATCCTGTGGCAGCCTCCGGTAGGCGTCCTGGAGGACTCGGTCCGCCTCGGCGCGCTCGGCGGCTTCGAGCACGGCTGCGGCGCCGCGACGAAGGAGCTCCGACCGGTTGGTTCCGTACTGTTCCGCGAGTCGGTCTAGGCGGTCGACGAGGTCGTCATCGAGCTGTACGAGCACTTCTCTCCGTCCCACTAACCATATGGTATACCATATGGTTGCGTCGCGGATGGGCGGTGACAGGTGACGGCTGGGCTTTGCTGGGCACTGCCACCAGATGCAGAGGCGCTGGCACATGATGGCCACGGCAGAGGCTCTCCGCGAGAAAATCCCAGGTCGACGCCATATCGGCGCGAGGGCACGAGCACTGATAATTCGGGCGTCGACGGCGAGAAGGTCAGGGCACCGGACGGGACGCCGGCATCAGGCTCGCGATGTCGGGCCACGCGTAGACCGTCAGCGGAAGGAGATAGCCCTCCTCGTCGAAGGTGCGTTGACCGATCTCGCGTCCGCCCATCGCTTCGTAGAACGCTCGGGCCGAGAGGTCGGCGGACAGGGCGCCGACGTGGAGCTCCAGGAAGCCGAGGCCGGCCAGTTCGTCGGCTGCCACGCGCAGGAGCGACCTGCCGATCCCCTGGCGCTGGCGAGACGGGACGACATAAAGGGCGCCGATCTCGGCGATCTTTCCTTTCGCATCACGCTCTGCGCTACCGCCCGACACGAGGCCGACAAGGTCGCCGTCGTCGCTCTCGGCGACCAGGATGACTTCCCGCTCCGGGTTGCCGTGCGCGAGCCGGGTCGAGCGCGCGCCCACACCGCGTGCCGACACCTCGGGTGTCCACTCATCCACTCGCTTCTGATAAGCGGCCTCCGGGATCTGGCCGCGGTTCGCCGCCAGGAACGACCGCGACGATCACGCGCCCCATGGCCGGGGCGTCAGCGAACACCCCACTGCGAACCTTTATCGTGTGCACCCTCCGATCTTCGCAGCCCCGGTCCCTTCCTTGATGCACTTATGACGAGGCCCGACCGCAAGGTGCGTCACTTTCGGGCGCGCCGCCTCCTTTCCGATCTGACGAAAAGCCCGTCGCCGACGGTACGCCGTGACCAGTAGTTGTACCAGCAGCGCCGACCGGTTCGCGCCCTGAACGCGCTCAGCTGTTGGCGAGGGCCACGAGCGCGTCCCGGTCGGGCGCAGGGACCGGCTGGTCCCGCCAGTCGCCGCCGAGGGACCTCGCTCCGGTCGGCCAGGCCGTCGGTTCCCAGGCCATCATGCAACGGACTTATCAGGAGCCCGGCACGAACAGAAAGGCGGAGGCAGTCCGGGTCTTTTTCGGCGGCCACGCAGAGCGCCTGTTCTAGCTCCCACCGCCAGTCGCCTGGGTCATAGGGCTCTCCCCGGATCGCAGCGTCGATCTCGGCCAGACGATGCCGGCTCTCGTACCGGCTCCACTCGAACAAGGGCTCTACCTCGGTCCTCGTCGCCCGGTGGAACGCCTGGGCGAACTCGTAAGGGTTGTCGAGCCCAACGTCACGTAGCGTCTCGCGCAAAGCCAGGGCCTGCAGCATCCCGATGGACGCGCCTCGGCCGCGGGAGGGGTTGGTACAGGCCCAGGCGTCGCCGACGGCCACGACGCCGGTAGCCACCGGTCGACCGTCGACCACGAAGTCCCGGTGCCGGTCCTCGATCTTGACGATTGTCTGCACCCGCTATCCAGAGCCTCGCCGTCCAGCCAGTGGGCGACGAGGGGCAGTGAACGAACCGTTCGCTCCCACCGCCCACGTCACGTAGGCCATGAAGGGCACGGTCGTGGGCGGCGGCGACGATGACGACGCTCCATGTGCCGTTGTCGGCGGGAGCGTCACGCTGCTGATCGTCCCGAGCGGCATGAGTGGCGGGCCAAATGCCGGCAGGCATCGTCCCGTCGGCGCGACCGGTAATGACGGCTGTAGTAAATAAACCCGCTGTCCTCGCACGTCTCTCGCGGCGGCCGGCCGCCGGAATCGACGAGCCAGCGCGGGAGTGGTGACCTTCGGCCCGGTCACGTCGACGACCAGGTCGGCGGCGAGTTCTTCTCCCGTAGCGGTACGGGCTCCGTGCACGTGCAAAGCACCACGGCGGGAGGCGGCTCCCGTAATGAGGCCAGTGACGGTCGACGCCCCGGCGGATGCGTGAGGCCCGGGTGCTTGGCGGCGGCGTCAAGCCAGGACTGACTCGACGAGCGGCCGACGGCCTGTGAGCACGTCCAGGTCGGCATCTTCCGGGCGGGCCGGGCCCCGGACCGTTTCCGGCAAGGCCAGCAGGGGGTTGTAGCGCAGCCCGCCTCGCTCCTCGATGGCCGCAGCGATCCCCGGTAGCTCCTTGTCGAGAATGGTGCGGTAGCGGGCCAGGAAGAAATGCGGCAGCCGGAACTGGTTGACCCCACGCCGCTCCCACATCGACCACGCATCTGTGCCTAGCTCGGGCGGAGGCTGGGGTCGCGCTCGAGGACGGTCACTTTGTGCCCGTCTCCCGCTAAGAGGAGGGCCGCCCCTAGCCCGACCACCCCTGCGCCGAGGACCAGGATCTCAGCCATGGCCGGGGTAATGGCCAGCCAAGTTGCTGGCGACTTCACTCATGAGCAGAATGCCCGGGCCGTCCCCGAGCCCTTGGGCTGCGCCCGTGACGACAGCCAACATCATCGGCCCTCGTCCCGAGTGGCTTGCGACCCCAGGCGAGGAAGTACAGGCAGGACATAGTGAGCGTCCCCGGGTCGGCGAGGTGTTCGCGGACAGCACGGTCAAGGTGCGGCCAGCTCGTCTTCCGGCACGATGCCCTGCTCGACCACCTTGTCCCGCATGCTCCGCAAGAGGTCGGCGAGGAGCGTGCGCCGGGGATGGCCCGCCGGGTAGACGTCGGCGCGGGCCTCAGTGCCCACCTCGACTAGCCCGGCGCCCCGCAGCATGGCCGTCAACTTCCGGCCGACGCACAAGTCGGCGCCCTCGGAACGGTACGCGCTCGTGCAAGATCGCCCTTAGCTGGTCCCAGGCCTCAGTGGGGCGGATAGCACATGCTGCGCCTCCGGCATCCGCCTCGTCGGTGACGACCCATCCTCCGGGCTTCACCAGGCGCACCATCTCGGCAATCACCTGCTCTGGAGATGGGATATTTACGAGCAGCAGCCGGGCGTGCACGAGGTCGAATGACCCGCATGGCAGGCCGGTGGCGAGGGCGTCGGACTGGAACACTTCGACGTTGTGGAGTCCCCGGTCCGCCACAAACTGGCGGGCCAGGGAGACGTGGGCGGGGTCGATGTCCAGTGCCGTCACCGAACCCGACGGCCCGACCCGTTCGGCGAGAAGATTCGATCGACCCCGCCGGCCCGCAGCCCAACTCGAGCGCCCGCCCGCCGGGCCTCAGCCCGACTTGCTCGAGTAATGACTTTGGGTATGAGGCGCGAGGTCGTCGGCCTGGCGCTGCAGGCGCGCCCGCTCGTCAGGGTTCGTCCCGAGTGTGTAGAGGTGGGGACGTCGTGCGTCACCGGTAAGCATCCGAAGGTCCTTTCCGAGCCGTGCTAAGCGTCAGTACGCAAGGCGTTACGTCCGCGGTTCGCTCGTATTGCAGCGCATTCACCCGGCTGTTGCACCTGATGTCCTGCCTTCGCCCGGAGCACCGGATCCCGCCTCTTGACGGGGAGGTTCAGGACGGAACGAGAAGCACGGACAGGGTAAAGAGGTTTGCGGACTAGCTACTTGGTTGTTGTGGCATCAACCACAGCTGTCTTACCTCCGGGTCGCTGCCGAAGCATTATCCGGAGTGCAGCAGCGCCCATGCCGACAGTATTTGCTGTGTACGGCGATCACCGGGAAGTGGCAAGCTAGCCATATGCGAAAAAAACTCGCCACCCATCGAGTGGCCATGGCCGTCCAACCTGGGGCGCCGATTTTCGAACTTTCGGTGCCCTGCGAGGTCTTCGGCGTCTCTCGGCCCGAAATTCACGACCCCTGGTACGGCTTCCAGGTCTGCCCGACGACTCCGGCCGCCAAGCTGGCCAGCGGGTTCGTCGCCGACCAGCCCGGCACGATGCACGACCTGGCTCAGGCCGACACGTTGATCGTCATCGGGTCGGAGAACATCCACATCGACCCGCCAGTGCAGCTCGTGGACGCCCTCCGGGAAGCCGCATCGTCGTCATCGTCGCATCGTGGGAATTTGCTCGGCGCGTTCGTACTGGCCCACGCTGGCCTCCTCGACCATCGCCGGGCCACGACCCACTGGATGCATATCCGTGATTTCACGGACCGCTTTCCCGCCGTCGCCCTTGACCCTTCGGTCCTCTACGTCGAAGACAGCAACATTTTCACCTCCGCGGGCACGGCAGCGGCCATCGACCTCTGCCTCGAGCTAGTCCGTCAGGACTTTGGCGCCGCTGCCGCCAACGAGGTCGCTCGCCGCATGGTCATCCCTCCACACCGGGACGGAGGGCAGGCCCAGTACCTCCGGTGGCCCATGCCGGCGCACCCCGATCAAGACCTCGCTGACGCCCTTCAGTGGGCCCAAGCCCATCTCGACGACCGAATCACCGTCAAAGACCTCACCCGGCGCGCCCACCTCAGCCGGAGAACGCTGATCCGCCGCTTCCACGACACCATGGGAATGTCCCCCCAGCAGTGGCTCCTCCGTCGCCGTCTGCTCCTCGCTCAGGACCTTCTTGAAACCACTTCCATTCCCATTGACCGGGTAGCCGAACTGTCGGGAATGGGGACTGCGGCCAACTTGCGCCACCATTTCAACGCCCACTTCGGCGTCTCGCCGCTCACCTTCAGGCGGACCTTCGCTAATCCCGCATCACGCCGATAAATAAGGTGGACGAGCGGCTAATTCACTGTCCTCCCGATTTCGCATTCGCCGGGAAGGGTTTTCTTGGCCGCTTTACCTGGTACGAGACAAGGCGACCGGTAGTGGCAACGTGGCGCCATGAGGGTATCGGTCGTGCAGTTCCATCCGGTCCAGGGCCACGCCCAGGTCAACCGGGCGCGGGCTCAGAGCTTCGTCCGGCAGGCGGCAGAGGCAGGCTCGCAGCTCGTCGTCCTGCCCGAGCTGTTCGCGACCGGCCTGCCTCGCCCGCACGAGGATGCCCCCGACATTGCGGAGCCTGCGTCCGGGCCCACCGAGACCTGGTTGGCGGACCAGGCTCTCACGCACCGCCTGGCCGTGGCCGGGACGTTCCTGGAGGAGGCAGAGGGCAAGCTGCGTAACCGCCTCGCGCTGGTCATGCCCGACGGCGTCATTTTCAGGTACGCCAAACGAAAACTCGATGCCTCGGAGCGAGACCGGCTTACTGGATGCGGGGTTCCAGCTGGCGCGTTGGCGCCGACGGTACAGCAATTGCCGGGCTCGACTTCGGTGAAGAGGGCGTGGCCACAGCTGAGGTCGACCAAGCGCCTGCCTGACAAGTGCTCCCGAGATAGACGAGAGGGCTAGGGGCTGAGCGCGGGGCGCTGGTAGTCGTTTGGCCGGGTCAGTAGCCCGAAACCCGATAGTGATCCTATCGGCAAAACGGCTGTGCCACCAGCGAAGGCCGGGCCATCGGCCGAAATAAGTACGGTGTTGGGCGAGGTTCAGTGCCGAAGGAGCTCCCTCGCCGTCTTGGCCGCCCGTTGGGTCCAGTTGTATACCGGAAAGTGGTCAAAGTTATGCCCCAACGACGGTGGCGCGAGCAAACATGCGGCCCCGACGGCCCCCCTAAGTCGGGCGTTGGGGCCGGTTAGTGCCATAACGCCGAAGGCAGCCCAGCTTTGCCCTGTCGGCCGCCCGTTGGGACCAGTTGTATACCGGAAAGTGGTCAAAGTTATGCCCCAACGACGGTGGCGCGAGCAAAATGTGGCCCCGACGGCCCCCCTGAAGTCGGGCGTTGGGACCAGTTAGTGCCATAACGCCGAAGGCAGCCGGCTTCGCCGTTTTGGCCGCCCGTTGGGTCCAGTTGTATACCGGAAAGTGGTCATGATCGCGGCCAGCTCGGCCGGGTAGTCCCGTTTCGTCGACCGAGAGCAACCGATAACGACGAGCGCGCCGCCCGGCGATAACAGGCTGGCGAAGCGGCGAAGCCCGGTCTTCGCGTCCATGTGGTGGAGTGATGCCACGGCGCTCACGAGGTCGAAAGAGCCCGGCTCCAGCGGGCACGCCAGCGCGTCCCCTAAGACGTAGTCGATGCCGTCGGCGTCGGGGTGCGCACGGGCGGCAGCAATGCTCGCCTCCTCGGCGTCGATACCAACGACGGAGGGGACGATCCCGCGCAATTGGCGGGTAAGCGACCCTTCGCCGCAGCCAACGTCAAGCGCTCTCCGGCACCCCGGCGGGACAGCGCCAAGGACCACCGGGTAGTACAAGGTGTTGTGGTTCCAACCGCGGTCCGGAGCTCTGTCGCTTGCTCTTGGAACGCTCATCCGTAGCGCCGAGCTACGGCGCTGGGTTCCCGGTGCGGTCTGCCGCCGACGAGCCGGTGAAAAACGGTTGGCCTGACGGCCCCTCAGGTCAGTCCGGTTCAGGTGAGCTCGTTGCGGCAGAGGTAGACCTCCAGGCGGAACGTCATCGTGTCGGAAGGGACCACCTGCAGGCCTTCGGCCATGCAGACCTCGTTGTTAAGCCAGCCGTAGCGCCGGTCGGCCGACTCGAACAGGGTCATCAGAAGCTGGTGACCAATGGGGTGTTCCGAGGGGAAGACAGTACGGCCGGTGAGTTCCACGAAAACCTCGGCGCCATCGTCTGTTTTTATGACACCCCGGAGATTGGGCAGCATGGTGCCGTCACCGCGGCGGCTGGGCTGATTGGACCACTCCAGCGTGCCGGCGAGCCGATCACCGGACACCGTGCCTTCGCCGGTGCCCCACGCTAACCCGGACTCGTTCCCATAAGGGCGAGCGATGTGGAGCATACCGGGGTGGTAGTGGACGTTCAGCGAGCAGAACCGCTCGAGTCGCACGGTTCAAGGGTAGCTGCGCCCCACCCCGCAAACCTGTCTCTTTCCTGACACGGTCCGGCGGCAGAAACAGAATTGTGGTTTACCCGATGGGCTTGGTCGCTGGCCGTCTTTCTTTGCGGCGCGAAATCGAAACGATGCTGAAGGTTCATCCCGCGTTCACCGGTGTGCTACGGAACGGTCATCCCGCTCATCTAATTTGCCCGATATACATTCCCCTACGTATGAGCGGCTGACCGCGCCACAGAGGAGGAAAATGACGAGGTTTCGCTGGGCCACCTGCATCGTCGCAACCGCCGCCGTATTTGGTTCAGGAGGGTCGATCAGCTCTGTTAGTGCAGCCCCCCTGGTGACTTCTCAGACCCGTGCCGTGGCGTCCAGTACGGTGATCCCCTTGCTGCGGGTCGGGGAGCTCAAGTCGTACGCCACCATCGACCCAGACACCACGCAGGGCTGCAATACAAGCTGGTGCAGCCTCTTTTACGAGCGCCTCATGACGCTCAACCCGGCCGACCAGCTGGAGCCGCAGCTGGCCACCTCCTGGGAACAGTCGAGCCCGGTGACGTACGTCCTCAACCTGCGCCACGGCGTCAAGTTCTGGGACGGCGACGAGATGACCTCGGCCGACGTGGTCTATTCCCTCGACTACGAACGCAAGCTCCGGCGCAGAAACCTCCGCTGACTACGCCAACGTCAAGACCGTCGCCGCCACCGGGCCGTACACAGTTGTCGTCACCCTGGACAAGCCCGACGCCAGCTTCAAGTACGACCTCACATGGCCGGACGTGGTCTTCGAAAAGAAGTTCCAGCGAGCTCACCCGACGACTATGGGCACTCCCGGCGTGCTCGTACAGGCGACAGGCCCGTGGGAGATCGACAGTTTCGACCCGACCACCGGGATGGAGCTTTCGGCCAACCCCCACTGGTGGGGCGGGACGGTGCCCATCCAGCACATTTCTGTAACGTTCTACTCCGACGAGACGAGCGAGGCGCTCGCCATGCGAGCGGGCGACATCGATATTGCGTTCCCCAGTGATGCACGCGCTTTTGCCAGCACGTCGGGTGCCAAGATCACCAGTTACCCCTGGAACGTGCTGACCTACTTCGGCATGAACACCAAGCTAAAGCCGTGGAGCGATATCCACGTCCGCCGCGCCGTCGCCTACGCACTCGACCGCACAGCCCTCATAACCGCCAATGGTGGCCCGAGTTCTGCCATCCCGGCCACGACCCTGATCCCCATCGACGCCATGACGACGATCGCGGCGCCGTCGGCGGTCGCCTCCCTCATCAAGTCACTCCCGCAGTACATGTACAACCTTGCCCTGGCCAAGCAACAGATGGCCGAGTCGGCGTACCCCAAGGGGTTCACGGCCACCATGGACACCTACAACCAGGGGAGCAATATCGACGTGGTCCAGGTGCTGGCGGCGGAGCTGCAAAGGATCGGCATCACCTTGAAACTGGACGTCATGCCGTCGGCGCAGTGGACGAGCGTGATCTACGGTCCCAAAACCTATGGACCGATGTACTCGGGCATCGGTACGGGGAGCCCGGACCCGAGTGGCGAACCTGACTTTATGCTGGGTACCGCGCAGGCCAAGTCCGGAGGGTTGAACTTCGCCAACTACACCCCGGCGGCGGTCGACTCGCTGCTCGCCCGCGGCCTGGCGACGAGCGACGACGTGGCCCGGTTCGCCATCTACGGGGCGGTGTTGAAGCAGCTCGCCGCTGATGTCCCCTACGTCCCGATCTTCCAGTCGTTTGCATATGCCGCACTATCCAACAGGTTCTCCCTCCCCCCGGGTGAGGACAAATTGGTGAACTTCACGACCTGGGCGGTCAATCTAAAGGCGATATAGTGCTGCCTCCAGGAACATGCGGAGCGCAGGCGGCGGCGCGGCCAAGTAAATAACGCTTTTCCGGGATGCTCGAAGTTCGCCGGGCTGCCTCCCGAAAAGCTCCAGCGGCCTCGAGGTGGCGCCCGGCCATCTCGAGCAGGTGACCTCTCATTGCATAGAGCCTGTGGTGGGTGGCAATGCGCCGGTCGTCGGCGATGGAGGCGAGAGAGCTCGAGCCCGGCCGCGGGCTCGTGGGCCATGGCTGCCGCCAGGGCGCGGTTGAGCGTGGCCATCGGGTTTGGGGCAATGTGGTCGAGCAACTCGTAGAGAGCGAGGATTTGCGGCCAATCGGTCTCCTGGGCGTCAGCGGCTTCGTCGTGGACAGCTGCGATGGCCGCCTGTAGTTGATAAGCGCCTATAGGTCCGCGCTCCAGCGCCCGCGTCACCAAGGCAACGCCTTCTTCGATCTCACCCCGGTCCCAGAGGCGGCGGTCCTGGTCGGCCAACGACACGAGCTCACCGTTCAGGCCGGTGCGAGCGCCACGGCGGGCATCGGTGAGGAGCATCAGCGCCAGGAGCCCCTGAACTTCGCCGTCGTCGGGTCGGAGACGGTAGATCTCGTGGGCAAGCCTTATCGCTTCCTGCGTCAGGTCGGTCCGGCTTATCTCGCCGCCCGAAGAGGTTGTGTGGCCTTCACTGAAGATCAGGTACAGGACGTGGAGCACAGCCCTCAGGCGGTCTTCGACCTGGTCGGCAGGGGGCATCGAAAATGTGGCCCCTGACTCCTGGATACTTTGCTTGGCCCGGCTGACGCGCTGTGCCATCGTCGCCTCAGGGACGAAGAACGCGTTGGCAATTTCAGCCGTCGTGAGGCCGCCGACGGCGCGGAGCGTCAGAGCGATCTGCGATGGCGGTGTCAGTGACGGGTGACAGCACATCAGTAACAGCACCAGGGTGTCGTCGTGATCGCCGGCAGCGCCGTCCCCGCCGGAACCGGTGAACTCTGAGGGTGGGGCTCCGAACGCCATCCGTTCTTCCCGGCCGCGCCGGGACTGCTCGCTGCGCACCTGGTCGATAAGGCGACGGTTGGCCACGGTGACCAGCCACGCCCGCGGGTTGGCCGGAACCCCGCTGACCGGCCACTCGCGTGCGGCGACAAGCAGGGCCTCCTGAGTTGCGTCTTCGCACAAGTCCAGGGCGCGGTGGCGGCGCAAGAGCACACCGAGGACCTGGGGCGCCAACCGGCGCAACAGATCTTCCACCGCGCCGCCCAGCTCGCTCACATCTCGGGCAGGGACTCGTGGAGAACCGGCCAAACCTCGACCGCGTTTTGTGACGCGTAGGGGTACTCGGCCGCGATCTCGAGGGCGCGAGCCTCGTTTTCCACGTCGACCAGGTAGAAGCTGGAGACGAACTCCTTGGCCTCGATATAAGGCCCGTCCGTGACGGCCGGGACGCCATCGTGGACCCGCACCGTCCTCGCCGTCAGCTCGTCGCCCAGGCCGTACGCGCCAAGAAGCTCGCCGGTCTCCTGGTGCCGCCGGTTGAAATCGTCCACCTCGGCGATCATCTTGGCGGTCACCTCGGACGGGAACGACTGCCACATTTCCTTGTTGCCGTAAATGATGGTGATGTACTTCATGTTCTGCTCTCCTCTACCGGTGGGCGCCCCCGCGGACGCTGCCTTGTGGTCGGAGCCGTCGTCCCGATTTCTACATCGGGCGCTCGCGGGCACGTCAACTGAGCGTCAGTGATCAGGTTTTCGGTACGCGTGTAGAAACGCGCCGGTCGGCTCCGACTGTAGAGAGGTGCGCAATGAGGTCCGCTCAGCGCACGACAAAAGGAGGCTAATCATGCGGGACCTGGCATCTTTCATCCTCACCAGTCTGGACGGCTTTTACGCCGGCCCCAACGGGGAGTTCGACTGGCCGCTCGTGGACAAGGAGTTCAATGACTTCGCCGTCCGTCAGCTGGACGGTGCAGGGACGCTGGCCTTCGGGCGTCTGACTTACGAGCACATGGCCGCCTATTGGCCCTCCGAGCTCGCTCGGGTGAACGACCCGGAGATAACACGCCGGATGAACGGGATGGACAAGTTCGTCTTTTCGAGGACGCTCGAAAACCCGGCCTGGACCGGGAGCTCTGTGCTCCGGGGCGAAGCGGCACAACGGGCGGCCGAGGCCAAGGCCGGAGAAGGCCCAGAGGTGCTCGTCCTGGGCAGCCCTCACTTGAGCGCTGCTCTGGCCGAAGCGGGGCTCCTCGACGAGCTACGCATCATGGTCTGCCCGATATTGCTAGGCCAGGGGCATTCACTGTTCGAAGACCTGCAAGGACGGATTTCGCTCACGCTGCTCTGCGTCAAACAGTTCGAATCAGGCAACGTACTGCTCACGTACCATCCCTCGCGCTAGGAGCGTTGGCCTCCCTTCCAGTCTCGTTCCCGGCG
Organism: uncultured Acidimicrobiaceae bacterium; assembly: GCA_963754115.1. GTDB lineage: Bacteria > Actinomycetota > Acidimicrobiia > Acidimicrobiales > Palsa-688 > Fen-671. The sequence goes on along the minus strand of CAVWFC010000004.1, from coordinate 190,316 downwards.
CCTGGCCCCGGCGCCGGTGCCCCGCCGGCCGGGGGCCGGCCTCAGTGCCACCTACCTGCTCGTGGAGGCGAGGGCGGCGGCAACGACCTGCTGAGGGTGGAGCTCTTCGCCCTCCTTCCGGGCGCTGGCGAAAGCCTCTTCACCCAATGCCTCCTGAGCCGCGGCAACGGCGGCGTCTACTGTGGCCGAGCGGTACGGCGGCACAGGGGTACCCATCTGATCGCGCCACACCCGGGCCCCGGCTATAACGAGAGCGGCGGTCCGGCTGTCTCCCTCAACGAGCATTACACGGGCCAGCTCTTCCAGGGCCGTGGCTACTTTCCAGAAAGGCCCGGCGGGCCATCCTTCGGTCAAGGCTTCTCTCAAAATTCCCTTGGCTTGTGCGTATTTCCCGCCCGCGCACGCCACCTGGCCCGACGAGACCAGTAGTTCGACGAGCCCGCCTTTTATCCCGCTCGTGCGGAACAGTTCCAGCCCTTCTTCGATCAGAGCCTCCGCTCGTTCCACGTCGCCCCGCATGACCGCCGCCAGGCCCAGGTTGTTCAGCGAGAAGCCAATCCCGAACGGCCGGCCCAGTCTTCGGCACTGGGACAGGCTCTCGGAGCAGTACGCCTCGATCATGGCGAACTCGCCCCTGTCGCGGGCAACGTCTCCCAGCCCGACCAGGGCGAGTGCGACCCCGGTGGCGTCGCCCAGGGTCTTGTAGCACCCCAGGCACTCTTGGTAGGCGGCCTCGGCCGGCTGGAAGTCGCCCCGCTCGCGAGCGATCAGGCCCAGGCGCAACAAAGCGTAAGCAACGGCGGCATCGTCTTCTGCTCGACGGGCCAGCTCCAGGCTCTCCTCAATGAGGGCGAGCGCATCCTGGTAGCGCCCCTGTGCCCTGGCCATCAAGGCGCGATGGGCGTGCAAGCCAGCGACCCGGCCCGTTTGCCCGAGCTCGCGGTACAGGGCTACAGCCTCCTCCCAGCGTGCTTCGGCCGGCGACGTGTCGTCCTGGTCGTGCGCCAGCCAAAGCGCTCCTGTCAAGGCCTCGGAGCGCACCCAGGCCGGCGCCGCCCGGGCTCCGTCGAGGGCCAGGAAATATTCCAGCCAACGCCTTCCCTCGCTCAGGTGACTATGGCGCTGCCAGAACGGCCACAGCCCGCCAGCCAGCCGAAGGCCCAGGGCGGCGTCGGCGTTCTGGCGCGCCCAGCCGAGCGCCGCTCGCATGTTGTCGTGTTCGACCTCCAGTTGCTCCAGCCACTGTCTCTGTCCCGGCCCGGCCAGGGCCTTGTTGGCCGCCTCGGCCAGAGCCAGGAAGTAGTCAGCGTGGCGCCGGTGCGCCCGGACGGACTCACCGCTCGCTTCCAACCGTTCGAGAGCAAAGGCGCGCACGGTTTCGAGCTGGCGGAAGGATATATCGGGCTGAGCCTCGCCGTCCTCTGGGAAGATCTCGTCGGCCCCGTGCCGCCCGAGCGGGTGGCGGCCCGGTGGCTCCGGCTCACCGACCGGCTCGGTCCCGTCGATGGGCGCCGCGGGTTCATTGGCCTGGAGCAGGTGCGCATCGACCAGCGCGCTAAGAGAGTCGAGCAGCTCCGTCGCGACCGGCGCTATGCCCGTTGTGGGGCGGGAGCCCGCGACGCCGGGTGGCCCGGAGCACACGTACTCGGCCGCTCCCAGGGTGCAGTGGCGAGAAAAGACGGACAGCCGTCGGAACAGCGCTTGCCGCTCCTCTGTCAACAGGCCATAACTCCAGGCGATCACATCTCGCATCGTTCTTTGACGGGCAGGCAGGTCTCTCGGGCCCTCGCTCAACACGCTGAGCGATGTTCCGATGCGGGCCAGGAGCGGCCCTAACGGCAGGGCGGCCACGCGGGCGGCGGCCAGTTCGATGGCCAGGGGTAAGCCGTCCAGTCGGGAGCAGAGCGCCGAGACTGCGGCGGCATTAGCCGGAGTGAGGTCGAAGTCTGGTCGTCGAGCCCGGGCCTGCTGTACGAACAGTGCCACCGACGGCACGCGACTGAGGTCTCCCGGGTCAAGCGCCCGGCCCGGGGGCGGAAGCTGAAGGGGGGCGACGGGGTACACCTGCTCGCAGCGCAACCTGAGTGCCATGCGGCTCGTCACCAGGACCTGCAGTTTCGGGCAGGAGGCGGAGAGCTCGGCCACAATGTCGGCGCCGCCCACCACCTGTTCAAAGTTGTCGATCAGCAGCAACGCGCGCTGGTCGTACAGGTGGTCGACCAGGGTGGCGATAAGCGGCCTGGCCCCCTGTTCCGTCAGTGCCAGGGCCTGCGCTATGTAGGCCGCGATGAGCTCGGCATCGCGGAGCGGGGCGAGATCTACGAACACAACCCCGTCTGGGTACTCCCCGCTGACGATCTCAGCCACACGCAGCGCCAGGCTCGTCTTGCCGACGCCGCCCGGCCCGGTCAGGGTCACAAAGTGCGACGGATCAGCTTGAAGTAGCCCCACGACCTCTGCTTCGGCTTGCTCACGCCCGATCAGAGGCCGTAGGAGCGGGGCCATCGAGACGACCGACCGTCGGGAAGAGCCGGCAGCCTGGCCACGATCAGGTGCCGACGTCACCCGTTTGACCCAGAGGGCCATGACCTCGTCCCGTTCGGCCGCGTCCAGACCGAGAGCGCTTACCAGTTGCTCGAGGGTCCGCCGACGCGGCCACGTACGGCCCCGTTCTATGTTCCGGACGGTCTCCACCGTCAGCCCGCCTTGAGCCAGCGCCGCCACCGCTTCCTGGCTCAGCGACCGGCGGTCTCGACAGGCCCGGAGCAGATGGCCCAGGGCCGGCTCGCCATCGGGCTGCATAGTTATCGCTCCCCGGCCATGAGCTAAGCGCTCGTCACTTTCCCGTATCGTACTGTCTGGCTCTGCAGGGCCATCTCGCTCGAGCCCTGAACAGGCCCGCCCGAGCCCCTACCGGGCCTGCTCGAAACCTGACTGGGCCGGCTTGAGGGCATTTCGGGTGCTCCGTGCTCGATGTTGGCTGCTCTCAGGCCTTTCGCGACCACTTCAGCGTGGTAATCGATGCTTTGTCCCATCAGTGCCCGTTGTATTCCGGAAAGTGATCAGAAAGCGCGCCCAAACGACCGTGCCGCGGGCAAAAGGAGGGCCCAACGGATGAATAAGTGGCGCCGTTCTGACCAGTTATTCCACAGAAACGAAAGCCAGACGGCCGGCGAGGCCGTCTGGTATGAAATTCATGCCGGTGACTAATACCGCGGTCATACCCGCCACCGGTGGTAACCCAACCGCGGGTCTGACGACAACCGGCAAGTCGCGGGTGACACTTGCTTCATGGCAATCGGAGTCACATATTCACGCTCTTTCTGGCTGTGCCGTCCGCATAGCGCTGGTGGGGGCCGGTTATGAAGCAGCCTGGAGACGACCGCCCTTTGCGCGCCGTGAGGCCGATCGGCAGCCGTCACGAGCAAGGGACCAATAGGTCAGGGAACTACGCATCTTCCACGGCCGCCCGCGCCGTAGACCTGACGAAGACGTACGGGAGAGGCGACGTAGTCGTGCGCGCTCTGGACGGGGTCAATCTTACGTTCGAACGGGGCCGTTTCACTGCCGTCATGGGCCCGTCGGGGTCGGGGAAATCGACGCTCATGCACTGCATGGCTGGCCTGGACGTACCGACTTCGGGTCACACTTTCGTCGGGGATAGCGAGATCGGGCAGCTAGACGACGCCGCCCTGACCCAGATGCGGCGGGACCGGGTTGGTTTTGTCTTCCAATCGTTCAACCTCGTACCCACGTTGACGGCCAGCGAGAACATCACCCTTCCCGCTGATCTCGCCGGCGTCAAGATAGACCAGGAGTGGTTTGGTTACCTGGTCCAGCAGCTCGGCCTGGCTGACCGCTTGTCGCACCACCCGGGCGAGATGTCGGGGGGCCAGCAGCAACGCACCGCCTGTGCCCGCGCCCTTGTCCGTCAGCCGGACCTTGTCTTTGCGGATGAGCCCACTGGCAACCTCGATTCCAACGTGTCCGCCGAGGTCCTCGACTTCCTCCGCCGGTCCGTGACCGAGCACGGGCAATCGGTCGTCATGGTCACCCACGACCCCCGGGGAGCCGCCTACGCCGACCGGGTCGTGTTCCTGGCCGACGGCAGAGTGGTTGGCGACCTGGCTTCCCCCACTGCCGACCTGGTACTTGACCAGATGAGGAGGTTGGGCAACTGAGTACCCGGACCGGGGTCGAGCCCCGCCAGCAGAGATAGGCAGGCAGAGATATGCGCTAGGAGGGGGCTTCCGCGTACCCCAGCTGGTCCACCCAGTGCCGGGCGGCGGCGGCCGATGTCAAGCGCACCACCGCCGGGCCCGGGCTAGCGGCCTCCCACTCCCGCATCTGCCGACGCTTGCGTTTAAAGGACCGGAAGTGCCACACCACGATCGAGTCACCGGAAAAGAGCTGACGGAACGACTCGGTGTTGCCGTTACATATCGGCCTACGGTCCGCCGCCCGCATAACACTGCGGCGTACGAGGCGCCACAGCGATACCCACCGCGGGTAGTCCAGGGCCACGATGAGCTCCGCTCGTTCGAGCGCCAGGTCGAGCCATTTCGAGTAAGCCGTGTCCAGGATCCAGCGCTGGCCCTCGCAAATGGAGGCGATCCGGCGCCGCTGCTCGTCGACGGGGACTTCCACCCACCCTGGCTCCCACGTCAGATCGTCGACGGAGTGCCAGGGAAGGCCCGTCCGCTCAGCCAGCAGGGCGGCCAGGGTCGTCTTGCCGCACCCGGTCACGCCGTAGACCAGGATTCGCTCGGGCACGCAGTCATGGTAGTGCTGCCTCCAGGAACGTTTGCCCGGTTGCCGGTAGCAAAACCCCCGTGGCGCTTCAAGGTTCCGGGGTGCAACCAGGCAAACGTTGCCTGTCGTGGCAGTAGATGTCGTCCGGGTGGCAGCGAACAGCAATCAGATGAGGCCATTGGGTCAGCACTGTTCTCGGCTTGTTACCTCCGCAGTAATACAACAGGTCCCGATGCCGGAGCCCCGCCAGCCGTTGTTGTCCTGTGACCTGCGCCGTGCTCACTTCGGGCCGCGGCGTACCCGGGCAACGCCGCGACCAGGTCCGCCGAGACGTCGTGGCGCCGGCCTCGCCCCCGTGCCCGTGTACGTTTTCGTCGTCGCCGGTCTGGCCACCCTCGTTGGCGCGTGCGGTGCGGGCGGCGGTTCTCCATCGTCACATGTCGCCAGCATCAGCAAGACGGCACCTACGGCGGCCAGTTCTGAGAGTGGCAGCGCCGGAAGTGGGAGTCCTGGAGGTCCTGTCACCTCAGCACCCTCGGCTGCTCAGGAACGGCAGCACTTTCAGCAATCGCTCAAGTTCTCTGAGTGCATCCGTTCGCACGGCATCACGAATTTCCCGGACCCGGGCAGCACCGGAGGGATCGATATCAGCACGGCCAACAGCGGCGCCGGCGACCTGAACCCGAACAACCCCCAGTTCCAGGCCGCCCAGACGAAATGCCGGGAGTACCTGGCGAAGCCGAAGCTTTCGACCGCACAGCAAGCAGAGGAGGAGCAGAGCGCCCTCCATTCGCGAAGTGCATGCGCGGCGCACGGCCTGCCCAACTACCCCGACCCGCAGCTCTCCGCCAACGGCGGCGTTCGGGAGGCGATTGGCCCCACCGACGGGGTCGACCCCAACTCGCCGGTCTTCCAGTCCGCCCAGAACAAATGCAGCCACTGACCCGGTCAGTGCCGCCCTCGAGCCGGGCGGCTCGACGAGCAAGTGCGCCCGGACCAGTGCTGAACGCCCTCACCAGTGGTCAACTTGTTTAAACATCCCGACCAGCGCTTCAGGAACGACATTAAGGGTAGGTACTGTCATGTTGAAGTCTCGTCGCATGTTGAGGTCCCGTCGCATGTTGAAGACCCTGTCGCAAAGGGTCAAACCCGCCAGGAAGCCGGTCGAGAGCCTGCAGAGCTCACGATTAAAGCGACGTTTGGCGCCCGGGTGCCTGATGTTGCTGGCCGCCGCCCTCGCCTCGTTGATGGCGGGTTCGTTCGGAGCGGCTCCCCCGGCTGTTGCCAGCGCGCTGCGAACCGCTAGCGCAGCCAATCCTTGCCTATCGGACGTCCAGAACAGCCCCCTCCCGGTATGGGCACGCGATGGGTTCCACCCTCCTGGCCGGTCACAACCCCACGTCATCAGCGCCCAGGGCGAGATAACCGCCGTCCTCTGGGCCTGGCCGTGTGCCCTCTTGGCCCCACCTTCGAGCGTCCGCAACAACAAGATCCTCTGGGTGTCGAAGGTAGGTCTGACGCCGGAGTCCAACCTGCAAATCTCGGCCCGACGGCTGGTTGGCTCCACGCTTGTCGGGCCGGCTCAGCAAAGAGTGGTTATCGGCGGGCCGGGGCCGTCGATCATAAACATGCCGGCCGCCGGCTGCTGGCGCTTCACGCTGCGGTGGTCGGGTCACGTTGACAGTGTGGACCTGGAGTACAGCGCGAACGGCGCCAACGCCTGACCAGCGCCGCCGGCGACCTCTCAGCCGGCGACCTCTCAGCCGGCGACGACGGCGAAGCGGGGGCCAACCCCGACCAGCCGGTCGAGAGGGGTCGGGAGGGCCAGGCGAGCGGCCCATTCGACGTCGCGGAATCTTTCGACCCGGGCGGCGCCCCACGATGATGACTCGACGAGGGTGACCAGTCGGTCTGGACCGGTCCCCCCGGCCAGCGGGAAATGGGAGCGCAGCTCGGCGCCATACTCCGCGTGGTGATCGGGGTGCTCGCGCCGGGCGCGTCTCAATGCGTCGTGGCCAGCGTGCCGGAGCCGCTCGGTCAAACCGCCCGTTTCGCCCAGGCTCTCCATGAGCAGCAGGCGGCCGGCTGGTGCCGCACGGCGCCAAGCTTCGAGAGCAGCCGGTGGGTCAGGAAGGGTCCAGAGCAGATGACGCTCGACGACCCCGTCAAAGCCGGCCAAAGGAGGTGCGCAGGCGTCGGCCTGAACGGTGTCGATCTGCAGACCGGCTTCACTGGCTTTGTCCCGGAGCCGCCCCAGCATCCCGATGGACAGGTCGACGGCGGTAACCGCGTAGCCTTGCCGGGCCAGGACTACGGAGAGGAATCCCGTGCCCGCGCCGACGTCCAGGACCTTGGCCGGAGGTGGCGGGAGGAACCGCCGAAGGGCAGCCGCCCAGGCGGCCAACTCGAGCGCTGAGCTCGGGTTATGACTGGCCGAATGGTCATAAGTGGCCGCGTCGATATCCCAGTAGGAACGCACCTGTTCGCTAATTGCTTCGGTATTCGCCGTGACGGCCCCCGCTTCCTCTGTACCCCGAAGTGCCTGACGTACATGCGGCCCTCACGTGCCAGTGTAGCCAGCACGGATTTCCGGAAAATCTCGGCTTCCAGCAAAGCGTCGGCCCACGAGTGACGCCTTCCTGTTTACGTTCCCGGGCAACGAGGCGTTCGAAATTCGGTCAGATCCCGGGCCTCCCGGTGCACAGCGCGTACACGATCGCGGGGATGGCGTTCAGAGGCCGGGGGCGTTGAGACCTCCCTCGGTGAAAGGCCCGGTCCGACCCACTTGAAGGAGGCAGTGTGGCCCCCGAAAGCTCATCTGTCGATTCGCTTCCGGCCTACCGCCGCCTACTGGTCCAGACGGCCGAGGAGCACGGGTACGTGCCGGAGGTGGCCGCCACCCGAGCCGCTGCTACGGCCGTTGCTCCCGGCCCGGCACCGGCGGCGCGGGTCGCCGCCGCCGCCCCACCGGACTGGCCAACGAACATCCCCGTCGCCCTGGTCAGGTTCACTAACTGGTCCGGTGAGACCGACGTCTCCCGTTTGTGGCAGGCAACGCCGGCCACCGAGGCCCAGGTAGTGGATATATGCAATTGGGCCGCCCGCCACGGGTGGGCCGTCCGCCCCGTCGGGAACCACCACAACTGGTCGCCTCTGGTCGCCGGGGGTGACGCCACCGGCGCCAACCTGGTGCTGGTCAGCACGGCCGGCCTCAACAGCACCTCGTTCTCTCCCGGCTCGTCGCCTCGCGTCACCCTGGGGGCGGGCGTGACGATCGAGGCGGCGACCGCCTTCCTCCAGCAGCAGGACAACAAGGGGTCAGGAGCTGCCCCCGGCTACACGTTCCTCAACTTCACGGCGCCAGGCGTGATCACCCTTGGAGGAGCCCTGGCGGTCGGTGCCCACGGTACGGGCATCCCGCTCGAGACCGAGCCTCAGCTGGACGGGACGCTGAGCAACCTGGTCACCTCCTTTACGGCGGTGGTGGCCGAAAGCTCGGGCCAGTACCACCTCCAGACCTTTGACAGGTCGGGGCCGGACGCGGCTGCCTTTCTGGTCAATCTGGGCCGCGCCTTCATTACCTCGGCGACGATGGTCGTGGTGCCCAATTACTACCTTCAGGTCACCAACCTTTACCCGAGTACCGACGTGCTGTTCCAGTCGCCATCGGGCAATCTCGACCCGCAGTCTTTCAGCCGACTGGTCCAGACCTACGGGCGGGTCGAGGTTATTTGGTTCCCGTTTACCGATGTGGCGTGGGTGAAAGTGTGGGGCGCGCCAGGACAAAGCGGTCCAACCCCAGGTAGCAGGGCCTTATAACTACCCATGGACTAACAACATCGAAAAGTGGGAAAGCGACGCCATAGCTTTTGGCCTGCGCCGGGCGCCGCTCCTGACTCCTTACGTCCTGCAGGGTGGCAACCTGGCCGCGTGGGTCAACGCTCCAGAGGGCGCGCAACTGAAACGGGACGTCACGTGACCTGCTCCTGTACGTAAAACCGACGACGGCCCGTTATTCGATGATCGGCTATACGCTCCAGGTTTCTCTCGACAGCCTGCAGGCGGCCGCTCATGACTTTTTCACCCGGCTGCAAGGGAGCATCGAGGCCGCCGGCGCCAAGTGGGACTACCCCGTCAACGGTCCGGTAGAGATCCGGGTCACGACCACCGACAAGGTCTCTGCTCTCGGCGTCAGCGGTGCCGCGCCCGCCACCCTGTCGGTCTGCAACCCGGTCGACCAGAGCTCGGATGTCGTTATTTGGGTGGACTCTCTGACGTTCCCGGGCACGGCTGGGTCGGGCGAGTTCTATCAGGCCTTCGAGCAGTGGATGCTGACCGAGTGGGGCAAGACGTACCGCAAGGCCGTGCGGCCTGAATGGTCCAAGGGATGGGCGTACTCGGCTGCCGGCCCCTGGACCAACCAGCAGACGATCGCCAGCCTGGCATCGCTCTACCCGGGCTTTGCCGACGCCGCCGCCACATACCGGCGGTACGACGCCAGCAACATCTTCACGAACCCCTTCTTGGCCCAGCTATTTCCGAAGTAGGCCGGGCCCCTCTGCCACGGCGAACCTGCCGACCGGGCACTGAAACCTTTCAGCGCAGCCGGGCCAGATCGTTACGAACCTGTTACGCCGGCTTAACGGCGACATCAGTCTTCCCCCGAAGAATAAGAGTGCCGGCCGGCGACATCGGCGTCCTGGGCACCTGGCTACAAAGGGCAGGCGGGTGACCCGCGTCGACATTGATGTCCTCGTTTTCTTTTATAAAGCGACAGACTTGCGCCCGAAATAACGCATCCCGCCCAAACCTGCGCATCCCGCCCGAACCTGATCGTCAACGGAGGAAGAAGTGCCTGAGCAGCTCGTAAGCCCGCACGGCGGGACGCTGGTCGACCTCGTCGTTAGCCCTGAACGGGCGGCCGAGCTAAGAGATCAGTCCCGCAACTGGCCGTCCTGGGACCTGGCCCCGCGCCAGTTCTGTGACCTCGAGTTGCTGGGCAACGGCGGTTTCTCGCCCTTGCGAGGTTTCCTCGGCGAGGAGGACTACGAGGCCGTCTGCGACGAGATGCGCCTGGCGGACGGCACTATATGGCCGGTACCCGTCGTCCTCGACGTCCCGGAGGAAAAGGCGGCCGAGCTTGGCCCCGGCGCCAGCCTGGCCCTCAGGGACGCCGAGGGGGTGATGCTGGCTGCTCTCCATGTGTCAGAGCTGTACCGGCCCGACCTGGCCCACGAGGTAAAGCGCGTGTACGGGACGACCGACAAGGCACACCCGGGGGTGGCCTTCGTGCTGGAGAAGGTCAACCCTGTTTATGTCTCGGGCCAGCTGGAGATGGTAACGGCCCCCGTGCACTACGACTACAAAGCGCTCCGGCTCAGCCCGGCGCAGTTGCGTGCCGGTTTCCACGAGCTCGGGTGGGAGAGGGTGGTGGCCTTCCAGACCCGCAACCCTATGCACCGGGCCCACGTCGAGCTCACCTTGCGGGCCGCCCGACAGGTCGAGGCCAACCTGCTCATCCATCCGTCGGTGGGCATGACCAAGCCCGGCGACGTGGACCACCACACCCGCGTGCGCTGCTACCAGGCCGTCCTGAAGGGCTATCCCCACGCAACGGCCGCTCTTTCGCTCTTGCCCCTGGCCATGCGCATGGGCGGCCCCAGGGAGGCGGTCTGGCACGCCATTATCCGGAAGAACTACGGGGCCACCGATTTCATCGTCGGGCGCGACCACGCCGGGCCGGGGGACGACTCCAGCGGCAAACCCTTCTACGGCCCTTACGACGCCCAGGCGCTCCTCAGTGAGCACGCCGCCGAGCTCGACGTCGGTGTCGTCCCTTTCCAGAAGATGGTCTACGTAGCAGAACGCGACGAGTACATGCCCGCTGACGAGGTGCCTTCTCGGGCCCGGGTCCTCGACATATCCGGCACCGAGTTGCGCCGGCGCCTGGCGGAAGGTCGTGACATCCCTTCGTGGTTCACTTACCCAGAAGTGGCTACGGAGCTCCGCCGGAGTTACCCCCCACGGTCCCAGCAGGGCTTTACCGTCTTCTTCACGGGGCTTTCCGGAGCCGGCAAATCGACTATCGCCAGCATTCTGCTGACAAAGCTACTGGAGGAGGGCGACCGCCCCGTAACGCTCCTCGACGGCGACGTAGTCCGCAAACACCTTTCCTCTGAGCTTGGCTTTTCCAAGGAGCACCGGGACATAAACATTCGCCGCATCGGCTTTGTGGCATCGGAGATCACAAAGAACGGTGGCATCGCGCTTTGCGCTCCCATAGCGCCATACGAGGCGGTGCGCCAGGAGGTGCGGGCCATGGTGGAAGCCGTGGGCGGTTTCATCCTCGTGCACGTGGCCACCCCTATCGAGGTATGCGAGCAACGGGACCGCAAGGGGCTGTACGCGAAAGCTCGAGCCGGCATCCTGAAGGAGTTCACCGGCGTATCCGATCCCTACGTGGCGCCTGCCCATGCCGAAGTCCGCATCGACACGTCCGGGCTGACGGCCGAGGCGGCGGCGCAGCACGTCATCGTTCACCTCCAGGCCGAGGGGTACCTCGGGCGGGCCTAGTCCCGGCTCCGGCGGGTCGGGAGGCCCGGGCCGTTCAACCTTTGCAATTACCACTTCGCACGTACCGCAACTACCCCAGACGCACGTTCAACGGATGAGCTCTTCTAACAAATGAAAATCCTCTCTGATGAGTTTTCTAATGACTATCGCCACCGGTCCCTGCGGACCAGGGTCGGCACGATCAATATGGCCGTACCGGAGCAGAGGGGGACCGGCTATCACGCGGGCCGGCTGGCGGAGCCGCGCCACAGAGCGCAACAAGCGCTGACGCAGGTTTTCTGCCAGTGCTACGTCGACAACGCCTCCACCCGGCAAGTGGACCGCATCATAAAGACCACTGGAATGGAAGGGATATCGAAGTCCCAGGTCTCAGCCATGGGCAGGGAGCTCGACGACTTTGTCGACGCTTTTCGCTCCCGCCCGTTACAGACCGGGCCGTACAGCTACGTATGGCTCGACGTAATGACGCAAAAGGTGAGAGAGGGCGGCCAGGTCGTGGACGTGGACGTTGTGATCGCAACTGGCGTCAACCGCGAGGGACGCCGGGAGCTGCTCGGTTATGACGCCATCACGGCCCGGGACGGGGCAGGCTGGACCACCTTCCTGCGTTCGCTGGCGGCCCGGGGCCTGTCGGGCGTGGCGTTGGTCGTATCGGGCCACCACAACGGGCTCAAACCGGCCATCGCTACTGTGCTCCCCTGCGCCACCTGGCAACGCTGCAGAGCCCACTTTGCCCGTGATGTGTTGACCAGGGTGCCGGAAGCTTCTGAGGGCATGGTGGCTGCTCTGCTCCGCACCATTTTCGAGCAGCCCAACCGCGACGCGGTCTGGGCGCAGCACGCTTGTGCAGTGGAGCAGCTGGCCGGGCGCTTCGACGAGGCGGCCGAGATGCTCGTCGAGGCCGCTCCGGACCTGCTCGCCTTTTCGACGTTCCCGACCGAGCATTGGCCCAATATCAGGAGCACCAACCCACAGGGCAGGCTCACCAAAGACCTTCGAAGGATCACCGGGGTCGTCGGCATCTTCCCTGACCGGGCCACGGTCCTGCGCCTGGTGGGCACGGTGCTCTCCGACCAGAACGAGGAGTGGGCGGTGGCCAAGCGTTACATGGGCTCTGAGGGCCTGGCCAAAGCCCGCCTCCGGCCGCGCGGGGTGGGGCCACACCCGGCACGTCTAGAACAGGCCTGATGAGGGTGAGACGCCGGCCCCGGGGCCGCGCCCGGGGATGCTCAACAGCCGACCGGCTCGCAATTGTCGGGGATATTGCCGGCGACGGTGGCGCCGTTCAACGTGACCGTCCCGGCCGCCACATCGATGCCGCCGCCGGCGATGGCACGGTTGCGGCTCACGCTCGTGTTCGGGTCCAACGTCATCGTCCCATAGACGTCGTTTAACCCGATTTCTCCACTGCCGTTGAACACTCCGCCACCGTTCGCGGCGGCGGCGTTGGCGTTCACGCTGTCATTGGTTAAGGCGGCCGCCGCCAGGTTGGTGATGCCGCCGCCGTTGCCGGCGGATGTGTTCAGGCTGACGCTCGTGCCGGCCAGGGTCAGTTGGCCGCCGGGGTCGTTGGCGATCCCGCCGCCGGTAGTGCTGGCTGTGTTGGCGTTGACGGCGTCGTTGGTCAGGGTGACCGTAGCGAGGGACAATTCCACCCCTCCGCCAGTGCCGGCACCGTTGGCGTTGATGCTCGTACCGGTGATCGTTGCTGTCGACTGCTCGTGCAGGTAAACGCCTTCGATGGTGACGCCGCCGCCGGGCCCGGGCGTGCTGTTGCCGTTGACCTTGCCATTGCCCATCACCAGCGCCCCGCCCTCGAACACCGCAACGCCCCCGCCCCCGTTTGCCGCCGTGTTCCCGTTAACAGTCGTGCCCGCCAGGGCGGCCGAGGCAAAGGAGGAGACGGCGATCCCGCCGCCCTCGTCTCCGGCCGAGTTGGTGCCGACGGCGTCCGAGGTGAGCGCCAGCGTCGTACGGCGTCCCTCGTTGGCGATGCCACCCCCCTCGAAAGCCGCCGCATTGCTCTTGACCGTGCTGGCGCTTATGGCCGCTGTCGCGGCGGAGTTGTACACCCCCCCGCCGTCCTGGCCAGCGGTGTCGTCAGCCACCGTCACGCTTCGCAACGTCAACGACCCGCCGCTCTCGTTGGCCACCCCTCCGCCGTAACCTCCAGCGGTGTCGTGGCCGACGCTGGCGTCTTCGACGGTGAGGGTGCCGGTATTGAGGATCCCACCGCCGTCGCCCGTCGTGTTACCGGCCACCACACTCACGGCGCGCACGGTCACCGGCGCGGCGGAAACAAGCACAACCGGGCCACCCCCAGAGATCACAGTCGAGCCCTCTCCGGCACCGGCCACCGTCAGCGGCTTGGCGATCACGAGGCCGCCGGCGTACATGCCCGGCCCTACGAGGACCGTGTCGCCTGAGTTAGCGGCGTCGATCGCGGGCTGGATCTGGGTGTAGGCGCACCCCCGCGCACAAACCGTCAGGGTCGCCGCGTCCGCGGCCACCCCGGACACCGCGATCACTCCCGCACCCACGAGCACGGCCGCCGCACCCGTACCCAATCTTTGCCGTCGTTGCCGGCCTGAACCTCTGGACAACGGACGCAGACCAGACAAAAGAGGGCCCCTCTTCATCATCGAAGCTCCTTCTTCATATTGGGGCCGGGGTGCGCACACCCCCAAGCGACCCGACCGAAAGGCGGGTGTAGTGCGTGAAGTGGTGTTACGCGTCAAGCCCTGCCAGGGAGCGTAACGAATCGATGGCCTCGCAACTACCCTTCATTTCTGTTTGCTCGACCCTCGAATTAGCGCCCCGGGGCTGTGTCCACTGCGCCCTCGCTTCTCTCCGCGGGACCTTCATTGAAACCTTGCGCGGGACCGTGCCGTTATTGTCGGTTGTCATCGACGGAGATGGTCACTGCAAGCTTTATCGTCGACCATGTTCTCCCTGGCTCAACACACGGGCGATCAGGAGGTCCCTTGATGACATTCGACGGACGGACGGCGATTGTAACGGGCGCCGCTCAGGGGATCGGTGCGGCCATCGCCGGGCATCTGGCCGCCGCGGGTGCCACTGTCGTGGTGGCCGACACGAACGGCCCGGGTGCGCAAAGCGTGGCGAGCCGTCTTGGTCACGGGTCCTTCGCGGTGGTGGCCGACGTGGGCGAGACCGACGATGTCGCCGGGCTGCATGCTGAGGTAATAGCGCAAACCGGCCGTATCGACGCCCTCGTCAACAATGCTGCCATCGTTCCGTTCACAGCGTGGGACGACGTCGATTTCGCAGAGTGGAGAAGGATTATGCGGGTCAACCTGGACGGTGTGTACCTGATGTGCCGCGCCTCGTCGGCGCACATGCGGCACGGGGGTTATGGGCGCATCGTCAACATCGCCTCGAACACTTTCTTCGCCGGGACGCCCAACATGGCCGCCTATGTTGCCGCTAAGGGCGGGGTGATCGGGTTCACGCGCGCTCTCGCCACTGAGCTCGGCCCATACGGCATAACCGTGAACGCCGTGAGCCCCGGGCTCATCGCGTCCGAGGGAGTGATGGCGAGCCCGCACGCCGATGCGTTCGATTTCGTCGAGGCGCTCCAGGCCCTCAAGCGCAGGGGGGTACCCGGCGACATAGCACCCGCGGTGGTCTTTCTCGCTTCCGAAGAGTCGGGCTGGGTTACTGGCAGCACCCTGAACGTGGACGGTGGCCACGTCCGCCATTAGGCGGGCGTGGCGCCCTGGCCGGCCCAGGCTGGCTCACGGCATGCCCGACCCGCGCGCCGAGGTCGCCGTCGGGTGCACCTTCTCCACTGTTTCAATAGGGGCGCTCGTGTCTATAGAGGCGCTCACACGACACACACTAGTGTGTTGAACCTACCTCAGCTAGTAAATCTACTGATATAGTCTGTTCAGCTCGGGTGACGCCGCCGACCCCGGTAGTTTTGTCCGATAACGTTGCCCGCCTCGGGGGAATTTGCCCGACCGGACCTGATCGACCCTTTCCACCTGATCGACCCGTTCAACTCCAGTGCATTTACTCAGGGAGGACGCAGAAGTGCAGACATCCGGCAACAACTCGCTTACAAGGCGGGACCTGTTGAAGTACGGCGCGGCCGGTTCGGCCGCCGCCCTTTTCGGTTCGATCGTGGCCTCGCCTGCCTCTGCGAGCACTCGCGGTGCCCTGCGCGCCGCTGGGCGCGCTTTTTCGCTAACGCGACGGCCCCTAAGCGGGGTGGGACGCTTCGCTTCGCCCGCAGCATCGGGCCGACGACCCTCGACCCTGCCAATACGATCATTGCGGGTGACATCTATACGCTCGACAAGATCTTCGAGCCCTTGTTCGTGACCAACCCCGCCGGTCAACTTGTCCCCTGGTTGGCTTCGAGCTACACGGTAAGCGCGGACCACAAGACGTTCACCTTTACCCTGCGTCCCGGGGTCAAGTTCTCCAACGGCAAGCCGCTGGTCGCAGAAGACGTCGTATTTTCGATAAACCGGTCGCGCACCAATTCCGCCGGGCCGCTGTCCTTCCTCGACTTCGCCATCGCCAGCATCGCCGCCCACGGTGAGAGCACCGTAGTCTTCAAGCTTTCTCAGCCGTGGGCGCCCTTCCTGTCCGATATTTCGGTGTTCGCAAATGCCATACTTCCGGCCAACTTCGGTGGCCAGAGCGAGAAGGCTTTCTTCAGCAACCCCGTGGGTACGGGCCCGTTCACGGTGTCGGGGTTCACTCCGGACGCCACTTCGCTTACCCTGAAACGCAACCCCACGTACTGGCAGGCCGGCAAGCCGTACCTGGACTCGGTCGAGTTCCTGTACGTCGACAACGACAACCAGCGAGTGCTCCAGGCTCAGGGGGGCGAGGTGAGCATCATAGATACCGTGCCGCCCGCGGACGTGGCCTCCCTGAAGAACAGCTCGGGGCTCAGCGTCGAGCTGTTCCCGGCCTGGCAGGTCGACCTCCTCGTGATGAACGAAAAACTACCGCAGTTCGCTGATCGTCACGTTCGCCGGGCCCTCACGTACGCCATCGATAGGCCGGCGCTCGTACACGCAGCCAGCTTCGGGACGGCCGCACCCGGAGGGTCCTTCTTCCCGCCGAGCCTCGAGTATTACTCTGCCAGCACGCCCGTCTTGTCCTACAGCCTGGCGAAGGCCAAAGCAGAGCTGGCACAGTCGAAATTCCCCAAAGGGTTCTCGACCAAGCTGTTGATCGACGGCGGTGTCCAGAAATGGAACACTTTCGCACAGATCATCAAGGCGCAATTGCAGGCAATCGGCATCAATGTGGACATTACGCCGCTGGACCACTCCGCCTTCGAGGCCACGTTCCAAAAATTGGACTACGAAATGTTCATCGACTATGCCATCAACGACATAAGCGACCCGGACGAGATGGCCTCCTTTGAGGTCGACGTTAAAAACGGAGGGTCTCAGTCGTACTGGTCCAACTATGACGACCCGACTGCCATCGCGCTGGTGCACCAGGCGGAGGGGGAGTACAACAGCGCCAAACGGGCCTCGCTGTACGCCCAGATACAAAAGATCGTGGCCGAGGACGCCCCCTTCGTTGCCCTCGATTACCCGCCCTACATTTATGCCGTCTCGAAGCAAGTCAACGGCTTCGCGGTCAACCCTGGAGGCGCCTACCGTCTCGAGAACGTCTGGCTATCCTGAGGCACCATGGCTGGGTACACCGCTCGACGACTGCTGTCGGCGGTGCTGGTCATTTTTGGGGTGACGCTCGCTACGTTCCTGCTCATGCACGTCGAGCCGGGCGACCCGGCCCGCTCTGTGCTCGGGATCCGCGCCTCCCCTTCTGCCGTCGCCGCCCTTCAGCGCCAGTGGGGCTTGAACAGCTCACTGCCGGTACAGCTCGGCCGGTTCCTCGGGCAGCTTTTCCAGGGGAACCTCGGCCAGTCGTACATTTACCACGTTTCGACCGCATCGCTCATAGCTAGCCGGATCGGCGAAACAGCCGCCCTGGTAGCCGTGGCTGCTCTCTTCGCGGTGATGATCAGTGTCCCCATGGCTACATTGGCGGCGGCTCGCAAGGACGGTGCCGCTGACCACCTCGTCCGTGGTTTGTCCGTAGTTGGGCTCGCCCTCCCGGCCTTTTGGTTCGGCATCCTGCTCATCGAGATTTTTGCGGTGCACCTGCACGTCTTGCCGGTGGGGGGGACCGGGAGCGGGGTTGGTGGGCACCTGAAGGCGCTTGTGCTCCCTGCTTTTACTGCCTCTCTCGCCATCGCGCCGATCCTGGTGCGCAGCCTGAGGGTGGGGATGATCGAAGTGCTCGACTCTGAGTTCGTCGCTGTTGCCAGGGCTAAGGGGCTCGGAGAACTGCGCGTCCTGTACGGTCACGTGGCCCGCAATGCCCTCCTGCCCACAGTCACGCTGCTTGGCCTCAACATCGCCTTCCTGATCGGCTCGACCGTAATTGTGGAGCAGGTGTTCAACCTGAACGGCCTGGGGTCGCTCCTGTTGAGCTCGATCCTCAACCGGGACTTTCCCGTCGTACAGGCCACCACACTGGTCCTGGGGACCGGGGTCGTGATCGTCAACCTGGGTACCGATTTGGTGTCGGCCCGCCTCGACCCGAGGATCCGCATGAGATGACCGCTGTCCTCACGCCAGGCGAGGCGCCGATGACTGCCACCCAGGGGGCCCGGTCGCGGTCCGTCTTCTTGTACCGGGCCCTGCGCAGCAAGACGTTCATCGCCGGCTCGGTGCTCACCTTCGGGCTCATTATGGTGGCCGCCCTCGCTCCGCTCATCAGTCCGTACGCTCCAAACCACCAGGATCTCTACGACATCCTCGGCGGTTTTTCGTCCAAGCACCTCCTCGGTACAGACGAACTTGGTCGCGACGAGCTGTCGCGTCTCATATGGGCGACGCGGACCGACCTCCGGCTCGGGTTCCTCGCTGTTATCTTTCCCTTTTTCTTCGGCACGATCATCGGCACGCTGGCCGGGTATTACGGCGGTTGGCTGGACTCGGGGGTCATGCGCGTTGTCGAGGTGCTGATCGCATTTCCTTTCTACGTGCTCGTTATCGGCTTGATCTTCGTCGTAGGCACGGGGACCACGGGTATCATCGTGGCCTTTGCCGTCGTGGACTGGATCATTTACGCCCGCGCCGTCCGCTCCACCACCCTCGTGGTGCGTGAGTCTGATTACGTGGCGGCGGCGAAGTCGGGCGGCCTGCCCACGTGGCGCATCTTGTGGCGCCACGTTTTGCCCAACACAGTCACGCAGTCAGTGGTGTACCTCACGAGCGACATAGTCCTTGTGATTGTGGCCGTCGTGACACTCGGCTACCTGGGCCTGGGTATCCAGCCCCCGACGCCCGACTGGGGGACGATGATCTCCGAGGGCCAGGAGTTCCTCACCACTTCGTGGGGCTTGGCCACGATCCCCGGTGTGGCTGTAGTCATCACCGGCCTCGCCCTTTCCCTGCTCGGCGACGGGCTGGCGGACGTGCTGCGGCCTCGATGAACCGCACGTTCAAGCGCACGTTCCCCTTGCTGGCATTGGCCGCCTAGGGCGCGCAAGCTGTGGCCACTGCCGTACTCGCCGTCCGCGGTCTGGAGGTAACTGTGAGCCGGGGCTCACGCCGCCTCGTGGCGGTGGATGACGTCGGCTTCGAGATCGCCGAGGGCGGGTCGATCGGGATCGTCGGCGAGTCAGGGTCCGGCAAAAGCCTCACGTTGAGGGCGCTGATGGCTTTGCTCCCGCCCGCCGCCCGAGCCGAAGGCGGTGTCATCGAGCTCGAGGGCCACCGTCTGCCGCTCAGTGGGCCCGATGCACGCAAAGCTCGCCGGCGGCGTCTGGCGATGGTCTTCCAGGACCCGCTGAGCGGGCTCGACCCCGTGCGCAGTGTCGGTGTGCAGGTGGCGGAGGTGCCGCGCCGGGTTCTCGGCGAGCCGCGCTCGGCCAGCTGGCGCCGAGCGATCGAGTTGCTGGGGCTGGTCGGGCTGCCAGACCCTGAACGGCACTCGCGCTCGTTCCCTCACCAACTATCGGGAGGCATGCGTCAACGAGTAGTGATTGCCATGGCACTGGCGAGCGAACCCAGAGTGCTGCTCTGTGACGAACCAACCACCGCGCTGGACGTAACGGTCCAGGCTCAGGTCCTGGAACTTCTCGATAGCCTGCGCAGCCGGCTGGGCGTGGCGGTGGTGTTCGTAAGCCATGACCTGGCCGTTGTGCGCCAGGTGTGTGATCAGCTGGCAGTAATGTACGCGGGCAAGTTCGTCGAGACAGGCCCTACATCGGAGGTGCTCGACCGTCCCGGCCACCCTTACACCGTCGGGCTCCTCGACGCCGTTGTCGACCTGGACGAGCCGAACCGGGCCCCGCATTCGATACCTGGAATGCCTCCCGACCTGGCCCGGCTCCCGCCGGGGTGCGCGTTCGCGCCCCGGTGCCGGTTCGAGAGCGTGGACTGCACAATGGTGAAGCCCGCGCTCAGCGCGCTCGATGCCGGCGGCTCATTGCGGGCGACAAGGTGCATACATCCGGAGCGACTGGAGCCTGACCCGTTGGAGCCGGACCCGTTGCAAACGGGCCGTTTGGGGGCCGAGCGGTTGGGGCCGGGGTGAGCATCGAGCTGGGCTCGGCCGCCGAGCACCGGCGGTCCGGCGTTGCCTCCAGAGAAGGGGCCTCCAGAGAAGGGGCCTCCACGGAAGGGGCGGTTGCCGAAAGCGACCACATCGCGGCCCGGGCCCTGCTGGCCGCCGACGAACTGCAGGTCTCGTTCCCGTCCGGACGAGGGCAGAGGGTGACCGCGGTCGAGGATGTCTCCTTCACCTTGGTGGCGGGGGAAACGCTTGGCATCGTTGGCGAGTCGGGTTGCGGCAAGACGACGGTCGCCCGTTGCCTGGCCGGCCTACTGCGCCCCGACCGCGGGGTGGTGTCGCTGCGGGGGGTAGCGCTCGGTGCCCGGCGCACACGACAGGAGCACCGCGCTGTCCAGCTCGTTTTCCAGGACCCGTACTCCTCGCTCAACCCGCGGCTCTCAGTGCGCTCAGTGCTGCGGGAGCTGCTGGTGGCCAACCGCCTGGCCCGAGGTGAGGGGTTGGAACGCCGCTGCCAGGAGTTGATGAGCCTTGTGGGGCTACCCCCGGGAGCGCTGGACGGCTACCCGTCGTCGTTTTCCGGGGGCCAGCGCCAGCGGATCGCCCTGGCCCGGGCGCTGGCCGTGGAACCTCAAGTTATCGTGGCCGACGAGCCCACTTCTGCCCTCGACGTCTCCGTGCAGGCTGCGGTCTTGGCGCTGTTCACCGAGCTCCGGGATGAGCTCGGGATCGGCATCGTCCTGATCTCGCACAACCTGGCCGCCGTTCGCCAGGTCTGTGACCGTGTCGCGGTAATGTACCTGGGCCGGGTCGTCGAGATAGGCAGGCGGGACGACATCTTTGACGACCCGCGTCACCCGTACACGAAAGCGCTACTGGCGGCCGCGCCCCGGGTACGCGCCCGGCGCCAGGAGCCCGCCGCCCGCCTCAAAGGAGAGCCGCCGAGCCCGGCGGCCAGACCGAGCGGTTGCCCGTTCCACCCCCGTTGCCCGAGAGCCGAGCCGATCTGTACCGACGCCCTGCCGGAACTGTTGCCCGCACCGGCTGGAGGCGGACGACTGGCGGCCTGTCATTTCCGAGAGGAACGAAGTTGAGCGACCCAGTCTTGAGCGGCCCAGTCTTGAGCGACCCAGTCTTGAACGACCCGTCCCTGAGCAACCGCGTAATGAGGGATACCGACTGCCTGTTAGACGTGCCCGTTGTCACGGCGCCGGAGTACGCGTCGATCGAGGACCGTAGCCAGGAGATCCTGGGCACGGACCGCTCGACTTTCGTTTTCCAGGGCGAGGCCATCGTTGTGCTGGAGGCAGCAGCGCGGGGCCTGGGCCGGCCCGGTGTCGCCGCCCTCAACCTCGTCCACGGCCCGTACGGGGGGTTCTTCGGCCAATGGTTGTCAGAGGCCGGTGCCCGGGTGGACGACTTGACGGTCCCGTTTGACCACGCCGTGGCTCCCGACCTGGTCGAAGACGCGCTCGACCGCCTCGGGACGGTGGACGTGATCAGCGTCGTGCACGCCGAGGCGGCCACCGGGGTCAAAAACGACCTGGCGACCATCGCCAAAATGGCCAAATCCAGGGACGCCCTGATCGTGGTCGACGCCGTCGCTTCGGTAGGGGCCGAGCCGCTCCCGATCGACGATTGGGACCTCGACATCGTCGTGACGGCCGCACGGAAGGCGCTGGCCGGCCCTTCAGGCGTCAGCATGGTCGTGGTCAGTCCACGTGGATGGCGATCGCTTGCCGCCCACCCGTCGCCGTGGCGAGGCTCCGTATTGTCGTTGCTCGATTGGAGGGACCTGTGGGTGGCGACCGACCGCACCTCGTTCCCGTTCGTCCCGAGCCATCTGGAGACGAGAGCGCTGGCGGCGTCCATGGACCGGGTGGCCCGAGAAGGGATGGGGCGGGTTATCGCCCGGCACCGGGCCGCCGGAGCGGCCACCCGCGCCGCGCTGGTTCCCCTGGGGCTCAAGGCCTGGGCGCGCCCGTCAGAAGCGGCCTCCGTGGCCACTTTGGTGCGCCCCCCGGCTGGCGGTGCGCTGGCCCTGATGACAGCCATACGCGCCAGCTCGCCAGCCGATCAGGAACTCGTCAGCCTGGCCCCACCGCCGCTTGCCAATGACGCCATCAGGGTCAACCACACCGGTCTCCAGGCGAGCCTGCCTGCCGTCCTAAGTGCGCTGGAGGCGATGGCGCGCGGCTTGCGTGCTCTTGGTCATGATTCCGACCTTGGAGCGGCCCTGGCGCTGGCGGACGAAACCTGGGAGGCGAGCCACTAATCACGGCGCCGTCGCGGCTCGCGAAGAAGGCTTCGGCCAAGTCAGCTTGCAAGCAATGCTGGGTCTCGACGAATGCAGGTGTGCCCACGAAACCAGGGTCTCGACGAACGGGCGCATGGAGTATGAGGGTTATGGCCAAACTCCACGAGTTCTTGAGTGAGTCACACTATTTCGAGACCGGCGGCCATGGCGTTGTCGAGGTTGTCGTCGACCAGTACGGGGAGGCGCCCCCCGGCGGACAACACCGAAGTGGCAATGGCGGCTCTGTAACCAGCCGCACAGTGGGCCCAGGTCTCCTCCTCGGTCGGCAGCGTCGCTATGACGGATGCAACCTCGGGCAACGGGATGTGCCGGGCGCCCTTGATGTGACCTGCTTGCCATTCGTGATGAAAGCGCACGTCGACCACGTAAGGTCGCTGGCCGCTTCGATAACGTTGCGCTAGCTCGTCAAACCTGGACACCTCGTAGTGGCCCTTGACCTCAGCCGGGAGTGACTCGAGCAAACCCGACGGCATCCAGCCCACTGGCTCCTCCCGGCCGATCCTGGACAGGAGCCACCGGCACTCGGCCAGCTCCTCGAAGCTGCGGGCCAGGACCACGAAGGGGGCAGAAAAGGGGACCAGCCAGCCGAAATAGGTCGGCAGCGGGGGAGCGAGCTCGATGTTGAGCGAGCCGCGCAGGTGGGCGTCGGCGAACTGGCGCCGAGGGCGGATGTCAACCACGGCCGTTCCGCCGGATATAAGCCCCGGCAAGACTTCCGGGTCGATCACGGGCACGGGCCCAAATCGCGGTTCGGCCGCTCCAGTGCGATTGAGCGGCGCCATGTACTGGTAGTACGCAGGGACTGGCAACGGACTGGCGATGACGTCCTCGACGAAGGGGCCCAGGTCGAGGCGGGCCGCCGGGTTGCGTGCTCTTTCTGTCCCGACGGTGAGCCGGTCGCTTACGGTTGCGGCTATGGCGGCACGGGTGCCGGCGGTACAGAAACTCCCGAACCCGTGGGTGGGGAGGACCTCCGTGGTCGGGTCGAGCTCCTGCAGGAGCCGCCGCACCGAACGCCATTGGTCTTCTCCGAGGCTGGCGGCCCGCTCGGGCCCAGGAGATCGGTCCTCCCGGTAGCCCCGGGCAGCAGCGAACCTCCGGTCAGGACGGCGCTCGTCCCCGATGCGTCCTGGGCTAGAAAAGCGAGGTGGTGGGGTGTGTGGCCCGGGGTGGACAGCACTTTGACCTGCAACGTGCCGACGTCCACCGTGTCCCCCTCCGTGAGGGGCGAGCCTTCTGACTCGAAATCGAAAGGGACACCGGCGGGGACGCCGTAGCGGGCGCCTGCTCGGCGCGCCAGGGCCAAGCCGCCACTGACATAGTCGTTGTGGATATGCGTCTCGAGCACGAGCGTTACCTCCACACCCAGTCCTTGGGCCGTCTCCAGGTAGGGGTAGGGGTCCCGCTGCGGGTCGACCACGAACGCCTTTTCACCATCGTGCACCAGGTAGCTGCGGTCGCCGAGCCCGGCCGCCTCGTAGGCAACGACCTCGAGCCGTTTTGTCGCCGGCACCGTTTTGGTCACTGCAATACCTCCTTGGTGCCTACTCTATCTACTAATCCAATGGGTATTATGGTAATAGTTCGATAAACTCGGCTTTCCCCGCTCAGGTGCCTGCGGGACTAAACGGACGCCGGGTTGACGTGCCCGCCATCCAGCTTGGCCCAGGATCTAAAGCCCTCGAGGCTTCAGTGCGGGTCCGCCGGGATGCCCGGGCGTTGGGGAGAGTTGGCGGCAACCTAACCGGGCGGGCGCGGAGGCGCCCTGCCGTAATCTCGCGATGGGCGAGGCCCGGAAAACGTAAAGGTCGCCCATCAGGGTTTCCGGCGTTGCAAAACGAGCTCGGCAATCCGGGTGTGCTGTATCAGGTCGCTCTCGCTATTTAGCAGCCAGAGAGGCCCAGAAATATCGGGGCCAGTACCCAAAGAAAGTGAATTGCGAACCCGAGCCCCGCAAAAGGCAAGACGGGTAGCAATATTAGGAAAAGCCATCTCGCCCGCTCGGGATGCCGACAGCCTTACGGGGCCAATGCTGGGCTGGGTACGCCTTCGGCCCTCCTCGGGCCTAGCGATATCGGCGCTCCGACGGGCACCACATGTCCCCACCCCCTGGCTACGGCCCGGTACGTGGCTAGGTGTTCGGCGACCATCCTGTCGGACGAGAACCGCTCGCAGGCGGTCATTCGGCAGGTGGCCCGGTCCAAACCGGCGACCTTGCCAAGAGCCGAGACCAGTAGTTCCTCGCTGGGCACCACGAAACCCGTGACACCGTTGTCGACGATCTCGGGAGCCGCGCCGGCAGGAGTGGCCACCACGGGAGTCCCTGAAGCTAGAGCCTCGATCATCACCATCCCGAACGGCTCCGGCCAAGCAATAGGGTTGAGCAAACAAACGGCCTCCGCCAGCAAGTTCAGTTTGTCGGCCGTGCCAACCTCACCGATGTACTCGATGTCGTTGCCCAGGAGGGGTTTGACGCGCTCGGCAAAGTACTGGACCTCATGAGGCTCGGTCATCTTGGCTGCGATCCGCAGGGGCATCCCGGCGGCACGGGCCACGCGGGCGGCCGTGTGCACACCCTTGTCAGGGTGCATGCGCCCCAAGAAGAGGGCGTACCCACCCGCGCCCGACCCCACGGGGAACCGGGCGCAGTCCACCCCGTGATGGACGACGCCAGCCAGGTTCACGCCATCGGCAGTGGAAGCCTGGTGGTGGGAGATGGCGATTACCGGGACCCGGGCGCTGACTGCCCGGTAGACCGGCCCGAGATCGCTAAGGAACGGCCCGTGGTTGGTGGTGACGACCGGCAACCACGGGAACCGGTCAGCGTAGATAGGTCCGACCAGGGTGTGGTCGTGCACGATGTCGAACTCCTGCGCAGCCTCGTAGGCGTCGATCACGTGACGGAGCTCAGCCACAGTCCCGCCTTTGCCGACCCCTATAGCGGTATCGAAGACCCACCCCCGGCGGACGGGGCAGGTGCTGTCACCCGTGGCGAACAGGAGCACCTCGTGACCGGCATGGACCAAACCTCGAGCCAGAGTGTCGAGCACGGTTTCGGTACCTCCATAGGCTGCTGGAGGGATAGGCACCCATGGCGGCGCAATGATAGCTATACGCATCTATGTGTTCTCCTTAGGCGATGCGTTCGTCACGCAACCCCAATTGGGCTAAAGAGGTTTTGGCCTTGAATCTTTGCGCGTCGAAACCTGAAGTCGGCTACTGCGCGAGTTTGCGTGGGCACGGAGAACCCGCGCTTTCGCACAGCGCAGGGCGAGACTTGAGTTGTTGGCTTGAACGGTCTCGATAGCAGCAAAACGAGCTCCCGCTACTTTGCGGCGGGACAATGTGGAAATCGTGGTCTATGACCTTCAGGGCGACGAGAGAGATGGCGGCCCTAATACATTTGTCAAACTCCGGCCTCCTCCCGAAAACGTACTTGTGCCGGTTCAGCTCGACGCCTTGGCCACGATCTTGATATACCCGCGCAACGGAGGGCGGAACCTCCGGCCCGGTCTAAGAGGCCGGCGGTCCCGCGCCAGGCGTCGGTGGGGGTAGGCGCTTCGCCCGGCAAGGCCTACAATTGACCGCTCAGGCGCCGCCAGTATCGGCACGGGGCGGGCGGCCGCCAGGACGGCGTCCCGCACTGCCCGTCGGCCGGGCGAAAAGAGCGCCTCGAAGCGCCTGTCTACGTCCACCGGTCGAAACGTGGCCCAGTACCTCAGCAGTCGGCGACCATATCGGCGAAGTCAGGGGGAGGCTCGAGTACGGGGCCCCCACAGAGAGGTAGCCAGGATTTTGACCCGAAAGCAGGTGCGCAAGTGAAGGCAGGCCCTGACGAACCTGCTCTTTGCCCTGCTGACGCTCGTAAGGGACTGGCCCACCCGAAGCGGGCCCTCCGCCGCCTTGACACCATCGTTAGGCAGGGACCAGGCGCTCCCGCCAGAACTACCTGGTCAAGCTAGTGGGCCGGGAGGGATTTGAACCCCCGTAGGCATCAGCCGGCAGATTTACAGTCTGCTCCCATTGTCCGCTCGGGCACCGACCCCTGGAGGGATACAAACCCCTCAAGGCATGTAAGGCTAGCGTGTTGGGCATGCCTACGTTTGACGTCGTCTCGCAGGTGGACATGCAGGAGGTCCGCAACGCCGTGGACCAGTCCGGCCGCGAACTCGGGACCCGCTTCGACTTCAAAGGTACGGGGTCGAGCATCGATTTCTCCGGCAATGAGCTGACGTTGCACTCCTCGACCGAGGACCGCCTGAAAGCGGTCCAGCAGGTACTCGAGGAAAAACTCGTGAAGCGCCACATCTCGCTCAGGGCGCTCGACTACGGCAAGGTCGAGGAAGCAGCCAAGGGCACTTCCCGCCAGCTGATCACGCTCAAAGCGGGCATCGGCGCCGACCAGGCCCGCGCCATAAACAAGTTCATCAAGGACAAGGCGCCCAAAGGCGTGTCCTCGAGCACCCAGGGTGACCAGGTACGCGTCACGTCAAAAAAGCGTGACGAGCTCCAGGCCACCATCTCTGCGCTGAAGGAAGAGGACTTCGGGATCCCCCTTCAGTTCGAGAACTTCAGGGACTAGGGATTTCCACAGGTCCCCACGCATCACGACACCGTCGGGATCACCAGAGCAAAGCGCTTGTTTGTACCCGAAGGCAGCAGTTACCAGGCAGCGATCGAGCGTTTCCCCGCAGCGAGTTCCGCTTCCACATAGTTGTCACTGCCGACGGCGCGAAACCTGAGTTCATCGCGGTGAAGGTATTAGCAGTCAAGACCGTTCAAACGGTCGAGATATCCAAAAAGCCCAAATGCGTCCGCTCTCTTGGGTTGCTACGCCCTGAGCAGCGGACACGGTCCGAGCCGTGACCCTCAGCCGGCGTCGGCCGCGGCAGCCAGCACAAGCACCAACTGCCACAGGGCATCCGGCTTGCCGGCTAGCGGTAGCGCCGAGCGACCAGGCCAGCAACTATCTCTTGCATTTACTGTGCGTAGCGTGTAATTTGCATCACCGTCGGCGTTGTTCGGCAGCTAGCGACGCCTTGACCTGGTCGACGACGACCGAGACGTGAGAGCGGAGGGCAACATGTCCCGTTACGATGGGTCCTCGGCCCACTACCGCGTCGAGGTTGACGCCCGGCAATGGTGGCGGAAAGCAGCCGCTGTGGCGCTGGCCGTCTTGATGATGACCGCCATGGTGGTGCTCGTTCCCGTGGTTACCAAAGTGGCCTCATCCCAGCCGGTCGCGTCATTTTCACCCGTCTTCTCCGAAACGGACAACGGGGCCATCGCCATCTTCGGCAACGCCAACGAGGCGTGCGTCACAGGTACGACGGAAAGCGGAACCCTCTGCGACACGGCCCGCCAAGAGAGCCTCTTGACCAACCCCGGTGCAGAGAACGACTCAAACAACGACAACAACGCCTGGCCCATGTCGTGGGTCAACGTCGACCCCACCAACAACAATTACAATTCCTCGAGCGCCACCGTGACCTGGCCCAGCGGGTCGACAGTGCTCTTCGCCGGCTTGTTCTGGGAGGGCCGCGAGTGCGCCTATGCGGGCGGCGGCAGCCCGGCCTGCCCACCAGGCGAGCTAAACGCCCCTGCCGATACCCCGGCTTCTCCTTTCGACCAGATGAAGCTCGAGGGACCGAACGGCGGCTATCAGACCATCACGGCCACTGATTTTGATGCAGCCACAACGGACCAGCACGGGACCGGCTACGGCGGTTTCGCCGATGTCACCACCATGGTGCAGCAAGACGGAGAGGGCACCTGGACCGGCGCCGACGTGGCCAGCTCCACCGGCTACGACATGTTCGCAGGCTGGTCCCTCGTAGTTGCCTACCAGAACCCGGCCGACCCGCTCCGTAACTTGACCGTCTTTCGCGGCTTCGCCCTGGTCACCAACAGCGATACCGTCACGCTGCCCATTAGCGGGTTCCTGTCCCCGCCTTCCGGTGCGCCCAACACCGAGGTCGGGGTGGTGACCGGCGAGGGCGACATGGCCATCACGGGTGACTCCATGGAGGTCGACAGTACCCTTCTGACCGACGCCGCCAACCCCTCGGGCAACTTCTTCAATAGCCAGGACACGGTCGACGGGGCCGAGTGCGGCCCGGCGCCACCGACGACCCCGTGCGACACATCGCGCAACCCGGCGTATTCCAACATGATGGGCTGGGACCTGACACAGGTGGCGGCACCGGACGCCATCCCCAACGATGTCACGTCCGCGACGGTGACGGTCGAGACGAACGGCGACACCTATTACCCGACCGCCATTACCACTCAGATCGACAACTACGCCCCTAACTTCGCTTCGCCGGCGAAATCGGTCCAGGATGTGGACGGGAACAACCCGGCGAGGATCGGCGACACGCTGCGCTACACCCTGGCGTTCACCAACATCGGCGGGGACGCGGCCGAAGACGTCGTCCTCCACGACAGCGTCCCGACGGGTACCACCTACGTTCCCGGGTCGATCGACCTCCTCACGGGCGCCAACGCCCCCCGCCAGCTGACCGACGCGACGGGCGACGACCAGGGCGACTTCGACAGTACGAAAAACCAGGTGGTGGTGCGCCTCGGCGACGGAGCTAACGCCACCAGCGGAGGGACGCTCAACCCCACCGACGAGACCAGCGTCTCGTTCGAGGTAACGGTCGACAGCGAGGCCGCCGGTACTACTGTTACCAATTCCGGCTCACTCGACTACACCGCCCCCACGCTCGGTGCGCTGACCTACGACACCAACGAAGTTGACACGCCGGTAGGGAGCTCGGCCGACCTGTCGATAACGAAAACGACGTCGTCGGACAGCACCGCCCCTGGAGGCGACCTCGTGTACTCCTTGCTGGCCGAGAACCACGGGCCTTCGACGGCCGTCAACGCCACCGTGTCGGACACTTTGCCGGCGGGCACCACCTATGTCTCGGCGAGCACTACGGCCGGCAACTGCGGCGAGTCCTCGGGCACGGTGACCTGCGCACTGGGTGACATGGCCTCGGGAGCCTCGGGAACGATCACGTTGACGGTGAAGCTCGGCACGGACTTTTCCGGGAGCTCGGTCAGCAATACCGCCACGATCGAGTCGCCTACCACTTTCGACCCGCACCTCGGCAACAACACCTCGACGGTCACGGTACCCGTGGGCGCCAGCGCCGACATGTCCGTCACGAAGACGGCTAGCCCGGGCACGGTGCACGCCGGTGACGACATCACATACACCCTCGTGACCACGAATAACGGCCCGTCCGACGCCAATAACGTAACCTTGGCCGATTCGGCACCGGCGGGGACGACCTTCGTCTCGGCAATGCCGGCCGAGCCGACTTGCTCGCTGTCAGCTACGGCTGTCGATTGCAATTTCGGGACCATGGCGCCGGGGCACGCCAACGCCAACACCGTCACCATTGTCGCCCGGGTAGACCCCTCCACGGCGCCGGGGACCACCATCACGAACAACGCGGTCGTAGGGTCGACGACGCCCGACCCCAACTCGGAGAACAACACTGCCAGCGCCACGACCGACGTTGACGCGCTCGCCGACCTCGAAATCACCAAGGCTGCGGTCGGGCCTCTGACGGCAACCGCGGGCACGTTCGTCCCCGGCGAACCGGCCAGCTACATCTTGACGGTAGAGAACAAGGGCCCGTCCGACTCCCAGCACGTCACCGTAACGGACAAATTGCCGGCGGACCTTACTTTCGTCGGGGCCGAGCCCTCGGTGGGCAGCTGCAGCTACGACTCGGGGACGACGACGGTCACCTGTGAGCTCGGCACGCTGCCCGCGGGGGACAAGGAGACGGTAACGATCCATGTCACAGTCAGCCCGACAACGACCGCGGACATCACCAACACCGCCACCGCGAACTCCACCGCGTCCCCTCCGACGCCCGACCCGGACGACTCCAACAACACAGATACCATCGTCACCCCGGTGGCCCCCTCGGCCGACGTGGCCATCACCAAGGTGGCAGACCCCAACCCGGTGACCGCGGGCAATACGTTGACTTACACGCTTTCCGTGGTCAACCACGGCCCTGCCGAAGCCAAAGATGTAATGGTCAGCGACCCTCTGCCGTCCGAGGTGACGTACCAGTCCCTTACCAGCACGGCAGGGACGACCTGTACCGAGGCGTCCGGCGCAGTCAGCTGCGACCTCGGGACGCTGGCGGTGGGCGGTACCGCGACCATCGTTATCATCACGACGGCCCAGCCGGGCTCGCTGCCTCAGTCGTTCACCAACACGGCCCACGTGACCTCCTCCACGCCCGACCCGGATCAGTCCAACAACTCCGCCTCGTTCGTGTCGAACCTTTTGGATTCGGCCGATGTGGCCATCACCAAGGTCGGGAGCCCTAAACCTGTCATCGCCGGCAACAACCTGACCTACACCCTGGAGGTCACGAACAACGGCCCCTCGGTCGCGGACGACGTGATGGTCTCGGACCCGCTGCCGGCGACGACCTCTTACGTGTCGGCGACCACCGCGGCTCCGGGCGGCAGGTGCATTCGGCCCGCGGTGGGGACCTCCGGGACCGTGTCGTGCTCGCTCGGCGACCTGGCGGTGGGGGCCAAGGAAACCATCACCGTCATCGCAAGGGTGGCGGCCAACGTGTTGTTCTCCAGCAACATCCGCAACACGGCCAGCGTCACCAGCACGACG
Source organism: uncultured Acidimicrobiaceae bacterium (assembly GCA_963754115.1). GTDB lineage: Bacteria > Actinomycetota > Acidimicrobiia > Acidimicrobiales > Palsa-688 > Fen-671. The sequence goes on along the minus strand of CAVWFC010000004.1, from coordinate 159,426 downwards.
CCGGACCCGGCGCCTAGCAACAACACGGCGACCGATGTGACCCCGGTCGAGACTGATGCCGACCTAGTCCTGACCAAGACGGCCAGCCCCGCTACCGTCCATGCCGGTGACAACGTCACCTATACCATCGTGGCGGCCAACGCCGGTCCTTCCAACGCGGTGGGGGCGAGCGTGGCCGACGTTATCCCAGCAGAAGAGACCTTCGTCTCGGCCAAGACCAGCGCCGGGAGCTGCCACGACACGGCGGGCGTAGTCATCTGCGCACTGGGCGCCCTCGCGGCCGGGGCGAGCGTGACGATCACCATCGTGGCCAAGGTAAAGCCGTCCACCCCCGAGGGGACAACGATCCACAACGCGGCGGCTGTCGAATCGTTCACGCGCGACCCCGACCTGTCCAACAACTTCGGCTCTGCACATGTCAACGTTGACACCAGCGCCGACGTGGCCATCACCAAGTCGGCGACGCCCAGCCCGTTCCTCCCCGGAGAGCCGGCACGCTACACCCTCACGGCGACTAACCACGGCCCATCCGACGCCCAAGCGGTGACCGTCAGGGACGGGCTCCCGGCAGAGGTCAGTTACGTCTCTGCCATATCCTCCCAGGGCGGGCCTGCACCGAATCGGCCGCGACCGTCACCTGCGACGTTGGCACCTTGCCGGCCGGCGCGCACGCCACGGTGACGATCAACGTGAACGTGCGGGCGTCCACGACCGGGACGGTGACCAACACGGCGACGGTGACCTCGACGACCCGCGACCCGGACCTGAACAACAACACCGATACCATCCACACGTCGACCGCCCCCTCGGCCGACGTCGCCATCGTAAAGACCGGGGCGCCCAATCCGGTAGCCGCTGGCAACACCTTGACCTACACCCTCGAAGTGGTCAACAACGGCCCTTCCGACGCCCAGGACGTCACGGTCATGGACCCGCTCCCGACCGAGACCCACTACTCGTCAGCCAGCACGACCGCTGGCACCTGCAGCGAGGCGTCCGGCACCGTTACTTGTGACCTGGGGACATTGGCGGCTCGGGGCGGGGTAACCATAACCATCGTTACGACGGCGGACCCGGGCCAGCCGTCTCACTCGTTCACAAACACGGCGACCGTCTCCTCCGCCACCCCGGACGCCGACCTCACGAACAACACGGCGTCTTTCACCTCGAACGAGACCACCTCCGCCGACGTGGCCATCACGAAGACGGGCAGCCCCAACCCGGTGATCGCCGGCACCAACCTGACCTACACCCTCGACGTCACCAACAGCGGCCCCTCGGTGGCGACCGACGTGACTGTTTCGGACCCTCTGCCAACGGGGACCGCATTCGTATCGGAGACAACCAGCACCGGCACCTGCAGCGAGTCCGCCGGCAAGGTTTCCTGTTCCCTGGGCGACCTCGCAGTCGGCGCCAAGGTCACCATCAGCATCACGGTGACCGTCGACGCCTCTGCGCCCGCGGGGGTCCTCACCAACACCGCCACCGTTTCGTCGCCGACGCCGGACCCGACCGAGTCCAACAACACCGCCACCGACCAGACCCAGGTCATCGCCGAGGCCGACCTGGTCCTGACCAAGACGGCCACGCCCGCCAGCGTCTCGGCCGGCGACCAGTTCACCTATACCCTGACCGCTTATAACGCGGGGCCGTCGGACGCCCAGGATGCGGTGGTCACCGACGTATTACCGCCTGGGGTCAGCTTCGCCTCGGCGTTACCGCCGAGCGCCGGCTGCGCGGCCGTCGGCCAGCAGGTCACTTGCACCGTGGGCACCCTGGCCGCCGGGGCCACCGCACCGGCGATCAAAATTGTGGCCACTGTCTCGGGTTCCACCCCGGCCGGGACCATCACCAATACCGCCGCCGTGTCCTCGCTGACGCCGGACCCCAACCCGGACAACAACCACAGCAGTGCCACCACGACTGTCGGCACGAGCGCCGATGTGTCCATCACGAAGTCGGCGTCACCCAGCGCGTTTTCGGGTGGGCTGGCCGCCACCTATACCCTCACGGCTACCAACCACGGGCCCTCCGACGCCCAGGCGGTCACGGTCACCGACACTCTGCCGAGCGGCCTTACCTTTGTCTCCGCGGTCCCCTCGCAGGGCAGCCCCTGCACCGAGCCGGCGGGGACGGTCACTTGTGACCTCGGCACTGTCCCCGCGGGAGGAACGGCCACGGTAACGATCAACGTAACCGTGAACCCCTCGACCAGCGGGACGGTGACCAACACGGCCACGGTCGCCTCGACCACGCCCGACCCCGACCTCTCGAACAACAAGGACACCCTCGTTACGCCCGTGACGCCCGTACCGCCGCCGCTGGTTTCGGCCGACGTGTCCATCACGAAGATCGGTGCCCCCAACCCCGTGTTCAACGGCAACGCCCTGACCTACACGCTCTCAGTGGTCAACAATGGCCCCTCCAGCGCCCAGGCCGTCATGGTGAGCGACCCGCTCCCGTTCGAGTTTGCCTTCGGCTCTGTGAGCGCGACCGCCGGCAGTTGCACGGAGTCCGCTGGCACGGTCACCTGCGACCTGGGCGCGATGGCGTCGGGTGACAAGGCGACGGTGACCATCGTCGGCACGGCTCACCTGCCCACCCCGCCGGCGTCGTTCACCAACACGGCGACGGTCAGCTCGACCACGCCTGACCCAGACCTTTCTAATAACGCGGCCTCGTTCATATCGGACTTCTTCGGGGCCGACCTGGCGATCACCAAGGTGGGCAGCCCCAAACCGGCGACCGCGGGCAAGGACCTGACCTACACGCTTAAGGTCTCTAATGACGGGCCGGACACCGCAACGGAGGTGACCGCATCCGACCCGGTGCCGGCGGGGACCGCCTACGTTTCGGCGACGACAAGCGCCGGTACGTGCAGCCACGCATCAGGGACGGTCTCTTGTTCGCTCGGCGACCTCGCCGTGGGGGCCACGGTCACCATTGTCATCACGGTGACGGTCGGCGCCGGCGTTACGGCCGGGGAAGTGACCAACACGGCCACAGTGTCGTCCCCGACGCCCGACCCGACCACCTCCAACAACACCGCCACCGACAAGACCGACGTAGTCACGAGCGCCGATGCGGCCATTAGCAAGAGCGCCAGCCCCGGCACCGTTCACGCCGGCGACCAGGTCACGTACACCCTGACCGCCACGAACAAAGGCCCATCCGATGCCCGCTCTGTGGTCGTCTCCGACCTGTTGCCATCGTCGCTTACGTTCGTCTCGGCGGGACCGCCGGCGGCAGGTTGCTCGGCCGCCGACCAGCTGGTCACCTGCCATCTCGGCACCCTGGCGGCCGGGGCTACGGCCCCGCCGGTCACCGTCGTGGCTCGCGTCCTGGCCTCCATCCCGCCCGGCACGATAACCAACACGGCGACAGTCTCCTCGGCCACCCCGGACCCCAATCCAGCCAACGACCACGGCTCGGTCACCACGACCGTCGATACCAGTGCCGATGTCGCCATCACCAAGTCGGGCCCCAGTTCGTTGGTTGCCGGGGGGCCGGCCACCTACACCCTGTCCGTGGTCAACCACGGGCCCTCGGACACCAGGTCGGTGACCGTTACCGACAGTCTCCCCGGCAGCGTCACCTTCGTCAGCGCCACACCGACGCAAGGAGGCCCCTGCAGCGAGGCCGCGGCGACCGTCACGTGTGACATCGGGACCTTGCTGTCCGGCGCTACGGCCAAGGTGTACGTCCACGTCACCGTTATGGCCTCGGCCTCCGGCACGGTGACCAATGGCGCCAAGGTCGCCTCGCCCACTCCGGACCCCGACCTGGCCAACAACTCCTCCAGGGTCACCACGTCGGTCGACCCGGAGGCCAACCTCGGCATCATCAAGGTCGCCTTGCCGCAACCGGTCAGGGCCACTGACGTCGTGACCGGAGGCCAAGTGAGCTACACGCTGGTCGCCGCCGGCATCATGACCGCGTCCTTGAGACCCGTCGTGGCCGGCAACCGGGTGACTTACACGCTGGTGGTCCACAACTTCGGCCCCGCAGACGCTCAGGCTGCGACCGTTACCGATCACCTTCCGGCCGGTACCACGTTCGTGTTGGCGAATACGACTGCGGGCACGTGCGCCACTGCCAGCACGACGGTCACGTGCTCGCTCGGCAAGGTGCCGGCGAACAAGTCCGTCGTCATCGCCGTGATAGTGGTGACCAGCCCCAGCCTGGCCGCGGGCACCACATTGTCCAACACGGCCACGGTGAGCTCGACGACACACGACCCCGACCTCTCGAACAACTCCTCTACCGCCACCTCGAACGTCACCCGGTCGGCCGACGTGGCCATCGCAAAGAGCTTCGACACCTCACCGACGGTCGCCGGCCTGGGCCAACGCTTCGTCATCCAGGCGACGAACCGTGGCCCTTCCGACGCTGACAACGTTGTGGTCGCCGACTCCCTGCCCTCCAGCGTCAGCCTGGTTTCGGACAAGACGACGCAGGGTTCTTGCACGGGCATCGCTCAGCTCACTTGCAGCCTGGGGATCCTGCCCGCCGGCGAGAGCGCGACTGTCGAAGTCGACGTCAAGCTCGACCCGTCGGTGCCGGCCGGGACCAACTTCAGCAATACGGCCACAGTCTCGAGCACGACACCCGACCACAATTTGGCCAACAACACGGCCACCGCTCAAGACCCCGTCGTAGCCCTGGCCGACATCTCACTTACCAAGACCGCTCCCGCCCGTTTCAAGACCGGGGCGGACGGTGCCTACACGTTCCGGGTATCAAACGCGGGCCCATCCGTGGCGGACGGCCCTCTCACAATTACCGACCGCCTCCCGGCAGGGCTAACGTTCGTCTCGGCTACCGGCACGGGCTGGAGCTGTCAGATAGATACGAGCATCAGCGAGGGGCAGCCACAGCCTCGTCCTCTCATCTGCACCAACCCGCGGCAGCTAGGCGTTGGGAAGAGCGCGCCTCAGCTCAGCGTCAGGGTGCACGTCGCCGGTGATGTCGCTGGGCCAATCACTAACACGGCCACCGCCGAGAGCCGGAGCGTGGACCCGCACCCCGAGAACAACACGGCCCGAACTCCCGCGGTGCCCGTAACCCCCACAACGGTCCCGCCCACGACGGTCCCGCCCACGACGGTCCCGCCCACGACGGTCCCGCCCACAACGGTCTCGCCCACAACGACCACCACAGTCGCGCCCACGACCACGACGACCAAGCCGGCCGTACCACCGGTACATATCGTGACCGGTTACGGGTTGGGGGGAACGGGTGGCCCCAGCGGTACGCAGTCCGCAATTGCCGGCTTCGCTCTGCTGGCCGGCGGAGCCGGGCTCGTGGTCCTCAGGTTGCGTCGGAAGAAACTGCTCAGGTGACCGTCACTGTCCTCATTGTTGGCCGTCCGACCGCGAGGACCAGGAGAACTTGACTACCAGCGGCCCACCGCAGGCGAAAAAAGGACGTCGGAGGCTCAGAGCCGCCATCGATACAACCGCGGCCGTGATGATCGCCAGCGGAGTTGTCCTGTTGGGCATCTCCATCAGCCAGCGGGAGCACCACGACCACGCGATCGCCGCCCAAGCTGCGCGGAAGGCGCAGGTGGACCGGGCGGCCTTGGTTGCGGCGCAACAACTCTGGGCGGCCACGAGGCCACTCGACCCGGCCGCGACCGCGAAGCCTGACCAATCCCCGGCGAGTCCCGGTCCGCAAACTCATCAGTCGAGTCTCATCGCTAACGTCGACCGGGCCCGTTGGTAGCGGCGCAACAGTTCCGGGCGGCCGCCCAAGCGTTGGCCGCTAGCCACAACGCCGCAGCAGAGCTGCTAGGCCGGCAGTCCTCCCCACAACAGAAGCCCCCTTCGACCACCGAGCCGTCGCCAACCGCCCAGCCCTCCCCGACGACCCAGTCCTCGCCGACCACCGAACCCCCGCCGACAACCCAGCCCTCGCCATCGGGGGAGCCGCCGTCGGGCGTCACTTACCCGCGTGCCGTATCCGAGGTCCGTGGGCCTGGGGCGACGCTCGTGATTCCCGCTCTTCAGGTGCATGCACCGATCGTCGCCACCGGGGCCGTAGACGGTTCTATGACCATCCCGGCCGACATTCACACCGTTGGTTGGTACAACGGGACGGACATCACTGACGGGACGACCACTTCGGCGCCTACGCCCTGGCCGGGCCAGCCGGGCGTGAGCATCCTGGCCGGGCACGTCGATTGGGCAGGTGAGGGCCCCGGCGCCCTGTACTACATCGGCCAGCTCGTAGTCGGCGACCCGATCGAGGTCATTGGCACTAACCGGGAAGTAACGTACTGGCGAGTCAGCCAGTCGCCCATTACCATCTCGAAGGCCGCGCTGCCCGACAATCTTTTCGCGAACACCGGAGCGCCCAAGTTGGCCCTTGTCACCTGCGGCGGACCGTACGACCCGGCCACGCGGCACTACCTAGACAATGTCGTCGTCTGGGCCACACTGGTGCGCTGACAGCTCCGGGGAAGGAGGCCGGAATCGACCCTGGCGAGCGTCGTTTGTCTGGGCCGGGCTCTCTCGAAGCGGGGTTTGAGACCAGCACGCCCTCGCGTTGGACCACGGGGCCGCCGAGGGCCACCATGTCTGCGGCCCGGGCACGATGGGCCCCCGGGACCAGGGGTGCCACGCCGGTCGGTTCCCGAGGCGGCCCCGCGTAGGGGCCAGGTCGCCGTAAAAAGCTACAACCGCTGCGACCACTCCTTGGAGCGCAGCCGCTCGATCCGCTTGGCGGTGGGCGGGTGGTCACTGAACCAGTTGCCGAAGGCCACTCGGCGCCCCGCCAGCGGGTTGACGATGTACATCGAGCTCACTTCGCGCGGCACGGCCATGGGGATCTGCCGCGATGCCGCATCGAGCTTCGCCAGCGCCGAGGCCAGGGGTTCGCCATCGCCGATAAGCCGGGCGCCGTCGCGGTCAGCTTCGTACTCACGGCTCCTGGACAGGGCCAGCTTCAGCATGGCCGCGGCCAGGGGCGCCAGGATCACCATGGCCAGCAGCGCAAAGATGTTTTCGTCCTGGTTTTGGCGACCTCCGCCGCCCGCGCCGCCGAAGAAGAGCCCGCTCCATGCGGCCATGCGGGCCAGGAACGTGATGCCGAGTGCGATCGACGCCGCCACAGACGAGATGAGGATGTCGCGGTTGCGGACGTGGCTTATCTCGTGGGCCAGCACTCCACGCAGTTCGGACCAGCTGCAGATCTGGAGGATGCCCTGGGTCACGGCGACGGCGGCGTGCCTCGGGTTACGTCCTGTGGCGAAGGCGTTCGGTTGAGCCGCCGGGGAGACGTACAGGCGCGGCATGGGCATGCCGGCGCGCGTTGTGAGATCGCGGACGATCTCGTAGTACTGGGGCATCTGGGCTTCCGAGACCGGCACCGCCCGCGCCGCCTTGATGGCCACCGTGTCCGAGAACCAGTACGATGCCCCGACGAAGACCAGGCCGATAACGAGCCCGATTATGAGGCCCTGCGTGCCCCAAAAGGCGCCGATGCCGAGGCACAGGCCTCCCAGGAGCCCTAAAAGGATGACGGTCTTCAAGTTGTTCAGGTTCATGTTCACCTCTAACCGCTCAGGGTACATACCCCAGCTGAAAGAACGCTGAGCCCGGTCATAGAGGTTTACTTACCCGCGTCACTCGTAGTAACCGGAGTGTATGTACAGAGCCTGGAGCCCCTCGGCCCGGAACATTTCGACGTTCCTCAGGTCGTCCTCGACGCAGAGCTTCAAATCAAGGCCGTGCGCCCGCAGCTCGCGTACGGCTTCCTGTTTGAAATGCCGGGCGGAGCGGAAGTCCCCCTCGCGGCGCATCACGAGCAGGTCCCAACGCAGGTCGTAGCGGGCCAACCAGCGCAGGGTCAGCCCACCAATGCGAGCGGGCCGGGCAGTGAGGAGCACTATCGCCAGGTCCGGCGAGAGGAGGCCGAGCAGGGCGGCTACTTCGTCGATTACCGGGTCGTCACCCGATGCGGAAAAGAAAGCCGCCCAGTCGGGACGGGGCCCCTTCAGGTAGTGCTGGCGCGCCGCCGCGTTGGAAAGCACTCCGTCGAGGTCGAACACGACCGCCTCGCCCGTCCTGGGGCCGTGGTGCCAGCTCCAGCAGCCCTCGCCCACCTGGTGCATCGCAGGGATATCGTCGTCGCCGGCCGCCGCCTGCTCCATAGCCTCAGAGCTGGTTACGCTCGCCCGCCCCGCGACGGACGCCGGACGAGCCCGGGCGCCCGCTCACCAGGGGAGGGTGATCGAGTGGGACATGGTGAGGACGGGCGTGGTAATACCGGCGAAGATCGTGAAGGCGACGCAGAATCCCGATCACAACGGTTGACGCCGGGGGGATCCGTAGCCTCGTCGTCGGCGGTGCCCTCAGCGCCAGCGCCGCATCCCGGCCGACGAGGCCAGCGGTGGCGATGGCCCGGGAGTCGGACACTTCGTCCTGATCGAACTCCAGCTCATCGCCCTCCGCCACCGCGGGCTGGGCTCCTTCCGGCGCCATGAACATGAGGAAGGCCAGGCGCAGGTAGGCGAAAGCGGCAATGGCGGCGCCGAGCATGCCGATCAAGCCCAGGCCGTACTGGCCTTTGACCAGGACCGCGCTGATGACGACCCATTTGGCCAGGAAGCCACTCGTTATCGGCATCCCCGCCTGTCCTAACAACAGGACCAGCATCCCGCCGGCCAACCAGGGGCTCCGTCCCGACAGCCCCCTCATAGCCCCCAGGTCGTTGCGGGTCTCCCCCCGTCCCTGCACGATGCCGACCACCGCAAAAGTGCCGATGATCAAAAAGACATAGGTGAACACGTAAAAACAGACCGCTGACACACCGGTCGAGGTGCCGTCCTGGAGACCGATCAGCACATAGCCGGCCTGGCTGACCGATGAGTACGCCAGCAAGCGTTTCAGGTCGCCCTGGACCAGGGCGAGCACAGAACCTATGAGCACCGATGCCGTAGCCAGGACCCATATGATCGGCCGCCAGTTCGCCGATTGCGTGGGGAAGGCGAGCATGAGGACCCGTGTCAGGCCGGCAAAACCGGCGGCCTTGGCCACGGCCGCCATGTAGCCGACAAACGGGGTAGGGGCACCCTGGTAGACGTCCGGGGCCAGAAGTGGAACGGCACCGCGGCGACCTTGAAGCCCAGGCCCACGATCAGTAGGCCCATGCCGGCCAGCAGGACGCCGTCGTGTACGAGCACATTGCTGGTCAGGAACTCGAAAATCCCGATGTACTGCGTTGACCCGGTAGCCCCGTACACCAGGGCGGCCCCATAGATGAAGATCGCAGAAGAGAACGACCCGAGGATGAAGTACTTAAGGCCAGCTTCGCCGGAGGCCGCCCGGCGGTGGTTGTAAGCGGACAGGGTGTAGAGCGAGATCGAAAGGATTTCCAGGCCGAGAAAAAGGGTAATGAGCCCGCCCGCGTCCGCCATCAGCACGGCTCCTGCAGAACAGAGCAGCGTCAGTACGTACGGCTCCGGGCCGTCCAGGTTTTCCCGGTTGAGGTAGCCGTCGGTCAGCAACGCGCCCAGCACCGTGGCCGAGCCGAACAGTATGGCAAAAAAGGCGCTGAAGTGGTCGTAGATGATCTGGCCGGCCAGGGTCACGGTCACGTTGGAGGACTTGTTGAGGTTGGCCCACTGCAGGAGGCCGGCGACCACGGTGGCCGTCCCGAAAAGGGCGGTAATACCGGGCCACAACCACGGGTAACGGCGGCGGGGCAGGACCGCCACGAAGAACAGCACCACGAGCGCCCCGCCAAAGAGCAAGAACAGCGGGAAGAGCGAGCGGTAGGCGATGGGGATGGAAATGGAGCCCTTGGCGGTGCACAGGCCGGTCACCTTGCCCAGGGTGTTGATGGTGCACCCTTTGGCTGTCGAGACCAGGTGGACTGTCGACACCAGGTGAGCCGTCGTTACCAGGTGGGCCGTCGTTACCAGGTGGGCGTTTGTCACCGGCCCCCTCCCGTCCCGACCGCCGCCTTGGACCCCGCCGCCGGCACGTCCACTACCTGGTCCGGGGGAACGGCATAAATACCATGGCCCACGGTTGAAGGAGGGAGCTTGAAGCTCGGGTCGGCGTACTCGATGTGCGCGATGAGGTGGTTCACCGCCGGCTGGATGCGAGAGAGCAGGGGCTGGGGGTAGACACCGATAAAGATCATGCCGGCCAACAGCGGCGCCACCGTTATCCGCTCCGCCCAGGTCATGTCGCGCACGCCGGCGTTTATCGCCTGGGCGGGGCCGTGGAAGGCGCGCTGGTAGGCCCACAGAAGGTAGACGGCAGAGAGTATTACCCCGAAGGTCGCCACCACGGCCCACCAGCGGTGAGTGATAAAGGTGCCGATAAGTACGAGGAACTCACCGATGAAGCCGTTGAGCCCGGGCAGGCCGATGTCGCTCATTATGGCGGCCAGGAACACCCAGCCCAGGATGGGAGCCACCCGTTGCAGGCCGTGGAGCTCGCTGAACCTGTACGTTCGCCGGCGCTCCCAGATAATGCCGATGAGGAGGAACAACGCCCCGGTCGACAGCCCGTGGTTGACCATTTCGACTATCCCGCCCGTGATGCCCTGCGCGGTAAAGCCAAAGAGGCCGATGACTATGAAGCCGACGCCGACGATGGTCCCGTAGGCCACCAGGCGTTTGAAATCTCTCTGCATGGCGGCGACGACCGAACCCCAGATCACACCTATGGCGGCCAGCGTCAACGCCAGGGGCGCCAGGCGCACCGCCGCGGCAGGGAAGAGGAATATGCCCCAACGCAGGATGCCGTAGGTGCCCAGCTTGAAGATGATCCCGGCCAGGACCATCGAACCCCCGGTGGGCGCCTGAGTGTAGGCGTCCGGCATCCAGGTGTGGAAGGGTACCAGCGGCATCTTCACCGCAAAGGCCACACCGAAGGACAGCAGCAGCAGTTCCTGGTCGTTGATGGGCAAACGCATGGCGCCCCTGGCCAGCGGCACGATGTTGAAAGAGTCCAGTGTCCCGTGGGGCTCGTGCGGGGCCACCAGGAGATAAGTGGCGATGATGCCGACGAACAGGAAGGCTGAACCGGCGAAGGTGTAGAGGAAGAACTTCATGGCTGCGTAGGAGGGGCGAGGCCCGTTGCCCTGGATGATCACGAAGTACCCGGGTACCAGGGTGAGCTCGAAGGCGATGAAGAACAGGAAGGCGTCCAGGGACAGGAACGTCGCCATGCAGGCCGATTCGAGTAGCAGCATCCAGCCCACGTAGGCCCGCGGAGACCGCTCCAGGGGCGGGTTGGCCATGGCGATGGGGAAAAGGAGCGCCGTCATGGCTACGAGGAATAGCGAAATGCCGTCTACCCCGAGGTACCACGAAATATTGAGCGGCCTCAACCACTCTTCGATGCTCGTGAACTGGAACCCGGCGTGCGCGTTCCCCGTTTTGAACGCCACCACCATCCAGATGGCAAAACCGAACTCGACGATCCCGGCGGCCAGGGCCAGGGGAGTGGCGTAGCGGCCGGCCGACTTTGGCAGGAGGGCGACCACCAGAGCCGCCCCCATGGGCAGGAAGACGATGACTTCCAGGATCGGGAAGCTCACTCTCAGGCCCCTATCCGGAAGGTCAGATAGGCGAGGACTATGACGAGGCCGACGCCGAAACCAAGGAGGTAGGTGCGCACGTAGCCGGTCTGCACCTTTCGGAGCAGCCGGCCCGAGTAGCCGAGGACAGAGGCCACTTTGTTGATGGTGCCGTCGATCACTTCGCTGTCGAGCACGAATGCCAGTGCCGCGGCGATGGCGGTCAGTGGTCCCGAGACGGTCCACGCCACGATGTCATCGACGTGCCAGGCCCGCCGCAAGAAGTTTGGTTCGAGCTTCGGGTGCACGATCGTCTCCCAGATCCGAAGGCCCAGAGCCAGCCCGGTCAGCGCCACCGCGGTAGTGACAATGGCGAGGACCCACTTGGTGCCGGTGCTGATGGTGTCCGGGACCTCCATCGGGAAGATCGGGCTCAAAAAGCGCGACAGGAAGTCGAGGTTCCAGGCCGGGAAGTCGATGCCACCGCCCAGTACCGAAGCAATTGCCAGTATTACAAGGGGCGCAGACATGAGCCACGACGAGTCGCGCGGCCGGGTGAGCGCGTGGGCCGGAGCCGGCAGCCCGGGTTCTCCCGCCTCTTCGCCGTGACCACCCTCACCATGCCTACTTGCGTCGACATGGCCGGCCGCAACGCTAGATGGGACATGTCCGCCGGCCGCCGAGACGGGCGACGGCCGGGCCTCCTCCCAGCGGGCCTCGCCCCGGAACACCAGGGTGACCTGCCGGCTCATGTAGTACGCCGTTAGCCCTGCAGTGAGCACACCGAAGGCCCACAGCACCTTGTTGAACTGGAACGCACCCCCGAGGACGGCTTCCTTTGACCAGAAACCGGAAAGCGGCGGGATCCCCGAGATGGAAAGCCACCCGATGGCAAAAGTGATGGCCGTAAGGGGGAGGTACTTGCGCAGTCCTCCCATCTGTTTCATGTCCTGGTTGTCTGCCATGGCGTGGATCACGGCGCCCGCCGCCAGGAAGAGCAGAGCCTTGAAAAAGGCGTGTGTCAGCATGTGGAAGATGCCGGCGAAGTAGTCACCGGCACCGACGGCCAGGAACATGTAGCCGAGCTGCGAAATGGTCGAGTAGGCGAGCGTCTTTTTGATGTCGTCCTGAGCGCACGCGATCGTGGCTGCGATGAAGGCGCTGGCGACGCCGAAAATGGCGATCACCCAGGACGTCGAATGGGCGTAGAACAACATCGGGGCTACCCGGGCCATCAGGTAGACGCCGGCCGTCACCATGGTGGCGGCGTGGATCAGGGCCGAGATAGGCGTGGGGCCTTCCATGGCGTCCGGGAGCCAGATGAAGAGCGGTATCTGGGCCGATTTGCCTATCGCACCGGCAAACAGCAGCAGCGTTATCGCCGTTGCTGTCGTCCCGCTTATGGCACCGGGCTTCATGGCCATGAGGCCGGTGGGGTGACCGTTGACCAGCGTCCCGAGGACGGTCGAATAGTTGAGCGAGCTGAAGTGCTCGAAGATCAAGAACATGGCGATCAGGAAACCGACGTCGCCCACACGGTTGGTCACAAAGGCCTTCTTGGCCGCCACGGCCGCTACTTCGCGTTGGAACCAGAAGCCGACCAGGCCGTAGGAACAGAAACCCACACCTTCCCAGCCGAGGAAGTTGAACAGGAAATTGTCGGCCAGGACCAGTACGAGCATGGAAAAGAGGAACAGGTTGAGGTAGATGAAGAACCTGTCGAAGCCCGGGTCGCGGTGCATGTAGCCGATCGAGTACAGGTGGATGACCGTCGACACCCCGGTGACAAAAAGGGCCATGGTCACCGAAAGCGGGTCGATCAGCAGGGCGGCATTGACGTGCAAGCCGGCCACCGGGAACCAGGTGAATATGTTGAGGTCGGCCACCCGGTCGGCCGACGGTAGGCCGAGCATGTGGATCCACACCACGACAGCGGCAATGAAAGAACCACCGGCGGCTGCGGTCCCGACCCAGCCGGCCAGTGGCTCGCCAAGGCGGCGGCCCCAGATCAGGTTGATGATGAAGCCGAGGAGCGGTAGGGCGACTATCGCGTAGGCAGCATTAACCATCGCGCATCAGCCTTTCAGGGAGCTGATGTCGTCAGCCGTGGCGCCCGTGCGCCGGCGATAGATGGCCACAATTATCCCCAGGCCCACGACCACTTCGGCGGCCGCCACTACCAGCACGAAAAATACGGCGTCCTGGCCGCCAAGGTCGTTCAGCATGCGTGAGAAGGTTACAAACGTCAGGTTGACCGAGTTGAGCATCAGCTCGATGCACATGTACATCACGAGGATGTTGCGGCGTATGAGCAGTCCAGCCGCGCCAATACCGAATATGCAGGCGGCCAAGACGAGGTACCAGGCCCCGGGGACGGTCATCGGCTGGCCGCCCCTGGTCGACGGCTTTCCTGCGGGACCGGGGCCCGCGTGGCGCTGGCCGCCCCTCCATCGGGGCGTCTGGTCGCCTCGACCCGAGCCCCCTGAGCCTTGCGTGGCCCCCCGGGCGCGCTCTGAGCTCGCCGCACCAGCACGACGGCGGCTACGACGGCGATAACCAGCAGCGCGGCGGTCATTTCGAAGGGGAGGAGGTAAGCCGCAAATATGCTCTGGCCGAGCTTTTGCACGTTGGTGCCGGGCCCGTTCAGGGCTCCGGTGGACTCCTTGATACCGGTGGCCCAATAGTGCACATGAGCCAGTACAAGAAGCTCGCTCAGCGCCACAACCCCTACGACGATGGCGACCGGGATCAGCAGCCGCTCCCTCTCCGGCTCCCGGGCTTCCTTACGGTCGACTCCCAGCAGCATGATCACGAAGAGGAAAAGGATGACAATGGCGCCGGCGTAGACGATTATCTGGACGGCGGCCAGGAAATCGGCGCCCTGGTTGACGAAAAGGAGCGCGATCCCGAAGATCGTGGTGACCAGGCCGAGAGCACAATGGACAGGGTTGCGCATCAAGACGACACCACCCGCACCGGCCAGCGCTAACAAAGCACCCACCGCGTACACCGCCCACGCTGACGCGTTGGCGAGGGCCGTAACCGCGAGGGGTGTCACTGCGGGCTGCCTGCCGGGCCCGGGTTAACAGGTGCGGCTCCTGGTCGCCGCACCGGCCGGACCGCACTGACCCCGACACCTCTCACCTCGCCGGATTCCGCTTCCCGAACGGCGATGTCGAAGTCGGCCGGCACGTCGGCGGCCTGCGGGTCCGATTGACCCGCCTGGGGCGGGCGGACTCCATACCCGAGCTCACCCGACCACAGGGGCGTCCCCTCGAGGTCGGCTCGGCCCGAGGGAGAGGTGGCCCGCATCCACGCCGAGGTGTTGCGGTCGTCGCCCGCTTTCCAATCCTCCCACGGCAGTTGCTTGGGCATCCCGGAGTCTTCGACCACGAGCTCGGCCTTGGTATATATGGCGTCGTCGCGATTGGTAAACGAGAACTCGAACAGCTTCGACTCTGTTATCGCCTCCGTCGGGCAGGCCTCGACGCAAAGGTCGCAGTGGATACAGCGCAGGAAATTGATCTCGTAGACGAAGCCGTAGCGCTCACCGGGCGAGACCGGCGCGTCCGGCGGGTTGTCAGCACCGCGGACGTAAATGCAACGAGCCGGGCAGACCCCCGCGCACAGCTCGCAACCGATGCACTTCTCCATCCCGTCCTCGTACCGGTTGAGCACGTGCCGGCCGTGAAGACGCTCTGGTTTCGGGCGCTTTTCTTCCGGGTACATGGCCGTCACTTTTGGCTTTATCGGCTGCTTGCCCGTGACGAAGAAGCCCTTGAAAAACGAAACGAACTTGTTGTCCAGGAGGAAGCTCATGGCGCGTCCAGGTCGGCGAGCATCCCGGTCTCCTCCTGGGCCGAGTGGCCAACGTCTATGGCCCGGCCGAGGAGCAAGAAGGCGGCGCAAGAGCCCACGAGGGCGCCGAGGCCCCAAATAGCGTTGATACGAGCCCCGGCCACGATGAGCAACAGGGCCAACGAGGCCGGGATGAGGCGCTTCCACCCGAGGTCCATGAGCTGGTCGTAACGCAGCCGGGGCAACGTAGCCCGGATCCATATGTAGATGTACAGAAGGATCAGGACCTTCAACGCGAACCAGAACACGCCGATCGAGTGGCCGGCGATGCGGGGCCCATCGGGACCACCAAGGAAAAGGGTGGTGAAGAAAGCCGAGTTCGTCACGACGGCCATGTACTCGGCCAGGTAGAACAGAGCGAACCCGATCGACGAGTACTCCAGGTTGTAGCCACCTGAAAGCTCCTCCTCCGCTTCGACAAGGTCGAAGGGAGGGCGGGTCATCTCAGCCGTTATTGCGATAAAGAAGATGGCGGCTGGTGCGCCAAAGGTGCGCAGGATGTTCCAGTGGTAAAGGAACCCCCCGTGCTGCTCGTAGACGATGACGCTGGTCAGCAGCGACCCGCTCACCAGCACGACGGTTGCGATTGTGAGGCCGAGAGCCGCTTCGTACGAGATCATCTGCGCGCTCGGAGCGCACCCCGCCCATCAACGGGTACTTGGAGCCCGACGCCCAGCCGGCCAGCATCACCCCGTAGACGCCCACGCTCGAGCACATAAGCAAAAGCAGGATGCCCCAGGGTGGGTTGGCCAGCTGTAGCAGTGTGGTGTAGCCGCCGATGGTTATCGTCCCGCCGACCGGGACGATAGAGAAGGCCACGAAGGCCGGGACGAGGACGATAACGGGCGCCGCTTTGTACACCCACTTGTCCCCGGCCGCGGGCTGCATAGCCTCTTTGAAAAACAGCTTTATACCGTCGGCCAGCGACTGTAACCAGCCGTTGGCGCGGGCCCGGTTCGGGCCCCCAGCGGTTCCCGAGGTGAGCGATGGCCTTGCGCTCGTACATGACCATAAACAGCACGGAGATCATGAGCAGGGCGAAGACGATGAGCACCTTTACGATCACGATCGCCCAGACTTGCCACGTGAGCCCGTGCAAGAACAGCGGGTCGCCGGCCGGGTAACCCGCGCTGGTAGCGGCGGTGGTGGCGGTAGTGGCGGCGGTGGTTGTAGCGGCGGAAGCTGCGATCATCATGGACCTTCCACCTTTTCGAGATCGACTTCGGTGTAGGCGGCGCTCGCATCAATAAGGTCGCCGGCCCCTTTCCCCGGGATATTGAAGGCTAGTA
Organism: uncultured Acidimicrobiaceae bacterium; assembly: GCA_963754115.1. Lineage (GTDB taxonomy): Bacteria > Actinomycetota > Acidimicrobiia > Acidimicrobiales > Palsa-688 > Fen-671. Next base: position 142,744 of record CAVWFC010000004.1, on the reverse strand, counting down.
CAGCCGCCCCCTGGGCAACGCCGGCGTCGGCTGTCGCGGTAACCACGAAGCCCGCCTGTCCTCCCCGCGAATTGACGCGCACGGGTCTCGGTTGGTGCACTCCAAGGCGGGCCAGGTCGTCGGGGTTGGCCCGGAGCTCGACGGGTGGGTGGAGGGATGCGAGCGAGGGCGAGTGCTGGATCAACGCGCCGCCGTCCCACATGGGCCGGCTGGTTACCAGGCGCAGCCGGATACGGCCTTCTTCGGCCGCGACCGCACCCGCGTCCACGGTGGGCGGGGACGGTGCCGCGTCCGGGGTCATGGCACGCAGCTCGAGCCTCTTTGGCGGGGTCAGTTCCAGCGAAGCCGCCGAAGGTGCTTCGGCATCAATTATCGAAGGCGGCTGTGGCGGCAGAGGGAAGGGCTCCGCCGACAGGATACCGGGGTCGGCCATCGGGTCGAGCGGTGCTGGGGCCTCGATGGCCTCCGGTCCGGAGGTCACCGGGCCAATCGGTACCACCACTCCGTTGCGAGCTTGACGGGAGATGAGCAGGGCCCGGGAGACACCCTGGTGAAGGGGCGAGACCGTCTCGATCTCCGCCCAGAGCCCGGCCAGGGTGCTGGCACCGATGTCGCGGCCGAGGCGGGTCGCCAGCTCAGCCGCGATCATCCAGTCCGGACGCGCACTGCCGGGCGCCGTCACTTTTTGCCCCAGCCACGTGATACGGCCCTCAACGTTTGTGAAGCTGCCTCGCCTCTCGGTGTAGGTGGCCGCGGGCAGGACGACATCGGCGTAAGCCGTGCTGGGGGTCGAAAAAGTATCGACGGAGACCACAAAACGAGCCCGCTCGAGGGCCTTACGGCCAGGTCTTTATCGGGGCAATCCGAAATGGGGTCAGCCCCAAGGAGGAAAAGGACGTCTATTTGGCCCCGGGCGGCCGCATTGAGCATGCCTAGAGCGTCGAGGCCCTTTTGTTTCGGAAGTGCTGTCCCCCAATGGTGCTCGAACCACTGTCTCCCGTCCTCGAGACCGGTCCGCCCGGGCAACAAACCCGGCGCCAGGCCTAAGTCGATGGCGCCCTGGACGTTTGAGCGCCGCAACGCCGGGAGAAAGGACACCCCGGGAAGGCGGGCCAGGCTGGTCCCGGCCTCGACCACCCCCGCCGCGGGATCCGCCAGTGAGGACCTTCCGATCACGACTCCGATGCGTGGAGATCCGTTGCCCGTTGGTGCCGCCCCGGCAATGGCGGCGCGGGCGCGCTCCGCTTGCTCAGCGGCCACACCGGCTACGGCTTCGGTGATGGGCGTTTCGCTGCACAAGGCCCGGGCCAAGGCAGCCAGCTCTCCCGGGCGGTAGCGGAGGCACTGGGTGGCACGGGACGAAAGGCCCGTCTGGGCCGGGCTCAATTCGATTATCGGGACGCCATCTTCGATGGCCGCGTGCCTGAGCCGCAAGTAAAGGACGGGCAGTTCTTCTTTGATGTCGGGCGCCATCGTCAGGATGACCGCCGCTCGGCAGACCTCGTCAATGGTCGCCCGGGGCAGGCTGGCTACGAAGTCGCCCGGCAAACCGTCGCCAAGTTGAGCATCCACATTGTCGGTGCTCAGCACGCTACGGGCGAGTTTGGCCCAGGCATAAGCGTCCTCATTAGGCAGGCGCGACCCACCGATTACGCCGACCCGGTTGCCCGGGACGTCCGCCACGCGGTCGACAATGGCGGTGAAGGCCTCGGACCAGCTGGTGGGCGTCGACCCGGTCGTCGCCGTGCGGCCGGTGGATGGTTGGGTCAGCCGGTCGGGGCTGTTGAGCGCTTCGAACCCGAACCGCCCTTTGTCGCAGAGCCAGCCCCAGTTGACGGGGTCGCTGTCCACGCCTATGAACCGCACGACCTGGTCCGAGCTCGATTGTGCCGCCACCCGGCACCCGACGGCGCACAGGGTGCAGGTCGTCTCCACCTGGTCGAGGTCCCAGGGCCGGGCCTTGAACCGGTACGGCTTGGCCAGCAGTGCGCCGACAGGGCAAATCTGGACGACATTGCCGCTGAAGTTGGAGACGTAAGGCTCTCGCGGGTAAATCGCGACCTCGGTGGTGTCGCTCCTCGAGGCGAAATCTATGCCTGCGTCCCCCGCCACCTCGTCGGCAAAGCGGGTGCAGCGCATGCACTGGATGCAGCGCTCGCGGTCGAGCAGGACCAGCGACGAAAGCGGGGTCGGCTTGTCCCAATGTCGTTTTTCTTCGACGAAGCGCGTCTCGCCGGGCCCGTAGGCAACCGTCTGGTCCTGCAGCGGGCACTCCCCACCTTTGTCGCAAATGGGGCAGTCAAGGGGATGGTTTACGAGCAGGAACTCGAGCACCCCGTCCTGGGCCTTCTTGACGGCGGGGCTACTGGTGACTACATCCATCCCCTCTGTGACCGGGAGGTAACAGGCGGGCGAAAGCGTGAAGCCCCGTGGTCCCTTTATGTCGACCAGGCACATGCGGCACATGCCGACCGGCTTCATCCGTGGGTGGTAGCAGAACCGGGGTATGTACGTACCGGCCCGCTCCGCGGCGCTGATTATGAGCTCGCCCTTGTTTGCTACCAGCGACCGGCCGTCGAGAGTGAAGTTGACGCCGTCCGGTCGCACTTCTGGTGCCGGTGGCCCGCCGGTCCCTGCACTCCCGCTCCCGGTCGCCGGCGTGGGCTGGTTGCTTGACGCGGGGGCGTCAGGCATACGCGGGGCTCCCTCGCAACACGTCGGGCGGGGACGGACAGTGGCCCGTGCGGATGTGCTCCAGGAACTCGTCCCGGAACATCCTGATCCCCGAAGCGATGGGGCTCGGGATCGATGGGCCCAGGGGGCAGATCGTGGTTTGGGCCGGCGGCCATCTCACCCCGGGCGAGATGTTGTCGCAAACATCCATCAACAAGTCAAGGTCAGCTTCCCGGCCGCGGCCATCCTCGATGCGGCGCATGATCTTTTCGAGCCACCCTGAGCCTTCACGGCAGGGCGTGCATTGGCCGCACGACTCCCGGTGAAAGAAGTGCGTGAGGCGCCAGCCGACGCGCACGGGGCACGTCGTTTCGTCCATGACCGTGATCGCCCCTGAGCCAGCCATCGACCCCGCCGCCGCGATCTTTTCGTTGGCCAGCGTGATGTCGAGGTGCTGCGGGCCGAACCAGGGCGACGACGCGCCGCCCGGGATAAGGATTTTGAGCTCCCGATCGTCCCTTATGCCCCCTCCGAGCTCGGGGTCATAAATAAGGTCGCGGAACGTCACCTTGGCGAACTCGAGCTCATAGTTCCCGGGCTTGCGGACGTGGCCCGAAAGGGACACCAGCTTTGTCCCCCGGGAAGGCCCCTCGCCGAGGTCGTGAAAAGCGTCGCTCCCGTTCCTGATGATCCAGCCCAGGTTGGAAAGGCTCTCGACATTATTGACGACCGTGGGCGCCCCATAAAGGCCTATGGCGGCGGGGTAATTGGGTGGTTTGATGCGGGGGAAAGCCCGTTTGCCTTCCAGGCTTTCCAGCAACCCTGTCTCGTCGCCGGCAATGTAGGCGCCTGCGCTCGGGTGCATCACAACGTCGATCGAGAAATCGGATCCGAAAATGTTGGCACCCACGGCGCCGTAGTCGTAAGCCTCGTTGAGGGCGGCCTGCACCCGTTCCTGGGCCAACGCCATCTCACCGCGCACAAAGATAAAGGCCCGGTCGGCGCCGATGGCATAGGCGCAGATGATCACGCCCTCGATCAATTGGTGGGGGTCGCCCTCGAGGAGAGCGTGGTCCTTGAAGGTGGCCGGTTCGCTCTCGTCCCCGTTGACAACCAGGTAGACGGGCTCGGCCTTTCGGAGCATGGACCACTTGCGGCCCATGTCGAAGCCGGCCCCTCCTCGTCCAAGGAGGCTGGAGGCCAATGCCGACTGCCGGACGTCATCGGGTGTCAGGGCCAGGGCCTTGCGCAGGCCCGCGTAACCGTCGTGGGCCAGGTAGGTCTGAAGTGTCCAGCTCTGGTCAAAACCGAACCGGGACGTGATGATCTTCGGCCCGAACTTCGAGCTCTCAGGCCCGGTTGCCGTCACTTGGTACCGTCCTCGGCCGCCGCGTCGCCGCCCGGGTCAAGGGTGCTCGTGACCGCGGCCGTCGTGCGCGAAGTCGCCAGTTGCACCTCTTGCCCGGTGCTGTCCAGGGCCGGCGACGGCCGCTCCGCCCGGGCCGCCGGTTTGGTTGGCGGCGATGGCCGGGGACGTTTGTCGGCGACCGCGGCCGTGGCGCCGGAAGCTACCAGCCCAACTGACCTTCGAACCCGGCATAGCGTGCCGTGGGGAGGGACTTCGGCGGTAAGACGACCGGCGACGAGGTCCTCGGACAGGGTGTCCCATCGCTGGGGCGTCATGTCCCCGAAGTAGCGCCAGTTGACCACCAGGCAGGGCGCGTTGCCGCACAGCGCAATGCATTCGGTGTCTTCCAGGGTGAACGAACGGTCAGGCGTGGTGCCGCCGAGGGTGACGCCCAGGCGCTCCTCCATGTGCTCCAGAAGCTCGTAGGCGCCGGCCAGCATGCACGCGATGTTGGTGCACACAGCGACCAGGTAACGGCCTATCGGCTCGAGATGGAACATTTCGTAAAAGCTCGCTGTCCCCCTCACTTCGGCCGGCGTCAGCTCGATGAGCTCGGCGACATGCTCGATGCCTTCGGGGCTGAGATAGCCGTCCTGCTCCTGGAGGACGTGCAGGACCGGGATGAGGGCAGAGCGCTTCTGCGGGTAGAGAGCGACCAGTTGTTGCGCTCTCACCAGGTTGTCCTCGTTCAGCCGGGGCACGCCGCTTATCTTTGCCGAGAAGCACGCCCCGTTACCAATTGAGGGCCCGGGCGGAGACCATTTACGGCCCGGTCCCAGGGAGCGGCCGGGGTGACCTCAGCGGTCGACGTCTCCGATCACCGGGTCGATCGTCGAGACGCAAGCGATCACGTCGGGGATGAAAGCGCCCCGCACCATCGGGGCGAGGCCCTGCAAGTTGGCGAAAGAGGGTGCGCGGACGTGCAGCCTGTACGGCCGGGAAGTGCCGTCCGAGACTATGTAACAGCCCAGCTCGCCGCGTGGTGACTCCACCGGCACGTAAGCGTCCCCGGGAGCGATCCGCAGGCCCTCGGTAAAAAGCTTGAAGTGATGGATCAGTGCTTCCATCGACTCGTCGATCCGGTTGCGGGGCGGAGGTGTGATCTTCTTGTCCTGGACGCGGTAGTCGCCTCCCGGCATGGCGTCCGCCACCTGGCGGACTATGCGCACCGACTCCCGGATTTCGTTGCACCGGATGGCAAAACGGTCCCAGCAGTCACCGGCCGTCCCAATTATTACGTCGAACTTGACGTCGTCGTAAGCCAGGTAAGGAAAGTCCCGGCGGACGTCGTAGGCGACTCCCGTAGAACGCAGGAGCGGGCCGGTCAACCCCAGGCCGACGGCGGTCGGGGCATCAAGGGGGCCGACCCCGTCCATGCGGGCCTGGAGTACGGGTTGCCCGGTGAGCAGGTTGTCGTACTCGTCCATACGCCGCAACACAACGTCACATATCGCCGTGACGTCGTCGCGCCAACCGTCGGGCAGGTCGGCCGCCACCCCACCGGGCCGGATGTAGTTATGGTTCATCCGCAGCCCGGTTACCTTTTCGAAGAAGGCAAGGACCAGTTCCCGGTCCCGCCAGCCGTAGACCAACATGTTCAGAGCGCCGAGGTCAGCTCCGTTGGTGGCAATCCAGAGAAGGTGCGAGGAAATGCGGTTGAGCTCGCACATCAGCATCCTTATCCAGACGGCACGCTCGGGAACCTCGATGCCCGCCAGTTTCTCGACGGATAGGGAGAACGCGGTCTCGTTGAACAGCGGCGAGAGGTAGTCCATGCGGGTCACGTTCGTAGAACCCTGGTGGTACATGAGCTCCTCGCCCGTTTTCTCCATACCTGTGTGGAGGTAACCGATCACGGGTTTGGTGCGGAGGACCTGCTCTCCCCGAATTTCCACCATCACCCGCAGCACTCCGTGCGTCGACGGGTGGGAAGGCCCGAGGTTCAAGATCATCGTCTCGTCGTCGGGGGTGTCGTAGCTGTAGTCCTCGGTGTCGACCGATACACCTTCGGGCAGGCGCAGCACGCCGCCGACCTCCGAGCGAAGCTCTCTGGCCGTCGTGTCCCCGCGCGCCTTCATTTCCTGGGCGCCCTCGGACGTCCTCGCCTTCAGCAGCTCGTCGAGAGAAGCAGCTGATCCTCCGGCTACGACCGGAGCGGGCGGCTCATCGGTCGCAAGCGGGCCAACGGTTTCTCCGCCTCCTGTCACCTCGCTCACTTCGGGGCCTCCTTGAACTGGACCGGGACCCGCGCCGTGACGTAGTCCTTCCGTAGCGGGTAGCCCTCCCAGTCCTCTGGCATCAGGATCCGCGTCATGTCGGGGTGGTCGCTGAAAACGACCCCGAACATGTCGTACGTTTCGCGTTCGTGCGCTTCGCTACCCGGCCACAGGTCGAACAAGGTCGGCACGACCGGGTCGGCCGCGGGGACCTGGCAACGCACTCTCAAGCGCTCCTTGTTGGAGAGGGAGAGCAGTTCGACGACAACCTCGAAACGCTCTGCCTCTATCCCGGCCGGTAGCTCACGTCCGGGATGGCTCAGATAATCCACCCCGCTCACGCCGACGCACATTTCGAAGCCGTCGTCGTTCTTCAGGGCTTCCATAAGTGCCAGGTACCGGGCACGGTCCGTGTGGACGGTGCGTTGACCAGACGACTCGACTACGGGACAGCCGTGCGACAAGACCGGGCCCTCTTCGGGGCCTGCTTCCGCGTCGCCTTCCCCTGGGCTCGGCTCTTGCTGGCTCACGCCCCTGCCGCCTGCTCGCTCCCGGCCCGAGAAGAAAGCTGAAGGGGGCGAACCTCCTCCAGGTGCACCCCTGCACCGGCGCCCGTAGCGGCCCGCCGGCGGGTTATCTCACCCCGGCGGATTCTGCTCGTGCAAGGTGAGGATCGAGTGGATCAATGTCTCGGGGCCCGGGGGCAGCCAGGGGTGTAAACGTCCACAGGGACGATCTGGTCCACGCCCTGGACAATGGCGTAATTGTTGAACATCCCGCCTGTCGACGCGCACACCCCCATCGAAATGACCCACTTCGGCACCATCATCTGGTCGTACACCTGACGCAGGACTGGCGCCATCTTTTGGGTCACTCGTCCCGCCACGATCATGAGGTCGGCCTGGCGAGGTGAAGCTCGGAAGACTTCCATCCCGAACCGAGCCAGGTCGAAGTTGGCCGCGCCGGTGCCCATCATTTCGATTGCGCAACAGGCCAGGCCGAAGTTCGCCCCCCAGGAACTCGCCGCGCGCGCGCCCATTTGACGACGTCTTCCAGCGTGCCGGTAAGGAAGTTGTGATGAAGGTCTTCGAGTGGCATTACCGCTCTCCCTGGCCAGCGGGGACCGACCGGCTACCCGCGGCGGGGGCGCGTGGCGTCGTGCTGGTGGTGGGGCGCGTGTGCTGGACGGGCACCCCGGGCCGGCTGACCCGCCTGATCGTCGCATTGAGGGAACGCGTAACAGGGGCGCCGGCCCTGTTACCGAAGCGCTTGCCCGGGCCCCAGTCGAGCCCGCCCTGGGAGACCAGGTACGCGAAAGCAATAAAAACGACCAGCGCGAACGTAGCTATCTCCACAAATCCGAACGCCGAGAGCTGCTTGAAAATCACAGCAAAGGGGTACAGGAAGATGACCTCGATATCGAATATGATGAAGATCATCGCGATGAGATAGAAGCGCACGGGGAAACGAGCCGACGGCTCCAACTTGGGCGCAATCCCGGATTCGTAGGGCCCGCGCTTGGCCGGGTCGAGCCGCCCGGCCGGGCCGAGCATCCGCGACGCCATGAACGACCCGACGGCGAACAACGTGGCCAACACGAGGAGTAGAAGGATGGGCAGGTACTGGTCCATCAGCTGTTCAGGCTAGCGCCCTCTTGGAACTGACCACACATTGGGCCGTGTGCTCCCGCACTTCGCTCCAGCCGCCCGAGTCGGGCTAGCATCCCCGGGGAGCAGATGACTATCCCCGAGCCCACAGGCGCCACGCCCGCCGACCACCACTGTGACGTACTGGTTGTTGGTGCCGGGCCGTCGGGCGCGTCCTGCGCCTACTGGTTGGCCAAGGCCGGCCACGATGTTGTGGTCGTCGAGCGCAAATCGTTCCCCCGGGAAAAGACTTGTGGCGACGGGCTCACGCCACGCGCCGTCCACCAGCTCAACCAGATGGGGCTCGGCACCGAGCTGACGGCATGGCACCGGTACGACGGGCTGCGCTCCCACGGGTTCGGCCGGGTGCTCGAGCTGCCCTGGCCAGAGGTCAAGGGCATGCCTTCGTACGGCTATGTAGTTACCCGCCACGACCTCGACGCACTGGTGGCGTCTCACGCCGCCAAGGCGGGCGCCACGCTGTGGGAGCACACGGAGGCGGCCGAGCCTGTCTTCGAGGGAGGGGCCCTGCGGGGTGCGCGTGTCGTGGCAAAGGGAGAGGATGGCCACAGTGGCCAGTTGTCGGCTCGCTACGTCGTCGTCGCCGACGGGGCCAATTCCCGCTTTGGTTGGGCGCTCGGCAACCAACGGGACAAGTCGTACCCCCAGGGGATGGCGCTGCGGGGCTACTGGACTTCCCCCCGCCACAACGAACCCTGGATCGATTCGTGGCTCGACCTGCGCGACGAGGCCGGTCACGCCATGCCCGGGTACGGGTGGATCTTCCCCCTGGGAGACGGCCGTATCAACGTCGGCGTGGGGCTCCTGACGACGTCATCGCTGTGGAAGGGCGCCAACACCACCCAGATGCTGGAAGCCTTTTCCAAGTTTGCTCCCGCGTCGTGGGAGATCCGGCCCGAGACCTGCCTCGGCCCGGCCACCGGTGGGCGCTTGCCCATGGGCCTCTCCGTAGGGCCGAGATCAGGGCCCACCCACCTGGTAGTCGGGGACGCCAGCGGGATGATCAACCCGTTCAACGGCGAAGGGATCGGTTACGGCTATGAGACCGGGCGGCTGGCGGCCGACGTGCTGCACGCCGCGCTGGCGGGGGACGACCCGGGGGTCCTGCGGACCTACGAAGAGCGCCTCGAAGCGGAGTACGGGCTCTACTACCGGGTGGGCCGGGCTTTCGTCCGTGCCATCGGCGACCCCCGGGTCATGCGAGCCTGCACGGTGACAGGGATGTACAGCCGACCGCTCATGGAGTGGCTCCTCCGCATCATGTCCAACATGCTGCGCCCGGACGAGACGGGGCCGGCCGAAGCGGCCTACAAGGCCCTCGTCACTCTGGCCAGGGGCAAAGACAGCGTCCGGGCCAAAAAGGCCGTTTCAACCTGAGGCCGCCAGCCCCATCGCGACCTTGGCGAAGGCGGCCACGGTGCGGTCGAGCTCTATTTTGCCGTGGGCCAGGCTCGGAAAGAGCGCCTCGTACGGGCCCGGCGCCAGCGCTACGCCCTTTTTGAGCAGGCCGCGCATGAACGGGGCGTACAACCCGCTGGCGGCGGAGGCACGTGACCCGTCGTAGTCCTGCACGGCTGCGGTCCCGAAGAAGATCCCGACAAGCGGTCCAACCACGGGTACCTGTACCTCCAGGCCAGCTTCGCGGGCCGCCGTCGACAGACCCGCGCCGAGCCGGCCGGCGAAACCAGCAAGCTCCTTGTAGCTGACGTCGTCCAGGAGGGAAAGGACGGCCAGTCCGGCGGCCGTCGCGACCGGGTTCCCCGACAGCGTGCCCGCCTGATAGACGGGGCCGAGCGGCGCCAGTTGGTCCATTATTTCCCGCCTCCCGCCGAAGGCGGCCAGAGGGAGGCCGCCGCCGACGACCTTGCCGAAGCACCAGAGGTCGGGGACGACGCCAAACAACGACGAAGCGCCTCCCCGCGAGAGCCGGAAGCCGGTTATCACCTCGTCGAAGATCAGCAAAGCCCCGGCCTTAGTGCACGCTTCCCGCAACCCCTCGAGGAAGCCGGGGAGAGGAGCGACGAGGCCCATGTTGGCGGCCACGGGTTCGACGATCACGGCGGCGACATCGCTGCTCAGCTCGGGCACGACGTTGTAGGGCACGACCAGTGTTTCGGCCACCGCCCCCTTCGGGACGCCGACCGAGGCTGGCAGCCCGAGAGTGGCGACGCCGCTCCCGCCCCCTGCCAGCAGGCCGTCGCTGTGGCCGTGGTAGCACCCGGCGAACACCACCACGCGGTCGCGCCCGGTCGCGCCTCGGGCCAGGCGGACGGCGGACATGGCTGCCTCCGTACCGCTGCTCACGAGCCGGACCTCGTCGCAGCCGGGCACCCGGGCGCAGATCTCCTCGGCCAGCAGGACCTCCCGGGCGGTGGGAGCCCCGAAGGTCGTCCCCTCGCTGGCCGCCCGACGTACCGCCTCCACCACTTTGGGGTGGGCGTGGCCGAGGATCGAGGCGCCATAAGACTGCACGTAGTCGATATAGCTCTTGCCCTCGACGTCGGTGACGTACGCGCCCTCCCCCCGCGCCACGAAGTAGGGCGTACCTCCGACAGCCTTGAAGGCCCGTACGGGCGAGTTGACTCCGCCGGGCGTGACCCGGCACGCCCGCTCGAACAGGCTGTCATTCGTCTCGTTGGCGTTCGTCTCCTTGGCGCTTGTCTCGTTGGCGTGCGGCCCGTTGGTGCCGTGTGTCCCGGTAATTTTCTCGTCTCCCTTCCCGGCCGTCTCTCCTGTAGCGTCCGCCCTCTTGGCCCCCGGTCAGGGCTGGAGCAGCCCCGTCACACGTGGAGCAGTTCAGCCACCTCGCCGGCAAAGTAAGTGAGGACCATGTCCGCGCCGGCGCGCTTTATGGCCCCGAGCTGCTCCAGTGCTACGGCCCGCCCGTCTACCCAGCCCCTCTCGGCGGCTGCTTTCACCATGGCGTACTCCCCGCTCACGTGGTAGGCCGCTACCGGCACCCTTACTGCTTGCCGCACCTCGGCGATGATGTCGAGGTAGTGGAGGGCGGGCTTCACCATCACGATGTCGGCTCCTTCGGCGACGTCCAGTTCCACCTCTCGCAAGGCCTCTCTCCGGTTGCGGGGGTCCTGCTGGTACCCCCTTCGGTCGCCACCGCCGGCAATTGTCACGTCAACGGCGTCACGGAACGGCCCGTACAGCGCCGAAGCAAACTTGGCCGAGTAGGCCAGGATGCCGACATCGGTGTAACCCCGGCCGTCCAGCGCCGACCGGATCGCCGCCACCTGGCCGTCCATCATCCCCGACGGGGCCACGAGGTCCGCCCCCGCTTCCGCTTGAGCGACAGCAACCTGCCTGTACAGCTCCAGTGTCGGGTCGTTGGCTACCTCGCCCCGCCCGTCAAGGACGCCGCAATGACCGTGGTCCGTGTACTCGTCCAGGCAGAGGTCGGCCACGAGGACCATCTGGCCTCCCAGCTCCTGACGAAGCGATGACAGGGCGACCTGGACGACGCCGTCGGGGGCCGAGGCTTGGCTGCCCTCCGGGTCCTTTTCCCGGGGGACACCGAAGAGCACCAGGGCGGGCACCCCGAGCTCGCAGAGCCGACGGGATTCTTTCACGAGCGACTCGACCGTGTGCTGCACAACTCCCGGCAGAGACGGGATCGGCTGCGGCGCTTCGATGCCCTCGCGGACAAAAAGGGGAGCGACCAGGTCTTTCACGTTCAAGGAGGTCTCGGCCACCATCTCGCGCAGGACCGCCGTACCTCGCAATCGGCGCATCCTTGTCTCCGGGAAACCCATGCCCATCACGCTAGCGGCCAGTTCCCAGATGCCAGTTCCCAGATGCCAGTTCCCAGATGCCGGGGCCCGTCAGCCGAGCACGTCGAGGAGCGCCGTGACGAGGCCGTCGAGGGTGTGTTCGCCGGCCTCGGCGTCTACCGTCAGCCCCTGGCGCCGAGCGGTAGCTGCGGTGGCCGGGCCGATACAGGCCACGACAGGTGGCGTGGGCAGCCCGGCGCCACTCGCCTGGTCGACATAGCTGTCGACAGCTGACGAAGAGGCGAAGCAGATGGCGTCAGCCCGGGCCGCCGCAGCTAATAACTCGGCGCTGACGGTCTGCGGGACGGTCCGGTAGGCCTCGACGGCGTGGACGTCCCATCCTCGATCGGCCAGGCCATGGCGCAGTTCGGGGCGGGCGCCAGCGGCCTGAGGGAGGAGCACCGCCCGGCGCGCCGGCGCCGGCGGGGCCGCGGGGAACGAAGCGATCAGTCCTTCGGCGCTGTAGTCGGCGGGCACCAGGTCGGCCACTACCCGGTAGTCGAGGGCCGCTTCGGCCGTGACCTCCCCAACGGCGGCAACGAGCGTCGAACCGAGCGAGCGAGTATCGGGTACCAGTTCGAAGAAACGATGGACGGCGTTGGCCGATGTGAACACCAGCCACGAGTAATCGCCACGGCGCAGCCTGGCGACGGCTCCCTGCAGGGCGACGCCGCCGTCGGCGGCCGCGCCCAGGGCGATCACCGGTAGTTCGAGGACGTGAGCCCCGAGCGCCGCCACGCGCTCGGTCAGGTCAGGTGCCTGGTGAGCGGCGCGGGTAACGACCACTACCTTCCCGAACAAAGGCCGGCTCTCGTACCAGCTGAGGTCGAGGCCGGCAACCGGGCCGATCACGATCGTGACCGGAGGCTCCAGAGCCACATCGGCAACGCCATCGAGAGTTGTCCGCACAGTCTTTTGCTCGGCGCGGTCCCCTTATGGACGGCTGTGACAGGTGTCCCCGGAGGGAGCCCACCGCTCATCAAGCGCTGCGCGATCTGGCCGGCATGAGCCGCTCCCATCAAGACCACAATGGTCCCACCCGCGGCGGCCAGCGCTTCCCAGTTGGTGCCGCCTCTTTCGGGGCTCAGCTCGACGGCACGGGAATGTCCTGCCACCACCGTGAACGCAGCAGACAACCCGCGGTGGGTGACGGGTACGCCGGCGTACGCAGGTGCCGCAACGGCGGACGTGATCCCGGGGACGACCTCGAAGACAACTCCGGCCGCCTGGAGGGCCAGCGCTTCTTCGCCTCCCCGGCCGAACACAAACGGGTCGCCCCCCTTCAGCCGCACGACGCGCCGTCCTCTTTGGCCCGCTTGATGAGCAGCTGGTTTATGGCTTCCTGGTCCCCCCGGTCGTCTGGTTGCTTCCCGGCGTCAACTATTTCGGCCCCGCGGGGAGCGAGCGAAAGCAGGCTCGGGGCGGTAAGACGGTCGTGCACGACGACGTCCGCCTGGCCCAGGAGCTGGGCTCCTCGCAGGGTGAGCAAGCCCGGGTCCCCGGCCCGGCGCCGACCAGGTAGACGGTGCCACCGGTTGCCACGGCTCCGGACGGCTGCGCTCCCGATGCCCGCGCTCCCGATGCCCGCGCTCCCGATGCCCGCGCTCCCGATGCCCGCGCTCCCGATGGCCGCGCTCCCGATGGCCGCGCTTTCGACGGCGTCACCTTTTACCTGCTGGTGCTGGTCACTGGTCGTTGGCCCGCGCGGCCAGCAGAGCCCGCCCCCCGCCGTCGAGGACCATTTCGGCCACCTGCCGGCCAAGCTCGACGGCCTCTTCCTGCTTTGCCGACGACGCCCGGCGGACCACGACGCTGCCGTCCGGGGCGGCGAGCAGTCCCTCGAGGCGCAGCTCATTTTCTTCGCTCAAAGTGGCGTGGCCGGCGACCGGCAGGTCGCACGCCCCTCCGATCGCGGCCAGGAAGGCCCGCTCGGCGTCGACGGCTCGGCGTGAAGGCGGGTCGTCGAGAGGGGTGAGCAACTGCAAAAATGTCGCGTCTTCTGACCGGCACTCAACGGCCAGGGCTCCCTGGGCCACCTGCGGGAGCATCACGCCCGTGGCGAGGATCTCCATCGGCTGCGGAGTGAGCCCCAGGCGGGAGAGTGCCGCCTGGGCGACCACGATCGCACCTCCAGGGGGATCCGGGAGAGGCGGGTGGCGATGTTTCCCCTGAGGTTCTCGAACTCGAGGTCGGGCCGGAGCCACGCCAGTTGCGCTCGCCGGCGCTGGCTGCCGGTGGCCACGCGGGCACCCTGGGCCAGCCCCGAGAGGTGGCCGCCGACCAGTGTGTCCCTCGGGTCGCCGCGCCGGGGGACGGCGGCCAGGCAGAGACCTGTCGCGGGCACGGGCTGGAGGTCCTTGGCGGAGTGAACGGCCGCATCCGCCCGCCCGGAGAGGACGGCGGCTTGTACCTCGCGCACGAACACACCCTTGCCGCCCATTTCCCATACCGGGACATCCTTACGCCTGTCCCCTGTAGTAGTGACCGTCACCAGCTCGGTCTCGATCTCCGGGTGCGCGCTACCTAGCAGGGAGGCGACGTGCTGGGCCTGCCAAAGCGCCAGCGGGCTCCCCCGGGTCGCGAGCCGCAAGCGCACGTCAGGTTTCTAGGTCGAAAAGGTCCCGGAACGCGTCGGCCAACCCATCACCTCGGGGCGTACCGGCCGCCGCCTTCAAGTTCACCGTCGGCTCGTGGAGCAGCTTGGCGACGACCCGCTTTGTCATGGCCTCGAGGGCCTCGCGTTCGGGTGCCCCCAGTTCACGGAACCGGCTTTCGAACCGGGCCAGCTCGGCCTGCCTTATCTCTTCGGCACGGTCGTGGAGGCTGCTCACGAGGGGGGCGACGGACCGGGCCGCCAGTGACGTGCTGTACCGCTCGACCTCCTCGTTCACGATCCGCTCAACGGTGGGGACCTCTGCCCGCCGTTCGTCCAGCCTGCTACTGACGAAGTCGCTGATGTCGTCCATGTTGAGCAGGGTCACCCCGGACAGGGCGGCAACTTCCGGGTCGATGTGGCGGGGGACGGCCAGGTCGACAAGCAGCAGGGGGCGCCCGGGCCGGGCCGCCAGGCACTCCTCCACTACCCCACGGGCGAGCCCGACGCCATCTCCCGCCGTGCACCAGACCACGATGTCGGCGCGGGCGATGGCGCCCGGGAGCTCGGCCCACGTGGCCACCTCGCCGCCCACGGACTGCGCCAGCTGGTCGGCCTTGTCCCTGGTCCGGTTGGCCACTATTACAGCCGGGGCACCGGAGACGCCGGCGAAGGCGCGGGTGGTGCTCTCGCCCACCTCGCCCACGCCTATAACCAGGGCCTGCTTGCCATCGAGGTGCCCAAGCGCGGCGGCCGCCATTTCCACGGCGGCGTACGACAGGGAGGTGGTGCCCCGAGAGATAGTGGTCTCGGCGCGGGCCCGCTTGCCCACCTGGAGGGCGTGGCGGAACGCCCCGCTGAGGACCGGCCCACACGTACCCTCCTTGCGGGCGACCTCCCAGGCCTGGCGGACCTGGCCCAGCACTTCCGGTTCGCCTAATGAGGCCGAGTCGAGCCCACACGAGACCTTGAACAGATGGTTGACCGCCGCTTCATCGAAATAGGAGTACAAGTTGCCGGAGAAGTCCTCGGGGGGCTTGCCGCTCCACGCAGCCAGGAACTCCCGTATGTCCGCCATGGCACCGTGGAAGCGGTTGACCAGTGCGTACACCTCGGTCCGCATGCAGGTCGAAAGCACGACCACCTCGTCCAGGTAGGACCGCGATGAAAGGTCGGCCAGCGCCTTGGGCAGGTGCGGCGGCGTAACGATCATGGGTTCGAGTGCCTCGAGGGGCACGGTCCGGTGGTTTATCCCGACTACAGCGATAGACACGCCTCGAGGCGCTCCTTTGCTTCGGCTCGACGACCCGAGCGGATCAAGTCGAGCATGTCCCAATCCAGGCTGCGCCGCCAGTCGACGTCTTCGGTGCTCCTGCCTTCCTGTTTCAGCCGTGCCCGCGCTTCGGCCAGAAGTTCGGCCAGCTCGGCCATCTCGGGCCCATG
Source organism: uncultured Acidimicrobiaceae bacterium (assembly GCA_963754115.1). Taxonomy (GTDB): domain Bacteria; phylum Actinomycetota; class Acidimicrobiia; order Acidimicrobiales; family Palsa-688; genus Fen-671. The sequence continues at coordinate 126,962 of CAVWFC010000004.1, read as the reverse complement.
TGCTCGCTTACGTGGTCTTTCAACCATGAGGCCAGAGCGGGGCTGTAGCCGGACGTCGATATTGCCACCGCCACCGGGCCCTGACGGGCGATCGCAGGCAGGATAAACGAGCAAGCAGCCGGGTCGTCGGCCGAATTGACCCAGATACCGGCCGTCTCGGCGTCGTCGTAGACGGCCCTGTTCACGGCCGGGTCGCCTGTGGCGGCGATCACCAGCCTGTAGCCGGCCACTTCGCCCCGCCGGTAGGGCCGCTCCTCGATGCTCGCCAGCCCGGCTACCCCTTCCAGTGCTCGCATCGGGGCCCGCACCTCCTCGGCCACGACATGGACCCGTGCCTCGGCCGCCAGCAGGCCGCGAGCTTTGCGCTCGGCGACGTGGCCGCCACCGACGACAAGGCAGGGACGGCCCTTCAGCACCAGGGCGACGGGATAGACGGGTGCGTCGACGGGCAAGGCTCAGTGCTCCTCTCGCTCGGACCTGCGCCTCAGTTGCTGGCCACGGCTTTGGACGTGCCGGAACGGTCGTTGCGCAGGTGCTCGTAGTACCCGAGGATCTGGAGCTCGACAGCCAGGTCGACCTTGCGTACCGAGACGTGAGCCGCCACGTTGAGGACGGTGGGCGCGAAATTGAGCACGGAGGTGACGCCCGCGGCTACCAGCTTGTCGAAGATGTCCTGGGCGACCTGCGCTGGGGCGGTGATGAGGGCCATTGTGATGTCCTTCTCACGGACCACCGTGGCCAGCTCGGAGAGGGGATAGACGACCGCACTCCCGAGCCGCCTCCCGACCTTGCCGGGGTCCGTGTCGAAGGCAGCTACGACGTTGAAACCTCGCTCGGAGAAGCCGCGGTAGTTACTCAACGCCTGGCCCAGGTTCCCGGCCCCGACGAGGGCGACGTTGTACTCGTGAGTGAGCCCGAGCTGGCGGTTTATCTGCTGGCGGAGCAGCTCGATGTCATAGCCGACACCCCGTGTGCCGTAGGAGCCGAGGTGGGAGAGGTCCTTACGGACCTGTGCCGCGTTTACTCCGGCCCGGGCCGCGAGTTCCTCGGACGACAGCATCAACTGGCGGTCGGCGCTGGCATCCACGAGTGCCCTGAGGTAGAGGGGCAGGCGTCTGACCGTCGCCTCTGGTAGTGCGTGAGCCCCGGGTGGCGCGGCTGGCATCAGGGACAATCGTACGGCGGGGCGAGCACGAAGCCCACCTGCTGCCGTAAGGCAGCTGTTCAGGGGACAGATGACCCGCTCTGCCGGAGGATGAGCACGTCCTTCTCGCCAGCACCGAGAAACTCGGCGGCACTGGCGCCGTTCAAACTGAGGGCGAGGAAGCCATACGAGTCGACGAGCGCCCCGAGTTCTCCGGCGGCAAGGTCTGCATAAGTGCGGACGACACGTGCGGGCCGTGGCGGCGTTGTGCTGGCGGCAGTGGCAGGCCCGGTCGAGACCTCGAGCCTGCCACCGGGGCCGGCAAGGCCGGCGAGGGCGGGAGCGGGCGCCGCCAGCTGGACATTCCCGTACCGGTCGACCCAGGTGACCTCGACTTCAAGGGCGCCGTCAGGGGCTCTGCGGTACAGGGGGACCGGCAGCCGCACGAGCGTCTCTATGCTCACCTCCCGCCCAAGGGCGCCCAGGGCACCGCCCGCGGCCAGGTGGGACGCGGCCGGAGCGAAGATGTCCCGCCCGGCGAAGGTCGGTCCGCGCGCTGGCGACCGGGGTGATGCCAATCCGGGTGATGCCGGTCCGGACGGTGGCAGCCGGTAGGCGGCGTCTTCCAGCTCGACGGCCAGCACGGCGCCTCCGAGCAGGTCTAGGGCGGGGAGAAGCAACCCGTTGTCAGGCCCGACAAAGACGATGTTGGCCGCCCCGGCCTGAATAGCCAAGCCCCGTCGGGCCGTACCGACCCCGGGGTCGACGACGGCGACGACGACCCCCGTGGCCAGGTACGGTGCCGCTCGGGCCAGGGCCAGACCGCCCGCCCGGACGTCCTGCGGCCTTACCTCGTGGGTGAGGTCGACGATAGCTACATCGGGCAATCGCGCTCGAAGCACGCTGTGAAGGGCGCCGACGAAGCCGTCAGCCAGCCCGTAGTCGCTGAGCAGGCTCACCACCAGGGGCCTGGCGCCGCTCTCCACCCCGGACCGCGCTCTGCTGCCGCGCTCTATTGGGCCGAGGCCCGCTTAGCTCCGGTTACCCGGAGGGTTGCTAGCCGGCCGTCGTGTACTGGGCGGCAAGAAAACGGTCTACGTCCTCCTCGCGTATCCGGTACGACCGGCCGACCCGTACCGCCGGTAGCTGCCCCGACTGCACCAGGCGGTAAACCGTCATGTTGGAAACCCGCAGCTGGCCGGCTACCTCAGCAACCGTGACGTAGCGCGACCGTGGCCGGGCGTCGTTTGACTTGGCCATTTTGAACCCTTCTCCACCTACGAGGGTAGGCGAAAGATGGCGGCTCGTGCACCCGGCGTGCAGGGGCCTTCCCGGTCGGCTGCCCATGCGCCCTGATTGAATACCGGGCCCTCTCCGGCTGGCGAGACCACCGGATGTGATGGTCAGTGGACCCGGGAGTAGCTCACGGGCTCGCTACACCACGATTGGCGTTGGGCTCTGCGCGGAACGTGCAATTGTTCATCACATTTAACGTCAACCCGTCGCGATCCGGTCAACCCGTCGCGCTTGAACCGGTTCATCAGCGCGCCAGCGCAACGGGAACGGCAAAGCGCAACGGGAACGCGACAACTGTGATCTCACGTCGCCCCCATTCGGACGCTTGGTGCGCTGGTCCTGCCGCAGATAGTAGCGCCAGCTCCTTACTTTCCCGAGCCGAGCTCCCGGCTCCGGGCGGTGGCGGCGGCGACCGCCTCGATCACGGCTGAGCGCGCTCCGCCGGCCTCGAGCTGGCGCAGCCCTGCTGCCGTGGTCCCTCCAGGAGACGTCACGGCAGCCCTCAGCTCCTCGGCGCTCTGACCGGTTTCGGAGAGGAGGCGGGCGGCACCGAGCAACGTCTGGACGACCAGGTCGCGCGCAACTGGCCGGGGTAGGCCCACGAGCACGCCCGCTTCGGTCATGGCCTCGGCCAGCACGAACACGTACGCCGGCCCTGATCCCGACAACCCGGTCACCGCGTCCAGCAGTTTCTCCGGGACCTCCACCACGAGCCCGACCGACCGCATGATCCCGGCCGCCCACTCGATGTCATCGGGCCCCGCCTGTGAACCAGCGGAAATGGCGGTCGCTCCGGTGCGGACCAGTGCGGGCATATTCGGCATCGCTCTGATCACGGCACAGCCCTCGGGGCACCACGGCTCCAGGGCTCCCAGGGTTACCCCGGCGGCGATCGAAAGGACGCGGGTAGCTCCGGAGCTCTCGAGGCTCCGGCACGCCTCCTCGACGTCCGGCGGCTTCACGGCGAGGACAGCACCTTTTGCCGGCGGGAGCTCGCCGCCCGTGATTTCGAGGCCCGGGTAGCGACGGGCAAGGCCACCCTCGGCGCCCAGCTCCGAACGCCGTGCCGGGGAGACCTCGGCGATAGCGACTTCGCCCGGGGCCGCCCAGCCCGAGCCAAGCAAGCCGCTGACCAGAGCTTCACCCATTTTGCCCCCACCCACGACCAACAGTTCCTTCGTCATGGGCAAACGATAGGGCGGAGATGGGCGCCGGGGAGACTGACGGCCGCAGCCCGCGGGGCCGGGCATTTCGCACTTCCCCGAACGAAACGCCACGAACTCCCCCGGGCTACGACAGTGCCAATCGTAGCCGCGCGCCCGGAGGCTCAGAAGTCTCCAGCGACAACGGAAGTCAGCAGAACACTCAGCGAAGCAAGGCGTCTACGTTTGCTTCGCCGCTGCGGTAGCGGCGGACTAGTTCCTCCTGCAGACGGTCCATGATGTCGTGCAGAGCTCGTCGCTCTGCCGATACCTCACGTTCGAGGGCCGAGAGATCGGCGAGGAGCTCGTTCAGTTCCTCTGCGCTCAAGTCCCCGAGCGCGCCCAGCTTGTCCGACGGGAGTACTTCCTCTACGTGGGCCGCCAGGGCGACCTGGGTACCCTCGGCGGGGGCGAAGATCGAGGGCAGGCGACCCGGTCCTTCGCCTCGGCCGTGATCGCCCAGGATCTGCGCCAGCTGCTGCACGAGCGCATCGGGACCTGGTTCGGACCTCCCCTCTTGCCGGCGCTCGGACTCGGCCATGACCAGGTCGACTCTCGCTTGCACAATGCGCCGGAGGTAGGACAGGTCTGTCTCCAGCTCGTTACAGGCGTCGCGCTTGGCCCGCAACTCCGGCAGCGGGAGGTGTTCCAGGTCGGAGATGTAGCCGGGGTCCAGGGCGACGTCGAGGGTGAACTGCGCCATCAGCCCGAGGCTAGCCACCGCCGAAAAACAACCTCAACAAAGAGCACGAAAAACAACTCGAACAACCCGGGGAAGGCCGACAGGGGCCAGGGACAACGAAGAAGCCGAAGAAGTTGAAGAAGCCGAAACAGCCGCCGGCCGGCTCACACGCTTGCCTCGCCGGGTTTGATGCCCGGTCCGGCAGCCCCACAGCCCCCTGAGACCGGCGGGAGGACCGCCACCTCGTCGCCATCCTGGAGCCGGGTGCCGGGGTGGGCGGGCAGCCCGTTGACCCAGATGGCACAGGTCGAGGCCACTGCTTGAAAGTGCGCCCCGTACGTGGCGATGAGCTCGTCCACCAGTTCTCCGACGGTGCGGCCTCCCCCGTCGACCCTGGCGCTGCGCACGCCCGCAGCCTCCCTGGCGCTGGCGAAAAAGAGCACCGTCAAGTGTCCTCCTGGCGCCGCCGTTCCCGCGGTCGGGCTCGCCTTCCCCGGGAGCCGAAAGTTGGGCCTCGCGTGGCCGGCCAGTGGGCGCTGCCGCGGGCTCCTCCGACACCGTTTGGAGGCTAGTGGCCGCCCGGGTCTGTCAAGATGGCTGGGTGGGTCGTCTTCTCCTTCTCCGTCATGGCCAGTCGACTTGGAACGCCGCCGGCAGGTGGCAAGGTTGGTCCGACGCTCCGCTGTCTGAGCTGGGCATGCAGCAGGCCTGGCTGGCCGGGCAAGCCCTTGCCGTCAGTGGCGTGGCGCCATCATTGATGGCTTCTTCCGACCTGGTCCGGGCGCGCCACATGGCCGAGCTGATAGCGCGCGAGGTCGGCTACCAGCAACCGATCGTGGTCAACGCTGATCTACGTGAACAGAACCTCGGCGTGTGGAACGGGCTGACCAGCGAACAGATCTCCACCAACTGGCCAGATGAGTTCCAGGCGAGGCGGGAAGGACACCTGGACACCGTCCCCGATGGCGAACCAGGAGCGGACTTCATCAGCCGTTCGATGGCCGCCATCTACAGCCTGGCTTGCCGTCAAGCCGACGAGGCCATCGTGGTCGCTCATGCCGGCGTGGTCGTAGCCCTCGAGCTGGCGCTGGGCGTTTGGGAAGCCCGGCGTCACACCAATTTGAGCGGCTGGTGGCTGGAGAGCCGGGGCGAGCCGCCCGACCTGGAACTGGTGCCGCTGGCCCGAGCGGACCTGCTAGCGCTTGGCGCCAAAACCGTCACAGGATCGGCATAGCCTTTCGCTCCGTGATGAAGGTCGAGGTAGTCCGGAGCCGCCGCAGGCATAAGACGGTCCAGGCTCGTCAGGTCGGCGACGTCGTGCGAGTCACGGTCCCCGCCACGATGAGCCGGGCCGAAGAGGAGCACTGGGTCAACGAGATGCTTCGCCGCATCGGCCGGCGACAGCAGTCGGCCGGTATCGACTTGCAGCAGCGGGCGCGCGCCCTGGCCGGCAAGTTCGGGTTCGCCACGCCCAGCAGTACACGCTGGGTCGACAACCAGCTTCTGCGGTGGGGGAGCTGCACGCCGAGCGACGGGACGATCCGCATCTCCTCGAGGCTGGCAAAAGAGCCGGGATGGGTGCTCGATTACGTGATCGTGCACGAGCTGGCCCATCTCCACGTGAGCGGGCACGGGAAGGCCTTCTGGCAGCTCGTCAACCGCTATCCGCTGGCCGAGAGAGCGCGGGGCTTTCTCATTGCACGCGGCATCGGCGAACCGGAGGACGCTCCCGGGGTCGAACCTTCGACCGGGTTGTGACCTTCGACCGGGCTAGAACCTTCGGCCGGGTTGTGACCTTCGGCCGGGGTGTGAGCGGTCTATGAGGGGTTCGTGAGGGGTCGCCCCACTGCCGGGACCAACCGCGGCTCCACCGGGCGAGGCCAAGTGGGTGACGGTCGGACGGCTCGCAGCGGGCGGCGTGGGTCAGCGGCTGGCCCTCCGCCTCAAACGTTGCCCACGGCCCCCGCCGACCTGTTGGCCGAGCGGCCACCAAGAGCCAGTGAGGTGGTCGTCCGGGCCGGTCCCCTGTGCCCTGGCGAGCCCGGGCAGCGACCAGTCGTGTGGGCGCAGGTTCATCACGACGACGCCGATCGGGTGCTGAGCGGGGAAGGCGCCGCCGCCATCTCACAGGCGGCAAATCTGCGCGTGGTCGCGCCGTTTGCCATTTGTGGCGTCACTGTCGTCATCTGGCCCTGGCCTCAGCGAAGGCCTCGCTGGCCTCGATGGTTGGGGGCGGGTGGCGCGGGCGATGGCCCGGTGTTCGGGAGTCGTACCGGTGGTCGTTGTCCTCGATGGTCCGCTCCTTTCGGGCCCGGCTCTTCTGCTCGGGATGGCCGACGCCGTGGTCATGACGTCAAACGCGTTGGCCTACGTCTCGGGACCGGCCGCGGTCGCCGAAGTCACGGGCCTGTCGGTCCGGCCCGTCGAGCTAGGCGGCGCTCCAGTGCACTCGGTCCGGTCCGGCGTCGCCACCCTCGTCGCCACCGACGGGCCAGGAGCGCTCCAGGCCGTGAGCGACCTGCTGGGCTTCCTTCCGGCGCACTGCGATGAGCTGCCGCCCGTAGCGGTGCCCGGAGACCCCGTCTCGCGCTCGACCGGCGAGCTGCGTGACGTTATACCCGCCAGCCCCACCGGCAGCTATGACGTCCGCCGCGTGATCACGAGCGTGGCTGACGACGGCGAGGTCCTCGAACTGCGGGCCGCATGGGCCACTCAACTGGTAACGGCGCTGGTGCGTGTCGGGGGCCAGCCCGTAGGCGTCCTGGCCAACCAGCCACAGGCCATGGCCGGTACGCTCGATATCGCCGCTTCGCAAAAGGGGGCGGGTTTCGTCGCTTTCTGCGATTCCTTCAATTTGCCTTTGCTGACGCTCGTCGATACGCCGGGCTTTATGCCGGGGAGAGACCTGGAATGGCGGGGGATGATCCGCCACGGGGCCGAGCTGGTGTTCGCTTACGCAGAAGCTACGGTCCCTCGCGTCTGCCTGGTGCTGCGAAAAGCCTATGGAGGTGCCTACATTGTCATGGACTCCAAGGCCATGGGCAATGACGTGTGCATCGCCTGGCCGAGCGCCGAGCTGGCCGTAATGGGGGCCGAAGGAGCCGTACAGATAATTCACCGCCGAGCGGACGAAGGCACACGGGCCAGGCTGGCAGACGAGTACCGTGAAAAGCTGCTCAACCCGTACATCGCGGCCGAGCGGGGCTACGTCGACATGGTGATCGACCCCGCGGAGACGCGCTACGCCGTTGCCAGTTGCCTGGGCGCCCTGCAGACCAAGCGGGAACGATTGGTCCTCCGCAAACACGGGAACAACCCGCTTTAGCCCTCGGTTTTTTGGCCGTCGGCATGGTTACGCCGGCCGGGCCCCGGGTTAGCGGCGGCGCCGGCCCAGCCGGGAGCGCCTCGAGGGGTTCGTGGACCGTGGGCTGCCTCATCGGGCGTATGTTGAGCCACCGCAACAGCGGCATCCTGACAACGCGCTTGGCGGGCACGGCCGACGGCACCGTCCCGTTGGGTGACAGCCAACCCCATCTCCGGAACATCAAGATCAGCAACGCGGCCACCACCAATTGCGAGCCGATGCCGACAAACAGGAAGACAGGGAGGCTCGTTATGCGGTCGATCATCCAGCCGAAGTTCTGGCCGAAAAAACCGGTAAGGAAGCTGAGCGGCAAAAAGACGGTAGCAATAATTGTGAGTTGTTTCATGACCACGTTCAATCGGTTGGACACGGTTGACAGGTGGGTGTCGAGCACGCCGCTCAGAAGGTCCCTGTAGCTGTCAACCAGGTCGCTCACCCTGATCAGGTGGTCGTAGACGTCCCGAAAGTACCTCTCGTAGTCGGGGGTCATCCCGGGGATGACGTCGGCGGTGCTCACCAGGGTGGCGAAGACATCGCGCTCGGGTGAAACGACTTTGCGCAGGACGATCAGAGAGCGCTTCATGTCGAAAAGGCGCCCGAGCTGTTCGTCAGTCGGCGCCTGCAAGATCTCGTCTTCAAGGTCGTCGATCTGGTCGTCCAGGGAGGCGAGCAGGGGAAAGTAGCCGTCCACTAACGAGTCCACGACCCGGTGGAGGACCATGACAGGGCTGGGCAACGGGGTTGTCGACGCCTGCATGCGCCGTCTCACTTCGTCGATTGTCGGGCAGTCGTGGCGGTGCACGGTGACGAGGTAGTTCTGCGCACAGAAACAGTGGACCTCGACCAGGTGCTCAGCTCCGCTGGGACCGAAGGCGACCAAAAAGGCGAAGTTGTCGTAAGAATCGAGCTTGGGCCGCTGCCCGAACTGCTCCGCATCTTCCAGTGCCAGCGGGTGGAACTCGAACGTGTCCTGCAGCAGCCTGTACTCAGGTGTGTCCTCACCGGTGGCGGCCAGGTCGAGCCAGAACGCCTGCGAGGAGCCGAGCAGTTTCCTCACCTCGTCTTGGCTCAGGGTCAGCTCATTGCCGTCCAGCGTCACCAGGTGGCCGTTCATGGGCTAATTCTCCCCCAGTGCACGGAGCTATGCACGCCCCTGGCCGCTGGCGACATGGCTCAACCCCCCAGCGTTCCCCCTAGCGGCCCCAGCAGTGCCCCCAGCGCGGCCAAGCAAGCTCAATCGTGTTGTCCCGAATAGCCCGGCCCTGAAGCTCGGGTGACCACGAAGTGAACGGTCACCGCTACCGCCGGTCACTCAGCACACAGCAGCACCTGCCCTGTTCAGTTCCCACCAGAAAGGACCCACAGATGAAACTCCGCAACTACCTCCCAGCACTCCCGGCCCGGGGCAGTTTCGCTGCGCGCGCTCTCGGGACTGTCGCCTTGGCCGCCGGCACGGTTGCCGGCGTCATAACTGCCTCGTCCGGCGCCGCTCACGCCGCCGGCACCACGGGCTTCACCTACCTCACCGTCAACAACAGCAACGACTACACCTTCAACCAGCTACTCGGGATAAACAACTCCGACGTCATCGCTGGTTATTTCGGCTCGGGCATGGCCGGGCACCCCAACAAGGGCTACGAACTGTTGCCGCCGCATTATCGCCAGACCGACTACAGGGTCGAGAACTTCCCGGGTTCCAACCAAACCCAGGTCACCGGGCTCAACAACCACTCAACACAGGTCGGCTTCCAATCGCCCACCAATACAGGCACAGATGCCAACTTCGGCTGGTACTCCCTCAACAACGGCCGCAGCTTCACTCAGGTCAACGTGCCTTTATCGTCCAGCTTCATGCAGGCTTCGCCGCCCGTCACGCAGCTGCTTGGCGTAAACGACAGCGACCTGGCAGTCGGGTTCGAGAACGACTCGGACGGCAACGCCCACGGCTTTGTCTACAACATCGGTTCCAACCAGGCTACGTTTACGACGATCACGGGAGCCAGCAGCGTCACTGACTCCGCCATCAACGGCCTTGACCAGGTGGCCGGCTTCTTCACACCGGCGAGTGGCCCGGTCGAGTCGTTCCTCGTTACCCATAGCGGCCTCGAGACTTTCGCCTACCCCGGGGCAACTTCGACGATGGCGCTCGGTGTCAACGACCACGACGAGGTCGTCGGCGTTTATAGCACCGGCTCGGGCTCGACGGCCCAGAACTTCGGCTTCACGTGGACGAAAGCCGAAGGCTTCACCTCCATCGACGACCCCAACGGCATGGGCACGACGACCGTCAACGGTGTCAACGACCAGGGTGACCTTGTCGGGTTTTATGTTGACAGCGACGGTAACACCGACGGTATGGTCGTCACCCCTAACCCCCAGCAGGCGGCGGTCATTACGAACTCCCCGCAATCGACGAGCTTGACGAGCACGGCCACGACAATTTCGCTGGACTAGCAACGAACTACCAAGACTTCCAGTCCCCGGCCCGGGTGTGATGTTGCGCCCGGGCGGGGGCTTTTTGCCGTTCGAGCCGTACCTGGATTTTCGGTCCGGGGACTTCCGTCGCCTATCGTGACCAAGGAGTATGACGGCGCACCAGCGACCAGGAGACAGCGGACCAGGGCAGGCGCCGCTGCAACGGATAAGAGCGGACGAATTGAGCCCGGACACCGCCAGCACGCCCGGCATGACCCGCCTGGCGGCGATCTCGGGCAAGATGACCGGGTCGGAGCACATCTGGGTCGGCTTGACCCACGTCGGCCGGGGCGTGCGCTCAGCCGACCACCACCACGGGACGTCTGAGACAGGGATTTACGTGGTTAGCGGCCACCCCGTGTTCGTGTTTGGTCGCGATGGGCAAGAAGTACGACTGGAAACCAGCCCCGGCGACTTCGTTTTTGTCCCTCCGTTCACGGCGCACCGGGAGGAGAACCCCAGCGCCACGGAGGAGGCAGTGGTCGTCCTGGCCCGGAGCACCCAGGAAGCGATAGTCGTCAACCTTCGGAGCCTGTGGGACGAGCCTGGCGCCTGAACAGCCTGGAGAAAGACGATACCCGACTATCTCCATCAGCAAAGTAGATGGAGGTAACCTGGTCCTGTTGGCGAGCGGGAGGACGTTCGGGCGATGAGCGAGGCGATCGGGCACGAGCACGTGGGCGGAGCGCGCTGGCTGTTCTCGTTCCCCGACCCCGTAAACGAAGTCTCCGCTCGTTTGGTGGCGGCGGGGGTCGTGATCATGTGCTTGCTCACGATCGGCCTCGATCTCCGCTGGGCGACGGTGGTAGTCGCCTATGGCTTTGTGGCCCGCGTCCTTACCGGGCCCAAGCTGAGCCCGTTGGGGCAGTTCGTGACCAGAGTGCTGACCCCTCGTCTGCCGTTTGCGCCCCGAGCTGTGCCCGGGCCTCCGAAGCGCTTCGCCCAGGCCATAGGAGCGGCCTTCTCTCTGAGCGCCCTCGGCCTCGCTGCCGCCGGCAGCTGGGGTGTGGCGGAGATCGTGCTGGCACTGTTGGCCAGCGCCGCCTTTCTCGAGTCCGCTTTAGGCTACTGCCTCGGCTGCAAGGCGTTCGCGCTTCTGATGCGCATGGGCGTCGTCCCCGACAGCGTCTGCGAAAGCTGCAACAACATCTGGGCCAACAGGACAACGAGCACGTAGCCGTTCGGGGTGCCGGCGGGCGCTACGAGCCTCTGATGGCAACCCTTTGCCGACCAACCTCCTCGGCCACCGCCGGTCCTCGATCGGCAGGCTCAGGTGTCGAGGGCGGCGGCAACGACCTTGCCGACCTGCTCTGTTTCGATGAGGAAGGCGTCGTGGCCGTACGGCGAGCGCACCACTTCAACGGTTGGGGCGCCCGGTAACAGTTCAGCCAGCTGCTCTTGCTGGTAAGGCGGGCACAGGCGGTCGCTGTCGACTGACACCACCGTGGTCTGGGCCTGCACGGCTGACAATGCGGCCTCGAGCCCCCCTCGGCCCCGGCCGAGGTCGTGATGCCCGATTGCCCGGTTCAGTACCAGGTACGAATTGGCGTCGAAGCGAGCCACGAGCTCGGCCGCCTCGTCGTCCAGGTAGCCCTCCACGGCGTAGCGGCCGGCGCCGAAGGGGTCCTCGGAGGCCCGCGCTCGACGCCCAAAACGCTCAACGAGCTCGCTCTCGCTCCGGCGAGCGATGTGGCCGATACGCCAGGCCAGCCCCAGGCCGGCTTCCGGGCCAGGGCCGGGTGACCCGTAATAGTCGCCGCCGGCGAACCCCGGATCGGACCTTATGGCCAACGCCTGCACCGCAGTCAGCGCGATCTGCTCGGCGCTGGCCTGGGCGGTGGCGGCCAGCACTATCACCACGCGGGCAGGGTGCATCACGGCCCACTCCAGGGCTCGCATGCCGCCAAGCGAGCCGCCGATGACGGCGGCCCAGCGCGCCACGTCCAGGAAATCGGCCAGGGCGGCTTCCACGGCAACCTGGTCACGCACCGTCACACCGGGGAACCGCGAGCCCCACGGCTGCCCATCGGGAGCCGGCGAAGACGGGCCGGTGGTGCCCTGGCAGCCGCCAAGGACATTGGCGCAAATCACCCACCAGCGGTTGGTGTCGATGGGCAGGCCGGCGCGACCATCCCTTCCCACCAACCCTCTTCCTTGCCCGTCGGTGACTGGTTGCCGGCCACGTGACTGTCGGCCGTCAGCGCGTGCTCGACCAGTACGGCGTTGTCCCCGTCAGGCGCCGCCGCCCCCCAGCATTCGTAAGCGACCATCACCGGGCCCATGTGGCCGCCCAGCTCGATGCCCAGCGAGCCTCCGGCAAAAAGCTCGGCGAACCGACGGTGACCGGGGTCGTCCCCGGGACGCCAATAGGTGATGGGACCCATCATAATACTGGAAGCAGTGGTATGACCATGGTGAAACCGGACCTTGGCCAATTACCGGCAGGAGGGACGGTGCCGACAGCAGGCCCGCCCTAATCTTGACTATTTCCATCATGTTTGTCAAACTGATGGGTATGCTGGACTACAGTTCCCCGGCGCCGGTCCCGGTGGTACAACCCCTTCCCACCGGGACCGGGAACATGCGCCTTCGCCGGCGCCCACCCGGGGTGTCTCACCTGTCGCCCCCGGCTCTATTAGACCTGGTGAGGTGGTCGGCGGCTCAGCTGCCGCCCTTCGGGGAGCCTACGGGTACGACGCTCAGCCGGCGCCGCTACGATCTCCTCGACCGGACGGCCGCCTACGAACTGTGGGTGATCCAGTGGCCCCAGGACACCGGCCTCGTCCTCCATGACCACGGTGGGTCGGCCGGAGCCTTCTACGTGAAGGCGGGCACGCTCGAGGAGACGAGCAGCACGGTTCGCGGGCGCCGGTTACGGAGCCGTCGTCTGTCGCCGGACGAGGGCAAGTCATTTGGTACCGAGTACGTCCACAGTGTCTGCAACCCGAACGTCAATGTGGCGGTGAGCGTGCACGCTTACTCGCCCCCGCTTACCTCGCTGACCTTTTATTCGAGGTGCCGCAGCCGTCTCGTGGTCAGCCACGTCGAAACAGAATGGGAGGGAGCACCGTGACCGCCATGGCTGAGGGGGCCAACCAGGTGCCGCCCTCTGCGAAGGCCGGTATGAGCCGGGTGGACGAAACGCTGGAGAAGGCCCGCTCGACATACCGCCGGGTCGGCCCCTTCGAAGCCGCGCACCTCTGGGCATCCGGCGGGCTGCTCGTCGATACCCGACCGGCGGCACAACGGGCTGAGTTCGGAGAGATCCCGGGCGCCATCGTCATCGAAAGGAACGTGCTCGAATGGCGCCTCGACCCCACCAGCCCCCACCGCCACGAGAAGGTTACTGGCCCCGACCAGGACGTCGTGGTGCTGTGCCAATCGGGTTATGCCTCCAGCCTGGCGGCCCGGTCTCTCAGAGAGCTCGGACTGGTCAGGGCCACGGACCTGGAGGGCGGTTACGAAGCGTGGCTCGAGGCCGGTTTGCCCACTACCTTGTCCCGCTCACGGGTTCAGCCGACCGGTGAAACTGGCCCCGGGGACGTGGTGCCCTGACGGCTCCGGGACGACCGGAGCAAATGAGCCTGAGAAATAGCGCGGCCCCGGGCCCAGGCCAGGGCTCATCGAGCCGAGTTGTCCCCAAGTTTCAGGGGCCCGGGTGTCAGGGGACGGTCCCGATGGGTGGGTCCGACAGGCTGGCGGGAGCGCCCCCGGGCCCTGCGCCACGACCCGCGCCGGCGTGCCAGACGGCCACTTCGTAGAGGCCTAAAAGAACAGCTACCACCAGGAACCACCATCCGGGCACGAACAGCAGCAAGACGCCGCCCACCACCGCTCCCGCGGCTTGCATAACCCGCCGATGGGCGACCACCCACGTAACAGTGGCCTGGCCGCCGGCCGACCCGGTGACGGCATGGAGGAAGTGGACGACTTTCGTTCGCAAGAAACGGGCCCAGCCGTAGGGGCCGGTGACCAGCAACAGCGCTACGGCAATAAGGCCGACAATAAGCACCCACCACGTAACGGTGACCAGGCCGTGGAGCACCTGGTGCACAACGTCGGTGCCGGCGGCGCGATTGGCCGGGCTGAGCGACGCAATGACGCGGTCCTGGATCCACGATTCCGCCCGTCTCTCGACAACTATTGCCACCGCGGTACCGACGAGTATCTGAAGCGCGGTCCGGCGCCGGTTGGGCGACCACCACAGGGCGGCCGCGATGGCCAGGAGGGCCAAGAGGGGGATCAGCCAGTACAAAATGTCGAGAACTTGCACTGCGTTACTGGCCAGGTCGAGCGAACTGGACCTGGCCAGCTCGATCTGGCCGAAGTCCGCCGGCAGGTTTACTCCCAGTGCGTTCGCGAGCGTCGTCCGGATCTGGGCGGGTACTTCGCCGCTGGTGATGGGCGGGATGGTGATGTGACGCCCCAATAACCCCGATGCCAACGATTGGACCTGCTGTAGGGCCTCGTTGACCAACGGCAACGTGTTGAGCACTACGGCCCCGTTGCTGATCGTGAGGGCACTGCCCTGCCCCCGAAGAGCGGCCAGGATCTCCTTGTGGGTGGCTCGCAGCACGCCGAACCAGAGCTCCCGGAACTGGGGGGACCGCAGCACGTTGCGTACTTGGCCCTGGACAAAGTTCTGCGCTGCGCTGGTCAACGGCGCAGCCAGGAACTGTCCCTGCGCAGGGAGGATCTGTCTCACTTCGTGCTCGACGTCGATGGCCGCGAAGATCTGGTCCGTCAGCTGGACGCTCATAGCCTGCGTGACATTGGGACGGTCGACGACCGGCCCGACGGCAGCGACGAAACCATCGGTGTCGAGCACGGTTTGGTGGAGCCACACCGTCATCACGGACAAGAAGATGAGGACACAGCTGAGCGCGGCCAGGAGAGCCGTCAGCGAACGGCGGAGATGTTGGCGGCTGCGCGGCGCGGGCTGGGCCGCCAGTTGGGCCTGCAGTGCGGCGTGCTCCGCCCTGAGCTGCTCGACCTGCAACCGCAGGCTCTCGACCTCAGCCTCGCTAGGTGCCGCCGACGGCCGAGGCTCTCCGCGTCGCCTTCAGTCAGTCCAATGCCTTAAGGCTAGTGCGTAAGCCAATAGGGTCGGGCCACCCTATGTGGGTATAAAAAACGGCCGGCACGCTGCCCGAAATAGGGCCCGGCATCACCAGCCGTCATCAGACCAGCCAGCACTAAACCAGTTGGTCAGAGCACCTCATGGTTCGGAACGGCAAGAGGGGCTCCGCTCTGCAAGGCCGACTGGTGAGCCGTGACCCCGGGCTGGGTCCAGCGGGCGGCTACGGGGCCGGCAACCCGGCACGCCCGATCTTCGCTCAGTGCCGAAACAAACTCATGGACCAGGTGAGGGTGAGAAGAGCCGTGGCTGGGCAGGACGCGTACGCTCCCCAACCGTCCCCCCGGCGGGTCGTAGGTCGTCGGCTGGGTGAAGCGACGGATCTCTGCGGGCAATAGTTCGGCTCTATCCGGTGGGTCGACCAGGGTCGTTGAGACCCGCCGCCCCCGGCGACCTTGCTCAACGGGGAGGAACTCGTACAAACGTGGTAGTTCGTGCTCGTCTTGTTGCCACTCGAAGCTCCTGCGCTCGCCATAGGCCGAGAAACCCTCGACGTACGGCCGAGCGGTTTGGAAAAAGGCCATGGTTACCTCTGCCGCCAGATCCGTACCAGCCAAGCGGAAAAGGGCCGTTTCGAGCGGGAAGGTGTTGTCGAAGTCGCCGCGAACATGGTCAGGGAGGTGCCCGGACCCAAGACAGCTCACCGACTCCGCCCGGGTGGAAGCCAGGTCCAGCAGGGGGGCCAGAGCGTGGGTCACGTAGTGCATCGGGGGGTAGCCCTGCCAGTAGCGCGCGTAACCCTCGAGATCCTGCAAATGGGCCCCCCGCAGGAAAGTTAGCGCCCCGAGGTCCCCGGCTTCGTACAGGTCCTTAACGTAGAAGTGGGCGCGCGAATAGACCATGGTCTCCATCATCATGTAGCGGCGCCCCGACGATCGTTCTGCCTCCAACACGCGCAGGATGTCGGCATCACTGGTCGCCATCGGGACGGCGCAAGCGCAGTGTTTGCCCGAACTGAGAGCACGCACGGCGAAGTCCGCGTGCGTTGCCACGGGGGTCACAATGTGGACGGCATCCCAACGGTCCTCCGCCAAGACGGCGTCGAACGCGCGGTAGCGACGGTCGATTCCGAAGCGTTCCCCTACCTCCTCCAGGCGATCGCTTCGGGCGTCACAGATACCGACTTCACCTACCAAAGGGTGTCCCAGGTAAATTGGTAAGAACGACGCGCCGAATTCAAGGCCTACAACGGCCACATTGAGCGGGCTGTGCCCACTCACCAGTCTCTCCGCCATGGCTTGCTCGTCGTGATCGTCCGCTCCTCTCCAGGGGGAATATCCAAAGGCAATATTGACGCCCGTTGACTACATGCGCACTTCGGCTGCTCCCAGGCCTTCTTGGTGACGGGCATCATCTGGCAACCGAGCAGGTACACACGGCCACACGCAGATGACGAAGCATCCCCGGTGCCAGCACCACCCATAACGAACAGGAGCGAGAGCAATGGAGCGGCAAGCAATTCTCGAGGACTTCCGAAGCAAGATCGCCGCCGGCCAACCGGTCATCGGGGCGGGCGCGGGGATCGGCCTGACGGCCAAGAGCGCTGAGGAAGGCGGGGCTTCCTTCCTCGTGATCTACAATTCGGGCCGGTACCGGATGGCGGGGCGCAGCTCGATGGCGGGTCTGATGCCCTACGGGGACGCCAACGCCATCGTCCTCGAGATGGGGGACGAAATCCTCACGGCCGTCGACCAGGTCCCCGTAATCGCGGGGGTGTGCGGGACCGACCCGTTCAGAAGCATGCCCCGCTTCCTCCGGGAGATAAAGGCACGGGGGTTCTCCGGAGTGCAGAACTACCCCACCGTTTGCCTCTTCGAGGGCGTGATGCGGGCCAACCTCGAGGAGACAGGGCTGGGCTTCGACAAGGAAGTCGGCATGATGAGGGCGGCAGTCGAGCTCGACTTGTTGACTGTGGCCTATGTAGCCGACGAAGCCAACGCCGCCGCCATGGCGGCCGTCGGTGTGGACGTCCTCGTCCCCCACCTGGGCTTGACGGCGTCCTCCGGGATCGGTGCAAAAACTGTTGTTGGCCTGGACGATGCGGCCAAGCGGGTACAGGCGATGCACGACGCCGGCAAGGCCGAACGCGATGACGTGATCGTGCTCTTCCATGGCGGGCCGGTGGCGACGCCCGACGATGCCCAACGAGTCCTCGACAACGTTAAAGGCGTGGTCGGCTTCCTGGGCGCGTCCAGCATGGAGCGCCTCCCGACCGAGGTTGCCGTCACAGAGCGCGTCCGCTTGTTCACCAAGGTCAGGTTCCGGAAATGATCTCCTCCGGTGGCGGGCTTCGTGGCGCACAGGTCGAGTTCATCGGGATGATCTTGACCCAGGACGCGTCCGAGTCGAAAACTGCAGACGGTCCTTTCGATTAACCCCGCTTTTACCAGCGCCTTCGCCCGGGCCCACGAAGAAGCTGGCTTCGACCGGGTGCTGGTCGGGTACTTTTCGTTCTTCCCGGATTCGCTCCAGGTGGCGGCCTTCGTCCTGCACGAGACCGACCGCCTGGGCGTCCTCGTCGCTCACCGTCCCGGCTTCATGGCACCGACGCTGGCCGCCCGTCAGTTCGCCACTATCGACCAGCTGTCGGGGGGGCGGGTGGCCCTGCACACCATCTCGGGCGCCAACGACGAAGAGCAACAACGTGACGGCGATTTCCTGCCTAAGGCAGAGCGGTACCGCCGCACAGACGAGTACCTGAGCATCCTCCGCCGCTACTGGACTACGACGGAGCCGTTCGATTTCGATGGCGAGTTCTACCACTTGCGCCAGGCTTATACGCCCGTCCGCTGTGCTCAGGCCCCACACGTGCCGGTCTACTTTGGCGGCTCCTCCGACGAGGCTCTGGCTGTGTCAGCGAAGCACGCCGACGTATACGCCCAGTGGGGCGAGCCCCTGGCCGACGCCGCTGCCAACATCAACCGGGTCAGGGACCTGGCCGGTGCTCACGGCCGCCGCCCGCGCATTTCCCTGTCGACGCGGCCGATCCTGGCTGAGACCGACGACGAGGCGTGGGAGCGCGCCTACCAGATTCTGCAGGAAGTAGAGGGCCGCCGGCCCGGTGGCGGGGTAATCATGGGCAACGCTATGGAGCAAGGGGTTGGCTCTCGCCGCTTACTGGAGGCGGCGAAACGAGGTGACGTGCTCGACCGGTGCCTGTTCATGCCGCTCGTCACCGCGAGCGGGGGGGCAGGCAACTCGTCGGCCCTGGTCGGCTCGCCGGCTTCGGTGGCAGAGGCGATGCTCGACTATTACGACATCGGCGTGACGACGTTCCTCATAAGGGGCTATGACCCTTACGCCGACGTCGCCGGCTACCAAGAGGTCATCTCTCTCGTGCGCGCCGGTGCCCGGGAGAGGGAAGTGGCGGGGCGCGCCCTCGACGGGGGTAAAAGAGGCCAAGCATGCCGCCGCCCCGGCGCGAGGGTGACAACGACGGCCGGGATTTAAAGCGCCCGAGCCTGAATGCAACCGCGGTTGAGGCAACTGGTTGAGGCTCGGTGCGATCAGGTGTCGGTGCTGTCGCGGTCGTCACCCGGCGCAATTTCGTGCTTCCTCCACGGCCACACGCCATCGATCTCGACGGCCAACCACCAGGACAGGAGGATCCGGACGACCACTATCGTGGCCAGCACGGCAACGCTGTCCGGCGTCTGGTCGACTATGACCGTCCTGATGATGTCGGCGACGATCAGGATTTCGAGGCCCAGCAAGATCACCCGGCCGAGGTGCTTGCGGAAGTACGGATACGCGTTCGCCCGCCGAACATTGCTGATGTAGAGAGCGCCCGAATGTACGAAAACACCGAGCCCACCAAAGACGAGAACGGCCACACCGGCGCCCTCGACAACCTGGACGACGTCCTCGATGTTGTGGTTGAAACTCACGTCAACGCCCCCGTTAGACCTGCATACTGCAACGGGATGACAAGCGTCAAGGCAAACGTCGTGGCCAGGACCGCCTCTTGCACGGTGCCGGTGTTCGGCTCCGTCATCTCGAGCGACGTGCTCGAGGGTGGCACATGCCAACGACGCCGTTTTATTGTCGAACTCCAGCGACGGCCACCTGAAACGATCCCCGGGGGAATGCTGATGGACGAGAGCCACGTACCTCTTCATAGAACCGAACGGCAGGGCCATCCTGCCGTGGCTTGGTGAGCTCGAGCGATGCCAGAGGGCCTGTCCGCCGTTGAGGCGGGTAAAGGGCTGGCCGAGCACGCCGAGCACGAGCGCCACGAGGAGGAGCGCCATGAGAAGGAGCGCGAGGAGCGGCGCGACAAGATGGTCTCCATCTTCGAGGCCGCCCTGCTGGCGTTGGTGGCGGTACTGGCCGCCTATTCGGGCTGGGCGGCGGCAAAATGGTCGACTGAGTCTTCGCTTTCTCTAGCAACGGCCAGTGGCGACAGAGCGCGGGCCAATGCAGCCTCCCTTGACGCGCTCAACTCGCTCAATTTCGACCTAACGACATTCAACGACTGGTTCACGGCTTATGTCGCCGGTGACCGATCGGCCATGGCTATTGCCGAAAAGCGCTTTACCCCGAACTTCGACGCCGCGTTCAAGGCGTGGCTGGCCACCAGCCCCGAGACAAACCCCCACGCAGCACCGGGGCCGGAATATATGCCTCAGTACCGCCAGCCGTCCAAGGCCCTGGCCGCAACGCTCAATACCAAGGCCACCGCCGACTACGCAGCGGGGGAGCGAGCCGGGTCCAACTCGGACGACTACGTGCGCACGACGGTGTACCTGGCCACCGTCCTTTTCCTTGCTGGCATCGGCAGCCACTTCGGGTACCGTGCCATTCGCTATGGCCTCGCCGGCGTTGCTTCCGCGATGCTGGTCCTCGCTATCGTGCTGCTGGCCACGGCTCCGGACCCGTTCTTCGGAGCGCTGACAACGGGGCCGGCTGCATTGGTGGGAGTGCCCCACTGACCGCCGGGCGCCCGGGCGCGCGGCCGACCTACAGACAGAAAGGTTGAAGATGCTGAAGATATTTGCTTCGTCTTACCCGTTGCTTGACATTTTCTGGACGATGCTCTGGATCTTTTTGTTCATCATCTGGATCTGGTTGCTGATCATGGTCTTTGGGGATATATTCAGGAGCCGCGACCTGTCGGGGTGGGGGAAAGGCCTCTGGACGTTCTTCATCATCGTCCTCCCCTGGCTCGGGGTCCTGGTCTACCTGATCGCCCGAGGGGGCAAGATGCAGGAGCGCGAGGTCGCCGCCGCCCAGGCACAGGAACAGGCGTTCCGCCAGTACGTCCAGGAGACGGCCGCCAGCACCAGCAGCGGCAGCGCCGACCAGCTGGCCAAACTGGCCGACCTCCGCGACAAAGGGGTTATCAGCGAAGCCGAGTTCCAGGCGGAAAAGGCCAAGGTGCTCAGCAGCTGACCGAAGACCGGGCTCGCGTCCGGCTGGGCCTTCCTCTATTGAGCGCCGCTACGTACGGTTCAGTGGAGCAGATCGGCCCGGGCGGTCCAGTCGCTCCATAGACCTGCCGGGTAGACCGGCCAAATAGGTGCGTCAGTTTGCCGCCGTTGTGTCTATACGGGACATGATGCGTTGCGCATCGCGGCCCATGCGTCGAAGTTGCTCTGGCGAAAGCACATCGATGACCAGGGAGCGCACGTGCGCGACGTGCCCGGGGGCGGCGGCGGCCAGTGCCTGGTGGCCGTCATCGGTGAGGACGGCGTTGGTAAATCGTCCGTCCATCGGGTCGGTCTGGCGTTGCACAAAACCACGGTCTTCGAGGCGGGTGACGACACGCGACAAGACGTGACAGGGACGCGTTCGTGAACACCGCCAGGGAGCTCATCCGCATCGTGTGCCCCGGGTTCTCCGACAGCATGGCCAGGACCTGGTACTCGACCATGGCGAGGTGCGAGTCACGCTGGAGCTGCTGGTCGATTGACCAGGGCAGCCAGGTCATCAACCGAACAACCGACAGCCAGGACTCCAGCTCTTCGGGAGTAAGCCAGTTAGGGGCGGTCTGCTCGCCGCGCACGACAGGGTTGGCCATGCCAAGACATTAGCAGGTTACTTGCGATATCAAGTGTCTGTTCGAGATAACGGCCTCGTTCTTGGTGCTGAGGGCCGACCAGCTTCCTCCTATTACTTGACACATCAAGTGTTATGTCGTATGATGACTTGATGAAGCAAGTCAGTGGGGAGGAAAACGAATGAATATCGCACTAACCGGCGCAACAGGGTTCGTCGGGTCGCACATCTTGACCGAACTGGTCTCGCACGGCCACGAAGTGACCGCCCTCATTCGCAACGACACCGATGCCGAGACCGTTGCCGCCCGGGGCGCCAAGCCTGCGGTTGTCGACCTCGACGACCGGCAGGCTGTCGTCAAGGTCTTCAGCGACGCGGACGGCGCGGTCCACACGGCCAGCCCCGGGGACGCCACCAGCGCCAACCTCGACTCTGCGGTGGTGGACGCCGCCATCGACGCCTACGCCGACACGGGCAAGCCGTACGTCCACATCAGCGGCGTGTGGATCTTCGGGTCGAACACGTCAATAACCGAGCGTTCGCTGTTCGACCCTCCGGCGATGGTGGCCTGGAAACCGCCGATCGAACAGCGCCTTCTCGAGACGGCCGGCATGCGCGGGGCCGTTATCGTCTCGAGTGTCGCTTATGGTGACGGTGGAGGTGGAATTCCCGGCGTCCTGCTCCTTCGCCCCGGGACAAGGATGGCAACCTCATAATGCTCGGGACGGGGCGCCAGCACTGGTCCACCGTCCACGTCGCCGACCTGGCTGACGCTTTCCGGCGCGTGCTGGAGGATGCCACCGCCCGTGGCTACTACGTGATCGGGAACGGCCTTAACTCGACCGTGGCCGAGCTGACCGAGGCGGCTGCCGTAGCCGTTGGTGCTCCCGGAGCGGTACCCGGCTCTGACGACGAAGCGCGCGGTCGGCTCGGCGACTACTTCGCCGAGGTACTACTGCTCGACCAGGGCACCACCGCCGGCCGGGCCCGCACCGAGCTCGGCTGGCTGCCCACCCACCCCGGCCTCGTCGACGAGTTCCGCCAGGGCAGCTACCGGAAGTAACCGAGTCAGCAGCGATCAATCCCCAGCAGCGAGACCCACGACCGAGAACGTGCCCCGATCACCTTTCGATATTCGGCCCATGCGTCACGAGGCGTAAATAATATTGACGTTTTGTTTCCGGAGCTGTCGGACCGTCGGGTCCTCGTAAGGGGCATCGGTGACGATGCCCGCCACGTCCCGGACGCGCACCACCCGGTGACGTTGGACGTTGCCCAACTTCTCGCTGCTGCCCAGTATGAACGTGTCGGCGGCGTGGGCGACCAGGAGGCGTGCCATGGCTGCTTCGTCGGGGTCGCTTGTCGTCACGCCTTCCTCGGCGTGGACCCCACCGCCGGCGAGGAGCAGCAAGTCGGCCGAGATGGTAGAAAGAGCTTCAGCGGCAGCGGCACCCGACACGGAGTGGTTGAGCCTGCTCAGTCGCCCGCCCAATATGAACACGTCCACGTTTGAGTTCTCCAACAAGGCGGCGGCCGCCTTAGGGCACACCACTATTACCGTCGCCCGCAAGTCGGGTGCCAGCGCCTGAGCAACCGCCAGGTTGGTAGTCCCGCCGCCCAAGATTGCCGTGCAACCTGGCGTGAGGAGCTTAGCGGCGCGTTGTGCGACCAAGCGCTTGGGTTCTGGTGCCACAGCCAGGCGAGCGGTGAACTCGTCTGGCACGGCGCCCGTCCGTAAGGCACTTCGGCCGACGTCGTTTACTCGTGGGACTACACGTGCCGCGCCGGCTCGGTGGACGCTTTCGGTCTTCCCGACGTCAAGAGCGTCGCGGCGAGCGGCCCCGGCACCGTTGTCGTCACACTTACTCAACCCGACGCGTCCTGGAAGTACTGGCCTGCGGAGCCGTACTCCGAAGTCTTTGAGAAGACGTTCTACCTGACCCATCAGGGGACGTTTGGTAATCCCGGCGTGCTGATAATGGGTACGGGGCCCTGGGAGACCGACAGCCTCGACCCAACCTCTGGCGGCGAGCTGTCCGCCAACCCGCAGTGGTGGGTGGGAGTGTGCCCATCCAGCACATCACGTTCAAGTTCTTCTCGAGCCAGGCAGCCTGGGGCTGGCCTTCCGCGCCAGAGAGATAGATCTGGACCAGGCTGTCACCGATCCGAAGAGCTTCGCCAGCACCTCGGGCTCGAAGCTAATGACCGCGCCCAGCTGCGGCATTGGCTTCTTCGCCATGAACGTCCTGACGCCGCCGTGGAACGACGTCCACGTCCGGCGCGCCGCGGCCTACGCCCTGAATAAGCCGCCATTACCGTAGCGGCGGGAGGGTACGCCACACCGATGTCCACGTTCATCCCGCCCGTCCAGCTACGGACGATCGCCTCCGCATCCCAGGTCGACGCACTCCTCGGGTCGGCGCCGCTGTACGACTACAACATTGCCGGAAGGTAGAGCGGAAATGGCGCAGTCGGCGTACCCCCACGGAGCCAACGCCGTCATGATAGAAGACAATGTGGGAAGCGATCCCGACGTCGCTCAAGTGATTGCGTCCGAACTCCAGGCGGTCGGGATACACGTGCAGCTCAAGATCATGGCAGACAGCGCCTACGAGGCAATCTTTACCGGCCCGGCAGACAAACGGATGACCACCTTCTCCGGAGGCGGCTGCTTCAGCCCCGACCCGAGCAACTACACCGACTTCCTCGGTAGCACCAACCTCAAGGTAGGCCAGTACAACGTGTCTGACTACGCGCCTGCTGCCGTTGACAGCTTGATCGCTGCCGGTTTGCTACCAGCAACCCGGCCAAGCGGTTTGCGGCCTACTCGGCGCTCGTCCGCAGGCTCCAAACCGACGTGCCGTACGTGGGGCTTTTCAACACGGAGTGGGTCCAGGCCCTATCGAGCAAGTTCGTCGACCCCGAGTACAGCGCCTACTCCTGGACGGGCCCGTACGTGCTGCTTATCAAGCCAGCGGCATAGGAGCCCAATGGTTAGGGCCCGCAGCGACCAGGCGGGGTCAACGGAGGGACCAGATCGACCAGCCGGGTGTCCTCAAGAAGTGCTCCTACTCAGTTGGGCGTAGACGACGACGTTGTCTTCGTAATGGCCAATTGCATAGTCAAATGGCCCTCCGCATGTAATCAGGCGCAGTTCGGGGTCAGGTGTCGGACCGAACACTTGAGCGGTAGGAAAAGCATCCTTAGCATAGGTAATTACCCGCTCTACGGTGAACCCAACGGAGCTTGCGGCCTCATACACCATAATCAGGTCTCCCGGCAGCAGCGTGGACAATCGGAAAAATACTGCCGGCCCACTTATGGAGTCCACGTGGCCCAAAATTACGGCGGGCCCTATTTCACCAGGCCGCGGGCCAAGGTCGTACCAGCCAGCGAAGTCATACCCGCTCGGCACCTCCGCAGTCCCGTCCGCTCCCTTCCCGAGAGCAACAACTCGGGAACTCACCCCAATCGCTGGGATCGTCAGACCAGTCGGGACTGAATACATGGGACCTGCGGCGCTCTCTCCTGACAGGCTGACAACGTTGGAGTGCACAGGCGGCGGTACGCGACGTCGTGACTTCCGCGCGACGGTACGTGATTTCGCGTACGGGGGCGTGGTCGACGTCGTGACTTCCGCCGCGGCGGCACGTTGACTTCGCGTACGGGCGGTGGCGCGCTCGACGTCGTGATTTCCGGCCGCGGCGGCACGCCTGACTTCGCGGGCGGCCGGCGGCATGAGCCGGTGTGGGATGACCGGGCCGGAGAACTTGGGTTCCCCGATAGCCACGACGGCTCCGCTAAGTAACGATGCAGCCACGACCCCGGCGATGGCAACCTGCCTGTTCACACCTGCCCTTTTAGTTCGCACCCGTCTCAGGCCGTCCGCTGGCACCTCCGGCGGGAAATCAAGTAGAGCCCTCCGCAAAGAGCAACGCCGGCGGCGGCGACGGGCAGCCCAACCGTCCGGACCAGCGGCAAAGGTTTCCGTGCCGTGCCACCAAGACCGGTTTGCATGCCGCCTTTTGGCGTGTTGCCGGTGCCTACGGCATCGACGAGGACCTCGAGCGTCGGTCCAGCAGATCCCTTGACGACAACAACGGACGACACCGTCCCGGGCGGCACTGGCCAGTTGCTACCAGTTACCAGTGGCGAGGATTTGCCGTCACTTATTTCCACGTTGTACTTACCGATAAGGACGGTAGCGTAAGGAGAGGCTTCGCCATATGGGACGGGACCTACGGTCAGGGTCGAGGTCGTCCTCACCTTCGTCAACTCAGCTGTTATGGCCCGTGTGCTTGAGAACGTGTTGATAATGCGCGTAATTGAGTGGCCTGGTCCCGGTTGGGCGAGATCGTCTGGAAAAGTCTGCAGCCTGATCGCCACCTCGTGGTGGGCCGCAGCGAGAGAAGCCGATGACGCCCGAGACGTGCCGACACCGATCGTGGTACCGGGCGCCGCGACGGCAGCGATTGTTATCGGCTCCACCTGCTGGGACCGTGACTCGCCCCACGGCCAGCAGCGTCGATGGCCTATTGGCGGCCGCGACAACAACGGACTGATGCCCAACCGGCACGGTCACAAAGTTCGTAACGTCTTGAAACGCAATGTGATCACCCAGCGCTTTGCCGCCGACGCTGACCGTGACTGGCCCGTCTCCGGCGGCAAAGTGAGCGAACCGCACCCAGCCAGTCTCCGATTGGTTGGCGAAGGACGCGGCAACAGTAGGACCAAGCGCCAAACCGGCGCTGGCTGCCGCAACAGCGACGGCGACCCACGCGATTGTCCAGACGAGGCGCAACGGGCTACGAGTCATGGCCTGTCGCCCACGCCGACTTGGCGGGACGGCTGAGGCGAGGTAGCTCGGGACGCCCTGGGCAGTACCAGCTTATTACGGTGCGCAAACATGGACATATTCTCCCTCCCGATCCCGTAAAAGGTGGGTGGCCGGCCGCCTGGGTGTCCGGTACCGGCGTAACTGCCGACGGAGGCCACGAGCCGGGCACGGGCTCCTGCTTAGGTTGCGGCCCAAGCGCTCATGCGAACTCCCAGACGGTGACGTTCTCGGCGTGAATCACCTTAGCAGGGCCCGCCGGCCCTGCAGTTCGCCACGGCCGCGTCCGCTTGTCGTTCTGCAGCCGCCCTACCGGGTAAGTGAAAAGGACCAATGACGAAAATCCGGACGCTGGCGGGCACTTCGGTAATGCCGGGCCCTGGGTGACGGCCTTGATGCCCGGGGCGAAGTAGGCAATATCTTCGCTAAGGAACGACGGTACATAGATCATCTCGTTCCTGGCCGTCGACCGTGCGTTTATTTGAGCCAGCGCCCAGGCGGAGCCATCAAGGCGCGAGTTGGCACTCTCTGACTGCTGTACCACCGTACCCGCTATGAAGGTCGCGAGCAGCAGCGAGATGTATATCCGCCTTGCCGCCACAGTTGGCATAACGGACCAGGCGGCTCCGGCCAGAACAAGGTAGAGGACCGGCTCCGCCTGGACGAAGTAAAGGATCTCGGAGGGACTGCGGCCCTGGGCCACGAGGCCCTTTTCAACCAGGAGAACAATCACCGGGACAGCGACAACGGCAAGCATCTGGAGGCTGGAGCGCTGCCTGAGCCGCCCGAGAAGCGTCAGCCCGATGACGATGCCGAGCGGCCAGATCGCGACGATGCCGATGATGACATCGCTGCGGTGATAGCCCGCTATAGCCGTACCAAGGCTGTCGAAGAACCCGGCCGGGAAAAATGTGGCCGTCGGTGGGCCGAGACCCGGAGCAGTTTTGTTGCTGGTCTCAGCCAGTAGGAGGGGAAGGATGGGTAAGCACACGATAATGGTGCCCACTGTGCTGATGGCCAATCCTCTGCCGACCTGACGCACGGGTTCTCGCCTGCGCCGACGCGACTCCAGGGTCCCGAGAAAAACTGCGATTTCGGTCCCGACCAAAAGTACTGCGGACCACTCGGTCCAGATCATGCCCCCGCAGGCGACTGCCCACGCCACCCAGAGCCAGGGGCGTGAGCCCTGCAGGAGCCGAGCCTGAGCCCAGACGGAAACAGTGACCAAGAGGATCAACAGGGCGTACACGCTCGCTTCTTGGGAGTACCAAACCGCGAGGGCGCCGACACTACCGATGGCGGCCGCCAAAATCCCGGTACGTCCGTCGTAAAGAGCGCGACCGGCTATGTAGAGCATAGGTACCAACAAGGTCCCGAATACCACCGACGGGAGGCGGAGTTCGAGCTCACTCGAGCCGATGGTGTGCGCGACCACCCAAAGAAGCGTGTACTCCAATGGGGGTGGTCTGCGCGCTGAACAAGGCGCAACAGTTCGCCGTAGGACCGGCGAGCCTCATAGCCGGCGGTGGCTTCTTCGAGCGAGAACCCGCGAACGACCAGCAGTCGGACGGAAAGGGCCAGGAGTGTTAGCACAACAACCGTCGCCTGCTGGCCGAGAGGCCAAGCTCGAGGAAATTCCACTTGCCGCGCCGGCTCTCCCAGGTGACGTGGTTTGTACTCGCGCTCTTTTATCTCGCCCGTTGGCGCTCCAACCCCCCGTGCTATCAGATCCAGTGGCACGGCGTGACCGTCCTCCAAGCGGAGCCCGCGACGGCTATGTGGATGAAGGGGTAGTCCATAGGCTACGTTTGAGCTCAGTCCCTTAAGGAATGGCGCGTGGTGGGAAAAGCGTCAAGGAACGAACGGGACCTGACGGGACCGCCGTCCGGGCGGTCCGGCTGGGAAAGAAGGGGGTAAATCAAGGTGCGATGTTCCTGAGACATTGAATGAAGCGCCTTGGGTCGGCCTTGAGAGGCTCGCCTGCGGCGGCCGACAATATAACCGGTACCGGCGACGGCGCCAGCAGCCGCCAAGGCTCCTCCCGAAGAGGCAACTAAGGCTGGGTCAAGCGTGGATCCAGAGTTGTAGATTTGCTGGGCGCGGCGCGGAGCGAGGCGACACGCTCGGGGCTCTCTCGGGGTGGGCAACAGGGGTCGCCTTGCGCACCGGGACTCCTAGCGGCTGGACGTCGTGCGACACGCTCGGGGCTCTCACGGGGTGGTCAACAGGGCTCGGCTTGCGCACCGGGACTGGTAGCGACTGGACGGCGTGCGAATTGCTCGTTGGCACGGCCGCGACTTTGCGGCGCTAAATTTGAACAAGGCACGAAATTTCCCGAATGGCTCACGCAAAGCGTTTCGGCAGCCGCTGATCGTACCGACAACAGAACAGACGACATGGGAAAACACATCGCCAAAAAAGAGCGGCGAGAGGTACCTGCCCCACGAAAGCGTCGGCTGAACTGGGCCTGATCTATGGATCCCGTCTTTCCCAGCAGCGTCACGGGTACATCATAGGAAGCGCCAGGGCCGACCGCCATGCCGAATACACGAGGAATCGGTTGTAACCGTATGCCGTGCCGATGACGGCCGCCCCCAATGAGGCGTTACGCAGGAAGCGCCGACGGGATATAGCGGACATTTAGTGCTCCTTTGTCCTTGAAACCGTCGTATCAGCTTGAGCCAGATGCAAAAACCATCACCGACGGCGATTTTCGAGCTTGCGCCTAACGGCCGACCGGCACGGCGAGCGCGCCAATGTGCTCCTTCACGCTTCTTTTCGGCGACCGCCAACCCAAGTCACCCGTACTGGCCGTCAGGTCGGGGCCGTTTTGTAACTCCGCAGGGTCCTCCTTGCATGCGATGGGCAGATGTTCTCCGGACCAAACAGGACGGTTGGATGAGAAATGGGAAATTTTTCGCGTTGGCAAAGGGTCAGATTGGAGCCATGGTGCAGCCCTGGGCGGGGCTAGGCTGGGACCGCTCCTTGAGCAAGGACGGCCGTCGTGGGTTTGGGGCTGCCGCCGCTCGGCTCTGCTGTGACCATAAGCCGGGTCGTCCCGGTCTCGACCCTGAAACCGCTGTAATCGTGCGCGTCGGCGCGCGACCAGTGCGAGGGAGACTACCTGGCTCCGGGACAGCCCCCAGACCTGGTAAGTGCGGGAGGACGGCAGGTCACCGAGCGACGACCAAGTCCAGTAGGCGTCCCCGGTCGGCGCCGACTATGACCTTCGCCGCCGGGGCGCCGACAGCGGAAGTAAGCAAGATAGTTCGGTGCGGGCCCCGGCCACTTCCGTCGCCGCACTGGCCAAACCGGAGCCGGCCAAGCCAGTACGCAGCGTAGCCACCTGGGAACGAAGCTGTGCCACCTCGACGCCAAGAAAAGCCATGGCCGCCGCCGCCACCGCCGCCACGGCGACCGGTACGGCGGCTCGCCGGCGTGGGCTTGTCCGAGACGGCCCAACCAACCCCGATGGGAGGCCGGCAGACCGCGGTCCAAGCGTCCCCGAAGGACGACTATCCCGGATCGAGCCGGCGATCTTATCCCATAGCCCCGGCGGGATCTCTGCCGGTGTGGCTCCGAGCATAGCTCCCATCTCTTGGTGAGCCTCGACTTCAGCCCGGCAACGCAGGCACTCCGCCAGATGAGCCTCGATCGCCTGGCCCTCGACGGGCTCGGTCGCATTTAGGGCGTATGCGCCTAGCGTTTCTACGATCTCGTGGTGGCTCATCTGCCCGCGTCCCCTACGGCCGGTCTCAGATCGTGCTCCATCCGGCGCAGCCCGCTGCGAATACGGCTTTTTACCGTCCCTTCAGGTTCATTTTGCATGGCCGCTACCTCTCGGTAGGTATGGCCGCCGAAGTAGGCAAGCTCGATGGCTGTGCGCTCTGCTCCTGGTAACCGCGCCACGGCCTGGCGGACGCGCTCGGCCGTGGCCATGTCGGACACCTCCTGTCCCAGGTCGTAACTAGCCTCAGCTACTAAGCGAGCGCGCTCGTCGCGGCCGCGGCGGCTCGATTCGGAGCGCAGGAGGTCAACTGCTCGGCCGTGGGCCATCGTCAGGAGAAAAGTGCGCAGCGAGCCCCGCATGGGGTCGAAGCGCTCTGGTTCGTGCCACAGCCGGACAAAAACCTCTTGGGCCACGTCCTCGGCCAGCGCGCTCTCGAACAGTAGGCGCTTGGCCAGTCCGAAAACGGCGCCTGCGTGGCGGCGGTAGATCTCTGCCAGCGCCTCTTCTTGCCACCGGCCCACGGCCACGACCAAGCTGGCGTCAGAGGCCACGCCAAGGTCGGAGATCATTGCCCCTTTCTTCGACGCAACCGGGCCACGCGGATGATCGGGTGCCCGTCAAACAGCCGTCAGCGCGGCGGTCCAGCGCGGCCGGTCGGTGCCCGGCGCTTGCAGCGTTGGACCGATGGGCGTGTGCGCGAGTGGGTCAGCTCTGGTGAGATGCCAGTGTCATCCAGCCTCGTGGGTCGCTCCGAAGACCACCTGTGCCGACGTGGCTGGAGAAGACATCGGGCGGTGCCGCCGCCAGTTTGGCCGCCTTGGCCGCAACGCGGCCAAATCGAGGGCGGCGGTAAGGCTGCCGAACCCAGTGGGCGCCACTCCGCGAGCCGCCGGGACCAGCTTCGACGTACCCGGGCTAGCGCCGTACACGACATCCAACCAAGACTTTTACCGAGTGGACACTGCTCTCGTGGTGCCCCAGCTGTCCACCGAGGGCTACACCTTGGACCTTCACGGCATGGTCGACCGACCGGCAACTTTTTCCTTCGA
The DNA here is from genome assembly GCA_963754115.1 of uncultured Acidimicrobiaceae bacterium. Taxonomy (GTDB): domain Bacteria; phylum Actinomycetota; class Acidimicrobiia; order Acidimicrobiales; family Palsa-688; genus Fen-671. Next base: position 96,052 of record CAVWFC010000004.1, on the reverse strand, counting down.
CGACTTGCTCGGCATGGAACTGGTCGAAAGGCCGATAACCATGGTGTGTGTCAGCAACCCGGTCGGTGGCCCTTATCTCGGCAACGCGCGCTGGCTGGGCGTCCCATTGGCTGGCCTGTTGGAAAAGGCAGGTCTGCACTCTGGCGCCGACCAATTGTTTATGACGTCGTCGGACGGCATGACCATCGGGGCCGACCTGGAGGCAGTCATGGACGGGCGCCCGGCCTTGCTCGCTATCGGCATGAACGGCGAACCGTTGCCATTCGAGCACGGGTTCCCGGTCCGGGCCGTGGTCCCCGGCGTATATGGGTACGCGTCGGCGTGCAAGTGGCTGGTGGACCTCGAGGTCACCACTTTCGCGGCCAAAAAAGCCTATTGGCTTCCCAACTCGGCCCCCAAGCCATGACCACTATGTCCTCGGTCGGCAATGACTTCGGTCCCGGCTGCGGCGCTGTACCGAAAAGCGGCGCCGGTAGCTTCAGCGGCATGACGACGGCACCGGTGGCCACCGCGGCCAGTGCCAACCCCGTCCTGTCTACTCTGGTGACGGCAGTCAAAAAGGCGGGGCTGGCCGACACGCTGAACAATGCCAAAGCGCTGACAGTCTTCGCCCCGGACAACGCTGCGTTCGCCATGATCCCGTCCAAAACTCTCGGTCCCATCTTGGCGAACAAGATGGAACTGACCAAGCTGCTCGAGTACCACGTCGTCGTCGGCCGCTTGAGCCCGGCCCATTGCCCGGTGTCCACAAGACCATCGAGGGCGGGACGCTGTCGGTATCCGGCAGTGGCTCCGCCTACAACTTGAACGGCACCGCCCAGGTTGTCTGCGGCAATGTGCAAACGGCCAACGCCACCGTCTACATCCTTGGCCGCGTCCTCTCGCTGCCATCGAGCATGTAGCTGCAACCTTCGCGGACAATGGGCCGTCCGGGTACCGAGGGCGAGAGCTGAGCGGGCCGCCCGTGGCACGGACAAGGTAGCCGGCTGCCAACGCCATTGCTACCTTGTCCTTTTGCGGGACCGAGATCGTCCACTCCTCTGGGACACCCGACCGGCCGAAGCGGGCCAACTCGCCGGGGAAGTGACCCCTGTGACCCGCCTCCGGTCGGGGCCGGGCAAAGCTGTCGCTTGCGAGCCGAGGGCTCGACCGCCAGACAGCCTTGGGCCAAGGGGCCAGTGTGTCGCCCTGGCTCGTTGACCGCCTGTCCCGGCACCTACTTGTCGATGTAGCTCCCAGATCAGGTGTGGCGCTGGCTATGGCTGGGCACTGTGGCGTCTGACGCACGCATCGAGTGCCGGGTCACCTGCATCCAGAAGGCATTGAGCGCCCCTGCATCGCCGGCCACGGCGCAGTAGGCGACGTGCCCACGCACCACGCTCGCCAGCCATTTCGCTTGATCGGGCACGGGCAGGTGCCGCCACTGCATGAGCTGGTCCTTAGGAGTCCAGCCCCTTATGGAGAGAGGTCATTCGCTTTCGCCGTCAATGCGGTCGGAATTAGGATTCGGCACCGGGAAATGAGTGCCGCCCTCCAGATCGGCTGGCTCTTCGCTCATCTCCATGATGAAGTCATTCTTATTTACATCATTTACGACTAGTTTGATGCCGTGCTGGCGCAGGTCCACCAGAATTGCACCGAGGTCGTCGGCAAGCCTTGTCTCGTCGGGGGTGAATGGCTCATTGCTCTGCTTACGCAGCGACAGGGCTATGGGGTTCTGCGTTGTCACTGGCACTTCCCTTTCTCTGTAGCTTTAACCAAAGGACATGGTCCCTCTGATTTGACAATGTGCTGCAGCGTTCAGTCCAAGCCACAGATACGAGCACTTGGCGTCAGCTACGGCTTGGTCGGGTATCTTCCCCAGATATGGCGACTGAAACATGTTCAGAGTGCGGCCGTCAGGTCCAGGGACAGCTGGAGCGCGGGACGTACCTTCGTTCGGTTCGAGTGCCACGACATTGAGGGGCATGTTGATGGCAAGCCAAAGGTTTGGTGCTCCCGGGGTCGAGCTAACGTCGCTTCCGATGCAGCCGTCGCCGCGTGCACTGCTCGACGGGCGTGCGGGATGGAGGGTCCTGTAGACCTTCCGCGCTGGTCGGATTCAAGCGGTCAACGCTAGAAGCTTTATAAAAATATGCGCCTATTTCCCCTATCCCGCGAAAGCTATGGGCCAACAGGCACGAATGGGGCCAAGCGCAAAGCGACCAAAGAAGGCGTGGCCCACACCAAGCCTGCCGACGGATTCGCCTCATGTGAGGCCCCGGGCACGCTCCAGGTCGTCCCAATGCCGTTGTCGGCACCAGACGGGGAGGCCGGTTACTGGTGGGAGCTGTCCATGCGGCAGGTAGATCGGCGATGCTTGGCGGCTTCGAAGATCACTCGGCATCGCGAACCTGCGAGCGGGCCAAGCTCTACAGTGCCGGCTGCGAGACCCACGTCCAGCGATCGTGCGTTCAGGCCGTGCTGGGCGGCGAAGGTCTCGAAGCTCGCCCGCTGTTCAGCGGTGGCTCGTTGTGCCGCGTGGAGCCGCTCCGGGTCAGCCAGGCTGGGCCGCACCAGGTTGATGGCCCCGCCCAGCTTCGCGTCGGGTCCCGCCGTGAGGCCATCGGCCCGTGCGAGGCGCCGGTTGAACTCGTCCATGGATGGGCCTAATGCAGGCGTGACCCAGAACGGGCCGTCCACGCCCAGCTGGTACGAGCAGTAACTCCCACCCCAGGGCTGCGCCACAACGCTGACGTCGGCGGCGAGCGTCGTGCTGTCAGCTTCCATCTTTACGGCGTCGCTGCGGAGGGCGGCACTGAACGCCCGGTAACCCGCTCCAATCACCGGGTACCCCTGAAGCGCTGACGACTCGTGGTTCTCGGTCGCGCCGCGTTCGACATAAAAGGCGTGCAAGTGGGCGTGCTGCACGTCCTGGCGGGGGTTCTTGGAGACGGCCACGTCGATGCCAGCGGTTAGAGCCCCGCAGGCGACTTCCATGTCGCGCCGGTAGTCGAGGTTGGGTGGGCTGTCATTGGCGCAGAACACCACGTGCCCCCAGTCGATGCTCCGGTACCACGCGGCGACCAGCGTCATCGCTGTTCGACAAGCCGCCAGTTCCTCGGCCGTGGCCGACGACCATCCGTCGCGATGGCTGCGGGGCACTATTAGCGTGTGGGGCCTCGCCACCCGCTCGAGGCCCGTTAGCCAGCATGAAGGGGTTGTGGTCAAGTACCAGGTCCACCAGGGCGTTACCGCCAGACGCGGTGACCGTCCCCAAATAGGTGGCAAGACCGGGTACATCGGCGAACCGGTCCACCGGCCGGAACCGACGTGAGAACTCTCCCGGCGGAACCAGGCCCTGGACGTTCCCGGTCGCCTCGTCGACGAGCACCCAACTTCCGGCCCTGGCAGCGCCACTCGGCAGCCGGTACCCCTTGGCCGTGACGGTACCGTCACTGTACGCCCATAGCCTGTGAATTTCGACCTGGGTGAACGGGGAGCTCGAGCGCTCTATGTCATCAGCTCGCTGATCGCTCATGGTCAGTCATCCTCGTCGATGAACGGGGCCACCATGAGAGACATGCTGAAGCGCAGACACCCGAAGGAGCTTCTCGCTCGGATCGATGCTCTAAGGAATGTCAAGGGTTATTTTCGGGCTTTCTGGTTAGGTTGCCGACGGGGCGTCGGCGTTCGGTCCCGCTGACGCTCGGCCGCTGGGGCCCGGCAGTACTTCGAAATCCTGAGCAAAACACTACAAAAGCGAAGCTCCGACAACGCTGTTCAATCAGTCTTTAACGACTCAATCAGTCTTTAACGACCTCGTAGATCCCATAAATTACGCCTGGGATATGTCCAAGCAATTGGAGCAGAAACGCCCAGAGTACCTCAATACAAAGGCCCTTCTTGATAAGTACCGCCAGCCAGGGCAACACCAGGCACAAGAGTATAAGTAAAACCTTAACCACGTCATCACCTCCGAGTAGACGTACCCTCGGTCGTCTGGTCGACCCCACCTTCGACGCTCCTCGCCGGCCCCGGCCGGCTGACAGCCGACCCCGAACCGTTCGCACCTGCCTCATCGGGATCGACTTGCCCGTTACTCTTGCGGTCGTGAGCCGAGATCATCGCTGCCTTTCTACCGGGCCCGATAAATCCGCATGGCTATCGCAGGCGCGGGACGAGGACCAGAGCTTTCTTATACCCGGTCCGGTCAATCGGCAAACGATGCGCTCACTATCCGAAGATAAACGCACCCGGCTCTTGACCTCCCGACCGGCCTGGAGGTGAGCGTGCCCATCGGCCGACAGGGCCATCAGGCAAGGCCCAGTGCATGTAACCAAAACTCCACTAGGTCATAAGCGTTTAGCTGGAGCTCACGCCTATATTGGCCCCCCCCCGGTCAGGGATTCCCACGCTGTGACCTGCTAACCAGGGGTCGACGCGAGACGAGGAGTCTCGCTATTCGCCGCGTGCTCCAAATTGATCAGTAATGCAGAACGGCCGAATCTGGCTCACCGCGCGCCCAGACCGTCGTAAGCGGATGGTCGGTCAACCCCGGCTTCCGAGGGCTGCTCGAATTAGGCGCGGCGGTCACTGTTGGGTCCATCGCTGGCACTCAGGCACTGGTCGAGTGACGGACCAGTTTCACATCATTCCTGCCGACCCGGAACCGGACGCAGAGGAGATGAGCTTACGGGATTCCCGGTGGCGAACTGGCCGCCACTGGGCAATCTCTACTGCGCAATCTCTCCGCAATTCTTGTTGGCCGCCAACAAGTAACTGCTCTCCGATACCGAGCGATGTCATGATGTCCCCGGCTATCTGAGCTCGCAACCCCTTAGCCTGAGCCTTCGACACCGTTCCACCCCGAGTGCGCAGGGGGCAGCATGAGGACAGATCGACGCAGGTGCGCCAATTCCCAAGAGATTTCCTAGCAAAGCCAGCTCGGGGCTCACGACATGACCGAAGCCAACGCTGGTCGTACGGTTGATATTGATGCCTCGTTGCCACCAAACCAGTTGAGGTGAGCATTCATGCCTAGAAACCTCTCCATTCAGAAGTTCGGCGTGAAGACGCGGTCGCGCTAGTACCGGTGTGCTCATGGTCGGCTTTGGCCTGGCGGCCTTGGCCGGCGCGACACCTAGTGCTCCGGTTGGCCCGGCTCGGCCCACGCCTCGTGGCCTGCCGCCGGTTGTCGATGGCGTGCCCCTCATGCGTTTGGCCAAACTCGCCGAGCAGGTCCCCTGGAGTGGTACGAGCCGAGGCCCTGGGACGTGCGGGCTGCCCTTGGCAGCGACAGGGCGGCCAACGCCCTGAAGGGACGTGGCGGAATGACTTATGGCTACGGGAGCACGGCCGAACGCTGGGTCATCGCTATGGTCGGGCGACTCCGGTGCCCGCCACCTTGTGCCATATCGGTGACGCCGCCCGGGGGCCACCCCGTCGCGACCACGGGTACCAACCCCCGGGTGATGGTCGAGATGATGGTCGTAACTGTTGACCCGGCCACTTTGCAGTTCGACCCCAGCCTTCGCCTAGGCCACGGCATTGACATGGCACAGCTAGGCCACGTTTGGCCTCTTGGCGCTTACATGGAAGCCATGACGCCCAGGGCGGTTCCCGAGAAACACTGTGCGCAGACCGTCTACGACGAGCGTCCGGCCTACGCTACTGGGGGCTGTGGTCCGTCCGAGAGAGCCAGCTGTCGTGCACGCCCTCCAGGGCACGTACCGCTCGGACCGGGATGACTTCTTTGGCAGCGTTGACGTGGGCGGCACTCGCCTAGGCCTCCCTCGCGGTGGCGGACCCAGGCTCCTGTAGGTCGGCGCATGGCCGCCCCGGATTTTAGCTTTGATCAAGCCAGGTGGGCACGCACGACTGCGACGACAAGCGTAAGTCCCGTGTGGTGTTCGAGGATGATGGAACCGTACGGCAGCGCCGCTCGGGTACACGGGGTTAGATGAAAAGGGCCTACCGGACACTCCTGAACTGCGGCCCCGCCGAAAGGGGCGGGGACTTGGGCCGTGTACCGCCTTCCACGGGTCCGATGACACCGTCGTGACACACGAGGGCGACGAGCAGTGATCGACAGTGACAGACGTCGACAGGCAAATCCCTTCTCGAACCCCAATCCGTCCGAACTCGCAGGTTACGACGGCGCTGCCTCATCTTGCCAAGGTGAGGTAAGGATCGTGCGGCCGGGCCGCTCGGGCGCCCCCCGATAAATGGCTCCCCAAATGGCTCCTCGATCACCCAGGAGCCGGGCTCGGTCGTTAAAAGGGCTGCCCAGGAAGTGGGGGCGGGGAGGATCGAACTCCCGGCGCGCAGATTAAAAGTCTGCCGGTCTACCACTGACCTACGCCCCCTGAGCTGCTATTTTATCCTAGCATGACCTCCGACCTTCATGTTTGCCCTAGTTTTGCCCTAGAACTGCCTCCCCGAGCGAAGTGGTCTGTGACGCGAGCAGCACGGGTCAAGCCGCCGCAGGCCCGGCACAGAGGAGACAGGGCGATGAGGGAGAGGTCGCCTGGGCATTACGAGCTTCGAGCGTACAACTCGGTCACGGGCAGGCAGGTCACCCGGACCTTCCACGCGCCGCGGCCGGAGAAGGGGTCGGGGAATCCGGGCGGCCGAGGGGCGAGCTGGCTAAGTTGGTGACCGAGGTCGCCGAAGGAAAGCACGACCGCCATGGCCACAAAGCGACCGTCGCTCAGCTGCTTGAGGACTGGCTGTCCACAGCGGGCGTCGGTCGGCCGCTCACCCACCACGCTCCACGACTACGCCGCCTCGGCCCGCCGGATCAAGGCCTCGGCGATTGGGACCAAGATGGTGGCCAACCTCACGACCCGGGACATCGACCTCGCCTACTCGAGGTGGCGCGTCGAGGGCATGACAGCGGCGACGGTCCTCCACCACCATCGCGTGCTTCGTGCCGCTCTCAGCCAGGCGGAACGGTGGGGGTGGATCACTCGCAACCCGGCCAAGTTCGCCTCCGTGGCCAGCTCGAGGACCCCTGAGCTGCACGTGCCCACACCGGAGCAGGCGCAAGCGCTCGTGCTGAGGGCGGCCTCCACAGCTTCCCCCGACCTGGGACCGATCATCCTTTTCGCCATGCTCACGGGCTGCCGGCGAGGCGAAATATGCGGCTTGCAATGGAGCGACATCGACTGGGCAACTCCGCGCCTGACAGTGCGACGCTCCGTCTGGCAGGTGCGCAGGTCGTTGGGGGTGAAGGACACCAAGACTCACCAAGTCCGCCGCATCGCTCTCGACGAGCACGCGACGGCACGCTGAGAGCGCGTCGAGTGGGCGCCGATGCAGACGCTGCGGCTGCGGGCATCACATTCGGCGCGGGAGGCCTTCGTATGGTCACCGGCCGTTGACGGCAGCACGCCGAGTGACCCCGGACAGCTTGACGCGGGCGTTTGCCCGTCTGTGTTGCTTGCTGGAAGCCGAGGCGCCGGCGGGGGGTCGGAGGGAGCAGTACCCGTTCAGGCTCCATGATCTTCGGCACTTCAGCGCAACGGAACTGATCGGCGCCGGCGTTGATGTCCGTACAGTGGCGGGCCGGTTGGGCATGCTGATCCGGCGATCACGTTGCGGGTCTACGCCCACGCTCTTGAGGACACGATCGCGCTGCTGCGGAGCTTCTCGGAAGACGCCTCCAGCTGCCGCACACGACGGCAGTCGAAGAGTCGTCGCCTCTATTGGCATAGCCAAAATCTGACGATGCCCAGCTGGCTCCAAGGCTTCCCCAACCTCCAAGTGTAGGAGCGTCTCGACCTACCCCATATAGGGTCGTCGCGCTGAGCATAAGCGACAGGGCCAGAATCGGTTGTCACGGGCCGGCGGTGGGTTCGCTTGGTCTTTCTATCGGGACCGAGCGGCTCGCTGACCCCTGGACGGCTCAGCAAAGCTATCGACCTTGGAGGCGGCCCAGGGGTTGGCGCACGTGGCGTCGAGGCAGCGAGCGAGCTGGGCGAGGCCAGCAACGGCGACGCGAAGGAACGAACCGGTGTTACGGTGCCCGCCACGGTCGGTGGGTTCCTTCCCAGCGAGCTCCTCTAGGTCGCGGCGATGTGCAAGGGGCCCAGCTGGATCCTGGCCCGAAGACGCTGCCTGGCCGGCGCCGGGCGAGGGCGCTGGCACGGAGGACGAGCTCAAGGAAGGAGCTGCTTCGCGAGGCAGTCATTGGCCCCCTGCTTGCCAGCAGCAGGCGTAGCGGCGTGCCTCCGGCCGTCGTTGCCGTTCCAGTTTGCTGGTGGCCCTAACGCTGGTTGGCTCGGGTGCGGGCAAGAAACCGCGAAGCTGGCGGGTCGAGTTAGCCGGGCTGGCCCCTGCAGAGGCAGCGCGGTGCTAACCTCAGCTCGCAATGCGGCCTGGTAGCAGCGCGACAATCAGCTCAAGAGCCGTGATTTCGTCGGCCCAGTAAGGGTTATCTGGCGCTCAGCCCGGCTAGGGCTTTAGTGGGCTCAGGGAGTTTCCTGGCCCGATGGACCCGCAACCGGTCGGCGACCGCCAGCCCGTGCAGCCGCCCGCTGAGGAAGGCCAAGGCGGCAGCCGAGAAGGGGTGAAGGACTGGCCATGGTCAAGGCCTTTGTCTCGTGGAACTGGACCGAACCCACGTTGGCAGCAGGTGTGCGGCGCTTCGGTACATCGCCGCCTCCTTATCGTGGTTACATAGCTGGCGCGCCCCCGTCAGCCGAGAAGGTCCTTCACCACCCAGTCCACAACTCGGTCGACATTCCGAGCGATGCCACGTCTATCCGCTCGTCGTTGCCGTGGAAGCGGCCGGCGAAGGTCTCGAGGGTCACCTCGGGGGAGTACAGCGCAGCCCCCGGCCGGACTGCGCCCTTTTCCCGGAAGCGGGCATCGGTCGCCCCGACGAGGAGCGCGGGAGAGCCGCGAGCCGGGGTAGACGGCACCGATACGGTCGGCGAGCGATTCCCACAGCGGGTTGTCGGTGGCAGAGCGCGTCGAGTCGTACTGCTGCAACTGGCTGATCTCGACGCGTGCCCTGCCAGCTGGCCGAGCGCCGTCCTAAGGTGAGCGTCGACCTCTTCGGCGGTGGTGCCCGGGACCGTGCGGATGTCGATTTCGAGCACAACCTCGTCGGGGATGGTGTTCGTCTTCTGGCCTCCGTGCGCCACGTTCGGGGAAAACGTCGTGTGCGTTAGGGCGTGGCAGTTGCGTGCCAGTACCGGCGGCAACTCGGCTAGGGCCTCGTCGAGGGCCGACGGGTCCGCCAACGCTCGCTTGGTTTTCTCTGGTAAGCCAAGCGCCTCCAGCTGCTCGAGCCAGAGGTCGCCGACCCAGGGGACGGGGTGGTAGGCGCTGATGCGCCGCACGACTTCCGCGGCGCTAACGAGCGCGTTGTCGGTGCCGTAGGGCGCCGACCGGTGCCCGGGCGTACCCTTCACGACCAAGCGTCTCCAGGCCAATCCCTTCTCGGCGACATGGATCACGATGCGGCGGCTGCCGTCGCCAGGCAGCACGGACCAGCCACCGATCTCGGTAAGCACGTAATCGCTTGCAACGGCGTCCCAGTGGTGGTCCACCATCCACTCGGCGCCGAGGTGCCCGCCAGCCTCTTCATCGGCTACGGCAAAGTAGACGAGCGAACCGCGTCGGCCGGAAGCCCGACTCCGCGAGGTGCTTGAACGCGACTGCCATAGTCGCGGTGATGTTCAGCATGTCGATGGCGCCACGGCCCCACACCTCGCCGTCGATCACCTCCCCACCGAAGGGGTCCTCGTGCCAGCCTGCAGGGTTGACCGGCACAACGTCGGTGTGTCCCATGAGGCACAGGCTGGGAGCGGTGGGATCGCTCCCGTCGACACGCGCGGACGAGCGACTGGCGGCCGGGCGCGCTCTCGAAGTGCTGGAGGTCGATCCCGGTGCCACCGAGGTAGTTTGCCAAGAGCTCCGAGTTACGGCTCTCGCCGCCCGACCCCTCAGTGCCGTCGTTCACGCACTCGTTTCGGATCAACGATTGCAACAGCTCAGTGGCTTCGTCGATCACAGCCTCATCTGCAGCCATGTCCTACTACCCCACCGACCGGGCGCCTTGCCGTGGCGGCGGACCGAGCCTACCCGGCCCCGTGCCGGGGGATCGACCTTCACACCAATAGTTACGTCCGGTCCACAGCACCGTCGCGCTCTGCCGCTGGGGACAAAGGTCCAAGTCGGTGGTCTCCGTGGGCGCCGTGCGAGCCCTCATTTCGATGGCAACGATGAGGATGGCCACAATGGAAGTTCCGATCGAGACGAGAAATGGCGCCTTTGCAGCCGCTTACGAGCGAGCCGTCGTGGGCGTTGGTCACGACGGCGACGATGGCGGCGAGCCCGGCGAGGCCGATGGCCTGGCCAAGTTGTTGGGCGGTGACGAACGAGCCGCGTGGCGTTCGAGGATCACGCCAATGGCACGACGCCCCGGCCACCTACGAACCTGGCCCTGCGCTGTTGTGTAACGCTCTCATCGGGCCACGGCGTCGGTGTACCGGATGGCGGTCATAACCCAGAGAGCCAGTGACTTCGAGCGCTTCGCTGGCTTGGCTGTCGTCAAGCCGTGGCTCTGCCAGTCAGCCCGGCTCCTTAGTGGACCCAGTTCGGTAGCGGCGCCACGGTGCGGAAGAACCGGAAGGCCATTTAAATAGCGGTGACACGCGTCAAGTTGCCACTTTTCTTTGACCTCGACCGCCCAGGCATCGTGCCCGTCGTGGCCGGGCAAAATGGACCCGGCGACGAGGCAAACCCCTCAAGACGCAGGGTGCGAGACGCGTGGCTGGATGGGAGACTAGGGACGATGAGCCCTGATCGGGTCGATGATCTGACGGCCTGGAATGCGATCGCTGCGGCCTACACCGAACAGGCTCAGGTCGACTCGTTCGATAGGTTCCTTGATCGCTACCTCGCTGACGACCTAACGGGTAAGCGGGCCCTCGACCTCGGCTGCGGTCATGGCTGGTTCACCAACGAGCTGCACCGGCGGGGAGCTCAGGTGGTCGGCGTCGACGGAAGCGAAGCTCTCCTCGATATAGCCCGCAGCCGGTACCCCGATGTCCAGTTCGAGCAAGTTGACCTTCGCTCCGGCTACGAGGGCGAGTTTGACACCGTCGTGGCCCTCATGGTGCTGATGGACTTACCAGAGCTGAGCCGGCTGCGGCTGCGGGTGCGAGCCGGGGGCGTATTCGTCGCTACGATCCTGCACCCCGCTTTTTTTCTACAGAAGACGGTCGATGAGGACGGCGGAGGCGGCTATCGTCAGGTTCGCGGCTACCTGGAGAACGAGGCGTGGTGGATCGAAGGCTTCGGGGGCATTGGCACTACCATCGGCCCCTAAGCGCCTACGTGTCGTGGCTCTCGGGGTGTGATCTCGGCGTCGTCGAGCTATTCGAGCCCGAGCCGACCGCTTACGAAGGGTGGAGGAGGAAAATCCCTACCAGGCTCGGCCTTGCAGCACGCCCGATCGATGCTCCATAGGGGCCGTTATGCCGATGGGTCGAGCGAAACCGGAAACTCCGGGGTTATGGCACTCGCCGAGCCGCAAAACAACTGGTGGTCGCTCCCTTCCGGCAGCGTCCGGACCTTGGAGCCGCACCATCAGCCGGCGCCGGTCGATTTGACTCGGTCTCTGTCAATTACCGTTCGGACCAGTAAAGATCAGGGCGTAGGCGTCATGAGAACGAGCGCAGTCCCTGACGGAGATCGGCCTTCTCTCAGACCAGGGGGCACTGACCAAGGCTGAGAGCATCAGGGGTGACCGGAAGGCTCGGGGAACTTGATTCTCATCCGTTTAGAGCGCCAACGCGAAGCGGGGATCCTTATCACATTCATGCAAGCGGCACACTGGAAGAATGTCCGGCACCCGCCTTCGTCATGTCCGATGGCTTGGCGGTGCGACGGGTACAGGCAAGACGACGGTTGCGGCAAAGTTGGCGATGGCCTTTAGCCCTCGGGTCTACAGCACCGACGCGGCGATCTCTGCGCATAGTGCGGAGGGTGGGCCGGATGCGCCGCTCCTTTCTGAGTTCGGTTCGATGAGCATGGACGAGCGGTGGCTCAACCGGGACGCGCAGACAATGGTGGAGACATTCCCCTGGTTTTCCGGAGAGCGCTTCGACTGCATCGTTCGGGACCTGCAGTCCGTGCCGCCGGAGCCGCTTACATTGGCAGAAGGCTTCCGCCTGCTGCCGGGCCTAGTCCATCCGCTACTCGACGAGCGGCGGCAAGCGGTATGGCTCACAACTACACCCGAGTTTCGCCGCCGGGCGTTTATGGCCCACGCCCAGCCGGAGCAGCTTTGGTGTCGCACTTCGGACCCCCCGACTTCGCTGGAGCGCGTTCTTGAGCGCGATACGCTCTTTGCCGACCGGCTAGCGGGTGAAGCACAGGAACGAAGCCTCAAGGTTGTCGTCGTAGACGGCAGCGCAGACCGAGACCGAGGTCGTCATGAAGGTCGCAGCGTGGTTCCGGCTGTCGGAGACATGACTGTAACGTCCACCCCGGCGCGGGTGCTTCGTTCCTTCATGGGTGCTTTCGGGTTCCTCCCTTATCCAGCGAGCGCAGCGTGTCCACGTCGCCGTTGTTGATTGCCGCCAATCGTCGGTCAAAGGTAGATGGACCTCTCCTCGTCCGAATCGCTCATCCCGATCCTTGTCTCTCTGGATCGGTCGTCGTAATCACTCCACGCCCTCGACGAGGGACTTGAACCCGCACTGGGCAATATGTGCTCCGACGCAACCATGCTCGAACTTGCCCGACGTGGGCCACAATCGGCGGATATCGGAAATCAAGACCGCAATACCCGCCGTCGCTTGACTCGGGCACAGAACGCCGGGCGCGCTCGGACGATATCCACGCTGGATCTGCGTTGCAGATCAAGTGAAGCTGGCCCAAGTCACAGCGTCCGTAGCTCGCTCGGGGCGGCTTCAGGTTAGGTGGCCGAGAGAAATCGCCCGCTCGATAATGGTCGATATGTATGCTTTGGGACGCTATCCAGGTGAGGACGGTCGGCCTCAGCTTGAGCGATCTCAGCGGCGACAAATTCCGCAAAGTCCTGGGGCAGTTCGTAGCGATCCTGGCTTCTCTAGGGATGTTTAAGGTCTGTAAGTATCTCGGCAAGGTTGGGAGCGCCGTTGATAGTGGACCATAACCCTCAGGACTTGCTGTTGCCGGCCTCTCCCCGGTCCGATCAGTTGGACGTTCGGCGCCTGCTTTGGAACGATGTGTTGATGTTGGACCTCGATGGAGCTCTGGTTAGAGCCCTCCGTGACGCGCTTGCAGCGGAGGGTATCGAGCCCGGCGATCCTGTCCGGGTCGAGCGGCCGGCAGACACCGCTCATGGGGACCGAGCCACCAATATCGCCATGCAGGCGGCCAAAGCGGCCGGTCGGGCGCCCAGAGATCTGGCCGAGTCGCTCCGGGCTCGTTTGGCAGTAAGCCCTCCGCCCTACGTCGCCTCGATCGAGGTGGCAGGGCCTGGCTTCTTGAACTTTCGCCTCGATGACGGTTGGCTATATGAAGTCCTCCGCGCCGCGGTCACCGAGGGTGAGGCCGATTTTGCCCGTCCTACGTTCGGGGAGGGTGAGCGAGTCCAGGTCGAGTTTGTCTCGGCCAACCCGACCGGGCCGGTCCATGTGGGGAACGGCTGGTGGGCGTCGTACGGCGATGCGGTGGCCCGGCTCCTCGAGCGTTGTGCCTACTTGGTCGAGCGGGAGTACTACATCAACGACACCGGCGGCCAGGTCCGCCGGCTGGGGGCCAGCGTGTTGTCCCGCCGGGCCGGCCAGCCCGTACCCGAGGATGGCTACCCGTCCGGGTTCGTGAAGGGCCTTGCTGCCGCCTATGACGGGCCAGACGACGTCGTGGTCGCCGGCCGGTGGGCGGCGGAGCGGACGCTGGGTTTCATCAAGATGCAGATGGCCAAGATCAACATCACGTTCGACTCGTGGTACAGCCAGGCCGCCATTGAGGATAGCGAGCGGTCGCCGGTACCGTCGCCCTCCTCCAGGAGCGAGGGCTCGTCTTCGAAGAGGACGGGGCGTTGTGGCTGCGCACCGGTGAGTTCGGCGATCCCCGGGACAAGCGCGTGCTGCGCAAGTCCGACAGGGATTACACCTATTTGGCCGGTGACCTTGCCTATCACCGCGACAAGTTCCTGGTCCGAGGGTTCGACCGCGTCATCGACATCTGGGGCGCCGACCACGAGGCTGGTACCCCTCCTTGAAAATGCGGGAGCGCTGCGCACCAGGGCGGCGATGGCCTCGAGGCTCATGCCTCGGTTTGAAACTGGGTGGCCAGGGTGTGGCGAAGCTGGTGGGGGTGGACGTGGCCGACGCCGGCCCGTCTTGCGGTCCTTTCTACGGCCCGGGCGACCACGTAGCGGTCGAGGGGCTGGTGGTCGGACCGCTCGAACAGCAGGCCGCTCGACGACGGCCCACGCCAGGTGCGGTAGTCGGTGATAAGGCCGAGGAGCAGTGGGTGCAGAGGTACGTTGCGGTCGTTGTGGAGCTTGCCCACGGGGACGCGGAGCCAGTAAGTGGCCCCGACGCGGTAGGTGGCGTCGTCCCGGAGGGCGGCCAGCTCCCCGACGCGCATGCCCGTGCGGGCCAGCAGTTCGACCATGAGACGTCGGCGGCGGTCGGGCTCGGTGGCAAGGGCGGCCATGAACTTGGCCGCGCTGGGGTCGTCTAAGAACTTGGGCAGCGGGTCGTCGGCCTTGGGGAGGTCCCCGGCGAACACCGGAACCCGGGCTGGCTTGTCAGGGTCGCCCCAGTCGATTAGCCGCTCGAAGAAACTGCGCAGCTGGCCGAGGCGGTTGCGGACGGTCTGGGCCGACAAAGGCTTGCCCTTGGGGCCTTTTTGAGCGGCCAGGGCCACCTTGTAGGCCTCTACATGGCGGCGGTCTATGTCGGCGACGGCCGTGCAGGCGGGGCCAGAGACGATGAGGTGCCAGGCGAACAGGCGCAGGGCCTGAGATGCACCCCTTACGCTCGCCGGGCGGTGCGAAATGGCCAACTGGCCTAAATAGCCAGTCATGGTGGAGGCGAGACGCGGTGCCCGGCGGGAGATCTCGGCCCAGGTCGCCTGCGCTGGCCGCTCCGGGCGCGGCCCTGGCTTCTTCGCCAGCGTTTTGGCGAGCCGCCCGCCGCCTCGGCGCCGAGGCCGACCGGGGCTGGCCAGGCCGGCGCCGACCGGCGTCACGGCGGGGGTGTCAGCAAAACCCCAGGCAGCTATTTGGCCGAAGAAACGGTGCAAAGTGGCGACGCGGTAATCGACTGTCGTCGACAACACTCGTCGCTCGCCTGAGCTCGCCCAGCGTTGGCCGAGCTCGGCGCGATAGGCGGCCACGTGCTCAGCGCCGGTAGCGGCGACCGACCGGCAGGTGGGGTCGGTGGCGATGACATGGCCGGCGAACTGGCGCAAGGTGACCTCGGCCGCCGCCACACTGGCCGCTGACAGTTCGTCGGAGAGACGGCCCAGGTACGCCAGCATGGTCGCCGCCATCACCGGGGCGGCGGCGTCAATGCCGGCCCAACGGGCCGGCACCGGCTTTGCCGGCGCGGCGGCTTAGAGACCACGAGGGTGCTCATGACCACGTCCCCACTGATACCTGGGCTTCGATGACCTCCGCCGCCCGGCGGTACTCCTCTGCCAGCCAGTCCACCCCCAGGTGCAAGTACAGCTGGGTCGAGGCGATCGAGCGGTGCCCCGCTTGGGCTTGTAAGGCCTCGATCGACATCCCCGCCTCGCGCAAGCGGGTGAGGCACGTGTGGCGCAGCTCGTGGCAGGTGCCATGGGCCAGCCCGGCTCGCGCCCCGGAAATGACCTCGTCCAGGCCTTCGCTCGACAATGCCTGGCCCCGATGAGGGCCCTTCAGCACCACGAACAGCCGGTCGGTGGGCGCTCCTGGTGGCCGCTCGGTCTCCATATATGAAGCCACGGTGGCAAAAAAGGTGGGGGACACCGGCACTAGGCGCTGGTGGCCCCCCTTGCCCTCGTTGACGAATACCCGCCATTCGCCCAAACGCAGGTCCTCTAGGCGCAAACCGAGCACTTCGGCCCGTCGCAAGCCACCTAGGGCCATGGCCTGGACCATGGCCCGGTCCCGCTGCGTGCGCAGCGCGGACATAAACGCCCCCATTTCTTCAGCGCCCAATATGCGGGGCAGTTGGCGCACGGCGCGCACCAACGGCTGGCCGCGCCGGCCCCGGCGGGGCCCTCGAGCGGGCAGGCCCCGGGGGACGGGGTTGGCCTCGACGCCGACGTCGCCGCGCGTTACCAGGTAGCAATAAAACGCCGAGACTGCAGCCAAACGTCGGCGTACGGTGGCCGCCGAGAGCCCTGCGGAGCCATCGGCGATACGCACCACCTTTTCCGCGCCTGGCCTCGGCCGGCGTTGGCTGCTGATGAACAACAACACGTCCGCGGGGCGCACTTCGACCGGGTCCTTAGCGACCACCGCGAAAAACGCTTTCAGGTCATGGGCATATGCCCGGACCGTATTAGGACGGGCCCGGCTGGCGGCAAATTCCAAGAACCCGTCTACCAGCCAATGGCCAACAACGAAGCGCTCGCCCGCACCGCCTTCTAGGGCGACCCGACGAACCTGCGGAGACCACACCACGAAGATCCTCCTCGTCTGAGCTCCACCCAGGAAGATCTTTCCCGGGTGAGTAGCCCAGCAGGTGGATCACCCGTATAAGTGCCGTTATTGAGCGGGTAAGTCTCTTGGCGGCGCTGGCCCTCGGGACGCGGTGGGCGCGACGCAGCAGGAGGCGCTGACTCGCAGTGCGCGCCTGGTAAAGTGGCCCGCCGTGGCCGTCGAGCGCAGCCTCATCGCGGATCAAGCCGGACGCGGTGCACTGCAGGTTCGCCCGCGAGATCCTCGGGCGGATCGAGGCGGGCGGCTTTGAGAATCCGAGAGGCGGAAGCTCGCCACCGCCCGTCGGGACCTCGGGGAGGAGCGGTACGCGGAGCACCGCGAGAAGCCCGTTGTTCGGCGAGCTCGTCGAGTTCATCACCTCGGCTTAGACCTGGGCGCTCGTCGTCCACGGCGAAGCGGCGATCGCGACGGTGCGGGCGACGATGGGTGCGACGGATCCGGCCAATGTCGTGCCGGGGACCGTCCGGGGCGTCCTCGCCCCCTCGATGCCCGACAAGCTCGTGCACGGGCCGCGGCTCGTCGGAGCCGGCGGAGCGCGAGATCGCGCTCTGGTTCGGTGACTGACCCGACCATCGACGCCTGGACGCGCGCGAACGCCGAGCACACGGACGCGCGCGCCGAGCAGGCGTGGGCACAGGACCAGATCACCTGGGGCGGCTGGCACGTCCCCGAGCCCGAGCTGCGCGCCTTGCCGGACGTGACCGGTAAGGACGTCGTCGAGCTCGGCTGCGGGACAGCGTACTTCGGCGCCTGGCTCAAAAAGGCGGGCGCGGCCAGAGTCGTGGGCGTCGACCCGACACCGGCGCAGCTCGAGACCGCCCGCCGCTGCAACGAGCGGTTCGGGCTCGGCCTCGAGCTCGTTGAGGCGTTCGGCGAGCAGGTGCCGCTCCCTGACGCCTCCTTCGACCTCGTCGTGTCGGAGTACGGCGCCTCGATCTGGGCCGACCCGCACCGCTGGATCCCCGAGGCGGCGCGGCTGCTGCGCCCGGGGGGAGAGCTCGTCTTCCTCGGCAACTCAACCCTGGCCATCCTCTGTGCGCCCGAGGAGGACGTCCTTACGGTCGAAACGCTGCAGCGCCCGCAGTTCGGGATGTACCGCTTCCAATGGCCGGACAGCGGCGTCGAGTACCACCTCCCCCACGGCGAGTCGATCCGGCTGCTGCGCGCTCACGGCTTCGAGATCCTCGACCTGATCGAGGTCCAGGCGCCGGCGGGCGCCGAGACCGACGAGCGCTACGGCTCCGTGACCGCCGAGTGGGGGCGGAAGTGGCCGGCGGAAGAGATATGGCGAGCGCGCCTGCGGCACCCGTCCGTCTAGCCTCGACGTCGCCGCGCGGGCGAGAAATCCTCGAGCAGCTCCAGAGCCCCGTCCGAGGTCATGGCGCCGCGGTAGGAGACGGAGGACGATCCATTCGCGCACACGCCGAGGAAGGGGCGTAGTAGCCACCCAATAACCGGCGAAGTGGAGCATTCCCTAGCGCCCATAACATGCGCTCAATAACGCGGATCACGACCTCAGTCCCGGACCTGGCCGGGACATCGCTACTTCGTGCGCCCCGGTGTGTCGCCCCGCCGTAATCGGTAGGGCACGCCTAATGCTTGGGTGACGTCGGATGGGAGTCACCACGGTACGTGGCCGCTTTTGGACAATCCCATTGGCCCCGATTGGGCAGTTTCTGGTGGCCACCGACACCTCCGGTTCTCGCCGCAAACCGAGAGGCTGCCGAGCGACGAGCGAGACTTCCGGTGTGGCACGTTTGCGGCACACAGAGCTGTCGGAGGGATCACGTGACCGCGTCGCCGCAGATCAGAGACACGTCAGTTAGCGGAGGGCAGGGCACTGATAATGCTGAGGTGGCTGGTTCGACTCCAGCTAGCCCCACAAATCCCTGGTAGAAGGCCACTTTTGTTTCCAGATGGGCGCAGCAGAGCCGTGCTGAGGTCGCTGCTTGTCATCGGTGGGTCACGCTTGGGTCACTCGTCCTCCTCGGCTCCATCCCGTTCTTCCTTCCGCAGTTCCCCAGCCGCGGCGCCCAAGGTCGAGCCCGCTCCCGACCAGCACCCTCGGGGGATGCATCGGGTCACCTTCGTGGGCTGGCATATTGGGGCGATCGTCACCCGGGCGCCGTCGCTCACTCGCTTGTCTCGATGCCGATAATGGTTCCTTATCAACTAGCTGAGGGGGGTCCGGCGACGAGTAACGCGACCAGCGGCATCGAAGTGCGGCGCTCATCGGACGGCCAGAGACGCGATCATCCCATTTCGGCGCCCGATTGGCGCTGGCCATGCCTTCGATCGGACCGCCTCTCGCCGCCAGATGGCCTCGGGATGGGTCACGCTGTGGTCACAACCCTGAACAGGTCAGCTGTGCGCTCCCCGTCGCAAGGACAAGGGCGGCAGCGGGGTGCGCCTGGGCGGCCACGTCGACCAGGGGCGACATATCACTCGTTACCCGGAGCGGTGGGAACGAAAAGTGCCGACCATTAGGGACTGTTCTCCTCAGTGACATGTCACTGACGCAACGACTTGTCGGGGTGCTGACCGAGTAGTTGCTCAGTTCGGCGCTCTCCATAATGACGTTCTATACGTTGTCGCGCAGCCGGGCGTTCTCCTCCCGGAGATTGGCGGCTTCCTCTCGCAGGGCGTCGAGCCGGCGTTGAAGCGACGTCGTCGATGCCCGCTCGGCTACGGGGATCGCCCGAGTTTTAGCCGGTCGCGCTGAGCGGCGTGCAGCTGTGGCGTCCCGCAGCCCGGGTGCACGGTAGAGCCAACCACGCGACACGCCAGCGGCTTCAGCGACAGAGCGAAAAGTGACGGGTTGGCGGGCACGTTCGAGGCGTCGTAGCGCCTCTGTTGCCTTGGCAAGGGCGTCCTCATGGCGCTGCCTGGCGGGGCATGCACGAGGTGCCGGGTGTTGTCAGCGCGTCATCGCGTCCTCCCTCAATCCGTTCGAGGGCGGCGATTATGCGCTCCAGGTTGGCCTGTACTTGGCGGTGGTTGTCGGCCAGGCGCCGTCGCCCCTCCGCCTCGGCACGCTGGAGGAGCACCTTGTTCTGCTCCGCTTGAGCAAGGTGCACCCCCAAGAACTCGACTGTGGTCTGGAAGTCGGGGCAGGCAAGGCAGGCGTTCACCTCTGGAACGCAAACGGTCATTACTTGACACTCCCTCCTTTGCTGGTCGGGAACCTCGTGATGAGCGGTTCCGCGTGGCCGCTCGACGCCGCATGAGCGGCTCAGACGCCCCGTCGCTTGCGGGCGGCCTTTTTCGTCGAGCCGGACCGGAGGCGGAGTTCTACCTGTCAGCCCTGGACCCGCACATCGTCAAGGACGAGGCGGAGCAGCTGTTGGCGGCCGGTGAAGTCCAAGCTGTCCAAACCAGCAAGGGCTTGTTCAGCAAAACCTGCAATCCGCTGCTTCAAATTGTTCGCCTGGGAGAGGTCCGCCCGCCGGGTGACTAGGGCCTCGCGTTCCTCGTCCAGGTGACGGCGACGGGTGTCGATCTCGGTGGCCCGATGAGCCATATCGTCCTGCTCGATCACGCCCGCCTGGTAGAGGTCTGCCAAGCGGCGGCGCTCAGCTTTCTGCGGCATCGCGGCGCCGCTCCAGCCGGTCCAACTGAGCAGCGAGCAGCTCGTCGTCGGGGACTGGGGCCTGAGCTGCCGAGCGCGGCCTGAGCCGGCACTAAGCAGCTCGGGACGAGCGAGCAGCTGGCGTACCTGGTCGAAGACGAAGTTGTCGAGCTCTTCGGCCCGGATACGCCGTTCGGGGCAGCGGCGGTCCTGCCCACCGGCACGCACCGGGTCGTGGTGCGGGCACGGGTAATAGCGGGCCATCCCGTAGTCGCGGTAGGTCGTGGGCAGCCAGCTTGACCCCGCAGTGGCCACAGCGCACGAGCCGCCGTAATAAAAAGGTGTCCGGCTCGGTGCGCCGCGGGCTGAAAACACTATTGTCATGGGCCGCTTTCTGGACCGCCTCGAAGGTGTCCTCGGTGACGATGGCGGGGACAGGGATCTCGACCCACTCCTCCCGGGGCCGCCGAGCCTGGTGGTTGCGCCCGATGGAGGGGTCGTACCTGAGTATGGGTGTTCCAGAACAACCGCCCACGTACGCTTCGTTGCGCAGCAGGCGCCATATGGTCGCCAACGGCCATATTGGCTTCCCCTTGGTGAGGCGGTGCCCTCGGCAGCCAGGGCGAGGGCAAGGCTTCGGACGGAAGAACCACCCAAGAAGTCGGCAAAAATCCGGCTCACCACCGCCGCCTCTTGGTCGTGCACGGCCAGGTGGGCAGGCCCTCGGGACCCCCAGGCACGCGCCGGTAGCCATAGGGGACCTTGCGGGACAAGACTTCGCCAGCACGGGCGCGGTAGAGCGTGCCGCGCCGCTCCCGCTCGGCGAACTTCGCTTTTTCGTACTCGGCAATTACCGCTTGCACCTGCACGAGCAAGCGCGCTTCGGGGTCGTCGTCGATGGGGGGCGAGTCGGTGAACCAGACGGCGACGCCGAGGCGGGCGAGCTCGTCGAGGACCAGCATCTGGTAGGCGAAGGACCGGGCCAGCCGGTCCGGTGACAGGCACCACACCGCTTCGAGCGACCCCTGCTCGGCCGCGTCCCGCAGGGCGTCGAGGCCGGGGCGGTGGAGGCGCGCGCCGAAAAGCCGCCGTCGACGAACTCGGCCACCAGCTCGTCGTCTTCGGCGCCAACCCGGGCCCGCAGCGCCTCGAGCTGTGAGCCGATCGTGCCCCGTGCCTCTTGCGCTTCGGTCGAGACGCGGGCGTAGATGCCGACCCTCATTGTTTTCCTCCTTTTTCGGCTTGCGGGTTCTTCGTTGCCGGTGGCTGAAAATTGCCTTCGCATCACCGGGCTGGGACGTTGCCTGCTGGCGCTTGTTCAAGGCCGGCTAGCCTCGAAACGACGATGGGGACTTGGTTTCCCGGTGCTCGGGCCACGGCCATCAGTAGGCGGTAAGTGGCAACCAAGGCGTCTGCACGAGGGTCACCGTAGGGAGCCCAGACCGGGCGTTCCGCGCCGGCCACGACTGCTGCGAAAACTGGCTTGGCCACCGGCCAAGAGATGAGCCCAGCCAGGCCGCGGCGTAAGAAGCGGGCAGAGGCCAGCTCGTTAGGGAGCCCTTGGCCGGAGACGACGGACCTCCCTTACGGGCAAGCAAAGGAGCGCTTGACCGCATCGTCGTGGCCGCGGCGCGCAAGCTCGCTCACCTCAAGATCACGGCGAACGTGGTCAATCCTGGGCCTGTGGACACGGGATGGTTCAGCGACGAGCTAAACGAGAAAGTGCTGGAGACCAACCCGCGGGGACGGGTCGGGACCCCCGCGGACATCGCGGCGCTCGTCTCGTTCTTGTTCTCTGACGAGGGAGCCTGGGTCAACGGCCAATTGCTGCATTGCAATGGTGGCCTACACGCCTGATGGCGATGGGCGTTCTGGACCGTGCCGTGCGGGACCGAGGACTCGATGACGATCTGGCGACGCCGGGCACGGTAGCCGCCGAACCCTTTGATCCCAGAGGCTTTCATCTGGCGAAAGTAGTACCGGCGGCACCGGAGTCGAGCGGAAACAGGATTAAATCTCGTTTGTCTAGGCCAGGACTCCAAGATCGCGTAATACGGGCGGAGCGTCACACGGCCTGAGGCGGAACCGAGTGCGCTGTTCTGTGCAAGAGACCAGACTCCTAGAGCGTGGCTCCGCCCTACATCCTCTATCCGAACGGGACTCGCCGTGAGGGCGAGGTCATCCCCGCCTCGGCGATGCTAGAGCCGGTTCCTCCCGGCGACCTGGCCTTCATCCGCATCGACCATCAAGCTCGGCTCCAGTTCGACGATCTCGAAGTCGTCATCGAGTCGACGTTTTCGCTAGAGAGCGCCGGCTCCCACTACCTCCGGTACGGAATCCCGAAGCCCTAGCAGTCGGCTCAATGATGCCATCGGCCACTGAATGGAAACTGGGACGTTGGCATTTCCGTTTGTGACGGTGATGTGGACTCCGACGCGGGTTACCCGACAATGGTTGAGGCAATGGGTGGATCCGGGTCTCCTCCACGACCGTGGTCTCGACCCGGCTGGTGACGCAGGCATCGACTTGCGGGTCCCATACGGCTACATCGATGACGTTGCCGTCGTTGTCGGCGACCGGGACCGCTCGGATGCTCCTGGTCGACCCCGGTTTGGCGGTTATCGGGACCGGTTGGCTCCCCGACACCGGACTGGTCGCCGCCGACCTGGTCACCGCCTGTACCGAACGGGTCGCCGATCAATTCGCCAGAGTCCCCCGTATCCAACTCGCCGCCGCTCGACTTGCCGGTCCCGAAGCCGCTCCTTTCCACCGGCGGCGTCTCGACGACCCCGAATCGTCGTTATCTCCAGCCGTTTTTGGGTGTCTCCTCTGTAAACGAGGGAGCGTTTTAGCCCCGGCGAGGACGCGTTATCTACACACTGTCTCCGCCGAGCCGTTGTCAAGGCCGGCTGCAAGCCGCCCGGAGGGCTTGGCCTTGACGACGGCGGTGCCAGGACTGCCGGTGCGCCACAATGGAGTAGGGTCCCCGCCCAGGGGGTCCTGATTGCCCCTGTCATAGTCACGGTGAGGACATGTCCACACCGCAAGAAACCTGCTTCTATTAGGGTTTCTTCCTTCGCGCGCTGAAGATAACCGTCTAATTGTTGTTGATGGTGTATCCACCAAGGTGTTACGGCCAAGCCGTAACGTCGAGAGGTCTGATGGGTTGGCTCACTAACCGTCTGCCGGCCAGAACTGGCTTGGCTTCCGAACGAGGTGCTAGCCCGTCGGGCCTTTCTCGTGGCGTGGCTGATAAGAGGCGCGAGCGCCATTGTCCCTGAAATTAGACGTGCCCGCTGCGTAACCAACTTCCCCAAGGAACTGAAGGAGCTCTTGATGGTTGTGACGATAGGCATCGACCCCCACAAAGGCTCGCACACCGCGGTGGCCCTCGACGAGCGCGAGACCGTCCTCGGCCAGTTACGGGTGCGCTCGGGCCCTGAGCAACTGGCACGCCTGACCGGGTGGGCCAAGGCCTGGCCAGAACGCACCTGGGCAGTGGAGAACGCGTCGGGGCTCGGTTACCTGCTCTCCCAGCAGCTGGTCGCCGCCAGCGAGAAAGTACTGGATGTCCCGCCTAAGCTGGCTGCTCGGGCGAGGCTGTTGGACAACGGCGACCTCAACAAGAACGACCCCCACGACGCCCGTTCTGTCGCCGTGGCTGCCCTGCGGGCAAAACGCCTCTCGGAGGTGACAAAAGAGGACCACGCCGCTGTGATGAGGCTGTGGGCAAGGCGGCGCAAGGACCTCACCAGTTCTCGTACCCGGGTGGCCAACCGCCTCCACGCCGTCATCTTGGAGCTCGTCCCTGGTGGGTACTCAGGGGAGATCTACGCCAGCAAGGTGGCCCGGTTGCTCGAGGAGCTCGAACCTGTCGGCGCCGTCGCCACCGCCCGCAAGGAGCTCGCCGAGGAGCTCTTGGGCGACCTCCGGCGCCTGGACACCCAGCTGGCCGAGCTCAAGCAGCGCCTGGCCGCCGTGGTGACAGCCTCCGGGACGACCACGACCAAGATCTTCGGCGTCGGCCCCGTAGTGGCTGCCATCACCGTCGGCCTGACCCGGGACGTGCGCCGGTTCGCAGACAAAGACCACTTCGCCGCTTATAACGGTTCGCCCCGATAGAAGTTTCCTCAGGGGAGAAGAAGATCTACCGGTTGTCGATGAGGGGCAGCCGCCAGCTGAACCATGCCCTGCACATGGCCGCTGTCACCCAAGTGCGCTTCCGCCACAGTGAGGGCCGGGCCTATTACGACCGCAAGGTCGCCGAGGGCAAGACGGGCAAGGAGGCCCTCCGGGCGCTCAAACGCCGCACCAGCGACGCACTTTTCGGCGCCATGGTCGCCGATGCCCGCCGTGCCGAGGAGGAGCTCGCCTCAGGTGGCCCGGGAGGGCAAACGGGGAACGGCTCAGTGGCCAGCGCGGCCGGCTCTCACCCCGCAAAACCGGCTCTTCGGCCAAGCCACTCCCGGGCCGGCACCAAGCCTAGGCGCCCCCGGCGGGCGGCGTAGCGACCGCCCTTGCGTTACGACAGCGTTACGATGACGTGCCTCACCTGCGGGAAGGACTTCGCTGCCCGAGGCCGGCGCCGCTTCTGCTCGGGCGCCTGCAAACAAAAGGCTTGGCGAGTGCACCACGCCCTGCCCTCACCACCCAAGCGACGCCCAAGCGCCGAGACCGTCTACGGGTGCCCCCAGTGCGACGCCCGCTACATCGGCGAACGCCGGTGCCCTGACTGCAACCTGTTCACCCGGAGCCTTGGCCCTGGGCGCCTGTGCCCCCACTGCGACGAGCCCATCGCTATCTCCGACATAATCGCCGACTACCAGCCCGCCCACCGCAGTTGACGTCAAATGGCACTTCCGGCCTCGAAATTTAGGGCCATCTCCTCTCGGGGCAGGGGGAAGGCTCCTCCTGCCTGGCGCCCTCACCAGAAAAAAAATCCGCAAAACTCTTGACATCTGGAACAAAGAGGACTCGCTCTGATCCTGGGCTTCTACCCCAAGGTTGCCGAACTGGTCTGTCTCCAACATCGCTTACCCCTTTGGAGGTCCTCGACAGACCGTCCTTGCGCTCAGAAAGCTGCCAGGTAGACGGAGCTTCGCTCCGAGACGCACCAGTGCGCCAACCGCGCGACAGCCAACTTGTACTGCAACTCGGCAAGCATCAATTTCGACCTACAGAGAGTCATCGCGGCGGGCAGTCCGCCAGATAGCACTGGCGACTAACCGGGGCTTCGGTCTCAGACGGTATAGGTAAAATGCGACCACGGTGACCAGGAGCCCTGCACACCGTGCGCGTCCACCGCGGCCACTCGCCATCGTCCAGGTTGTTTTCCCACAAATTCGACGGACGCTTCAGTTGTAACCACACTCTCGCTGGCCAGCGGGTGGGTGGTGGTGCACCCTTCATCTTCGCAGTACTCCACTTCGAGTTGGTACGAGGCGGCGAGCGGGATGCGCTGCCAGCGCAGTACAAGCACCCGCGGAAAGTCTGACAGAATGGAGCCGTCTGCCGGAGACAGCAGTAGCGGGACGAGCGAGGCCCACTCTGGCGCCGGGACCGAGCGCAGAGCCTCGAGTAGTGGCTGCATTCCTGTCAATGGCGCGGCGGGTACAGGGTCGACCTTCAAGGCCCCGTCGACGAGGTTTGAGAGGCACCCGAGAAGTTCGGCGGTATGGGTGAGCAGACCCCCAATACCCAGCCAGCCTCGCACGAGTTCGTCTGCGGCGGAATCGGAAAGAGTGGCGTCGGGGTTGCGGTTCACTGTACTGACGAGCGCCTCCAAACCCTTCGAGGCATCAGTAAGCCACGCAGAAACGGCTCCGGGTATTTCCACACCAGTGCCGCCCTTCAGGGCCTTATTCATCTCGGCAGGCGAGCAGGGGACCGAAACACCGGCCAGCCCCAGTGAGCCCGCCGATTTCAGCGCGGCGGTCAGCCCTGCCGCTAGTTCGGTGATGTCGACAGCAACCATTGTAGAGACCTCTCGTCAGAAATCTGAGCACGCGGGAAGAGAGTTGTCGAACGAGCAGCAGACCATGGCCGCCCGGGCGATCGCGCTTTGCATTGCGACTAGCTGGCCGGCGAAGTTGCTACGGGCGATGCTCAGGTCAGTGTTGCGCATGGTCAGTTCCAGTATCTCGGCGAGAAACCAGATCAATGTCGCGGCGACGAGTGCCACCAGCACGGCGTAGATCAACGCTGTCACCCAGCCACCGCGCACAGCGGCTGGGGCGGCGGCTGCGATTTGCGCTGCTATCGCCACCGCCAGTTGCGCAATGATTGCGGGGTTGAAAGTGCTCGTCCCTAGCGCCGCCGTAGCTCCCTGAACCGCCGCCGCTTGGATCGCCCCCTGTACCATGACCACGACGCCCCCGAAAACCGCCAACGCTGTGACCGCACCGCCCAAGGCGATCCCCGAGGCGAGTAACGCCGAGCTGGTCGTGTCACGGTCGCCACGGGCGTGGGTGATGGCTTCGCACAACAGATCTGCCTGGACCCGCATCTGTCCCAGGATTCCGGTAATCGCCATGCAGGCTTCGTTCGGTCCCGGGTTGCTTGTACAGTCCGGCGTGTCACCGGGGTCAGGGGCGAAGGCGTCGATGGTGACGTCCCACCGTCCGTCGCCCGGGTCAATCACGATGCCGGTCGGCGCCGTATCGGGGCTTGGCCGATTCACGGCGAAGCGCACCTGTCCAACCCCACCAGGTATGACGGGGTCAATCCCACAGACCACCGTCCGACCATTACCGATGAAGAACCAGTCGCCCGGCGTTCCTTCCCTTGGCTCCCACTGCGCAATCAGACAGTATCGCTCCGAATCGGACGCACCGTGATATGGCCAGTCCGTGTCGCTAGCGGAGGCCAGAAAGTTGTCCCAGCCCGCGGGTGGCGTCAGCCCAGAGAATAGGACACCGGAGCCGATCAGCCCTGTTGCAGAAATCTGGATTAAGGCCCCGGATGTCAGGGTGATCGCCGCGGATCGTTGCGTCTGAGGTCCTTCAGGAGAGACCTCGAGGACCTCATGCAAGATCCGATGCATTGTCATCCTCCGTTTCCGCAGTTTTTTCACGCGATCGTAATAAATATAGAACTCGGCAGGCTACGTCGCAAGAAGAATGCGCCCCGGCTCAGCCGAGCGTCATTCGTGGTGCCACTCGCCTTCTGAATAGATGAGGATCCGAATAGCGTCCTGGGTGTAAGCAAGGTGACGGCCCACGAAAAGTGTCGACATTGCCCGACACCGAAGGCCCTTGCGTTGAAGCTGCACTAGCCAGAATCCACCCAGGATTCCGCCGACCGACCGCAACGACCTTCAACGAACATGTTATCTCCTAGGAAGAACGGTTTCCTCGGCGGAAGTCATGTTGCGGCACTCCATTGCTTTCAATAGAGGCAGGCTGCAGTGTTGTTCTATCAGCTACAAGGAGAAAGTGACTGGGGCGGGAAACATAGCCTGCCGCCGCGAGGGCGCTAGCTTTCGGCATCACAACCACATCACAACGCACATCTGGACTTGGGACAGGTGACAATGCACGAATTCTCTAGCGCCTATTCCTTCCCCTCGATTTCGCCGCGCCGTCCGAAACCGGCCATTCGCGGGATCACCGTCCTGAGCCTAAGACACAGGTGAGACGCGGTCATCCCTATTTTCCCTAGTCTTGCGACGCGCATGCCTACGGCATCCCACAGGAGACTGACCCGGCTTCACGCCTCTTCCTCTCAGCCGCGCGACACCTGCGCTCCATTCTCCTGGTGATCTCTCAACTTGCCAAGCCACTCAGTCAGTCGGCTGGCGATTCGGATACTACGCCCGCGCCAGCCGAAGAGTAAGCGCACCATTTAGCCAGGCGGTGTCGCCGGCGATCCCAGGTCTCGGTACCTCAAGGTGTGCGACTTGAAGGGTTGGTTGCGTGGTGGGCAAGTAGTTGGGCGGCTTGGGTGCGATTTTTGACGCCGAGCTTGGCGTACGCTTTCTTGAGGTGATATTCGACGGTCTTCGGGCTGAGAAACAGAGTCGCTGCTATCTCCTTGTTGCTGGCTCCACCGGCCGCGGCTCGACAGACCTGTAACTCTTGGTTGGTCAAGGCCGATCCCGTGACGGGCGTGGGACTGGCTTGGCCACCTGCAGCGCGCAGTTCTCGGGCCGCCCGCTCGGCCCATGCGAGCGCGACAGATTCGGTGAATATCTTCCTGGCTGCCGTTAGGTGGGATCCTGGCCTCCCGCAAGCGGCGGGCGCGCCGAAGCTGCTCGCCGAGGACCAAATGGGCACGGGCCTGCTCGATCGGCAATCCGTGCAGAGTGGCGATAGCCTCCCGCCCGAGCGCTTCCCAGTCGGAGTCGCCGATCAGTGTCCGACACCGCTGTGACGCCCCCGTCGCCCACCGTGATTGTGTCGCTCGTGCCTGCGCCTCCAGCTTCGCAAGGCTCTCTCGTGCCTGTTCCGGCTGTCCAGCGCCCACGAGTGCCTCGACGTAGTCTGCCTTCCACGGGACGACCACGGGTGAGCCCAGACCGGTAGATTCTTCCAAACGTAGGTTTTCAGCGAGATGGCTTGCGGCTATCTCGGGTCGTCCTGCCCCGAGTTCCAGTAGGCCCAGTGCGTGGTTGATGGACATCTCAACGGGGCGATGCCCTTGGCGCGGCGGCGATGGTGAGAGCGCGCTGGGCGTGATGCCGGCAGGAGGGATCGTCGCCTTCAGTCGCGGCGATAAGCGATCGCATGGCATGTCCGAAGGCTGGCAAGGGCCGATACCCGGTGAGCTCATCAAGAACGAGCGCCTCATCCGCGTCTGCCCTGCCATCGCTGAGTGCGCCCAGCCGCCAGTCGAGGTCTGCACGGCCTGACAGTAACCACGGAAGCAGAGAAGCGGCGGACATCTCTCGAGCTGCGCGTATCTGGCGGTCGACGAAAGTCGTCGCAGTCTCGAGCCTTTCCACGAACATAAACGTCTGCACCAATGTGCTGCTCGCAGGGTGGTTAGGGTCGCTAAGTAACCCGGGTAAATAGTTCGGAGCCTGTTGCTCAAGCTCGTCGAAGGGCCGGCGGTTACCGAGAAGAAGCGACGCTTGCGCGTGAGCGCAGTGTAGAGCCGCCCTCACGCGGTCGTCGGACACAGGCAACTGGCAACAAGCTAGGGCCATGTCTTGCATCTCCCTGAGCCGCCCACGGCTCGCTAAGGATCACGACCAGTTGGATCCCAACCAGCGCGGCGCCGTCCGGCGCTGCCTGAACGAGCTCGTCAAAGATGGGCCACAACAGTCGGGGAGCGTCGACGGTGTCGTCAGTCCACACAATAAGCGCTGCTTGTAGCAGCAGCGGGCGCTCTCGGCCAGAAGCGTCGCCGATGCGCAGAAGCTGCTCGGCGATCCCGGCAGCTTCCTGGTGTCGGCCGGCTTGGACAAGCGCGTCTCCGGCCCGAGCCAGACGGTCACGGCGGACGGGTCCCGGGGGAGACAGGCGGGCGGCCAGGGCCAGCTGGGTCGCTGCCGCCGCCGTGCCGGCCCGCCGCGTCACGTTGACCGCCGCCTCTTCAAGGGCGGAAGCCACGACCTCGGATGTACCGGTGGTGGCGGCGGCGAGATGCCATGCCCGACGTTCCACATCCACACCGTCCAGTGCGGCGGCGACCGCGGCATGGGCCAGGCGTCGAGCTCGGCTATCTGCGGCGGCCACCGTCGCGGCGCGCAACAAGGGGTGGACGAAACCTGCGGATCCCTGGTGGACGGCGATGACCTCCGCCTCTTCGGCCGGCTGCAGGTCGCCGCGGGTGCACCCGGCGTGAGCTAGCGAGGAACTGACTGCGGCGGCGGGTGCCGACCCGGCGATCGCCAGAACCGTCAGCGCCCTGATCGTTGCTGGCGGAAGGTCGGCCAGCCGTTTGCCGAAGGAATCGATGCCACGACGGCCGAGCGGCAGAGGATCCCGTAGCGGGACCGTTCCGGCCAACTCGTCTCGTCCGAGCAGGCGGACCGCCTCGATAATCACCAAGGGGTTCCCCCCAGTCGCTTCCGACGAGGCTGCTCGCGAACGCGGTCGTTGACTGGCCGATCGGTCGACTGATGGATCAGCCGTGTCGACTCCTCGATCGGCAGGCCGCCCACTTCAAGCCGCTGCCACGGGCCAGGGACCAAATCCTGCTCCCCGTCGCGGCCGGCCAACACAACCGCAATGCGATCCGCGTAAAGACGCCGGAACGTGAACGCCATGGCTTGGCTAGACAGCTGATCAATCCAGTGGATGTCGTCCACTACCACCAAGACCGGACGATACTCTGCTTCTGCAGTTAGTAATGACAAGCCGGCCCCAGCAAGAGCGAAGACATCGGCGCCCGGCACGCCGTCTCCCTCCAAAAGAGCCGCGGACCGCGAGCCTCTCCGCGCGGGACAGTCGCCCCTGCCGGTGGTGCAGCGGACGGATGAGTTCGAGCAGGCCTGCCATTGGCCAATGGGTCTCGAACTCCATGCCCACGACCCGTAAGACGTTCATATCAGACGCTTCGCCGATTGCGTATGCGCACAGCTCGGTCTTGCCCACTCCTGGCTCGCCCCGAAGTGACACAACGCCCGCCTGACCGCCCCGGGCCCGCTCGAGCAAACGGTCGATCGCAACGCGCTCGCGCTCTCTGCCTATCATTTGGAAACGGTAGCGTGTTGGGGGACGGTCGGCCATCGCTTGACCTCTGTAGATAGCAAGGACTCCTTCTTGTCCCAGCAGTCGGCAAAGGTCTACATCCCGCCGGGCGACAACTACTCCCCTCTGCTCCCGCGAACATGCTGTTCCTCGGCATCAGCTGCGGTCGCGATCACTGATCCTCCGGTTCTCGCCGCAAACCGAGAGGCCGCTGAGCGACGGGCGAGACTTCCGGTGTGGCACGTTTGAGGCACATCGAGCCGTCGGAGGGATCACGTGACCGAGTCGCCGCAGGTCAGAGACACGTCAGTTAACGGGGGGCAGAGCACTGATAATGCTGAAGTCGGTGGTTCGATTCCACCTAGCCCCACAAAATCCCTGGTAGAAGGCCACTTTTCTTCCAAATTGGGCGCAGCAGAGTCGTGCTGAAGTCGGTGGTTCGATTCCACCTAGCCCAGCAGGGGAGAGCGCATACCAGCAGGTCAATTGCCATTTCAGTGTCGGCTGACCGTTACTTTCGATAACCGTTGTCGACCTCTAACCACCGCCCGGTGTGGCACGCTTGTGGCACGCCGGGCACCCGTGGTGTTCGGACGTTGATGGCCTCGGGATGGGCCACGCTGTGGTCACGACCCTGACAGGTCGACTGAGCGCTCCCCGTCGCAAGGACAAGGGGGGCAGCGGAGGGGCGCCTCGGTCGCCGCGACGACCAGGCGCGACATATCGCCGGTTCTGTAGTGCGTCCTGAAAGGGGAGTGGTGACGATGTAGAAGGTCGTCAACATAAACCGTGCTGTGCCAGTGATGGAGGGAGGTCCTCCGGGGTCGCCGAGTAGGCGGAGACCCCAAACCACTGCAAGCTGCGCCGGTAAAGAGCCGGGGTTGTGAGCGTTGCGGAAAAGGCCTGCGGATAGCGGGTCAGGTGTGCGACGAGAAGACGAACGTGAGTGAACCACTGCTGACGCATCGAAACGGCGAACGATGGCACCGAAACCGGGGAGGTACAGAGTCCCCGGGACATAGGCGTGCCCGTTGGGGTGCGCTGTCAGCCAGGAGGCGGCCTGCTTGCTGTCCTGGTGGTGCCCGGTGTAGAGGTGGCGTGAGCTCGTCGCAGGCGCTGGCACGGAACAGGAGAACCTGTCGCCCCGATAGTGACGGCCAGTTGAAATGGGTGCAATTGGGCCCCCTGGCCGCGAGAGGGAGGACGCCGAGGGCCCCACACCCTGAGGCGCAGAGTACCGAGGCGGGGCACAGGGGCGGACCGGCCCGTAATAGCGGTGACGGCCCTGTAATGGGGCCCGAGTGAAGGGGCCGGACAGGTCAGGTCGACCGCAGGCCAACCCGCAGGGGGAGGAGCCGACGGAGAGACCGCAGCCCAAGGTGAAGTCGTTTGAGATCGACAAGCGCCTCGTTTGGGGGGCGTGGGAGAAGGTCCGGGCCAATAAAGGGGCGCCGGGCGTGGACGCTGTCGGCATCTCCGAGTTCGAGGCGAGCGTGAGGGACAACCTCTACAAGCTTTGGAACCGGATGAGCTCGGGGAGCTATTTCCCCGGGCCGGTGCGGGCGGTGGAGATACCGAAAGACCATGGGGCAGGGGTCAGGGTTTTAGGGGTGCCTAATACGGCAGACCGCATAGCCCAGACCGCGGCAGCGATGCTGCTGGAGGACAGGCTTGAGCCGGTCTTCCACCCTGACAGCTATGGCTATCGCCCTGGGCGTTCCGCCCATGACGCTCTGGCCGTGGCCCGAAAACGTTGTTGGGAACACGACTGGGTTCTAGATCTTGACATCCGGGCCTTTTTCGACAGCGTCCCCCATGACCTGCTACTCAAAGCGGTAGCTCACCACACCGGCGAGCGCTGGGTCTTGTTGTACATCGAACGGTGGCTGAAAGTCCCCATGCAGATGGAGGACGGGACCATTGTCGCCAGAGAGAAAGGGACCCCACAAGGATCCCCGAGGACTCCCCCAACGCAATGGATAACCCGGGCTCAGAAAGGGGTGGTCGCGCACGGGGATGCCGTGCCTGATGACGACGCGTTCGGCGCCGACGAGGACTTCTTTGACCACGCTGCGTAGCACTTTCTGGCGGTCTTCGACAGTGGCTGTCTCGGTGTTTTCGCGTAGACGGGCGAGGAAGTCCTCAAGTGTTTGGGCCAACTTCAGGTAGGTGCCCTGGTCGAGGAGCTGGGCGTCGAGGGCGTCGACGGACGCCGTGAGCGCGGTCTGTTTGGCCCGCAGGTCGGGCATGCGGGCGCGCAGCTCGTCGAGGGTGAGCAGGTCCTCTTGGTAGGCCTGCACGAGCCGGCTGATGGCCTTGGTCGCTCGGGTGAGGTCGCGCTCGAGCCTGGCCCGTTCGGAAGTAGCCGGGTTGGTGGCCCGCATGTCCGTTAGGCGGCGGTCGAGCTCGGCTTGCACGAGAGCAGGGTCGGCCAACAGGGCGGTGACGTGGGCCCAGACGACGTCGTCGAGGTAGTCGGCGCGCACCGGCTTGTTGTCACAGACCCTTCCTCCGGGGTAGCGGTAGTCGTCTGAACCGAGGCAACGGTAGTAGTAGATCTTGCGTTTGGCGGTCCGGGTGGAGGTCCGGTAGTACGCATACCCGCAGGACTGGCAGGCGGCAAGGCCCATGAGCAGGCTCGGTTCTTTGCTGTTGCGGGCCGCGAACCGGCGGTTGTCGGCTAGGCGACGTTCGGCCAGTTCGAAGCTTGCTTGCTCGATGATGGCCGGCACGGCGATGGTGATCCGCTCTTCTTGGGGCCGCTCGAACTTGGCGTAGTGGCGGGAGATGGACCGTCCTTGGAGGCGGGCTTGGCGGTTGATGGCGGGACGGCGATCGGTGGTCCCTGTTTTCAAGTAGGCGGCCCGGCCGACATAGGCGGGGTTGCGCAACATGGCCCAGATCACCGAACGGTCCCAGCGGTCTTTCCCGGTGCGGGTCGGGACCCCTTCGGCGCTCAGCCAACGAGCCAGCTCGCCGATGGAGGCCTGCTCGTCGGTGTAGCGCCGGAACACTTCGCGCACGACCTGGGCCTCCTCCTCGACGATCTCGTAGCGGGCCTCGCAAACTTCTGTGCGACGGATGTAACGGAAACCGTAGGGTGCTCCACAAAGAACGTTGACCATGCCTGACCGAGCACGAAAAGCCTTGCCGCGCCTAGTCCTTTCGATGATCAAGGCCCGCTCGTACTCGGCCATCATCCCTTGGAACTGCAATAGCATCTCGTCTTCGGGGGTCTCGACCTTGCGGGCCTTGACGAAACGTACCTCGCTGCCGGCTTTGTTGAGCTCGTCGATCAGCAGCGTCTGATAAGCGAGCTTGCGCGCCAGGCGGTCAGGTGAGTAGCAGACGACCACGTCCACCGGCACCTGAGCAGCCAGGTCCCGCAACCGCTCCAGAGCCGGGCGGACCAGCGTTGCCCCGGTGTAGCCCTCGTCAGTGAAGACCCACTCTGGTGGGACATCAAGCCCCCACTGCTGTGCCGCCTGGTGGCACTCGGCCGTTTGGGAGCCGATCGTCTGCTCCTCCTTCTGGCGCGCTCCTGAGACCCGGGCGTAGATGGCCGCTGTCGTCATGATCTCTCCCATCGCTCGTGCGTCCCCGCCGTTCGGGGACCAATATCCGGTACACCTGGGCCAGCAACTGGTCCACGGCGCGGTCGAACACGTACTCGGCGCCAACCGAGCGCTCAGCCGGCGCCGCCATGATGACGCTCCAAGAACTCCGACAACGCCTGAGCAACTAGCGACGATATGGTCCGCCCGGTCGATTTGGCGGCAGCGCGGGCCCGACGGGCGAGCGCCGCGGGGAGCTTGATCGTGAAGACCACTTTGCGACCGGGGACCTCCATCGCACCCTCGTCCCGGGCCCGCTCAACGTAGCGGCGTGCCTGGCGCTCAGAGAGCCGGTGCCGGCGAGCAAGGTCGCGTGCGGCGTTGACTACGTCCATGCCCGAACCGAGAAGTTCGGCCGCCGTATTGACCCGTTTTGCAACCTGTTCAGCCCTAGCACGCCGTCCCTCTGTCATGACGCTTATATACTACTCTAAGCGTCACACTGCGTGGTGGACCTACGGCGCCGCTGCTTGAACAACTTTTCGCCGCGCCGATAGGGCAAAGTGACGTCAAACTCGAAGTTCGCTATTGCGTTGGGGGAGTCATCTCGCCCCTGTTAGCCAATTTGTTCATGCATTACGCATTTGATAAATGGATGGACCGGGAGTTCCCCGGCTGTCCTTTTGAGCCTTTTGCTGATGACATTGTTGCTCACTGCGACAGCGAGGGCCAAGCCCGGGATCTCCGGGCACAGATCGCCGAGCGGCTCGGCGCCTAGCGGGACTTTCCGGGCTATCTGACCTCAACCGCTGACCACGTTGGGCGGGGAACTTCCGAAAATAAGCCACTACCAGCGCGTTTGTCCTGGTCAAAGCCTTGTTATTTCTGGCCCCAGGGTGTATGACCTAAATGTGGCATCTATCGTGGGCAAGACCATCAAAGGCCAGACGTACTATTACCTGCGCGAGGTGGCCCGGGTGGGGGGCAGGCCAAAGATCATCTCCCAGCGCTATTTGGGCAAGGCCACCGACATCGAGGCGGCGGTGGAGGGTGCCACCGTGGTGCCTGACCGGACGCGCCACTTGGCCTTCGGTGACGTCGCCGCCGTGTGGTCCGTGCTGGGACGGCTGAGAGTAGCTGAGATTATCGACGAAGTCGTCGGCCCGAGGCGGGCCGACGCCGGGGCACCGGTGGGCACCTACATCGCCCTGGCAACGCTCAATAGGGCCTGCGACCCCTGCTCCAAGCTTGCCTTTTCGGACTGGTGGGCTAAGACCGCCGCCGACCGCTGGGTGCACCTGCCCGCCGGCGCGCTCGACCACCGGCGCTTCTGGGAGGCGATGGGCGCCATCGGCGAGGCGCAGCTAAAAGAGGCCGAGCGGCGCATCGTGGCCGGCATGGTCGAGCTACTTCGGCGTCGACCTCTCGGGCCTCGTGCTCGACATGACCAACTTCGCCACCTGGACCGCCTCGGCCAACGACCGGGCGCCGATCGCCCAACGGGGCCGGTCCAAGCAAAAACGGGCCGACTTGCGCATCGTCGGCCTCGCCTTCGTCTCCACCGACGGGGGCATCCCGCTCGTCAGCCACGCCTACCCAGGCAACCGTCCCGACGTCACCCAGTTCCCGGCTATGGCCCAAGAGCTCGCCACACGTTTCGGGGCCTTGTCCGGCGATGCGGAGCAAGCTGACCCTCGTCTTTGACGCAGGGCAGAACTCAGAAGACAACTACGACCTCCTCGATGCCCTGCCGTTCCATTTCGTCGGCTCGCTGCCCCCCTCTGACCACCCCGACCTCCTCGCCGTGCCGAAGACCTCGCTACCAGCCCGTCGACGAAGAGCGCTTCCCCGGCCTGAGCGCCTTCGAGGCTGAAAAGATCGTCTTCGGCGAGCGGCGCCGCATCGTGGTCACCCACTCAGAGGAGCTGCACGCCAAGCAGTCCGCCGGCTTCGACCAGACCCTGGCCAAGGCGTACCGCCAGCTCCAGCGAGCTCCAGGCCCGCCTCGCCCGGGGCAAGACGAAAAAGAGCAAAGAGAAAGTCGAAGCCGAAGTGGCCGAGGTCCTCCGTCCCCGTTGGGTGTCGCGGGTGGTCTCGACGACGCTCACCGGCGAGGCGCCAGCAGAGCTTCGCCTGCGCTACCGGACCGACAAAAAAGCCCGTGCCGCGCTGGAGGAGGAGATCTTCGGCAAGCGGGTGCTTTTTACGGACAAAGGCCCAGAGCTGGCCTCGACGGCTGAGGTAATTGCCGACTACCGCTCCCAGGAGGCTGCCGAGGGCGACTTCCGCCAGATGAAAGACCCCAAGGTCGTTTCCTTTTCGCCGATGTTCCACTGGACCGAGCAGAAGATCCGCGTGCACGTGTTTTATTGCGTGCTGGCGTTGATGGCCGCCCGCCTCATGGTGCGCCAGGCCGGGCAGGCCGGCGTGCACATGAGCGTCCGGGAACTGCTCGGCACCTTGGCTGAGATCGAAGAAACGGTGCTGCTCTACCAAGGAGAACGCGGACGGCCCCGCGCCCGGCGGATGACCACCGAGATGGACGCCACCCAGCGCCGCCTCTATGACCTCTTCGGCCTCGACTCCTACGCCCCGGCGCCATGACCACCATCGTCACCCTACGCCGTCGCTGGCTTGGGCCGTCCTCGAAGCACGCCCTTGCGGCAACGCCGTCCCGTCTGGGTCTCCTACCACGGCCGTCGACGGCTCATTTGCCCTCACGCCCTTGGCTGGAAGAACGGCAGGCCATGCTGCTCGGCTACCAGACCGGCGGCCAGACGAGCACCGGCGCCCTCCCCTCTGACCCCCGTAAACGCTGGCGCTGCTTCTTCGTGGACGAGGTCGACCATGTAGCCGCCGACCCGGCCGCCGATTGGGCGACCGCCGACAACTACAACCCCGGCCGCCCTTTCAACGCCATCGACCATGTCGCCGTCGCTATCTCTCCCTGACCTCTCTGACGCCGGTTAGGTACTACGCGATGATGTCCCAAATACCCCGCTCCACTAGGGCATATGTGGCTTCGTCAAGCGCTAGCCCGGAAAGTCCTGCTAGGCCTTGAGCTTCACCCCGACAAGACCAGGGTCGTGTTCTGTAAGGACTCGAACCGGCCCGGGAAGGCGGAGCACACCAGCTTCGACTTCTTGGGTTATACCTTCCGGGGGCGGCTGGTGCGCGGCAAGTACGGCCACTTCACAGGGTTCGTGCCGGCCATCAGCACCAAGGCCCGCAAGGCTATCGGCCAGAAGATCAGGGCCTGGCACCTCAACCGTCGCAGCTGGGCCGACCTGTCCAGCCTCGCCAAGGACATCAACCCGGTGGCGAGAGGCTGGGCCAACTACTACGGGGCCTTCTACCGCTCCGAGTTGCGTTTCCTGGCATGGCGCATCAACGACCACCTCGTTCGGTGGGCCATGAAGAAATTCAAACGGTTCCGGGGTCGATACGCCCGAGCGTTCGACTGGCTGGTGCGGGTCCACCACTTCCAGCCAGCACTGTTCGCTCACTGGCGGCTTGCCCCTCCACTGCGAGGCCGACCTGTGGGAGCCGGATGACGGGAGACTGTCACGTCCGGTTCTGAGAGAGCCGGGGGGTGAAACTCCCCCCGGCCACTCGCCCGGCCTTCCCTTGATGTGGCAGCCAGAAAACCTCAGTATTATGGGCATTTCAGCGAGCCGGTGTTATGGCGCGACGTTATGTGCGCGAAAACCTCCAGAAAGCCTAGGGTTTCCGAAGCACGAGGCGGCGAGATAACCGTCGATCTGCGTTGATTCTCGTTGTCATTTCGGCCTTTGTTATGCACACATAACGCGGCGTTCAGTACTCCCCGGGGTCTGATCGTCGAAGGTCATTCGGAGGACAGGGCGGGCCAGGGGAAGCAGGACCGCCTTCTTTGCGGACCAGTACCGTACCAGCGGCGGAAGCCCCAGGGGCAATAGCAATTCTGTCCTCGACAGGAGCGAGTTGCGGCGCCGTGGGACCGAAGCCCTCCAGGGCGCCGACCCTCGCGGCAAAAACTAGCAGCCGAGGAACCTTGCGGTCGATCGCGGCCTCGGGGAACTCGCCAGCGCGGACGGTGGCCACCAGCGCCTATCCCCATGCACCCGTCTGGGCCGGGCATTACCAGGCCTTGGGAGGCACGGGCGGCAGCGAGCGCCCGGACCGCGGTCCAGTCTCTGACCACGGCGCCTACTCGGTAGACGCGGTGAACTGTTCCGTCTCGTAGTCGTTGCCCACGTAATGCTTCGGAGCCGCGCGCCACACCCGCCTTCCTGCATGGTGGTCCTGGCCCGCACCCGGGCCCGGTACGGGTTTCGACCAATGTGTTCTTCGGCCACGGCGATGTTGAGGGCCCAGACGTTGGACGTGGTGCGCCTCGCGAGTAGGTAACCGCGTCGGTGCCGCTCGTGTAGGTAACCGCGCCCGCTCAATATGGGTAGCGCTACCGATGTCCCGGGGCCCGGCGGCTCGTACGTTTTCTGCAGCGAGAACGAGGCTACCCGGCACGGTACGTGCGGATTATGACCAAGAAGGAGGGCACATGTGCCGTTCATTGCCGCGGCAAAAATCAAGCGACGATCACA
Source organism: uncultured Acidimicrobiaceae bacterium (assembly GCA_963754115.1). GTDB lineage: Bacteria > Actinomycetota > Acidimicrobiia > Acidimicrobiales > Palsa-688 > Fen-671. Next base: position 57,065 of record CAVWFC010000004.1, on the reverse strand, counting down.
CAGATAATGGACAGCGTACGGCTGGGGACGGCGACCTGAAAACGGCCGTGCTGTCCTGCTCAGTTCGTCCCCGCCTCGCCAGAAGGTGTCACTCTCACCTGCATCCCGAGGACTGCGGCGGGTTGGCCAAGGCGTCGACCCCGGCCGTGTGCCTGAACGGGACTCGGTCGTTTGAGTCCTCAGGAGAAGAGCCAACCACGGATACCAACGCTTCGGCCGCCACAGTGGCCGGCGGCACGGTGGTTAGTTATTTCGTCGGCTTTCTCTCTTTATTGCGACCAACAAAGGGGCGAAGGTGAAAACTTTGATCCTCGCAATATGGGCGGCAGCGCTATCAGCGGGCGGGGCCGCACACAGCCCGTGGAGCCAGTACTCGTGTGACAAGGAGCTGATCTCTTACCAGCTGCCGTCCGCTTGGCAAGTGCAAAACGAGCACAACTTGGAGAAGATTGGCTATCTGTCCTCGCCATACCCCGCTTACACGCTGATCGCAGGGGCGGAGCCGGCGACGCTGGCCGGTGTGCCCAATCCCCCTTCTGTTTACACCCTATCTGAAACCCCCAGTCCCTGGTTCATGGTCCTGGTCGAGACCGCCACGTCGCCCGCCCCGTCACCTGAGAAGGCCTACGAGCTAGGCCCTGAGGGCGAAATGACCGTCCAGGAGGAACAAGGGCTCGACCCGAGCGAAATCGACCTCACGCAGCCCCGGGACGTCAGTTCCGGAGGTATCAGGGGGTCTGAGGACCGTTCGGAGGTAATTGTGCCCGGCGCTGGTTCCATCGAGCTGGACGAGGTCGTGTACACCCAGGGCCGTACCGCCTGGATAGCCATGACCGGTTGCACCGTCGCGTGCTACAACGCTAATTCGGTCATTTTGAGCGGCGTCATTAGCAGTATTAGGGTTGGGACTGCCACTGTCTAAGAACCGGACTGACTTCGGCCGCGAGGTATTGCTCAGCAAGGTCGGCGGCCGCGACGGGGCCTCAGCGGGCCGGCACCGCGATGCCGAGTGAGGTCGCGAGGCCCGCGCGTCAGCCCGGGTCCGGGCCCCGAGCTTGCGCAGGACGGCTTCGACATGATGGTCGACAGTCCGGACCGAGACCACCAGCCTTTCTGCGATCTCGCTGTTCTGGAGGCCTTCGTTGACCAAGCTCAGCACCTCGAGCTCGCGCGCCGTAAGCCCAAACTGGTTCTGGCGCGTCGACGGGCGCGGCCCCCGTGGGAAGCTGAGCACACCCTGCTCGCGGAGACGGCGGGCGATGATCGCGGCCGCGGGACGAGCCTCGAGGCGGTGCAATTCCTCGAGGGCGGGGCGCAACAGCCGTTCTTCGCTCGTTTCAGCCAACGCCAGAGCCGCTTCATACGGGCAACCCGCGTCCGCCCACAACGTGGACGCCGCCTCGGGCTGCCCGGTGAGCTCCAAAGCGTACGCTCCCGCGGGGTTCCTCGGCCGTTCTCCGCCCAGGCCGGCGCGTTGGCGCCACACCGCCAGCTCGTCCGCCATATCGGGCCTGCTCTCGGGGGCCAGCTGCCACGCCAGGTCAGTCGCCGAGACGACACTCGCTGCGTCACCGGCCAGCCACGCCACCTCGGCTCGGGCCGCCGCCACGGCGCCCACCCGCTCCAGCTCCCGAGTAGGTTCGGCCAGGGCCTGGGCCTCGGCGAGCAGGTTCCAGTGGCCCGGGTCCCCCCGCCGTGCCCTCACCAACGCCAGCACGACCAGGGCGATAATGCGAGGGGATATGGATGTACGGGGGATCCTGAGCACCGAGTCGGCCATCGTCTCCGCCCGGGCCCAATCCCCCCGGCAGAGGGACAACCGGGCCTGGTAGGCGAGTAGGTAGTGGCGGAGCAGCTCGAGCCCGTGGTCGCTGGAGTACTCTGTGCCGCTTTCGAAGGCGTGGGCGGCGAGGTCGTAACGGCGGGCCGATATGCCGTGGTCCATCACCCACACATATGCTGCGCCCGCCATCTCGACGAGGCCGGCCTGTTGTGCTTCTTCGAGGACGCGGTTCATTTCGTCGACGCCACCGTCTGGCCCGGTGAGGGACAGCATCAGCTGCGCGTGCACAACGGTGCTTTGGTCGCCCACTTCTTCGGACAGCGCCAACGCCCGCCTTTCCAAACCAAGCGCCTGGGCCAGGTGGCCGGACTGGAAGGCCGCCTCCGACAGCCGCCCGTAGGCTTTGGCCAGTTCCACGGTCGGCGGCAAGGCTTCGAGCACGGCGACGGCTTGTATGGCCGCCTCAGCTGCCTCGGAGCTGCGCCCCGGGCACCAGAGGACATTAGACAACTGTCGCAGTACCCGGCCCTCGCCCTCCCCGTCGCCCAGCTCACGCCGGCGAGCGAGCGCCTCTTGGAACGCAGCAATGCTCTCGTCGCTCTGGTCGGTCAGGTAGCACTCGTGGCGCCCGCTGCTCGAGCAGGCCGGCCCGCTGCGCCAGCGGGAGGCTGTCACCGAACCTGAGCACCCGTGCGTACTGGGCGGCGGCCTCGCGGTGGGCGCCTGCCGAAGCGGCCCGCCCGGCCGCGGCGAGGGCAAACCGTACGACCGCCTCGGCGTCACCGGCGGCTTCGGCGTGATGGGCCAAGCGGGCGAACTCGGTGGCGGTGCCGGGGGTACTGGAAAGGGCGGACAGGGCCTTGCGGTGCAAGCCGTTCTTCCGCCCCGGGCCGAGCGAACCTTCAACACTGAGACGGGCCAGCTCGTGGCGGAAGGTCACGCCACGGGCGTCGGCTACGAGCACCCCCGCGCCGACGCACTCGTCAAGAGCCTGAAGCGCCTCTCCGACCAGGGCCTCCAACAACCAGAGCTCGGCCCGCTGCGGCACCACCGCCACCGCCTCGAGCAAGTCCTGGGCCGCAGGGCTGAGCCGGCCTGCCCGAGCCAGGACCGCCTCGGTGACCGTGGCCGGGATCTCCCCGGCCCCGGCCGAGAGCACTTCCACCACGAAGAAGGGGTTGCCCCCTGTTTTGTCGTACAGCTCCCGCCCCTCGACGCCGTGGGGCGCCGCCATGAGGGAGACGGCTTCGGGCGAGAGCGGGGCCAGCCTCAGGCGTCGCACCCCGGGGGCCGTAGCCAGTTCCCCGAGGACGCGCCGGAGAGGGTGCGCACGTTCCAAGGAGTCGTCCCGGTAGGTCCCCACCACTAGCGCCGGCAAGGTGTCCACCCGACGGGCCAGCAGCATGAAGACTTCGAGGGTCGCCTCGTCCGCCCAGTGGAGGTCCTCGAGCACGAGCAGAGCCGGGGCCGCAGCGCCAAGCTCCTGGCCCAGCGCGAGCACGACATCGTAAGGCGTCGCGGGATCGGCCACGGCCTTCTTGAGCTCGCCCGAGGTGGCTTCCGCGACCACGAACAGAGGCCCGAACGGGCGCGGGGTGAACAACGGGTCACAGGTCCCCAGCAGCGTCCGCGCCGCGCCGGCTTGGGCCTCACAGAACGACCGCAGCACGGCGGTCTTGCCCCCTCCGGCTTCGCCACTGACGAGCACGACCCGGCCCCGTCCTGCTCGGTTGACCGAGGCGAGGCACTCTTGGAGCGCGGCCAATTCGGCGTCGCGCTCGTAGAGGTCAGGGAGCTCGCCCCGATGGCCCGGCCCGAGCGCAGGGGGAGATGGGCCCATGTCCCATTTTGAACCCGCAGTGCCGGCATTTCAATGGTGGCCCAAAAGCGGCCGGCGCCCTGCGCGCTCCGTACCATAACTACAAAGCGCCGGCGGCTGTTCACGGCGGCACGAGCGCCTTCGGCACCGGGGGCCGGGCGTTGGCCAAGACGCCCGAGCTAGGTAGAGGGCCCACCCCTACCATTGCTGGTCATCCACCACACAGACGAGCGACCGTTGCTGTGCGGCCTCTGCTAGCGCGCTGAGAACGGCGAGGCCGACCATGAACCGGTCGGGCACCGGGAATGGAAGTTCAACCACCCCGATGACCACACGTTCGTCTCCTTCCGTGTCGGAGCCTGGCTGGTCGACGTCGCCTGCGCCCACGCGGGTCGGGCACCCGCAGACCTCGTCTAGGTACCAGCGCAAGAGATCCTGAGCATGGCAAGGCCGTAGGGCGTTTTCAACCTGTTATGGCGTTGTCAACAGAGTGCAAGGCAAACGGGCTACCTTCCAGCCTCGCTACAAGCGCCAGAATTGGTGAATATGGCCGGCGCTTGAATCGCGGACCCAGGTTTGGCGACCCGCACATACTCGGCGTTCTGGCCGCCCACTGCCCACGATCGTCGCGCACATAATGCGCCTCATAATGTTCACTCCCACAAATTCGTGGCAACGACGGCCGCCGAGCTGTGCCGCACTGGCGTCTCGACGCATACCGGCTCCCTTTCTTCGCCACTGGTCGAGAGCCTCCCCCTTTTGGGCCCCTCGTCGTGGTCCAAGGACGGCCGGGCTGCGCTCCTGTTGTCGTCCCTGCGTTGCCGAGGCACCGGGCACCAGAACACAAGCCACCACGCCCGTGGCCGGAAAATGCAAGTCACAGCAACGCTCCTGCTCCTCCCTGGTTCACGAGCTCGGGACCGGCAGGGACAACGCCCGGGCCCGGGGGCGGTGCCGTCACGTTGGCCAATCGGAGGGCGCGAGCGACGGCCGCTTGGGCACAGCGGCGGTGCCCCAGCCCCTCCAGGGACGTGAATGCGACCTCAGCGCCAAGGAACCGAGGGTCATCGCCGACCTCCCAGCGGTCCCTGAACGCAGCCACGGTGGAGACAGCCCGTAGCCAGGCTTCCCTCCGGCCCGCCTCGACCGGTGCTGGCCCGAGGCGGCCCACCCAGGCCCGGCCCTCGGCCAGCGCCTGTTCGGCCAGCTCCCGGGCCCGGCGTTCCATGGCCCGGTCCCGTTCTTGCAGGGCGCGGGCCAGGTCCTCGTCGTCCACGCCGAGTGCCCGAGGGACGAGGCCGGCGATGAGGCCGGCACTGGCCTGGCGTTTGCTACCGGCGGCGGCGGCCCAGCGTTCGGCCCGGTCGTGCAGGACGGCGATGGGGTCGTCGGCCCCGGCCAGTGAGCGGGCGGCCGCCAGCTTCGGTAGAGCCTCGTCGATGTCGAGTCCGCGGGCTTCGGCCTCCCGGACCGCAGCCAGGAGGGGGCCATAAGCCTCGCTCGAATGGGCCGAGGCCAAGTTTGATTGGGCGAAGCCACACCGGCCGAGGAGGGTGTCGAAGCGCTGTTGCTGAGCGTGCCGGGCGATGGTCGAGTACTCGGCGGCCAGCACGGCGAAGGACCGCGCCTGTTGCTGGGCACGCCGGAGCGCCTCGTGGGCCGAGAGCTCGGAACCTTCCCGGGCCAGCACGGCGGCCAGCACTGCCCTCGGGCTCTGGGGCCGGGCCAGGGCCGGGTGTGAGGTGGCAGGGTCAGGGTCGAAGCAGGTGTCCACGTAGAGCCGGTTCTCCTCCCGCCCCCGGGTGGCCGAGACGTAGAGCACCTCCCGGGTGGTCGTGGGCGACACCAGGGCGTGGGCGGTGGCCACCGTTCGGCCCTGGGCCGGTAGGCCGTTGTGGCATAAGCCAGCTCGACGTGCTCACGCACGTAGGCGGCCGGGAGGACCACCTCGCCTTTGCCGTCCAGGCGGCGCACCGCCATGCTCCCGTCGGCATTTGTCGCTCGCACCAGCCAGCGGTCGCCGTTTTTCACCCACCCCCGGCCGCTGGACAAGAGCCGGTTGTTATCCCGGGTCACCACCTCGTCCCCCACCCCGGCCCGCTGGCCGTCGGCCACCGTGAGACCTGCCTCCGCCACCAGGCCCAAGGCGACCCGGTCGGCCCGGGCGCGGCCGTTCAGCTCCGACACGGTGGCCGAGTCGGGGGCAACCATAAGGCTCTCCCGCCCTTGGTCTATATCGGCCTTCCAGGCCCGGTACAGGGCGTCGAGGAGCGCCTCGCGCTCGCCTCCGGTGACCCGCCCGTGGGCCTCGTAGGCCACGATGGCGTCCTCCTTCCCCAGGCGCAGGCCGAGGCTGGCCCCCTTCTCCCACTCGGCCCGGAAGCGCTGCACGTCGCCCAGTTCGGGTACTAAGTCGCCCCGGTCGGCCACCAGTAGGCGGAAGGCCCCGCCCGCCTCCATCGCCGACAGCTGGGCCGAGTCGCCCACCAGGACCACCTTGGCCCCGGCCTCCCGGGCGGCGCTCACCAGTTCGTCGAGGGCGAAGGTGCCGGCCAGGCTGGCCTCGTCCACGATGACGAGCTGGCCGGCCTGGAGGCGGCGGGCCGCGATGGCCTGGTCCATGCCAGCCAGGGCGTCGCCCAACCTGGCTCTGGCCGAAAAAGCCATTGCCCCGTTGGCGGCCTGGGCCGCCAACCGGCCCCGCCGGGCGCTGAGCTCGGGTACCCGTCTGTGTTCGGTGAGCCACTTGGCCGTGTTCTCGGTGGTTGTCCCGAGCTCGGCCGCCAGCACCTCGGCCGCCGCCGCCGTGGGGGCCAGCCCCAGCACCGAGCCGGGGCCGTGCTCGGCCTCCCAGGTGGCCCGCAGGCCGGCCATGGTGGTCGACTTGCCCGTGCCCGACGGCCCCACCAATACGTCGAGCGCTCTCCCGGACGTGGCCACTTTCTCCACCGCCAGGGCCTGGCCTGTGCTCAGCGCGTAGGACCGCCCCGGCAGCCGGCCCTGGCAGGTACGGGCCACGGTGGCCACGCTCACCGCCGGGGCTTCCTGGCACCGGCCGGCGGCGAGGAGCCGGGCCTCGGCGTCTACGAGCGCCTGGGTGGTGTACAGCGCCCGGCTCTCGGGCCGGAGCCGTGACGAGCCGTCGGGGCGACGGTAAAGGGCCGGGGTGTGGCACACGTCAGGGCCGGCGACGGGGAGCGAAGCGCCCAGGGCCAACCGGCTCACCCGCTCGGCCACCTCTACCCGGTCGGCCGGGCTCTGGAACCGGACGCCGTGCAGCACGCGGTGCGCTTCGGCCAGGACGTTCATGCGGGAAAAGGTGGCGTGGCGTCCGGAGACGGCTTCCAGGACGGCCCGGGCGGCGTCGGCCAGGATGGCTTCGCCCAAGTCGTCGGAGCACAGCAAGGGCAGGTCGTTGCGCCCGGCCAGGCTGGCCACCCAGGAAAGGTGGAGCGCCATTGGTACGTGCCGGCCGGCCCGCGCCCGCCACCCCTCGGTCAGTTCTTGGAGGCTGGCGTGGGACTTGGCCGGGCGGGTGGCGATAGTAGCCACCTGGTGCAGGCGCATGTCCTCGACCGCGGTAGGCCCCCGGCCGTGGGCGGCAGCGAACTGGGCCCGCAGCTCGGCCACGTGGGCCGCCACCTGGCCGGCGCGCTGGGAGAACTCGGCCAGCAGGGCCTCGGGCACGCCCGCCACCTCGAAGCGGGCCCGGGCCGAGTGGCGGCGCTCCCGCTCCTCCCAGCCGACGCCGAGGGCACCGGTCAAAAGGTCGGCCAGCGCCCCGTCGTAGAGCTCCGACAGCGTTGTCACCGCCTTGTACAGGGCGCGGGAGTCGAGCGTGCGCCAGCGGCCGTCCGAGCTGCACTTGGCCCGGGCCCAGGTCAACAGGTGGTCGTGGAGCTGGGGGTCGTCGGAGCGGCTGGCCCAGTGGCTGAAGCTGACCGCCACCACGCCGTCGACGTCTTCTTCGACCACCCCGTTGGTGCCCGACCGGGAGCGGAACACCTCGGCCTCGGCGTAGGCCAGTACCACCTCTACGGCCCGGCGGTGGCAGCCGTAGATGAGCGCCTGGGTCGCCTCGTCGGCCAGGGCCCAGGCCACCGAGACGGACTTGGCCGGGCTGCAGGTGATGTCGAAGCCGGCCACCGGTGCCCCGCCCCGGGGCGCCCTCGGCGCGGCGCCGACCGGCTCGCCGCTCACCGGGTCGGCACAGGCCGCGAACATCCGCTCCAGGTGCTCTTCGCTGACCTGAGTGCCGGGAGTCACCCCCCGTCCACCATCGAGGTGAGCGAGGCCGGCGCCCATGAACACCCCGGGCGGGGTACCGGAGGAGGCGTAGTAGCGGGCCAGAGGGTTGGCGCCCTCGCCCGCCCCGTCGCCGGCGGCCACCGAGCGCAGCAGGTAGCGGTAGCCGCCGCCCAGGCTGACCCTGCGGATAGAGATCAATGGCGCCTTTCTGGGCCGCCTCGGTGGGCGGCCCCATAAACAGCGCCCCGATCGTCCGGGCTATGGACGCCCTGTGCCTCGTGTACAAGCGAGCCGCCGAACTGGCCTGTTTTGGGCTTGCAGGGCCGGGAACGAGACGGGGTTACACGGCCCGCACTGCGGTCAGCGGGTTCCGCTTGGCGGGCCCAAACCAGTAGCCGCGCAGGCCTCCACATGCGCCCTGCGAGGGTGAGCACCCCTTAAATGCCGAGGGTGTATGGTTCACGGGCTTTGGCCAAAGGCCGGGGTTGAGACGATGCCGTACTCGGCTTCGTCGGCCTTGCCGAGCTGCGACAGCTGCGGTCCTTCGCCAGAGTGGTACAAGGACGCAACTGGCAGAGGCACGTGCCGGGGTGAGGCCAGCAGTACAAAAGCTTGCGGGCTGCGTCGGACCTCGCCGAACGCGTGCGAGGCAAGGCTAATGGAGGCCTTGGGTGCAGGACCGGCGCGTCGAAAAGGCCAACTGGGCACTGTTATCGGCACAGGACGGCTCGGCCTGGCCGGATGAGAAAGAGCTTGCAGTCGTCAAAGGGTTTTCGCGGTCGACGAGGCGAAGGTGAAACCGGATTCGGTCACAACCCTGTCATTTTTGGCGGCAGCGCGGGCCGAGCGTGACAGGTCGTCCTGGACACGAGGCGAGGGTCCTCGCGGCCCGCTCGGGACTGGCCAACGTCTCCAAGGAAATGGCCCATTGCGGCGCCGACTGGTGGAGGGGCGACGCGCGGACCTCGTGCGCTTGGCCGTCAACCCCTGGGACGGCCTGACGGGCCGTGTTCGCCAGGGACCAGACACTGACGCCGCCACTAATCGGGAGAGAGGAAGTACTGGCAGATCCGTAGCTCGGACGCTGGGCGCCCTTCGGGTAAGGGCCGCCGATGGTGGCCCTCAGAAGGGAGGCACCATGCCCGTTGGAGGCTACGTACGCGATGAGCAGCAGCCCATCACGGCTTTGGACGCTCATTACCCCCATGATGCCGACCGGCTCGAGCAGGCAGTGGCTCATCGAACCGACGTGCTCGCTGAGCATGAGCGGTTGGCGGTGGCAACCTTAGCCGCTGTCGATCAAGTCACAGAGGACATGGCCAACCAGCTCTCGTCAGGGTTAGCTGCGCAACTGCTCGGGGCAGAGCCGGCGCAAATGGGGCGCCTGGCCAACGCGCACGCGGTTACGACCAATGGGTCACGGCACTGATGGGCTTCGGTTGTGGCTCAAGGAATTGTCGGCTGCCACTCGACAAACAATCACGGAACCGGTCCACGGGATCGCTCGTACCACCGGGGCTCCGTCGCAAGTGTCCACCAAGGTGGGATGGGCCCAGCGCAGATCTTCGCGGGCCTTGGAAAGGTTGGCGCGGGATTCATTCCCGCCAAAGCCTGGTCAGGTGGGCCCTGAGCCGTTGGGTCGAACCGGTGCCAATGGAAGACAGGCAGCGCCTGGCGGCATACCTGGCCAAGTACACGACCGAGTCGAGCGACGGCGGGGATGCCTTCCACCACCGCCTTGCCGATGGCGAGCTGGCCAGCCTGGACCTCGGCGAGCAGCTGAGGCGGCTTGCCCAGGTCGCCTGGGACCTCGGGGCCGAGCGCGCCCTCAAGCGTTACGGGTTGCGCCAAGGGGCTCACAGGCTCAGTTACCGGGGTCATTGGCTGACTAAGAGCCCGTACTGGTCGACCAGGACCTGCGTCCCCCGCCAAGCACGCCAGGACTACCGGGCCAGGGGGACATGTCACCTGGCGGACGAACCCGCGATCCGGCATTGCGCTTATTCCGGTACCGGGCACCGAAGTGAAGCTGCGACCTGGCTCGCCAACGCGAGCTACGACAACCGCCGACTCAACAGGCGCGCCCGATGGGCAGAAGAATGACACGAGAAGGTGTCACCGCCGCAGCTGGCCTCCCAGTTTCAGATCTGCCGCCATCTTCTATTTCAGCGAGGGCGGGAAGAGGGTCGGTCAATGCAGCAGGAAGCGAGAAGTCTGGCGACGCGCTTACTCACGACGGTGACCGGCGCGCCGTTGGCCTCGTGATCCGCCTTGTGGGGAGTGGCATAGAAGCACCCCTCGTTGCCGGTCCTGCCGAGTGGAAGCGCATCGTCGGTGACCCACGGTCGCTGCATAGCATCAGGTTCGACTGTGAAACGGGAAGGCTCCCGACCCTGCCGTGTGCCGGCGGCTCGGGCTCGCATCATCGCATTGCGGTGGCAAAGGCACTCGACGAGATGGGCGTGGCGTACGAGATCGTCCCACGGTCGGCGTGAGGGGCCTGCCCAAGCCTGATTGCGCCGTAGAAATCTGTTGAGGAATCTGGCGGTCAGAAACGCGTTCGCGCGGACCTGATTCGCCCTACTTTTTGCCCTAGAACTCGTGAGCATTCCTCTTCCGCCTGGTTCCGTTTGCCCTAGAGCCCATCCAGCCTGACCTGCGGGAACATCCGGTTACATCCGTGCAGTTCCGCTATCTTCCCTGGTCAGAGGCAATTAAAAGTCTGCCGGTCTACCACTGACCTACGCCCCCTGAGCTGCTATTTTACCGGGCCGAAACCTCCAGGGAGGGTGCTCGGCCCGGGCTTACGTCGAGAAATAGCTCAGGACATGCGGATAAAGCATAGGTGCAATTACTCGTAGTCCCCGTCTCGAAGAGCGCGGAGGGTAGCTGCCTGTTCGGCCGAGATCCCACGAGCGCGTTGATCGGCGGCTTCCTCGGAAGAGAGGCCGGCACCGATCCACTCCGCCACCTCGTCGATCGGGATACCGGCTTGCCACCACTCCCTGACCGTCTGGAACACCGTCGCGCCCCGTTCAATGAGCCTCCCTGCCTCTGCAGGACGCAGACCGAGCTCCTTCCACAACCGGGCCTCGGCCGGGTCGACGTCCTCCTTGGCCCAGGCCGCCGCCTCCTCGTCGACCCATTGCCGGGACATGTAGTTGCGCCAAACCTGGGGCTGAACACCCGCTGGGCCCGACCTCCGCACCCCTGTAATCGACCGGGCAGCCAAGGACGCCGAAATAGCTCCCAGGGCGGCCGCGCCCTGAGGACCGGTGCGAAAACGTTGGGATGCTTCTATAGGGGTGAGACCGCTGGCCTTGTGCTGCCTGGCTTCTTCCAGGCTGAAGGCAAATTCATGCCAGGCGACCGCTTCGGTGGCGTCGATACCCGCCGCCCGCCAGAGGTGCACGCTCCTCGGGGTGGCGCCGGCCATGGTCCACTGGGCGGCCCGGATCCCGCCGAGCACGCCGGCTTGGCGCCAAGCGGTGGCCTCGCTGATCCGGTAGCGCCAGTTACGCCAGGTCTCGGCCTCGTCGGCGGGGATGCCTGCCTTGACCCACTCATCGATCGGTTCCGGGGCCGGCCTGGGCTCCGGGTCGTCGCCAGGCCGGAACGGGTCGTCGATCCCGGTCCGGGTCATTGGAGGCTGTCCCCCTGCCAGCGGACCACTTGCGGTGAGGGTTCGATAGCGACTGATGTCGCCCAGCCGGGTACCGAACCAGAGTGGTCCATGAGCCCGACGATCACACGCGCCCCGCGCGGTGGAGCGGATGGCCAGGGCGTATGCCCGTCTGTGAGGACGAGGATCAGGTCGGGTCGAGGCCGTAACTCGGCCGCCGCCGCCAGTCCTGCCCCCATATCGGTGCCACCTCCACCGAGCAGGCGCACGTCGTGGGCGTCGATCACGCGTTGGGCTTCGTAGGCCGTGGCGTCGCAACAAACCACCCGCAGGTGCCGGCGGCCGATGCCGAGGCCCCGCAGCACACCGGAGACTTCAGCCAGAGCCTGGGCGAGCATCGAGTCGCTCATGCTCCCCGAGGTGTCGAGTACCATCGCCACCTGCGGCAACGGTTGGCGCAAGCTGGGTAAAACGACATCTGGCACAGCCGGTGCCCGGCGGGACGGGCGCCGGTAGCTGAAATCGACCCGGCCGGCCACATCCGCCACCCCCCGGCGCAGCGTGGAAGACAAGACCCGTTGCCAATTGACGGCCGGCTCGAGGACCTCCTCGGCCCAGCGTTGCCAGCCCGCCGGCATGTCGCCCCGGGTACGGGAATGTTCCTTGATGCGTTGAGCCGTCTCGCGAGCCACGAGCTTGCGGCCGACATGGTCCAGGCCGGGCCGCCCGCAGTCCCAGGGGCGTTCCTGGCCGTCGCAACCGCTGCCACAGTTGACAGACGAGTCGGCGGGAAGGCCCGAGCCGGTTCCCTCCGTGGGTCGACCAGCGCTCTTTTCTCCCGTCCCGGCCATACCGGCCCGCCCGCCGCGGTCCGCGTCCGATGGGGGAGGGCGCCGCGTTGCCCCTCCGGTCAGGACATCGAAGTATTGCTCTGCTACCCAGCCGTCGGGGCAAAAGATGTCAGCCGGGACGACGGCTTCGGGTGGGACCGTCACCTCTCCGGCGACCAGGTCGTCGTCGATCTCTGCATCGCCGGCGATGTTCCAGCTCCGCTGCTCAACGCTCCGCCCTCCCAACGGGCCCGTGGTTTGGCCGTCCTGCTGAGCTAACGGGTAGCGGTCGGCATGCTGCCTGAGTAGGTGAGCCACCTGGTGGACCAGCCAGAACCCCAGGGCCGGCACCGTCGTCGTCTCTAGCAGCGCGGGGTCGAGATAGATATGCCAGGCCGGGTCAACTGGGAATGCCCTGAGGTCGTAGTCGTGGTCCTCGACAACTATCGGGGCCAGTGCCAGCAGCGCAGAAGCCATGTACGGCGCTTGGCGGGCGGCCCAAATCCGCCCGGCGGCCCACTTCTGGCGCGACTCGACCGGTAGTTCAGCGATCGTGGCCCAGCGCATCAGCTCAGCCTTCCCGGCCCAACAGGCCGGCGGCTCGAAGCACCGGGGCCAAAGCCAGCACCTCCGGCGGCAGGTCAGCGCCTTTTGGCCGGGCCTGAGCCAACGTTTTGGCGACGAGCGAGGCTACGTCGGGGGCCGAGGCGGCAGTTTTGGCCACCACTCGCCAGGCCGCCGTCCAGGCTTCTGGTGTCGCCTTGGCCACGGCGACCGAAGCAACGGCCGTCAGTGCGGCAAACGCCCGGTCCGAGCGTTCCGGCAAGACGAACGCGTCCGGGTCCGCCAGTACCTCTTCGGGATCGGGCAGGTCGGCGTTGGCCAGCCACGAAAGGAACTCCAGCGCCGCTCCTTCACCGACCGCCCCGACGACCAGGCAGGCACGAGCGTCCTCACTCGCGTGCGACGCCTCGCAAGCGGCCAGCAGGACAGCCACTGCTTCCCAGCTCCGCGGGCTTGGCCAACCGCGGCTGGCGAGGGCGGCCACCCGCGGGATTTGCAGGACAACCGGGGGGCGGACTCCCAGGAAAGCGGCCACCGCAGCTCGCGCCGCCATTTCCTGGGCCACGGTGGGCTGTTGCTCGACCAGCACGCTCGGGGTTGGGAAGCCCACCGCCAGGCCCTGCGCCACCAACTTGGCTTCTACCGGCCAGTCCAGGTGGACCAGGCGGTTCGCCAAGGGTGGAGCCAGCTCCCAGCCGTCCGCCGCCTCCTCAGGTGGGTTGGCTGCCGCCACCACCCTGACGCCTTTCGGCAGGGTGAGGTCACCCACTACCCGCTCGAGCACGACCCGCAACATGGCGGCCTGGACCGCCGGCGGCGCTGTAGTCAGCTCGTCAAGGAAGAGCAGGCCAACCCCGGCCTCGGCCAGCCGGTTGGCCCACGCGGGCGGGGCCATCCTCACCCCGCCGTCAACCACGACGGGCAACCCGGCAAAATCCGCCGGCTCGCGGATGGACCCGATCACCACTTCGACGGGCCAGCCCAGCCCCTCGCCGAGGGCACGCACCACGGACGTCTTGCCCGTGCCCGGGCTGCCCCACAAGATCACGGGCACCCCTGCTGATACGGCGACAGCCAGTGCCTCAATTACGACGGCAGTATCGATCGGTCACCTCCTGGCCGAGGACCAGTCTGGGCCATTTTTTGTCGGGCCGGGGGGACATGTTGTTGTCCTCAGCCGGCCTGCACTGCCGGTCCTGGCCGTCGGCCCTGTGCAGCCGGCCTCGCCAGCGAGGGCCGTGCTCTTTGGGCCATGCTCATTTGGCCGTGCTCATTGGGCCTTGCACAGTCGGCCTTGCACAGACGGCCTTGCCAGTGAGGGCCGTGCACGCCCGCCTTGCAGGTCGCTCTTGTACAGCCGGCCTCGCCAGTACCGGCCTCCTTACAGCCGGCCTTGCGCCGTCAGTCTTTCCAGTGGGCTTTGTCGGTTGTCCCATGGCTGGCCTCAGTCGAGCCCCAGGTGACGCTCGATTGTCTCGATGCGCCGGCGGAGCTCTTCCACCTCGGCCTGGAGCGAGCGAGCTTGCTCGAGCTGACGCCGAGAGCGGGAGGAGCCGAGTGCCCGGTCGATAACTAAGTCGAGAGGGACGATGCGTTGGGGCCCGTGGAGACCGGCGACCATCCTGGACGGGATCAGCCCACTTCGGTACCAGGACCGCAAGGTCGAACGAGAGACGCCGGTGGCGCTCGATGCCTCGTCGAGGCTCACCCAGCCTTCTTCGATGGGCTGCGCCGCGAGCTCGCCGAGCATGCGGTCCCAGTCGTTGTTAGAGCCGTCACCCTCGGTGTCGTCGCCTCTGGCCCGGTCCACCCTGTCACCACCACCGTCTCGCATATCCACACTGGCCAACCCTATTATTTGATAGGGGCTTGACATGGTCCGTTACCATTGAACCATGTTTGAGAGATTCACACCACGAGCGCGCCGGGTAATCGTGCTTGCTCAAGACGTCGCCCGCGAGATGGGCCATCAACGGATTCCAGCCTGAGCACCTGCTCGTCGCCCTGAGGGAGGGGGAAGGAGTGGCGGCCAACGCCATGGCCCAAAGCGGTGTCGACGGTGCCGCCCTGCGCGAGAAGGTAGCCGCCAGGTTCGAAAGCAAGGCGTCAGCCAAGCAGATGAACAAAATTCCCTTCAGCTCCGAGGCCAAGAAGGCTCTGGAACAGTCGTTGCGGTCCGCTTTAAAGCTGGGTCACAACTACATCGGCACCGAACATCTCTTTTTTGGGGCCGAAATTGAAGCCGAACAACGAGGGCAGGCGCAGGCGCTCGGCGCACTTCTCGGCGTCAGCCAAAACGACGTGCATGAGCGGATAATGCAGATGCTCGTTGGCATTGGGCCGGGGCCGCTGCGTTCCCCGGCTCTTCAGACCGCCATGGCTGCGGCAGTCCGGCGAGCTGACCGGGCCCCGATGACTACGGGGCACCTGCTGGCCGCTATTACCTCCGACCCGGACAGTCAGGCCACCCGGGCTCTCGCCGTCCTCGGCGTCAGCGCCGACGCGGTTACATCCGCCCTTTTGCAGGTTTCGCTGGGCGACACGACCGACGCGACGCCGTCTCCTCAAAGCGTTTCCATTACCATCGGCGACACAACAACGCTCATTAGTGACCCGAGAGTTGCCGCCACGTTGCAACGGCTGAACGCCGACGAGCTTCGTGACATCATCAAGAGAGCCATTGGGCCCGACGCGCCGGATGAAGCGGCAGGGTGACCAGGGACGGGCTGTCGCGGAATTGTTGAGAGCGAGAAGCTCGATTTACATCACACTTCCTTCACAATTTCGACTTTCTCGTTGCGTTGCGACGAACTGGGCGCGCTGGCGCGCTGCCAAACCGGTTCAAACGCGACGAGGTGGCGAAATCGCGACGAGGTTTCAGCAATTGTGATGTAGTTGTGAAAAGAAATGAGGCGGCTCCACGCTCTCCGCACAGGCGTCGCGGCGTTGTGTGACGGATTAGCCGCCAAATTGCGGGCCTAGCCCCAAGCAACGCCCCGATCAGTGGATCAGTGGCGTCTCCAGGAGCCGCTACGCCACGCCGGGTGGCAACAGCAAGAGCAGCCCCAGCACGAGGCATACGACCGCCACCATGAGCACGTCCATCGCCACTTCCTGCCGGCGGTGGCGCCGGCCCAAGCCGAAACCGGCGGCCAGGACCACGCCCGTAATCAGCCCGCCGACGTGGGCCTGCCAGCTGATCCCGGGGACGGCGAAGCTGTAGGCCAGGTTGACGCCGATCAGCACGAGGATGCCCGAAGTATTGGCGGCCGCCCGCCGGGCCAGTACGAAATAAGCGCCGAAGAGGCCGAAAATAGCGCCGGACGCACCCACTGATGGCGTGGTCGGGGTGGTGAGCAAATAGGCGGCCACGGATCCGCCAAGGCCGGCGACGAGGAAAAGGGCCAGGTAACGCCACTTGCCGAGGGCAGGTTCCACGAGACGGCCGATTATCAGCAGTGAGATCATGTTTAGCGTGATGTGCAGGAAATCGACATGGAAAAAAATGGAAGTAAATAGCCGGTAAGCCTGGCCGGAATCGACCAGCGCCCCCCATTCGGCCGTGTCGTTCAACAAGTTGGGGTATATGGTGCTTGCGCCGTAAAGGACCACGCAGATAGCGATTAGCGCCAACGTGACCGGGGTCTGTAGCAGGCCCGGCAGGGTGACCGCCCCCGGTTGGTACCTTACGACGGGCGACTTCCGGGCGTTTTGGCGAACGCACTGATGACACTGCCACCCGACCGGTGCCTGGACCATGCAGACAGCGCAGATCGGCCGGTGGCACGAACGGCACACGGAGCCGGCGAGGCGGTCAGGGTGTTCGTAACAGCGCGTATTTGGCCCGAGCCCAATGGGCTGGCCACCGTCCTGGTCGGGCCTCTCCTGGCCGGGCGCCGGGGGCGTCGTACTGGCAGGCGGGGCGGGCCGCGGCCAGGGTGCCGGCGGCGTCCCACCCCAACCAGGAGAACTGGCCGGAACGCCGGGCCACTGCGGGTTGCCGTCGTCCGGCCCGGTGAACCCGTTGAGCCCATGGCTGTCATCCTGGCCCCGGCCCCGCGTTACCCATACCGCAGGGCACGCTCCAGCGCTCGATCACGCGGTTGTCGCGTTCCCACCCGAGCACGCTCAGGGTGCCGGTGACCAGTAGCAAGAGCCGGCCGGCGGATGGGTGCTGGCCCAGCCATCGGGCTGCCAGAACCCTCAATAGATGGCCATGTGAGAAAAGAAGCCCTGGCCCCGGGCGGCAGGGCCAGCACCCGTTCAATGACCCGGTCGGCCCGCGCTGCGACTTCCCCGGGCGTCTCCCCGCCTGGCCAGGGACCGCTCCATATGCTCCAACCCGGGTACGTGACCCGGATTCCTCGGCCGTTGTCAAGCCCTCCAGGTCCCCGTAATCCCACTCCACCAGGTCGTCGTCGATCTCAGGCTTGAAGCCCGCCAACTCGGCAGTGCGCAGGGCCCGCTGGCGCGGGCTGGCCTCGACCAGGTCGAAGTGCTCAGGGCGCAACACACGACCGACGGCTAGCGCTTCGCGCTCTCCGGACGGTGTCAGCGAGACGTCGGTCCAGCTCGTGTGCCTGCCCGAGGCGCTCCACTCGGTGGCGCCATGGCGCGTGAGCGACATCTCCGGCCCCGTCATCGGTTGCCCCGGAACACCGGAGGGCTATCCCCCGGTCGGCCCCGCCGGCGAACGTTCCGCCGCCCGCCTGTGGCACAACGACGTTCCGCCGGGCGGTCACGACTTGGCGGCCTCAGTGGGCGTACGTCGCCTGTTGTGGGAAAAGACATCGCACCTCATTATGGGGGGTGCGAGCACCGGCCGGGGCTACACTCCGGCGCGTGGGGGCTGTGTGGCTTATCTGGCCGGCGCGAATGTCCCCTCAGGCATCTCGCGTCTTGAGGCAGTATCCGGCGATCACCAACAGGACCAGGACAAACAGGGCCAGGTCCCCGGTCCCCCACCATGCCGTCAATGCGTGCGCTTGACGGGTCACCTGTTCGAGCTGCGAGCCAGCCTCAGTGGGCCAGTACTCCTCGACCGGCTGTTCCCAGGACGTCGGCAGGGCCATGAGGACAAGGGGCAGCACAAAAAGTACGGCAACACTGGCGGTTATCGCCCCGGCGGTGTGCCGGAGGATGGCGCCGAGCGCGAGCCCTATCAGGCCGACCAGGGTGGCGTCGATGCCCTCCCCGATGACGGCGCGGAGGACATTGTGGTCGTTCAAGGTGACGTTGGGGAAAGGCTGGTAAGCGGAGATGACGGCGTGCCCTACGAAGAAATTGATGAAGGACATCACTTCGGCGACGATGAGCACGACGATCACGAAGACGACCACCTTGGCCATGAGCACACGCAGTCGCCTCGGCGTGGCCAGCAGCGTCTCGGAGATCAGTCCGCTCGAGTACTCGTTGGTGACTACGAGCACACCCAGGACCTCGAAGGCGAGCAGGCCGAGGCCCCATCCCGCCTGGATGATCGTGAGGGGGTGGTTGCGGGCGTCTGACCCGGCATGGCCGGGGTTGGAGACGACCGCCAATGTGATGAGCGCCGACAAGCCGATCACGACCAACGCGGTGACGGCCAGGGTTATGGGTGTCGAGCGCAGCGTCCGCATCTTGGTCCATTCGGAGCGGACCGTGTCCGAGAACCCGGGCGACCTTTGCACCGGGAGCGGCATAGGTGCGGCGATCGTCTGGGTCATTGCCTCGTCCCCGCCTGCTGGGCCTGCGGGCTCTGCGGGGCCGGAGGGACCGGCTGGGCCTGCGGGCTCTGCTGGCCCGGTTGCGCATGCGGGTCGTGGTGGGCATGGAACTCGACGTCGTCGCGGGTCAGCTCCATGAACGCCTCTTCGAGCGACGCTTCTTGAGGCGACAATTCGTGCACCGGTACTCCCGCCTGGAAGGTGATGTCTCCTATCGCTGATGGCTCGAGCCCGCTAACGATCAGGGCGCCGTCCCCGTTGGCCTCGACCTTCGCGCCGGCGGCCTGAAGGCGGGGCGCAACCAGGTCGCTGTGGGGCGTACGGAGCCTGACCCACGAACCGGCACTGCGCCTCACCAGGTCTTCGACGCTGGCGTCAGCAATAAGGTGGCCGCGGCCGATCACTATGACATGAGAGGCCGTCAAGGCCATTTCGCTCATCAGGTGGCTGGAGACGAGCACCGTCCGTCCCTGGGCCGCCAACGACTGCATCAACGTACGGACCCAGACGATGCCCTCCGGGTCGAGGCCGTTGACGGGCTCATCGAAGAGCAGCACACCGGGGTCTCCCAGGAGCGCCGCCGCGATGCCCAGGCGCTGGCCCATCCCGAGGGAGAACGTCCCCGCTTTCCTGTTCGCAACGTCGCTCAGGCCCACGAAGTCGAGTACCTCGTCGACCCTTCTGGCGGGGATGTGGCCGGCCTCGGCCAGGGCGAGCAGGTGGTTGCGGGCCTTCCGGCCGGGGTGATAGGCCTTCGCGTCGAGCAGGGCGCCCACTTCACGCATCGGTGCGCGGAGGTTCTGGTAAGAGGTGCCGTTGACGGTAGCCGTGCCCTTGTCGGCGCGCGCCAAGCCGACGATCAGGCGCAGCGTAGTGGTTTTGCCGGCCCCGTTCGGGCCGAGGAACCCCGTCACCATCCCCGGCTGAACTTGGAAGCTGAGGTCGTCCACCGCGACTTTGTTCCCGAAGCGTTTGGTCAGGTTGTGGACTTCGATCAACAGGCCACCCTTCGTGGTCCTTACGGGGTAACGCTACCAGCCTTGCCCGGGCTACCCGTCGGAACGGGGATCGAGGTGCTGCCCCGAAAGTACGGGTGCAGGCACAGCGGGATCTCGACCGAGCCGTCCGGCTGACGGTAAGTCTCGACGATGGCGGCCCACACCCTGGGCACGGCGAGAGCCGAACCGTTGAGCGTGTCACAGATCTGCGTAGGGCCGCCCGATCTCGACCGGTAGCGGATGGACGCCCGGCGGGCCTGGTAGTCGCTGAACCACGAGACCGAAGAGACTTCGAGCCACATGTCGCAACCCGGCGCGTATACCTCGATGTCGAACTGACGGGCCTGCGACTGGCCCAGATCTCCAGTGCAGATATCCACTATTCGGTACGGGAGCCCCAGTGCGGCGATGGAGCCGCTGGCCCGCTCGAGCAGATCCTGATGAAGGGCGGGGGCGTCAACTCTGGCGCAGATGGCCAGGATCTCGACTTTGTCGAACTCGTGCACCCGTAGTAGCCCACGGGTATCGCGCCCGGCGGCGCCGGCCTCCCGCCGGTAACACGGCGTATAGGCCATCAGACGGACGGGCAGCTCGTCCTCGGCCAAGATCTCGTTTGCCCGCATAGAAGTGAGGGGCACCTCCGCCGTAGGGACGGCCCACAGGTCGTCGCGCTCCAGGTGGTAGGCGTCGTCCGCAAACTTGGGCAGCTGCCCGACGGCTTCCATAGCCGGGGTGCGGACCAGGGTCGGAGGCCTGATCTCCGTAAAAGCATCGGAATTGCGGTCGAGGGCCAGCTGGCAAAGGGCTCGAGTAAGCATGGCCCCCTGCTGTTTGAACAGAGGGAACATCGAGCCGGCTATCTTGGCCCCCCTCTCCAGGTCGAGGATCCCGAGCTCGGTGCCTATGTCCCAATGGGGGACGCGCTGGTGGGGCCGTAGCGCGACGCGTCGTAGCCGACCGTTCGAACGACCACGTTGTCTGCCTCCGAGGCGCCGTCGGGAGCTTCTTCAGATGGGAGGTTCGGCAGGCGCAGCATGGCGTCGCGCAACTGCGCCTCGACCGCCACAGCCTGCTGCTCGACTCCACTCAGCTCTTCACCCAGTCGCCTGCTTTCCTCCCGCAAGGCCTCGGCTTTGGCCTCTTCCCCCCCTCGCATGGCGTCCCCAACCTGACGGGAGAGCACCCGGACGTGCGCCCGCAGTTCTTCTGATTCCGTGGCAAAGCGGCGGTTCTCGGAATCGAGGGCGGCGGCGCGCTCTACCTCGGTGGCCGGGACACCCTTGCGGCCCAGCGCAGCCTTGGTGGCGTCGAGTTCCACCCGCAACCGGCGTACATCGATCACCCGCTCGAAGCTAACAGGTGCGGTTGCCCTGGCCCAGTGGATAAGGCCCAGTGCATAAGGCCTAGTGGATAAGCACGTCGAGCGCCATCGCCACGAACACCAGGCTGAGGTAGCTGATCGACCAGTGGAACACTTTCATGGCGGCCGAGGCGCTGTGGACGACGAGTAACCGGGCGCAAAGCACTACGAAGCAGGCGCCCGCCAGGCCGGCCGCTAACCAATAGAGCCAGTGCATGTCGGCGACGACACCGAAGGCAACCGATGCAGCAACGGTCGCCACGGAGTACAACAGGATCTGCCACGCCGTCCGCTCGAAGCTTTCCACAACGGGCATCATCGGGACATTGGCGTTCTTATAGTCGTCCCGGTAACGGATGGCGAGGGCCCAAAAGTGAGGCGGGGTCCACAAAAACACCAGCGCGAACAGCACGAGAGGAGCCCACCCGATCGAACCGCGCACCGCTGCCCAGCCGACCAGGACCGGCACCGCGCCAGCCGCCCCCCCGATAACGATGTTCTGGGGCGATAAACGCTTCAGCCAGGCGGTGTACACAAAGACGTAGAAGAGTGCCGCCGACAGGGCCAACACAGCAGAGAGCGGGTTCACGGCGAACCAGAGGACCAAAAAGGACGCCACCTCGAGACCGGCGGCAAAGGCGAGGGCAACCGGCGGGCTGACCGTCCCCATGACGAGCGGGCGTCGCGACGTGCGGTGCATCAGTGCGTCTATGTCGCGATCGAGGTACATGTTGGCGGCGTTGGCCCCGCCGGCTGAGAGCGCCCCGCCCGCCAGGGTCGCCACCAGCAAGCCCAAAGAAGGCCAAGCCCCGGCCGCCACCACCATCGTTGGCACGGTGGTGATCAGCAGGAGCTCGATGATGCGAGGTTTGGTGAGCGCTACGAACGCGCCAATACGGGCCAGGGTGCCGGGCGCATGAGCTACCCGTTGAACGGAGATGGTGCCGGCATTACTGGCCACCTTGACGAGGTTACGAGTTGCGTGTGCGACCGGGCAAAGCGCGCTGGTAGACGGTGTCTTTGGTCGAGTTCTAGCATCAGTGTGGATGTCGTCGTTGCCAGGGGTAGTCAGACGGGCATGGTCGTTTTCGGCCACCCCTGGTTTCTGCCGGCAGAGCGCCGCCCTCGCCGTGGGCGCGCTGGCGGTCGGCATCGTCAGCGGGGGAGCGGTCAGGCTGACGGGCTCGGGGTTGGGTTGCAGTGACTGGCCGGCGTGCACGTCTACCAGCGTCATCGCCCCGCTCCAGTACCACGCATGGGTCGAGTTCGGGAACCGGCTCGTCAACGTGGCGATCACAGTGGGGATCGTGCTGGCTGTCCTGGCCACCCTCCGGCGGCGCCCCCGGCGTCGCGACCTGGTGGCGTTGGCGTCGGGGCTCGTCGTCGGGATCTTCGCCGAGGTGGTGCTAGGCGGGGAGACGGTGCTCCACAAGTTGGCGCCTCCGTTTGTCATGGCTCATTTCCTTCTGGCCGTGGTGCTGCTCGTGAATGCGGCCGTGCTTTACCAGAGGGCACGCCAGCCGGACGACACCAGGGGGCTGCCAGCGGGGCGTGCTCGCCCCGCACCGGCCACGCGTCTCGTCAGCCGGCCCCACGTCCTGGCCGCCCGGTGCATGCTGGCTCTGACCGCCGTCGTAGTTGTGCTGGGGACGGTCGTCACGTCGACCGGTCCGCATGCGGGAGCCCCGGACGTTCCCCGCTTTGGTTTTTCTCTCCACGCGATGGCACAGCTACACGGGACGTCGGTCGAGGTTCTGCTGGCGCTGACCGTAGCGACCTTGTGGTCGATGCACCGGGCACGCGTGCCGGCGGGCGTCCTCCGCCGGGGCGAAGTGCTCCTCGTGGTGCTCGTCAGCCAGGCCGCCGTGGGTTACAGCCAGTATTTGACCGGCGACCCCGTGCTCCTGGTCGGGATCCATATCGCCGGCGCCACCGCCGTGGTCCTGGCCATGCTGGCGTTCAACGTCGGGCTTTATGCGCGGGAGCCTGTCGAACGGGTGCAGACTGTAACGGTGGAGCACGAGCCCCTTCCCGACCTGGCCAAGATTTAGCGGAAGTACGCACATGCCCACTGCTGCCCCGGTCGAGGTAAAAGAACCCGAGGTCACCAATGTCACCGACCTGGCCCGGCCGTGGAAGGTCATCGTGTGGAACGACCCGATCAACCTGATGAGCTACGTCACGTTGGTCCTTCAGAAATTGTTTGGTTACAGCAAGGAAAAAGCTCACAAGCTGATGATGGACGTGCATACCAAGGGAAAGGCCGTGGTAGCGAGCGGGCCGCGGGAAAAATCCGAGCTGGACGTGTTCAGGCTGCACGAGCACGGCCTTTGGGCGACGATGGAGAAGGACAGCTGAGCCCGATTCGTTGGCGGCCGCCCGTCCGGCGCACCCGTCGTGGGTCGTACCAGATAGCTCTCAGCGCCGAAGACCGTGAAGTGCTACGGGCTCTGCCCGCGCAATTGCAGGCGGCCATAGCGGCCAACCCGAGGGACGCCTCGTTCAAGCGGTTGTTCCCGCCGGCCTACGCAAACGACGAGAAAGCAGAACATGAGTACCGCCAGCTTGTCGGCCCCGAGCTGGACGAAAGACGGGCTTCTGCCCTGGACACCCTGGCCAAGACGGCGGACGCCACCGAGCTCACGGAGGAGGAGCTCGAGGCCTGGTTACGAGCGCTCAACGACATCCGCCTGTGGATCGGCACCGTGCTCGACGTCCAGGAGGACGAATCGGAAAACGAGCCGGTAGATGCGCCTCACAGCCTCTATCATGCTTTGACTGGTCTGCAAGCCCTCGTCATCGACGTCCTTTCAGGAGATGGATAATGGATCTGGCTGACGCGCTCGAGCTTTTCAGGCATAATCACAGGGCTGTGCTGGCGACCCGCCGTCGCGATGGTCGGCCCCAAATGTCGCCCATAGTGCAGGCGGTTGGAAATGACGGCCTTATTCTCATTTCCACCCGGGCAGGCGCCATGAAGGTCCATAACATAATGAGAGATCCACGGGTCTCCATTTGTGCCATGAACGATAACTTTTTCGGGAAATGGGCCCAGGTGGACGGCACCGCCAAAATTGTGGCAATGCCGGACGCAATGGCACTGTTACGGTTCGCATATGTCCAGGTCGCGGGTGAGCACCCCAATTGGGACGAGTTCGAACGTGACATGGTCGCGCAGCGCCGCGTCGCTGTCGCCATAAGCGCGGAGAGCGCCGGGCCAGACCGGGCCGGGTAGGGCCATGCGAGGGCTCGCTTGGGGGCTGGAGGCGCTGCAGCCATGACCGGGACGGTGCGTCTGCTTGCCATCATGGGGTCAGGCGAGACGACGCCGACGATGGTCAAGGTCCACCGCCAGATCTTCGACCGGCTGGGGTCAGGCTCGGTGCCCGCGGCGCTGCTCGACACACCGTATGGATTCCAGACCAACGCCAAAGAAATCTCGGCCCGCGCCGTCAATTATTTCCAGGAGAGCGTGCACCGGAAGGTCGACATCGCGTCGGTCGGAGGGGCTGCCGTTGCCGGCTCGGTCGCTTTCGAGTCCTCACTGGCGCGGGTGGCCGAGGCCCGCTGGGTCTTCTCGGGGCCCGGTAGCCCGACTTACGCTCTGCGCCAGTGGCGGCCGACGGTCCTGCCCCGCCTGCTGTCGGAGAAGCTGCTTTACGACGGCTGCCTCGTCTTTTCCTCTGCTGTCGCGCTGACACTCGGGCGCTGGACGGTGCCCGTTTACGAGATATACAAGGTGGGCGCCGACCCGGCTTGGGAGGAGGGCCTCGACCTCTTGACCCCGTTCGGGCTGACCGTCGCCGTGATCCCGCACTTTGACAACGCTGAGGGCGGGACCCACGACACCCGTTACTGTTACCTGGGCGAGGAACGCCTCCAGATCATGGAGGCACAGCTGCCGCCGGATGGCTGGGTCCTGGGCGTGGACGAGCACACCGCTTGCGTTTTTGACCTCGAGGCGGGGACGGTAACGGTTAGCGGCATCGGTGTCATGACCGTGCGCAGGGGCGGGAAGTCGGTCGTCGTTCCTTCGGGCAAGACGCTGGCCATCAGTGAGCTCGTAGGGCTCGAGGCGCCCACCGGCGCGACGGGGTTTGCCCTTGAGGTCCCGGGCCCGTCCCCCAGGAAGGTGCCCCGGTCCAGCCTGGGGCCGACGGGCCGCAGCCGACGAGCCCGCCCCAGGACGCCCGCACCCCTCTGATGGCCGAAGTGCGGCGGCTCAGCGCGGTTTTTGACGTCGCACTGAACGAGCGCGACGCCGAGGCGGCCACCACGGCGGTGCTCGAGCTAGAAGGGACCCTGCACGCGTGGTCGGCGGACACGTTCCAGTCGGACGAGGTCGACCGTGCCCGCGCCGAGCTCAGGCGCATGGTCCTCCGCTTGGGAGAACTCGCCGCGCCCAGCCTCCGCAACCCACGCGAGGTGCTGGCCCCCTGGGTCGAGCCGCTATTGCTGGAGCGCGATGAGGCCCGGCGCAGCCGTCGCTTCTCGGACGGCGACCGCATCAGGCAGCGCCTCGAAGACCTCGGGGTCGAGGTCCGGGACACGCCGGCCGGCACGGAGTGGGACCTGAGGCCGGTCAGCGAGGGTGCCGCCCTAGCTGGCGAGCGGCGATAGCGGATCCGGTGGGGACCACCAGCGACGCGCTCAATCCCCATTAAGATCTCATCTACCTGGCCCCCATCGTCTAGCGGCCTAGGACACCGCCCTTTCAAGGCGGCGGCACGGGTTCGAATCCCGTTGGGGGTGCTCAGTTTTTCAGCGAATCAAGCGATCTATCCCGCGTCCATCCCGCGGACGAAAACGCTCCCCCATGAGTTCGGCAGCCCGCCGGTCCGCCTCGGGCGTCTACCTGGAGCGTCTGCCTGAAATTGGCCGACCGAGCTAACGGCCCTCCTTGTGCTGCTTGACCAGCCGACGGGCCGTCGGGTGATCGACGCCGTCGCGCTCGGATTGCCAGCCGCATGTCGAACAATCCATCCTCCACAGAAAATCGTTCCAGCCGCGTTCGCGGTGGGTGTGGTTGCTACGGATTCCAGACGCCATTGTCCAAGGCGTAATGGCGGATGCGGTGCTCCAGGGGGAACCCCTGATATCTGCGCTCCAGGGCTGACGCCTGAAAGCTGTGCTCCACCACGGGCGGGAGCGGGAGGCGGATTCTCAGGCAAAGCTGACCCGTCACTAGGGGCATAGAAGGTGGTGGTCATGACCAGGATTGGTTTCATGCCGGAGTCGTCGTGCATCGTTGGGGTTCCTTCCCGTGTTTTTGATGATCGCACTCAGATTACGGTTGATCAACCGCTGATCACCGGTGATCCACCGCTGATCTTCACTGTTAGTGCCGATAGCGTGTTGACCATCGCCCAAAGCGGCTTTTAGCCTTCCGCTTTCGGTTAGCCCCTCAAGCTTGTCGGTCACCCGCCTGATTCGCGGCGGTCAGCTCGGCTCAGCCCTGAGGGTTGACGCCCTCGGGCAAGACGTCGAGCTTGTCGGCGGCGGCAGGTCGATAAGGCTACGGAGACCAGCCGGTCCTCACCGGAAACCAGGCCGCCAGGTTGTCTGGATGCGGTACGCCAAGGCGTGGTGTAGCTCAGATGTCAAATCCGGCTGGAAGGGAGGATTGACCAATTGGAGTCAGCCATGGCCCGGGACAAGCGTGAGTCGCCAGAGCGGAAGCCGAGGCGAGCTGAAGTCGCTGGGCAACAGCGACGGCAGCACCCCAGGCTCAACGGGCATTTGCAGTGCCGAGATGCCATCTTCGCCTCGCGTGGCGGCGTCGAACCAACGCGTGTACATGGTCGACAGCTTGCCGACGATCTCGAAGCCCTGCCCCGGTGTCGACTCCTCCGGCTCGCACACGAACGACACACGCCGCAGGGCCGTTCCATCGATGTCTGATTCCTGACGAGTTGTCCACATGTTGAACCAGAGCAAGAACATCGCGGCCGCCGTTCGACGTCATCCACCATTAGCTCACCCCCGACGTGGACCTCGACAGCGCCGATGGTGAACTGCGCGGTGCCATCGCAGGCTACTTTGTGCGGCTTCGACTCATCCGGCAGAAGGTCCAAGCGCAAGGGAGGCACGACGCCAAGCATGAGGTCGCCCAGCGAGCTCATCTCGCTCATCTGGAACGCCCGCAGGAGCTCGACCGTAGGACGGCCACGCTCATCCGAGTCGAATGCGGTCGCGGGGACGAGCACCCACTCGCCCATAGCTGCGAACAGGGCCGCGATGAAGAGTTCGGCCCCTACCAAGTCGGCGAAGCGCTGCAGTCCTCGCATCTCCGCCGTGGACATGCGAATGGGGCCGGTCGGCTTGCTCGGTGGGATGTTCTTAACATCGACGAGGAGCCGACGTCCATCCCGGAGTACGACGAGGAAGTCTGCCGGCTTCACGTCGGCGCCGTCGACGAATACTTCTCCCGAGTCGACCGTGAAGAGGAGTTCGCAGCCATTCAGGGCGACGACCAAGATTCCGAAGAGCGCCTGCGCCCACCACCCATACAAGGTCGATTCCGTTGACAGCGCCTGAGACAAAGGGGCGCGGACCTTGGTCAAAAAAGACTCTACGCGGACAGGATCGCTGACGAGTCCCCCGGTGCTGGTGTCGAGTTGTCGAAAGAGCTCCAAGGAGTCGAGCCGGGCTGGCTGCCGACCGAGCTTCCGCATCACCACCACACCACCATGCCAAATCCTCCGTCACCGCGGTCGCCGTTATCGCTCACGCCTGCGCGGCTCAACCTCATGGTCTGATGTGCAGTTCACTCATCTCGGTATTCAGCTTCCAAGTGGCCTGTGGCCACAGAAGTGGCCATAATTTGCCCACATGGGCCAACTGCAGTCACCGAGGGCGATCTGTCATACAAGAGAGTGCTTTGAGGGCCTCTTCAGCCGATCCGAGCGAAAACCGGCGAGCAACCTGAGAAGCTGAGCTACTCACTGAGTTGATGGGCCCTGTCTCCAACGCGCGATCGATGACCGAATCCCTTTGACTTTCCCGCATAAAACTGCCGGCCCGCGCCGGGCATCACCATCCCGCGTCCATCCCACGGCCGCCGCCGATCGCGTAGGGTCGCCAAAGTTCTGAGGCCACGCATTAGCAGCGACAACGCGCTGCCGGAAGGCAATGAAGTCATCCGCCCTTGGTAGTGGTCGGGGTTTTCCGAATTCCCTTGAAGGTGCTCGCTCGCTCGATTTTTCACCGGGTTAGGCGATCTATCCCGCGTCCATTCCGCGGACGGAAACGCTCCCCCATGAGTTCGGCAGCCCGCCGGTCCGCCTCGGCCGTCGCCCTTGCGTACACCTGGAGCGTCAGCGTGACGTTGGAGTGCCCCAACCGCCGCTGGGCCGTCTTCACGTCGACACCGGCAGCCACCATGGCTGACGCCGCCACTGAGCGCAGATCGTGGAAGCACAGGTCGGGGACACCGGCCGCGGTACAGGCATGGCTCCACCGTGTCCTCCGCCACGCCGAGTAGTTCAACGGCCCGCCAGACTGGTTCACGAACACCAGGACACTGCCATCGGCTGCGGTCAAGCCCCGGGAGGCGAGCAGGGCCGCGACCCCATCGAGCAGCCACACGGGAGCGGCCAGCCTGCGACGTCCCGCGAGGGACTTCGGGCTCGACAGCTTGCGGTCGCGGCCCAGCTGTTGGGTCACGGCGATCGACCCGTGCAAGAAGTCGAAGCTGTCCACCGTGAGAGCGGCTACCTCACCCCAGCGCAGTCCGAGCACGGCTCCGAGCCAGACCATCGGTCCGTGCTCGCCGAGCCCGTCCGCCACCGCGGCCAGCTGCTCGACCTCGAGGGCCGGGCGGTCCACCAACTCAGCGGCCGGCAGCCGGATGTGACGACAAGGGCTCCGGGCGATCAGTTCCGCCGCCTCGGCGTAGTTGAACATCGCGCGCACCGCTGAGTACATGCGCCGGACCGTCGAGGGGGCAAGCTCGGCTCGCCAAGTGTCGACCAGGCGTTGCAGGTCGGCCCGGGTCACCGAGACGACAGGACGCGAAGGGCCTAACGCTGCCGCAGCCGCCCTGACAATGTCCCGGTCACGATCGAGAGTCCTCGGCCGCTTGGCTGGGTTCGATTGGAGCCAGTGATCAGCGAGCTCGCTCAACCGGGTACGAGCCAGACGCGGGTCGATCCACTCCCCACGTCTACGGTCGGTCCGCTCGGCCGCCTCGAACTCCTCCGCCTCCCGCTTGGTGAGAAAAGTCTTCGAGTACTCCCTGCCGTCGTGGTCACGCAGCCGGACGTCGTATACACGCCGGCCATCCCGCTTGCGAACTCTCGGCTCGATCATCGGGTGCTCCTTCCGGTCCCTGCCGAGTCTTGCGCGCGGTGGGCCGGTCAGTCATGCTCGATCGAACCGAAAGCCCGGATGCTTGCTGTCGGAACCAGCCGTCGGCGGCCGATGGTAACGCTAGCCAAGCGGCCGGTAGCAATGAGTTGCTTCACTTTCGTGGTGCCCACACCGAGCTTTTCAGCCGCCTCCGCTATGGACAACATGAACGGCTCGGCAGCTCCCGGAGCAGGTAACGAGGCCAGAGCGCTCGTCACCGCGTGTTCGATAACGGCTTGCAACGCGGCTCCCAGCGACCTGTACGGATCTTCACCCTGGACGACACGTCGGTTGAGGTCTTCCAGTCGCGGCACGGCGCTCCTGCGGACCACGGTCACCTCTTTTCATTCACCGTTTGCCGAGCCATCGGTCGGGACTCGGCGAGATCGTGGGCGATGCTGCGCCCGTACTGCTTTGTCCTGGGCGAGTGGCGCCGGCGCCGATATTGGCAGTGGCCTAGGTCGAGGATCGTGTCCTCATCGTCCTTATCGCCCCCCTGGCAGTGCTCGTCATGCCGGTCCACGTGGGTCCCTTCTGGGAGACCGAGGGCGATGACGAGCCGCCTGTTGCGCCAGTCCTGGCGGGCTTGGCAGAACCGAAGGGTGGTCGAGTCGCGGGGGCTTTTGGGGGAAAGGTGGCCCCTGAAACCGAGCATGTGCACCCACGGCCGCCGCCGTAGCTCGACCCTGAACTCCATAGCCGGGCCGGTCATAGTGACATCTTTATGGCCGACAGCGCGCAGGGTGCGGGGGACGTTCAAGAACCCCAGCGAGACGTCCTCGACACAAGGCGAGCGGGGGTCGGAACCGGTCTTGACGACCACGCCGACTGACCAAGGCTGGATGTGCGGCACCAGCTCATCGAGGCGCCAGTCGGCCGTGAATAGGGGCGCAGGGTTAGCCACGATTAGCTCCTCTGAGTTACCGTCTCATTCTGATAAGGTTAGTGCAAGTTAAGACATATTTTCAAGAGTTAGCTGTAATTAGTTTTTGGATGGCTCTTCCGGATGCACGTGGCGCCAAGGTGAACTACCGACCGGAACTGTCCGCGGACCCGATGCCAGGAGCCCCGCTTCGCCAGCGGAGGGGGTCCCCGGGGGGCTATTCTCCGCTCGGCTGCGGCGCCCGACAGGTGCACATCCTAAGTGGGCGAGGTCGCCGGCCTGGAAACGGCCTTGGCTTGCTGGCCGAGCCCGCCGCCTCTGCACAGTCCACGGCATACGTCGAACACCACGTTGAAGACTTGCCCAGTTCGCCAACGGCCGGTAACGACCGTGTAGGCGCGCCCTGTATCGCGTACGTCTTCGCCGAGAGGGGTAACGCTTGGTTGGAGGCCAACTTCTTCACCGGGCGGGAGTAGAAGATTAAACTGACACCCTCGGCATTCGGTGTCGTTGGTGAATTTGATCCGATGGTCGAGGTGGCCGCTACGGTGGGTGGCGTCGCGATCCCCTCTGGACCGCCCCGAACCGCGGCTATGCGCCCCTCGCGAATGCCTCCGCTACCGTCTCATGTACGGCCTGAATCCGACGGAGTGGGACGGTACGAGAGTAGCGGCAGACGGCGGAGAAAGGGGACGTGCGGTATGTGGCACCTGGCGAGGATCAACGCAATTTGGGACGGGTCTTCTGGGATATTCCTCTGCTTTCAGGGCCTAGAGACCCAGCAAACGTCGCTATCTTTCCGTCGGATGCCGACCGGTTTATCATCCGCGGCGTCCGTCGTCGGACCAACGAGCCTCGTTGCTCTTCTCCGCGACGGCTGATCGACTGTCTGTCCAGCTCTGGTTACCCGAAGGTGAACGCGTACCCCTCGGCGCCGGGATCGAGGAAAGTGATCTTTACCGTTCGCTCGCGGACCGTGTCGTGCTGGCGTACAAGCTGGTAAAGGCGGCCGTCCCGAAGCAGACCGTTGCCGTTCTCGTCGACGTCGACGCCGTGTGAGCGGCCGGGCGGCTTGCCGTCGAGGCGCACCCGGAACGGAATCGGTTCGTGCTTTCCGGGAGACAGCACGAGGTGCGCGTCGCGCGCGTGGAACCGGGAGGCTATGCTCCCGCCGGGCTGGTCGAGCACGATGTTTTCACGTCCGATCGTCCAGTCGCCGCTGAGCGCCCAGTGGTTGACAGGCAGCTGCTTTGGTAGCTCGTACGCGTGGGGGTCGACCGTGGCGCCGTCGGCTGGCGCGAAGCGCTCGCTGCGCCCGTAGCCAAGATATGTCTCGGGCGTCTCGAGGTGGTCCCAGTCAGCGGCCGCCTCAACACCGAGCCCTTCGACAGAGACGAGTTCCCGCCGCACGCCGAGCAGCCGCTGGATAGTGCGCTCGGATGGCTCGTAGCGCCCTTCTCCGAAGTGGTGGTCGCGGATGATGCCTTCCCTGTCGATGAAGTAGAGCGCTGGCCAGTAGTGGTTGTCGAACGCGCTCCACACGCCGTGGTCGTTGTCGACCGCGACTGGGTAGTCGATCTCTCGTTCCCTGATCGCATGGCGGACGCGGTCGATCTCGTGTTCGAAGGAGAACTCCGGCGTGTGGACCCCGATGACGACGAGTCCGTCGTCACGGTATACCCGCGACCATGCGCGGACGTACGGTTCCTGGCGCAGCCAGTTGATGCACGTGAGGGTGCAGAAGTTCACGAGCACCACGTGGCCGCGAAGCCCAGCCGGACCGAGTGGCGCAGAGTTGAGCCACTCGGTCGCACCGTCCACAGAGGGCATGTGCACCCGGCCGAACATCTATGTATCAGCGCAGCGCGCGGAACGTTG
Organism: uncultured Acidimicrobiaceae bacterium; assembly: GCA_963754115.1. Lineage (GTDB taxonomy): Bacteria > Actinomycetota > Acidimicrobiia > Acidimicrobiales > Palsa-688 > Fen-671. Next base: position 25,026 of record CAVWFC010000004.1, on the reverse strand, counting down.
CTCGGACGTCTTCGGAGAGCAGCTGCGGCTGCTCCCAGGCCGCGAAGTGCCCGCCTCTGTCTTGCCGGTTGTAGTAGACGAGGTTGGGGTACGCCTGTTCGGTCCAACTGCGCGGAGCCCGGTAGATCTCGTCTACGAAGGTGCTCACGCCGACTGGGACCTTCACACCTCTGACCGCGAAGAATGGGAACTTGTTCTCCCAGTACAGCCGTGCCGAGGACACCCCAGTGTTGGTCAGCCAGAACAGGGTGATGTTGTCCAGGATGTCGTCGCGTGTGAGGTCGCTCGGCCTCTGCAGACTTCCCTCGAGGACCTGCTGAACGATGCCGGGCTGACCGCTCCCATCCCCGTGGTCGAGCATGAACGCGGCGAGATCGATGGGTGAGTCCGCCAGCCCGTAGAGCGTTTGCGGACGCGTCCCCATGATCAGCCCGTACGCCACGTGCGTCCCGAAGAAGTCGAGCATCTGCTGATACGTGCTCCGCTCCTCGTCGGAGAGGCCGGAGGGCGCCGGGGTGCCGACGAAGGCCGCGCCGAAGAGCTGGGGCGGAATCACGCCGGGGAAGTTGGTGTGGATGCCGATCAGCTCCGGCGGTGCCGGCTCCGCGGCCGCGGGGTCGGCGCGGCCGCCGGCCATCGCGTCGACCACGATCCCGCCCCAGTCTCCGCCCTGTGCCATGAACCGCTCGTAGCCGAGACGCTTCATGAGCTCGACGTAAGCCTTCGCGATGCGCACGGGATCCCAGCCGGTGCTGGTCGGCTTGCCCGAGAACCCGTACCCAGGCATTGACGGGATCACGACGTCGAAGGCGTCCGACGCGCTGGCGCCGTGCGCGGTCGGATCGGTAAGCGGGCCGATGAGCTTCAGCTGCTCGATGATTGAGCCGGGCCAGCCGTGGCAAACGACGAGCGGGAGCGCGTCCTCGTGCTTCGAGCGGACGTGGATGAAGTGGATGTCCACGCCGTCAATCTCGGTGAGGTAGTTCGGGACGGCGTTCAGCCGCGCTTCGCACTTGCGCCAGTCGTAGTCGGTCGCCCAGTAGCGAGCGAGGTCCTGCATGAGCGCGAGCGGGACGCCCTGCGTGTCGTCCCTGACGGTTTCCTTGTCGGGAAAGCGCGTGGCCGCGACACGTGCACGCAGATCCTCAACATCCGCTTCGGGAAACCCGATGGTGAACGGCCGGACCGCTGTGGCGGCGTAAGATCTTTCGGTGGAGACAGCCATGTGGATCCTCCTCGTAGGGTGATGGACGCCACAGAGCCTGTCTCGCCGCCTGGACAGATCGCACCCGTGAGCTCGCTGGGTTTGCTCGCGGGGGTTTGCCTCACTGGTGTCTCCGAGTTCCGTGCGTGCCGAGGGTCTCGGGGCGGGCGACATTTCCTCATCCTTCGCTGGATGTTCCGCACCCGCCCAGCATCCACACGCCGAACTCGCGCCGCTCGGCGGCGGTCGTCGCCGGCGCGTCGAGGCGCTCCATGAACCCGTACTCAGGTCGGGATCAGTTGGCTGCTGGAGCTCGGCAGTGCCTGGGTTAAGTCCTGGCGAGAGCCGATCCCGAGCTTGTTGAAGACGTTGCGCAGATGCCACTCCACTGTGCGCCGGCTCAGAAAGAGCCGCGCAGCGATCTCCGGGTTCGACACCCCATCACGGGCCAGCTCGGCGATCTGCCGCTCCTGTGCTGTCAGTTCATCCGCGTTCCGCCACCGTCCGCTTCCGCACCTTCTCGCCCGTCGCCAACAGCTCACCGCGTGCCGCCGCTGGCAAATGCCTCCATCCCGATCGCCGTGAACATGTCGTGCGCCGCGTGCAGATGTTCGCGGGCGTCGACACGGCGCTTCTCCCGGCGCAACCACTCCCCGTAGAGCAGATGAGCCCGTGCGAGCTCAGGGCGCCGCCGCGTCCTTGCCAGCCTCTCGATCGCCTCGCGATACAGGTGCTCGGCACTCTCACCCCTGCTCAAGAGTGCCCGGCAGCGCGCTTGCATCCCCCGGCCCCAGTCGGTGCTGGAGGGCGCGGTAGCCGTAACCACGCGCTCGAGCGCACCGGCGGCAACGTCGAACCTCGAGGTGCGCACCGCCGCTTCGATGAGCTCAGTCAGTGCCCACGGGGTGACGTGGAGCTGCGGTATCTCCTCGGTCGCTCGTTGAGCCGAAGCGAGAGCCCGGTCATAGCGGCCAAGCCCGTTGAAAAGGATTGCGCTCGCCCATTCGGCCCATTGGAGGCTCAGCCCTTGACCGCCTGTTCCAGCGTCACGGATCGTGGACTCGATCAACAGCGACGCGTCCCGTTGGCCTCGGAGCGCGGCGAGCAACATCTGGGCGTAGGGTGCGAGGTGGGTCCCAGTCACCTTCGTGATCGCGTCGGCCTCGGCGATCGCGACCGCCGCAGCACCAAAGTCGCCGCACCACGAGCAGAAGATCCCCCAATCGGTGAGGTCGATCGGCAGTCGGGCCAGCGCGCCCGTGTCGCGGGCCTCCTTGAGGTGGCGCGCGCTGATGGCATGCCAGCTGTCCTCATCCCAGAGAATATTGGGCGGGATTGTCGTCATCCAGCCCCAGCGGAAGTTCTCCTGGCCCGGTGACGCTTCGTCCGACGCTTCGTCCGCAAACGCGGCCGTGGCCCGCCTCAGCAGTGGCGCGGCCGCCGCATGTCCTTGCGTCACGAAGGTGGCGAGGCCATCGAGGAGCAGATCGGATGGACGGAGCGGACGGGTCGGCCGCGGAGCCAATGTGGCGGCGCGAGACACCTCGACCAGGCTGCCGCCGGAGGCCAAGCGACCGGCGAACAGCGCGGCTCCCCACGCGTCGAGGTAGGTCTCTCGGGCGAGCTTGAGGTCGAGCCGCTCAAGGCGTCGGGCAGCGTTCAAGAGCAGTGGCGGCGCAGTAGTCCCCATGCTGGACGCAAACGCGATCTGACCCCTGAGCAACCCGACATGTGCCAACTGGAGCTCGTCGGGAGCCGAGCTCTCGGCCAACGCCAGAAGCTCGAGTGCTACGTCAAAGATCCCGGCATGCAAGCTCGCTTGGGCAGCGGCAAGCGTCCGCCGCACGCGCTGCTTGGGATCGCCCGACAGCACGACAGAGCGATGCAGGAACGCGGCCGCCGCAGCCAGGCCGCCGCGCGCCTGTGCGCGGCTGGCGGACTGCTCGAGCGCCGCGGCAACAGGCTCGTTGGGCCCAATTGCGGCTGTGGCCAGATGCCAGGCGCGACGGTCAGGATCGAGGCTGCGGTCGGTCGCCTCCGCCAGGGCCAGATGGACCTCACGACGTTGCTCTCTGGTCGCTGCTCGGTATACGGCGGCGCGCACCAGCGGATGGCGGAAGGTCACGCGCTGGCTCAGGCTCAGGAGCCCGTCGGTCTCCGCATCAACCGCGGCGACCGCAATGCCGAGTCGCTCACAAGCGCGGCAGCAAAAGCAGTGGATCACCAATGGGTTCCGCCGCCGCAAGCAGCAACAGACGCCGCGCATCGTAGGAGAGGACCCTGACACGTCGCACGAAGCTCTGCTGGATCCGCCCCGATATTGCTTGCGCCTCTGGCAGCCCAAAGCCTCCAGCCAGCTGCGTCGCCGTCAATCCGCGTGGCAACTCAAGCAGCGCTAACGGATTCCCGTGCATCTCCGCGACGATCTGGTCGAGAACGCGCTCATCCAACTTGAACGGCAGCGTCGAACGCAGGAGTGCATGGGCATCACCGTTGCGCAAGCCGCGCACCTCTAACCCGTCCACATGCTGAAGCTCCAAGCCCGGCTCACGCACTGCGAACACGAGCCCGACTCGCTCAGCGAGCAGGCGCCGAGCGACGAACGCGAGCGTCAACGCCGAAGCGCGATCCAACCACTGTGCATCATCGACAACACACAGCAGCGGACGCTGCTCCGCTACTGCCGCGAACAAAGTCAGCACCGCCAACCCGACGAGAAATCGGTCCGGCGCGGCCCCGTCACTCAGCCCGAACACGGTCTCCAGAGCGCTGGCGCTGCGGAGCCGGCAGCTCCTCCATACGATCGAGCAGCGGTGCGCACACCTGGTGCAAACTGGCGAACGCCAGCTCCATCTCCGACTCCACTCCCACCGCACGTAGGACCCTCATACCTGACGCCGACGCAACGAGATACTCCAACAGAGCCGTCTTTCCGATCCCAGCTTCGCCCCTCAGCACCACCGATCGGCTCTCGCCACGGCGGATCGCCGAAACGAGGTCATCCAGGATCGCGCACTCACTTGTCCGACCGCGCAAACCACCGGGCAGGCGCCGGTGCGTGGAGGCCCGGCTCCATCAGCAGCGACCCATCGTAGAGGAGATAAGCGTGTCTCCCTCGGTCAGGCAAAACAAAAACGAGCAGCGTCGTACCGTCGCCCCTAGCCCTCCTGGCTATTGAAAAGGCAGCTTACGCGTGGATCCGCCAGGGCCGCCCAGCTCCTCACCAAAGGGCCGCTGCGCCTGACTTAGGACCCCATCCTCTCCGAGCTTTGTCGGCAAACTCACCAGGCTGGTTGGGGGGACTCGTCCGGCCCGTTCGTTTGACAGCCTCGGTCTCTTCGGCCGTGGTCGTGTCGCGGCGCCCAAGCCCCGCAGCTCCTTATTTGAGATGCCGAGCAGCTTGGCCACTTCGCCAAGCTGCAAGCCGGAGCCGACCAGGTCCTCTACCGCCTCAGCCTGGGCGCGCCGAGCTTCGGCCTCTGCGCGCCCCCAGGCTGCTTTGGCCTCGGCGAGCCGGGCCAGCGCCCCGAAGAACAAACGCGCCGCGGCAGTACGCGTTGTGAGACGTTGCTTGGTGACCGCCGCCTCCTGGGCAGCCAGTTCACGGAGGCGTCGGGTGGTGGGGTGGTCGTCGCCGCGTGCCCCGAGGTCGGGCGTGCCTCCGTTAGCCATAGTTAGCTCCTATCGACTAGTAGGCCTTAATACGGAGAAGAGTAGCCAAAAACACGAGCTGATTACAAGACTTAGCTACTATTAGCTCTGGTGCAGCCGCTCGACCCAGAACCTCGGGAGCAAGATATGCAATCCGCTAAGCGGATCGCTGCCGGTCCTTCATTCGGACCGGGGGGGCCGCCGCCTGGGGAGGCGGCGGCGGGGGGCGGCCCAAGCCTCGGGACGGCGGGGCCGGGGGGCCGGATGCGCCGGCTGCCGGGGGGCAGGAGGAGGGTCGTGTTCGTGCGCCTGTCGCCCGACGAAGAGGCCTGGATCGTCCCCAAGGCGGCGGCCGAGGGCCTGTCGGTGCAGCGGCTCCTGGTCGAGTCGGCTATGCCCGAGGGGCGGCCTTCGCTCCTCGCCCGCCGGGCTCTTTACCGCGAGTTCTTCGCCGCCAGGAGGGACCTGCACGGGGCGTGCACGAACCTGAACCAGCTCGCGCACGTAGGCAACCAACGACGGGAGGCCCCCATAGGCGTCGAGGGATGCGTTGCCGAAGTCGAGGCGGCGATGGAGCGCTTGGTCGGGCTGGCAGGGCTACTCGTTCCGCACCCGAAGAGCTCGCACGGGGGGGCGGAGGAAATGGGGGCGGGGAGGTGATCGCCAAGGTCACTCGGGGTGACGGACCGGGCCAGGCCGTGCGTTATTTGTTCTCGGCCGGCCGGCACAACGAGCACGAGGACCCCCACGTCGTCGCCGCGGCCGCGGCCCTCGGCGTCGGTGATGGGTTGCGCCCTTCGTCGGCCGAACTGGAAGGCCTCGAGGCGGCCATGGAGGCCCCGAGCGTGTTGTACGGGACCGAGGTAGCGGGGGGTACCTGCTGGCACCTGGCGCTGTCGACCAAAGGCGACGCGGACCGCGACTTGACCGACAGCGAGTGGGCCGAGGTGGCCCGGGAGGCGGTGCGGCAGCTCGGCTTCGACGCCGGCAATGGCCAGCCGCCGTGCCGTTGGGTGGCGGTCCGTCACGGGCGCTCGGAGGCCGGTAACGACCACATGCATCTCGTCGTGAACCTGGTGCGCGAGGACGGGAAGGTCGCCTCCACCCGCAACGACTTCAAGCGCCTCTCAGCCCTCTGCGCCGACCTGGAGCGCCGCTATGGGCTCAGTGCCGTCGAGGGGCGGGCCAAGAAAGCGGCGATGCCCGGGCTCACCCGCGCCGAAGCCGAGAAGGCACGCCGCACCAGACGGGACGAAGCGGAACGGACCGAGCTCGCCCGGGTGGTGCGCGCTGCGGCTACGGTCGCCGGCAGCGAAGCCGAATTCGTGCGGTTCCTCCGGGACGCCGGGCTCGCGGCCCGGCCCCGTTACGACCGCGTCGGCGGGCATCGCGTGGTCGGCTACGCGGTGGCCGAGGAGCCCTCCGACGGCGGGGTGGCGGTCTTCTTCGGTGGAGGGAAGCTGGCGAGGGACCTCTCGCTCCCGGCACTAAGGGACCGTTGGCGCGACGGCCAGTCCGATGCGCAGGAGCCCGCCGCCGAGTGGGCCGGCGCCGCGCCGGCGACCGGCGTGCACGAGGCTCCTCGGGCCAGCCGGCACCCTACATACCGCTGGGCCGAGGCCTCTGAGCGCTGGGGTGAGAGGGCAACTCGGAAAGCGCGCCAGGCTTCCGCCCCGCGCTCACCGGACGGCTGGAGAAAAGCGCCAGAAGGCCTGGGCGAAGTGGTTCGTCGGCTCGGCGCTGTCCCCGCCGAGGACGTGACCACCTGGCGCGCGGTCGCGTCCGACGCGGCAGGGGTCCTGGCTGTCTTATCGGGGCGTTTGGAGCGCTCCCCGGGCCGCTCGCCGGTGCCTCGGCCCTCCTGGCCCGCTCGGCCCAAGGGCCCCGGCAACAGCCAGCGAAGGCCGGCTATGTCCCGCGCGGCACCATCAAGTCGGTGGCTGCCCTCATGGCCCAAGCGGACCTCGACGAGGACACACCGGCCGCCTGGAGGCTTCTCCTCGCCGAGGTGCTCCAGGTGGCCCAGGCGGTCCACAACGCCCACGTGGCGCGCTCGGAACCCGAGCAGGCTGGCCGCCTCGCTGACGAAGCACGGAAGGCCCTGGAGAAGGCGAGGGCGCGCCTAGGTTCGCTGGAAGCCCTCCGGACCGAGCTCCCCGCGGCGGTCGAGGCGGCGCACCGGGTGGCGGGACCGGAAGAGGAGGACGCTACGGAGCGCCGGCGCCGCCAGGCGGGCAAAGGTGCGCTGCGGCCAGAGCAGTTCGCCGGGACGACAACGAGGCGGGCATCGACGAAGCGGTCCTCGGAAGTGGGTATGTGACCGAGGCAGAAACGGGTTGGGACGAACGCTCCGTGCCTCCCCGCTGACGTACCTAGTTGTGGGAAGCCCTGGCGATGATAGGCGGAAGAGTGACTTTCGGCCTTGCGGGAATTATGTCCTCTGCAGTCGGTCGCAAGGTTTACGCCTAATAGTCGATAAAAATGCCGAGAGGTCCCGCGACCTCGATGTCCCGGCAGATGTCGGCGGACGGCTTCGACTCAAGCCTGCAACCGATGTCTGTCGTCACCGACCCCTTGGCGGACCGTCTTGGTCCGTCTCGAATTGGCGGAGCTCGGAGCGAAGCAGTCGGATCTCGTCGATGAGCTCGCGGATCGCCTTTGCTCGTATCGTCGTTTCGCCCCCGAACCCCTCCGCTTCGTAGAGCAAAGTGAGCCTCTACTCGGTTAGCCCGCTCGGGTGCGCCATGAGTCGAACATACGTTCACAGCCGTCAAGCCCTCGCCGCCAGGTCGCCAGTCATGGACGAGGTGCAGCCGAGGCCAGCGTCCGTTATGTCCCAAGATCGCTCTCGGCCCGCGGCGTTAGACGGTTGAGCACAGCATCATGCCCGCATCCTGTCCGGTGTGGGGCACGAGCGTGTGGTCGACCGGGGCCAGGATCGGCGACACTGGTGAGCAAAGGACCGCTCCTTTCCGGCATAGCTGCCCACCGCGGTACCCGCGCCTCCGGCGGCGGACGGCTGGGTGCACGAGAGCAAGCTGGACAGGTACCGCTGCCTTGCCCAGGTGAAGCCCACTCGGGTCTGGCTGTGGTCTCGCGCCAGCACGGAATGGACCGACAGGCTCCCCGAGTTCGCCCTCACGGCGCTCGGCGAGGTCGTCTTGGACGGCGAAGTCGTCGTAGTGACGCCCGACAGACGGGCAGATTTTGAACTGCTCGGAGCCCGCATCCACGGGCTCCGTTACGGGGCACACTCTCAACCGGTCACTTATTACACCTTCGACGTCCTCCAATTCGGCGACCAAGACCTGCGCGACCAACCCTGGAGCGCCCGCCGCCAGGTCCTTGAGGACCTAGACGTTGCGCTGGCTCAGAGGGAGCGGCGCGGCCCACCATTTGGGCCGCCGAGGGCGCGTCAATGTACGAAGCGACCCGAGCCGTCCACGCGGAAGGGACTGTCTCCAAACGCACGAGCTCGGCCCGGCCGCTCGACCCGAACCCATCGGGGTGGGTGCCCTGGCGATGCCAGAGCGCTAGCGCGTCGCTCTTGTCGACCTACTGCAACGGTACGGACGGCACCATCCGACCGGCGTCGTCACGATCCCAGAAGACCGTATCCAAGCCACTGTGCACTACACCGCCCATAATCTCACCCACGGCCACCTGCGGGAAGCCTTCGTCGTTGCGGTCGAGCCCGTCGGCTAAGACACCATTGACGGTCAGCCCCCGAGAGACCCGTCGTGTGTCCCAGCACGGTAGCCCGGGGCCGAGCGTTGCGGCTAAAAAGCTGACCAGGGCACAGGCACAGGTACGAGATGGAGCACTAACTGTTGCTGTAGGTTTAGGTTGCTTGGATAACTGTTCGCTAAGGCACGCGGGCACGAAGAAGGCTAACGATGGCTAACCAAGTGCCGGCTCCTCCCTACACCCCTGGTTTCGGGCGGCGTCCGCCAGTAGTCGCAGGCCGCGATGCCCTGGTAGACGACGCGGAGCGGGTGTTGGAACTCGGCCCCGAGCACCCCCGCTTCTGCCGGGCAATCCTCGGCAGTCGGGGTACCGGCAAGACGGTCCTTTTGGACGTGATCGGCGAGGTCGCCTCCAAGAAGCTGGGCTGGGCGGTCCTGCACGTGCAAGCACTGCAAGAAGAGAGCCTGGTGGGGGTCCTGCTCCAGCGCATAACCGAAGCCGTCCGGCCCTGGGGCCGTTTGGGACGGGGTTCCCAGGAGCTCCAGGCGCAGCTAAACGTCGGCGCGAACCTCGGCCTGGTCTCGGCCCGCGCCGCCGTCGAGCAGGGTCATAACCCCGGCACTGGGAGCGCTGCCGCTGCCTTCGAGGACGCGCTGGGGCGCGTGGGGAGTTTCGCCGCCGGTCACGGCACCGGGCTGCTGGTCACGGTCGACGAGGCCCAAATGGCACCCCAGGAGAACGTCTCCGCGGTCGCCCGCGCCCTGCAGACCGTGGTGGCCCGTCGCCTACAACCGGTGGCCGTCGTCTTCAGCGGGACCCAGACCTTCAGAGATCGCCTGGCCGGCGCTGGGACCTACGCCAGCCGCCTCCCGGTCGAAGAGCTCGGGGACTTAGAGCCGAGCGCGGCGCGCCTGGCCCTGGTCGAGCCCGCGGCCCGCCGCCACGTAGCGTGGGAAGACGAGGCCCTCGGCCTGTTGGTGCGTCGCTCGGGCGGTCATCCCTATTACGTGCAGCTGTTCGGCTGGCACGCCTGGGAGGCGCCCAGGGGAAGGACACGATCACCCTGGCCCACGCCAAAGCCGGGTTGCGTGCGGCCCGAGCCGAGCTGGCGGGCCAGTACGAAGCCACCTGGGGCAACCTGCGGCCCCAAGAGCGCGACTACCTGGCGGCCGTGGCCAGCTTGGCCGGCACCGGCGGCGCCGGGGTAGAAGAAGTGGCCAAGGTGCTCGGCAAAGAGCCGAAACAGTTGGCCGTGGCCCGGGATCGGCTCTTGCACAGGCACGGGCTCTTGGAGGTACCTGAGCGGGCCCAGGTCCGCTTCGTCGACGCCGAGATTGCCGTGTGGGTGGCGGAGCGCCCCGACGGAATTTCGTCGACCACGAGTGTGCAGAGGGGTCCGGCGCGCTCGACCGGTGAGGGCCGTGGCCGGCCCAGCAGGTCGCCCTCTCAGGACGTAGAGCCGTCCGGGCGCCGTCGGCCGAGCACCGAGCGGCCCGGGGCCCCGGGCGCTGACGTCGCGGGCTCCGGGCCCGGGGCTCCGTGGGCAGTTCGGGCTTGGCAGTCTCCTCGCGACGTCCGCCGTTGGGTCCACGCGTGTGCAGCCTGCACAAGGTCTGCTGCCAGGCGGTCCTCCACTTCCAAGAGGGTTTAGGCGACGATCGACAGCGTCGACGTGATGGCCCGTTCGGCGCAACGGAATCGCTCCGGGCAGCGTCACGCCCCGATTCCGCTCCCTCACCCCCCTCCGGTACCATAGGTCTCCACCCCTATGGTGGATACCTCGGATTCTGACTTTCGTGAGTTCGTACAAAAGCCGTCAGCGGCCGTGCGTTCGGGCCTAAACTTGCCTTTGCGCGGTGGATCGCGCGCAAAATCGACACGGAGCGTGACATGGCCAAGCTACCACCGCTGGGTATGCCACCCATATTCCGCCAGACGCTTAGCTATGTAGAACGCCTCTCGGACGATGAGTTCTCGGCTCTCATGGCCGTTGTTGAGGACTTAGCCCCCTCGCTCCCTACCGAAAAGGTTCTAGACAGGCTTGGTCAAGTTCTTCGTCCGGGGCCAGGCGGAAGTCTTACCAGTCTTCTTGAGTTCGCGATCTCCACTCGCCGGCTTACGTCCAGATTCCAAGCCTCGGTCGCCACGATCGCAGCAGCTGTTACGGAGGGGTACCAAGCGAGTCTGCAGGAACCCGACACCACTCACGAGGAGGAGTTGCGTGACCGCGTGACGTCCCTCCTTAATAGCAGATTCATTTCCCTTCGTACCAAGTCGATCACATTATCTGCTGAGGCAGATCTACGACTCGAGGATGCCTCCTCTATTACAGATATTCGGCCTGTGTTCCCGTCCGACGGCCGCACAGATGAAGTATCCGGCTTTGTCGTAATTCATACATTGAAACTAGACGTTACAGGTAGCCGAGAGAACCCTCTCTACATCACGCTCGACAGAGACGCGCTGGTCACGTTACGAGACACGATCGAACGTGCCTTTGAGAAGGACACACAAGTTTCCAAGTTGTTGTCGGATTTCGGCGCTGCTGATTTGTCCATTAGGAGTGACGCATGACCGCCGAGGGAAGGGCAATATATAACGAGTTCGATCTCGGTGAGGACGACGACGATCGAGGTTCCCAAGATTATGTTTTGCCATATTTCTTGCTCGCCTCCGACTACGAATTCGTAAATATCTCCTCTGAACTCATTGAGCTTCCGGCGGTAATAGAGTATGTCGTTAGCATGCATATTCTTGAGGATCGGTCAACCAGCACTGCCCAGAGTTTGCGTGCGGTCAAAGAAGCCATAACGTCACCAGTTAGATTTATTGCCGGTGCGTGGCAGAACCAGCTTCAGCTGTACCAGAACCAGTTCCACCGCTGGCATTCTTATGACTTGGCTCGATCACCTGGAGAATACATATTTCTGTCGCAGTATTCTAACAGAATTCTTCCCAACCTTCTCATGACCTTATTGAGTTCCTTCGAGGCTGCGCATGCTACGACCATAGAGGTGAGTGATGCACTATATCGAAGTCATGAGGCGCCAGAAAGGACGCTCCAACAGGTCCAGGATCAATTAGACAGACCGACACCAAGGAAATCTCCTTGGGCCGACGCTCTTGGTCCTCTGTATACGAGCACAGGGTTGGCTGCAGTTCTGAACATGCCCGTGGAGCAACTGAAGCAAAGTGTCGAACTCGGGGCACTCTGCGCGATACCGACCGAGGACGGAGAGACGCTTTTTCCAGTGGCACAAGTAACCAAGGATGGCCATATCCTACGGGGACTTCAATGGATCATCCTTGAGCTGCGTGATCTTATAGAATCCATACACCCTTGCCGCCTGGCTCAATATGCCACAAGAAATGTTAAGTGGCCAGACGCCGTGGCAGGCGCTTAGAGAAGACGAAGGCGTTCCGTCATCTGTTCGGCAACTTGTGCTCGAATACACGGCCGCGGCTGGCTAAAGCCTAGTTGATGTGACAAGTCGAGAGGTCCTGTCACTGGGTCCTCCACCTGGTGATCCCTCCGAGCTAGCGTCAGGCCCAGGCGAGATACCGTCCAGCGAGCTTTCGCGTTGCTGTCGCGCCATACACTCGTCCCCTTGGTATTTCTCTTCGAATGGATCTGGTCGCTTCGATCTTGAGGACCCTTTAGGGACATGTTACATCGCCTCCGATTACGTGGGAGCCATGCGCGAAGTGATGGGACCGGGGTATAAGCCCGGATCTGTTATTGCTCGTGCTTTCTTCGATGACAAGCGGCTTTGGCCTATATTTCCCAATCACACTGGTTGGAGTCGCGGGATTGCGAATCTTTTGGACGAACGTTGGAACGTGGTCGGAGTGACCAACGAGTTATTTGATATGCACCCATACGACCTACCGCGGGCGTGGGCTATCTCTTTTGCGGGTGCTGGTTGGGACGGTATCAAGAGTCGTCTTAGGCACCTGCTCTCCAGCGAGCGGTACGGCGTGTCTGTCTTCGGCGCTACAGGTCCAACCGGACGCGACCCGCGATTCGAGGCTCCACACGCCCTTGCATTGGACGCTTTGAAAATTGTTTCCTTTTCAGATCAGACCGGCATCCGGGTGGAAGCCTCCCCGGTCGCTGCAGCAACACTCCACGTTCTGTCCTAATTGGCGAACCTACCCCTTCGATCCTGCTTTCTTCGATCCCGCAGGGTTGCCGCAGGACTTCAGGCACCGGGCGGGCGGCAATGCTTTACGCCATCGGTGTGTCGGAGGAAACAGCTTGCTTGGTAGGTCCGCTGTAGGAGGACGAGGATACTCCGCAGTGTTCATGCCTGGCCTGCTTACTGGTCTCGGTTCAGCCGAGTACGCGGGACGGTAACGGTGTTGGGCAAGTCCCGCAGTTCGGGAGGATAGGGGTACGCCTGCGTGGGACGCTCGAATCCCTGATGGCGGTCACGTCTCTGAGTCCGCACGACTGGAGGAACGTCGACAACCCGCGGGCTCGAGGCGTTAGCAGCTGGTGTCAGGGTTGTGGGGAGTAGCGTCGGAGGCGACGAGGCGAGAGGAGGTTGTTGGGTTGGCGACGTATGAAGGCCCGGCTGGAGCTGACCTGGACAAACAAGCAGCTCCGACGGCTCGCGCACGAGGACGGCTCGTACGAGTGGGTTCAACCCGGCGACTACCGCGTTTCCGAGGTGCGCCTGCTCGACGACACCGGGGGCGTCGGCGAGGTGGGCAGAGATCGGGCAGGGGACAACCTTTTCATCCGGGGCGATGCCCTGAACGCGCTCGACGAGCCTCACCCGACTGCCGGAGTGGGCGAGCAGCCAGCATTCGCCGTAGTCAATTTCGCACCCAGCAAGGACTGATATTCCTGATGGCCCTCGACAACCTAGCCGACGGTTTGCTGGTCGCCGTCCCAGAGGTACCCGCCGGCCCCGATCTCTACGAGAAGGAGATCGAGGACCTTGTGTGGGGGAACCTGGAGCTATTCATCGGCGACCCGCTTTTCCCTCTGAGGCGCCAGGCAGTGCTCCCGGGAGGTGGCCTACCCGACATCCTCGCCCTTGACAAGGCGGGCAGGGTTGTGGTTGTCGAAGTGAAGCGGGACGTCGACAGGAGACAACTGTCACAAGCCCTTGAGTACGCGGGTTGGCCCGTTCCACAAGCCTCGACGAACTGGCGAAGCTCTACACCCAGGGCGCCGCAGCGTTCTTCCAAGACTGGCAGCAGTTCACCGAGTCCGCGTCGCCGGTCATTGTGAATCGGAGCCCTCGACTGATCCTTGTCGCTCACGAGATTCACGCGCGCACAAGAGACGCCCTCAGTTTCCTGGCCGATAGCGGGGTCCCGGTGGCCGTCATCCCCGTTACCGTGTACGAGGCCAAGAGTGGCCAGCGCTTGGTCGAGATCGAGCAGGAGTCCGTGGTGACGACCTCCCTATCAGGCGAGGGCGGGACCATCGCTGGCACCCAGAAGAGCTACACGTATAACGGCCATGCCGTACGAATCGCCGATCTCGTGACCGCCGGCTTGTTAAGCCCTGGCACAGACGTGGAGTTCACTCGCCAGGGAAAAACGACCAAGGGGACAATCACACCAGAGGGCGACATCCAGGTCGGAGACCAACACTTCAGCACCCCTTCGGCTGCGGGCACAGCAACCGTGGGGTATCCAGTGGACGGGTGGGTTTCTTGGCGCGTCCCGTCGCTTAGCAACGCAAAGCTCGCGGACCTGCGCCAAAAACTACTTGACCGTGACGAAGCGAGCGACGATCCAGCTGAGTAGGTAGCTCTGGCAGAACTTGCGAGCCGGGCTCAATCGCAAGGTCGGGAAGGGCTGCGCACGACCCCGGCAGGCCCAGTTCTCGTCACCTGATATGACGCAATACATTTCCCCCGGCGCAGGACGATACAGGCCATCGAGAGCGACCCGCCCGCCACAAAAGTCAGCTCACGTTAGGTACAGTCGATTTGACCCCCAGCGCCGAAGCCTTTGAAAGCCACGCCCCGGCTCCATCCCGCGTCCATCCCGCGGACGCCTCAGATCGTGGGCGGTCGCCTAGAGACGCCGAGCGCCCGTGACCTGCGAGAATGCTCCACGCATAGGCGCTCAGAGTAATCTGAGCCGCCCTTTCAAGGCGGCGGCACGGGTTCGAATCCCGTTGGGGGTGCCACGAATTCCCAGGTCAGCCCACTGGTAGCTAGTTATTTCTCTTCCTCAGAGTTGGCTTGTGCCAGATTCGTGCCAGATCATCGGCTACCGTTATGGCATGCCGACCACCCGGCGACGTCACTTCGGGAGTGTCCGTAAGCTCCCCTCGGGGCGGTTCCAAGCCCGCTACTGGCATGTCGGGTTGGAACACGTGGCGTCCTCCACCTTCACCACGAAGGCCGATGCTCTCGCTTGGCTGTCGGCAGCGGAGACGGACATTCATCGGGGTGCGTGGACGGCGCCCAAGGCGGGAAAGGTAACGCTGGCCGAGTACGGCGGAGCCTGGCTGTCCTCCCGGTCGGACCTACGCCCTGTCACTCGTTCCAAATACGAGCACATGCTTGAGCGCCATGTGAATCCCGTAATGGGCCAACACGAGCTCGCAGCTCTCCGCCCGTCGGACGTGCGGTCCTGGTACATGGCCATGCGAGACAAGTACGTGACTACGGCCGACGATGCCTACCGGATGCTGCGAGCCATTTTTTCGACAGCGGTCACCGACGGCCTCGTCGTGAAGAGCCCCTGCCAGGTAAAGGGTGCTGGTAACGCCCGCTCGAGCGAGCGGCCGGTGCTCTCGGTCTCTGAGTTGACTGCCGCAGTCGAGACCGTGGAGGAGAGATACCGTCTTGCCATCCTTCTTTGCGCATGGTGCCAGCTCCGTCGTGGCGAGGTTCTCGGCCTCCAGCGCAAGGATGTCGACTTGCTCCATGGCACCGTGCGAATTGAACGAGCGGTCGTGCGGCCGATGCAGGGTCCGACGGTAATAGGGCCACCCAAGACCCTCGCCGGCGCCCGGAGTTTGGCAGTACCCGCTCACATCCTTGAGGCTATGGAACAGCACCTGGAGCACTTCGTTAGCTTTGAGGCCGAGTCGTGGCTTTTTACCGCGCAGGACCGAGGGCCGATGGTGCCGAGCACACTCAATCGGGTCTGGCAGCGAGCACGGAGGACGATCGGCCGGTCTGACGTCTTCCTACACGACCTGCGCCACTCGGGACTGACCTGGGCCGCTGCGTCCGGGGCTTCAGTCGCCGAACTTATGCGCCGTGGCGGTCATGCCAACCCCCGTGCCGCTCTCCGCTATCAGCACGCTACCGAGGACCGGGACCGAGCCATCGCCAATGCCCTCGCAGTCTTGGCGGCCAGCCAAATTACGCCGATCAGCAACTTGTCGAAGGGAGCGCGAGGATCGCCCTCAGGCTGATCCATCTTGAATTAATGGATATGACCTTCACCAACCCCGTCGCATCCTTTGCATGGGAAGATGTCACTTTGGATTGCGCTAACGAAGTGCTTCCACTCGGCTTGTGGTGATGAAAGCGTCGAGGTCCTCTCGGGCAAACCGAACGTGGCGTCCCACCTTCACCGCCGTGAGGCACCGTTTTGCCCATAGCTCTCGTACGTGTCTTGGTGTGGTGCACAGGTAGTGCGCTGCCGCGACGTAGTCCAGAAGGCATCCGTCCCCGAGACGGCACTGATCGCGAGCCCGGCGAGCCTCAGGACCCGGCGAACCCCCGCTAACTGGCCGGCTCGCCGGCTCGATGTCTAGCTCCCGCCTCACTGCTCGTCCCAGCGGGTGCGCCGGCTGAGCCGACGGTTTTTGCGGTATGCCTCCGGGAACCAGGCATCGCCGTCGCTCTCGTGACCGGTGCCAATGCAGGACGACTCACGAATGGAGATTCCGTCGCTCAATTTTCCTGCCGCACGGATCAGGTAGTCGTGACGGGCTTGGCGCAAGGCGGCGAAGGTCGTTCGCCAGCCTGGGCCGTCGGTGAGCCAATGGAGCCGCAACAACTGGGCTCGGTTGAGCGGCGGGAGCCGTCGGCGTACATACAGCTCCTCGGCCCGGAGACCTGAGCCAGCCCGAACTGCACGGTGCGGTTTATGGACCGGACAAAGGGGGACTGCTTACCGCTGCGGTCCCCGAGCCCAAGTGACCGGGCCGTCTCGGCCAAGTCAAGGCCGACCCCGTCCGGGCTGTACTCGAACCCCGCCGCCAGCCGGCGGAGCAACCACGTGGTCGAGGCGCCAGGATCCCGAGCCAGAAGTCCTCGACGTAAGACGAGCGAGGGTCGAAACCGAGCTTGTCGACGACGTCGTCTGACCAAGGCCTTATGCGCAGCACCAGCTCATCGAGACGCCTATCGACCCTGAACAGGTGCGCAGGGTTAGCCATAATTAGCTCCTCTCAACTCTTGCCTCGCACTTATGAGATTAGTGCATGTTATGGCACCTTTGTCAAGAGTTAGCTTTGATTAGGTTTAGGTGGGAGGAGCTCTCGGGCGGCCGGGGGTGGCAAGGCGGACTGCCCACCGAGCCTGGGCCAGGAGCCGGCGGCGTCCGCGCCCGGGCCCCGGGGCCGCTCTGGGCACGGCTGGCGGCGCCCACACAGCTGCGCGTCCTCAGAGGGCGAAGCTCGTTGGCCCGGCTGCCGGCTGTGCCCGCCCCTCTGCACAGTCCCCGGCACACGTTGCAGACCTTGCCCGGCTCGGCAGGGCCAGTAACAACCGGTAGCCCGGGCCACTCGGCGTCTCCCAGCCCGTCGCCTCCTCAACGACGGCCCCAGAGCTGGCTCGCACGATAACTACGTCGTAGTTGTGCTGCGAATTGACGGCTTTACAGCTGGGAACTGGGCTGGCTGCACGTGGGCCCCGCCGGGATCAAAGGCGAAGACCCAAACAATGAAGGGCTGGTAATGATAGGGCGCCGACTTGAACGTGCCCAGGCCCGCGCCCATCAGCGTAACCCCCAACCACTACAGGTTACGTACCGAGGACGAAGGCTGTGACGTCATCGGCTTCCGGGTAGCGAGACCACCATCCCGAGGCTGCAGTGTTGTCTTTGGCCTGGATGGCGTGGCGGAGTTGTCGGCAAGCGATCGTCAGCGGCCTAAACCGGGCGGCGTCGGACAGAAGGCACAGCTCTTGAGCGGTGAGATCTCGTCTGGAGGTGTAGCCGGCGATCACTGCAGAGGCAGCGGCAGGGTCGAACGGGCCCACAGGTCGGTCCGGTCCCGCGACTGCCGAACTGAACAACAGCCAACCGAGTGCAGCTACCAGTGGGCCCACGCCAGCGCCGTCCCAATCGAACAGCACGGGCCGCCCACCAGAAATGCGGATGTTACCGAGGTGACAATCAGGGTGCACTAGCCCCGTGGGCGCCGCCTCGCAGTCGCTGGCACCCGCAACGTCGGCCCTCAGCCGGCCGAACACGGGGCCGAGCTCTGGCGGTACCTGACCGGCGATGTCGTCCAGCCATCGCCGAGCGGCGGCCAAGTCTTCGGCGGGGAGCGAGCCGGCTCGCCGCGCCACCATCGAGCCCCGGTCGACGGTGGTAGTAGCCACATCGCCCAGCGCCGCTGCAACGGTTTGCAGCACGCTCGGGCTGCTCGTGGCAGGGGCTCCCACCAGGAACTCGGTCATGATGACGCCGCGTCCTCCGATGACTGCAAATCCGCGGCCGTCGACGGTCTGCACAAGTCGCTCTACTGGTAGGTGCAGCAGTGTGCGAAGCACCTCGGCGTCACCGTCTACCCGTTCCTGCGGCCGTGAAACGGGAAACCAGCGCATCAGCCAGTCCGGTCCCGCATGCCCAACTCGGTAGACCGCCTTATCCTCATGTTCGGTGATTGCCACCAGCCGATCCGGGTAAGCGCCGTACTCCCGGGCAATGGCCGTCCTTAGCTCACCCACGTCATCGCTCACCACCTAAGTCTGACCGAACTCTCGAGGAAAGTGAGCATGAAGGCAACGAGCGTTCCGGAAACCCGGTCCTAAAACGAACGTTCTAGGCCCCAGATCGCCGGCTAACGGCAGGCAGAATTACGAGGCCTCTGAGACTGTGGAGGCGCTAGGGGTCGGAGATACCCGGAATTCCAACAGGATTGGCACTTTCGCGCGAAGAAGAGGCAAAATGCCGGCTATCGGACCGACAATATGCACTTGGCTTCTGTATTGGCGCAACACTGAGTTGACCTTCTATAAGAGGCGAAAGAACCGTCGATATGGACGGATTGCCCTTGAACAATAAGGGGTGGAATTGACCCGGTTTAGTGGACACGGGATTACGAAGCAACTGTCTGTTCAAAGTTTATCGGGCTCAGGTAGCGCAGGCGCTCTTGGATCCGGTGCGGGTTGTAGAAACCCTCGATGTAGTCGAACAACGCTGTGCGCAGCTGGCCTCGAGTAGCCCAGCGTTCGGTGCCGTGGGCCCACGCCAGTTCTCTTTTCAGAGTGGCAAAGAACGATTCCACTGCGGCATTATCGTAGCAATCGCCGGTCTTTCCGAACGACTGGTCCAGCCCGAGTTCTGTGAGCCTCTGGGAGAACAACAGCGACGTATAAGCCGCCCCGCGGTCGGAGTGGTGGACGACCCGGCGGTCCGGCCGGCGCCGGCTCGCCGCCATAACCAGGGCCTCGGAGACGAGCTCGGCTGTGGCCGAGGTCCCCATGGACCAACCCAAGACCCGGCGGGACCACAAGTCGAGCACGGCCGCCAGGAACAGCCAGCCTTCACCGGTGCGGATCTGGGTCACGTCGGCGGCCCAGACCTGGTCGGGGCCGCAGGGTTGAAGTCCCGTTGCACCAGGTCGGGGGCGGTGGCCTCCCCGGTCCCGCCTCGGCGCCAGCGCCGGCGGCTATGCACGCCGACCAAGTTGGCCTGCCTCATCAGGCGGGCCACGCGCTTGCGGCCACAGTGCACCCCAGACCGGGCGAGCTCGCCATGCACCCTGGGGGCCCATAAGTGCAGCGGGAGGCGGTGTAGATCTCGGTGACCCTTTCAGTGAGAGCGGCGTCCGCTAACGCCCTTTGCGAGGGCGGCCGGCCCTGCCACGAATAGAACCCTGAACGCGAGACCCTGAGGACCCGGCAGAGCCGCTTGACGCCATAGGCGTGTCGGTACTCGGCGACGAACCGGAAGCGGCAGACCGGATCGTCTCCCGCGCGAAATAGGCGGCTGCCTCGCGCAAGATCTCTTTCTCCATCCTCAGTTCTTTGACTTCCAGGCGCAGCCGGCGGAGCTCTTCGAACTCGGACAGGCTTACCGCCAAAGGGTCCGCCGCGTGGGCCTCCTCAGCCAGGTGCGCTTGGATCCAGTTACGAGGGTCGTCTCGTTGACGCCGAGCCGCCGTGCTACCGACGCCCAAGAGCCATCGGTGGCCAATGCCATTTGGACCGCCTCACGCCGGAACTCCTCCGGGTACTTCGATGGCCGAGCCATGGTGACACTCCTTCCTCTGGCCTTCAGCCAGAATGAAGTGTCCACCGAACCGGGTCAAGCTCAGGGTTCCAGGGCATCGCATAAAGGCAATTATGCACTCGCTCTGCCGAGTATCTAGGAGTCTTTTTCGGGTGTCATCGACGCAACTGACGGGGTGTTTGGTTGCGGGTCCACCCGACATCTCGTGACACGTCGGAGCGATGGTCATGCGCCCAAGATCAGTAGCCTGCCTTGGCGTTGTCGGTGCTGACATCGCCAGATCGAGCACTCTGCTGACCGAACCCGTCAACCATTTCGGCCCAATTGGTGCGGGAAACCATTTCCGAGGTCGCTGGATGTTAGCCAGCCTTGCGTCTCAAACGGTTATGACGACCTTGCCCCGGGCATGACCTTCCTGACATAACGGATGGCGGCCGCGACGCCGCTGAGCGGGTACGTCCGATCGATGGCCGGCACGACCTTCCCCGTTTTCGAGGAGCACCCGCAGGACCATCAGGTCCTTGGAGTTCTCCGACGTGATGAGTGTGCTCAGCTTCCGGCTCACCAGGGCAGAGAACAGCGGGGCTCGCAGCAGGCGGTCGGCCCCCTCGAGCCATCGCCCGCCGGTCTCGCCTCCGACGATTACCAGCGTCCCGTGCGGAGTGAGCGCCCGACGGAGCTGTGACAACGGACGGTTGCCCCCGGCGTCGAGGATGACGTCGTAGCGGTGCCCGCCGTCGGCCAAGTCCTCTTCGTGTAGTCGACGACGTGGTCGGCGCCGAGGGCTCGGACGAGTTCGACCTTGGTCGTGCTGCATACGCCGGCGACCTCCGCGCCGAAGGCCTTGGCGAGCTGGGAAGCGAAGCTGCCAACTCCGCCCGACGCGCCGATGACCAGCACGCTCTGGCCGGCCTGCACCTGGGCGCCGTCACCGCACGGCTTGCATTGCGGCAAGCCCGGAAACGGGGACGGCCGCCTGCTCGAACGACAGGTTGGCCGGCTTCGGGGCGATCCGTCCCGCACTGGCGCGGGCGAACTCGGCGAAGGAGGCGTCGCATGTGCCGTAGACGTCATCGCCCGGCTTGAGCTCGGTCACGTCCGGGCCGATGGACTCGACAGTACCGGCCACGCACCGGCCCCGGCTGGCGGCCATGGGCCGGCGAACCCGAAGCCCATGACTCGCATGAGCTTGGACAGGCCGGTCATCAGGTGCAGGTGGGCCTCCCCTGTCCACACTTGCCGCACGTACCCGCACCAGGACCTCGTCGTCGCCGATGGCGGGGCGGGCGATCTCGTCAAGCAGCATGACCTCTTCGGGTGTGGAACCGTATTCGGTTTGCACGATCGCCTTCATCATCTCGGCGCCGGCGGGCGTGGGCGTCGGTTCGATCGAGTGATCGAGAGCTGCGGTCTTTATCGCTTGACTTTTCGAGGTCATCGGGCCGCTCCCATCGAGTCGGCGGGGGGCCCCGAGTCGCCTACCGCGATGCGGCGTCCCCGGATCACAAGCCAGAGTGCGAACACGAACTCACCCATGCCGGTGATCGCGGAGATATCGGACGAGGAGCCTGGGATGAGCAGCCGGGCGACGCTGTCGAAGATATAGCCGAAGCCGGCGATGGCGAGCAGGACCGCCAGCAGCTTGGGGACATAGACGGATTTGTAGGCCACGTAGGCCAGGACAAACAGGCTCAGACCAAACAGGACGAGCCCCGCGTCCCAGATGTTGGTGAAAGTGTTGATCTGCCGCAGTGCCTGGGTGTGCAGGCGGAGCGCTCCGACGAGCTGGCTGATGGCAACTATGAAGACCGCCGCGTAGGCGATTCGGAGCCCTGCGGCGAGCCTCGAGAGGCCTCCGCTTACTGGCTTGAACACACGGTACAGAGCCCAAGCGACCAGGACATCGAGTGCAGCAACGACGTACAGGCTCAGAATGCCGAACCCGAACAAGCCGGTGTGAGCCGCCAGGTTCGTGGATGTCCGTGTGGCGTTCCCAGGAACCACGAGCCCCTTGACGGCGACGAGATATCCAAAAGCTGACAGCACCGACATTGCCAGGAGCCCAAAGCCTGCGAAGGCACTGGCCTTGCGGACCGATCGGCTTGTGCCCGGCATTGACGCGGTGGGTGCCAGTGCCCGCTTGGTCGGTCGGTCGAGCACTGTTGAATTCATAACTGCTGCTGTCTTCATGGTCCCTCCCACGGTGTTGGCTTACGTTGTGTTGGCGGTTCAGCGAACTTCCACCATCGTTGCCCGGGTACAGGGCCACAGTCATCAGGGGTAGTACTGGCCGACCACGTAACCGGTGCTCTCTTCGACAACTCCCGATGACGCCTCGTCCAGACTGGCGTTGTGAGCACCCCACGAGTAGGCCCGACGTCAGTAGGCCCGAAGACGCAGTGCTATTTGGCCGAAGTGAAGCTGCGAGCCGAAGCCGGAATCCGATCTCTCCTGGGTCAGCCAGAGCCTTGGTTCCGCCTGCCGGCGCTTTCAGGGCGTCGGTACGCGCCCCCACATCGTTAGCACCGTCCATATCCCGCATGACGGCCGGCTCTCATGCATCATCTGGGCGGCCAGCCGGGAGGACGTCGTGCACCTGTTCGAATCTCATTGTTGCCTTCGGCCCGGGTCCTGGACGTGGTCGTCGTCGTGGAGGCGAACTCCGACGAGCCGGAGCCGGCCTAGCCCGGTCGCGGCTCTTGCGCTGACCCAGCTGGCAATCTCGACGCGGGAGTTGATGCCGAGGCGCTTGAGGATTTTGGACACGTGCGTCTCGACGGTCCGCTCCGAAAGGAACAGGCGGGAGCCGATCTCCTTGTTGCTGAGGCCCGCGGCTACGAGCCGGGCGACCTCAAGTTCGCGCTGGCTCAGCGGCATCGTCGCCGAAGTCATGGCGGGAGCGGCGCCGCGGGGGGTCTTTTCGGCCAGCGCGTAGGCGACGGCTTCGGTTCTCGACATCAGCCGGCCCACCCGCGCCTCGGATTCCAATATCGCACCTCCAAGCGACGCGGCGATGGTCTTCGCGCCCTGTTCAGCAGAGGCTCCATCTGCGGGATGAGCCGCACGCCGGTCTCGGCCTGGACATGCTCAGCGGCACCTAGCAACCTGGCCGCCCGCGGTAGTTGGCCGACCATCGCGTCGTGACAGGCCACGCCGTAAAGGGTGTAGAGGATGGCATCGCGGTTATCGAGAAGCCTGGCCGTCCCGAGGGCCTCCTCGAACACCGGCCTTACTTCCTCTGTTTGACCGCTGCCGACCAATGTGAAGCCGTAATACGCCAGGGCATAAATGAGCGAATTGAGGTCACCGCGGGCGCACGCCCGCGGCACTGACTCGCAGTAGAGCCGACGAGCGCCGACGAGAATCTTGGCCGGCTTGGGCGAGGAACCCCTGGGTCCCGGCGAGGGCCGCGTCCACAGCGGGGTCGTCAAGGCCGAGAGCGACGGACTCCGCCTCGCTTGCTTGCGCCCGCGCACCTTCGAGGTCGCCAGTCATGGCCCGGACCCTCGCCGACAAGGCCAGGGCGAGCTAGCAGCGGCAGGTCACCCACGTCCCGTGCCTTGGCTTCGGCGTCCAGAAATGCCTCCGTAGCCGTCCCGCCGTCCGCTTGCATCATGGCCACGAACCCCCGCGGCGAAAAGGGCGTACGCGAGCGCTCGTACGTCCCCTTCGCGATTTCTAAGGAACAGGTCGAGCCAGTACATGCCCTCACTTGAGGCACGCGGCGCCCAGTACCAGCCCAGTGAACCCACCATGTACAGCCCGGTCGGGTTGTCCGGGCCGTTGAGGCAATGTGCCAGGACCGCTCGTAGGTTGGGGGCTTCCACATCGAGCCGCTTGAGCCACTCGACGATCTGAGGTGAGTGCGCCGCAGCGCTGGCCGCCTGGCAGATGCTGGAGTAAAACTTTACGAGAACCTTGAGGGTGGCGGCTTCCTCGTCCGCGGCGCGCAGCTTGAGCAAGGCGTACTCGCGCATCGTCTCGTGGAGCCGGTAGCGAGCGCTGGTGGCTACGCCCAATCGGGCCACGAAGGACTTTTCCACCAGCCCGGCCAAAAGGTCGAGCACCAGCGCTTGGGCCACGTCCTCACCGCTTGCCACCGCCTCGGCGGCATCGAGCCCGAAGTCGGAGGGGAACACGGCAAGCCGGCGCAGCACGGCGGCTTCCGGGGCAGTCAACAGGTCGTGGCTCCAGTCGATGGTGGCCTTCAGGGTCTGCTGTCTCGGCAGCGCCGCCCGGCTGCCACCTGTCAAAATGGCGAAGCGGTCGCTCAGCCTCTCGACCAGGTGGTCCAACCCGATCGTCCTCAGCCGTACGGCGGCCAGCTCGAGTGCCAACGGCATGCCGTCAAGGCGACGGCAGAGATCGGTCACCAGTTGCCGGTTGGCCTCGTTGACCTCGAGCTGGATGCCGGCATTCCCGGCCCGCTCGACCAGAAGAGCCACCGCCTCTGAGGGAGCGAAGCCTTGGGCCACCTCGCCCTCTCCTCCATCGGCCAGGGTGAGCGACGGCACCTGGACCACACGCTCGCCCGAGATACCCAAAGGCTGGCGGCTGGTGGCCAGCACACGAATGCCTGGGGCTTCCTTCAGGAGGACATCGGCCAGCACAGCGATGGCATCAAGCAGGTGCTCGCAATTGTCGACAACGAGAAGGGCCTCACGGGGGGCCAGGTGCGCCACCAGGACCGAAGTCGGCCACTGTCCCGACTGGTCCACAAGACCCACGGCGCTCATCACGGCCTTGGCAACCAGATGGGGGTCGTCCAGGCCGGCAAGTTCGACGAACCAGACGCCGTCGCGCACCGTCCGTTGGAGGTCAGCGGCGATGCGTAGGGCGAGCCGGGTCTTGCCCACCCCGCCGGGCCCCACCAATGTGAGCAGCCGGGTACCCACGAACGCCGCCTTCAACGCGGCCAGCAGACGCCGTCGGCCGACGAAGCTCGTCGGCTCCGCGGGTAAATTGCCCGCCACGGCTCGGTTGGCGACCGGTACGGACCCAGTGTAGAGCCCCCGGCCTCGTCGGGCCTCGTTGACCAGGGCTTGCTCAAGTAGGCCGGCGCGCCGACGCCCCGCCTTGTGCCGGTCTTTGGT
>CAVWFC010000003.1:0-2365224 GCA_963754115.1 uncultured Acidimicrobiaceae bacterium | reverse complement strand
CGCATCGGTTTGGAGAGAGTACCGGTTCTTGTGACTTTGGTCTCTTCCATTTTGGACCGCTGGGGCGGATCGTGGGCTTGCCTACAGCACCGACGGTGGCCTCAGATGGACGTGTCTTCGTCGGGCTGGCCCAGTGAAGAACTGCCCTACTTCTCCTGCGCGACGCTAGCGAATTGCATCGCCTTGTCCCGACCGCTCACTGGCGGTGAGGCCTCGTTGCTTGTCTCGAGCGACGGGGTGAGTCGTGGTCGAGTGTAAAGACCCGGGGTCTCCTCGCAGGCAAGTGGTTCACCAGCATGGCCTGCCCCACCAGCTCGGAATGCTGGTTGTTGGGCGACACCGTCCGGGCCAACCCCGTCCGCATCTTGGACGAGGGCGAAGTGTTGCTGTCGTCGGCCAACGGTGGGCGTACCTGGGAGCGCCGGGTGCCCTCCCACGAGGTGTCAGCGCCGTGTGGAACGTCTCTTGCCCGTGCCTCAGCACCTGTTTCGTGTTGGCAACCAGGCCGGGCCCACCGCCTGGAGCTTCAGAAACATCGCCGGTACTCCCGGCGGAAGTGCTCTTGGTCCACCAGGGACGTGCTCAATAGACTACGGTTCCCCGCCACTTCCAGGTCCGCGCAGAAGACGTTCGCTGGTTCTGTCTTGTGATACAAGGGAAATTAGCACGGGACGAGGTTCCAAGATCCGTCGATATGGTCGGGTTCTGATTGTATAACAAGGCTTTTTGATCCACACCGAAGTGGACATTATGCGCCCCCAACGTTCGATGGCGACCTGGCCGGGAGGGACTTGATACTTCCGACGACCTGACTGTAGGGAGGTCAACGCAGGATCGGCCGGTCACGCATTGTCGGGGCGCCAGAAGCCAGCGAAGGGCGTCGGGAAGAAGCACGTCGGGTAACCCAACGACGTTGGGACCGGGCAGGTCGAATCGACCCGGCGATCCTGTTGCAGTAGCCGTCGCACCTGGTCGCACCCGTCTGGATCGGACGGCTGTCCCGCCTGCGGAGCCGCTCACTTGCGCGGATGGCGGTAATCCCGAACAATCGATATCACTTTTAGAGAAGGCGGTCAAGGGGGAGCGGGACGGCGCGCCCCCACCTGTTTTGCATCTCTGACCTGGGGTTTTTCGTCCAGGCCCGCGCGCGCCTGGATAGTGCGCGGCCGGACAATGCCTTCCCTCAACGGTACGGGCGTGGCCAAGACAAGGAAATCCCGGAAAGCCATATCACCGCAACCCGCTGACGCCTATCATCTCCGGTTGGTCAGACCACCTGAGGTAGTCACGTCACTGCGATCAATAAGGGTGCGACGATGGCATTCTTCGTTTTGCGGCCACCCCTCCGCCCGACCCGCGGTCCCGTTTGCCCGTCACGCTTGGCTCTACCCGGGAGCGGAGAGCTTTCGATCGACAACCGTCACGCCACCTCCCCGGCCCTTGGTCGAACCGGACGGGCGGTGCCGACGCGACTTTTGCGCGCCAGGCGTTCTTATCGGTACACCTTCTCGCGCAAACACTCCCCCCAATCAAGTTGTCCGAATTAGAGGGCGCGCCCGATAGGACGCTCGCTCCAGCGCGCGTCACAAACAAATAGCCCCGCCAACCCGCAGCATCCAGGACAAGGAGGAAGCACATGGCTACACAGCAATCCGCCCAGGTTTACATCACGAACACCACGGATGGGCAGGCAACGATCACGCTGTACCACAACAATTCCTCTAACGGCACCCAGAATGGCACGTGGCAGGCAAACCCGGGCCAGCAAGTCGGCCCGCTCACCGTCTACTTCGAAACCGGGTGGGGTAGCTGGGGGATACTGGATTATTGGGCGGTGGAGATCGCGGTGACCGGCGGCTCCACGCCGGGGGTCTACGAGAGCAGCGGGATCCTCCAGTACAGCGATTGGAAGGAATGCCAACTACAAAGCCCTGATGCGGGAAAGAACCTTCCTCTTACCGTCGATTCCCGTACCTTTTCGATCAACCTCCCCTCCGGTGGCTGCTCGACTCCTATGAACCTGGTGGAGCGTCAAACGGCACAGGCGTACGTGACGAACACAACGGACGGGAACGCCTCGATCACGCTCTACCACAACAACTCCTCCGACGGCACGCAGAGCGAGACTTGGCCGGCGGCCCCGGGACAACGGGTGGGACCCCTTACTGTTCCGTTCCGAGTCGGCCTCAACTCAGCCCTTATCCTCGACTACTGGGCCATCCAGCTAGTAGTCCAGGATGGTTCCAAACCGGGGGTGTACCAGAGCGCCGGCTTCCTTTCGATGACCGATTGGAAAGAGTGCCAGCTTCAGAAGGCAGACGCGGGCAAGGACCTCCCACTGACCGTTGGGTTCGACACGTTCTCTATCAACCTCCCGTCCGGCGGCTGCCAGGCGGCGATGAGCTATGTCGGCCCGTACTCCAAGGTCGACCATGTCTTTGTCTTGATGCTCGAGAACCACTCGTTCGACAACTTCTTCGCGTTGTCGGGCATCCCGGGGATCACGCATGCAACGCCCAACGACTCGAACTCCTATAACGGGCAAACCTACCCCGTGGCGTCACCGGCGCCACCCAGTATGCCGACTGATCCCGGGCACGAATTTCTCGACGTAGTCGAGCAGCTCTGCGGTCCAGGTGTCACCCATACCCCGTGGCAGCCCTACCCGCAACCGCTCACGAACTCCGGCTTTGTCGCCAATTTCGCCACCACGCGGTCCGAGATCACGTCCAACAACCCCAACCTGCCTACTCCGACCGAGTACGGCGACATCATGAAATGTTTCGACACGCGGACGCAATTGCCCGTGATCTACGAATTGGCCACAGAATTCGCCATCTGCGACCAATGGTTTTCCTCCATCCCCGGACCGACATGGCCCAACCGCTTTTTCGTCCACGGCGCGTCGTCAGCGGGTTGGGCGGACTCCCCCAGCACCGGGAGCATAATTGGCTGGGAGACGCCGGGTGGGGGGTTCACGTACCCGAGCGGCTCTTCGATCTTCGACGCCCTGTCAAAGGGACGGATGCAATGGCGTGTCTATGTCGATGAGAACGGCCCTGCCCTCGGCGGGATACCTCAGGTGGCGGCCCTGAAGGGCGTCACGTACCTAGTCAACACCAACGCCCTCACTTCCCTCGCCTCTGACCTCCAGGCCTTACCCGTACACCTATACGTTCATCGAGCCAAACTACGGTGATGTCACGGGCGGCTCCTACGAGGGCGGATCGTCCCAGCACCCGATGGACGGCGTTGCTCGCGGTGAAGCAGTGATCAAGACCGTCTACGAAGCGGTCCGCAACTCGCCGCTCTGGAACCGGAGCCTGTTGATCATCACCTACGACGAGCACGGCGGCTTCTACGACTCGGTCGAGCCCGGGCCGGCCCCGATGCCCGATGATGGAAGTCCCCAAGATGCCAAGATCAATATGAACGGCTTCATTTTCGACCACTATGGCGTGCGGGTTCCCGCCGTGATCGTCTCCCCCCTGATCCCCAAGGGCACTGTCGACCACACTCTCTATGACCACTCATCTGTGCTGGCCACGCTGGAACACCTCTATGGTCTGCCCCCGCTCACAAACCGGGACAAGACCGCCAACCACGTCGAGGGTTTGCTGTCCCTGGCTACGCCGCGGACAGACTGCCCCACCACCCTCAATAACCCCGCGGTCGCCATCATGACGGCGGCACCAGAGATAGGCGACATCCATCAATCCCTGCCCGATTCGGGCAATGTTCACGGCTCTCTGGGCATCTTGCTGAAGACCGACCTGGAGCTTTCCCGTGGCGACCCAACCGAAACCGCGGCGATCATGGACAGGTTCAACGGCATCAAGACAAGAGCGGACGCGCACGCCTATGCCCAGGACGTAGTGGCGAAAGCGAAAACAGCGCAGGCAAACCGGGCCGTAAAACCGCCTCTGCCATCTCGTGTCGGCAGCTAGCCGTTGATTAGAACGTCCTCGGCGCCTCGCAACAGATCCCGCACAATGTCGCCGGCGGAAGGGACATCATGGATCAGGTCGATGGCCTCGCCGGCCCAGACCGGGTGTAGAGGGGTCTCACCGCGGTAGGTAAGCAGTAAGCGAACTTTGAGCGGCAACAGCTCAGAGTCCCCTAGAAGTCGCCGTGATGTCGGAGACCGGCCGTCACCAAGCGGCTGTCATCCGTTAGCCTTAGCCTGCTCACCGGCGGGCGAGACGACGTCCGCTCTCGGTGCTAGGCGGCGTGTGAGTTAAGCTTGAAGTGGTGGTAGAGGGCTGACTCGTCCGCCTGCGATAGCTCTTCACCGTGCATCTCGATGTTCGGCGCAGACTCGACCTGCTCCTTGGCCACTACCACCTGCAAGTCGTCGGGACCGATATGCAGCCCGCCTAGCGGCACGAAGGTCAAGTGACGGCCGATAAAGCCTTCCTTGACCGTGCCGAACTGCGGGTCGTCGGTTTCGACGTCAACGTAGACGTCTTGCAGCTTGCCGATCTTTTCGCCGTTGCGGTCTACGAGCATCTTGCCGTGCCATTCGGCGGCGCTCCACCTGGCCGGGTCACCTGGTTCGGTCACATCAGCCTCCTCGTCTCCGACCTCAGCCTACCGGCGAGCATCTCTGGCACCGTCTGCCAAAGCATCGGCTACTGGTCACCGCAAGCCGGCAGCGTTTCGAAACGCTGCTCGCCTCACGCCTTAGCCTTGGTTGCCGGCAGCAAGGCGCCGCTCCGGAGCACCCCGAGCGGCTCACTAGTCCCACCGGCCAGCCCCAGAGGCTAAGGGTGCGCGGGCGACCCAGCAGGGCACTTCGGTCTTCTCGTCCAGGTGGTAGCTGGCGTAGATCCGGTGGTAGCCGTCAGGGATGCGCGTGGCCAACGCCGAGGCGCGACCGTCGTAGCATAAGCCGTGGGGCCGCTCTCCCTACCTCGGGAGCCGACGTGGCCGGTGCCGATATGACTGGAGGTCCGATGCCCAGAGAAACGTTGCTAGCTCGGACGCTGGTGGAGCTGGCAGATACGCTCGTAGCGGACTTCGACGTGGTGGAGCTGCTCACCCTGCTGGCTGACCGCTGCGTCGAGGTGCTCGAGGTCGGGGCCGCCGGGCTCATGCTGGCCGGCGCCGATGGAGAGTTGCGGGTGATGGCCTCGTCGAGCGAGGCCATGCGCGTCTTGGAACTGTTCGAGCTGCAGGCCAAGGAAGGGCCTTGCTTGGACTGCTACCGCAGCGGCCGACCGGTGATGGACCATGACCTGGCCCAGGTGACCAGTCGTTGGCCCCTGTTCGCCGCCGAGACGCTGGCCGCCGGCTTCTGCTCGGTCCAGGCCCTGCCCTTGCGCTGGCGGGGCACAGTCATCGGGGCCCTCAACTTGTTCCACGTCGAGCCAGGTGAGATGCGTGGGCCCGATGTCGAAGCCGCCCAGGCCCTGGCCGATGTGGCCACCATCGCCATCTTGCAGCACCGTGCCGACCTCGAGGCCCAGGTCGTAAACCAACAGCTCCAGCACGCCCTCAACAGCCGCATAGTCATCGAACAGGCCAAGGGGATGGTGGCCCAAAGACAAGGCCTCAACATGGAGGACGCGTTCTCGGCTTTGCGCACCCACGCCCGCGACCACAACCTGCGCCTGGTCGACGTGGCTGAAGCGGTGATCAGCGGCGGCTTGGCCCCGGCCGCACAGGGCCGGCTGCGCCCAGCGGGTCCGGCCCGAGCCGAAATGCCGACGTAATTGACGTTCGGAGCGCCGACCACCCTTGTCTTGTCGTTAATGGCCCGGGCCAATCACTCCCGTTCATCGACGTCTACCAGAGGCAGCTCTCGCACCTCGTCCTTGGTGAGGTTGAGCCGGACGCCATCTTCGGTGTGTTTCACGTCACCTATCGGGATGACCCGATTTCGGCCCCACAGGTGGCCCACGTCCAAAAGGACATGGGTCACACGATGGTCGCCCGCATGGATGACCAGTCCCCGTACCCGCCCGATAGCGCCGTCGCTGGCGAACACATGCTCCCCCCGGCGCACCTCCGCTTCGCCTATTTGCACAGAGTGATCGATGACCACTTGGGGGCCGGGCACCGCCGTCCCCTGACAACTAACCCGTAGTAGGGCTACGAGAGCATTTGCTCTTGCCCGAAGCGAAATTGGCCACTCCCGCCCGGGATGAACTGGGCCTCTTCTGCTTCGTCAAGCTCGTCGAACTCAGCGGTGGTACACGCCAGTGCAACTCCGTCGTTCGTGGGGACGGCGAGGGTAACCGGTACTAGACGGCCTCTTTTTCCGGCCGCGCTGTGGGCCGACCACGAGATAGGTCAGGGTGCCAGCGACGGGGTCGGTGACCACCCCTCTCAGCACCCCGCAGGGGCCATCGCTAGAGCAGACTTCGCTCCCGATCGTAAATTCTGTCGGGCCGGTCATGTTGAACTACCTCCACTTTCTTGGAGGGCCAAATTTGCAGGTCTTCGTCGCCCCTGTCGCGCTGGACAAGACAAAACCGACGCCCATCCGTCATTACGCCGCCACAGCGGGGGCTGTGACTGCGCTTAGCACCGGTGCCGTAGAGGCCAATAGCCGGCGGGCGCGGCGGCGCTGGACGTAGCCGCCGATGAACCCGTCGACGCCGAGCCAGCTCGAGGTCCTCCAGGTGGCCAGGATGATGATGGCGAACAGGGCGTAGAACGCGCACACGCTGGCCGTCCCCGACATGACGTAGGTGAAGAGAAGGGCCAGGCTGCCCAGCGAGGCCAGGGGGGTGAGCAAGCCGAGCACCAAAGCGATGCCGATGGCAAACTCGGCCACGGCGATGAACACGCCGATAGGGGCGGCGTTGGGGACGACAAAGCTGTGCAGGAAGCTCCCCCACCAGGTATAGGCAGCCACACCATGGGTGGCGAAGCCAGCTACCCCGGCGCCGTTGTGGTGCAGGAAGGCAGGGTTCTCGGCCCCCCAGAGCTTGGCCGCTCCGGCTTGGATCCACACGGCCCCGAGCCAGACCCGCATGGTCGTCCAAATGACCGCCATGACCTTTGAGCGCGCCAGCCATTTCAGCGGGCGTGGGGTAGTGAGCTTCGATGGGTCGTCGAGTAGTGCAATGGGGTTGTTCATTCGTTGTCCTCTTTTGCGCCATATCTCGGCGGTATTTGTGGGAAAGGCTGTTGTCCAAGCCTGGGCGTGGCCTTCTGCGTTGCGCTTCAGGACGACCTCTAGAGCTCCGGTGCCCGAAGCTCGCCTAGACCAAGGGGCGACCCTCAAAGGTCGCCCTCTTGGTCTTTTAGCGCTTGTGTGTGGCCTGTCATCGTCCCGGTCCCGCTCTCACGGGGGGGACCGCCTCGCCTCGGGCGTGCGCGTTGGGGCAGCCTGGGCATTGGGCCGGCCTAGTCGAGGGACTGGTGCTGATGACGGTCGGTGTAGGCCCGAACGGTGCTCACGTGGGGTGTCACCGCCCGGGCCCGTCTCAGCCGGGCGGGCCCGGCACGGCGGACGAGCCGTTGGGCACTTCGCCCTCCGCCCTCATGGCGCTCGACGCGGCCTCGACCACGCTTCCTACGTGGGTGACCTCGACCTTGTGAGGTTTGGCCTGCTCGGCCACGGGGACCGTCACCGTGAGCACGCCGTCGTGGTAGATGGCGCTGATGTGCTCCAGGTCCAGGCCCTTGCCGAGGAACAGCTGCCGGCCGAACTGGCCGTAGGCGCGCTCCTCCACTTGTACCTCATCAGTCTTGTCCCAGAACGCCGTGCGTGTCGCCTTCACGCTCAGCAGGTCGTTCTCGACGGTCAGCTCGATCGAGCCGGGGTCGGCGCCGGGCAGGTCGAGCTCGACCTTCAGCTCGTCGCCTCGCCGGTACGCATCGACGGCGACCGGGCGGGCCCGGCGCTGGCTGGCCATCTCCTCGGCGGGGCCGAGGTCGCGGTACGGTTGGAATGGCATCAACAATGGGTCGGTCCTTTGGTCGACGGTCGAACAGCTGGCGGTCTGTGACCTGCTTTACCTCGAACGTCTAATCATCACCATACTCTAGTTCACGGTTACTAGCAGTTTATTTCCGGAATCTTATTGCTAAGATGACACGCGATGAAAGAGTGGAGCTTCCTTACCAACCATGCCCGGGCCCTGGTCTGCATTGCCCACGACCCCGGGGCCTGGTCCTCGTTGGTGCTGAAACGAGTGTTGAGGTTGCCGTCCAGGGCGTTGGCGGGCGCGTCGGCGGTGCTGGAGGGAGCGTTGGTAGGGGCCGACCAGCCGGTACGGAGGAAAGGGCCGTCCCGCTCGCCGACGCTGAGCAGTTAGAGCCCGGCACGGCCGTCGTCGTGGTCGTAGCTGACGTCGTCGTGACGGCCGCCGAAGCAGGTGAAATGCTAGGCCATGAAGGCGCCCACAATGGCGAGCGTCGCCACTGTCGCCGTGGCCGGCCTGCCATGCCAATAATGCCGGCGTTGGCGTTTATAGGGTCATTTCCCCCCTTATTTTTCTGCAGGTGCTTGTGTGGCTTCCTAGTGTAGTGTCTCGCCATTAGCTTGCTATTTGTCGTAGGACCACTCTGCCCCGGTGGACCTTTTGCAGGATCTCCTCTGCGCTCGCCGTCCACACGAATGGCTTGGGGTCGGCATTGTGGGCGTCCAGGTAGGCGTAAATGGCCGAGACGAGCTCGGGCACTGAGCGGAACACGCCGCGGCGTAAGGCTTTTTGAGTCAGCTCTCGGAACCACCGCTCCACCAGGTTGAGCCAGGAGCTTGACGTCGGCGTGAAGTGGAAATAGAACCGGGGGTGCTTGTCCAACCAGGCCTTGACGTTGTCGTGGCCCCTAGTGCCGTAGTTGTCGGTTATGACATGCACGGCGAGCCCCTTGGGCACCTCGCGGTCGATCTTTTTCAGGAAATGCAACAGCTCGTTGTTGGTGTGCTGGGGGAGGCACTGGCCGATCACCTTGCCCGAGAGGACGTCCAGCGCCGCGAACAGGGTGGTAGTGCCGTTGCGCTTGTAGTCGTGGGTCATAGTGCCCGCTCGGCCCCGCTTCAGGGGCAGCGACGGTTGGGTGCGGTCGAGGGCCTGGATTTGGGACTTCTCGTCCAGGCACAGGACTATTGCCTTGTCGTGAGATCGGACCAGGGCGCCGTTCTGCTGTTTCCAGCGGCCGGTTTCCCCAGTCCGTCTCCCGAACCGGACGTGCGCGTCTCCACGCATCCGGCTCTCCACATGGTCATGCCGGTCGGCTATACGGCGGGTTCCTTCGTCGCCCATGGCGAGGCGATGGTTGCTCCCCGGTAGCGGTAGCGAACGATAGCCACCGTGTCGGGGTAGAACAGCCTGACCTCGTCCTGCTGGGGACGCCATCCCGGGAGATAGCGCCTGCGCAGTTCTTTGACCGCCGCCTTAGGGTGTTTGTGCCGCAACCAGATCCATACCCGGCGCCACGTGAAGGCGGCTAAGTAGGAGAAGGTCTTCGACGCCGCCCCGTGGCGGTGGTAGTTGGTCCATCCTCTCAAAATCGGGTTGAGCCGTTTCAAGAGTTCGGAGAGCGACTGGTTCGTGGTCCCACGGGTAGCGCTTCGCACCTTGGCCTTCACTGCCGCCAGGGCGGTTCGTGACGGGTAGGTGTACACGAAGCGTTTGTCCGCGCCCAGCTTCTTGTGCCGCTGGATGTGCATGCCCAAGAAGTCAAAGCCCTCATCGATGTGGACGATCTTCGTTTTCTCCTCAGAGAGCCTGAGCCCCATGGGGAGAAGCACCCTTGCTGCCTCCTCTCGCAAGTTTTCGGCGTCAGGTCGGCGCCCGGCCACCAGGACTACCCAATCGTCCGCATAGCGGACGAGCCGGTAGTTGGCCAGACCCTTGCGGCGCCGGTACTCACGGGCGTGGGAGTCTCCCATTGCCTGCCAAGCCTGGGCGAAATGGTCGTCCAGGAGCGACAGGGCAATATTCGATAACAAAGGCGAAAGAATCCCGCCCTGGGGAGCACCGGTGCTCGACTCTCGAAGTTCGGCGTCCTCTCCGAGGATCCCTGACTTCAAGAACGCCTTCACCAAGCTCAGGACGCGCTTATCTCCGATCCGGTCCCTCATCCGCTGCAACAGAGCGGAGTGCGAGATTTCGTCGAAGCACGCTTTGATATCACCCTCGACCACCCACTCGTAGGAGCGGCTGGTCAGATAGTGGATCTCGGCGACGGCGTCTTGGGCCCGGCGCCCGGGGCGGAAGCCATAGCTGCATGGCTGGAAGTCCACCTCGAAAATCGGCTCGAGCACCGTCTTGAGGGCGGCCTGGACCACCCGGTCCTTCACGGTGGCGATGCCCAGTCGACGACGTTTGCCGCCGGGTTTTGGGATCATCACTTCCCGCACAGGGGCCGGTTGGAAGCTCCGGGCCTTGAGCTCGTCTCGCAGCGCGGAGAGGAAGGCCTGCTCGCCCCGGATAGCCTTGATGTAATAGGCGGTCTGCCCATCCACCCCGGCTGAGCGAGCCCCTCGGTTGCCCTTTACCCGCTGCCAGGCGTCAACCAGTACAGCGGGGTCGTACACGAGGTTGTACAGATCGTCGAACCGGCGATCAGGACCGTCGGTAGCCCACCGGTGCAGCTTGGTCTGGATCTTCAGTACCTGTAGCCAGGCCATGTCGGGGTCTGGCCACAGAACACCGATGTTCACCGGCGAACTCCTGATGTTCCAGCACTTCTACTGCGGTCATGCTGTCCCCCTTCGCCATGTGACCGGCTTTCCCGGTCTCGGACTACTACGGGGGCTCCGTCCCATCCACCGGCCATCAACCGACGACGAGCCTGCCCGCCGCCGCCCCGGCTGGGCGGAGGAGAGGGCGGCCGAGGATGGTTCCCACGTTCACTCACTGACCGATCGACAGGTGAGGTGCCCAGCTGTTCCCCTGCAGCCTCGCCACGAGTACGCCGCAGGCCTTCCTCGTGGCCTCCCCACCGGCCCTCCTGACCGGCTTCGGAGTCGCCCCGACACCATCATCGGGACGTGCACTGCGCGCCGGCCCATATCCACCAGGTTGGAGCCGGTTCCATGACTTGAGGGGGTTCGACCACTGGTTCCTGCACACGTACACCTTCCCGTCTCGCTTGCCGGCCCCGGCCCGTCTGGCAGTACCGAACCGTCCCGGCTTTGACGGAGCTGCTTACCACCCTCACCTACGTCTCCAGGATCAGGCTGCTCCCTGCTTTAAATCGCCTGCTGCGACAGGCAAATTAGTGGGCCCTTTCATCCCACTCGGTCGGCAGGCGCCT
Organism: uncultured Acidimicrobiaceae bacterium; assembly: GCA_963754115.1. Taxonomy (GTDB): domain Bacteria; phylum Actinomycetota; class Acidimicrobiia; order Acidimicrobiales; family Palsa-688; genus Fen-671. Next base: position 2,354,004 of record CAVWFC010000003.1, on the reverse strand, counting down.
CGTGGCGCACCGGAGGGGCCATGTACAGGCCCACCACGTCCACCAGCTTCTCGTCGAAGCGTTTGTCGTTCGAGAGCTTGAAGGTCTCGACCAGGTGAGGCTTGAGGCCTCTCGCATGCCAGACCCGTTGCACCGTAGCGGCCGATACACCCGTCGCCTTGGCCATGGTCCTGCAGCTCCAGTGCGTCTGGCCCTCAGGCTTTGACTCCTGGGTGAGACGTACGATCTCGTCAACCTTTTCCTGAGGGATTCTCTGGCTTTCGCCCACGCCCCTGGCGGACCTCGCCGAACTTGGCCAGCCCCTCCGCGGCAAAGCGGGCCCGCCACTCCCGCACCGTCACGACCGAGACACCCACCAACTCGGCGGTCCGGGCGTTCGCCACCCCGTCCGCCGCCGATAACAGCACCTTCGCCCTGAGCACTTCACGATGGCTCGCTGTCCCGGACTTGGCGATGACCTCGAGGCTCGCCCGTTGGCTCTCGGTCAGCTCCATTGGAGCAGCAGCACGGTTCATGCGGCACTCTACCACAATCAGATAGCCAATTGCGCGACACTACACTAGTTCTGGTACTTGATCTGTTCCGTCATGGTGAGCACTGCCCGCCGACGCCACCTTTGTCATGCCGTCTCCGCCTGCCTGTGGCGCTCACGGCCGGCGCACCTATCGGGTCGCCGGGCCGCCGGCACTGCCACCCCGGAGCCGAACGCTTCCCCGTCACGTCGGCCGCCATTTCGAGGCTGGGAGTGAGGAGGTCGTCCAAGCCGCACACGCTGATGACGCGTCGGAGGAAGGTTGAGGCCCCCGCACTGTGAACGAGGCTGACCGCTGCCGGAGGAGCTCCCGCGCCCTGGCGATAACCCCGAGCGTCGATGCGCCCATGAACTCCACGGCGGTCAGGTCGACGATAAGCCCGGCGCCGTCGAGGCGATGGCGCGCGCCAGTACTAGGCATAGCGCGCTATCCGTCGAGAGGTCGTGCTCGCCCCTAAGCCAGACGACGATGAGGCCCATCTCAGACCCCCCCCGGGCGAGCGAAAGGTCGATTAGAGACAGTAAAGAAAGAGGACCCGACGGGAGACATAGTGTTCTCCTACCTGAGGCGCTGCGAAAATTCGCGTTACCAGGGTCCGGAGTACCGCCCCAGCCAGCCTGCGCTGGCCCAACACGCGGGGGGACTTTGTCGTGCCACCCGGGAGCATACACCCTTGGAGCGGCACGTGCTGGGCCAAACCGCCTGTGATAAGGCCGTCGTCACGGTCCGACCATTGTGACACGACTTACGGTGGGACAACCTCGTCGGCGGGGAGGCGAGAGGCGCTGAGCCCCCCGACTAGGAGCACCAGGTCGACCAGAAACGCCAGCGTCGCCCGGTACCGTTGCAGGCCAACCAGGCAAACAGAAAAGGTGCGTCGGCATCACAACCCGCGGCCAATCTGTCAAGCTTTTGCCAGAGCCCAGGCACGTACAATTCCTCTTAGTCGAAGTTGGCCCCCAACTCACCTGGTCCAATAACAGCCATTTGTCGGGGCAACGGGACTAAAGAATTGCCTTTGTGGCAATCGTCGTCGCCGTTCTAGAACCACTAACCAAGGATCCTGCGAGCGGGGGAAGTGAGGTCCCGACCAACCGGCTCGCAAGATATTGCCAGTTCAACGACGATGGGACGTAGGATCGTTCTTACCCGGTCCCGCACCAAGAGCGAGCCCGGTCTCAGATTGGCAGTTTTCGTGCACGTTGCCCCAGACCCTGGTGACCCGTCCACCAGGGAGGCCGCAAATAAAAGCCGATGACCCGCCGGATTTGCTGGCAGTGCCAGCAAGCGAGAGGGAAAATTTGTCGCTCAGGCAACGGCCCACCTGGGCGAGCGCGTCGGCTACATCGGGCAGGACCGAAGCCCACACAATCTGCTGAGAACCGCGAGAACCGGACCTCGGCCAGGTCGTCGGCCGGCCCAGGGAAGTTCACGTAATTAGCGCTCGACGATCAACAGCCGGCGCTACAAACGCATAAAGCAAAAGCGTTCAACAACTAAGGAGACGGAAGAACAATGAGAAGTCCAATTCGGGGACGTGACGCGCCCCTAACCACGCGACCGGCAACACTACGCCGGCTCGTTCCTTTGGCTATGGCGGGCGTGCTGGGGACTGTTGGCCTCGTCGCCGCCGCGACACCCGCCTTCGCCGTCGGGTCACCGGCGCGACTGGTGTTCAGTACCCAGCCCGCGGGCGCCACCGGCGGCAAGGCCTTGACGGCTCAGCCGGTGCTCACCATCGAAGACGCACAGGGCAATGCCGAGCCCACTGACATTAGTGGGGTGGCACTGGCCATCACGTCCGGCAGCGGCATCTCGGGAGCCACGCTTTCGGGCTGCACGTCTACAACCATGGCCGGTGTGGCCCAGTTCTCGGGCTGCCAGATCAACGACGCCGGCCACGGCTACACCATCACAGCCACCGACGCGAACGACGGTGGGCTCACCGTAGTCAGCAGCGAGTTCAACGTGGCCACCGCCCCCTCACTCTTCCCTGACGCCAATCTCAGCTACCCCAACGGGGCCATCGTCAGCTTCGGCGGCAGCGATTACGTGTTCGCCGGCGGGCGCGCCTTTAGCGTCTCCTCGACGAGCGTGCTGACAGCCGTCGAAAGAGTTGACCATGCTCATCTCGTCACGGCACCTGCTGGCGTCGCCGCGCCGACGGAGACGACGCCCCGCGTCGGCACACTCCTCTTCACCAGCCCGGTCAATGGCGACCCGACGGTCTACGTGGTGGGACGCGGCGGGCGCCTGCACGGGTTCTCCACACCTCATCAGTACTTGGGCGACGGCTACGACACCGCCCTGGTAGTCACCGTGCCCAGCCTTAGCGGGCTGACCGTCGGTTCGACTGTCGGTGTCGCCGGTTCTGCGGTGACGGCCCTGGCCACTAGCGCCGATGGCGCCATCGTCGACTCGTCGGGCGCGTTTTACGTCTTCGCAGGCGGGAAAGCCTTCGGCCCCCTCACCACAGCCCAGCTGATGGCGGTGCAAAAGAGCGACAATGCCACCGTGCTCTCCGGGTCGGTGAACTTGGCCCAGGTTCGCGCTGCGGTCGCCAACGGGGTCTTGTTCAGTGAGCCCGGCCCTTCTGGGCCTGCGACCGTCTCTGTCAGTTACGGGGGCAGCGGGTACCCCTTCACGTCTATGGCCCAGCTCGCCACTGACGGCTACAGCGGCACTGCCGCTGTATCTACAGGCACCGGTGGCCTTCCCCTCGTGTTCCCGTACTCGGGGTCATAACTCATAGTTGCGCCCCGACCGGGCGCCGTTACCCACCGACGCTCAACTGAATAGCAGTAAACAGGGCGGCCTTCGGGGCCGCCCTGTTCGTGACCATAACCCCCGTCGAGGGCGCGCCGTAACCAGGCAACGCCTGATATTTCGACCTCACCCGCGCACCCAAGGCCCTATGCACAGCACCCGAGCTTCCCACGGTCGACCGGCATCGCAGCGACGACCCGCCCGATCGGTACTCACTCGGGAGTTCGCGCTGGTTATCAATCCGCTGATACTGCCATTCGCCCGAAAACCCGGTGCTGGGGCTGGGCGTTCGAGGTTCGGTTTACGGGTGCGCCCGGCGTCTCAGACGGCGGTGGCCAGCAACCGGTCGACGTCGGGCGCGGGACGTCCGCTGCGGCGCAGCGCAGCCTACAGTTGCTCGGCGAGAGACTGCATCTCCTCAGGGGCTGCGCGAGTGTGCGCGGCGAACCACAGCTCTCCCCGAGGACTGGCGAGGACGCGCCGCCAGTACGCCACGACGAACACGTTGGGCAGGCGGTAGAGGGACCGTAGGTTGGTAGGGATTTCGGCGTTCCCCGCTGCGCGCAGCGTCGCGAACGCCTGCCGGGCCGCCAGCACCATCAGCCGCATCGTGCCAGGGTCGGCCGCCAATCTTGCCGCGTCGACGCCAACCCGGTACAGAGCGAACGCCAGGGGCACGACGAAGGCGCTATGGGCTAGCTGCCAGTTGCCTATGTTGGCGCTGATCCTGGTGGAGAAGCCGGCTTCGCTGAGCACGTCACGAAATTGTCGGACGCGCGACGTTGTCGTGCCGTTCGGCTCACCAACCATGGTCTTCTGCTGGCTGATAAGCACGTGCCTGACGACGGGCCCCTCCAGAACGCCGCCGGCGGCAGGAAAGCCGAACAAGGCACGATGGCCGAGAGCCGCCGTGAGCTCGGGCTGCCGGCCGGTCGTGTTGCCGAAGAACAATACGTCTGAGCCGTCGGTCATGGCGACCAGAGTGGGCAGCGTGCTGGCAACCTGCTCAGAGCGGACGGCTACCAGGACCAGGTCATACCGGTCGCCCACCGCCACCTCGTTCACCACGGGCACCGCCAGCACGGTGCGGTCCCCCGACTCTGCGTCCTGCAAGACCAGGCCATGAGCCTGCAGGTCTGAGAGGCGGTGACCGCGAGCTAGCACGACCACCTCGTGCCCCGCTCGCAGAAGTTTGCCTGCGTACACGCTGCCTATAACGCCGGCGCCAAGTACAAGGACCCGCAACAGCACTTTCCCTCTGACGTACCGGTAACGCAGTCAACCGCGTCCAGGCATGGCAAATCATGATATGCACGGCTCGTTTAGTCCACCAATACCGCTACCCGGACATGGGCCGCAAGCCGTGGTCTAACGATACTGGAAATCTATTGCGAGAATCAAATAACTAGAGTGTGGTGTGTTGTAGACGTTCGGTATTCCGTGGTCGGCATTCGTGTGGACGTTCTGCTCGACCACGACAATCCGGTCATGTTCGACTGCCGTGGTCAACGGCTCTTGTGGGAGGCTGTCTTGTTGGTGATCTTCCACTCGCCGTCGATCCTCAGAAGGTTGTGGAAGTCGAACCAGTCAGTCCCCCAAGCAAGGGCGACAGAAGCAGCGTCGCCCATCTGGCGAACGGACAATACGCGCAATTCGACACTGGGGTCCTTGTGTTTCACCCACTCTTCGAGGCAGTTCTCATCAAGCGGCGTCTTGTTCAAGGTGCCGGCGTGGTCAATGTAGAACATCCAGGCGTCCTCATGGAAGGCTGTCTTGAACTTCTTGAGGTCGTGATCGTTGTGGCCGTCTATGTAGGCCTGAACCGTAGCCATGATGCCGTCATAGTCGTCGAGATCCGGTGTCATATAGTTCGACTTCCCTTTCTTTTGGTGTTGCACCAACGGGCGACCACGCCTGACGCGGGTACGTCGAGCGGGCGCGCCCGGTCGCATAATTATCCACCATCGCTCGTTCCCGTACCGTTCCCGCCGCCTGCCAACTCCGCGCGCTTGACCCTTCCCAGACGCATGTGACAAGCCGTCGCCTCTGATCCGTACACTGCCCGCGTAGGCCCGGGAGGTCGGCACGGTTGGCGCAAGTCGAACTTCGCCAGCCTGATCGGCCAGGGAACGAACCGGTCCACCTCGAACGCCCCGGCAGCGCACATAACTACGTTCACCACGGACAGATGCATCGCGACCTAATCGGCGATCACGGATAACGAACCTGAACAACCGGTTTTCGGCCGGGGCACACATAAATGCGCCGGCAACTCAAGGACAATAGGGCCGCACATTCGGTATCGCGATAAGGCACGATCGGTGGGACCGCCCTGCCGCGCGAACTGATGTTATGAAGGAGCGCTTCGCAGCTCCCGCGTGACGGGCCCTCCCCGGGCCGGCGCCTAATGAAAGGCAAGGCCGGTGGGAAATGGGAGCGGAAAGCAAAGCTCAACTTGCAGAGTTCAGTGCGGCCGAGAGGGGTTGAACCCGAGCAAGCCGCCGACTTCGTGATCGACAACGACGATTTCGCCAAGCCGTGCCTCGTCCGGATCTACAGGTAAGTTCTGATGAGCACGGCTATCCGCCTGGGCGGCAAGTTGCATTCTGCGTTGTTGCTGCGGGCGGAGTGAGACTACCGCGGCTGTCTGGCCCGCTAGAGGGGCTCCCTGGACGAGCTCGCCTGGCAAGGAATAGCGTCCGGCAGGCCCAGCGTGGCGACCAAGAAGTGGCCGAGCCACTCGATTTTCGGTTGCCACCGGGTTGAGATGCGTACCGGACCATGTACGACCGGCCTTGGCCGAGTCGTGGCCGTAGTCTAAGGGGGCCTACGGGGCAGTCATCCTTTGTGACTGTTTTTACTTGAAACCGTGACTCGCTCGGGAGACCCCTGTTAATGGCATCAGCCGCGGCCACGGAGGACCGTTCGAACTTCGACGAAGGCGTCATCGCTCCTAGAGTGCACGAGCGTGGCCGGGTATGAGAGCTTGGCCCGGTTGCTGGCCGCGTCGGCCGCAGCGGGGTCGACCCAGCTGAGGGTGGCCTGTGCCGATGACGTCCTGGCCGATGTCGACGGCACAGGGTCAGCGTTGCCGACGGCATCGCTGACCAAGCTCGTCGTGGCATCGATCGTCGGACGGGCGATGTATACGGCCGGATTGGACATCGACACGGCGGTGGCAAGGTGGTTCCCGGCTTGGCCGGCCGGGGACGCCCGAGCAGCGGTAACGGTGCGGCACCTCTTGGGACATACGTCGGAGTTATCGGCTGGCGACTGGGCGGCCGTCGACGCCGGGCCACCGCAAGACCTGCTGGCGATGGCTCTTGAGCTTCCGTTGACCTATCCGCCGGGCACGCACTGCCAGTACAACAACGTGGCCGTCATGCTGCTACCCCAGGTCGTGGCCGCAGTCACTGGGCGGCCTTTCTTCGACTATGCCGGCGAAGAGTTCTTCGCTCCACTCGGGATCGAGGACTGGCGGTGGGGTGCAGACGCGGCCGGCCACCCGCTGGCCATGGCCGGCTTGTGCCTCAACGCCGCCGACCTGGCCCGGGTCGGCCGGTTGTTGTTGGACGACGGCCGCAGGGGCAGCGCCCAACTGCTCCCTCCCGGTTGGGCCAAACAGTGCAGGCAACCGGTGATGGCGGGCACGCCGAGCTGCGGGCTTGGCCTGTTCTGGCGATGGCCCAACGACGACCGCACCGGTGCGCCTTGTTGTTTCGGCCATGACGGTTCTGGTGGTCAACACCTGTGGTGCTACCCGGCCACCGACATCGTCATCGCTCGCCTTCGCGATAACCGCCTCCCCGACGGCAGCTACGGTCCCGGCACCAATGAACAGGCCTTCTTATCGTTGTCGCAGTTCGGAGCGGCGCTGTCGCCTTGAGCGTCCGGGCGCCGGCCCTTGTCCCGCCTGTCGCCGTTCTGTAACCTGGGACCTCGCCTTGTCGGGTACGTATGCGGCATGGACTCCCAAGGCTTAGTCACTTCTACATGCGGTGGGGGCCGTCTATGAGCGAGCGTTCTTCCGGTGGCGATCAAGGAAAGGAGCTCACCCATCTCGGCCGAACGAGCCCAGGTCCGGGGCCTCGAAGGCGCGGGCACATTGATGTCGGCGTCATAGACGTGCTTGCTCAACCCAGTGTGCGGCGGCGACGCCATTGAACGGTGGAGTCCGCGAGGAAGCGAGGGCGAACACCTGGGTGGCTGCGCGTTCGGTGTTCTCGATGAGGTCACGGGGGTACCCGTAGCCCACCTGGTGGTCTTCGAACTCGTCCTGGTCGACGACCTCGACGGAGCCATCGAGCCATCCGATGACGTCGAGGTCGGTGTCGACCGAGACGATGCGGTCACGCTCGACTACCGGTGGGGTGGAGATGTTCACGTAGAACTCGGCTCTTGGGTGGCCTTGGTACCACGTAACCGTCCACCAGTCGGTCGGTACGAGGTAGAGCGCATCCTTGTCCCCCGCAAGGACGGTCCCGTCACCACGGAACACGCTGCGCGGGGCCCCGCTCCAGCACCACAGCCCGAACTCGTCGTCGCCGAGCACGCGCACCGCCGTGCGGTAGTGCGGGGTACCGCCCCACTTCTCCGTGACAAGTTCCACTTCCAGAGCGTGCCATACGCGGGACAAAAGACGTTGAAGTGCCATGCTCAGCTTGGGAGCGGGACAGAAGTTCGGCCCGGTCCGTTGACGTCCCCGGGCAAGAGGCACGATGTAGCGGGGATTTCGTCTCTGATGGGTATGGTCAATGCATGTTCAACGCGCCTGAGGTCGCCCTCGTGCGGGCGCAGGCGATCGTTGCGCAGCTTCCCGACGTCGAACGGTCCGACAATCCCCTCGGTTGTTACTTCCTCGTTCGGCGGAAGATCTTCGCCCAGGTCGCGACCTTTATCGACCCCGGAGGTAGGCCGGCCACAATTGTGGCCATGAGACCCGACCCGGAGGAGCGCGAGGCCCTGATAGCTATGGGGCGTCCCTACTTCTCCCGCGGGCCATGGGACGAGCGCCTCGGTCGGATCGCCGTCTTGATCGAGGCCACGACGGATTGGGACGAGATCGCCGAACTCGTGACCGACAGCTATCGGCAGACGGCGCCCAAGAAGCTCGTCGCCCAGCTCGATAGCCCGGACCTCAGGACCGACAACAAATGACGCTTCAGCTCGCCATCTGTGGCGGGGTCGGCGTCCGCTGCTGACCAGGAGGCCCAATGTTGCCGACAGCGGGACAGTTCGTCACCGAGACCTTTGAGTACGGCGGCGGCCGCCAGGTCACCGTGTACGTGCCGCCGGACCCCGCCGATGCGATCGTGTTCGCCGGCGACGGCGGGTGGCACGTATCGCGGTTGGCCGGTGCGCTCGACGCAGCGCCGACGCGACGCACGATGGTCGTCGGCGTCCACGGTCTGCCCGATGACGATGGGCGGCTCAAAGAGTATGTACCCGGCTTCGACGAGAGCCGGTTCGCAGCACACGAGCGCTTCTTCGTCGAGAATGTCCGCCGATGGGTGCGGACGCGTTTTGGGGTTGCTCTTTCTGCCCAGCGCACTGCGGTGTGGGGCGCTTCCCTCGGAGGCGAACTGGCCCTCGCTCTGGGGCTTCAGCATCCGGGTACTTATGGCGCGGTCTTCTCGGCGTCGCCGGGCGCGGGCTACAAGCCGCCTGCCGTGATGCCGACTTCGCTGCCGCGTGTGTACCTCGTGGCCGGCACCGAGGAGCCGTTCTTCCTCGAGAACGCAGCGCGGTGGGCAGACGCTCTGCGTAGTGCGGGTGGTGACGTTGTCATGAGGGAGCGGGTCGGGCCGCATGGCGGCGAGTTCTGGGCAGAGGAATTCCCGCTAATGGTGGCCTGGGCGTTTTAGGCGCCCTGAGCAGCGGGCTTCGTCGGTCGCAGGGGCCGAGACCGCCCAGTCCGGCGAAGCGTCAGGGTCGAGGGTGAGGGGCCATGCCAAGGGTGACCCGACAACGAGCACCGGGGCGAGAGAACAACGACACTCGCGGCGACCACACGTGCGCGCGAATCGGCGCTCATGGAAACCACGCAGGAACGTAACTTTTGTTTGAGGTGGGTATAGAACGGCTGTACTGGGTTGAGCAATATGTTCGCGGTTTTGTGTTCTAAGATAAGGCAAATCTGGCGCGTATCACGTGCAAAATCCGTCGTTCGGTATGGGTGGGTAGTCAGCCGGCCGCGATCGAACGGACCGCCCGACGAGAATGGACATGTGCAGCCGATCGGCGTCGTCATGCTCTGCCCGGCGGGCTTCGAAGCGATCCTTGCCGATGCCAGCGCGACACGAGCTCCCGAAGTTCGTCGAGGAGCGGAGATCCGGCGGGTTCATCCGCGGCCGCACGGTTGCTCCCGTGCGCCAGCTCCGTAGGTTTCCGTGCGCCACGAATGTATTCGCCGTTGTCGACGAGGTTCCACGGTCGACGGTCGACCTTGAGCTGACGGCACTCCGCCGTCGGCTACCGCAGATCGAGCGGCCGCCCAGGCTGCCGACGAGCGGGACGGTTCGGTTACGTGTTCATGATGATGGCCGGTTCACCCGAACGAACGCGCGCCTCGCTGCGGAGATGGAACGCGGGCTCGCCTCCTGGAGCGGCCTCCAGGTGTCGCGACGCGGTGCTGCTTTGGAGGTCTGGCTGCTCCGCCGAAGGGATGAGCCAGACACGATCCTGGCGACCAAGCTGTCCGAGGGCGTTCGGCAATCCAGCCGGGGTGTGCTAAGGCCGGAGATGTGTGGCGCACTCGCCCGCGTCGAACCGCTTGGAGGCGCACGGTTAGTAATGGACCCGTTTGCCGGGAGTGGGGTCATCGGCGAGGCGTGCCTCGAAGCGGGCGCCGAGTCGGTGTGGCTGAACGACATCAGGGGCACTCAGCGGAGCCGAGACCACGCGCGCTGGACGCACGACAACATCCTTCGCCTCGCTGTTCCGCCGGGCAGTGTCGATGCGATCGTCACCGATCCCCCGTGGGGTGACTTCTCCCCCGTGCCGGGCGGGGTCGAAGGGCTGTATGCGGACGTTGGCAGTGCTGCAGCAAAGTGGCTGCGGCCGGGTGGAGTCGTCGTCGCCCTAACAGGTGCGCCGGAAGCGGCCGTCCAGGCACTTGTCGAAGGCGGTGAACTATTACTCGAACGTCAGTACGGGGTGCTGGTCAACGGGCGGAAAGCCCGTATCATCAGAGCCCGCAAGGCAGGCGTTCACGCCAGCTAACACCACGCGCGCGTACCGCGCCCGATTCGGCAGGGTTATCGCGGCAGGGCCTGGGGTAGCTGTAGTGGCGCGGGCTGGTACAGAACATGCGGCTCAGGCGGGAGGGGCCCGGCACTGCCGTCCGGTGAGCAGGAACGGCCCTTGGGGACTGTGGCTTCCGGGAGGTGTCGAGGCGAGCGAGCGCGTGGACCTGAGTAGGCTCGTCGGATGGGCCCGGCGATGGAGGAGATCCACGACGCCGACACGGTCTGGCGCTTCGACCGGGAGTTCCTGACCTCGAGGTGGGTTTGCCTGTGGGGCCGAGGTTGCCACGGGATCGGTCCGGAGCCGGCGGCGCATCTGGGCCTCGGGTGCTGCTCCGTCGGTGCCGACCTGGGCGATGTAGACGAAGCCCGGATGATTTCCGCACTTGCTGCCACGTTGGACCCCGACCGTTTCGAGCGCCACGCCGAGGCAAGCGAGGATGGCATCTTTAGCGATGGCGCCCGTACCCACACCCGCGTAGTCGATGGGGCCTGCGTCTTCCTCAACCGACCCCGGGTTCGTCGGCGGCGCCGGCTGCGCGCTGCACCTGGCCGCGATCGACGCGGGCGAGTCACCCATTGATTGGAAGCCTTCGGTGTGCTGGCAGCTGCCCATCAAGGTGGACTGGGAGGCGGGTGCGGACGGTACCGAGGTGGCGACTGTGCGCCGCTGGACGCGCCGCGATTGGGGGGCAGAGGGCGAGACAATGGCTTGGTGCTGCACCGAGGGTTCTTTGGCATACGTGGGCGAACATCAGGTAATCGACTCGCTGGGCGCGGAGTTGGAGGCGGTCGTCGGCACCGAGGTCTACGTCGAACTGCGCCACCGGGTTATGGGGCAGTAGCCGCCCTATCACTGGTCGCGTTCTGCCTGGGCACCACAAGCCGTAACGCGAATCGCGCCTGTCGGTCCTGGTCGCGTCAAACGACGGAGGGGACCGGCAATGTTCATCTCGTCGTGTCAGGCGGGACAGAACGTGCAGCATTGGGTCTGCCAGCCCCTAGTTGGAGGAGCACATACTCGGCGTTCTGCATTCATTGATGAATTTGGAGAAAGCACCATAATCCGCGCCCATAACGACTATTAGCGCCGAAGCTCCGATTCGTCGGTTGAGGTCTATGGGGTAATGAAGCTAAAAACGTTGAGCCATAGGCCGACTAATTGGCGTGCAGCGCTGGGGAGCGTGAGCCCGTAAGGTTCTAGAGCGTCAGGGTCGGAGCGCCGCCGCTGAACAGCTCCAGCAACTCGGTCCGGTCCTTATCGGGACAGCTTTGGCACTGGGGCGTTACCGGCCTATCAGTCCAGGGTTGTCGTTGAGAGCGCTATTGACGGCGGTGCTGACAACATGCGACCTGAGGAGATTTGCCCGCCGAGGACAGAAGGGCTTGTCGAGCTAGCGGCAGGAGTGGCTCGGGGCCGAGCCATTGGTCCCGCGCTCACGGGGGCCAAGACGACGGGCACCCGGTGGCACCAGAGTCAGAGCGTTGTAACCTCGGCCATTAATGGGGAGCTCTGGACATGCTCTGCCGACCATCGCCGGCCGGCGGTCGGCGGTCGGCGGTCGCCATTGGAGCAGGCTCAGTACGCCATTACGACAAGTGACGAGGCCGTGGAGGCCAGTGCGAAACAGGTCGGTGGCGTTCGGACAGGATACGGCGTCCAAGCCCTCAACCCCGTTCAGCCCTCATGAACGGCCGGTGGATTGCCAGTTCACCGGACCCAGGGTGGGCGCCGAGCCCTGTGCACTGTGGCCCTTTTTGGCGAATGACCAGCACCTCTAATCGGCTCGAACATGCGTTCGACCTCGTGTCGGAGGGGGGACTTGAACCCCCACGGGATTGCTCCCACTAGCACCTCAAGCTAGCGCGTATACCTATTCCGCCACTCCGACGTGGCGCCGGCATGCCCGGCAGCCAAAAAGCATACCGCTAAGACTGTCGCCCGAAGTACAGGGGCGGCAACTGCCGGGTTATGGTCCCTGCCGGCATGCTAAGGTCGAACGCATGTTCCCGAGAAATCGGGGACCGTCTCGCTAGCCCCGGGCTGGCCATGGAGGACAGGATTTACCCGCGAGGGGCTGGACCATGTGCGAGACGTTCGCTGAGTTGAAAGAGGCGGTTGCCACTATTGTGCGCGGCTTTGACCCGGGCCTGGTAGCCCCCGGCCAAGTCGACAAGGCCATGCAAGACGTCTGCACGGCGCGAAACATGCTTTCCACCGTCGTCTCTCTTTTGGCCGCTCGGAAGGCCACACTGGGACCTCCCACGACGGCCGCCCGCCAGGCGGTCCGTGACCTTGCCCAAGCCTCCGGCACCTCGCTCGGCGAGGCCAACCGGGCAGTCGCAGCCGGCAGGTTCTTGCAAGGGCAGCCCGAGGTTGCGGCGGCAGCCCGAGCAGGTGAGCTGTCGGGTCAGCAACTCGCCCTTGTGACCGGCGCCGCAGCGGCCAATCCCGACGCCACCGCCCGGCTTTTGTCCGTTGCCAAGACGGGTTCCCTGAGGGAGTTGGCAGATGAGTCCACCCGTGCGCTGGCAACTAACCAAGACCTCGAGGCGCGTCGCCAGGCAATACACGCTGCGAGGTCGTTGCGACCCTATACAGACGCCTTCGGCGTTTGGCACCTACATGCCAAAGGAACGCCCGAGGAGGGAGCCATGGTGATGGCGGGCATAAACCCGCTTGCCAATAAGGCTTTTGAGACCGCGCGAAGAGAGCGTAGACGGGAGTCTCCTGAAGCGTACGCTTTCGACGGTCTCGTCGCCCTCGCCACCTCAGGCGGCACTCAAGCAGCGAGGACCGAGGTCCTGGTGCGACTCGACCATTCCGCACTAATTCGTGGCTATCCCATCGACGGCGAGGTGTGCGAGGTAGCAGGTTTCGGGCCGACGAGCGTGCAGGCCGTGCTCGATATGATCGATACGGGCGACCCATTCCTGAAGGCAGTCGTCACCAAGGGCAAAGACGTAGTTGGGGTTGCTCACCTCGGGCGACGTGCCAATGCACACCAAAAGAGCGCGCTCGATTGGATTTACCCCAGCTGCGCAGTGGAATCCTGTGGCACACGGGGTCGGTTCTTGCAGACCGACCACCGCCTCGATTGGTCCAAGACCCACGTCACCATCCTGGAGCTGCTCGATCGTCTGTGCCCGTTCCATCACCGCCTGAAAACCAATCAGGGCTGGGCTCTCATCGAGGGAAAGGGCAAGCGGCCATTTGTGCCGCCAAACGACGCCAAGCACCCTCGTCACCTCGGTCTACAAGGTGACCGCCCGGGCCCAGGCAGTAATACTGACGACGCTCAAGCGACCACTCCGGCTGGCACCGACCCGGTCCCCTCTCTCCCACCATCCGGAAGGGGACTGGGACCTTGACCGCTCAGCATCACGCGATGCGGGGTTCCACGCTAGGGACGGGTCAAAACCTCGGCGCGCTGCACGCCCACGTCGAGCAGCACCTTGACCTGGAGAAGCGGGCTCGAAAGCAGTTCTCCGACCCGTCAGTGCCCGCCCGCGACCGGTAGCTCATGGCGCCTCGTTCGTCGCCGCCTTCGTGACACGGCTGCTCGCGGGGCGCCTCTTGCCCGAATCCCACGAGTGGAGCGCGACACTGCGCGACGCCGTCCACCGGCCCTCGATGCCTGACGGCAGGCAACCATGGAGGCATGCGGAAAAGACGGCCAGGTGGACCCTGGAGCCGGCCGCAGGCCCCGTCAGGAGTGCGCATGGCAGTGGAGCCGAGTTAGCGGATGAGCTCACCGCAGCGCCGGAGCACGGCGGCACAGAGCTCGACGGGCAGGACTAGATCAGTAGTACCACGGAAACCGGGACCACTCGGGCGATCGCTTGTCAAGGAAGGCGTCTCGCCCCTCCTCCGCCTCATCGGTCATATAAGCCAGCCGGGTGGCCTCGCCGGCAAATAGTTGTTGGCCGACTAAGCCGTCGTCGATCAAGTTGAAGGCGTACTTGAGCATTCGGACAGCCATAGGGCTCTTCTCGTTGATAGTCGCCGCCCAGCCAAGGGCGACGGCTTCGAGTTCGGCGTGCGGAGCGACGGCGTTGACCATGCCCATCTTGTACGCCTCCTCGGCGTCGTACGTACGACCTAGGAAGAAGAATCTCGCGCGCCCGTTTTTGACCCACTTGGCGAGCCAAATAAGCCGAGCCGAAGCCGCCGTCGAAGCTAGCTACGTCGGCGTCTGTTTGACGAAAGCGGGCGTGCTCCGCGCTGGCGATGGTCAGATCGCACACCACGTGCAGGCTGTGCCCTCCCCCGGCCGCCCAACCCGGCACGACAGCTATCACGACCTTGGGCATGAAGCGGATGAGGCGCTGGACTTCGAGTATGTGGAGCCGGCCGAAACGAGCGCGAAAGGACCGCTCGTCGAGCTCGCCCGCCGCACCAGGCGAGCCGGGCGAGCCGGGCGAACCGGGTGAACCGGGCGAACCGGGCGAACCGGGCCAACCAGAGGCGCTGGCACGGCTGGCGCCAGTACCGGTACCGCCGGTTTCTTCGTCCTCGTACTCGTACCCGGCGTTTCCTCGCACGCTCTGGTCTCCACCCGAACTGAAGGCCCACCCGCCGTCCTTGGGTGAAGGACCGTTCCCCGTCAGTAAGACGCAACCGACGTCGGAAGAGCGACGCGCATCGTCCAACGCCAGGTAGAGCTCGTCCACCGTCCGAGGACGGAAAGCATTACGGACTAGCGGGCGGTTGATGGCGACCCGGACGGTGCCATGACCTAGCGCCCGGTGATAAGTGACATCCTCGAAGCGGAAACCCTCGACCGCTCGCCAGGCCGAAGGGTCGAACAGTTCTGAAACAAAGGGTTCGTGATCGGGCACCCACCGAGACTAGGACTTGAGCCGCTCCCCCATCTCATCCCGGTACCAGGAGTGGAAGGCCACCACATTTGCCTCGTGGCGCTCCGACAGCGGCCCCGGGCGGTAGCCACTGCTCCGGATTCCCCGCTGGTTGCGCTCGCACAGGCCCCAGTCCTGCTCACTGGTCCGGCCCCAAACCGGCAGCAGGTCTTCCAGCGAATAATCGCGGCCCTCGACGGCGTCGTCGTCGACCAGCCAGGTAACCACGATAGCGGTTTGTTCGGGACCGGCTGGCGCCAAACGAGTGGTTACGGCGTGGTCGGCGCTGGCGTGGCACCAGAAGTTGGGCAGCGCTCGTAAACGCAACACGCCTACGTCGAAGCTCTCGTAATCGCCCATCAAAGGGGCGACCGGGAGATCCGTCGAGCGACTCGGTGGCAAAGCCCTCCACCAGGGGCGTCCGATGCGCCGACCAGGAGCGCCCGGGCGAGGGGAAGGTGGCCAAACCGCCGCTGTCGTACACCTCTCCGGCCGGCAGCCCGCCGAGAGCGGCCATCATCGTCTCCGTGCGAGCCGAGATGCGTTCCCGGACTTGAGCCGAGCTCGTATTGGCGGTGTCGAAATGGGACTTGATGTACTCGGGATGGCCGACGTGGCAGTGCCAGCACTCGCGGTTGTTTTCCCATATGACCTTCCAGCCCGCCCTGACCATGTAGGTCTCGACGTGAGCCACCTTGGCCTGGTCAAGACCCTGAGGCCCGAGGGCCTCGGCCAGCTCCTGAATGCCGGGTTGCACATCGGCAGCGGGAGAGCCGGGAGGACCGGGGGCGTCGGGAGGGTCGAGACGCACGAAAATAAGACCACCGACCTCGGCACACTCGACCGGCACGAGCCCATGCTCAGAGACTTCGAATCCTTCGACGTTGTCCATGCCGCCGCAGGCGGCAAGTGACCCGTCAAAACGGTAGGCCCATTGGTGGTAGGGGCACCGGATAAACGGGTCCGCCGGCAAGCCGGCAAATGGCGAAAACGGCCTGCCAGTGCCACGGCCAGGGCCAGGGCTGCCCGACCGGGCGAACGACGCAGAAGCAGCGAGATCTATGTCCACCAAACGCGAGCCACGGTGACGGCAGACATTGTGAAAAGCGCGCACCTGCTCGTCCTGGCCCCGGATTATGAGAACCGAGTCGTCGCCCACGTCGAAGACAGTCCGGTCGCCGGCGCGGCCCAACTCGGCGGAATGAGCGGCGAAGAGCCACGCCGGCCGCCAGATGCGTTCAAGTTCGGCGCGATATACGTCGGGATCGAGGTGAAGCGCCTGCGAAAGCGTGTACCCGGGCGTCTGCCGGGAGAGCAGGTCCTCGACCGAGGGCCAGGCCGAGCTTGAGGCTGGGGCGGAAGCTGAGCTTGAGGCTGGGGCGGAAACTGAGCCTGAGGCTGGGGCCGAAACCGAGCCTGAGACCGAGGCCGAGCCAGAAGCTGGAACCGAGGGCACGATCACGTGGCCGCCTTCATGCGTTTGCCGCCAGCGCTTTGATAGAGGCCTCGGCAATGGCCGGCGCGCAGGTCATACCCCGACCGCCCGGGCCGCTCACGATCTCTACCTGGGGCAGGATTTCTTCTCGCCAGTAAAGGTGCCTCTCTTTATCGAGCATTTCGGAATATATCCCCGCCCATTTTCTTCGTACCGGTGGGACCGGCTGGCCCAATAAATGCCCTGCCTTGGCCAACAAGTGCTCGTACACGTCCTCTTCCAGGTCAAAGGGAAAGGGCTCCTCGTAATCGTGCGTATCCCCGATCGTAAGCCCACCGTCCAGTCGCTGCACAAGCAAGAGCTGCGCCCGTGCCCGGGCCGCCACCTCGTCCTGAGGACCAAGCGAGGCGCGGCCGGGAAGGTCGAAAGCCGGGTAATAGCGCATGGAATCGCCATCGGCGATGGACGTCGTCAAACTACCCGGGTAGGGCGCAGTCTGGAGCATCTGCAGCCGCACCCTTCTCGTACGCGGGCGGTCGACGTACTGGGCAATCAAACCGCCGTAAGTGGCGCCGATGCACAGGAAAACCCAATCACCCCTGTGCCAGGAACCACTGTCGTCCCGTACCGCCCCCTCGGCCAGCTCGACGGCCGTCCGTCCCGGCCACCACTGATAGCCCGACTGCCGCGCCAGGTAGGCCTGAATGGCCGGTGCGGCAAGGCGGGGCTCGACGATGCCGTCGGCCCGGCAGTAAAGACCACCCAGCACGGCGGGAGAGAGCTCCGGGTTGAGCTGGCGGGCTTCCGGAAGGTCGAGTAGCTCCCATTGGCGCGCCGCTACGTCGCCTCGCCCGAGGGCCTCCTTCATGAGCGCCAGCTCGGGTTCGCTGGTGGCGACCGTCAGGGAACCGGCGGGCCGAAAACCCACTCCCGTCACCTCACTGGCCAGCGCCTCCCAGAGGGCGCGTGATCGGATCGCCAGTTCCAGCTCTGGTCCGGGCGCCCGGCCGCCTACCCAGATGAGGCCGAAGTTCCGTACGCTGGCCCCGCGCGCTCCAGCGTCCCTCTCGAGGTGGGTGACTTCGAAGCCGTGCTCGAGCGCCCAAAGGGCGTGCGTGGCTCCGAGTATCCCGCTCCCGACAACGACGACTGCGGTTTTGCCGCCGGTCGTCAAGCCTCCTCCTGCAGCACGACAACGTCGTTGCTCGTATCGACCAGGACGTCGCTGCAGAGCAGCCTGACCTCGACCAACGAACCCACCGCCAGGGCGGAGGCCTCGGTGCTGGCCATGTCGACTTTTAGCGACACGTCCGCCGAGACCAGTACATCGACGCGAGATTGGGCACCCCGGAAGGTTACGGCCGTTATGAGGCCTCTGCCCCCCTCGACGGGCGCCAGGGCCAGGGCCTCCGGGCGGACCAGCACCTCGAGCTCGCTGCCGGTGAAGCCAGTCGGCGTGCCGCGAGCAGCCATTTCCTGGCCCAGTACCGAGACCCGGCCCGGGCCAACTACCTTGGCCGGCAGGCGGTTCATGGTCCCGACGAACTGAGCCACGAAGGCCGTCTGCGGGTTGTCATAGAGCTCCGCCGGCGCCGCTACCTGCTCGAGGCGGCCCTGGCGCATGACCGCCACCCGGTCGGCCATGGAGAGCGCTTCGTCCTGGTCGTGGGTCACGAAAACGGTCGTGATGGCGAGCCGCTTCTGCAGGGCGCGGATCTGCTCCCGCAGCTGGACCCGGACCTTGGCATCGAGGGCGGACAGTGGCTCGTCCAGCAGCAACACCCGGGGTTCGATGGCCAGCGCCCGGGCGAGGGCGACACGCTGCTGTTGGCCACCAGAAAGCTGGTGCGGGTACCGGTTGGCCCGGTCCTTCAGCTCGACCATCTCGAGCAACGACATCGCCTTGGCCCGACGCTCCGAGCCCGAGACCTTGCGCAGGCGAAGGCCAAAGGCCACGTTCTCCAGCACGGACATGTTGGGGAACAGGCTGTAGCTCTGGAACACCATCCCCATACCGCGTCGCTGAGGAGGAACGGCCTGGATGTCCTGGCCGTCGAGCATTACTTCACCGGAATTTGCGTTCTCGAACCCGGCCAGTATTCGAAGGGCGGTAGTTTTGCCGCAGCCTGAGGGGCCTAACAGGGCCACGAACTCCCCCGGGCCTATATCGATCGAGAAACCGTCCAGAGCCTGAACGTTCCCAAATCTGCAGTACAGGTCACGCATTACCACAGACGTCCCGCCCTTGGACGACCCGGGAGCAGTGCCGGCGCCGAACAGGCCAGTTGCCGCGCTGCGCGCCGTCGACTCACCGGTACGTTCGACCGCCGTCAACGACAGCCAGCCTGTGCGCTGAGAATACCCGGCATCATCGAGCCGCCCCGAACCCTCTTCGGACTCGTCCAAAATACGAGATCACCATTAGCACCACCCACGTGATGAGCAACGACAGCAAGGACGCCGCCACCGAGACGTGCGAATTCTCCTGCTCGAAGGCGACGATCCAAACAGGAAAGGTTTGGTACTGGTCGAGGCTCGCCATTGTGTACTCCCCTAGCACCAGGGCCACGGTCAGTACCGTCGCGGAGAGAACGGCCACGCGCATGTTCGGGAGCAGCACCCTGCGCAGTGTGGTCCAGGACCCTCCGCCGAGTGAGCGCGAGGCGTCGACCAGGGTTTGCAAGTCGATAGCACGAAGACCGGCCGAAAGGGATATGTACGCAAAGGGCATAGCCAGGACCACGTAGATCAATGCCAGCAGAAAAGGAGTGGCCTTGAGCCGGGCCGGCGCGATCTCGAGCACACCGAGTATCAAGACGACAGGTGGGATAACGATCGGCAGCACGGTCACAAAGTCCATAACCCGGCGCAATCGAGGCAGCCGCAAGTGGACGTAAATGGTAGTGGGGACCATGATTACCAGCGTCAGGCCGGTCGTTATCAGCGCCAACTGGACCGATAGCCAGAAGGCGGACCCAAAACCCTGCGAGTGGACCAACTGGGTATAAGCGGTGCCCGTCCAGCCCCGGCCCGTGCCTGTCCATACGCTGTAACGAAATGCCGCCCAGAGCGGTATCAGGAAGTACCCACCGGCGATGGCGAGGACGACAAACCGCCAGACCCGCAGCGACTTCCACCAGGGGCGGCCCTGGGCCGTCGGGGCGTGGCCGAGGCCCCGCGCCACCCGTGATTGGCGGCCCTTGGCTACCCGAGCCGGGCCGACTACCTCGTCGACCCCGGCCACACCGGTTACGCCCGTGCTGATCGTCACCGCGCCCGCCGCCTTCGGGATGCCAGCGGCCCTAAGGACGTTAGCCCTCGGGATGCCGGTCCGCTCCGAGCCGTGAACAGCGCGCCGTTCAACGTAGCCACCTGGATGCGCGCCGTTGCAGGACGACGTAAGCCAGCATGGCTACCGCGCTAATGGCGATAAGGCCCACGGCGAGGGCCTTGCCCACATTTTCCTGGCCCGCCAGCACGTTGCCGTTGAGGAAGGTCCCGATCTGGATCGGTGTGAGAGCTATCGTGCCGGCCGTCAAAGCGTCCGCGGTGGCATAGGCAGAAAGGCCGAAGCCGAAGACGAGCAGCGTGGACCCCAGGATGGCCGGCATGAGGACGGGGATACCCACATGGCGCCAGTACTGCCATGAATGAGCGCCCAGATTTTCGGCCGCCTCCCGCCACGATTTGCGCAAGCCCTCGAAAGCGGGCAGCGTCACCAGCACGAACAGAGGGATCTGGAAGTACATGTACACCAGCGCCACGCCGCTGAAGGAATACAGCGTGAAACCGTGCTGGTAGAGGTTGATACTCAGGTCGCTGAGCCACTGTGTCCCGATACCCGACAGGCCCAGCGTGGCGATGAACATGAACGCCAGTGGCACACCGCCAAAGTTGGCAAAGACACCCGAGGCCGTAACGCTAACGCGTCGAAGAAATGAGCCCCGGGACGTGTGGATGGCATATGCCAGAAATGTCCCGGTTATGGCCGGAACTAGCGCGGTCAGCAGCGCCATCTTGAGCGAGTTCTCGAACCCGCTCATGTAGACACCCTGGGTGGCGATGCTGACGTTCTTCATCGTCCACCCGCCGCCCGGCTTTTGGAACGCCCCGATCACGACGGCGATGGCGGGAATGGCCAGGAAGACCAGTACCCAGGCCGCAAAAGGCACGACCGGGGCCCAGGTCTTGCCGGCCCGGGCCCAGGTCGTTGACTTCTTGGGGACTACTGCTGAGCTCACCTGAGCTTCTGACTCTAGCTGGTGACCTTTATGGCCCACTCTTTGGCGACCAGGTTCTCGGCCGCGGTTACCTGGGCGTTGGTCGGGTAGCCCTTGAAGCCCGCGGGAACAGGCGGAAGAGCCTTGTAGGCGGCCTGGTCGACCGTCCCGTTCTTAACCAGGGTGTTGAGTTCGATCGGGCGGCAATAGCCCTGGAGCCACTGGTTTTGGCCGGCGGTGGAGTACAGGTACTCCTCCCACAACCGGGCGGCCGCCGGGTGAGGTGCGTTGGCGGATATCGCCTGGTCGTAGTAGGACGCGTAAACGCCGTCGCTCGGGATGACGACCTTCCAGGTCGACACCTCGGGCTTGATCTCGGAAGCTTGCAGGTAGTCCCACCAGATCACGATAGGCGTGGCCCCGCTTTGGACCGTGGCCGGGCCGGACACCACCGGCACGAAGTTGCCTTCCTTGTTGAGCTGTTGGAAGTAGCTAATGCCGGGGCCGATGTTGTTCAGCGAGCCTCCGTTAGCCAGGGAGGCGGCGTACACGGCCGCAAAAGCGGCGCCGGCTTCGGTTGGGCTGTTATTGATTCCCACCATGTGCTTGTAGGCGGGATTGAGCAGCGACTTGAAGGAAGTGGGTGCTGGTTTCACTACGGCTGAGTTATAGCCAATGGCCACGTACCCTCCGTAGTCAGCCCACCACGTGTTGTCGCTAGCCTTGGCGCTGGCCGGGATATTGCTCCAGGAACTAACTGTGTAGGGCGCCAGCAAATGCATCTGGTCGGCCTTGATGGCAAAGGGGGTGCCCATATCGAGGACGTCCGGCTCACGGCTCTGGCCCTTCAACTGGACCATGGCGTTGACCTCGTCCTGGCTCGAGCCTTCCGGGTTCTCGCTGGTGATGCTGATGCCGTACTTCTTAGAAAAGCTGTTGATAATGGCGCCGTAGTTGCACCAGTTGCTGGGGAGGGTGATCACATTGAGCGCCCCTTCTGCTTTCGCCGCCTGGACGAGCCCGCTCATGCCCCCGAATGCGGCCAGCGAGGTTGCCGTCGAGTAGTTGGTCGAGGTGGCGGCGCTCGCCGGGCCGGCCGTCGTTACGACGGCAGCACAGCAAGCGAGGGCGGCCGCGGCAGAAATCGCCCGAGTCCTCGAGCGATGGCTCTTAAATGCTGTCAAGTATTTCTCTCCTAAATTTCAGGGCGCATCAGTCCGATTTGCGTGCGCGTCTTTCCCGTGGCCCAGAGGGGGGTGCGACCACTGTCCGTAAGATACGCGGAGGGCTTGAAGACAAAGTGACACGCAGGCAACGCTCAGGTAAACATTTGGCAGCATCTCGCCCTACTTGACACCAAAAGTTAAAGTGCACCCACCTCTCTGAGCACGACGTCGACGCTGACAGTGGTCGCACCGGGCACCTTGGCGGCGTCATCCCACCGCCGCAGTTGCACCGCTTCGGGCCACCAGCGGTGAGAGGTCCACGGCACCAGGTCGGTCTCACGGTCGCGTTGGTTGACCAGGCTGGAGACGCTGGCTGCCGATAAACCATTGAAGTAGACGGGGTCCGAGTTGACCAGGAAGACTTTGGCCGCCACGTGCGCACTCACGAGCCAGGCGACCTTTTCCGATGCCCGCCCCCCAAGCCAGCGAGCGCCCGCCTGCTCGTGCGGGGCGCCGGGGTACCCACCGCTCACGGCTGGCGCCCGGCCCACGTCGTGCAGCAAAGCGGCGGCCACGACATCCGGGGGAGCGCCCGCGGCCAGAGCGTGGGTGGCGCACTGGAGGGCGTGGTCGAGCTCGTCGACGCCCTCCTCCCCGTCAAAGAACCCTCTCATGCCGGCCAGCACCTGGCGAAGCTCGCCGACGTCCCCGGCCCAGGCTGCCGGGGGCCCAGAGCTCAACGCCATTCGTCCCGCCTCCAGACAGGGCCCTCACCGGGGGTGAGGAAACAATTGGACAAAGTCCGTTCCCGGTTGCGCATACGCCACCTCAACATTTCCTGGGCCAGCTCGAAGGCTAGGGCAAGAGCGGCGTTGGTACCAGCGCCCCCGGGGCCGGCCAGGTTGGCCACGTCCGCCAGGTTGGCCACGTCCGCCAGATTCGACAACTGGCCCGGGTCCGACACGAGGTCGAAAAGCACCGGCGGCAGCACGTCGGGACCGGCGGCGAATTGCACGTATTTTGCCGCCGGGTTGCGCACCACGGCGAGGAAGCAGTGCTCGGCCGGGACGCCGAGGCGCTCCGGCACGCGGTACTGCGGGTAGCGGAAATCCCATTCCCAGTGCACGGCTCTTCTCCAGTGCGCAGGAGCGGCCCCCAGCTGCAAGAACGAGGTAAGCGGCCAGCCGTCCACCTGCGCCGGGACCTCCAGGCCCAGCCAATCGAGGACGGTGGCGGCCACGTCTACGGACTCGGTAACTTCCCTTACTACAAGCCCTCTGGTGCCGTTGGCGGCGGGCGTCGGGTCCCTCACGACGAGGGGGATATGGAAGCTTTCGTCCCAATAGCCACATTTTTCGACCAGCCAGTGGTCGCCCCCCATTTCACCGTGGTCGCTCGTCAGGACGACGAGGGTGTCGTCAGCCAGTCCCTCGCGCTCGAGAAAACCGAACAGGCGGCCCAATTGGTCGTCGACCTCTTTCTGCGCGCCGTAGTACGTGGCCCGCAATTGCCGGCGCTCTCGTTCATCGGTCGGCGCGGCCGTAAGGGGGAGCCCGAGCAGGAAAGCGTTGAGAGGATGGAAGGCGGCTTCAGCGGCGGGATCGGCGAAACCGGTGAACGGTCCTACCTGTTCTTCCGAATAGGCGTCGTGGTATCCGGCCGGGTTGCGGCGGGGCGGGTGGGGGCGGACATACGAAATGTGCATGAAAAAGGGCGAGCCGCCATGGCGCGCCAGCCACTCGGTCGCTTTTTCGGTCATAAAGGCCGTTTCGGATAATTCGGCCGGGAATAAGGCCGGCGCCCACGTCGACGCGTGCTCACCGGCGCCCGGGTACGAGGTGTCCGGCCCGTAGAGGTCTAGCGGTACCGAGGGGACGTCGAGGCCGTGCTCGGCCAGCCATTTGCCCCATTCGACCCCGCCTTGTTCCCAGGGGTCGTTCACGATGGGCGTAAACCCGGGCAGCACGCCTTCGTAAGTGAAAGTGCGCGGGTCCCCGGCCGGGACCGTCCGGGGGTCGACGCTCGTGTCCGTGTACCCGAACAGGACAGGGTCGTAACCGGCGCGCTTGGCTTCGAGCGCAATATTCGTAAAGCGGGCGTCGAGAGGAGTGCCGTTCTGCACAGACCGGTGGTTCTGCATGTACATGCCGGTGTAAAGGCACGCCCGGCTCGGGCCGCACGGAGCGGCGTTGGCCCAGTGGTTGGCGAAGAGCACCCCACCCTCCGCCAACGCATCGATATTGGGCGTCTCGACCACGGGATGGCCCATGCAGGAAAGGCTGTCACCGCGCCACTGGTCGACCGTGATGAACAAAACGTTGCGTGCCACCAAACTCCTCTCTTCGAGAGATATCCTGACAGACCCGGATCACCCCGGAGCCTACGTAGGCGCCATCGTGCCGCTACCATCGGCGGCCATGGACGATGAGCGAGCGCAAACAGCCGACAATCCTAAAATCCGCCTCGCGTGTATTGACATGGCCGGGACGGTCATGAAGGACGACGGGATAGTCCTGGACGCGTTCGAGAGCGCACTCAGGTGTACCGGCCTGGAAGGGGCGGAGTTCGACCGGGCCATGGAATATGCCCACCGGACCATGGGCCTCTCAAAGGCCGTTGTTTTCCGGTCCGTCCTGTCAAGCGAGGAGCTCGTCAAAGAAGCATTGACTGCTTTTGACTCGGCCATCGCGGCCGCTATCGAGCAGGGCCGGGTAGAAGAGATCCCGGGTGCCAGAGCGGCGATGTCCTCGTTGCGGGCCGGAGGGGTCAAGGTATGCCTGACAACGGGTTTTACCCACGAGATCCAGCTTGCCGTCATCGAGCACCTCGGGTGGGAAGAGGTTACGGACCTGTTCATTGCCCCGGGTGAGACGCTCCGTGGGCGCCCGTACCCCGACATGGTCCTCTCTGCCGTACTGCGGACCGCCGTAGACGACGTACGTGAGGTCGCCGTTGTCGGTGACACGGCCAACGACCTCTGGAGCGGGTACAGAGCGGGCGCCTCGGTGGTGGCCGGCGTGCTCACCGGGAGCCACGACCGGGACGAGCTGGAGCGCGCTCCCCACACTCATATCCTCAGCGCTATAGCCGATTTTCCCGCCACCGTCATTTAGGGCACCCCGAAGCCCCAATCCTCTTCGTCCCAGGCCAGGTTGCTGAAATAGGGCCCCACCTCGATGTTGAGCAGTTTTGAATTGAGCGCCATGACCATTGGCAATTGCACCAGAGGGAGGTCCACCCCGCCGGCCCAGGCCTGTTTGTCGATGGCGTCATAAAGCGGGGCCAATTGCGCCGGCGTTGCCGTCCCGAGCTGGTCGAGCAGCCCGTTCATGGCCGCGTTCGCATACCCGTCCACATTGGTGGCCCCGCCGGCGGCGTAACGGCTGGCGATGGCGGAGCCGAAGGCCGGGACCGAGCGCAGTTCGATTGCCATTTGCCAACCGGCAGGCAAAGCCGGGAAGGTCGCGGCACCTACCAGGTCGCCCGCGGGTGGCCCGGTCTGCGACACCCGCAGGACCACGCCGATAGCGGCGCACGAGGTGGCCACTTCGTCGGCCAGCTGCTGAGCGACGGGGTCGCCCGCCTGGACCTCAAGTGAAAGGTTGACCGGTTTGCCGGCGGGGTCGTGGAGGAGACCTGCCGAAAGCGTGTAGCCGATGCTCGTAAGCAAGTGGATGGCAGCCGTCGGCGAGGGTGCGTCGTAGTCCGTCCCGTCGTCGGTATAACCCGGGTCCCCCGCCAGGTAGGCCCGGTTCTCGACCGGCGTGGCGGCCAGCCCGTACGGTGCCAGCTGCTCCGTGGCCATGCCTCCCCGGTCGAGGGCCATCATTATGGCCCGCCGCAGTACGGGGCTCGACAGCGGCGTTCCTGCCTCGTTGAAATCGAGGTCCTCGTACAGGTTGCTCGCCACCGCCCGTACGGAAAGCCCCCCGGTCGCCTGCAACTGCTTGAACGCGCTGGGCTCGGCCGCCAGGACGGCGACGTCGAGCTGGCCGTTGCTCAGGGCATCGATCGTCTCCGCCGTTCCGCTCGTGAAGTAATAAGTGACGGCCGCCAGGTTCGCCGGCGTGCCCCAGTAACGGGCATTGCGGACCAGCTCGAGCGAGTAGCCCGGCTGCAGCTCGGACACGAGGTAGGGCCCACCTGAAACGAGGTCGGCCACCGGGTCCGTGAACCCGGAGTCGAACCCGATCGACCGCCCGACGTGCGCCGGCATCAGGTAGTCGAATAGCGATTGCCAGTCTGAATAGGGAGAGGAAAAAGTGACCCGCACCGTGTACGGGTCTCCAGCTGCCTCCTTGACGCTAGCAATGTCGTCGTAACCAACCTGGTCCACGGGCGTGTACGCCGCGCCGCCCAGGTCACGAAAAGAGGCTTTGCCCGATTGGGCCTCCCAGTTGTACGCGAAATCGGCGTACGTGATCGGGGTACCGTCCGACCAAACGGCCCGGGGGTTTATCTGGTACACGACCGTCTGCGGGTCGGAACCGACCACCGCGGCCGATGTCAGCAGCGACGCGTTGAGCGTGGGCGTCCCGTTGGTCCCGACATAAAAGGCCGACGGCCACACCTGGGCCAGCACCTGCTGCAGCGTGAGGTACGAGGACGAGGCGCCGGCCGCGTGGATGTCCCAGTTGCCCGGCTCGGCCCCGACGGCGTAAGAGATCGACGCGCGCTGGTGTCGTAGACGATGTTCTGAGTAGGTGGGGCGGTGGTGGTCGAGGTCGTGCTGGCCGTGGCGGCGGTCGAGGTGGTCGCATTTGCCTCTTGTGGCGTCGTGGGGGTGGCCGGCGCACTCGGGATTTGGGTGGCACTGCACCCGGCGACGGTAGCTACCACTGCTGCTAGTAGCGCCACGGCTCCTCGCCGTGAGCGCATCCCCGGCCGCGAGGGCTCTTTGTGGCTGGGAGTCGAAGCAGGCACCGCGAGCCCAGCGTACCCGAGGAGGCCGGTCAGGGCTCCGCGACGGTGGGCGCCGGCGGCGGCACCGCCCGGTCGCCCACTTCGCCAACTGTGCTTGTCCCGCCGGCCGGGCGGGCCGCCGGGTGGCCAAAACGGACCCGGCCAGCACCAGCACGAAACCAACCCCCGTGGCAACGCCAAAGGGCTCGCCGAGCACCGTGACACCCAGCAAGACGGCCACGGCCGGGTTGACGTAGGTGACCACCGTCGACCGCATCGGCCCCACCTCGGCCACCAGGGCAAAGAAGCACACGAAGGCCACGGCCGTGCAAACGACCGTCAAGCAGACCATCGAGGCGATCACAGAGCCGGACAGCCCGTGCTCCGGCCGTTCCCACAGTGCCACCGGGGCGTAGGCGATGGCGCACAGGGCCAGAGAGGTCGTAATGACCGTCGGGCCCGGCAGGTCCGACAAGTAGTGCGACAGCACCCACGGCCCGAGGGCGTACCCGATGACGACGAACACAACGGAGCCGGCGGCCAGGAGGTCGGAACTACCGACGTCGAAGCCGACCAGCGCCCCGACACCGGCCACCCCGACCAAAAGCCCGGCCGCTCTGGTCCGGTCGAGGCGGTCAGTGCCCGTCAGACGGCCGATAAGCGCCCCGGCGATGGGGACGGCGGCGACCAGCAGGCCGGCCAGCGAGCTGGTAATCCTCTTTTCGGCGTTCGAAAGCACCCACCAGGGCACGGCCAGCTCCACCACGGTGAAGGCGACCAGGGCTTTCCAGCGCGAAAGGAGCGGCGAAAAGGCGCCCCGGCGGGCCACAAAAGGGGCGAGCAGCAGCGCCCCGCCGCCCGTCCTCACGAACACGAGGAACGCCGGCGTCACTTCCCGCATCGAAACCCGTATGAGCAGGTACGGGAGGCCCCAGATGACCCCCACGGCCAGGAACAGCGCCCAGCCCCGCCTGGTCATGGCCCGGGACTGCCCATCTCTGACCTGGACGCTGCGGGCAACAGGTGCTGACGAGCGAGTTGGGCGACCGACGCAGCCAGCGCCTACGCCGCCGGTGTTACGGCGGCGGGCTGCTTCAGCGGCTCCTGCAACGGGAAGTAGCAGGCGGCAAAGTGCTGCCCACCGAACGAGCTGAGCTCAGGCTCTTCTTCGGCACAGCGCGCCTGCGCCCGCGGGCAACGGGTGCGGAAGGGGCAGCCCGACGGCGGGTGGAGCGGCGAGGGCAGCTCACCCCGGATAGGTATCGACTTGCGGGCCCGCTGAACCGTGGGGTTGGGCACCGGTATCGAGTCGATCAGCCCCGCCGTGTAAGGGTGCGCCGGACGGGAGTAGATGTCGTCACCCGTCCCGATCTCGACCAGCTTGCCGAGGTACATGACCCCGATGCGGTCGGCCAGGTAGCGCACCACCGAGAGGTCGTGCGAGATGAATATGTAGCTGAGGCCATGGTTGGCCTGCAGGCGCTTCATCAGGTTGAGGATTCTGTGAGCGGATCGAGACGTCCAGGGCGGACACCGGTTCGTCGGCCACGATGAGCCGGGGGTTGAGGGCCAGCGCCCGGGCCAGGCCGATGCGCTGACGTTGCCCGCCGGAAAACTCGTGGGGGTAGAGCTCGACGGCGTGGGGCGGCAGGCCCACTTCCCGCAACAATGCCGCCACCTGTTCGCGTTGCTCCGCCGGAGTGCCGATGCCCTGCACCAGGAGCGGTTCCCGGATGATCGTCCCCACCCGCATCCGGGGGTCGAGCGACGAGTACGGGTCCTGGAACATGAGCTGCAGGTCACGGTGCCGGCGGCGCAGGTCGGCCCCCTTCAGCTGGGTGAGGTCGGTCCCGTCCACCAGCACATCGCCGGAGGTGGGCGGTTCGAGGCCGACGATCAGGCGGCCGAGCGTCGACTTCCCGCACCCTGACTCCCCCACCACTCCGAGCGTCTCGCCCTGGTGGAGGGTCAGGTCCACGCCCCGCACGGCCTGCACGGCCCCGATCTTGCGCTGCATGATGGCGCCTGCGGTGACGGGGTAATCCTTGCGTACCCCCTTCAGCTCGAGGATCACGGGAGCGTCCATGGTGGCGACGGTGGTCAGGGCGGGGGTGGGTTCCTCGCTCTTCCCGTCGGATGGGCCCGGGGGCGCCGGCGGCCCCCCGGTGGCCCGACCGGGCCGGGCCGGGCCGCCGTTGTGGGCGCCCGGGCCCTGCTGCGGCCACACCGTTGTTGGCCCGCCCTACCGTCACCGCGCCCACTTCGACCAGAGGCGCCGCCTCGGCCCCTTCACCGAGCAGGTCGCCAGCACCCGCGATCTCCTCTACGGCCCGGCTGACCGGGTGGAAGCAGGCGTAAGGGTGACCTTTGTCGTCGCCGGCCAGGGCTGGTACTTCGGCCCGGCACACCTCGGTGGCGTAGCGGCACCGTGGGGCGAACCGGCACGCCCTGAGCGGCCGGGACAGGTCGGGCGGCAAGCCGGGAATGGCATAGAGGCGCTGGCTCTTGTCCTGGTCGAGTTGCGGGATCGACGCGAGGAGAGCCTCCGTGTAGGGGTGGTGCACGTCCTCGAAGAGACGGTCGGTCACGGCCGATTCCACGATCTGGCCCGCGTACATCACCATCGTCCGGTCGGCGTGGCCGGCGATGACGCCCATGTCGTGGGTGATCAGCAGGATCGCCATCCCCAGCCGGCTCTTGAGGTCGTCCAGCAGGCTCAGGATCTGGGCCTGGATGGTGACGTCGAGCGCGGTGGTGGGCTCATCGGCTATCAACAACTTGGGCTCGCAAGCCAGCGCCATGGCGATCATGACCCGCTGGCGGAGGCCTCCGGAGAGCTGGTGCGGGTAGTCACGCAACCGCTCGGCCGGGTTGGGCATGCCGACGAGGCCCAGTACGTCCGCCGCTCGGGACAACCCCTCCTGTTTGGAGACCCCCTTGTGTAGCACGACCGTCTCGGCGATCTGGCGTCCGATGTTCATCGTCGGGTTGAGGGACGTCAGCGGGTCCTGGAAGACCATGCCGACGTCGTTGCCGCGCACCGAACGGATCTCCTGGTCCGTCATGGCGGTGAGATCCTTGCCGTCCAGGGTGATGGACCCCCCGACTATGTGACCTCCCGGCGGCAGCAGGCGCATGACGCTCGAGGCCGTCATCGACTTCCCGCAGCCGGATTCCCCGACCAGGCCCACGGTTTCCCCGGACTCGATGTTGACGGTCACGCCGTCGACCGCCTTTACGACGCGCGTCCTGAGCTTGATCTCCGTCCGCAGGTCCTTTATCTCGAGCAGGCTCATATGCGCGTGCCCATTTCAGCGCTCCTGGAGACGAACTTCGAAACTATCGCGAAGGGCGTCGCCGATGAAGTTGAAGGCAACGACGATGAGCACGATCATAATCAGGGCCGGGTAAACCTCCCACCAATAGCCGTCCGAGAGGAAGCTGCTGCCCTGGGACAGCATCCCGCCCCAGGTGGCGGTCGGCGGCGGGAGGGCAAAGCCGAGGTACTGGAGCACGGCCAGCACCAGGATGGCGTCGGCCACCTGGAAAGTGGCGTTGACGATGATTGTGCCGATCGAATTGGGGATGATGTGACGGAACACGACACGGCGCGACCGGCCGCCCATCACCCTTACCGCCTGGACGTACTCCCGGGTACGAAGCGAGAGCGTCTCACCCCGGACCAACCGGGCCGGGGCCAGCCATGACAACCCTGCCAGTACCGGCGATTAGCAACCATTTGGAGGGCGTCACGATGGTCGAGACAAAAATAAACAGGAACACGACCGGGATGGCCAGCAGGATATCGACCACGCGCATCATTACCGTGTCGACGAACTTCCCGAAATAACCCGATATTGCACCCCAGACCACGCCGAGGAACGTGGCGATAATGGCAACGCTGAGCCCGATCTCGATCGAGATCTGCCCGCCTGCCATGAGCCGGCCCAGGATGTCGTAGCCGTTGTTGTCGGTCCCGAGCAGGTGCGACCAGGAGGGGGGTCGTTGCTCTGGATGATGTTCGTGTCGACCTGGTCCGTGTGGTAAAAGAGCGGGCCCAGGTAGCAGAACAGGACCATGCCGACCACGATCACGACGCCGACAACGGCCAGCTTGTTTTTCGTAAAGGTCCGCAGGACAAGCCGGGCGACACTGCCCTGCTTGTAAACGTCACCGCCTTCGCTCGACTCGGCCTGTACTACCGGCTCGACTTCTGCGACAACAGGGAGAAGGGCCATCTCAGTAACGCACCCTCGGGTCGAGCACGGCGTAGGCCAGGTCGGCCAGGAGGTTGCCGATCACCGTGGCCAGGCCCACCAGTACGGTGATGCCGATCATCACCGGGAAGTCGTCGGTGGTGGCGGCGTTGAAGTACTCGAGGCCGAGGCCCTGGAAATTGAACAGGTACTCGATCACGAGCCCGGCCGTCAGCACGGCAGGCAGGGAAAGCCCGATCAGGGTGGCCACAGGGACGAGCGAGTTCCGCAATAAATGGCGACGGAGAATGGCCCGTTCAGAAAGGCCTTTGGCCCGGGCCGTCTTTATGTAGTCCTGCGCCAGGGCGTCTATCGCCGACGAGCGCATATAGCGGGAGAAAAGAGCGTAGGTCACGAGCGTCAGAGTGAGGACGGGCAGTATAAGCCCGGCGGGATGAGCCAGCATGGCCCCCACCGTCGCCCCCTGGGGGGCCTCCGCCGGGAACACCTTGAACTGGATGGCCAGTACCCCTATGAGGATGAGCCCGAGAGCATAGGAGGGCATGGAGTAGAGGACGAAGGCGGTGGCGGTGCCGGCGTAGTCCCAGGCCTGGTTGCGCTTTACCGCCTGCATCAAGCCGATGGGGACGGCGATCACGACGGCCAGCACGAGCGAAGTCCCCACGAGCATGATGTCGCGGGGCAGGTCGCTCAGGATTATGGAATTGACGCTGCGATTTTGCTTGTAAGAGAAGCCCAGGTTGCCGTGCAAAAGGTTCTTCAGGAAAACCCAGTACTGGTACCACAGCGGGCTGTCGAGGCCATTTTGCTGGTTGAACTGCTCGATCTGGAGCTGGGTAGCCCGGGCCCAAGGATGGCCCGGGCTATCCCGCCGGGGAGGAGGTGCTCCATGAAAAAGGCGATGATGGTCACCCCGAGGACGACTATTACCGCCTGGCCCAAGCGCCGGATTATGTAACCGGTCATCTGGAGCGCCTCCTCCTTTCAAGCGAGCTGGAGCCTGGTGCCTACTTCGTGAGGTACCAGTTCTCCGGGGTCATATTGGAGTACACGTTGTTGATATACCCACCCAGGTGCTTGGAGGTGAGCACGATGGCCGCCCCGGTGGGGTCACCGGTCGCGGTCGGGAAGTAGATCACCGGCACCTGCTTGGCCACGTAGTTCTGGTAAGCATCGAGAGCGCTCGTGGCGGCCGCGGGCGTGGACGCCGTCAGCGTCTCGTTGATCAGCTTGTCGGCCTCAGGGCTGCTCCAGCCCTCGTAGTTGGCGGCGGCACCGGTGTAGAACAGCGACTCACCCGTGGGGGCGTAGTCAGGGGCGTAGATCCAGCCGGCCCCCCACCACTGCACGGTCCAGTTGCACTGGGCCGAGCCGGGCTTGGCCAATCCGCCGGGACCGCAGTCGACGGCCTTGCTGATGACCTGGGTGAACGGCGCCGTGGTCAGCTCGAGGTTGATCCCGACCTGAGCCGCCTGCGACTTCAGGTCTTCGGTCTCCTCGGCTGCTACCACCGAACCGCTGAGGTACTGGAGGTTGAACTTGAGCTGCAGGCCCTTCTTCACGCCGGCCCCGCACTCATTGGCTGCGGTACCGGGCTTGGCGCAATAGGCCACCTGGCCACTGCCCACGTTGGCCCAGCCGTGCGCCTTCAGCAGCTTGGCTGCGTCCGACAGGTTGAACGGGTACGGGTTGGAGCGCTCGTAGTTGTCGGCGAAGCTGTTGTTGGGCGCCAGGGGTACCGGCCCGTAGGTCGGCACGGCGTAACCGCCCAGGATCTTGCTGATCCAGCCCTGCTGGTCGACCAGGTGCTCGAAGGCCTGGCGGAAGTACAGCTGGGAGAAGACCGGCCCGAAGGTCGGGTTGCCCAGGTTGAACGGGGCGTAGCTGAAGCTGAAGGTCGTGAAATTGGTGGCGTTGTAGCCCTCGCCCTCGATGGACTTCAGCTGCGGCAGGTACTCGTCCGGCAGCTCAACCTGCGAAAGGGCGTTGGGGCCGCCCGATTTGACCTGGTTGAGGATGGCCTCGTCTGAGGTGAACGGCACCTCGACGAACTTGGACAGCGTCGGCTTCGGCGAGCCGCTGTAGTCCGCGTTGGGGACGAAGGTCGCCTCACCGGTGCTCGTGTAGCTTTCCAGCTTCCAGGGCCCGTCCACCACCTGCCAGGTCGGGTTGGTCGCGTACGTGGCCGTGTTGGTGGCCAGCCCGTTGAGGTACTTGTAGACCGCATGGGCCCCGGTGTCCGTTGTGTCGGGAAGGTTGGCCGCGGTGGCGCTGGGTGTCGCCCCTGAGGCCGAGGTGCGGTCCCAGGCGATCGGCAACGGCGTGATCTGCGACAGCTCGTTGTAGAGGATCCAGGTCTGGCTGTAGGTCTTCTTGAAGTGGAAGACGACCGTGGAGGAGTTAGGGTAGTCGACCGACGACAGGTTGTCCGGGAAGAAGCCCGGTGTGTAGATGCACCATTCCGACGGGATGTCCTTCATCAGGTTCATCCAGAACTGGACGTCGCGGCTGGTAACCGACTCGCCGTCGGACCACTTCCAGTTTTTCAACGACACGGTGACGGTCTTGTCGGCATCGGCGAACACAGGCGCTTTGCCGATGCTGTAGTTGTAATCGACCGTCGGGCTGTTGTTGTTACCGAACCAGTACAGCGGCCGGTACATGAGCCAGAACATCTCCCCGAAGTTCTGAAAACCGCAGTTCTGCGCGTTTACGAACGGGAAAATGTAGTTCGGAGGGGAGCCAGGAGCCTCTGCCAAATACGCGGTGCCCCCCTGGATCTTGGTGCCGACAGACGAGACCGGGCCGCTCGGCCCGAAGTTGCTCGCCGCGGACGCCTGGTTCGGGCTGGACGAAGGAGTGGCGCTGCTGCCGCAGGCTGTTAACGTCACCGCAGCAGTGGCCACAGCGGCGAGGGCAATTCCAGACCCTCGAGCCATGACTTTCAACTTCATGTAGTTGTGAACCTTTCGTGAACGGTTGAGGTGGCGCCACAAGACCGGCCCGTACGTCAGTGCTGCCGCGTGGGGGCCAGTGTTGTTACCGCTCTGAACTCACTGAAGGCGGATCGCCAAAATGATGGTGTTGAAACCGAAAGCGATCGCTGTAAAGACCGTAAAACGGTCCAGGTTCCGCTCGACCACGCTGGACGACGCAGCGGCCGAACCGATACCACCCCCGAACATCTCCGAAAGCCCCCCGCCTTTGCCGCTGTGCAGCAGGATCGAGACGATCAGGATTATGCACAGCACTATTTGGACCGAAATCGATATCCACGTGATCACCACTTGGCTGGCACCTCCTCCTGTTTATCTTTCGTTTACCTCGGGTGACCGGCCAACTTGCGGCCGGATGTCACGCAACATACCATTCACAGGGCGCGAATGTTACGCGCCCCCGCTCGGGCTGACCATAGCCATTGGCCCCCGATCGTTGGGCCTAGTCGCCCAGGCGAACTACTTGGCTGAAACGCTCGGCGTCCAGACTACTCCCACCCACCAGGGCCCCGTCGATGTCCGCCTCTGCGATCAGCTCGCCGATGTTGCTCGGGGTGACCGAGCCGCCGTACTGCACCCGTACTCTGCCTGCGACGTCGGGGCCGAACTGCTCCGATAGGCACCCACGAATGGCCTTGCACATAGCCTGGGCGTCTTCGGGGGTGGCGTTGCGGCCCGTCCCGATGGCCCAGATGGGCTCGTAGGCCACCACGACGTTGGCTGCGGACGACCCCCCCACGCCCTGCAGGCCCGCCTGGAGCTGGTGCTTGCACTTGGCCTCCATCGTGCCCGCCTCACGTTCCTCGAGCGTCTCCCCGACGCACAGCACCGGGGCCATCCCGTGTTTCAAGACGGCCAGCAGCTTCTGGTTGATGAACTCATCGCTCTCGCCGAACAGCTGCCGGCGCTCGGAGTGGCCCACGATCACATAGCGGACGTTCAATTTGGCCAGCATGGGCGGGCTCACTTCGCCCGTGAACGGGCCCGAGTCCTCCGGGTGGACGTTTTGCGCTCCCAGAGCTATCGGGATTTCGTCCGCGTCCAGCAGGGTCTGCACCGAGCGCAGCGCCGTAAACGCAGGGTGGATCGAGACTTCGGCCTTTTCGTAGTCCGCCGGCGTGAGGCTGTAAGCGAGCTTCTGGACGACGGCGATGGCCTCCAGATGGGTGTGGTGCATCTTCCAGTTGCCGCTGATGAGCGGCTTGCGCTCAGCCACTCGTCCTGGTTCCGCGGGCCTTGGCGGCTGCCTCGCGGAGGGCCGCCAGCCCCGGGAGGTCGCCCTTTTCGATGAACTCGAGGGACGCCCCTCCCCCCGTGGACAGATGGTCCACCTGGTCGTCCACCCCGAACATCTTCAGCGCGCTGGCGCTGTCGCCGCCGCCTACGACCGTGAAGGCCCTGGTCGTGGCTACCGCTCCGGCCACCGCCTCGGTCCCGGCCGCGAACCGGGGATCCTCGAAGACGCCCATCGGCCCGTTCCAGAAGACGGTGGCGGCGGCGGTGATCTCGTCGGCGAAAGCGGCCGCCGACCCGGGGCCAATGTCGAGGCCAAGCCATTCTTCCTGCACGTCCTGGCCCACAATGTTCATCTCGCCCTCGGGCGCCCGGCCGGCGCCGAAGACCCCGTCGGGCGAGAGGACGACGATGTCCGTAGGCAAGAGGATGCGTTTGCCGGCGGCTTCAGCCTCGCTCAACAGCCGGGCGCAGTTGTCTACCTGGCTTTCCTCGAGCAACGACCCGCCCGGGTCGTGGCCCTGGGACGCCAGGAAGGTGAAGCACATGCCACCGCCCACCAAGAGGGTGTCGACCTTGTCCAGCAAGGCCTCGATCACCCCGAGCTTGTCGGAGACCTTGGCCCCCCCGAGGACGGCGACGAACGGCCGCTTGGGCGACTGCAGGAGACTGTCGAGGACCTCGACCTCGCGCGCCAGCACGCGCCCGGCGGCGGACGGCAGGAACTCCGGTGGGCCGACGATGGAGGCGTGCGCCCGGTGAGCGGCGCCAAATGCGTCGTCGACGTACACGTCCTGGCCCTCTACAAGCGTGGCCACAAAGGCGGGGTCGTTGGCCTCCTCGCCCGCGTTGAAGCGAAGGTTCTCGAGGAGCTGTACGCGGTTGGTGTCGGCGCCCTGGCCCTCGAGCAACTCGTAAAGCCGCTCCCGGACGGGGGCCATCGAGTACTTCGAGTCCGGTTTGCCCTTCGGCCTCCCCAGGTGGCTGCAGACGGTGAGCTTTTGCGCCCCCTCGCCGAGGAGCCACGTGAGAGTCTCCACGGGTAGCCGGATACGCATGTCGTCTGTGATCACGCCACCGGCCAGGGGGACGTTGAAGTCGCAGCGAACGAGCACGCGCCGGCCCTCGACCGGGCGAATGTCCTCGAGCTGGGGAAGCTGCACGGGCTCAGGCGCGCCCGACGATCAGGGCCAGGTCCATCAGGCGGTTGGAGTAACCCCACTCGTTGTCGTACCAACCGAAGACCTTGATGAGGCTGCCCATCGCCATGGTCAGCTTGGAGTCGAAAGTGCAGCTGGCGGGCGAGCCGACGATGTCCGAGCTGACGATCGGCTCGTCGGTGTAAACAAGCACCTTGGCCAGCCGGCCTTCGGTCGCAGCCGCCTTGAAGGCGTCGTTTACTTCCTCGCCCGTGACGTCGCGGGTGAGGATGCCGGTGAAGTCGGTGATCGACCCGTCCTGGACGGGGACCCGCAGAGAAGAGCCGTCGAGGCGGCCTTTCATATTGGCGAGGACCAGGCTCGTCGCCCGGGCGGCGCCCGTGCTGGTGGGCACGATGTTATTGGCCGCCGCTCTGGCCCGGCGAAGGTCCTTGTGCAGCAGGTCCTGCAGGTTCTGGTCGTTCGTGTAGGCGTGCACCGTGGTCATCAGGCCCTTTTCGACCCCGAAGGCGTCGTCGAGGACCTTGATCATGGGCACGAAGCAGTTCGTGGTGCAGCTGGCGTTGGAGATGACCTTGTGCACAGCCGGGTCGAAGGCGTCGTCGTTGACCCCCACCACGAAGGTGCCGTCGACGTTGGTCGCCGGGGCCGAGATGATGACCCTCTTGGCGCCGCCCTCGATATGGGCGACCGCTTTTTCGCCATCGGTGAAGTGGCCGGTCGACTCGATCACCACATCGGTGCCGACGTCTCCCCACGGGATCGCCTTGGGGTCGCGCTCGGCGAAGACCTTGAAGCTGTGGTCGCCTACCACGATGGTGTCGCCTGAGACCTTGACCTCTTGAGGCAGGACGCCGAAGGTCGAATCGTACTTGAGCAGGTGAGCATTGGTCTCGGCGGGAGCCAGGTCGTTGGCGGCCACGATCTCTATATCTGCTCCGGAAGCGAGCAGCGCCCGCAAAAAGTTGCGGCCGATCCGGCCAAACCCGTTGATACCAACCCTGACTGTCATCTTGCTCGCTCCTTTGCCGTTGCCGGGCCTGCCCGACGTGTCTTATTTCAGCCGCGGTTCAGTCGCTCGTCGTCCCGTCGCTATCCCGGCGCAGAGCATCCTACCGCTGCTCAAACGTGGCTTGGTCAGGCCGGGCCTTGGCCCCGGGCCCGGCAGCCAGCCGAGGTCAGCGCTCGACGTCGCGGTGGGTGACGTTCGGGTTGTAGCCCATCTTGCGGAGACGGTCCGCCATCTCCTCGGCCAGCACGACACTGCGGTGACGGCCACCCGTGCACCCGATGGCGAGGGTCAAGTACGACTTTCCCTCGTGGACGTACGCCGGGACCAGGAAGGCCAACAGGTGGTCGATCCGTTCGAGGAACTCCTTGGCTTCCGGCTGACCGAGGACGTAGTGGCGCACCGGCTCGTCGAGCCCGGTCAGGGGCCGCATCGTTTCCACCCAATGGGGATTGGGCAGGAACCGCACGTCGAGCACGTTGTCGGCGTCGAGGGGGACCCCGTGCTTGAAACCAAAGCTCAGCACCAGGATCTGCATGGCGGTGGTTTCGCCGTAGCTGAACACCTCGGCCAGGCGCTCGCGGAGCTGGTTGACATTGAGGTCGCTCGTGTCGACGACGAGGTCGGCCCTTTCCTTTATGGCTTCGAGCCGCTGGCGTTCGTCGAATATCGCTTCGAGGACGCGCTCCTGGCCGAACGGGTGGCGCCGGCGCGTCCCTTCGAACCTGCGCACGAGGACCTCGTCAGAAGCGTCGAGGAACAGCACCATGACCCGGTCGCCCGAGGCCTGCAGCTGCTTTATCGCCGCTTCGAGGTCACCGAGCTGGTCGGCGTCACGGCCCACTACCAGGGCCAGGCGCTGGGCCTCGGCCCCGGCCCGGACACCAGGTCGGCGACTTTGGTGATGAGGGCGGTCGGGATGTTGTCGATCACGTACCACCCGAGATCCTCTAATACCGCCGCCGACTGAGAACGTCCCGCTCCGGAGAGCCCCGTGATTATGACGAACTCGGCCACACTTCATTGTGCCAGCGCCGGGCCAAAAACTATGCGCGGGGCGGCGACCGCCGAGCGAGTTTTTCGGCCCGAAGAACCAGAAGACGTGGAAAAGCGGCCGCCTGGCGGTACTCCTCCGCCTTATCGAGAAAACCGCCGGGGGGCGCCGGCTCGAGCATCCCGGTCAGGTACAGGCCGGCCTGGACCATTGCGTTCACATAAACCGAGAGCGGACGGTGCACGAAGGGGATCCGAATCCCTTTGTCCACCTCCTCGACGGCGTGGTTCTCGGCCAGGTAGGCCCGATGCGCCAGTACTGCTCGCCGAGTATGTCGTCGTCGACCCAACCACTGCCGGGCGCCTGCAGCAGAGGGTGGTTCAAGAACAGCAAAAAAGTGCCGTCAGGAGCGAGCACGCGGCCCGCTTCCGCTACCGCGGCGACGACATCGTCGATGTGCTCGAATACGAGGCAGGCGAACGCGGCGTCGAAACCGCCGTCCGGGAAAGGGAGCGAAGTCGCCGACGCCCGGGCGTACACAACGGGGCTCATGCCCCTCGCTCCCGGCCGCCCGTCGGCGTCGGGGCGGTGCTGGCGGTCGCGGGCGGCGGCCAGCTGCGCCGCCGTCGGGTCGATCCCGGCCACAAAACGGACGCCCGGCAGACGAGCAGACTCACGCGACAGCTGGCCTTCCCCGCAACCGATATCCAGCACCCGGGCGGCCCGGCCTCCGAGAGCAGCTGGCGAAGCAGCGGGATTATCTGCTCGTTGTACTCGGGGTCGGCACCCTCGGTGAAACACTCCTGCCACCAACCCGCATTGACCTCCCACAGCTGCTGGGCCTCGGCCGGCAGCGGCGAGCCGGGTTGATGAAGAAGATCGTCACTCATAGCGGCGCCGGCTCGTAATCCCTGTCCTCCACTTCCGGTTCACGTATAGATACCTCTACAGATATGGGGCCCTCGCCACCTTCAGCGGTCCCCGCGGTCCCGGCCCAGTCACCGCTCGCCCGGCGGGCGGACGCGCTCCCTGTCCGGGCCGCCTGGCGGGGAGCGTGGATTTTGTCCCAAATAGCGTCGGCTACGGGCCGGGGCAACCATGGCAGCGCTTCGAGCGCTTCTCTGGGTGCTTCGCGTACGGCCTTGATGCTGCCCAGCTCGGATACGAGGCGCTTGCGCCGGGCGGGCCCGAGACCGGGGATGCCGTCGAGGACCGACGCCGACATCCGCTTATCCCGCAGCTTGCGGTGGTAGGTGATGGCGAAGCGGTGCGCCTCGTCGCGGATCCTTTGTAACAGGTAGAGGGCTTCGGAGCCCCGGGGGATTCCGGATGGGGTCGGCCTGGCCGGGGAGGAAGACCTCCTCGAACTGCTTGGCCAGGGCGGCGGCCGGGATTTCGTCTTCGAGACCGAGCTCTTCGAGCACGCGGACGGCCACGCTGAGCTGTCCTTTTCCACCGTCTACGAGCAGGAGCTGAGGCGGGTAGGAAAAGTGACGCTTTCTTTCAGCCACAGGTAGCTCCCTTTCCTCCAGGTAAGCCTTTAGCCGGCGCGTCAGGACCTCTTCCATGGCGGCGTAATCGTCGTTGCCCGGCACATTGCGGACCTTGAACCGCTTGTACTCCGCTGGCCTCGGGAGCCCGTCTTCCATAACGACCATCGAACCGACATAATCCGTGCCCTGTAAATGGCTCATGTCGTAGCACTCGATGCGCAACGGCGACTCAGGTAGGTCGAGGGCGTCTTGCAGGGCGTTGAGAGCGCGTGCCCGGGCGTTGTGGTCCGCCGAACGCTTGAGCCTGTGCCTCAACAATTCCTCAGCGGCGTTCTTGGAGACCGTCTCCAGCAGGGCCTTTTTTTCACCCCGCTGAGGGGCGTGCAACCGCACGCGGCTCGACCCGGCCGCCCTGGGGTTCACGCTGCGCTCGGGCCGGCGCTGACCGCTGGCCGCCCACCACTCGAGGCTCGTGTCTATACCGTCACGCTTGTCCCGGGCGCGCTTGTCCCCGCCCGTGTCCTGGCCCAACGCCGGGCACCGCAAACCCGAGAGCCATTCCTCTATGACCTCGCGCTCGTCCGCTTCCCCCGGCAACAGGACCAGCGGCGGCACGCCGTTGATGGCATCGGCGTAGTGCTGTTGCAGTACGTCGGCCAGGAACTGCGCCTGGTCGAGGTCCTCGACCTTGTCCACGATAAAGCCCTTGCGCCCGACGACACGGCCCCGCCTCACGTAGAACACCTGGACGGCCGCCTCCAATTCGTCTTCGGCCACGCCAAAACAATCGAGGTCCTCCGCCCGCTCCGTGACCATCTGCTGCTTTTCCACTGCTTTGCGGACAGCGACGAGGCGGTCCCGCACGCGCGCCGCCAGCTCGAACTCGAGGTTGGCCGCCGCCGCTCGCATCTGGCCCTCCAGTCTCTGGAGGACCGGGGCAGTGTCGCCTTCCAGGAACGTGACGAGCTCGTCCACGAGGCGGGCGTATTGCTCCTGGTCGACCAACGCGGCACAGGGCCCGGCGCAGCGCTCGATGTGGTACATGAGGCACGGACGGCCGAGGCGCTGGTGGCGGACGAACTTTCCGTCGCTGCAGCTGCGCACCGGGAAGGTACGTAGCAACAGGTCGAGCGTCTCTCTTATGGCGTACGCGTGGGCGTACGGGCCGAAATACCGGTTCTGGGTGCGGCCGCTCGGCCGGCCCCGGCGGACCGTCGCCCGGGGCCACTCGTCCTCCGTGGTGAGCACGAGGAACGGGTAGCTCTTGTCGTCCCGCAACCGCACGTTGAAGCGCGGTTTGTGCTGCTTGATGAGGCTGTACTCGAGCATGAGGGCCTCGACGTCGTTGCGGACCTGGATCCACTCGACGCTTTCGGCGCAGGCCACCATCTGTGCCGTCCGGGGCGTGAGCCCGCTCGGGTTCTGGAAATAACTGGAGAGGCGCTGGCGCAGCGAACTGGCCTTACCGACGTATATGACCCTCCCGTCCCTGTCGCGGAACTGGTACGACCCGGGGGCGTCCGGGATGACACCGGCAGGCGGTCGTTCGAGCACTCCTCCCAGTCTGGCGCAACTCGGGCCTTCACAGGACCATCACAGTGCGGCCAAAACCAAAGCATAAAACCGGGGGAGCATCGTTTCGACACCACTGGTCACTGACTTGAGGAGGACAGATGACCTACGAAGGGCGAAGCCGGCAACGCTGGCGCGCTGCCGCAGGCGTCGCACTCGCGGCGACGCTGGCGACAGTGGCCAGCTCCCTGGCCGGAACCACCGCACCTGCGCTCGCCGCCGGTGCTCCGACGACGACCGCGACCGCCACCGACGCGCTCCCCACGTGGGGCTCTACTCTGGCCGAGGTCCAGGCCCAGGCAGCCGCCGCGATTTCGATCCGCATTACCGCCCTGCAGGCGGCCATAAAGACGGCACAAGGGGAGAGTTTCCTGGGCTCCGACGCCACCACCCTCGTCAACGACATGCAGGCAGATATAACCGGCCTTCAGGCGCTGGGGACGAAGATCGCCGCCGATACGACAGTGGCGCAGGCCATCGCCGACGCCGACCTCATCTTCACCCAGTTCCGGGTCTATTACGTAATGCTCCCGGTCGCTCGCGACGTGGCCTCCGTCGATTACATAACCAACGTTTACCTGCCCGGGCTGGCCAAGGAGATCAGCCAGCTACAAGCAGCGGAGAACTCCGCCAACCAGTCGGTGATCGCACCCCTGATCTCCGGGATGCAGTCCGAGGTGCAGATAGCCACCGGCGCCACGACAGGCCTTTCGGCCGAGCTGCTCGCGTTCACGCCGGCCGAGTGGGACTCCAACCACACGTTGTTCTCGACCGCTGAAACGGCCATCCAGACAGCCGAGAAGGCCGTCGGCTACGCCGTCAAGGACTTCGAGCGGGCGGAGAACTACCTGCACAAGCACCCGACGACGACCACGA
This sequence comes from uncultured Acidimicrobiaceae bacterium, assembly GCA_963754115.1. Lineage (GTDB taxonomy): Bacteria > Actinomycetota > Acidimicrobiia > Acidimicrobiales > Palsa-688 > Fen-671. The sequence continues at coordinate 2,311,328 of CAVWFC010000003.1, read as the reverse complement.
CCACTACTACTTCGACCACGACCACATCGACGACCACCACGACTGTGCCCCCGACCACCACCACTACGGCGGTGCCCGGTTCCAATTGCGCGGCGGCTCCGAGTGGTTATGCCCTCGGCCGCACGGGCTGGGTAGCCGGTAGCAATTCGCCCTACGGCAAATCCGACGTCCCCGCCAACGCCCTGGACGGCAACCTGAAAACCCGTTTCAGCACAAACGAGCACCAGACCGCGGGCCTTTACTTCGCGGTCAACCTGGGAGGTCCCCAGACCTTCGACGAGCTGCAAATGGCCGACCCCAATTCGCCCCATGATTACGCCCGGGGTTACAACATCGAGGTCTCGAGCAATGGCAGCACGTGGACGACGGTGGCCACCTGCAGCGGCTTCAGCACACCGGAGACGGTCATGTTCTCCGCCCAGACGGCGCAGTACGTGCAGGTCGTCCTGACCGCCTCGACCAGCTTCTACTGGTGGTCGATCGACGAGTTCAACCTATTCACCAGCACGGCCCCGCCCACGACAACCACCACCGTCCCGCCCACCACAACCACGGTGCCGCCTACTACCACGACGACGCCAAACAGCCACGAACTGCAACGCCTGAAGGACCGGGCGGCGCAATGGATATCGGCCCGTGTCCGCGAGCTGGCCGGCGCCATCAAGGGCGTGCAGGACCGGCCCTGGATGGGCTCGGACGGGACCACGCTCGTAACTGACATGCAGTCCGACATAAACGGCCTGGAAGCGCTGGGCACCAAAATCCAGGGCGACACGACCGTGCCAGAGGTCCTGGCCGACAGCGCCCTCATTCTGTCGGAGTTCCGCGTCTATTACCTCGTGCAACCGGTGGTCAGCGACGTGATACGGGTGGACCGCATCACCGACATCACTTTGCCCGCCCTGGCCAAGTCCATCGCCAAGCTGCAGAGCGAGGAAAACCAGTCCAACCAGGGCGTAATCGGGCCACTGATCGCAAATATGCAGCAGCAACAGCAGACCGCCACGAGCGAGACCAACGGGCTATCGGCCACCTTGCTGTCGTTCACGCCGGCAGAGTGGAACGCCAACCACGGCTTGCTCAACGGCCCGAACACCAACATCGCCATCGCCGAGCGGGCGCTCCAGGTGGCGCAAAGGGACCTCAACGAAGCGAACCGTTACCTCCAGCAGCACCACCACCACAGGCACTGAGGTCTGACGAAGCACCAACGACCGCAGGGACAGCAGTACGGCCACGGCCGGAAGTGCTAAAAAGTTAGCGGTACACACGGTTTGCCCCCGGGCTCCGGCTCCACGCACAACGATGTGCACGGAGGGCCCGGGGGCAAAGGCCGTTTAATGGGTCGGGACGGTCGGGACAGGGGTAGCTGGGTGGGGGCGAAAGCGCAGCCAACTCGAACGCCGGCCGCGAAATCGGTCAGCGGCCCTTCAGAACCGTTTCGAGGAACTGGCCCGTATAACTGTCCGGGCACTTGGCCACATCCTCGGGCGTACCGGTGGCCACCACCAGGCCGCCCCCATCGCCCCCGTCGGGGCCGAGATCTATCAACCAGTCGGCCGTCTTTATGACGTCCAGGTTGTGCTCGATCACGATCACCGTGTTGCCCTGGTCCACCAGCCGGTCCAGGACACCCAGTAGTTTGCGGACGTCTTCGAAATGCAGGCCGGTCGTCGGCTCATCGAGTATGTAAAGCGTCCGCCCGGTCGAGCGTCGCGACAGCTCGGAAGCCAGCTTTATACGTTGGGCCTCGCCCCCCGACAGGGTCGGCGCCGGCTGGCCCAGCTTTACGTAGCCGAGGCCCACGTCCACGAGGGTCCGCATGTGGCGTGAGATGACGGGCTGGTTGGAGAAGTAGTCCGCCGCCTCCTCACACGACATGTCCAGCACTTCGGCAATGTTTTTGCCTTTGAAGGTGATGTCGAGGGTGTCGCGGTTGTAACGGGCGCCCTTGCACACCTCGCAGGGTACGTACACGTCGGGCAAGAAGTGCATCTCGATCTTTATGGTGCCGTCACCGGCGCAGGCGTCGCACCGCCCCCCGGTCACATTGAACGAGAACCGCCCGGGTTGATAACCCCGCACCTTGGCTTCGGTGGTACTGGCGAAAAGGCGCCGGATATGGTCGAAAACACCCGTATAAGTGGCCGGGTTGCTGCGCGGCGTCCGGCCTATGGGCGACTGGTCGACGTCGACCACCTTGTCGAAAGCATCCGCACCCTCCACCCGGCGGTGCCGCCCGGGGACCTCTTTCGACTTGTAGATCCTTTGCATCATGACCCGCAGCAAGATGTCGTTGACCAGAGTCGACTTGCCCGAACCAGACACGCCCGTGACAACGACGAGGCACCCGTTGGGGAACTTGACGTCGATGTCCTGCAGGTTGTGCTCCCTCGCCCCCTTTACCGCCAGCCAGCCGGTCGGTTCCCGGCGGCGAGCCGGTACCGGGACGAACCTCTTGCCCGACAGGTACTGGCCTGTGAGGGACGACTTGTTGCGGAGCAGGTCGGTCACCGTCCCCGAGACGACGATCTGGCCTCCGTGCTCCCCCGCGCCCGGGCCGATGTCGACGACGTGATCGGCCGTGCGGATCGTCTCCTCGTCGTGCTCGACCACGATCACCGTGTTGCCGATGTCCCTCAGGCGCAGGAGGGTGTCGATCAGCTTGCGGTTGTCCCGCTGGTGGAGGCCGATGGAAGGCTCGTCGAGGACGTAAAGAACGCCGACCAGGCCACTGCCGATCTGCGAAGCCAGCCGGATGCGTTGGGCCTCGCCCCCCGCCAGCGTCCCTGCGTTGCGGTTGAGGGAGAGGTAGTCGAGGCCAACGTCGACCAGGAACTGAAGCCGCGCCCTCACTTCCCTGAGCACACGATCGGCGATCAGGTGGTCACGCTCGGTCAGCTTGAGGTCTTCGACGGACTGGGTCGCGTCCCGGATCGACAGGTCGCACAACTCGAATATGCTCCGGCCCCCGACGGTGACGGCCAGGCTGGCCGGCTTCAACCGGGCCCCGCCGCACTCGCTGCAGGGGACTTCTCGCATGTAGCCCTCTATCTGCTCACGGGCCGAGTCAGACTCGGCTTCGCCGTGGCGGCGCTGCAGGTAGCGGACCACTCCTTCGTAGGTCGTGTAATAAGAACGGGTCCTGCCGTAACGGTTCTTGTAATGCAGGTGGACCTGGTCGTTGCCCGAGCCGTACAGGACCACCCGCTGGTCCTGCTTTTTGAGCTTGCGCCACGGTACCGACGTGGGGATCCCGAAGGTCTCGGCGACGCCCTGGAGCAAACGACCGAAGTACTCGTTGCGCGCGCCCGCCCACGGGGCCACGGCACCCTCGTCGATCGAGAGGTCGGGGTCAGGCACCACCAGCTCGGGGTCGACTTCATAGCGGGTCCCCAGGCCGTCACACAACGCGGCAGGCGCCATAAGGGGAATTGAAAGAGAAATTGCGTGGCGCCAGCTCGTCGTACGACGTCCCGCACACCGGGCAGGCCAGGTGCTGGGAAAAGGTGAGTATCTCGGCCTCGCCCGCACCGTCGCCCTCAGCCCCCTCGGCACCGAGGGCCTCCCGCGGCACTATCTGCACCTCGGCCACCCCGTCGGCCAGTCTTAGCGCAGTCTCCAGCGAATCGGTGAGCCGCCGCTCAATGCCGGGCCGCAACACCAGGCGGTCGACCACGACCTCGATCGTGTGCGCCTCGTAACGAGCCAATTTGGGCACTTCGGTCAGCTCGTACACGACCTCGTCGACGCGGGCGCGGGCGTACCCCTGACCGGCCAGTTCTTCAAAAAGGCTTTCGTACTCGCCTTTTCTGCCCCTGACCACCGGGGCCAGCACCTGGAAGCGCGTACCCTCCGGCAGTGTCAGCACGCGGTCGACGATCTGCTGCGGGGTCTGCCTGGACACCACACTGCCGTCCTGGGGGCAGTGTGGTATACCCACCCGGGCATAAAGCAGTCGCAGGTAGTCGTATATTTCCGTGATCGTGCCGACGGTGCTGCGGGGGTTGCGCGAAGCCGACTTCTGATCTATCGAAATGGCCGGCGAGAGGCCCTCGATAAAATCCACGTCGGGCTTGTCCATTTGCCCGAGGAACTGACGAGCATAAGCCGAAAGCGACTCCACGTAACGTCGCTGGCCCTCGGCGTAGATGGTGTCGAAGGCGAGGCTGCTCTTGCCGGAGCCCGAGAGGCCGGTGAAGACGATCAGACGGTCCCTCGGCAGGTCGAGCGAGACATCCCGAAGGTTGTGCTCGCGAGCCCCCCGCACGACCAACCTGTCGGACATGGCTCCCAGGCTACCAGTCGAACGCACGTTTGCAAACGTACCAGGTGCGACGGCAACGAGGGACCATAGATCCAGTGACCACGGTCCTATTTTGCCCCGAGGCTAGTGGATCGCGACCGGGCCGGACCAGGTCATCCCGCCGTCCGAACTGCGCCACAGCTGCTCGGGGAACGGCCCGTTGGGGAACGGCCAACCGGCCGGCGGCGAGCTCTCCAGCCTCAGGGCGGAACCCGTGCTGCTGTCGGTAAACCCGGCCCAGGTCCACGAGAAGGCCCCGCTGCCAGCCGGGTAGACACTCTGCCAGGACGTGCCACCGTTGCTCGTCCGCAGCAATTGGCCCTGGTCCGTTGGCTCGATCACCGCAGAGCTGTCGCTGGCCGGAGCCAGGAGAGCCGAGTTCTCCAGCTCGCCGACCGACAAGGTGGCCCAGTGGGCGCCGCTGTCAGTGGAGCGGAATGCCTGCGCCATCATGCCGGTCGGGCACACGGCCCACAGGACCTGGGAAGAAGTCGCCTCGATCGTCCCACCAAGGCCCGAAAAGCAGGGGCTGGCGTAGGTGCTGAAGCTGTTGCCCGAAACCGTCCCGGCTACGAGCAGCTGGTTGGCACTGGTCAGCGCGGTAGTAACAGAAAACCAGACATCAGAACCGTGAACGGTCATGGCCACCAGCGAATTGGCACCCGCAGGCACGGGCACACTGACGGAGGCCCATTGGTCGGAACCGACCGGCGAACGCTCGAGCACCACGCTCGAGCAGCTGCCGTTAGTGCAGGCACCCACCAGGGCCAGGGCATACCCGCCGCCCGTCCCGAAAGCCAGGAGCTGCCGGCCCGAAAGGAAACCCGGCTGCGACCACTGCGCGCCGCCGTCGTGGGTATCCCAAAAGGCACCGCCCCCGCCGGTCGCAAACGCGTAGCCATCGAGCGTGTCGGCGAAGCGAAGTGTATTTATGCCGCTGGCAGAAGAGCCACCCGCCTGCACGATCGGGGACGCCGGCGCCGGCAGGCCCACGAAGCTGGACCCGCCGTTCGTAGTACGGACGATCGAGGTGCAAACAGGGTTGCTGCAGGGCGTCAGGCCCAGCAGCCAGTACTGGCTGGCCGATATAGCGGTGAACGAAACGGGGTTGAAGCCTGAGGGCACCGGGCCTCCGGCTGGTTGGCCTCCCGCCACTGTTGCCTGCGTAACGGGCTTCGACGTGGCCACGGTCGCCGATGTGGTCGAGGGGGCGGTGGTCGAGGGGGTCGCGCTCGTCGCGGTGCTGCTCGGAGCCGTCGTCGGCGCGCTCGGTGGGCCCCGCCGTGGTGGAGGGCGCCGTGGTGGGGGCGCTGGTGGCCGGGGCCGCCGTTGTCACCGTCGTCGAGCTGGTGTTCTCCGCGGCGTTGTGGTTCGCGCCGCCACACGCGGCCGCCAGGACGGTGACAGCAACCACACCAAGGACCGGGCCTACGAACCGCTTACTACTCACAATTGTGCTAACGCTAGGACGCGAACAGGGGTTCCCGGGGGGATGGGCGCCCCCGGGGTCGGCCCAACGGCTCGGTAGTGGCCAGAATCCGCGAAATGGCAGGCCAGGGGGCGCGGAGGCCTGAGCGGAGTCTAGGTGTAGCATGCGATCCGCGACCCGCTTGGGCCAACCAGAACCTAATGCCCCAGAACCCAATGCCAAGGAAGTCTTGATCATATGTCCGACCTCACCCCGTCGATGACTGCTTCTTCTGCTACCGAGGAAGTCTCAGTGGCCGAAATGGGCACCTTCGACGAGTCCGGTGCTTATACCCCCCGCCAGGTTGTATCCGACGACCTGGGCGGGACGTCCTTCGAAGACGCCATCGCCGGCACCATCGTCGAGTTCGACGACGGTGACATCGTTTCCGGCATGGTCGTCAAGGTCGACAAGGACGAGGTCCTGCTCGACATAGGTTTCAAGTCCGAGGGCGTGATCCCCGCCAGAGAGCTCTCGATTCGCCATGATGTCGACCCTCACGACGTCGTCAAGATAGGCGACAAGATCGAGGCTCTGGTCCTCCAGAAAGAAGACAAAGAGGGCAGGCTCGTCCTGTCCAAGAAGCGCGCTCAGTACGAGCGGGCCTGGGGGACGATCGAGGCGGTCAAGGAACGCAACGGCACAGTACGCGGCCCGGTGATCGAAGTCGTGAAGGGCGGCTTGATCCTGGACATAGGCCTCCGGGGCTTCCTGCCGGCGTCGCTCGTCGAGCTGCGCCGGGTCCGTGACCTGCAGCCCTACGTGGGCCGCGAGCTCGAAGCCAAGATCATCGAGCTCGACAAAAACCGCAACAACGTGGTGCTGTCGCGCCGGGCCTACCTGGAGGAAGCCCAGCGTTCGCAGCGCGACGAGTTCTTGATGAACCTGAAGCCGGGCGAGGTGCGCAAGGGCGTCGTATCCTCCGTCGTCAACTTCGGCGCCTTCGTCGACCTCGGGGGCATGGACGGCCTGATCCACGTTTCCGAACTGTCCTGGAAACACGTGGACCACCCGGGTCAGGTCGTCGCGGTCGGCGACCAGGTGACAGTCAGGGTGCTCGACGTCGACCTCGAACGGGAGCGGATCAGCCTGTCGTTGAAGGCGACGCAGGCCGACCCCTGGCAGGAGTTCGCCAACGCCCACCGCGTCGGCGAGCTCGTCTATGGCCGTGTCACCAAGCTGGTGCCGTTCGGTGCCTTTGTGCAGGTCGGCGACGGGATCGAAGGCCTGGTCCACATCTCGGAGATGGCCGTCCACCACGTAGACCAGCCCGACCAGGTGGTTACGCCGGGCGAAGAGCTCTGGGTGAAGATCATCGACATCGACCTGTCGAGACGACGGATCAGCCTGTCGATCAAGCAGGCCGCCGAGGGCGGCGAGGTGGCGGCCGAGTACCGCGAAGCCTTTGGCGAGCACGCCTACGACGAGCATGGCAACTACATAGGGGCCGGCTACGCCTCCTTCGAACCCGAGTCCGAGGCCCAGGCCGCGTGGGCTGGTTACATCGAGGAGCATGTGCAGGCACAAGATGGCGGCCAAGAAGGTGAGCCCCAAGAAGGTGAGCCCCAAGATGGTGGCCCCAAGAAGGTGGGCCCAGTGCCACCGCTGACACAGCCGGTCCCGGAGCCGTCGAACCCGTTGGCGACCTCGATGAGGCCGGGGTGCAAGAAGCCGGCGCGTTCCCCGGGGCGGCAGTGAGCAGAGAACCAGACGGCGAGGGGGAGCCAGAGACAGCGCCTGCCGGCTAGGTTCGGCAGGCGCTGCCAGCTTGACCCACGTCGCTTCGCGTGCGAGATGGGGGTCAGGTGGCCCTGATAAGTGGCGCGGGTTCGGCCCGCTTCACTTGGTCCCAATCACTGCGAATAATTTCCTCTCCGTAAAAACACGAGGGGGCATTCGAGTTAGCGCTACTGCGCGCGTCGTGCCCGCTATGGTCAGCGCGCCGGGATTTGCCTCGAAATGCGGCGAGCGAAGGTCAAACCGGGACAAAATGACTTTCTGGCGGGGCGCGGCGCGCCACCAGGTCGCGCCATTCGGTGATGCCTTTGCGCTCATCCGTTGGGCTGGTGCGCCCTCCAATTCGCCGATGAGCCTCAGGCGGTCACCGAGACTCCTGGGCACCAGGCGGTGCAGGAGCACCCGTCGCAGGGCGGCGGACGACCGGCCGACTAGGCCCCCAACCAGCCCACTCTCCTTGACATGACCTGGTCGAGTCGTTACTGTTCATCCCTGTAACCTGTCAACGATCCACAGTGAACCATCAACAGGCGTTAGTCCGACCACTCGAAGGAACTCCAAGCAAATCGACGGATACCCAAATAAAAGCGTAGGCGCCTGCGGATTTGCGAGTTAGCCGGGCAATGCGACAAGTCGTGCCCAGCCGGTTCGTTTGCTTATAAGAGAGCACATCGGTCAGGACCCGACCGATAAAACGTCATAAACAAAGTGAAGGGGGTTTCATGAATATTCGCCACTTACGAACATCCGACGCGGCCAACCGAGCCGCCCTACCTCGAAAGCACCGCCGCCTGCCCGCGGTCGTAATTGCCGCCGCCAGCAGCGTCGCCCTTATCACGTCCGGGGGCGTCAGTGCCGTCGCCGCCAGTCCTGGCCTGACGGGCACGCTGACGATATCGGAGCAAGGTTTCACCGCACCGATTATCGCCCCGGTGATCGCCGCCTTCCAAAAGCTCAACCCGAACCTGAAAGTTGAAGCCTCGGTCCAGGGCACCAGCACCGTTTCGTATACGACGGTCCTGTTGACCGAGAAGCTTTCCGGGTCCTTGCAGGACATCATTAACCCGGCCGACGTGGAAGGGCCGGAGTTCGCCTACGACGGGATCGACCAGAGCCTGAGCCCGTACCTGGCCAAGGACGAGCCGTACCCGCAAAGCTACTGGCTGCCCAACATCCTGGCCTCGTACATCCCCAACCAGGGCAACTTGAAGGGCCAGGTGTTCGGCCTGCCCAATGAGGCGGATGCCATCGTCGTCACCTACAACGAGAACATGTTCAAGAAGGCGGGGATCCCGTTCCCGACCGACAACTGGACGTGGTCTCAGATGCTGGCCGACGCCAACAAGCTGGCCGTGACCAGGGACGGCACGCAAACGCAGTGGGGGTTCTGCTTCGGCCCCGACTCGTACATCAACTACAACCCGTTCATCCACGCATATCTTGGCCGGGCTCCCTTCACCGCCACTTCGGCCACGGTAGATAGCCCCGCAGCTCTAAATGCATGGCAGCTCATGCTCCAGCCGCTGACCAACGGCGATTCGGTGCCCTTTGCTACGGAGAACTCGACCGGCTGCGACGCCATGTGGCTGTCCCAGCAAGTAGCGATGGTGCAAAGCGTGCGGGGTAACATCCCGGCGCTTCGCCCGGGTGCCGCCGGCAAGTTCAAGTGGGACGCCGTGCCCATGCCGTATATCAACGGGGTGGACGGCCCGACCCGGCCGACCGGTGCCGGGAGCGTCGGGTGGGACCTTTCGACCCAGGCCAAAAACGTGCCTGCGGCTCTGGCCTTCCTGAAGTTCCTCTTCTCCACGACCGGCGCTCAGATCGAAGAGAAGGCTTATGGCGTCGTGCCGGCCACGCCCGCCGGGTTGAGCCCGGGCCAGCTCTGGGAGAAGCTCCCCGGGCCGCCCTTTAACACCCAGGCCTACGTGATCGCGGCCAAGGCCGGCTCGGTCGCCCCGGAGATGCCGGGGACCGCCTTCACCACCTTCCAGACCGACGCCACCAAGGCCGTCGAGGCCGTCCTCGAGACGCACCAGTCGTACAAGCAGGCCTTCGGGACGCTTCAGAGCCAGGTCAACGCCCTTTACGCCCAGGCGAAATCGACCTAGGAATATAGGGGTGCACTGAACTCATCATCCGTCAGTCCGGCGGCACCGCAAGCAACGCGGTGCCGCCGGACCGTTTTGCCTAGTCACAACACTCGAACAGAGGCAAGAGCAGTTTCCGGAGGCAACTGGGGGCTCATGGCGACACCTACATCAGTCAGGGTGGACGACGACAGAGTCGCGCGCGGACCACGACCACGCCGCCGACGCTGGCCGGTGTGCGGGACCCTTGGGTCAACCGCGACTGGCTGCCGGCCCTGGGGCTCCTCGGCCAACATCGCCATGTACGCGGTCTTCATCTTGATCCCGATACTGCTCGCCATCGCCCTCAGCTTCACCAGCTGGGCCCTGGTCGGCACACCCCACTTCATCGGCCTGGGCAACTATCGGGCCATGTTCGCCGACCCGATGGTGTGGACCTCGATCAAGACCACGCTGCTGTTCATTTTGTTCGGGGCCGTGCCCACCATCATCCTGGGCATGTTGTTGGCCATGCTGGTGAACGTCCAGATGCGCGGCATCTATTTCATGCGGACGCTTTATTTTGTGCCCGCGGTGGTCTCGTTCGCCGCCTCCGCGGTGCTCTGGAGCTGGATCTACCGACCGGGTGAGGGAATCCTCGATTTCCTTCTGTACAAGGTCCACATCGTCGGCCCGGCGTGGCTCGGCAGTACGACATATGCCCTGCCGGCACTGGCAATTATCAACATTTGGCTTTCGCTCCCCGTGGCGATCATTCTTTACCTCGCCGCGTTGCAGCGGATCCCCGAGGCACTGATCGAGGCGGCGATGCTCGACGGGGCGGGCGCGTTCACGCGGCTGCGGTTTATCATCATCCCCAGCCTGCGCAACATGACGATCGTCGTCGCCATCATATCGATCTTGAGCTTTTCCAACGGGTCGTTCGACCTGGTCAACATCATGACCGCAGGGGGACCGATCAATGCCACCACGACATTCATCTACTACATCTACACGGTCACCTTCGCCCAGATCAGGCTGGGCTATGCGGCGGCGCTGTCGCTCACACAGCTCCTGCTCTTCATCCTGCTGCTCGGCGCCGGGCGGCTCCTTTACAAGTACGTGACCCGATGAGCGCGGCTACCACCTTTCCCTCCGCGGCTCAGGTCCGCACGGTCCCCCCGCGTCACAAAGTGAGCCTGCGCAAGCGGCTGCGACGCGCCCTCCGTGCGTTCTTCATCCTGGTCGTCGGCCTGATCCTGGCGGGCCCGCTCCTTTACCTGGCCTCTGGTTCGTTGATGTCCGACAGTCAGTTGATGTCGTTCCCGCCGCCGTTCTTCCCCAACTCGCTTCACTTCTCCAACTTCAAAGCCGGCTGGACTTACATCGCGGCGCATACCCTCATCAACTCGGTGATCTTCACCGTCGCAGTCGTGGGTCTTCAGTGGGCGCTTTGCATATCTGGTGGCTTCGTGCTGGCCAAGATGCGCTTCCACGGTCGCATGCCGATCACGATCGCGCTGGGTTTGTCACTGTTCCTGCCCGCCACCGTGACGCTCGTGCCCACGTTTATCGTGGTCGACAAGTTCCATCTCCTCAACACCTATCCGGGCCTCATCTTGCCGATAGTGGCCCAGACGGCCTTCGGGACCCTGCTCTTCCGCCAGTACATAATCAACCTCCCGAGCGAGCTCGTAGACGCGGCGCGCGTCGACGGCGCCAAGTGGAGGTCGATCCTGCGCAAGATCATCATCCCGCTGGCCATGCCGGCGACTGGCGCCTACGCCGCCATATCCCTGCTGGGCGCATGGAACATGTACCTGTGGCCGCTCGTGTCCGCCACCAAGCCCAACATGGAAGTGCTCACCGAGGTCATCTCCGTGTTCGGGTCAGCCTCCACCGGGGGGTCGAGCGTACCCGAAACCGTAGCGTTCGCCTGCACGATGATCACTACTTTGCCGATGCTCATCGTTTTCCTCGTTGCACAACGCACTTTCATCCGCGCCATTTCGGGCTCGGGAGTGGAGTGAGCTCGAGAGGGACCGTGCTTTAAGTGGGGCTTTAACCACCTACGTGCCATAAGCACCGACATGACCAGGCATCAATACGGCTAGCGGTGGGCAACTTTTGCACTCGCGTCACGAGACAGGGCGACTACAAACATGCCAATGGTAGAAATCTCAGAAGATTCCGCGCCCAACGAGGGTGACTGGGCTTGCTTGCGGGGCTGGACGGGCGAGGCGTTCCAAAGCGCCGCCAGGCTCCCGATCAGCTTCACTTATGACGGCAATGCCGTACGCGGGCTGCCCGATGATTGGCACCCCGTGCGCCAGCAACGCCGCCTCAGCTCGACCGTGTCCGAGACGGTGTTTCGTGGGCGCCACGGGCCGTCGGGGCTGGAGGCCAGCGTCGAGGTCATCTCTTACGATGACTATCCGGTGGTGGAGTGGACAGCCTGGTTCACGAACCCGACCGATCGCCCGAGCGCCATCCTGGAGCGGCCCCTGGCGCTTGACGCATCTTTCCGGGGTCAGGGCCTGTCCTGCGCCACTGCAACGGCGATTTCGCCAGCAAAGACGGCTATGTCTGGCAATCGACCGCGCTGGCCGGCGTGGACGGAGTCGGGATGCGGCCGTACCTGGGCCGCCCGTGCGACCGCGCCTTTCCCTATTTCCGCTTGCTGTTCGAGCACTGCGGTATGAGCCTGGCCGTCGGGTGGCCCGGGCAGTGGCAGGCCGAGCTGCGGGCCGACGGCGGTTCAGTCTTAGCCGAAGCGGGCCAGGCGGACGTCCGGATGCGCCTGCTGCCCGGAGAAGCTGTCCGCACTCCCCGCATGACCCTCATGGCGTGGGCCGGTGACGAGAGCCGGTCCATAAACCTCTGGCGCCGGTTTTACGGCGAGCACGTCATGCCTCGGCCCGGGGGGCAACCAGCGCGCCCGCTGCTGCAAGTCTCCGCGACAGACGACGGACCGGGGGGAGAGTTCACCGGGGCGACCGAGAGCAACCAGGTCGACTACCAGGAGCGGTTGGCCTCGGCGGGTGTGGGCTACGACGTGTGGTGGGTCGACGCCGGCTGGTACCAGTGCCAGGACCCGTCCGGTGACGAGGTCCACTGGTGCATAACCGGCACATGGGCGGCCGATGCCGCCCGTTTTCCACGTGGGCTGGGGCCTGTCAGCGCCAATGCCGCCCGCCACGATGCGGAGCTGCTTCTGTGGTTCGAGCCCGAACGTGTCTTCCCCGGGACCGCCTTGGCCAAAGACCATCCCGAATGGGTGCTGGGGCGCCCCGAGTGGGCCCCTGATCGTCGCCTACCGCGGCCGACGGCAACGGACGAACCGGCGCACAGCTTTTGGCTCCAGGACGTCTCGGGGCTCCTCGACCTGTCGGCCCCGGCGTGCCGAGCGGAGCTCGAGAAAATGACCAGCAACCTGATCGAAACGTACGGTATCGGCGTCTACCGCGAGGACTTCAATTACGGCCCCCTCGAGTTTTGGCAAACCAACGATGCCGATGACCGCCGGGGAGCGACCGAAAACCTTTACGTACAAGGCCACCTCCAGTTCTGGGACACGCTGCTCGAGCGCCACCGATGGCTGCTGATCGACTCGTGCGCCTCGGGAGGCCGGCGCAACGACCTCGAGACCATGCGGCGGTCGGTCCCGCTCCACTTCACCGACTTCGGTTACGGGCTCCACCCGGTGAAGCTCGACTTCCATCGGACGATGTACGAATGGCTCCCGTACTTCAAAGAAACAACGGCTTCCTGGGACGTGGCCGACTGCGCGGCGTCCGGCATCGACGCCGCCGAGGCGGACAGCTTCGCCTTCCATTGCGCCCTGGCACCCATGCTCGGCCCGTCGCTTGACGCCAGGCGCCTTGACGACTACAACCTGGCCCAGGCCCGTCAGATGATCGCCATCTGGCGCCGAGCGGCGCAGTTTGTGCTCGGCGGCGACTACTTCGCATTGACCCCGCCCGGCCGAACCGGCACGGACTGGGTCGGTCTGCAGTTCTGCCGCCACGACGGGAGGGAGGGTTTTGTGCAAGCGGTACGGCACACCAACAGCCCCGTACCACAGCACACCCTGTACCCACGGCGCCTCCGCCGCGATGCCACCTACCTCCTGGAGGAACTGGAGCGGGGCGAGCAACGCGTCGTGGACGGCACCACCCTGATCGATAAAGGGGTGACGCTCGAGCTGGCGCCACGGTCGGGATCGATCTGGTTTTACCGCCAGACTGGCCAATCCGCAGATGGCCAAATCAAAGAGGGCCAATAAGGCCAATGAGACCAACAAGAAACGTAAGCCGACGAAATGCACGTCCGTAAACCGGCAATGTGGGCTCTCCGCCCGTCAGCCGGTTCGACGCTGGCCGTCCGGGCCGCATATCATGCCCGGGACATTCGCACCAAGGGAGAGCCCGTATGGACCGTATAACCACCGCCCTCGTCGGCTGCGGGGGAATGGGTCGCCGACATCTCCGCGCCTACGCCGCCCTGCGGGGCGTAGGCCTGGACCGTTTCGAGGTCGCCGCTGTATGCGACACCCGCCGGGAAGCGGCCGAGGAGGCGGCCACCCTGGCCGAGGAGCTGCTCGGCACGCGGCCCGCCATCTACACCGATTTCGAAAAGCTGGTGGGCTCCGGACAGGTGGCTGCTCTTGACGTGGTGACCGAGCCATCCGTTCACCATCTCATCGTCCCCCCAGCGCTCACCGCCGGCCTCAACGTCATTTGCGAGAAACCACTCGGTCTGACGGTGCGCGCCTGCCTGGAAATGGTGAACGCCGCCAAAGCCTCGGGTTCGCTACTGGCCACGGCCGAGAACTACCGCCGCGATGGGCCTAACCGGCTCGCCCGTGCCGTGATCGAAGCCGGGTTGCTGGGTGAGCTCCACCTCATGATCGAGGAGAGCATCGGCGGCAGTGACGCCGTCATAATCACCCCGTGGCGCCACCGGGCCGAGGCGGGCCCGATCGCCCTGGACATGGGTGTGCATTACGGCGACATCTTCCTTTACTACCTGGACGAGATCGAGAGCGCCTACGGTGCCGCCTTTGTGGCCGAGCCGCTCAGGCGCCTGCGGGCGACGGACGACCAGACGGCCAGCAGCAGTGTGCCGGGGTTTATCGAGGCCACGGGAGACGACTCCCTGGTCGCCACGTACAGATTCTGCGTCCGGGGTGCTCGTCCAGCTCTCCTTCGTGCCGTCGGGTCCCGGGTACCACTTCGCCCAGCGCAGCTTGCATGGACGGGCGGGGTCGATGAGGGTACCGCGTGATCGCACTGGTGGCCCGGTCATCGTCCAGCTGGGGGAACGCGTCCTGTCAGGACCAGAGCTGCGCAAGGAGTTAGGTGGCTTCGAACTTACCGGCGCCGCCGCCAGTTTCTTCGGGCCGGAAGGGACGGAGTACGAGCGTCCCTTCCCCGAGGTCGACGCCGCCACCATCGGCATCGAGCTCGACGATTTCGCCCTCGCGGTGGCCGAAGGGCGCCCCCCCGAGGTCGATGGCCGCGACGGCCTGATGGCAGTGGCGATCGTCTGGGCCGTGGCCGAGTCCCAGGAAGCGGGCCGTCCCGTCAGCATCGCCGAGGTCGCCGACGGGACGCTCGGGGCCGCGCAGGCTCGTGTCGACGCCACCCTCGGCCTGGGAGCGCAACCTCAGTGAGCAAAGAGAAAAAGAGCACGGGCACCGAAGCGCTGTTACAGCCGCCCTTCCAGCAAATCGCGCTGATCGTTGAGGATCTCGACGAGGCCGTGAGGCGCTGGAACGACGAGCTCGGCATCGGCCCCTGGACGGCGTACCGGCTCGGGCCGCCCCTCCTCAAAGACATGCTTTATCACGGCGAGCAGGTCGAGTTTTCTCTTCGCCATGCCCTGGCCTGGCAGGGCCAGGTGCAGTTCGAGCTGGTCCAGCCCCTCGAGGGGCCGAGCATCTGGGCGGACCACCTGGCTGAGCACGGCCCCGGCTTGCAGCATCTGGGCAAGTACGTCCCGGACCATCCGGCGGCCGTGGCCGCCGCCATCGCGGCCGGATTCGAGCCGCTCCAGAGCGCACACGGTTTTGGCGTCGAGGGGGACGGCGCGTTTGCCTATTTTCGCCCTCCTGGCCTGGCCGTGGTGGTCGAGCTGATCGAGGCCCCCCGGGTGCGCATCGAGCCCGAGTTCGTCTACCCGCCCCAGTCGTAGTTATTAGTCGTAGTTACGTACTGTTGGCACATCCCGGCGCGCCATGATGGGCGGCCGATTTACGAGGAAAGGGAGGCGTGCCCATGCGTGTCGAATCGCTCGAGGTGTTCCCGTCCGCTCGCGCCTGCTACGTCCGGGTCCGGGCCGAGGACGGGACGACCGGCGTCGGGGAATCGACGTACTTCGGCTGGCCTGAAGTGGTGGCCGATATCGCCAATCCTTCGGCCCATATCTCATTGGACGGGACCCGTTCGACACCGAACAGCACTTTCTCGCCCTTTACCGGGCATTCTGTTTCCGGGGTATGGCCGTTACGGGAGCGCTGTCCGCTCTCGACCAGGCCCTGTGGGACCTGAAGGGAAAGCACTTCGAGGTGCCCGTCTGGGAGCTCCTCGGTGGGCGGCGCCGCAAGGCGGTACGAGCTATGAGGGTCCTACGCACCGGCACCCTGGACGAGGTTGTGGAGGGCAGCCGCGCCGCCGTCGAAGACGAGGGCTACACCGCCATAAAGGTGCTCCTGTTCCAGCATGAGCACCACGGGATGCGCCAGGCGGAAGTCATAAACGACCTTGTAGCTCGTTTCGCCGCCATCCGCGAGACCGTCGGGTGGTCGATCGACCTCGGCGTCGAGCTTCACCGCAACATGACAGCCGGCGACGCCCTGATGCTGTGCCAGGAGCTCGTACCTTTCCGTCCGCTGTTCGTCGAGGACCCGATACCACCGGACAGCGTGGTGGCGCTGCGGGCTTTCGCCGTTCGTTCGCCGATACCCGTGGCGGCAGGCGAACGTAACACGACGATCTGGGAGTTTGCCGAGTACCTCGAGCGGCCGGGCGTTGCGTACGCCCGTCCCGACATAGGCATCGCGGGCGGGATAACTCACGTCCGCAAGATCTGCGCGCTGGCCGAAGCCGTGCACGCCGGCGTGCTCCCCCATGCTGTCCCCTCGGGCCCAGTGGCCACCGCCGCTCACGTCCAGGTGGGTATCTGCACGCCCAATTGGGAACTACAGGAGCACCTGCCCCAGGACGGCCCGCCGGCGACCGACATCGTGGACCAGGTGATCGAGCTGCGAGACGGTTACCTGCTTGCCCCCGAGCGCCCGGGCCTCGGCCTGGAGCTCAACGATGCCGGTGTGGCAAAGCACCCGTCGACGCCTCCGGACTTCACTCACCCGGCGTTGCGCGAAGACGGCTCGGTAGCGATCCGGTGAGCACACCCGCCACCTGGCACCGGCACGGAGGGAGCGTGGGCTGGGACTCGACCGCCCGGCGTTACGCCTACAGGCCCGTGGTCGGCCTGGCCTGTAGGCCCGATGTCCGGGACGCTTACATCGACCCTCGGGACGTGGAACGGCTCGAGGAGGTAGCCGACCTGCGCTTTCAGGCCTTCGACGTGGCATCCGGGCTGGCCGGTCCGGCGCCGCGCGACCCGGCCGCCGAGGCCGCTCTGGCCGAGTTCGCGGCCGGGTTGGACGTCCTCGTGATCTGCCACGGCGCGCCCTATGTGAGCGCCGAGGTACTCGAGGCGGCGCCACGCGTGTCTCTGCTGGGCGAGCTCGAAGGGGACCGCTTTGGCTACCACTTCGACACAGAAGCGGCCGCCGCGCACAACGTGCCCATCGTCGACACCACGCACGGCTCCTCCTGGCCGACAGCGGAATGGGCGCTCGCATTGGGGCTCCTCGGCCTGCGCCACGCCGGCCTCTTTTTCCGGCGTCTGATCGCTCACCAGGTCGCCTTTCCCGATGGGCGCAGAGCCGAGGGCTACGGCTACGACCGGGCCGAGCTCAGCCACAAAAGGATCGGGACGCTGGCTTCGGGCACCTGGCCCGTCACCTCACCCGGCTTCTCCAGCCTTTCGAGGTCGATATCGTTGCCTACGACCCGTTCGCACCCCGCGAGCTGGCCGAGGCATACGGCATAGTGTTCGGGCCCCTCGAGGCGGCGCTCACCGCCGACGTGGTGTTTTGCCTGTTGCCGCTGACGCCACGGACCGAGCACCTGCTGGGGCGTGAAGAGCTCAACTTGCTCCTGCCCGGTGCGGTGTTCGTAAACGTCTCCCGCGGCCGGGTCGTAGACAGCGACGCATTGATCGAACGTCTCCGGCGGGGCGACGTCGTCGCCTGTCTGGACGTGTTCGACCCCGAACCGTTCCCCCTCGAGTCCCCCGTACGGGATCTCGAAAATGTCTTCCTGTCCCCCACCTCGGCGGCGGGAGCGAAGAAAGCCGACGGCGCTTCTTCGCCCTGATGGTCGACGAATGCTTGCGCTATTTCGCCGGCCTCGAGCCTTACGACTCGCTCACTCCCACCATCCTCGGCCTCCGCAATACGGCCGGCGAGACAGTCAAATAGCGCTCCGCTGGACGAGGTAAATAGCGCTCCGCTGGACCAGGTAAATAGCGCTCCGCTGGACGAGGCAAATAGCGCTCCGCTGGACGAGGCAAATAGCGCTCCGCTGGACGAGGCAAATAGCGCTCCGCTGGACGAGGCAAAAACGCTCCCCGGCGCGGGTTAAATAAGGCTCTCCTACATAAGGGTGTGCGCCCGGCCCAGGACGTCGCGGAGCACCTGGACAATGATATCGAAGTGCTCCTGCTCGCAGATGAGAGGCGGCGAAAACTGGATCACCGGGTCGCCGTGGTCGTCGGCCCGGCAAATGAGGCCGGCTTCAAACAGCGCCGGGGACAAAAAGCCCCTCAGCAGCCGTTCGGACTCCTCGGCGTTGAAACCTTCTTTTGTCGCCTTGTCCTTAACCAGCTCCACACCGAAGAAATAACCGTCGCCGCGCACGTCGCCGACAATCGGCAGGTCAAGCAACGACTGCAGCGACGAGCGGAAAGCGTCCTCGTTGGAACGGACGTGAGCCAGGAGTTTCTCGTCTTCGAAAATGGCGAGGTTGGCCAGAGCCACGGCAGACGACACGGGGTGACCCGCGAAAGTGATGCCATGGGCAAACGATGCAGCACCGTGGAGGAAGGGCTCAATCAGCCGGTCGCTGGCCAGCAAAGCACCGATTGGCGAGTAACCCGAAGTCATACCCTTGGCAACGGTGATCATGTCCGGCTGATAGCCATAACGCTCGGCGCCGAACCAATAACCCAGGCGGCCGAAAGCACATATAATTTCATCGGAAACCAATAAGACGCCATAACGGTCACAAATGGCGCGCACGCGCTCGAAATAACCGGGTGGCGGCACGAGGCAGCCTCCAGCATTCTGGACAGGCTCCAGGAAAACGGCGGCCACGGTTTGCGGCCCCTCGGCTTCGATCCGCTCGGCGATCTTGTCTGCCGCCCAGAGGCCGAACGCCTCGACATCGTCGCCATGCACGGGTGCCCGGTAAAAATCGGTGTTCGGGACGCGGGACGTACCGGGGACGAGGGGCTCGAACGGCTTCTTTATCGCCTCGTAGCCCGTGATCGACAAAGCGCCCATCGTTGTCCCGTGGTAGGAAATGTCTCGCGAAATTGCCTTCGTCCGCTCGGGCTGGCCAACGGCCTTGAAGTACTGGCGGGCCAGCTTCCACGCCGACTCCACTGCTTCGCTGCCGCCCGTCGTAAAAAAGACGCGGTTGATGTCTCCCGGCGCCAGCTCCGAGAGGCGCTCGGCGAGCTCGATGGCTGACGGATGGGCATAACTCCACACCGGGAAGTAAGCCAGTTCGGACGCCTGGCGAGCAGCGGCTTCGGCTAGCTCCCGGCGGCCGTGCCCGGCCTGCACCACGAACAGGCCGGACAGCCCATCGAGGTATCGCTTTCCCGTGGAGTCCCAGACCCAGGGGCCTTCGCCCCGCACGATGATCGGGACGTCCTGGTGCGCGTACGCACCCATCCGGGTGAAATGCATCCACAGGTGGCGCTTGGCCGCCTCCTGGAGTTGTTCGGGGTCGAGCGGCATGTCCTTAAGCGTAACGAGCGTCCGCAGGCGGACGGCGCGCCGTATGTTACGGACGTGCTGTGTGTAGGGCTCACCGGAGGCCTTGGTGCCGGCAAGTCAACGGTGGGGCGGGCGCTGGCCGGCCTGGGCGCCATCGTGATCGACGCCGACCAGGTCGCGCGCGAGGTGATTGCGCCCGGAAGCCCCGGCGAGCGGGCTGTCCTGGAACGCTTCGGCCCGGGAGTGGCCGGTCCGGAGGGGCACATCGACCGGGGAGCCCTGGCCGGCGTCGTTTTCGCAGACCCGGCCGAGCGGCTGGCCCTGGAAGCCATAACCCACCCTCTGATCCGCCAGGAGCTGACACGGCGTGTAGCCAGCCTGCGCCCACCAAGTGGGAGCCCGGGGACCGGAGCGGAAGGCGGCGGTAGCGGGAGCCCTGCGCCGACCGGTACAACCAGTACCGCCCAGGTCGTAGTCATCGAGATCCCCCTTTTGGACAAGATCACCCGCAACATCTACGGCCTCGACGTGGTCGTCCTGGTTGAGGCCCCCGTTGAAGTCGCCCTGGAGCGGTCGGTGCAACGGGGTATGTCCGAAGCGGACGCCCGCGCCCCGTATGGCTGCCCAGCCGACCGACGCCGAGCGCCGGTCGGTCGCCGACAGGGTCCTCGTCAACGACGGCGACCGGGCTCAGCTCGAATTAGCGGTAGACGACCTCTGGGACTGGCTCCGTACGACGGAACGCCAGATCTCGCCGGACGCGCCAACCTGACACGAGAGTCGAGGGGCGAGCGGCCCGGGGCCGCGGGTACGCCGCGCCGAAGTGCGCCGGCCTGTGGGAGCAGGTCGCCTGGCCCCGGCCCAGTGCTCCCGTTACTTCGAGTCATCGCGAGCCACGGCGCGTGTAATGGTTGAAGTAACAGTGGAAGTTGCCGTCCTGGCCGTCGTCCTGGTGATGGTCACCACGGTGGGCCAGCGCCTGTTCAGGACCACGTTCAAGGACGACGACGCCCGGGCGTCGGTGATGCTGGCGAGGTCGCACCAGGCCGATGGCCCGCTCCCCGTAGGAGTGGTCAGGGTCCAAAACCCTGGCGGTGCGCCGGTTATTGTTTCGGTTTCGGTGCACCACGCTCGCCACCTGTTTGGCCTGTGGCCGGCGGGTCGTCAATACCGGGCCGCCCTCTCGGTCCGTCCGCTCAGGGTCAAGCGCCGCCCCCGGCCGCCGGGTGGGACGCTGCTCGGTGCCGTTAGGGGTGGCTCGGCGTCGTACTGGGAGGTGCCGGTACGCGACGCGGGACCTCGGCCCGTCCTGAAGGTCCGCCTCGACCAGACGGGCCTTCGTTCCCGGTTGTTCGTGTGGAGGATGGACTGGCCCGATGCAGCCGAGATAACGGGGGCTCTCGACCTGGTGCACCGGTAGTGCTTGACCCGGACGCGGTCCCTACCTTTCTCCTACCACGTGGGGCGGTCGTTGTACCGCATTCAGTAGCCGCGTGGGGGCGTCGGCTTCACATTTTCATAACATTTGGGACCATCTCGTTGCGGTTTGTCCATCTCGTTGCGTTCGCGGCCTGCTTAACCGGTTAAAGCGCAACGACTTGGCGAAATCGCGACAGGAACGCACAAATTGTGAAGGCTCCCGAGCAGCCGGCCCCTACGAGCGGCGCCCCTGTCAGTAGCCGCACTACAGGGCCGGCCTGACACCCACTTCTTCCAGGAGGTGGCCCAACAGGTCGGCAGGGCGCCATGCCGGGCCGGCAGTGGAGCTCTCAGCCCGACACCCCTTTGGCGATGCGCTCCCCGATCGTCTTGTCGATATTGCGCCAGTAGTCCAGAGCCCGGGAGAGGACGGGCTCTTGCACGCCAGCCTTGATGTGGCCCACCACGTTGGAGACGAGCCGGTCCCGGCCGCCCTGGTCCATCGCCTTGTTGACCATGGCGCTGGCCTGGCCGAAATCGTCATCCTCTTTGTGCAGCGTGTAGGCCGAACGCAACATCTTGCCGGTGACCTGCCACGACGGGTCCTCACCGAACAGCTCGGGGGCGGCCACCGGCCCTCCCATCGAGTTGGGAGCATAAACCGGGTCGGGCGGGTTGTGGTAGCGCATCGCTCCGTCCCGGTTGTACGAGTTGACCGGGCGGCCCGGGGGCGTTGACAGGCAACTGCATGGCGTTGGAGCCGATCCGGTGCAGGTGGGTGTCGTGGTAGCTGAAGAGCCGGGCCAAGAGCATCTTGTCGGGGGCTCGGCCCGATGCCCGGGATCAGATTGTTGGGTTCGAAGGCGGCCTGCTCGACCTCGGCGAAATAGTTCTCGGGGTTGCGGTCGAGCACCATGCGGCCCACCTTGACGAGCGGGTAGTCCCCATGCGGCCACACCTTGGTGAGGTCGAACGGGTTGAACCGGTAGTCGGCGGCGTCCTGGAAGGGCATGACCTGCATGTACAAAGTCCAGGAGGGATGGTCGCCCGACTTGATGGCCTGGTACAGGTCTTGCAGGTGGTAGTCGGGGTTCTGCCCCGCCAGCTCGGTGCCCTCCGCCTGGGTCAGGTGCTGCACGCCGAGGTCGGCCTTGAAGTGGTACTTGACCCAGACCCTCTCGCCACCGCCGTTGACCCACATGTACGTGTGGCTCGAGTAACCGTTCATATGCCGCCAGCTCCTGGGCAAGCCCCGGTCACCCATCAGCCATGTCACCATGTGGGCCGACTCGGGTGACAACGTCCAGAAGTCCCACTGCATGTTGTTGTCACGCAAGTGGTTGTCCGCCCGGCGCTTCTGGGAGTGGATGAAGTCTTGGAACTTCTGGGGGTCGTGGACGAAGAAGACCGGGGTGTTGTTGCCGACCATGTCGTAGTTGCCCTGCTCGGTATAGAACTTGATGGCGAAACCCCTGGGGTCCCGGCTGGTGTCGGCGTAGCCGCGCTCACCGGCCACGGTCGAGAACCGGATGAAGAGCTCCGTCCGCTTGCCCTTTTGGAACGGCACCGCCTTGGTGTACTGCGACACGTCTTCTGTGGTCTCGAAGAAACCGTGCGCGCCGCCTCCCTTTGCGTGCACGACGCGTTCGGGGACGCGGCTCGCGGTTGAATGCCTGCATCTTCTGGACCAGGTAGTGGTCCTGTAGCAAGATCGGCCCGTTGGGGCCTACGGTCAGCGAGTACTCGTCGCTGGTCGCGGGGAGGCCAGAGTCAGTCGTCGTGTAGGGGCGACCGGCTTTCGGTTCGCTCATGCCGGGACTCCTTTCAGGTGCAGGCGGGCGGGACGCCCCCGGGACCGGCCCTACTGGTGCAACCCCGTCAGGGCTCCCGCACCGCCACCAACGCGGACTTTAACTACTTACCCGGGTGGCGTCAACCAGTCCCAGGTCGGCCAGTCCCACTCGGCCCGTCCCAGTCGGCCCGTCCCAGGCCGCCGGTACCATGACCCGAGTGCCTCCGTTCAGAGTTGTCTCAGAGTGGTCGCCGGCGGGCGACCAGCCCAATGCCATCGAATCCCTGGCCCAGGGCGTAATAGAGGGCGACCGTTTCCAGACCCTCCTCGGCATCACCGGGAGCGGCAAGAGCGCCACCATCGCCTGGACCATCGAAAAGGTCCAACGGCCAACGCTGGTGATCGAGCCCAACAAGTCGCTCGCCGCTCAGTTTGCCAACGAGATGCGCGAGGTCTTCCCCGACAACCGGGTGGAGTACTTCGTGAGCTATTACGACTACTACCAGCCGGAGGCCTATTTACCGTCGAGCGACACCTACATCGAGAAAGACAGCTCGATAAACGACGAGATCGACCGTCTCCGCCACTCCGCCACCTCAGCGCTTTTGACCAGGCGCGACGTGATCGTTGTGGCTTCCGTCTCCTGCATTTACGGGCTGGGTTCACCCGAGGAGTACTCGCGGCAAATCCTGCCGTTGACGGTGGGCCACGAAGAGGACCAGCGCGCCATCCTCGGCCGTCTCGTCGACATGCAGTACGAGCGCAACGATGCCAACCTCGTCCGCGGCAAGTTCAGGGTGCGAGGCGACACGATCGAAGTGCACCCCTCGTACGAGGAGCACATCTTGCGGGTCGAGCTCTTCGGCGACGAGATCGAAAGAATCACACGGGTCGACCCCCTTACGGGCGAAGTGCTGGGCGAGATGGACGAAGTTGTTGTTTTCCCGGCCACTCATTACGTGGCCGGGACCGAACGTATGCGCCGAGCTATCGAGGGTATAGAGGTCGAGCTGCAGGAGCGGCTCGAGTACTTCGAGAAAAATGGCAAGCTGCTCGAGGCCCAACGGCTGCGCATGCGGACGAACTACGACCTGGAAATGCTGGCGGAAGTCGGCAGTTGTGCGGGCATCGAAAACTACAGCCGCCACATAGACGGGCGGTCCGCCGGCCAGGCACCCAGCACGTTGCTCAACTTTTTCCCCAAGGACTACCTCTTGGTCATAGACGAGTCGCACGTAGCCGTGCCTCAGCTGCACGGCCAGTACCACGGCGACCGCTCCCGCAAGGAGACCCTCATCGAGCACGGGTTCCGGCTGCCTTCGGCCGCAGACAACCGGCCCCTTCGGTACGAGGAGCTGATGGAGCGGGTCAACCAGTGCATCTTCATGTCGGCCACGCCGTCTGCTTACGAAATATCGGTTTCCAACCGGGTGGTCGAACAAATCGTCCGGCCGACGGGCCTGATCGACCCCGAAGTGGTGGTGAGGCCTACCAAGGGCCAGATCGACGACCTGATCGCCGAAGTGGGCAAGCGCACGGCCGCCGGGGACAGGGTCCTCGTCACCACGCTGACCAAGAAGATGGCCGAAGACCTGACCGACTACCTGCTCGAACAGGGGTTGAAGGTGCGCTACCTGCACTCCAACGTGGAGACGTTGGAGCGCATCGAGCTCTTGCGGGACCTGCGCCTCGGCGAGTTCGACGTGCTCGTGGGGATCAACCTGCTGCGAGAGGGCCTCGACCTGCCGGAGGTTTCCCTCGTCTTGATCCTCGACGCCGACAAGGAGGGCTTCCTCCGGTCGGAGACTTCGCTCATCCAGACGATCGGCCGGGCCGCCCGCAACGTCGACGGGGCCGTGATCATGTACGCCGACGAGATGACGGACTCGATGCGCCACGCCATTTCCGTGACCCATCAGCGCCGCCAACTGCAGCAGGAGTACAACGCCGAGCACGGTATCAACCCTCAGACCGTGCGCCGGGCCGTAAGTGACATCCTCGTCATGCTGGGCCGGGGCGGCTCGGGCGGCGACACCGCGCCGGTGCCCGGTAGCGACCGGCGGAGCCGACGCCATGACCGCGCCCGCTCCGATCTGGCCAGTATGCCGAGGGCTGACCTTACCCGGCTCATCTCTGCGCTCGAAGAGGAGATGCGCGACGCCTCCGCCGACCTGCGCTTCGAGTACGCGGCGCGGCTCCGGGACGAAGTCGCCGACCTCAAAAAGGAATTGAAGGCGCTCTCCGAGATGGGCGTCCCGGTCAGCTGAAGGACCGGGCCCTGCGACAACCGCTTGGAGCTAAGCGCTCAACCGCTCGGCCCAAAACGCTCGACCCTGACCTGGCCGGTCGGCACGCCCAGGTCGACGAGCAGGTAGCTGGCCGCATCTGCGAACCCCGCCGAGCCGCAAACGTACCCCGTCGCCGAGGGCTGGAGGGCCGGTGCCACGTCGGCCCCGGTGATGTGGCCCGGTGGCCGTTCGGACCCTGGAGGAGCGGCCCGGGTGTAGACGACCGTGCTCTCGGCCCGGGCAGCTCATCGTGGTAATAAAGCTCGCCTGGCGTCCGGACGGAGACAACCAGCCGTACGAGCTGCGAGCGCCCGAGCTTCCTCGCCAGCCGGAGCATGGCCATTAGCGGCACCACTCCTGACCCGCCGCCGACCAGCACGGCCGGCGTGTTGCCGTCCCAGACGAACCACCGCCCGATCGGGCCTCTCAGCTCGAGCTGGTCACCCACGACCACTTCGTCGTGGAGGAACATCGACACCTCGCCGCCTTCGAGCCGTTCGACCGTCAATTCGATCTCGTTGGTGCCGTCAGGGGCCGAAGCTACGGAGTAGGACCGCTGGGCCACGTAGCCATCGGGAGCGGTCAACCGGATGATGTAATGCTGCCCGGCCAGGTGGTCCGATGGCTTGGGGAGGGCAAAACGGAACGTCTTTGCCCGGGCCGTTTCGCGGCGTATTTCGGTGACCGTCCCCATCTCCCACGGGTTGCGCTTCTCGGTGCCGTCCATGTAGTCAGTCGCCCCAATCAGTCGCCCTGGTAGCGCTCCTCGAGCCACGGGTCCCCGTGGTCGTTGTAGCCGTTGCGCTCCCAGAACCCCGGCTCGTCGTGGTCCATCAAACGAAGACCAGCTACCCACTTGGCACTCTTCCAGAAATAGAGATGGGGTACGAGGAGCCGGGCAGGGCCGCCGTGCGCCTTCGGCAATGGCTTGCCTTCGTAGTCCCAGACCACCCAGGCCTGGCCACCGGTCACTTCGGCTAGCGGGAGGTTGGTGGTGTAGCCGCTGTGCGAAAAGGCCATCACGTGGGTCGCCGTAGGCAGCGGTTTGGCCACCGCCAGGAGGGTATCGACCGAGACGCCGCTGAAATTGACGCCGAGTTTGGACCACGTCGTCACGCAATGGATGTCCCCGTTGAACGAAGACGGGGCGAGGGCGTGGATCTCGTCCCAGCTCCAGGAGGAGGGCTCGAGCCACTAAGCCCTCAACCTTGAACGTCCAGCTAGAAGTGTCGAGGTTCGGCGTGACTTCGGCCGTCAGGACTGGCCAGCCGGTCCCGACGTCGTACTGGCCGGGAGGCAGGCGGGGGTCGCGAGGGGCCTTGTTATGGCCGCTGAAGCCTCGCGTGAACTTGAGCATGAGCAGCGATCCTACTGGCACCCCCGGCGCTCGGCCCCGAGACGTTTAGGATGGCGAGAGTGCGGGTTTACGGGAGGACCGACTCCACGCGCCGCCCACCGGGCTCCGTGCCGGCCCGCCTGGCTACTTGTGGCGAGACTGCGCCCGCCCCCGACCGTGCCTGTCCTGGCCGTGCCTGTCCTGGCCGTTCCAGTCCTGATCGTGCCAGTCCTGATGGGTGCGATCCTGATCGTGACCGGAGCCCTGATCGTGACCGGAGCCCTCCTGGTCGGGCAGGACATTGCGGGGACGACGCCCGCCTCGGCCAGCGCCCTGCGCACCGGGCTCCTCCACAGCAACCACGTCAGCGCCGGCCGGCCCGCACCCACATGGCGACCCCGTTGGCGCCCGCTTGAGCACACCAGGAGCACCCTGCGGCCACAAGTCAGCAATGTGACCACCTCTGCCAATTGGGCGGGCTACGAAGACAGCGGGCCCGGGGCGCAGTTCAACGACGTCACTGGTAGCTGGACCGTCCCTACGGTGCAGGCGGGCGCTTACGGGGACTCCAGCAGCTGGGTGGGCATAGACGGGGTCAATACGTCTGAGATGATCCAGGCCGGCACCGACCAGAGCTGGTCATCGTCAGGGGCACTTTATTACGCCTGGTACGAAATACTGCCGCAAGCGTCGGTCGAACTGGGCATCGTGTCGCCCGGTGACCACATTTCGGTGACGATCAGCCACGCCCAAAACGGGAGCTGGGAAATATCGTTCGTGGACGCCACCCAGCACACCGATTGGCAGCGCTCAGTTTCGTACAATGGGCCGGCCGCCAGCGCAGAATGGATCGAAGAAGCACCTACCGTGGCGGCCAACAATTCGCTGGAGAACCTGGCCAACTTCGGGTCGGTTACGTTCTCGAGCCTGGCTGCTCTAGGACGGGGGTCGGCCACCGCCACCGCGCTCCCCGTTTACATGGTCGATAAGTCGGGCCACGTAATCGCCTACCCCACCCAGTACGAGCCCAGGGCCAATTCCTTCGGTGTTGCTTATGGATCCGTCGGTACGGTGCCCTCCAACCCCATCGGGGTACAGATAGGGCCTACCGCGGCGACTTCGAGCTCCTCGTCTACAACTACGACGAGCTCTCCCACCAGCTCCTCGAACCCGACGTCCACAGCCGCGCCAGCCTCGAACCCGCACGGGTACATGCTGGCGGCCAAAAACGGGTCCACATTTCCCTTCGGAGCCGCTAAAGCCCACAGCCCGGCCGCGCATATGCACCTGCCGCCGGACATAGCCGGAATTGCGCCCACGGCGGGCCACGACGGCTACTGGCTGGTGGCCTCCGACGGGGGTGTTTTTGCCTTTGGTAACGCCAATTACGCCGGCTCAGTGCCGTCCCTCGGCATCGGCCCGGTCGGTTCCAAACAACGTCACCACCTCGCTGCACCCGTAGTGGGCATTGCGCCTTCGCCGGACGGAAGGGGTTACCTGGTGGTGGCCAGCGACGGTGGCGTTTTCGCCTTCGGGGATGCCCATTTTGCCGGGTCGTGCAGCAGCGGCGGCTGTTCGGCGCCCGTTGTCGCTGTCGTACCGGACGCCACCGGCCAGGGTTACTGGCTCCTGCTGGCTAATTGCGAAATGGTGCCTTTCGGCGACGCGGCCAAAATCCCGGCCACGAGCTGCCAGAATTATGCCCACGCCAACAACCTCGTAGCCACGTCGGCCGCCCGCACACCTGACGGCCGGGGCTACTGGGTGCTGCTCGACAATGGGACCGTCTACCCGGAGGGAGACGCCAAAACCCTGGGTTCGTGGCACGCGGGAGGCCAGACGACGGCTACCAACCCGGCCGTGGCTATTTCACCGACGAGTGACGGCCGCGGCGCGTGGGTCATCATGGCCAACGGCGTAGTCAGCTCTTTCGGCGACGCCCCGAAGCTGGGCGACCTGGCCGGGACGGCGCTGCCCGCCCCCATAATTGCGGCCGTCGGCTGGTAGCCGCCAGCGAACATAACGCTTATCGTGCAGTGATGCCATCACCATGGGAAAGAGAGCTGGCGGGCCGTCTCGACCGCTGTTCTGTGACATCCACCGTTCTCGTGGGCAACCCGCTCGGAGACCCGGCGGTGCGGCCACTGTGGGTGTACGTCCCGCCCGGGTACGACGATGACAGCGACCGGCGGTACCCATCGGTATACGTCCTCCAGGGCTACACCGGCCACCTGACCATGTGGGCCAACCGGAGCGCTTTTCGTACCCCCTACCCCGAGGCGGTGGACGAGCTGTTCGCTACGGGCGGGGCGCCCGCCTGCATCGTCGTTTTCGTCGACGCCTGGACGGCGTACGGCGGCTCGCAGTTCGTCGACTCACCGGGCACGGGCCGGTACCACACCTACCTGTGCGACGAGGTGGTGCCATTCGTCGACTCGCGTTACCGCACGGTGCCCGAGGCCTCTCACAGGGGTGTACAGGGCCATTCGAGCGGCGGGTTCGGCGCCATGATAACGCCGATGCTGAGACCAGACCTTTTTGGCGGGCTGGCGACGCATTCAGGCGACGCGCTGTACGAATACCTTTACATCCCCGAGTTCGCCCGCAGCGCCCGGGCCCTCCGTGATTACGACGGCTCGATCGAAAAGTGGTGGGACGATTTTAAGGGCCGGGTTGCGTTCACCAAGCCCGCGGACGCCACGTTGCTGATGCTGCTCGGTGTGGCGGCGTGTTTTTCGGCTCGCCCGGACGGGTCCCCCGAGCTTCCGTTCGACCCCGACAGCGGGCGTCTCCGCGAGGAGGTATGGCAGCGCTGGCTGGCGTGGGACCCGGTGAGGATGGTCCCCGAGCACGCCGGCGCACTGGCCGGGATGCGGGCCATCTGGGTCGACGGGGGCAAAAGCGACGAGTGGTTCCTCGATATCGGGGCGGTGGCGTTCCGGAGCGCCCTGGCCGACGCCGGCGTGCGCGAAGTCCACTTCGAGCTCTTCGAGGGAACCCACGGTCGCATCGATTACCGCTACCCGATGTCTTTGGCCTACCTGGCGCGACGGCTATCTTAGGAAAGCCCCCCGGTAATGCGACTCGAGTAACCCGGCCCGAGTAATAGGGATAGAGGCCTCGAGGCGACGAACGACCACGGCAGAGGCTATAAAGGAACTCGTGACCGCTATAAAGACGACTGCTTCCGAGCGCTGCCTGCGCCTACGACCGGGCGACACCGTAGGCCTGGTGACGCGCCCCCTACCCGCGGGGACCGATGTCCTCGCCGGCGACCTCCTGGTACGGCTGCGAGACGATGTGCCTGCAGGGCACAAAGTGGCGCTGATGGACGTCCCCGAGGGTGGCGAAGTACGCAAGTACGGCCAGGTGATCGGGGTGGCTACGCGCCCCATCAGCACCGGTGAGCACATCCACAGCCACAACCTCGCATTTGCCGATTTCGAGCGGGACTACGCCTTTGGCGAGGGGGCGAAAGGAAAGCCGGAGCCGCCAGCGGTCCAGGACACGTTCAACGGCATAATCAGGGACGACGGGAGGGTGGCGACCAGGAACTACATCGGGATCCTCACGTCGGTCAACTGCTCGGCGACGGTGGCAAAGATGGTGGCCAACCAGTTCTTTCCGGGTTCGGAACTGCTGGCTGCCTACCCCAACGTGGACGGGGTCGTCGCCCTCACCCATGGCTCGGGCTGCGGCATGGCCGGCTCCGGCGAGGGCTTCGACCTCTTGCGCCGGACCCTGACCGGCTACGCCAGGCACCCCAACTTCGCCGGAGTGCTCGTGCTCGGCCTGGGCTGCGAGGTCAACCAGGTACGGGCCCTCACAGAAGGGTTCGACCTCCCGTCGAGCAAGCCTTTGCTGTCGATGACCATCCAGGAACTCGGAGGGACGCGAGCCACGGTGCGGGAGGCGACCGCCCGGGCCCGCGATATAGCCGAAGAGGCAAACAACGTCCGGCGCGTGCCCGTCCCCGTCAGCGAACTGATACTGGGCCTCGAATGCGGTGGCTCGGACGGCTATTCGGGGATCACGGCCAACCCGGCGCTGGGCGCGGCAGCCGACCTTCTCGTACAACAAGGCGGCACGGCTGTGTTGGGGGAAACCCCCGAGATCTATGGCGCCGAGCACCTGCTGACCCGCCGAGCGGCCAGTCGTGAGGTGGGCGAACGGCTGGTGGAGCGGATCCACTGGTGGGAGCAGTACGTGAAGAGCTGTGGGGCCAGCCTTGACAACAACCCGTCACCCGGTAACAAGGAAGGCGGTCTCACGACGATCCTGGAAAAGTCGCTCGGCGCCGTGGCCAAGGGGGGCAGTTGCGACCTCGAGCGCGGTGTACGAGTACGCCGAGCCGGTGACCGCCAAGGGCTTTGTGTTCATGGACACTCCCGGTTACGACCCGGTCTCAGTCACCGGGATGGTCGCCGGGGGGGCAAACGTCGTCTGTTTCACGACCGGGCGGGGGTCCGTTTTCGGCTCCAAGCCTGCACCGTGCCTGAAGCTGTGCACGAACAGCGAGACTTACGGGCACATGTCCGAGGACATGGACGTCAATTGCGGGGTGATCGTCGACGGCACGACGACCGTGGAGCAGACCGGTCGGCAGATCTACGACCTCGTGGTGGCCGTGGCGTCGGGGCAGCCGTCCAAGAGCGAGGAGCTCGGCTTCGGCGACGAAGAGTTCACCCCCTGGCAGCAAGGGGCCGTGCTCTAGCGGCCATTCACCTGGAGGTCAGTCACCTGGAGGTCAGTCACCTGGAGGTCAGTCACCTGGAGGTCAGTCACCTGGAGGTCAGTCACTTGGCCGACCGCCTCTTCCAGGCACCGAAAGCCTGGCCGAGGAGGGCGCCCAGCACCAAACAGACCAGGAAACCCACCCACAGGTACGTAGACACCGTAAAGAACACGAAGTGGATCCTGACGGTCCTCGAGTTGAGCGACACGAAGGTGATCCCGTATACGAGGCAGACTGCCGCCACGATGATGCGGGCCCAGGGCAGACCGTCTTTGCGCTTGGAGCGCTTGGACGCTGAGGTGGGCGAACGTGATGTGGTGGTAGGGCTCGGTTGCGCGTCGGCCATACTTGACGAGCTTAGGTCTCCCCGCGTGGCATCATCCCTGCGGCCCGGTATATGGCGTCAATTGTCGCCATGTTGTTGATGATGTCGTCACCGGTGGTGGGAGCCGGCCTGGTGCCCGCCACAGCATCAAGGAACGCCTCGAGCTGGAACAGGTATGTCGTGCGAAGGGTGTACGTCTGGTCCAGCTGCCGGCCATCGGTGAACTCGGCCGTAAGACGGTGCCCGTCCTGGGGGGCCAGAGGGTTGTCGACCCGAAGCCTCCCACCGGTGCCCTCCACAACGACGTAACGCACCATCCCCTCGCGTCCCGGGGGTACGGGCTCGACCATCGAACACCGCGTCCTGGCCCGGAACCCGGACGGGAACTGCAGCTCGGTTTCCATCGAGAGGTCCACCCCGTCGCCTTCCTCCACGGCCGATGCGCTGACGACTTCGGGCTCCTCGCCGGCGACCGTCCGCATCCAGTGCACCGGGTAGCAACCAAGGTCCATCGAGGCCCCACCGCCGAGGGAGGCGTCATAGAGCCAGCGCTCCCTGTCCTGGAGGTTGAAGGCGAAGGCGGCCTCGCCGCGCTCGAAGCTCCCCCAACTGGCCGACAACGTCCAGGATGGCCTCAGCCACCGGGTGGTACCGCCAGTGGAACGCCTCCATCAGGACAAGGTTTTGGCGCCGCGCCGTGTTACCATCGCCCTGGCCTCGCCGGCGTTCATGGCGAAGGGCTTCTCGCACAACACGTGCTTGCCGTGTTCAAGCGCTTTGATCGACCACTCCGCGTGCCCCGACGGGACCAGAGGGTTGTAGATGGCGTCCAGGCTGTCGTCGGCCACGAGGGCTTCGTAGCTCTCGTGCACGGTGGGGATGTTGTAACGCTCGGCGTACGCCTCAGCGTGGCCGATGTCGCGCGCCGCTACTGCGGCTACCTCGACGCCGTCTATCTCGTTCGCCGGCACAATAAGCGCGCCTGGCGCAATATTGCTCGCTCCCAATGTCCCGATGCGCATTTTGGCCTTTTGTCCTTTCTTTACTGGAATTGCCTCACTTAGTGCCCTTCAAGGGGTCGCAAATGGCGGCTGGCCGGCGGGATTCTCCAAGCCGGGGAGGACGGGCAGTCACCAAAGTCGGGGATGTCCAGCCGGGCCCCGCCCTGTTTGGCTGATTCGTGGGCGATCAAGCCGGGTAACGTGAAGCGGGCCGCCCTCCACGCGTTCACCGGGGGTTGTCTCCCGCTCACGCAAGCCCGTACGAAGTCGTCGGCCAGGAAGGGATGGCTCCCCTCGTGCCCGTTTGTCAGGCCGACAAGAGCGCCCGGGAGCCGGGAGAGGTCGTGGACGTGCGAAACTCCGTTGCCTAAAACAGGGCCTAATTGCTCGCGTGTGAACTGGTCCCGCCGCTCCGCACCGGCTTCGGTGCGGAGAAGTTCGCTCACGTCCTCCGCGTGGACCTTCGATTGCCACAGGCTGACGGTCGCCAGTTGCTCGAAGCTGGCCCTGGTACCAAAGAAACGAAATCGTGACTCCCTCAGGTGAGCGGGGTAGCCAACGCGGCGCATTTCGCTGGTACGCACCGCCGTGCCGTCCGCGGTGCGGAAAAGGGCCACCTCATTGGAGAACTCGTTGCCCCACTGGCTGACCGACCCCACAAAGACCCCGTCATCGCTCGTGTCCGTCATGCCGATGCACGAGACGGACGTACAGTACGTCGGGAGGACCCCGAGCACACCGCCCAGAGCGTGAGTGGGGTACATCATGGGGGGAAAACTGGCCGTCGAACGCCAATTCTCGCCTCCACTGCGCTGGAAGGCGGCGTAAAAGCCGAGGTCCAAATCGTGCACGTAGTCACCCTCGGCGTAGACCACGCGGCCAAATGCTCCAGAGGCCAGCTTGTCACGACAATATATGACGGCCGGGTTGTAATAACTCGTCTCCCCCATCATATAAATGCGCTTCGTCGCCCCCACCTGCTGGATGATGTCGCGTATCTCGTCCACGGAGCTGGCCATCGGCACGGCCGAATAGACGTGCTTCCCCGCTCTGAGCGCCGCCAGCACCAGGGGCCCGTGTGTCCAGCGCTGAGTGAAGATGGCAACGGCGTCGACGTCTGACGCGAACATTTCCTCCGCCGACGCGTACGTAACGCGGATGCCGTGCTGCGCCGCCACTTCTGCACGGCGCTCGGGGACCAGGTCGGCCAAGCGGACTTCGTCGACCTCCGGGTGGGCGCGGAACAGGGGGAGGAACTTGTCGCCGAACTCCCCCGCTCCGACAACGCCGATGCTGATCCCCATGGTGGCGTTCCTCCGCTACTTTCGTTCCCGTCCCGGCTACCTGGTTGCACCCAAACTGTGAAGCGCCGGCAGGGACGTTTGCCGGCGGCCACCCGGGAAACGTTCCTGGAGGCAGCACTAGACCGTAGTCGATACGATGCGACCAGAGGAGGTGCCGCACAATGACAAGACCCGCCCGATGACGCGTCGCGTGTCCTGCTGACCGATTATGCCTGGCCCACGCTGGACATCGAGCGCGCCGTCCTGGCGTCCGTTGGAGCAGAGCTGGTAGTAGCGGAGCACGGCAACGAGCGAGAGCTGACGGCCCTGGCTTCAGATGTCGATGCCATCCTCACCAACTGGAAACGTGTGCCCGTGGCCGCTGTCGACGTTGCCCCCCGTTGCCTGATGGTCTCGCGCTACGGGGTCGGGGTCGACAACATACCCGTTGACCACGCCACCACGCTCGGGATCGTCGTGACCAACGTCCCCGACTTCTGCGTCGACGAGGTGAGCGATCACGCCCTCGCTCTGCTCCTTTGCTGCTCTCGAAGGATCGTCCGCTTTGCCAGGACAACTGCCCTCGGGACCTGGGATTTCGAAATAGGGCGAGGGATGACTCGCCTTCGGGGCCAATGTCTTGGTCTGGTTGGTTACGGGCGCCTCGGCCGGGCACTGGCCGCCAAGGCTGCACCGCTCGGCCTGTCCGTCCTGGCCTACTCGCCCCGGCTCACCGCCGGTCCGCTCAGCCCCGGCGTCGTGGGGACCAACTCGCTCGAGGAGTTGCTGACCAGGGCGGATTTCGTGTCGCTACATGTGCCGCCAACGCCTGAGACCCGCGGGATCATCAGCGAGGGCGCACTCCGGTTGATGAAGCCCACTGCCTACCTCATCAATACCGCGCGCGGCGCTCTCGTCGACGAACAAGCTCTCTTTCGTGCCATCGGCGAGGGCTGGATTGCCGGCGCTGCCCTTGACGTCTTGTCGGTTGAGCCGCCGGCCGCGGACAACCCGCTGCTCGGCCTGGAGCAGGTCATAGTCACGCCCCATGCGGCTTTTTACTCCGAGCAGTCCATCGCTGATGTCCAGCAACGAGCGGCCGAAAACGTGGCCTCAGTCCTATCCGGCCGGCGGCCGGCCAACATCGTCAACCCGGCCGTCCTCGAAAACCCAAACTGTCGCGCCCACTTCACCGGATAATCAGCCCTGGTCAAGACCGTCCACCAACATTGCACTAAAATGCCACCAAAATGGCTGCATTGCCAGGCCAGCGGCCGGCCTCAACCTTTCGCCGGGAGGCCCCTTCCCAACGTGGCCGGGCCTGCATAGGGTGCCCGGGGACTGAGGGAGTGCTCGATGCGCAAGAGCCGGTTCCATTTTGCGGTGCGTTCTGACCGCGTCGTAGAACCGACCTTGATCTGGCCGGCCGCCCACCCCACGGCCAGATCAGCCAGCCATGAATCTTCCGTGTCCCCGGAACGGGCGGAAACAATCGTGGCCAATCCAGCTGAGCGCGCTCGCTGCAGTACGTCCGCGGCGCCCGTGAGAGTACCGACCTGGTTGGGCTTTACCAGGACAGCATTTGCCGCTTGCTCGGCAATCCCTTTTTCCAGTCGCTCGATATCGGTGGCAAACAGGTCGTCGCCTACCAACTGGACGTCCCCCGCCATCTGCGCCGCCGCCAGGCGCCACCCGGCCCAGTCGTCCTCTGAAAGCGGGTCCTCGATTGAAACTATCGGGAAGGAGCGGCGCCAACCATCTAATTCCGCCACAAACGAAGCGGCGTCAAAGTGGCGCCCCTCGGTCCGGAGCAGGTAGCCGTCGGCCGAAGCGAGCTGGTTGGCGGCAATGTCAAGGGCGATGGCGGCGTCTTTCCCCGGGACCAGGCCGGCCGCCTCGATCCCTTCTTGAAGCAACTCCAGGCCGGCACGGTTATTGTCCAGCCTGATCCCCAAGCCACCCTCGTCAGCGGCGAGCTCGGCAAAGTGACCGGTCCTGGTGGCCTGGCGCCGGGTACCTTCTCGTACCGCCCCTGCCAGCTCGATGGCACCGGCGAAGGTCGTAGCCGACAGCGGGATCACGAGAAAATCCTGGATGTCGACGCAGCCGCCGGCGTGGGCACCGCCTGACAATATGTTGACCATCGGCAGCGGCAACAACGGCTGCGCTCCGGATATGTCGGCGAGGTAGCGGTAGAGCGGCATTTGTCTCGCCCCGGCCGCCGCTATTGCCGTGGCGATGGACGCGGCGAGCACGGCGTTCGCACCAAGGCGAGAAAGGTCGCGGCTACCGTCGGCCCGTACCAGGGCGTCGTCGATGGCGCGCTGGTCCAGTGCGTCAAGCCCGTGGACGGCCGGGCCCAGCACCGTGCGGGCGTTATTTACCGCGTGCGCCACGCCCTTGCCGCCGTAGCGCTCACCGCCATCGCGCAGTTCGCAACGCTCGTGGCTGGAGGTCGACGCGCCGGACGGGACACTGGCGCTCCCGCTGGCCCCGCCCGCCAGCGTCACCTCGCACCACACCGTCGGACGCCCGCGTGAGTCGAGCACCTCGCAGGCGTCGACTTCAGCAATCGCGGTCGCCGCTGAGTACGACGTCACAGTGAGGGACCAGACAGTGAGGGACCAGACAGTGAGGGACGGGCCAGTGAGGGACCGGACAGTGAGCGGCCGGACAGTGAGCGATCGGGTCGGCGTGCCGGCCAGGCGGCGAGCGGGTGCACGGGGTCAGTCACCAGCGCACAGCCGAGCCTCCTGGCCGCCACTTGCTCTTCGGCGGTCAAGTACTCGGCCGGCGACTTGCCGTCCACACGGGCCAAAAGGAGGCAGCCGACGTGAAGACCAAGGCTCTCGTCACCGATGGCCATGGCGTGCCCGTAGTTTTCCAGGAACTCTTGCGCGCAGGCCCGATATTCGTGCGCCTGCTCCAGGCGGTGCAGCGACTTCAGCACCAGGTGAGTAACGAGGAACGCAACGTCGAACACCGGGTTGCCCACGTGGGCCACTTCGAAATCGATCACCCATAATTGCCCTTCGCCCGCCTGGGCCGCATCGGGGCCGTGGCCGAGCAAGACGTTCTTCGGTGAAAAATCGCCGTGGACAAAGCAATATCGGCTCGAGGGGGCCAGCAGCTCGCTCTCGGCCACGGCGAACTGGCCCGCCAGAGCCGGGTGCCTGGCCGCCGTTGTGCGATGGTACGGGTCGATACGCAATTGTACGAAGACCTCGACGTCCTCCAGCTCCGAGAACCGGTCCCGGTGCTGGCTGCTCCAGAGGTGCCATTCGCCGAGCAGCCGGCCCAGGTGACCTCCTACCGAGGGCTCGACAATTCCCTGAAGAAGGAGGTCCTTCCACGATTGCCATGCGGCGGGCGCAGCAGCCACGGTGAGGGCGGACATCTCTGCGTCGACGTCGAGGAGCGGTGGTACGGCCTCGGGGTTCCTCCCGCCGGCTAGCTTCAGGGCCCTCGCTTCGGTCACCGCCCGTCCGGGATTAGCCGTCCACTCCTCCTTGACCAGTAGCCGCCTCCGGGGCTGCTTCACCACCAGGCGCTGGTCGTCTCGCTCGACGAGGAGCACGACGCTGGACACACCGCCTCCCAGGGGCGCCACCCTGGTTGGCACCGCACCGCCAGCGGCCAAGATGCCCCGCCTGGCCAGGTAAGGCACCACCGTTGTCTCGTCGAGGGCCACTTCCCCCGGCACTGCCGGGTGTTCCTGCGTCACACTTATCTCCGCGGCGGCCAACGGACCGGGGTGGTGACACGCGAGCGTCGATCGTCACCACCGGCAACCGGCCAAAAAACCACGCCCACAAATGTCACCGATAAAGTGGCGGCCGGGCGACGAGCGCCACGTCGGTCCACCCGCCATTTTCATCCGAGTGCAAGCAGGCCTCGACGACAGCCGTGGCGGCATACCCGTCCCAGGCGTTTGCACCTGCTATAACCCCCGGCTTTAGCCCGTCGACCCAGTTTTGCAACTCGTCCAGGTAAGCATCGCTAAACCGGGTCTGCCAATCAGGAGCCACCTTATGGCTATTAGCGCCGGCTCGAGCCACGGCCGACGTGGTCGGCGACTCGAGCGAGGCATAGCCGACCGAGCCGACCAGCTCGCAGCGCACCTCATATCCGTACTGGCTGTTGATGAACACTTCCACTTCGATCAACACGCCGGACTGGCTTCTGAACATAACGACCTGAGGGTCTCGAAGAGCACCGGCCACGAGGGGGCTGTTCTTGACCCCCACCCGGGCGGCGGCAGTCAACTCCTCCTGGAGCAGCCAGCGGGCGACGTCGATTTCGTGCACGGCGGAATCGGTGACCGACATGGCGCTCGTGAAGAACGACGGTGCCGCCTTGCTGCGATGAACGCAATGCAGCACAAGAGGGGCTCCAATTGCCCCCTCGTCGAGTGCGTGCTTGACCTCGAGGTAGCCATGGTCGTAGCGGCGCATGAACCCGACCTGGACCAGCTGAGATCCTCCCGCCACCTCGGCCTCGACGATGCTGAGGCATTCTTTGGTCGTCGGGGCCAGCGGTTTTTCGCACAAAACGGGCTTGCCCATTTCTATACAAGCCAACACGAGGTCGGCATGGGTGGCGCCCGGCGTAGCAATAACAACAGCCTCGACGGCCTCGTCCTCGATGAGGTCGGTTGCTTGCTTGTGCACGGGGACGCCGAGCTCCCCTTGTAACCGGTTTAGACGGTCTAAATCTACGTCGTACAAAGCCGCTACGTGTGCACCCGACACTCGCCGCGCCAACCGGCGCGCATGGTCGGCACCGATGGCGCCGGTGCCGAGCACGCCTATCCCCGTCGACATAAAGACCATCCTCGATTGCCGGGGCGAGGTTTGCCGAGCTCAGCATCAGGCTGTTCGCCCTTCTGCACCTCGAAACAGGGCATCGCTCAGCGGCCCGACTTGGCCGTCTCGATAGCCGCCTTCACTCCTTGCCCGATCAGGGCGGCATCACCCGGCAGAGCGAACAATGTGAAGCCGGCACCTTCCCACCTTTTTGCATCGGCAATATTGGGCAGAGCAATAGCGGCGGCCAAACCTCGTTTCTTACACCCCTCGCCGACTTTCGTGATCATCTCTACATCGCGCTCGGATCTCGCCGCGCCCGAGGTTTCACCGGTGTGTGAGATGGTCAGGTCGCTTGGGCCCACCAGCACGCCGTCCACCCCTGCCACGTCGAGGATGGCGTCGAGGTTGCCCACCGCCTCGGCCGTCTCGATCATGACGAGGCATATCGCCTGGCTGTTAGCCGAAGCCGGGCTGAAGTCATGGCGCGCCATACCAGAACGCACCGGCCCCAGCTCCTGTTGCCCAGCGGCGGGTAATGGGCGGCCGAAGCAGCCCGCTCGGCCTCGGCTCTGGTGTTGATCATGGGGATTATGACCCCATCGGCCCCGGCGTCGAGGGCGACCATGATGGCGGCCGGCTCGTTCCAGGGCACCCGTACGACGGTAGGCATGCGGCGGATCGCGGTCGCCTGCACCATGGCGCGCATGGCGGCATCGTCGATCTGCCCGTGCTGCTGGTCGATGCACAGCCAGTCGCACCCGGAGGCGCTCACCGCCTCGGCCGCCAGCGCGCTCGGGATCAGGCACCAGCCGCCATAGCCCGTACGGCCTTCCTCTACAAGCTTCCTCATTCCGCTACCAAGACCAGGGACTTCGCCCTGCCCGGCTACCTCATACGACAACCTGGCTCCTCTCGGAAAGTGAGGAGCAAGGCAATGTTGTGTAGGTGCACAACCTGGTGATGCTGCTAACCCCGGTCCTCATCGTCAAATAGATATTGCGGCCGTTGCGACTGTTCTGTCCACCCGCCGGCCTATCACCTGCCGGCCATCCACCTTGGGGACAGTGCCCGCGTACGGTTGACCAGGGCATCTTCCTCTGTTAGAGTCCCCTACCCTACCATGGCAAGCAAGGGGGCAGGATTGCTGGGCCAGTGCGGCGTGGGGAGTGGCTGACAGATGCGTATAGGGATCCTGGGCGCGGCCGCGATCGCTCCCAAGGGAATTATCGACCCGGCAAAGGAGCTGCCCGGCGTCGAGGTGGTGGCCGTTGCCGCCTCCGACCGTGAGCGGGCGGAGACCTATGCCCGGGCGCACGGCATCCCGAAGGCTTACGGGAGCTACGAAGAGCTGGTTTCTGACACCTCTGTCGACGCTATTTACAACGCTCTCATAAATAGCCTGCACGCCGAGTGGAGTACCGCCGCCCTCGAGGCGGGCCAGCACGTCCTGTGCGAAAAGCCCTTGGCCGCCAACGCCCAACAAGCCAGCACGATGGTGGCCGCCGCCGACCGTGCCGACCGCCTGCTGGTCGAAGCGTTCCACTGGCGTTTCCACCCTCTCGGGGATCGCTTGGTGGAATTAAGCCAGCAGATAGGCCAGGTTCGCGACGCGACCGGACAGCTCGACGCCAACATTCCCCCCGGGGGCAATCGGTACCAGTTCGACCTCGCCGGTGGGGCCCTGATGGACCTCGGGTGCTACGTTGTCCACTGGCTTCGAACGGTCGCCGGCGAGGAGCCGACCGTGCTGTCGGCACAGGCGACCGAAGGTCCCCCGGACGTCGATGTCAGCGTGCAAGCCGAGCTGGCCTTTCCATCAGGGCTCACCGCTCGCGTGAGCTGCACCATGAACCAACCCGGTGCCAAGTTGCCGTCCTCGGCCAGGCTGCACGTGACCGGCTCGGAGGGTTGGGTCGACGTGGTCAACCCGGTGGCACCCCAACTCGGCAACCGGGTCCGGGCCAGGCTCGCTGATGGTACCGAGGTGGACGAGTCGATCGAGGGGATGACGTCGTACTGGTACCAGCTGGACGCGTTCGCCAAGGCGGTGGCGGGAGAAATAGCCCCCATTACCGGCGGTGCCGACGCCATTGGCAATATGGCGACCATTGACGCGATATACCTCGCTGCCGGATTACCACTGCGGGATTGAAAGCAAATCAAAAATAGCGGTGAGTGATTCGAAGCGGGACCCGCTGTTCCTCTGTGTAGCGCCTTCTGGTCTGGAGCCGGCCCTGAGCCAGTTCCGGGCGGCGATGGGCGAGAGGCCCTTCGACGTGTTCGACGAGGCCGGTGGTGGCGCACCGGAATTTTCGGGCCGGCGGGCCGTAATCGACCTCGGCGGCTGGGGCCGGCGTGAACAGACCAGTAGCGCCGTCGCCGCCGGCGTCGAGCTATGGCATGTACTTGGGTACGGGCTCGACCATCTGGATCTTGCCTACCTCCTGCGCAACGGGGTCACCGTTGCTCACACCCCCGGTAGCTGCAGCGCCATTTCTCTGGCCGAGCACGCCATGATGCTGATGTTGAACTGCGCCCGCCATATGCGAGAGCAGGCGGCAAACCTCGAAGCAGGCGCTTTCTGGCGCCCCTGGACCAACGAGCTGGCCGGCCGGCGGCTGCTCGTCCTGGGCGTTGGGGCCAGCGGGAGAGAGCTGGCCGCTCGCGCCGCGGCGTTCCGGATGGACGTAGCCGGCGTGGACATTGCCGTAGAAAACCCGGGTAACTACCGCAGTTCCGGGATCAGCTCGGTAAGTAGCCCCGACCAGTTGCCCCATCTTTTGCCCACCGCTGACGTCGTCTCTCTGCACCTGCCCCTAACAGCCGAGACCCATCACATCCTTGACCGGGATGCACTGGGGCGGCTCAAGCCCGGAGCCATCGTGATAAACGTCGCCCGCGGAGCCCTGATAGACGAAGACGCGCTCCGCTTTGCATTGGACAATGGGCCAGTCGGCGCGGCCGGTCTCGACGTGTTCGAGCACGAAGTCCCCGGGCACTCCCCGGACATTGCCCGTCACCCGCAGGTCATAGCCACACCGCATACCGCCGGCGTCGTATACGAGACAGCCCGCCGCCGCGCAGAGCTGATAGCCGACAACTTGACCCGGCTCGAGCGAGGTGAGCCGATCGCGCACACGATCTCGCCGGACGACGACTACCTGGTCTCCCCCGGCCCGGCCCACCCGGACAACTAGGCGGACCGCCGCCACGTACTACCGTCTTCTGGTCCTGCTGTACTCGTGATAGTCGTGCTACGCGCAATCTGGTAACTGCAAATGGGGCTTACGGCCCCATTTGGCGTTACCAATTAACGCCGGGAACTTGGCGGCACACTTGGCTGGCTTTCAGGAGACCTTGGCCCGGTTGCGCCCGCGGAAGCCCTGTGCTCGGGATGATCAGCCCGTAGTCGGCTCCGCTGCCGCACTCCCGGTCGGAAGAGCGAGGTCGCCGGCGTCCCAGTCCTTTGTTATCCAGGTATAGCGGGGGTCAAAGCATGGCGGTCGGGCGCGCTCTTCGTCCATCAGTTCGCCGGCCAGGTAATTGAGGAAGTACATGTGGGCCTCCGGCGCCGCCACCGTGCTGTGGTAACCCTTCGTCACCAGGACGACATCGCCGTGCTGGGCCAGGAAGACCTCGTCGAACTCTTCATCCGTACGGTAGTTGCGCTGGAGGGCAAAGCCGTCTGGCCTGTCGAAGCGGAAGTAGTAAGTCTCTTCCAGGTACGGCGAACCGTCGAAACCGTCGTGACAATGCGGTGGCCACCCGCACCAACCGCCCCGCCGCGCCACCACTTCGTACAGGATCAACCGTTCGGCTGGCAGTGGAGCGGCCAGCACATGGCCCACCTGCCTCAAAGCGGGACCGCCGCCTCTCATCTCGGTCTGCATCTCGTGCGGTTCGATCAGCCGGACCGGGTACCGGCCTTCGGCCGGCGCGCCGCCAACCGCGAACGTCGTCTGACCTTTGGCGGCGACCGAGAGATCTTCTCCCGGCGGCACGTACAGGACATGGGGCGGATCGGAAAAGACGTCCTTTCGGTCCAGTTGAAAAGCTTTGCCTCCGGCCCTCGCCTCGAGCGTGCCCACGACCGGGACGACGGCGACCTCGCGGCCAGAGTGGCCGATGTCCAGCTCGTCGCCGTCTTGTAGCTCGTAAACAGAGAAATCGAGGTACCGCCAGCCGGCGTCCGTCACAGATATCGTGAGGCTGTCCCCCGATGTCTGGCGGCGAAAATGGTGCGGGTTGGGCACCAGCCCGGGGTCGCCGGTACGGGGCCCGGGGGCACCACCTGGCTCAAACGACGCGTTCAACGGCCCACCCGGTGCAGGCAAAGCAGTCCGGTCACGGTGGAGGCTCCGATGGGCTAAGGCTACCCGGCTGGCGCCTCCATCGACCAGGCTCGCACCGGGACGAGCGGGCCGGCCGGCGCGCACGTGAGCGGCCGACGAGCCGACGAGCCGAGGACGGGGGTGTACGCTCACGCCAATGAACCTCGTGATCGGCGTCGACCACGCGGGCTTCTCGGCCAAACAGGCCGTAGTCGAGCACCTGGCGGCGGCTGGCCACCGGGTCTTCGACGTGGGCACCATGAGCGTGGAACCGGTGGACTTCCCGGACATTGCGGTCCAGCTCTCCCAGGAGGTGCTCAGTGACCGGGCCGAGCGTGGCATTCTGGTCTGCGGTACAGGCATCGGGGCGTGCATGGCGGCCAACAAGATCCACGGGATTCCGGGCTGCTCTGGCCCACGACATATATTCCGCTCACCAGTGCGTCGAGCACGATAACGCCAATGTCCTTTGTCTGGGCGCCCAAATTGTGGGGAGTGCCCTGATGCTCGAGCTGATAAACGCCTTTTTGCTGGCCGCCTTCGAGCCAACGGAGCACTTCCGTCGCCGCGTGGCGAAGCTGGAGGCGCTCGAACAGTAGCGTCGCCTGGTCTTAGTGCTGCCCCTTCAGCGCAAGCGGGGGAACTCGGCGACCCGCAGCCGGGCGCAGCCATAGGGTACGAGACCGATGGTCTCTTGTGTCCCCGGGGTGACCGCGGGCTCGGCGGGGACGGGCCCGGCGGAATTGCGCCTCAGGTCCCAGTTTTCGACCCGCTGGCCGACCACTTCGACCCGGAGCGAGGGCGCTCCGAAGGGGGGCGAGGAAACCGGTCCGCGCCGGGCCCGGTAGTTCGCCAACGGGCCGGCCCCACTTATGGCCAGGCCATAGTTCCACGCCGTTGTGGGGTACACCTCCCAGTCACCGAGCCCGGCCCGGTCGGGGAGCTGGCGCCAGTCCTCCCCCACCGGGAGGGCCAGCAGGAGCGGGCCAGTCTTGACCGCCACGGACC
The DNA here is from genome assembly GCA_963754115.1 of uncultured Acidimicrobiaceae bacterium. Taxonomy (GTDB): domain Bacteria; phylum Actinomycetota; class Acidimicrobiia; order Acidimicrobiales; family Palsa-688; genus Fen-671. The sequence goes on along the minus strand of CAVWFC010000003.1, from coordinate 2,267,347 downwards.
TCGGTGAAGGCGAGACGGCCCTCGGTGCACCCGGTAGCTTCAGTAGGACGACATCGCCGTCACGCCAGGCACGCTCGACGACGGCGTAACCCGATCGTGGCTGCACTTCCATGTCCTCGCCCGCGACTACCAGCCCGGGTTGGTCGCACCAGGCCGGGATGCGCAGGTGCAGCGGGAACATCGTCGGCCCGGGCACCCGTACCTGCACCGAAATCGTATCTGAGAACGGGTAATCCGTGACCACGTCGATGGCCCGGCCCGGCGTTTCGACCCGGCACGGCGCGTACGCCACCGCCGCCAGCCCCCCGTCCTGAACCCCCATCCAGAGCGAGCCGGCGAACTTCGGCCACCCCTGGTGCAGATTGGCCGTGCAACACCCGAAATGGGGTTCGAAGCCGAAGATATTGGCGTCGTCAGTGCTACAGGTCCATCGGCGAGGCGCGATTGTGCATGCCACCTGGTTGGGCTGCTGGAGGTACTGATGCGCCCGCATATCAGCCGTGATCGTGGCCGGGAGCGTGTTATAGGCGATTTCTTCCAGGCGGTCCCCGCACCAGCTCTCGCCGGTGATCTCGGCCACTGTCTCCAGCGTGAACATGAACTCGACGACGGCGCACAGCTCGACGCCGTGGTAGGGGCTTCGTCCGGCCAGCCATTCGTCCCCCGAGAACATGCCCGTCACCTGCCCATGGTGCCGGTCGATATTTCGAACCGCGTGGCGCAGCTGGGCCAGGTTTTGGGGGTCGGCGTCGAAAAGGTAGCGAACGGCGGGAAGTTTGAGCCCCATCGCCACGTTGACCACGTGCCGCCAGGGGTCCCACGCTCGCGTAAACCCGAGCGGTGGGCCCTCGGCCAGGCGGCCACCCCAATCCAGGCCCTGCTCGGCCAGCAGGTCGGCCACGCGGGCCAGCCGCTGGAGGTCGGGAGAAGAGGAACGCTGCATGAACCACGCCAGGACGAGCAGGTTCTCGCCGACTCTGGCCTGGCCCCACTCGTAGACAGGGTGCGCCGGCAAGTTCTCGACCTGGTACTCGAAATAGCGTTCCATCAAGGGGAGCACCCTGGCGTCATGGGTCGCTTCAAAATGCTGAGCCAGCACCTTGAGAGCCACCATGCGCGGCCACCAGTCAGTGTTGGTCCGGGGGCCGAACTGGCCGTCCTCGTGTTGGCTAACGATCATGGCATCAGCCCACTTGCGCCCTCTGGCCATCAGCTCCTCGTCCCGTAACCCATGGGCCAGCGGTAAGAGGCCGTCCGTATAATAAGGGCCCGTTCCCAGTCCTCACCCTGCCCGCCGAGCCACGCACTATCGGCACCGACGTCGGGCCATACTTCCTCCAGGCGCCCGGTCAGGCCGTCAGCCTGGAGACGCAACTGTTCGCGGAGCCACCCCTCAGGCCGGATCGACCCGAGCGGCAATCTCCTGAGGACCGCACGGGGGCCCAGTCCTCCGGGCTCGCCCGGGCTCCAACTACCCGGCCCGGATTGAGAAGAAGCACGAGTCGTCGCCATGGGGACCAACAGTACGGTAGACAGCCCGTGGGCGCGAGATGGCTCGTGCCGGTAGTGACCCGGGTCGAAAAGCAGATCGGACCGGGAGCAGCTTGAAGTGGGCGCAAATTGCACCGACAGCTAATTGGGCGACAGCCAAGTTGAGCCGACAGCAAATTGGGGCAAAAGCGTGTCGGCGTCTACTGTTCCTTTCGTCATGCCGGCCGAGCCATCTTCGTGGCAAGCCCGGCTGGCGGCTGATGTCGCCGCCGTGCTCGAGACCGAACCATCCGTCGAGTCGATATGGCTCGTCGGTTCTCTCGGGTCTGCGGCCCGCGTCGACGACTGGAGCGACGTAGACGTCGCCGTTGTGGTCGCCGATTACGCCCTCGAACGCTGGTACAAAGCCCTCGACTGGCTCAGGCCGGTGGGGCGAACGTGGGCGACAAGCCAATCGGAGGCGCCCCGGCGCAAAACTATCCGGGTCGTCTTCGACGACGGCCGCCGCCTGGACCTCATCTTTTTTGCCCACAGCCTTGGACGGCCCGACCTCCCCGGTACCGAGGTATGGCGACGCCCGCTCGCACCTAGAGCCGGCCGCGAAGCGGGAGGTGCCCTTTCCGCGGTGGCCGGGGCCACGCCGCCCCCGTCGCCTGTGGCCGCATTGGTCAACGAGTGGCGCTTCGTGGCCAGCCTCGCCGTGGTCAAGCTGGCGCGCCGCGACGAGCTGATAGGGCTCCACCTGGCCATCGAGTGCACGCGTTTGTGCCTGGTCCTCGGCATGCTGATGCGCGACGACGGCCTACCGTCGTCGGCGTGGGACAACCTGCCGGCCAAAATTGGCGAGGTGGCGATGCCCCATGACGTGGAGTCCGGCCTCGTGGCCATCGAGCAAGCCGCCATCATTTTCGAGGCCCACCTGCGCCTGGCAAATGACGACCACGCACTTGAACCCGGTCCGCTGCACGAAATGGCGCGACGCCTCCGTGCCGGCGCCGCTCCCCCGGGTGCCGACGCCTGAAGCCACCACAGCCCGACCGTCTCGCAGTAGCCAGGGCTCCCGTTAACTCCGCCGGCCCCGGGTGCTGAGCGACTGGCGGCTGAAGGACCAACGCCCAGCGCTCAACACTCGAAGCTCAACGTCGACGCTGAAGTTTTATCAATTGAAGGGTGGCGCCTCGTAGCTCACGCCGAACGGTGCGTCAGGCCGGGCAAACTCACCCATAAGGGCACGGCGCAGCGGTGTCGTGCGCTCGAGGAAGTCGGTCGAGTTTTGCAGGCGGTCGGCATTTTTGACCCAGGGCGGGCTGTAAATGTAGTGGGCCGTATAGCGGTCCTGGTCGCCGTCGTGAGCATACGTCCGGTGCCATACAGCGTTGTGAAAAACAAGCACGGATCCCGCCGAAGCGAGTATGACGTGCCCGATCGGGACGTCGTCCCCGGCGCCGCGGATCTCGTCGGGCAGGCCCACCATGCTCCGGTGACTGCCCGGTATCAGCTCCATGTTGCCCGACCGTGGCTGGCTCTGGTCCGTCAGAAGGAACGACGCCCTGAGCTGGATCAGCGGGACCGGGTACCCCAGCTGTTTGAAGTCGTAGGCGCTCGAACCGTCCTGGTGCCACCGGCCCATGCCGGCGTGAGCCGGCTGCATCGTGTTCCAGCTCGCCTGCAGGATGAACCGGTCGCCATAAAGGCCCCGGATTTGGGCAGCACGGCGGGATGATCGATTAGCCGCTCGAGGCTGGGCTCGGTCTCATAACCCCGGCCCAGCTGGCCAAACTGCTTGTCGCGCTGCCCGTGAAGACGGGCCGAGGCGTCATGGCACTCGGCGACCTCTTCGGCGGAAAGCACATCCGGGATGATGAAATACCCCCACGATTCGAAGATGAACTTGTCGACCGGGGTGAACTCCCCCGGGGTGACAGTCGGGCTCAGCATCGTCAGTCGCTCCTTGTCCACTTCGGCCATTCAACAATCCCCCGGCTCATTCGGCAAACGTGGGCAAGGGCAAGCTGATCTGGCGGCCTTCGGCCATCGACTGCAACCCCGCGTCGAGGATTTCCTGCGTGTCCCGCGAGATCAGAGGCGACACCAGGCCCTCGAAGGGCAGGTCGTGGAGCAAGGCGTAGGTGAAGAAGTCCGGGCCCGAACGGAAGTGCGCAGGCAGAGGGTCAGCCGCCACCGTCCTGGACTCGTTGGATACCAGTTCGCCCGACGTCCCCAGGTTGGCGATACGTACTTCTTCCGGGCCGGTGAGGGCGATGGAACCGTTCTCGCCGTAGATCATCGTCGGTAGCGGTGCCGGGACGGCCGGCTGGGTCCATGTACCCTCGACCACCGAATGCCCACGGGGGTACCCGAGGATCATTGTCCCGTTGTCTTCGACGGTAAAGAAGTCTTTCGAGAACCGGCCTCCGTGGGCCACCACGTGGCTCGGCTGCCCCATGAACCACCGGGACATCGCCGCCCCGTACGAGCAAAAGTCAACCGCGGCACCGCCGCCGTTGGTGTCGCGCTCTATGAGCCAACCCCAACCCACCCGCGCCACAGGGCCCTGCGTGGCGTACTTAGCCGGTGGGCCGCCGTGCCCGGACCGGTTGTAGATACCGAGGACGTGCCCGATCTCGCCCTCGTCGACGAGACGCTTTGCCGTGTGGATGCCGGCGCGCCAGTTGGTCGGCCAGTTGACCATCAGCCGGATGCCGTGGCGGGCAGCCGTGGTGGCCATCTGGTCTGCTAAGCGCACGTCGGCCGCCATCGGTTTTTCCTTCATTACGTGGACGCCCCGCTCGGCCGCCTCTGTCACGACATCGGCCGCCCGGCGATTATCGGCGCAGGTGATTATGGCCTCGGGCTGGGCCTTTTCGTAGAACTCGTCCGAGTTGGCGAACGCGGGGACCTCGGGGTGCTGTTGCTCGAAGTAGCCCCGCAATTCGTCGTCCGGTACGGCTATACCCACTACCTCGGCGGTCGGGCTCGCCAGGGCGGATGCCAGCAAGCCTCTGAAATGCAGGTGCTCGCCCCCGTCGAAGCCGAGCCGTATGCGCTCACGCGCTTCTGCCATTCGAAAGTGCTCCTTTCAGTCCCTGTGTTCTTTTGTCAGGGGATGAACAGTTGACTTGCCACCAGAGCGCCCCGCCCCTGAGTGGTCGCTCGTCGAACGGTCGCTCAGGCCGTCACCAGCGCGCCCCGCTCGAGCGGCAGGGTCAATGGCGTGCCTGTCTCCGCCGAACGGTAGACCGCCAGCACCAGCTCCAGAGCGTCCCGTCCGTCCGCACCCGTTACCACCAGAGGGACATCGTCGAGCACGGAGTCGACGAGAGCGGCCAGCTTGCGGTAATGGATCTCGACCAGAGGCGGCTCGACAGTCGGCAAATGGCGCCAGCCTTGCAAGTGCTCGGGTTCGTTGAACGTCTTGCTGAACACGTTGATGCCCGGCGCCTCCCGATGGGTCGTGATGGCACCCTGCGACCCGTCGATCGTCATCGAGTGATGACCGGCGACGACGGCCCACGCGGCGTACCAGGAGCCCATCGCACCGTTCTTGAACCGCAACGTCGACATGATCGTGTCTTCCACATCGATGTCTTTGAGCAGTTCGTTGCCCACCTGGACCTCCGGGCGGAAAATGGCGCTCGTCCCGTACACCGTTTCCACCGGCCCCATCAACCAGAGGATGGTGTGGGCCGTAGTACATCCCCCAGTCCATGAGCACTCCGCCGCCGGCATAACGCTTCTGCAGGAACCACGGGACCCTGTGCCTCGACGGCCCGACACCGACCTGGGCCATACCCATCAAACGCCCGACGGCACCTTCGTCAAGGAGCCGCTTGACCAGGGGAAGCTCGCTCCCAAAACGGTGCTGGTACCCCATGGCGAACTTGACACCCGCCTTGTCGGCGGCGTCGACCATAGCGTCGGCCTCTTCCAGGGTTGGCGCGATCGGCTTTTCGCACAGCACGTGCTTGCCGGCCCGAGCGGCGGCGATCACGGCCTCGGCGTGGGCGCTCGGGGGGGTGGTCACGCTAACGGCCTCTACCCGCGGGTTGGCCAGGAGCTCTTCGTGGTTGTCGTAGACGTTGGGGATACCGAAATCCTCGGCGGCCTGACGAGCCTTAGCTACGTCGACGTCGGCGACGGCGACCAGCTCCACTCTCGGGTTCCTCACGTAGTTGGGCAGGTGGGCCAGGCGAGCGATGCCTCCCGCCCCGATGACCCCGACTCCAAGTTTGCGCTCCGTCATGGCACAGTCCCCTTATGCTCGAGATGCTCTAGCTCTTCACTCCTGATAAATCGTTTGCCCTTTCACCATAACATCGCGCCAGTCGGTTGATCGAATTGCCCGCACGTCCAGGGGGCCCGTGCTCTCCGACGGCCCGTTTTTTTCCGATGGCGTGTCCTGCGACGGCCCTGCGCTTGCCGGCGACCCTATGCCGTGGACGACCCTATGTTTTCCGCCGGCCCCGCGTCGGCCGGCGACGACGGCGCCGGCGAGGTGTGTCCCCCTCCCGTACCTGGGGGGGCAGGCCAGTCGTCTGGACCGCCGTTTGTCCCGACGACGTTTGACGACCCGGCTGCATTTGTTTCTCCTGTCGTGGTTCCGGGCCGACTGCACTTTGACCTGCCGCCGCCTTCAGGGTAGGCCTCCCGTTGACCAGCTCCACCCTGTCCTGCCAGCGCTTGTCAGGGTCCGGCACCGGCACGGAGGCGACGAGGAGCTTCGTGTAACTGTGCTCGGGGTTTGACAGCAGTTTCTCGACTGGCCCCTGCTCGACGATATCTCCCTGGTACATGGTCATCATCTCGCCTCCGAGATAGGCCACCGTCGAGAGGTCGTGAGTGATGAAGAGGGTCGTCATTTGGTACCGCTCGCGGAACTCCCCCAACAGTTCCAGGAAGGCCCGCCGGACGTGGGCGTCAAGCATCGACACGGGCTCGTCGGCGATTATGAACGACGGGCGCAGCATGTGGACCCGCGCCAACATCAGCCGCTGCCTCTGGCCCCCGCTCAACTGGTGCGGGTAGCGACCCAGCACATGGTTCGGGTCGAGCTTGACCGCCTCGAGGGAGGCCCGGATAATCTCGAGACCATCTGACTTCTTATGGGCCAGCTTGAACTTTTTTATGACCTTCCAGAATACGCGGTCTACTTTGTAAACCGGATTGAAAATGGAATAAGGATCCTGGAAGACGGGCTGGACGTCAGCCCGGAAGGCTCGGTACTCAGAGCGCGACAGCTTCGAAGAATCCTTCCCGCCGTACGTGGCCCGGCCCGCCGTCGGCCTTTGCAGGCCGAGCAAAATGCGGGCCACAGTGCTCTTCCCGCTCCCGCTGGCACCGACCAGGCTGGTGATCTCGGCCGGCTGAGACCTCAGTTCGAAGGAGACATTGTTGACGGCGCGCAGCCTCGTACCGGCGCGTCCAGGGAAGATCTGCGTAACGTTCTCGAGGCCGATCAGCTTTGGTTCTCCACTCGCCGGCATGGAAGCGGCCGCCGATACCTTCCTGCCCTGGCCCACTTCGAGGGTCGGGATGGAACTGATCAGCTGCGTCGTGTACTCGTGCTTGGGCGCCTTGAACATCTGGCGAACCTCGCCCACCTCGACGACCTTGCCCTGGTACATCATGGCCACGCGGTCAACGAGCTGCGCATGCACACCCATGTCGTGCGTGATCACCAGCATGGTGAGGCCGAACTTTTCCCGCAGCTCGGCCAGGTTCTGGATGACCACTCGCTGGATGGTGACATCCAGCGCGGTGGTCGGCTCATCGGCGATTAGCAGGTCAGGGTGCAACGCCACTGACAGGGCCATGATCACCCGCTGCTTCATCCCGCCGGACAGCTCGTGGGCGTACATCCGGGCTACGGAAGGGTCGAGGCCCACCTGCGCCAACAGTTCGGGCACCTGGGCCGCGATCTGCTTTTTGTCCATGCCGGTCAGGTGTAGCTCCATCACGTCGACGAACTGGTCCTGGACCTTCATCACCGGGTTGAGCGAGTTCATAGACCCCTGCGGCAGGTAGGCCAGGTGGTTCCAGCGGACCGTGCGCAAGAGACGCTCGTCGGCCGTGACCAGGTCTATGGGGTCGGCCTGCCCCACATAAAACCTGGCCGCGCCGCCGGCTATGTGCCCGGGCGGCCGTAAGAGCCGGAGCACGCTCGACGCCAGGGTCGTCTTGCCGCAGCCCGACTCCCCGGCGATCCCGAGGATCTCGCCCCGGTTTACCGTCAGGTCGATGTGGTCGACGGCCGTCGAGTCGCCGCTGACCGTCTTGTACCGGACGGTGAGGTCAGAGATCTCCAGGATCGGCGTCACGTCACACGCCCGCCACCCGCCGGAGCCTGGGGTTGAACACTTCGTCAAGACCGATATTGATGAGGCTTAGCGCCCCGAACAGCAGCACGACGGCAATGATCGGGCCCACGAAGAGCGGCCACGCCCCCAGCGTCAATGCCCCGCTGGAAATGGCCGAATTTATGAGCAGCCCGAGGTCGATGAGGTTGGTGGGGCCCAGGCCGATGATCTCTAGAGAGATGAGAGCAAAGATGGCCCCTATGACCGCAAAGGACAACCCGAGGATGATGTAGGGAAGCATGTTGGGTACGAGCTCTTCGAAGACGATCTCGACCGTATTGAGCCTCGACACCTTGGCCAGGTCCACGTAACCGCGGGTGCGCAGGCTGAGCACCTGGGAACGGATCGGTCGGGCCGCAAAGGCCCAGCCGAACACGGCCAGGATCAGGGCTACCTCGAACAGGCTCACGTTCTTGGCAAAGCCCGTAAAGGCAATGAGCAAGGGCAGGGCGGGTACCACCAGGAACGTATCCGTAACCGTCCTGAGGGTGGAGTCCACGAGGCCGCCCCTGTACGCGGCGAAGAAGGCGATGGTGACACCGATCAGGGTCGACAGCACGCCGGCGTAGAAACCCACCTTGAGCGAGGTCCACAGGCCCGTGACGGTGAGAGCCAGGATGTCACGGCCGTACTCGTCGGTACCCAGGGGCGTGGCCCAGCTCGATGGCGCGAACCGGGGGCCGAAGCCGATGGAGATCGGGTTTTGCCCTTGTCCGATCAGGTTGCAGATGTCGCCGCTGAACACCCCCACCAGGATCACGAACAGGAGGACGATCAGACCGGCGGTCAGCTTTTTCCTGCTGCGCAGGGTCCTCAGAGCATTCCGAAAGCGTAACCGGGCTCCCCCCGATGGCACATAGCCACCTGCTGTGCGCCCGTCGTCCAATGACGCGACCGGCAGTGCACCTCCACCGGCTTGCTCCATCGGCGTTGCGCTCATCGCGTGTACTTGATCCGGGGGTCGAGCAACGGCATTATCAGGTCGAGGATGAAGACACAGGTCAGGACGCCGAATATGGCCAGGACCGTGACGCACATCACCGTGTTGAGGTCGAGGACGCCGATGGCCTTGACCAGGGTGTAGCCCACCCCGGGGTACTGGAACAGCTCCTCCACCAGCACATTGCCTGCAAAAATAAACCCAAAGGAGATCGCCAGGGCGGTGATCTGCGGGAGGTAGCAGTTGGCCATGGCGTAGCGGGTGAGGATCCGCCTCGGGGGCAGCCCCTTGGCCTGCGCGAACGTCAAATAGTCCTCGCCCAGCACGGTCACCATCTGCTGGCGCATACCGAGCATGGTACCGAGCACGGTGACGAAGATGATGGAAAAGGCGGGCAGGATGGCATGGTCGAGGACGCTGCCGATGAACGGCAGGTTAAAGCCCTGATGCACGTTGGCAGAGAAAGGGGCACCCGGAGGAAAGATCGTCAGCTTATAGGCCAACAGGAACACCGTCACCAGCCCGATGAAATAGAACGGTATCTGTCCCAGGCCCACGGAGAACCACGTGGCCACCTCTGAGAACCGGCTGTTGCGCCGCCAGCCGGCAAATGCGCCGAGCATCGTCCCTAAAATCCACGCGATTAAGGCGGACGTAAATAACAGCCCAATCGTCCAGGGCAGGGCGTGGGCGACGACGTCCTGGGCCGGAGTCGGGTATTGCAACAAAGACGGGCCAAAGTTGCGGTGCAGGACCAGCTGGCTCATGAAGTGCTCGTACTGGCTCAACAGGCTGCCATCTAGGCCGAATACGGCTTTGTAGTGGTTGATGACGGCCGTGCTGGCGGTTGCATTTTCGTTGTACTGCGACTGCAGGTTTTGAATGTACGCGCTGATCGGGTTGCCGGGGATGAGCCGGAAAAAAACGAAGGTCGCCGAGATGGCGGCCCACAGGGTGAAGACGTAAAGGGCAAATCGCCTCATGACGTACGCCGTCATCGAATGGCGGGCCATGTAGCCCCTGACGCCTTTTTGCTCCACGACCTGGGGCCCGCTTCCGGGTCCCCCAGGTGCGGGGCGGCGTCCCCTTAATGATGGGGATGGCCACTATTAGGTCACCGGCTTCAGCTTGCCGATGACGAACAGGTACTGGCCCCACCAGTTGCTGGGTATCTGGTACAGGTTTTGGTCGGTTGGCCAACCAGTCCAGTACTTGGTGCTGTTGACGTGCCAGTAGACCGTCTGGAGGTAAGGGATAGCCGGCTGGTACGTGTAGAACTGCGTGAGAGCCTCGTTGTAGGTCGAGAGAGTGCTGGCGGCGGTGGGGTTCTCGGTATTGAGCTTGTTGATCGTCGCGGTGAACGACGGCTCCTTGACACGCATCCAGTCGTAGACGAGGGCGTTCTTGCCGATCGGTTCGTAGTAATCGCTGCTGAACTGCACATAGCCCTGCCACGGATCCAGGATGGTGCCGCCCAGCCACATCGAAATGATGTCCCAGTCGCCCGAGTACTGCGCGGACGAGAAGACGGCTGAGGTCTTGTACGAAAGGCTGGAGTTGATGCCGAGCTGCTGGAACTCCTCCACCAACAACTGGCCCACGATGTACTCATAGCCGCCAGGCTGCACGGGGGTGATGATGTCCATGGTCACCGGCTTACCGTTGTACTCCCGGTTGCCGCCCGAACCCATCTTGATCCCGAGCTCGTCCAGCAGCTGGCCGGCTTTCTTGGGGTTGTACTCGCGGTACTGGGCGAACTCCTTCGCGATCGCCTTGCTGTCCCAGCCGAAGGTGTTGGGGTAATTGGGCCACGGGTAAGTGTCGACGGTCGTCGGCACGGGCCAGACGTCCTTCAGTACCTTCTGGCGGTTGATCAAGAGCGAGACCGCATAGCGGAACTTCGGGGTGGCGAGCGCACCGCGCGACGGGTCGGCGTTGACGTAGATGCAGCGTTGGTCGGAGTCGAGGAAGTTCGTGATCAAGACGTCGTTGTCACCGCCGTCTTGCAGGAGCGTGGCGTACTCGTAAGAGGTCGACGAATTGAGGGCGTCGATGAGCCCTTCCTTGTACTCCTCGTTCTCCAGGTCGGCATCGGTTGGCGCGTTGCGGAACACGACGTACGGTGCCGCCGGATCCATAACCGCTTTGGCCCAATAGTTGGGGTTCTTTTGCCAGATGAACAGGCCGAGGTCCTGGATCGTCTTCTGGAGCGTGTACGGGCCCGTGTATATGGGTGGGTCGTTCTTGAAGGTCGTGATGTCCTGCCCGGTCCAGACATGCTGAGGCAAGACCAGCAAGTTAGCCGTAATAATCTGAGCAACAAAATTGTAATGGAACCGCGTGTTGCGAGCGCTGAGGTTGAAAACGGCCGTCGTGGCGTTGGGGGTCCCAACCGAGACGACCTGCGGCGTCCACGTGGCGTTGGGCAGCCCGCCGCCGATAACTCCCTGGTTTTTCTTCATGAGCTCCGTCGTGAAGGCGATGTCGGCGGAGGTGAAAGGCTTGCCGTCGCTCCAGGTAATGTTCGGCTTAATCTTTAGCGTACACTGCGTGAAGCTCGAGTTGTAGCTCCAGCTCTCGCCTTGCCAGGCCTCGAGCTTGCCGGTTGCCATGTTGAGATAGAACAGGAATTCCTTGGCCAACTGGGTGACGCCGGCCTGGTACTGCTCCCCGTTGGGGATCAACGGGTTGAAGCTGTCGTAGACACTGAAGACGCCCTGGTCGATGATCACCGTCTGGTTGCGGGGAGTAGGGACGAGGCTCAGGTAATTGGACTTGGTGGCGGAGGGGTCCTTGAAGAAGACGCGGCTGCCGATAACTACCCGCTCCGGCTCTTCGTTTCGCACGAGGTTGGTGAGCCCCCCGAACGCCTTGCCGCCCACCAGGGCGGCACTGGCGGCGCCCGCGCCCATGAGCACTGATCGCCGGCTGACCTCCCACTTTTGGAAGTCCTTTTTGTCGAATTCGTTGAAGTTGGGGTCCATGTGCTGGGAACATCCTTTCTATTGGTCGAAGTGTTCGTTTGTCGGCGGTGCCGAGCTCCTGGTAATGAAGGATGAAAGAAAATATGAGGCAACCGGTTGCCTGGGACCGATGGATAACATCACCTCTGCCCGGCGGTACCTTCTGGTACGACAAAGACACCACTCGTGCACGTGGGATTCTGAGTCACGGGTGGGCCCCGCACTTCAAAACGCGAATTACAGGCGATAGTGCGCATTTATCTCAGCCTGATAGCCATCGACAACACCGCTCACCACATCGTCGACCTTCACCTGCCCGTCGCGCTGGGAGGACTCGAGGACTGCGTACGCCATGGCCAGGTCCAGAACACCCTCGTCGGCGCTCGCCTCCATTTCTGAACCGGTCAAGCAGGCCCGGCTAAAGTCAAGAAGCTCGAGGGCGAACGAGTCCCGGACACCGGCCGGGAAAAATCGCTCCAGTACCTCCCTGGGGGCTCGCTCCGCCAGGAGCTCGGAGGTAGTCCCCAGACGGCCCGCGTCGTTGATGACGGCGTCACCCTTAACGCAGCCACCGGTGCCGTAAATAACAGGACTGGCATCCAGACCCGAACGCTCTCCATGGCCTGCCCAGCCGGCCACCGCGCTCCCAATTGCACCGCTCGAGAAACGCAGTTGCGCAAGGAAGACGTCCTCCAGCTCATTTACTACTTCTTCCCCCGACCCCGGGTCGACCCGGCGAGGCTCCATTACGCTAGTCAGTGCGCTGATCTCCTCCACTGGCCCCATCAGGTACCTGATCTGGTCCATGAGGTGCACGCCGAGGTCGATTGCCGGCCCGCCCCCGCCATCGAGCTTCCGGTGCCGCCAGGGCGTATGAGCAACGATGCGGTCGGGTGCCCATTCGCCCCCGATGCCGGCCGACAACCACAGTTGGGGGCGGCCGATGAGCTCGGCGTCGAGAACCCACTTGAGCGCCCGTGTCCTGGGCGCGTACCGCAGGTTCTCGGCCACTCCGGCGACCAGGCCGCGCCTTTCGCCTCCTGGGCAATGGCCTGACCGGCCCGCACAGAAATGGCGAATGGCTTTTCGATAAGCACATGCTTTCCGGCGGCCAGGGCGTCGAGCGCGATCTCGTGGTGAAGAGATACCGGGGTGAGGATCAAAACGGCGTCGACGAGGTCTTTGCCCAGCATGTCGCGCCAGTCCCCAAAAATCTCGGGGAGCACGTCACGATGCAGGTCGCTTACGTAAAGGTGGGGGGCGCCAAGCGGGTCGGCCTCGTTAGTAGACGCAGGTGGCCGGGGGGGCGGGGCCTCACCCCGGAGCCTGAACATAGCGGCGTCATCAAGGCGGCGGGCGCACAATGCGGTGACACGGATCGGGTCAATGCCGGCCGCCTGAAGCTCGGCGATACCTCTCAGATGGGCGGGCAGGATGCGAGCGCAGCCCACGACGCCGAGCCTTAGCCGGTCACCTTTGTCGCCCTGGCTTGTCCAACTCACGCGATTACCTTCGCCCCCTGCCCGGGTATATCACAGCGCAGTCGTTTGTCAAGCCTTCGGGGCCGAAATCGTTTCCTGGCTCTGGCTTTATTATTAGGGCGGCCTGACCAACCGAGTGCCGACGCGCTCGCCGGCAAATTACTCACCTGTTGGCTATCGATGACCCGGAACACCGGCCTCGCCCGCTCTGCGTGCTCCCGGTCCCCATTTTGCCCACTTTGTGTATACAACTCCAGGGTGAGGCTCATTGCCAGGGCCACGCCCAGAATCTGCGGGACGTGCCGAGCGCATAAAAGAACATCCCCCGTCCCCCTGCGGCAAGCGATGCACCACTTTGGCTCGGCCAGTTCACCGTAATGACGCATCCCTGCACATGGCCCGAACTTCCGGGCGTCGGTGTACCCGACCACGGCCCCCCCGCTATGTCAATTAAAACGGTGGCGTCACGCTATCAGGGCGTCCGCACGGACGCAAGGGTCTTAATCTCGAGCTTGCCTTAAGAGAGCGATCTGGCTTTCCACACCTGCGGAGACCGACCCGATCCCACTCTGGCGCCATCCGGGCCCGCCAACGAACGTAGCACCGCCCGCGCGCGAGCGATAGGGTTACTCTCTTCATTTTCGGGGCCGGTTGGCTCTGCCCGCGCTCGGCACCGTCTCATATACGAGGCGCCGACAGCGAGGAAAGCAGGGCGAGCGCCCCCTGCTGGCGACCTTCCAGTAGCCGAACCTCGATAGGCACGCACGTGAGGTTGCTCAGGAGAAAGGGCAAATTTACAGCCGCGCATTTTCAGGGATAACAATCGCGGCCAGGCCCTCATTGAGGCCCGGGGCAACTGCCACAACACGAGGCACTTGGCCAAGATGCCCTTTCGGGTTACGAGTTCCCCAGCCCGGGCGGGAGGCATTTTCGAGCGACGGATTAGTCCTCAATGCCGATCGCAAACCTTACTGGCAAAAGTTAGGGACGCCTCAACCCTCGACATCGTAGGCCGGACCGGGTGTGTTCACTTCACGGCAAGGCGGAGTACGCCGCCGACTGCAGGTCGCGATGAGCCCCGGGCAGCCCGGGGCCATCGAACATCCGTTGGGTCAGCACGATCACCACCAGATCACGCACGGGGTCGACGAGCCACGACGTCCCCAGCCCGCCGTCCCAGCCAAATGCACCCCTGTTTGGGCCCTCGATGGCTACGGCCTGGCAGTACGCCCAGCTGCGCCCGCCGAGGAACGCTTTCGCGTCGCGCCTCTTTTGCTCTGCTGTCAATTGGTCTCGGGTCATTTCACCCACCAAACCGGCCGTGAGCACCGGATCACCGCCGCGCGAGCAGCATGCGGGCGAAGGCCAGAAGGTCGTCGGCAGTGGAAACCAGCCCGGCCGCGCGTCCCCGAATGCGGGCGGCTGGCTCCATTGCCCGTCGGGAGGATCCCAGACCTGAAGGCCGTCTGGAGATGCGGCATAGGCAGTGGCCGAACCGCGTGACATCTGACGCCCAAAACGCAGTGTCCGACATGGCGAGGGGGGCAAAGATCCGTGTGCGAAGCACATCGGCCAGAGGTGCGCCGGCGGCGCGCGCAAGCAGCACGCCGAGCACGGAGGCGCCGGTGTTGTAGAGCCACCGTTCGCCCGGTTGGGCCAGTAGCGGTAGCGACCCAAGGGCAGCCATCCAGGTAGCGGGGCCTGGCTGCCCTGCCGGGCTCGGAGGGCCGAGGGTATAGAGGTGCCGGTCGGAAGCCGCTTTCATGACGGGCCACGGCTCCGGGGCGGCGAACATCTCCTCCAGCATGCCGAAGCCGAACGTGAAGGTCAGAAGGTCGCGGACCGTGATCGGCCGATTGGCTTTGACCGTGTCGGCCAGAGGCCCGTCCATCCGCCTTAGCACCCGCGGGCGGGCCAGCTCGGGTAACAAACGGTCGACGGGCTCCTCCAGGGAGAGAAGGCCCTCGCCGGCAAGGGCCAACGTCGCCGCGCCGGTGACCGGTTTGGTGGTGGACGCGATACGGAAGAGCGAGTCGCGCCGTACCGGCTGGCCGCCCACGGTCAAGGAGCCGTGAACTTCGACATGCACCTGGTCACCGCGGGCGACGAGCGCCACCAGGCCCGGCACCTTGTCGTCCCCGACGTGCGCGGCGGCAACCCGGCCAAAGCGGGCGAGCCCTTCAGTGGTCAACTCGTCCGGCATAGATATCCCTCCCGGTCGGATAGTGACTACAGATTGACATTCGAGCCCGCGCAATGCCAGAAGCCACGCAGAGGTCGAGGGGCGTTCAGGGTGCCTTCACCTCTTGCCACATTTATGGCCGTTGAGACTGGGCCCTGGCGCAAGTAAACACGGGGCCTCGTCAAAGTCCATCACAATTGCGACATTCCCGTTGCGGTTTTCTCAACCGGTCGCGCTGGCGCACCAAAAAGCCCCGGAAATGCAACGAGATGGCGCGATCGCGACCAGAACCAAATAAGTGTGATGGAAGTATGAATAGCTCACGGCCCTACGAGCCAAAACCTGAAGAGAGGGCGCGCCGGATGTCGTTAGGAGTTCTACGCTTACCGCGTCAACGCGCTCTCCGCCGCCCCGGCGTAGAGCTCGACTGCCCGCCAGCAGTACCATGCGACTACCGACCGGTACGGCCGGTAAGGGTCGCCGAGCGGCTCCAGCTGACGGGCGGTGGGGGCAGCGACATTCCATGCCAATCCATAGCCATGACGGACACCGAAGTCACCCGTCGGCCAGACGTCCAGACGGCGCAAGTGGAACATGAGGAACATCTGGGCCGTCCAGCGCCCCACACCGCGAACCGTCGACAACGCGGTGATGAGCTCTTCGTCGCTCTGACGGGACAACCCCCGCGGTGACAGTAAGACGGTCCCGTCCAGGACCTTGGTGGCGAGGTCCCGCAAGGACAAAACCTTGTTGGCCGACAACCCAACGGCCCGCAGGTCGGCGTCCGAAAGGGCCAGCAGGCCCCTTGGTTCCACGTCGCCATGAAGAGCGGCAATGAGCCGACCATGGATGGCGGCGGCCGCCCTGCCTGCCAGTTGCTGGTAGACGACCGCCCGGACCAGGGTGGCGAAATGGGACTCGGTGGGCCGTCCCACCCGCGGGAGCCCCGCCTCCGCCACCAGGCGGGCGATAACGACATCCTGGCTGGCCAGGATCCGGGCCGCCGCCGTGTACGTTATTCTCTCTCGCCGAGGGGCCGGGGCATCGCTCACCTCGTCAGTCTGACCGAAAATGGGGGCCACCGCCGCCGTCGAGGAAGCGGCCACCTCGCGACGGAGGTCCCAGCCTGGCCTCGCCCAAGGTTACGGGCCGCAACGTTACGGCCCAACGTTACGGGCCGAACGCTACGACCCAACCTTGCGACCCAACCTTGCGACACGGTTATGCCTCGGGGGCGCCTTGACACTTACCAAACCAGCGGGTGATGATCGGTTGTTCAGAACCAGGCAGGTCATGCACCGTATGTGGGCATGTCTACGCCATTCGCATATAGAGCCAGTCGCAGATAGGAGCGCAATGAGCAGAAGGAACAGGCTGCGCACGATCGCAGCCGCGACTCTCGGGACCGCACTTACTTCCCTATTGACCGTTGGGCTCGTGGCCCCTCCGGCCGCGAGCGCTTCCACATTGGTACCCGTATCCATGGGCACTGAGCCCTGGATCGGCTACGCGCCATGGTACATCGCACAACAAGAGGGATACTTCACCAAGTACGGGCTCAAAGTCAACATCGTCAACTTCGAAGAAGACGCCGACAGGAACGCCGCCCTGGTCGCCGGGAAGACCGACGTTTCCAACATCGACACGGGCCGGACCGTTCAGTTCGCGAATATCGGGCCCCCGCCGTCCCCTTGCTCCTCGTGGACGACTCGAACGGGGCTGACGCCATCATGTCGGTCAAGTCGATCTCAACCGCCGCCCAACTAAAGGGCCAGACCATCGCCTACGAGTACGGGACCACGAGCGACCTGCTGCTCCACTACTTCCTGCTGCAAAACCACATGCCGTTCAATTCGGTTAAATCGGTCAACGTCCCCGCCGCTGACGCCGGGACTTTGCTAATCGCCGGCAAAAACAAGGTCGTCGTCACCTACCAGCCGTACATCGCCGAGGCGACGAGCAACCCGAGCGCCTCCAACGTCCACGTCTTCTTCTCCAGCGCCCAGGCACCCGGTTTGATAAGCGACTTTCTCGTGGCCAACAAGGGTTGGCTGGCAGGTCACGCCAAGCAGGCTCGTGAGCTGATCGAGGCGTGGAGCGACTCGATCACGTATTTCAACACTCACCGCACACAGGCCGTCGCCATTATGGCCAAGGGCATTGGCGCCACGCCGGCCTCCCTGGCCTCGACGCTGGCGGGTGTGATCCTGTACTCAGTGGCCGACAACCAGTCGCTCGTCTCGACCGGCAAGCTTGCCTCCGAGTACACCGCCATCGGTAAAACGCTGCAGGCCATGGGCCAGGTGAAGCATCCGGTACCCCTGAGCTCTGTGGCGAACTTCAGCTTCCTCAAGTGAGCCTGGGTACGCAATCGGATGCGGGAGCGCTCGCCACCACCGCGGGTGCTCCCAAACCCCCCTTCTCGCAACGGCGCCTGCTCCGTCTTTACGAGCCGATCCAGCCCCGCACGTATTGGTCCCTGGCTGTCCTTTCCCTTTGCCTTTTGCTCGGGCTGTGGTCGCTCCTGAGCTACACAGGGACGGTCCAAAACCTGTTCCTCCCGACTCCGACTCAGGTCTGGCAGGCGGCCGTCACCGAGTCCAACACGGGCATACTGTGGCCCGATATCGGGGCCAGCGTGCTGCGCATCGTGCTCGGGTTCATCATCAGCTCCGCTGTCGCCATTCCCGTTGGCACATTGATGGGTGCCTATAAAGTCTTCGAAGCCGGGCTCGAGCCGTCGATCGACTTCATGCGCTACACCCCGGCCGTGGCGTTCATACCGCTCACCCTCATCTGGTTCGGGACCTCGACCACACAGAAGCTTGTCATCTTGTTTATCGCCATATTCTTCCAAGAGGTCTTGCTCGTGATGGACAACGTAAAAAACGTGCCGATACCCTTCGTCGATATGGCCTATACGCTCGGTTTGTCGCAGGCTCAAATCCTCCGCCGGGTCATAGTCCCCGCCGCCCTGCCGGGTTTTGTCGACACCCTCCGCATCTCCATGGGCTGGGGCTGGACCTACCTTGTAGTGGTTGAGCTGGTCGGGGCCACCAACGGCCTCGGGTTCCAGATCCAGCAAGCGCAGCGCTATCTCAATACGCCCGAGATCATCCTCGGCATAATCGTGATAGGCATCCTCGGGATTCTCTTCGATTTTACGTTCAAGGCGATTTACGCCAAGGCCTTCCCTTACATGTCCCGGGGGGCGCGGTAGCCGTGGCCGCCCGTTTGGTGCTTAAAGGTGTCGACAAGACGTTCCGCTCTCGAAAAGGGGCTGTCCACGCGCTGAGCGACATCAATCTGACCCTCGACGACGGCGAGTTCGTCTCGCTGGTGGGCGCCTCCGGGTGCGGTAAGTCAACCCTGCTCCGTATCGTTGCCGGCCTCGAACCGGCCAGCGCCGGCGAATTGACGCTCGACAATGCACCCCTCCGTGGGCCGGGGAAGGACAGAGGCATGGTGTTCCAGCAGTACACGTTGTACCCCTGGCTCACCGCCCAGCAGAACATCGAGTTCGGCCTGCGGCACCTGCCGAAAAAGGAACGCTCCGAGGTAGCGTGCCGTTTCCTCGAAGTGGTGGGTTTGACCGACTTCGCCTCCAGCTACCCCTTTCAGCTTTCAGGCGGGATGCAACAACGGGTGGCCATAGCGAGGGCACTGGCGCTAAGACCTAGCATCTTGCTTATGGACGAGCCCTTCGGAGCTCTTGACGCCCAGACCCGGAGCCTAATGCAGGAGCTGCTGCTGTCGATCTGGGAGCGCGACAGGTTATCTGTGCTTTTCGTGACTCATGACATCGACGAGGCGATATTTTTGGCCGACCGCATATGCGTCCTGGCCTCGAAACCAGGGCGCGTCCGGGAGCTCATCGAGGTGCATTTGAGCCGGCCGCGCGACTTCTCGCAGCAAATGGAGAGCGAGTTCCTCGAGCTGAAGCAACATGTACGCGGGCTCATCCACGATGAGGCGGCCCGCAGTACAGGGTTCTCTTCGGTGCTCCGATGACGGCACTTCGGGGCGCGCCGTTGCCGCCAGACCATCGGGGGGCAGACCATCTGGGGGCGGGCCATCAGGGGGCGGGCGATCAGGGGGCGGGCGATCAGGGGGCGGGCCATCAGGAGAGGAGCCCGGGCACGGACGGTGGCACCTCCGGCCGTGACGAGAGCACCACGCCGACCGACGCTCTGATGCTGGACCAACAGCTAAACGTCGTTTTGGGTATGCGTGAGCTGCCCGCCCCGCAACCCGGCCAAGCGCTGATAAGAGTGGCATGGGCCGGCGTGTGCGGCTCGGACCTCCACGTCCTCAAAACGGGCGCCTGGGTGGCGTACTGGCCGGCTACGCTCGGCCACGAAGTCGCCGGCGTCGTACAGGAGTGCCCGGGAGACGAGTTCGCGCCAGGGACCACGGTGGTGGTCGACTCCCGCCTCCCGTGCGCGAAGTGCGCCGGATGTCAGACCGCTCCGTCGCTGTGCGAACGAATGCAATGGCTGGGCGAGGCCATCCCGGGCGGGTTCGCCCGGCACCTGGTGGTGCCGACAACCAGCCTCGTGGTGTGCCCACCGCACCTCGAACCCGCCGTGGCCGTGCTGGCCGAGCCCCTGGCCGTCGCCATGCATGCCGTTTCGAGGCTGGGCCGTCGCCCGAGCGAAGCTCTTTTGCTCGGTTACGGCCCCGTCGGCGCGCTCGTGCATTTCGAACTGATGAGAAGATGGCCCGGCCTACCCGTGTTCGTCCAGGAGAAAAGCCGAGATCGCCGTCAACTCGCGGAGGCGTTCGGAGCCGAGCCGGTTTGGCCCCGAGAGGCCATCAGACAGATGCCCGACCAGGCCGGCGGAGACGTGCCCGACGGCACGGGAGCAGTACCCGACCAGGCCAACGGAGATGCGACAGCCGGCTGCCCCGAAGGCAACCGGCCAGCTGGCCCTGAGCGTTTCGCGCTGGTGGTCGACGCCGCCGGGTTCCCTCAGTCGCTGGCGCAGGCTTGCGCGCTCGCCACCAACGGGGGCACCGTCCTCGTCGTGGCCATTTCGACCGAGGCCGTCACCCTCGTCCCGGCGGATGTTGTGGAGCGCACCCTCACGATTGCCGGTTCCGTTGGTTTCGATGACGAGCTCGAGCAGGCCGTAGCCCTGCTGGCGGCCGGCCCCGACCGGTACCGGCCCCTCATCACGGAGGCCGTGCTGCTCGAAGAGGCCGCTGAACGACTGGCCACGGTCGCCGTCGCACCTCCGGCCGGCAAATTGCTGGTCCGCCCGTGGCAGGAGTAGCGGAACGGGCGGCCGAACGGGTCGCCGCCATCTCCCCCTATCGACCGGGCCGGTCCAGCCCCGGGCCGGCCGCCGGCAAGCTGTCGTCCAATGAGTCGCCTCTCAGCCCGGCGCCAGAGGTCCGAGCCGCTATCTCGGCAGCAGTCGACCGCCTCAACCGGTACCCGGAGCAAGGCCCGGTCGTCGAGTCGCTCGCCGCCTTCCTCGGCGTCCCGGCCGAACGGCTGATCCTCACCAACGGGAGCGACGAGCTTTGCTACCTGATCGCCACCGTATTGCTGGGCGCGGGGCACATGGCCGTGCTCGGCGAGCCGTGCTACCAGATCGATGCCACCGCCTCGCTGCTTGCTGGTGCCTCCTTGCGACGGGTGCCCTTGGTGAACGGCGGGCACGACCTGAAGGCCATGGCCAGGGCAGCTTCCGGCGCTTCGGTTGTCTGGCTGCCTTCCCCCCACAACCCGACCGGGGTCGCGTGCGACCCCGATGAGCTGAGCGACTTCCTGGACCGCGTCCCCGAGGACTGCCTCGTCGTGCTCGACGAGGCCTATCGCGCCTTCAGCGACCCGGCCTTCCAACCCGACGTAGGGCTGCTCCTCGCCCGCCACCCCAATCTGCTCGTACAGCGTACGTTTTCAAAGGACTGGGCCCTGGCTGGCCTTCGCTTCGGCTACGGGCTGGCATCGCCGGCTCTGATCGAGCCCCTCTCGCGTGCGCGTCCGCCCTTCAGTGTGAACATCCTGGCCCTGGCGGCAATAGAGGCGGCCGCCGCCAGTGAGGCGTGGCGCCGCGCAGCAGTGGCCAGGACCTGTCAGGAGCGCGCTCGTCTCGAGAGCACGCTCACCTCCCTCGGGGTCGATTACTTCCCCAGCCAGGCCAACTTCGTCACCGCCCGGTTGGACCTGGAACAGCTCGGGCCGGCACTGGCCGCCGAGGGGACGGTGGTCCGGTCAGGCGACGACCTGGGGATACCGGGCTGGGTACGCATCTCCATCGGTTGGCCACCCCAAATGGCCGTCCTGCGCAGCACCCTCTACTCCCGTCTCGGTAAGCCCGTAACTACAGGAATGGCAAGGAAGGAACTTTGATGCCGACCAGCAATGGCCCAATACGCCTCATTGGGCACTGGAGCAGCCTTGACTCGAGCGAACGCCGGGACGCCATCACGCGTGGGCTCGACAAGATATTCGACCCGCAGCTGCGTGAAGGTGTCAGCGAGATAATCGAGGACGTAAGGATGAACGGCGACGCGGCGGTGGCCCGGGCTCTCAAACGTTTTGATGGCTGTGACGTCGAGGCCGGCGGACTGCGCGTCAGCGAAGACGAGTTCGACGACGCTCGCAAGACGATCTCAGCGGATCTGTTGGCGGCTATTCGCGACGGTATCGACCATGTCCGGCGGTTCAACGAACAGTTGGTGTCCCGGGGGGACTGGAGCTTCGAAAGCGAAGCCGGCCTCCAGGTGGGCGAAAAGGTTACCCCTATTGCCAGCGCCGGCCTCTTCGTGCCGAGCGGCAAGGCCAGTTACCCGTCCGTGCTCGTCCAGCTGGGCACACCGGCCATTGTGGCGGGCGTCCCGATGATCGCGGTGGTGGTACCGCCAGTCCCGGGCTCGACGGGCACGGTCGACCCGGCCGTGCTCGTCGTTGCTGCCGAGCTCGGGCTCCACGACGTGTTCCGGGCCAACGGCCCGGCCGGCGTGGCCGCTTTGGCCTTCGGGACCGAAACCGTCCCGCGCGTCCGGAAGGTCGTCGGGCCGGGGAGCCCCGCTGTGGCGTGCGCCCAGGTCGAGGTGCAGCGCTACGGGACCGTGACCACCATGTTGCTCGGCCCGAGTGAGAGCCTGATCCTGGCCGACGACAGTGCTAACCCCACCCTCCTGGCCGCCGACTTGTTGAACGAGGCCGAACACGGTGCCGACTCCTCGAGCTTGCTCGTCACCGACAGCGAGGCGTTGCTGGCGGCGGCCCAGGCCGAGGTGGCCCGGCAACTGGCCGACCTCCCCGAACCCCGCCGCACTTACGCCGCCGCTGCGCTCGGGGCCAATGGCGGGGCGATCCTCGTCAACGACATGGACCAGGCCACCGAAGTGGCCAACGCCTACGCCCCTGAGCACATGCAGATCGCCGTGCGTGACGAGGAAGGGGTGCTCTCCCGCCTGACTGACGCAGGCGAGATCCTGGTCGGGCAGTGGACTCCCGTATCGGCAGCCAATTTCATCATCGGGTGCCCGGCGTCCCTCCCGACATCCGGCTTTGCGAAGGTGAGCGGGGGGATAACTGCCGACGCTTTTCGCAAACACATCGCCGTGGCCCGCGCCGACGCCCAGTCCCTGGCCCGGATGAGGGGCTCGATCACCGCCTTCACTCAGCACGAGGGCTTCCCGGCCCATGAAACGGCCGTAACCATAAGGTTTTCTTGAATACCGGTCCCTTATCCGCGCCGCTGCTGGCCAAGCGTTACTACATCGAGCCGGTCCTATGAAGCTGGCCGAGGTCCGCCAGCTGATCCGCCTTCGGCCACCAGAGCTCGACTCCGTAAAACGAGTGCTGGCTCGCTGCCACAACATCGATGACCTGCGCCAGGTGGCGCGGCATAAATTACCGCGAGCCGTCTTCGACTACGTGGAAGGCGGAGCCGATAGGGAAGATGCTCTGCTCGCCAATCAGGATGCGTTCAAGCGCTGGGTTTTCCAACCCCGGATCCTGGCGGATGTTGCCCGGACCGACCTGACCACCGAGCTCTTTGGGCGGAGCCTGGTCGCCCCCCTCGGCCTGGCGCCGACGGGCTATACGCGCATGATGCACCCGGCGGGCGAGATCGCCGTAGCGGCCGCAAGTGCACCGCGCGGGCTCCCTTATGGCCTCTCCACCGTGGGCTCCACCTCGATCGAAGACCTGGCCGCCACCGGCCATCCGCGCCTGTGGTTCCAGCTGTACCCGTTACGGGACCAGGGCCATACCAGGTCGTTGGTGGAGCGGGCCGCGAACGCCGGCTTCGAGGCCCTGGAGCTGTCCGTTGATACAGCAGTAGGCGGCAGCCGGTCACGCGACCTTCGCAATGGGTTTACCATCCCGCCGCAGCTGAGCGCCCGCACGGTCCTCGACATCGGCCTGCACCCCGGCTACTGGGCCGGCATGCTGCGCAGCCCGATGATCGAGTTCGCCAATCTCGGCCAGCAGCCCGAAGAACGCCCGGACCTCGGTGCACCCGGGGCCGTTGGTGGTTCGATCGCCGACATCTCCGCTCTGTTCGACCCCTCGTTCAGCTGGCAGGACCTCGCCACCCTGCGTCAGCAGTGGAGCGGCCCGCTCTTGATCAAAGGCCCGGTCGGCGCTGAAGACGCGGTGCGGGCAGTGGACGCCGGCGTCGACGGCATCCACATTTCCAATCATGGAGGCCGCCAGCTGGACCGGACGGTGCCCACGATCGACCTGGTCCGACCGGTCCGGGAAGCAATTGGCGACCGGGCCGCGGTCGTGGTCGACTCGGGAGTGCGCCACGGCGGCGACGTCGCGGTGGCCCTGGCACGGGGCGCGGACATCTGCATGGTGGGCCGTCCCTATTTGTACGGCCTGGCTGCCGCCGGCGCGCCCGGCGCCCGGCACGCGTTGGACCTTCTGATCGGACAGCTCCGCCGGACCTTGCAGCTCCTCGGGGTGACCTCGGTGGCCGAGCTGCGGGCACACGCAGATGAGCTGGTCATCGAGCTGCCGGGAACCGGCACCGCGGATCCAGGCACCAAGGATCCTGGCACCAAAGACCGCTACCGGGTTGGCGCCGGGCACCCGCTGGCAGGAGCCCCGTCGTGACCACCGGGGCCGGTCCCGAGACCGGTCCTCGGCCCAGCCCTGGCGCCATTCATGACCGGGCTGCCGCCGCTGAAGCTCGCCGGGCTCCCCGCCGGGTGCTCATTTCGGGAGGCACAAGCGGGATCGGCTACGCCTGCGCCGAGCACCTGGCCGGCCTGGGCGACCCGGTGTGGGTGCTCGGGTCCAACCCTGAAGGCGTCGAGCACGCCCGGGCCAAGGGCTGCTTCGCCGGCGCCATGGTGTGCGACGTCTCCCGCGAAGGTGAGGTAGAAGAGGCCATCGGGGCGGCCCGGAGGTCGATGGGAGGGATCGACGGCGTCTTTGTCAACGCCGGGATCGACGGCGAAGGCCGGCCGGCCGGCGAGCTCGACGTCGGCCACTTCCGCCGGGTGCTCGACGTAAACGTTGTGGGGGCGTTCGTGGTCGCCCGGGCAGCCCTGCGAGGGCCACAGCGGCCCGGCGCTATCGTCTTCAACGCCTCGGTCAACGCGTTGAGGCCGGAGCTGCACTTCCTCGATTACAACGCTAGCAAGGCGGCCATAGTCAGTATGGCGAAATCGCTGGCGCTGGAGGTCAGCGCTACCGGGACGACGGTGACCGCCCTCTGCCCCGGCTATTTCCCGACTCGCATGACCCGCGCCGTACCTCGAGGACCCCGCTACCAGGGACGTGCTCTTGCAGCGCATCCCGGCCCGTCGTTTCGGCACGCTGACCGAGATCGCCGTCCTGGTCGAGTTCTTGCTCAGCCCCCAGGCGGCGTTCATGACCGGCAGCGTTGTGAGCATCGACGGCGGCGCCAGCATTTGAGCTCACTCCAGGACGGGACCCGCCGGGCGAAGTTGACCGGCGACGAAATTGTCCCACCCACGAAGTTCACAAGACGGGAGGGTGCTTTTTGAACGGTACGACGACCAACGCGAGCGAGCCGGCTGGCGAGATCGAGCTGGGCGCCCGCGGCGCCACCGCCGCTCAGGTCATCGCCGTAGCCCGCCACCAGGCACCGGTCAGGCTTTCCTCGTCGGCCTTGGCAGCCATGGCCGAGTCACGGCGGTTCGTCGACTCCCTGGCCGCAAGCTCCGTCCCCGTCTACGGGATTCGACCGGCTTCGGGGCGCTCGCCACCCGCCACATTGGTCCGGACCGAAGGGCTCAGCTTCAACAGAGCCTGCTGAGGTCGCACGCCGCCGGCATGGGGCCGGTGGTCGACGCCGAAGTCACCAGGGGAATGATGTTCCTCCGGCTGAGGACACTGGCCACCGGTCGGACCGGCACCCGTCCCGTTTTGGCTGAGACCCTGGCCTCCCTCTTGAACACAGGGATCATCCCGGTTGTCCGCCAGCACGGGTCTCTCGGCTGCAGCGGGGATCTGGCCCCGTTGGCCCAATGTGCCCTGGCCCTCACGGGCGAGGGCGAGGTCATAGGGCCCGACGGTCAACCGGCAGCAAGCCTGCCTGCGCTCGAACATGCCGGGATAAGGCCGATCGTCCTGGAAGCCAAAGAAGGGCTCGCTCTGATCAACGGCACCGACGGCATGCTGGCCATGCTGGTGCTGGCCTGCGAAGACCTGACAATGCTGTGCCAGGTAGCCGACATAACGGCCGCCTTGAGCGTCGAAGCATTGCTCGGCACCGACCAGGCATTTGTTCCCGGTCTGCTCGAAGACCTCCGCCCCCACCCGGGTCAGGCAGCGAGCGCGGCCAATTTGCTCGCCCTGCTCAAGGGGTCGCCGATCGTGGCGTCACATCGTTTCGACGACCCGCGCGTTCAAGACGCCTACTCGTTGCGCTGTGCGCCCCAGGTGGCCGGGGCAGTCCGCGACACGATCAGCCATGCCCGAACCGTGGCGGAGCGGGAGTTGCGGTCGGCCATAGACAACCCTGTGGTCCTGGCGGACGGCACCATCGCCTCCAACGGCAACTTCCACGGCGCACCGATCGGGTATGTCCTCGATTTCCTGGCCATTTGCGCCGCAGATCTCGGCTCGATGGCGGAGCGCAGGACGGACCGCCTGCTGGACCCGGCGCGGTCACACGGGCTGCCACCGTTCCTCGCCGCTGAGCCTGGCGTGGACTCGGGCCTCATGATTGCCCAGTACACCCAGGCGGCGATGGTCTCGGAGAACAAGCGGCTGGCCAACCCGGCCAGCGTCGACTCGATACCGAGCTCGGCCATGCAGGAGGACCACGTCTCGATGGGCTGGGATGCAGGCCTGAAATTGCGTCGCGCTATTACAAACCTTCGTCACATCCTGGCGATCGAGCTGGTAGCGGCGGCCCGGGCGGTCGAACTCCGAGCGCCGTTGCCGCCAGGCCCGGCTACTGCCGCCGTAATAGCGGAGTTGCGCCGGAGTGTGCCGGGCCCCGGCCCGGACCGCTGGTTGTCGCCCGAACTCGACGAGGCAGACAGGCTCATCGCCGCCGGCCGCATCATCGACGCCGCCGTTCAGGTGGTGGCACTTCAATAACGGCGCATAATCGCAATACACAAATCGCAATACACAAATCGCAATCCACAAGGGCCGGGTACGAATGCTGGTGAAGACCTCAAGCGGTCCAGCGACCCCGATGGATAACGTCTCCGGCTGGCTTGCGCCGTGCTCTCAGGTCCCGGGGCGGCTCGGCCGGGTAACCGACGGTTATCGCGCCAATGGGGGTGAACTCCGGCGGGATACCAAAAGATTGGCCCACCGGGGCGACCTTTTCCTTGGGAATGCCAAAAAAGCACGCCCCCAGGCCCCGGTCCACGGCCGTCAGCAACATGAGCAGCGAGGCGAACCCGGCGTCGATATCCCAGTACGGAGCGGGCCACCATGCATCCGAGCGATCGGTCATCCCCTTGTCGGGCTGCGCATAACGATCGAAGTAGGCCGCCCGGTTGGAACACGGGATTATCACCAGCGGGGCGTCGAAAGTGGCGGCGTACCAGCTATCTTTGTCCGTAGCTGGCGTCGCCGCCTCCCTGAACTTGACGATGTCGTTTCGGTCGTCGAGGACAAGGAAGCCCCAGCCCTGCGTGAAACCGGCTGAAGGGGCCCTCAAGGCGTTCGACAAAATAACCTCGACCATTTCTACCGGGACGCGCTTGCTAACGTCGTATTTCCTGACCATGCGACGGTGGTCGACCACTGTTTGGAACTCCATGGCGGCCAAGCTACTGCCACTACAGGCAACGTTTGCCTGATTGCACCCCGAGGCTGTCACTACGAGCACGGTGGCGCAGCCGGCCGGGTGCCACAATGGAGCCGTGGAACCTGAACGCCCTCAGGCCCAGGGCACCGGCGTCCCTCCACGAATAGGAGGGACGGCCGACCGCACCCGTCGAGATGCTGCGGCCCGGCGTTCCCGGCTGACGAGACGAGTCGTGTTCGCCATGTTGCTTGCATGGCTGGCGCTTGTTTTGCTGGTGGTCTTGCTCGCCTCGGTCTGACCCTCCCGCGTCCACAGCTTGCCTCGCCATCGTCGCCCGACAACCCGCATCCGGCGTCATGGAGACGCCAGCCGCCACTGGTGTGTTGGCCCAGGTCCATGACATGCACCTTCGCCAACCGGGCGAGGGTCCCGGACAGCCAGGCGCCTGTAGCTTCGAGCAGGCGATATGGTGCAGCATCAAGTGCGCAGACAACACTAAGGAGCGGGCCACGACGTCCGGGTCTCCCGTTGCGCCCGTGGGGCTGGGCCGGCGAACTTCCCGGGAAGCAGGCGGGAGGGCGCAGATGACAACCGGCCCGGCACCCACCAATCCCGATTTGACGCTATTGGTCGTGCACGCCCACCCGGACGACGAAGCCACCAGCACTGGCGGCACCCTGGCCAAATACTCAGCCGAGGGCGTCCAAACGGTACTTGTCACCTGCACTAACGGAGAAATGGGCGATGGCCCCGGCGGGTCAAAACCGGGCGACGCCAACCACGACAAGGCTGCCGTGGCTGCGTTGCGCCGCCGCGAGCTAGAGGAGAGCAGCCGCATCCTGCGGGTCGACCATCTCGAAATGCTCGGTTACAAGGACTCCGGGATGGAGGGATGGGCCAGCAACGAAGACTCCGGTGCCTTCTGCAACCTACCCGTCGATGTGGCCGCCGAGCCCCTGGTCGCGCTCATGAGGGTATTCCGCCCTCAGGTAGTAGTGACCTACGACGATTTCGGTTTTTACGGTCATCCCGACCATATCCAGGCGCACCGTATAACGGTGGCGGCGCTGGAGAAGACGCAGATCCCGTCCAGGTTGTACTTTCCCGCCATCAGAAAATCAGCTCTGGGGGCGTTCGGCAAGCGGCTGGCAGAGGTGGGCATTGAGCCGCCGGAGATCGACGACGACAGCCAATTTGGTACGGCTGACGAGGAAATAGCTGCCAGCATCGACTGTCATCGGCAAATTTCGCAGAAACGCGAGGCACTGATGGCGCACGCCAGCCAACGCGAAAACATACCGTTCCTCAAGATGCCATTAGAGGTTTTCGACGAGTTCTTCGGCACCGAGGAGTTCTCCCTTTGGCATGACCCGTCGAGCCATCACGCTCCCCAGGACGACCTGTTTTCGGGCCTCCGGCAAGGCCGCGCCATCTGAGCCCGGTCGTCCCGGAGCAGCATACGACGAATACAGACAGGCGGCAACCGCCTTTCGCTCACCCGGGAGCGGGCCTGGTCCAGGCGTGTCAGCTGGAACGGCGAAGGCGCATGCACAGGCTCCCGAAATCGAGCCCATCGGGCAGGCGGACGCCGAGGTCGAGCAGTACCGAGCCGGGGTATACGGCGCCAGTCGCGTCGTTGTGGTAGCGAGCGGTGCGGTCGAGACCGCGTAGACGAAGGTAGCGCGGCCAGGGGCGGAAGTGGCGTACGCCCCAGCAAGCCAGCACGACGACCTCGGCGTCGTCCCGGCTCACGTATTGAACCGCCCCCAACGGCCCGCGACGGGTGCTGGCCAGCCGGTAAAGCTCCCCGTACTGGACGGTGGGACGGACCGATTTGTACGTTGCCACAAGCGATTTTGCTTCGGCGAGCTCGGTTTCCGACCACTCCGCCAAATCCCCGCCGATGCCAAGAGAACCGGCCATGGCGACATGGAACCGGTAGCTGAGCGGCAGCCGGCGTCCCGTGAGGGGGTTGGGGCTGTCGGTTACCCACGCCATCATGGCCAGGGCGGCGTGGGCGTAAGAGAACCCTTCCTGGATCGGGACGCGGTCCCAGGCGTCCGTGTTGTCCGAGGTCCATACCTCTTCGACGCGGGACAGGATACCGAGGTCGACGCGGCCTCCACCGCCGGAGCACGACTCGAACTGGACGTGTGGGTGGGCGGCATGAATGCGGTCGAGGATCGTGTACACGTGTTCGACATGACCAACCCAGGCCCGCTCGGGGTTGTGGCCGACTTGCCCGGGCCAACCGGGCTCCGAAAAGTGGCGGTTCATGTCCCACTTGACAAAGTCGATGGGGTGCTCGGAAAGCAGGCCGTCGAGCGTCGTAAAGACAAAATCGGCCACGTCCTCGCGCGCCAGGTTGAGCACGAGCTGGTGGCGACGTTCCGTGAGAGACCGGTTGGCGAAGTGGTATACCCAATCGGGGTGACGGCGGTACAGGTCACTGTCGGGGTTGACCATTTCGGGCTCGATCCAGAATCCCAAAGCCCATCCCGAGCCGTTTCACCCGACGGATGAGAGCCGATAGCCCGGCAGGGAATTTCGACGGGTCAACGGTCCAGTCGCCCAGGCCCGCCCGGTCGTCACCGCGGCCCATAAACCAGCCGTCGTCGACCACGAACAGCTCTACGCCAATGCCCGCCGCCAGCTCGGCCAAACGGGCCTGGCCATCCTCGTTCACGGCGAACGTGGTGGCTTCCCAGGAGTTGTAGAGCACCGGGCGGACCGGAGGCAAGGGGGCGGGGTGCTCGCCGGAGGCGGGCGGCGGGAACGACGGGCTCCCGCCCCGCCGCCCCGTCCGCGACAGGACGTGCGCCAGCTCGTACTGGTGCCACGACCGGCTCATCGCACCGAACCCATCAGCGGCGTACAGGCCGGCGAACACGGGCAGGGCCAGTTGCCCGCCGGGCGGGAGCTCGAGGGGGGCGTCGAAATCATTCAGGCCGCCCGACACGTGCAGGTTTTCACCCGGAGTCAGCTCCGCGACGACCTTCCACGACCCGCTCCACGCGAGCTGGCCGCTCCACACTTCCCCGTGCTCTTCACCCGCTTCTCCGTCGGCGTCAAGAGCAAAGAAAGGCTGGAACTCGTGGCTGGTCGTACCGCGGCGGCTCTCGAGCACGACTTTCTCGCGCCCGATAATTCGCTCCGCCAACTGCGTTTCGCTCCCCCACCCGCCCTGCAGGAACGTGAGGCGCCAACAACCGCGCTCGGGCAACCACCAGTTGGCCGAATGGGCCTGGTGGACGACAATGCGGGCGCCGTCGCCCGTGTGCACCAGCCGGGCCCAGCGTTCGATCACGTCGCTGTCGTCGAACACCCGGTAGCAGAGCTCGACCTTCAACGGGTAGACAAGGTCGATGAGCTCGACGACCAGGCTGGTGGCGCCGCCCTCTTCCTCTACCCGGCTACCGGCATGGCGCCACTCGATCCCCCGCGTACCGTCGGCAAAATCTACTTTCAGCGACGGTTCGTCGAAGCGCAGGCCTCCCCAGACGAGGTACTCAAAACGCGTCTCGTCCTGCCAGGTGAGGTTGCCATTGGCCATCAGCTCGCCCCCGGTTGCCATTGCTCCCAGAGCCTCGTGCCCCAGCAACCGTCCCCAGTGCAAGTGGCGCGGGATCCGGTGAGGGCCGGCCAGGACGAAGCCGTACGACGTCGAGGGCGTCGACAACAACCATGTCGACGACCGGTCGTCGTAAGTAATGGCGCTCACGTGAGCCCCTTCCGGGGGCTAACAGCTCTCGGCTCGAGCGCATTGGGCACCTGGGGCGGGGGGCAGTCAGTGCTGCCTACAGTTACGTTGGCCCGGTTGCCGGCGGCGAAAACTACTGCCGGCGCTTCAAAGTTCAGGGGTGCCACCCGGCAAACATGGCCTGCTGTGGCACTAGTGAACGTGGCCAAGCTTGACCATTCGCCCGCCGATCAGCCACTCGGCTACGTACAGGTTGCCGGACGAGTCGGCCGTCAGGCCATGGGGACTGTTGAAGTGCCCGGGCCGCAGGTGCGGAGTGCGAGACGGGTGTTCACTGGCGTCCAGCGCGTTGGGCCAACCCGGCGTCTGGCGGACCTCGCCGTTCTCCCCCAGGTAGCCGACAAGACGGTCGTCAGGGTCGAGGATGGCGAGGCGGGCAAAAAGCTCGCCGACCACGATGTTTGGCCCGTCAGCGACAAAGGCGCTCGGGCTGTTCAAAAAGCCGTCGCCGACGCTCCTCAACCAGACGCCGTCCAGGTCGTAAACCTGGGCACGGGCGTTGCCCCGGTCAGCGACCCATAGCTCGGGGTCGCCCCGCCGGCGGTCGATAAATACTCCGTGAGGGCAGTTGAACCGCCCGGCCCGGCCTTCTTCGCCGCTCAAGGTGCTCACGTAGCTCCCATCGGCGCGATAACGGTGCACAAGGCTCTGCCCGTAACCATCTGCCACCCAGACGTCGCCGTTGCCGCCGTGGCGAGCCTCGTTTACTGCGATCGACGTGGGCGCAAAGACACCGTCGCTGTAAGCGGGGTGGGGAGGCCGGGCCAGCCGCATCAATTCCGCCCCCTCCAGGTCGAACTGTACGACCTGCCCCCGGTCGGCGGCCACGTCTGGTTTATACGAGCTGTCAGCCGCCTTTCGCATTTTTGACCCGGGGTCGGCCAGCCACAGAAGCTCCTGGCCGCCCTGCTCGACGAGGGTAATGCCGTGGCCCTCCTTCAGCCCGACTGGCCACGAGCGCTGGAGGTGACCGTCCACACCGAATATCAGCACCTCTGAGCGCTCGGGGTGGAAAGCGACAATGTCACCGGCGCGGGTGACAGCTAAACCATGGTGTGCCCAACCTATTTTGGCCTGGTCCGGCGAGGGGATGTCGGCCCAATCCTCGAGCCACTCATAGGTTTCGCCCTCGTCTCCAACCTTGATGTTCATTTCTCGACCCTCAGTTGGAAGATCCGATGAGCCCGTGCGGGTCGAGGACAAACTTCTTGGCTGCGCCCTGGTCGAAGTCGCGGTAACCCCGGGGCGCGTCAGCGAGCGGGATTACTTCGACGTTGACTGCTTTCGCGATCTGGACCTTGTCGTAAAGGATGGCCGTCATGAGCTGGCGGTTATACCGCATCACCGGGCATTGCCCGGTCGTGAAGACGTGTGACTTCGCCCAGCCGAGGCCGATACGGATGCTGAGGCTGCCGACCTTGGCCGCGTCATCGATGCCGCCCGGGTCACCCGTCACGTAGAGGCCGGGGATCCCTATCGCCCCGCCGGCCCGCGTCACTTCCATCAAAGAGTTGAGGACGGCAGCGGGGACCTCCGTACCCGCGGCGTCACCGTGCCCGCGCGCTTCGAAACCGACGCAGTCGACGGCCGAGTCGACCTCCGGCTGGCCTACGATCTCGGCGATCTGGTCGGCTATCGGTGCTCTGGAGATATCGACGGTCTCGCACCCAAAGCTCCGCGCTTGAGCCAGCCGCTCGGGGATCCGGTCACCCACGATCACTACCGCGGCACCGAGCAGGCCGCACGACGCGGCGCACGCCAATCCCACCGGCCCGCCGCCGGCGACGTAAACAGTGGACCCCGGTCCCACGCCAGCCGTGACCGCGCCATGAAACCCAGTCGGGAATATGTCGGAGAGGCACGTCAGATCTTTTATTTTGGCCATCGCCTGGTCCTTGTCCGGGAAACGGAGGAGGTTGAAATCGGCATAGGGGACCATAACGTACTCGGCTTGCCCGCCGATCCATCCACCCATATCGACATAGCCATAAGCGGCGCCAGGACGGGAGGGGTTTACGTTCAGGCATATACCAGTCTTGCCCTCTTTGCAATTGCGGCAACGGCCGCAAGCAATATTGAACGGTACCGAGACAAGGTCGCCCACGTTGACGAACTCGACGTCGCGGCCCGTCTCCACCACTTCACCCGTTATTTCGTGACCGAGTATGAGCCCTGGCGGGGCCGTCGTCCGTCCTCTCACCATGTGCTGGTCGCTACCGCAAATATTGGTGCTGACCACTCTCAGGATGGCGCCGTGCTCACAACGGCGGCTCCCCAGCGCAAGCACCGGGTAATCAATGTCTTGCAACTCGACCTCGCCCGGCCCGACATACGCCACACCCTGGTTGCTCGCCACTGGGCACCCCTTTTCTCATCGTTTGCGATTTTCGTGCCGGCGATGGGACAACCCAGACCGGGTACCACACTCCTGCCAACCGAGCGCCGAGCCGAGGACACGGTGCCGTGCGCGGTTGGCATTTGCCACTGTCCAGACGTCCGAGCGGCGGCCCTGCCGCTGCTCCAACGTGCTGAGCCTCTTAGCTTATGTACTCGCCCCCTGAGTCGCCCAATACAGCCGTGCGTCTCGACCCCGGGGCCGGGGCGCTCAACGGGCGCGTGCTTTCATACCCGACTTACGCCGGTGCACTGCTCGTCGTACACGTCGGGTACTGACCCGGCGGAGCCGCCTCATGCGCCGGGGGGACTGGCCAGACGGCTCTTGGCCGCCTCGTAGAGGTCGGCGGGGAGCGGTCCCTTGGCCGCGGCGGAGACGTTGGCCGCCAGGTGCTGGGGGTTGGCCGTGCCAACGATGGTCGTGTGCATGTCGGGGTGGCTGATGGTGAAGCGGAGCATGAACTCCATGCGCGGCATATCGCCGAGGAGGTCGTCCAGCCGACGCATCTTCCGAAGCGCTCCCGCGGCGCCTGGATAGGTGGCCCGAAACGCCTCGGGCTGCCGCTCGATCAGGTCCGAGCTGGCTGACCGGGATCCCACGCGCCACGCCGCCGCGTATGACGGTACCCGCCCCGGCCGCAGCGGCGCCGGCTGATCACGTCCTCATGCTCGCGCTCGACCGCCGAATACGGGATCTGGAACGCGTCGAACACTCCCATGGCGATCTGGCCGTCGATGTTGGGCAGGGTCCCGGACATGCCGATGAAGCGGATCTTGCCTTCGTCCTTCAGGGCGACCAGCTCGGCTACCGAGTCGTTCTCCTCCAGGGTCTCGGCGCGGCTCGGGCTGGTGTGGAACTGGACCAGGTCCATGTGGTCGGTCCGCATCCGCCGCAAGCTCTGCTCCACCCCGGCCCGCACATTGGACCGGGCGAAGTCGTGCTGGCCGAAGCCGACCGGTGAGCCGTCCGTGCTTACCGGGCAGCCGCACTTCGAGGCCAGGAAAAACTCGTCGCGCCGACCGGCCAGATGACGGCCGATCAGCTCCTCCGACACCGCCGTAGTCCGGCGAGGTGTCGACCCAGTTGATGCCCGAATCGATGACCTGGTTGAGGATCGCCCCCGCCGTAGCGTCGTCGAGGTCGGGTGAGGTCCGGCGTCCTCCCGGGCCGCGGAGCTCCATCGCGCCATAGCCCAGCTTGGTGACGGTGAGCCCGGTGCGGCCGAGGGTGGCAGTAGGTAGTTCGCTCATGGCACCCGTCCTAGCAGAAGCGTCGGCCTATAGGCACCGAGACGGTCCCGGGTCGGCGAGGGCGACGGGCGCCTGCCTCCTCCGTTGCTGCCTCCTCCGTTGCTGCCTCCTCCGTTGCTGCCTCCTCCGTTGCTGCCTCCTCCGTTGCTGGCTGCTTCCCTGGATGCCCATTCACTGCTGGGGGAATATGACTACCTTGTTGGCGTCGTGGCGGAGCAGGTCGACGACCGGGCCGAGGTCGCCCAGGGGAAGCCGGTGAGTGATTATCCAGCCCAAATCTACCTCTCCGCTCGCCAGCAGCTGAGCCAGGCCTTGCCACGTATCCCAGATCCGGCGCCCGAACACGCCGCGCAGCGTAAGGCCCTTTTTGTTGATGTACCTGGCTATGTCCACCTCGATCGGCCGGGAGGGGTGGCCGACGGTCACCACTTCGCCTTCGGGCCGTACGGCCTCCAGAAGGGTGTTGAGCCCCGTCGGGTTGCCCGACGCTTCGAACCCGACATCTACTCCTCCGCGCTCGCGGTACATCGAGCGGAGAGACGTTGTGACGTCTTCACCGGGGGCGAAACCCCGGGCCCCAGGGTCTGCGCCATCTCTCGGCGGAACGTGTTGGGCTCGATGACGATGACCGCGACGGCCCCGAGAAGTCTGGCGAACTGGGCAATGAAAAGGCCGATGGGCGCCGCCGCCCGAAATGAGGACGGTGTTACCGGCCACTCCCTTTGACGTCCCGCTGGATGGCGTGCCAGGCCACGCCCGCAGGTTCGAGCAGCGCGCCGACCTCCATGGCCAGGCCGCCCGGGAGCGGGAAGCAAATTGGTTCCGGTACGGAGATGCGCTCGGCAAAAGCCCCGTCGAGGTGCATGGCGAGCAATTTCATGTTCATGCAGTTATGCGCATTACCGTTCCGGCACAGAAAACAGTGGCCACACGGTACGTGGGTCTCGCAGGCAACGCGGTCGCCCGGTCTAAGGCTCGAAACCCGGGGGCCACTCCGATCACCGTGCCGGCAAACTCATGGCCGAGCACGACAGGCAGGTCGGGCGCAAAGGCCTGAGCGGCTTCAGACCATTCGAACATCTCGCGGTCCGTCCCGCACACAGACACTGCCCCGACTTCGATGAGGACGTCGTTGTCACCAACGGCTGGCTCGGGGTGGTCCTCCACGAAGGAGGCTCCTCTCCAGGGCCCGTTTTCACCACTGCGCGAATGACTAATCTCCTCGGGCTGTTTCGTGCGCAGGACCGGATGGGGTGGTTCGCACCCCGCTTCTAGCTTATGCCCAGTGAGCGGCGGGCCGCTCTTACCGGCCCAGCCGGGCACGACCCTCCCCGGCCGCCTTGCGACCCCGCACGCGAGCAAGTGATGCGGGAGGCTCGCCCGGTCCGGGTCACTCCGGCAGGCGCGCCTTACCCATGTCAACGCGGCCGCCTCTGAGGGGCACGCCCTCGCGAGCAAGGAGGCGGAGCTGTCTTGCGCCCTTGGCGACACTGCCGTCGGAGCGGACGACGCGATGCCACGGGAGGTCCTCCTGAGTTGTGGCCAGGACACGCCCAACCAGCCTGGGCGCAGCCGGGTCGATGTCACCGTAGGTGCGCACGAAACCTTCCGGGATCGCCCGTACCCGCGCCACGATGCGGTCCACCCGGGCACCAGAGGGCAGGACGGTCTCGGCTCGCGTTCTCACCGTTTCATAGTGCTCGATCTGGCTCATGGTTCTCGATCTGCCTCATCCTGCCCGGTCCGGCTGGCGCTCTCGCAGAGACCCCCCGGACGCCCACCGATTGCTCGCGCTACCTTGTTACGGTGTTGTCCTTAAGCCGGCAGCTAAGTTCCCGCTGCGACAGCCGAGCTCGGCCAGGTCAGGCCACGTCTGGCGACTCATCTCCAGGCACCAGACGGGTGTACCAACCGCGCGCCGCGCCCCTCGAAAGCGGCGTGAAGTGACCGTCGACGAGTTCGTCACCCCTCACCCCGCAGGTACGGCGCCGGCCGCCATCGAGAGAGTCGCAACGTACAACCTGCACGTCCCACTTCGTCGCCAGATCGCCGACGCCCTGTACGTGCGGACTCACTGGAACATTCCCGTAGTCGAGGTGTCGACTAGCGATGGCCTGATTGGCACTGGTTATTCAGGGATCTGGGAAGGTGAGGACCTGATCCTCAGCTCAATCGACCGCCACCTGGCTCCGCTCATCACGGGCCGAGATGCCCGTTGCATTGGTGAGCTGTGGGACGCCATGTACTGGTCTCCCCTGCATTGGGTGGGACGCGCCGGTGTCACCCATATTGGGCTCGGCATGGTCGACATCGCCCTTTGGGACCTCGCCGCGCAGCGCGCAGGCGCACCCCTCTGGCAACTCCTCGGCGGACGTCACCGACAGGTGGAGACGTACAACACTGACGGAGGTTGGCTCAACTTCACGGTAGACGAGCTCATCGATGACACGCTGGCGATGATCTCCGGAGGCTGGAAATCGGTCAAAATGAAGGTCGGCGGCCCCGATCCCCGTGTCGATATCGAGCGGGCGCGGCTCCTGCGTGAAGCTCTCCCGGGCGAGGTCGGCCTCATGGTCGACGTGAACCAGAAATGGGATCTCATGACTGCCCGACGCTGTGCGACCGAATTGGCGGCCCTGGGCATTGGCTGGATCGAAGAGCCTCTGCACCCCGACGACGTGGTTGGGCACGCCGCGCTGTGCGAGAAGAGCCCCGTCCCGATTGCGCTGGGTGAGAATGTCTACAGCGCAGAGGCCTTTGCCAGTTTCCTCGCCCTGTCTGCCGTTGACATAGTCCAGGTCGACGTTACGCGCGTCGCTGGTATCACCGAATGGCTTCGGGTGGCGAACGCAGCGCAGTCCGCCGCCCGCGCCGTGATCCCGCACGCCGGCGACATGATGCAGGTACACCAACACCTTGTGGCAGCGGTGAGCCAGGCCCGCCAACCAATGATCGAGTACCTCCCGTGGGGCCTCGAAGTATTCGAGAACCCCGTCCAGATAGACAGGGGCACAATAACGTTACCGTCGAGGGCCGGAGCCTCCTCCACCATCTCCAGGGAGGCCCGGCGCAGGTGGGAACAGTAGAAAGCCGACAGTCCGTGGACACCACCCGTCCGGCACGCGCCCTCCAGCGAATCGGGCCTCAGGAGGTGCTGGCCGCCATTGGCCTCGTGAAGACCGGGCGCGTTTACGACCTCGGCCTGGACCTGAACTCGTCGGTGCCGCAGGGGGTACCGGGGGCGTTCGACCCATTTTCGTTCCGCTGGACTCACCTTCCCGAAGACGGGCGCCAGGGCCAGTTCCAGTTTTCCGCCGAATCGGTAGGTGGCACGCCCCACATCGGGACACACATCGACGGCCTCATGCACGTGAGTTCAGGCACAACGATGTTCGGCGGCGGCGAGTTGGCCGACGTGTGCGGCGAAAACGGCTTCACGAGAGACGGCATCGACACCGTCGTCCCCATAGTCACCCGGGCTGTCGTCCTCGACCTGGCCCACCGGCTCGGAGACCCGTTGCCGGACCGGTACGAGGTAACGATAAGGGATATCCAGGACGCAATCCTCGGCCAGCACTCCCGGCTGAAGACTGGTGACGCCGTCCTGGTACGCACCGGCAAGGTCCGCCAGTACGGCGTCGACAACGACGCCTACCAGGAGGCCCAGCCCGGTGTCGGCGCCGACGCCGCCATCTGGCTCTACGAGCAGGGCATGGCCGTGCTCGGGACGGACACGACCGGCACTGAGCCCGTTCCGTTTCCCGACCCCTCGAGGACCACTCATCAAGCCATGCTTGTCGAGCGAGGCGTCCACCTTCTCGAGAACCTCAACCTTGAGGAGTTGGGCCGGGACAACGTCACAGAAGCAATGTTTGTTTGCTTGCCGCTACGTCTGACCG
Source organism: uncultured Acidimicrobiaceae bacterium (assembly GCA_963754115.1). GTDB lineage: Bacteria > Actinomycetota > Acidimicrobiia > Acidimicrobiales > Palsa-688 > Fen-671. Next base: position 2,228,418 of record CAVWFC010000003.1, on the reverse strand, counting down.
GGGCAACCGGCTCATGGGTGCGCCCCATTGCCGTCGTCTAGTTTCGGGATCGCATCGCCGGCGCAGGGGTGGTAGCCGAGCTACACCATCGAGCCTTGTTGGCGAACGACGAGGCCGCCCTGGTCGGTTTTTTCGACCCGGACAGGGAACTTGCGGCGGCCAGGTCCCGTCAATGGGACGTTCCCGCCTACGCAGATCTGGCCGAATTACTGACTGTTCCCGGCGTCGATGCGGTCTTTGTATTGTCGCCCGGTCACACCCACGAAGACGTGGCCACGCAGGCATTGACCGCAGGCAAGCACGTACTGGTAGAAAACCGGTGGCCAGCCCGGCTGGCTGTGCCCGGTTGATGGCCCTTTCCAAGAGGTCAGGTCTCCTGTGCATGCCGGGCCATAACTATGCCTACCAACCGGAGTTCCAGCGTGTCTTGCAGCTGGTTCAGCGAGGCGAGCTAGGGACGGTCCGGGCCATGTGGGTCATTTATGCCCTCAAGCACGACGAAGACCTGGCCGCCCGCTACTCCGGCGTTCTCGACGAGGTTATGGTCCATCACGCCTACTGGACTTATGCCGCGCTAGGGCGGCCAGCGCGCGTTTTTGCGGGGCGCGCCGAGCCCGCGTGGAGGAGCCTGTCGACAGACGACCAGGCGTGGATGGTCTGGGAATACCCTCCCCGGGGCGTCGCTCACCTATTCGCATCATTCGCGGTCGATGACGACACGGCGGAATCCTTGGACCTTTGTAGTCAAGGTGCTCGGGACCAATGGCGGCGCCACATACTCCTGGAGGAGCGTGACGTTGGCTGGCGGGGTGGCAGGAGCGCACCGGTTCCCCCTGGCCTTCTACGAGGAGTCTTACGAACACGAGCTACAGGCGTTCTTGAGGGCAGCGCGAGATGGCGACGCCAAATCGGTAGCGTCGCCGATGGAGGACGCGCTGGCGGTCGCAGACCTAATGTCCCGGCTCGGTGCTGTTACGTCAAGCACTGAAGGCCGTGGCACTTCTTCTGGCGTAGTCGACCTTTCCTGAATAATTGGTGGTGCGTTTGATGTCCGGTTAGGCCGGATGGTGGGCATAGTGCAGGTTATTAACCGCAAGCGTGCGCCGTGCTGGGGGCCGCGGCCGGCGTTGGGTCCAGTTATATACCGGAATATGGTCAAAGATTGGCCCCAACGCCGGTGCCCTGAGCAAAGATCGGCCCCAGCGGGGACATAAATCAGGCGTTGGGACCAGTTATTGCCCTAAATGGCCGTGCCGAGGGCCGCGGCCGGCGTTGGGACCAGTTATATACCGGAATATGGTCAAAGATCGGCCCCAACGCCGGTGCCGTGAGCAAAGATCGGCCCCAGCGGGGACGTAAATCAGGCGTTGGGACCAGTTAGTGCCGCAAACGGCTCGGCGGCGACCCTTCGGCGGCCGATCAGGCGAGACCAGCCCGTTGAAAGGCGGCCGTCACCACCTGGTCCAACAATACGGCGATGGTCATCGGTCCGACGCCACCCGGGACAGGGGTGATGAGGCTCGCTCGAGCCTTTGCCCCTTCGAAGTCGACGTCGCCGATATTGCCCTCGTTGTAGCCGGCGTCGACGACGACCGCGCCCGGCTTGACCCAATCGCCGCGCACGAATGACGGTTTGCCCACGGCGGCAACGACCAGGTCGGCCGTGCGAACGATATCGGCCAGGTCCCTGGTCCGAGAATGGCAAAACGTGACGGTGGCGTTCTGGGACAGCAGCAACAGCCCAACGGGCTTGCCCAGGATCGGGCTCCTCCCGATGACGACCGCATGCATACCGCTTACATCGACCCCGTACTCGTGCAGCAGGCGCATGATCCCGCCTGGTGTAGCCGAAACAAACCCGGGAAGCCCCAGCGCCATGGCCGCCAAGGACCTCATCGTCACGCCGTCGACATCCTTCGCCGGGTCGATAGCCTCGAACGCCGCCCTCTCGTCTACCTGCTTCGGGACCGGGTGCTGCAAGAGCACACCATCGACGGTTGGGTCTTGAGACAGCTCTGTCACGGTCGACACGACGTGTTCAGTGCTAGCGGTGGGTTCGAACTTGAGCAGGCGCGACTCGATATCGGCCGAGCGAGCCCTGCGCTGCTTCATCGCCACGTAAGTGACAGAGGCGGGGTCATCTCCGACAAGGACTGCAGTCAGGGTAGGTTGGCGGCCCGTCCTGGCCCGGAACTCGGTCGCCCGGGAGGCGGCGGTGGCGATAATGCTGCGAGCCAAGTCGGTCCCGCTCATCAATCGAGCCGTCGAGGGTTCTGGCACGGGCAGTTCCTTTTCCTCCTTGACTTCTGGTACGTGACGTTGCTGGTTGAGGGTGCGTGACCGACTGCGCGACCCAGGCGACGGCCCAGGTCCGCAACCCGAGCGGCCACTCAGGGTCCTGCCGCGTTCACCGTCATCGTGTCAGTGACCTGGCCGGGGGCATCGTAGCGCGGCAAGTACAGGGCACTCCTTCCCGAGTTGGGCCACTTGCGGGCTCTCATCGTACTCCGCCCGGGAGGCGACGGCGGTAGCTACGGTGACGGGCGTCTAGGGGACCGACCAGGGTAAACCCTGAAGAGCGAGACGCCCCGGGGGCGGTACCGTAAATCCGTCCCCACCGAACGAGTTAGGAGCTGGACTATGGAAGAGAGCTTCGAAGACCGGGCCGCCAAGACGGCCGGGACCGCGGGGTCAGTCGCCGGAGGGTTCGCAGGCGCTGAGCTTCTTCGGTCCGTGATCCCGGTCCCGTTCATCGGGCCAGTCGTAGGCGCAGTTGTAGGGGGCGTCATAGGCAGTGAAATAGGGCGCCGCCTGGGTAGGGCCACCATTAACGGAGGCACGGCGTTCGTAAAGACCTTCACCGCTTCGTAAGCCGCCCGCCCTTTCGCAAGCCGCCCGCCCTTTCGCAAGCCGCCCGCCCTTGCGTGAGCCGGGCCGCCCTTCGGTAAGCCGCCACAGCCCTTCCCTTGGAGCGTCAGCCGGGCTCCCCGGCCGCAGACGCGATAACGGTCGCTCGCTGACGCATGTCCCTGGACTCCACGATCAGCTGAATGATGTCGGCGACCAGGTCCGAAAGGGTTTCTTCAGTCCACTCGGTCGCACCGTCACGACGAGCACCGTCGGAACGAGCCCGTGGACGAGGTCGGCCCTCGAGGGGCGAGCAGAGCCATGCGCGGCTCAAGACCTCACCGCACTGGTCCAGCACGGCGCGACAACGTCGCAGCCAACCTTCAACCGCGCCGGCGTGGGGGCTCGCCGAGTTCTGGACGACCCGCTCGCCGTCCCGGATTGCCTCTTCTCTTCCCCCGAAAGGTACTTTACTCGCCGACCCGGTCACCCGCCCATGTCCCGTGGTCCCTGCCGCGACCAGGATATCGACGACGTCGCAGACGGCTCTCCCCAGCTCCGCGCTACGAACGACAACTCGCCCCAGTTGCAGCAACAACCCGGGAGGCGGCTCCGGGGCGACCACGTCGGTGCTCGACGGGGCCACGACTCTCGTCGGCCCTGCCTCCGGGGCGCCCTCAGAGTTGCTCGCCATCGATCTCGAGCCTACGAACTACTATCACTTGACCAACGCCCGGCTCTGGCACTTGATCTGCGCCCGGCTATGGGCAGGACGCCGGTCAAGAAACCTCGCCGTACAGGCGGCCGGTTGAGCTGGGCCTGTGCATATCCAGTGAGCGCGCCACCGAGTAATGACGCCGAACCCATCGCCATCGTAGGATGTGGGCTCGTGGACCAGGCTCCCGACAACACCAGGAGTTGGCCACCCGGCCGATCAGGTGGCCGCGCTAGTCGGCGCCGGCCACGACCTTTACGAGGTATTCGCCGCTGGTAAGGCGGCGGCCGTGGCGTGGGAAACGACGACGGAACTCAGGGTTGATGGAAAAACGACCAAGGAAAGGACTAAAAGCATGGACGTTGCCACCCTGGCAGACCTTCTGCACGAGACATCCGAACACCACGACCCGTACGAGAAGAGCCACCCGAAGCACAACTGGTGGGACTGGTACGCCGCCTACCTGGACGCGCGCGAAGGTGGGAGTAGTCCGGAGGCAGCGGAGAAGGCGGCCGGCCTTTACATGGAAAAAATCTTTGCCGCACAGGGCTAGATGGCATCAGGGTACCGGTGAGCGAAGTTGGCCCCGAACGGTCCTTGGCCCCAAAGGCGGCGGAGTAGCGCCGGCCCGCGGCCACAAGCGACAGCGGGGCCATGTTCGGTGTCATCCCGTTCGGATGATGCCGGCAGGCCGTGTGGTAGGCAAGCTGGGGACAGTGGGAATGTCGCGGGGCGGTGCTTGGCACCGTCCGCTGACTGCCAACACTAGAGAAGTGGCCGGCGACCGCCGGAGGCGCCTGAGAGGAGTTAGCCGTGCCGGATGAGCAACCGTTGGGGCCGATCAGCTACCTGATCGTGGAGTTCCCCGGCAACAAGATGACCGGCGAGGGCTTCCGCAGCCTCATCGACCTTGTCGACCGCGGTTTGATCAGGATCCTCGATCTCAAGTTCGTTACCAAGGGCGCCGACGGATCCGTGCGGGCCATCGAGCTCGGCGATCTCGACCATGATGGCAAATTCGACTTTGCCATCTTCGCCGGCGCATCGTCAGGGATAATGGACCAGAGCGACCTCGACGATGCGGCCTCTGTTATCAAGCCCGGCTCGTCGGCCGGCATTTTGATATTCGAGAACCACTGGGCCATTTCTTTCATCCAGGCCCTGCGCAACGGTGGCGCGCAGCTGGTTGCCGCCGGCTACATCCCCGCCGACACGTTGGTCGCTTCCCTGGACGCGACCGATGCCAAATAAGCACTCAGGGACCAGAAGGAGGAGCCACACATGCCGGGACTCTTGCGAGGCGTAGCTCGTACCGCCGTGGTCGCCGGTACGGCCACCGCCGTGTCCAACCGGGTTTCACGCCGACAGGCCGACCGTTGGGCTACCCAGGACGAGCAGGCGTACTACGAGCAACAGTACAACCAACCTCAATACGCCCAACCCCAGTACGTGCAGGCTGCACCGGCTCCGGACACGATCAGCCAATTGAAAGACCTGGCTGACCTCAAGGCACAGGGGGTACTTACCGACGCCGAGTTCGAAGCCCAGAAGGCCAAAGTCCTCGCCTCCTGACGCGGGGGCCAAACGCACGGACCAGAGGTCGGCGAGGAAGGGCCGCCCCTAAGGGCCGCCCCTTCGGCCCAAAGATGCCACGAACAGAGTCAGTGGTGAAGCGAAAGCTGGCACGCCGCCGCGGTGGCCTCGGCCCGCGAGCCGACGCCAAGCTTGCGGTAAATCACCTTCAAATGGAACTTGAGGGTATTGGGCGAGATATAGAGCTCACTAGCTATCTCGCTTACCGTAAGGCGGCTGCCCAGAAAGCGGAGGACATCAAGTTCACGCCGTGTCAGTTGCCCGGCAAGGCCAGCCAGTGGTCCCGGCACGGTGTCGCCGCTCGCCGCCGCGGTCCGGCGAAAGCGGTCTATCCAGGCGGCGGGCACTCGCCAGGCAGACGCCTCTACCAATGCCACTACCTCGGGGCCTTCGGAGATGACCGATTGCAACATGCCGTACCCGGCGGCCAGTTCGATAGCGGTACTGGCGTGCTTTACGGCCTCGTCGTGGTGTGATAAAGCAGCCCGGGCGCGAAGCAGACCCAGGACGACCTCGTGGCGAGCACTCCGCGGTGTCGCGACCTCGAGCGAGTTCTGGGCCCCCTCCCGGTCCCCTTGGGCCAGGTGAACACGAGCGTCGGAGGCGGCTCGCCAAAACGAGTCCTCGATACGGTTCGACCAGTGTTGCGCATCCTTTAGTTCGCCCGTGGCCAGGGCGAGGCAGGTCCCACAGCGCGCCATCCAGTTGAGCCCGTCGAACAATTCGGTCTCGTGCAGCAGTACCGCTTCGTCGAACGCCGCCCGGGCGGCAACCAGGTCACCGGCCTCGACCAGGGCTTCGACCAGTGTCACCGACGCCAGTACGCGGGTGATGAGCATCGTTTCGGCAGGCGTGCCCGCCAGCGCCTCGAGTTCGGGCAAGGCCCGCGACCGGTCTCCCAGCTCCCGGTGGGCGAAGGCCTCCGCCAGGGCCAGTTCCGCCCGCAGGATCGTCATATTGGCCACGTCCGCGGCATGACGAACTCCTCCAGCCACCCGGAGGGCGTCGGTGGGGCGGCCCGCAAGGGCAAGACCCAGAGCGCGGATGCCCTCGAAGGCGGCCCGCCCTTGTGGATCCCGCCTCATGGCAATGTCGGCTGCACGCACATCGTCGCTGTCCTCGTCCCAAGTCTCCGACAGGGCCAGGCCACGGGCCACGTTGTTCCAGCCGACGCGTCCAAGCGGGTCGCGCCACCACCCCTCGCCCATGGCGCTCAGGGCCTGCGCCGACAGCGCTCCCCCCTTGGCGAAATTGCCACGCACGAACGCCGCGTCTGCCTGGAGCATCGTCAAGCGGGCCCGGGTGCTGTCACTGGCAAGCGACCGGCTGGCCAGCCACGAGGCTTGATCTACCAGCTCCAGGAAGCGACGGCGGCTTACGAGCAGGTGGCACCACGCGAACTCGACCATGGACTCGAGGTCCTGGTTGGAACAACTCTCCGGGATGGCAGCCACCGTGCGCAGGACCGTTGCCTCCATCCCCCTGTCGTAGAGCTCGGCCTGGCTCGCAGCCAGGAGGCGAAGAGCATTTCGGGGTTGCCGGGCGAGGAGCCAATGCTCGAGCGCTAATACCACCTCACCCGCCTCCTCGAACCATCGAGCGCAGCGGGCGTGCAGTTGGGCGGCGCGGTCAGCCGAATGTGCCGACAACGCCTCCAGGAGCGAGTTGCGGACGAGAGAGTGGACCTCGAACCAGCCTCCGGGGACGACGTGAGAGACAAACAACCCGCGGGCTTCAGCTCGAGCGAGGAGGTCGCCTGCATCTGAGCGACCGGTGAGAGCCTGTGCGAGGCTCGAGTTGACCCGGTCGACGACCGAGACGACCATCAGCGTGTCGACCAGCTCGGGGGCTTCGGCCGCCAGCACTTCGTGGAAGACGTAATCGAGGACATGGATCTCGGCGTCCGTTCCGTCGACCTCGATGCCGCGCTGTGCTTGTACCGATCGACCGGCGATGGCTGCCAGTTGAAGGCTGGCCGCCCACCCGTCGGCCGCTTGCGCCGCGCTCTCGACCTGTTCCTCGGACATCGAGGGCAGGAGCCCGGAGAGGAGAGATACCGCTTCGTCGTGTGAGAACCTCAATTCGGCAAAACGCACCTCGCCGAGCTGGCCGCGTGCTCGCAGACGCCCTAGCGGGAGGTTCGGTGCCCGTCGCGACGCCAGCACCACATGAAGCCAGTCCGGCGCTCCAGCAACGAAGTGGCCCAAAGAGCGGGCGACCTCGACGTCGTCGTCAATGAGGTGCAGGTCGTCGATCACGAGGACGGCGAAGGATTGCTCTTCGTGTTCAAGGTCCACCAGAAGCTGGCCAACCGCCTCCATGGCACCGCCACGTTTACGCAACCGCGCCATCGCGCGCTCGCCGCAGCGGGGGGCTACATCGTCGAGGGCAAGGACCACACCCGACCAAAGCTGGGCCACGTCGCGGTCGGTTTCGTCAAGGGAGAGCCATGCGATGGGCACTGAAGAGCCGGCAGCCCACCCTGAGAGCAATGAGGTCTTCCCGGTCCCGGCAGGCGCAACAACCAGCGTGAGGGGCCCTACGACCAGCTCGTCGAGCAGCTCGAGCAGGCGGGCACGAGGCAAATAATGCGCCGATGGCGCGGGCGGCCGCACTTTGGCCCGGAAAGCCGGGAGAGTCCCCCGCACCCGATCCTTTGTGTCACTGGCTACGGTGCCAACTTCCCCGGTCCGAGGCTTGATACCCACGGAGCGTAGCAGTAGCACTGGCGCGCTGGAGACCAATGCCCCCGGCCAGGGACCACCGACAGGGGCGTTACCGGTCCGGGTACGCCGGCCCTGGCCCAGGCCCCCGGCCACGTGACGACCCGGGATACCCGTCAAAGCGCTCCCGATACCACACGCGAGCGGGTGGTGCGGGGCTACACGGCCTTGGCCGATCATGGACCCCGGCACCCGACGGAGGAGTCGACCGGCTATTACAGAGGAACCGAAGCACCCCGGCGGTAGGGACCCTGTCAGGACAGACCTGGTCGAGTACTTGATAGTGGCCGTGGCGAGCCGCGACGCGCTGGCTGACATCGCCGCCGCCCTGGCGAAGCTCGTCGAGAGCGCCGAAATACGCATCCTGGACCTTGTCGTGCTCGAGAGAGACAGCAATGGTGGGGTGTCCGTCCTCGAGCTCGAGGCGATCGACAGTATGGCCGCCCTGCGGGACCTCGATATCGAGGTCGGTGGGATGCTCAGTGAGCACGACCTCGAGTTAGCGTCCCTCGCGCTCAAGCCGGGCATCCCGGGTGTTGTCCTCGTCACCGAGGACCTCTGGGCCAGCTCTCTCTCGAGGGCGGCCCGCCGCGCCGGGGGGCAGATCGTCGCGGGCGAGCGCATACCCGCGTTCGCGAGTCGAGGCTGCTCTGGCGGACCGGGTCGAAGGCAACGAATAGGAGGGCTGATATGCAACGGTTCGATAAGTCACGCAGTAGGCAGACTTATTGGGCCGCCCGCCTCGTGCCGCACGCGAGCTCCAGCCTGCCTGGGCACTATTCGCGGTCGACCCCGTGACCGAGGTCGCCAGGCTGGCAGACCTTTGCCAGCAGGGCGTCCTGTCGCAGGACGAGTACCAACAGCAGAGGGCCCGGATCCTGGAGCTCGAATGACGTGACACCCCTCTGCCGAATTAGCGGTCCCGGGGCGGCCGCCGCAAGCTTGACCGGCGGACACGTGTTACGCGGTACCAGGCACGTAGCGCGGCTTTCACCCACTCCGGGGTGGTGCGGGCCTACCCCTAACGGGGTCACCGTTGTGCCGTTAGAAACGAAACCCTGATGTCGTTCGGGCCGAAATGCCGTTCGGGACGAAATGCCGTCAGGGGCGAAATGCCGTTAGGGGCGAAATGCCCTTAGGGGCGAAATGCCCTTAGGGACCAAATGCCCTTAGGGACGAGATGGAGGTATTAGGCAGATGCTAGCCACGTTCGGGACCGGCCAAGTCTTTTGGTCCATGCTTTGGTTCTTCCTCTTCTTCATCTGGATCTGGCTGCTGATTGTCGTGTTCTCGGACATCTTCCGCAGCCGCGACCTGTCCGGCTGGGCTAAGGGTCTGTGGACGATCGCCATCATCTTCTTGCCCTATTTGGGCGTCTTCGTGTACTTGATCGCCCGGGGCGGGAGGATGCAAGACACGCGGTCCAGGATGCTCGAGCCCAGGACACGGCCTTCCGTGAATATGTCCAGGACGCGGTGAGCAGCGACGCGCCCAGTGCGGCCGACCAGATCGCCAAGCTGGCGGCCCTTCGGGACAAGGGTGATATCAGCGAAGCGGAGTTCCAGCAAGCGAAGGCGAAGGCACTGGCGTGAAGAGCGAAGACGAGGTTAAGGCCGGGAGCGGGCCGCCGGCTGCCGTCTCCCCGAGGGGCGACGTAGGGGCCTCCCCGGTCGTGCCGACCACCGCACCCGGGACAAAACCGCCTTACACCCTGGGTGCGGCTGAAGTCGTAGCGGACCTCGGCTCTAACGAAACTACCGGTCTCACGGCGGCCGAGGCCTCGGCCAGGCTCGCCCGTTACGGCGCGAACAAAATTACCAGCGAAAAGCCCCCGTCGGTTTGGGAAGTGGCCTTAGGGCAGCTGCGCGACCCGATGAACATAATGCTTGTTGCCGTCACGGTGGTCAGCCTCGTTATCGGGCAAGTCCCCACGGCCATCGTGGTCGCGCTGCTTGTCCTCCTCAACGTTGTGCTCGGTACGCGCCAGGAGCTGCAGGCACGGGCCAGCGTTGACGCGCTGTCCAAGATGCAGGTCCCCCAGGCGAAGGTGGTCCGGGCCGGCCAGCTTGTCCAGGTCCCGGCCTTCGACGTCGTCCCCGGGGACATCGTGCAGGTCGAAGCGGGCGACATCGTGCCCGCCGACGGCAGGATCATCCGCTCGGCGACCCTCGAAACTCAAGAAGCGGCGCTCACCGGCGAGAGCGCGCCCATCCCCAAGGACGGAGCAGTGCTCGCGTCAGGCGATGTCGGGGTCGGCGACCGCACGAACATGCTGTTCCAGAACACCTCGGTAACCCGGGGGACCGGTGCGCTGGTCGTCACCGCCACCGGCATGGAGACCCAGATGGGGCAGATCGCGACAATGCTGACGTCGGTCAAGCGGACGCGGTCACCACTGCAAAAGGAGCTCGACTCCCTGACAGGTGTCCTGGGCATCATTGCCTGGACGGCGGTGGCGATCATCGTCGTCGTGGGCCTTATCCGGGGCCTTACGGCCACACAGGTGCTCCTGCTCGGGACGGCGATGGCAATCTCCGCCATCCCGACGGGCTTGCCCACATTCGTATCGGCGATGCTCTCGTACGGGGCGAAGCAACTGGCGGCGGCCAAAGCCGTGGTTAAAAACCTGACCGATGTCGAGACCCTCGGCGCCACCAGTGCTATCAACACCGATAAGACGGGCACTCTGACCATGAACCAAATGATGGTCTCCACGCTCTACACGGGCGGCAAGTGGTTCACGGTTGAGGGGGAGGGCTACAGCAAAACAGGTCAAATCCTTTCCGTAGCGGGTGCGCCAGTGCCCGATTTCACCCGCCTCGCCTACGGCCTGGCCCTGGATACGGACGCTACGGTGGCCGATGACGGGACTGTCGTCGGCGACCCCACTGAAGCCGCCCTCGTTGTCCTGGCCGCCAAACTCGGCGTGGATGCCCAGCAAACTCGTAGCACGTACCCCCGCCTCGCCGAGGTACCCTTCGACTCCGACTACAAGTTCATGGCCACGTTCCACCGCGTGCCAATCGACGGGGTCGACCGCCTGGTCGGTTTGGTAAAGGGGGCACCGGACGTGGTGGTGGCCAGGTGTACGTCAGAGGGTGGCGCTGTCAGCAAATCACAGGTGCCGATCACCGAGGCGCAGGCCAGCATAGAAGCAGCCAACCAGACAATGGGCCAGAAGGGCCTCCGGGTGCTCGCCTTCGCCGCCCGGCTCCTGGAAGAACCCGATATACCATCGCTCACCGCTGACCCCATGGCGTTCACACGAGGCCTCTCCTTCGTGGGGATGGCCGGCATCATCGACCCTCTTCGGGCGGAAGCGAAAAGTGCCGTACACATCGCCCTGGGTGCCGGTATCGACGTCAGGATGATCACCGGTGACCATGCCATTACCGCCCAGGCGATCGGTGAGACGCTCGGCCTGGGCCCGGGGCGATCAGCGGGGCCGAATTGCGGGAGTTGACCGATGCCGAGTTGGCCCGGCGGCTGCCGGACCTCCACGTCTTCGGCCGCGTATCACCGGACGACAAGCTGCGCTTGTGCCGCCTAATGCAAGAACAGGGCCTCATCGTGGCCATGACGGGGGATGCCGTCAACGACGCCGCGGCACTGAAACAGGCCGATATAGGCGTAGCCATGGGCAGCGGGAGCGAGGTGTCGAAGCAGGCGGCGCGCATGATCCTGACGGACGACAACTTCGGCTCGCTGGTCCACGCAGTCGAGCTGGGGCGGACCATATATGCAAAGGTCGTCTCGTATATCCGTTACCAGATGAGCCAGCTGCTTTCTCTCGTCCTGCTGTTCCTGATAGCCACGGCCTTCGACATCAACAAGGGCATCGCCATGACGCCTCTGATGGTGCTCTTCCTCAACTTCTTTGTGTGCGTGTTCCCCGTCATCGTTATTGCGCTCGGCCGCGGCGACCCGGACGTCATGCGCCGCCCACCCCGCGACCCGAAAGTGCCCATTACAAACCGCCCCGCCGTGGTGCGCTGGGCTCTTTACGGCAGCGTACTCTGCATTTCCGCGCTCATACCACTGCTCTTCGGCCCGGATGCCCTGCACGTCAACCAGCCGAGCGCCTCCATGACAATGGCATTTGTCGTCATCGGCCTGGGGTCGATCTTTAGTGGCCTGGTGATGAGGCGCGAACCGACCAGCGGCCTGGTGCCTCCAGTGCTCGACGCCGTTAAGATCCTCGTGCTGCCGGTCATCCTGCTGGTGCTGGCCACCGAACTGAACTTCATGCAGCGGGGCCTACTTACGCAGTCCCTGAGCGGGCATGAATGGTTGGCCTGCATTGGGCTCGGCCTGGTACTGCCGATCGTGGTCGAAGGGGACAAGTGGCTCCGCCGCCGCAATATGGCGCCTGCCCAGGCCCCGGATCCACGTGAAGTCGTCGACCCCGCCCGCGCCCAGCCCGCAATTTCCTCATGATCTCGGCTCCTCCTCTTAAGCCCGCCGGCCGTTTCTGAGGCATCATCCACAAGGAAGGGAACATGACCAACCTGGACACAATCGTTGCGATTTACAGCCAAGAGCCCGGGCCCGACATCGACTGGCCTGCGCTCGAAACCGCCGAGGCAGATTGGTCGGCGCTCGAAGCCGCGGCTAAGGCGGGAGAGTTCAAGATCGCCGACGCAGCCCTGGTGGAGAACCGCGGTGGCGAAGTGCTGGTGCTTCAACGAGAATCGCATCACGGGTGGGGACAGGGAGCCGTCGTCGGCGCCGTTGTGGGGATATTGTTCCCCCCTACTATCGTCGGTGCAGCCGCCGTCGGCGCGGGCGGCGGCGCGCTGGTGGCCCGGTTGCGACGTGCCCTTGACCACGGAAAAGTAAAAGACCTCGGCGAAAGTCTTCATGATGGAGCCATGGCCATAATCGTGGTCTCGCCATACCAGGGCACCAACCCCATATGCAATGTCTTGAAAGGCTCTAACAAGACATCCATCATCCCGAGCACCACCGTTGAGGAAATTCAAGCGGTGATGAGGACCGTCTAGCTCCTCTGCCTTGTCGCCTCAGCTACGCGCGGGCGGGATGTGCCGGAGCACATCCCCCAGATCGGGCACGGCGCCATAACGACGACGGATCAAGTCAGCTACGAGCCCTGTCCACCCTGTTTGGTGCGAAGCACCGAGGCCAGCCCCGTTGTCACCGTGGAAGTACTCGTGGAAGAGAAGGTTGTTTTTCCACGCCGGGTGTGACTGAAGCGGGCCAACGTAACCGAAGCAGGGCCGCCGTCCGTCTTCCCCGACCAGGAACACGGAGATCAGCCGCCGGCGGAGAATCTTGAGCGACCGCACCCAGGGTCATCCTTTCCCCCGAGAACGTCGGGTACTCCACCTTGAGCTCGTCTCCGAAAAAGCGGTCGTAACGCTCCAGGGCCTCGATCACCATGTAGTTCAAGGGGAACCACACCGGGCCGCGCCAGTTGGAGTTGCCACCGAACATATCGGTTGTCGACTCGGCCGGCTCGTAGTCGATACTGGCGTGGAGGTTGTCGGTGTCGAGCTCGTAAGGCGTGTCGCGATGGAAAGCCGAGAGGGCGCGCAGCCCATAGGGTGACAGGAACTCGCCCTCGTCGAACACCTTGGCAAAAATTCTTTCCAGCTGGTCGATACTGACTACGCCGAGCAGGAGACGCCGTTCACCTGCTTGGCCCCGGAGGATCCCGAGCCCCTGGAGTTTCTCACGATCCTCGAGCCCCTCCCCCCGGAGGAACCGGGCGAAGCCCTTACCTAGCGTCGACGCCCGCCCTACCAGCCCCTCGTCGATGACAATGGCGGCCAACGTGGGGATTATGCCGACCATCGACCTGACCTTGAACGAGATGGTCATCCCGTCGCCGGTAACGAGGCGGTCGTAATAAAGGCCATCGACCTCGTCCCACATATCACGTGACTTCATGCTTGTGCGGATGGCGGCAAAGTGCTCGAGGAACTTGAGCACGAGGTCGTCGCCCGGCCGTTGACCGGAGCGATTGAGAGCCCCCGCGATGGCTCCCATCGCCAGGGCGTAGGCGGCCATCCACCCGGTGGCGTCCGACTGCTGGAGGCTGGCCCCGGCGGGGAGGTGAGAACGGTCGATCGGCCCGATATTGTCCAGCCCGAGGAACCCTCCCTCGAACACATTATTGGCGTCGGAGTCCCGCAGGTTGACCCACCATGTGAAATTGACGAGCAGTTTGTCGAAGATCCGGCTGAGGAAGGCGAAATCGCGGCCACCGTCAATTGCGAAGACCTGAAGAGCGGCCCATGCTTGCACCGGGGGGTTGACGTCCCCGAAGTCCCACTCGTAGGCCGGTAGTTCCCCGTCGGGGTGCTGGAACCACTCTCGGCACAGCAGCACCAGCTGGTATTTTGCAAACGCAGGGTCGACGTGGGCGAGCGCCACACAGTGAAAGGCCAGGTCCCAAGCGGCAAACCAGGGGTACTCCCACTTGTCGGGCATCGACATAATGTCGAAAGCGTCGAAATGCTGCCAACGGGAATTGCGGCCGGTAAGGCGCGACGGTGGCGGCGGCGGCTGGGTCGGGTCACCTTCAAGCCATCGGGCCACGTCGTAGTAGTAGAGCTGTTTGCTCCAAAGCAGGCTCGAGAAGGCCTGGCGCATCACAAGCGCTTCGTCAGCAGACGCCTCGGCCGGTGTCAGCTCGGCGTAGAACTCGTCCGCCTCCGTCTTGCGGTCCCTGACAACTCTTTCGAACGAGCTACCAAGTGCGTTCAGTGCCTCGCGGTTGGGGCTCTTAGGCCGGAGGCGGAGGCGGATCTCAGCCGTCCCGCCGGGGTCTAAGGGCACCTGGTACCAGAACGCGCACTTGGTGCCGCGGCGTTCGGGGTTGACGGTCGCGGCGCCGGCGACGACGTGGTCGTTGATCCCGTCTTTGGGGTATGCGCATGAGAGCTGGCCGCCGTAGAGCCTGGCGTCGTTGGTCTCGTTCTCGCAAAACAGCAGCGACGGCGGACTGCTCTCTGGCCCCTCCCCTCCTAACAGCTCGAGGTCACCAAGGAAGGGATGGCGGATGTCGATGCTGGCCGGGCCCGTCGCCGCCAGTTCTGGCTTGGGCGCGTCCACATCCCATGACCAGGTGTTCCGGAACCACGCAGTGGGCAGCACGTGCAAAATGTCCCGTTGCGGGCCGGCGTTCGTAACCCGCACCGACATGAGGATGTCGAAAGGATCGCCTTTGGCGTAGTCGACTTCAGTGACCCAGAAGCGGTCCTCTTCGAATACACCGGTGTCCAGGAGCTCGAACTCGAGGTCGAACTTACCCCGCCTTGCGTTCTCTTGCCGAAGATCCTCGTACGGGAAGGCGTTCTGTGGGTAGTGGTAACGCCAACGGTTCCACGCATGACTTGGCAAAGCGTCGAGGTACCACCAGTATTCCTTGGCATCCTCGCCGTGGTTCGCTTCCTGGCCCGTCAAGCCGTAGATACGTTCCTTCAGGATCGGGTCCCGGCCGTTCCACAGGGCCAAGCCCAGGCACAGCCTCTGCTCGACGTCGCAAAAACCGGCCAGGCCATCCTCACCCCACCGGTAGGCGCGTGAGCGGGCGTGGTCGTGAGGAAAGTAATCCCATGCCTGGCCGTCGGCACTGTAATCCTCACGGACCGTCCCCCACTGACGTTCACTCAAGTACGGCCCCCAGATGTACCAGTCGCTAGCCTGAAGGAGCCCTTCCTCGAGTTGCCCAAAGCTGTCAACCCGCTGCCGCTCCGTGCTCATGGTCGCCTTTCTCGAGTGCAACATCCTTCGTTAGAAACTCTACGACGCAACCACCAGACCAGGCGTCGTCCACATAAGACGATCTCGGACCGGTCGGACGGTGTGCAAACGGGCGCCTGACAAGGGCGTATGCTCGGGCCAGCCGGCCAAGGGATGGCGGACAGCGTTCCACCCCTTCGTGGGTGATGTGCGCCCACCCAGCCCGGAGCCATCTTCGGGCAGATGCTTCCTCCACCGACCTTTGCCCCATCTCGCAGACCAAGACGCCCCGCACCAGCGCAATGAGCGTCGGGCCGGCCTCGCTCGCACGCAGCCGGGACTCTCGCTCAGGGTCGCGTTCATCGGCAGGGCAGGCTTTTCACCCCGCCATCAAAACCCGGGCCGGGGAGATTTCAGGAATTGGCAGTCAATCGGCGCGGGTGCCCATCGTGCCTCGGCCCTCTTTGGTCGGGCGGCTGATGTTGTCGGACGAACCTCTGGTCGTCATCTCAGCCCCCGCGGGCTACGGCAAGACCACGTTGCTCCACCAATGGGCGGCTATGGACGAGAGGCCCTTCGCATGGGTGGGCCTGAGCGCCTCGGACAACGACCCGGCGAGGCTGGCCGAGCACTTGAAACAGGCGCTCCTGGCCGCCGGGGCCCTCTGCCGGAGGCGCCTCGTGCTGTCGACCACGCTGGACCGGCCCGGCGCAGAGGCACTGTGGAGCGTCGTCAGTCACCCCACGGAGATAGCCGCGGTCGTCCCGGCCCTGTCACCGGTAGTCATTGTCCTCGACGACAGCCAGGAGCTGACCGACCCGACCGCCACGGCGCTCCTCGAGACAACCCTGGACTGCCTCCCGCAAGCGTCGAGGCTGGTGTTCGCCGGTCGCGCCCGGCCACGGCTCCCCCTCGGGCATTTGCAGGTCCAGGGACGGGTCTTGCGGGTGGGCCCTGAAGACCTCAGCCTGGCGCCCGAAGATGGGGCACGATTAATAGAAGCCGTCGGCCTGCGGGTAAATCGACGCAGCCAGGCCAAGCTGCTCGAGGTAACGGAAGGATGGCCGGCCGGGTTGGCCCTGGCGGCGACGTCCCTCCGGTCCCGGCGCGACCCTGACCTGGACGCCCGCAACTTCGATGGCTCCGACCTGGCCATGGCGGAGTACCTGGACGAGGTACTCGACCAGCTTGACCAGGCCAGTCTGGACTTTCTTACCGAGACTTCGGTCCTTGAGAGGTTCAGCCCGGCACTGTGCGACGCCGTCCGCCAGCGAGACGGTTCGGCCGCCATCATAAAGTCACTGGAAAGATCGAACGTCTTCCTTGTCCCCCTCGACCGGAGGGGCGAATGGTACCGGTACCACAAGCTTTTTGCCGGGTACCTTCAG
Organism: uncultured Acidimicrobiaceae bacterium; assembly: GCA_963754115.1. Classification (GTDB taxonomy): domain Bacteria; phylum Actinomycetota; class Acidimicrobiia; order Acidimicrobiales; family Palsa-688; genus Fen-671. The sequence continues at coordinate 2,211,445 of CAVWFC010000003.1, read as the reverse complement.
GCTCGCCGCCGGCATACGCTCGGGCGCGCGACGACGCAGCACTGCACGCACGGGCCAGCCGCTGGTGGGAGCACGAGGGGGACCTCGATGCCGCCGCCCGTCACGCGTACGCTTCCGGAGACCTCCATCGGTTCGAAGAGCTCGTCTGGTTCGCCGCCCCGAACTTCCTCGCCAGTGACCGCCTTCCCGAGCTTGCCGCCTGGCTCAGGCTGCCCACGAGCGAACAGGTCGCGTCGAGCCCTCCGATCGCTTTGGCGGCGGCCTGGATGAGCGCAGTCCACAACGCGGCGGAGACCGGGACGCTCACGGCCAATCTGGTCCATACCGCCTCCAGCAGCCTCCCGGACGGGACGCCCGTGAGAGCGGGGCTGGCTTTGCTCAGGGCGACCACCGCCGAGCGCGGCCTTTCGCGGGCCATCGCCGATGCGGCCAGCGCTTACGACGCCATCGAGAACCACAGTCCCTGGAAGGCCTTTGCGTGCCTCTTCGCCGGCACGGCCCTGCGCTTGCAGGGCCACCGCGACCATGCCGAGGAGGCGTTGCACGAGAGTTACGATCGCGCCGCCCTTACGATGCCGGCGCTGGCGGCGGCGTGCCTGGTGCAATTGGCCTGGGTGGCTATGGACGAAGGCGAGTGGGAGCAAGCCCGTTCCTATGCAGCCCGGGCCCAGGCCTTTGTCGAGTCGTCCGGACCTGGCCATGAGGTCACGACGTTCGCGGCCAAAGTGACGGGCCTGTTCCTTTCCGCCCGTCAGGGCGACGTAAAGTCCGGGCACCGCCACGTCAAGGACGCCATAAGACAAGTCCCCCTAGGCCCTTCCCCGGGCCTGGCGGCCATCGAAGCGCGCATTGTGGCTTCGCAAGCTCTTGTGCTACTGAGCGACCATGCCGCGGCCCACCGCTTGCTGGCCGAGGCGCGACTACAAACCTCGCGCCTTCGCGAACCCGGTTCCCTGGTGGAAAAGATCGAGCAGGCTCGAGCCGCGCCATCGATGCCGCATTTGCGGCGTCTCCGGTAGCCGACCCACTGACGCCGGCCGAGATGCGGGTGCTGCGGTACCTGCCCACCTATATGAGCTTTGAGGAAATTGGACGAGACCTGGTCGTGTCCCGCACCACCGTCAAAACACAGGCGATTGCTGTTTACCGCAAGCTGGGCGTCAGGTCGCACGCCGAGGCGGTCCGCAAAGCGCGCCAACAAGGCCTAATAATAGCGTAGAGCCATGGCCAACAAAATCCCGGTCCAGAAGCTCTCCCCCCGCCAGCTGGTGGTCCCCCTGGCCTTGTGCCAGTTCATCGCCAGTTATGCCTGCACCAACATGAACGTGGCCATCAGCAACATCGCCAGGGACCTGAACACGACCGTCATCGGAGTCCAGACCGCCATCACCTTGTTCACGCTCACCATGGCGGCCCTGATGATACCGGGCAGCAAATTGTCGGACCTGTGGGGCAGAAAATTTTGCTTCGTACTCGGTTGCCTCGTCTACGCCGCAGGAGGGGGTGATCGCGGCCGCCGCCCCCACACTTGCTTTCCTTGTCGTGGGTTACTCGTTGTTCGAGGGCGTGGGCTCCGCGCTCATGATCCCACCGATTTACATCATCATCACCATCGCGTTCACGGATCTCCCGACACGCGCCAAGTACTTCGGCGTCATCAGCGCGGCTGCCGGTCTCGGCGCCGCCCTCGGCCCTCTCATCGGAGGCCTGATAACCAGCGCCATCAGCTGGCGCGCCTCGTTCATCGCTCAAACTCTTGTGGTGGTGGCCATTGTCCTGATGGCGAACCGGGTCGAGGTACCTCCAAAGCCGCGCACAGCGCCCCGATTTGACTTCGCGGGGACGGTGCTATCGGCGGTCGGCCTCGTCCTGATAGTCATCGGGGTCCTCATATCGAGGACCTACGGTTGGTTCGTGGCCCGCACTGACGTGAAGCTTGGCAGCACCGTGGTGATCCCAAAGGGTAGCGTCTCACCGGTATGGATATTTATTATCGCAGGGTGCCTGGTCCTTCTATGGTTCTTCCTGCATGCCAGATCCTGGGAGCGCGCAGGCAAACAACCGCTTCTCTCCACCCGGCTGTTCCACAGCCGTACCTCCAATCTCGGTCTCATAACGCAAAACATGCAGTGGCTTGTGATGCAAGGGAGCTTCTTTGTTGTCTCCGTTTTCCTTCAGGAAGTCCGGGGGTTCAGCGCCATCAAGACCGGCATCGTGCTCACCGCCTCGACGGTCGGCATCCTGTTGTCGTCGGTACTGGCCGAGCGGATGGCCAAGCGCCGCCCGCAGAGGATATTGATCCAGATGGGCTTCGTAGTAACCATCATCGGCATGATCGAGCTGCTGGTCTTCGCCCGGGCTACATCGAACATATGGACGTTCGTGCCGGGCCTTTTCCTTATGGGCCTGGGCCTCGGGGTCATGCTGACGGCTTCTGTGAACGTGGTCCAGTCCGCCTTCCCCGAAAAGGACCAGGGGAGATCTCGGGATTGTCGCGCAGCGTCTCCAACCTCGGGTCGTCGCTCGGGACCGCCATTGCCGGTTCTGTGCTGGTCTCCACGCTGACCACGGGGAACCGGCTGTTTGCACTGGCCCTCGCCGCCATCGCGGCCTTCGCCGCCGTCGGCTTGCTGGCGGCCGTCCTGCTCCCCCGTGGGGCCGTCGAGACGGCACCGTCGTCATCTGCCTCACGCCCTACTTGAGCCTTGCGGGCAAAACCCGCGCCGCGGTGGCGGACAGTGAGGTCATAAACGGGGGCGCCGTCCCGTGAGGCTCATCCCCGCTCCGTGACCTCCCAACGAGCCACCCCCCGTTCGCTTTGGTCGCGACCTTCGAGGACCAGGCTCTTCGCGACAACCCGGCCGGCCGTCCGCTCGCGCCGGCCCACGGATGCCCTCCTCCTGGTCCTGTGCGCTCTCGCGCTCTTCGGCGTGGTCAAGACGAGCAGCCCCCCTTCAGGCTTCTGGTACGGGATGGCCGACTTTGCCACGTCCCTGCCCGGGTTTTTTGACGTTCTGTGGCGAGCCGGGCTTTGGCTAATGAGTGGCTGGGCGGTGATCCTGGTCGCCGCCGGGCTCGTCTGCAAAAGGTTTGACGTCGTACGCGACCAGGTCCTTGCCCTGGGCGGGTCGATCGTGGCGGTCGTAATCGTCGAGGCCGCGCTGGGGGGCACATCCCGTTCATTGTGGGATGCCGCCGTAGCCGTGGGACCGCCCCCCGACCCGGTGTCGGTCAGGGTGGCGCTGGCCGTGGCGATCACCGTAGGTGCTTCGCCCTCCATAACCCGCCCGTTCCGGGCTATCGGCTGGTGGCTTATAGCGGCAGGCGCTTTGTCTGTTTCGGTGCTCGCTGTCGCCGCCCCCAGTGGGGTCGTACTGGGTTTTTTGTGTGGCGTCAGCGGGGCCGCCTCCGTACACCTCGTTTTTGGCTCTATCGGGGGACAGCCCAGCCTGGCCCAGGTCAGCAAGGGTATGACCGACCTTGGGGTACAGTTCGGGTCGCTTTCGGAGGCGACGGCGCAAGAGGCCGGGGTGTACACAGCGACCGCCACTGACAGCGCCGGCTGCCCGCTGCTCGTACGCGTCTATGGCCGTGACGCGTGGGACGCACAGTTGCTGGCCAACGTGTGGCGGGCGGTGTGGTTCCGGGGTGCCGCCCCTCCGGCCTCGAGCCGCCTCCAGCAAATCGAGCACGAAGGTTTTTTGACCCTCCTGGCCGCCCGCAATGACATCCCGACTCAGGACGTGGTGCGCGCTGGCAAAACGGCCGACAACGACGCCATAATCGTGATACGCGTCCGCGGTACCCCTTTGGCCGCTGAAGACGGAAAGCTCAGCCCCGAGGCCATCGACGCCATCTGGGACACGGTCCTCGCCCTGGGCGCCGCCGGTATCGCTCACGGGGACTTGCACGCGGGCGCCTTTCGCGTTGACGGCTCCCGGGCCGTTATCGACAGCATGGCGAGTGCCTCGGTCGCCACCAACCTGGACCGCCGCTACATCGATCTGGCGCAACTGCTCACCTTGACCGCAGAGGCGCTGGGGACAGACAAGGCGGTGGCCATCGCCCAGAGGCGGCTCGCGGCCGCAGACCTGGCCGGGGTTGTGCCTTACGTGCAAAAGGCGGCGCTTGGGCCCGGGCTGCGAGAGGTAACAGGACGCCGTCACTTCGACGTGGACGACCTCCGGGCCCGTATCGCGTCCGAGGCCGGGGTCGAGGCTCCGAAAATGGCCAGCATACGCAGGGTCTCGACCCGGGGCCTGGTAGAGGCCGCGTTGCTGGTGGCGGCCGCGTACTTCCTGATCAGCACGATCGCCGAAGTCGACATCAACGAGGTACTCGATGCGCTCCGCGCTGCCTCTCTGCCTTTGTTACTGCTAGCCCTGGTAGTAGGCCAGCTTCCCCGTTTTGCTTATGGCGAATCCACCCGCGCCGCCTGCCCCCGTCCTATCCCGTACGGGCCGCCCGTGTTACTCCAGTTCTCGGTTACGTTCGTCAACCTGGTTTTCCCGAGCACGGTGGGGCGAATGGCCCTGAACATCCGGTTCTTCCAGCGGCAGGGGATACCTCCCGCGGTCCGCGGTGTCGATCGGGGTGATCGAGAACTTTGCCGGGTACACCGTCCAGGTCTTCATCTTGCTGGCCGCAGTCGTTTTTGGCTTCGGTGGGATCCACGTAGATCTCCAGAGATCCAGCCACGACAACGGCGATCTTCTTGATGTCCTCCTGCTGGTGCTCGCCTTAGCGATCGCGGCCGCCACAGTGGCGGTGGCTACCCCACGGTGGCGAAGACGCGTCGTGGAGCGGGCCAAACCAGCGCTGGCCCAGCTTCGCGACACCGCGGCGAACCTTCGGTCCCCATCACGCGTGGCGCGCCTCCTGCTGGCCAACCTGGCCGCCGAAGTGCTCTTTGCGTGCACCCTCGGGCTGGTGCTGCTCGCCCTCGGCTCGTCCCTCTCACTGGCCACCTTGCTCGTTGTGAACGTCTTTGTGTCGTTCTTCGCCAGCATGATCCCTGTGCCGGGAGGGATCGGGGTCACCGAAGGCGCTTTCGTCGTTACCTTGACTGCCGTCGGCCTGGACCAGTCCACCGCGTTCGCGGCTGCCATCTGCTACCGGCTGTGCACTTACTACCTCCCGCCGATATGGGGTTGGTTCGCCTTCCATCACCTCGAACAAACGGGTCTGCTTTGAACGCAGCTCACGCTCGTTCTCTTTGCCCGTGGGCAGCCAGGGCATAAATGACGCCTGAGCAGACAACGATGTAAGTGAGGGACCAGATCGGGTAGTACGGCATCCACCAAATCGCGTCTGATGGCACCGATGGCGGCCGCCGCGATCCCGAACCAACGGAAGAACTGTGACCTGAACATCACGGCAAAGCCACCCACAAATAAGAGTATGGCTACGACAAGCCACACCCAGCCGTACGTCGTCAGGCTATGGCCGAACAGCGCGTTCTGGAGGCGATCAGGCACGGCTCCGTTGTAGGACCAGGCCCATATGGCGTCGAAAAAGCGCATAGCGCCCGCCATCATCAAGATGAGCCCGGCAAAGATCAGCCAGCCCTCCCCGACCGGGTCATAATCCCTGCTCATATCAGACACGCTTTTCCTCCTTGGTTACGCCGGCCCGGCGCTCGAGCCGCATTGACGCTACCGAACAAATTCAGATATCTCATCGTCTGTTCGGGATGATGCTGCGGGGCCGGAAGGTGTAGGATCACGAGGTGTTCGGGGATCTCGACATTGAAGTCGCATTAGACGAGCAGGTGCGGGGCGCCGCCGTTATTGTCCACGACGACATCGAGACCGGTGACCACCAGTGCTTGCGGCGACGCGCCGAGGAGTTGATCGACGCGGGCTACCTGGACATTGTAATCGACATTTCCGAGGCGCCCCGCATCCACTGGGCCGCGGTCGGCACAATGATCGGCCTGGCTCGCCGGCTCGACGAATGCGCGGGCCGGTTAGGCGTCTTCGCCACTGACCCCTACGTTGTCCATCTCCTTCGGTCCCTCGAGACCCAGGAAAACGTAACCGTACTGGAGGACAAAGCAGGTTGCGGGCAGCTGCCGCCACTGCCCCAAGCTGCACCCTGACGGCCAAGTGGCCTGCCTGTTGGGCTATTGACCCTGTTCAGGCATGACGCGGCGGAATGGATGGCTCAGCCTCGGACAGCGAGCGTGGCGGCCGCCGCCCGCGTGTTCACACCGAGCTTGCGATATATAACCTTCAGGTGGAATTTCAGCGTGTTTTGGGAGATGTAGAGCTCGTTTGCGATCTCCCGAACTGTCAGGCGGCTCGGGAGAAAACGCAGCACGGCCAGCTCTCGTCCGGTCAGAGCTTCTGCCCGGGTTACCCCAGCCGGGACCGCCCTTTCAGGGCCCTTGCCGGCGGCGCGCTCGAAGGCGCGCTATCCAGCCCTCGGGTGCCCATGGAGCCAGTTCGACCAGATGCATGACCTCTTGTCCTTCAGTTGCTACCGTCTGCATAATCCCGCTGGCGACGGCCAGCTCGACCGCCACGGTGACGTGCGTGACGGACTCCTCCTCATCGTCGGCCGCACGTGCTTGGAGCAGCCTCAGAACTACCTCGTGGCGGACGCAGCGCGCTGGAGCGGTCTCGAGCACCGCCGTAGCTCCGGGGCGGTCACCCACCGCGAGGCGGGTACGGCCGATGCTGGCGGCCCGCCAGAAGGGATTCTTCGATCTGCCCGGACCAGCGGTGCGCCTCGTCAAAGTCGCCTCTGGCTATGGCCAGGGCCGTGCCGGCCCGGGCCAGCCAGCCTCTCACACCCGCTCCCACAGTGTGGTGCTCGACTAGATCTTCTGCCACATCAAAGTAACCGGCAGATGCACCGAGATCGCGCTCATCGAGACGAGCCTGGACCAATTCGAGTAAGGCAAGAACCTTGTAAATAAGCGTCGCCTCCGCCGGAGCGGTGGCAAGGGCTTCAAGTTCGGCTGTGGCTCGGGACCGGTCACCCATTTCACGGTGAGAGATCCCCTCAGCGATGTCCAGCTCGGCTCGAAGAATGGTCAGGTTGGCCATCTCAGCCGCACGGCGGACACCGGCGGCCACCCGCAGAGCGTCTGCGGGACGCCCGGAGAGGGCCTCCCCGAGGGCGCGAGTCCCCTCCAGCGCCAGCCGGCGCTCGGTGAAAGGGCTCAAGGCCATCTCGGCCTCTCGCACTTCGTCGTTCTTCTCGCCCCACCGCTCCGAAAAGGCTTCCTCCCTGGCCACCAGGTTCCAGCTGAAGTGGACAAGGCGGTGGTAGCGCCATCCGTCTCCGAGTTCGCGCAAAGCTTGCCGCGCCAGCGCCCCGCTCTCCACCCAGTCTCCTTTGAGGCTGGCAGCCAGCGACTGCAACACGGCCAACCTGGCACGAAGGGTGCCGTTCAAGTCGGACCGCCCGGCCCACCAGGTCGTTTGCGCAACGAGCTCGAGGAACCGTTCTCGGCTGATCAGGGCATGGCACGACGCGAACTCGAGCATCGACTCGAAGTCGGCGGCGGCGGTGCTCTCCGGAATGGCGCCAAGGGCCCGAAGGACGAAGGCCTCACCCCCGTGGTCGTACAACTCTGCGTGATGAGCAGCAAGAAGTCGCAGTGCGCTTCGTGTCTCGCCGGCGAGCAATAAGTGTTCAAGTGCCAGAGGCACGTCGCCGGCATCCGCGTACCAGCGAGCGGCACTGAGGTGCTGCTCCGTCAGGCGCGAGGGCGCGCGTATTACCAGCTCGGCCCGCAACGCGGCCCGCGCCAGCGAGTGGATCTCGAACCAACCGTCGGAGCTGAGACGGGCAACGAAAAGACCCCGCACTTCTGCCAGAGAAAGCAGCTCGGCGGCGTCGGCTCGGCCACTCAGGGCCAGTGCCAGGTTGGCATTTACCCGGTCCACCACCGAGATATCAACCAGCATGTTTACGAGTTCCGGCGCTTCGGGCGCCAGCACCTCGTTCATAACATAATCATGGACCATGGCGTTGTCACCCAGGCGAGGCGTGTCAACTCCCGCTTGGGCTCGTTCCGAGCGAGCGGCCAGCGCCGCCATTTGCAAGCTGGCAACCCATCCGTCGGCGCGCTCGGCGGCGGCGGCAATCCTGTCATCAGATAAACCGGGGGCCAAGCGCGATAACAGTTCATTGGCTTCATCACGAGAGAACTTCAGTTCGTTGAAGTGGACTTCGACCAAAGCACCGCGCGCCCGCATCCTGTTGAGCGGCAGCTTTGGTTCGCGCCGGGATGCCATGACAACGTGAAGCCAGGACGGCAGGTGACGCAAGAAAAGACCGATTGATGTCGCGACCACTTCGTCGACTTCGGCAAAATGTTCGTCGTCGATGACCAGTACAGCCGGAGCAACCCCCTCGGCCGGGAGGTCCGCCAGCAACAGCTCGACGGCCCGGTCGAGGGAACGTCTGCGCAGGGGAACTCTGGCCCGGTCACCGCACCCGGGCACAAGCCCTTCGAGTGCTTCGACCAGGCCAGACCACAGCTGTGGGCCGTCGCAATCGCCCTCCTCCAGCGACAGCCAGGCGGTGGCCACGGGGGCGTCCACCACCCAGCCAGCCAAGAGGGACGTTTTGCCTGACCCGGCGGGCGCTACAACCGTTGTCACGGGGCCCTGACCGCTTCGTCAAGAAGTTCAAGCAGGCGGGGCCGGTGTATGAAGTAAGCCGGCGTTGCCGGAGGACGGAACCGAGGGCGGCGTGGTACCGGCAATGCCGACCCGCGACCCGACGTCAGAAAACGGTCCAAAACCTAACCCTCTAGCCTCGTAGCCAGCTTCGCGCCACGTAGCCGGGCCGGGTATGAAGACCAGGTGGAGATGCGCCAAGACGTGGTATCTCCCCGCCTGCCTCAGCAATCGCTAAATCGCTTCTGTAAGTGCCCGGCGAGTACTACCGAGGGTACGGGGTTGTGATCAGGGCTCGAGGACCTTGTTTTTTTGCTCCTGGAACTCCTCGCTCGACAACAACCCGCGGCGGTGCAGATCAGCCAGCTCGGCCAGCTGGTTGACGGGGTCGACAACAAGCATGGCCCAACCTCTTTCCGCTTCACGGCTGGTCGATGGAGGCCGCACCAATAGGTCTGGGCGGTGATCGTGGGGCGTCATGAGCCTTCGCACTTCGCCCACCTTCTGTTCGTTTGCACCGGGGGCCTCCCGTTTCGCAGTAATTACGTCACCAACTGGCACTTCTACGGGTGCCGGTTAGGCCAACCTGATTATGCGCGCCGTGCGGGTGGGCCGGCGCCACCCTTGCGGGTGTGGTCCCGCCACCTTGGTCACCGAACCCGTACATGGCCCGAACCCCGGCTATTCAGCCCTCCCCGCAAGAGCGCTCATACAGGAGAACCCCCTGCTGGTCAAGACGGCGAGCAGCATGTCGTCGACGTCGGCGCCCGTGGTCCAGATCTGGGCCATCGCTTGCAGGCACCGGGTGGGTCAACGACTTAGTAATATCGTCGACTCGCTCGCCCTTGGCCGGAGGAGGACCTGATGGCACAACAAATGATCAATGACGGGGCCTTCTCCGCAGAGGCCGCTGAGGTGGCCGACCGGGCCGACGTCCGGCGCATGAGCCTGGCCGGGACGGTGGCCAAAGGGCTCTTCTTGTTGGTCGTCACCTGCGGTTTCGCCGCCCTTGGCTGGGACCGGGCGACCAGCGTGATCAGGTCGAGCTCCGGGCCGGGCTGGCTGCTGTGGTACTTCTTGCTGATCGCGCTGACGTTCCTCGGGATGGCCAGACCGAAGCTGGCTCCGATCGGTGGGCTCGTCTATTCGGTGTTGATGGGCCTCTGGGTGGGCGCCATTTCACGTATTTACGACGCCGCCTACGACGGGATAGTGGCCCAGGCGCTACTGGCCACCCTGTCAGTCGTCCTGGTGTGTTATGTGCTCTACGCGGCCCGGATAGTCAAGGTCTCCAGACGGTTCGTCCTGGTGGTGGTGGCGGCCACGTTCGGCATCGCGATTACGTACCTGGTCGGATGGATCCTCAGTATCGCCGGGGTCAGCCTCACGTTCTGGACGAGCCCGACGCCGGCAGGGATAGTGATCAGCGTGGTCATCTGTATCGTGGCCGCGCTCAACCTGTTCATCGATTTTGCGGTGATCGACAACGGTATCAGCAGCGGTGCGCCAAGCTTTATGGAGTGGTACGCGGCATGGGGCCTTCTTGCCACCGTGGTGTGGCTATACCTCGAAATCCTGTTGCTGCTGGCGCGCATTCGTAGCAGCTAAGAGACTGTGCAGCGGCTAAGAGACTGTGCCCCCCGGTTTGTCCGCCGGCACGTCGAAAAGCAAACAGGTCGTTGTCCCGTGCGCGTAGAGGGCTCCGTCGGCCGAGGACACGCGCTGACGCGGTGGCAACCCTCCGTCCGGCGCTGATCACGTTGCCTTCAGAGCTAACCGTCGGAGTGGCGAGGTCCAAAGGCTTGACCAGGTTTACGTTGAGCGCCACAGTGGTGTAGGCCCTTCCCGCCGGCAACGTTGAATGAACCGCGCACCCCATGGCCGAGTCGAGGATTGTGCAGAAAACGCCGCCGTGGACCGACCCGATCGGATTGTACAGGTGCTCACCAACGTCAAGGCTGAAAATCGCCCGGCCGTGCTCGACTTCCACAAGGCTTAATCCCATAAGGACCATCAAAGGCGGGGGCGGCACTCGCCCCTGCTGGATGCCGCGCAGAAAGTCGAGACCGCTGAGCTGTTTGGAAACACCGGCCGCAAGTAGTGGATCTTCCCAGGTGACGACCCGATGCCGGGCTGGTATGGACGGGGTTGCCAGTGACGGGGCTGGCCTTTCGCCAGTTAGCCCGCCGCCATTGCCCGTAAAAGGGCCGGTTGGAGAGTGTTGAACCATCACGACAGACTCTATCCAAATGCGTTCTATTATGCAACCTTCTTGGGCTCGCGTCGCCCGTCTTCAACGCGGCACAGGTGCGGTCAACGCTCGCAACCCGGCACCGCCTGTCGAGATCTTCACTCTGTGAGCGACAAATCCACTGTTTGTTCACCCCCCGTTCAATTAGAGTCCTGACCAAACACGCAACGCAGCCCAACTCTGGAGAAGGGAGCCGCAATGGCCACGGTACAGTCAACCCGCGATGGCCCGGTGGCGGTTGACGACCGCTGGTATTCGATCGAAGCGGACCAGGTGACAAGCCGGCTCGGCGTCACCCTCAGCTCAGGGCTCTCCGCGGCCGAAGCCCGACAAAGGGTTGAACGTGACGGCCCGAACGAGCTCCCGGTAGAAAAGCCGCCGTCTCGTTTGCGCCGCTTCGTCGGCGAGTACGAGAGCTATATGCAGATCATCCTGGTCGGGGCCGCCATCGTGTCGCTGGTGATCAAACAGTGGACCACTGCCATCGTGCTGATAGTCATCACGCTCTTCAACGCCCTCATCGGGCTTCGTCAGGCGGGCAAGGCCGAGAGCGCCATGAACGCCCTGCAGTCGATGATGAAGGCCACGGCCCGGGTGCGCCGGGACGCCGCCGAAGCTAATATCCCGGCCGAACAACTGGTGACGGGCGACGTGGTGCTCATCGCCGCGGGCGACGAAGTGCCGGCAGACGGGCGCATCGTTTCTTCGAGCGCCCTCGAGATCGACGAGTCAGCACTCACAGGCGAGAGCGTGCCATCGGCCAAGGAGGCCACAACGCTGGCAGCCGGCGAACTTGGCCCCGGCGAGCAATCGAACATGGCGTTCATGCACACGCCGGTGACCCACGGCAGCGGCGTGATGGTCGTGACGGCGACGGGCGGCAATACCCAGGTGGGAAAGATCGCGCACATGCTTTCCGCCACTGCTAAAGAGGAGACGCCGCTCACCAAGCAGATGAACTCGCTGACGCTGTGGATCGTGGCCGCCGCCGGCTTCACAATGGTCGTGATGTTCATCCTCGGCGCCAGCCGGGGTCAACCGTGGAAAACGTTGTTCGACACGGCGGTGGCGCTGGCGATCGCGGCGATCCCGCTCGCCCTGCCGATGGTGGTGCAGGTCGTGCTGTCGCTGGGCAGCGTCGAGCTGGCCAAAGAAAAGGCAATCGTGAAGGACTTGCCATCAGTCGAGACGCTCGGCTTCACATCGGCCATCAATTCGGACAAGACCGGCACTTTGACGATGAACCAGATGACGGCGGTCGAGGTTGTCACCGCCAGTGACCGTTATGCGATAACTGGCAGCGGCTACAGCCTGGAGGGGACGATAACTCACGCAGCTGGCGATACGGACACGCTCGATGCGGCAGTGCTGCCATACGTGGTTGCGAGCGACGCCAAGCTCGTCGACGGCAAGGTTGTCGGTGACCCGACCGAGGGCGCACTCCTCGTGCTGGCCCACAAGGCCGGGATCTACATCGACGCGACACGCGACGACCTTCCCCGGCTGGCGACGCTGCCCTTCGACCCGAGCTACAAGCTCATGGCCACCTTCAACCGGGCCAAGGACGCGACCGGTCAGGACACCGTGCGCTGCTTTGTAAAGGGCGCGGCCCCAGCCGTAATGGCGCGGGCAGCAACAGCATTGTCTAACGGGACGAGCATCGCCTGGGATAACTCGTTGGCGCAGCGCGCCGACCAGAACGTACAGCGCATGGGCGAAATGGGCCTCCGCGTAATGGCCGGCGCCTATCGCAACCTCGACATCAGCACGTTTGACCCCAACGGGGATCTACTTGCGCTGGTAACGGAACTCGAGATGACAAGCCTTGTCGGCATGGTAGACCCGCCCCGAGAAGAGTCGAAGGCCGCAGTGGCCAGCGCCCACGCCGCCCACATCCGCGTACGCATGGTCACGGGCGACGACGTGGTCACCGGTGCGGCTATCGCCAAGCAGCTCGATATTCCCGGGGAGGCTATCCTGGGCGCCGACTTCGCCGCGTTAGCTGAAAGCGAGCGGCTCGACAAGATCGACAGCATCGGCGTTGTCGGGCGTGTCGCGCCCGAGCACAAGGTCCTGCTGGCTGAAACCCTCAAGAAAAAGGGCCACGTCGTCGCCATGACCGGCGACGGCGTGAACGACGCGCCGGCCATAAAAGCGGCCGACATTGGCGTCGCCATGGGGAGCGGTACCGAGGTGGCCAAGAACGCCGGCCGCATGATACTTTCCGACGACAATTTTGCCACGATCGTTTACGCGGTAGAGCAGGGTCGCAAGCTCTACGACAACCTCAACAAGTACATCCGGTTCGTCCTGCTCGAGCTGGTCGCCTTCGTTCTCACCTTTCTCGGGGCTACTATTTTCAACCTCGCCGCGGGGCAACCGTTCACCCCGTCGCAAATCCTGTGGGTCAACTTTCTGGTCAACGCCCCGTTTGGCGTAGCCCTTGGCTTCGACCAGGAGACACCGGGACTGATGAGCCGCTACCCGCGGCCGCGCGGCCAGTCCATCCTCACCACTGGAGTGAAGATCACGTGCGGGACCGTGGGCCTCTATATCGCCATCGCCAACCTGGTGCTGATCGCCGTGGGCGCGCACTACTACGCCAACGTGGCGACGGGACGGTCCATCGCCCTCGTCGCCTTCACCCTGATGCTGGTGGTGTCGGCCTTCGAAGCTCGCAGCGAGACCGAGACGGTCTTCGCCGCCGACACCCTGAACAGTTCCCGCATGAACCTGATCGCCCTGGCCGAGATCATCGGGTCGTTCCTCATCACGCAGGCGGATTTTCTCCGGCGGCTGCTGGGCACAACCCCTCTGACCGCCCAACAGGGAGGGCTGGCAGTCGTCAGCGCGGTTGTCTTGCTGGTCGGCTGGGAGGTGGGCAAGTGGATCGCACGCCCGGAGGGCCACCTAAAGACGGCCGGTGCCGCGGCCAATTAGGCCTTGTTCAGGAGGCCAGCGCCGTAAGCCTTGCCTGATCGCAAACGACGGCCAAAGCACACCGTCAACTACCAAGAGGAGCTCATATGGCCAGGAACAAGAAAGACGAACAGAAAGACGGTGGCGCAGAGGCCGGAGCATCGGTTGCTACGACCAACGGCGCCGGGACGAGCCCGCTCCCCGGGATGAAGACCAAGGAGTACGAGCAGCAGATCAAGAAACTGAGTGGCGACCTCGTCGCTCTCCAGGAGTGGGTCAAGTCCTCGGCGGCGAAGATCTGCATTGTTTTCGAGGGCCGGGACACCGCCGGAAAGGGAGGCACGATCAAACGCATCACTGACCGGGTGAGCCCCCGGGTCTTCCGCGTCGTTGCCCTGTCCGCACCCACCGAGCGCGAGAAGTCGCAGATGTACCTGCAACGCTATGTTGCCCACTTCCCGGCCGCGGGCGAGGTCGTTATCTTCGACCGGAGCTGGTACAACCGGGCCGGGGTCGAGAGGGTAATGGGCTTTTGCTCTCCCCAAGAGACACAGCGGTTCCTGGAACAAGTGCCGGCGTTCGAAAAGGCCATGGTCGATTCCGGCATTCAGCTGCTCAAGTACTGGCTCGAGGTCAGCCCCGACGAACAGACAAAGAGGCTCGAAAGCCGGATAAACGACCCACGGAAATACTGGAAGTTGACGGACATGGACCTGAAGTCATACAGCCGGTGGTTCGACTACTCCCGGGCCAGGGACGCCATGTTGGCGGCCACCGATACGTCGTGGGCCCCCTGGTACATCGCCCACACCGACGACAAGCAGCGCGGCCGTCTAAACATTATCACCCACCTGCTGAGCCAGTTCCCCTACAATTCGCTCGGGCCACAGGAAATCACGTTGCCCAAACGGCAAAAGGCAAACGGCTACACCGAACCACACGCCCCGCTGCGTTATATACCGACACCTTTTTAGGTGGCACCTTTTTAGCTGGCACCTTTTTAGGTGGCACCTTTTTAGCTGGCACCTTTTTAGCTGGCACCTTTTTAGCTGGCACCCCTTTTAGCTGGCACCTTTTTAGTCGGCACCGCAATGACTTGATGGCCGTCCCGATGTAGAGGACGTCGTCCGGTGCCCGCCACTGCAGGGCACCGATGGGTTCGAGGTCGAAGCGGAACTCGCAGCCGTAGTCGGCTTCGATGAGCAGCGCCGGCTCTGCCTGGCCCGTGCGATGAGCGCGTCCCGACCTCGAGCCGAGCAGCTGCTACCGAGAGGGTACTGGTGTGCCGGTGTGACCAGAGCGGCAGCCACCTCGCCCGGCTCCGTCGACGGGCCCTCCCCGTCTACCGGGAGCGGGAGACGGACGCGGGGCTCGCCCGGGAACACGTTGTACGGGTAAGCGAGGCCCTCACGGGGGCGGGGAGCGCCGGCGGCGACCCTAACGTGTAGCGGCCCGGACCGCCGCCTCGATCGAACGCCGTCCGGCCACTGGTCCATCATATTGGCCTCTGACTGGTCCAGCGAACTGGTCCAGTAGCGGTTGCGGCCCCCTAGGTTTGGGCCGTGGCCGCTGGCAACGCCCGGCGCTATGTGCGCCCACTGCGATCCAAGTTCGGGACGGGTGACCAGACAACCCCGTCGAGACTGCGAGGAGAAATGTCGCTCACTTCCAATAATCAAGCCGGCAATTCGATTGGAGACCGGCAAGAGGTGCCCGCCGCGCACGCTTCCCACCTGTACAAGACCTATGGGGTAGGACAATCGGCCACGCACGCTCTGAATGGCGTCACCCTGACGTTCGAGCGGGGCTGGTTTACGGCCGTTATGGGCCCGTCCGGCTCGGGGAAGTCGACGCTGCTGCACTGCATGGCCGGCCTGGACCGCCCTACGTTCGGGCACGTATACGTAGCGGGGCTCGACATCGGCACCCTCGACGATGCCAGGCTCACCCACTTACGCCGCAACCGTATGGGTTTTGTCTTCCAAACGTTCAACCTCGTCCCTACGCTGACAGCGGCCGAGAACATCACGCTGCCAGCCGACCTGTCCGGCCGCCAAGTCGACAAGAACTGGTTCGACTACCTGGTAGGGCACCTGGGCCTCTCCGCTCGGTTAGCGCACAGGCCGAGCGAACTGTCGGGGGGCCAGCGCCAGCGGGTGGCGTGCGCCCGGGCACTGATCAACAAGCCGGACATCGTCTTCGCCGACGAACCGACCGGCAATCTCGACTCAACTGCAGCGGCCGAAGTGCTGTCGTTCTTTTGCTGGTCGGTCGCTGAGCTGGGGCAGTCGATCGTCATGGTGACCCACGACCCCCACGTTGCCGCCTACGCCGACCGCGTCGTCTTCCTCTCGGACGGGAAAGTCAAGGACCAGCTCGACGCGCCGACGGATAGTGCCATTCTGGAGCGGACGCAGGGCCTCGGGGTAAAGCGGGTGCGGTACGTGACCCGCACGAACCCGCTCGGCCACAGGCCTGCGATGGAGCGGCCACTTTTGCCATAGTCACCGGCGTGCCGTAGTGCTGCCTCCAGGAACGTTTGCCCGGTTGCGGAGCGCAAAAGCCTTGTCGCCATGCCACAGCTGTCTTGAGCAACCGGGCAAACGTTGCCTGTCGTGGCACTAGCTACCGAGCGGGCCACTCCCGCCTATTGACCGGATGCGACAGCCTGTCTAGGCTCGGTCGCGGCGTCCCCGAAAACGACCGGGCCCGTCTCAGCTGGCCCTTGGCAACATCGTTGGCGGGAAATGGCCCGCGCTTTGGTTCGCCAGGTCCAACATAGGGTTTCGCTGTTTCTCCAACGGAACGAGGACTAGGCGCGAAATGTCGACAACGAATGTGGGCGATGGCGGCTCGGCCCCGGCAACGACCGCCATTGTACTTCCGAGCACAAGTTACACAGTTACCGGTACCGTCAGCAGTCCTACAAGCGTGGCCGTCGGGGGCCTTGCCCTTCAGCTCGTCGACCAGAACGTCGGGGGCGACGTGAAGCTTGTCACCGGCACGACGGGCAGCCTCGGGCAATTTACGCTGGCGGCGGAAATATCGCTCGCCACATTGGTCGCTCACCACAAGACAAGCCCGGACCTGCAGGTCCAGGTGCTGCTCGACGGTCAGGTCGCCGCCAGTTCGGCCGTGCAGTACAACGCCGGCACAGACGTCGTGCTCGACGTAGTCCTGCCGTCCACGTTCCCGCTGGCGAGTGAGTACGAGGCCCTCACCGGTGCGCTGGCGTCGCTGTACCCGGGTTCTCTGGCCAACCTCCAAGAGTCCGCCGTCAGTCAGGACATCACGTACCTCGCCAATAAATCGGGCTGGGACGCCCGTGCGGTGGCGATGGCTAGCCTGGCTGCTCAACTATCTCAATCCGCTGAAGCCATCCTTTCCGCTACCCCTTCTACGGGGACGTCCCCACCCGGAACGACCCAAAGCCCGGTCGCTACAACGTCCGCCAGCATGGGGGTTACGGGCATCTTAAATGCCCCCGAGATAGCGGCCACAACGGCTCCCGCTCCCGCCGCCGTCGCTCCGCCCACCCCGACTGCTGCGACTACTGCCCCTAAGCCCGTCGTGGACCTGGGCCCGACGGCAGCAGAGGCAAAAGAGGCAGAGGTAAAAGAGACAGGTCCGCCGGGGGCGGAAGCCGCTACATCTGTCGCCGCGCCGGTCACATCGGTTGCTGCGCCGGCCACACCGGTTGACAAGCCGGCGACCCCGGCGGCCGCGCCGGTCACAACCCCAGCTACACCGGCCGTTGCAACAACTACCACGGTGGCAACGACGACTGCGCCGGTCGCGGCAACGACTACTACCCCGGTCGTGGCACCTGTGGCCACGTCCACCAGCCCGACCACCGCCGCTGGCGCGCCGGCACAAACGTCCCCGCCCGCGACCGGCACCGCCCCTGCCAACATAGATCCCGGCTGTTATTACGCCCTCTTCAGGGCCGGTCTACCGACTGACCCCAACACCCTTTACCGCGTAGACCCCGACCTGATCGAGTCCGTCTGGCAACAAGCGGCGCAGCAGGGCGTAATCCCGAGCAGCCTCGGAAGCCAGAGCTCGGCGTCCCGTCAGGCCTTTCTAAAGGTGGCGGCGTCGACCGCCCTCAACGCCGCACCGTTGGTCGGCCCGTCCACCCTCGGCCAATTGCTCCAGGTGGTACTCGGCAATGACACCACCCGTCAGCAGGATTTCGCCAATCTCCTGGTTAGCAACCCCCACGACACGACCGCTCTATGGGTCCAGGTCGAGCAAAGCATGGGGACGACGGTGTCGGCACAACTCCAGCTCCTCGGTCAACTTGCGTTCCTCACATCCAATAATGCCCCACTGCTCGCCGCCCTCTATCAAGCTCAGCACAGCGACCTCAAAGCCCCTGTCGACCTGGTGACATCGGGCTACTACGAGGCATCGGCGTGGACGACCCTCCTCAGTAATGTCGACCCCCCGGCGGAGGTCGCCGGCGCCACGTTGGCTGAACAAAAGGCCAACTACGCCGACCTCCTCGCCGCCCAGGTCCGCCTCAACTTCCCGACCGCCACTGTGGGCCAGTTGGCCACCAACGGCACGCTCGGGAAGGCGGCCCAAAGCGCGGGGGTGGGTGCCTGGCTCACTGCCAACCAGGCCAACTTCGACATAGGCGACGAACCAATATCTCAGTTCCTCACCCGGACCGGTACGTCGGCGGCAGCGGACGTCGTCGCGCAGGTCACCAGCCTGCAGCGCGTTTACCAGGTCGCGCCCGACGCCACCTCGATGGGAGCCCTGCTATCGGCCGGCCTCGACTCAGCGTACGCGATCACCAAGTTGGGACAGGACAACTTTGTCACCTCGTACTCCCAATCCGTCGGTGGCGACGACATAGCCCAGTCG
Organism: uncultured Acidimicrobiaceae bacterium; assembly: GCA_963754115.1. Lineage (GTDB taxonomy): Bacteria > Actinomycetota > Acidimicrobiia > Acidimicrobiales > Palsa-688 > Fen-671. Next base: position 2,192,764 of record CAVWFC010000003.1, on the reverse strand, counting down.
ATATTCGCCCGAGCTCAAACGGTCACCAACTCGACCCGGCACATCGTACTTTCTTACCTCGCCGCCAAGCGGGCCCGTCTCTCGGCCCAGCGCCCGTGAGCAGTATCGTCGATTCCTTCCCGAGCGCCACGACGCCCACGCAGCCAGGTGCCGCCGCGCAGGCCACACTCGAGGACCTGTTCGGCGACCTGGACTACTGCCAGACCTGCGACTGCCAGTCCATAACCAGCGCGTCGGCCTACCTGGTCGACCTGCTCGACTATATAGCCAACACGTCACCGGCGTCGGGTTACCAAAATCCCCAGACCGCTCTTCTGTCCCGCCGGCCCGACATTGCCACCCTGCCGCTGACGTGTGACAACACCAACATTGCGCTGCCATATATAGATCTGGTGAACGAGACGCTCGAGTACTTCGTGGGCAACGCCGCGCCTAACAGCGAGTCCTTGGTGAACTTCCAGGGCTACAACGACGACGGCACCGTTTCTTCGGCCGAGCTGATCGCGACCCCTCAAAATGACGACAATACGGTGGCACAAAACGCATACGCCACTTTGAAGTCTCAGTGGTTCCCCCCGCCCCTCCCCTTCTACCGCGATCTCGAACTTCTCCGTCAGTACGTCGCGTATTTCCAGATCAGCCTCTACAACCTTATGGAGGCCATGCGGACCTCCGAGGACCTCGAATCCCCGGACCCGGGCAACCCGGACGCCTATGGCTGGCGGGATATCCTCTCGGAACGTCTGGGCCTGTCGCGCCTCGAGTACCAGCTGCTCACAGACAGCACCCTCACGCTGGCACAGATCTATGGTTTTCCGTCCAGCACCTCCAGTACGACCATTATTTCGACCATCTCGTCCCTGCAGGAGTTCTCCCGCCGCACAGGCGTCTCGTACGCCGACCTCGTCTGCATCCTTCAGACGCAGTTCATCAATCCCGGCAGCTCGCTGATCCAGTTGCTGGAAGGCCTGGCCGTCCCGTTCGCCACGGTCGAGGCTTTGCACACCGGGTCGCTCTCAGCCACCCAGTTCGAAGCGCAACTCCCGACGGGCCTCGACCCCACCGATTATGGGACCGAGGGACCCGCGGCCTGGGTTACCGCCAATTACAACGCCCTGGCGGGCCTGATCGTTATCGGCGTAGCCGGCGCCCCATGTGATACGTCGCAGATGCAGCTCCAGTACCTGGACGGCACCGCCCTGGCCCAGGTCGACTGCGTCCGCCTGATGCGCTTCATCCGTTTGTGGCAAAAACTGGGCCTCAGCATCCAGCAAACCGACGCCTTGATCTCCGCCCTCAACGGCAACTCATCTAGCGGGACCGCGCTGCAACAACTCGACAGCAATTTCCTCGTATTGCTCCCCCGTGCCGGCCTGGCTTACGCCGCCCTCGACCTCCTGGGCCTGGACGCTCAGACTGACCTCATCCCCCTGCTCGCTTGCTGGGCGCCCATCGGGACCAGCGGTACGAACTCTCTCTACTCGCAGATGTTCCTCAACCCGACGGTCCTGGCCATCGACCCCGTTTTTGCACCCGACGTCCATGGTGCCCTTTTCAGCGGAACACCGGCACCAGCCTTGTTCGCCCACCAGACCGCCGTATGCGCGGCGCTCAACCTGACCAGCGCCGAGTTCAACCTCATCACCGGGGCACCCACTTCGACGAACCCGAGCCTGGGGCTCGGCTACGACGCAACGACTTCGCTCAGCCTCACTGTCTTGACTGCTATTTACCGGCGAGCCTGGCTCGCCCGGACGCTCCAGGTCAGCGTGCTGGAACTACTGAGCCTGATGGCCGCCACGGCGGTCGACCCGTTCAGCCCACCGGTCCTCGACGACACTGACCCCGTATCGGCTCCCCTGCTGGATTTCGTGCAGCGGGCGCAAACCATGGGCGCAACCGGGCTGGCCCCGGTACAGGCGCTCTATTTGCTGTGGGACATCGACCTGAGCGGGGTATCTGACCCACCGGCAACGGTTGTAACCGGCTTGGCCAGCACATTGCGGTCCACCTTCGTGGCCATCGACAGCCAGTTCAGCGTCAGCGGGACAGTAACTTCAGACGCCGCCGAAACGCTGACGTCCCAGGTACTGGGTGCAACGGCGGCCAATATGTTCTTCGGCCTGCTGAACCAGACCTTTTTGACGTCTACTCCTTTTGGCTACACCCAGTCGACACTGCCGGCCGCGGTAGCGACAACGGGAAGCGGTCGCCTGACCTATGACGACCTCAACAAAGTGCTCACTTTTGCCGGCTATCTCGACCCGACGACCTTTGCTGCCCTCCAGACGGCCGCCACCGGAGACGCCACTCTAACCGCCGGGCTCACGACCCTTCAGGCGGCCAACAATCAAGCCGTCAACTCGTTCTTCCAGACATACGACGACCCCGGTCTCAACCTGCAAGGTCTGTTCAACACCTTCATCGCGAGCACCGACCCGGGTGAGGCCCTGACCAACCTCTTGAACAGCCTGCTACCCGTGCTGGGTAACCTGCGCAAGCAAGAACAGGCCTTGGCCTCGGCCACGACGGCGGCCGGGTGCGACCCGTCCTTCGCGCCGGCTCTCCTCAACGTCGAGCCGGTCATGACCGCTGCCAACCCCTCTACGCCTTCGACGGCGGCTGTCGCCGACCTAACCGGTATCGGCGACGGCGGGCTCAGCGTCGAGTACTTCCTGACCAACAACACCTCCCTTGCCCCGGACCAGGTAGTAGACGCAGTGCCGTCGCTGAGCTACGGTCCGGCCAACCCGCTCCCCGGTCCCGGTCCCGGCTCCACTTCCATAGCGGCCCGCTGGAGTGGCTATATCGGGCCGGCCCAGGACGGTAATTACAACATTTCTTTTGTTGTCGACTCCGGCGCCACCGTCGAAGTGGTGCTCGGCGGTCAAACCGTGACCATGACGCAGTCGGGTACGACGTGGAGCAACCTGAGCGCCATTTCGCTCCAGGCCAACTCCCTGACCCCGGTGCAGATTACGGCCACCGGACTGCAGTCAACCTTTTCCGCCAGTTGGGAAAGCCTGGGTACCGGTTGGCAACCGATCCCGCCCGCCAACCTCTACTCGGACATCCTCGTCGGGTATATGCGCACGACGTTCATCCGGTTATTGAAGGCTACTTCGCTGGCCAGTGACATTAACCTCAGCGCCGCGGAGGTGGCGTACCTGGCCACGCTGCCAGCCCTCACGGTCGGCGGGCAACCGTGGCTGACAGGTCTCCCGGTCAATTCCCCGGCGGCCTCCAGCACCTTTACACAACTCACAAATGTCCTCCACGCGCTGCTCGCCTTCTCCACCTTGAAGTCCACCTACCCGGCGCCCAACAGCCAAACCCCCGGCCTCCTCCAGGCTCTGCAGGACATCGTGGCATTCCCCACGACCGGCACGGCCGAGCTCTTGACCCTGACGGGTTGGGACAGCGCTTCGCTCCAGGCCCTGCTGCCGCGGCTCTTTGGTGGCGCCACCAGCCTCGCCTCGCTGACGGACCTGCTATCCGGCCTGGTCAGGCTCCAGGCTGCCTTTGCCATCGTGACGGCCACGCACCTGTCGGCCGCGACGTTGATCGAGGCCGCTACCAACGACCCGACGCCGCCGGCCAACCCGGGGTCGACTGTAGTGGCCGACTTTCAGTCGGCGCTGCGTTCCCGCTACGCCGAAGCGGACTGGCTAACGGTGGTGCAGCCGGTCAACGATGCCATCCGCGAAATGCAGCGTGACGCCCTGGTGGCTTACATCCTGGTCCAATCGGGGCCAAGCATCCTCACCACCCTCGGCATCGTCACCAGCCCCAACAGGGTGCCTACGGCAGACGACCTGTACAACTATTTCCTGCTGGACGTCGAAATGGAGCCCTGCATGCAGACTTCGCGCGTCCGGTTGGCCCTGTCGTCGGTCCAGCTTTTCATCGAGAGATGTCTGCGCAACCTCGAGCCCCACGTCAACCCGGCCGATATTGACGCCAGTCAATGGGACTGGCGCAAGCGTTACCGCGTTTGGCAGGCCAACAGAGAGGTCTTTTTGTGGCCGGAAAACTGGCTCGACGAAAGCCTTCGGGACGACCAATCGCCTTTCTTCCAGACCACCATGAAGCAGTTGTTGCAAAGCGACATCACCGACGACGACGCCGTTTCGGCCTACCTCGGGTTCCTCTCGAACCTCGAACTGGTGGCCAAGCTCGACCCCTGCGGGCTGTGGTACCAACCGGCGCTGCCGGGCTCGGCCGACGACCTGGCTCACGTAGTAGCCCGGACGGGAGGGGCGCACCGCAAGCACTACTACCGCCGGCTGCAGGGGGGGGCCTGGGCTCCCTGGGAAGAGGTGAACCTCCCGATCGAGGACAACCCGGTCGTACCATACGTATGGAACGACCGCTTGTTGATTTTCTGGTTACAGGTGCACCACCAGCCCGGGTCCATGGCGGCCAACAGCAACAACCTGCCCCAGGGCTCGAAGGACATTGCCAGTTCCAGCCTGAGCGACGTCAGCAACGCCATCGGAGCGTCATCACCGGGCCTGGCCAACGACCAGATCGCCGTCGTGCTCAATTTCAGCGAGTACTACAACGGGCAGTGGCAACCGGTCAAGACGTCCGACGTGGCCAAGCCTCTCGTCCTGTCACAGTTCTCGCCCGGCACCTTCGACCGCTCCACCCTCCTTATCCGGCCCTGGGCAGCCGCCAATTCGTCGGACCAGTCGTTGTACGTCCAGGTCACTGACGTGGCGCTCCCCACTCCCCAGTGGGGCTTCTCCGGAGCGGGGCCCCTGGCGTGGGACGACCAGTCGGGTTTCGTACTCCACAACACCCACAGCGCACCTGTCACATGGGCCGACGTCCAGCCCACGCCACTGGTGGTGCCGAGCAACGTCACCCTTCTCGAGACGGTGACCAGCGGTGGCGCTCAGGCCTTGTGGGCGCTTTATGGCTCTAACGGCGGAGACGGCAACCCCACCGGGTTTGCCTATCTGAACGGCCTGAACCAGCTCCAGATCCTCACTGGTTCGCTCCCCCAGAGCATCGAGGCGGCCCAGCCCGACGTGGACAACCAGTGGAACATGCCATTTTTCTTCGGGGACGCCAAACGGGTCTTCTATGTCACCCAGAGCGAGGAGACCATATTCTTCCGCACTTACGAGGGCTTCGGGCTGTCCAACGTGGTCGTTGACGGCTCTGCGGTCAAGCTCCCATCACTTGTCCTGGCCCAACCGGTGACGCCACCCGGCCTTTCGACCGGCCCGGTCGACTCGATCGTCAGCACGGCCGCCGCGCAAACGGTCGTCAGCTCCGGTGCCCTGAGACTGGCTATCGGCGGTGGGACGTCCATCGATTTCCAAGGAAAAGCCATCGCGATCACCGGGAGCGCGCCAAGCACGGTCCTGGTTACCGCCAAAGCCGAAGAGGAGCCATGATGGCATCGAACCTGACCTCCGCCACCAGGTGGCACGAGGCTGCTGACCGCGCCGTCGTGAGCGCCAGCTCGGTGCGGTTCTGGGGCACGAGTTACAACGTCTATACGTTCGAGAACTTCTTCCACCCCCTCGTGGGCCAGCTCATCCAGCAGCTCAACACGGCTACCGGGGACGCCGTTGCGGCCATGCTCGACCCCAATTTTCTCGGCACCAGTACACCTTTTTTTTCGAGCGAGTACACGGTCGGCACCGGTGACCTGATCGTCAATTCATTTCCGGCCCAGATCGACCTCGAACTACAGCCTCCCTTATGCCAACTACAACTGGGAGCTGCTGTACCACATCCCGGTCGCCGTCGCCGTCCACCTGTCACAAAACCAGCGATTTGCCGAGGCGCAGAAGTGGTTCCACTACGTCTTCGACCCCACCTCGACCGACTCGAGCGTGCCGGCGCCGGCCCGGTTCTGGAAGTTCCTGTACTTCCGGCAAAACCCGGAGAGCGTCGACCTCAACGAGCTGATTACCCTGCTCAGCACCCCGCCCTCGCAGCTCACCAGCGAGCAAACAAGCGAGGTGCAGGGTCTGCTCACGAGCTATGACGTCAGCCTCTACCACTCCGTTCGACCCCTTTGCGGTGGCGCGGTCCCGCCCGGTCTGCTTTCCAGTACTACGTCGTGATGAAGTACCTGGACAACCTCATCGCTTGGGGCGACAGCCTTTTCTCGCAGATGACGATCGAGACCGTGAACGAGGCCACGCTTTGTTACGTGCTGGCCGCCAACCTCCTCGGCCCTCGCCCCCAGCCCGTGCCTCAGGTCGGGGCGATCTCGGCCAAGTGCTACAACGACCTGAAAAACGGCGCTCGACCCTCTGGGCGACGCCCTGGTGGCTCTCGAGGGGCAGTTCCCGTTCAACATGACCACGGCGACGCGGCGGTAGTGACAGCGGGTCGGCTTTCGGGACCAGCCAGGCGCTCTATTTCTGCGTGCCGGCCAACGCGCAGCTGCTCGGCTACTGGGACACGGTAGAGGACCGGCTTTCCAAGATCCGCAATTGCGAGAACATCGAGGGCCAGGTCCAGTTGATGCCGCTGTTCGACCCGCCTATCGACCCGGGGATGCTGGTCGCCGCGGCCGCCGCCGGGCTCAACATCGGCAGTGTGGTCAGCGGGCTGAACCAGCCCACTGGCCCGGTCCGCGCTCCGCTGCTCATCCAAAAGGCACTGGAGCTGTGCAGCGAGGTACGTTCGCTCGGCGCCGGCCTGCTGGCGGCCATCGAGAAGGGCGACGCCGAGTCGCTCGCCGTGTCTGCGCCAGAACAACGAGGTCGCGCCTTCAGCAACTGACCCAGAACATCCGCTTCCTGCACTGGCAACAGGCGCAGGCGGCGACCGAGGCGCTCCTGCGCAGCCGGGCTTCAGCGCTCGAGCGCTACACGTTCTACCTCCGCGAACTGGGCATGACCCCGAACTCCGCGGTGGCGCCGGACACCTTCACCGTCGACCACACCACCGTGCTCACCGAGGCCAATTTCGCCGACGCCTACCAGGCTCTGGTGGCTCAGTACGACCTGCCCCTTACGACCATGCCGTACCCGAACCTGACCCTGGCACAGGCAGCCTCGCCCGTCTAACCAGTCCGGGGCTTCGGGCACCGGCAACCTCTACCTCAATACCAACGAGGACGCCGAACTTAACACGCATATGCCGACGGCCCGTGACGAGCACCTGGCCAGCGAGCTGACGGCCAGCGCGGCGCCCGTGCTGACCCTCATCCCGTCCTTCGAGGTCGACCTGCACTACTGGGGCCTTGGCGCCCATAGCAAGATCCTGGGCGGCGACTGGCTGGCCGGCGGCGGCCAACTCGGCCGCCGATATCCTCCGGGCGCTGGCCACCTGGCAGCAAGACCAGGGGGCCATGGCGGCCCGCACAGCAGGGTACCAGCGCCGGGCCGACGACTGGTTCCTGCAGGCCAACCTGGCCGCCCGGGAGCTGAGCCAGTTGGGCCGCCAGATCCTGGCATCATTGCTGACCGAGCAGGCGGCTGGCGCGGAGTACACGACCGTCAAGGCCCAGGTCGGCCAGGCCCAGGCCGTGCTGGCGTTTATGCAGACAAAGTTCACCAACGCGGAGCTCTACGGCTGGATGCAAGGCCAGCTCTCGAGCCTCTACTACCAGTACTACCGGCTGGCCCTCGACACCGCCCGCAGAGCCGAAGCCACCGCCAAGTGGGAGCTGATGCGGCCGGAGCTAAGTACGACAACCTACATCCAGCCCAACTACTGGGACAGTGGCCACCAGGGCCTGCTGTCGGGCGAGGCGCTTTACCTCGACATCAAGCGGCTGGACCTGGACTACCTGACCTATAACCTCCGCGAACTGGAGCTAACACGGCACGTTTCGCTACGCCAGCTCGACCCCGTGGCCCTGCTCAACTTGAAGATCACGGGCTCGTGCACGGTGACCATCCCCGAGTGGCTCTACGACCGCGACTGCCCCGGCCACTACATGCGGCGGATCAAGTCCGTGGCCGTTTCGGTCCCTTCGGTGGTCGGCCCCTACACGTCGGTCAACTGCACGCTCAGCCTGCAGAGCAGCTCGGTACGGGTGTCGTCGCTCCTGTCCGGCGGGAGCTACCAGCGCAGCGGCGACGACGACTCCCGGTTCGTCGACTACTCCGGCACGGTCGACTCGATCGTAACGAGCGGCGCCGTCTCGGACAACGGGATGTTCGAGACCAACCTGCGCGACGAGCGCTTTTTGCCCTTTGAAGGTAACGGCGCCATCAGCACGTGGAACCTGTCCCTGCCCTCCATCCCGGGCTTCGACTATTCGACCATCACCGACGTCGTCCTGCACGTGCGCTACACGGCCCGCGACGGTGGCGCCGCCCTCGGCACCGCCGCTACGAAATACCTCAATACTCTCCCGCCCGGCGCCGGCGGAGGAGGCCCGGCGCCGGCGCTGGCGCTGTTGCTCAGCCTGCGCCACGATTTCCCGACCGAGTGGTACGCCTTTACGACCGGCAGCAGTACCGCTCACTTCAGCGCCCAGTTGACGATCGACTACTTCCCGTACCTGGTCCAGAACGCCGCGCTGTCAGTCCAGTCGATCTCGGTCTACGCCGCCAATGGCGACCAGGTGGCGGTGGCTCCGTCGATCACGGTCCCGGCCACGATGACGTCGGCCAACATAAAGAACGGCACTGCCGTCCTGGACCTCCCTCAGGACGGTTCCGTTTTGACCAGCAGTGGGCCGTCCACCAAGGAGGTCTACGTCGTCATCGCCTATACGGCTCAGATCTAGGTCAATGGCCAGATTTAGAAAAGCTCCTCGTGCCTGACATTTGGGATCCGTTCGGGCCTGGAGGGACAACCGCACCCACTCCGGCCAGCCAGGGCACCCAGGCCGGTCAGAAATCGCGGCCAGGGTCGCCAGGTGACAAGAACCAGCCCGCCGGCCCACCTGACCCGTTGGCGCTTCCCGGCATCACCCTCCCCAAGGGAGGCGGGGCCGTCCGGGGGATCGATGAAAAACTGACGGTTGGGCTGGCGACCGGCACCGCCAATTTGTCCGTCCCCTTCCCCGCATCCCCGGGCCGTCAGGACTTCGGCCCAAACTGGCCCTTTCGTACGACTCGGGCGCGGGCAACGGGCCTTTTGGCCTCGGCTGGCGGCTCACCACAGCATCGATCACGCGCAAGACATCGGTCGGCCTCCCGCTGTACCAGGACACGGAAGACTCGGACGTTTTCGTCCTCTCGGACACCGAGGATCTCGTACCGATGCTCGTCCCCCAGGGCGACGGCTGGTCGCCGGTAGTTAGCCAGGACCCAACGAACACCTATACCATCCGGCAGTACCGGCCCCGGGTCGAGGCCGCGTTCGCCCGCATCGAACGCTGGCAAGACAACACCACTGGAGACGTGCACTGGCGGACCGTATCGCGCGACAACGTCACCAGCCTCTTCGGCCAGGACGCCACCAGCAGGGTCGTCGACCCGTCCGACCCCTCGCGCATTTTTACGTGGTTGGTCGACTTCAGCTACGACGACCGGGGAAACGCCATCGCCTTCGAGTACAAGGCGGAGGACTCGGTCAACGTGCCGTCGGCCGCTCACGAACAGAGCCGGTCGGTCACCGCCAACCGCTACCTAAAGCGCATCTATTACGGCAACACCACGCCTTATCTCCCGGCTGCGAGCGCAACACCGCCGGTGGCGTGGTTTTTCGAAGTGGTAGTGGACTATGGCGAACACGATCAAAGCGAGCCCCAGCCCTCCGAGTCCAGCCCGTGGCCCTGTCGGCCCGACCCATTTTCTACCTACCGCTCCTGTTTCGAGGTCCGTACCTACCGCCTGTGCCGTCGGCTCCTTATGTTCCATCTGTTCCCCGACGGCCTGGACGCCAGCGCCGTTGTGGTCCGCTCGCTCGACCTCACTTATTCGACCGACGAAGCGGGAGACCCTGCTCTCCCGGCGACTTCACTGCTCACTTCCGTCGTCCAGACTGGCTACGTAGGCAACGCCAGCAGTGGCTATACAACCGGGCAGTTACCGCCGCTTCAGCTCGGTTATTCGGAAATATCGGTCCACGATAACGTCGCCGTGGCCAGTGCCGACGTCCTGGCCAACCTGCCGACGGGCGGCACGGGGACAGGCTGGCGTTGGTGTGACCTGGACGGCGAAGGCCTTGTCGGTGTGCTCGCTGAGGACGACGGGGCCTGGTACTACAAACGGAACATCAGCGCTTTTCCGGTCAACGGGACGACGCCCGGCGCGCAGTTCGAGCCGCTGGCACTCGTCGCCACCAAACCTGTTGGCACATCTTCGGGCGGTTCGCCTCAGCTTGTCGACCTGCACGGCGACGGCCACCTGTGCGCGGTCGACTTCTCGCCCCCCGCGCCCGGTTATTTCGCTCGCGACAGTTCTGGTGGCTGGCTCCCCTTCAAGGCGTTCCCGACAACGGCAGCCCTTGACTGGGCCAACCCGAATGTCCGGCTCGTGGACCTGAACGGGGACGGGTTGGCCGACGTCCTGCTCACCGAAGACGACGCTTTTACGTGGTTTGCCTGGTTGGCCGAGGACGGCTTCGGGCCAGCCGAGCGGGTGGCGACCACTTATGACGAGAATGCTGGCCCCGCGCTGGTCCTCGACGAGGGTGACTGGTCGGTCTACCTGGCCGACATGTCAGGGGACGGCCTGGCCGACCTGGTGAGGGTGCGTAATGGGGAAATCTGCTACTGGCCCAACCTGGGGTTCGGCCGGTTCGGGCCCAGAGTGATTATGGACAACGCCCCCTGGTTTGACCTGCCGGATGTCTTCGACGCTCGCAGGGTGCACCTGGCCGATATCGACGGCTCCGGCTATGCGGACGTTGTTTACATAGGTGCTGACGGGGTAACCATCTGGTTCAGCCAGTCGGGTAACAGCTTCACGGCGCCGACAGTCCTGGAGAGCTTCCCCGCCGTGGACGACGCCAGCTCGGTGACAACGGTCGATTTGCTGGGGGCGGGGACGACCTGCCTTGTCTGGTGCTCCTCCCTCCCCGCCGACAACGGCCGCCAACTCCGTTATGTGGACCTGATGGGGAGCACGAAGCCGCACCTGCTTATCTCGGCTATAAACAACATGGGGGGCGAAACCTCCCTGACTTACGCCACATCTACCCGGTACTACGTGGAGGACCTGCTGGCCGGTCACCCCTGGTTGACCCGCCTCGCCTTCCCCGTCCACGTGGTGGCCCAGCGCGTAGCCCTCGACCGGGTGACCGGAGCCCAGCTGACGGCCTCGTACAGCTACCACCACGGCTACTTCGACGACGTGGAGCGGGAGTTCCGCGGCTTCGCCAGGGTTGAGCAAACTGACACCGACGTGATGCCCTCGGCCTCCGGGACGGGCACGTTTACTGTCACTCCGGCCGCCAGCGGCGACGACTTCACGCTGCCGCCCGTGCTGACGCGTACGTGGGTAAACACGGGCGCCTACATAAACGACGTCGACATAGCGGCTGCACTGGCGGAGGAATTCTTTGCCGGGGACCCCAACGCCGTCAACCTGGCGTCTACCCAGTTCGTCGGCGATGCCACCCCCGAAGACATGCGGGAAGCCTGCCGGGCGCTGCGGGGACGTACCTTACGGACCGAAACCTACGCGCTCGACGGCCAGTCCGTTTCCACCAACCCGTACGCCGTCAGCGAGTCACGCTATTGCGTGCGCATCCTGCAGCCGCCTTCGGGACCGAGTTATGGCAGCGTTTATCCTTCCGAGCTCGAGTCGATCACCTATCACTACGAGCGGGAACCGACGGACCCGCGGATTCTCGCACGACCTCGTCCTCGAAACCGACGCCTACGGGACCGCGACGAAATCCGCCTCCGTCGCTTACCCCCGCCGCACACCTGTATACCCGGAGCAGGGAGTAGCCCTTGTCACATATACCGAGCACGACGTGGTCAACGTCGATAACCAAACAAGCTGGTACCGCATCGGCCTGCCCGTCGAGACCCGTTCGTACGAGCTGACCGGGATCGTACCGAGCCCGGCCGGCGCCCTGGTCGACGTCGAGACGCTGGCCACCGATGCTCCGACGATGCCCGAGATACCGTCCGGCTCAACGGGCTCGGGAGCCTCTCCCCAAAAGAGGCTGACGGCCCGCTCCCGGACCGTTTACCGGGCTGACGACCTCGAGCGCGGCGTTGCCGACCGGCCAGGTCGATGCCCTGGCCCTGGTCGACCGCAACTACCAGCTCTCGCTTACCACTGACCTCGTGATAGATGTGTTCTCAGCCGTGGCCACGGCATCGCAGATAAGCACGGCCGCCACCACGACGGGCGGCTTCGTCGACCTCGATTCCGACGGCAACCTCTGGGCACCCTCGGCACGCGTGTTTTACTCGGCCGACCCGGCCAGCCCGGACGCCACTTACGCCAGCCAGCATTTCTACCTGCCCCAGGGCCATGTCGACCCGTTCGGAGGGACGACTTCGCTCACATGGAAATATGACATCTCGGTAACCGCCACCACGGACGCGGTGCAGAACACCATAACTGCCCTCATTAATTACCGGGTGCTGCAACCGTGGTTGGTGACCGATGCCAACCAAAACCGCAGCGGCGCACGCTTCGACGCCCTGGGCCAGGTGATCGCCACGGCGGTAATGGGAAAGCAGACGGCCGGCGGCGACGAGGGTGACCACCTCGACCTGACAACCGACGAGCCGTCGGCGACCGACGACCCCACGAGCACCTACGGCTACGACTTGACGGCGTACCTCAACTGGGCGGGTGACCCGGCACGCGACGCCGCCCATCCGCTGCCCGTATCGGCTTCTACCCGGGCCCGGGTTTACCACCAGGATGCCAGCACCCCGTGGTTGGAAACCTATGTGTACATGGACGGACTGGGCCGGACGGCCATGACCAAAGCCCAGGCCGAAGCGGGCGACGCACCTGTGAGAGGCACAGACGGCACACTGCTGCGCGATTCCAAGGGCAATCTCGTGTTTGCCTCCTCGTCGACCCGCTGGGTCGGGAGCGGGAAGACCGTGTACGACAACAAGGGCAACCCGGTCAAGGCTTACGAACCCTTTTTTGACAGCGACCCGTCCTATGACGACGAGTCAGACCTGGTCCAGTGGGGGGTGACAGCCATAACCGGCTACGACCCGCTCAGCCGGGTTGTGAGGGTGGACAACCCCGACGGCACGTTCCGCACCGTCGAGCTCGGCCCCTGGCAGGTAACGACGTCCGACGAAACGGACGCTGTCCTGAGCAGCGCCTGGTACTCGGCGCGCCAGAGTGGCGGCCTCGGCCCGCTCCCTGAGGCGGCAGCAGCAAAGGCGGCCGTGGCCGCAAATACGCCGGGTTCCGAAGACCACGACACCCTCGGACGCGCCTTTCGCAAGACGGCAGACAACGGCGCTTCCGGGTCTTATACCACCGTGCTCACGCTCGACATCAATGGCCGCGTGCGAGCCACGACCGACGCCGTTGGCCGGACCGTCCTCACGCAGGACTACTCGCTGCCCGGGACCGAGATCCACCATCAGAGCGCTGACGCGGGCGAAAGATGGCTGCTGACGGCGGCGGACGGCCGGCCCATGACCTCCTGGGACTCTAGGGGTACCCGCGTCGACTGGCAGTACGACGCTCTCCGGCGGCCAACCGCGGTACTGGTCACGGGGGCACCAACCGCCCAGCGGCAGGCAGAAAAGACCACCTACGGCGAGCAGGTGACCAACGCCCAGGCCCTCAACCTGCGGGGGAGCGTTTACCAACGTTTCGACGGGGCCGGAGTGGCCACAGTCGACCAGAAGGATTTCGACGGCGACGTCACTTCGGTCTCCCGGCAGCTGCTCGACCTCGCCAGCACAGACGTTGACTGGGGCACGAGCCCTGCGCTTTCGAGCGAAATCTTCACCACCCTGACCGCCTACGACGCCCTGCACCGCCCGATATCGGTTACTACCCCGGACGCCAGCATCACCACGCCCACTTTCAACGAGCGCAGCCTCCTGGCCAGCGTGAGCGTCAACCTCAGGGGCGCGGCGGAGACGCCATTTCTGACCGCCGCCTCGTACGACGCTAAAGGCCAGCGCCAGACGGTCAATTACGGCAACGGGACCGTGTCTACTTACACCTATGACCCTGATACTTTCCGGCTGGTGGAGCTCCAAACGACCCGGCCGGCCGGAGGTAGCCCGCTCCAGGACCTCACCTACACCTACGACCCTGTCGGCAACGTCAGCCATATTGGGGACTCGGCTCAACAAACCATCTTCTTTTCCAACCAGGTGGTGACAGCGGACACCGACTACACGTACGACGCCATCTACCGCCTTGTCCAGGCGACCGGCCGCGAGCTCGTAGGCAACGCCGCACAGCCGCAAACGACGTGGGACGACTCGTCCCGGGTGGGCATCCCGCTGCCCGCTGACGCCCGGGCCATGCAGAACTACACGGAGCACTATGTTTACGATGCGGTCGGCAACTTCCAGTCCCTGACCCACAGCGCGGCGGTGGGCAGCTGGGCCCGCACTTACGCCTATGACGAGCCCGCGGCGCCTCCGGCCAACAACCGCCTTACGTCCACCACTGTCGGCACAACCAGAGAAACCTACACGTACGACCCAAATGGCAACCTGACCAGCATGCCGCAGCTGCCCACGATGTCCTGGGACTTCAAGGACATGTTGCAGTCGACGGCGACCCAGGTGGTGACAAACGGGAGCCCTCCCACGACGACGTACGCGTACGATCAGAGCGGCCAGCGTGTGCTCAAGGTCACCGGTCCCACCGCCGGCCCGCCCGTAAACGAGCGTGTTTATACCGGGCCCTACGAGGTCTACCGCGAATATTCCTCCACCGGCGCGGTAACTCTTGAACGGCAATCGCTGCATATTGTTGACGGCCACAATTGCATCTGCATCGTCGAGACCACGACAGTCGACAACTCCGCCAGCGCGGCCCCGGTTACGCCCGCACCGCGCTACCAGTTACCAAACTTGATCGGCAGTGCCGTCCTCGAACTGGACCCGAGTGCGGCGGTAATTTCCTATGAGGAGTACTACCCCTACGGGGGCACGTCATTACAGGGCGGCCCGTCAGCGGCCGAGGTCAGCCTCAAGCGCTACCGGTACACCGGCAAGGAACGGGACACAGAAACGGGCTTTTACTACCACGGGGCACGCTATTACGCGCCCTGGCTCGGCCGCTGGACGAGTTGCGACCCGGCGGGCCCCGTCGATGGGACAAACCTGTATTCGTACGTGCGCAACAACCCGGTGGGCGCCAGCGACCCGACGGGCCGACAGTCCCAGCCCAGCCAGGACCCCCTGCAACAGGTCGCCCCCCAGGGGCAGGCGCCCCAGGTCAAGGCGCCCACTATGGACATCGGGCCATTTCGCATAACCAACCCGCCCTTGTACCGGTTGTCGCCCGGTGAGCACGACGTCCAGGAACTTGGCGTCTCTATCCCGCGCCTCAACATCAGCGGAGGTACTGGCTCGATCGTGACGGGCGTGACCTCACCCCCTCTCGGTCCCTCGGCGGTTGACATGACGGGTAAGGCAAAGTTCGACACGGGGCCGCTCAGCTTGAAGTTGCACCTCGATGTGACCGGCAAGACCTCATCGGCCTTCAGCGCCGAGACGTTGGACCAGTTGAACGGCCGGGCCTTACTGCGAGGGGATATCGCCGCCCTCGGGATCAAGATAGGTGGCTTCGAGCTGACGGCGGTCGGCTCCGGCGGGCAGGGTTCCCTGTCTCTCACCGGGTGGGCCGGAGTCGGCCCCCTGCACCTCGGTACGTTGAGCGGGACGGGCAGTTTCAACAGCTCGGGGTACGACCTGAGCGGCAAGGTCAAGGTTTTTTCGCCAGTAGGAGCAGGCGCCGGGACATTCTCCATCGGCAGCACCACCGGCATTCGCAGCGACGTCAACTGGTTCGGGCTGCAAGCCGGGCCGATCGGGCTGGCCCCGTCGATCGACCCCCTCGGCAGCCTCCGGCCCGGCAACATGACACTTTCGCCCACCGATACGCCGAATGCGTCCCAGCTCAACGCCCCGAGCTCACCTCCAACTGGCCCTCCCTTTGCCGTCAACATGTTCGAACCGGGCACGAGTTTCGGCTTCACGCACATATCCACTCGCGACCTTTACTACCGGGCCTTCTCGATCGGGGTCGCCCCGTCGCCAAAAATCCAGACTTACGCGCCGCAGCTCGCTCCCCTGCCATTCCCGCTGAGCTCGGTCCCGAGCAGCGACACCATCCTGTACGGCCAGTCGACAAGCACTTCTCTAACGCAGTTCCCGAGCAACATGCGCAATATCTATATCGGCGGTTCGTACTCGTTCAACTTTTGAAAAATGCTGTATCAGCGAACAGTTTTGTGCCTCAGTATTTCAGGACGGATCGAAAGGGTGTTGACTTGTGATCCCGACAGCGACAAAAGCGGCGACTACAGCACAAGCTCCCGGTGCTGTCGACCCCGGCTATACCACGACGGAGTTCTGGCAAACGCTCCTTCTTCAGGTCATAGCCGCGGTCGTGGCAATCGGCACACTTATTTCAAAGAACTTCAACCTGAACGGTCTGCAGGCGATCGTCCCATCGGTGGCGGTGGCCGCGGCCGCCGCCGGTCAGTTGTTTTACAGCCTGTCCAGGGCCAAAGTTAAGGCGGCGGCTCAAAACGCATCGGCTCAGGTGGAAGTGGCAAAGGCAACGGTGGCCAACAGCCCCGGGCCGTCCGGCAACCAGGTCGCCGCCGCTCCTCCAGCCGCTTCCACCGGCCCTGATGCCGCTCCGGCGGCGCCAGGGGCTGCGGGCCAGGCGGCGGCCGCGAACGTGCTCGCCGGGGCCGGGCCACAGACCGGCGTGGTGGTGGCGGCCGCCGCCGCGCCACTGCCGAGCCCACCGGCCCGCTACGGGACCGTAACCGTAAACCCCGCCCCCCCGAGCTCGATAAGGCTGGGGACGCCCATCCAGCTGAGCGTTTCCGCCACCAATACCGGGACGCTCCCGTGGTACCCGCAAGAGGGTTACGCCCTGACCCCGACCGGTAACCCGCCTCCGGACTGGGGCCTTCCGTCGTCCATCGATGTCCTCCCGAGCACGGGGGTGGCGCCCGGTTCGAGCGTCACGAGCTCAGTAACCATCACGGCGGCATCGGCGGGCACCAAGAACATCTCGTTCTCCATAACCCAGGACGGCGCCGTCGTCGCCACTTCGCCCACGTACACGATCGCGGTCCAGGTGCCGATGGTGGCCGTGCCAAACGTTGTCAACTCCGAGCTAACAGATGCCGAAACAATATTGCATGCCCTCGGCCTGGCCTCTTCCATCCGTACCTCGGCGCCAGCCGACGTCGCCGCGACGATGGTCGGGAGCCAGGACCCCGCACCAGGGTCGATGCTCCTGCCGGGCGCCGCTGTCGGCATCGACGTCAAGGTCCCTAATAACGGTCCTCAGCCCTAACCGGGCCGGCCCGGACCGGACCGTGCGGCGGGTGGCGGGCAACGACCACCGGGCCGGTCGGGTGACGAGGAAGGCCCGGAAGGAACGGACCGGGCCTAACTGTAGCGACGGTGGGCGCGTGGGAACTCTGAGTGGTACTCGGCGCGGCGATGGCGTCACCCAACACGCCGCTGCGACCTCCTGGACCACCCGGATGTCTAGAGTGCAGGCATTTGGCAGGCCTAATGCATGGATGCATGGGGGTACGCGTGGTTGACGAAGGAGCGGTCGAGACAGCTAGAGCTCGAGTCGCGATGCTGGAGAGGTTGATCGTCCACCTCCACCGGGGCGACCCCCTTACTGATGACGAAGGCAGAGCTCTGGAGCAAGTCCTCGTCGACCACCAGGACGAGCCCGTGCTGCGCCTGGGCGAGGTCGTCGTTGGTCAGTTGTACTGGGCGGAGTGCGGCAGCCACATCGGGGGCACGCGACGGGGTTCTCGCAAGCGCCACCCGGCGCCCTTTGGGCCGGAGGGCAGTTTCCTGGTCACGGTGACGCGGATCCTCAACCGCCACATGGTGGAAGCACTGACACCCCTCGGGATGACCGAGTTGTCGACCCCGAGGAGCTAAAGAACACGGGCGTGGCGTGGATGTCGAGCGGGTTCAGGTCGACGGCCTACCACGCCCGGTGCCTCAAATGCGGCGAGGCGTTTGAGCCCAACCCGGAGGGCGGCAAATGGCGAGCCGAGGACCTGAGGCACCAGAACCGTAAGGACCGCTCCGCTTGTGGCGGGCCAGGTGTACTGATCGGAGTGTCGGGCACCGCGCTCACCCGGGTGACCCGCAAGCCGCCAGCGGTCCCGCAATGACGATGACAGCAATCAGCCAGGGATCTACCCGAGTACAGCCTGCACCTTGACATCGCCCGGTGCGGGAGGCTGCACCAGGACACCTTTGACCTCGCTGATGTCGACTGTCCTGGTTATGAGCGCCCCTAGGGAGAGGAGCCCGGACCCGGCCAGGTCGACGGCGCGGCCGTGAGTCAGAGGGTTCAAGTACGAACCGATGACCTTCAGTTCGCGAGCGAACAGGTCGAACGGGCTTATCGGGACGGTTAACGAGCTGGGGGCGGCCCCGACGACGACAACTTTGCCGGCCCGGCGGACGACCTCGACCGCGTAGCGGAACGTGTCCGCCACCCCGGCCGCTTCAAAGGCTACGTCGACACCACCCGGGGCAAACCCGCGTGGCCGGCGATAGCGTCGCCGATGTCCAGGTGCAGCGGGTCTGCGGTGGCATCTGCGCCGAGCGACTCCGCCAGGGCGCGGCGTCTCTCTTGACGGGTGACCAGGACCACTCTCGCGCCGCCCAGACGAGCGAGCTGGGCCAGTAGCTGTCCCATGACTCCGCCACCCAGCACGGCGACCCTGTCCCCCGGTTGGACCATAGCGTGGTCCATCGCCCGCAGGCAGCAGGCCAATGGCTCGCACAAAGCTCCCAACCCTGGCGGTAAACCAGGAGGTAGCTCGTATGCCTGGCGCTGGGGTACGCTCACCAGCTCGGCCAGGCCCCCGTCGCGGTCGACGCCGATGGCGCGAAGGTCCGTGCAGTGCGCCACCAGGCCCATCCGGCAAAACCGGCACTTCAGGCACGCGATGTTGGGGTCGACGGCGACGCGGGTGCCCACCGCCATGGTCGCTTCGGGGCCGGTCTCCAGGACGACACCCTCGAACTCGTGGCCGAGTGTTACCGGGAGTACACAGGGGTACTCCCCCTGTATGAGGTGCCGGTCGGTCCCACAAATGCCGGCTACCCCGACCTTGACGATGACCTCGTCCCCCACCGCAACCGGCGGGGCGGCGGCCTGAAGGCTAACGGCGCCGATCCGCTCGAGCCTGAGCGCACGCATCCTTTCCCTTTCTTGTCCCTTCTCGTCCGCTTGTTGGCCATCGGCTGATGCGGTCCATCACCTCCGGGCCAAATGCAGGCCTTTCGGCGCCGTTATCCTATCTCCAGTGCCACGACAGGCAACGTTTGCCTGGTTGCCCCCCGGAACCTTGAAGCGCCGACGGCGGTTTTTGCCAACGGCAACCGGGCAAACGTTCCTGGAGGCAGCACTAGCCCTCGCTTCGCCGGAGATCTCGACAGGTAAACGATGGCCGTGGCAAACGGACTTTGTCGGTGCCCCAACCTTTGCTCTGTGGCCACCGCCGGCGTGCGGTCGACCGCGTTGCTCGCAGTTTCTTCTGCATTTGGTGGTATATCTCATCACAAATGGCTCATTCTGGGCGCGATCGCCTCAACCGGTTGCGCTTTGGGGGGTGCAACGACGCGCCAGTACCCCGAGTCGAACAGATCGCGCCGAGAAAGCTGAATTTGTGAAGGATTCGTGATGAAATGCCCGAGCTATTTTCCTTCCGGCCGCGCGCGGCGCGAGTCTGGCGGGCCAGCGGCCTCCTTGCGCTGTCGCTCCCTGAGGACCGCATCGCTCCCTGACCCGGTCCGACGCCAAGGGTCTGCATACCCGGGCCTGGGCTCCTCGCGCACACCCGGGATGCCGGCCGGGGCCGCCGCAAATGGGCACAAGGCGCCGGTCGGGACCGCGGCGCTCCCGCCGGGAGCCCACGATGTGGGATGGGCGCGACGGACCGCATAGGCTGATGGCCACAGACCCCGGCGCTCTGTCTCGTGGTTAGGACCGTCTCGTGTGCCCTAGTCGTGCTCGCCAAAGAACAGGTAGCCCTGCCGCTCGTCCTGAGCGGGGGCGTCCCCATCCGGCGCGGCGCCGCGCCCGGCTGTCGGCAGCCTATTTGGTCCTCGTCGCCATCTCGGTCCTCGGGACCCTGCTGGCGGCAGTTACAAATTCCGCCGCCGTGGAGGCGGCCGCCGCCACCACGGAAATAGCGACAACCAAGACTAATAGTCCTGCTGTTGTTTCAGGCACAATCTCGTACTTGTCGTCTTATTCTGTCCCTGGGGGCTGCGCCGGCTGCCGGACATCGGAGAGCCTCAGTGTCACCATGACGGTGACGGGGAAGGCCAATATCGCCGCTGCCAATAACCCGGGTACCGATTGGGACAATCCGGACGTATACCACTCCGCGCTGTCCTCGAGGGCGGGGAGCACTTGTTACTGGGTGCCCTTAACTGTCGAGAAAGCGACGCTCCATTACCGTTTTTACACTCGCGTGGCCATGTCCCAGGGGTGCGCGACGTACGCATCAGCCACGGGGACGTACAAGGCCGCTTCCACGCCATTGCCTTTAGGCCTCGACCTCGTGCTCAACCCCGGCCACGGCCGGGATGCCTGGAGCCGCGTCCGGGCTCTCGGCGCCGCCGAACTACGGGTCGTCGGGGCCGACGCCGGGTCAGAGTTACGAGGCCCTGGGCAATGTGAACCTTCAAATAGCCATGACGTACACAAACCGGCGCCCAGGCCTCCGCCTGTGGTGTTACGTTGCCATCGAACGCCTGGGACCTTTCCACGGAGTTCGCCGGCAGTTACCATCCAGGCCAAACGAAATTAGACGGCAGCGAGGCGTACTCCGGGCTTGGGTCGCCCCGGCTCTCCTGGGACCTTGCGGTGATGGCGACGGGAGTGGAAATAACGAGCCCTGTAGCCGGCTCCACCATTGCCATGACCGATGCGCACTACCTCTCACCTCAGCCCGGGCCCGATAGCGTGGCGCCACTTCGACGGGAGCTTGTGGTGAGCGGCACCGACACCTCGCCGGGCGCCACAACGGTGAAGATCGGCAATGTCTCCGCTCGTATCACGAGCGGCGGGACCTGGGCCCTGCGAGTCCCGGTTAGCGGGGCCGGCTACATGTCGCTGTCGGCTGAGGACAACGCCGGCGCCGATGCGGACGAGCACATTACGCTCATCGACCTCGTGATCACGTCGCCGGCGGAGGGCGCCGTGCTGCCTATAACATACGCCCCCGCCATGCCCAACCTGGGCGCCGTCGCCAGCGTCGGGGGCTACCCGGGTGACGTAGACCCGATCGTGTTCCACTGGACGCTCAGTACTCGCGGTGAGTACAGGGACCGATGCGGCCATGACCCTAGCGCCGATTGCGGGCAGTGGTACGCCTACAATACCGTCGTTGGTTCCGGGGCCACAACAGGGCGCGCTCCGTGGGCCGGCAACTTCTCGACCATTGAAGGGGGGTTCGGTCGGCTGAGCACGTACGCCTACATCCCCGGCGTACAGGACAACCCGGTACAGTCCGAGCCCCGGTGGATAAATATCCCCGGGACTAACCCGAGCATTGCCAGCATCACGGCCTACGTTTCGAAGCAGGACCCGAAAAATGCGGCGGTAGAAAACGAGCTGTTCTGTCATGAGAGCGGGTTCACCCAGTTCCGGCCCTACCCCGACCCCCGCGAGCCGGCGACGACGACGGTCCCGCACGGGTTGGCCCAGAACCCGGGCTCTTTACGCCCCCTGTACGGCGCTCCATACGCCGGGGTCGGCATCGTGCAAAGGGACCCGTCCAGCTTCCCCTCCGAGCAGTGGGATTGGCAGGCAAACGTCCAGGCCGGGATCGCGGTGTACAAAGAGGACCTGGCCGGCGCCGCCCTGTGGCGTCAGGACGAGGAGGTGCGCCTCAGTACCGAGCTGGCTGCGGCGGTCCAGGTAGTGGACAAAGCGAGGGCTCTCCATCACATGAAGCCTGTCAGCCTGGCCCCCCGCAAGGTCCCTCCCCTTACAAGCACGCAACTCCAGCGAGAGGCGATCCGGCGTTACAACGGCGAGCACGAGTACCGCTTTGAGCTCAACTACGTCGTTTCTGCCAACCACCTTCTGGTCAAGACGGTCGGTAAAGGTAAATGGGTCGAAGGTGTCGGTTACTGGCAGGACACCACTAGCTGGGAAGCAGCCGGCGGGCCTTTCGTTGCCCGCTCGTGGGTGCCGGGCCAGAACCCCGGCTACGTAACGCTCGTAAAAGCCTGCAACCTGTAACCAGTACAGCACGGCCGCCTTCGTCACGACTTCGCTCACCACCTTCACCGGCTCCCCACCTTTACAGGCACCCCACCTTAACTCGCACGGGCGTCCCGCCATGGCTTCGGGAACTATCCTGAGGACGTGCAGGACCAACCGTTGGCTGTCACCATGCTGAGTGGCGGCGTCGAGATGTTCGACCTCAAGGACGGCACGCCCGGCCTCGAGATCGCATGCCGGCACTGCAAAAAGTGGAGCGAAAAACCGGTTAAACCGTCCCGGGGCATCAGGGATTGGGACCGCCACGCCAAATCTGAGCATCCCGAGCTCAGGGAAAAACGGGCAGGGATGGCAGCCACCCTGCGTGCTCAGCTGAACCAGGGCGACGGTGAGGTTATGTGGAAGCCCGGAGGTGGTGGCAAACCGTGGTTGGCGACTTACGACGGCCGGGAAGCGATATATCGAAGGTTCTATGGAGCCGTAGGTGCGTTGCTCATTGCTGCCGGGGTCAAAAAAAGCAAGCTATCGCCGGGTTGGCGAAAGCGTTTCCCATCTGCAGCCTATTCTCGGCCCAAAGGATAAGCGCGTTTCACCGGGACTCACGGTGTTAGTGAGACGCACGGTGTTAGTGAGACGCATGTCGGCCGGCATTATGAAGCGCGTGCCCACCTGACCATTTCGCTCGTCAGGTCCAGGGCGGAAAAACCACCAGTACTGAGCGGCCGCAGGGCCATGTACCGCGCCACCCGCAGGCCGGCCTGTCTCCTGATCTCCGCGGAGACAGCCGCGTAGACGGCTTCCGCCTCATCTACCCGCAGGTGGGCGTCCATGGCCCAAGCGGCAAGGAGGTCGTCGACAGGACCAGCGCCTTGACGAGCCGGGGCAGGGCGACGATCGGCAGGGTCACCTCGATGATTGGTCATCACAACCTCCTTGGCCGTTCGCGGCCAGCAAATTCGTGAGCTTCAGCCTGGCCTTTGCGACCCGGTAGCGCACGGTGCCGGCCGGGATCCCGAGCGTCGCACCGACATCGGCGCTGGTCAGGCCGCCCACCGTGCTCAGGAGCAGCGGTTCCCGCAACGAACCAGGTAGGGCGGCAACTGCATCGCACGCCGCCGCCAGGCTCGCTCGAGCGTCGGTAGCCTCTTCGGGCCGGGACCGGCCGCAGGGGGCTCGGCCATCCCCTCCAGCGGCACTGCACGGCGCACCGACCGTCGCCGGTACTGGTCGACGGTGGCGTTGCGAGCAACGGCCCGCAACCAGGCCCGCTGCTCGTTTGCGCCCATGGCCTCCACCTCGTCCAGCCGGCCCCAGGCCCGGATGAAGGTGTCTTGCAGCAGGTCCAGGGCTTCTTCGCGGTTGGCCGCGCTGGCGAGGAGGTAGGCGAATATGGCATCGCGATGGCGGTCGTAGAAGACCCGGAACCCGGGCGCCCCGTCCATCTCGGCTGCTTTCCCGGTCAACCCCGAGAGGGGACTGCTGCCTCTTGGTCGGCCAGCACCCGGATCTCTCCGAGCTTCTCGGGCGTCAGAGCCTGTAGCAACGGGACGACGCTGGCGGGGGCATGGATCGTGCCCAGAAGCGATATGTGACGCACTTTCTCGCGCACGCTATCGACCGGCACGTCGGCCTCGATGAATAGGTCGCCCATCACGACCAGGTTTACGGGCTCGGGAAGGTAGTCGAAAAACTCCCGTCCGTACCGTTCCTCGCCGAAGACCACCCTGAGAGCCGAACTCCCCCGGTAGTAAGTCACCGAACCGGTCACCGAAGCCGCACACAGTGCTTGCTCGCTCCCCTCCGGAGCGACCAGGACCCCGACAACCATCAGCGACTTGTAGGCGATGCGTTCGACGGGCGTGGTGATGATCGCCACGCCGGCCAGCAGGAGGATCTCGTCCTCATGGCCCGGAGCGCCGAGCGCTTCGCCGGTCCAGCGCACGGTGCCGGTGTGGCGCACCAGTTTGCCGTCATCGGGCACGGTGACGATGGCACCGACCTTTTGCATCGGTATAGTCCCCAGGCGGGCGGCCACGGAGTCCCGTACCAGGATCACCCCGACATTGCTGATGTCGGTCGCCTGGTCGAGCTGGTCGGGGGAAGTGACATGGGTGAGGTCGAGAACGCCGACCGAGCTGATGGACCCGGCCGTCGCCTGACCAAGCCCGATCCCGCTGTTGGTGCTTTCTGCCTCATCGCTCGTCCCCGAAGGTCCCTGGTCTGGTTGGCTGGAAGTAGGCACGACATCGGCTCCTTGTTTGGCGTATCGATCAGACGTAAGACGCACGACGGCCCGGATCTGTTGGCGCCAATGGGCTTCTCGTGCCCAACGAACGTCTCGAGCGACGAAGCGGCGTGGCAATGCGCGAAGCTTTGACTATGCGCGCTGCCGTCCTCCATTCCATCCCCGGAGACCTGGTCCTCGAACAGGTCACCGTCGACAGGCCCGGCCCCAACGAGGTCCTCGTCCGTACGGCCGCCGCCGGGCTTTGCCATAGCGACCTTCACTTCATGGAGGGCAAGTACACCGTCACCACACCGGTCGTCATGGGCCACGAGTCGGCCGGGGTGGTCGAAGCGGTCGGTTCTGGCGTGAGTTACGTGAAGCCCGGCGACCATGTGATCACGTGCCTCTCTGTGTTCTGCGGGCATTGCGAGTTCTGCCTGGCCGGACGACCGGTGCTCTGCAACCGCATCGGTACAGAACGGCCAAAGGATGGGCCTTCACGTCTGAGCTTGGGGGGCAGCAATTGTGGGCAGTTCGCCGCTCTCGGCTCCTTCGCCGAGCAAATGCTCGTCCATGAACACGCCGTGGCCAAAATCCGCGACGACATGCCGCTCGACCGGGCCGCCCTGATCGGCTGCGGGGTGACGACCGGTGTTGGTGCTGTTTTCAGGACAGCACAAGTTGAGGCCGGCAGTACGGTTGCCGTCATCGGCTGCGGTGGGATCGGGCTCAATTGTGTTCAGGGCGCCGTCCTGGCCGGCGCCAGCCGGGTGATCGCCGTGGATACCAACGGGCTCAAGCTCGAGCTGGCCGAACAGTTCGGCGCCACTGACGTCGTCGACGCCAGCCATGCGGACCCGGTCGAAGCCGTCCGGGAACTACTTCCCGGGCCCCGGGGGTCCGCCGGTGTCGACTACGCCTTCGAAGCTATCGGTCTCAAGATCGCGGCCGAACAGGCCTTTGCCATGTTGAAAAAAGGCGGCACGGCCACCGTGATCGGCATGATCCCGATCGGTACCAAGGTCGAAATAGACGGTTCAGAGCTGCTCAGCGAGAAGAGACTGCAGGGCTCCAGCATGGGCTCGAACCGGTTCCGGCAGGATATGCCCCGCTTTGTTGACCTTTACCTCAACGGCCGGCTCAAGCTAGATGAGCTGGTATCCGCTCGCATTGCGCTCGACGAGGTCAACAAAGGGTTCGAGGCCTTGACCCGGGGAGAAGTGGCCCGGTCGCTCATTGTTTTCGACTGAGGCCGCCACGCTGGCGCGACGCCTCGAAGTGACCAGTCGACCGGATCCCGACCACGCAGCCAGGCTCAACCCCCGCGACGGGCGCGCGGCCATAGCATCGCGGCTCAATCAGGGCGAAGAGCGGGGACGACCCGCCGGGCGTTCTCGCTGTACACGTTGTTCAACACGTCTTCGGGCAGGTACATAGCCGAAATGGTCCACCTTCCCCGGCTGGACGAGCTCGAGTGGTCATACGGGAAACACTCGTCATCGCTCTCCAAAAAGCGAAAATAGCGCGCAAAAGTTGAGCGCGTCGGGGGGAAGCCGTCGGTACCGAACAGGACACGGGTGGGGTGGCGCATTATGAGGTGCCGGGCGGCCCGAGGCTGCCTGCCGATATCTGGCACCCGGGCGGCAATATCGATGTAAAAGTTGGGGTAGGTGTCGAGCATCCTCCCCACCCAGGCAAGGTCCTCAGCGTTACAGCCCACGTGGGCGCCAATGAAAGTAACGTCGGGGTTTGCGGCTACAAGGTGTTCCAGTGCGTTGATGAGGACCTCGAAACGGGGGTACTTCCGATCGGCAAAGTGCCAGTCAGGGTGCACCAGGAGTTCCTCTAGCCGTTCGTTCTCTTCGCTGAGCGGCTCGAAGAAAGCGGGCGGGTCAGCAATATGGATCAACACGGGCAGGTGCGCCTCTGCTGCCAGTCGCCACACCGGCCCCAGTCGGTCGTCATCACACAGCACGAGGGCTCCGGACTCGTCCCTGACGTGGAGGCCGACGTCCTTCCAGACCTTGAGCCCGGCCGCGCCACGCTGGACCGAGTTGTCCAGGCTCTTCACCAGGCGGTCCGGCCACCCCGATTGCTGGCACTCGTCCCAGTCAAGCCGACAAAACGTGGCAAACCGCCCCGGGTAAGCCCTGTCATAGCGTTCGAGGTTGGCATCCAGGGCGCCTGCCCACTGGCCATCAAGGTTTACGATGGCCTGCACGTTGCAGTCGCCCATCTCCGCCACGAGAGCGGCGACGTCTTGAACGACCCATGCGGCCCGTTCAGTCTGCCCACGGGATCCTTTCTCGTCATGGCGCAAACCGAGGTGGCTGTGCACATCTACAACCGGTGCTGAGGCGCGGACAACCTCGTGCCGGGGCAACCGCAAAGCGAGCTGGGGACGGTAATCCCTCAGCAACAAGTCGTTCCAGTTCCTTCCCACCGGCTAGTCCTTCCCGTTAGTACCTATTCGTACACACCGGGGCATGGGCCGGTCACCGTAATTGCCTCTATCGCCTTCAGTCCATTCGTCACTGGACCCGGCGGTACCGTGTAGTGCATGGTAATCGGAAATTATCGTGACCTGTTCGTCGTAATAACGTCATCGGCAGCCACTCTGATCGGCCTATTATTCGTGGCGCTGTCGGTTTCGGAAAGCCGGTCAAACTCACGGCTCAACCTGGTCCAACAATTCCGCGCCGCGGCATCGTTCCTGGCCTTCATCAATGCCCTCATCGTGTCGCTCTTCGGGCTCGTGCCCGGGACCAACGTCGGCTACCCGGCCACCGCTCTCGGCGTCGGGGGCGTCTTGTTCACCGCTGCCGGGGTGAGGAGGACGCTCACGCTCCCGGTGCGGCAAAACCTCAGCGCACGACAGCCCAGCCTCGTGGGCATCCTGCTGGTCGTCTTCGGGTTCCAGCTCTGGCTCGGGATCGAGCTGCTGGTCAACGCCAATCGCCCCAACACAGTCGGTGACATCGGCTATGTGCTTATCACGTCGTTGATCATTGGCATCGCTCGATCGTGGGAGCTCGTCGGCTACTGGAACACGGGGATGTGGGCGTCCCTGGCCGTGCTGTTGGGATTTTCGTCGAGCACCGGTGAGGCAACCGACGACGGCGGTGAAAACCCTTCAGCTCGCAAAGACCCCGGATCTCCGCCCGGGGAATAGCCGACCGCGCTCCGTTGCTTCCTCGGCGTCACGATATTTGCTGGAGCCGCATCCAGGTACGCTCCCCGGGCTGCCCTCCGCAAAACGGTCTATCGTGGCACGGGACAGCCACCGGGGCGACATCAAGTCACTATGGGGCGGGGCGAATGACTGACGTAACAGTATTAGTGGTGGGTGGAGGCCCGGCGGGCCTGTCGGCGGCAGCTCAAGCGCGCGAGCTGGGGGCGGACGTCATCGTTCTTGAAGCTGAGCAGATAGGCGGCACGAGCCTCAACCGGGGCCGCCCCGGTCCGTACCCTTGCCCGCGCTGCTCGTCTTGTGCGGGACTGGTCGTCCTGGGAGCGTTTTGGGCTCGAGGGTGCGGCACCCGTGCCCAATCTCGAGGCCGTGCTCGCCAATAGCAACGAAGTGGCGCGCTACGCCCACGACAAAAAGGACATAGCGGGCCTGGTCCGCCGCCACGGGATCAAGCTGTTCGAGCAGGTCGGGCCCGTCTTTTTTACGGGCACGGACAAGCTCCAGTCCGCCGGCGGGCAGACCTGGCGGGCGGACCGCATCATCATTGCGGTCGGGGGCCACGCCGCTTCGCTGCCGGTCCCGGGCGGGGAACTGGCGCTGACCTAGTTGGCGGCGGGCACCACCCTTATGACCGGCGCAACAGCCTCGGCTTCTGTCGAGCCCACCATGGGCGGGATGGCCATGCCGCCCGGTCCGGGCCTGCCCGGTCTGCTCTTGCCGCTGCCGTCGCAGACGCCCGGGCGGCGACGGCGAAATATGCAACGGACATAGCGCTGGCAAAAGCCGATGGTTACGAAATAATCACGAAAATGATGCCCGATATGGGATATCACTTCATGAACCCGCACGTGAAAGGGTTTGATATCACGGATCCGCCCGTACTTGTGTACGAACACGTCGGGACCAGATGGCAGCTGGGTGCCCTGGAGTGGGTCTTCACTTCCAAGCCGGCGAGGTCACCACTGCCAGGCGCAACGTACGGGACCTTCCCCGCCGCTTGCCACTACGTCGACGGGACCTTCGTGGACGCCAGCGCCGAGTCGAAGTGCGCCCCGACAAGCCCGATGTCAGGGGCGCGGTTCAATTTTTGGCACCCACCCCTGGTCACGCTCCACTTCTGGGTCTGGTACCCGAACACGGCCGGGATTTATTCGAGCACCAACCCTCTGGCCGCCTTGTTCAACAATAGTTGAGCACCAATTACCTGTTGGTGCCCGGGTTGCATTTTGCCCGGGGGCCTTGCCTGCTGCCCGGTACGGCTACTCAACTGAGGACTTGTAGCAATGCCTTGCCGGGGCCGGCACCGCCCCGGCTGGAGCCCGCGCCCCGTCCAAGCTGCGTCCCGGGAACGGATGAGAGGTGTTCAGGTGTAAAAGTACGGGTCCAGGACCCTGACTTCTGTGATCCGGTCCACTGGCAACTGGTTGCTCGTTGCGCTCCTGCGGATCGCCTCCGGGCTCGGTGCGTCATAGACGCAATAGGTTTTGGACTTGTCAGCTGATACATACGAGTGGACCCACGTCACCTCGTACCGGCTGTTCGTGTTGATGACATCCGTGCAAGCTTCGGCCCCGGCAGTGGCCCCCGGGATGAGCAGGCCTTCGGGGAAGGTCCTCTCGACTATGTACCTCGGCACCGTGTCCCTCCTAAATCTCGGCAGCACCGTCGAGCGTAAGGTGCGCAAGAAAGTGCTACATCGGCGACCACTGCCCAAGTTGGGCTAGCGGGCTACCCATTTTGGGGCCGGCCCTCGCCAGGTGCAGCTCTCTACCCCGAAACAAGTTGCCAGGTAAACCACCTTTTTGGTCAGTTACCCGCACATCGCTGCCTGGCTCGACAAACGCGTAAGCAGTTGATGCCCTCGGTGGCGAGAGGCACCATGGGGGGATGGCCCGCAATGTCGCAGGTACTGCCCTCCCCGTCCGCACCAACGACCTGCTGGAGCGGGTCAGTGAGCTGGGCTCGCTCAAAAGGTCCCTTGATGAGATGCGACGGAGCGGGCGAGGCCAAGTCGTGCTGGTGGCGGGAGAAGCCGGGGTAGGAAAGACGGCGGTGCTGGAACGGTTCTGTGACCAGGCATCCCGGGAAGTGCGCATAATAAGGGGGGCCTGCGACCCTCTCTTCACACCACGGCCGCTCGGGCCCCTTTACGTCGCGGTGGAGGGCGGGCTCGAACGGTTCATCGGGACCGGTGCCACACCGCACGAGGTTGTACCCGCGCTGACCCGCGAACTCGTGTCGCGTGGCCCGAGCGTGTTCGTGCTCGAGGACCTCCATTGGGCCGACGAGGCCACCCTCGACGTCCTGTTGATGCTGGTCAGGCGGGTCCACGCCATCCCGGCGCTCGTCCTTGCCACCTACCGGGACGACGCGCTCGACGGCGCCCGGCCCTTGCGGCGGGTACTGGGAGAATTCGCCACGAGCAACTCGGTACCGCCTGAGGATCCTTCCTCTCTCGCCCGAGGCAGTGGCGCAGCTAGCCGAGCCTCATGGTGTCGATCCTGCCGAGCTCTACCGCAATACCGCTGGCAACCCCTTCTTCGTGGTCGAGGTCCTGGCTTCGGGAAGCCGCGACATACCGGCTACGGTGCGGGACGCGGTCCTGGCGTGCGCGGCGCCGCTCAGCCCCTCGGCAAGACAAGTCCTCGACGCCGTGGCGGTGGTGCCGCAGCGGTCGAGCTGTGGCTGTTGAACTCCATGGTGGGAGAGGGCCTCGACGCCCTTGACGAGTGCGTGAGCTCAGGCATGATCGTCCCCGACACGGCCGGGGTCGCCTTCCGTCACGAGCTGGCCCGACTGGCAGTAGAAGGGTCTCTCGGCCTGGGCCACAAGGTAACCCTCCACCGGAGGGCGCTGGCTGCATTAGCCAGCTCTCCCGGCGCTCGGCTGAACCCGGCCCGTTTGGCCCACCATGCCGAGGCCGCAGGTGACGCCGAAGCCGTCCTTCGCTTCGCTCTCCCGGCCGCTGAACGGGCCGCGTCGATGGGGGCCCACCGCGAGTGCGCGGCTCAATACGCTCGCGTACTGCGCTTTGGGGAAAAGCTTTCGCTGGAGAGGCGAGCCGAGTACCTGGAGCGGCGCGCCCACGAGTGCTACCTGACAGACGAA
Source organism: uncultured Acidimicrobiaceae bacterium (assembly GCA_963754115.1). Lineage (GTDB taxonomy): Bacteria > Actinomycetota > Acidimicrobiia > Acidimicrobiales > Palsa-688 > Fen-671. Next base: position 2,161,929 of record CAVWFC010000003.1, on the reverse strand, counting down.
ACCGAGGAATCGATCCGTACGTTAAGGGAAGCGCTCGCCTTACAGCGCCAGCTCGGGGACAAGCGCCGCCAGGGCGATCTTTTGCGGTGGTTGTCAAATGTGTTGTGGTGCCCCGGTTCCACCCGTGAATCCGCTCGCGCCGCTCGTGAATCGGTTGCTCTGCTCGGACAACTGCCCCCTGGCCGGGAGCTGGCCATGGCGTATATGCGGCTCGCTGATGCCTGCGCGGCCACCGGGCCACCAGAGGAAACCATCGCCCTTTACAAGCGGTCTTACGACCTCGCTGAAAGCCTGGGAGAGCCCGAAATATCACTCGAGGCTCGTGTGAACATTGGCCTCTGCACGATTAGCGAGGAAGGCCTGGCGGAGGTCGATCGCAGCCTGGCGGCGGCCCAGCAGGCCGGCTTTGCCGAGCTAGCGGGCGAAGTGTTCCTTTGGGTCGTGTGGGCAACGCTCGATATGCAATGTTTCGAGGTCGCCGCTAAATATATCGACGCAGGGTTCGAGTACTGCAGCGAGCGCGGCTTCGAGTTGTACCGGCTCTACATGCTTGCGTTCCGCGCCCGTTTGGAGCTTCATCAGGGCCGGTGGTCTGCCGCCGCCGAGACAGCGGAAGCAGTCCTGCAGGTCCCACGGGACTCGATCGCGCCCCGCATCATGGCCCTGGTGGTACTGGCACTAATACGGGCACGGCGGGGCGACCCGGGGAGCTCGACCCTGCTCGACGAGGCATGGGCGCTGGCTGAGCCGACCGGTGAGCTCGTGCGGCTCGGGCCGGTGGCAGAGGCAAAAGCAGAGGTGGCGTGGCTGGCGGGCAAACAGGACGAAGTCGCCTCCGCGACCGAGCAGACCTTGGCGCTTGCCGTCGCCAGCAATTCCCCCTTTGGTCGCTACCCAGCTGGCCACGTGGCGTCGGCGCGCCAGTCTCAGTTATCCGCCCGTACCCGTCACAGGCGGTGCAAATGGATTTCTGCTCGGGGGCCAGTGGGCACCGGCACGGGAAGCCTGGCTGGAACGCGGTTGCCCCTACGAAGCCGCCCTGGCCCTGATGGACAGCGACGAGGAAGACGCTCTCCGGCGAGCGCTCGAGGAGCTCCAGTCGCTTGGAGCGCGCCCCGCGGCCGCCGTAGTGTCGCGCCGTCTACGCCAGCTCGGCGCGCTGTCATTGCCGAGGCCCGCGGCCCGCTACTCGTCAAAACCCGTATGGGCTGACACGGCGCGAGCTCGACGTGCTCGAATTGGTGGCGAGAGGACTGCAAAACCGCGAGATCGCCAAACAGCTCGTGCTGTCTGTACGGACCGTCGACCACCACGTCGAGTCGATCATCCGGAAGCTGGGCGTGCGTACCCGCGCCCAGACCCGACCGGCAGCCGAAATACTGGGATTTTCCTGACCGTCTCGAGACCTGGCGGCCAGGGCCTGGCGCTCTTGGATTTCGGTCACGCCTCAGGCGTGATCTCCTCGTACATGTCGAACTGACGCTCGGCCAGCAGGGGCTGGATCGTGCCGGCCACGTAGCGCTGGAAGTGCGGGCTCTGACGATGAGCGTCGAAGCTCTCCTGGTCCACGTACTGCTCGTAGAGCATGAAACTATCGGGGTCCTGGCGGGACCTGTAGCCGATGAACGTCAAGCAACCCGGCTCTGTACGCGTCGCCGCAATATGTTTGGCGAGAGTGCTGGCGACAACCTCACCTTTGGTTGGTTGAGCCTGGTAGTGAACGATCAGGGTGAGCATTGGTTTCGGTCCTTTGCGTCGCCGGGTTGGGTCGCCAGCAGTCTAAGCGGGCATGTCGGACATCGCATGGTCTAGTGACTCAGCAGCGGGAGTGCAACCGGTGCCCCCCCTCGCGAACGGCTCAGTTCAGCGGCGAAACAGGCCTCGTGAGTATTGACCGCGTCCTCGAGGTTTACGTGCGATTCACGCCCAGTGAGTATGCAATCGATGAAATGATCTATCTCGGGACCGAACGGATGGTGAGCAACGTCGCCACTGTCGGGCAATATTGTGGGCAGCTCGGCTAGATCGACCATCCCCGGTAACGCCCTCGTGTAAAAGCGGTTCCCGCGGACCACACCAGCTGTGCCGAGCACATCGATATTAAAGCTATAAGGCATCCATTGCGATGTGCACGCCGATACTTTGCCTATGGCACCGTTTGCGAAGCGCACGAGAGAAGCAATGTCAGAGGCTTTGCCGCCTCCCTCCGTTGGTGGCTGTGCCTGCCAGCCCACGGCACTTACTTCGATGATGTCACTTTCCATCAAGTACCGTGCCATGTCCATCGCGTGGCAACCGCCCTCCAGCATGGCGCCGACGGGGTCATGGGCGACGTCGAAACCGGAGTGAGCGATGTTGTGCCAGTAGTCGGTCTGGACGTAAAAGGGGACGCCGAGCATTCCCTGAGCTGACAGGGCCTTGATATTGAGGACGGCCGGGTTCCAACGGAGGACGAAGCTGACGACCGTGCGTACCTCCGCTTTGCGCACGGCGTCCCTCATGTCCCGAAGTTCTTCGAGGTTGGTGGCCACGGGCTTCTCGATCAGGACATGCTTGCCGGCTCCCGCCGCTCGTACGACCTCTGCGGCGTGTCGCCGGTGCGGAGTGCAAATCGAAATTGCGTCTACCCCGGGTAGAGATAGGAGCTCATCGAAGCTGTCGAAGGTGGCAACCTCGAGCCCCATCTCGCTCGCTTTTCGCTGCGCACCCTGTTTTGTCCTGCTACCTATTGCGACAATGCGAGCGTGGGGGTTGCGGGTGTAGGCCCGGATGTGCTCGGTGGCCACCCAGCCGGCTCCTTGCACCGCAATTCCAACCTGGGCAACCGGCATGAGAGTTACCTCCTCCATTGTTCCTGTGAGGACCAATCAACCACAGAATGGCAATCACAGAATGGCAATCACAGAATGGCAATCACAGAATGGCAATCACAGAATGGCGGTGGTGCACCTGGCGGCCCGGCTCGGCCTCCAGTGCATTGGCGGGCTCGCCCGCGTCTGTACAGCAGCCAGGAGGCCAACGAGCGACAAGCAGCGGCCTCACACCGGGTCCAGCCGGTTCATCTGTTCGGTAAGGCGCCACCTGAACTGGTCCGCCGGACGGGTGGCCTCGGCCCATGCCCCGATCAGCTCCGCCGATTGCCGGTTGATGTCCATCTGCCCGGCGATCCTGGTCGAGGACCAGCCCTCGAGCGCCGTTGCGGTCAGCTCGTCGCGCACCTCGGCCAGCCGCGCGTCAGCGGCCCGGTCTTCGAGCTCATACGGGTCTTCTTTGAGGTTGAACAGCTGGGACGGGTAGCCCTCGTAGTAGACGAGCTTCCAGTCACCACACCTGACCATTCGCTGGCGAGTCCCCTCAGGCGGTGCGAACTCATCGGAGCAGTACTCGGAATAGACCACGTCGCTGGCAGAACCCTGGTGACCCGGTGAGGCACCTGGACCAGCTGTGAGCATGGGCAACAAGTCGCGCCCGGACGATCCCGGTAGGGGGCCGGCCCCCGCTGCGCTCAGGACCGTTGCCGTGAGGTCGAGGGCGCTAAATGGCTGAGAAGACCTCTGGCCGGCCGGGATGTGGCCCGGCCACGAGACCAGGGCCGGTACGCCGACGGATTGCTCGTAAAACGTGTGCTTCCACCAGAGGTCGTGCTCTCCAAGGTGGTCCCCGTGGTCGGAGGTGTACACCACCAGCGTGTTTTGATCGAGGCCCTGCTCCCTCAGGGCAGCCAGCAGCTCGCCGATCATAGAGTCCAGCCGGTAGACGAGGCCCCAATAGCCCGCCCACGCTCGCATCACGAGATCCTCGGGCACCCACTCGATATGGGTATGGGACCTCCACCACTTGATGAACGGGTGCAGATGGTCATCGAACGGCTCTCGCACGGCGGGGGGGTCGACGGGACCGTCGAAGCGCTTGTAATCGTCCCTTGTGGCCACGAAAGGCGCATGTGGCAACATGTAGCCGAGCGACAGGCAGAAGGGCTTGTCGAGCAAGCCGGCCCGCTGGCGGGCGCCGAGGTGGCGCAGGAACCCGATCGCGGTCGCCGTCACATCCTCGTCGTGGACCTGGTACGGGCTGAGGCCCGGCCCTGAACGTTGAAGGCTCACGACATCCGGCCCGGCTGTCCCCGCCAGGACACCCCGATCGGTGGGGTCGTAGCCGTAGTAGTTGGACTCGTGGTCGCCGACGTAGCGCCGGCAATAGCCGCGCAGCTGGTCCGGCCCGAGCGAGTGCAGACGCCCCACGAGGGTCGTGTCGAAGCCGGCCGCACCCAGTGCGTGCAGGAACGTTGCGTTGCCGGAGTTCAGGGTGTCGTGGTTGGTCCAGACAGCGAGCTCGTAGGGCTGGCGCCCGGTAAGCGTCGCCATGCGAGAAGCAACACAGATCGGCGAAGGAGCATACACGCTTTCCAAAACGGCACCCGAACGGGCCAGAGCGTCGAGGTTTGGCGTCACCCCCGTCTTGTCGCCGCGGCACCCCAGCACGTGGGGGGCGTGCTGGTCGGACAGGATGTACAAAATGTTGGGCGTGACGGCTGGCGCGCTCGTTGTCATGCCTGCACAGATATCACGGTGGCGCGTTCAACTGAGAATTTGCGAGGCACACCCTGCTCCTGTTTGGTTCCTCTGGGCAACGTAGCCCATCCGGTGAGCCAGGAGCGACGTCGCCTACCAGGGCGAGTGGGTACCTCGACAGGGCCTATGGCCCCGGCATGAGCCAAGACAGTGCTGGAAGGCACACTGCCTATTCCGCTTGCGCTTATGAGAACGGAGCGCCGCGATTTGGCCCCGTCATCACAATCGGCAGTTTCTGGTCGCGATCCATGGAACTCGTCGCTAGGTCACGACCGCATTTCCCGGATCTTGTCCTTGAACAGCGTCGTGGCAATTGTGGCCTTGCGTGGCTGGCCGGAGACGAACGCTTTGGCGAACTTTTTGGCCTGTTCGTAAGTGACTTTGCCGGGCATGGGTGGCTCGTCCGGGTTGACGCTGACGTCCAGAAGGGCTGGGCCAGCATGGGTTAGCGCTTGAGCTACGGCAGTCTCCAGGTCCTTGACGTCATCGACTCTCTTGGCGAAAAACCCGCACGAGCTCGCCCAGGGGACGAAATCGTTCCTGCGCCCGAAGCGGACACCGAACTCGGGGTACCCGAGCACCATCTGCTCCCACTGGATCTGGCCCAGCTCGGCATTGTTACAGATGATGACTTTGACCGGAAGGTCGTAGCGGGCCGCCGTGGCCAGCTCGGCCATCAACATCGCAAAACCGCCGTCACCGACGAAAGCTATTACCTGACGGCCCGGGAAGGCGTGCTGGATCCCGATGGCGTAAGGAAGGCCCGGTGCCATCGTGGCCAGGTTGCCCGAGAGATAAAACTGCCTCTCGCCTCTAATGGCAAAGTGCCGGGCGGCCCAGGTTGCGATGGTGCCCGAATCGCAGGTGAGGATGGCGTCATCCGCCGCGGCATTGTCGATCGCCTTCATCAGGCGCTGCGGTTGGAGCGGGTTGGTGTCGGCTTCCTCCATCGTGGCCATCCTCTCGCGCCACTTGGCCATGGACCCCTGGGCCTTCGAGAGGAAGGAGCGGTCCTCCCTCGGCTTGAGCATCGGGAGCAGAGCGGCCAACGTCTGTTTGGCGTCGCCCACGAGAGGCACTTCTGTCGCCAGCCGGTTGCCGGCCCGAACGGGGTCCTGTTCGACCTGGACCACCCGCGCCTGCCCAGCGGACGGAAGGTACTTGGTGTAAGGGAAATTGGTCCCCACCATTAGCAGCGTGTCGCACTCCTCGAGCGCCTCCTCGGACGGCCTCGTGCCGAGGAGCCCGATCCCTCCCGTGGTGAGGGGGTGGTCGTCGGGGACAACCGCCTTGCCCGGCAACGATTTTACGACCGGGCTCCCCAGGGCCTCGGCCAGGGCAAGTACCTCCGAACGGGCGTGCAGCGCACCCGCACCGACAAGCATGACAGTACGCTTCCCGGAATTGAGGACTTCCGCCGCCGCCTCGAGGTGGTCCTGACCCGGAAGGCCCGGTGGGGCGATGTAGACGGGGGCCGTGGCCAGGTTGGTGGCAGGCCCCACGGCCGCGAACGGTGCCTCCCCGGCCGGAGCCACCTGGACGTCGTTGGGAATGGTCAGGTGGGCAACCCCGCGACGGGCCAAGGCGTGACGAACGGCGATGTCGACCAGGGTCGGCAGCTGCGCTGGCACCATTACCACCTGGTTGTACTCGGCAACGTCGACAAACAGGCGATCGGTGGCGACTTCTTGCTGGTACCCCGTGCCTAGCATCTGGGTCTCCTGCATGCCGGTCAGGGCGAGGACCGGGACGTGGTCCAACTTGGCATCGTAAAGACCGTTGAGCAAATGGATGGCGCCCGGGCCTGAAGTGGCCATGCAAACCCCAAGCCGGCCGGTCGCTTTGGCGTACCCGCACGCCATAAAGGCCGCCGCCTCCTCGTGGTGCACCAGGACGAAACGGACCCGGTCAGAACAACGTCGCAGTCCTTCCATCAGACCGTTGATCCCGTCGCCAGGGAGCCCAAATACCGTGTCAACGCCCCAGTCGGCCAAACGACCGATGAGGTCCTCAGAAGCGATAGCGCCCATAACCCAGTCCTTTCATGAGGTCGGCTTGGTGGGCAGCGTGACCCTCAAGCGAGCGCTGGCCGTTGAGGAGCTGAACCCTTATCAGGCGTTTTTACCCACGCTCTCGCCATTGCTCACATCGCGGGTAACGGTACAAATTCCCGTTTATGGTGTTCGCAGCCGGAATTTCAGGATTGGGGGATTTTAAGGGTTACGCGGACGGGCATTGGGGTACGTCCAATATGCGAGGCCGTTGGGGCTAGACGTAAGGGGCCAGTGAAGGGTCCTGCCGTCTCCCTTTTGTCCTGGCCGGGCCGCTGTGGTTAGGCGGGCCATGTGGCTCAACGGCCTCGCACTCACCTGGCGAGACGTCGCAGTTAGAGAAAATGGTGGCCGTCCCGGCCCCATGGGACCGGCTTCAGGGCGACCGGGTCGTCCCCCCGAAAACATGCTCCATTCAAGCGACCGCTTCGCCCGCCCGGACCGTCGTAGTGTACTTGAGCCCCGTCCCGGTGTTGAGCACCACGACGACGTCCGACTCGTCCAGCCACTCTTGTGCCCGCAGTTGCCGGACGGCGCTGACCGCCGCCGCGCCTTCCGGGCAGATGAACAGCCCTTCAAGGCGAGCACACTCCCCCTGGTCCGCCAGCAAGACTTCGTCGGCAACGGCGACGGCGGTCCCTGATGTCGCGTACAACGCCTCCAGGACCAAGAAGTCTCCCAAAGCCTTCGGCACATTGATGCCAAAGGCAACGGTATGCGGATGGGCCCACGGTTCGCTGGCCGCCGCTCTTTTTTCGAAGGCCCTGACGATTGGTGCGCAGCCCTCTGCTTGGACCGAGACCAGCCGCGGCAGCGGCCCACTGACCCAGCCGAGTTCCTGGAGCTCGGCCAACGCTTTGTAGATGCCAATCAACCCGACTCCGCCCCCGGTCGGGTAAACGATGACGTCGGGCAACTCCCAGTCGAGCTGCTCAGCAATCTCATAACCCATGGTTTTCTTGCCCTCGATGCGGTACGGCTCTTTTAGCGTCGAGGCGTCGAAGAGATCCCCGTTACCGGCGAGGATGTCGGCAATCAGCCGGGCGGCGTCCCCGATGTGGCCGGGGACTACATGTAGCTCGGCTCCGGCGGCCAAGCACTCGACGCGATTGACCTCGGGAGCATCCTCCGGCATGGCGATAACGCTGCGGAGCCCGGCCCGGGCGGCGTAGGCAGCCCACGCGGCACCGGCATTGCCATTGGTCGGCATGGCCACCCCCCGGACGCCAAGCTCACGCGCTCGCGCCACCCCGACGGCCGCGCCCCGGGCCTTGAACGTGCCGGTCGGGATGACCCCTTCATCCTTCATTAGCAGCCGGGGGACCCCGAGCTGGTGGCCCAGGGCCGGCACAGCCGTCAGAGGCGTCATCCCTTCGCCGAGCGTGACGACATTGCCCGGGTCGCGTACAGGCAACACTTCGTGATAGCGCCACAACGATGGAGACCGCCCCGCCAGTGCTGAGCGCGTCATCGCCTTGCCGGCGCGCTCCAGGTCATACCGGGCCAGCAGGGGCGACCCGCAAGTGCACAGGCCGGTCAGGAGGTCGGGGTCGTAGCTGAGGCCGCAACGAGGGCACTCAAGACGCGACAGGGTCGAGAAAGTCGACAAGGACGCCAAGGTTAGCTAGTTATATCTCCTTCAGTACCCTTCCGGGCCGGGCCGCGGTAACTAAAAATTAGGTAACGTTCCGCCCTTCGGCACCTGTAGGCGAGGGTTTAGCTGGCATCATGGGCCGGGTACAGTTCTCGCCTGGACCGGCCGGGGCGCCGCTTGTGGCCACACACATCCTGCTGATCGAAGACGACTCCAACATCCGTGCCTCCCTGGGGATGCTCCTGCGCCAGGAGGGTTACGCCGTCTCGGAGGCCGAGAGCGGCGAGGACGGCCTCGAGAGCTTCCAGCAAACCGGGGCCGATGTTGTCCTGATCGACCTGCTCTTGCCAGGGCTGGACGGCTTCGAGATCACCCGCCAGCTGCGACAGGCCAGTAACGTCCCCGTGATCATCGTCTCCGCACTGGCGGGGACCAGGGACATCGTGCAAGGTCTGGAGGCGGGCGCCGACGATTACTTGACGAAGCCGGTGATCTCAAAAGAGCTGTCGGCCCGGATCAGGGCGCTCATGCGGCGGGCACAGGTAGGTGCCAACAACGGCGTGGCGCTGGTCTTTGGTGATGTCGAGATCCACCCGGAGGCGGGCAGCGTGCGCAAGAACGGCGCGAAGGTGTCGCTTACAGGTACCGAGTTCAAGCTGCTCTGCGAGCTGGCGACGAAACCGGGTTGGGTCATGAGCCGGCCGCAGCTCCTGAACCGGGTGTGGGGCTACGACTACTTTGGCGACACTCGTCTTGTCGACGTCCATGTAGGGCGGCTGAGGACCAAGATCGAGACCGACGCTTCCAAACCCGAGCTGTTGCTCACCGTCCGGGGCCTGGGCTACAAGCTTCAGGCCCCCACGCACTGAGCCCAATGGTTGCCTCCCTCAACCGGGCGCGAACGTGGGGCCCGGTGGGCCCGGGCGCCTGGCCTCGAGCACCGGGCGACGAAAGTCGGGAGCCCAACGGCGCCGGCCCACCATCGTCCGCCGGAGCCACCGCCACATCCCGGCGGCCGCGCCGCCGGTTTGGCCTGCGGCCGCGGGTAACAGCGGCCTTCGCCGCCGGCGCAGCCGTCCTGTCCGCCGCTCTCTCCCTCACGACTTACGGTCTGGTGCACCACTATTTGCTCGATGAGCGACAGTCGACCGCCGTTCATGAGACGTACTCCCACGCCAGGGTGCTGCAACGAGATCTGGCGTACGCGGGCGCCAACCTGGGAGAGGCGCTATCGTCCGTGACCGACGCCGAGGGTACAATTACCCTCGCCTACCGCGGAGGGGAGTGGTACTCGGCCTCAGTGTCGCTAGGCGAGTCTTCGGGGACGTCGCGACCAGCCAGCCTGCCGGCCGCGCTGGTGGAGATGGTCAGCGAGGGCGCCCCGGCCAGTCAGCGAGTCATGGCGGATGGCCAGCCGGCCATTGCCGTAGGGGTGCCACTGAAGTCGGTGCACGCCGACTACTTCGAAATACAGTCCCTGGCGGAGCTGAACAACACCCTGGACCTCCTGGCCGCGGTGCTGTTTGTCTGTTCGGTGGCCACAACGGTGGGCGGGCTGCTGGTCGGGCGGTGGGCCAGCGGGCGGCTCGTGCGGCCCTTGCACAGTATCGCTGACGTGGCCGCCGCCATCTCTGAGGGCGCTCTCGACCAGCGCCTGCCCCCAACCGACGACCCCGATCTCTCGGTACTATCAGCATCGTTCAACGAGATGGTGAGCGCTCTCGAGGAGCGCATCAAGCGGGACGCCAGGTTCACCTCGGATGTAAGCCATGAGCTCCGTTCGCCGCTCACCACGGTCCGGGCGACGGTCGAACTGCTCGAGGCGTCGGAGGCAGGCCTCCCTCCGGACGGCCGCCGCGCCCTTGGCCTCCTGAGCGCCGAGATCGGCCGGTTCTCCGACATGGTCCAGGACCTATTGGAAATCTCCCGTTTCGATGCCGGGGCGGCGAACCTGGACCTGGAAGAGCTCGCCCTCGACGACCTTGTGGTCAACACGGTCGCCGCCTACACCCACGAAGCGGTGCCGGTCACGGTTACGCCGGCGGCTAGCGGGACATGGCTCCTGGCGGACCGGCGGCGCCTCCAACGCGTCCTGGTCAACCTGCTCGACAACGCCAAGGCTCACGCCGGAGGCGCTCTAGGTGTGCGGGTCGACCGCCGCGGGGGCGAAGCCGAGGTGGCGGTGGAAGACGCCGGGCCGGGCGTCCAGCCGTCCGAGCGCACCGCCATATTCGAGCGCTTCTACCGCGGGGCGGCTGCCGGGCGGCGAACAGGGACGACTGGCACCGGTCTCGGGCTGGCGCTGGTGGCGGAGCACGTCAAGGCTCATCACGGCACGGTCGACGTCGGGGACCGGCCCGGTGGCGGTACCCGCTTCACCGTGAGGCTGCCCGTGGCACCGGCAGTGACGCCCGATGGCGCATAAGCCCCTCGGCCGCATGGCCCGGTGGGCCGCCGTGGTCGCGGCCCTCTCAGCTGTGAGCGTCGGGCTCGCCAGTTGCGGTGTGGGCACCCAGAGCGCCCCGCAGCCGCTGGATCCCAAAGCCGTCCCCTATGGGCTCCTCGGGCCCACCTCGGCGCCGCGCACCTCCGTCGCCGGCCTCCCGACCGCCCGGGTGACCGTGTACCTGGAGTCACCCAGCGGGCGCCTGGTAGCGGTACACCGGGACGTGCCGTGGCCGGCAACGATAGCGGCCATCCTGTCCCAGTTGGCGGCCGGCCCGACCGACCGTGAGTCAGGCCGAGGCTTCGTGAGCCCGGCGTCGTCGGTTGGCCGTTTCCAGGTCGGCCCCGTACACAACGGCGTCGTCTCCGTCGACCTGCCGGTGTCCTTCGAAAGCCTCGGAGGCCAGGACCAGCAAGTAGCCGCGGCGCAAATCGTGTACACCGTCACGACCTTTACCGGCATCAGGGGCGTGACCTTCCTCGTGGGCGGGCAGGCGGCCCAGGTGCTCAGTGGCGACGGGAGCCTCACGCACGGCCCTTCAACCAGGAAGGACTACCCGGCCCTGGAGGCCTGAAGCTCCCGCTCCCCCAGTTGTCCAGCGACTTCCTCCGCACTTCTGTCATCCGGCTATATATCAAAAAAGTCGCTCCGCTAGTGCGTTCGCGCCGACGTGTGCAGAAATGACGAGGGCCAGGGAAGCCCACAAATCGTTACAAACCTGTTACACCCCTTTCACAAGTGGATCATAGAGGTGAGTCAGAATAACTGGTGCAGGGCCGCCGAGGTTCAGCTTAATAAAGGTCCTGCAACAATGAACGCGCCCGGCCAGGACCTACCCAAGGAGACCCACAAATGAAACTTATCGGAGCCGGACTACCTCGCACAGCAACCCTTACCCAAAAAGTCGCCCTCGAAATGCTCGGTTTTGAGCCGTGCTACCACATGGTAAATGTGTTGAGCGACCTGACTACAGTGCCCCGCTGGCAGGAAGCACTGGAGGGTAAAAGCGAATGGGACGACGTCTTCGGGAAGTTCCAGGCTACGGTCGACTGGCCGGGCGCGTTTTTCTACCGGGACCTGATGGAGGCCTACCCGGACGCCAAAGTCCTCCTGAGCGTGCGTGACGGCGACGCCTGGGAGCGCAGCATGAGCCAGACTATCTGGGGGATCTTTTATGGGGACATGCTCATCCACGACCTGTCCACGGCCTGGTCCCGGGTCGACCCACAATGGGCCTCCTATATCTCGCTAATGAAGGAAATGTGGCAAAAGAGCGGCCTCCTGGGCGGCGAATACGAGGCTACCGGCAGTGGCAAGATGGCGTGCGCGATGGAGCAATATAACCAGGACGTTATAAGCACGGTGCCTCCTGAACGGTTGCTGGTGTGGTCACCCGGGGATGGATGGGGCCCGCTGTGCGATTTCCTGGAAGTGCCGGTCCCGACAGTTCCAGTACCTCACATCAATGACAGCAAGCAGTTCGGCGACAGGATCGTGGACGCCGCCGTCAACGCGCTGAGCCGGTGGCGGGACCAAGAGGTCGGGGCCGGTGCGCACGCGTGAGCCCGACAGCCAGTGACGCTCACCCGGCCGGCTGAGGGGGCGCAGAGCACCCCCGCCAAAGCCGGGGACCCGCGTCAGGGGTGGCTCTTGGCCGTGTGCTGCGTGGCGCAGTTCATGGTCATCCTTGACCTGTCGATCGTCAACGTAGCCCTTCCGTCCATCCAGTCCAGCCTGAATTTCTCGACCACCCAATTGCAGTGGGTGGTCGACGCCTACGCCATATTTTTCGCCGGCTTCTTGATGCTCGGCGGACGGGCAGCGGATTACATCGGGCAGCGGCGCACTTTCGTAGCCGCGCTGTTCCTGTTCGCACTAACTTCGCTGGCCGGAGGCCTTTCGGTCGACCACCAGATGCTGGTCGTGGCCCGGGCTCTGCAGGGCGTCAGCGGTGCTCTAATGGCGGCCACGTCGCTGGCCATCATCACTTCGTCCTTCGCGGCGGGCCCCGCACGCCACCGAGCGATCGCGCTATGGGGCGCCATGAACGGCGCCGGCGGAGCGGCCGGCACGGTCCTCGGTGGCGTTATCACGCAGGAGCTGAGCTGGCGATGGGTGTTGCTCATCAACCCGCCCATAGGCATCGCTGCCGGGCTGGTCGCCTACCGGGTGGTGACGGAGCGCCGGAAGCAGGAAAGCAACCCCAAGTTCGACCTCGCCGGTGCCTTCACCCTGACCCTGGGCCAGCTGGTGCTTATTTACGGGATCGTGACGGCGGGGGTGCACGGCTGGACGTCTCCGGACGCCCTGGTACCGATGGTGGCGGGCGCCGCCCTGTTGGCCTTCTTCGCCCTTGTCGAACGGCGGGCTTCGGCCCCCCTCGTACCCCTGCAGGAAATTACGGGGTCTCTGCGCGTGGCCAACGTCATCGTGCTTCTCTTTAGCGCAGCATTGTTCCCGATGTGGTACGTGAGCTCGCTGTACCTTCAGCAGGTACTCGGCCTATCCCCTCTGGCCACCGGCTTCGCCTTCTTGCCCATGGCCCTCGTCATATTCCTGTGCGCTTCGCGCGCCGGGCGGTTCGTGGGCCGTTTCGGGGTGCGGGCGGTGCTCGGTGGTGGCCTTGTCATAATGGCCAGCGGCATGCTGCTGCTCGGCCGCATAGGGCCAAGTGGCAGTGCAGTGACCTACGTCGTGCTGCCTGGCGTCCTCACTGCGATCGGCATCGGGCTTTCCATAGTTCCATCAACAATTTTCGCCACGCAGGGAGCCGGCCCGGCGCAGGCGGGCCTTGCCTCCGGACTGGTCAATACTTCCCGCCAGGCGGGTGGTGGCATTGGCCTGGCCCTGTTGATCTCGCTCGCAACGGCTTACACGAGTGCCGCGATCGGGCGCAACGTCGCCGTGCCGGTGGCGCTGACGAACGGATTCCGCCTTGCCTACCTTGTCGGCGCCGGCTTCGTGGTCGCCGCCGCAGTCGTGACGTTCGGTTCGTGAAGGCACCCGGCGGGGCGATAGCCGGCCCGGGATGGCGGTTTAGTGGCGCTGTCGTACTGGTAGTTGCGTGCTTCGCGGCCGTCTCTTTCGCAGTCACGGCGCCGGCGGCGCCCATCGGCGCTTATACGACAAACGGGGCGTACAGCTTCGTATCGGCCCCGGCCCTGCACCCACCAAAGGTCAAAGCCAACATACCGACCGCCACCGGTCAACTGGCGCCCGGCTACATAATGATGGCCAACTTCTATGACCTGACTACCTCACCAATGGTGGGCCAGAGCGGGCCGCTAATCCTCGATGACAACCTCCAACCGGTCTGGTTCCAGCCCGTGCCGAAAAATGTTGTCGCTTCGAACCTTACGGCTCAAACCTATAAAGGCCAACCCGTGCTGACCTGGTGGCAGGGTGTGGTCTCTGATACCGGCGCCACTCAAAGCGGTGAGGACATCATCGTCAACCAGCACTACCAGACGATCGCCACCTTGAAGGGCCAGGACGGCTGGGTTATCACGCTGCACGAACTGGTCATCAGCGGCAACGACGCCTGGGTGACGGCGAACAAAGACATCCCGATGAACTTGTCGAGGTACGGCGGCCCGGCCGATGGCGTCCTCGATGATTCAGCTGTCGAGGAGTACGACATCGCCACGGGCAAGCTGCTCTACACATGGGACGCCCTGGACCACATCGCGCTCACCGACTCGAAGACTCAGCCCCCGCCGAACGGTTTTCCCTGGGATGCCTACCACGTCAATTCTATCAACCTGGTGGGAGCCTCCGGTTTCCTGGTGTCGATGCGCAACACCTGGGCGGCCTACATGGTCGACGCGAAGGACGGTGCCATCGAGTGGCAACTGGGGGGCAAGGGTTCGACGTTCCAGGTGCCGGCGGACGCTTCGTTCGAGTGGCAGCACGACGTCCAGCTCCACGGCGGCTCCATTGTCACCGTGTTCGACGACGATTGCTGCCAGATAACGGGCGCCGGCACGTACCTCGCCCCGGCCGGGCCGTCCCGGGCCCTGGAGCTCAAGCTCAACGCGGCCTCCGACACGGCAACCCTCGTCCATCAGTACACCCACGGCCAGGGTTTCGATGCTGCCTACATGGGTGACAACCAGATGCTGGCCAACGGTAACGTTTTCGTCGGCTGGGGGTCGCAGCCCTACTTCTCGGAGTACAACAAGTCCGGCAAAATGATCCTCGACGCCTCTTTGCCTTCGCCCGACCTCACTTACCGGGCGACCGTGGAGAGCTGGGTTGGGTTGCCGGTCGCCCCGCCCAGGGCGCGGCCCGGGCAAGCTCTGGAGGGACGGCCGTTTACGCCAGCTGGAACGGGGCAACGGAGGTTTCGTCCTGGAAGGTCCTCGCCGGCCCCAACGACGACCACCTGACGGCAGTGGCGCGGGCAGCGAAATCAGGGTTTGAAACCCGCATAAACGTAAAAGGAGATTTCAGCGTGTTCGAGGTCCAGGCCCTCAACTCCCGGGGACAGGTCATCGGGACCTCGAAATCGTTCGGTTAATCAGAATGAGCAAAGAGATGAACAACTCAGGCAAAACCTTGGCCACGGCCAGCAGGCCCAAACGGACCACGTGGGGCCGGCGCGTTGCCGTCGTACTGTTCGCCGCTGGTCTGGCTCTCGGCGCCGGTGCGTGTGGCTCGGGTGGCGGTGGCAGCAGCAGCCCCACCACGACGACTACCAGCCCCAGCGGGTACTGAGGTGGCGTCAACTGCGAGGTGTGGCGTTGGCCCGTTGGCGTTCGGCCAGCGCAAAAAGGAGTTTCTTGGTAATTGACGGCGAGGCGTCCAGCAAAGTGCCGAACTCGGTGCCATCGAGGACGATCAGCTCCGATTGACCTTCGGTGATCACGGTGGCGTGACACGGTCCGTGGTCTAACAGCGCCATCTCGCCGAAGAAGTCGCCCGCCGAGAAATTGGCCACCAGCGACCCGTTTACAACACAGCGCGCTCCCCCGCTCACCAGCAAGAAAAACTCCCGACCCGGCGTTCCCTGCTCGGTTAATACGGTGCCGTCCGCTACGGTCACGTGGGTGCCCAAGTTGGCTATCTGCTTTACTTCTTTTTTGCTGCACGCCGAAAAGAGCGGCACCGCGTGCAACATCTCGATCACCTCTTTGGAGGCTCCACGTGCCATCGGTCCCCTGCTGTTCTCCGCCCAACCAGGATAGCTTTCTCGAGACCGAAGGACCCGCCTTGAACGACCGCCCTTGAAGGGACCTCCCCTCGGCCTGAAGCTCGTTAGCCCAGGTCGCAGTCTCAGGGCGGGGCACGGGATCCGGCCAGAGGGGGGCCTTCGACGCAGGGGCCGGCCGCTTGACTGCGCTGCTCTGTCAGGCTTACCCTGACGATACAGTCAGGCTTATCCTGACTAGTGGTCATGAGGAGGAGACGAGTGTCACGTACAGCCGCCCCGGAGGCGTTGAGGTGTTCATTTTGCGGCAAGAGCCAGGACAAGGTCGTCCGCCTGGTCGCCGGGCCGGGCGTTTTCATATGCAACGAGTGTGTGGACCTCTGTAACCAGATCATCGCCGAGCAGCTGGATTTGAAACGAGCCCACGATGCCACCGCCGATAAGGCGATGCCCAACGACGACCCCCCGACGCTGAAGGTCTGGGACAGCCTGACCGACGACGAGCTGCTCGCGGAGATGGTGGCGGCCCATGATGCACACGAGAACGTCGACCGGGCCGTGGCGCACCACGTCGTAGCACTCAGGGCTCGAGGGCTTAGCTGGGCGCGCATAGGCGAAGCGCTGGGTATGACCCGCCAATCGGCCTGGGAGCGGTTCTCCGGCGAGGAGTAGGGCGAGAAATAGAAGGCGGCGGGGCGGCACCTGGTCCCGGGCCGATGGCAAGAGAGCGGGACCACGACGGTCGGTAATTATCCTGGTTTAGTCATGACGCTGCCCTGCCTGTCAACCGATGAGGCGAGGAGGACCGCCCTGAGAGCCCAGGGCTTTGGCCCGCTCTCGTCAGGGGCCGACGTTCGCAGGCTCCAGAATATTGTTTCGCGGTTGGGCGGCCTACAGGTCGACTCCGTAAACGTCTTGGTGCGGTCCCACTACCTGACCGCCTTCTCACGGGTCGGGCGCTATAACCTCGGCACGCTGGACGACCTGGTGACCCGGGACCGGTCATTGTTCGAGCAGCAACAGTTCGGTGTGGCGCGACTTGTCCCTATCGAGCTGTTCCCCGTGTTCCGGAGCCTGCGAGAAGCACCGAGCCGCCGGCCGCCCGCCGACGAGCTAGCGCGCATCGAGGCGCTACGTCCTGGCTACGTCGCCGCCGTGCTGGCAGATGTAACCGAACGGGGGCCACTGGCGTTCGGCGACCTGACCGATGCGGGCCGGATCCCCGTAGACCAGCGGACCACGACGTACGCGGCGTCATCGGTCGCATGGCAGAAGTGGTCCTTGGGGAACGATGCCCTGAAGGCTCTAACTGGCATCGGGACGCTGGCCATCGTGGGCCGGAGCCCAACCTTTGAGCCTCGTTACGACCTGATCGAGCGCGTGATCCCGGCGCCGGTGCTGAGGCGCCGCGTCCCTGGCGTCGACGAGGCCACCCTGGAACTTGCCCGCGTGGCCGCCTGCGTATTGGCGTCGGGACGGTCCGCGACATTGCGGCCCATTTCCGGCTGCCGGTCGCAGCGACGAAGAAGGCCGTCGTGACGCTGGTATCGTCCGGGGAGCTGGAGCCAGTTGAAGTGAAGGGTTGGAAAGACCGGGCGTACCTCGCCGACGATCCCACCCGCCAGGCGCTCAAAGGACAGGCCGTGTTGCTGTCGCCGTTCGACCCGTTATTGTCGGAGCGCCCGCGTGGCCTCCGGCTGTTCGGCTTCGAGCACGTCTTCGAGTTTTACGTACCTGTCGCCAAGCGACGCTTTGGTTATTTCGTGCTCCCGTTCCTGCTCGGAGAAGAGCTGGTGGCCCGGGTCGACACTGCCGCCGACCGGAAACGTTCAACACTGGTTGTCCACGGCGCCTTCTGCGAGGCGTCGCACCAGCCGAGCGACATCGCGCCCCTCTCGCCGCCGCGCTGCAGGCACTAGCTCAGTGGCTCGGGCTCGAGCGGCTGGAGGTACGCGACCGTGGTGACCTGGCCGCCACGCTGCGACGGTCCGCCCTGAGCGCCGGTCCGCGCCCCGTCAAAGGCCAAAACCCCGTTCGTGAGGTCGTCGAGCACCAATAGCTGCTTCGCCACGTCACGGGGCACTGTGCCAGCTACCTTGGCCATTTTCTACCCGCGCACGCCCCCCTTGGCGCCCTGAACTTCGGCGGAACTATCGTCACACGACTATACGGGTCACGAGCAGCTGAGAGCTGCGAGCTCTGCCAACCAGTTGCTTGCCAGCTGAACGGCACAGGGTGTACAGTTTGACCCGCCCTCGGACAGCGGAATGTATAAGGGGGTGCTGGCCCTTATCGGGTTTCGTCCGTCAGGGAGCATAGTTGAGGACTAAAAAGGGGAGGCCATGTGGGGTACGCGCAACTGAAGAGCCGTACCGCTCCGAAGGCTGAAGCAGATCCTAGCTCCCAGGACGCTTGACCACCTATGGAGAGCCTCACTACCGAAGAGGTGTCCGCCTTTCGGCGCGACGGCTACTTACTGGTCCACGATCCGATCTTTCGTCCCGACGAGCTCGACGAGCTCGAATTGATCTACGGACAGCACCGTGCCGCGGCCCCCGCCAAACGAGGTGACGAGTTCGACACGCCGCACTTCGAGGACGAGCGACTGCTGCGCTTCCTGCTCGACGACCGTGTGCTCGACCTGGTGGAATGCCTGCTCGGCCCGAAGATCATCCTTTGGTCCAGCCACTTCATCGGCAAGGAGCCCGTTGTAGGCAGAGCGACCCCTTGGCACCGCGACTCGGACTATTGGGACGGACGCCTTGACCGGTACGACCAAATAGTCACCGTATGGCTTGCGCTGGACAACGTCGACCGCGGCAACGGCTGCATGCAGGTCCTGGCCCGGTCTCACCTGGCCCACGACCGCGCCACCTACCGCGGCGTGGACCGTGACGTCCACACCTTTCCCCGGGAGATCGTTGGCATCGACGAATCGAGCGCCGTCGCCTTCGAGCTCGAGCGCGGCGAATGCTCCCTGCACGACGGGCGAATTGCTCACGGTGCCCACGCCAATTCCAGCGACCGGCGGCGCCTGGGGTACACAATGCGTTATATCGGGTGCTACGACGATTTTGCCGGGAAGACCGGACCACAAGTCGTGGGTGGCTCGTGACCGCGAAATGGCGACGGCGCCGCTATCGACTACAACTACCCAACAGTAGTGGGCTAAGACAGCAGGACCACGCAAATAGCTGAGCAAACAGGCGGCTAAAGAGCGGGTAACAAGCGGCCGGCCTCCCCCAGGTGGCCGGCCGCTCTTTTTTGTCGGTAGCATCTTCGCCGGAGCGCCGACGGTCCGCGCCCGCCGGCGCGCCGGGTCGCACTATCCGGAGAAGTCAGCTATGCCAAGACGTCCAATCGAAGGCTACTTCGTCAATGGCAAGCCGATCGGCACCTCGGCCAACTCCCTTATAGAGCACGTCTTTCCCATTCGGGATGCCGCTCGCCAAGGTACCAACGAGCTCGTAGTCCACCTGTGCCCAATGCTCCCGCCGGCGGAGGCGGGCACGTTGGTGCCGCTGTGGGCCTTGAGCGACGTACTTCGCCAGGACAGTCCATGGGTGCGAAAGGCGGCGCACGCCTAGGGGTGGGACATCATGCCCCGAGCGGTGTCGGCCGGGATTGGCGACCCGTTGAGCTCGTGGCTCACCGCCACCCCGAGATCGTTACCGTTTATGCGGCTACCACTGCGGCCGGGAAGACCGAGGCCGACCTGCGCCTGTACTACCAGCTGCAGGGCGAGATCCGCGGCGCTGGTTACCGCATCGCCATCAGCGGGCAGTGCGGTGCATCCTCGTTCCGTTTCGAGGCTGAGGTGGGTGGTGCGACCGGTGTCGTGGAGGGCAAGGTCGACGCCCCTCTCCTGTGGTGGCCTCGAGGCTATGGACAACCTCACCTCTACCAATTGACGACAGAGCTGTTGCACGGTGATGTCGTGCTGGCCGCGCACTCGTCAAGGCTCGGGATCAGGACGGTGGAGCTGGTACGCAAAGCAAGTACGCCCGGCCAGCCGGGCGATTTCCGCTTCGTCGTCAACGGTGTGCCCATTTACTGCCGCGGCCCAAATTGGGTCCCGCTCGACGCCTTTCACAGCCGGGACCGCCAGCTACTCCAGTCGAGGCTTTCGTTGCTCTGGCGCTCAAACTCCAACATGGTCCGGTGCTGGGGAGGCAACGTCTACGAGGACGACTCGTTGTTCGAGTGGTGCGACGAGCACGGTGTCATGGTGTGGCAGGACTTCTCCATGGCATGCGCAATGTACCCCCAGACCGAGCGGTTCGCTGAGGTGGTCCGTCATGAGGTACGTGCAGTCGTGCACCGGCTCAGGCAGCACCCTTCGCTCGTTTTGTGGTGCGGGGACAACGAGGTTGACCAGATAGCCGTGCGGGACGGCATTGCGCCCGAGCTCAACCGCCTGAGCCGCGACGTCGTCCCCGGCGTCGTGCGCACCGAAGATCCCCATCGCGCTTATCTTCCGAGCTCACCGTCCATTGGCCCGGAGAGCGAAGAGGCGCTGCGTACGAAGGACCTCCGCTGGCTGCCGGAGGCTCATTTATGGGGGACACGCGACTACTACAAGAGCGATTTCTACCGCGGTTCGTCCGCCGCATTCGTGAGTGAGATCGGCTTCATGGGCGTACCCAATCTCGCTTCTTTGCGCCGCTTCCTCGACGAGGACCATCTGTGGCCGCCAGAGAACAGGCAATGGCTGGTCCACGGGACAGACCCAACCGTGGACTTCGGTTCGAGGTACTGGTGGCGGACGCGCATGACGCTCGAATGCGTGCGGGTTTTCTTCGGCCAAGTGCCGTCCCGGTTGGAGGAGGCCATCGTGGCGTCGCAACTCGTTCAAGCCGAAGGTTTCAAGTACGCCATCGAGTCGGGGCGCCAGGCGAAGTGGCCCCGTACCGGCGTACTTTGGTGGGACCTGGTCGACGGTTGGCCGCAAATCTCCGATGCGGTGGTCGACTGGTACCTGGGCGAAAAGCTGGCGTTCCAGGTCATTGCCGCTTCGCAGCGCCCACTGCTACTGCTCGTGGGCGAGGGGGCCCATGGCCGTTACCCGGTCTACGCGTGCAACGACACCCGGCGCGACGTTTCGGGAAGGTTCACGATCGCCCGATCTGGAGACGACAGGCTCGTCGCCAACGGTGCGTACAGGTCGCCCGCCAACCAGACGGTACAGATCGGCGACCTCGATCTGAGGTCAGAACCGGCAATGGTGCACATCGAGTGGGAAGACGACGACGGCGCCGCCAGGAACCACTACCTTGTCGGGGACCCGCCGTTCAACCTGGCCCAGTTCCGCGCCTGGTACGAGAAGATCCTTGGCCGGAGCATCGACCAGCGTGCCGCGCCCGGGTAAGGCGGGGCACCGGGTTCTCTGGTCGATCCCGTTCGACCCGCGCTCTGCTCCAGCATCAAGCCACAGCTTGGGCCACGGCATGCAGGGCCAGCCCAACGGCCGCCCCCACCACGGAACCGTTGACCCGGATGAACTGGAGGTCGCGACCGAGCAGCAGCTCCAGCTGGCTCGCCGTCTCGGACGCGTCCCACCGCTCGATGGTCCCCGTGACGAGGCCGGCGAGCTCGTCCTGGAACTGGTTCGCCAGAGCCTGGGCGGCCGACTCGGCGACGCGTTCGAGGCTGTCCTGGAGCTGAGGGTCCGACGCCAGCCGGTCTCCCACCGTCACCAACGCGCCCGATATAGCCCGGCGCGAGATCCGACTCCGGTTGCGCCGCCTCGAGCGCGCAGGGTCGCCTTGGCGTCTTGCCACAGCGTCGAAGACCAGTCCCGCAGCTCGGCCCGCCCCAGGATGTCACGCTTCAGACGCTCGCCCCGCTCCCTCAGCTCAGGCGAGCTTTCGAGCCGTTCGGGTAGAGCGGCCAGCCATTCATCGAAGCGGTGCCGGGCATCGTTGTCGGGACCGGCCACGGCCGCCGTCAGAAAGCGGCGCAAGCGGCCGTACAGACGGTCGAAGAGCACGCGGTCAACGGCATCGGGGGTCCAGCGGGACGACTCGGCTACAAAGCGCTCCCGGAGCTCCAGGCGGTGGTCGGCCAGGTACCGGTCGGCGCCTGACACGATGGCGTCGAACAATTCCTCGTGATGCTCCCCCGCCATGAAGGCTTGCAGCGCACGACCGGCCAAGGGCGCCACGTCGATGGCGTCCACGGCACGGGCCAACCCGACGGTCAGCAGGCCCTGGACATCCTCGTCGCTGAGCAGGTCGGTCACCGTCACCGTGAGATCCGCGGCGTGACCAGCGGCGCGCGAGGCGTTGGCCGGCTCGGCCAGCCAGGCGGCCATACGAGGGACAAGTTGAACCGAGCGGATCCGCTCTGCCAGGACGTCGCCGGTGAGGAAGTTCTCCTGCACAAAACGCCCCAAGGTGGCGGCGAACTGGTCCTTGTGCGCGACGATCAACGCGGTGTGCGGTATCGGCAGGCCCAGCGGACGGCGGAAAAGGGCCGTCACCGCAAACCAGTCCGCCACCCCACCAACGACGGACGCCTCCGCGCCGGCCTGCACGTAACCGAGGAAGGTCCCGTGGGCGCCGGCGACCGTGACAGCGACAAAAAGGGCCGTGACCGCTACGAGAAGGCCGGTGGCCCGCCGGCGGGCCACGGCCAGCTGGCGTTTTCGACTGGACACCGATGCTTGCTCGAACGTGCGACTGCCTTCCATGGATAAAGCATTACCCTCGAAGGCGAGGGAGAAGCTGGTCGGAGCCAGAGCCGTCGGAAGGGGATACCCAGGATCGCCGCGGCCCGGCCGGCCCGTCATGATAGGAGTAGGAGGTGACCGAAGGCCGCTCCAAAACGATGCATGGCGTGGGTCGTGAGCCAGCCCGGACCGATCGAGACCAGCCCGCTGAGGTACGTGGAAAAACCCGTGCCTGCGCCCGCGCCCGGCGAACTTCTGGTCCAGGTCCTGGCGTGCGCCGTCTGCCGCACCGACCTGCACGTCAGCGAAGGTGACCTGCCGGTGCACCGTGAGCACGTCACGCCCGGCCACATGGTCGTCGGCCTCGTATCGGCACTGGGCGAGGGCGTCAACGACTACGCCGTAGGAGACCGGGTCGGCGTGGCGTGGCTGCGTTACACCGACGGGACGTGCGCCTACTGCCGCCGTGGCAACGAGAACCTGTGCCCTAACTCGCTCTACACCGGCTGGGACGCCGACGGCGGCTACGCCGAGTACACGACGGTGCCGGCGGCGTTCGCCTACCGGCTGCCGGCGGATGTGGCCGACGTCGAACTGGCGCCGTTGCTGTGCGCCGGGATCATCGGCTACCGGGCGCTGCTGAGGGCGTCGCTGCCGCCGAGCGGGCAGGCTCGGGTTGTACGGGTTCGGTGACAGCGCCCACCTGGTGGCTCAGGTGGCACTGGCCCAGGGTGCCACTGTCCACGCCCTCACTCGGGGCGAGGCGTCCCAGCGGCTCGCGCTCGAGCTTGGCGCGGCGTCGGCCGGCGGCGCGTACGACTCGCCGCCCGAACCCCTGGACAGCGCCATCCTGTTCGCCCCGGTCGGGGACCTCGTCCCGGTCGCCATGCGGGCACTTGACCGGGGCGGAGTCCTCGCCGTCGCCGGGATCCATCTGAGCGACATCGCCGCCGCTGAACTACGAACACGAGCTGTTTTACGAAAAGGAACTACGCAGCGTCACGTCGAACACCAGGGACAACGGCCGGGAGTTCCTTGACCTCGCCGTCCAGGACCACGTCCGGGCCACCACTCACGTATACCCCTTGTCAGAAGCACAGCAGGCGCTACAGGACTTGAAAGCCGGCCTTTTCGACGGGGCGGCGGTCCTCGTCAACGACCGGGACACCGCACGATAACCCACGCGGTCTTTGGGGCCGAAGTGCCGAGGGGTTAACGTTCGGGCCGCCCCGCTAGTCAGCAACACCTGAGGCAAGTGCTGCTTTAGACGGGCCTCACGCCGGCGACCACGTGCAGGGCCTGGGTCAAAGTGAGCTTCGACGTCTCAATGAAGATCTGAGTCGCCTTCTTCAGGACCTGGCTCGACTTGTACGGTTGCGCCCATTGGAGCACATAGCCGTTCCTGAACCCCGACGCGGTCGTGCAGCTCTTGAGCTGGGCCGGGTTGCAATAAACAGAAACGTTTACTTTCGCTGGCCCGTCAGGCGTTCCCACCGTCCAGGTCCCGACCGTCTTTTCAGCCCCCGGTAGTGAGCAAATGTACGGGTAGCGCTCGGCTATGGAGAAGCCGGGGACTCTGCCATAGTTCGCCGGAGTGCTGAAGGCATTGCCGTAAGCAGCGGAAACCGCCTCGTCTTGGCCGGTCCCACACGAAACCAGCTTGAAGTTGCTCAAGGGAAGGGAAAGAACGGTTTTGGGCTGGTACACGGGATAAGTGAGGCCAACCTGCGCGGCCTGCCAAATGTCGGGGGCACCAGAGGCCGAGGCCGGGACGGCGAGAGCCGCCACCATCACGCCGGTTCCAGCGCCGACGCCGACAACTCGAGCCAGTGCCCGGCCCTGCCGCCACCAGGTTTGGTGAGCCCCGGCATTTCTTCCCGTAGCCGGTCCGGTGCCGAGGACGGCACTTCCGTTTTGGTGGTCCCGGGTCGTGGCTTTGAACATTTCCATTGTCCTTTCTGTCGTTGACGGCGGGGAACGAGGGGGACCACTGGCTCAGACCAGCCGCCTGGGCTCGGCCATCCCGCTGGCGTCAGCTGTTCACCCCTCTAATGTCCACCGTGGGA
This sequence comes from uncultured Acidimicrobiaceae bacterium, assembly GCA_963754115.1. Lineage (GTDB taxonomy): Bacteria > Actinomycetota > Acidimicrobiia > Acidimicrobiales > Palsa-688 > Fen-671. The sequence goes on along the minus strand of CAVWFC010000003.1, from coordinate 2,137,382 downwards.
GGCGCGGGCGCCCTACGGAAAACCCGTAGTCGTCTCCCTGACGGGCCGGCGCCAACACACGTCGACCCGATGATGTCAAAGCCCCGAGCTCTAAAAAGGGCCAAGCTCACGACAGGCTATCCTGGGGGGTCGGGTGTGCCGGGAAGCCTGGTCGGCGATCAACAGACCGCAACTATGACCAACTTCACGACCTGGACCGTCGCGCTGCTAAAGGGGCACCGGCCTCATGACGTATTGGTGCGGCACGGCTGCGGCGTGGTGGCCCTCCTTCCCGTCGGGACGTCATTGTGACAGGCGGTCAACAGTCGAGCGAAGCCGGCCCGCCTGGGAGAGGTCGCGACGGCCAGCGGAAGCTGCCCAGTTGGCGCCTGGAGGCCCTCAAGACGACCTTCTGGGTCTTGCCGGCTGTCCTGGTGGTGGTCGCCATCCTCCTGTTTGTGGTGACCATCGAGATCGATTGGGCGGCGTACCACCATCATCTCCATTTGCCGTTCTGGATCGAGTCGGGCAGCGCTGACGCCGCCCGCCAGGTGCTAATAGCTATCGCGGCAGCGGTGATAACAGTGATCGGCGTCGTTTTCTCGATCACGATCCTCGCCCTCACCCTGGCATCACAGCAGTTCGGTCCGCGAATGATGCGCAACTTCGTCCGCGACGTGGGCAACCAGGTCACATTGGCCACGTTCGTGGCCACCTTTGTCTACTCCGTACTGGCTTTGGTGTCGATAACGAGCATCCCGCACCAGCCCGATTTCGTACCGCACCTTTCGATCACCGTCTCCGAAGCCCTCCTGCTGGTCGACCTCGTGGTCCTCATCTACTTCATAAACCACATCGCAAAGTCGATCCAGTTGCCCGAAGTCATCGCGGGCATCGCCAAGGACCTGATGCGTGCCATCGACGAGGAATTCCCGCTTCGCAATGCCGACGAAAGCGTTCCTGTGCCGGCCGAAGGTGACCAATCCGTGCCCGAGCTGCTCGAGCTGCTGGACGTGAGGGGTGGTACCGTGACCGCCAGCACGAGCGGGTACCTCCAGTTCGTAGGCTACGCCCAGCTAGTGGCGATCGCGTCACGGACAGACGCAATAATCCGGCTGGACCATCGGCCCGGGCACTTTGTCGTGGCCGGAGGGCCGTTGGCCACGGTATGGCCTCGCGGCGCGGCCGAGCAGGTCCGCTTGGCCCTGGCCAAGGCACACGTGACGGGGCCTCACCGCACGCTCATGCAGGATCCCACCTTCGCCATCGATCAGCTGGTAGAGATCGCCATCCGGGCCTGTCGCCGGCCGTGAACGATACGTTCACCGCTCTTACCTGCATCGATTGGCTCTCGGCCGGGCTCAGCAAGCTGTCCGGCCGGACGCTCGTGGAAGCCTTCTATCGTGACAGCTTCGGCCGTGTCCGGCTCATCGAGTCAGACCCGTCGTACGCAAAGATGGTGAACCGCGCCTTTGACAAGATCCGCCAGGCGGCCCGGGGGATGCCCGCCGTTATCATCCGGCTGCTCCACGCTTTGACCGTCATCACGGCGCAGACGACTTCGGCTTCGCAGCGCCGCATCTTGCTGCGCCAGGGCAACATGGTCCTCCAGGAGGCCGGGGAGTCGGTGAGCGAAAAGAACGACCTCGAGGACATCCGGGCCGGCTACCAGCGCTTGCTGGCCGCATTCAATGAAGAAAACGAGGACGGGACCGGACAAATAAGCCCTGACAAATAAGCCCTGACAATAAGCAGGGTCAATCACCCCACTAGGGGGAAGCCCGCGACCGCCTTCCGGCCCAAGATGAGGTTTGTTGTCGGCCTTCTTGGCCCGGCCTGAGGAGAGCGGTATGGCGAACTGGCTGTCTGGTCGAAAAACGACGTCTTTTGTCGCGAGCACGCGGTGGTCCCGAAAGGCCAGGTTCACTGGCGCGCTGGTCGCCTGCGCCGCCTGTTGCGCGTGGGCGACCAGCCCGGTTGTCGCGAGGGCCGCCGTGCCGGCGCGGGCTCCGCAGATCACGAAGGCACCCTCTGGGGAGGCCCCCCAGGACGACGGGGCCATCGAGCCTCAGGTCTGCGCCAGTTGTACCCCACCGCTGGTCTACTACGGCGGACCGGTCATGTCGACCAACGGCGCATCTGGCCTCACGATTACTCCCGTATGGTGGCAGCCGAGCGGCGGGCGTTTCACGTTCCCGGCCGAGTACGAGGACCTCCTGGACCAGTACATCAGCGACGTGGCCGCCGCCAGCGGCAGCACGGACAACGTTTACTCCATTCTCAGCGAGTACTACGACGTGGCCGCCGGGGTCAAGACGTACGTCACCTACAAGGTCACTGCGGGCACGCCACTGGTCGACACCAACTCCTACCCGGTCAGCGGGTGCAAGCGGGCCCCGGCTTCTCGGCCTGTCTCACCGACGCTCAGCTCCGTGACGAGCTGCGAGCTATTACTGCCAGCCAGAAGCTGCCAACCTCAATGGCAAACTTCTACCCCGTCTTCTTGCCGCCGGGCGTCGAGACCGAGGACGTCGACGGCACGAACTCGGCCAACGACTACTGCGGCTACCACCGCTCCTTTGGCTCGGGCTCTGACCAGACCGTTTACGGCGACCTGCCGTACCCGCCCTCGAGCGGAGGCTGCGACACCGGCCAGGCCCCCAACGGCAACCTGCGCGCCGACGGTGAGGTGAGCACATTTGCCCACGAGCTCATGGAGGCCATTACGGACCCCCTGAACCCCCAGTACGCCTGGTTTGACGGCAAAGGCAACGAGATCGGCGACATGTGCGACGAGAACTACGGCGGCGCCCTCGGCTCCACCAGCTCGGCCGACCCGAGCGGCACCGAGTACAACCAGGTCATAAACGGGCACAAGTACTACGTCCAGGAGTTCTTCAGCAACCTCGCCTACCACGACTCCGGCGTCGGCAAGGGCTGCGCCCTCTCCGAGGCCCTGGCCGAGAACCCCAAGGCTGCGGGGACGGGGACCGGGGCCACGACCATCGGTTACGCCTTCGCAGACGCCTTTCCCACCGAATTGGCCGCCAACGGCAAGGACACCTCGAGCATATCGGTGGCCGTCGGCGACCAGCACGGCTACGTCGTCCAGGGCGACCGCGTCCACTTCAGCCTCGGCCTGGAGTACGGGACCGGCTTGTGCGGCAAATTGAGCAGCCACGAGGCGCTCACGGACGCCACCGGCCATGCCACGGTGACCTACACGGCGTCAAAGTTCAGCGTCCAGTGCTGGGTTGTGGCCACGGAAGCAGACGGCGGCCGGGGGGCCGAGGCCATCATCTACCAGGGCAAGGACGCGGAGTTCAGCCCCAATCTTACGGCCAGCTTCCCGGCGTCGGTCCGCCCTGGCAGGTCGGCCACCTTCACGATGACGGCCACCAACCCCTCCCCTCACCCGCTGGCCAACGCCCAGGTGGACCTGGTCGTCTACCCGGGGGACGGGACAAAACAGGGCGTTGGCGCCAACCAGTTGCGCCTCTCGTACTCGATGAAAGGGCCCGTGGCCATTTCACCACCGTCGACATGAGCGGCTCGACGGCGGCGGACGATGACATCACGGGGTACCTCGGCTCACCGCTGGGGGCGACGATGGCGCCGCACTCGTCCCGGACGATCACCTTCCGGGTCAGCCTGGCCCGCAACGTCCCCACGTCAAAGACCGTGCCCCTGGTCGCCTTCGAGGGTTACCTCGAGCAGGTCAACTCGGCGGCGGGAGGCGGGGCGGTTGTCGGGGACACTCTGGCCAGCCAGATCACGGTGCCCTGAGGGAATTCTCTCGACTTGGCGTCGGCACTCAGACAATCATGCAAGTGACGTAGGGCAAACCCTTAACTCTTCCGCAAGTGAGCCCGCCAGCCAGGTGTTCCCGCAACGGTTCTCTGCGCAGTCCAGGGCTACCTGAATAATCCGCCCACTGCCGGCAGTGCGGGCCTGGCTCGGCTACAGGCGAGGCAGGTCCAGGACCGAGACGATCGTGTAGATAAGCACCCCGAAGGCCACGACGTTCAGTCCCATGCGTGCCTCCCGGACCTTCAAGCGCTGGGCCAGAGCGACCAGGAAGAGCACGGCGGCGAACAAGACCGTGTCCCGCACATACTGGTCGGCCGTGTCGCGAGCGTTGGTACCTTCGTCAAAGGCCGCTGACGCCTTGTTGTTGAGAACAGCGGCCTCCGCGAAGTAGGCGTTGTGGTATTGAGGCATAACGGCCGGTCCGGCGGGTGCATTGGGGTTGGTGAAGGGGTCCGTCTTTAGCCAGGCGTCGAACGCAACCCTGTAGCTCGGGTCGAAACGACGGACAAAGAACGACTCCAGGCGGGTGTCGTTGGTCTCGTGCGCCTGAAGCCAGGCGGTGAAAATCCCGGCGTCGGCCGCCAGGAGCTGGCCGCCGTAGGTGGAGGTCGACTCGGCCTCGAAGCGGTAGCTGTTGGCGTGGCCGTACAGAAGCGACTGACGCCCGTCCCACTTGGTGGCCTGAAAGCCGCTCCAGGCCGTCGCCACCGCCACGACGGCCAGCACGATGACCTCGATGATCTCGGCCACAGTATGCCAACGTTCATGGCCCGCTCTGTTCGCATCGCTTTCTGCCTCCTGCTCACCGAGCTTGTGCGCCAGTTCAGTGTTCATACTCTCGGGCAAATCGCATCTCCTCGCTCGAGGAAGTACCGCATCGCTTCGGGAAAGCGCTTCACGCCAACGCCACCCAGCCCTGAGTGCCTGAGTCGGGCGGAGCGGCCGTAAGTAGAGTACTCGCCACAACCAAACGGGGTAGAAACCGTTGGCGCGCCCTGTGGGCCGAGAGCAAGCCCTGTAGAGCCCGAGAGCAAGGAGGCACCGATGCCACGACCGACTTCGGCCGAGAGGAAGGAAGAGGTCCGCCGGATGACCGTCGCCTTAGTGACCGAGCTGATCAACCCGCCCAGCCCCGGGTCCAGGGAGGCGGTGGAGCAACATGCTCTGACCGTCGACGGACTGGCCGACGAGCTGCTTGAGGCCGACGCAGAAGGTGTTCTCCTTTTTCTCGGAAATTTGGCGGCCAAAGCTCTCGCGTCGCTTGGCGAGCAAACGGGGACCGACCCTCTGGTTGTCCTTCAGCGGCTCGCCTCGGAAGTACCGCTGTGACGACCGCCTGGCCCTGAGGTGATCCTCGGGTCAGGTGCTAAAGGTCGTTTCGCCGCTGGCCTGGTTGTAACCAGAAGCAGAGACCGTGGCCGCCAGGCACCACGCTGCGGCCGACGGGGTCTGGAAGGCAACCGGCACCTGGCCATTTGAACCGGTACTGAAGGTGCCGGAGGCGGCTACGGAGCCTGTGCACGACGTGCCCTCGTAAACGTCGACTGCCACAGTGGCCCCGGCGATCCCGGCCCCGGAGCTGGAATTCTCAGCGCCAATCGTAACGAAGGCCACGACCAGGGTTGGGACGACCTCGGCGGCCCGGACGCCGGCGCCGCCAGGACGACCCCTCCGACGAGCACGGCGGCCGAAAATACGACGGCCCCAGCCATGACCTTCGGACGAAGAAGCATCGGTCCCTCCCGCTCCGTACCTGAGATGCCACCATCACACGCCAGGTCCAATGGTAGGCAGCCCGGAGGACCCCCGCAATGGACAAACGGGGGTTCGGGCCCGATTAGAGTGGCTGGCGGCGAAGCCCGACCCTCATCGCATCAAGTGGGCAGGCAGGATCGTGAAAGGGGGCACCGGGGCTTGCCGGTCGCAAAGCGGAAATTCAGGAATCGTCCAGACGAGGGAACACCGTTTGCTCGACGATGAGCTTTATCCCGGCCGCGATCGGGATGGCGACCAACGCCCCGATTATGCCGAGCAGGGCGCCGCCAATGATTATGGCGAGCAGGGTGACAACCGGCGACACATTTACGGCGTGGCGCATCACTCGTGGCACCAACAAATAGTCCTCGAGGAAACGGTAGCCAACATAGAAAACTGCCGTCGCGATAGCGACTGGTAGCGAGACCACCAGTGCCACGAGACTTACTATGACCCCGGCAATGGTCGAGCCCACCACAGGTATCAAATCGAAGAAGGCGACCATCAGGCCGAGCAGTATCGGGTATGGGATGCCGAGCACAGTGGCCCACACGAACGTGCCTAGGCCGGCCACGAGCGAGGTAAACAGATTGCCGAGGAGGTCCTCCCACCCCCGCCAGCACCTCGTCTGACAATACTGCAAAGCGGCGTCGGCGGCTCGCCGGCACCAAATGAGCGAAGAAGTTCTTGATAGCAGGGAGAGCAGCCAGGAAGTAGATGGTCAACACGATGACGATCAGGAAATCGCTCACAGCACTCAAGACAAGCTCGCCCGCCCCGAGGGCGCCAGTGGCCACGTCCTCAGCCAGGCTACCGGTGCTGGTGCCGCCGAGGTAGTTGCTCAAGTGCAGTTGCTTGGCGAGATGACCGACGCTACCCTTACCGGAAGCGATCTCGGAGCGCCATATCGGTACTTGCTTGACCAGTTCGTTTATCTCGTGCTCGATCGGTGATATGGCGGAAAAGACAAAAGCGGCTACTGCCGCCGCGCCCAGGAGCACGACTATGAGCACCGCGAAGGAACGCCTCACCCAGTGGCGTGTGAAAAACGCGACAGCAGGCTCGAGCCCGACGGCAATGAACAGCGCCAGGAACACCAGCACGAGCGTGGCCCGCACAGAGTAGATCGCCGCACCCAGAGCCACGGCCAAAAGCACGCCTGCAGTCGCCACGAAACCGATGACGAACGGGTTGCGCCTGTCGAAGGGCTGACCCAGGCGGCGAACTGCCCGCTGACGGGAACGCTCCTCCATTTCGCCCACGCGGCCGGGCAGCTCAGTCGTAATGGCCCGCTCTTCGAGCGGGGTTGTATTCCGCCCTCGTCGCCTGTCGAATGGATCAGCCACTTAATTGCCTCGCTACCCGGGTGGCCTATCCGGTGGGCCTGGATAACCGGTCCTTGACGGCTTGGACGGGCCAGGACAGCCGGCTAAAAGCTTATTTCCCTCGCGCCACGGGCCTTCGTCTTTTCGGTTCCTGCTCCCACCGGTCGAACCCCCGGCTCTTGGTCCTCAAACTACATGTCTCCACTCGAGAGACATTGTTTTCTTACCCCGGGTAACGGAGCGGAGAAACCTCTTTGCCGGACGCGGAGGAGTCAATGGGCTTGACGACCGGTCGCTTGAGAGGGCTCGCCAACCAGCGCCTCGGCGTCGGCCGCATGCTGTGGTGGTGCTGCTGCCGGATAGTCCTTTAGCAGCATGGTCGAACACCTGGCTGCGAAGGCGCCCAACCCCGGGATGCGTCCTCCCCGATCAGGAACCAGCCGGCCCTCGGCCGCAGCTCGCGGTTGCCGTGACCCCGTCCGCGATAGCCCACCCCGGGACGACCAGCTAATTTCTCTCTGAGTGTTACGGCGCCGAGTGCAAATCAGCGGGGCAAGCTTGCTCGTCGTCATGGTCGGGCTCCTGGTCACGGCCGGGCTATCGGTCGGCGCTGAGGTCAGTTACAGCCACAACCAACAACACCTGACCTCTTTGCAGACGAGCCTCACCGCCTCGGCCCTCGGCTCCGCGCCCGTGGATTTCGAGCGCCGGCTCGGGCCCGTCGTGGGAGTCGTGGCAAACTCCCCCGACCCGTCGCGGTCCTTCCGGCGCCTGATGGCGGCGTCGATGAAACCGTCTGGGCCATTTGCCTCCGCTTCATTGATCCAACTGAGGGCAAACCAGGCAACGCTCCTCGTGCACCTTGGCACCCGCACGATCCGCAACCCTACAGGGAAAGTCGCCACAGGCCTGTACCTCCGTGCCGCCAGGTCGGGCGTGCTCGTGACCTCGCGCGCGGTCGCCCGCGGGGTGCAAAAGCTTGGCTACATGATGGCGGCAACCGGGTCGGAAGGTACGTTCGTAGTCTCGGGGCCGAATCCTTACCGGCGCGAGACGTGGTTTTCATCGGGCCACATTCACCCGACGCGGGCCTGAACATCGCCATCTATTTTGGCTCGGCCATGAAGCCGAACGACCTGGTGGCGAGCACCAACGTTCGCCTACCCTTCAGTGGACCGGTTTCGAAGGCGGTCGTCCCGTTCGGCACGAGCACGCTGACGCTCGTCGCCTCGCCGCGCACGGCACTGCCCGGCGCCCTCTCTGCCGCCCTCCCGTGGGCGATCGGCGCGGCCGGGATAGCGCTGACAGTCGTTATTGCGGTGCTCGTCGAACGGCTCGTTCGGAGAAGGCAGCACGCCGAAGATCTGGCGGCCGAGAACGACCGGCTCTACCGCCAACAGCGAAATGTGGCGGTCACGCTGCAACGGGCGCTGCTGCCCCGGGAGTTCCCCGACATCCCGGGAGTCGAATTCGCCTCTCGTTATGTACCGGGGACCCGGGGCACAGAAGTGGGAGGCGATTGGTACAGCGTCATCAAAGACGGAGACCGCCGCTGTTATTTCGTGGTCGGGGACGTCTCAGGGCGTGGCGTTACTGCGGCGGCGGTGATGGCGCAGCTCCGGTTCACCATCCGCACGCTCGCCTCGCTCGGCTATAACCCCGCCGCCATTTTGCAACTCGCTTCGGACGACCTCGATATCGGGACGAGCGGTCACTTTGCCACGGTGCTCGTCGGCCTCATCGAGGATCAGAACCTGACGGTCGCCAGCGCCGGCCATTTTCCGCCATTGCTGATCAACGGAGATGGTGTCGATTTTGTTCCGGTCAAGGTTGGCGTACCACTCGGTATTCCACCTCGTTCGTTCGAGATGGCGGCCGTTCCACTGCCCGCCGAGGGAACTCTTGTCGTCTTCACCGATGGGTTGGTCGAGACGAGGTCCGCTCCCATCGACCAGGGTCTCGAGCGCTTGCGCATCGTGGCGAGATCGCACCGAGCGGCGGGGCCCGACGAGCTCGTCACCGCGATCATGGACGAAATGATCCCAAACGGATCCGAAGACGACACAGCCCTGCTCGCAATTAGATGGTCCGTCAATTCACCACTGGATGGCGTTCGATGACCGAACTGTAGGCCTTAAGGAAGGAGGTTGGGCCGGCTGCTACGACGGCACGAACGTTACCGGCAGCGGGTGGCGCCTCGGCCAGTCGCCTTGTGCAGCACCGGCCTCCCATATGTCCTTGTGGGTTGCGATCTCACCCTGTAGCGTTGGTGCCGCTGTCGCGACTGGCGTCGGGTGGAGCACCACCGGGGAGCGGCAGCTGAGCAAGCCGCACGCCTGGGCGATCCGATCTCTGGAGGTGCCCTTTGACCGCGGTGTTGCCACACGACATTGACCTGGATGCTACCGACCGGCAGGTGGCGGATCTCGTACGCGATGAGTATGACCGCCAACTCGGCACGATCTGTTTGATCCCATCTGAAAACTACGTATCGCGGGCGGTCCTGGAAGCGCTCGGGAGCGTGTTCACGAACAAGTACTCAGAGGGCTATCCCGGGCGGCGCTACTACGAGGGCCAGCAGGCGGTCGACCGGCTGGAGCCTCTGGCCGTGGAGCGAGCGAAGCGGCTGTTCGGTGTAGAGCACGCCAACGTCCAGCCGTACTCTGGTTCGCCGGCGAACCTGGCCGTCTACTTGGCCTTTTGCCAGCCGGGCGACGCGGTTATGGGCATGGCCCTGCCCATGGGTGGCCACCTGACTCATGGATGGGACGTGTCGTTGACCGGTAAGTGGTTCCGCCCGGTCCGCTACGGCGTGCGGCCGGATAGCGGCCAGGTGGACCTCGACGAAGTGCGGGAGCTGGCGCTCCGTGAGCGACCGAAGATCATCTTCTGCGGCGGCACGGCGGTCCCCCGTTGCATCGACTTCCCGGGCTTTGCGGCGGTGGCGGCGGAGGCCGGAGCCCTGCTGGTGGCAGACATCGCCCACATTGCCGGGTTGATAGCCGGGGGTGCCCATCCTTCACCAGTCGGCCACGCCCCGGTTATCTCCACGACCACCCACAAGACCTTGCGAGGGCCTCGAGGAGCGATGCTGCTCAGCACCAACGAACACGCAAAGGCTTTGGACCAGGCCGTGTTCCCGGGTCTCCAGGGAGGCCCGCACAACCACACCACGGCGGCGATCGCCGTCGCTCTAAGAGAAGCCGGCCAACCTGCTTTTTCCGGTTACGCCAATCAAGTCGTTGCAAACGCCAAGGCCCTGGCCGAGGGGCTCCTAGCTCGAGGCTTCGACCTGGTCTCGGGGGGCACGGACAATCACCTTGTCCTGGTCGACTTGACTTCGAAAGGGGTCCCGGGCAAGCCGGCGGCCAAGGCGCTCGACAGGGCCGGGATAACCGTCAACTACAACACCGTGCCGTTCGACCCACGACGTCCCTTTGACCCATCCGGTATCCGGCTGGGCACGCCGGCGGTTACGACCCGGGGCATGACACAAGTCGAGATGGAGGTCATCGCGGCCTGGATCGACACCGTTGTTGAGGCCCTGGCTCAGGGTGACGAGGCCACGGTGACGAGGGTGGCCGGTGAGGTCGCTGAGGTAGCTAGAAGGTACCCGGTACCAGGTGGGCCGGGCTGATGGGCACCCGGTGGCCTTTTGACAGCTCGAGCTCGTGCACGGCACGGAGACCCGGATGAAACTCTCTCCCGTTCGCACCGACACCATCACATCGGGCTCATTCGACATCGTCGGTTTCCTTGACCGCTACCTCGAGCACCTTAGCGACGTGTCAATGCTGGCGGTCACGTCTAAGGTCGTCTCCTTGTGCGAGAACCGGGTTGTACCAGCCGGCTCCGCTAACAAACACGGCCTGGTCGAGCTCGAGAGCGACCTGTACCTGGCAAGCACGCACGAATACGGCTTCCATTTCACCATCACAAGGGCCACGCTGATCCCTTCGGCCGGTATCGACGAGTTAAACGGGGCTGGCAACTACGTCCTGTGGCCCTCGTCTGCCCAGGCGTCCGCCAACCTCATTCGTCGCCACCTGCGCGACCGGTTCGGCATCGGCCGCGTGGGTGCCCTCGTCACCGACAGCACCTGCACGCCCCTGCGGCGGGGAACCGTGGGAATTTGCCCGGCGCACAGCGGTTTCCAGGCCGTCAATGACTACGTCGGGACCCTCGACCTGTTCGGCCGCCCTTTTCGCGTGAGCCACTCCAACGTAGCCGGCGGACTGGCGGCGGCCGCTGTATTGGCTATGGGCGAAGGAGCCGAGAGCACCCCGGTGTGCGTGATCGAAGATGTCCCTTTCGTAACATTTCAGGACCGCGACCCTTCGCCGGCCGAACTCGAACAAACGCGCATCCCGCTGGAAATGGACCTCTTCGCCCCATTTCTGACAGCCGTTCCCTGGCGAGCCGGAGGAGGTGGTCGGTGTGACGATATAGCGGGAGCTTTGCCCGCCATAGGGGCCGTTGGGTCCAGTTATATACCGGAAACTGGTCACAATGTGTACCCAACGCCCATGCCCGGAGCAATAACCGGACCCGACGGGCCAGCAAACCCGGGCGCTGGGACAAGTTAGTACGAAAAATGCCGGCGCTTTGCGCGGGTACCCGCACCACGCCAAGCGCCGTCACCCGACCCCCGCCCCAGCCATGTCCTGGATGCACGGCGAAGACCTGGCGCTCGGACCCGTGCCTAGCTGACCGCCCTCAGCCCGATGGGACCGGTGCAGCTTGGTCGATAAGTGACTGAGCCTTTAGCTGGTCCCAGAACTCCCCCGGTATCGGGTGTTCGAAGGCACTGATAGCCGACTTCGCCTGGTCGATACTCGCCAACCCGACGAGAACGCTGGCTACCGTGGGGTGACCGAGCGGGAACTGCAGAGCAGCAGCTTCGAGGGGGACGTCGAACTTTGCGCACACTGCCTCGAGCCCAGCTACCCGCTCGAGGTCCTCGGGCGCCGCGGCTCCGCCTGCTCGGCTTTCCTGGTACCGTTTTGCCCCCAGCGCCAACAGGCCACCTCGCAGCGGAGCGCCAATGATGACACGCACGCCCTCCCGCTCGCAGCGCGCCAGCTCCGGGTCGAGGGCCTTTTGACTTACGAGAGTGTACGGTCCTGCTACAAGGAAAATGTCAAGATCAAACACATCCAGTAACTTGGTGATCCCTCCGGGCACGTTGATACCCGCACCTATGGCTTTGACCTTCCCCTCGTTGCGCAAGTCCCGCAGTGCGTCGAAGCCGCCCGTTACCAGCTGGGCAAAGTAGGCATCGTACCGCTCTTGCCCACGATGGAACATGAGGTCGAGGTCGTGGATAAAGAGGAAATCAACCGAGGAGAGCCCAAGGCGTTGAAGGCTGTCCTCATGCGAGCGCCGGAATCCCCTCGTAGCTGTAGTCGAAACGGATCTCGAACTCGAGAGGATGGTCCCAGAACGGCTCTGGTCGCCGCCGGCCAACTGGCCCGGTCACTGGCTTCAGCAACCGTCCGACCTTGCTGGAAAGAACGAACTCGTTACGGGGCCGGGACCGCAAAAACCGGCCCACCCGGTGCTCACTCAGGCCCAGCCCGTAAAACGGCGCGGTGTCAAAATAGCGGGCCCCGCTGTCCCACGCTGTCGTCATGGCTTGATCGATGGCCTCGTCTGAAACCGCGGTGAACAGGTTGCCCGCCGGTCCGCCACCAAACCCCAAACGACTCACAGAGACCGGTGGATCCCCGACTTTGACAACTTCCCGTACTTTCACAAACACGACCTTCCCGTGAGGAGATGGACTTGGCTAAAACTGCAGCGCTCGTAAGGTTATCCACAGCGCCGAGAAGCGCTACACGGTCGACTTCCTGACCAGCTGGCGCTGCAGGACGCTCTCGTTTAACTCGACCCCGAGACCAGCCCCGGTTGGGGGCGTTATGTACCCTTTTTCGACCCGGATGGGTTCGACCAGGATTTCCTCGTGCAGAGGGCCGACATTGAACTCCTGGATCATGAAACTCGGCGAACACGTGTCCAGCTGAACCGCCGCCGCCGTGGCGATCGGTCCACAGTACATGTGGGGTGCCGTCGCGGCATGATGGGCCTCGGCGATCGCAGAGATCTTCTTCGCCTCCAGGATCCCTCCGCACTGGCCAACGTCGAGCTGGATGATCCCGGCCCCTCCCATTTCGAGCAGGCTCGAGAACTCGAATTTGGTCGAAAGGCGCTCTCCGGTTGCAATTGGGATCGTAGTCTGCGCTGCCACCCGGGCCATCTCTTCGGGCTTCTCAGGCGGTACGGGTTCCTCGAACCAGGCGGGAAAATACGGCTCGAAGACCTTGGCGACACGAATGGCGCTTGAAGTAGTGAACTGACCGTGGGTCCCGATCCCCACTTCGAGCTCGTCGCCGACCGCTTCGCGTATGGCCCGAAAGATCAAGGACGCCTTCACGATATCTGGCAGTGGCCACTGCTGCGGGTACGGGAATGCGGGCAAAAAGGGGTCGATCTTCGTGGTGGTCCATCCTTCTGCCACCAGCCGGGCCGCTACTTCGCCGGCAATGGCGGGCGTCTTTATGGCTTCCTCCGAGGACGGCATGTAGGCGTAGGCCTTCAGCCGGTCATGGAACCTTCCGCCGAGGAGGTTGTAAATCGGTTGGTTTACCGCCTTACCGACGATGTCCCACAGCGCTATTTCAATGGCCGAGAGGGCGGGCGTCGCATACAGGCTGGGGTGCCTGAAGTCATGGCGCACACCGTACATCTGCTGCCAGATCCGCTCGACCTGGAACGGGTCCTGCCCGATCACAAAGGCTTCGCAGAGGTCTTCTAAAAGGGCGACATGGGGTCTGAGGTCGCGCGCCGCCATAGCCGGGCGCTCACCGAGCCCGACGATACCGTCATCGGTGTGGAGCCTGATCAATAGCCACTCCTGTCCGCCGCGGTAGGGCGGTACGTTCTCCACGACCAGCGTCTCGAGCCGAGTAACTTTCATCCGGGCTGCCTTCCCTCCCTCGGTTGCCTTGTGCACCCTGTTCATAGCACAACACTCGAGCCCGCTAGCCCGCCGTCGAGGCCGTGCGAACCGCCCGAACCGAGAGCTAGCCGCAGCCCGTGGCCACCCGCAACGCCCGGCAAACCTCGGCCATCTTCGAGATGTCCAGCCGGCAGACCGCGTTCGACCAAGAAGGCCTTTGGCATCGCAGTGAGGTTGTCGAGGCTGAGAGCACAGGGCTGAGGCACTCCGTCGTCTACGTCAAGGGCCACCTCGGTCGGGATGTGACGGACCGTCCGGGTTGCGGGGACCGCAATGACCACGTGAAGGTGCTCTATGGCGGCCTGGCGGGTCAGGACGAGATAGGGACGGCGCATCGCGCTCGGCGACTCGGCCCACCAGATTTCTCCCCGGGCTACCACGGCTCTTGTTCGATCGAGGCGACAGCGAGGTGCTCCACGGAAGCGTCTGGGACCGGAGGCGGGACCCGCCTGTAACCCTCCGCGATGGCTTCGTCGAGTTTTGACTCGATATCCGAGGCGAGCACCGCTCTCACTCCTCGACGGACCATCTCCGAACGCGACACACCCGCCGCCGCCGCCCGTTCGTCTAAGAGCGAAAGCAACTCGTCGTCGAGTTGCACAAGAACCTGGACTCTGGGCATAGACAATATGGTACCATATGGTCACAAGCCGGCTGAGGCTCGGAACCTCGGGCCCGCGTGGAACCTCGACCTCAGGCCAGTCGACGTGTTGACCGCCTGTTCTCAGGCGTCAGCCTCGGTCTTCTCCAGGCAATACGCGACAAATCCACCGCTACCGACTGGCGTCTCACGGACCGCAGTAAGCCCGGCTTCAGCGAAGAGCCCCATCCATTCCTCCCGCGACCGCTCTCGCCCACCAAAGAACACCAGCATCCGCAAATCGGACTCCAGTACTTCACGGGATCCGTCGAGGGGCCGTTCGATCACTATTATCCGCCCACCAGATGTCGACGCCGCGGTGCACGTCTCCAGGATCCGGGAAGCCTGGTCGTCTGGCCAATCGTGGAGGACCCAGCACAGCAGGCACACGTCGTGCGGGCGCGGTACGTCCGCGAACACATCGCCGGCAGACACGGACACCCGCGATGCGAGGCCGGTCGCATTGAACCGGGCCTGGGCCAAGGCAGCGGCCTCGGGAAGCTCCAGCAGTGAACCTCGCAGGTGCGGATGAAGCTCCAACAATATGTGCAGCAATGCCCCGTCGCCGCCGCAAACGTCCAGCACAGTATCCGCGCCCGCGACTTCGGGTAATGACGCCACTGCGGTACCGATATCGAAAAGATGGGGCCGCATGTGGTCCTGGAAGGAGCCGGCAAGTCCCCGGGCCTTCACGTCTTCCCAGAATGGGAGACCGTGAACACGTTGGTAGGCGGGCTGACCGGTGCGGATACTCGAAAGCAGGCCATGGAAGACGGCCTCGTCCATCCGACGCCCCATGCCCTCCTGGTCAAGCCGCGCCCGCCAAGCAAAGGGGCTCGAATCTGCAAGGAACTCGCCAGCCGCGGTGACTTGAACCAGCTCTTCGCCAGTCATTTGCACCAGGCCCTGCGTCTCCAGCAAGCGCAGCAACCGCTTGAGGGCGTCATGATCGACCTCGCACCCGGAGGCCAGGTCACGTACGTCAGTGGCACCGGCGAGGATCCGGTCGATCACCCCGAGTGTCGCCGCGATCTCGACGGCTAGGCGCGATACGAAATTGCGGTCGACAGCCCGATAGAAAATGGCTTCTGCATCGCTATCGGGGCTAATCGAGTGGTCCCGCCGTCGGGCGGAATATGCCTGAACGACGCGGTCAATTCGAGAGCAGTTGGACCGGACCATGAGGCGGGCCGTCCGGTACCACTCCGGGAGGCGCGCCACGAAGCGCTCGACTGGCGGCCAGGCTGTGATCGGACCAGCAGCCGTCCCCTGCCGCTTGCCCGCCTGTTCGTGCCGCGGCCAAGCACTTCTTTGCGGGTCGTCCGTCACGAATTGCGGGATCTCTACGGTCGGCAGACGACAAGACGCATTGCACCATGACGACATTGTCGGTCAGGTCGTCCGAAAGGGGCAATGTATTCCTGTGGGAGACCAGGAGTAGGTGCCGCGCCGGTCCCCCGACCACGGCCTCACCTGCGATGAGCAGGCGATGCACCGTTGATGCCAAGGAGAGCGTCGGACGGTCCCGGGCGACAGGTTTTCGTTAGCGTGGGAGCCGATGCCAGGCTCGGTATCTCCACAGGAAACGGGGCTCGAAACGGAGCGACGTGCCGGCCCCCCTCTTTGTCTGATGACTGTTCATGCTCACCCTGACGACGAATCCGAGTTCGGCGCGGCAAGTGTCGCCCGTTACCACGAGCAAGGTGTCCGGACGGTACTCGTGTGCTGTACGGACGGGGGCAGCGGGCGCATCCGGAACCCCGAGTTCGGCCCCGTCGGTGACCAGAGCGACATTGCCCAGATAAGACGCCTCGAACTGGCTGAAGCGGTCCGGGTCGTCGGCTATGACGAGGTCGTCACCCTGGACTACCCGGACTCCGGCTCAGTAAACTTGAAAGAACGGTCCCCGACCTGCTTTGCACTGGTCCCGCTCGAGGGCCCGGTGAGCCGCCTGGTCGAGGTCATCAGGAGACAACGACCTCAAGTCATCGTCACGTACGCCGACGACCAGGCCGTCTACCCTCACCCTGACCACTGGCGGGCGCACGAGGTCGCCGTCGAGGCATTCGCAGTCGCAGGCCGGCCAGAGGCATACCCGGGGATGGGAGCGCCGTGGCAGCCGCTCAAGCTCTATTACACAGTCACGTCGCGAGAACGTCGTCACGTGATCAACGACCAGTACCGCGGCGCTCGGGATGGAGCCACCTTTCACCGCACGCGAGGGGGCGGGCCTACAGGGTCGAGGGGATCCCGACCTGGCGCCCAGCGAGGCGCGGGTGACCACCCGCGTCGACGTCGGGGCCTTCGCTCATAAGTGGGTTGAAGCTATGCGGGTACACCGCTGCCAGATCACGCCGGCACTGGCGGAGACGTTGTCTATATCCGCGGACGCCATTCCGGACGTTTATGGGACGGACGAGTACATCTTGGCTCGCGACCTCACGCCACGAAACGACGGCGAGATAGGGGACGAAGTGGACCTCTTCGCGCGTGTCAGCTGACTCTCCAGCGAGCTCTGCGAGGTTTCCGCGGCCATCGGGCCCTTTTTACGCCATGGCGCTACGTAGCGTCTCGCACAGGGCCTCGAGTGCTCCCCGCCAGGCATGCGCCGGTGGCTTGCTGTAACCGACGATTATGCCCTTGACCTTTGGGGGGGTCTGCCAACACGGCCCGAGCAGGGCGAGCCTCAACGAAAGGCGGACCGCTTGCTCCCGCACGGACACCTCGTCAGGCCCTTCGGCCGGGAGGGCGATGACTGCGTGAAGGCCGGCGGCCACTCCGAGGACGTCGAGGCCAACGTCGAGATCGCTTATGGCCGCTACGAGGTCATCCCGCCGGCGCCGATAGAGCGTCCGGCACCGGCGCAGGTGACGCTCGAAGCTGCCATCGTCGAGGAGCTCTGCCAAGACCCTCTGGTCCAGCGACGCTACGGTACGGTGCCAACGTCGAGCGCCCAGGAAGGCGTCAAGGAAGCGGGGCGGCACGACGGCCCACGCCAGGCGCAAACCAGGCGCCAGTGACTTACTCGCTGTCCCGATATAAACGACGTCGTCAGGGGCTCGTCCCTGCATAGCGCCGATTGGCTCGCGGTCGAAGCGGAACTCGCCGTCATAATCGTCCTCGATGATCAGCCCACCGCTTTCGCACGCCCACACGATAAGGGCATCGCGTCTCTCAGGCGAGCAGGTCATGCCGAGGGGGAACTGATGAGCCGGCGTAAGCAGCACCGCGGCTACACCGCCGGCTTCAGCCAGAGCGCCCTCAGCGTCAACAGGCAGGGGGGCCAGGGCCGCGCCCGAGGAAGTGACGACCTGGTAATGGTACGGGAGGCCCGGATCCTCCGCCGCTATGGTGGCGGGGGCGAGTGCCCGGGCGATAGTGGCCAGCGCGTCAGCAGAGCCGCTGCAAATGACGATCTGCTCGGGGTGGGACACCACCCCTCGAGCGCGCTCCAGGTACCGCCCAATGGCATAGCGAAGTTCGGTGCTGCCCTCGTCAGCGTCGTAAGTCAACGCCGGGGCCAGTCCTCTACCGGCCACTTTGCGCATCGCCGCGATCCATCTGGACATTGGGAAGATCGAGAGGTCAGGCTCCCCGGGGAACAGGTCGTGCTTAAGCGACGATGCCTGCTTTCGTGCAGGTGTTAGCGGCGGGAGCGGTAGCCACACGGAAGGCGCCACTTTGGTTGGCGCGCCCTGCTTGGTACGCAGCCAGCCCTCCGCGGCGAGCTGCGCATAGGCCTCGACGACCGTCCCGCGGGCGACGCCGAGCTGGGAAGCAAGAGTCCTGGTAGAGGGCACGGTCGCACCGGGCGCCAGCCGGCCTTCGCGGATAGCGCCCCGGATGGCCGATTCAATAGAGCGTCGTCCTTCCACTGGTCCAGATTATTGCCAGATGACTGGTCTAGCCAAGTAGTCCAGTTGCCGCGCTCGGTCTCCTAACTTTGGGCTGCGGGCGCGGGCACCAGACGCTTACTGCCTCTTCCTTGTGCCCGAAACCAACACGCCCCTCGGGAGCTCAACGCAGGCCCCGCTCAACACAGTGAGGAGAAATGGCGCTCAAATCTGGTAGTTCTACTGGCAAACGTGCCGGTGACATCCATAGTTCCCCCGCCGCGCAGGCCTTCGACCTGCGTAAGACATATGGCACCGGCCAGGCAGTGGTTAGCGCACTGGACGGGGTCAACGTCACGTTCGAACGGGGCTGGTTCACCGCCGTGATGGGCCCGTCTGGCTCGGGCAAGTCCACTCTCATGCACTGCATGGCTGGTCTCGACCGGCCGACGTCGGGCCGGTCCATGGTGGGGGAACTGGACATCGGCACCCTGGACGACACCAAGCTGACGCAGTTGCGACGGGACCGGATGGGCTTCGTGTTCCAGTCTTTCAACCTCGTCCCCACGCTGACGGCAGCGGAGAACATCACCCTGCCGGCCGATCTCGCTGGGACCAAGGTGGACAAGGCCTGGTTCGACTACCTGGTCAGCAAGCTCGAACTCGGGGCGCGGTTGTCGCACCGCCCGGCTGAACTGTCGGGGGGACAGCAACAGCGCGTCGCCTGTGCCAGGGCGTTGATCAACAAACCCGCCCTCGTCTTCGCCGACGAGCCGACGGGCAACCTCGACTCGAATGCCTCAGCCGAAGTGCTGGCTTTTTTCTGTTCGTCAGTCACGGAGCTTTCCCAGTCCATCGTCATGGTCACCCACGACCCGCACGGCGCGGCCTACGCCGACCGGGTCGTTTTCCTGGCCGACGGCAAAGTGGTGGACCAGCTCGACGCACCGACCGCCTCCTCGGTCCTACAGCGCATGCAGGCTCTGGGGAGCAAGGGAGCTTGACGTGAAGAACGTGACCATCAAGGGCCTCCTGGCCCACAAGCTCCGCCTGGCCATGACGTCTCTGGCGATCGTGCTGGGCGTTACGTTCATCGCCGGGACGTTCGTGCTCACGGACACGCTCCACAACACCTTCTCCAGCCTGTTCGGCAACATCTACCAGAAGGTCGACTTCCAGGTCCGGGGGGTGGCCCAGTTCTCCGATAAGAGCGCCGACGCCGTGCGCAACCCGATGCCGGAGGCCGTCCTCAGTACCGTCCAACGCGTCCCCGGCGTGGCGGTGGCGTTTGGACAAGTCCAGGGCTACGCCCAGTTTGTAAGCCACGATGGGACCGCCATCCCGAACAACACAGCCCCTACTTATGGCGTCGCTTTCGACCCCGACCGCCGAATCTCCGAACTGCGCCTGATCGAAGGAAAACCACCGACATCCTCGCACGACGTCGTGATGGACGCCGGCACGGCCAAGGGGTACCACTTCAAGGTGGGCCAATCGGTCCGCATACTGTCGGCTGGGCCGCCAAAGACATACTCGATCACTGGCATCGCGCAGTTCGGCAACGCCCCCAACCTGGCCGGGGCCACCCTGGCTGCGTTCACCCTGCCGACCGCTCAGGCCGTCGTCGGGGAGGTTGGCGAGCTCGACTACATCAACGTCGTGGCCAAGCCGGGCGCGGACAAAGCCGTCGTCCAGAGTGACATCGCCCGGGCCCTGCCCGCCGGCACCGAGGTCGTTACCGGCCAGACGGTAGTCCAGGAAGACACGAGCGAGGTCGACCAAGCGCTCTCGTTTTTCTCGACGGCGTTGCTTGTGTTCGCCTTTATTGCACTTTTCGTGGGCGCGTTCACGATTTTCAACACGTTCTCGATCACGGTCGGCCAGCGCACCCGGGAGCTCGCTTTACTGCGGGTGGTCGGGGCCAGCCGTCGCCAGGTGTTCCGATCGGTGCTGGCCGAGGCCGCCATCGTGGGAGCCATTTCTTCAGTCATCGGGATCGGCCTGGGCGTCCTGGCTGCGTTTGGGCTAAAAGAGCTCTTGAGCGCCTTCGGCATCGACCTCCCGTCGGGGCCGCTCGTGTTCGAGGTGCGGACGGTGCTCGTGTCCCTCGCGGTCGGTATCGGCGTCACCGTTATCGCTTCGGTCGGGCCGGCCCGACGGGCCGTGCGCATACCCCCGGTGGCCGCGCTCAGTCAGGGGCAGGTCGAGCCTGAGGTCATGTCCCGGCGCCAGCTCGTCCGGGGCATCGCCGTTACCGTGATCGGTGGCGTCGTACTGGCCATCGGGTTGGCGGGGCCGAACGTCCTGCTCGTAGCCGTGGCGGCTCTGCTTGTCCGCTTCGGTGTGGCCATCCTTGCTCCTGTCGTCGCCCGCCCGGTGTCGGCCGCCGTAGGGCGCCCGCTCGCAGCCCTGTTCGGAGAAGCCGGCAAGCTCGGGCGGCTGAACTCAATGCGCAGCCCGCGGCGTACCGCCCAGACCGCTTCGGCTCTGATAATCGGCATCGCCCTCGTATCTGCTATGGCCGTGTTCGGCGCCTCTGTGTCGAAGTCGGCCACGGCCAGCGTGGACGACGCCATCAGCGCGGACCTCCTCGTCACGACCTCGTCAGGCAGCCTCGCCGACCCGGTACAAGCGTTGGCTTCGGCCGCCCCGGGAGTCACGGCATCCGCCACCATCTACCAGGGCCAGTTCGAGTTCAGAGATGCGCTCGAGACGCTTACCTCGGCGCCGGCCAAGCACCTGTCCGAGACGGTCACCCTCCACATGAAGGCCGGCGACGCTACAGCTCTGGCCGAAGGCGAAATGCTAATTGACTCGACCACCGCCCGGTCGGACCACATTTCGGTAGGAAGCGTGGTCCCGGTCAAGTTCGCGGCTACCGGCACCACGACCGCCCGCATCGGTGGCGTCTACCAGTCGAACGCGCTCATAGGCAGCTATCTGGTGAGCAACGATTATTTCCGCGCCCATTTCATTAATGTGCAGCCCGTGGCCGTTCTGCTGCGCACGGATGCTACAAACGGCGTCGACGGCCGCGTCAAGGCAGCCCTTTCGACCTACTCGAACGTGAAGGTGCAGAAGGCGCCCAGTTTGAACAAGCCGAGACCAACTCCGTCAATGAGTTGCTCGGGCTGGTTTATGCCCTCCTCGCGTTAGCGGTATTTATTGCTCTCCTGGGGATCGTCAACACCATGATGCTGTCGGTGTTCGAACGTACCCGTGAGATCGGGCTGTTGCGAGCTGTCGGCATGCGGCGGGGCCAGGTGCGTACCATGGTCCGGTCTGAATCGGTGGTCATTTCCGTCTTCGGCGCCATCGTCGGGATCGTGATGGGCACGGGGCTGGGGATCGCGCTTGTCGCTTCCCTCCGCCAGCAAGGTGTCAACGACATGGCCGTGCCGGCCACAGAGCTCGTCCTTTTCCTTGTGCTATCGGGCGTACTGGGCCTCGTGGCCGCGACCTGGCCGGCCCGTCGGGCTGCTCGGCTCGACGTATTGGGCGCAATTACGACCGAATAGTTGGTCCAGTGGGCCGCTCCGCGGTGCGGCCCATTGCTCCCGCTGAGTTCGGAGACCGCGCCGGCCATGATGGCCCGCTCATCCTGCCTGTACTTCGAGTACCTGCCCCGTTCAGGGCTTGACGCCCCGCATCCGGTTGTTGCGGGCGTCGTGGGTGACCTCGGCCAGCGCCGAGCCGCTCCAGGAGTGGTGGCAAGTACATGGCGAAGCGGCCTCGGTACCCTTTGCGCAACCCGTACCAGCCTCCGACCGGGTTATTCGGGGACCGTCCCCACGCTTCGACCGTCCCGACGGCCGCGTCTTTGTTCTCGTCGGCCGCACCGAGCGGGACCCAGTCGCCCTGCTCGAGCAACCAGGCGTGCAGGTCCTCGATGGCCTGTAGGCGGTAGCTGAGGGTGGTGGAGCCGACCTGGCACACCAGCGCCGGTAGGTCGGCCGCTTCGTCACGGAACATGGTGTAAGTCGAGGTGCCAGGTGGCGTGGTCAGCGACCACGGGTCGTCCTTGGTGCCCGGTTCCTTGGGTCATGCCGGCGTGCCCCTTTCGCTTTTCAGGCGGGAGTCCAGCGCCGTGCCGGTCTCCGACGTTGCTGCTTAGGCCAGGTATGCGAGCACCGACTCCAACCGGCCCGATTGCGGTCCTTCCACGCGTCGGCCCGGTCACCGAGCCGCTCCCAGCCTCTGTGTTCGATCATTACGACAGTGGTGTCGTCGTCCTCGCCGGTGAACGAACCCGACCTCCACGTCAGTGGCCTCGTCGGGGCGGCCGCCCAGGTGCCAGGTGTAACCCAGCCGGCACGGTGGCTCCCACACCGTGACCCGCCCCCAGTCGTGCTCGGTCCCATCCCGAGCCCGCTCGAAAACCCGTCCGCCCAGATGCCCCTCCAGGACCACCGCCGCGGGGTCACCGCTGACCGTGTGGTCAGTCGGCCACCAGGTCCCGAGAGCCTCTGTCCATAGCCGAAACGCCGTCTCAGGACGACACGCCACCACGAAGTCCACCCGAAGCGGCGAGGTCATCGGCGGTCCTTCGAGTTGTCGGCCAGCAATCGGAAACGGGCGGCGGCCTCACCCCACACTCCGATGAGGTACTCCTGCATGACAGCCACCCCTTCGCCCTTGAGTTCGTACACCCGTCGAGTGCCTTCAGAATGCTCACAAACCAACCTGGCCATCTTCAGCAGCCGGAGATGACGGGACACGGCTGGCCGGCTAATCGGGAGCTCCGCGGCGATCTCGCCCACCGACCTGCCCCCGGCGCCGAGCAACCTCAAGATGTGCCGTCGGTGCTCGTCGCCCAACGCATCAAACGGATCACCAGCCGACGACAGCGCCTCGGGCAAAACTCACCCCTTTCGTAACCTTGCCGTTACCGTAACTGTTCGGTTACCGAGAGTCAAGCCCAGATCCGCTGGGGCGACCAACCTTGAGGCTTGGCCGGCGAATGACAGGTTCCCCGCTGGGGTTGCCTCTAGAAAGTTATTCGCCGGCCAAGGAAAATGTGTAGCGAGTCAATCAGGCGGCTCAGTGCGGGCGAGGATAGGGAGCGTTGTCCCCGCTCGTCACCGGGAGGATATTTGGCGCCGGCGAAACGTCCGAGGCGAGAGGGGCTGCCCCAGGTCCTGCATGGTCGGACTCGGCTTCGCGCTGAGCTTTGCGGAGCTCATGACCCGCCGCGCCCACGTTCCTCGCTAGCTTCGGGAGCTGGCCCCCGCCGAAGAGGACGACGACGGCGACGACGAGGACGATGAGGGCGTCTGACCCGAGGATATTTGCAATCATGATCAACCTGTCCTTTTTAGTTCGCCGTCGCGCCGCGACCATTGCCGGCGTGGAACTCCGTGACTCGAGCACCGACGATCGTCACCTGGCCGATGGGCCCCGTGCCACCAAGGCCCCAGACGGTGTAAGTGCCCGCCGCCAGCTGGGGGTAAAGACCGGCGACCACATCTCGGCCCGGGACCCGGCGGCGCCTGATCATTGTGTGGATGTGATGGCTTCGCGGTGCACCCACCGGGGTGACGTCGACTTCAGACCCGAGACAGCCTTCGTCCGCGTACAGGACGAGCGCACCGACGTCGTCACCGATGTCCAGGACGAGCGCATCTGGTGGCCCGGTGCGGGGCGCCGGGCCTCGTAGGGCTGTTCCCCTGCGGTACCCGGCCCCCATGTCGGCCCGGTTACTTGGCGGCCCATTTCGTCGCCTACCGGGTGTCCGCGTGGGCCAGCGGGGTGGCCGCCGGGTTGTTGTAGCCGTCATGAGGGTCGGCCAGGTACGGGAAGGCCGCCTGGTAGCAGCTCGGTTCTGACGGCGCCCCATCGGTAACCGCACTGACGACGGCGTCGACCTTGTAGCTCGGGTCGACCAAGGGGATCGTGGCCCCGGCCAGGGCCCGCAGCTCGATGGTCACGACGTCGTCCTGGGGCCTGCGGCCATTGGGGAAACCACCGACATCGCCGCCGATGACGCCGAGGGGGCTGTAACCCTTGCTCCCCATCGTCGTAGGCGCCACGGCCACGTTGAGCCGCAGCATCTCGGCTATGGCCTTGCCGCCGACGTTGGTCGGGGCGCTCGGCAGGATGCTGGCCGGGATCCCGGTGAGGAAGATGGCCTCGATGTCGGGCCTGGTCTTGCCGGTCGCCTGGTAGGCGGCCAGGTTGGGGAAGGCCCCCGGGTACAGCACGGGGATCAGTTTTGCCAGTTCGGGGTTGGCCACGGCCGCCGCAAACTGGCTGTCCTTCACGGGGGGTTGGCTGTTGAAGTAGTCCTTCAGGCTGACAGGGACGACGACTTCGTTGACCAACGGGCTCCCCAGGCGGGACACCTGCACGTAAGGGCCGCTGCCGCTCGCCGTACCTTCCCCGGCGTTGAGCCTCTTGACGGTCTGGCGGCTCGCCGTGGTCCAGAACCCGAGCACTGCCGCCGAGTCCGTCGGCCTGGTCGGCATCGACCCGGACGAGGTCAGCTTGCTGATCGGCACCTGGATGGCGATGGTGTGCACGTTTTTCGATGCCAGCGAGTTGATACCAGCAGCGTCGGCCAGCGGGATCAGGTGATGGCTGTTCAGCGGGCGCAGGCCGCCCAGGTCGAAAATGGAGCCCAGGTCGACGAAGAAGCCTTCCGCACGCTGGCCGGCAAAGACGACCTCGCCGCTACGTAGCTTGCGGATGGCGGCGGCCGACAAGCGAGTGGTAGTCCGGCGTCGAACGAGGGCCGATGTTGCATGGAGGGCACGGGAGCCCCGCCTGCAATATGGTGCTCTTGCCCGATGCGTCGACCAACGAAACCTCGTAAAACTGGGGCCGGTTGAGGTTGGCGTACGCCGTGCTACCCAGGGGCGGCGGTTTGATGGTGCTCGTGTTGTACAAGAAGGTGTTGGGGTCCACCGTCTCAGTTTTGAAGTTGAAATTGTACGTCCATTCCGCTTGCCCGTCCCCGTTGTTGTCGATATGGATCGAATACTGGACGTCGTCGCCGAACTCGAAGAAATTGGGCCCGCCGGCAGGGTCCTGCAGCGGCACATAATTGGCCAATACGGTAACGGTGTCAGGTTTGTCCGGGCTCACGAAGGCGTAGAGGTCTGTGCTGTCAATTACCGGGTCTTTTGATGTACCTGGAGCTTCTCGGTGTGATGACATTCCTCAGCTCTCTTTCGTCTTGGTCGTTGGAAGCCGGAGCGGAATCGTCGAGCTCACTGAAGTGCCTCCAAAAGCGTTGCGGTGACTGCCTGGTCCCGCAAAGTCACCTTCCTCGTCCCGGAGTAAATAGAGATCGTGCCGGATCCGTCGTTGACAACGTGGGCCATTACCTCAGTGCCCGGGGGCAACGTCGTGGCACGGCTATGCGCACCGGCCAGGGGTGCGGCCGCCTCCGCGCCCGATTTAGCGGGTTGCGCCGACGCGGTACCAATGCCGAACGCCTTCGGCCCGGCCACAGCAACGGCACCCACGGCAGCCGCCCCCAACGAGGCGTCCCGAAGGAAGCGGCGGCGGGAGATAGCAGGCATACGGTGCTCCTCCTTGAATGTGAAAGGGATTTGTTCCCAACAAGCAATCCGGGCCCGCGCCTTGGCTGGATGACGTTATGTTGGAAAAACCTATAGGTCGGCGTCGGCCAGAATCAGCTCAACCGGGCAAGCAAGGTCGCGTCCCGGTAAACATGGTCCCCGTACCACGGAAGGATGTGTTCACCACACCAATGGTCGAACTGTTCGGCGATGGCCCGGTAGTCTTTCTCGCTCCTCAGCAGGCGGACTAGCTGGGCCGCTTGAAGCAAACCCAGCGACACGCCTCGCCCCGCAGCCGGGTTAGTCCTACAAACGCCGTCCTCCACGAAGAACAGGCCGGCGACCGCCGCCCGCCCGGCGTCGACCCTACCCGGGGAGCGTCTGCAGGCCTGGTCCGGGGTGGTGGTGCTCTCGTTGGGTCGTCCGCAGTGCGACCGGGTTAGCCTTTCGCCCAGATGTACGTCACGGGCGACGCGAACTCGGACTTGTCGTAATTATCCTTTTCGGACATCGGTTCGAAGTAATCGTCCAGCTTTGTCAGCGGAGTCGGGCTCCGCGGCATGGCCTGCTTGACCTCCACCATCACGGTGTGGCCCGGGATGTCGAAGATGTAATTCGCCTTTTTGAGCTCGACATGTGAGGGAGATCCTGCCACTCCGAATTACCGGAGAAAATCAGGTTGTACCCCCATTCTTTCATGACCTGACGGCGCGTCGACGAGTCGTCGAATTGGACATCCTTCGCCAGGTAATAGTCGTTCAATGCCTGGACAGCAGGCTGGATGGCGTTCGTCTGCTTGCCTGTTAGGCGTTTTACTGTCCCGTAGCCATCGGCTTTGACGAGCGCGATGATCACGCACATGTACTCCCAGTAAGTGGCGCCCAGGGGATCCTTCGGGATCTTGTCCCGCACGCTGACGCCTTTGCCGCCGAGGTCCGGTGGGGACGGAATGAAGTCGTTCGGCAGCATTACCAAACCGATGGTGGTTTCGTCGATGTTCCGGTACTTGGTGCCAGGGGAATGGCGGATGAGCCGGTGAGGATTGACAACGACGGACCGAAGTTGCGCGGGGAGGCCGGGTTCGGCGTCGTTGGCCGCCAGCTTGGCTCCGTTATCGGCCAGGCTGCTGTCCGCCACCGGTTTGATCTTGGCCAGCCCTTCATAGCTCTTGATGTCCAGCCCGTTCATGAGGTGCTTCTTGACGGCCAGGTTCTTTGTCGCCAGGTCGGCCAAGGTCGGATCGCCCTGTCTCACCGCGGTGCCTCGAGGTAGTTCTCCCCGTCCCACGGAAGCTGTTGGTCCCCGTAGCTCTTCGGGACAACGAGGTTCTGGTTCTCCGTGCTGTACAACAGCCGCTGGACTACGGCACGGTTCCCCGCCGCACGCTGAAGGGCCAGGATCGAGGCCGCATCTGTCGTACGCCCGATCGGGGCGGTGGGGGCATTCCGCCGGTGGCCATCGTGCTCCCGGTCGGCTTCAACAGGTTGGCGCTGCACCGACCGGCCTCGCGACAGCACGACTAAGGGTACCATGCAGGCCACCAACGGCTCTCTCTCTTCTTGCGCCCTGATTGCCCAGCTAGCCGGGGCTTAGCTGGCCGGTTCGAAGAGGCTTCTGGCCGTCGTCATCGCGGTCATGGCACAGGGCCACCCGGCATAAAAGGCCAGGTGGGTGATCGCTTCGACCAGTTCTTCCACCGTCAGGCCGTTGTCGACGGCCCTCTGCATATGGCCGGCCATCTGGTCCGTGCGGCAGAGGGCCACGAGGGCGGCGACGGTTATCAGGCTACGGTCCCGCTTGGACAGGCCGGGCCGTTCCCAGACGTCAGCAAAGATGACCTCGTCGGTGAGAGAGACCAGCTTGGGAGCGAAGTCGCCGAGCAGCTGCTGGGCACGAGTCGGTTCTGCAGGCATGTTTTCTCCTAGGTATTTGGTTCCGGTGTGCTACGTACTCGAACGGGCCCGTGCAGGACACCGTGCTGACGAGCAAGAGCCTGGCGCAGGAGACGGACCTCCAGCAGGTCCTTTGTGCGCCGGTGAGTGACCTGCGCCGGCGATAGTGCTCGTCCCCGGCGTGTACGCCACATACACGAATAGCTTGTACGGCTGAGTATGGCACAACAACGTTCGAGCGAATTTCGCCAGCAGTCGAGCGAGCTGGTCGAGCGGGGGGATATCGACCTCCTGACGGTCTACGTCAACGAGCTGGTGGCCGGCAAGCAATGGGCAGAGCTCGATGCTCTCCGGACGAGCTGTCGACTTGCCCTGGAACGGGGTAAACAGCTGTGGGCCGTGGCTGCCCACATCGAGTACCGCCTGTGCCTGCAAGGCCCGGGCGCCTGGGCGGCAAAAATGCTCGAGACGGGGACAGGACGTTTCGCTTTAGGGCCGTTACCTGAGGTAGCCGCGTCCACGCACGCTTGGTCGGACCTATCGCCACACCTTCACCCAACTCCCGAGGCGGCGATGGCGGCTCACGAACGGGTCGTCCGGGGTGACGACCTCACGGAGGACCCACTGGCCTCCTCGTTGCCGGAGGTCCTCGACGTGCCTCTACGACTGGAGCCCTGGGAGCCCTCGTACGCCCTGGCGGAGTTCCACACCGACAGGATGGATGCACTGCCGCCCAGGATGCCGGCTCTGCAGCCCCGCCCTTCGCTCTCGGCCAGGCCGTCACGAGCATCCGTGGGCCAGGGGACGAGGTCGTGCGCCCAGAACGGCCCGAGACCGGCCCGGGGCGAGGCAGATGACGTCAGCCGCGCCTTTGAGGACCTGGTCGCTACGTGGACGGCTGAGTCGAACGGGCGAGCGGAGGCCGTGTCCGTGAAAGGTACAGCGCTCGACGCCGTCGCCGCGCTCGGCGCCCGCGTCACGGAGGCCGTTGAGCTTGCCCCCCGTGAGGCAATCGCGGTCATGGCGTGGGCGGCGGCAAACGGTGGTGCTCACGGCCGAAGGCCCGGCGCGGCTCCGGGGCGGTTTGCCGCATGGTGGGTACTGGCCGCTCTCGGCGGGCTGACCGATCGTTGGCCCTTGCGCCCTGACGAGTTGGCCTCTGTCCTCGCAGATGTGCGCTGGTACGCCTGGGGGAGCGGCGAACCGGTCACCGGCTGGGCGTTGCGCTTAGCGGTCGAAGCGACTGCTGGTTCGAAGAAAGCGCGGGCGTGGGCAATATCGGCGACGGACGCGGCGTGACGTTAGCGTGCTCGAGTTAAACTAAAGAAGCGCAGGAACTCGACCGCGTAGGCTTTCCCCGGAACCGGGGGCGTAAATGCACATGGCTTTTCTGCGGGCGCTTTCCTCAGTTATAACGGGCTATGCCGAGCGAGGTGGCGGTGGTCCGCGCATCGGCGCGGGTCTTGGCCCCGAGCTTGCGAAGGATCGCTTCGACATGGTGCTCGACAGTCTTCACGGAAACCACTAGCCGACGGGCGATCTGGCTGTTCTGCAACCCTTCGTTTAGTAACGCCAGGACCTCGACTTCGCGGGCCGTTAGCCCGTACTGGTTGCGGCGGGTCGTAGCGCGAGGCCCGCGAGGCAAGGACATCACGCCCCGGTCACGTAGTCGGCGGGCCACGATCGTAGCCGCCGGGCGGGCCTCGAGGATCAGCAGCTCATCCAGCGCCAGTCGAAGCCGGACCTCGTCGTCGGCGTCGGCCAGGCAGAGAGCGGCCTCGTAAGGGCACCCGGCCTCGGCCCAGACGGACCGGGCCGCATCCGGGCAACCGGCGAGCAGTAGAGCGTTTGGCGATCCGGCCACGACCGGGGGCGCCGCGCCCAGGCCGGCACGGTGGCGCCACACTCCCAATTCGTCGGCCAGGGGTGGAGAACATTTCGACGCGAGCCGCAACGCCCGCTCGGTCGCCGAAGCAACCGCGTTGGGGTCGCCCTCGAGCCAGGCCGCTTCCGCCCGGGCGGCAGCCAGGCCACCAAACCGGTACACCTCACCGGTTGGCTCCGCCAGGTCCCACGCCTCGTCGAGAAGAGGCCGGTAGCCAGGGTCCCCGCGCGGCGCGGACGAGCCCCAGGACGGTCAGGGCGATGATGCGCGGCATTATCGACGTACGGGGGATGCGTAAGACCGCTTCAGCCGTCTCTGCGGCGTACGCCCATTGACCCTGTGCAAGCTGAAGGCGTGCCCGGTACGAAAGTAAGTAGAGCCGGTACAGCTCGAGCCCGAGATCGCTGCAGTACTCGAGCCCGTTAGCCAGCCCGTCGGCGGCCACATCGTAATGGCGCACGTCGAGAGCGCCCTGCACGAGCCTCACGTATGCGATCCCCGTCTGTTCAATGGCGCCAGCCTGCCGCCCTCGTTCGAGGATTCTGCTCTAGCTCCTCCAAGCCACGATCGGGGAGCCCGTACGCGACGATGGTCTTCGCCTCGAGGGCCGTCTCGGTATCCCCGAGGTCCTCGGCGAGCCGCTGGGCCCGTTTTCCCCACTCGACACCCGCCCCGAGCTCACCCCGGAAGGTGCGGTTCCAACCCAACTTCACGTACGCCCTGGCCAGCTCCCGACTGGCCGGGAGCGGCTCGAGCACGGCGACAGCTTCGCGAGCGGCCCGCCCCGACTCCGCCGTCCGTCCCGGGCACCAGAGGATCCACCCGAGCCGGGTCAACGTGCGCCCTTCCCCGAGCCTGTCGCCGAGACCGCGACGGCACTCAAGCGCCTCCTCCAGCGCTGCTATGGCGCCGTCGCTCTGGTCGGTGAGCCTGCACTCGTCCGAACGTCGCTCCAGCACGTCGGCCCGCTGGTCGAGCGGCAGCCCGGCCCCGAACCTGAGGACGCGCTCGTACTGGGCCGCGGCCTCACGGTGGGCGCCCATCGAGCTGGCTCGCTCGGCCGCGGAGAGGGCGAAGCGGACGACAGCGTCGGTGTCCCCGGCCGCCTCAGCATGGTGGGCCAGACGAGCGAAGTCCGCGGCGTAGCCGGGCCGAGCGGAGATGGCAGCAAGAGCTTGACGGTGCAAGTGAGCTTTACGCCCGGGGCCGACCAAGCTCTCCAGGCTGAGCCGGGCCAGCTCATGGCGGAAAACCAACCCGTCACCATCGGCGACGAGCATGCCGGCGCTTACGCACTCGTCCACGGCCCCCGCGACGGCGCCTGCCAGGGCTTCCAGCAGCCACAGCTCGGCACGTTGGGGTATGACCGCGGCCGCCTCGAGGAGCTGTCGTGCACTGGGGCTGAGCCGCATGGCGCGGGCCAGCACGGCGTCCTTGACCGTAGAGGGGATTTCCTCGCTCTCGCCGGCCAGGACTTCTACCACGAAGAACGGATTGCCGCCGGTCTTGTCGTAGAGCTCCCGGCCGTCCACGCTACGCGGCGCCGCCAGCTGGCTTACCGCCTCGGGGGACAGAGGTGCCAACCTCAGCCGGCGGACGGCTACACTCGTAGCCAGCTCACCCAGGACCCTCCGTAAGGGGTGGGCGTTTTCGAGGGCGTCGTCGCGGTAGGTAGCGACCACCAGGGCCGGGACTGTTTCGGCCCGGCGCACAAGCAGGGTGAAGACATCGAGGGTCGCTTCATCGCCCCAGTGCAGGTCCTCCAGGACCAACAGCGCCGGCGTTGACGAGCTGAGCTCTCGGGCCAAGGTCAGGGCCACCTGGTGCGGGTTTGCGCCCTGTGACAAGGCGGGCCCGAGCTTGCCCCCGGCACCCTCGGCGATGGCAAACAGCGGCCCGAAGGGGCGCGGAGTGAAGAGTGGGTCGCAGGTCCCCCACAGCACCCGTTGAGGCCGGGCTGGTCCGGTACAGAACGAACGAACAAGCGCCGTCTTGCCCACCCCGGCTTCACCGCCGACCACGACCACGGCACCCCGCCCTCCGCCCCGCACCGAAGCCAACGCCTCCTCGAGCACGGCCAACTGGCCCCCTCGCTCGAGCAAGTCGTCGGGCCCACCCGGGACAGCGGCGACGACAGGGGCTCGGGCACCGGGCTCTGGCTCCTCCCGGGCAACCAGGGCAAGGGAACCGTGGCCGAAAGTAGCCTCGTGCGCGCCCGCGGGCGTGGGCCGTGTTGGCGTCGTCGCCCCTGAACACTGCCCTGGTCGTCTTGTCGGGCCGTTCGGCCAGGTCCGTCATGGAGAGGCTCTCCTTAACCGGCGCACCCCTTGCTCGTCATTGGTGCGGTTGATCCCGTGAATGACCTCCGCTGCCGCGTCCAGTTCCTCCGCGAAGCGCCTTTCGACCATGAAGATAAGCACGCTGCCCCTCTCCCCTGCTCAGGACAATCCCACCTGTGACGCTAACGCGAATGCCGGGCCCGGGGCCGGGGATTTCCCAGGACGCCGTCGTGCGCGCATCACGGCGTCTCGAGTGCTTCGCACTGGCGCCGGTCGGCGCAATCGTCACCCCGGCTGGCCACGCTTTATATCCGGTCTTTCCGAGCGGTACGAAATGCAAATATTCCTCGCCTTACTTGGCACTACAAGTGGCGCAGTTGCGGGTTCGGAGAACACTAATTAAATTGCGCGAAAGCGGACCGGGCCATGTCGGTAGTCCGAAGCGTTCCTTCCAGATGGGCCTCGTGATGGCCGGTTTGCGTCAACCCCGAGATGGGCAATCGCTCCTCCCAATATGGGGACCGATTGCCCATGTGCCCTCCTATGGACGCTCGTACCGTAGCTCATGTTCACAGGTCCGAGCTCATCCAGGGGCCCAAGACACCCTGGGTGCGCTCTTATGTGAACAACCGACAAAAGGCGCACATTTTGCGTCCAACAGGCCCTTCCCAAAGGAAATCCGACGGCTGTCCGGCCACATGACCTGACAGCCGACCGATTACCCGGGTACAGGTGCTCATCCCCTACTTATACATGTGAGGTGTTCACGATGCGCAGACTAAAAAAGCCCATAACCCGAAGGTTCGTGCCACCACAGGAGGGCCTCTCTCTACGATCCAGGTCATCAGGCTCTCTCCCGGCGGCGGCCCCGGCTTGGCTGAGGCGGGTGTTCGCCGTGCCGGCCGGTCTCGCAATGCTCACGTTCGCTCTGGTTATCGTAACGCCGCAGCTCAGTTCGCCCGTGAGCGCCCAGGCTCCTTCCTGCGGCGCCCCTGTGAAAGCCGCCCCGACCGGCCCTGCTACCGTATCGGTGGCGTCGAGCTCCTATGGCAAGGTGCTGGTCGTCGGCTCGGGTGAGTACAAGGGCTGCTCTGTCTACGTGCTCACGACCGACGAGATGCACACGCTCACGTCAGGCAAGGCCCCGTTCGGATGTACCGATTCCACTGCCAATGCTTTCAAGGCTTCTTGTGACGCCGTGCTGTGGCCGGCACTGCTGACCGCCGGCGCCCCGATCGCCGGGAGCGGGGTCAACCCCGCCCTCCTTGGGACTGTGACCCGCACCGACGTCTTCCCCGGCACGCCGGTAGAGCAGGTAACCTACGGCGGCCTGCCGCTCTACCGGGTCATCCTCGACGACGCGCCGGGGCAGACGACCGGGGCGAACATGCTCGACCCGGCGACCTCCCCCCAGGGCGTGTGGTACCTGGTCGACCCGAGCAGCGGCCGTCCCGCCGCCGGGCAGGCCCTAATCGGGCTGGAAACCGCGCCCGTGTACCAGGCCGGGACATCTACCGGGATCTCGGCCACGGTACTGGCTGACTACCAGAGCACGGGCCTCTCAGGGGAGGTCAACCCCGGCGGCATCGCCGACGGCCCGGTGAGCGAACCCGTCTACACCTTTAGCCTGGACAAAGGCCAGCAGAGCGCATGCCAGGGGATGTGTGCCATGTACTGGTCGCCCGTACTTACCTCAATGTCCCCTGAGGCCGGGCCGGGAGTTGACCCACACCAGCTCGGGACAATAGCGAGGCCCGACGGCACCCACCAGGTGACGTTCAACGGTCACCCCCTGTACATGTTCCACACGGACGCTTCGTTCCTCCGGCTCCTCACCGCCGCATACCCCAGCGGCATCAACGGAGCGGGGGTGCAGGCCTTCGGGGGTCTGTGGCAGGCGGTGCAGCCCTAGTAAATGGATGCCGAGCGCGCCAGGAGGTGAAGGCCCAGCGCGGCCAGCGGAACGTCGTTCCCAGGTGACGCCGCGCAGCTGTGAGGCCCCTCGCCGTGAACTCGTGTGAGCCCGATTTTGGCCAGCCTGAACGAATGCGAACCTGCCGGGCGCGCTACTCGCAGCGCCCGGCAGTGGGGGCCAAAAGGAGGCACCGTTACCCGTTCCTCCTCAGGCCCTATTCGCCTCCTGGACTGCGGTCAGCCCGGCGTCCAGGGTTGGGTAGAAACGGTTGGCATCGAGCGTCTCCAGCAACCCGTACCGCTGCACCTGGTCCTGGAGCCGGCTGCGCATCTCCACGAACGCCATATGGGTGCCGGAGCCGTTCAGTTCACGGTCGAGTTGCTCGAGCATCTGGGCCGCAGAAACGTCGATATCAGTGATGGCCTCGCACTGCACGACGACCCACGACGGGCGCCGCTCAGCGACAAACCTGCGGACTTGAGAGCGAAAAGCAGAGCAGTTGGCAAAGAAAAGCGGCGCTTCCCACCGGTATACGACGATGCCGGGGAGCTCCCGGACCTCCGGGTATTCCTCCACGCTGTGCCACCCTTCAAGGCCCTCGACTTGGCCGAGCACCGTGCCTCTTGGCTGCCAGCCACGGCGGAAGAACAGCAGGACCGCCAGGACGATGGCGACCACGATCCCCTGCAGTACTCCTAGCAGAAGCACCCCGACAGTGGCGGTAAGCGACAGGGCCAAAGCGCTTTTCCTGACGCGGAAATAGCGGCGGAGGACACCGAGGTCCATCAAAGAAAAGGCCGCCGCGATGAGGACGGCCGCCAGAGCCGATTGGGGCAGGTCCGCCAGGATGGAGTTGAGGAATAGCAGAAGGACGGCGACCACACCGGCGCCCACGACGGACGCGAGCTGGGACTTGGCGCCCGCTTGTTCGACGACGGCTGTACGGGACCCACTTGTCGACACGGCAAAACCCTGGACCAGGCCGGCGGCCAGGTTGGCCGCGCCGATGCCGATCATCTCCTGGTTGGGATCTACCTCCTCACCCCGACGGGCGCTGAAGCTGGCCGAGGTGGCTATGGTGTCCGCGAGCGAAACCAGCGTGATGCCAATCGCGGCGACCATCAACGGCGCTACATCCGCCAGCTTCGTCCAGGGCAGGGACGGCGTGGGGACACCTCTGGGTAGAACGCCGACCGTCTTGACGCCGTGTGCGCTCAGGTCGAGCACAGCCGAAACAACGGTGGCGCCTACCACTCCGACGAGGACCGCCGGGATGCGACGGGTGACCCTCGGCAAGACCAGCAGTACCGCCAAAACTCCCAGGCCCGCGAGCAAGGCGGGCCAGACAGTGGCGTCGAGGTCCGTGAAGAACGCCCTTACTTCGTTACCGAAGCCCTCGGCGTCAGTGGAAAAGCCGAACAGCTTCGGCAGCTGGCCGACGATGATGATAAGGGCCAGGCCGTTCATGTAGCCGACCTGGACCTCGTTGGAGAGGAGGTCGGCGACAAAACCCAGCTTGGCGACCCCCAGGCCGATTTCGATAAGGGCGACGATCAGGGCGAGCATGCCCGCCAGCGCGATTGCCCACGACGGCCCGCCTCCCGCCAGGAGAGGGACGATGGCGGCGAAGATCATGGGCGACACGGACGAATCCGGCCCGAGGACCAGGACACGCGACGGGCCGAACACCGCGTACCCAACCAGACAACCGATCGTCGTGTACAGCCCGGTAACTGGTGGCAACCCCGCTAGCTCGGCGTAAGCCATACCCTGCGGGACGAGGATGGCGGCCAGCACAATGCCGGCGACGATGTCGGGACGTGCCCAAGCCCGCTGATAGGTCCGGGCTGTTCGGGCTCCCGGTACCCACCGGTCGAGCCATGACCGCTGCTGGCCTGCGACGGGTAGGGCTCCCTGGGCACGGCGGTTTCCGCTCGATGCTGACACCCGGCTAGCCGTGCTCCACGAGCGGAGCGGGTCTCCGGACCATCAGCGGATGGCTGAGTGCAACGTCGTAAGTCTCCTCGGCAGCGTTCTTGTAGACAGGAGTGAGCGATGCCCGGTCCGGGGTTCGCCTAGAGCGGGTGGTTCGAGACGCTACAGAGGGCAGACCTCCGAAACATCGTCCACAGCGGATGATCCGCCCTCTCGAGCCTCGTTCGCAAGCAGAGGGTGCCCTCGGACAAGATGACTGGTAATCGAGCCATAGAGCTAAGCGAAATAGATGGTGACGACCCGCCTGGATTTGGCGGTCTACGAGGGCGCTTCGCCGGGCTTGAGGATCCTCGCCTAGTGCCACGACAGGCAACGTTTGCCTGGTTGCACCCCGGAGCCTTGAAGCGCCGCCGGCGGTTTTTGTCACCGGAAACCGGGCAAACGTTCCTGGAGGCAGCACTAGCCATCCTCGCTCGCCGGGCTGATAGCGACCGTCCTCGGTTCCTTGCTCATGCTGGGACCGTCATCGGCCGCTGCGAACGCTCGACCCAGGACACGGAGACTTCTGGACGAGCGGGCTTTTCTAAGCCCAAGGACGACTGCACCGAGGCCGAGCCACCCGAAGGCGATGAAGGGCAGAAGATCTGGCAACTTGTGCGTTGGCGGATGGAGTACGCCCCACAGAGGGAACAGAAGTAACAACGCGGCCGTGGCGGGGACAGCGAAGTGACGGACAAAGCGAAAATCTCTCCGGAAATCGCGCCGGAACGCACGGATCGTGGCGACGTTGACGGCCAGGTAAATCAGCACCACCGAAAGCCCGGCGGCTCCGGCGAGGTAGCCAAAAGCGTGGCCGCCGCCGTAAGCGTAAGTCAGTGGCAGGCCGATCGAGAGCGTCAGGATTGCGAGCAAGCCTATAGCGGTCACGGGGGTATGGCGACGCGACAGCGTGGCCAGCGCACCCGGCAGCACGCGTTCGCGTGCCATGGCGAAAAGGACCCGGATGACCACGTTAAAGCCTGCGACAACGAAACCTAGCCCTGTGAGGACGACGACCAGATCGATGACCCAGTGCAGTCCCGGCGACCAGTAGCGGCTGGCCAAGTAGCGCAATGGGCTGGACTGTTGGACGAACGCGGGTATGCCGTGCTTGCCGACGCCGTACACTTCCGCCAAAACGACGAGCAAAAAGAACAGCCCGACCACAACAACAACACCCATGATGCTCCGGGGCACCGATTGGCGTGTGTCCCTTGCCTCTTCGCTCAGAGCGGTAGCAGCCTCGTAACCGGCGAAGGCGGTGATCCCGTAAATCATGCCCGAACCGATATCCGCCACCTTCCCGTGCGGCGACGACGCCGGGGAAAAGGCGGAGATGGAGTAATGTGCCGGGCCGATCTTTACCAGGACCGTTATAGCCAAGGCGGCGAAAACGGCCACTTCCCCGGCGGCCAAGACCAGATCAGCTGCCGAGGACGTCCGTATCCCCAGGTACGCCACCAGGGCCACTCCGGCCAGGATCACGACGAAGAGCACTCCGCTTTGGACCACTACGTGGAGCGTGTCCTGCAGCAGCAAGGACATGTACGCACTGGTTAAGGCGATGCCAGCGGGGACGTACAACGCATAGGCGAAGACCATCATCCAACCAGTGAGGAAGCCTCCGGCCTGCCAGCCCCCTTCTGTTGAACGCGTAGAGAGAACCGGCTGAAGGGACCCGGCGGGCAAACTCGGCGATACTGCTGGCGCAGCAAAGGGACGCCGCGAAGGCGACGAGAACGACCAGAGGAGACGCAAAACCTGTGTAAGAAACCATTACCACTAGCCCGCCGACGACGGCCCCCGCGGGAGCGATGGTGCTGGCCCCGAACGCCACCAGTCGCGCCGAGCCTACGAGCCCGGGGGCGAGCCCTCCCCCGCCACATAGCGGTGCAGCCTGCCGGGTGCGACTGGTCACCCGGGCCAGCCGGCCAGCTCGAGGGCCCTGGCCGCAGCGTCTCCTGGTGCGGCGTCGTTGGTGACGGAAAAATCGTGGGCCCTGGCAGCCTGCAGACGTGCCTGTTCCGCGGCTACACCCTCCAGGACCTCTTGGCGAACAGCGCCATCGTCCGCATAGGTCTTGGGGTGGAAGAGGTCACGTGGTCGCCCAAGCAGCCGTTCCCTGACGAGTTCGGGCGGGGCGGTCAGCAGAGCAACCTGGAGGGCGCAGCCTTTCAAAGCCTTTTCGTACTCCACACGCAACTGCAAGCTATCGACCTTTGCGGCAACGACGAGGTAGAGCGCCCCAGCGTCCCGGAAGTTACGCCACAACGACCCCACGTTTTTGCACTTGAGCATGTCGTGGAACGACACCTCCCCCCTACGGCGCCAGGGTGCCGGACCAAACTGAGCGACTGTGTCGACGTCGACAGAGGCGCACGGGGTAGCGTGGCCAGCGCGGGCACCCAGGATCTCCGCCGCCACGCTCGACTTACCGACCCCGCTTGGGCCGCACACAATGAGGGCACGGTTCACTCGAACGACGTTACGCGCTGTTACCGCTGCGGCGACCGGACGGTAAGGTAAGAAGAGGGCGCGCATCAAAGTGGGCACGGGACAACGTTCAAAAGCGACATCTGCCTTCTCGTCAGGTTCAGGCAAGCGCCACTCGAGGACCACGTCTTTGACGGAGTTGTCGCCAGAATGGCAAAGATTCGCGCTTCTGCTCGTGGAGGCAGTGCAGGATGTTGCCGTCGAGAAAGTGGTACCAGAGGCCGACCTGCGCAGCATTGTCTATCGCATGTTTCAGGCCGCCGTGTTGCAAAGACGGCGAGCCCCGGGAGCGCGGCTCGAGCTCGCCAAGGTTTTGGGCCCATCGTTGAGCGAGTTCGATCCCGTCCCCTACGCGACAGTTGAACAGGCACGCAGGCTGGCGGCGCTGCGCACCTCGCTTCTTCGCGATGGGGCCTGGT
Source organism: uncultured Acidimicrobiaceae bacterium (assembly GCA_963754115.1). Taxonomy (GTDB): domain Bacteria; phylum Actinomycetota; class Acidimicrobiia; order Acidimicrobiales; family Palsa-688; genus Fen-671. The sequence goes on along the minus strand of CAVWFC010000003.1, from coordinate 2,098,642 downwards.
CCACGGCGGCTATCGCCGAGGCCCGGGGAACCACTAGCAACAATGCGCGCCAGTGGGTTTCGCGCCATCGAAGGGCCCACAGCATTTTCACTGTGGCTCATGAGGGAGAGACGCTCGTTCCGGCGTTTTTGTTGGACGGCGAGCTAGAACCTCGGCCAGCGGCCCAGGAGCCGATACGTCTCCTTCGCGAAGCGGGCGAGGACGGCTGGGCGCTATGGGCATGGTTCGCCACCCCGTCTGCTTGGGTCGGCGGACGCGTACCGGCTGAGCTTCTCCATTCAGAACCTGACCTTGTGGCGGAAGCGGCACGATTGCGGGCCGCCGCTGCCGAGTGACCGCGCCGGGGTGCTTGGACCCGGCTTCCTGTGAGGTCCCGAACGTCGGCGAAGTCGACCTCCGTCGGGCGAAGCTCGTCCGCATCCCAGAGGGTGCTCCTTTCCACACTGCCTACAGACGTGGGCAGTGGCCGGCGCTCTTCAACCCCATCGGCAGCGGGCAATGCCCGGTTCTCGGCCCTTGTGGTCGATGGTGTCACTGTCCCGACGCTGTATGGCGCGGTGACTCAGACGGTGGCCCTTCTCGAGACGTGCTTCCACGGGGTTCATGAGATGGCGACGAGACTCGTCTCCGAGGCACTCGACCTTGCTCCCCGTGGACTGGCAGCACTCACCACGCCGGCTTCGCTTCCGCTTGTCGACCTCACCGACATGGGGCTCGATCGAGTCGGCATGAATCGAAGGCAACTCGTGGCGACAACGCCCGAGCACTATGCGTGCACCCGAGAATGGGCCGTCGCTCTCCATGGTCGACGGATCGGTGGAGTAGTGCCGGCAGGCCTGCTCTGGCGGTCGAGGATCGCGGAACTCGCCCGGGCGGACTCCCTTCTTCTCGGCGACCTCCTTACGGTGGCGAGCGACGCATTCGTCTTATTTGGTGACCGCGTCCCGACCGACCCCAGCGCCTGGCGACCGGGTGACCCCCACTACGACAATCTGACGGCAGGCGACGGACGCCTGCTCGCTGAGCAAATCGCGGAACAACTCGGCGCTGTCATCGTCCCTGTTTGATTTGGGCCCATTCGGCGGCGAGGGAAGGACAGCACTACTACTGCGGAGCGGGAAGCTCCGAGTTGAAGATGTCGAACAGGACCTTCGTCGCGCCGTCCGAGCGAGCCTCGTGTACCAAGATGTATTTGCCCGTGTCTGTGATCGAAGGCGCTCCGGGCGGCTCGAGGACGAGCGTATACCGCCCGTATTCCAGGGTGACGATTCCCTCGTCGTGGACTTCGATCGCCTCCAGGATAAGCGACTGTGCGCCGGCGTCGAAAAGTGCTTGCATGGTTGCTTGGATGGCGGGACGCCCTTCGCAGGCGGGCATGTTCGGTGCCAGAAGTCTCGCGTCTTCGTGGTACAAGCTGCCGACTGCAGCTGCGTCTTTGTTTTTGACCCCATCGTTGAAAGCCCGGGCGATAGAGCCCACATCGACCCTCGTACTAGCCATTGTGTCCCCTCTCGGACCTTGTTCCCTGGAAGTGCGGGACTTGATCACCGTAGCGACCCCAGACGCACGCAGCAAGGGCGCGGCCACGTCCTGGGCAAGGCACTAATCGCAGACGAAAGCCCGGCGCTGGTCATCGGGATCAGTGGGCTTGCACCACACGACCATCGCTGGACCGGGGCCCGCTGTGTCCCGGCCCATTTGTGGGTGACAGCGGGGCTTCGGTGCGCCCGTCGTCACTCTCTGCCTGCGCGGCTCGGCCCTTATACCGGCCTGATCTTGAGGTTGCGATGGAAGAAATTGTCCGGGTCGTAGCGTCGCTTCAGAGCGACCAACCGGTCAACGGGTGGTTCCATCCCGGTAGCAAGAGCCAGCCGGGGGGAGGCTGGCGCGCTACCTTCACGCAAGCGAGGTGTCAGCGTGCTGCAAGCGACATGGTTCACCATAGGGCCCGGTACTCGAACACCGAGACGATCGGTGACACCCCGAAAGGTATCCGACCATGTCTTACCGTCTTAGAGTTTCACCCCGCCTGCGTCGCCACGTCGCGTTGCTGGTCTTCGGCGGAGCCACGAGCCTATTGGCACTGACCGGCCCAGTGGGGCTCGCGGCATCAACGCCCACCGTCGTTGCTTCTGCTTCGACCGGTCCTGGTGTTCCCTGGTCGCCACACGGCGTAATCCCGAGGTGCGCACGGTACACCCCGGGCTGCTGACGCCCGATCGGCGTTGCCGGTGCCGGTCCATCGCAGCGTCGCCTGGCGAGGAATTGGCCCCCAGGCGAATAGGCCACGTCCGTTAGACGTGAGTCAGTGCTCATATAAAGCACCTAATCACTCGAAAGGAAAGCATGATGTGGAAACCTCGTTTTGCAATGTCTACCCTTGCCGCCGCGGTCGCCCTAGGAGCTGTTGCGCTCGGTGCCAGCCCGGCGGTCGCCTTGACCCCGACTGGGCCCGGATCGCCCCCAAAGGTCCCGGTTCCCCACCCCGTCCTGCAACCCTACCCGATGCCGGCGTGCTTCTCGGCTACAGCGTCATATGAGACCGAATGGTTCGAGCAAAACGTGACAATTACCGGCGATTGCTTGGTCCCCGGTACTACAGCAATCCTGATGTTCGGACCTGACTCTTCTGGTTACATCAGGGATACCGTCACGGTTCCCGTCACGAGCGACGGGACGTTTTCGTACTCGATGACCGTGTGGAGCGGGGACACATTCGACGTGATCGTCGTCGACCCCGTTGGTCCGGGGTACATTTCGCCCGAAACCTTCGTCGAAGTCAATTAGCTGTGAGAGACGATGTCGCCATCACAAGTGCACTTCTGACCATGTCGAGATATGGACCATCGGCAGCAACTTCACTCGTTGCCTTACAGGCGTTCCCGTCTTCGGGCTCGTCGTCACGGCGCTGCCTGAAATAGGTGCCTGACGAGTCTCACGTCTCTGACCCCGGGCCTCGGCGCCGGGTCAGACTCGGGTTTCACGCTGCGGTCGTTCGACTGGCCAAGATGGCCGGTCAAACACGAACCGAGTTCTCTTCAGTCTCCTCGGGGCGTGGTGGAAATAGTCACGCAACAGAAGGTTCCCAGGTCTACACTGCGCCCCCGACTGGCTCTTTCTGGGCTGACCCGCATCACATGCTACTCGGCGCGACTCGGGATAGCATCAGCCGAGTACTTACCACTGGCAATCGCATCAAAACGTCAACCGGCGCCCTCACCATCCCGCGACAGGCTTGTATGTTCCGGGCGAACATGAGGGGTGACGCCGAGGCCATAGCCGCCCTTCTGGCTGCGGGCCGCAAAGCCTCGGCGGCGGGGGCAGCTGAGTCGGCTCTTGACCATTTTCGCAACGCGAAAAGACTGGCGGGCGATTCGGTCACCGCCGAAATGTCTCAACTCCTGGCCGAGGCCCTCCTCAAGGCCGGGCGTCTGACGGAGGTCCCCGCAGTCCTCGAGCCGCTCCTTGAACAGCCGGGCATCCCGGCCACAGAGTACGCCATGGCACTCCGGCTTTCTGGAGTAACTCACGGCCTGGCCGGCAACTTTGAGTTAGCTACGCTAAAATTGTTGGCCGCTGCCGATGCGTTCGAGTCGACGGACCCAGCCCAAACAGCCGCAGCTGTCTATATGGGCCTCTCCCTCTGCATGCTGTTCCAAGGCCCCTTTCAAGCAGCGCCGTTTGCCGAGCGGGCCGCTTCGTTGCGGGCACGCGGTCTGCCTGGTGACGCTCTCGCCTCGGACATAGATGCTGTTGCCGGGTGCGCCGCCGTTCTCAGCGGTGACCCTGCAGGTTGGAGGCTCCTGACTAGCGCCCGAGCAACTGCTCAAACGGCAACAGCTACGCATCGCATAGCCGGTGTTGACTTGACTCAACGAGTCGGACTTCCTTACATGCTCTGCCGCGACGTTCCTGGAGCACTCTGACGAGGCATTGCACATTCTGCGAAGTTCTATGCCTCAAGTCGAGCGTCATGGAACGCCTGTTGCCCTGGCATTTTACGCAATTTATGGCGCTGAACTACTGAGCCGGCATGGGGACCTCGACGGTGCCGAAGCGCTCATCAACAGGGCAGGGACCGTGTCGGAGCTCGTCTTCCCGGTGGTACCGCATCTGTCGCTCCTCAGGGCTCAATTGGCATTTCGACGCGGTGACGATGCCAAAGCTCTGAGCCTGGCCAAAGGGGCGGAGCAAGACTTCCGAGCCTTGCAAGGACGGTTGCCGTTGTTTTGGGCCAGGCTATGGGCGCTGCCGCGCACGGCTGGCTATCGGGGCCGCAAATCCCGGGGAGGCCGTCGAGCTCTGCCGGGATATCGAAGTTTTGATGACTTCGAACGGTTACCTCGAGCCATGCGTGGCTCAGTGGCACGACGTCGCCATCACAGCCCGCATTATGATTGGCGACCGTCCCGAGGCCGAGCGCCTCATCGGCCAGCTCGAAGATATTCACCAGCGTCTACCCTGCCAGTGGCCCAGAGCTGTCGCTCATATAGGCCGCGGGCTCTTGGCTGAGGCTGCCGGCGACTTTGGCCAGGGAGCGGCGAACTTCAACGTCGCGCTGATGTTCGCCAACCCTAACCTCCCTCTTGCCACCGATGAGCTGATGTCCACGGCAGCACGCTATTTCCAAAGGAGGGGACAAACAGATCGCGCCCGAGCTCTCCTTGAAGAACTGGCAGACATGGGCGAACGATTTGGCGCGGCTCGCATCCCTCGACTTAGCGAATAACGAATAGCCTGTGGATTGGCCGCGACCAGCGTAACAGGCAACGGCGTGGCACCGGGTGAGTTGTGAGCGCCTTGCGCCATGGGGCGGACGTGGACGGCTAGTTTACGGTCTTCCACCGACGTCGGCCACACCTCGGCCTGCTCACACTGTAAGACATGTCGCAGCGACTGACCGGCCGGGGAGGCAATTTAGGCCAGTCGAGGACGCAGCTATAAGGAGGACTTGCTCACCGAACGGCGCCGGTACTGCTTCCTGAGCGGGTAGCGCTTCCGTAGGGCGGGATTGCGAGAAGACTTGACGACTTTGCGGAACTTCGCGAAGTCCGCTTCGACCGTGTCTTCGTTCTTTGCCATGACCGTATCTTCCTCTGGGCTGAGCTTTGGTCGCTTACCGAGCCCGGCTGACCGTTTCCAGGTTGTCGAAGTCACCACCGGCCTCGGTCCAGTGCCGTTTGATAGCCGACCGCGTCGCGAGTCGCCGATCCTTCCGTCCGTGAGGTCGTCGACCAAAACCCCCTCGTCGTCGCGGGCCAGCTCCAGGCGCGCCTCTTGGCGCAGGTACTCGATCCGTTCCCGGGCTCGGGCGGCCCAGTCCGCCTCGGGCTCGTCTTCGAGGGGGACCCCGCCGGTCGTGAGGACCTCAACCAGGGCAGCGTCTCGTCCTTGGCCCGGCGAGGCTTTCAGCGCCGCATGCAGAGCGTCTTCATGGGCGTCGAGGTCCACGGCCAGGGCCACGGCAGAGTCGGCCCAGATTTGGCTGACGTCGGCACAGAGCAAGCCAGTGGCCTGCGGGCCGAGCTCTTTCAGGGCCTGTCGTGCCAGCGACAGGACCCTGTACAGGGAGCGTGCGGCAGCATCAGGCGGAAGCGATGGGAACAGCGACTGGTACGCGGATTCGCGGCTGACCTTGCGCCCGGGACTGACGAGCACGAGCTGGCACAGGCGGCGGGCGCTTGGGCGAGGCCACGAGCGAATGCTCCGCCCTCCCCCGGAAACGACGAACCGCCCTAGCATGCGCACATCGATGACCGGAGGACTGGTGCCATGTGCCTCCGGCGAAACCACCACGCCGACCATTTTCTCAGGCACGCGCCATGTGAGGGGAGGCTTCTTCAGCCTCTACAGCTATCCTAGAGGGTGGCACCGCCGCCCTGGAGGCCAGGTTCATCCGGGCTCCTTCGGAAGGGACTGCGTTCGTCGCAGTAATGGTCATGTTGAAGGTGCCGTTTCCCCAAAAGTTCTCCAACGCAGTCGTGGACCACGAACGGTCCAGAGCCGTGGGGAACCCGCCCCTCCTTCCCGAGTTCAGAACACCCAAAACCAGTCAGCGGGCAGCGCCGCGGTTCGAGGTCATGGCCTAGTGGTGCGCTCGGGCGCCCTGTATCCGCCTTCGACAAGCTCTGCGGTTGGACTGAAACTGGGAGAGGCCGCTGGACCGACCGTCCAGAACCGCGGTTCTGCGGAATCCACGATGCACATACGCTCGGCACGAGGCATCCAACGGCGCCGGGGAAAACTTCCGAGGGACGGCTTTGCACCGAGGGAGTACATGCGCACGGTCCTCCGGCCGAACGCCAAAGCAGTCCAGCCCAAGCACCCGGTTAGCTAAAGCACTCTGAAACCGGTGGCTCTAGGACCCGTTCTCGAGGTCGACCAAAGGCCACGATGAGGTCCCACCGAAGGGGCACGCCGCGCGTCAACGAATGAGGGAAACCGTCTTAACAGTCGCCACGCGATCAGGCAACAATGTGAGCACACCAACCAACTCGCACATCCGGCGGCCCCCAATGCCCTCGACCTCGGCACAAGTAGAGCGCGGATAATGTGGGCAATTTGTATTTCGCAGGCCGCGGCGGGGAAACCAGTCCCGTCGAATCGTGCATAGTTGGTTATGACGTTCTGATGTTCACGGGAGACAATTTGAGGGACAGGCAAAAAGCCCCCAGAGAACCTTTCGCCGATCAAGCGTGTGGGAGAACTCAGCCCGAGGTCAAAAAATGGTCCCGCAAAAGGGGAGGAGGGGGCTGGCGAACGCGGCGTCAGCGCGCGCCAAAGCCCCGGCCCGCGTTCTTCGACCAACCCGGCGGCGGCCAGGACCGATGGCCGGCAACCCCCGAGATAGATGGCACCCAGCTGGCTCGGGCCGAGGACCAGGTCGGTCGGTGCACTGTCCTTGGCCTGCTCGCAAGTGCCTCCCTCTGCTGCCGTCGCCAGTTGGTAGCGACCACCTGAAGCGCCAGTTACTTCCAGCACGAGCTCGGTCTCGGTGCCGTACCCACGGGCCTCGAGCGCGGCCGGCACGTTTACGAGAAGAGCCCAGAGAGAGTCGCAAACGCCCGTCGTGCGGAGCCGGCGAGGCTCCGCCAGCCGCCAGCGCAAGGCGTCGTCCAGTGGCCGGGCCCAGGCCGTCAGTTCTTCAACGAGGTCGATGTCGAGCAGGAAGCGCCACAGAGCGGCGTCGGTCCCGGGCGACGTCGAATAAAGGTCTTCCACCTCCACGCTGCTTGCGGGCAACCCGTCCCCCCACTTCGAGTGGATGCGGTAGCTGGCGTAACCGTCGGCCCGGCCGTCGGAGTCCTCGTGGACCACAAAGGTCCGCGCGCTGGCACCACCCCGGGAGCCCTCCGGGTCGCGCAGCGTTGCTTCCCAGTACAAGCCGGGACGGCTCACCTCTCCCGGCCTGAGCCGACGGGCATGGTCATGGATGACCGGTATCACAGTCGTAGCTTCAGCGGAGCCCACCAGGTGCAGCTGTCCCGGTGCCGGCCCCTCGGGGCGTCGGGCCGCCGCAAAGCTCGAGCGCCTGGTAGCGATGGCGAGCGCCTGGCTACTCGACGCCAGGCCGTACCCATAACGCCCATAGATGAGAGACTCCGACGCCACCAGGACAGCGAGGGGCACTTCACGGTCGCGGAACTGACCGAGCTGGTGGGCCATCATCTCGCTGAGCAGGCCCCGGCGGCGATGAGTGGGGAGCACCCCGACGGCGGTAACTCCCGGGACAGCCACCGACCTGAAGGGTTGCCCCGGGCCAGCGGGCAAGGTGAGTTCCAGGTTGAGAGCGCCCGCGGTGGAAACCAGGCGGCCCGCGTCGTAAAAGCCTATGGCCCAATCGGGGTCGTAGAGCTTGCCAACGCCCGCCCCGACCTCTTCGTCGGTGCCGACGTTGCCGAACGCCAGGCCCAGTACGCGAACAAACTCCCGTGCGTCGGAGACGGGGACGTCTCGCAGCTCCAGTGCAGCCACATCTGCGAGTCTCGCAGATCCAAGAGGTTGGCTACCGAATTTTCAGAGGTCGCTAGCGCCGACTGACAGGGTCGGACCGTAAGTAAGCCACGACAGGCAGGGCTCGGCGTAGGTGCGGGATTTCCGGCCACTGGTCGCGGACCTAAGAGAGCTCGTCTTCTTCGGGCAGCGGTGACTCTCGGTACTCATAGAAAGTCTGGAGGGTCTCTCGGTACCCATCGGGGGTAGTGAGCGGGAAGGCGGATAACCCGACCGCGAGGCTCCCTTCCGAGTTCAACTTGAGAGCGACGCCCAGGCTCGCCCATACTCGCTCGCCTCCAGGCACAACCATGACGTCCAGCTGATAGTCCAGCGACATCTCAGGAGGGCCGAGCACATCGGCCGACTCAGGTAAAAGATCAGGCCACTCGCCCTCGAGCTTTACGACAGCGCCGTCGCGGAACCAGATCTTGACCTGGCCATCGTAGCCATCCACACTGGCGTGGCACCAGAACGCTTCCTGAGGAGGATCTCCGAGGAACCATCGGACATAAACGTCTGGATCTGCTCCGAGAGCTGTCGCCACCTCCGCCAGGCGCAGCGCCTCAGGAAGGCCCCGAAGTGAGGCCAACTTTCCGAGGTCCCGGCTGGCGTAGGCGCTCAGCACCTCGTTCCGACCCGTGTTCATACGCGGCCAGCGATCTTGTCGACATCGCCCAGGAAGAACGCGGCCATGACATTGCGGGCGCCGACGATTCCGGCCAACTTCTCGGCATTAGCCCGCTCCTTGTACCCGCTGTACCGAGGGACCTTGTGTTCAACTGAAACATCGTGGTACGGGCCCTCGACCAGCGTACGAAGCTGGTCGTCGTACTTCACCGAGTCGAGCACGGTGTGGGTGAAATAATCCACGACGCCCTCGCGAAGCGTGGAGCTCCCCGCTTGCGCTGTGAGGGTTTTCCGGTATTGCACGTGGCGCGAGTGCTCCAGGGTGTGGAGGTACTCGTGGACGACCGTCTGGAACAGACGCCACATGACGTCACGGTTCGCCTCCTTCGTCGGCTCTTTAAAGCGCTGTACGTTCACCTCGCCGGCTTCTGAGAACCCTGGCCAGGCCTTGTGGATCTCCAGGAGCCGGTCCCTCCTGGCGCCCACTATTTCTCCCTTGACCTTCTCCACTATGGCCTTCTCGGGACCGCGGTCCTGGACCGCACCATGCTCGAGGTCCAGCGCGGCGGACATCAGCATGGCCTGTGATGAGCTTCTTCACGCTGCCAATTGGCGCCAGAGTCTTCCACGGCCTTGCCGCCCTTGAGGCTTTGCACCTTTGTCTCCCATGCATCATGTATCCCGGCTCCTCGCTTCAACGCTTGACCGACGGCGAATTTGCCGAACACGGCGTCCGTGTCGGCTTTAGAACGGGCAGCTACCGCTTCAATCTCGTCCCAGGCCAATAGGTCGGAATCTTTACGACGGTCAACCTTGCCTTTTGCAATTCGCTCATATTGATCGTCCACCAGTTTCAACACCAGCTGCTTCAGTCGGGCCTCGTAGGTGCCCAGATCCGGCAGCTCGCTGACGAAGGTCGGGAGGCCACCGCCCGCACGGGCTTTTTGGGACGTCTTCACCGCCTCCTGCGCCGCCGCCTCGTCCACCCCGCCCAGCTCGCGGGTACCGGCCGTCAACTGGTGCGGGGCGGAACCCCACTTGAACTCGCCCGGCCCGGCCTTGGTCCCGATACGGGGTGACTTGGCCACGGCACTCTCCACACCATGGCCTTTGAAAATCGCCGCCAGCTTGGAGATGGTCGCCTGGTCCACCTGCCCGGTCTCATGAAGTTTTTTGGCCTTTTGGAAACTCTTGACCGCTGTTCCCGTATCGGCGTCGAACATCCCGGTCACCTTGTTAGGTGGAAGCTTGTTCATATCTGCCAGAGCCTGTTGGACCTTGGTCACGTACAGCCCGCGGTCCCCTTCCACAAGGACCTTCTTACCCTGCCGCACCTGCTCGAGCATGTAGTCGCCCTTGAAGCGCGGAGCGTCGATAGCTTGCGTCTTTTCGTCCACACCGGCCGCCAACCCGGCCAGTTCGGCGCGTTCGGTTTTGATCAGAGCCCGAAGTGCTTTGAGCGCTTCGACTCTGGCCTTGTCATCTTTGTCCAGAGGTGCTTTGTCGCCCTTGTGGTCGGCCTCCCAGGCTCTGATGAGGCCGGGAATCTTGGTGAGCTCCTTCTTCCGGGCCACGTACTCGTCGTCCCGCAAGTCGCAATAGGCGCGGACCGACTCGAGGATCGTGTCCCAAGGGCCGAAACCCAGGAGCCCCCAACCGAACTGCAATTTGAAGTCCCAGCCGCCTTTTAGCTCGAGCGCTGCCGTTCTGCCGAAGTCAGCCGGTGCCCGCTGCAACCGCTGTGAGCAGCCCAAGACCTGCACTGCGGCCCTGTTGCCGGCAGTGGACTGCAGGCGCAGGATGCCAGTTACCGGCTCCGGCTTTGGCGCCGGCCGGGCAGACTGAAGAGATCGCCGTAGAGAAAGCGCTGGTGTGACTTCCAGGCCACTAAGCGTGGGCTCGCCGATTTGCAAGTGTCGCGGCTCGTGAGGTCGGGGGGCAAGTGGCTGGGTCGGCCACCGAAACCCAATGACAGTCGAATGCGGCGCGAGATAACGCGGGCGCGTTGAGCCCTATTCGCCACTTCCGTCGAGTTCTCGAGGAGGCGTGCGCGGACTATCCGGTAATTGGCTGACCGGGCCATAAAAGACAGCCCGTCTCTGGCGCAGCATCGGTAGGCCAAGCTGATGATCATGGGAAGAAAGCCACCGGCGGGCCCGGTCTTGGCTGATGACGGGTTCGAAGCCCGCCGGCTGCACCCCGACGCCAGCTTGAACCGTTTAGTGATCTCAGAGCACGTCGGCGCCCCGCCCGACATCGTGGGCCGGGAGGCGCGGAGTTTGCTTTCGGCGGCGGCCGTACGTGACCTGGGCGCTGCCCACGGGCTCTCAGCTGGCCCGAGGCTCGGTGGCCGATGACCTGGGCCGCGCCTACGGGTCCGACGTGGCCGAAGAGCGTCAAGCAGCAGTCAGGGTTATAACCGAGATAGGGCGCCGTCTGGCGTGGGCTCTGGCGACCCTTCACGCTCCCGGCACTGCAACCGACCAGGGCTGGAGCCCCTGGCGCCAGGCCTACCTTCGTTACTGGGCCACTATCAGAGAAGTCGGTATCGCCGGGGGCCTGGTGGCGGGCGCCGGGGCCCGGTGGTGGTCGCTGCCACCAACCGTGTGCTCCGCGGATATGCGCCCCTGTCTCGGCCCGGCTCGTGCCGCGGCCCGAGGTTGCCGGGATGCTCGGCGCAGCCCGGTGCACCGGAGTGACCGACGGGACGGTGGTGGCGGTGGACCTCGGTCACTCGACGGCCAAGAGCGGGCTGGTGCGTATATGCCAGGGCGAGGTGAGCGATCTCCACATATCGCGGCGGGCTGAGACTGGCCTCGACCCTGGTGCCCCGGCGCCGTCCGAGCGGCTCGAGAGCCTATTGGACGACGTGCTCCTGGCCGCCAAGGCAGACGCCCAGGACCACAGCGCAAGTGTCGATGCCGTTGCTTTATCAGTTGCCTCCTACATGGCCGACCCTGTCCGCCGGCAGCCACGCACGCGAGGCGGCGCCAGTTCGGCCTACTCGGGGATGCCGGACCTGAGAGGGGTGGAGTGGAGTGCCAACCTTCAGGCTATGTTCGGCCGTCGGCTTGAACGTTGAGATCCTCCACGACGGGACCGCGGCGGCCTCGTCTTCGGCCCCATCACCCGGGTCCGTCAGCGCTACCGTTACCCTCGGGACCTACCTGGCTGTCGGCTTCCCGGCCTGACATGGCGCCGTCGAGAGCCACTGGCAGCTAAGCCATTGGACCTCCCCGGATATCCCGTCGGGACTTGACGGGATCGAGGCCCAGCCCGATCCCGGTGACGAAGGCCACCTGGCCGTCACGTCGGGGCAGGGCGGCCGCCCCGAGAAAAGGCTGCGGCCGGTCTGGGTGCGGTCGTTGACGACCGCATTACCAGTTCGGGGAGGAACTCCGTGCGCAGCCGAGCGCCGCCATCTCCCTCCCGCAGTCGAACGACCAAGCGGTCCACGGCGGCCTCGGCCATCAGTTGTATGGGTTGCCGCACGGTTGAGAGGGCCGGCTCGACCAGACTGGCGACGAAGATGTCGTCGAAACCCACGACCGAGATGTCGCTTGGCACATTTAAGCCGGCCGCCCGGACGCCGGCGTAAGCGCCGATAGCGTACACGTCATTGAGGGCGACGATGGCCGTGACAGGGTCCGGCTGAGTGGCCAGTGCGAGTGCTCCGGCGCGGCCCACTTCGGCGGCCTCAGGGTCGCCGAACAAGCTGTCCTTGGTCCCTTCCCAGACCCAGGCCGGGTCGAGCTTGAGCCCAGCCGACGCGAGGGCGGTGCGGTAACCGGCGAACCGGTCTTTCCGACTGGCCGTCTTGATCGGCCCCGACACGAAGCCGATGCGTCGATGCCCAAGGTCCAGGAGCGCCTTCACTGCCATCGCGCTCCCGCGCCGGTTGTCCACGGAGATACAGTCGATCCCCGGCGTCTCACCCTCGTAAATCCGTCGGTCGTACGCGACAATGAACATCCCGCGTTGGGCGAACGATGACAGGTGGTCAACCGAAACAGGCGGCGACGCGAATACCATCATCCGTATCCCCTGCCGGAACATCGTCTCCATATAGGTCTTCTCGCGTTCCAAGGAGCGGTCGCTGCTGCCCACAAGGACGCCGAGGCTCCTGCGGAACGCTGCCTCTTCCACCGAGCGTACGAACTCAGCCCAGAACGGGTACGCCACGGACGGCACTATCAGCCCGATCATCTCCGCATGGCCTAGCATGAGCTGCCTTCCGAGCCCGTCTGGCACATAGCGAAGGGCCTTCGCCGCTTCCTGAATGCGTTCGGCAGTCGCCGGTGCCATACGCCCGTACCGCTTGTTGAAGGCGTTTGAGACCGTACTTCGAGAAACGCCGGCGAGCCGTGCGACGTCATCCAGGGTGGCACGCTTTGTGTGCGACCCCTCGGCCGAGCCAGCCACTATATCGCCATTCCTTTCTAATATCGCCCGAGACGTCCGTGTCGCGTCATCGACCACTGTCAATTGTAAGGGACGAAACTAGCTGTCCTCGCCACGGCGCGCCGGGACTACGTCGTTAGTAGAGCGCTCTATCACTAAAGGCTAAGTGAGCCCCAAATGAGCTGTCCAAAGAGGCGAAGCTGACCCCCAGGCCAAAGGAGAACACGCCGACCTGGTAGCAGGCGGAACCGTGCCATCGAGGGCCATTACGCCGAACCTACAGCCAAACTCTCTCCCGACTGGCTTCACCCAACCCGGATGACGTCTCTTGACAGGAGCCCTGGGGGATGCTTAGCTTGTTCGAGATCGGAAGGTGTAGCGCTCTACCTCTCGGGGCTCCACAAGGCCTCAGGACAAGTAGGCCCCGCGAGTCCCGGACCGGGCCTCGTAGAGGACGAGGCGTCCGCTGACCGTCACCCGACATTAGAGCCGTATGTCCACCAGGGGGGGCGCCGGTGAAAATCGTAAGTGTCGAAGTGGTGAAAGTCGATATCCCCGGCCGGAGCCCTGCTTTCTCGTGGCGGGCTGGTCTGCCCGGCTCCGATCCCGCGGTGCTTGGTGGGATATTGCGAATTGGTACCGATGACGGTCTTGTCGGCATTGCTCAATGCTCACGGGGCTTGATCTTGGAGGACCTCGTTGACCGTCGCCTGCGACCCGAGCTGCTCGGGGCCGACCCACTGCAACGCGAGTGGCTCTGGCACCGAATCTGGGAGTTAGACCGGATCGAGGAGTTCCCCATTTATATCCTTGGCCTTGTCGACATCGCTTTGTGGGATTTGGCGGGGAAGGCAGTTGGGCTCCCGGTGCACGAGATCCTCGGGGGGTTTCGGACCGAGCTGCCGGCGTACGCATCGACATCGACCTTTTCGTCGATCGAGGAGTACGTTGACGTCGCGGACCAGTGCGTAGCATTGGGTTACCGCGCCATCAAGCTCCACGCCTGGGGTGACGCGCGCCGCGACGCTCAGTTGGCGCAGGCGCTGCGTGACCATATGGGCGACGATATGGACCTTATGTACGACGGTTCGGCCGGGTTCGACCTCGCCGACGCCGTTTACCTGGGCCATGCTCTCGCGGCTGCCGGCTACCTCTGGTACGAGGAGCCCATGCGCGAGTTCAGCGTGACCGCCTATAAGTGGTTGGCGGAGCGGGCACGAGTACCACTGCTGGTGGCTGAAACTTCTGACGGTGCCCATATGAACACCGCCGATTTCATAGCCTCTGGGTGCGCCACGTACGTCCGCACGAGCCCAGGCCTAAAGGCGGGCTTTACCGGCTCGATGCGAATTGCCCACACCGCGGACTCGTTCCGTCTGAGGGCCGAGGTCGCCGGTGGTGGCCCAGTGAACATCCACCTGTGCATGGCCATCCCTAACACGACCTACTACGAATCGCTAATAACGAGCAACCCCGCTGTACGAGAGCCGCTGGTAGATGCCAGTGGGATGGTGCACGCGCCTAGCGCGCCCGGCATCGGGTACCCGCAAGAGCGCGAGCAAGTTTGACCATAACCGCAACGGAAGCACCGGCAACCGTTCGTAACCGCAAGAAGGGAGACAACCAATGATGGCTCATCGAAAGTCACAGCCTGCCAAGGACCAGCAGCTGGCACGCATATGGAAACGGCCGGTGTTGCTCGCCAGTATTGCAGCCGTGATAGGGAGTATGGTGCTCTCCGGCGGGGTGGTGCCGAGCGCTTCGGCGTCACCAGCAATAGCGCATGAGGCCGCAGCCTCGGGTTCGCTGTGCGGGGCGGTCACGATGTACGAGGACTCGGTGCGGGTGCCGGACGTAGCTGACTACGAAAAGGCCCACCCGTGCGTCCATATCCAGGCCACGGTGTTCCCCTACGGCCCGACGTGGCAGGCCAAGATCGGGCTTTTCAATAAGGAGGGAAGTGGCTGGCCGGACATCGCCTGGGACCCCTCGGACACCGACGCCGGCTGGCTCGACTCCGCTCAGTACCACTACGCCGCGGTGTTGAACAATGGGCTGGTCCCCCAGTCGCTGATAGACCAGTGGGCGGACAACTCGCTCTCAGTGTGCGAAAGCGGCGGCAAGGTCTATTGCCTTCGGGACAACATCGGGGCCAATGTGCTGTATTACAACGCGCCGCTGATGAAGAAGTTCGGCTACGCCGTACCCGCCACGTGGGCCCAGTACGAGGCCCTCGGCGAGAAGGTGGCGGTACAGCACCCCGGTTACGTGATCGGCACCATTGGGGACAGCTATTCCGACGACGCCTATTTCTGGCCCAGCGAATGCCCGGCGAACGAATTGACCAATGCGCCCATGACGGTCGAGATCAACATGTCCTCACCAGACTGCGTGCGGGTAGCCAACATGCTCGACCCGTTGATCAAGGACCATTCGATCTCGACACTTTCCATTACCAGCCCGGACTTCGCCAAGCGGTACGGGGACAACGACCATCTGCTCCTGGACGTCGGACCGACCTGGTACGGGATCTTCGTGTTCCAGTCCGCCTTCAAATCACCCAACCGGACCTGGGGTGTGTCGCTCCCCTTGACCTGGCCCGGTGACAACTACACGGGCGATGTGGGCGGTGGGATATGGCAGGTGTCGTCCCACGCCTCGCCTGCGGTCCAGAAGCTATCTGCGTCGATCATCGAGTGGCTCACGACCTCGCCGGTGTACGAGGACACGGCGCCCACGTACCCGGCGAACAAGTACGCCGCCGTCGGCTGGGTGAACACCACTGTTAAGAACGGTTTCTTCGCCAACGACCCGTCGGACGTCTTCCACGCTTCCGCCAACCTCATCTGGCCGGGCTACAGCGACCTGCTGTTTGATGTCGAGGACGTCTGGTCGGCCACTGTAGTGCCGGCGCTCGTCAGCGGGAAGTCAATGTCCTCGCTGCTCGGCACATGGCAGAGCGCGCTCACGGACCAGGCCAAGGTATTTGGTTATTCGGTCATAAAATAGGTACGGGAAAAGTGGCGTTGAGCACTGCCACACAGCCAGGCACGGTAGCCCCCGCGCGACATCGGTCTCTGGGGGGCTACGCCTTCGTCTCCGGGTACGTCGTATTGCTGGTCGCTCTGGGCGTCCTGCCAACTACCTACGCCGTCATCCTGGCTTTTGAAAAGCCCACCGGCGGAGGTTTCGCCGGCTTGAGCAACTTCATTTCGACCGGCCAGGATTACCGCTTCCTGCCCGCCTTCGAGGACGTCGCCAAGTACCTGGTGATCTGGGTGGCCACGCTGGTGGTCTTGGTCCTGGGACTGGCCCTTATCGTCCACGGCCTGCCCCGGCGGCGGTCGGCGTTCTTCCGGTTCATCTATTACATGCCTGGAGCTCTCGTCGGCGCGGCCAGTGTCGTCGTGTGGCTGTTCGTTTTGGACCCGCCGGTCAGCCCCGTCGCCCCTCTACTGCGAGCGTTGGGCTTCTCGGCGTTCAATCAAGTCATCGCGCCGGGCCACCTGCCACTGATCTTTGTCTTTATTGCCTTTTGGACGGGGGCGGGAGCCTGGATCCTCGTTATGTACGGCGCCCTCAACAACATCCGGGCCGAGCTCGTGGAGGCGGCCCGGCTCGACGGCTGCAATGCCTGGCAAGTGGCCCTGCGCATCAAGCTGCCCCTCATAAGGAAGTGGGTGGGCTACATGGTCATCTTGTCCATCGCCGCGGGGTCACAGCTGTTCGTGGAGCCGACGCTTATCACCGCTGTCGGCCAGGGGCTCGTCAACCCGAACTGGGCACCCAACGAGCTCGCCTACAACTATGCCTTCCAGCAGGTCAACTTCAACGGTGCGTCCGCCATATCGATCGACCTCCTGATCTTCGCCCTGGTCTGCGCGGCAGTGATCGTCACCCGTTCCAAGCTCTTCGAGAGGAACTAACCATGGCCCGTGCGCAGACGGCGGCGCCCCCACCGGTGACCGAGGGCCCGCACCCTCGAACCGGTGACTGCGTGGCCGACAGCCCGGGCACAACGACGGAGGCAGGACCCTCGCTATATCGTTGGGCACATCCTGGGGTTACTCGTCCTGGTCGCCGCCAGTCTCTTCTTCGTCGTGCCCATGGTCTGGCTGCTGTTAGCCCCGACGAAGACCGACTACAACCTCGTCGCCCACAATCCGTTCTCGTTCGGGTCCTTCGCCCAGGTCGCCAAGACGTGGCACCTCCTCTATAGCTTCGAACGAGGTGCGGTGCTGTTGTGGATGCGCAACTCGGCCATCTACTCAGTCGGCGGGACGGCGATCGCCGTCGTCATCTCGATCCCCGCCGGCTATGGGCTCGCCGTAACGAACTTCATCGGCCGGAAGGCTCTGCTCACGATCACGCTCGTCGTTATGCTCGTGCCCAGTAACGCGCTCGTGCTCCCTCTGTTCCTTGGCGCCAACGACGTCCACCTGGTCAACAGCCCGTTCTCGGTGATCTTGCCCTTCGCCTTCTTTCCCTTCGGGGTATTCCTCGCTTACATTTATTTCGCCTCCGCCGTCCCCCCCGAACTTTTGGCCGCCGCGCGTGTTGATGGTTGCAACGAGTGGCGTACGTTCCGCTACGTCGCCGCCCCTCTCGCCGTACCGGTCATCGGCCTGGTCGCCTTTTTCAATTTCGTAGGCAACTGGAACAATTTCCTCCTGCCATTTGTCATGTTGCCCCAGTCCAGCCGTTACCCTTCTCCGGTGGGCCTGGAAACCCTCCTGGCGGCTTCGCCTGCGTTCAACCCGTCGAACGGAGGCGCCGACCTCGCCATCTACCGCCCCGAAATCGCTCTCGCGGTCATCCTCACCATCGCACCGGTCTTTATCGTTTTCCTCTTCGCTCAGCGGGCGCTGGTCAGGGGGTTGCTGGCGGGCTCGACAAATGAGTGAGAGGCGTCTCTGCCGTCGGCCTCAAATGCGAGCGAATTTTTGCAGCCGGTGCGCTTCCGCAGGTGCGTACCCACGCGCTATCGACCAGATACCTGCCACCTCGGCGAGGTAAATCGACCCCTGGCTGTCAACCCAGATCCCGTGAGGAGCAGTGAAGTAGCCGTCCTTCATCGGGTCCGCGTCAGCCCAGCGAAGCAGCAGGCCGCCCTCGATGTCGAAAATACTAAGGCGAGCCGGGAGCAGCTCACTAATGGCGCCGAGCCGACGCGACCGTTCGCCGGGGAACCAGCTGAGCTCGGCAACATAGACGAGGTCGTCTTTGTCTATGAATATGTCTTGCGGCCGTTGTACGTCTGTCCACTGTGCCAGGTAGTCGCCGTGGGCGTTGAACACCTGGATCCTGTCGTTCTCACGATCGGCGACGAACACGCGCCCGTCACGGTGAACGGTCAACCCGTGCGGTATGCGGAACTCGCCCGCGTCGGAACCGGGCTCACCCCATGACTGCATGAGCGTCCCGCCGGCGTCGAAACGGTGCACCCGCGCGTTGCCGTACCCGTCCGATACGTATAAGTCGCCATCGGGTCCCACCGACAGGTTCGTGGGCCTGTTGTACGGCGGGGCGCCGCGGAGCACCGAGTCCTCAACGCCTGGTTGGTGGCCGGTGTCGCTGAGCACGCCGACCGGGCCAACGGTAGCCAACAGCTTCCCGTCGAGCGAGTAGCGCCCGACGCGGCCAAGCCCGTCGTCGACCAGGTACAGGTCGCCGCCACGCGACATGAAGGTTCCGTGGCTACGAGGGCTGAACTGACCTTCGCTCCAAGCTCCCAGGAAGCTGCCGTCCGCGGAGTACGTGCTCACCGGGTGGTCGCCGCGCGCATATAGGTAGACGTTGTCGTCGACGTCGGTGCAAACCCCCGCAATGTCCTCGAGTGGCCACCCCGTGGGGCGGCGCTGCCATCCGGTGACGAACTCGAATTGAAGGTCCCCTGACCCGATTTGCACCCTGGCTCCCTACGTCCCCACGAAATGGCGATCTGATCTTGGTGTCCTCGAAGGCATCTTTATGCGCTTGACCCTACAGCTCAAGTCCGAGCCCCACAGGGTCGCACTCGACACCATAAGCACGCTCATAATTTCCCATTCAGGCTGCGTCCTCAGCGCCCCGTGAGCCGCTCGAGATAGTCGGGGTACCGCGCGCCCTGGACCTTGATCTTGGCGGACGCCTTTTCGATCTCGCCCAGGTCGTCCGCGGTGAGATGCAGCTCCGAGGCGGCGACGTTTTCCTCCAGGCGCTCGAGCCTGCGGGTGCCCGGGATCGGGACGATCCAGGGCTGCTGAGCGAGAAGCCAGGCCAACGCAACCTGTCCGGGTGTGGCTCCATGGCGAGCCGCGATCGGTGCGAGCAGCGTTACGAAGGCGTGATTGGCCTGCCGGGCGGCAGGCGTGAACCGAGGAAAACTGGCGCGGACATCCGAGGGGTCGAATTGCGTCGTCTCGTCAATAGTCCCGGTGAAGAAGCCCCGGCCGAGAGGGCTGAAGGGCACAAAGCCGATGCCAAGTTCCTGAAGGGTCGGTAGCAGCCCGGATTCGGGCGTTCGCGACCAGAGCGAGTACTCGCTCTGTACCGCCGTCACCCGTTGGACCGCGTGAGCGCGTCGCACAGTTGCCGCGGCCGCCTCAGACAGGCCGAAGTGCTTTACCTTGCCTGCTTCAATGAGGTCCTTCACCGCGCCAGCTACATCTTCTATCGCCACATCCGGGTCCACACGGTGCTGGTAGAACAGGTCGATAGTGTCGGCCCTCAGTCGCTGCAGCGAGGCCTCTGCGACTTGCTTGATGTGCTCGGGGCGGCTCGACAGCCCGCTCTGGCGGCCATTGGCGTCGAATGTGAACGCGAACTTGGTTGCGATCACCACTTCATCGCGGTACGGCGCGAGGGCCTCGCCGACGATCTCTTCGTTGGTGAACGGCCCGTATGCCTCGGCGGTGTCGAAGAACGTGACCCCGAGGTCGGCCGCGGCTCTGATGAGCGCGACCGCTTCGCGACGGTCCGGCACCGGCCCGTAGCTCTGGCTCATGCCCATGCAGCCGAGGCCAACAGCGGAAACCCGCAGGTCCGCTCCGAGTATGCGGGTGTGCACCGGATATCTCCTTAATCGAGGGACCGATCAGCTGTGGGCTGATAAGGAAAGAAGCCGTATCGGGGAAGTATCGTGGCCACACAGGGGACCGTTTAGGGTGGCGATGGCGATAATAAAAGGATGTTAGCGCTCGAGTCAGCCTCGGCTAAGAAGCCGGGCGGGCACGGCGCAAGTGTCGCCAGCCTGACGCATCGGTCTCGGACTGAACCTGAATAACCGGCCAGTCGCTGAGGAGTGGCCGGCGGTCGCGGAGACGCCAGTTCGGCCCTAGTCAATGCGAGTAGAGCCGACGATAATAGTTGTGATGAAAGGTCCCGTTCGGAGCGGCCTTCGCCAGCTCACTAAGATCACGCGCCCACTGGCTCTGCGCTCAGCCGGCAAGCAAGGCTCGAGCACATCTGTCGTGTGCCACGTGGGCCGGAAGACAGGGCAGTCGTACAAGACCCCGGTTGTCGCTGTTGACCACGACGGCACCGTTTACATTGCCCTCCCGTACGGTGAGGGCACCGATTGGCTGAAGAACGTGCTTGCCAAGGGCAGGGCGACCGTCGTAAGCGGAGGAGACCGCTACGACATTGACCAGCCCGAGGTCATCCCGATGGCCGAGGCGACCGGTTTCTTTGCGGCCAAGGAACAGCGGTTGCACCGCCGGTTCGGTGTCGAGGCATGCCTTCGGGCGCACCGCGTATCGTGACTGAGGCCACCGAGCGCTGGCCTCTGATGTGTCCGGTCGGGACGAAGTTGGCCACATCATAAGGTCGTTGTGTCCCCGTCCGGCCGTTCATCGTACGGAAGTGGGTCCATTGGCCCGCCGAACGGCACGGCCGCATCGACAAACTCACCCATCAGCGCTCGGCGCATCGGAGTAGTGCGCTCGAGGAACTCCGGTGAGTTGTACAGACGGTCGGCGCTCCTGACCCAAGGCGGCACGTAGATGTAATGCTCGGTGTAGCGGTCCCGAGAGCCACGGTGTTCGTGAGTACGGTGCCACACCGCGTTGTGGAACACCAGCACAGAGCCAGCGGGAGCGCAGACGACCTCCGCGATCGGGACGTCCCCTCTTTCCTGTGCGACTGGCTCTGGCAAAGGGACTCGGCTTCGATGGCTGCCAGGGATCATCTCAAGGTTACCGAGCCCGGGTTGACTTTGGTCTGTCAAGAGAAATGCCACTCGCAGCTGGATCAACGGGATCGGGTGCCCAAGGTCTTTGAAATTGTAAGCGACTGAGCCGTCCTGGTGCCATCGGCCGACGCCGGGGCGTCCAGGCCGCTGCCTGGTGTTCCAGCCACCGTTCAGGAGGAACTTCTCCCCGAGCAGTCCCCGGATCTTCGGCAGCACGGCAGGGTGGTCCATGAGCCGCTCGAGACTTACTTCGGACTCGTAGGAACGGACCAGCTGGGAGAAGTCGAGCTCGTCGGCTGCGTGCACGCGCTCGGATGCCTCCAGGCACTCGGTGACCTCGTCGGCGGACAAGACGTCGCGGATGACAAAGTAGCCCCAGGACTCGAATATGAAACGATCGAGGTCCGTGAGTGCACCTGGACCAACCTCGCTTGTCTTCATGGCGTGACCACCTCTCCTCTCCCGTTGGCCGTGCCGGCTAGCTCGCGGGCGACAGTCGCCATACCGCTCTGGTTGAGGCGGCGGGTCGAACCTTCGGAGTCGTAGCCGGCACGATTAGACTAGTCCTCAAGCAAAAGTGGGACGATCTGGAGCCCCTCGACCTGAGAAACCCCCTCCCGAACGGAAATTTTGGCCGATGGCGACCACCGGCATTCCGCGTTTTACGCACCGATGAGTCGTGTGTTGAGCTCGATAGTGACGACATTTTCGAGCCGCCTCCCGGGCGATGCCCTCGCCACGACCACGACCTTTCGAGGCGCGATCTATCCGATGAGTTTCCCGGCCCGCACTCGTCCAAACGATCGAAAGTGCCCGCACGGGGCGCCGGGCAGCAGGAGGAGCCGACCATGAACTCGATGGCACGCCGGATGTTCGAGCTGGTCGAGCCCATTGGTGTCATCCCCTACTCAGCCGACGAACCGAACGAGGCAATGTTCGCCCTGGGGTTCACCAACTACTGGGACACCTACTTCGCCGGACGTGCGGCGCCCCTCGGGCTCGTACCGCCGGAGGTGGTGGACGCGCTCTTCTACAACTTCGCTCCCGGCGAGGTGGCCCGCCACATCCCCAAGGTGTGGCGCACCACCACACCCGAAGCGGCGATCGCCGCTCGGCAGATGGGCTGCGTGAAGGCGTTGCGGCGGGTCCTGGGCGATCACGTCGGCTCTCCCTCCTTCGCACGCGCCGCCGAACTGCTGCTCAAGGCGGCTACCAGCGCACCGTACGAGGGCCGGCCCATGTACGCCGCGCTGCGCGCCGTCCCGGTCCCTGAAGACGTTGTGGCCCGTCTCTTCCATGCAGCTTCATTGCTGCGCGAGCACCGTGGCGACGGGCACATCGCCGCCCTGGTGGTCGAGGGTGTCGGTGGTCTCGAAGCTCACGTCCTGTTCGCCCTCGGCATGGGCATGCCCGCGGAGAGCTTCGGGCGCATCCACCACCTCCCCCCCGCGCAGCTCGCCATCGTGATCGACGGGATGCGCGATCGCGACCTGATCGGGGACGACGGTTGGCTCACCCAGCAGGGTCACGCCGTCCGACAACGGGTCGAGGCGCTCACCGACAGTCTCGCCGCCAAGCCCTACGAGAGCCTGGAGCCCGGCGAGCTCGACGAGCTCGTTGCCAGTCTCGAGCCGCTGGCCAAGCTGCTACTAGCCGCCCAGGACTAATAGGGGGCGGCTGTCCCGTTCGGGACCAACGCAGTGACCCCCTGGTTACAGAGTTACCGCTCTCTTTCGGTACGGAGGTGTGCGGCCGGAGAAGCCCTCGGGAAAACCCGGGCACCACTGGAGCCGGGTAAATCGCTGGCGCAGCCTATGCATAATTCGGTGACGGGTAGCGCTCTCAGCCGCTCCGTTGCGATAGGGCGTCCGCATGATCGGCAAAAGCCGTACTTCCCGGCCACCACCCGAGCGAGCGCCCGGTCGACGTCGGCCAGGTGCGCCTCCGCCTGGCCCCGCAGAGCGGCGGTTCGCTCTCGCTCGAATGCGATCGTGGCGCCCTCGGGGTCGTGCTCGTCGTCACCATTGGTGCCCGTTGCGGCGGCTACGATACCTTCGAACTCAGCGTCCAGGGCGCGAAGGCGGCTCAGTATTTGACTTCGCTCTAACTCCAATACAACGCTCGCCGCCCACGCCTCAGTCACGGCGTCACTCCGGCGAGGGGGCCCGGGGTCACGACACTTGTCATAGAGGCAATGATCTTCATGGCGTGAGGCCCCTTTTAAATGCGCGCGCTGAATCTAGCCACTTCATGCAGCGTACTGTGGCGTCTGGCGGGAATTAGTGTGGCGATATTCTGTCTCGTCGGATCGATCATCTCGCTCGTTTGGCTGGCGGGTGGATAGCGGCCAATCAGGTTGAGGAATGAGGCTGGCGCCAAAGGCCACCTCACGCGCCTAACTATCAGTCGACACCGAGGAGCCGGGCCCGCTTCACGGCCCGGGCACCCCGCAGTAGGCCGTAGGCAGCCGCCAGCCACGCCAGCAGGCCTACCCAGAACGCGCTACCACCGGCGCCGAACAGGCCGCCGCCGGCCACCCCGAACGACACCAGGACCAAAGGGAGGGTGACGAGACCCGATGCCTGTTGGGCCGCGGCGGCGCTCTTGACCCGAGCTGACAGGCGCAGTACTACCGACAGCGTAATGGCCAGGAATGGAGGCACCACCCAGAACATAAGGATCCACCAGTTGCGCGTAGGGAAAAACCAACCCCCCACGTGTGGTCCCACGATGAGGTTCACGACGAGCGAGTAGACGCCGAAGCCGACGACCGTCGTGACGTAGCCCGGCAACAGGCTCGCGATCAGCTTGCCGGTGTAGATCTCTCGCTCGCTGGCCGGCGAGTGGGCGAGGAACTCACCGGTCCCCTTTTCCCGCTCTCCCACGAGGCAGTTGGCGCCGACGGCCGTTGAAATGGTCATGGGGACGATGACGGCCAACGGAGCGAAGAGGTAGACGGCCAGCGCGTACGACGAGCGCACAGCCGGCGTGGCGTGCGGAGAGCGCGCCGCGATCTGCGCGTTGACGCTCTTCGGCAACAGCTCGAGCGTATTGCTGACCTTGGCTACGAGTGAAGAGCCCTGCACGTGGGTAATGGCCAACAGCAGCACCGCCGGTAAGAAAACGAAGAACAACGCGGCCAACACCAACATTGGCAGCAAGAAATCCGGGCTCTGCCAAAGCTGGCGCAGATCCATGCGGGCGATGGTCCACGTAAGGGACCTCGCCGGTGGTTGGGCGCCGGGCATCAGCTAGCCAACTCGGCTGCGCGCGGCGCGGTCGTGGGGGCTGCAGTGCCGCCGGCGAAGCGGCTCGCGGTGCCCGGCCCGCTGGGTGCTGCACAGGCGCTGCGAACGGCGAAGTACAGCTCCTCGAGGGTCGGCTCGTGCGGCGTTACCTTGGTGAGCCGAGCCCCGGACGCGGCCAGGGTCTCGACAAGATCCGGGACACTGGCGAGGTCGTCGACGGTTACGACCGCGGCGCCGCCGGCTCTTTCGTAGCCGGTCACGCCGGGCAGGCTCGCCAGCCGGTCGAGCATGGTCCGCTCCTCGGCGTCGAACACTACAGTCGGCCGCGGCCAGATGCGCCGGACCAGGTCATCCGGCGGTCCGGAAAGCAGGTTGCGACCTGATTCGAGCATGACGACCTGGTCGGCCAAACCTTCCGCCTCGAGCAGCAGGTGCGTGCACATGACGACCGTCTTGCCCCCCTCGGCCATGTCGTCGATGAGGGCCAGCACCGCGTGCGACGACTCGGGATCGAGACCTGATGTCGGCTCATCAAGCAGCAATAGCTCGGGATCGTGTAGCACAGCACGGGCGAGGGCGAGACGCGTCTTCATGCCGGTCGAATAACCGCCGACGCGGAGGTCGAGCGCGTCGACGATCCCAAAGTGAGCCGCGCTGGACTCGATCGGCGCGCGGGACCCGAGCCGGTAGAGACGGGCGGCATAGACAAGGTTGTCGCGTCCGGTCAGACGGTCGTACAGGGCCGGCTTGGCCGCGACGACGCCACAGCGGCGCCGGACGTCGTTGCCGTGGGGACCGGCCGGGTCAACGCCGAACGTCATAACGGAGCCGCCGTCGCAGCGGAGGGAGCCCGTGATGACCCGGGCGGCGGTGGTCTTGCCGGCTCCGTTCGGGCCCAGCAGCACCGTGACAGTGCCCGCCTGCACGGCGAAGGAGACATCCTCCAGCGCGACGACCCCCTTGAAGGCGCGATGCACGGACTGGAGTTCGACGACGGGCTCGTCCATGTCGACCTAAACCTATCGGTAACCCGCCGCCTACGTTGATCAGGTGCAAGTGTGGTCGACGTCGGTGACTGGGCTCGCGGACCAAGGAAGAGCCACCCCCTTGTGCTTCGAGAGTGAGGAACCGTTGGTCGAACTTCGCGCACAAAACGCCCACGCCCGAATACCGATGTTTGCATGCAGCAGTGCTCGCGGGACCGACGGGTACGTGTGCGTCAGATATCCTCTAGGTACCGGCCAGTTTGGCCACCACAGCCTCGAGCGGCCCCCCCGAGCTCGAGCCTGCCCTCGCTCAGCAAGTCGAGTGTCGCCGCGTCCTTTGCCATCATCACCGGGTTGCGCAGGTCGTTGTTGAGCACATAAGTACCGACCCGCAGCCCGGGGAACCTATCGGCCACCAACGTGAGAACCGGCCACGGCCCAGGCAGCCCCTGGTGGTCCGCGACCACGAAGACGTCGTAGCCAGAGCCGGCGGCTCTCGCGGCCTCCTCCAACACCACGCCACGCTGGTGCTCGTAGGTCCCCGTGCCGAACCGGAACGGTCGAACCGCTCGCGCCTTGCCATCCACGATGACCTCCCTTGGTCCGGGCCGGTCTCGATAACCGGCGCCTCTTTCGCTTCGGGAGCAAGTCTGCGGCACGACAGTTCCAGAAAAGTCCCCGGGATGGTTCAGCAGTAACGAAGGGCCTCAGCCAGCGCGAGCGCGTCGGTCAACGAGAGGCCCGCCCTCTCGGGTCGGCCGTTGTCCCACGCCGCGCAGGCGGCCACTAACAATGTTTCGAGCTCATCCTCGAAGCGTTGCTGGGAGGGCTCCAGCATCTGGCGGCTGGCGTCGACAGCCGGCTCGATCTCGCCAGCAGCCAGGTGGACCGCAACCACCGGCCACAGGCGTACCCAATTGACGAACACCTCCGGGCCGTGGGGCCGTTGCATCAGTTCGTCACACTCAGCCGCCAAGGCCAGCACCTCGTCGCGGCGACCTTCTCGCCAGGCCAGCCAGGCCAGGGCTCCCTTCGCCAATGCGACCCAGTCGAGGTAGCCGATGGTTCCGGACACTTCCACAGCCGCCGGCGCCAGCTGGCCTACTCGTTCGACGTCGTGAGCACGAATCGCACCGATGACCTGCGCGACCAGGCTCGCCGCTTTGAGCTGCGCGTAGCCCCGTGGCTCGGCGACGGCAAGGGCACGCTCAAGGTACTCACGGGCCCTCGAGAGCTCGCCTGCGAGAACGCAGAAATAGCCCATGTACAAAAAGCACCAGCCAGTCGCTGCGGGGTCGTCCAACCTGACCAGCTCTTCGGCAATCTTGGCGCCGACCTCCATATCGGCCAAGACGTCCTGGCTGATGCGGTAACGGTCGAGGGCAGCCCGGGCTCGCGCTGCCCTGACGTAGAGCCAAGCCTTGCGCCGGGGGTCTCCCCGCTCCTCGACCACCGGTCGGGCTTGCTCCAAAATCGCGAGCTGCTCGGCGTGCTGGCTCATGGATTCGTAAAGCACCGCCCGGCCGAGCATGAGTTCGATCCAGACGTCCGTCGTTGGTTCGTCCCGGCGGGCGATGTCGTCGCCCAGCAATTCTTGCGCCGCCTCGAACTCGGCCCTGGCGGCCGCATATGAACGCGCCGCGCTCTCGACACCGCCGAGCGCAACGTGCAGCTGTGCGCAGGCGAGACTGTCGATGTCGTGGGCCACGGCGATGGCTTGGCGGTAGCTAAGCCTGGCTTCGTCGAACCCACCCGTCAGCCAGGCCAGCTCGGCCACTTTGGCCCAAAGCCTGGATGCCACCGCTGACCGGGGTGCCGCGGGCTCGCCGGCGCCCAGCAGGCCCAGGGCGGAGCGGTAGGACGCCATGGCTTCCTCGTTGGCGTAGGCCGAAGCGGCCTGTCCGCCCGCCAGCTCGAAATAGTGGACCGCCTTATCAGTTTCGTTCGCGGCCGCGAAATGACGGCCGAGCACTGCGGCGACCTCGGGGAGACGGCCGGGTGACGTTTCCTCTATTGCCCACGCGGCCCGGCCGTGGATGCGGCGCCGTTCACTGCGCAGCATGCCCCGGTAAACGGCCTCCTGGAGGAGGGCGTGGCGGAACCGGTAGGCGGGCTCAGGGGCGCCAGGCACTGATTGGAGTAGACCGGCCTGGCAGAGCTCGCCGAGATGGCCTTCAGCTCCGTCGCCGCCCGGGCACACGCGTATCAGGAGACCAAGGTTCATCTCCTGGCCCAGCACCGCAGCCGCTCTGGCCAGGTCCTGGGCACCAGGGCTCAGTGAGTCCACCCGGGAGCGGACCTGGCGTTCGAGCACCTGAGGGACTCCATAGAGCCGGTCTTTAGCCAGCTGCCAGTGGTCTCGATGGTGCACCAAAGCGCCACCGGCCCGCAATGAGTTGAACCGTTCTTCCAACAACAAAGGGTTTCCGTCGGCTCCGGTGCGGAGGGCGTCGACGACCTCTGCAGGAGGCCCGCCTCCGGCCAGGTCGTTAGCCAGCTCGATCTCGGCGTCTTCAGCCAACGGTGCGAGTTCGAGGTGAGCGAGTTCGAGGCCGAGACGCTCCGATAGGGCGGTCTCGAGCGCCGAGACGCCGGGGTCGGGATGCGGCCGTCGTGTGGCAAGAAGAAACAGAGGCCCGTCTGCGACGATCATCGCGAGCTCCTCAGTGAGGTGCAGCGACGTTGGGTCCGCCCAATGCAGATCCTCCAGAACCAAAACGGTGGGCCCGAAGGCGACCAGCCGGGCGACAAGATCCCTCACGGCCGCGAACGTCGCTTGTTGTAACTCTGACGGCCTCATGCGCAGTTCGCCGCCCGGGAGGTCCATCATCCGGGCCAGGACTGGCCACAGGTCCTTGTTGCCCATCACCGCTGCAAGAGCCCTTTGGACGGCCGGGCCGACGACGTCCTCGCTCTGATAGAGCGCCACACCGGCCCAACTGGTAATCAGGTTCCGGTAGAGCCCGTAAGGCGTCGTCGAGGCATAAGACGCGCAGCGCCCCTCCAGCCAGAGCGGGAGCCGTCCGCGGCCTGCCCGAGCCCATGCCGCAAACCTGTTGCGGCATTCCCGGACCAAGCGCGTCTTCCCTAGACCCGGCTCCCCCACTACGACGACCATGCGACCTCGGCCACAGACCGTCTCGTGGAGCGAGTTCTCGAGTGCGGAAAGCTCAGCAGCCCGGCCGACCAGCACGCCCATCCTCAATTGGCGGCTAGCCGCCCGCGCTACGGGCTCGTCCAGGTAGGCACCGATCAGTACGCCCCCATGGTCGCCGCCGCGGACCTCCTCAACGGGCCTCCACTTGAAAACACCTTCTGTGGCGGCCCGTGTGACCGGCCCGACCAGCGCCGACCCCGTACGGGCAACCGAATGGAGCTTTGCCGCCTCGTCAACCACGGCCCCCACAACGCGGTAATACGACCTCGCCCCGGCGCCAGGTCTTTCGATCACAGCGGCGCCGGTCTCGATGCCGATGCGTAGCCCGGACGCAACCGGAGTGGGACCACTCACGCCGCCCGAAAGACAACGGAAGGCGGCCAACACCGCTCGCTCCGGGTCATCCTCGTGAGCCCCAGGTGCGCCGAACAGTGCCTGCAACCCGCGTCCTGATACGGACACGACGGTGCCGCCGAGGTCCTCGACGACGCTGATCACACCAGCGAGCACGTCTCCCACGCTCTCCTGTAGATCCTCGGGGTCCGGAGCGCTCGCCTCACTCGGCGAAGTCACGTCCACGGTCACGACGGTCACCACCCGTCGCTCTTCTCGTCCCTGGCCCGAAGCGCGGTCGCCGCCAGCCACCGAGGCCACCGGCTCTGAGGAAATGTCGGCACGCAGATCTTCGACCGCACGCGAGGGCCGGAGACCGAGCTCCCCCAGCGCTCGCTCACAGCGCTCGTAAGTGCGTTGGACCATGTGCGGCAGGTCCTGGGCCAGGTAAGCGCGCATAAGTGAGCGGGCTGCTTCCTCACACGCCGGGTCGTGGGCCAGGCAGTCCTCCCACGCGGCCAGGACGGCCTGGGGGCTGCAGGCCCCGGCGCCGCGACCCCTGTCCCGGGCCAGGGCCAGGCGCGCTTGTTGGCGTAGTGCTTCCAGGCGGTCGCGGGGCTCGAGCGCCCAGTCGGCGTAAGGCTCGTCGGCCAGGAGAGTCGCTTGATTGGCCAGGGCTGCGCTCAAGTCCTCATCGCGAGCGTGGCCCGGCGACATGGCTAGAGCGGCCCTAAGAGCCAGTGCTACGACCTCGTAATCGATTTCCAGGAAGAGCTCGGGCGGCACCCAGATGCTGGCCCGGTCGGACTTCAGCAGCCCCGAAGCAGGCCCACCCAGATCTAAAAGGACCGACCGGCAACCCGACAAAGCTTTTATAAGGGCACGGCCTGCCTGGGTCGCCACCCGGTCGCTAAAGAGCGCCTCGCACAGCTCGTCTCGTGTGACCCGGCGTCTTGGGCTGAGCAGTACCAACGCAAGCACTCGCCGTGCCGCTGGTCGGGGCCAAGGGCCGGCGGCCCTACCGGACCACAAGAGCTGGAAGGGCCCGAGCAAGCGCGCTTGCAGCGGGCCGTCGTCCAGGTGCCCAGTTGCCGGCTTCCCCACATTTCGATTTTCCCACGCCTTGAGCCAGCGTTACCGGTCCGCATTCGAGCTCGCGCTGGCTGATGTCAACGCCATTCGCCGAAAACCACGCCACCGCCGCCCCAACTAACCCGCCGACCAGCGGGGCCCCTCGACGGACCGATGTGGTTGACTGAAGGCTCCAGACCCCGTAATAAGCGGGGTACCGCCCCAACTCGTGGAGGTGCCAGTGGCTGAAGCCGCGCGGCCCGCGCAGCAGATGGTAGTGGGCCATTTCATTGTCTCCGATGACGTCGAGCGCTCCCGGCGCTTCTATACCGAAGTACTCGGCGGCAAGGTGGTCTTCGGCCCGGAGCCGACCAATGTCGCGCTCGCGAACACCTTCATCATCATCAACGGCGGCGGAGGCCCCACCGACGACAAACCCACGGTCACCCTGGAGACGCCAGGCGACCCCGACCGGGTCAGCAGCTTCCTCAACATCCGGGTCACAGACATCTACGCCGCGTACACCGAATGGAGCGCTTTGGGCGCGCAGTTCCTGACGCCGCCGAAACAGCACGCCTTCGAGATCCGTTGCTACATCAGGGATCCCGACGGTTACATCATCGAGGTCGGGCAAACCACCGACCCGCAGGGAGACTGGTGGCCTGCCGACTGGCAATGGGTCAAGCCTGGCGGCCAACCCGACTGAACCCCGTCTGGTCTATCTCATGAAGACGGCCATAGCACTTGGCTCACAGGGCAGCGCGGAACTAACGATGGTGACACGGGCCTTGGTGCGCGACCGCTCATGGGCGCGGGTCTTAGCCGCGGAGGACGGTCGTAATTGGTTGATCTCGGCCGGGTTGCTCGTGAACTTGCTCCGTGGCTTCGGACGCGGCCCAGGAGGCCACCAGGCTGAGCTGCTCCTGGGAGGGGGACCCGGGCTCGGCCGTGTAGATGGTGAGGGTCAGGCCCGGCTCAGCCGTCATCTCCAGGCTCTCGTAGGCGAGGGTGAGGTCGCCGACGAGGCGATGGTGGTAGTTCTTGGCCCCGCTGCCGTGGTGGCGGACGTTGTGCGCGGCCCAGCGTGTGCGGAACTCGTCGCTCCTGGTGGAGAGCCCCCCGATGAGGTCGTGCAGGTCCTTGTCGTGGGGGTCGCGGCCGGCCTCGGTCCGCGAGATGGCCACCGTGATATCCGCGATGTGCTCCCAGTCCGGGTAGAACCGGCGCGACGCCGAGTCCAGGAACGTATAGCGGGCCAGGTTTGGTGGGCGCTGCGGGTCGGTGTAGACCTCGTCGAAGAAGACCCGGGCGAGGCGGTTGGTGGCCAGCAGGTCGAGCCGCCCGTTGCGTACGAAAGCCGGGCCGGCGGTCACGGCGTCGAGAGCCCACTGCAGGCTGGGACGCACCGTCCACGACCGGGCCGAGCGGCGCCGGGGGCGGGCCAAGGCGCTCGTCCCGTCTGCCGCCCGGGCCAGGTCGAAGAGGTGGGCTCGCTCAGCCTCGTCTAGCTGCAGGGCCCGGCCGAGGGATCCGAGCACCCCGGCGGAAGCGCCGGCCAGCGCGCCCCGCTCCAGCTTGGCGTAGTACTCGACGCTCATCCCGGCCAGGGCGGCCACCTCGCTGCGGCGCAGGCCGGCCACCCGGCGAGCACCCCCGGCAACCAGACCGGCTTGGTTGGGCGTGACCTTGGCGCGTCGCGACTGGAGGAACTCACGAACCTTTTGACGGTTGTCCACACCCCAAGGGTAAGGGCGGCCAGCCGGCTCTGGGGTGCCCTGCCGGTACAACTCTCAGCAGGGACTTCCTCGATGACCCAGATCCTGGTTCCCTGAGTACATGACCTGGCCTCCCCCGTGGGCAGCCGGCCAAAAAGCGAAGCGCCCTTGAGGAGGACTGTGATGCGTGGTGCCGTTCTGTACGCCCCCGGCGACCTGGAGGTCATCGACCGACCAGACCCGAAGATCGTCGCCCCGACGGACGCCATCATTCGCCTGTCCGCCACCTGCATCTGCGGTTCGGACCTGTGGCGCTGGCGCGGCACCGACCAGGTGACGGGCCCGACGCCCATGGGGCACGAGTACGTGGGTGTCGTCGAGCAGACCGGCCACGAGGTCACGACCATCAAGGCCGGTGAGTTCGTGGTCGGTTCGTTCCTCGCCTCCGACAACACCTGCGAGATATGCCGGGCCGGCTACCAGTCCCGTTGCACACATGCCCAGCCGATGGGCGACGGAGGCACCCAGGCCGAGCTGGCTCGGGTCCCGCTGGCCGACGGCACCCTGGTGGCCACCCCCGGGACATGCCTGACCCCGCTCTGGTCCCCTCTCTGCTGGCCGCCTCGGACGTGCTCGGCACCGGCTGGTTCGGGGCCGTGGCCGCGGAGGCCGGCCCGGGCAAGACCGTCGCTGTCGTCGGCGACGGGGCGGTCGGGTTGCTGGCCGTCCTGGCCGCCCGCCAGCTGGGCGCCGAGCGGGTCATCGCCATGAGCCGCCACAAATCCAGGCAAAATATGGCCCTGGACTTCGGCGCCACCGACATCGTCACCGAGCGCGGCGACGACGGCGTGGCCAAGATTAAGGACCTCACAGACGGGTACGGTGCCCACAGCGTGGTCGAGGCGGTGGGGACCCAGGAGTCCATGATGCAGGCCATCCGCTCCACCCGGCCCGGTGGGCACGTCGGCTACGTGGGTGTCTCCCACGGCGTCGAGCTGCCGGGCCAGGAACTGTTCTTCTCCGGCGTCCACCTCCACGGCGGCCCTCCCCCTGTCCGCCGCTTCCTGCCCGAGCTGGTCAAGCTCATATGTGAGCGCAGCATCGACCCCGGCAAAGTCTTCGACCTCGAACTACCCCTCGACCAGGCGGCCGAGGGCTACCGGGCCATGGACGAACGGCGGGCCATCAAGGTGCTCCTGCGCCCTTAAGCCGAGCCCAAACGCACGTCAGCGGCACCGACTACCGGGGCCAAAACGAACAGTAATGCGGAAATTCGACTTCTAGCGAAAGGAACAACATGCGTACCAGAGCACTCGGCCCACTTGGCCCGGAGGTCTCCGCCATTGGCCTCGGCTGTATGGGCTTCAGCCAGAGCTACGGGCCGTCGGGCACCCATGAGGAGGCGGTCGCGCTCATCCGGACGGCCGTCGAGCGGGGCGTCACCTTTTTTGACACCGCCGAGGCCTACGGCCCCCGGGCCAACGAGCAGCTCGTCGGAGAGGCGCTGGCGCCCTACCGGGGCGAGGTGGTCGTCGCCACCAAGTTCAACATGCTCTTTGACGCCGACGGCAAGCCGCAAGGCCAGATCAGCCGGCCCGACCAGGTCCGCTCTGCGGCCGAAGGGTCGCTCCGTCGTCTCGGCGTCGAGACGCTGGACCTCTACTACCTGCACCGGGTCAACCCCACGGTGCCCATCGAGGAGATCGCCGGGGCGGTAGCTGAACTCGTCGCCGCCGGCAAAGTCCGGCATTTCGGCATGTCCGAGGCAGCCGCCGGGACGGTCCGCAGGGCCCACGCCGTCCAGCCGGTCACCGCTGTGCAAAGCGAGTACTCGCTGTGGTGGCGCCGGCCCGAAGAAGAGGTGCTGGCGACGTGCGAGGAGCTCGGCATCGGCTTCGTCCCGTACAGCCCGCTCGGCAAAGGGTTCCTCACGGGCACGATCGACCAGACCACGACGTTCGCCGACAACGACATCCGCACCACTATCCCCCGGTTCAGCGAACAGGCCCGTCAAGCCAACCACGCGCTGGTGGAGCGCATCACGACGATCGCCGACGGCAAGGGCGCCACCCCCGGACAGGTCGCGCTGGCGTGGTTACTGGCACAAAAGCCCTGGATAGTGCCCATACCTGGGACCCGCAAACTGCACCGTCTCGAAGAGAACATCGCCGCTGCCGACCTCGATCTGTCGGCCGGGGACCTCGCCGACATCGAGACGGCAGCCACCTCCGTCACCGTCCAGGGTGCTCGCTATCCCGACCACCTTGAACGCGCCACCAACCTTTAACCCGCGGCGCAGCTGACGAGGGGCGCAATGGTAAGCCGTTACCCCGCATCGGGATGGGTGGGAAAGGGGCGCCGGAGTTGGCGTTGACCCGGACCTATGGCGGCGGGAGCGGGGTGCCGGTCAGCTCCCTGCAGCGCTCCAGGAGCCCTTCCTGGACGTCGACCGACCGGACGGCCGGGTGCACGTCGCGGGGCTGTTGGTGGTAGAAGTAGGCACCCGTCACGACGGCCGCGGCGTCGTCGCTCACGGCCAGCCAGACCTGGGTGACCGGCGCCAGGCTCAGCTCGTCAGGTGCGCCGGGCCCGCCCATTTTGGTGGGGACCCAGCCCGGCTCCAGGGCATTGGACAGCGTGCCAGGCCAGCGTCGGGCCACGGCGAAAGCCAGCACGACGTCGAAGAGCTTGCTGTCGGAGTACGCCTGGGCGCCGTCCCAGGCCCGGCGGGCCCACTGGAGGTCACCGAGGTCGGGCTGCCCGCCTCGGTGCATGCCCGAGCTCAGGTAGACCAGCCGGGCGGGCGCCGTGACCAAGGCGGTCAACAGGAACGGGGCGAGCACGTTGATTGCAAAGACGTGACAAAGACCGTCCGCCGTCTCGATACGGCGAGGTTCGCGGTAGCCGATGCCGACGTTGTGGATAACGGCGTCATAGCGGCCGAGGGCATTGGCCTGCTCCGCCACCTCGTGCATCCCGGCGATGCTCTGCACATCTCCGATAACGACCTGCTCGGCGCCGGGCAGCGCCAGAAGCGCATTGTCGCCCCGTTGCTCGTTGCGGGCGTGCAGAGTGACGGCGTGGCCGTCGTCGACGAGCAGCCGGGCGGCCATCAAACCGAGCCCATCGCTCGAACCGGTGATCAGTACCCGTGCCATGTTCCCTCCTTGTTCGGCCCCTTAGCCCGGATCATCGTCGGGATCGGTGATACCGGTGGTGGTGGCGGGGAGCATCGCAGCTCCGCTCAGGAGCGGACGCCGAACCACGATTTCGGGTAGCTACGCCTAATGTAACATGCGCTATGTGTATTCGCACATAGATTGTGTACGATCTTGACATGGGCCCTGATGAGCGTCAGTCGCTGTTGATCGATCTTCTCCAGCGAGACGGGCGTATCGAGGTGGCCACCGCCGCGGCACGGTTTGGGACAGCAGAAATGACGGTGCGGCGGGACCTGGACGTTCTCGTATCCCGCGGGGTGGCCCGGCGTGTCCGGGGCGGCGCCGTGAGCCTGCTCATGCGGGGCGAGGAGCTCCCCTTCTCGGTGCGGGCCCTGGAGGCCAGCAGAGAGAAGCGTGAGATTGGCAGGGCGGCGGCAGCGCTGCTGGCCGACGGCGAGTGCGTCGTGCTCGACAGTGGGACGACGGCGCTCGAAGTCGCCCGCTGCCTCGAGGGCAGGCGGCTCACTGTCATGGCCCTGTCCCTGCACGCTGCCAACGCCCTTTCCTCACGCGTGTCGCCCCGTCTGCTCATGCCAGGGGGTGAGGTGCGTGACGGTGAACTGGCCCTCGGCGGCCCGCTGGCCGTGGCCAGCCTGCAAGCCATGCGCTTCGACACTGCCCTGCTCAGCTGCTGTGGTCTGGCCGGTGGCGTCCTGACCTCGTACGACCTCGGCGACGCGGCAGTCAAGAAAGCGGCCATGAGCAGTGCCGCTCGCACCGTGCTCGTGGCCGAAAGCTCGAAGTTCGCCCGCTCGGCCATGGCGGTCGTCTGTCCGGCCAACGAGGTCGACACCCTTGTGACCGATCAGGCCGCGCCGGCTGATTTGGTGGCGTCTCTCCGGCTCAGCGGCGTGGAGGTCGTCGTTGTCTAGCGCAGCTGACGACGTGCGGGACGCGAACCGGCTGTCGACCCGGAGTGCGGGCCCGGGAGCCGAATGACGGCAGTTGTCGAAGGCAACGCCCTCCGCCGGTGGCAGCGGGCGACTATGACTGCCTTCGCCCTGGGGGGCGTCACCGTAACGGCATGGGGGCCGAGGCTTCCAGCCCTGAAGGCCGAACTCGACATCGGCACAGCGACCATCGGCCTGCTGCTCGCGGGCGTGACCGTCGGAGCCATTCTCGGGCTTGTCACTTCGGCACCGGTCCTGCACTGGCTAGGGAGCCGCCGTGCCGTCACCGGGGCGCTCCTCGTCGTCGCCGCCGGCATGACCCTCCTTGGGGCCGCCGTGACGTTGGGCATCGTGCCGCTCGTGAGCGTTGCGTTCTTCGCCATCGGTTGCGCCATCGGGCTCCTTGACGTCTTGATCAATGTCGAGGGATCGTCGATCGAGCACCTGGCGGGGCGCACGCTCATGCCGCGCATGCACGGCGCCTGGTCGGTCGGTGCCGGTGTCGGAGCGGGCATCGGTGCGGCCTGCGCCGCCCTCGGGATTACCCCTCAGGTCCAGTTCTTCGCCGAAGCGGTACTCATCGGGATCGTCGCTCTGGTTTCAGCTCCGGCCATCCCGCCTGGCCGGCGAGGGCCGGTCGACGAAGCAGAGCCTGACCGGATGGCGAAGGTGCGCCAATGGTTGCGAGGCTGGCTCGACTTGCGCCTCCTGTTGATCGGAGTTGTCATGCTCGGCGTCGAACTCGGAGAGGGTTCGGCCAACAACTGGCTCACCCTGGCCGCTCGGAACGGCCATGGTCAGACAGCAGCCATCGCCGCCCTCTTTTTCACGGCCTTCGCGATAACCGAGGCCGCGGCCCGGATCTTTGGCGGCCCGGTGGTCGACCGTCTCGGCCGGGTCCGCACGATACGTTTCACGACTGCTCTCGGGGTGGTCGGCGTCATTCTGTTCATCCTTGGGCTCAGCCCGTGGGTGGTCCTGGCCGGCGTCCTTCTGTGGGCGGTCGGCGTGTCGATGGGCTTTCCTCTCGGCATGTCGGCTGCGGCTGCGAGCGGTACAAACCCGGCGGCCCGTGTCAGTGTTGTGGCATCCATCGGGTACCTGGCTAACCTGGCTGGTCCGCCTGCTATCGGCTTTCTTGCGCAGGGCGTCGGCCTCGACCGTGCGTTGTGGTTGATCGTCGCTCTGTTCGTCGCCGCCTTCGCCGCCTCGGGCTCGCTGAGGACGGCACCGGAACTCGATGAGGCACAGCGTACGACCGGTTGAACCGGGCGTGGGTGTAGGACCGCAACTAACGTAACCTTTTCCCAGTAAGTCGTTGGAAAGGGGTATTCGACTGGTGCCGGCAAGGATCGAGGATTACGCCATCATCGGCGACACCAGGACGATTGGGCTGGTGGATCGGAACGGCTCTATCGACTGGTGGTGCGCTCCTCGTATCGACTCGGGGGCAGCTTTCGCGGCTTTGCTGGGGACGAAGGACAATGGTCGATGGTTGATTGCCCCGAAAGAACGCGTCATTTCTGTTTCCCGAAGCTACGAAAAAGAGACCCTGGTCCTGGAAACGGTGTTCGAAACGGCAACCGGACGCGCCGCGGTGGTCGATTTTATGCCTCCCTATTTCACCGACACCACCATTCATCGGATCGTGGAGGGGCGAGAGGGCACCGTCGACATGGAGATGGAGCTGATCGTACGCTTCGAGTACGGCTCCATCACTCCATGGGTTACCGCCACCGGGGACGGTCTGGTAATGGTGGCCGGCAGTGACGGGCTGCGCTTTCACAGTCCAGTTCCACTCGCGGGAAGAGGCCACTCGACTACGGCGTCTTTTGTGGTGGACCCCAATACGCGCAGGTCGTTCTCGTTGACATGGTTCCCTTCCACCGCTCGGGTCCCCCTCCCCCTTGACAGCCTGGCCGCCCTCAATCACGCCCGACGTTGGTGGCGCGAGTGGGTAGGTCGGTGCACGTACGACGGGGAGTGGCGTGATGATGTCATTCGATCGTTGATAACTCTGAAGGCCCTGACCTATGAGCCGAGCGGGGCCGTCTGCGCCGCCGCCACGACATCGTTGCCCGAAGCGCTCGGGGGTAGTCGCAACTGGGACTACCGTTATTCATGGCTGCGTGACGCCACCTTCACCCTGGCGTCCTTTTTGCTCTCCGGCTACACCGAGGAAGCGGCTGCTTGGACCCGCTGGCTCAGACGGGCGGTGGCGGGCAGCCCGGGCGAACTGCAGATCATGTACGGCGTGGGGGGCGAGCGACGCCTTACCGAGATCGAACTCGATGCGCTTCCGGGCTACCAGGGCTCGAGGCCGGTACGGATCGGCAACCAGGCCGCAACGCAATTCCAGCTCGACGTCTTCGGCGAGGTGATGGACTCCGCGCTCACTGCAGCCAGGAACGCGTTCCCGCGGGAGGTTGGCTGGGACTCAGATCTGCTATTGGCCATCCTGCGCCACCTGGAGGATGTTTGGGACGAACCTGACGATGGGATCTGGGAAGTGCGCGGTCCTCGGCGTCATTTCACCCACTCGAAGGTTATGGCGTGGGTGGCTTTCGATCGAGCTATTCAACTGGCGCAGGAGCACCACTTTTTGCCCGACCAACGAGTCGCACACTGGACGCGGCTGCGGGAACGGGTCCACGCCGAGGTCTGTGACAAAGGTTTCGATAACGAACTCAACTCTTTCACTCAGTACTACGGGTCCAAGGTGCTCGACGCCAGCCTGCTGATGCTCGCGCCGGTAGGTTTCCTCCCTCCCGATGATCCCCGCATTGTTGGCACGGTCACCGCCATCCAGAAGGAGTTGGTCGACCACGGCTTCGTCCGGAGGTACCAGCTCGACGGCAGCGTCGATGGCCTCGAAGGGGGCGAGGGCACGTTCTTGATGACCACCTTCTGGCTGGCCGACAATCTGGCCCTGATGGGTCGCAGCGACGAAGCTCGCGAGATCTTCGAACATCTGCGTGGCCTCAGCAACGACGTCGGATTGCTGTCGGAGGAATACGACCCCTCTACCCGGCGGATGCTCGGCAACTTCCCGCAGGCGTTCTCTCATGTTTCGCTGATCAACACGGCCGCCAACCTGTCCACACCCGTGGGACCATCGATGATGCGAAGTGGCCGGGCAGCCCCTCGCCGCCGGCACCCGGAAGAACCGATAGCCCGGCCCCAACGATCCGGGAACCGCCCGAGATGACCGCGACCTTCTGCCGCTAGAGGGGCGTCGTTCCCACACTCATGTGGGCGCTGCTCGTTTCGACTCTGACCGGAGTTCCATCTGGTAGGGCGTTTTAAATCCAGGAACGGTCGAACCCGTGGTCCCCTATGATTTGGGGCGGATGGCCCCCCACCGCCAGCCGGGGTTCCGGGGCCGCACCAGCGAGTGCCAGGTGCTGGATGGGTTGCTGGAGAAGGTGCGCGGGGGGCACAGCGCGGCCCTGGTTATCCGTGGTGAGGCCGGTGTCGGAAAGACGGCCCTCCTGCACTACGCCGCCGGGCAGGCTAGTGGGTTCCGGGTCGTCCGGCTCGCAGGGGTTGAGGCTGAGATGGAGCTGCCGTTCGCGGGGTTGCACCAGCTATGCGTGGCGATGGTCGGCGAGCTGCAAGTACTGCCCGGGCCTCAGCAGGATGCATTGCGGGTGGCGTTCGGCCTCTCGTTCGGAGATGCACCAGACCCCTTCCTGGTGGGCCTCGGGACGCTTAGTTTGCTGTCCGAAGCGGCGGCCGAGCGACCGCTCCTGTGCTTCGTGGACGACGCTCAGTGGCTCGACGCGTCCACGCGCCAGGTGCTGGGCTTCGTGGCCCGACGCCTGCTGGCGGAGTCGGTAGGGATCATCTTCGGGGTGCGCGAACCGACAGACGAGCGCGAGTTAGTACACCTTCCCGAGTTGCTGCTCACAGGGTTGAGCAAAGAAGACGCAGGCGCCCTGCTGGCCAGCACCATTCCGGGCCGGCTCGATCAGCCAGTGCGCGACCGGATCATCGGGGAAACCCGCGGCAACCCGCTGGCCCTGCTCGAGTTGTCCATGGGCATCACCGCAGCCCAGCTGGCCGGTGGTTTTGCGCTCCCGACGGAGGCAGACCTGCCCGCTCAGATCGAGGACCACTATCTCGCTCGAGCCCGCGCTTTGCCCGAGGCCACGCAGCACCTGATGCTCCTGGCCGCGGCGGACCCGGTCGGAGACGCTGCGCTCCTGTGGCGCGCCGCCCAGTACCTCGGTATTGAACCCTCGGCGGCGGAGCCCGCTGAGGCAGACCAGTTGCTGGAGATCGGGTCGGTTGTGCGGTTCCGCCATCCGCTGGTGCGGTCGGCGGTTTACCGCGCCGCCCCGACCGAAGACAGACGGGCCGCTCACGGCGCCCTGGCCACCGCCACGGATCCCGAGGCCGACCCCGACCGGCGGGCCTGGCACAGAGCGCACGCCGCCGATGGGCCGGACGAGGAGGTGGCCGTCGAATTGCTCAATCGGGCCAGCGATGCCGAGCGCCGTGGAGGTATTGCCGCTGCTGCCGCGTTCCTGGAGTGGACGGTGATGCTCACACCTGACGTCGGTGCGCGCGCTTCACGGGCGCTGGCGGCCGCCGGGGCCAAGTTCCAAGCTGGAGACTTCGCGGCGGCAGAGTCCCTGCTGGCGACCGCCGACGCAGGCCCGCTCGACGAGCTCGGTCGTGCCCAGGTACAACGGATGCGCGCCCAGATCGCCTTTGACCTTCGCCGCGGGAGGGACGCTCCCGCTCTGCTCCTCCACGCCGCGCAACGCCTTGAGGGCCTCGACGCCGAGCTGGCACAGGAAACCTACCTGGAGGCGCTGGTTGCGACGATCTACGCCGCCCGGCTGCTCAGCGACACCAAGGCGGCGGACCTTGCTATGGCGGCCCGATTGACGCCCCTCGGCCCTGAGCCGCTTCCAGCCCGGCAGCAGCTTCTGCTCGGCCTGGCCACCCGTTTGACCGAGGGTTACGCGGCGGCGGCGCCGACCCTGGCCAGCGCCCTGCACACGTTCCGGGCGGAAGGCACCCAGCTCGATTGGCTGTGCGTGGCCTACAACCTGGCGGCGATGGACCTATGGGACGACAAGGCCTGGTTCGAGCTCGCCGCCAGGCAGGCCGACCTCGCTCGTTCGACGGGCCGGCTGGTTTTTCTTCCCTACGCCCTCGACTACCTGGCCGGGTTCCACATCCTGACGGGCGAGTTTTCCCGGGCGTCTCTGCTTGTGAGCGAGGCCGAAGCTCTCGACCTCGGGCCCGAGCGGACACCCTGCCCTACATTTCGCTCCGGCTGGCCGCCTGGCGCGGCCAAGCCGATGTCGCCCTGGACCTGGTCGACGTGATGATGCAGGGCGCCCTAGCCCGGGGCGAGGGATGCGCCATTACGGCCACCGAGTACGCCACTGCGGTCCTCTACAACGGTCTTGGCCAATACGAGCTTGCGCTCGAGTCCGCAGAAAAAGCGGCCGCTGCGGACGAGGTCGTCACTTCGTCGTGGGCGCTCTATGAGTTGGTGGAAGCGGCGTCGAGGTGCGGCCGGCAGGCCGTCGCTCGTGACGCCGTTGACCGCCTTTCCGAGCGCGCCAGCCAGCGCGGGACCGAGTGGGCGAAGGGGACCGTGGCGCGCTCACGGGCGCTCGTGGAGCCGGGTGAGGGAGCCGACGAACTGCACCGCCAAGCCATCGACTGGCTCGGGCAATCTCGCATGTCGGCGTACCTGGCTCGGGCCAGGCTGACCTACGGGGAGTGGCTGCGTCGACAGAACCGACGCATCGACGCCCGCCAACAGCTGCGCCTGGCGCATGACATGTTCACCAATATGGGCGCGGAGGGCTTCGCCGAGCGGGCGCGGCACGAACTGTTGGCCACCGGTGAGAAGGTGCGTAAGCGCCGAGACGACGCCCGTGACGAGCTGACCCCTCAGGAGGAGCACATCGCGCGGCTGGCCCGGGACGGACGGACGAACTCAGAGATCGGCGCCGAGCTGTTCATCAGCGCCCGCACCGTCGAATGGCACCTGCGAAAGGTCTTCACCAAGCTCGGGGTCACCTCGCGCAGGGGCCTCCGCACTGCTCTGCCGGGCTGATCAAACGCCTTGGGCGGGTACGGACCAGGGCGTCCTACAGGCGCGAGGCGGGGCCCGGAGTGCGACGGTGGAATCAGCCGCGGGCTGACCGCGACCCCTTTGCACGAAACCGACGGACCGGGAGCGACGAGATGCGAGCCGACATAACCCCAGGCGGGCTCTTCCCCGATTATGAGCTGACCGACCACACCGAGACCCGGCGGCGATTGAGCGAGCTCCAGGGGAACGACCCCATGGTCCTCGTAATTGCCCGCGGCCACTTTTGCCCGAAGGACCATCAGCAACACGTCGAGCTGGCGGCTTTCTACCCGCAAATCTCCGTCGCCTACACCAGGGTCGTCACCATATCGACCGACGACATTATGGAGACCCGCCAGTTCCGCGCCTCAGTCGGCGCCCGGTGGACCTTCCTTTCAGATGCCGGCCGCGAGGTGCAGAAGGACCTTGACATCCAGGAGTACACCGACGCGTACCACGACCCGATGGTCCCCCACACCCTGGTGCTCAAACCCGGGCTCGTCATCCACACCGTCTACAACGGGTATTGGTTCTGGGGTAGGCCATCTGCCGAGGACCTCCGGTGCGACCTCCGCGAAGTAACCCGACAAATCCGTCCGGACTGGGACCTGAGCACGCCGGGCCTCCGGGCGGCGTGGGAGGACGGGGACCACTCGAGCTTTTACCCCGACCCGGACGTCCACCCCGTCCCAGTTCGGCCTCAGCACGATATGGCCGCCGACAAGCGACGTCCAAAGTCCCGGCCGACAGCTCCACGGGTGACCCCGTAGCTATTGCCAGAACCTTGTGTACCGACGGGCAATTTGCTTAATCGGCGGCTGGCCCCTGTCGCGGCGGACGCGAACGGCCAGGGAAGCTCAGCGATGGACCAGGGGTTGCGACGGGTGCGACGGGCGGGCCGAAACGCGAACGTGACTGGAGTACCCGTCGGCCGGCCCCGGTTCCTCACCCGGGCCCGGGCCAGCCCCGACAGAAAGGAACGCTCATGCCCAAAGTCACCGTCGGCCGGGAGAATTCCGCCGACATCGAGATCTACTACGAAGACCATGGGGCGGGCCAGCCCGTCGTGCTGATCCACGGGTACCCGCTCAGCGGCCGGGCCTGGGACAAGCAGGTCCCGGTCCTGTTGGAAGCCGGTCACCGGGTTATCACCTACGACCGCCGCGGCTTCGGCCACTCGAGCCAGCCAACAACCGGCTACGACTACGGCACATTCGCCAACGACCTCCACAGGCTCCTGGAGACGCTTGACCTGACAGACGTCACGCTCGTCGGTCACTCAATGGGCACCGGGGAGGTCACGCGCTACCTCAGCGCCTATGGCTCGGCGCGAGTGGCTAAGGGCGTGCTGGTGTCACCGATCCCGCCGTTCTTGCTGCAGACCAGCGACAACCCCGACGGGGTGCCCCAAAGCCTGTTCGACGGGTTCGGGCAGGCGGCGCGGTCTGACATGCCGGCGTGGATGAAGGGCTTCCTGGACAACTTTTACAACATCGACAGCCTGGGCGGCACCCTGGTCAGTGACCAGGCCTACCAGGCCAGCTGGAACAT
This sequence comes from uncultured Acidimicrobiaceae bacterium, assembly GCA_963754115.1. Classification (GTDB taxonomy): domain Bacteria; phylum Actinomycetota; class Acidimicrobiia; order Acidimicrobiales; family Palsa-688; genus Fen-671. Next base: position 2,055,174 of record CAVWFC010000003.1, on the reverse strand, counting down.
CGCCGCCGGCGCCTCGGCCACCGCCGCGGTGGCCTGCATCCCGACCTGGGCGACCGACTTCCGTGCCGACCTGCCCAAGATCGACGTACCAATACTCGTCGTACAGGGCGACGACGACCGGGTTTTGCCGCTAGACAAGACCGGCAAACGGCTACCCGGCTTGATCAAGGACCTGCAACTCGAGGTGATCGAGGGCGGCCCGCACGCCATCCCCTGGACCCACGCCGACCAGGTGAACAGGGCACTGCTCGACTTCCTGCGCCGCTAACGGCGGGCCACACAACATCATCAAGACATTCACCACCCACGGACAACCACCACCAAAGGAGACACCATGTCTAACCACTTCAGCGCGGACAAGCTCAAGTTCCCCGGCGACGACCGGCGCCTGGACTTGACCGACGTGTTCGTGTTCGAGTCATCGGAAGACCCGGAGAAGACGGTCCTGATCATCGACTCGAACCCGACGAGCGCCCCTCCCCCCATACCGGCGCCCACGACCGGCCCCGAGTTTTACCCTGACGCCGTATACCGGGTCAACATTGACACCGACGGCGACAATCACGCCGACATCGCCTTTAGTTTCACTTTCTCTCAGTTCAAGGACGGCGTCCAAACGGGGACAGCGTGGTACGCCACCGGCATCGAGGCCCAACAGCCCGAGCCCGCCGGCGAACGGCTCACCGACTCCCTCCCGGTCAGTTTCGACGGCACCGCCCGGCCCGTCCAGGCCGGTCGTATCCGGCTGTCCGCGGCGCTGCGCAGTGACCCTTTCTTCGCCGACGTCGAGGGCGCTCTGCACGGGTTCCAGTGGAGCGGCCACGATGATTTCGCCGACAACAACGTCGACTCCATAGCCCTGGAGGTACCGAACGACATGCTCGGCGCCGGCCCCGTGATCGGGGTCTGGGCCACGATCAGCCGGCGCAAGGACGGCAAGCTCGAGCAGATGGACCGGGGCGGGAACCCGACCATTAATCCGTTCATCAACCCCGACGGCGAGAAAAACCTGTACAACTCCCGCCAACCGGCCGACGACGTGGCCAACTACCTGGGGCCGTGGTCCAAGATCCTGGAAAACGGCGGCTACTCGCCCGAGGAGGCCAAGGCGGCGGCCCTGCAGGTGCTGCCCGACATCCTCCGCTACGACCCCACCCGGCCCGCCACCTACCCCAACGGCCGCGTCCCCACCGACGACGTCTACAGCATGCGCTTTGCCTGGCTGAGCCACGGCAAGATCCCGCCGACGGGCCTGAAACCGCACGACGACCTGTTGGCGCAGTTCCCCTACCTCGGCGTACCGAACCCCCCGTACCGCGGCTCCTGACTCGAATAAACACGCTTGGCCCCCCGGCCAAGAGACAAACAGAGGACATGCACGATCCGATTTGCCGCCGGATCTGCATGCCCTCAGCCCGGGTTAATAGAGGTGGCCGGTGGCGAGACCGCCCTATGCGTCGATGGCGTACATTCGAGCCATACCGCGGCGAATATCGTCAAGCGAGACCTGCCTGTCGATCTCACACGCCATGAACACGAGCGGGAACCTGTCCGGGTCGTAGCCGCGAACCCATCGGTAGCCCGTGCGTTCCGAACGGCTTTGACGGTCCCTGAAGGCGTCAAAAGCACGAAGGCCCTTTTCCACTCGTTCCAGCTCGGCGAGGGACCCCACATCGTAGGTAAGGGATCGCACGCCGAGGGCATCCGGGCCGAAATGGACCGCGCCGGGCTGCGCCCATCTCAGGAACAAAGTGAACGGCACCTTCTCGTTGCCGCCGAGAACGGCCACCCTGTCCTCCCGGAGCACCTCGCGAAGCTGCAGGACGGCCTGGTAGAAAGCCGTCGAGCGGTCGAGGTCGCGGACGGAGAGGAGGACAGAATGGACCGGCCAAACGGGCACGTCATTGTCCATATCATCACCACTTTTCTCTGTTAGGGCGCGCCCCACTGCTCAGCTTCCCACATTTGACCACGTAGACGGTCGATGCGCCATTGAAGCCAGTCCTGAACAACGGTGAGTACGCCGCCATGAAAGGCCTTTCCCTCACCCTCGGCGCCGCTCACGCGCCCTCGTACGATCTGCCCGGCATCGACATCGTCAGCCTCTGCCGGGGGTACGGCTGTACCGGCCTGCGCACTGATGAACCAGACGCTTTGGTCGAAGCCGCCCGGAAAGCCCTCGCTGCTCAAGCGACGACAGTCCTCGACATCCCGGTCGATCCCCGCGTCGGCGCCCTCTACGCCTGACGTCCCCTTCACATGTCTCTTTATCTCCGTACTCCCCCGGGACACGGGGCAAGCGCGGGGCCCAGCTGCCTGGACCGACCGAGGCAGCCGGGCTCCCTGGGACCGGCTCAAGCCGTGGACTTACGCCGCCCTAAACGAAAGCGAGGCGGTCGACCACCTCGTTGACTCCAGGAGCGTTCCAGGCGGTGTCTTCAGCGGTCCGCATCGCCTCCCACGAATCGGTGGACACGGCCTCCCAGCGTGACCCAGCCGTCAGCTACGCCGACCGTGACTGCGCCGTGGGGGACAGAGAGATCGGAGTCGAGCGCAGCGATGCACCTGGCGGCGACGTCGGCGTCCGCGACGGCCTCGCCCGTCAGCCCAACGAGGAGCTCGTTGTCGACTGCGGTCACGCCGCTCACGCTCCAGGCGTCGTCCGAGGCGTCCAGCCACTGGACATATGTTGGCACCGCACCGGCGAGAGTAATGTGGCCATCCTCCGCTTCAATGGCGATCCGGGTATCGTCAAGCGACGCGTCCCAGTCCAGCTCGTCCCTCACGTCATTTTCGAGGAGGTCGTTCGGCTTCTTCATTTGGTTGTTTCCTTTCGGTTTGTATGGTTCACTAAATGTAAGTGTGCTGACCCGCGTCCCCGAGAGCACGCGGAAATACGCGATAGTTGAAAAGGGAGTGCTGGGTTTCAATGCCTCCTTTCCTTGCCTTCGGCGAATAGCTGACGCCACTTACTTGCGCGGACGCGCACACCGAAGCGCTTGGCGGCGAAATCACCCCGCCAGATGGCATTTGTGGCCATCGAGCTCGCCGAGACCACCATCTGGGCCAGGAGGCCCGCCTCCCGGCAGGACTGGAGCTCGCGGGCCGCGATCGTGTGCCAGCGCGCCTCGTCCCACACCATGACTGCGGCGGCGGCGGCCGGTGCGGCCCAGCGCACCCGCTCGTCGACGCCGATCTCGTCCTCGGCGAAGACCCGGGCGGCGTCGCTCAACAGGGGCGCGGCCTTGGCGCGCCCATCGGTGAGCAGGACGGCCAGGGCGTCGAGCAGCTGGTCCGACGGCGGGGAGCACCAGGAGGCGGGGGCGCGGCCCGGGCCGCACGGGAGACCTCCTGCAGATCGCCTGAACCAACGAGCTGCCCGGCGACCATGGCGGCGACCCACACGTCGAGGTAGGTCTGGCGCGCCAGCCCGGCATCCAGGTGCTCCAGTTGCTTGGCCGCCTTCACCAGGAGGGCTGGAGCGTCGCGGCCCGCACTGGAGGCGAACGCCAACTGCCCGCTCAGCGCAGCAGCCCGGGCCCGCTGGAACTCGTCCATGGGCCCGGCCGCGGCCAGGTCGAGGAGCTCACGAGCGGCGCCAAACGCACCCGCCTGCAGGCTCGCCTCCGCCGTGGCCAGCGCACGCTTCGAGCGCGGTCCGGGCCCCGTTGTCAGCTCGACTGCTCGCTGTAAGAAGGCCGCCGTTGCCGCCATCCCGCCCCGGGCTTGCGCTCGGGCTGCGGAACGCTCCAGTTCGGCGGCCACCGCCTCATCGGGCCCCGGCGCCGCCGCGGCCAGGTGCCACGCCCGCCGGTCCGGGTCAGCGGCCGGGGTTCGTCGCCTCGGCCAGAGCCCGGTGCACCGCCCGTCGTTGCGGCAGCGGTGCGAAGGCGTACACCGCCGACCGCACTCTCCACCAGCCCCCACAACTCCTGCCCTAATTCGCGCACGCCAAAGACCAGGCCGACTGACTCCGCCAGCAGCCGCCGCGCCACGAACGCCAGCACCTGCGCCGAAGACCAGCCACTGGGCATCGTCGACTACGCACAACAACGGCCGGTCCTCGGCCGCCTGCGACAGCAAGGTCAGCACCGCCAACCCGACCAGGAACCGGTCCGGCGCCATCCCGGACTGCAGCCCGAACGCCACCCCGAGCGCGTCGCACTCTGGTCCGGGGAGCTGGTTCAACCGGTCGAGCAACGGCGCGCAGAGCAGGTGCAAGCTGGCGTACGCCAGCTCCATCTCGGACTCCACCCCAGCGCCCGCACCACCCGCATGCCGGCGGCGGCTCCGACCGCGTACTCGAGCAGCGCCGACTTGCCCACCCCGCCTCGCCCCGCACTACGAGCGCCCGCCCGCGCCCCTCGCGTAGATCCCCCGAGCAGGTCATCCAGGGCCGAGCGCTCGGCCGTGCGGTCCAAAAGCCCCGGCACTAGCTCACCCCGCCTCGGCACTGCACCCTCCCCTCCCATTTGCCCGCTATCTGGTAACGCCAAAGTGGGGTCTAAGCCCACTTTGGCGTTACCAGTTCCGGGGAAAGCGTCCAAGGACGACTAAAGAGTGGGTCAAAGAACTCGCTGTCATGGAGTAAGCGGGTGCACTTCCCAAAGGAGCGACGTGCCCCGTCGGTCTAGTCCAGCCTATTGCGCTCCGCATCGCGAAAACTACGGGCGAACTCCCAGAACCGGTATACGTCGGCGAAAGTACTGACCAATCCAATTGAAGCGCGCACCGCGCCAGTGCTCCTCCCGCCGGCGAACTGCAGGAACTGCTCGTAACCCATCTGGTCTTTGTACCCGGGTACTTCAACCATCTCTTCCCTGGAAAGCCCCAGGGCGATGGCTCGCGCCCCGGGGTTGCAGTGGCAGCCGCTGCGCAATGAGATCCCCGCGTCACTGGCGCACCGCTCGACCAGGCAGGAGTCGATGAGCTCCCCGGACGAGTTGGTGAAGTTCATTGCGATCGTGCCCCCTCGGGCCCGGGTGTCGTGCGGCCCATAAATGCGTACAGCCGGCGCACCGTTGCTGTGGCGTAAAGCAGCTAGCGCCTCCAGCAGCCAGCCCGTAAGGCACATCACCCGGGTATGGATGGTGTCCATGCCGATCGAGTCGATGTACCGTAACCCGATATCCACAGCGGGAATCCCCAAGTAGTCGATCGTCCCGCCCTCGAACCCGGCCCCGCCCGGAGTGCGGCAGTATCCGTCGCCGGTCGCTCCGGCTGCATGGGATGGCGAAAATGTCAAAGTCCCACCTCCGTACCAGGGGCAACGCAGCTTGGCCAGCGCCGGGCGACGGACGAGCAGCGCACCGATCCCGGTCGGATAGCCAAAGAGCTTGTAGAAGGACAGCGCCACGTAGTCCGGGTGCCAGGCGGAGAGGTCCAATCGGTTCGCCGGGACAAACGCCGCCGCGTCAAGCAGCACGTCCCAACCAGCCTCCTGGGCCAGGGGATCCACTCCAGGGCATGCTGCACACCCGAGAAGTTGGACTGTGCTGGATAGGCGAACAGGTTGGCGCCAGGTGCCCCTTGCCTTGCCGTTCGTCTGTTTGCGGCCCCGAACGGGGAGGACGCGCTCGGCGACCGAGCCGCTGAAGTGCTGCGCCAGGGCATCGCCCCGCACTCGCAGCTCAGGTGAGCCAATCGCCACGTAACTGACGCTCGCACCTTTGGCCCTGGCGAACTCGCCGATCCCGATGACCGAGTCGTGATTATCGGACGTCAACAGGCATTGGCCGTCGCGGCCGAACGGGTAGGACTCGCCGACGAGCCGCAAGGCGCCCGTGGCGTTCGGGGTGAAGATCACCTCGTACTCCTCGGGCGCAGCATGGAAGAACTCCAGGACGTGCGCTTTCGCGGCCTCGATGCGCTGGCTCATCGCGCTCGACGCCTTGTTTTGCGCGTCGGGGTTGCCGAACACGGCACCAATGAGCAGCTCCTGGTGCTGGCGCACCTGCGACTCTGCGTACAAGCCGCCGCCGGTGTAGTCGAGATAGGTGTGGCCCTCCTCGTCCAGCCTGGCGTAGTCCGTGGCCCGCAGGACGTCCAGGACACCAGTCTTCGCGAACGCGGGGTAACTCCGGAGGAACCGGGCCAACGCCCGGCTCATATCCGAAGGCTCCCTCGTGGAGTCAGTGCTGGTGTTTTGCGTTTCTGCCACCGTGGGCCCTCTCGTTGCGTGGGGCGACCAGGGCCGCACGGCAATGAGGCTCCTCCCACAGCTCGGCTTCGCCCTCGCCCTCCGGCAGCGCCCGCAGGAAGTACTCGCGGCCGAAGATCTCCTGCAGCAGCGTTTCCGGGAACATCTCCGGCCCAGAGCAAACTGGCTGCGGTACGCGCACAGCGCAGCCGTCTTGGCCTTGATTTGCCTGGAGACGTCCACTTCGACCGCTGTCGGTCCCGATCCGTCGTTGCAGCTCGCGTCGACGGCATCATTTAGCTGCGTAGGCACTGTGAGGCGTGCCCCCTCGCCCCGGCCCGCGAACTTTGGAGGCATCGCCGGGGAGAACACAAGGCAGGTCAGGCTCTCCACCGCCACGACGTGTGCACCCCGAGGTCGGTTGTCAACAACGGCATGGCCAAAGAACTCTCCCGGCCCCAGTTGCCTTAGCCGCTCCCATCCACCATCGGCGCGCTCCTCCCAAACATCGGCCTGCCCCGAAAGGACCAGGAACAGCTGCCTGGGCGTCTCACCTTGCTCGACAACGTAGAACCCCTTCGGGTACCAGCGCACTTGCGTGTGATCCCTGGTGTAGCGCATTGTCCCTGCCGCTTCAGCCACGCGAAGCAGGGCGTGGACGAAGGCCGGCGTGCCGGCGAACCGAGCGGGCTGGCTGGTCAGCCAGTCGACCAGCCTGTCCATGAGCAGGACGTTCCCGGACGGGAAGCAGCTGTAGTAAAGGCGAGCGGGCTGGTGCGAGCTGAGCCCAGCGAGCCGCTCAGGGTACAACCGCTCATCCCCGGTCCGCCGGAAGGCAGCCGTCGTCGCCGCGCTGATCATGACGTGGTCCGGGTGACCGTAGGCTCCGTCGGGCCCGAAACTGACCACGGCTTCGGGCCGGAACTGCCGGATTACCTGCACTATCTCAGCGACCAGGCCATCGAAGTCAGCGTCGGCGAGAGCGCCATCGATGTGGTCCAGGCAACGCACGTGCGCCACGCCGAGGCGCTCACAAGCCAGGCGTAGTTCGGCCTCGCGGACCTCGGCGATCGTTCCTCGACATCCCACCTCGGCATCCCGGATTTCTCCGGCCTGCCCCCTTGTGGCCGACACCACCATGATTTCTGTCCCCTGCTCGGCGTAACGGGCGAAGGTGCCGCCGGCGCAAAAGACCTCGTCGTCCGGGTGGGCGAACACACCCAGCAGCCGGCGCAGCGGTCCGCCGAGCAAGTCCGGGCATTGCCTCCGGCAGTCAAGTACGGCGGTCACCGGCCGCCAGCAATGAGGGTCCCATACCCGTCCGCAAAGAGGCGGCTTTCGACAACGTCAGAACCGCTACCGTCGCAACCATTCACGTACGACACGGCCCGCGTGTGGGTGGCGCCTTCGGCTTCGACCTCGACGCAGGCGTAGCACTTGCCCGTCACCGGGCCCGTGGTGCCGACCGGGGCGACGTGGTGGAGGAATCGCGGCACTGCCAGCGCCCACCAGCGTCGTGGCCGCCATCAGCGGCCAGCGAATACCACTGGTCGGCCGGCCGCTCGCCGCGCCATCACGGCTGGGACCGGCGCTGCGAAAGAAGCGGTACTGGTCGGCTTCGGACATCAGCTGGCGGCGGCGTTCGCTGGCGATCTGGGCGGTGATGTAAGGGTTGGTGGTAATAGGTCGCTCCTCGGCCTCGTTGGCAGTGCTGCGACCAGCGTCCTCCGAAAGCCCACTGAGCCACATCGGTAACCGGTACGGACCGGCTACGGAGACGCCACCGGCCGATCGCCGCCGCCGGTGGGGCCGGAAAACTGAGGGCGCAACCCGAGGTCGCGGTAGGTGGCGAGGGCGGCCCGGCGACGGGGGCCTACCAAAGAAAGTGCCGTCCTGGCCGCCTGGTAACTGGCGCCGATAGCCGTGAACCCGTTCCATGCCTGCTCGAGGTCTCCCCGGGCGCGAGCCAACACCGCCGCGGAGTAGGCGTCATCGGCCACCAGCGGCTCCGCATCGACAAGAGCGTCGCCGCCATAGGCTTCGGCGCACAACGCCGCGTAAAGAGCCCGCCACTGGCCGTCGATGGCGGCGGCCGGTTCGGCCAGCAACCGGCCGGCGGCGTCGAGCCGGCCGTGGTGCAGCTCGACGTCTGCCCGCAGGCAGCGAAGAAGGGCGGCGTTGTGGCCCCGCAGCAGCCCGCACTCCGAGTACCACGCCTCGGCGCCGCGGTCGTCACCGCGGTAGCCGAGCACCGCTCCGGCGCAGATCCACATCAGGTTGAGCTGGACTGCGGTCCAGATGGGCTCCGTCCTCCGGACGGCCAGCAGCCGGGTGGCATCATCGACGACTTCCTGCCAGCGCCCGAGGAAGAACAGAACGGGCACGGCTTTTTGGACGTAGTCATGGGGTTCGCCCAGGGCCCGCTCGAACTCCCGGAACGCCAGGGCGTGGGATAGGCAGGTCTCCAGATCGCCTAAGCGGAGCGTGACGTCACAAGACATCGAGAGCACGTCACGCTGTTCCACCAAAGCCCGGGCCGAGCCGTCCCGGACGCCGGCCAGCAGGGCGTTCCGCTCCGTGATTACCGCCATGGCTCCAGCCAGGTCGCCCTCTCCCAGGCAGGTAACACAGCGGCAGTCCAGCGCTGAGGAGCCCAGTAACGGGTCACCGGCTCGTTCAGCCAAGCCGACCGCGGCCTCGGTCCGTTCAATCACCAACGCCGTGTTGGACCCGTCTGCGTCGGTTTTGCCGGGGGGAGTGAACCGGGCCATATACGCTTGCCACGCTCGGGCGACAGCTACACCGGCTACGAGATCCGGCTTTGCCCCGCTCTGCTGGGCCAGCACCTCAGCCCGGTCGATCAGCGCGTCGACCTGGCTCGCATCGAGGCCGTCGTTGACAGAACCGGCGAAGCGGGTGCTCACTTCCACCGCCGCCACCACGGCCCGGGCCTCGAGGGTGGCGTCGCCGTCGGCCTGAGCCGACTCGGCGGCCAGGAGGAACAGACGGACGGCGGAGTCGCCGCGGTACCGGCTCATTGCCGTCGCCGCCGCCTCCCAGACCGCCGCAGCGCTCCCGGAAGCGCGGGCCGCCAGCTCGAACAGCTCCTGAGCAGCGGTCCAGCGCCCGGTCCCCTCGAAGTCCTCGGCCACCAGCCGGGCCAATCCGGACAGCTCTGGGTGCCCCAGCCGCTGCGCCGCCTCGACCGCGGCAACCAGGTCGGCCCCGTCGCCCGGTCCCGCCGTGGCCGCGGAGCGTAACGCCCAGTCGACGAGCCGGCGGAGAGCGGCGGTGGATTCGCCCGCCGCCTGCAATCGCTCGGCGGCGTCGGCCCTTACCAAGTCGAGCTGGCGGTACCGGTCGCCGACCCGGGTCACCAGGCACGCCTCGACTAGCCGGGCGAACCCAGCCGCGACCGCTCCGGGCGGCCCTGGCGGCGCCACTGCTTCAGCCACTTCCAGGCGGAACGGCCCTCGCAGGACAGATAGCGCACGATATATGGCCTGTTCGGGCCCAGTGAGCAGGTCATAGCTCCACCCCAGCAGCGCCCGGGCGCTGCGGTGACGATGGGAGGACCCACCACCACCGAGCAGCTCCAGGGCATAGTCGAGCCGGACCACCAGGTCGGCGAGACTGAATGCCCCCAGGCGAGCTGCGGCCAGCTCCACCAGCAACGGCATGCACTCCACTCGTCGGCACACCTCGGCCACGATCTCCGGGTCCAGCGGTTCGGGCACCCCGATGTCGGCGGCGCGGTCTACGAACAGCTCGGCGGCCGCCTCGACGCTGAGCGGCTCCAGCACCATCACCCGCTCCCCCGGCACTCCCAGGGCCTGGCGGGAAGTGGCCAACAGCTGGCAGCACCGCTCCCGGGCCAGCCGCTCCGCCACCATCGCCGCCCCTTCGCGCACGTGCTCGCAGTTGTCCAGAACCACCAGACGAGGCGGAGCGGTCGCCAGCTCCCCCGCTACGACGTCCAGAGAGCTCCCCCCGCCCGGCTCGGTCAACCCCAACGCCGATATCACCGCCCGGGCCACGACCTCGTCGTCGGCCCCGGCGGGCAGTACCGTCAAATCCGCAAAGACCGCCCGGGGCTGGGCGGCCAACCGCAAAGCCACCCGGGTCTTCCCGATCCCACCGGGCCCGACCAGGCTGACCAACCCCCTGTCGCCCAGCGCTTGGCGGAGCTCGCCCAGCTCCTCAGCCCGGCCTACCAACGTCGTCGCCGGCTCCAGCACCCGCCGGGCAGGAGATGGCGACGCCCGGTCACGAGCGGTCGCATAAGCGCCCAGTGCACGACGGTCCTCCAGCCCCAGTTTGCGTAACAGCGACGCGACATGGCTTTCCACCGTGCGGACCGAGATGATCAGCCGCCGCGCGATCTCTGCGTTGGTCAGGCCCTCGGCCACCAGCGCGAGCACTTCGCTCTCCCGCTCCGACAGCACCTCCATTTACATTCTGACCTCCGCCCTTACATTCTGCCTCCGGGAAAGGTCCGTAGCGTCTCCGTGGCCCGTCAGTACACGCTACCGATGCCGCTCAGTGGGCACCCGGAGGACGCTGGTAGCACCCAAGGCAGCAATCCACCGGCGTCCCGGCGCCGCCACCACAACGGGCCGGGAGCAATGGCTGTCAGACAACTGACCCTTCTCGAAAAAAGGAACCGTCATGCCCGCCACACCGACCACTCACCGGGAGCTCCAGCTCGAGCGAGCTAGGCGCACCCGCACCGCCTCTTTTCGCTCGCACAAGGCGTCGGGCGCTCGCTTCGCCCTGGCCATGGCGGCCGGGGCGGCACTGGCGCCTGTCACGGCCGGTGCCGCGACGGCGACGCCAACGCCAGTGCTGACCAACTCCTCCACCCACTACAGCTTCTTAACGCTCGGGGACCCGAGGGACCCCACGTTCAACCAGCTGCTGGGCATAAATGACTTCGGTGAGATCGCCGGCTACTTCGGCAGCGGGTCGCCGGCCAACGTCCACCCGAACAAGGGATATACGGTCTCCCCCTACAGCGCCAATACATTTACCAACGAAAACTTCATGGGCTCCCAGCAAACCCAGGTCACGGCTATCAACGACTGGGGAAACACGGTCGGTTTCTACGTCCAGCCGTCGGGCGCCAACTACGGCTTCCTCGATGAGGACGGCGTGATCTCCTCGGTGAGCAACCCGCTCGCGACGTCCAAGCCGCCGGTCGACCAGCTCCTGGGCCTCAACGACAATGGCCAGGGGGCTGGTTTTTATAACGACGCCAAAGGCAATTCCCATGCCTACACGTGGGACCGCGTCACCAACTCCTTCACCCCGGTCACGCCGCCGGGGGCCACCAGCGCCACGGCCACCGCCATCAACGACCACGGTGCGGTGGCCGGCTTTTTTGCGAAAGCCAATGGGGACATCGTCAGCTTCATCAAACAGGCGGATGGGGCCTGGACCACCGTGGCGGTCCCCGGGTCCAACACGACAGAGATCTTCGGCCTCAACGACGAAGGCGTAGCTGTCGGTATGTACGTGGGTCACCACAAGCAGACCTATGGGTTCGTCTACCTGGCGGGCACATTGGGTACCGTTAGCGACCCCAACGGGGTGGGCAGCACGATCGTGAACGGCCTCAACAACGCCGGTGACCTGGTCGGTTTCTACACGGATGCAAAGGGCAACACCGATGGGTTCGTGGCTGCTCCCCGTCTGGTCGGGATCCCGTTCGCGCCCGTTCGCACGTAGCCAGTGTCGGTTGCCCCGCCGTGATCGAGCCAAAGCAATGGGACTTCAACGCTCAGCCTCACCAACCAGTCGGTCTAGAGCCGCTTGAGCCAGCTCCGGCCCACCACCTTGCTGTGGCGGGCCAGCGATCTCGAATGGAAGAGATCATCTGCAAAAGGTGCGGAGCTCACGCGGCCCCGGACGAGAAGTTCTGCGGAGGCTGCGGGGCCTTTCTCGAGTGGGAAGGCGAGCGGGTTGCACTAGACGACGGCACCGAGAGTGACGCACCCGCCCCGACTGCCCACCAAAATCCTGTCGCTCCTTCACCGGCAGGTCCGGTCGCCGTCCAGCCCGCCCCGCCGGCGCTGAGACCGAAACCGAAGAGGCCAAGCGCTCCGGTACGCCGGGCCCAGGCGGGCGACCTGTTTTGCGGGCGGTGCGGCCATCCCAACCGCCCGGAGCGGCGGTTTTGCCGCCGCTGTGGGAGCCGGCTCGACGAGCTCCCAATGACGGTCCGCCTTCCTTGGTGGAAGCGGATTCTCCCACAGGCGTCAAGTGGCTCAGGGACCGGCCGAGCAGAAAGTAGGCGGGGCCGCCCGCGCCGAACCAGGTCGTGGGCCCTCGGGCGGTGGGGCAACAATCACCAAAGTACCTGCCGAAGTGCCACCGGTCGCCAGTGGGTCGTCTCGCTCGTATACGTCTCCGACGTCCCCAGAACACTCATCGACAGAATTCTCACGACTGCCCCGCCACGTCCCTGTGGCATGGAGTGCCGCGCCGGCCGTCAGGGTGCCGGTTGGCGCATCCGCTCGGCCACACCGCCTACGCGGGAAATTGCTCGCGCTGGCTTTGCTCGGGGTAGCCGTCTTTTCGGTGGACCCAACGCTCAGGCACAGGGCCACTAATTGGTACTCGAGCGTGTACCACCAAGTTGTACCGTCATACTCAAAAGTACCTGTGGACCACGTCGGGGGCACTCACTTCGGGGATTGCGGCCCGCCCCTCTTGCAAGACAACGATACCGTTTTCTGGTACACGCAGCCCGGTGGTGATGGCTCGCAGCTGCTGACCATAACTGTCGCCCCGAATTTCGCCGGGACGATATCAAAGATCGCTTTCACTCCGTTCACTCCTTCGGCCGGCGCGGCGCAAAGCGGTCAAGCTTCGCCATACCCGGAGCAGATATCCCTCAGCTCCTCGCCGATGGGCACCGGCACAATAATAGATTTGAACAACCCACCCGCTTTCCAGCAGGAGAACATAAAGGTGGTGCGGCCGAGCGAGTTGGTGCTCCGCCTGCTTACAACCGACCCCGGCGCAGCACCGGCGACTTGTGCCGAGACGGGCATCGTCCTTTACGAGAGGGCAAATTGACCGAGCGCGAACCGGCCGCCGTGCTCGGGGACCAGATCAAGGCTACGTGCCGCATCCACAGCATCCCCAACCCCGTGACGGGCGCCGAACAGCCGGCCGGCCCTCTCCCCTTCTCAGCCCCCGTCACCATCGGGGCCGTTGATACGGTCCTCATTGGCGGCAAACCGGCCGCCGTCGCGGGGTCGTCGGGCCTGAATACCCCGCCACATATCGGTCTTTACCCAACAGACCCCTACGTCGTACCGGCGGACCAGATCGGCCGGGTCGTCACGGGTAGCGAAACCGTGCTCATCGGTGGCCAGAAGGCGGCTACGCAGTCTTCCCGGTGCACTGCGTGCGGTGAAGGGCCGGGGGCTCTCGCCGCCAGCGCCACCACCGTATTGATCGGCGGGAACGCCTGACATGGGCTCGACAACAAGCTTGGAGGAAATGATATGAGTGCAATAGTACGCCTTCCGATGCCGGTAGCCGACGTCGAGCCAGGCGCCAGCATCAGCCTGGACGTGTTGGTACGTAATACCGGGACGGTCGTCGACCAGTTCAATTTCGAAGTACTCGGGCCGGCCGGCACCTGGGCCACGTTCGATCCGCCAACCGTTTCGTTGTTCCCTCAAGGTGAGGAAACGATCAAGAGTTACCTTTTCTCCACCCCGGGCGGCCGACACCGCCTCGGGCTCGTTGCCCTTCGGCATCCGGGTGCAGTCCCGCGAAGACCCGGAAGGCACCGTCGTCGAGGAGGGGTTTCTCAACGTTGCCGAATTCAGCGACGTCATCGCTGAACTGACACCACATGCGACTCGAGTCTGGCTGAGGGGCCGGTCAAAGGTCGCGGTAGACAATCGTTCCAACGTCAAGTACCGCGTCGAATTGCGAGGTACCGACGGAGACTCGGCATTTGCAGTACTCCTTCCGGCCCGCCCTGGTGGACGTCGCCCCGGGGTCGGTTGCATTCGCGAAGGTCAGCGTCCGGCCCAAAACCACGTACTGGCGGGGCCCTTCGACCACCGAACCATATCAAGTCGCGCTTCGCCAACAACATACGAACGGCACCAAGCCGGCTGCCGACGCACCCGTCAGCGCTCATCCGGCCCAGGTCGGTGCTGACGGCGCGATACTGCGCGACGCGCTCTTACCGGCCTGGATCTGGGGGGCGGTGGCGGGGTTGGTCGCCCTGGCCGCCCTTTTGGCGCTGTTGTGGTTCGCCTTGGTCAAACCACAGATCACGGCGGCGACCGGGAGCGCGGTGGCGAAGCAAGTCACGCCCGTAAGCATGGCGCTAAACAAGGTCTCGAGCACGATGTCGTCGTTAGCGGGGCCGGCCACTTCGGCTGCTTCACGGAGCAGTGCGGCCACGCCGACGACATCCACATCGGCAACTGCGAGCTCGGCCGGCGGCCAAATAGCTACGGGCGGCTCGCCCGTAAACGCCAGCCTGACAGTAACGGGCAACAACACGACGGTCTCGTACGCCGTGCCGAAAGGCAAGACCCTCGAGGTCACCGACATCCTGCTGGAGAACTCGGCCGGCGCCAGTGGCGACGTCTACCTGCAAGACAGCGGCAAGGTGCTCATGTCATGGGCGCTGGCCGACTTCAGGGATCTTGACTATCACTGGATAACCCCGGTCTTCTTCCGCCCCGACAGCAGCCTCCAGCTGGTCGTCAAGGACTGCACGGGAGCCTGCGCACCTTCGCTGTACTTCGCCGGAAGCATGAAATCCGCCAAGTAATGGAGCCGACTGCCCGACCTCGCCGCCGCGGTAGACGCCGAGTGCGATTGGCATTGGGCGTCGTCGTCCTGGCCTGCCTGAGTGTCGTTGTGGTCGGCGCTCGCCAGGGCCAGGCGTCGCCGCAGATCCCGGTGATCCCACCGTTCTCGAGCCCTCAGATTTATGTGGCCGGTGCTGGCGCATCGGCGCTGCAGCCGTTTGCCAGCGACAGCCTTACCGCCGGCGGTACTGCCCTTACTGGCACTGCGAGCGCTGTCGCCGACACCGTCAACGGCGCCCTGACCATTGCGCTGGGCACCGTCACGTCGACCGCAACGGTTATGGACGCAGAAACCGGGTTATCACTTGGTTCCATCTCGTTCCCCCAGGCACCGGTCAGCGTGGCGGCCGACCCGGACCCGGCAAACCCGGACCTGGTCTACGCCGCCTCCAACAACTCGTTGTACGTCGCAAATCTGGCCGATTTGCCCTCGGTAACAGCGGAAACGGTCTACACGTTGCCCACAGTGGGGCCTTTAGCAGGTGACACGTTCAATAGCCTGGCGGTCGCACCGGGCGGCTCAATGATCTATCTGGGCGGAGCGCAGCTTGCTTGCGTCCCGGGATATGGAGGCTGTACACAGCAGTACGTAAACGCCGTTTTTGCCATCTCGCCCAGCTCCGGAGGGCCATGCCCAACTCCGCAGGCACTGACCAGTTGCGAATGGGTGGCTCCATTTTTATCTGCAGGCGTGACCACGGGTGCGGACTACTACGGGCACATTTCGGGCGTCGCTGTAACCCCCAACGGCCAGGACCTATTTGCCACCAACGACCCCTACAACCTTGACGCAGCTGGCAACCTTATCGGCAATGGCGTCTCACTGGCTTACGGGTTCCAGCTTTCGCCGACATCGGCACCGCCGACGGGACCATTTGCATCGTCGGGGGCCCTCGGAGCCCAGGTGGAGCTCCCGGACGCGGCTGAAACTGGCGGCGCAGACCACGCTTATACGACCGGCGCACTCACTATTAGCCCCGATGGACGCGACGTCTACGTCGCCAGCGAGACATTTACGGTCTGTTGTGGTCTTGGCAGCGCGGAGGTCTGGCTTACCGGTTTTCCCGTAGCTGCTCTCCGCTTTCCGCCAGTAACAACGCCTCCTCCAAACGCCCCGAGCGTTACCGTCGAGCTTCAACCGGATTATGGCCCAGAAGTCAGCATTGCCATGTCCCCCGACGGCAAAACGCTTGTGACGGCAATGGCCAGTACGGGCGCGAGCGGGTCGCCCGGAAGCCTGGTAGACGCGATACCGGTAATGTCGAGCGGGCCAGGCGTCCAAATCGCCCCGATTATCGATGGCTTTTCGTGCTCGACCGGGACCACATGCGTCGGCCCGGCGCCGGCCCCATCGCCTCAAACTACCTTCCTCCCCACCGGTGTATCGGGGTCGCCGCAAGGCATTGCAATCACACCCGACCGGTCGCCCGTGCCGAGCTTCACGTACCAGCCGGGAGTGGCGGGCACGCCCTCTGCGTTCAACGCCAGCGCCTCGAGTGTCCAGTTCGGCACCATCCAGTCGTATAACTGGTCGTTCGGGGATGGTGGTGGCCCGATGAGCCTCGGCCCGACGCCAACTCATGTGTTCAATACGTGCCGGGACCTACAACGTTCAGCTGTGTGAGACCGACTCGGCTGGCGTGGCCAACGGCCCGCCGGGCCTGAGCCCCCTAACGGGCACCGCTTTCACCGTCGACGGGGTGGGGCAAACGCCGTATTGGAGTTCATCACCGTGCCAGACCCAGAAATAACCGTGCCACCACAGCCGACGACGAGCGCGAGTGACGCCACAGCCATGACTGTGCCGACGTTCATATCCAACCCAACGACGACGCGCTCTACAACGAGCACAACCACCCTGGCCACCGCGCCGTCATCGACCACGACGACTACGCGGCCCCGACGACGTCTTCGAGCACTACGACGGACCAGTCACCACTTTGCCGACGTCGGCGACGGGCACAATCACGACGACGCCCCCGCCGGCGACAACATCGTCAAGCACGACGACGACCGGTCGGCCTGCCAACTCGACCACGGCCACGACGCTACCGACATCGACCACCACGACTCGGCCACTGGTCACAACGTCGCCGAGCACGACGACGACAACCGACGACGCCGGGCGGCCGCCTGGGACAACAAGAACAACTATCACCACTTTGCGGCTGAACTTGACGACAACGTCGTCCCGACCTCACGAGTACGACCACACTATGCGCCGACGTCGACTACAACCGCGCCGACAACAGCTACGACTACGACCGTGTCAACGGCAACTACGACCGTACCGCCGCCGTCAACGACGACGACTCCGACAACCACGACCACTCGCCGGCCCGCCCACCACCTCCCCCGCCGCCGGTACACCCGAGCTACAACTCAACCCCGGGCTTGGCCCCCCAGGCACGATCGTGACAGTGATCGGCCAGGGCTTCCCGCGCCATCCGTAGTCATGATCCATGTGGTCTTCGTCGACAGGCCCGGCAGTGACGACTACCAATTCCTCGGGCCGCTAAGGGCCACCCTTATTATCCTGGTGCCCGATGTTATCGGCCCCCGCTAAGTCATCGCTAAAGGATACAAAGCGTCGGCGCCGTTCCTCGTAGTGCCAAGCTCTTCACAACCTGGCGGAAGCAACGACGAGTTGATTTACCGCACCGAGTAACGACCTCGAATTATTGCAAGATAGTCGTTCACACTGAACAAACAGGAGGAACAGTCAGTGCTTTCCAGGCACCACCGGCACACACGGCTATGTACGGGCCGTTTGATGACCGCGTTTGATGGCGCCGGCGGCTCGGACCGCGGCTGGTGGCAATCACTCGATCGACGTCCAATACAATCTCTTGACGCGATAGATAATCCCTGAATAGACACCCCGGTGGACTGGATTTAGCCGGCTCAGAGAATACTGCCAATGACGTCGATGTGCGAACCCATTGTCTCGGCACGAATTCGTGTACCGCCTCCAATGGGTTGCGGCGGACCCGGGTGAGCGCACTCGCCGACGGCAAGCTGGCAGGTCCCCCTGACCCTAGTTGTCGCTCCGGCGGGTTCTGGTAAGACGACGACGCTGGCCATATTGGCGCGAGGCCGAAATCGGGAAGGAGTCGGGCCGTTGCGTGGTACCAGGCAGGGATGTCCGAAGCGGGCCCGGCTCGCTTTCTGAACTATCTTCGAAGCGAGCGTCCGGCCAGGTCGTCCCTCTTGTCCCGGCCGGGTGGGGCACCGTCGACCAGGCCGCGGCGGCGCTCGAGTCGGTACCGCTTCCCCCGTTGCTCATTGTGTCGACGACGCGCACACGATTTTGTCTACGGCCTGCGGAGGCGGCTCTGGAACAGCTCGTCGCTTACTTGCCGAGTGAAGCACATTAGTCCTCGCCGGCCGGCAGCCCTCCTGCGTTCGACTTAGCCAGATGGCGCTTAGCTCGGCCGTATCGTCGAAATTGGGCCGGACGACCTTCGCTTCCGTTCCTGGGAAGTCGAAGAGCTCTTCGCCCAGCACTACGGCGCACGGCTAGTGCCCGAGGAGGTGGCGGAACTAGCCCGTCGCACCGGCGGCTGGGCGGCCGGATTGTCGTTGTTCCACCTGGCGACGGCCAATCGCTCGGCGTCAGAACGCCGAAAAGTGCTTCGCGTCCATGTCGAGCCGGCTGCTGGACACCAGGGACTACCTGACCCACAACGTCCTCGCCATCCTCGAGGCGGACCAACAGGAGTTCTTGGTCAGGACGTGCGTGCTGGGACGATTGTCGGGGCCGTGGTGCGACCAGCTCATGAACACGTCGGGCAGCGCTCGCCGGCTGGAGGACCTGGCCCGGCGCCACCTGTTCCTTGTCAGCCACGACGGAGGTAACACCTACCAGGAGCACGAGGTGCTCCGTTCCTTCCTGGAGGAGCTGCTCCTCGACCGGGTCGGGGAGCAGGGGACCCGGGCTCTTTACGCTGAAGCGGGGTCGATCCTCGAGATGGGCGGGCGCCCTCTCAGAAGCGCTCCGGGCTTACTGCCGGGCGCAAGATTGGGGCGCCGCCGACCGGCTGCTGGGCGTCTCGGGCGACCGGGTGGTCGACCCGTTGGGGCCGTGGGGCGACGTCCTGCCGCCAGCAGTGGCCGACAACGACGCCTGGTACTTGTTGGCGATGGCGCGCCGTCAGGTGCGTTCCGGCCGCTGGGACGGCGGCGCTGGAGACCTACCGCCGCGCTGAGGACGATCGCCACCGGCGCCCTGGTCCGCCAGACCTGCGAACGGGAGCGTTTCCAGTTGGTCGGCTGGATGGACCCCGACTGCGACCGTGCCTCACGACTGGACGGGCGTTCTGCGCAGGGCACTGGCCCGCAACCCTCTGACCGCGCTGGAAGGGGTCGACGCCCACGCCGGTGCCCAGTCGGCCGGGGGCCAACTCGCCTGCGGGCTGGCCGCCATGGTTGCCGGCCACATGGCGCAGCGCTCACGCCTGTCCTGCCGCCGAAGGTGACGACGTGAGCCTGGCCGTCGGTCCTGCGCCGTTGGGCGGATGCCGTGCTTCTACTCACGGCACGCTTGAGCGGGTTGCCATACAGTGCGGCCGCCTTCCATTCGTGCCTAAATGAGATCGACCCCCATCTGCCGCGCCTGGCTTGGGCGTCTGTTGCACGCACTGGCCGGACGGCCGGCCGACCTCCTCGACCATCTGGAGGCGAGCCGCGGTGAGGCCATGGCAACTGAGAACCCCTGGGCTTACCTCGTGTTCGCGCTCCTGGAGGGCTGTTCCTGATCGCCATGGGCGGAGGACGGCAGGCGGTCCACGGTTTGATTCGGCCGCCGCGCCGGCGATCTCGCTGGGCGCTCCGGTCTTGGCCGCGTGGGCCGGCGCGGCGGCAAGCCTGGGTACTCTCTCGGCCGACGCGGGCGATGCCGCCAGGGGCGGGCCGCCAGTAGCGATCAGTTGGCCCGCTCCGTCGGCTGCCCGGGTGCCTCCGCCCTGGCCCTTCTGGTCGAGGCAGCGGCCCGGGACGACCCGAACTGGCGCGATGCGGCTGTGGCGCTCGAGCTCGAAGGAGTGGTCCCCATGGCCAAGCTCGTAGCTCTGCTCCACGCCTCGTCGCCTCGCGGGAGCCGCTGTGGACTCGTCTGCCCGAAGCAGCTGCGAGGCCCGTCCCGCACTCGCGTCCGGGCCAAGGCCGTCGCGCCCGACCTGGGTTTGGCACGATCTGGACCGTGCGGTGTCTCGGCCCATTTTCCCTCACTGTGGCCGGGCACCCGTCGACAGCACCGTCGCCAGGCCCCGCGTCCGTGCCTTGCTGCACTACTTGGCCATGCAGGCCGGAGCTTATGTCCACCGGGACGTGCTCTGCAGCGCCGCTCTGGCCGAACGAGGAGGCCCGAGCCGCGACGCGCGGGCTCCACGTTGCCATCTCCGCTTTGCGCCAGCTCGTCGAGACCGAGGCCGGCACCGGAGCGGGGTCCATAGTCGGCCGGAAGGGCGAGTCCTATGGTCTCGAAGTCGACGCCGGCTGCCACGATCTTGCCAAGTTCGAGGTCACGCCTGACCGAGGGGCGGTACGCTCGGCTCCACGGCCACAATAACGATGCCGTCGAAAATTTGCGAGCCGCTGTGGCTCTCTACCGGGGCGACCTCCTCGAGGAAGCAGGTACGGCGGAGTGGGTACTTGGCCCCCGAGAGCGGTACCGCCTTATGGCACTCGGAAGCGAGCCAGCTGTTGGCCGCCTGCCTGCTTGACCTCGGTGAGCCGCAGAAGCCGCCGCGGTGGCGGCCTGGGGGCTCGCCATCGACCGCTACTGCGACGAGCTGTGGAAGCTGATTATCGCCGCCCACGACCTGGGATCCAACCAGGCGGCCAGCGCGCGCACGACGAAACGACTATCGTCGGGTGCTGGCCGAGCTCGGCGTATGTCAAGATGTCTCCTGACCGCTCTCCCGGAGCCGGGGGGAGGTGACGCTGCCTCCCGGCCATCAGGCTGGGCGGGGGTAGCGCTCGGACTTTCCTGAGGGCGGGCGCGTCGGACGATATTGATCGGATGTGCGGCGACGTGCGCCGGCTTGACGAGGCGAGATGGTCGCGTCGAGCCGGCTGAGTCGAGTGTCGTCATCGGCACCGATCGTGATCTGCACCCTCAACTCCGCGACCTCGTCCCCCGGGCAGTGCGCTGTCCGGCGTCGTCGACCAGTCCACCCCGCCCGAGTCGTGGACTTCGGGTACGATAGCCCGTGTAGAGGCGGACGTGCTCGATGATCCCGCGGACCGTCCCTTGCCATCGGTACAGCTCGCCCGCCTCCAACACCAGCGCACGCTGCTGTTCCTCGGGCCAGTTCTGGTCGAGACTGAGGCCCGACCCAGCCCGCCAGCCAGTCAAGGAAGTCCGGACGGGGTAAGCCGCGGGTCGAAATAGGCCTCCAGGCAGTCCAGGGTCACCGGGGCAGGGGCCATACACGCAGTCGAGGCCGGCACAGAAGCCACGCACACGAACTCGGCGCCACCACGGCTCGTCCTTGGGCCATCGGTTCCAGGAACAGCCCGGCAGCAGCGACTCCAGCGTGTGCGGCAGCGTCCGCCCCGGGCATCAGCCCGCGGCCCGAGAATGTCACGACCGGTCCACCCGGACGAGGTGCTCGTAGCTGAACACGACGGAATTGGGGGCCAAGTTCGAGCCGCTGTGTGGCCTCGCCTCGCTGGCCCGTGATGGGGTCAGTGGCGAAGAGCCGGGCGTCCTCGACGTACTCCACGCCTTCGACCCGTTGAAGGACGGCGTACACCTCGCCCACGTTGACTGGCCGGCCGAAGGGCCAGCCGTCCCGGCCCGGACCTCCTGCGATGGGGTCGAAATATTGGTAAAGCGCCCGCCGTGCCGCTTCCTCGACGGTCGTTGTCCGAGCCCGCCGGCGGGCCTGAAGCCGGGCAACGACAGTGATGCCCTGGTAGTGAGGCGGCTCCACGATGGCACGAGCCCCGACTACTCGTCGTTCGTCGAGGTAGCTGACCACTCGTCCGCAGCAGTTGCTCGTCGAGGATCAGTTGCTCGAAACGCAAACGGCCGTTCTCGTCGCCGGCGACGGCCGGGATCACCAGGACACGCACGCCGTCGGCCCCGTGGCCGAGTCTCGCTTCGTCACCGCCGCCGGCGGGGACGCAGCGGACGCTGGCCACCTGGGGCGCGGCTTCCCTTGTCAATTGCTCATAGTCGTGGGCCGTTACGGCCCGGTTGCGGGTGCGCATCTGTAATGGCCCGCGTACCTTCGCTTCTTCGACTGTCTCGCCGTCCACGCCTCCCGACGCCGCACGCCGGTTTTCCACGCTGCTTACATAAGGATGGAGGACCGGGAAATGCTGATGGCGCCGGGGGCCACGTTGCCCCGGCTGCCACCGCCCGTACGGTAAGACTGCAGCCGCACCGTCGCCGCCTTTGCCGGCACGGCGCCGTACTGCGGACCGACCGTCCTGGCGCCTTACCGCCGGCCCGAACACCACTTCGCCCTGTCGACCGGTCGAACACGAAATGCTTGTCCAATGGAGCGGCTGTCGGCAGAACCCCTCCACCTCGGTCCATTCCTCCCATCCCTCGCCATCGCTGACCTCAAGCACGGACTGCCTTCGCCGGCCAGCACCGGTGCTCTCCTTGACCTTCATCCTCTGACCCGGGGCGCCGCTGGACATCACCGAGGTCTCCCGTTCGACCTTTCTGGCGTGAGACGCGTCGCCGTCCCCCCAGTGGTAAAGGCTTCCAGGCCGTCGATCTGTGGCGATGACGAGTACGAAGGTTGGCCGTCCAGTGCCTTTGTGACCACGGCCCGCAACCACCCGGCACGCTCCTGGTCGACCACGCTGGCCACGTGGCTGGAGGGTACGTGGACGACGACATCACCGGCGCGGTTGAGACCCCCCGTTTCGTCAATATTCGACTTCACAGCGGGCCCAACCGCTGCCGTCGTATGCCTCCCACTCGAAGGGGCGGGTCGCCGCGGGTCGACCCCGACCCCCTCGATCCTGCACTTGAACCGCAGCGCAACCGCGCACCTGGGCACGGGGTCCGACAACCCCACGTACAGCGCGTCGCCCGGCTGGGGCACGGGTCCGAAGCAAGGCAAGCCCCGGCCCGCCATGGAGGGTATCGCTGTGGTTACGGAAAGCCGCCCCCCGTCGGCTGGCTGCGCAGCGCTATAAGCGAACAGGGGACGATGTCGAGGTCGGCGTCTACCGTGAAGACCACCGCCTCGTCCACTTCGTCCGGACTGTCGCCACTTCCGAGCCCGCCGGGATCCGCACCACGCTCGTGTCTGCGGGCGCCGACAACCAGAAAGTCACCGGCGCCCGGGCGGCCGAGGGAGGGAAGAGACGAACGCCTAGCAAGTCGAGGAACTTGACGTAGTTGCGGTCGGGGACGCGGTTGAGACGGTAAAGGAGCTGGTCGACCATAAACGCAAACGTCTCGATCAATGTGACTCCCGGGTCAGACACGTTGTGGTCCGTCCAATCGGGGCAACGCTGCTGGACCAGCCGTTTGCGTCGTCGACGAGATCCTGGAAACGCCTGTCATCCAGGTTGGGCACAGGCAGGGGCATCAGCCCTAACCCGTTCTTCGGGGATGATGTAGAACGGGAAGACGAGGTTGCGCCGGTCGTTTGTCTCCCGTTCGGAATAGGTTATCCGGACCTCCATGCAGACCTTTTTTGCCTCGTCGTCCGCATAGGTCACATCGACGGCGCAGTCACGTCGACCCGAGGCTCCCACCTCTCCAGAGCGGCGCGCACGTCATAGGCCACCCGGCCGGCCGTGGTGGCGTCCATGGGCGAGAAGACCTCGTCCCAGATGCCGCAGCCGAATTCTGGGCGCATCGGGCGGTCGCCTTTGGCGGTGCGCAGGATCAGCTCGATGCTTTCGGCCAGTTCCCTTTCGCGGATGACCAGGGCGATCCCGCCGGTCTTGTCCGCCCGGACGGGGAACGCCCACCCCCTGCCGATGAAGTCGTCAGCTCATTACCGACCTCTTTTCAGTTGAGCTCGATCGGTTCCGGTTACTGATGTCGCTTACCGCAAACGCCATGGTGCCTGTGCGCTTATCGCCACGCTCGGCCCTTCAAGGTCAAGTCCTTCTCTTCGACTGTGATCCCGGCCTGCGACTGGTGGAGATGTCCTGAGTAGCCTCGATAGGACTTTGCCGGTCTGGAATCTTGACCGTGGTCGTCCCCGCATTGAGCGAGATACGAAGGTTCATGGTCACCGGTCATCCAGGCGGCCCCGTTTTGCCGATGGATCCGTCAAAAAAGATCAGGGCATGGCCGTTTTTCGATATGAGGCCTCGACGCTTGACTGCGCCAGAAGTGAACCGTCGATCAGCTCGTTCCCGAGCTTGGGTTTGTCGACGCCGTTGTGCAGAAGGCCCAGGACGTAAGGGCGGCGCCAGTCGCCCTGCTCGAAAGCCACCAGGACCTCGTCGTTCACCTCGGGGAGGAACGAAGCGCCCCTGTTGTTGCCCGCGCCGACCTGGACCATCCGCGCCCAGTCCGACATAAAGCTGTCCGAGAGCCAGGGAAACTCACCTTGACCCGGCCGAGTTGGTTAGGGTCGTTCACGTCGGTGACCAGCGCGGGGACCACGCCGGCCATGGGCGGTGCCGACGCGGCCGGGCCAGCGCCCCGGGCTCCCGGCCGACGCCAGGCCGAGCAGGGAGCGCTGGTTGCGGCCACTGACCGTGAAGGCCGTGGTATAGCCCTCGCTGGGCTCGTAGCGGTGACGGACCGACGTGAGGGTGTACTTCCCGTCGAAAGGGTCACCGACAAGGCTCAGGCTTATGGCCACCCCGGCCCGGAGCTTTGAGTTGCCTCGAGCCACCCCCTCGAGTTCCGCGTACGCGCTGCTTACGTGGTCGGCGAGAGCCTTGGCTGCGGTGTCCACCTCGGTCTGGCTGGAATAGGGGACACCGACACCGTACAGAGTGGCCGTTGCCGAAAATCTCCGCCAGTTCAGATGGGCTGGTGCCGACGGACGCCGAGGTGGTACCGGCCGACGCCGTTCCCGTGACCTTCTGTTTCTGCGCCGGGTCCCAACCGCGCACTTCGACCTGGCCTACCTGGTCGGACGACGTCACGACGCTCCGCAGCCGCAGTATGTGGGCGCCCATTGTCAGGGCCAAGGGGTCGTCGGTCTTGCTGAGGCTCCCCTTTGACGGTGCGGTGCTGGACTTGGCCGGTGGGCGGAAATCCAGCATGCCGCCTTCGACGACCACTTCGTAACCGACGTCAGCGGCCAACTTCTTGAGGAAAAGCCAGTCGCTGGTATTGTTCTGCGAGACATACGCGAAAACGGGCCTGGTGGGCACGATAAATCCTGGTATCAAATCTGCCCGCAGAGCCACCTTCACAGCGATGTCGGCCGCGGTCATGTTCTGGTAGGTCTCGGTATAACGGCCGCGGAACAGCAAATGGGACTCGTCATAACCGCGGAGTACCGTGAACGTGCCGGTGCCGTCGTGCTCGACTTCCAGGGCGGTGATGTCGCCCGCAAGAAGGAGCTCGCCCGCCGGAGCGGCGTTGGAAATGGCGGTGACCCGCGCCTTGGAACCGATACGCGCCCCCGTTTTTGACAGGACGACCCGGTCGGGGTCTCGAAAAGCCAGGACGAAGAGGTCCGGTTGAAGGAGGTTGCTGTCTACGACCGCCCGACGTCAGGAGGCTGTCGACGTCTCGTGGCAGCTCTGTGCCATCGACTTCTATTTTGAACTTGCCCGCTGATTCCTGAAAGGCCATGGTGGTACCTCGCTCGCTTCAGATAGCTTGCTTGAACGCTTCGTCGATATCGGGCACCAACAGGCGGGTCCCGGCCACGAGGTCCAGGGGGTCATCGACATCGTTGGCCAGCGCCAGAGGGCGCCACCATCCGGCGTTTCCGTATTCTTCGTAGGCGACGCTCGGCAACGAATCTCCTTCGATCACAAGGTGAGTGCGCAGGCTGTGGAGACTGCCCGATGTCGGGTTCTGGGCGAACCAGAACCAATCCGGTACCACTTCCTCCATGGTCACCGCGCAGGTGGCCCGCAAAGGGGTGCCGTCGCTGCCGAACATCGTCAACTTGACGGCCACAGTCTTCACGACCGCGGTCAGGTGCGTATTGCTCCCCCAGCCAAAGATTACCCAGGGCGGGCTGGGCTTCATCATGAGATAGAGAGCATCGTGGGCTGGCAACATGAATAGAGCGTCTCGATGTCGCGGCTGACGTCCTGCCCCGCCTCGTACCCGTCCAGGAACAACTCTACGCTGACGGTCCTCGGGCTTGGTCCCTGGTATTCCGGCATGGCCGCCTTCCAGGCTCCCTTGGAAGCCTTGCGCTGCCACTCGGCCGATTTGCTTATGCTGACCTCTTTCGGGTTGTAGGCAAACGTAACGCGCTCAAGCTCGGGCCCCGACGGAGTTAGGCGGTATCAGGGCGATGTACGCCTTTGTCGGGGTCTCAGACATTGGCCAGGAACCCGTGATGAGCGATCTCGAGTGTTTCTATGGCCACCTTGGGGCCATCGGCACTGAACTGGGGACCGGTCCACTTCACCGGGAACATGTTGTGCAAGGCCC
The DNA here is from genome assembly GCA_963754115.1 of uncultured Acidimicrobiaceae bacterium. Taxonomy (GTDB): domain Bacteria; phylum Actinomycetota; class Acidimicrobiia; order Acidimicrobiales; family Palsa-688; genus Fen-671. The sequence goes on along the minus strand of CAVWFC010000003.1, from coordinate 2,028,623 downwards.
ACTTGCAGATGACGGTCCCGTCGATCGTGAGAGCCTGGATGACCGCAGTGCAGCGCTGCATACCAGGACCGCTTTTCGATATCCAGGCGGCCACTTTGGCACTGTCGGCATTCAGGGGCCGGGTGAACTTCACGTTGGTATATTTCATGGGGCCCGGCAGCTGGTAGAAGAAGCTGTTGTTGCCTCCCTCTTGGCGCGACTCGACAGTCACTTCGCACCCGAGACCGTCACAAGTAGTGAACAGACCGAGGTCATAGCTCGAGTTGTCGATAGTGATGGCGAAACAGACGCTTACGGCGGGGTCGTCGACTATTGACATGGCCGTCCTTTCACACGGTGAAGTCGCTGAGCTGCCCGGCTCGCTCGCGGTCGAGGTAGAGCTCGGCCTTCAGCCGGTCCCGGATACGCTCGTAGAGCCGGCGGCTGAGGTCGTCAAGGTCATCGCCGCCGTGCTCCTTCTTGTACGTACTCGGGCCGGGACCGCCGCTTTCGGGTCTGGCGAGGTCCCCTGTCGGGGCCCCGCCGGCCCGTTGGACAGTGCTGGAGGCCTCCCCCACGGGCCCCGGTTCCCCCGAACTACCTGCGGCTGTGACCGGCGGCTGTGACAGGGCCGGCGCGAAGGAGTCCACAAATGAGCCGGGATAAGTCAGTATTCCCTCGGTCATCGGTACCGGGGGGGACCTATGCACTAGCCGGGGGACCGACAGCACCGGGGAGGCACTATTCGCGGCAGCGCCGCCCAAACGTTGCAGCGTGGTCCGTCCAGCGCTCACGACGGTGTAACTACTGCCCCCCGCTGAGATACGGCCGGGCGCCGTGGCCCAACCTCCCGGTGTGACTAGCTGGCGGCCGAAATCGTTGTCCGGCCCAGGATCTATATGGCCCGGGTGCAGCACGGGAGCCGGCCCGAGCGAGCCAGGCTGGGCCGGAAAGGGTTGAGGGCCGGACGAACGAGAGCCGGCGCCGTCGGGACGGGTCACCGTTGACGGGACGCGGGCCAAAACCAGGTTGGGTAGGCGTCGGCCGATGAGCGGCCCCGTCCCGGGACCACCACCGGCCCATTCGTGGGACTTTCCTGGCTCAACTCGAGAGGCGACCAGGTGCTCCGCCCACTGAGGCTCGTCTTGTTCCGGGCCGGCTGGCCGCCGTTGAAGACCCAGGTTAGTGCTGCCTCCAGGAACGTTTGCCCGGTTGCCGGCGGCAGATACCCCTGTCGGCACTTCAGAGTTCAGGTGTGCAACCAGGCAAACGTTGCCTGTCGTGGCACTAGGCCCGACGAGAGCCCTCTGGCCGGGAGCGGGGTCGGTGAGGAGGGCGCGCCAGCCTGAGTGCGGGGGCTGCGTGGTCCCCGCCCGCGCCACGGACAGGCCCACCGGAGACACCGGTCGTTCCGGGCCTACCGGGCGTCCAACATCGCGCCCATTGTCTATTCCCACTCCCGCAGCGTCGCTTTTTGGGGTATTGGCAGCATCGGAACCGGAAGCCTGACCTAGGGCGAGCGTGTACCCGACCTTGGCCGCCGGCGCGAGGCTACTGGCCGGGGCCCGCCCGGGCGAGCCGTCGACCGGTAAGGAAGAGGTCGCTGGAACGAAGGGGACAGTTTGCTCGGGCGGGCCAGGTTTAGACGCGTCGGCCCGGACCCGTCGGGCCCAGCGGCAGCCGGGTCGTACGGGACCGCGACAACCGGCGCATGGTTTTCAACGGCCTTGGGCGATGCGCCAGCTGCGGTGTCAGACGCCGACTTTGTGGGCAAAATCGGACGGGCCAAAAGCGTAGGGACAGTCTCTTCTCTTCGCTCTCCCCCATCGGGCTCGGGACCGGGGCCCGAACTGGTAGCGCCAAGCTCGCCCGTTCCCACAGGCCCGTGTTCCTGTGCGCCGTGCCCGCTTGTGCCGGCGGTGTCGGGACCACCCTCGCCTCGCTCGCTCAGGGCCCCGGCTTCGTCTAGAGGCTCGAGCCCATCGCTAACCACTGCCCTGGAGACGGCTAACGCCTGGGCCACTGTGGCTGTCTGCCCGGTTGCCTCAGGTGCTCTCGCTTGGGCTCGCCGAACGGTTGGCGCAGCAGCCGGGTCACCGGGCCCTCCGCCCACTCGGAAAAAGAGGGCTCGACGGGAGGCGATGCGAGCCACGACCCAGGCTCCGCCGGCATTGAAGCCGGCGCAGTACCAACCAGCCTGACCGGTGCCGGTCGGTCACCGGTCGGTGCGTCTTTGCGTATTGCCAGGACCGGGACCACCCCTTCGCCACCGCCTTTTGTCCCGGGTCTCCCACTGGTCGGAGCGCCAATGCGGACACGAAAGGCGCGCTCATCGGGCACCTGTGGTCCGCTAACACCGGGGTGGGACGAAAAAGCGTCGTTGCGCGCAACAAATGCCGGCGCTTGTTCCGTGGCGTGCGCAGGTCGCCGCCAGGCGTCGGCCGGGGGGGTCGTGGGCCCGTCAGGCTGCGGGCCTGGTTCCGGAGAAACCGTTCCAGGGTGCGCGGTTTTACGGGCTGGCCACTCGGGCGGTGCCGGTGGGCCCATCACAGGGGGTGGGACAGCAAGAGCGCGGGCGGGGCCGTGGGAAGGTGCGGCCCGAACAGCCGCTGAAGGAGGCACCGCGCCATCGGCTACAGAAGCCGCCGCGGCTACAGGTAGGGCTGTTCCCGGTCCCGAGTTCGCCACGCTCGCGGGCTCGGGCTGTGCAGTCCCTGGTCCCGGAAGTCCCGGTGCCGGTGCGTCCGCGGGAAATCCGAGCGGTTCGGGCTCCACGGCTGAGTGGGCGGCCGTCGGCAGGTCCACATCAACCGCAGGCCTGAAGTGCGGCGCTGAGGCAGTGTCGTCTTGCCCCGCCACCCGTGAACCCGTGCGCGTGTGCGGCGGCACCGCGGGCACCCGCACGGTCGCCCTTTGTGTGGCGGGGGTGTGGCCTTGAGATAGGACATACGGGAGCAAAGGGCCTACTGTCGCCGGTCCGCGCAGCTCGGCAGCCCCCGGCCACCCGCCTGGCGCAAGCGGCCCCAGCTCCTCTGTATCCTGCGCCGAGCCTGCATCTGCCGTCACCGCGAAGTCACGTCCCGCGTCAGGTGTAACGGGGCCCACGGCGGGCTCAAGGGCGGGCCCGCGTCTGGACGGGTCGCGGTCTCGTCAGCGCTTGTCCCGAAAACGCCGTTCCAACGGTTGGCGAACCGCCGTACTATCCCCACCCGCCGCGCCGTCGCCACCGGCACCGGGTTGGGTGCGTGTGTGGCAACAGCCGGAGCGACCAGAAAGGCAATCCCTTCGATGACGCCGCTCAGGTGGGCCCCGGAACGCTCGTGCACCAACTGCGCCAAAAAAGTGGGTTGGGACCGGGTCGCCAGCGAGGACTCGAACCGAACCGTTTGAACTGTGGGCCTGGGCGGCCGGACCGCCACCGGCATGGCCGCGAGCGACGGCCAACCGGCGCCGTCATCTCCGCCCGCTGCTGACGACCGAAAACGAACAGGGCTTGCCGCCGTTGGGAAGGGCGTGACCGGCGAAGACCGGCCTAAAAGCCGGCTCAGGATTCCCGTCACCGACTACTCTCCCGAAAGAGACCGATTTATCCGGCCGATCTCCTCGATGAAGCGACCGACGGACCGGGTGTTCCAACTCGAGGATCTCCTCGAGCGACCAGTGAAAATAGTACGCGACGTACGCGACCTCCTCGTACAGACGGTTGGCCGCGTACGTCATGGTTCCCCCGGGCGGCCACCCGCCACGTCGATCGTGAATGAGTGCTGGCATTCAGGGCAGCTAACCGCAGCCCGGGTATGGCCTTCCTGGTTGACCCGGCGATATAGGTCTTGAAGGAAAGCAAGGTCGGTGGCAAAAAGGTTCTCGACCAGGCCGGGGTGCACATCCGTGATACTCCCGAGCCTCGTGATCACCCGGGCGAGCAGCACCACCGTGAGGTAGGCCTGGTTCTCCCGGACGCGGTCGTCGTGCAACGGGACAAGCTCGTCCTTGGCCGTCGCCAGCCGCATGACCCCGTCCTTGTGCACGCGGCCCCCGGCGTCGACATAGCCGCGGGGCAAAATGAAGGCGAAGTCGGTCCGAAGTTCGTTGGCCGGCGGCTCGGGCCGGGCCGATGCCCGACCGGCCACCTCGACTGCGCTCGGTGCCCTCATGAGTCGTCAACCTCCAGCTGCTCGTAAGTAAGTACGAGCTTTTCGGTAAGAACTGTTGTGTCCCCTGCCTTCAGGCTGCCGATCTCGAGAGACTTGGGCCAGGCGTTCTCCAATTTGTAACGCTTTATCGGGATGCCTGTGTAGTCGTACACGATGATGGCGCCCCCCTTGCGGGCGGTGGGCATGTTACCCATCTCGGAGTTCTTGATCCATTGCTCAAAGCTGTTGTCCGACGTCAGGCCCCGGGTCAGCGTCACTTCTCCCGCCTTCCAGCGGCCGGGCAGCTTTTTGATCATGTACTTCCCGTCGTTGGTGTTCGACTTCATCTCGATGACGTCTTGTTCCTTTTTCAGGCCGGTGACTTCCTGGATTTGTTTGATAACGACGCTATCGAACTCGAGCCCGAAGGAGTGTCCTACTCCTGAGTCGAAGTCTGGAAGGGCCATGGGTTGTTACCTCCTGAGGTCGGGTCAGACGACGTTGGTTGCTACGCCTCGACAAGGCTGACGCCCCCCGAGAACTGGGACATGCGAAAAACTACGAACTCTGCCGGTTTTACTGGTGCTACGCCGATCTCGCAAACAACCTGTCCGAGGTCGATACCCTCAGCCGGGTTGGTCTCGTCGTCGCATTTGACATAAAAGGCGTCAGCCGGGGGAGCACCGAACAAAGCTCCCTTACGCCACTCCATTACGAGGAATGATGCAATGGTACGGCGAATTTTGGCCCACAAGGCAATATCATTGGGCTCGAACACGACCCAGTCAGTACCGGCGAGGATGGACTTCTCGAGATAGTTGAAGAGCCTGCGCACATTCAGATAGCGCCATGCCGGGTCGCTCGACAGTGTCCGGGCGCCCCACACCCTCACTCCCCGACTGGGGAAACTCCTGATGCAGTTGATGCCTTCCGGATTGAGCTGGTCATGTTCGGATTTCGTGATATTTAGCTCGAGGGCAACCGCGCCCCGCACGACCTCATTAGCCGGAGCCTTGTGGACGCCGCGAGTGTGGTCGTTACGTGCCCAGATACCGGCCATGTGGCCACTGGGTGGGACCGGAAATGCTGTGGCCCGCAGCGGGGTCAAATACTTTTATCCAGGGCCAGTAGAGCACGGCTTGCTTGGAGTCGTAACCGGCTTTGTCCCGCCGCCATTCTTGAATTTGATGAGCATTCATGCTCGGTGGCGGGTCCAGGATGGCAACTCTGTCGCCCATGAGCTCGCAGTGAGCGATGAGCCCGAGCTGGACCGCCCGCAAGCCGTCGGAGTCGAGCATACCTTTGTTGTAAGCCGCCATCAGGTCCGGGGCGCTGACCATCGTGACGTTCTCAACCGCTTCAAGGCCGCCGAAGCCCGTACGATCGGCCGCATCTCCCACGTAGTCCTGGGGCGACAGCCGGGCCGGCGCCGCCACCTGGGGCGCACCACCACCAGAGAGCGTGACGGCTCCCGGGTTTGGCCGTTGCGGGGCGCCGGCGGGGGCGTGCTCCTCCAGCCGGATGAGCTTCGACTGTTGATTTACGACCGTCTGTGCGTTTTGGCGGCCTCGCCTGGTTGTCAGCCCGTCGAACTCCTCTACTTGTCCCGCTGCTCGCACGGTCAGCTTGAAGACGTCCTCGGGCGTGTCTTCGCCGAACGAGACCTCTGCGCTTATCTCGTTGCCACCAGGACCGGCGGCCAGGGCGACCACCTTGTAAGAGCCGACTCTGGCGTCGCCCCCTGCCGTCAGTTCGCCCCGCGCCGGAGAGGGTGCCGGCACCTGCCCATTGCCACCCACGCGGACGACGTAAGCGCTGCCGCCTCCGTTCAAGAAATAACCATAGACAGCGTGCGCCAGATAACCACCTTCGGCGAACTCGCCGAATTCCTGAGTGAACTGCGCCCAGTTCGTGACTAAAACTGGCTCGTTGGTCCGGCCCTTCTCGGCCAGGCCAATAAAGGCAGCCACGGCCGTCCCCACCCCTTCGATTGGACGAGAACCCGAGTCGACCTCTTCGACATAGACGCCAGGCGACAGATACTGCGGCATTCGGCCTCCTCTGGAAATGACAACTAAGACATCTAACCCAGAGCATCTCTCAGGTAACCCCTGTCGATCCAGGGCCGATGAGCCTGACTATGAGGCAGGACGAGCTGCCCTTCCGGGCAGGAAACCGGAGGCTCAGGTTCGGGGTTCTTTTTCCTCCTCCTCCGGTGGCGCCTCCCGTTGCACCCGCATTGCCTGGGCCGTCTCTTCTTCCTCCTCGGGCGCTTGGCGCTGCACCGAGGACCCTCCCGACACCGACGCGCTGGCGAGCGTATTACTCGGCGCGCCCGACAGGATGCGATCAGCGTTTGCTTCGGCCGCGCGTTCGAACGAGTCGGAGGGATCACTCAGCGCAATGCCGTCTCCTGTGGGGGTCCCCGAGACAGGGCCATGTCGTTGCTGGACAACATGTGTGAGCTCGTGGGCCAGAACGTGTTGACCCGAGGCCGTACCGGGCCGGTATTGGCCTGGCGCCGAACACAATTTCGTCCCCGACCGTGTAGGCGTGGGACTGCACCGCTTGCGCCGATGCAGCCGCAGCACCATCCGTATGGACGCGGACGCGGGCAAGGTCCACACCGAAAGGCCTGCTCCATCCCGGCCCGGACCGGGGCGTCTAAAGGCTCACCACCGCCTTGACCGACGACCCCCAGCACCGGGGATGGTGCCCCGCCGGCCTCCTCGTCAGCGAAGCAGCTGGACGACGGCCGGCGTTGCCCACCGCCCGCTGCAATTGGACCAGGGCCTGCGGACCTGCCCCGCAGCGGGCGACCAGCCCGGGACCGGGCCTGGAGGCGGTGCAGACCGAGCTGGCACCACCGGACCGTGACCCGGCCCAACTTCTACCTTGTCCGAGTGCAGGTGCATATCAGCCTCCTTATAGGGACATCCCGGGAGCCTGTGCTCCGCTTCGCCCGCGACACCTCCTTGTCACTCTGGCGCCCGGCCTGCTCAGGACACCGGCCCTTTTAGGCGATACTTTCGGGCGAAGTCGGCTGCCCGATCGGGCAAGCTCGTCCTCTAGCGGGTCAATTGCCTGTAATAGGGGCCGAATTCCGACTCCACACAAAGCCTTCCAAGCTTGCGGTACTCGCCGGACGTGGCCCTGATGAGATGGGCCATAGACACGGCCACCTCTTCCTCGGCCGCTTCAAAGGCGGCGGCGAGGACAACGTTGCGGATGTTGCCCCCTGACATTTCGAACGACGAGGCCAGGAACTCGAGGTCGATGTCGTCGGCCACCGGGAGCTGTGGCGTGAGCTGCTTTGCCCACAAGCGGCCCCGGCTCGGGGCGTCGGGCAGCGGGAACTCGACAAGTACGTCGATCCGGCGTAAAAAGGCCTCGTCGACATTGGCCCGTAAGTTGGTGGTCAGGACCGCCAGCCCTCCGAACTGCTCCATTCGTTGGAGCAGGTAGGCCACCTCGACGTTGGCATAACGGTCTCGGGCGTCCTTGACCTCAGAACGTTTGCCAAAAATGGCGTCCGCTTCGTCGAACAACAGCACCCCATTAACTCGCTCCGCCTCGACGAAAATGCGGTCCAGGTTTTTCTCCGTCTCCCCGATGTACTTGTCGACCACGGTGGACAGGTCGATGACGTAGAGGTCCAGGCCGAGGCTGCGAGCTACCACCTCGGCGGACATGGTCTTGCCGGTACCGCTGTCGCCCGCGAAGAGGGCCGTGACCCCGCGGGAACGAGACGAGGTCGAGCCGAGCTGCCACTCGTCGAAGACCTGTCCCCGTTGGCGCACGCGGCCGGCGATGGAGCGGAGCTGCCCGCGACGTAATCCGGGCAGGACCAAGTCGTCCCAGGCTGCCCGTGGAGCGATGCGGTGCGCCAGCTTCTGCAGCCCGGCCGAGTTCTGGCCCCGAGCCCCCGCCTGAAGGTCCTCGGCCTCGAGGCTGGCGCCGCGCGCCGTTGCTCGCTGGACCGCGCCCTCGGCCGCCCGGTCGACCTGTTCGGGGGTGAGGCGGTAGGCGGCCACCGCCCGCGACAAGGGAGCTGGTGGTGCCGCTTTTCCTCCAAGGGCGGCTGTCCAGCTGGTCAGCCGGTCGTCGTCGGCGAGGTTGGGGACGTCGACAAGCAGCGGCGGGTCGTCGCGACCACCGGGGGTCCCACGGTTGGCTGCCGGTAAGGGCGACCAGCCCGGGGACTCGGCCCACCGCCTGACCTCCCCTGGTCCCCGCTCACTGAGGGCCTCGACATGGGTGACGACGAGCGCCGCCCCCCGCAGGCACGCCTCGCGCGCCCCGACCGCCGCGAGCGGTCAGACCTCTTCCCCGCCCAGCAGAGGAGCCAGTCGATGGCTACGACGTCCAGCCCGGCCCCGGCCAAGCCCGCCGTCCAGGTACGAGAGGGCCGCCGATCCGGGCCGTTCCTGGGCGTACAAGAGGGCCACCCCGCCTTCGAGCGCCCGGCGTACGTCCAGGCTCACCCCGCCTGGCCACGGGGCGGGGGTGACCAGCAACGGGGCCAGCACCGGGTCGGGTTCGTCTCGCCCCAGGAGATGGTCCACCACTCGGTCAGGGACCCTTAGCGACCGCCCGAGAAGAGGTCGGTCGGCATCCTCGATAGAAACAAGGTGGCCCGCAATCAGCGGTGCCGAACTAGCCAGCCGGCTACGCGCCCACCCGTCGGAGACGGACGCCCCGCACAATTCGAGCGCGAGACCCACGCTGGCCCGACGACGGGTGACGTCGTCGTTCAGGTAGCCGTACAACTTTTCGAACGACGGGTCGAGATCGGGGGCCAGGCCGACGAGGAGCAAGTCGGCGTCGAAGGGCTGAAGGTGGAAAGACTCAGCCAGGTCGTCCAACCGCATACCTGGCCCCGGCCCCACGCAGCGCGGCAGCCTGGTCGGACAGGGTAGCGTACGCGGCGGCCAGGGCGGCGTCCGGAATAGGCCGCCGCGAGATCCGGCCCGCTTCGCTCAGCAGGTGCTCGACATCCCGGTCGTCGGTATAAACACCTCTGTACGGGTCGTCTGGTTTGGGGTCGACCTTTCGACGGGCCGCCACGGCCGCCTCCACCTGGGCACGGACTAGTTCGAGGCGGGCGAGCAGATGCGCCGTAGACCAGTCCTTTCCACCGTCGACCAGGTGGCTCAACCGGTGCCGCCGCTTTGACCATCGTCGGTGCCGCCGGTCTTCGGTGCGTGGGTCATGTCGCGCAGCCGGAAGATACGCCCTTTTTCGTCCCGAGTGCCGCCAACGACGCTTTCCGGGCCTGGTGGTTGCGTTTTCTCTACTCCGGGCCCCTGCCCTTCGTTGCTGAGCCGCCTCTCATAGGCTGCGCTTGCTCGCGGTCGCCGGAGGGGCTCTCGTCGGCCTCGTGGTCGCTCATGGCCAAATTGAGGCGGACGCCTTCGCGGACGAGCCTGGCCGCCTCCTCCACCGGGCCCGACTCGAACGGAGGTATGACCACCAGGTCAAGTGACGGTTTGAGCTCGCCTCCCAGCGCCGACCAAACGTCCGACAGCGCCCGGTCGTCCGGGGGAGGCAGGGCTACTGTAACCGGCATGGGCAGAGTCGAACGAGCCAGGCTGCCAGCCAAGACGTCCAGGGGTAAGTGGTCGTGACGGAGAAGGCACAGCAGCACGGCAGAAAGGAGAAGGTGCTCGTCTTCGGGCCTTTGTGTCCAGGCCGTGACAAGGTACGACAGCTTGTAGTAGCGAGGGGGCCGGCGCCTTCCTTTGACGTGCCCCGCCTCGTCATGAAAATCGATCAGGCCCGTCTCCCGCCGGCGAAGGTCCTCCCGGATATCGTAAAGGTACAAATCGAGCGTGGGTGAGTTGCGCCGTGCCGACCACTCCCGGGTCGGCGCGTCGAGAAGCACCTCTATATCCATCCCGGCCAGTGCGTCGCGCCGGATGAGAGTGCGCAATGACTCGTCGACGTCGTGGATCATGGCCGGTTTACGGCGCGAGGGCCGAGGACCGAGCCTCCAGAACGACCTTCTCGGCGGACGCCTCCGCGTCCACCAGCAAAATGGCATCCCCCAGGAGGTGTTCTGTGATCCACTCAATGTTGAGGGCCATGGCGTCGAAGTCTTTCCAGATCCGCTTGTCGTAGCGGCACGAGTACTCACGACAAAGGCGAGGGCGGTCGTCATAGATTGTGCAAGAGCGGCTGGCGCAATCATTGTGGCTGCAGTAGCCGGTGCTGTCCTGGCGGATGACGTAGGGATGCCCGATATCCCATTTCACCCGGCCGTCCTCTATCTCCTCCTGATTGAGGGCAAACTTCAGACGGCAGCAAACAGCGTGGCAAACCGGCAATCGAGCCGAGCAGTCCACCGGCTCCGGGTTAGTGGGCTCGGGTGGGTCGACCCTGACAGCAACGGCCGGCCACGGCAATTTTGAACGTTGGCCATCGTCGTCAAGAGAGGAATGAGCTCGCTCCCTCAGGCCGGCTCTTGCATCGGCGAGCTTGCCACCCGCGACGACGTCCCTCTCGGCTAATAGGTCAACCACTTCGCGTACAACGGCCTCAACCTGGCTCAGCCGGGTGAAGCTCTCCTGGAACACCGCCTGAGTGAACATGCTGCCCCGCTCGACCTGACGCTCGAGCTCGGACACTGGATTGCGGGAGTGCTGCTCCGTGTTCTCCACGACGGCCCCTTTCAGATCAAGCCCTGGCGGAGCGCGTACGCCACCGCGTGAGTGCGGTTGCGCAGGTTGTGACGCCGGGTCATGTCCTGCAGGACGTTCTTCACCGTGCGCTCCGAGTAGCAAAGACGGCGGGCAACCTCGGCAGTCGGGTGTCCTTCAGACAGAAGCTTGAGCACCTCCACCTCGCGGTCGCTCAGCCGTGAGAACGAAAGGCCCCGCGGCGCCAGCACTTGCTGGTGGACCAGGCTCACCTGGCTGAGCAAACGTCCGAGGAGATCTGCCGGGACCGAGCCGTCGCCTGCGGCGGCGGCACGGATGCCCTGCACCAGTGTCTCCGGGCTCGTTTCCGATCGCCGAAGGAACCCGGAGGCCCCGGCTGCGATCCCTGCGAGCAGACCAGCCTCATCGAGACGGCTGATGACCAGCAGGACCCGAGGGCACCCATTCCTCTGGACTGCTCGCACCACCCGAACTGAATCGGCGTCCACGTCATCGAACACAAGTACAGCCACCTGAGCAGCATCGACGTCGCTGTCGTCCACAACAAGAACCTCGGGACGAGCTCGTAACTGGCTCGCGATCCCGATTTGAGATACGGCGTCCGTTGCGTGTACGAACACCGCTGTCCTTTCCATGTTCGCGCTCCCGTTTGCTAACAAACCGATGTCTGTTGGTTACTGATGGACACTATGAACGTGCGCGCTCAACATCGGCTCAAAGAACGCCCAACAAACGTACTCGACCAAGAGGAGCGACAAATCTGCCCTTTCGGGCAAATGAACGAGACCGGTCGCTTCGATCTGCTTTTCTTGCGCCTCCAAGAGCCGCCTCAGTCGAGCGGGTGGCGCCAACGAAGCCCGGGGAAGCGACCGAAGCCCCTATCGGCCGTCACCCAGTCGTTACCGGACTCGATGGCCAGGCCGACGACGGGCGCAACTGTCATTGAAAGTTCGCCCTGAGTTCATCTACCGTTTCCCGGCTAGACATTCCGAGCATGTACCGTGACGGATCGCGGTTCCGCCCAGCCTGGCGAACGGGAACGTCTCGCTGGGACGGCGAGAGACGATATCGACCGGACAGTGTCCCGGCACCGCCTTGCCTACGAAGGAGCAAAAAGATGCCCACAGGTCGTGTCGTAGTAAAGGCGCTGTCGTTGAGCATCGCAGCGGCCGTCATGGCGTGTGTACCGTCGAGCTTGGCCCTCGGTGCGCAGACGTCGGCGCAAGCGCCCACCCTTACTTTCGGCGAGAACACGCTGCCCGGCCCCAACCTGAACCCCGCTGACGACGACGGGCCCATATCCCTTTCGCTACTTGCTTACGCGGCGATCGTGCATGAGAACGGCGACGGGAGCTTCTCACCCGGGCTGGCCACGTCATGGCACTATGTGGGGGGCGACAACGAGACCTTCGAGTTCACACTGCGTCAAGGCGCACACTTCTCTGATGGGACCGAAGTCACGGCCAGTGCGGTCAAGACCTGGATTGACTATTTCGCCAACGCCAAAGGCCCGTTTGTCGAGGAGCTGAACCTTAAGTCGGTTTCGACGAACGGCGAATGGACTGTGGTCATGCACGAGAAGTCCCCGACCCCTGAGCTCGAGACGATCTTGGCCGGCGATGTTGGTTATGTCGCGTCGCCAAAGGCTGTAGCTGACCCGTCGAGCCTTGACGTCGGGACCGACGGGGCCGGGCCCTATATGGTTGTGCCGTCTCAGTCGATCGCCAACAGTCAGTACAGCCTCGTCCCCAACCCGTACTATTACGACCCTTCCGCCATCCGGTTCAGCAAGGTCTTGGTCAAGATCATCAGTCAACCTTCGACCATGCTCGAAGCCATCAGGTCAGGCCAGTTGGAGGTCGCCCAAGGAGACAGCACTACCGTGAGCGCCGCACAGGCAGCTGGCCTGACGGTAGTCGCCGAGCCAGGGGGCTCTGACCAGATCCTTATCCTTGACCGCGGCAAGCAAGCCGCGGGCGGCTCGGCCAACCCCTTGGCGAGCGTACAGGTCCGGCAGGCCTTGAACTACGCTATCGATCGCAAGGCTATTGCACAGGCCATCGCGGGAAGGTACGGCACCACTACAGACGAGATCGGGTCGCGCGATGGGTTCGACGCCTCGGTCCAGGACTATTACCCTTACGACCCGGCGAAGGCGAAGTCTCTGTTGGCGGCGGCCGGCTACGCCAAAGGCTTTAGCCTCAACCTCCCATCACAAACCACGTTCGGCACGCTCGCGGACCCCACCATGGACGCGGTCGCGCAAGACTTCGCCGCCGTAGGGGTCAAGCTCAATGTCATCTCGACAACGGCGCTTACTCAATGGGTAAACGACGTCCTGGGCGGGATGTACCCGGTCGCCGGGTTCGAGGCCACCGCGTTCCCTCCGCTGTCAGAGTGGTATGGCTTCTGGTTCGCCCCGAACGGGATAGAGAACCAACACGGTTGGGTGGACCCGACGATGGACAAGCTTTACCAAGAGGGAACCGTCTCCAGCGCCCCATCGGTTTATTGGAAAGCCATAAGCCGCCGCACAGTTATGCAGGCCGACACGATCCCATTATTCGACTTCGACGCGTTCTGGTTCACCACCAAACGGATCGGAGGCGTTTCGTTCAGCGCAATCGACGGTGAACCCGACCCCACCGGGTGGTACATCAATAGTTAGTATTCTCAATGTGCCAGCGGGCACTGGTTAGACGAGCCGGTCGGCGGCCGACGGTGCGGCAGCAACCGCTGGTTGACCGGTCAGTTCGCGCCAGCGGTGACAGGCGACGAGGCCGTCGCCGAAAGTAGCCTCCAGTTTTGGTTTCTGCCGCCAACAGATTTCGGCCGCGTGCGGGCAGCGCGGCGCAAAGTAGCAGGAGGAGTAGGACGCCGGCATTGACGAGGCGGTACTGCTTGTCCGCACCCGCGCCGCTTGCCGTTTTCGCTGCTCCTCAGGGTCGGGCAGCGGGGCTGCCCCGAGCAGCGCCTCGGTATACGGGTGCCTGGGCCGTTCGTAAACATTGGCGGCGAGGCCATATTCCATGACACGCCCCCGGTAGAGGACCATGGTCCGGTGAGAAACGTGGCGCACCACGGCCAGGTCGTGCGAAATGAATAGGTAGCTCAATTGGAAGGCGTCTTGCAGCTCTCTCAACAAGTTGAGCACCTGGGCTTGTACTGACTTGTCCAGCGAGCTCACCGGCTCGTCGCAGATGACCAGGCGCGGACTTACCATCAGGGCTCTGGCGATTGCTACTCGCTGCCGCTGGCCACCTGAAAACTGGGACGGGTAGCGGGTGGCGGCGTCGGCGGGGAGGCCAACCCGCTCGAGCATCGAGGCCACCCGGGCGCCGACCTCCGCCTTGTCGGCCAGTCGATGCGGACGAAGCGATTCGGACAATGTCTGGCCGATGGTCCGAGCCGGGTTGAGCGAGCTGTAAGGATCCTGAAAAACCACCTGGAGCATGGCGCTCAGCTGGCGGCGGTCTTTATAGGACGCGTGGGTGATATCTTTTCCGGCGAACTGCACCATCCCGCCCGTTACGGACACCAGTCCGAGGACCGCCCGTCCTATGGTGGATTTCCCCGACCCGGACTCTCCTACGAGGCCAAGCGTCTCCTTTGGCGCTATGGTCAGGCTCACGCCGTCGACAGCCCGAAACGGCGGCTTTCGTGAACCGACGTGGTATTCGACGGTCAGATCGTTCACTTCGAGGAGCTGGCTTGCGGGGCCGGTCATTTTGCCGCCAGCAGGTCGTAGCGGATGCACCGGGTCTCCCGGCCACCGAGAGGCTCCTCGAGGGCGATCGTCCCCTCGGCGCACGCCGGCGTGGCGTAAGTGCACCGAGGATGAAAACGACACCCCGTCGGCCATGCGCCCGGCTGGGGGACGCTACCGGGGATGGTGGGGAGCATCTGTGCGGTGGCCGCCTGGTGCGGGTTAGAGGCGAGAAGTGCCCTGGTGTAGGGGTGGAGCGGAGCGCGGAACATGTCCGCCAGGTCGGAGCGCTCGACCACCTGGCCCGCGTACATGACGACTACCCGGTCGCAGATATCAGCGACCACACCCCAGTCGTGGCTCACGAGCAGGACCGCCATTTTCCGGGATGTTTGTAGTTCTCGCAGTAAGTCCAGGATTTCCGCCTGGACGGTAACGTCCAGGGCGGTCGTCGGCTCGTCCGCGATCAGCAGCTTTGGCTCACCAGCCAATGCCCGTGCGATCGCTACCCGCTGCGCCATGCCACCGGAAAGCTCGTGAGGGTAACGCCGGGCTATCGTTTCGGGACCGGGAAGGTGGACGCTGGCCAGCAGTTGGACAGCCCGGTCCCGGGCTTCGGCCCTTCCGACCTGGAGGTGAAGGCGAACGGCTTCCTCCAGTTGCCAACCCACGCGGAACGCGGGGTCTAAACCGATCATTGGTTCCTGCGAGACGAGAGCGATCCCCCGTCCGCGGACCTTGCGAAGGTCTGTCTCCGACAGTCCGGCCAGGTCCTGCCCGCAGAACCAGATCCTCCCCTCTTCGACGCGGCCGGTGCCCGGCAAGAGGCCGAGAATGGCGCTCGTGGTGACAGTTTTCCCGCAACCAGATTCGCCGACGATGCCGACCGCCTCGCCCTCTTTGACGTCAAAGCTCACGTCATCGACAACTCGAGCCGCACCCGATCGCGACGAGAAATCGACGCTCAAGTTTTGAACTGACAGGAGCGGGCTCGTCGGTGCCGCGGTAGCTGGCGGGATTGCAACGCCGTCTGGTTGCCGCCGCACCCTCACACCCCTGGTATGCAGGCCACCAGGCGGGGACCACGCTTCAGTCGTGGCGTCCCGGACCGCATCGCCCAGAAGGCACAATGCCAGCATGGTGAGCGCGATCGCGATCCCGGGAGGCCAGATCAGCCAGGGGTGGAGGAGCAGCACGCTGGTCCCGTCAGCGACCATCCCACCCCAGCTAGGCGCAGGCGACTGTACGAGAAGGTTCAGAAACGCCAGTCCCGTCTGCACCCCCAGCGCGACAGCGGCCAATAACGAGGCCTGCACGATTACGGCCCCGGAAATGCGGGGCAAGACGTGCCGGGTCAGGATGTACGGCCGCGATAGCCCCGAGACCTGAGCAGCCTGGATGTACAACTCTTCGCGGACCGGGAGAGTGGCAGAACGCACGACGCGCATCAAGCCCGGCGCCGCAAGCACTCCGAAGGCCACCATCCCGGCGAGCATGCTCTCGGGGAACACAGAGAGGACGACGAGGATGATCACGATGGCGGGGACAGAAAAGGTGAGGTCGGCCAGCCAGGTGACGACCCTGTCAGGCCCGCCGCCGAGGTAGCCGGCTGCCAGCCCGAGGGGGACGCCGAGAAGGAGGACCACAACGAGAGCCTCGACGACTCCCAGCACCGTCACCTGTGTCCCGACGAGCAGGCGGTCAAGGACGTCTCGCCCCAACGTGTCGGTCCCGAGCAGGTGTTGAAGGCTCGGGCCCTGGTTTGTAGCCAGGAGGTTCCCGGCGTTTTGCCCCTTGACCCAGGGCATGGCGATTGGTGCAACGATGGCTATCGCAATTATCGCGGCCAAATAAGCGCAGCAAACCATGGCCACCGGACGGCGGAGGAGCCGGCGCATAAACCGTGGCGGCGAAGTCGACCACGTCGATGACCCCGCCGGAGCCGTCTCGATGCTGGTGACAGATACGCTCACCGGATCCTGACCCTCGGGTTGAGCCACGTATAGGCCAGGTCGATCAGGAGGTTTATGACGACGACCATCAACGTGAAATAGACGGCAACACCTTGGACGACCGGCAGGTCGTGCTCTGTTGCGGCCGTCACGACGAGGGACCCCAGCCCGGGCAGAGCGAACACGTTCTCGACCAGGACCGTACCTCCCAACAGCCCGACGGCGACGACTCCGAGGACCGTCACGACCCGAATAGAGGCGTTTTTCAAGCCGTGGCGAAAAACGATCGAGCGACGCGTGACACCGTTGGCGCGGGCCATGCGGATGTACTCACTGCCCATTACATCGAGCATGGCCTCGCGTGTCTGTTTGGCCGTCGCTGCCACCCCGTACAGCGACAAGGCAACGACCGGCAGGACGAGGGACTTCAGCCATCCCAGCGGTGACTGCGAGATCGACACATAACCGGTGGCAGGGAACCACGTGAGCTTGACGGCGAACAGGACGATAAGTTCGGCGCCAACCCAAAAGGCGGGGAGGGCGAAGCCGATCAAAGCCAGCCCGTCGACGGTGCGCCCCGCCACCCCGCCTCTGAGGGCGGAGAACACCCCGAGGCCGACGCCGACCACGACGGTCACGAGCAGCGACCCAAAGAGGAGCGACAATGTCACAGGCAGGCGCTGGCCGACGGCCTGGGTCACCGGCTGGCCGGTAAAAATCGAGGTCCCCAGGTCCCCCGTGATGGCGTGCCGCAACCATTGCCAGTACTGGTCGTACAGAGGGAGGTCGAGCCCGAGGGCTCGCCGGAGTGCGGCATACTCTTGGGGCGTTGCTGTAGTGCCCAGGATCTGGTCGGCGGCGTTGCCGGGGGTGAGCGACACCAGGAAGAAACTGAGCGCCGACACCATGAAAAGCAGGGGCACGGCCATTGCCGCCCGCCGGACGACGATCCGGAGGGTTGGGCTTCGTGCGAGGGCGAGGGACACCTGCGGGCAACGGGGCCCGCTGACGCTAGCGGCGACCCCGGGGACAGAAAGCGAGGCCCCACCCCCCCTACTTCACGTACCACTCGGTCGGGTAGGGGGTCCCGTTGTCGGCGCTGAAAGAGAGCCCAGCGATATCTTTGGCGGTGAACCAGAAGGCGTCAAAGTTGAACACCGGGATTTGTTCGGCCTGGACGACGGTACGTGTTGTCATCGCCTTCCAGTATGGCCCGGCACTTTGCGCCGTCGAGGCCTCCTGCTCGAGATGGTCGAGGACGGGGTCGTCCCAGCCGTGCTGGTTGCCGAGGCTCTTCGGGCTGAACCAGCCGCCGTACCAGGTGGATATGGGGGGGAACGCTGTGCCGACGAACCCGGCCGCCGAGTACTTCCCGCTATAAAAGTCGTTGACATATATGGGCAGGGTCGCCGTCGAGACGACTTTCATGGTCACCCCGATGGCGCTGTACTCCTGTGCTATGGCATCGAACACGGGGTCGGCCAAGGTGCCAAAAATGGACTCCGAGTCGACGTTGAACGTGAACCCGTGCGGGTACCCCGCCGCCGCCAGGAGGGCCTTTGCCTTCGCCGGGTCGTACGGGTAGTGGTACTGCAAGTTCGGGACGAACCCGTCAGAGCTGCCCATCTCCGACGTGGGTACCCCGTACTTGCCGTAGATGGCGGACGTGACGGCCTTTCTGTTGATGGCGTAATTGAGCGCCTGGCGCACCTGCACGCTGGCGAGCGGGTTGGGGGCCGAGCCGTCAGGCGTTTTTGGCCCTCTGTCGAGGATGCCCAGCATCACGAACCCGCTCGGCGCGGCGATGACGTCGAGCCCGGCGGACCGGGCGGCGCTGGCCGTGGTGATATCTCCGGCCGCTACGTTGAGCTGCCCGGACTTTATTGCTTCCAGCAGCGTCGACGGCTGGGTGATGACCTTCACAACCACCTTGCTGAAGTGGATGTCAGACTGGTCATAGAAGTACGGGTTCGGTGTGAAAGTGTAGATGCTGCCGGGGATCGACTGTGAGGGCACGGCGACATACGGTCCCGCGCCATCGGTCTCGGTCCCGAGGGCTTTGGGGTCGCTGAGGGCCTTCGGAGAGATTATGAAAGCCACAGAGTCGGCCTCGGACAGGATGTACGGCAGTTCGGGGCTGGGAGCGCCCAGATGGATGACGACGGTCCACTCCCCGACCGCCGCCACCGACGTGATCGGGGGGATGATCGACAGAGTCGGGCCTTTCGCACTTTCGAAGTAGTCGAAGTACGCCTTTACCGCGCTGGCCGTGACGGGTGACCCGTCGGAAAAGCGGGCATCATGCCGCAACGTGAACTCGAAAGTCGTATTGCCGGTCCCCACGTAACGCCACGAGGTGGCCAGGGCCGGGCTGATGGTGCCATCCGGGTTGATATGGGTAAGGCTGGTGTAGGCGAGGTCGATCGGCATCGACTGGTCCCCGCCTCCTGATATCGCCGGGTTGGGGGTTGGGGTGTAGTTCGTGAGCCCGATCGTCAGGACGGGCAAGGCCGCCGTACTTCCAGTGGCAGAAGCTGAGTCTGCCGTCACCACTACAGGTGCGGACCCCAACGTCATTGCCAGTGCGAAAACGGCTCCCAGGCCAAGTTTGTTTTTCATGATGTGCGCCCGCTCCATTGTCGAACCTACTTCGCGTACCACTCAGTGGGGTACGGCGTACCGTTGTCGGCGCTGAAAGATAGCCCGCCGATATCCTTGGCCGTGAACCAGAAGGCGTCAAAATTAAACACCGGGACCTGGTCCGCTTCGACGACGCTACGAGCGGTCAGCGCCTGCCAGTAGGGCGTCGGGTTCTGAGCAGTCGCCGCCTCCTGCGCCAGGTGGTCAAGGTCGGGGTCGTCCCAGCCGTGCTGATTGCCGAGCCCCTTGGGGGCGAGAAAGAAAGTGTACCACTCCGATAAAGGAGTGAAGGAGGTGGCGACGAACCCGTCCGCCGAGTACTTCCCGCTATAAAACTGGTTGATCCATATGGGCAACGTGGCGGTAGTAGTGATCTTCATCGTCACCCCGACGGCGCTGTACTCTTGCGCGATTGCTTCGACGACGGGGTCGGCCAGGGTACCGAAAATGCTCTCAGAGGTGAGATTAAAGGTGAAGCCGTGCGGGTAGCCGGCCTTCGCCAGCAGTGCCTTTGCCTTCGCCGGGTCGTAGGGGTAATAGAACTGCATTTTCGGTGCATACCCGTCCGAGCTGCCCATCTCCGACGTGGGTACGCCGTACTTGCCATAGATGGCGGATGTTACGGCCTTCCGGTTGACAGCATAATTGAGCGCCTGGCGCACCTGCACGTTGGCGAGCGGGTTGGGGGACGAGCCGTCGGGCGTTTTCGGCCCCCGGTCGAGGATATTTATCATCACGAACCCGCTCGGTGCCGTGACGATGTTGAGCCCGGCTGCCTGGGCCGCGCCGGCTGTCGTTATGTCGCCGGCCGCCACGTTGAGCTGGCCGGACTTTATGGCTTCGAGCATCGTCGTCGCCTGGCCGATGACTTTCACGACCACCTTGCTGAAGTGGACCGCCGACTGGTCGTAGAAATAGGGGTTGGGGGTGAAAGTGTAGGTGTTGCCGGGAACGGACTGCGACGGCACCGCTACGTATGGTCCCGCCCCGTCGGTCTCCGTACCTAGCGCCTTGGGGTTGCCGATAGCCTTGGGAGAGATTATGAAAGCGGCGGAGCTGGCCTCTGACATGAGGTAGGGCATGTCCGGGCTCGGGGCTCCGAGGTGGAAGACGATAGTCCAATCCCCGATCGCCTGGATCGACTTGATCGGTGGAAGGAGCGACAGAGCCGGGCCTTTCGCGCTCTCGAAATAGGCAAAGTATGCCTTCACTGCGCTGGCTGTAAGCGGCGTCCCGTCCGAGAACCGGGCGTCATGGCGCAAGGTGAGCTCGAATGTCGTGTTACCCGTCCCGACGTAGTGCCATGAGGAGGCCAGTGCGGGGCTGATGCTCCCGTTGGGGTTGATGTGTGTCAGAGAAGCGTAAGCGAGCGAGATCGGCATGGACTGGTCGCCGCCCCCTGAGACGGCCGGGTTCAGGGTAGCCGTGTAGTTGGTCAGGCCCATGGTGAGGACTGGCAGGGCCGCCGTACCTCCTGCCGCAGAAGCGACGGCCGTGGTCACCATCATGGGCCCCAGCGCGACTGCCAGGGCGAGAACGCCGCCTATCCAGACCTTTTGCTTCATGGTGCGTGGTCCCTCCTTATCACCTATTTCGGGGCACTCTCAGTCGGCACGTTGGAACACTGTTCCATCGGAAAGGCCCCCGGTCTGCCACGGGAAATTCTCCGACGGTGTTCCTGACCATCAACATCCCGTCGTCCTCAGCTCCTGAGGTTCCTCACGAGGCGACCTTATCTTGCAGTATCGTGCGGGGCCAGTTGGTACACGATATTCGCGGAAAGTTCAGCGCCAGTTAACCTTGTCGTCATGAGGCAGACAGGACCGTCAAAAACGGGCGCGTCCACTGCCAGATTTATGATGCCTATTAGGAGCCACAAAGCTAGCTCTGGGCGCGGTCCTGTTAGCATACCGTGACGTCCGACGCCACGGCCGAGGGCGCACCGGTCTGTCGATCGTCAGGGCACGCCGCACCATTGTGCATGATCAACGAGGATCATTACGGTTTCCGCGGGACGGCGAAACTCCTTGCTGCACGGGTCATATCGTGATGGGAAGTTCGTTCCCTGCGGGCTGGTCCGAGGATGGAACCTCGAGACGTTCGACGGCCTCGACTCCGCACCTGGTGCCGACGGCGAGGAAAGAGCAAGAGTACTCTCGGCCGGACGCTGCTGCGCCTATCCGCTTACTGCGGCCTGCCACCGACCGATGTCTTCCACTGTCGCCACGCCCGCTGCCACCACGGCCTGCCGGGCTCGCCCACGACAGTGGTCGTAGCCCGGGGGCGCCGCCAATGCTGCCTGGTCCGCTTCGGCTGCTTTCACCGGTCTCGAAGGCTTCACCGCACCCGCCATGACGACGGGCCCGGCAGCACGCCCCACCCGGGGCGAGGTGTCCGCCCACAAGGGCCCGGCCCCAATTCAGTCCGCCATGTGCATCGCAGCGCGCTTCGGTCAGCTTCGTTCAGCGCTCGAGCTTGAACCTAAGACCCAAACGATAGCCACTCACAAATCAGAGAAGTGTGCTGGGCCGCATTCCAGGCCGGACTTGAAAGGTAGTTTGAGATGTCGATGCGCAATTCCGTGGAGGTACGGCTTGAAAGCATCGCCAAAACGACGGTACGTGAGCAGCAGTGAGAACGTGTTCTACGACGAGGGCGATAACGTGATGCTATTAAGTTCCGCCGCGGGATATTTGTCGTCGCCCGCCAAAGGCGGAGATTGGGGACTGTGCGTTTTTCTCGTGCCTACTGGGCCCGAGGTCGCCAAACTCGCTTGTGTCGGGCTGTCCCAACCCCCGAGAACGCCGCCCGCCTCTACGTCAGCGCGCGCACGGCCGAGTACCACCAGCCCAAGGTCTTCATCGAGCTCGACATCACCTCTCGCATCCAGATCAAGCGTGTCCTGACGTAGCGGCCAGGCGACTCCTCTGTTGTTGTCGGTCCTCCGCCTTGCGCGGGGACCGCTAGTTGAGTTGCGCGGACGCCAGCACCCTACCGTCGACGCCGGTCAGTTGAGCCTCGCGTAGCCGGCCTGCCGGTTGGGTCACCGTGGCAGCCCAAGCGCCTTTGCCCGCTGATGGCCAGAAGTGGCCGAGGGTGATGGTGGAGCCGTCGGCCAGTACGACCCGGCAGGTGACCTCGCCCGGTCCGGGGAGGTCGTCCACGTACATGTACAGCCAGGTGCGGTGACCGGCATAGACCATGACCTGGCCCACGCTGCGCGTACCGGAACGGAAGTGCGCCACCTCGGTGGGGGCGCTCGCCTCGTAACCGCGCACGCCACCGCCGGGACCATGCCGGCCGGGGCTGGTGGCCTCGTGGACTGCGAAGCAGCCGGTGGCAGCTACGGCCAAGACCACCAGGGCCCCCAGTGCCAGCGCTGGCCGACGCCACGGCAGCCAAGCCGGCCAGCGGGACGGGCGCGCCGGAGGGCGAAAGTGCTCAGACACCCGTGCCTCGAAACCGACCGACGGCTCCACCGGCGGCACCAGGTGGACCAGCTCGTCGGCCGCTGCGGAGAGCTTTTCAACTTCGTCCGAACAGCGAGGACACTCGTCCAGGTGGGCGAGGACCTGAGCCCGTTGCCTTCCGATAAGAGAGCCAAGGGCGAGCTCGGCCAGGTCGTCGTCCACGACGGCACACTGCGGGGCCAGGCCTTCGCTCATCCGGCGCTGCTTGTATCGCTTAGACCGCGGCTGGCGGCGGCGGCACGAAGCTTCCCCAGACCGGCGCGGATGCGGGTCTTGGCCGTCCCGAGGGGGACTGATTCCATCTCGCTGACCTCGGCGGCCGTGTAGCCGTAAAGCGACGCCAGCACCACGGCGCGACGTTGCTCGGCGGGCAGGCACGCCAGCGCCGAACGGGCGCGTTCGCCAACCTCGGACGACTCGGCTCGCTCTTCGGGGGACGCGCCCCGAGAAACCGTCCCCATCCCTATCAGCTTCTCAGGGTCGGTTGGGACAGCCCGGCGCAAACGCAAGGCGTCGACGGCCAGGTTCCGGGTGATGGTGAGGACCCAGGTAGCCACCGACGCCCGCCTGGGGTCAAAAACCTGGGCGTGGCGCCACGCTCGCAGCAAGGCCTCCTGAGCTATGTCCTCGGCCAGCGCGTGGTCTCCGACCAAACCTACAGCCAAACCGTAGACCCGGCCCTGGTAGCGGCGAACAAATGCGACACCGGCGCTCTCGTCGCCGATGGCCATGCCCGCTAACAGAGCTTCATCGGAGGCCCCGACGTCGGCCCGGTTCAATTTCTGCACGCTATTAGTACGTGCGAATTAGCTCCAGAGATTGCCGACCTTCGTCTGTGCCTGTGACGCGGAAGAGCCAATCCTTTTGCGGAGCTTGTGCGTAGCCCTGGTCCGGAACGGTGTCGTGACGCCGGCCCGATAAACCCATTTTTACGACAGAACCTGAAAAGAACCTTATAAAAACGCACAGGAGGAAGAAAATGGAAAACTCTCAGCCGACGCCCCGCTCACGGCCCCGGCGACGCCCGCGCCAGGCCTATTTCGCCGCCGCTCTAGGAGCGGGCGCGCTCGGGTTGGCAGCCCTGGCCGTTATGGGCGGCCCCGCCAGCGCGACGGGGGCCGGGAAAGCAGGCACCAAAGCCACGCCGGCCGCCAAGGTGGTGGTCAACGAGGTCAGCCTGGCCAAGTATGGTAAGGCGCTCGTCGACCAAAAGGGGCTTGCCCTCTACTTCGACACGGCCAACAAGCCCATGCACTTCGCCTGCACCGGTGACTGTCTCACGGCCTGGCCGCCGTTGGTCCTGGCCAAGGGCCAGACGGTGCCGCTGGCAGGTACCGGCGTCACCGGCCTGGGCACCGTGAGGGGACCCTCCGGCCTGCAGGTGACCTGGCAAGGCAAGGCCCTCTACACCTTCGTCGGCGATACGAAGGGGACGGTCATGGGCCAAGGGATCGGTCATGTCTGGTTCGTGGCCCAGCCTTCGGCTGCTGCGGCCAAGGCCCCCGCGTCTCGTGCACAGGCCCCTACGCCTGCGGCGGCGCCCTCGCCCGCGACGGCCCCCGTCAAGCACCTCTAACTGGGGTTAGGCCGGTGCCCATCGCCCGTGCACACACGACCAGAAGGCTCGCGACGGACCTGTCGACCGGGGCGGGCTCATTGCGGGTGGTGGGCTCCTCCGGCCTCCATTTCTACCTCCGGGACGGCACGACCCTGTTGCCTCCTCATTGCTCGCTCACCCAGCGACAGGTCGGCTTCGGGTCGAGGCGCCTTGGAGTTGCCATTCACACGGGCAGTCGGACTTTCTGGTATAGACCGGGATAGCTACGCCCTGGATGGCGCGAAGCCCACCGACGAAACGGCTCAGATCCCTTTGAGCAGCCGAGAAGTGAGCACAATGTCGACCACTTCGGGCACCGTCCCCATCCGAGCCCAGTCGCGTTGCAGCTCGCAGGCCAGCGATACCCAGCCGATGGGTTGGCCCCGGCCTGGACGATGCGCTCTAGCCCCGCCCGGTGTGCCTCCGGTGATGTCCCCCCGACGGCGTCGACAACAGGGAACACCTGGTAACCCTGGCGGAGCGCGTCCAGAGTCGGGAAAGCCAAGCACACTTCCGTCCACAGCGCTGCCACGACCAGCTTCTTCCGGCCCGTTGCCTCGACCGCCTGGCGGAACTCTGTATCTTCCCAGGAGTTGATCTGGGTACGGTCAATCTCGGCCAGGTCCGAGAGGACGTTTCTCAGCTCGGGGATCGTCGGCGGTTGCCCATTCGCGGCGACATTCACGGTCGAGAGCACTATGGGAAGCGCATAGGTCTTGGCCAGACGGGCCACCGACACGATGTTGCGTACCAGCAGGTCGTGGTCGATCGATGTGACCGCCTCGATCTGGCTCGGCTGGTAGTCGATGACGACCAGCGCAGAATTCTGAGGCGTGAGCAAGGGATCGGTTACCGGGTCACGCATCGGTTCACTAGTCACGTTCGTGGCTCCTCTCCTGTTGCCCCCACCATTTGAGTACCTCCGCACTGCGATGACATCCAGGAAACCCATAGTCCTGGCTCGGGCGAGCGTGGGGCCGCGACGGCCGCTGTCGACGCAAGCCAGAAGCTCGAAATCACCTTCCGCCCGCTGTTGGCTCGGACAATGGTCAAGGCGAGCTGACCTGGCACCGCTTCGTCAATGCTGGCAACGCCACTCTCGGTTTGCTCAGTCGAGATCGGTGAGGAAGCGCTCAATCATCCCGGCAAAGGCCGCTATGTCCTGCTCCTTCCATGAGGCCAGGACCGTGGCCAGACGTTGGCGGGCCCGCTCCGCCTCCTGTTCGAGCTTGCGTTCGCCTTCTGCGGATAAAACGAGCGTGTACCCGCGTCGGCCGGGCCGTTCACCCTCCCGGCCGACCAGGCCAGCAGCTTCGAGTTCGTTTATCTGACGGGAGATTGTGGACTTGTCCAACCCGAACAGGTCAGCCAGGTCGCGGGCGCGGGTGCCAGCGACGGCCTGGATTTGGGTCAGCAGGGTGAACGCCGCTAACGACAGGCCTGGATGGACTTCGGCGCTGAGCTCGGCCCGGCGACGCATCAGGGTGGCTAGACCCTGGTAGAGGTTGGTCACGGCTCCGTCTCGCACACTTCTCCCCACGATTCAGTGTTGCATTATGCAACTCTAGTTGGTAGAGTTGTATGTAGCAACCTAATCCGTGAGGTTGCCTTCAGAAAGGGAGGCCGTCACATGAAGACGTTGGCCCCCGGTTTGACACTGGGATCGATCGCAGTCTCCACTGCGGGTCCGCCGGCCACACCCCTGATCATGGTGGTGGGTTATGACGGGTCCCCACCGGCCCGGCACGCTCTGGACCACGCGGCGGATCTGCTGCGGGACCGAAAAGGAGCCCTAGAAGTGGTCTTTGTCGCCCACCTACCGGTGGGCGCCACTCTATCCGCGGCAGCAGTTGCCGAGGTCCGACAAGGTCTGGATGAACAGGCGCGAGCCCTGGGAGACGAGGTCCGCGGGCTGCTCGTGGGTCAAGTCCACCCTTGGCATTTCCTACGGCGAGACGGCGCCGTGGCCACCGAGTTGAAGACCGTCGCTGCCGACATACACCGGCGATATGGCGACACAGTTGAGATCGTCATCGTGGTAGGCGGCTCAGCTCACCGGTACCACCGAATCGCAGGATCCGTCGGCTCGAGAGTAGTCCGCGCCGATACTTTCCCTGCCCTGGTCGTGCCCTGAAACAGCCCCGATCCTCTTGCCGACACCGCGCTTCGGAAACTCCAACAACGAAGAGATTTTCCCAACAACCGATAAGTAACCAACACGGACGCAGGGCGAGCCATTGACGTAAGCTGCTTGGGACGGGTCGGAGGACCGCGAAAGCGTCCCACCGACCCGGAGTTGCAGGGTGCAGGCGTCTTCAGTTCTTATATGTCGACAGGCCGTCCCGGGTTAGTGTTCAAGAGAGCTGGCCGAGTACGGCATGATGCACCCGGATGCATACATCAGCGGACGGATCAAAACACGAGAGTTGCTTAGAGTGCGGCACTGCGAGCATCTGCGGGTTGACGTGGTCGGGGATTGTCTTCATGACGGGCGCCAAATTTGACTCTTGTACCCGGCGCGGGGCTCTGGCAGTTGGTGGGCCGGAAAAACGAGTACCAGGTGCTCGACGATTTTCTAGCAGCGGCACGCCAGGGCGAGGGTGGCGCAGTGGTGGTACTTGGCGATCCCGGTATTGGCAAAACGGCGCTTCTCGACTACGCCATCGCTTCGGCGAAGGAATTCGGGGTCTTTTGCACCGTCGGGAACGAAGCCGAAATGGAACTTCCCTATGCCGCCTTGCACCAACTTTGTCGTCTTATGATGGGTGAAGTCGGACGACTGCCTGAGCTTCAACGCAATGCGCTCGAAGTTGTTTTCGGCCGGCGTCATGGCGCTGCACCGGACCAAGTGCTCGTGGGAGTGGCGCTGGTCAGTCTCTTCTCCGCTTTGAGCTCGAAACGTCCGCTTCTGTGCATAGTCGACGACGCACAGTGGCTCGATACTTCGTCCGCGGAGTTGATTGCGTTTGCCGCTCGGCGAATCTCGAAAGATGCCGTGGCGTTCCTGTTCGGAGCGTGCACGCTTACTGAAGAGGTCCGCCGGTTTCCAGAGTTGACGATTTCCGGCCTTGGAGACCAAGACGCCCGGACATTGTTGGCAACGGTCTTACCAGATCGCCTCGATGACCGGGTAGTAGACCGCCTCGTCGCCGAGGCGGGGGCAACCCGCTTGCACTACTAGAGTTGCCACGAGGTTTGACACCCTCTCAGCTTGCAGGCGGGGTTGGGCTGCCGGTATCGGTCACCCTGGCCAGTGCGATCGAGGAGAGCTACCGTCGACGGCTGGCCAAACTCGCGCTGCCCTGCAGGCGGCTTTTGCTGGTGGCGGCAGCGGACCCAACAGGAGACCCCGGGATCGTCTGGTGTGCCGCTGACCGGCTTGGGATCGCGAAAGAGACGGCGGAGGACGTCCAAGACGAGGGACTGGTCGATTTCAGCGACGGTGTTGTTTTCCGCCACCCACTTGTAAGGTCCGCCGTTTACAACATGGCTCTTCCAAAAGACAGGCGGGAAGCCCATCTCGCGTTGGCCGCTACCAATCAAGACATCGCCGCCCAGATGTTCATAAGTCCGGCGACCGTGGAGTACCACCTTTGCCATGTCTACCGGAAGCTCGGGATCAGGTCCCGAACTCAGCTCGCCCACACTTTGCTCCACCCGGGAGCACGACGAAAAGGCAATTCGTCCTAGCAACCGGTACAGCGAGCTGCGCGCGACGACGATCCGGGCGTCAGAGGACGATTACCGTCTTGCCGTTCGCGTGAGACTGGGATTGACGTCGAAACAAACCCGGCACATCGTCAAGGCCTATCCGTGTAATGGGCGGTGCGACGATGGTCCGGTCGGTAAGGGCTTTCCCGACTCTTCCCAGCAAATCACTCGTGAGGCGCAATGCAAAGTTTACCCCGCGAATTCCTGACGCTTGCAGCGCCTCGAGGTCCGCAACGTACTGAGTAGTGATAGCGGTTCCCCCCGGGCGGACGAACGCAGCATTGGAGGCGAACGCTTTAGTATCGCTTACGAGGTCGATCAGCACGTCGATGCCATCAGGATGGGCCTCGCTGGCTGTTTCCGTCACTGGTACCTCAGAACGTACGATTGTCTCCCTCACCCCGTACGATCGCACTCGGTCTTCAGCGTCGGCATCGATACTGGCGATGACTCTCGCACCCGCGTTGACAGCGAACTGCGTAGCGAACGCTCCTACGCCTCCAGCCGCTCCGACAATCAAGACAACTTGACCGTCAAGGGGCTCGACCAGCTCGACCAGGCTCAGCCCCGTCGCCCCAGCCGTGGGCAGGGCGGCCGCCACGACCAGGTCGACGCCGTGCGGCACGCGAGCTAAAGGCGCCTCCGCCGTCACGGCCACGTATTCGGCATAAGTCCCAGACGCGCCGATCGGGGGGATGAACAACTGGCCGAAAACTGCATCACCGGGGACGAACCTCGTCGTCCCCTGACCGGCTGCCTCGACGACCCCTGCTCCGTCGACTCCGAGGACCATCGGGAAGACTACCGGCGCCGGCCTCCACTCACCGGAGGCGAGCTTGGCGTCCATAGGGTTAACCCCAGCCGCAAACAGTCTGATCAAAACCTGGCCGGGTCCCGCTGATGGGGTCGTGACCTGCGTAACAGCCGGAGACTCCCCGAACCGGCTCACCGTTACCGCTCGCACTCTTTTCTCCTTCCTATTTCTTCACCGGACTTATCCGGCTGTCAAACGACCGCCACCACGAGCGACGGCCTGCTGCCATCCAGGAAACCCTTAGTTTGGTTCGCGGGCAGACCAGACTTTGAACCCTCAAACGATGACTGGCCCGTCCCCACCGGCGCCGTCGCGGCCTGGACGGGGGCCTGAGACGGCGCGCCGGCGGGAACCAATGGCCCGGGGCGCAAAAGGCCTCCGCCGATAATGGCGCCACCGGCCAGGATCCCGGCGATCCACCAGAAGGTGGTGTCGTAGCCGTGCGCCAACGCCAACCCGGCCACGGTCTGATGGTCGGCCGAGGACGTGGCCAGGTGGGCGGCCAGGTATGACGCCACGGCGCTGGCGAAAATGGTGTTCAACAGGGACGTCCCTATCGAGGCGCCGAGCTGCTGGCCCACGGTGACCGTCGCCGATGCCACCCCCGCGTCCTGGGGGCCCACGCCAGGACAGGTACTCGGTCAGCGCCCCGCCCAGCAACAGGCCCACGGCGCCGCCGGCTATGGCGATGGCCCCGTAGACACCGAACGCCTTGCCACGGTCCTTCGGTTCGCTGAACGTGGTGGTCAACAGGGACAGGGCCGAGGGCACCAGAACGGCGGCGAAGGCGCCCTGGCAGGCCCGGGCGGTCACCAGCATGGCGAAGTTGACCGAGGCGCCGCCGATGGCCGAGACACCGGCGAAGCCGACTAAGCCGGTAAGAAAGGTCACCTTCCGGCCCAACAGGTCGGCGAGGCGGCCACCGAGCAGCAGCAGGCTGCCGAACGCCAGGGTGTAGGCGGTGACCACCCACTGCCGGTCGGCGGTGCCGAAATGGAGGGCCTGCTGAGCGGACGGCAGGGCGATGTTCATTATCGTGACGTCCAGGACCACCATCAGCTGGGCGAGAGCGATCACCCCCAGGGTCAGCCAGCGCCGGGTATCCCAAGGTTGGCTGACGGAGGCAGCGGCACCCGTGAGATTCGTCATCTCTTTCCTTCTTTCCGGTCATCGCGCCGGCCGTGGACTACGCATCAGGTGCGG
The DNA here is from genome assembly GCA_963754115.1 of uncultured Acidimicrobiaceae bacterium. Taxonomy (GTDB): domain Bacteria; phylum Actinomycetota; class Acidimicrobiia; order Acidimicrobiales; family Palsa-688; genus Fen-671. Next base: position 1,998,759 of record CAVWFC010000003.1, on the reverse strand, counting down.
TTGTGAGCAGTGGCAGTCCGTACGCTCAAGTACCGCATTACCTCCTGCATCCATTCTCGGGATCGTCGGCCGCGACGGCATCTAGGAAACCCATAGTCATCGTTGGGCTGTCGTAAACCTGCCTGGACATTGGCTCGAGGCTTGAGCTCGGTGTGAGCGCCGTGAGGTCGCGCTCAAAGGAAGCGAACTATGGGTTTCCTGGATGACAGCAGCCCCTTGTCGCCCTCACAATGTCGCCCTGTCGAAACTACCGCTGAACGCTGTGAGTTCCCTTTTCCGCGGTGACCGTCCAGCACATCACTCCAACCAACCACCTACAAAACTGGAGGCAAGACATGAAGATCGCACTCACGGGCGCGACTGGGTTCGTCGGAATCCCACATTTTGGTGGAATTGGTGTCCCATGACCACGAAGTGACCGCTCTCGTTCGGGATGACACCGAGGCAACGACCGTCGCCGCCCATGGGGCCACCCCGGCCATCGCCGACCTGTACGACCGGTCGGCCGTCGTCAAGTTGTTCAATGACGCCGACGGAGCCGTGCACACGGCGAGCCCCGGCGACGAGACCAGTGCCAAGCTGGATTCCGCCGTGGCCGCTGCCGCGGTTGAAGCGTTCGGCACGAATGAGAAACCTTACGCACACATCAGCGGCCTCTGGGTCTTCGGGCCCAACACCTCGATCACCGAGGAATCGCCTTACAACGCGCCCGCAATGGTGGCTTGGAAGGAGGCAATCGATAACCGGATCCTGGGCGAGCCGGGTATGCGCGGCATCTTGATCGTATCCGGCACCGCATATGGCGACGGCGGCGGTGGCATCCCTGGAATCCTCCTGGGTTCTCCTCGCGACGGCGATGGCAACTTGGTCATGCTCGGAACTGGGCGCCAGCATTGGGCAACGGTCCACGTCTCTGACTTAGCCGCCGTCTTCCGGTCTGCGCTGGAAAACGACAGTGCCCGAGGCAAGTTCGTGATCGGGAACGGCCTGACCCCCACCGTCTCAGAACTGACAGAAGCTGCTGCCGTCGCTGTCGGGGCCCCTGGAGCGGTCCCGGGGTCTGACCAGGAGGCGCGTTCACGGCTCGGGGATTATTTCGCCGAGGTACTCCTGCTCGACCAGGCAACAAAAGCGGCCAAGGCCCGTTCGCTACTGGGCTGGCAACCCACTCACCCTGGGCTCGTTGAAGAATTTCGCAGCGGCAGCTACCGGGCTAATCCGACGGTCTGACCACAACCTCATCTGACACGAAAGCGAGAAGAATATGGCTGACATCGCACAACACTGGATCGGCGGTGACTGGGTCGGTTCGGACATGGTCTCCGAATCGGTCAACCCGGCCACAGGAGAGGTACTGGGGCAGTGGTACAACGGCGGCGAAGCGGAAGCCGGCGCCGCAATCGCCGCCGCCAAGCAGGCGTTCATGACGTCTCCGTGGTCACGCGACCGCTCTCTAAGGTACAAGGCCCTTACGGAGATGGCCGACCGCTTCGACGAACACGCCGACGAACTCGGCCGCCTGGTCACCCAGGAGAACGGCAAGATACTGGCACAAGGGATGTTCGAGTCATCGACGGCCGGCCAGACGCTCCGGTACAACGCCTCGTTTGCCTTGACCGAGGCAGGCATCTCCGCCGAGGTGGCGCCCGGGCTGTGGTTCAGTCAGTACGCCGAGCCGGCGGGAGTCGTCGGCATCATGGTGCCCTGGAACGGGCCAGTTGCGCTCTTCATCCGCTCCCTGGGCCCGGCCTTGGCCGCTGGGGACACCGTCGCCGTCAAGATGCCAGGTCAAACAGCCCTCGTGGCGAACCGTCTCTCCCAGATCATTGCCGAAGTCGAGTACCTCCCGACCGGGGTCGTCAACGTCTTCACCGAATCTGGCAACAAAGGGGCTCCCTATCTGGTGGCATCGCCCGATGTGCAGGTCATCAGTTACACGGGCAGCGTCCCCGTGGGCCGCATTGTCGCCGCGGAGGGTGCGCCCACGCTCAAGCGGATGAACCTCGAACTGGGCGGCAAGACGCCGATGATCGTTTTCGACGATGCAGATGTGGAGCGGGCTGTGCCGCTGCTCACATCAGCCGTAACCACTTTCACCGGACAATTCTGCATGACCGGCTCGCGCATCCTGGTCCAGCGAGGGGTCGCTGACCAACTCCGAGCTGGGCTCAAGTCAGCCTTTGAAAAGGTCCGCCTAGGCAACGGACTTGATCCTGCGACCGACATGGGCCCGCTCATTGATAAGCCAAACGTCGCCCGAGTTGATGGATTAGTCGAGGCGGCCCTCGCGTACGCCAAGCCGATCGTGCGTGGCGGTCCGGCCACCGAAGGCGCCCTTGCAAAGGGAGCATTCTATCGGCCGGCCCTGCTCGAGGTCGATGACGTCAATACGGAGATTGTCCAGAAGGAAGTATTTGGGCCGGTTGCGACGTTCGAGGTCTTCGACACTGAAGCCGATGCCATCGCCCGCGCGAACGCTACGGAGATGGGCCTTGCCGCGGGCATCTTTACAGAGAACCTCGCCATAAGTCGACGCGTGACCCGCGGGGTACAGGCAGGCACGATCTGGACCAACACTTGGTCCACCCTCAACGATGGATTTGCAGAGGGCGGCTACAAGCAAAGTGGGATCGGTCGACTACGCGGCCGCATGGGCATCTCGGACTTCCAGGAATATAAGACCGTTGTCCACAACATCCTTCCTGCTGCTGACTAACTCGCTCGGGCCACCAACTAATCAGCACGCTCAACTACTGCCAACGAGAACAGGAGAAGCTGTGAGTGCAAGTCCCATCGAGGTCGTCGCCGAGTGGCTCCAGAATTTGTTGAACGCCGATGTCATCCATCGTCTTGTCGCGCCCGACGCCACGTACGTATCGCTGAGCACAGACAATCCGGAACTCAAACTGATTGAGCCATGGGCAGGCACGTCCCACGGACCACAGGCATTTGTTGACAACCTGAACGATATGTTCAGCCGCTGGGAGAACCAGGCGTTCAACGTCACCACGATGTTCGCCTCTGGCGAGGATGTGGCTGCGTTCGGTGATTTCCGCTATAGGTCGTACTCGCTGAACAAGGTAGTGAGCTCTCCGTTTTCCATCCATGTGAAGGTCGTCGATGGCCAGGTCACGCACGTTCAGTTTCGAGAGGACTCTTACGCCACCGCCGAGAGCTTTCGCAAGGATGGCTCCTGGACTGTCCAAACGAAGCCGGACGCCGCACCGTTCACTGTGGGCGGGTGATGGGCCACTGTCCGAGGACTGATCCGGTGGCGGGGATGAATGAGCCCGACACGGTGTTCGAACTGACCCGCTTGCCGTCGATCCGGTGCCGGGCAATCGTCGTCATCAGAGGCTCGCTTTCAGATAAAAACCAGGTCGTCGTGCATTTTCTCTGGCGGCGCAGAGCCGAGAATAATCGGCAGGGCATGCCACCTCCGCCGTCGCTATCAGACGAAGCTCGAGGCCGATTCGTTTCGCCATCGATCGTGCCCCGATGCGTCCTCCTCGACGATAATGGGTTCGACATGAGCGCCGGATCGTTGGTGACATCGTCGGGAAGACCATTGTTCGGGCGCGAACGCGAGCGCGAGGTGCTCGACCGGTTGCTCGATGACGCTTGCGCCGGAGTGGTGGTCCTGCATGGCGAAGCAGGCGTTGGAAAGACCGCCTTGCTCGATTACGCCGTCAAGGCCGCTCGTGTATTCAGAGTTGTCAGGGCGTCCGGGGTTGAGGCCGAAATGGAGCTCCCGTACGCCGCTGGTCACCTGGTGTGTTCCCCCTTTTTTGACCTCCTGGACCGCCTCCCTCCGCCCCAACGCGAGGCTCTCGGCGTCGCATTCGGGCTAACCGACGGACCTCCCCCGGATCCCTTCCTGGTCGGATTAGCGGTCCTTGGCCTGTTGTCAGAGGCGGCGGTGCAACAACCGCTCCTCGTCGCCGTCGATGACGCGCACTGGTTGGACCACGCGTCGGCGCGGGCGCTCTCGTTCGTTGCCCGCCGCTTGTCGTCGGAACCGATCGCGCTCGTGTTCGCGACGCGCCAGATCGAGAGCACGCTTCGAGGCCTCCCGGATCTTCTCGTCTTGCCGCTCGGACATCGAGATGCGCGGGCGATGCTGGAGTCGGTCCTGCCGGCACCGTTCGATGAGAGCGTCCTGGAACGGATCGTTGTCGAGACACGAGGAAACCCGCTGGCTCTGCTGGAGCTTCCAAGAGGGCTCAGCGCGACCGAGCTGGCCGGCGGGTTCGGCCTTCCCGCCACCTTGCCGCTCTCCGCCGGCATCGAGAAAAGCCTTACAAAGCGGCTCTCTGCCCTCCCAGAAGACGCCCGTCGCTTACTGCTCGTGGCCGCAGCAGACCCAGTCGGCGAACCGAGTCTCGTCTGGCGGGCGGCGGAGCGGCTCGGGATCCCAGAGTCGGCCGCCGACACGGTCGAATCGGAAGAGCTGCTACAGCTAGGTACGCGGGTGGTGGTCCGCCATCCACTGGTTCGTTCCGCTGTCTACCGGGCCGCGACCTCGAGCGAGCGCCGAGCGGTCCACCACGCGCTCGGCGGAGGCAACCGACCCGGAACTCGACCCGGATCGCCGCGCTTGGCACCGAGCGAAGGCGGCCCCGAAGCCCGACGAGGAGGTTGCGGCGGAGCTGGAGGAGTCTGCATCCCGAGCGCAGGGGCGCGGCGGGTTCGCCGCCGCCGCGGCATTCCTGGACCGGGCGTCAGCGCTGACTCCGGACGAATCCAGGAGATCGGGGCGCGCGCTCGCGGCGGCACAAGCGAAATTGCAAGCCGGGGCCTTGGAAGACGCCCTCCGCCTTCTTGCCACCGCAGAGGCGGGTCCTCTCACGGACGTCCAGCTGGCTAAGGCGGCGTTGCTCCGCGGCCAGATTTCGTTTGCCTCGACGCACAGTGGCGACGCGGCAACGTTGCTGCTCGATGCCGCAGAGCGGTATCGCGAGATGAACCCGGACCTGGCCCGTGAAACCTTTCTCGAAGCACTAACGGCGGCCATCTTCGCGGGGTCGTTGGCGGCGCCGGGCTCACGTCCGCACGAGGTGGCAAAGGCAGCAGGTGCCGCTCCGCCAGCCCGCACGCCACGTGTCCCGGACCTGTTGCTCGACGGTTTCGCAACCCTATTCAGCGGTGCCTACGGGCCGGCCGCGCCAGTTCTTCGGCAGGCCCAGAGCGCAATCGAGGGCACGTCGCAAATCGAACAGTGGCGCTGGATGTGGGGGGCGACTGTCGCAGCACAGCATCTGTGGGACGACGAGGGTTGGGAGCACCTGTCAAGATCTCCATCTGGAGATGATCCGGGAGACCGGACGGCTCGCTGATCTTGCCATCGCCCTCGGTCACCGTGGCCAGATGCACGTTTTCGCCGGTGAACTCACTTTGGCGGCATCTCGCCACGAAGCTGTCCAAGAGGCAACAGAGCTAACGGGAAGTCCCCTCGCCCAGTACCACGGAGTAAGCCTCGCCGCGATGCGCGGCCGTGAGGCTGAGGCCAGACAGATCTTCGACTCAGCGCGTGCCGACGTTGCCCAGCGCGGAGAGGGGGCTGGCTTGGCGTTCACGGACTGGGCGGAGTCCATCCTTTACAACGGGCTCGGCCGGTACGCAGACGCGTTGGCGGCCGCGCGCCGGGTCGTCGGCCATACGGACCTCGTTTGCTCCAACTGGGCCCTGCCAGAATTGATCGAAGCCGCTGCACGAGTTGGAGCTTTTGAACTCGCCGCCGAGGCGGACCAGGTCCTGACCGAAAGGGCCAGCGCGAGCCGGACGGAATGGGCTCTTGGGATCGCCGCTCGCTCGCATGCACTCCTCGCTGGTGACGCCAGAGCAGCCGACCTCTACGTGGAGGCCATCGATCGACTAGGCCGCACGAGTGTCGCGGTAGACCTTGCTCGTGCCCACCTGCTTTACGGCGAGTGGCTCCGACGAGATCGTCAGCTTCGGGACGCTCGAAACGAACTGCGTAGTGGGTACGACATGTTCACCGCGTTCGGCATGGAGGCATTCGCCGAGCGGACAGCGGGTCGAGCTACGAGCAGCGGGTGAACGGGTTCAGGCGGCAACTGCCAGGACGCTCGACCAGCTCACCCCGCAGGAGTTGCACGTTGCCCGCAACGCGGCAGAAGGCAGGTCCAACAAAGAGATCGCTGCCCTACTCTTCATCAGCCCCAGCACGGTCGAATACCACCTGCACAAAGCGTTCCGGAAGCTTGACGTCAAATCACGGACACAGCTGGCGCAACGCAAGTTGTGGCAGTGACTACGAGGGACGACCTGTGCTGCTGACCGGCGCAGATGCCTTCGCCAAAGGAAGATCGTTCATGAAGACTTCTGGTATTACAGCGGCGCTGCCAGCACGGGACCTGGGCCGCGCCAAAGCTTTCTACACCGACAAGGTGGGCCTCGAGGCCGTCGAGGCTCACTATCTCGAGGCCAACGATGGTCGGGTGGGCCTAACGGTTGGCGATGGTGTCAACCAGCTCTTCCTCTATCCCGCCCGGGCGAGGTCGTCGGGGGAGTTCACGCAGGCCGTCATTCAGGTCCCCGAAGTGCTTGCTGCCGTCGAAGAAATGAGGCGTCGCGGCGTGGAGTTCGAGGAATACGACACCCCCGAGACGCGAACAGAGAACGGCATAGCTCGCACGCCCAATGGAAGCGAAGGGGCGTGGTTCAAGGACTCCGAAGGCAACCTGGTCGGCATCATCCGCAGCCTCCCCCGCTAGAGAGACCCAGAGGCGAGGCCGTCGAAACGTGAGGTCTGGGGAGGTAGCCGTTACTTAATCGGTGCCGACCAGTTGCGGCGACGCGTTTGTCTTAGCCGCCATGCGGAAGGGCCCGATATTGGAGGACCTTGGCGCTGGACACGCTGACCCCCATGGTCGCGGCTGCTTCTTTGACGCTGAGCGTGTCGAGGAAGCGCAACTTCAGTATCTGGCGGTACCGCTCAGGCAAACGCTCGAGCAAGCGCTGGGTTCGCGCACCAGCGTCGGAGCCCGCCTGCGGGTCGTCCAAGAAGCGTAAGGCGGCGGCCACTTCGATCCTTGTTGCCTCGATGCCAACGCGGCGGTGCCAGTAGGCGGCCAGCGCCGACTGGGCGGTGGTAGCCAGATAGCCGCGCACCTCGGGCCGGCTGGCGCCGAGGCGAAGCGGCCGCAGGGTGGCTCGGAACACTTCGGCGGTGAGATCCTCGGCGTCGGGACGGTTGCCGACCTTGGCGTACATCATTCGGTAAATGGGCACAACATTGTCGGAGTAGACCTCCTCCCAATCGACATACCGGTCGCTGTCGACCCGGGGCGAACAGGACGACCAGTTATCCGTGGGGCGTGTCACACTGAGTAGCGTCGCGCCCGGCGGCCGGAATGGCATCGCTCGGGTTAGGTATCTTCGGCCGGCTCTTTCCGGGTTCAGACAGCCGAGACGTGTGTTATGGCCAGCCGGGTAAGTTCGACCCGGGAAGTGACCCCTACCTTGTCGAAGACGTGTTTGAGGTGGGTGGCCACGGTATAGGTCGACAGGAATAAGCGCTCGCCGATCTGACGGTTGGTGAGACCTTGGGCGGCGAGGCTCACCACCCGTAGTTCCGCGCTGGTGAGGCTCTCCCATCCGTAAGTAGCCCTGATGGGCCGAGTTGGCTCTGTCGGTACTTGACGCCGGCGCGGCGAAGACGCCGGCGCACTCTCGACTCGTCCCGCACCGCGCCGATGTCCCTGTACCCGTCGAGGGCGTCCACCAGGTACAGGGCACCGCCCTCCCTGTCGCCACTGGTCACCAACGCCTGCCCGGTGTCCTCGAACACGGAGGCCCGGGCCATCAACCGGGGGCTGTTGCGGAACAGCTCCGCTGCTTCGACCAACTGGACGCGATCACCTGTTCGAAGGCCCCGGCAATGAGCGGCAGAGCCCATTACCACCGCCACCGTCGGATTGAGCCGGGCTAGCCCGTCGGCGCTGTCGACGACGGCGACGGCTCGAGCGGTATCGCCCGCTCGTTCGGCCAGGCGGACGAGCCTAGGGGCAAGGGTCGCATCGACCGACAGGTTCTGGGTGAGCACCTCGGGCCGGTCGAAAGTCTCCTGGAGGACCTGCACCGCTCCCCGGAAATCTCCTTCGGCCTCCCGCAGCAGGCCTTCAGCTAGGTCGAGGTACCGGGGCGGGGAATGGGCGCGGACCGCTGTGCATTGCGCGGAGCGGGAAACGAACGCGTGGGCGGCCTCCAGATCGTTGCGGTGGAAGGACACCAGGGCGAGCACGCCAAACGGGACGTCGGAGTCTTGCCACATATCGAAGGCGTCAATAAGGGAAAGCGCCGCGTCGGCTTCCATGGCGGCGTCGCTGAGCCTACCGGCCATCATCCGCACGTAGGCCACGCACCGCTGACAGAACTCCAGCGCCCAGGAGGCGCCAAACGCCTTTGCCTCTCGCCGGTAGTCGGCAAAGACCGAGTCGGCGTCCTCGAAGCGGTCCATGACGGCCAGCACGGTCGCCAACGAGGGCTGGGGAAAACGCTGCCGAGCCTCGGCCCCCCCCGCCTCGGCGGCACGCGCCGCCTGTTCCGCCATGGTCAGCCATCGGGTCAGATGGCCACGACAACCCTCTAAGTAGGCGAGCACAATACGAGTGGCGATGAGTAAGGCCACATCGTTGGGACCGGCGCACTCCAGTGCCTCGCAGTAGGCGGCTTCGGCCGCGGTCACCTCGCCCTCCATGGCGAGCGAAAAGCCAAGGTCGTGAAGGAAGTGGCATCGAAGCCCTGGGGGGAAGTCGCACCGTGCCAACGCTTGCCTGCATTGAGCCACGACTTCTAGTCGCCGCCCGCTCAGCACCAGGGCATCGGCCAGTCCCAGCCGGACCCTTGCCTCGGCATCGGCGTCGAGTTCCAAGTTGAGGGCCCGTTGGGCCAGTGACGCGGCGTCCGAGAACATGGACGCCCACGCCGCCAGTCGAACGGTTCCGACCAGAGCCTCAGTCCAGCCGGGCTGGCCAGGGTCGGCCAGATCGATGGCACGGAGGGAAAGCTCTGCTGCCGCGTGCGGCGCCTGACCGGCGATCTCGGCGGCTGCTTGACGCAAGACCGTGACCGCCTCCTGGTCGCCCGGTTCTGCCGCCGCCATCAGGTGCGGTGCGGCTTCGCTCGGCGGCCCACCCCGAGCGAGTATGGCGGCAGCCGCCGCACGATGAAGAGCAACGCGGGTGCTGCCAGCCATATCCTCGGTGATCGCCTGGCGGATCAGGTCGTGGGAGAACTCGAGGCGGGCGCCACTATCAGTTAGCACGTTGGCCTGAAGGGCTTCGTCGACGACCGGCACCAGCACGCCCGGCCAGCTGCCCAACACCGTGGCGACGTCGGTCACGCTGAACGACCGCCCGAACACCGACCCGGCCTGAAGGAACTGCCGGGCAGCAACCGACAACGTGACCAGCCGTCCTCGCACGCTGGCCCGGAAGCGTTCCGGAACGCCTCGCATGACAACTGATGCGACGCCATCGATCACCGAAATCGACCCATCGGCAAGCAGTGCATGGAGCAGTTCCAGACTTAGGAAGGGGTTCCCGCCTGCGCCGGCCAGGAACGAGCAGAGCTGGGGGTCAGGACGACCGCCCAGCACGGATGCGGCCAAAGCCTCCGTTTCGGACACCGCCAAAGGCCCCAGCTCGATACGAGACGCCCCGCCATCGGTCAGTTCTCTCATCAGACGGGGCAAACCTGATGGCATTGGGCCAGGCCTGACGGCCAGTACCCACCCTACGGGCGACGAGAGCAGCCGCTGCGAGAGGGCCTGTACGGCCCAGATGGTCGTCGGGTCCGCCCACTGTAGATCGTCGAGCGAGATCACGAGTGGTGTCTCGCGCGAGCGCAACTCGAGCAGCTCGGCCAACTCCTCCACCAGCCAGAACCGCTGGTCACCGGGGCGTTCCAGGGCCCTCAGACGGTGCCGCTCGAGGACTGGCCGCTCACCGCTGCTCAGCGCAGACAGCAGCGGGGCCAGCGGGGCGATGGCCTCGATCTGTCAGCGCGACCGGCTGCAAGCAGCATTCCGGCATCAAGGCCCACCCGCCCCGCCTCGGCCAGGAACCTGCTCTTGCCGATCCCCGGCCAACCTTCGACGAGGATCACGCCTCCACGACCCACCCGGAGGCCCTGCACGAGGGCGACCACCACTCCGAGCTCGGCCTCACGTCCTCGAAGCGGCAGTGCGATCATGGCCCTCACGATGCCACTAGAAGCAACCAACACCAGACCGTGTCGCTTCCCAGGTCCATGGGACCACCCTGGTTGTCAGGCGCTGAGGGAGTCCCGGGGCCCTGGAGCCGGTCCGGGTGATCTTCCTTCCTGGCCCGAAGGGCTGTCAACCCGAGGCTTGGTGTTCAGCCTGTCCAGACGGACCTCGCTACGCGGACGGAGCGGCCCCTGAGGACCTACACCGCCACGGTGAGGCTGTCCGCGTCTTTCGCCGGAGGTGCCGCCCACGACGGTGGTGCCGGAGCCGAGCGCTGGGCGGTGTCAGACCGGCATCGAGACTCCATCGTGGACGTCGCTCGGATTCTGTAATGGTTACTCCTCCGGGCGCGGGGTCGCCCTCAAGAATGGCGTACACGTCAGCGCCGTCCACTGTCTCTTTTTCTTCCAGGAGGTCGATGAGACGGCCGAGAGCACATCGGTTAGAGGACAGAAGATCGGTCGCCCGGTGCTCGGCTTGGCGCAGTAACCGGGAAACTTCTTGGTCGATTAATCGCTGCGTCTCTTCGGCGTGGGCGCGGGGCCCGGCGTTTTCCAGGCCGAGATAGCTGGGGCCGTTGCTGGAAAGGCCGACGGGGCCGAGGAGGCGGCTCATGCCCCAGTCCCGCGTCATATGAGTGGCCAACTGCGTGGCACCGGCCAGGTCGTTGGCCGCCCCCGTCGACGCTTCCCCGAGTACAAGGACTTCCGCCGCTCGGCCGGCGAGCCGGACGGCCAGTGAGTCGTAAAGATAGCTCTCCTGGTAGAGGTGGCGCTCGGCAATGGGTAGCTGCTCGGTCACGCCGAGGGCCTGGCCGGCGGGCAAGATGGTGACCTTGGCCACCGGGTCGGCGTGGAGGCAGAGTGCGGCCACCAGGCTATGGCCGGACTCGTGCACGGCGACGGCGTGCTTCTCGTCTGGGAGCAGAGCGTTGGACGCATCACGGCGCCCGAGCAGGATACGGTCCCGGGCCGCTTGGAAATCAGCCGCCGTGACAATGCCCCGGTCGTGACGCACGGCCACGATGGCCGCTTCGTTGACCAGGTTGGCCAGGTCGGCCCCAGCGAACCCGGGGGTGCCGCGAGCGACCACTCCGAGGTCGACGTCGGCGGCTAGTCGTTTACCAGAAGCGTGCACGGCCAAGATGGCGTTGCGTTCGGCCTGGTTGGGGAGGGGGATTCGACCGTCCGGTCGAAACGTCCGGGGCGCAACAAGGCGGGGTCAAGGCTTTCGGGGCGGTTGGTGGCGGCGATGATCACGACGCCGGTGGCGGGGTCGAAACCGTCCATCTCGGCCAGCAACTGGTTGAGGGTCTGTTCGCGTTCGTCGTTGCCGCCGAGCAGGGCGGTACCGCGGCGGCCGCCGATGGCGTCGACCTCGTCGATGAAGATGATGGCGGGGGCCTTTTTGCGGGCGTCGATGAACAGGTCGCGCACCCGGGCGGCGCCCACGCCGACGAACATCTCGACAAAGCTCGAGCCGGTCAAGGCCAGGAACGGTGCCCCCGCCTCCCCGGCCACGGCTCGAGCCATCAAGGTCTTGCCGGTGCCAGGAGGGCCCACCATCAGCACGCCCCGGGGCCCGACGGCACCAGCACGGCGGTACTTATCGGGGTGCTTCAAATAATCGACCACCTCTGCCACTTCCTGTTTGACCCCGGCGTAGCCCGCCACGTCTTTGAACCGCGTGGCCGGACGGTCCTCGACGTCGTAAACGCGCGCCTTGGAGCGGCCGACGCTGGTAATGCCGCCGACCACGGAACGGCTCCGGCGGCCGACCCACACGAACAACGCGATGAGCAGCGCGATCGGGAGGAGGTTAAAGACCAAACCCAAAGCGGGGGTGCTTTCGGCCGTGCTGGTTAGCTGGACCTTGTGGCCCAGTAGCTGGTTGGCGAGCTGGGCGTCGGGAACGGCCGTCGGCACCTGGGAGGTGTACCTCTCGCCGTTGGCCAGCAAGCCGCTGACCTGGCCGTTGGGGTCGATGTTGGCCGTCTTTACCTGGTTATGCGTCACCTCGGTAACGAAGTTGGTGAAGCTGAAGGTATGGGGCGCGCTGGTCATCGCCGGGCGCGCGAACAGCGAGAACGTGACCAACAACCCGGCGACGATCAGCCAGATCCGCCACGGGGGCGGCCGGCGCGGGGCGGATGGGGGGGCGGGGTCGCGGGGGCTGCCGGGCTTGGCGGAATTGGAGCGGTGCTGGTACCAGTCCCTCATGTGGCCTGCTCCCGGCCCACTGAGTGGTACGCGAGGTCAAGGGTCATGCTGCGCTCGAAGCACTCGGCGCGACGCTGGCGGGCTCGAGGTCGGCGCGGGCCTGGTTCAGGGCCGGCCGTCGGGCTCGGTTGGCAAGGGCGGCGTAAACGCTGAACCCCAACAGGGTTGTCTCCACGAACAGCGCGGCCAGGCCAAGCATGCACGACCAGTTGCCGGCGTCCTGGTTGTCCAACGGCGTGCTGAAGGTCCGGGTGAAAATGTAACCTCCGATGGCAGCTCCGCATACGACCGCACTCGCCGTCCACGTGCGCTGGTCGGCGCGGGTGGCGAGGCGGGCCGCCACGGCCAGGCACGCCGCTATCAGGAACAGGAAAGAGACCCCCAGCAGGGGCGTGCTCTCGGTTGTGGGGACGATCTGGAGGAAATGAACGGCGCCGATCGCCAGCAGCGACACGACCCCGGTGGCGCGTAACACGGCATCGTTGGCGTGGGCCGCCGACGTCCTACTTGCCCGGCGGGCCCGGTCACGAAGTTGGTCTTGGGTTGGAAAATGGACATTTCATGGCTCTCTTTCTGTGTGAAAAGCAGGCGGTGTTCAAGTGCCGACGAGCGGTTAGGTCAGCCGTGGCTGCCGGAGAGGTATGCCGGGACAGGGCCCCGCCTCGGCCAACCGCAGACTAATAACCGCTCGGGTTACACCCACTTGGCGGTTTAGGTGCAGTTACGGCAGGTCATTACGTAACAGGTGCGCCACTCTGGCTGGGCGCCGGTTAGCCTTCGAGGCCGGCTGAGCGACGCAATTAGCGGCCGTGGCTGTGGGCGTGTCCTTCATCAGGTCCACCATTACCCAGCCCACCAAGGTGAGAACCGCCATCGACTCCACCACGATCGACTCGACGGCGAACGGGGCAGACAGTGATTCCTTGAACCCGAACAAGCCGAAATTGACGCTTACGATCAAACCGGCCAAAATGCCTATTTCCACGCCGGCCCCCGCTAGGCCAAGCAGCCGGGTCGGCCTCAGCAATAGGCCAGCGGCGACAGCCACGGCGCTGACGCCGCCGACCAGGAACAGCGGCCCGATAGTCGGGATATGGCGATAGCCGTCCTGCCACAAATGCAAATGGGCCCAGCCGTCCCAGCTCAACAGCCCAACAGCAACGAGCCGGAGGAACAGCGCGAATATCTCCGACGGCTCATTGCGCAAATGGACCTTTCTGTGGCGCGGTGATGCGACGTGCTTGACAACCGAGACATCGAGTAATTTCATCATCGGGGCTCTCCTCTTTGTTGTGCTGTTGAGAATGGATACGTCCTTGAGTTACTGACCCCTACCGCCAGCCCCACTCACGGCTTCCCCGGCATCGCCGACGCCTCGTAACTCGGCCCGCTATATCTCCTCGACGAGGCGAGGCCAAACGTGCCACTTCTCAGAGTGTTTGGTTTTCCCAGAGTGTTGTTGGCCCCAGGGCGTCGAACCTCTGGCCTGCTTCGCACCAGAAAGGAGAGACCGAAGATGCGGGTTCTGGCGGAAAGAGCGGCCCTCCGCGAGGACGCGGCCTGCTTGCTCGGTGAACTGGGCGGGACGGCCCGTGAGGTCGCTGTCTCTCTTTGCGTATTCGGGCTCCCGGGCCTCGTCTCGCGGTCAGGCGAGCCCAGCGTCTCCAGCTATATCTACGTGGTCGTAAGCGCCGATACCAGGGTTAAGCGTGTCCGGCTCAGCAGCCGGTGGCTGGTGCTAAAGCCATATCAGCGGTGGTCGCCCTCCATCTGGCTCCGCCTTCCCCGTCCTGTACGCGAGTTCATCGCCTCGGCGGGCCGGGAAGGGCCGGGCGGCCAGCCAGAGCGCCGTCCCACGACGACTAAGCGCAAACGAGAGCCCGCCAGCCGAGCCGGCCGACTTCATCACAAAGGGGCGAGGTTGCGGCCCGCTCAGGAGAGGGTTGCCGTGGCCACGGTGACCCCTGTCGAGGTTACGAGCACCGCTCGGCGCAGTTGGTCCCCCTGGGCGCTGACGAACCGGGACCATTCACCGGTCCCGTTGTGCACCGCCACGCTCCCGGCGGTCACCATGGCGCCGTCCGCCAGCTGGAGCTCGCAGTGGTAAACGCCCGTGAAACCGGGGGCAACCACGTCCATCATGACCCATGACGGGTCCCCGCTGTAGGCATAAGCGTGCCCCACGGGGAGGCCTTCGCTGGTCAGGAGGGTGCCAGAGCGCTCCGTGGCGGCGGCCGTGGGACCTGGAAGCGCCACGGGGGCTGGCGACGGAGGCTGCACCAGATGAGCGGCGGCGAACGTGCCAGCCACCACGACCAAGGCGGCAGCCGCGGTACCGATGGCGCTGACCCGTCGGCGGCTAGGCCGGCCCCGGCCCGGCGGTAAACCGGGCACCAAGGGTGCCCTCTCACGCCCGCCGGCCCCGGGCCCGCTGCGAAGGGGGACTATGCGGGCGCCCTCGGGGTCAGCCGCCAGTTGGCGGCCGAGTTCCCGGACGAACTGGGGGTCGGGCCCGACTTCTCAGATCGGTTGACATGGAGCTCGATGGCCAGGCGGAGCAGGTCGGCGTCGTCGGGAGTGGCCGAGAACCTCTTAGGGGGCCGGTCGGCCAATATGGCGTCGACAAAGGCCTCGACGCGGTGGTTGGTCATCGCCCCGCCTCCTGTGCCAGCCGGGCAGTCATCCGCAGGGCGCAGCGCTGTATGAGCGCGGCATTGCTCACGCTGATAGCCATGATGTGGCTCCCCCCTCTCTCTTCTCCCTCTTCTTCTCATCTCCCTATGTATAGGGCTGATCGTTACACCCGCACCGGGTTCTGGGCCAGGTCGAACCACGCCAGGGCACCTGTCGGCCGGCGGGCTCCCAATGGGGACGTTATCGGGCACCCTGACCCGGCCTGCCAAGCCGTCAGGGGATCCTCTGTAACTGACCGTCGTATTAGCTAATGAAAAAGCAACAACAACCCGCCATCAATTCAAAAATCAGTGAAAGGTGAAAATAATGGCCCGTCATCGCGTCACAATTGCAATTATCACGGGGGCCGTGGCGCTTTCCGCCGTAGGTGTCGGCTCCGCCGCCGCGGCCCCACATAAGCCCCCCCCGAGAGCGCCATCAAAGCGGCCACGCTGCACACGGCCACGGCGAAGGTGAACGGAAGATCAGAAACGGTCCTTGTCAATGGCCGCGGTCTCCCCCTCTACTACTACGAGCTTGACACGGCCAAAAAGTCGTTGGTGACGGGGGGACTCGCCCAGCTCTGGCCGCCGCTGTTGGCGGCGCGACCCACCGAGACGGGGGCGACGGGGAGGCTAACCGTCGTGAAGGACGCGAGCGGCCCCCAAGTCGCCTACAACGGCCATTTCCTCTATACGTTTGCTGACGACGGCCCCGGACAGGTCAACGGCCAAGGAGTGCAGGATTTCTTCATTGCCACCCCGAGCCTGAAGGCCGTTGGCAGTCAGCAGGCGCCCCAGGCCATGACCGCCACGACATCGGGAAGCTATAGCTACTGAAAACCTTCCAGTCCCGAGGCCCCGAAGTCGGGCGAGCCGTGCGCTCCTTCGGGGCCTCTTCCGCGTAACTCTTCGCCGTGGCTTTTGGCAGAACTGGCGCCCGCTATTTGCCCTGTCGTCCGGTCAACACCGGGGGCACAGAAGGCCGCGACATCTGCGTCGTGGACTGGGTGGCCGCCCGTCGTGTGAAAGTTCCGGCCCGATGAACCATAGTTCGCCCCGGCTCGCACTCCAGCGTCGAGCTTGCCGCGTTGGGACACTTTGATGGCAGTGCTCGAAGTACCAGCTCAGTCATCTGGGAGGAGCTGACGCACGGCTTCGAATTAGGCGCTGGAGGCAGCTCGACAACGTCACCCTGTCGTTGTCTGCCCGGAGGGGGCCGTATCAGTGCTAATCCCTGGGCCACGAAAACCGTTGTGGGCGTCGGCCGTCGCCAGTCATGTGGGCTGAAGGCGTGCCTGCCACCGTCGGCCCCGCATCCGCTCTCGGCCCTTGCCCACCCTGGGCTCCATTTGACGAAGCGGCGGCCGGCGCCGGGCGACAAGTCGTCGGGACCTGGTCTTCGCGGCCGCAGCCGCCACGCCCCCTCCGGCCCCGGCCGCACAAAGCGCCAGGACAACGACTACCGTCTTTGCGTTGCGCACAATTTACCTCCAACTATTTGTTGCCGGGTAATAGGGCTTTATGGTGACACGCTGGGTGGCCTCCGACTGTTAAGAGTGGTCGCAGTTAGGCATTCGCCAGTCGTCGTGGTCAGCAAAAAACGGCAGTCGCCACGGGAGCGCCCGTCGGGGTGACGATCTCCGCCCCCCCAACCTCGTCGATGTCCAGCTGGAGAGCCCGGGCAAATTGGCCGCTGCCATTGTCCACGTCGAAGGTACCGCTTACCAGGGTTGTGCCGTTGGGCCTCCGCAGCTTGCAAACCGCCCTACCGTCGTATGCCGAGCCCTCGAGGTTCATGAACACCCACGACGGCTCCCCCCGGTAGACGGCGATTTTCCCGATCCGGAGCCTGTGCGCGCCTATCAGCGTCGCTGTGCGCTGGGTGCCAGCGCTTGGAGAGTTCGCAGTCACTTAATTACCTCCACAGTCAGGGCCTCCTCGTCTGGGCTGCCCGGGACGAGACATTTTCGTCCCATAGATATGGCCCCGGGTTACATCGGGCCGAGGCTTGGGCGCGGCCTAGCCGGGCCACAAAGGCCCGGCTAGCCGACAGGAATGTAATGTGTTCACCCAGCAGTGTTCACCCAGCAGTGTTCACCCAGCAGTGTTTCACCCAGCCGGGTTGAAGTTGAAGGCGCCCAGTAGTGGGGAGGCGTGGGCGTCACGGCTGGTCAACGGTTGCAGCCCGAAACGGTGCTCGATGAAGGCGAGGATCGACGTGGTGTCATAGACCGTGTGGTCGACGTAGTGACGGCGGGCGAACGGGGATATCACGATGGCGGGCACGCGGGTGCCGTCGCCGAAGCGGTCCAGTTTGGGCGGCGCGACGTGGTCCCAAAAGCCGCCGTTCTCGTCGTAGGTGACAATTACCGCCGTGCTGTTCCAGTCCGAGCTGTGCATGATCTTCTCCACCAGGGCGGCTGTCTGAGCGTCTCCCTCGTACAGGTCGGTATAGCCGGGGTGCTCGTTGTCGGCGCCGTACGGCTTCACGAAGCTGACCGCCGGGAGGGTGCCATTGGCGACGGCGGCGTCGAAGGCCGTCTCGTCCTGTAGGTGCTGGAAGCCGGGTGTCCCCGGGGCGTAATTGGCGAAGTACGCGAAAGGCTGGTGGTTGAACTCGAACAACGGCCCCGGGTGACCGGCGACCGCCGCGTCCCAGCCGCCCGAGTACCAGGCCCACGAGATCCCTTTGGCGCTCAGCCGGTCGCCGATGGTCACATTGGTAAGCGGCGGGACGAGCTGGTCTTTGGGAGTACCGGCTGGGTGCGGGCCGATGGAGCTGTACGCCGTGTTGACCAGGTAGCCGTCGGGCGTGACCGCCCCGTTCTGGAGCACTTTGCCGTCAGGGCCCAGTTTGGCCCGCACGACAGCGGGTGCGTTCGGCCACCGGGGCGCGGCGGCGCCGATGAGGAAGAAGTGGTTCAGCAGCGAACCGCCGTAGGCAGCGTGGAAAAAGTGGTCCAGCAGCGTGTACTGCGCGGCCAGGCGCCCGAGGGGGAGTTGAGTGGCGTCGTACCAGCCGAGCGGCAAAGCACCGGACTTGCCGTCGAGGACGAAGCGGTCCATCTTCCCGCCATCGATCTCGGCCTGCTCCTGGTAGAAGCCCGCCCCGGGGTCGGCCACCTTGGTCGTAGCCGGCGCGTACGGTGCCAGCGAGAACGGTTGGTTGGGGAGGTCGGCCGGGAAACGAGCGTCCACCGGGAGGGGCGGGGCCGGCTTGGCCACGGCCGAGTTCTCCGCCACCAAGGGGTTCGTCCCCTCGTCCCCGGGCGGGGGCGAAAGTACCTGGGGAAGTACCGAGTAAGGCTGGCCGTCCTGGTCGACTTGAGGGGGCGCCGACGTCGCCTGGGCCAGGCCATCAGCTCCGGGGAACAGGCCGTACAGGCTGTCGAAGCTCCAGTTCTCGAGGTAAATGACGACTATATGCTGCACTTTGTCCAGCCCTGTGGGCGCCGGAGCGGCGTCAGTGGCGCCGGCAGTGCCAGCGAGCACGCTCGTCCCTCCGGCCAACAAGGCTGAAATTACTGTGGCCCGTGCCAGGGCACGGCGAAAGCGGGTACTCATTATCCCTCCTCCTTGGTTTGGACAGCGGGTGGCCACGACGCCCGGCATTACTACGTCACGCCACAGCTAGTTCTCAGCTCCCGACGCAACCTCAACCTTCCGGTTGCCCGCCGGGTGCCGTGTGCCTAAGCCCCCGTGTCGATCTGATCCTCACCCAGGAATATGGGCGGGGGTTACACCACCGTCTTCGACTGCGTCAAGAAGTCGGCAAACTAAATAACCTGCCGGTCGGCCAGCAATAGCGTACTGAGTGCCTAAAGGCGTTGCCCGGGGCACAAGTTTGCTAGTCGCTGCACCCAGAACGGGCGTAACCCGTTCTGGTATTCAGTTGCAGGCCCTCTGAGAGCAGGTGGCCCCAGGCCCAGATGTCTCTCCTGGCAAAGCCCGGGCTGCGGCATTGGCTCTGGTGAGCGCCCTTGGCGTTGCGCTCATCACGGGACGCCAGCGTTTATTAGTCCCGCCGGCGCCCAACCTGCCGGGACGGCGACGGCCGAGGCCACAGCGACCAGCCCCACAACGGTCGATGTGGCGGCGGTGGCCGCAGCCACTGACCCAGCTGTCGTCGACGTGAACACTGTGCTCGATGGCCTCGAAGGAGGCGGGGCGGCGGCGGGCACGGGGATGGTCGTCAGCCCGAACGGACTGATCGTGACCAACAACCACGTGGTACAGGGCGCCGACACGGTCACCGTGGTGGTCCCGGGCCACGGCAGCCGTACCGCCAGCGTCATTGGCACGGACCCATCCGCTGATGTGGCGGTGCCGAAAGTCGCAGGGCTCAGCGCGCTGCCGTCGGTACCACGGGGCAAGCCTCGGCTTTGCCATCCCGTCGACAACGGTGCTGACGATCGCCGACGAGATCGAGGCCCACACGGACTTCCCCGGGTTGGTCTACGGTCGCCAAGCCTTCTTGGGTGTCGATGTGGTAGACAGCTCGCCGGCCGGCGGTGCCAGCTTCGGCGCCGGGCCCGGCTTTGGGCCAGTGGCCTCTACCCCTAACCGCAGCGCCGGGGTCGTCGTCGCCGCCCTGGACCCCGCCAGCCCCGCCGCTCGCGCCGGCATCGAGACCGGAGACGTGATTACCGCCGTCAACGGCCAGGCCACGGCCACGACCGCCGCTTTGTCCAACGCGATCGAGGCTAAAAAACCGGGACAGGTCGTCAGCCTGAGGGTGAGCACTGAGGCGGGCACCGAGACAGTTCAGGTACCTCTCGCCCAGGCACCGGTCGATTTTGAACTCTCGGTCCAGCTCTAGGCGGTGGCCAAGCGGGGACGGGCTTGGCGGGGCCGGGGTGTAACCCGTCGCCTTATTGTCTAACGAGATGTCCCGTGCCCATCAGCGGCCCTCGAGGCCCGACCGTGAAGAGGCTGCCCCGGGGACGGGGCCGGCGCTTACCTGCGACTGGTCGGCGCCGACACCTATACGGACTGGGAGTCGGTCTACCGGGACAATGTCGAGCGCCTGTACCGGCTGATGTACGCCCGGGTCGGGAACCGCCCCGACGCCGAGGACCTCACCTCCGAGGTGTTCAGGACCGCTTTCGGCCCTTTGCGCTTGGCCTCGTCGAAGGGGGAGGTGAAGTCGTACCTGCTGGTCACGGCCAGGACGGTCCTGGCCTCGCACTGGCGGCGCCGCCTGGGCCTGGCCGTGACCTCCATAGACCCGGCGGCGGACTTGCCCTACCTGGCCGAGCCGTCGGGGGCGAGCGGGCCGACCGACGCGCCAGAGCGGGCCGGCACCATCCTGGCCGCTCTACCCGAGCGCTACCGGCGGGTCCTCGAGCTCCGCTTCCTCGAGGCGGCCTCGATCAAGGAGGTGGCCAAGGCCATGGACGTCAGCGTGAGCAATGCCAAGGTCCTCCAGCACCGGGCCTTGCACATGGCGGCCAAGGTCGCCCAGGACCTGGGCCAATGACCCCTCGGCGCCTCTCAGCGTTCGTAGATGCCCTCGTCGCCGGGCGACGTCCGGGCCGCTTCTCGGCCGGCCCCGACGACGTCGAAGTCCTGCGCACGGCCATAGCCCTGCGAGCGGCGCGGCCGGGCGACGACAAACCCGACGATGAGTTCGTGTCCGGCCTGTACGAGGAGCTGGCGAGCCAAGCGAGGCCTCAGCCCGGGCCGAACGTCCGTCCGGCCAAGTTCAGCCGCCGGCGGGCCGCCCTTGTCGCCGCGGCGGCCAGCGTGGTCCTGGTGGCCGGGACGGCTGCCGCCACCGAGGCCATCAACCCGGGAAGAGCGGCCCCGGTGGCCGTGCCCGCCCCCCACGGGCAGGTGTTGCGCACGGCGACGTTCGAGACGCCGGGCCATCGGGCCGTGGGCCAGATCGTCGCCTATGACGGCAACCCATCGTGGGTGTTCATGAACGTGGACGTGGCGAACTACGACGGCCGGGTCGTCTGCATGCTGCGAGACGACCGCGGTTCGACCGTGGCGGCCGGCGCCTTCGAGCTCCACGATGGCGTGGGGCAGTTCTCCAGGGCCCTGCGGGTGGACTTCGGCCGGCTCCGGGGGGCCAGGCTCGTCACTCCGTCCGGCTCCCTCGTCGGCACCGCCACTTTCGCTTGATCCGCAAGCACCCTCACCGACCACGCAGACGAGCCGTAACCCACCCCCCTACTACGTAGGTGATGGTTACGAACGACAACACCAATGCGGTCCCCCACGAACAGCTCGGGCGGAGGCTGGCCGAGTTGGCCGTCGGGCTGGGCGGGCCGGGAAAAGGCGCGCTGGTTGGGCATGTGGCTATTTGCGTCACCTGCGCAGCCCATCTGGAGGACCTGGTGGCCGTGGCGGACACGTTGTCCCTCCTGGCTCCCGAGGCCGACCCCCCACCTGGGTTCGAGGGGCGCGTCCTGGAGGCCGCTCGAGCCCGGGCCCTTTGCTGGTTGCCCTGAAGCACCACTTCGAGCAACACCAGGCGCCGCTTGCCGTTCAGGCCGTGCGCTGTTGTCGTCGCTCGCGCGCCGGTCCGGAGCCCCCCTTTTGCCCGAAGTCGACGAGTACGGGCACCCGGAGCTCAACGTCCCCCAACGGGCCTGACAGCCCGGGCCGGCGCGGGGCCGCCGTTTTCGGGTTACCCCTATAACTCGTCAATTTGGCTGCCGTGTAACCCCGGCTCTTATCCGTAACTACGCATGGACAACCCAAGTTGGCATCTTGAGACAGGAGAAGAAGCAAAGTGAAGGACCGCAAACCGACGCCGATAATCACCCGGGCGTGGCGCCTCGCCGTCGCCGGAGCACTCCTAGCTTTCGGCTTGCTGTCGGGAGCAGCCACCGCGGCAACGCCATCGGGCGCCGTGGGCAATGGCACCGGGAGCGGGTTCATCGGCGAGCTGAGCACGGTCTCTAAGGTGGCCTCTACGGTGCCGTCGCTCGGGAAAGGGAACCCGGGGAACGGCGACGTCAACCCCTACGGGGTTGCGGTGGTGCCGACCTCGACGGGCAAACTGGTGGCGGGCGACGTGCTGGTGTCCAATTTCAACGACGCCGCCAACCACCAAGGGACCGGCGTCACCATCATGCAGATCTCCCCGGCCGGGAAGGCCAGCGTTTTCTCAGACGTGGGCGCACAGGTCAAAGGGCCGGTCGGCTTGACCACAGCACTGTCCGTGTTCCGCAACGGGGATGTTGTCGTCGGGAGCTTGCCCACCGCCAACGGGGAGTCGAAAACGGCCACCGCGGGAGCGCTTTACGTGGTCAACAGTGCCGGCAAGGTCATAGAGACGATAAAGGGTGGCGACATCAACGGCCCCTGGGACATGACCGCCTACGACGGCGGCACATCGGGGGACCTGTTCGTCACCAACGTCCTGAACGGGACGGTGGCCGCCAACGGCAAGGACGTGGCCAAGGGCACCGTGGTCCGGGTGGCGCTCGACTTTTCGGCCGCTCCCCCGCGGGTAAAACAAGAACTCATAATTGCCGGCGGCTTTGACGAAGCGACCAACGCCGCCGCTCTGGTGCTTGGCCCGACGGGCGTGGGCCTGGCCGGTAACGGGGCCCTCTATGTGGCTGACACGATAGCGGACCGGGTCGCCGCCATCC
Source organism: uncultured Acidimicrobiaceae bacterium (assembly GCA_963754115.1). Classification (GTDB taxonomy): domain Bacteria; phylum Actinomycetota; class Acidimicrobiia; order Acidimicrobiales; family Palsa-688; genus Fen-671. The sequence continues at coordinate 1,976,021 of CAVWFC010000003.1, read as the reverse complement.
CCAACGCCCGTCTACGCACGACCTCCGACGGCACGGGGTCGACGGTGTCGACCGGTGAGTTCCTGAAAGCGCCGCTCGGCTTGGCCATTGCCCCCAACGGAAATATCCTCACCGTCAATGGCAATGATGGCGAGATCACCGAGACAACACCTTCGGGGCAGCAGGTGAACTGGATCTTCCTCGACTCGAGCGGCTCGCCCCAAGGAGCAGGGACATTGTTCGGCCTGGCGGTGCAGCCGGGCAAAAAAGGCATCTACTTCGTCGACGACGGTGAGAACCAGCTCAACCTGTTCCACTAAGCCGGGCTGACAACCAATCAGGGGACCAGGGCGCCGAGTGCTTTACTGGACAAACGGCGCTCGGCGTAACGCCGGCAAGGGCACCGTGGCTCGTGGTTGAAAGGCGGCGGGACACAAGGCTCCCGTACCTCTCGCGCTCGCCGTCCCTGGTGCGCGCCGAGGTGCAGCGCCTCGACCAGCACCACGTCGTTGTCGGCTATGGCCCCATACGCACGAGTTCTTCGAGAGAGCCGTCTTCGACCGCGCCGGGGGCTCCCACGGCGTTCCGGGATCTTTTGCTCATTAGCGCCGCCCGCATGTCCTCGCAACGGGACAGCCTGAGCGCGACCCCGGGTCCTGACCCAGAAATCCGCCGCGTATCACCACGGATCAGGCCTTCACTTTCGGTGCGTGGCCTACACCCACCCACACCCCGATCACGTGAACGGCGCCACTAGATCCGGGGATTGACCGAGGTCCCGGTCTATGCCACTCCCGACACCGACCGAATAAGCCGGGCCATCGACGGCCTCAAGCGCGAGTTCTGGACGCCCGTATACCACGACGACTACCCACCGACCACGACCTTTGCCACGGTGCTGGTAAAAGACGGTGCCTTCATCATCGTCGCTGGCGTCCCCTTCGCAGTCCACGACATCGGCCCGGGGAGTGCGAGACGGCGTCGCTGTGGGTTAGCGGAGGTTGGACCAACTTGCCCGGGTACGGCCCCTCCTCGTTGGGAAGACCCTGTACGTGGGCCACGGCGCCACGGTGACGGTCGAGCTGCTCGACGCCCAGGCCGAGTACATACGTACTTACCAGGAGGCGGTGATCGAACTCACTTCCTCCGACGGCACCCTCACCGACGCAGTAAAGGAAGCGCTAATGCAGCGGATGACGCGACACTGGCCGAATGCTCTGCTCGAAGATCTCATCCTGATGAGCGCCGATCCCGTTGCCGCCGAGCTGGCCAAGCGCTGAGCCAGGCCCGGTGCCAAACAAGAAAGTCAATTAATAAGGGATCGCGCCTTGTGGAGCTACTCATGTTTTCAGGCTATTTCGGGACGGCCGGCCGCAATTTTGGCGACCGACGCGTCGAGCCGGATGGGGCTTGCGTGCGTTTCAGTTCCACCAGACAGGTGCACAGGCGACCGCGGCGTCGACCAGCTCGCCTTTGGCCAATGAGCTGTCGCTGAGCCATGCCTTGATGGACCCCGCAAACCCGTGGGCGAGGAACTGGGCGATGACGCGGCGGTTGGCCCGAGGAAGGCCCGGGTGCGTACACCGGGTGATAAATGCCAGGGCGTAGTCGGCAAAGTGGCGCACTAAGGCTTCGTACACCCCGCCGTCTGCCGGGTCGTGCACGGCGTGCTCGTAGACGGCCTGGAAGCGCTCGATGTGGTCGGCCACGTCGACGATGGAAAGGCGCAGCATCTCCGCCGCCGATAGCCCGCCCGCAGCGCGGCGCTCCTCTTCGTCTTGGTGGGCACGCTCCAGGTCGTCCAGCAGTACCTGGATAAGGAGCTCCAGAGGGTTGGCGTAGTGGTTGTAAAAGGTTGCCCTGGTGACTCTGGCGCGTTGTGCCAGGTCGGCGACCGTGATGTGTGAGATGGGCCGCTCCGAGGCGAGCTCGACGATCGCCTCTTCACATGCTTGGGCGGTTCGTACGACTCGGGGGTCGAGGCGCTCAGCCACCAGACCGTGCCCCCGCAGCGCAAAGGAGACCACACAACCCGTGTTGCCCCAGCCCAGTGAACCATAGCTTCAACGCCACTTGCATTTTGTCACAGTACCTGCTTTTATACATCTGTCAATGTTAGACATCTGTCAAAAAGGAGGTCCTCAATGGCACCCCACTCAACGCTTTCGGGGCCGGAGGCGGCTGACCGCTTGGCCATTCGCGAGCTGTTCGACGCCTATGCCCACTGCGCCGATACCCGGGACGCCGAGGGACAAAAGGCGTTGTTCACGGCTGACGCCCATTTTGCGGTGTACATGGACGGCCCGGGCAGCGAACCAAGCTACGTGCTCGAAGGTCGAGAAGCGTTATCGCCCGTCTTCGCTGACCTGAACCGGTACGAGGCCACGATGCACTTCAACGGCCAAAGCACCGTCAGCGTGGAGCAGGCCCGGGCCACCGGGGACAGCTACACCATTGCCCACCACGTCTACACCGAGAACGGCACTCGCATGATGATGGTGGCCTGGCTGCGCTACCTCGACTCGTTCACCAAAGTCAACCAGAGCTGGTACATCGCCGAGCGCCAGATCATCCTCGAGTGGAGCGAGACCCGGCCGCTAGGCCCGCCCACGGCGAGCTGATGGTGACCGGCCGGACCGCGAGTTGAACCGCTAACGGGCGCCCATGAAAACGGCTCCCCGACGTACCCGGCCTGTCGACTGGCTTGTTTGGCGACCGCGGGTAATGGCCGTCGCCGCCCTCGTCGTCCTTGCTGCCGGGGTTGTATCGGATCTGCTCAACGGCAGCTTCTGGTTGCGTCACGCCTTGCTCGCCAGCGTTGTCGGCAGCGTCATCGTGGTGTTGTTGTCGGTCGCCGTCATCAACGAAGTGATCGAAACGAGGAGGCGTCGACGCTGGCGGGTCCTCGCCCAGTACGTCATGTTCGAGCTGGTCCGCAACGCCCGCATGACCTGGTCCAGCGTGCTGGACCTCGCCGGCCTGCTGGCCAAGGAGGGAAGCGAGCGAGAAATTGTCCAGGCGGGCCGCCAAGTCGTGCGGGACACTTCTCGCCTCACCGCGGCTGTCCGTGACATCGTCAACGCCGACGACCGTTTTGCCTCCCTGCGCTCCGAGGTCGCTTTCCTGGCCGAGCACGCCGATGAAGTGCTGGGGCGGTGGGCCGGAGTGATGCTCGGCTCCGAGGTTTATGCCGAAGTTATTGACCGGCACGTGGAGCTGGGAGGTGACGTAGCCTGGATGGCCGGGATTTTCGACGCTACCTATCCACCTAGTGATTTGAGGCGACAGAGAAGGGCTCGCAGCAGCCCGGCGCTCGAGATCGAGAGCGAGGTCGGCGTCAATTGGCTAGCCGACCGGATCGTCGTGATCACTCAACTGGCGGAAGAGCTCGACCGCCGCACGTTGGAACTCGCTCTGCGGATAGTGCCCGTTCGGTGGTGGGAGGAGCGGCTCGGCACAAATGTCCCGACCACCCCGGCAGGGTCCGTGTGACGTTCAAGTGACGGTGCCCGTTTTAGAGTGCGCCCGCGTGCCGATGGTCGGCTCGCAGGTGGCGGCTGAGCCGCCAGGCACGAACGGAGACCTCCAATGCACAGCAGTTTCAAGTCCCTTGTCAGCGCTCTAACCGCCGCCGGTGTGCTCAGCCTCATAGTAGGAGCGGCGGCTGCGTCAGCCAGCGCAGCGGGCACTACCACCGGGACCGTCCACGTCTGGGTCACCCCTGGTAGCGGTGCCGTGGACGAGATCCTCCTCACAGGCGTGATCGGTGACCACGGCACGGCCACGTCGATCAACAAGGACGGCACCGTAAACACCAACGGCGAGTATGTAAAGGTGGCACTCCAGAAAGGCGGGTTCGAGGTCAACGCGGTGGCGTTCAACACCCGCCTCCAGAACTTGCAGCCCTCGCTCAACGCCGCCACCTGCACTGCATGGGCCACTGGCTCGGGACCGGTGACCCTGTTCGATGGGACGGGAGCTTACGCAGGCATCGGCGGCACGGTGACCATGGCTACGAGCTTTGCCGAAATAGGTCCTCGTTTCGCGACCGGGCCGAAGAAGGGCCAATGCAACATGAGCAATAACGCTCAACCGGTGTCACAGTTCATGGGCGACATCACCGGCACGGGCACCATCTCCTTCTGAGCCGCCGGGGCCACCGGCCCGCACGTTGAGGCGAGCAAGCCTCTGCGGGATGGGCCGGCTCCGCCCCTCCGCGGCCAACCTGTAGGCCGGACAGGAACACTCAGGCCAAAAGCCAGGCTTAACGCAGTTGGCCTATCGGTTACCTTGGGTCAGCGGCGCTCGCTTACAACGGGACGGCGACGATCGTTTCCTCTGGGCTGGTAGCCAGCACGCCCTCGACGCCGAAGCCCGTTGCGCCTAGCAAGCCCCGGAACTCTGACTCCGTGCGCTCGCCGGCGCCGAACATCACAAACATGTTCATGTCCTGGAGGAACCGGGCCTCGTCCCGGGCGCCGGCGACGGCGTGTTCTGCAAGGTGGATGTCGCTGACGAGCAAGCGGGCACCCGGTCGGGTCATCGCGCGGCGACAGGTCGACAGGATTTCGACCGCCTGGTCGTCAGGCCAGTCGTGGAGGACCTGACGGAGAACGTACATGTCGGCATCGGCGGGGACCGAATCAAAGAAGCTCCCGGCGACGAGCTTGCAACGGTGCCTTACCCCCATATCCGACAGGAACCGGTCAGTGCCTACCAGCCCGCTCTCGAGGTCGAAGACCGTACCAGTAGCGTCCGGGACAGCAGCCAACACGGCCGCCAAGACGGCTCCATTGCCGCCTCCCACGTCGACGATGTGACGACACTGGTGGAAGTCGAACTGCTCGATCAGACTGGCGGCGAACCGTTGCGAGCGCACCACCATTAGGGCATTGAACTGGCTCGCCCTCAGCGGATCCTCTGCAAAATCCGCCCAAAATGAACTCCCATTGGCGGCGCGATAGGAGACTTCTCCTGTCCGTACCGCCTGCGGGAGGGCGCCCCAGGCTCGCCACAACCGTTCGTCCATCCTCATGGTCGCCATGCTGCGCGCGCTCTGAGGATGCTTTTCGCACAGCAGCTCGCCCAGCTCGGTGTTGACGAAACCTCCGTCCGCCAACTCGGCCAGGACGCCCGCAGCGGCGAGTGCACGCATCAGCCGGCGAATACCTTGAGGATCAGCAGATATCTCGGCGGCGACGTCCGCCGAGATATCGCGCCCCGGTCCAAGACGTCGTACAACCCAAGAATCGCGCCAGCGTGGACAAGCTGGCCGACCTGGAAGGCTCTCGTCATCTGGTCGACGCGCTCCAGGGGGCCCATAGCTGGAACGCTACTCAGGTCCAGGCTAGCCCACCACCCGCCGTGAACAAGAAATAGGGGCTCCACGGCACGCAAAGCTCTCGCTCTCGACGAAGCAGTCTAAAACCCCCTGCCACGCTTCGAGATTTACCTGAAGTGTCCGGCAGCTCTAATCCGCCACACGTCAACTCGATCGAGCCGGACATAACCACGGTACGCCTCATTCAGACATGGTCTGGGCCGCCGCTCGTAATCGGCGCTTTCGGACTCCTTGGATGGAAACCGGTTTTGGCCCTGTTCCCATATGACGTGTCGAGATTTGCCGATAATCGTTCGCTCGTGATGTGCCGGCTCGCCAAGTGAATTTGCCGAGCCTGAGCGAGCCCGGGCCTCGAGCCCGAAATGCGGCGTATCGCCCACGCTTTGGGGATCACCGTCGACGACACCGCCTGGGCGAGCCCGGTGTGGGCGGCAGAGTTCGAGACGATGCGGTGTCGCGGCGTTGTTCATGCCGAGACGGCCACGTTGGGGCCCCTTCGGCTCGGCCGGGTTCCCGGCGTCACCGAGGCACCCGCGGCAGGGCCTACTACATTGCTGTCATGTGGCCGATTGGTCTGCCGCCGCAGTGGGTCGGCCGTGAACAGGAACTCGCGGTTCTGCGAGCGGGTGTCGACGCTTTAGCCCGTGGTGAGGGGGCGGTGGTCTGGGTCGAGGGTGAGCCGGGCATCGGCAAGTCGTGCCTGGTGGCTCGAGGCTCTGGCGGGAGCGGGCCAGCCCGGGTTGGATGTGGGATGGGGGATTGCGGACAAGCTCACAGAGCGCCTGCCGCTGGCCGTGATGCAGGACTGCCTTCAGGTGCGGCTGAGTTCGCCCGACCCGTCGCGGGCACATGCGGCCGACCTGCTCCGCAAACTGCCGCGAGGAGTATTAGCCGATGGCGACACTTCGGTGGCCGGCATCGAGGTGCTGGCGACGCTGGTGGACGAGTTGTGCGCGGCCGCCGCCACGGTGATCGTCATTGACGACCTGCAGTGGGCCGACGACGCGTCGTTGACCCTTTGGCACCAGCTCGCCGCCTCGATCGACCAGCTCAGGCTGCTGCTGATCGGGACGTGCCGGACGCCCTTGCGCCGGCCGGAGGCGCAGCAACTGCGCGCCGCGGTTCTCCGCCGCGGAGGCGCGGTGGTCAGGCTCGGGCCGCTAGCCGAAGCCGAAGTAGCCGACCTGGTGACAGCGATGGTCGGGGCGCCGCCCGGGGACACGCTGCGTCGTTTGGCCGACCAGGCAGCCGGCAACCCACTGTACGTGCGAGAGCTTGTCGACGCTTTGGTACGCGAGCAGGCCCTGCAAGTCGGCCCGGCCGCCGAGGTTTCCCTGGCCCGGGAGCAGCTACCACTAACACTGACCACCGTCCTCACTGACCGGCTGAGCTCCGTACCGCCCGAGACGGCGCAAATATTGCGGAGCGCAGCACTGCTGGGGGGGACGTTCGGCGTAACCGACTTGGCCGTGCTCATGCGGCGACGGGTATCAGAACTGTCGGACGGCCTGCAAGAGTCAGTGGCGGCAGGCATCCTGGTGGGCTCTGGCCCGGATCTGGCGTTCCGGCACCTGCTGATCCAGCAGGCGCTTTACGAGAGCATGCCACCTGCGCTGCGAGCTGCGCTGCACGCCGAGGCGGCACAGGAACTTGCCGCTAACGGCGGGGATGCCCTGAGCGTAGCTAAACAACTGTTGGCCGCGAACCAGCCAAGCATGGGTTGCGCAGGTCCTGGCTCAGCCACGCGGCACCCGAACTGATCGCCCGGGCCCACACGCAGCGGTCGAGTTGCTCCGCCGCGAACAGGGCGAGACACCCCTCCGGGACGAGGCTCTGGATGGTCTGATAGTCGACCTGGTACAGGCTCTCCTCGCCATCGGGTCCTACCAGGAGGCCGCCACTGAGGCCACTCGGGCACTCGCCGTGATGACCGACCCCGTGCGGCGGGCGGAGACGTACTGGATGCTCGTCCGCTCGCAGGTCAGTGCCGGTGGCCACTACGAAGCTGCGATCACCACTGTACGTAGGGCTCTAACGTCTGCGGACTTACCGTGCGCGTGGAAGGCACGGTTCCTGGCCGTGCTGGCGGCGTACCAGCGGCTTGTCACCGGCGACCTGGAACTAATGGACGCGACCGCTCACCAGGCCATCGCCGCCGCCGAGGAGGCCGGTGATGCGTTCGCGGCTGCGGGCGCCCTGGCCGAACTGGCGCTGAGCCATAGCGTCAAGCGCGACCATGCCGCCGCGCTTGATTACGTCGACGGGGCGCTACTGGTGCTGGCAAACGATCCTCCTCGCCCGGACCGTCGCTCCTATGGCCTTGACAGGCAACGAATTGCGATGAACTACCGCATATTCACGCTACAGAACCTCGACCGCTGGGCGGACGCCGAGTTGGCCCTCCGGCAGGCCCGCGAGTTCGCGCTACGGACCGGGAGCCCTGATACCGCATCGTGGGCACACGCAGCGGTGCTGCAGTACTGGCTCGGTCAGTGGGACGACGCTCTGGCCGAGCTCGGCTCGTACGACCCCGATTCCTACCCTTATCTGCGCGAACGGTGGTCTGCTCCACTGGTGCACGGTGTGGCGGCGCTAATTGCCGGCCGCCGGGAACAGCGCACCACGGCCGGCGAGCACCTTCGCCAGGGCCTGGCTCTTCCCATAGAGAGTCGCGCCGACCGGGAGAACCAGGACTTCTTGGTCGCTGCTCACGCGCTGGCCCTGGAACAGAACGGAGAGACCGGCCCGGCTCTGCTGAGGCTGGCTACGATAGTGCCACGCCGAGAGGGCGAGATGACCTTAGTCCACCAGTGGCTGCCCGACCTGGTCCGCCTGGCGGTCGCCGCCGGCGACCGGCGGACGGCTGAAGCTGCGGCGCAGACTTGCCAGGCCGAAGCCGAGGCGGAAACCCCGCCCGCTCGGGCGTCCGCGGCCAGCCTGCGTTGTCAGGGCCTGCTCGAGTCCGACCCGGGTCGGCTGCGGGAGGTTGTGGCCCACTACCGACAGGTCGGCCCCGCGGTAGAGCTGCCGGCCGCACTGGAGGATCTGGCCGTCGTACTGGCCCAGCGCGGGCACGAGGAAGACGCCCGGTCGGCCTTGAACGAAGCCGTTGACCCGTACGAGGACCTGCACGCCCGGTGGGACATCCGGCGGGCTGAGGGGCGGCTCCGCTCTCACGGCATCAAGCGGGGTGCCCGCGGCCGACGTGCGGCGCGCGCGCATCGTCCGGCTGGGCGTCCCTCACCTCGACCGAGGTCAAGATCGCCGCCCTGGTCGCCAGAGGCGAACCCACGTCGGACATCGCCCGCGCCATGTTCTTGTCCCGCAGAACCGTCCAGACCTACATCTCGCACATCCTGGCTAAGCTGGGCGCGAAGAGCCGGGCAGAAATCGCCCGCGAAGCGGTGCGTCAGGGCGTCTCGCCCTAGATCGCCCCTCCGTCGAGGCCGGCTACCCGCCAGGCCAGTCGTGTCAACTGCGCCCACGGCAAAGTGTCGTCCGCCGCGTCAACTGCGCCCACGGCAAAGTGTCGTCAGTTTGACCACTGTTTCATAACGGCCCAGCCGCTTTGCTTAAGAAGCGGACCTAACCAGCAATGGCCCGCCACTGGCGAGAGACTGGGACCACGAGGATTGACGGGCCGTAGCCCACCACGGACGGCGCCGGGCCCTAAGGGTCTGGGAGAGGACATGGGAACCCTGTTTGGGTTCGGACAACTGCAAGGGAGAGCTTCATGGCTACGACGGCGGAGCGAACTGAAGCACAGGTTGGCGTGAAGCCGCTGCGCCAGCTCGATGGCCGACTCGCCTGGCTGAACAACGGCTCTTGCCGGTACGAGGAAGCTCTGGCTGCTGCCGAACAGGGCAGTGAATATCCCGATGACCTGGGACTAGCGACGTGGTCGCTGGTCGAGCTGATCGAAGCGGCGGTCAGATCGGGCCGGACGGAAAAGGCCACCAGGGCCTTCCACCAGCTCTCAGCCGCGACGCTGGCCAGCGGGAGCGACTGGGCCCTTGGTATCACGGCCCGTTGCCGAGCACTAATTAGTGTGGGAGGTGAGGCCGAGCTTCTGTATCGGGAGGCGATTGAACGCCTTGGCCGCACCACCGTCGGCGTAGAACTGGCGCGTGCCCATCCCCTGTACGGCGAGTGGCTTCGCCGCGCCGGACGTCGAGTCGACGCTCGCACGGAGCTCAGACTGGCCCATGGGACCTTCAGTTCCATGGGCGTCGAGGGCTTCGCCGAGCGGGCACGGCGGGAACTGCTGGCTACTGGCGAGATGGTACGCAAACGCAGAGTCGAGACCCTGGACGAATTGACCCCCCAGGAACATGGGATCTCGAAGCTCGCTTGCTCAGGCTATACCAACGCCGAGATCGCGATGAAATTGTTCCTCAGCGAGCGCACCGTTGAGTGGCACCTCCGAAAAGTGTTCACTAAACTCGGGGTTCGGTCAAGACGGCAGCTGCGCGAAACGTTGACGGAGGCTGAACAAGTTCTCTTGCCAGCGTAATGGGAACGTGCGGGCACAACAACGATGGTGCCGCCCGGCAAGGACGGCACCATCAATCGGTCGCAGGGGCTTGATCGGGGCTAGCCCACGACCCCGAAAGCGGCGCCAAAAAGCTGGGTTTCTGGGACGGTGCCGGCCTGGGAGAACCAGAGGTGGTCAAGGCGGATCTGCGTTGGCGGCTCGAATGCATAGGTCATTGCGTACGGGTGCGAGAAATCGGTGGTAGAGCCGTTGATCAAGGCAAAGTAACCCGTGGCGCTCGAAGGGGCGGCTGCGGGGTCGATTATCCACACGGTGTTGCCGGGGACGTCACACGGCTGGAGGCTGAGCCCCTCGTTCTCGAATGGGCCCAGGGGAGGCCCGTGCACAACCCCGTGGACTTCCCGTAAGGCGCAAACTCGATCTGGGCGGCGTCAAGGCTGCCGTAGTGGCTGTCAACGGCCGCGGAGACCATACCGTCCGCGTAGAACTGAGACACCGGTACCGGCCCGCCCGTGGGAAGGACCCAGTCCTCTGCCGGGTCAGAGCTGCTGGCACTGTAGAGGATCGCTGGCGCGCCTGTCCTCGCCGCTCCGCCACGGGCCGTTTCGACGAAGTTAGGCTGACCTGCAGTCCCGAACCGAGGACTGAAGACTTCGATGCAATGCGCCCCGCATTGCGGCGTGGCCGCGCTGGCGGGGACCGTCCCTACGGCGCTAAGTCCGCCCACGATCGTGAGTGTGGCGGCGGCTCCCCGTAGATTCCCTTTCACTGACATAACGAGTACCTCCTCTTGTAAAGGCCACAACCGTGCCCCGGCTCATACCTCACCCGCCCGTGGGGTCGCCCAGGGCAGGGATCCTCTGATTACACACGGGTTCACGAGCAGCGGCTTCGGCTACTTCATAGCGATGGTCCTCTTTCTAAGTTCCCGTCGCACCCGTGGAATCCCCCGGTCGCGTCCCAAACCCGGCGGGCGGCTACAGAGCCGTGCCAAGACTGATCAGTCGAGTTGCAGGAATTATTCGTGATCTCATCCGTGAAACAACCCTCTTTCCCAGTCATCCGGCAAAGATGCGCCTCCCTTCAGGACAACTCTTCATCGGCACGGACGTAACCAGGGATTTCCACGGGCGCGAGAGGCTTTCTCGGTATGGGACACTGCTCCCACCACCAATCGTCCAAGGGAGGTCAAGATGAGCAGCACTGACGTCAACGAAGCCACTTCGAGCGCGACGCCGGAGGCAGGCGTCATAGACATGAAGCTAGAGGTGGTCACGCTGCCTGTTACAGATGTCGATAGCGCAAAGCGCTTCTACCAGAGCCTGGGGTGGCGATTGGATGCGGACATCGTCAGGGGTGACGCCTTCCGGGCAGTGCAACTGACACCGCCTCACTCGTCCTGCTCGATCGCTTTCGGGAAAGGCCTGACCTCGGCCGAGCCCGGCTCTGCCAGGCGCCTGTTGCTGGTCGTCTCCGACATCGCGCCCGCCCGTGATGACCTCGTCCGCCGCGGCGTCGAGGTCAGCGAGGTATTTCACCTCGACGGCGGGCGGGTGCCGGGACCGGACCCGCAAGGCCGTTCTTACCAGACGTACGCCGCCTTCAGCGACCCGGACGGAAACGAGTGGCTCCTGCAGGAGATCAAAACCCGGCTCGCGGGCCGCGAGTGGGAGGACTGACCCACCGGACACCAGTCCTGTGGCCAAGACCACGAACAAAGGAGAATCCCATGACGTCGCCTACCGAAGACAAACTCGCTCAATACATGTCCAGCGGCGATCCGAACCTCAAGGAGTACAACCCCGGATGGTTAAAGGACATCGCCGACGACGCCACCGTGGAGGGCTCGATGTTGGACGGAGTCGTCACAGGCTCAGACGGCGTCCGAACCGTCGTACTCAAGATTAAATCTCTATACGACCGGCAGGAGTTCCTATCGGTCGGGCCGTATGGCGATAACGGTTGGATCGAAGAATACGTCGCAGAATTCCGAGGCGAGCCGCTGGGTTGCGTCGTCCTGGTCAAGTTCAACGACGTGGGCCAGACCCAGCACGTCGTGGCGAGTTATCGGCCTCGGACCTCAGTGGTCCACTTCGCCACTCTGCTGGCAGGCGAGTTCGCCGGGACCCCGATCGCAGACCACTTCCGCTCCCCAGTGCCCGGCCGGTGAATTCGCGCTAGCCCCTTCGCACCCACTGGTGCGACAGGTGCGCGGTTCATGCGACTATTTCGTCACGGACAGATGGACGTGACGACGCCGAAGAGCGTCGTCCCGAAAGGAGCGTTGGGAGATGTCGGTTGCAACATCACAGTCAGCAGCGGCCACGGCGACCCGTCCGTTCCGGGTCGAGGTCCAAGAAGAGCAGCTGGCTGACCTGAGGCACAGGGTGGGCTTGATGCGGTGGCCGTCCAGGGAGCTGGTCACGGACCGGTCGCAGGGCGTGCAGCTGGCGACGATCCAGGAGCTCGTCCGCTACTGGGGGACCGATTACGACTGGCATCGGTGCGCAGCGAAACTCAACGCACTGCCGCAGTTCAAGACAGAGATCGACGGCGTGGACATCCACTTCATCCATGTGAAGTCACCGCACCCCGAGGCGCTGCCGCTCATCATGACGCACGGTTGGCCCGGATCGGTCGTCGAGTTACTGGAGACCGTGGGCCCCCTTACCGACCCGACGGCGCACGGCGGGCGCCCCGAAGACGCGTTCGACCTCGTCCTGCCGTCCCTCCCCGGGTACGGTTTCTCGGGCGAGCCGACCGAAGTCGGCTGGGACGCCGGGCACACCGGGCAAGCGTGGGCGAAATTGATGCGGCGTCTCGGCTATAGCCGCTACGTAGCTCAGGGCGGCGACCAGGGTGCTGCCGTCGCCGACGCAATGGGGCGTCAGGCGCCTGACGGACTGGTCGGCATCCATCTGAACTTCCTCAGGACGGCGATCGCCGGCGGCCCCCAGCCGGAAGGGTCCGAGCAGGAACGGGCGGCGGCGAAAGCGGTCGCCGAGTTCAGGATGAGCGGCTTCGGTTACTTTCTGGAGCAGACCACACGGCCCCAGACCATCGGCTACGCCCTCCTCGACTCACCCGTGGCTCTGGCGGCCTGGATGCTCGACCACGACACGGACAGCTACTACAAGATTTCCCGCGCCTTTGTCGATGGGCAACCGGCCGGGAACCTCACCCGGGACCACATCCTCGACAACATCACCCTGTACTGGCTGACAGGTAGCGGGGCGTCGGCGGCCCGGTCCTATTGGGAGGGCGGGCGGGCCGCCGCGCAGGCGGCCGGCCAGGCTCCCACCGAAGTCAGGCTGCCGGTCGGCTTCACCACGTTCCCCGACGAGATTTTTCGAGCGCCGCGGAGCTGGGTCGAGAAGGCCTACCCCAACCTCACATACTTCAACGAGGTAGACAAGGGCGGCCACTTCGCCGCCTGGGAAGAGCCGCAACTCTTCTCAGAGGAACTTCGCGCCGCTTTCCGCTCGCTTCGCTAGAAGTTCGAGGACGTCGCCCACCCGCTTCGACACACGAGAAAGGAAAGGAAATCATGAGCACCAACACTGCTGGCGTGGAGGCAAATCTTGCGGTCAGGCCTTTTCATGTCGATATTGCACCAGAGGCGATCGCCGAGCTGCGGCGCCGCGTCGCGGCGTGGCGGCCGCCGGAGCGGGAGCCGGTCGACGACCAGTCACAGGGCGTGCAGCTCGCCACCGTGCAGGATCTGGCGAGCTATTGGGCCACCGGGTACGACTGGCGGCGGTGCGAGGCGAAGCTGAACACGCTCGACCAGTTCATTGCCAACATCGACGGGCTCGACGTCCACTTCATCCATGCCCGCTCGCCGCACCCGGACGCGCTGCCACTGATCGTGTCGCACGGCTGGCCCGGCTCGATCATCGAGCAGCTGAAGATCATCGAGCCGCTCACCAATCCCACGGCACACGGCGGGAGCGCGTTAGACGCATTTCACGTAGTGGTCCCGTCGCTACCGGGCTACGGGTTTTCGGGCAAGCCCGCCGCCCCCGGTTGGGGCCCCGACCGCATCGCCCGCGCGTGGGCCGTGCTGATGGAACGCCTCGGATATCGCAGGTACGTCGCTCAGGGTGGCGACTGGGGCACCGCGATTTCCGCCGCGATGGCGCGCCAAACACCCGAGGGGCTTCTTGGCATCCACGTCAATTTCGCCCAAATGGTGCCACTCGCCATCCTCCGTCATATCCGCAGCGGCGATCCTGCGCCGGGTGAGCTCTCGGACGCGGAGAAGCGAGCGTATAATCAAGTCGCGTCCGCCACGTATAGCCGCGGGTACGGTGTTATCCAGGGGACGCGTCCGCAAACGATCGGCTACAGCTTGGCGGACACACCCGTAGGCCTCGCGGCCTGGCTCCTTGACCACGACGCGACCAGCTACGAGCACCTCGCCCAGCTCTTTGCCGGGAAGACTTTCGGCGCCATCACGCCCGACGACGTGCTCGACAACATCTCGCTCTACTGGCTCACGAACACCGCCACTTCCGCGGCACGGTTATATTGGCAACAAGCCAAAACGGGCGGGAACTTTTATGCCGCCGCCGACCTCTCCTTCCCCACGGCGGTCACGGTGTTCCCGGAGGAGTACCTCCAAGCGCCTCGCAGCTGGACCGAGAAGGCGTACCACAACTTGATCTACTTCAACGAAGCCGAAAAGGGTGGTCACTTCGCGGCATGGGAGCAACCGCAATTGTTCTCAGAAGAGCTGCGCGCCGCGTTCCGCACACTGCGTTGAAGGAACCCAATTGCCCTCGACAGGTCGGGGGCCATCACATAACCGGCAAAAATCGGTCGAGCTGCGGGCGTCAGCGACCAGAAGGGCGGCGGGCTGGAAGACGGGTGAAGCCGTGCCAGCGCGCTCTGGTCAGATTGCACGCCGGGGATGACTATCGGGAGCGTCGTCCAGCCGTAGCGTGAGCGAGACGCGCTTGCGGGGAATATCGATGTCGAGGACCTTCACACGGACAATGTCGCCTGGCTTCACGATGTCGCGAGGGTCCTTGACAAAGGTCGACGACATCGCCGAGACGTGGACGAGGCCGTCTTGGTGGACGCCGACATCGATGAAAGCGCCAAAGGCGGCGACGTTAGTGACGACGCCTTCGAGGACCATGCCGGTGATCAGGTCTCCGATCTTGTCCACACCTTCCTTGAAAGTTGCGGTCTTGAACGCGGGACGGGGGTCGCGGCCCGGCTTTTCCAGCTCGTTGAGTATGTCGGTCACGGTAGCCAGGCCGATGGTTTCGTCGATGAAGTCTTTGGGGTTGAGCGCACGGAGGACGGCGCCGTTGCCGATCAGAGCGCTGGTGTCGCGCTTGGTCTTCTCAACGATGCGGCGTACGACCGGGTACGACTCAGGGTGGACGCTGGTGGCGTCGATCGGATCGTCACCGCCGCGTATGCGGAGAAAGCCGGCGCATTGCTCGAACGCCTTGGGGCCGAGCCACGGTACGTCTTTGAGTGCCCGGCGCGAGCGGAACGGGCCGTTGGTGTCGCGGAACACCACGATGTTGTCCGCCAGCCCTTCTCCGATGCCCGACACACGACTAAGTAGCGGGGCGGACGCCGTGTTGACGTCGACGCCTACCGCATTGACGCAGTCCTCGACGACGGCGGTGAGCGATCGAGACAGCTTGGGCTCGGACACGTCGTGCTGGTATTGGCCGACACCGATCGACTTGGGATCGATCTTGACGAGCTCGGCCAGCGGGTCTTGCAGCCGGCGGGCGATCGATACCGCGCCGCGCAACGATACGTCCAGGCCGGGGAGCTCTCTGGAGGCATAGGCCGAGGCCGAGTAGATGGACGCCCCCGCCTCTGAAACCGCCACCTTGGTGAGCTTGAGGTCCGGGTGAAGCTTGATCAGCTGGCCGACGAGGTTGTCGGTCTCACGCGAGGCGGTCCCGTTGCCGACTGCGATGAGCTCGACGCCATGCGCACTTACCAGCCGTGCTACCGAGGCGATCGCCTCGTCCCAACGCCGCTGCGGCTGGTGCGGATAAATCGTCTCCGTGGCTACCACTTTGCCGGTCGGATCGACGACCGCTACCTTGACGCCGGTGCGGTACCCGGGGTCGAGGCCCATAGTCGGTCGGGCGCCGGCGGGTGGCGCGAGCAACAGGTCGCGTAGGTTCGCCGCGAATACTCGCACCGCCTCGTCATCGGCGGCCTGTTTCAGGCGGGCTCGAACGTCGGCGGCCAGACGGGGCAGGATGCGCGTGCGCCACGATTCGCGCACCGTGCCCATCAACCAACCGTCAGCGGGCCGGCCGCGGTCTGAGATCGCAAACCGCCGCGCCACTCGCAACTCATACCAACTCGGCTGCTCCTGGCGACCGATGGGGGCGGTCGCGACCTCCGGCGCGAACGAGAGGTTGAGGATTTCTTCCTTCTCGCCCCGGAACAACGCCAGGATCCGGTGCGAGGGCAGCTTGCTAAATGCCTCGGCGAAGTCAAAGTAGTCTGAAAACTTGGCACCCAGCTCCTGTTTGCCGGCGCGCAGGCGTGACTCTAGACGGCCCCGCGACCACATTTGGGCGCGCAACTCTCCGATGAGATCGGCGTCCTCGGCGAAGCGCTCGGCCAGGATAGAGCCAGCGCCCTCCAGGGCGGCGGCAGCATCGGCCACCCCCATATCCGAGTTGATAAAGGCAGTCCCCGCCACCTCGGGATTGCTCGCCGGATCGCCCAACAGCCGAATGGCGAGCGGCTCGAGGCCAGCCCCCTTGGCGATCTGCGCCTTGGTGCGGCGCTTGGGCTTGTACGGCAAATAGATGTCCTCGAGCCTGGCCTTCGACTCGGCCGCCATGATCTCGTCGCGCAGCTTGTCGTCAAGCTTGCTCTGGGCAGCGACCGCCTCGAGGATCGCAGCGCGCCGGTCCTCCAGTTCACGAAGGTAGCCCAACCGTTCCTCGAGGGTGCGCAGCTGGGCGTCGTCGAGCGTGCCTGTCGCTTCCTTGCGGTACCGAGCTATGAATGGCACGGTGGCGCCGCCGTCGAGCAACTCGACCGCGGCAATAACCTGCCGTTCACTCACGCCTAGCTCGTTGGCGATCCTCGCATGAATGGATGTGGGCAACGTATTGATTGACCTTTTCGGTTAGCCTCGCAAAACTTCGTGCATGTCGGCGCGCAACGAAACGTGCGGTAGGTATCAGCTATGGTGCTCAATTTCCACGGCGGGCAAGTCACCTATCTCGCTCTTCGACAGGCTTAGGCGGACGCCGTCGTCGACGTTCGCTACCGAACTGATGGGGATGGAGACCTCCTTCTTTCCCCAGAGATGCCCTTCGTCTAAAAGCACGTGGCTCACTTGATGGTCGCCTGGGTCGACGACGAGCCCGCGAACACGTCCGACGGGACCGTCCGAAGCATAGACACGTTGACCTCGCCGAACTTCGACCTCGCCGGCCGGGACTATGTCGTAAGTGACGGCTAGCGGAGCAGCCGTCCCGTCCATGGCCATGTCGCCGATCTCCATTCCCCCCCGTGCGAAGTAGGGGATCGGCAACGTCGGGTCCTGCTGGTACCCCGAAGGCTCGTTCGGCCCGGGTAGGAACTCTGTCTCCTCAGCTTCCTCCAGCGATTCGAACTGCGCCCGCGTGCAGCGAAGTCGGAGCTCGTGTGCGCTCGTCATCTCTACCAGGTCGATTGGCACGAGATGGTCCAAGTATTTTCGGTGCTTCGGCCCTACGACAAGGTAACTGATGGCGCGGGTGACGGGGTCGAAGACCAACCGCCGAAGCTCCCCACACACGCCGTCTTGGCAACTGACCTTGGCCCCGATCGTAAATTCGGCTGTTTCGCTCATTGGACTACTACCTTTCCCATGTGCGGCCTAAAAGCGGCGGTGGACGGCGCCTCCGTCACGCTTCCTTCCGGCGCGGTGAGTCTATGCCAACGTAAGTGGCAGCAAAGTCCTGGGCGAAGGCACCCCCCTCCATGAGCCGGGCCAGCCTCGTCGCTCGAAGACCTTCGTGGGACTCGCCCTCAGCCGTGCCTGCTTGTTGCGCAAGCAGCACCTGGAGCATCCAGTGCGAAAACTCCACGGAACGCCAAATCTTGGGCAAGCGGGTGGCGCTGTAAGCATCGAGGCGAGCACGGTCTCCCGAGCGGTGGAGGGCGATAATGCCTTCAACCAGCTCGGCCACGTCTTGCAGGGCCAAGTTCATCCCTTTGCCGCCAGCGGGAGCCACAATATGGGCAGCGTCCCCGGCCAGGTAGAGCGGACCAGCCTGCATGGGCTGAGCCACCGCGCTACGTAGTTCCAGGACCGAGCGCTCCACAATGGGCGCCCGGATAAGGACCTTGCCCTGGGTGGCGAGGCGCTCGTCCAGCGTCGCCCAAATAGCCTCGTCATCCCAGTTGTCGATCGGTGCGTCCAGGCCCACCTGCAAGTAGAACCTCGACGTGGTCGGGGTACGGTGCATGTGCCCGGCAAACCCATCACGGTGCAAGCCGTAGAATCTGGTGCTCCGAGGAGGGTGGCGCCTCGGCGAGGACTGCCAACCAGTTCGCACCGAAACCAACTTCCGAACAAGCCGCTTCAGCCGCGGCTCTCGACACCCCGTGAAAACCATCGCAGCCGAGGACGAAGTCACATTCCAGGGAGGTCCCGTCGGCGGCACGGACCACAGGCCGGCCACCGAGACTAAGCGACTCGACCGGGGTTGCGAAGCGAATGTGACCGCCTGACGAGTAAAAGGAGTCGATCATGTCACCCACCAGGAACTGCTGAGGGTACACACAGTGCAGGCCACCGCTCAACCCGCCGTAATCGAAGACGTACCTCTGCCCGCCGCGCCGGAACTCACAAGTTCCCAGGCTCTTTCCTCGCTCGAGCATCCCATTGCCAGCCCGTGGGCAGCGAGAAGCCGGGCCGTTCTGTCCTCGATCAGGCCTGCCCGAGCCCGGGCCCGCACCGAACCTTCGTCAAGGCGCTCGAATATCTCGCAGTCGATCCCCGCTCTCACCAGCACGTTCGCCGCGAACAGGCCCGCTGTCCCCGCCCCGACAATCCCTATTACGCCCACAGGCGTCGAGTCTGCCACCAGGATGGTATGGGGGTCTCCAGGTCCCGCTGGTACCCACGCAGCAATACTGGTCCGTCGCGCAGCGAGTGTGACGCGACAGAACAACTGCGCCAATCAACAGGAACCGGCGACCGGTTGTTCGACGCCTCGACCGGAACTATCTGTGGGCCGAGTCCGTGCGGGCGACCCGTCAACGGCTTTAGGACGATACCGTCCCCGCGCCCGTCAGCACGATGATCTGCGCCAGGAACCCGCCCCCGCACGGTGAGGTCTTTTCGTCCTCATAGCCGGTGAGGGTCAGGGAAAAGCCGCCGTGGATCCCGCGGTACGCCCCGGTGCCCGACCCCGCCACGACCGGCACGCTAGCGGTGACGCTGAAGTAGTCCGAGCAGGTCGCCGGGTAGAGAGGCTCGTGGGCCGTTTGAGCTCGGAATTTGTTAGCGATCCCGTCGATGTATAAGCGGAAGCTCCCGCGCCGTAGCTCGAGCTCCATCTCGCTCGTGTGCTCCTGGTCAACCTTGCCGTCCGGGAGGACGGTCACGGCAGGGCCGTAGTCGCCGATAGCCCCGCTCAGGACCGCTCGAAAGTCCGGCCCGTCGCTGTCGATGCTCCATATCGCAACGTGCACCTCGCCATGGACGCCCGACGTCGCCTGCTCTTGCCCGGCCGCCCGGGCCACAGTTGTGCCGACCGCCCCGAGCGGGATGGCGATCGCCGCCGCCGCCGCCACGGCCGTGCCGCCCAGGAGGATAGAACGCTTCATAACGTGTGTTGGTCCTTCCTGCCAGGTCCTCCTGGCCACTGGTGCTCGGCGAGGATTGAGGACATCTTCGCGATCCCCTCTTTTAGTTGTCGGTTCTCACCGAGCGCGACGGGCTCCGCCCGGTCCTTCGATTGTCAGCCCTACAAGGACGGCCAGCAATCGGGGACAACCCCAAGAAACCCCTGACCCCTGCCGAGTGAGCAAGCTCTCTACCGCTCCGGGGTCCGACATGGAGGCTTCCCGGGAGGTGCGGACGGTGACCGCGGCTTCAGGCACGGGCGGATAGCTGGCGCCACACCGCTGGACCAGGAGGCCGGCGGCGTCGTCATCAACCAGGCCGCGAACGACGCCCATGATGCCCAAAGGCAGTCCCTCGGCTAGCCGAGGTTCCAGCGCCACGCTCCGCTCACGCTGGTGACTTTCGTTCGGACGGGCAGCCCATCTCTATCAATTTTTGCTTGACTTGATCGTCGGCTCGTTGCGTTTGGCGCATAGCCTTGTGCGAGCCGCACGCCGCTACCGAAAAAAGCACCGCGCAACGACCCCGTCATCGTCTTGAAAAGTCCGTACCGAAATCAGATTTCGTTCGCTCGCGGCAACATTTTCCACATTGCGGCCGAAAACCCCTTTTGTATAACGGCAGCCCGGCCTCCGGTGGCCGGTACGTCGAGGCCCGAACCCCTTAAAGGCTTTGAAGATCAACTTGAATGACAATCTTCGGGAGCGACGTACCCAGGGAGGCTCCCGTCCACGCCTCGAGGGACAGGCCCACCGCAGGCTCCGATCTTGACCAAGGAGAGATATACCCCTAATATAACCCCATGCCTAAGATCAACGTCTACCTGCCCGACGAACTGGCCAAAGCCGTACGCGAGGCTCAGCTTCCGGTCTCGGCCATCTGCCAGGCGGCTCTCGAGAGAGCGGTGAGGGACGTCGAAGCGGCACGCAGCACTCACGAGCCGCCCACCGAAGAACGCGTGAGGGGACGCCTATTCCGGCACTTCACCGACCGGGCCCGCAGCGCCGTCTCGGCGGCTCAGCAGGAGGCCAAGGACCACTCGCACTCCTACATAGGTACCGAGCACCTGCTCCTCGGGATCCTGGACGAGGGTGCAAACGTGGGGATCAAGGTCCTCGAGTCGTTGGATGTCGAGCCGGACGACCTGCGGGCCGAGCTGGTGGCCTCCTTGCTACCCGCGGGTGAGGGGCCGGGCGAGAAGCCTCCGTTCACACCATTGGCCAAGGCCGTGCTGCAGCGCGCCGCCACTGAATCGCTCGGCCTCGGCCATAAGTACATCGGTTGCGAGCACTTGCTGCTCGGCCTCGTCGCCGTTGAAGAAGGCCTGGCCAGCCAGGTGCTGCGCCGGATGGGCCTCGAGCTGCGGACCACCCGACGGGCAGTCACGGTCATCCTGGCTGGGTACGCGCAGGGCCGGGGACAGGCTGACCGAGCCGCTGATGCCACGGCCGAGATACTGCGTCGCCTCCGGTCCATCGAGGCGCATCTCGCGGGGTTGACTAGCTCAGGCTGTGCCCCTTCCGGCCTTACCTGGCCGGGCGCGCCCTGCCTACGCCTGATCTGCTGCACGCGCGAGCGGCCCGAAGGCAGAGAGTTCCGGCACCCGTTATAGCCGGATATTTGCCTTTAGCTCCCTAAGTGCGTCCTGGAATTCTCTGTGCAAGATTGCCGATTATGCGCTCATAGTTCCAGCATTGTTGGTCACCAGGCGAGCTACCCCCTCGACACTCGTCAAGCCGCTCTGCACCAGTTTCGCCATTCGTGAGCTAGAGCTCTGATCAAAGAGGTTTTGCCGTGGGGCCGTCGACGAGCACGAGGCGAGCGGTGAGTTTCGCCACTGAACACGCCAACTCCTTGTGATCATTGCTGTCAATAGCTTGCGGTGCAAAGGTTGCACATCACCCATTCTCGCTTGCGCGGTTGAGGGGGCGCAGGCAGTTTACGAGCGCCCGGGCGGCGACAGTCGCCACCGCGGCAAGCAGCGGGCCAGTCGCCCGTCGTTCCCGATGGCCCAGGCGGGAATGTCACACCTCGCCGCTAGCCTGTGGCCGTGAGCAGGCCCCCGGCCGAAGAAGTGATGGCCCTGGCGCCCGATGCGTCGGGCCTGAAAGCCGCGCTGGCGCTGGCCGTGCCCGAAGCCTGGTCGGCCACGGGCTACCACGAGCACGGCGTCTGGGGTGCGTGCCGGGGCAGTGCCAGAACTCCCTACCAGGTCGTCTGCGACACAGCAGGCCCGGCGTACAGGTGCACGTGCCCGAGCCGGAAGTTCCCCTGCAAGCACGCTTTGGCTTTGTTGCTTTTGTGGGCCGGAAGCTCGCCTGCCGTGTCAGCGGGCGCCCCCCCGCCCGACGCCGCCGCCTGGCTGGCGTCCCGGCCTCTGAAGAACACTGGTACGAGCGGCATCGGCGCCGGCGGCGACGCGCGCCCTCTCGAGTTCGCCGGGAGCGCCGGGGCCGAAATGCCGGCGAGAGCCAAGGCGGTCGACCCTGAGGCCGCGGCCGCCCGAGCGGCCGAAAGGGTGCGCAAGATCATGGCCGGCATGGCCGAGCTGGACCGATGGCTGGGCGACCTGGTCCGGCACGGCTTCGGCCAGTCCCAGGCCCAACCGTACGGGTTTTGGGACGCGATGGCGGCGCGATTGGTCGACGCCCAGGCGCCCGCTGCTGCGGCACGCGTACGCCGCTTGCCGGGGGTGGTGCGCAGCGGCGAGGGTTGGCCGGCCCGCCTGCTCAGCCAGGTGGCCCGGCTGTACTTGCTGGCGGCCGGCTGGGCTCGCTATGACCATCTGCCCGAAGACATCCGGGCCGACCTGCGCACGGCCGCCGGGTGGCCCTGGCCGAGCGCCGAGGTACTGGCCGGCCCGCACGAGGCCGACCAGTGGTATGTAATCGCCCGCAGCGTCACCGAGGAAGACCAGGTACGCGCCCAACGCACCTGGTTGTGGGGCTTGACCAGCGCGAAGTTGGCGGTGGTGGTCGATTTTGCGCGTCCCGGCGCGGCTTTTGCCTGGGAACTGTGGCCCGGCAACTGCATCGGAGCCGAGGTCGCCCGGTTCCCGGGGTCGTCCCCATTGCGCGTCCTGGTGGCCGAGCGTGGTGCAGCCGCAGCAGCTGCTGGGCCGCCCCCGGGGTGGGAGTCGCTGGACGAGGCGGCCGTGGCGCGCGAGTTCCGCGGTGAGCAAGGACCCCTGGCTCGAGCGGTGGCCTCTGTCGGTAAAAGCTGTGACCCCTCAGTACGGCGGGGGACGCTGGTCGATCGTCGACCGCGACGGCGGGTCCCTCCCGCTCCAGGTCTCACCACCAGCGTCGTGGCAGCTGCTCGCTCTGTCGGCCGGCCGTCCCGTTCAAGTAGCCGGCGAATGGGTCGAAAACGGAGTGGTCCCTCTAACCGTTTGGGCAGATGACGGGTTGGTCGTCCTGTGAGCGAGGCCTACGTCCCCGACGTTGCAGCCTGGGACGAACTCGTCGCGGTAGCAGTGCTAGGGACGGAGCGTCGACCGTACGCGACCGCAGGGCGCGTCCTAGCTGAGTCGGAGGGTCTGGACAAGAGCTTCATAACCTCGGCCGCAGCCGTGTGGGCAATGCGGGAGGCCGGTCGACGGGCGTTGCCGTCCAGCGAACCGATGTTTCCTCCCGTTCCCGTTGACGGGCGCCCGCCGCTGCCGGCCGGAACGGTGACAGCGCTCGGGGCCCTGCTTGCCGACCGCCGGTTCCGCCCCGTGTTCCCCGAGTGGCTGGAGCTGGCCGTCCAGCACGGTGGCCGTCTACCAGCCGAGCTCGTACCAGTCCTGCTCGACGTCAGCCCCCCCAACGACCCTGCCCGAATGGCCTCGGTCGCCGGCCCGTTAGGTAGTTGGCTGGCGGAGCTCAACCCGGCCTGGGACTGGGTTACCGAGCTGCGCTCGGCTGATGGGGAGGAAACACGCGTATGGACGACCGAAGCCCTGGGGGCCCAGTGGGCGCTGGGCGACGAGCAAAGGTTGAGCGCCTTCCGCAGCTACCGGCGCCAAGACCCCGGTTTAGCCAGAGCTTTTCTGGAAAAGGTGTGGGCCGATGAGCCAAAGGCGACCAGGGCGCCCATGCTCCTGGCTTTCACCGACGGCTTGTCCCTGGCCGACGAGCCTTTCCTCGAGCAAGCCGCCGGCGACCACCTCCGGGAGGTCAGGCGGGCCGCTCTATATCTCCGCTCCGCGCTGCCCGGGAGCCGCGTGATGCGAGTAGCCGAGGAGCGAGCCACCGCCGCCGTGCGTCTCACGGGCCGGTTGCGGCCTCGGCTCGAGGTCACCGAGGTGGCCGATCTGGAGGACCTGGTAGCCGCCACGGCACTATCGGCGTGGCCGGCATGCCTTGGTCTCGGCCCCCGGGACCTGGTCAGACTGGGGGGCCAGCCGGACCAGCCCCTGGTCCGGGGCTGGGCGCGCGCCACCCTCGCCCAGGCCAATGCGGAGTGGGCCGAGGCCTTGCTCGCTGAACGGGCCGTGCCACTGCGGGAGTTACACCATCTCCTGCGCCCGGAGCTGGTGGAGGAAGCTATGGTCGGCCTGGCTGAGCAGCCCAGCTTCCAGGGCGCCATGGAGGAGCTGATGGCTCACCGACGGCCGTGGTCCGCCCGTCTCAGCTCGGTTTTCTTTGCTTCATTAGGACGCCTGGTTGGTACGGGCGATACTGCGTCCACCCTGGCGGTCAGGGACAGGCTTCCGGCGGTGGCCCTGGCCGCCGACTGCAACCAGTTGTCTGCCGCCGCGGGGGTTATGAGCGCACTTGGCCATGTGCCCGAGGAACGACGCCCGGCGGCGCGACGCTTCTGGGAAAAGCGCCTTGCGGACATGCTCGCCGTCCTGCATTTCCGCCATGCACTGCGTCAGGAGTTTCAAGTGACCGAAACCGGTGCCAATGACCTCGACTGACGCCATCGCCGTCCAGCGCCGGCACGCAGAGCAGCAGTTCGCCCACGAACTCAAGGCCCTGGGCCGTTCCGACGACCGGCCGCGCCCGCCGAGGTGGCGACTTTCGCCTCAGGCGGTCGTTACGTACCTGCTGGGTGGGGCGGCGGCCGACGGGACCGTCGTGACACCCAAGTACGTTGGCCCTCGCCGCCTAGTGGAAGTTGCGGTGGCCACGCTGGCCACCGATCGTGCCCTCTTGCTGCTCGGCATCCCGGGGACGGCCAAGACGTGGGTGAGTGAGCACCTGGCTGCCGCCATCAGTGGCAAGTCGACCGGGCTGGTGCAGGG
The DNA here is from genome assembly GCA_963754115.1 of uncultured Acidimicrobiaceae bacterium. Taxonomy (GTDB): domain Bacteria; phylum Actinomycetota; class Acidimicrobiia; order Acidimicrobiales; family Palsa-688; genus Fen-671. The sequence continues at coordinate 1,951,129 of CAVWFC010000003.1, read as the reverse complement.
GACGGCGGGGACGACGGAAGAAGCTATACGTTACGGCTGGAATTACGCCCGTCTCATCGCCGAGGGCCCCAGCGAGGCGGCCCTCGTCCCCAGCCCAGTGATGCGAGCGATGAAGGAGGGTTCCATTGCCCGGGTTGAGGAGTTGACCCGCATCCCCTCTGACGTGCAGGACGCACTTATCACCATCCTGTCGGAAAAAACGCTGCCTGTGCCGGAGCTGGGCATCGAAGTGCAGGCGCAAAAAGGGTTCAACGTCATCGCCACCGCCAACGACCGCGACAAAGGCGTCAACGACCTGTCATCCGCTTTACGCCGACGTTTCAATACCGTTGTCCTCCCCCTCCCGGCCGCCCTCGAAGACGAAGTGGAGATCGTGCGCATGCGCGTGGACGACATCGGACGGGCACTCGAGCTCCCGCCGGCGGCTCCCAGCCTGGAAGAAATCCGGCGAGTAGTCACGGTTTTCAGGGAGCTGCGCAACGGTGCGACGGTCGACGGGCGGGCCAAAGTCAAGCAACCGACGGCGACGTTGAGCACGGCCGAAGCTATTTCCGTGGTGACCAATGGCCTTACTCTGGCCGCTCACTTCGGGGACGGTGAGCTTAGGGCCGAGGACATCGCCGCCTCGCTGGTGGGGGCGGTCGTGAAGGACCCGGTGCAGGACCAGGTCGCCTGGCTGGAGTACCTGGAAACGGTGGCCAAGGAACGCAAAGGCTGGTCCGACCTCTACCAGGCGTGCCGTTCGCTCGGGTGAGCCGGGATGAGCGTAAGGGTCTTCGGGATCCGCCATCACGGGCCCGGGTCGGCTCGCGCCCTCGCCGCGGCGTTGGCGTCGTGGCAACCTGGCACCGTCCTCGTCGAGGGACCGCCCGAAGCAGGCCCCGTCCTCGGTCTGGCGGCCTCCGCCCACATGCGTCCTCCGGTGGCGTTGCTCGGGTACCTCCCCGGGCGGCTGTCCAGGGCGGCCTTCTACCCATTGGCCGCCTGGTCCCCGGAGTGGGTGGCCCTGCAGTTCGGGCTCTCCGCCGGCGCCCCGGTGCAGATGATCGACCTTCCCGCCGGCGTGATGCTGCAGAACGAAGAGCCGCATGGCTTAGACGGCGACGACCCGCTGTCGCGCCTGGCGGAGGCGGCGGGCTACGACGACACCGAGCGATGGTGGGAGGACATGATCGAGCACCGCCGGGGGGAGGAGCCATGGGACGCCATCGTCGAGGCCATCGCCGAGTTACGGGCTAGTTCAGCCGAGCCCGTCGGGCAGGAAGCCCGTCGCGAAGCTTCGATGCGCCAGCACATCCGGGCGGCGGAAAAATTGCATGACCGGGTGGCCGTCGTCTGTGGTGCTTGGCACGCCCCCGTGCTGGCTGAGCGGGGACCGGCCAAGGCCGACCAGGAGCTCCTGGCCGGGCTACCCCGGGACAGGGCGGCCGTCACCTGGGTCCCCTGGACCTACAGCCGGCTCAGCGTCGCCAGCGGGTACGGCGCCGGGTTGACGTCGCCTGGATGGTACGAGCACCTGTACGTGAGCCCGGACCGGCCCATCGAGCGCTGGATGGTAAAAGTGGCGGGCCTCCTGCGCCAGGAGCGCGTCGACGCCCCGCCGGCCAGCGTTATCGACGCCGTCCGCCTGGCCGAGGCGCTGGCCGCCATCAGGCAACGACCCCTGGCCGGCTTGTCCGAGTGCACCGACGCCGTGCGGGCCACCCTCACCGGAGGCAATGACCAGGTCCTGAGCCTGGTGGCCCGCAAGCTCGTCGTCGGCGACGTCATTGGCGAGGTACCGCCCGACACACCCATGGTGGCCCTGGCCGCCGACCTCGCAAAGACCCAGCGGCGCCTGAGATTGAAACCCGAAGCGAAGCTCAGGCGGATCGACCTGGACTTGCGCAAGGAAACGGACCTCCGGCGCAGCCACCTGCTGCACCGTCTCAACCTCTTGGCCGTGCCCTGGGGCGTCGTGCGTGCCGAGGTGGGAAGTACGGGAACGTTCCGGGAGACCTGGACGCTCGGGTGGGAGCCGGAGCTGGCCGTGCGGGTCATCGAAGCAAGCATCTACGGCACCACCGTGGAAGCGGCCGCTGGCCACCGGGCCGTGGAACGCGCCGGCGAGGCCGGGGACATGGCCGGGGTCACGGAGGTCATTGAAGCGTGCTTGTTGGCCGACCTTCCCGGTGCCCTGCCTCCGGTGATGGCGGCCCTGGACGCCCGGGCCGCCGCCACCAGTGACGTTGCCGAGTTGCTGGAGGCGGTCCCACCGTTGGCCCGGGCCGCCCGTTACGGCAGCGTGCGGCGAACAGATGCCGAAGCGGTGACCGCGCTCGTCCGGGGTTTGGTAACGAGAGCGGCCGCCGGCTTAGTGCCGGCCTGTGCGAGCCTTGACGATGATGCCGCTGCGGCGATGACCGCACTGGTCACCTCCGTGTCGAGCGCGCTGGCCGCCCTGGACCACCCGGGCCTGCGGGCACTCTGGTTCGATGCCCTGAAACGCGTGAGCGAGTCACCCACCTTTCACGGGCTGGTCGTCGGACGGTGCTGTCGAATGCTGTTCGACACCGGCGAACTCGACCCCGGGCCCTGGCCCGGCGGCTGGCGGCGGCATTGTCGCCGGGAGAGGAGCCATCACGGGGCGCCAGCTGGGTCGAGGGCCTGGTGTCGGGCAGCGGCTTGCTGCTCGTGCATGACCCCGAACTCCTTTCGGTGATCGACCAGTGGCTGGCGTCGGTGAGCGACGAGGTCTTTGACGACGTGCTGCCCTTGTTGAGGCGCTCGTTCGCCCGCTTCGAGCAAGGCGAACGAAGCCAGATTGCCCGGGCCGTGGGTCACCTTGACGGAGGTGGCCCGAGTGGCGGCGCCTTGGGGCTCGGCGCAGCCAGGCGCGCCGGGACGGGGACCGGGGCTTACGTCGAAGCCGGCGTTGACGCCGACCGCGCCCGCGCCGTGCTGCCCGTCCTGAGGCTGCTGCTAGGACGCCAGGAACCCACAGCCGGAACGCCAGCCCCGGGTGTACCGGCAGGCGATGACGGCGGCAGCCGGCCGTGAGCGACCTACCCGAAACCGCGGCCGATCGACCTCGCAGGTGGCGCATGGTACTCGGGGCCGAGGGCGAGGGGCTGGTCTCCCGTCCCTTGAGCGGCGAGGACGCCGGCCGGGACCGGGCCCTTTCCATGCTCTACGGGGCGTCTGGGCCCGGCACCGATGACCTTTCGCCCCATGACAACCGGGCCACCGTTGGTCCCCGCTGGGCTGGCCTCGGCGCCTCTGCCCCGAGCGTGGCTCGCTGGCTCGGAGATGTCCGTACCTACTTCCCGACCAGCGTCGTGCGCGTCATGCAGCAGGACGCCATGGACCGCTTGGGCCTGCGCCAACTCCTGCTCGAGCCCGAGATGCTGGACTCCGTGCAGCCTGACATCTCGCTCGTGGCCACCCTTGTCGGCTTGAACCGTGTGATTCCCGCGCACAGCCGGGAGACGGCGCGGGCGGTCGTGCGCAAGGTGACCGATGAACTCGAGGCTCGGCTGCGGCAGAAGACGCAGTCCGCCATAACGGGTGCCCTAAACCGCGCCAACCGTACGAGACGGCCACGACCCGGGGACGTCGACTGGGCCAGCACGGTGAAGGCCAACCTCAAGCACTACCAACCCGAGCAAAAAACCGTTGTCGTGGAACGGCTTGTTGGCTACAGCCGGCGCGTGCAGGTGATGCAGCGCGACATTGTGCTCGCTATCGACCAGAGCGGCTCGATGGCGGCCTCGGTGGTCTACGCCGGCGTCTTCGGCGCCGTGTTGGCGGGCATGCGGGCCGTACGCACCCGCGTGGTCGCATTCGACACCAACGTGGTCGACCTCAGCGATGAGCTTGACGACCCGGTTGACATACTGTTCGCCACCCAATTGGGCGGCGGCACGGACATAAACCAGGCTGTGGCCTACTGCCAAAACCTCATAACCCGTCCCGCCGACACGATCTTCGTGCTTTTGAGCGACCTTCTCGAAGGAGGTCTCCGCGAGGAGCTCGTAACTCGCATGGCATCGCTGGTCGAGGCCGGCGTCGTAACGGTGGCATTGCTGGCGCTCAACGACGACGGCACACCCGCCTACGACCACCAGATGGCCGCCGCTCTGGCATCAATCGGCGTAGCCGCTTTCGCTTGCACTCCCGACCTCTTCCCTGACCTCATGGCGGCGGCCATTGAGCGCCGCGACCTGGCCCGCTGGGCCTCGGAGCAAGGCATCACCACGGCCTCCACGGTCGGCCCGACGACGGCCGATGTGGCCGCCGGGGGACCCACCACCGCCGCCGGCGCCGGTCAGGCATGAAGAAACGAACGCACTCTCTACAGGTGCGGCGCGGTTTGGCTCACCGGGACTGCGAGCAGTTTGAACATTCAGGTGCTTTGCAGCTCACGGGCGATGTGCTCTGCGAGCATGATCGTAGGCAGGTTGGTCGCCGCAGTTGGGATGGTTAGCATGATCGAGGCATCCGCGACGGTAAGGGCGTCGATCCCGTAAACCGAGCCGTGCGGGTCCGTGACCGCACCCGGGGTGGGACGGGGCCCATGGCGCAGGTGCCGACGGGGTGATGGTACGTGGAGACCGTGCTGCGGACCCACCTTACGAGTGCATCGCGGTCATCGGTCGGGGTGGCCGTCAGACGCTCTGCTGGTTTGGGGGTGGCGGTCCCGTCTACCTGTCCTACTGGATGAATCGATCGGGACTTGCAGATCTCTTGCCGTCCTTGCGGCCCGGGACGCAACAGATGATGAGACGGCCGTCAAAGTGGTCGACGGCACCGTCGAGGTCGTCTCGGCAGGGCACTGGAAGCTGTTCAACCCCTGACACGCAGAGGCGCTCGGCGGATCGCTCGCGGTCTGTGGCGTTCCTGGCTGACATTGCTGCTCCGGAGCGGACTCGGCGTCTTGTACCTCGCCATCCGGCTGGGCGCGCGTTCGGGCCTGAGTGCGGGCGAAAGCGCGGTCCGGGATGCACGGCACTGCCTTGCAGAATGCCGTGGTCCCCCGTGCCTGGCAAAACACGTGCCAAGACCGGTCAGGAATCGAGAAGCACCCGCCGCTCCGCCGCTTTTACCATGACGATTATGGACTTGAGCATCCACACGACACCCCTTCCCCATACCGACCCCGAGGCTTCCCTTGCCTTTTACCGCGACGTCCTCGGGTTCGAGGTCCGCAAGGACGTCGGTTCCGGCGAGATGCGCTGGATCACCGTAGGGCCGCCAGGCCAGCCGGGCACGTCCATCCTCCTGGCGCCGCCGGCGGCCGACCCCGGCATCACCGACGACGAGCGCCGCACCATCGTCGAGATGATGGCGAAGGGCACCTTCGGCTGGATCATGCTGGCCACCAAGGACGTCGACGACGCCTTCGAGAGGGTGCAGGCTAGTGGCGCCGAGGTCGTCCAGGAGCCGATGGAGCAGCACTGGGGGGACCGCGACTGTGCATTCCGCGACCCCGCCGGCAACCTGGTCCGCATCCAGGAACTGCGCTGAACGACCGGCCAGACGGAATTCATATGGTGGATAGATGTGCTTCTCAGGAAATAGATGCCATAATCAGAAAATCAACTGACTGGCGAGGCGAGACGCTGTCACGACTACGTGGGATTGTTTTGGGCGCCGCCCCTGCCATCGTCGAGGAAGTGAAGTGGAAGAAGCCCTCCAGGCCAGAGGGAGTGCCCGTATGGTCTCTCGATGGCATTCTATGCATCGGCGAAATGCTCAAGAACGCCGTACGGTTGACGTTCCCGAAGGGTGCCCGGATGAAGGACCCGAAGAAGCTCTTCAACGCCCGCCTGGATAGCAACAGTGTCCGCGCCATCGATTTCTCTGAAGGTGAGAAGCTACCTGAGGCCGCCTTGAGGGCACTCATTCTCGAGGCCGTGGGCCAGAACGTCTGAAGCCTCCCAGCGATGTGCGAGGCAAGTGGCGAGACGCGGATGGCGCTCGTCGCCAAGCCGGGTAACGCCGCGCTACAGCCTGCTTACCCCTCCAACGGGGGAGTCGCACTCCCTCCGTTGGGGGATGTAACCCGTCCTGCCAGCTAGGACACTGATTGGTGTGATCGCCAACACCGCCAAGACCACGGTCCTACCGTCGATCCCTGATATGTCCCCGCCGTGCGGCGGCACCGGCGTTGTGGGACGGTTACGGCGGGCACGTCCGCACCGAGCGAGGACCGCGGCCGGCATCATCGCCACTGCCCTGCCCGCCCTGCTGGGACTGACGGCCTACGGGGCCGGGCACTCGGACGCGGCAGTGGCCTCGGGGGGGTCGACCCGCCCGGCCCAGCCGCCCTCGAGCTCGTCGGCTTCCTCGAGCCCGAACTCGTCAAGCTCACCCGTCCAGCAGGCGCTCGCATTTGCGCAGTGCATGCGGCGTCACGGCGTGGCCGACTTCCCCGACCCCAACGGCCGCGGGGACTTCCCTCCGAGCGCGAAACAAGTCTCATTGCGCAACCCTCTCCAGTTCCAGGCGGCCCGGACTGCCTGCAGTGACCTGCTCCCGAACGGCGGCAACGGGCCGACCCCGGCCCAGTGGCAACAGATCCTGACCACAATGGTGGAGTTCGCCCACTGCATGCGCCACCACGGGGTGCCGAACTGGCCCGACCCCACTTACGATACCCACGGCCGCCTTGTGTTCAATATAAACGTCGATCCCAATTCCCCGCGGTTCACTGACGAGATCCACGCCTGCAAGCACCTGCTGGTCAACTACGGCAACCGGCCAGGGTGGCCAGATTTGTCCAATTACTTCGAGCAAAGTCAAGGTTGAGCAACCGAAATTCAGCCACCACGCTTCCCGGTCCGTGGGCTGCTCGACGGCCAAGTGACGGAGGAAGCGCTCGTCCGAGGACAGAGGCCCAGGCATCGTCGAAGTCCGCCAGGCCCAACCTCGCAGAGACGGAGGCGGCCGTCGTCGAGGACGTCGGGATAGGTGCTCGGGAGAGGCTTTAGCTCCGACATTCTAGCCAGCAGCCTCAGGTTCGAGGACGCGTCCACGGCGCACACGCCTAAATGGCCTGTGACGGAATTCATAAGTTCCCGCCCATGACATTAGTGCGACCCCTTTGCCGAGGTGGTACGCTCTTGGTCGTGCCGTCGCGAGACGGCCAGACCGCGGGGGGAACCGTCTTCATCGTCTGGTCGCCAATGTCAGGACGCTCGAGCGGAGAGGTCCGACGCCCCGCTGGGGGACTAGCTCCTGAACTGTTAATCGAGTACAGGTATGAACCACCACCACAGAGCCGTTCGCATGTTCAGCCCGGCTGAGTTTCGGAGGACGCCGGCGGGGGAGTACAACCAGCCGCAGCTCTCGTAATAGCTTGCACTGGTCATCGTCTCCGATCGCCCGCCGCGGAGCTTGGTGGGCAGATACTTGTATCGCGCATCCCGACTATTGGACGATGAGGAGAAACAGAAGATGGTTCAAGCTCAGCGCATTTCTTGCAAGAACTCAGCTTGGGTATCGTTGTCGTTTGCGGCCTCATCACCGCCGTACGCAACCCCGTTCACTCACTCGTTCCCGATAGCACAATCGGCGATCATCGATCTGACATCCTTCCCGATCAAGGCAGGCGGAGCCTTCGTCCCGATGGTCGACGTGGCAGGCGACAGCCGTTCTTCGCCGCCGCCCGCACCGGACCCCGTCACCTTCACGATGAACGGTCGCACGGCGAATTACGAGGTCGACGGGACCATATGGAACTGGACCGTGAAGTTCACAACTCTCGACGCTCCGTCCGGCCGACCAGTAATACTGGACTTCCCGCCCGACATCCCGCTCAATGTCCTGCCGTACCGCAACTGGGACCAGCAGATCAAGCAAGCGGCTGTCCTCACCTGCGCTCCACGGACGGCCGATGACGTTGTCGCCGTCTGCAACTGGGCAAAGGACGCCGGTTACGTCGTCCGTCCGGTGGGTGTCGCCCACGGCTGGTCGCCCTTTACCCTGCCGGCGGCAGCGCTTCCCGGCGCCAAGGTAATGCTCGTGGATCTCACCAAGAGCATCTGGCAAGCCTCGTTCTCGGCCGCGTCAGGCGGTTTGCCAGACCGTGTAACTGTAGGTGCAGGTGCGACCATGCTCGATCTGCTGGAGTTCCTCGAAACCCAGCCCGGTGGCCACGGCGCTGCGCCCGGCTTCAGCTTTCCCCACGTCCCCGCCCCTGGCAACCTCACCGTTGGCGGCGTTCTTGCCATCGATGCTCACGGGACTGCGGTGCCAACGCCTCCGAACGACGACTTCGCAGCCAGTTACGGCTCCATGAGCAATCACGTGCTCGAGTTGACAGCAGTGTGCACCGACCCGGCGGGCGATGGGACGTACAAGCTTAAGACGTTCAGGCGCGATGATCCTGACGCCCCGGCTCTTCTCGTTCATTTAGGCCGGGCCCTTGTTGTCGGGGCGACGTTGCAAGTGGTCGACAACTACAACTTGCGCTGTTTGAGCCGGACCGATTTACCCGCGAGCACCGTGTTCGCCGCTCCGAACGCGAACGGGTCGGATCCTGCAAACAGCTTCGGCGACTTTCTGGCCAAGACCGGACGCATTGAGATCATCTGGTTCCCTTTCAGCGCTAATCCCTGGGTGCACCTCTGGGAAGTGGCACCTCAGAAACCGGCGGCTTCGCTACCCGCCGCTGGTCCGTACAACTACCCGTTCGCAGACCATGTGCCTGACGCGCTCCAGACTTTCATCGACCAGATCCTGCAAGGGATCCCTTCCATCACTCCCGAGTTCGGAAAGATGGCGACGTCGGTTACGTCATATGGCCTGGACGGCAAAGGGGCGCTTGGACAGCCTGGCCAATACCCGGTCTCCCGCGACATCTGGGCCCCTCGAAGAACACCCTTCTGTACATTCAGGACACGACCCTGCGCGTCACGGCCAATGGCTATGCCATCCACATGAAGCGCAGAGATGTCCAGCAGGCTGTCAACGACTTCACGACCAAGTTTACTGAGTTGCTGAACAGCTACACGAAGAAAGGTCTAGGTCAATACCCTGTCAACTCCGCACTGGAGATACGGGTAACCGGTCTTGACGATCCCAGCCGGGTAAAAATTCAACCCCCAAATCTCGCAAAGACGCCCATTATTTCCGCCTTGAGCATGGATAGCACCGATCTGGCTAACGAATGGGACGTGGCCGTCTGGTTCGACGTCTTGACGATCCCGGGAACGCCGCACTCGAATGAGTTTTATACGGAAATGGAGGGGTGGCTGCTGACGAGGTTCTCGGCGACAGCTGGTCGGGTTGTGCCCGAGTGGTCGAAGGGTTGGGCGTACACCGCCAACGGCCCATGGACGGGCACGTCGTTCCTGGCACACATCCGCCAGACGTTCACTGAGGGGCGGCCCGACGACGCCACATGGGCGCATGAGGCAGCAACGCTGGCAGGCTATGACAAGGCAGGGTTGTTCTGGGCGCCGCTCAGCCAGCAGCTCTTTGGCAGTTGAGATGGAGCGGGCCGGGTTGCTCGTGGCGACCCAGCGGCAGATGATCCCGTCCGTCAATCGCGCTCCTGGTTCCTATGCGTGAATAATTGCGAGGCGGCGGTCCGTTCGCACGGGACCGAGTCCCGCACCTCTTCAGATCAAGACCTGGCAACTACAACTGGTTTTGCTTTGACGCGTCGCCGTGCTTATTACCCCCCCGGGGAGCAGAATGACCGGGTGCGTCTGATGTTGATCCGCCATGCCGAACCCGAAGCCAATATCAAAGGGGTGATCGGTGGCCCCAGGAACTGTACTGGCCTTACCGATCGAGGTCGGTCGCAGGCCGCTGCTTTAGGCGGTCGGCTCGCCCGTGACGGCGAACACTTCGACGTCTTGTAGTCGAGCGTGTTGCCCCGGGCGCTGGAAACCGCCGCCATCCTCGGCTCAGCTCTCGGCCTCAGCCAAATACGTCGGGACTGCGACCTTTGCGAGCTCCATCCTGGTGAATGTGACGGGATGGCCTGGGAGGACCACTCCAGGGTGTACGGGTCTGCCGCCAACCGGGGCCCCGACGAACCCTTGTCACCCGGTGGGGAGAGCCTGCGCAGCTTCGACCGGCGTGTCCGGGCCGCCCTCGACCGGCTCGTCAAAACCAGTGCCGGCGGCTCGGTCGCGGTAGTCACGCACGGGGGGTTCATCACCGCCGCCATGCTCGCTCTGCTTGGCTATGAGAGCATCCACGCCGAAAAGCCCTTCGTCCTGAACCCGTTGTACACCTCCCTGAGCGAATGGGCCAGGGAGGACGAGTCGAAACCCTGGGTGCTTGAGCGTTACAACGACACCGGCCACCTCGGCCCGGCCTAACGAGGGAGCCGGCCCTCAGGGCTGTAAGGGGGAAGGGAAGCAATTCCGGACCGGTGAGGTTAGCCAAGGCTGCCGGCCGCACGTATATGTACAGATCCATCGTATGATATGTACATGGCGAATCGCACGACCATTGAGCTCGACCCAGCATTGGTCGAGCGAGCCAAGCGAGCGCTAGGGCTGAAGACGACCCGCGCTACGGTCGAGGAGGCGCTCCGCCGAGCGGCCGACGCTGGCGAGGCTGATCAAGCTCGTCGGCGCACCAGCCAACGCCGGTATCTGGAACGTCTGGGGACGCGGGCTGATCTCGAAGTCCTGGGAAGGGATGACATGTGGCGGTGATGGGTTGGGTGCTCGATAAAAGCGCCGCAGCTCGCTCGTCCAACCCAGTCGTAGCCGAGCAGTTAGCGGAACTAGCCGGTTCGCTGTTCATTTGCCCCGTCGGCGAACTCGAGCAGTTGTACTCCGCCCGTTCCTCCCGTCATTACGACGAGCTCAAGGCCGACCTGGGTGAAAGTTTCGAGATAGTGCCAGCCCCAGCCGACATCTTTGACCGGGCTCTAAAGCTCCAGGCAGACCTCGCTCACCATCACGGGATGTGGCACCGGACCTCGATCCCGGATCTGGTGATCGCCGAGGTCGCCCTTCACCATCACCTCGGCGTTGTGCACATTGACCATGACTTCGACCGCATCGCAGAGGTTCGGAAACTCACGGTGCGGAGGTTGCGGGACAGCTAACGCACCGCGGCTCCTCCCCGCTCTCATCGTCAAACCGAGCCGATTGTCGGGATGCTTTTGGCGACGACCCTCCGCCTCACCGCCCGACAAACCCCCATTTTTTCATCCTCCGTGGTGGACGCGGCGCGCTCAGTGCGCGTGATAGGGGTGCATAGAAGGCCCTCTAACCGTGGAGGACGAGCTAGCAGGGACGGACAAAAAATGAGAAATAGCCTGTGGTCGAAAAAGGCGCTCCTGGCCGCCACCGCCGTAACAAGTGCTGGTCTGGTGGGCGCCACAGTGGTAGGCCTGTCTACCGCCGCCCCTGCCGGTGGCGCCAGCAGGGACCCGACCACCCTCAGCTACGCCAGCACTACCGACCCCCCGCCCCAATACGCTAGCGTCGGGGTCGAGTCGTACTATTTTGACGAGTTGGGCAACGAGGTCACCTTGGCCAACCCCGGGCCGCTCAACAGCGTGACCGTAACCATGGTCAGCCTGGCCTGCGAATCGGGCAGCGCGTTTGGCGGCGATTGTGAGTCGATCCCCGGGGCCACCTTCAAGGTCCCGATAACCCTCACCCTCTACGGCATCAACAGTGCGGGAAGCGCCAACACCGCCGGACCGCCGATCGCCAAAGAGACGGAAACCTTCGACATCCCCTACCGGCCCTCGGCAGACCCCGTGTGCGAGTACTCCCGGGCGGGCGCGTGGTAAGACACCGCGGACAGTACGTGCCACTACAGCTTTGCTTACAACATCACCTTCGACAACTTCACCCCGGCTGCACCAACGCTTCCGGGCACCCGTCATTTACGGCATCGCCTATAACACGACTACTAACGGGTACGACCCGGTCGGCCAGCCGGCGCTCCCGGTCGACAGCTTGAACATCGGCATGTCGTCAAATGTCGCCGTCGGTACGAACGTTAGCGAGAGCGATCTGTTTATGGCGGCGGACCCCGGGAACGCGATGACCTGCGACACGGTCGCCACCGGATCCTCGCCCCCCTTCAAGTCCTACGACGTCGCCACCCCTGGCCCTAACGATTGCGGGGGGATTTCTAACTTCCCTGCCGTGATCATAAACACCACCACTCCGGTCGTAACCACCACTACCGCGCCGACGACCACGACCACCCCGACCACAGCACCGACGACCACCACGGCGCCCACGACCACCACGCCGACGACCGCTCCGCCAGGGTCCCCCACTACGAGCCCGCCGCCGACGAGCCCCCCCACCACGAGCCCGCCGCCGACGAGCCCCCCCATCAATACGCCGGAGGCGCCGCCACCTTTCCCTCGCGCCGGTGTGAGCTATCCCAACGCAGCCATCGTCACCTTCGGGGCTAACCACTACGTCTTCGCCGGCGGGCGCGCCTTCGAGGCGTCGGCCAGCGAGCTGGCGGCAGTACAGAAGGTGGACCATGCCAATGTGGTCAGCGCCCCCGGTGGGACCCCGGCGCCGACTTCGGTGGTGCTGCGCCCCGGCGTAACTGTGTTCACCCAGCCGGTGAACGGCAACGTCACTATCTACGTCATCGGTTCTGACGGCGAGCTGCACCCCTTCGCCACCCCGACCCAGTTCCTGCAAGACGGGTATTACGGGGCCAATGTCATCACGGTGCCCAACCTGGGCGGCCTTACTGTCGGCTCCAACGCCGGCAAGACGCTGACCGCCCTGGTCACCAGGGCCGACGGGGCCATCGTAAATTCCTCCGGCACGTTCTACACGTTCGCCGGGGGCCGGGCGTTCGGCATCCCGACGCCGGCCGCACTGCTAGAGATCCGGAAAACTAATTCGTCCGTGGAGCTGCAAGGCTCGGTGCCCTCGTCCGACACAAACGCTCCCATGGCCGACGGGGTCGTGCCCAGTGTGGCCGGCCCCGTGTACGTCAGCTACCTGGGTTACCTGTACCCGTTCAAGACCACGGCGCAGCTGGTCAATTACGGCTACGGTGGCACCCCGGCTGTCCCAGCACCCCATACCGGGGGCCTCACGGTCGTTATCCACTACTCACAGGCTCTTAGCCTTCGCGCTTAATCCGGGCCTGAGCTGGCGAACGGCCTCACTTCGTCGAACCCGTGGACGGCCCTGCCGCCGTTCACGGGTTCAGCCCGGGCGTCCGAGCCGGTACCGCTTGACCGATAATCCGATTCGCTTCTTACAGCGCCGTTCTCGCCTGCCGCGAGAAGCAGCAACAAGCCCTTGCCGTGTCGGGCCGGTCCTTGGGACGGTGCGCAGTTGGAGCGGTTTATCAGTCAGGGCGGTGGTCCAGGACAGGCGGAGTGCGGACCAGGCGACGGGTGGGCACCGGCGCGGCCGTCAGGTGAGCGGCACCCGCCGGCAACCGGCTGGCGACCCGACCGTACCGCTCGGCCAACGGGGAGGCGGAGATCCCGTGGAGCAGGACGCTAAGGGTCACCGTCACCGTCACGGCGCCAAGCACCAGCCTGGCATCGGGTGCGTCGAGGCTGTCAACGGCAATGAGCCCGAATACCACGGTGGCCAAGCCGCGGGGGCCGAACCAGCCGATGAAGGCCACAGTCGCCTTATCTAGGCCGGAGCCGAGGAGAGCGACGGCGACGGGCACCATCCGCACCGCCGTCAGGGCCAAAATGGCAAACAGTACGTCTGGCAGAGTGGCAGCCTGGAAGCCGGGGACAATCATCACCGCGCCGAAGCAGAACCAGACCAAAAGCGACATGAGGGTGCCCGTCTCCTCGGCAAAGGACTGCAATTCGGCATCTGTGGTCACTGTCCCGAATGCCATCCCGGCGACAAACGCAGCAACGAAGGCGTTGGTCCCGGCCAGCAGGGCCACCGTATAGGCGAAAAGGGCCAGCGCCAGTACGGACAACGGCCCGTAGCCGGTGGCGCCCCACCCGGCCCGCCGGGATATGTTCAGAAGGAGCGCTCCAATGGCGCCGATCGCCGCTCCGAGGGCCGCCCCGCCGACCAGGTCGATGGCCGCGTGCCCGACAAGTCCCTGGTGGACTGCCTCTGCGGCGAGAGCTCCAGCCAGGAACAGGTTGACGAAAGGGGTAGCGATGCCGTCGTTCAGGCCACTCTCGACGTTGAGAGCGCGCCGTACACCGGACGGGATCCGCTCGTCCCGCAGGATCGGGGCGCCCAAGGCAGCGTCGGTGGGGGCAACAATGGCGCCGATCAGTGCCGCTACCCACAGACTGCTCGCACGAAATAGCCCTACGGCAATGGCGCCCCCGGCGGCGATGGTGAGCGGCAGGCCAAAACCCAGCAACCGAGCCGGGAGCTCGGCGTGGGCACGCAGCGTCTTCGCATTTACTCGCGATGCATCAGAGAAAAGCACCAGGGCGAGAGTTATTTCCGCCAAGATGCGGATGTCCGAGGACCGCAAGTGGAGGTGGAGGACGCTTAGTGGGCCGTTGGCGGCGGCCAGGCCGAGAAGGACGAAGGCGATGGGAGCGGTGACGTCCCAGCGCTCGAGCCGAGCCGAAACCAGCCCCCAGAGGACCACACACCCGGAAATGACCGCAATGGCCGCTTCTAGCTCATGGGGCATGTTTGGCAAGTGAACCGGCTTTGCTTTGCCGGTGCAACTGGATGGCCTTGTCGATGGCCACCAGCGTGGGGGTCACGACCGAAAGGCCGATGACTACCAACCACTGCCCGCCAGAAAGCGCCACCGTGTCCAGCAGGCGCTGGAACATCGATAGACCGACGGCCGCCCACGTCAGTAACCACCCGAGGATGATCCAGCCGAAGTACGGGAACAACGGCGAAGACCATGGCGCCTCCCGTTCTCGTCGCATGACTACTCCCAGGTTGACTGCGGTGAGGGATATGAAGGAGAACGCCATCGTCATCGAGATCGACGGGAGCGTGGTGCTGAGTTTATCGGGGCCCCAGGCCAGAAGGCCAAGGGCGGTAGCCGCCACGATGAAACCGCTCACCAGCCAACGGACAACTGCGGGGTGTTCACGATCCATGTCCCCGGCTTACGCGGAGGCCGCTGCATGACGCTCGGGTCGGGGACATCGACGGTGAACCCGACGACCACCGTGGCGACCACGAAAAACTTGCAGAACAGTAGTTGCAGAGGGAAAAGGGCCGCCGTTGATATTGAGGATCGTCGCGTAAAGCATCTGCTGCAGGACGGACGACAGGATGGTCAGCTGCAATTTCACGTACGACGTAATGCGCCTGTAGATGTCGCGGCCGAGGTCGACGGCCCGCACCATCGTCGCGAAATTGTCGTCGGTCAAGACGATCTTGGCCGCTTGCTTGGAAACCTCGGACCCGCTGCCCATGGCCACGCCGATGTCGGCCCGTTTCAATGCGGCGGCATCGTTCGCCGCATCGCCCGTCATGGCCACCACCTGGCCGGATTCCAGCATGAGCCCGGCCAACCGCACTCTGTCCTCGGGCGCTACCCGCCCGAACACATGAAGCTCGGCCAGACGGCCGACCACCTCTTCATCGCTCACGTGAGCCAGCTCGGTCCCCGTGATCACGCCCGGTCCGAGCCCCAGCTCGCCGGCGATGGCGCGTGCGGTGATGGTGTGGTCTCCCGTTATCATCCGCACGTCGATCCCTGAGCGGAGGGCGGTGTGCGCGGCGCCCTTGGCCTCCGTGCGTAGCGGGTCGATGATGCCGACCAAGGCTACAAACGCCAGGTCGGCGACCCGGGACATCGGGTCGGACATGGCCGCTGCCATCGTCTCGTCGTCGACGTCACGGGCGGCGAACCCCAACACGCGCAGACCGCGCTCCGAGAGTTGTTGGTTGGCAGACAGCATCTCGTCACGAACGTCGCCGATGGGGACCTGCGTGTCGTGCCACAATGCCCGGTCGCAGCGTCCGACGACTACATCGGGCGCCCCTTTGCCGGTAACGAAATGTGGGCCCAGCAGCAGGCCGCCGCCGAGCCAATCAGGGAGGTCATGGCACGTGGCCATGAACTTGTACTCGGAGTCGAAATCCCCGGCCTCCAGCAGCACCACATCTCCCGGCACCAGCCCGTTCGACTCGATTTCTTCGACGTGACCGGACCGTCGAGCGCCGCTCGAGGCACCTGAAGTTGCGCCGGGGCCTCCACACTGGCTCGCGCCTTCAGCTCCTGGTTGGTGGCCATTATGACGTTGAACGCGACTAAGGCAGTCACGACGAACCCCGTCGCTATCTGCCCGATGGCGAAGCTGGCTACGCCGACTATGAGCAGCATGATCTTCATCGGGTTGGCCAGCTGGCCGCCACACCGGCTGTCTCGGTCCTGGAGATGGCAACCGTCTCGCCGATCAACGACCAGCACGCCGCCAAAACAGGTGACAGGCTGACCTACACCTACCTAGTGACCAACACCGGCAATATCGACCTGGCCTCGGTGGTAGTCAGCGACCCGAGCCTGCGTGGCGTCAGCTGCCCTGTACCAACGCCGCCGGGGCTGCCACCGGAGGCTTGGGAGACGTGTACTGCCGACGATACCTACACCGTTACCGGAGCCGACGTCCAGGCCGGCAAGGACACCGAGACGGCCACCGCCACGGGCACCGACGACCACGGGACCATCAGCCCGACCAGCCGCTCGTCCACGGCCACCGTGCACACCGCTTCGGGGCCAAGCGGGCTGGGGGCCATCAGTACCGACCTGGGCCGGTGGGTGGCGGTCGGCTCGGGCCTCGGGCGTGGGGCGACATCAGCGGGCGGGGCGGCCTCCCTCGGGACCGCCGTGCCAGGGACGCACCCTCCTGGCACGGCGCCCATTCGCAACGGGTACGGAGGAGTAGCCGACATCGGCTCCTCGGGCTCGGTGCTGATTATTCCCGGTCTCGGCGTCCGGGCTCCCATCCTCCCGAAAGGCGCCGTAGGGACCCCGGGGACGGCATCGCTTGTCATCCCTTCCGACATTGCCATCGTGGGCTGGTGGGATGGCGATATCAACGACGGAGGCAACACGGTGGTAGAGAAGGCGCCTGCACCCGGGCAGCCCGGAGTGGCGGTCATCGCCGGCCACCTGGGCGCCGCCGGCGTGGCCCCGGGCGCCCTCTACCGTATAAGCGACCTGCGACAGGGCGACACCATCCTGGTCCGCGACTCGACGGGGTGGCTTACCTCCTGGGTGGTGTCCTCAACGCCCCGGACAGCCACGAAGACCGCCATGCCCGCTTCGCTCTGGGTGACCACAGGGCGACCCAGATTGGCCCTGGTCACGCGCGGAGGCCCTTTCGACGTCGCTACCGGCCATTACGCCGACAACGTGATCGTCTGGGCCACCGAGGGGCGTAAACCTTAGACCTCAGGGTTCGGCACGAATGTTTGATTGGGAGAACAGGATCCGAGGCCTTCTTCGCCCACGCCGGGGAACTCAGTTATCACGGTACTCGGTCCCGTAAGTCCTGTACCTGGCCACGTTGTCGTGCATAGCCGCCCGCTCGCGGTCCCGTTGTTGTTCCCGGGCGAGCTTTTTCGTGTTGGGGGCTTTGAGGGCGATGACGAAGGCGATGAACCACCCGATCCCGGTTGCGCCGAAGAGAATGACCAGGGCCGCTACAACAAGCTTGGCTTGCCAGGGGGTGTGCCTGGCCTGAGCGATGAAGCACGGTAGGCCGATGACCAAGAAAGCCCCGGCGGCTACCGCGAAGATGCCCCAGCCCGTTTTTAGGAAGTTGTCGAACGGGCCTCGGAGCCAGGTGGCAGCCGGACCGTTCAGCCAGTTAGTGAAGTCTCGCAGCCAGTTGGTGAGATCCCGACCGAGGTTCACCTGAATAGCTCGACCGTGGCCGAGCCGATCTCAGGTGCTCTCAGTGGCCGGTCGTAGTATCTCAGTGTTATGTGACAGATGAAAAACCAACTACGCCGCCAAACCCCGGTGCCCATCCCAGCGGGGATTTACGCCTCCGTAACGTTCCGGACAGACTCGAGGACGACCATGCGGTCCCCGGAGCTACTCCCGTGAACTTCGAAGCGCACGTCTGACAGCGCGTCATCTACGCTGCTCAATGCCCTGGACAGTAGCGTAGTTGCCGATATTCACGTTCGTGATCACGCCCCGGACAACGCCGCGATAGGTGTCTTTCCCTGCCGACACGTCAATCAGCATGTCGTCACCTGACAGGCGGGCGGCGACAACCCGAACCCGGTCACCAATGTGCAGGTACGGTCGTTTTGCCCTTGCTGCTGTCACGTCTACCAGGCGGAATACGGCCTGCCTGCCGTCTGAGCCGATCTCTCTGGTGATAATGGCGCCCGCTTCCTCCAGCTGCGCCACAACCCGGTTCACCGTGGTCACGGACGTCGCCAGGCCCTCCACCAGCTCGTAGCGGGTCTGCGGCTTGCCCGTCATTAGACGCTCAGCGACCTTGCGGGCAGCCGAGCCGGACCGGAAGAGGGTGTCAAGGTTGATGACGGCCGTCTTCTGTCTGACCATATCGTCGGACTATAGTGCTTCACCCTGCTTGGGCCGCACCTTTCCTCACCAGCGCCCCAGCCGCCCCGTGGGTGCCTAAGGCGGCGGCGGGGCTAAGACCTCGATTATCGGGCGACGGGTGAGCAAAAGTGAAGTAGCCGAGATCAGCCCGGATTTCGACCGTAAGATACCTTCCTTTCTTCAGGACGACACCCGAAGGGTAGGTGACATCTCGCTCCAGCTGGACGACGACAGTCTTTCAGGCGCTCGTACGTGATGTTCCCAGGGAGCCGCGCCACAATCGAGGCACGACATGTATTTTATCCCTTCGTCGCGTTTGGGACGGCCGCTCCCAAGACGCTGCTGGAGCCAGTTGCGCCACAAGCTATCTTTTTCGCCGGATCCCGTCAGCTGTATAGTACTACGGTGCTACACTTGTGGCAGCGCGGTGGGGTGGTCGACCCACAGCTAGCGTGCGGTGCTCGGAGACGGGGTTGTCCGAGTTCAAATGGATGGTCTTGGTAGCCAGTCGGGAGGCTTACGGGCAGTTCGTGGCCCAGCGGTTTGGGTCTTTAGCGAACTTCGTGGTTGTCAAGCCCCGCCTTGCGCGCCACGGCGATCGCTTCGGCTCGGTGCTGCACTTGGAGTTTGGTGAGGATGTTGGAAACGTGATTGGCGACGGTCTTCGCGCTGAGCCCGAGGCGGCGGGCGATTTGGACGTTGCCCTCTCCGCCGGTGATTAGCGTCGCTCGAGTACTACGACGGCCTCGGAGGCCAGACGGTGCTGTCCAATGCTGTGGCGCTCGCCAGCCAGTGGGGCAAGCTCCTAATTTTCCTCCGGAGCTGAGCCGGCGGCCCCGCCGGACTTCCGAGCCCGATTCTCAGCGGCATGCCAGCCATTCGGCCAGGAGGGACGAGTTCCACGACCAGCCCGCCCAGGGTGCACAGTCGAGCCGGTTGCCTCCCGCCTCGCTGCGGGTGTCACAATCGACAGCTGGCTATAACGATCTTGGATATGTTTGAACACGTTCGTAACCAGGCAGGTGGACCATTGACCAACGTCGCTTTGGACAATTCTCCAGTGCTTGGCGATGCCTTCGGGGTTGCGTTGCAAGACCAGTTTGCAGGACTTCCCGGAGTTGTCACCTACGAGCGTGACGACGGCTTTGTTCAGGCCGACCCGATGAACTACATCTCTGACTGGAACGAGCGAGATTCCTGGGCGGTCGCTCGCGTAGTGGGCCGCGTCCTCGACGTCGGCGCTGGCGCGGGTCGCGTCTGCTTACGCTTGGCCGAAACGGGGGCCGATGTAGTCGCGCTCGACGTGTCAGCCGGAGCGGTTGACGTCTGCCGGCGGCGGGGCTTGCCGCAAGTCTTCCACGGGACGATTGACGATCTGCCGCCAACTGATCGGTTCGACACGTTCCTCGTGCTCGGGAACAATCTCGGCCTGATCGGCTCACCCGAAAAGGCTCAGGGCTTCTTCGACGCGATCGCGATGCGGTTGCGACCAGGCGGGAGGATCGTTGGTGGTTGCCTCGACCCGTACCAGACCGACCACCCCGATCACCTCGCTTACCACAAGGCTAACGTCGAGGCCGGTCGCATGGCTGGCCAGGTGAGGCTGAGGGCCCGGTACCGGCGGCTCGCGACGGCTTGGTTCGACCTCTTATGGATGTCGATGCCAGAACTCGCAGCCCTGGCGCGACGAAGTGGGTGGCAGATCACCGACAGCATGCCAGGGCCCAGCTACGCCGTCGTGCTCGAGCGCCCAGATGCAAGTTGAGCGGGAGCGAATGGCTCGAGGCTCAGGTGGGGAGAGCGCCCTACAGCCGCCCCTTGTTTTTGAGCGCCGGCCCGGGCCCGCTACCCCGCCCAGGACACCCTCGACGCCGACCCGCAATACCGATTATGCGGTGCCCTACTACTGGGGTTCAGACGGCTCTGGTGGTCCGGCGTCGAGATAGCTAAGCACCGCGCGCACTCGCCGGTTCGTGTCCTCATCGGCACTGATGTCCAGCTTCGTGAAGATGGAGGTGGTGTACTTACTTATAGCTCCTTCACTGAGGAAAAGGCGCCCGGCGATGGCCGTATTGGAGAGGCCTTCGGCCATGAGGGCCAACACGGACCTTTCCCGTTCGGTAAGAGTTGCGATCGGGTCCGCTCGGGCCGGCCGGCCGAGCAGTTTGGCCACTACCACCGGGTCGAGCACCGTACCGCCCCCGGCCACCCGCTCAAGGGCGTCAACAAATTGCTCCGCGTCCATCACCCGGTCCTTGAGCTGATAGCCAACCCCGCCCTGCCCGTCAGCGAGGAGCTCCCTGGCGTACAGCTGCTCCACATGTTGAGAGAGGATCAGTACCGGGAGGCCCGGCACCTCCCGGCGGGCGGTGATAGCAGCCTGCAGTCCCTCATCGCTGAAGGTGGGCGGAAGGCGCACGTCGACGATGGCCACGTCCGGTCGCAGGCCGACCATGGCGTCGAGGGCGGCCGGTCCGGTCTCGACAGCGGCTATGACTGAGTGACCGTGGGCTTCGAGCAGGCGGACTAGACCGTCACGGAGCAGAAAAAGGTCTTCGGCTACGACAACTCGCACGGCACCGTCAAGCTAACGGCTGTTGGGCCGTCGGCCGGGCTATACATGTCGAGCCACCCTTCGAAGGCGGCCAGCCGGCGTGCGATACCGTCCAGTCCGGACCCGGGTGTGGCTGTGGCACCACCGATCCCGTCGTCGGACACCACGGCCCGGACAACGCCCTTCCCATGGGACAGTTCGATGGCGGCGTGGGTGGCGTGAGAGTGCTTGACGACGTTGGTGAGCAGTTCGGCGACGGCGAAGTAGAGGGCTGCCTCGACGGGCTGTTCCGGGCGACCTTCAAGGGTGCTGCGAACGTCGACCTCGATAGGGGCGTCAAGGGCCAGCGCCCGGATGGCGTCGACCAGGCCCCGCTCGACCAGGACCGGGGGGTTGATGCCTCGGACCAGTGTCCGTAACTGGTCGAGGGCGATGACCGACGAGGCTCGCTGCTCGCGGCAGGATCTGCTTGGCCTGTTCCGGGTCGGTGTCGATGAGGCGCTCCGCCACGCCCAGGTGCATGCCCAAGGCCACGATGCGGGCCTGGGCGCCGTCGTGAAGGCCGCGCTCGATTCGTTCCAGTTCGGCCGCCTGAGCCCTGGTGAGATCGGCCCGGACGGAGTTCAGCCGGGCCACCTCAGCTTCGGCCGTGGCGTGGGGGCCGGGGACGAGGTACCGGCTCGCCACAGGGGAGAAGACTTTCCACGCGAAGGGGGCAGAAGCGACGCTGGCCAGTGCCAGGAGGGCCACCCACAGCACCGGCTGGGCAGCCGCACTGGCGTAGACCGCTCCCACCCCACAGAGGAGCGGAAGGGCGGCTACTGGCACCACCGCGACGGCCGCCACCGCCTGCCACAGGACGTCTCGCCGCAACTGGGGATCGCGATCGGCGCTGCGGATAGAAAAGAGCAAACTGTGGTCCATGAGCCAGGCCTTGGTCTTCGCCTCGCGCTCGGTCTCCTGGTAGGTGTGGCCGTCCCACCAATAGCCGGTGGACATCTGGGTGATCCGGCGGGCCGGCCGGTAGGGCGAGGGGATCTCCCCCCCGAGCCAGCGGCCGCTATAGCGGCGTAGGAGCTGAGCCGTCGGCCGGCCCAGGAAAGTCATGGCCACGCCGAACCCCGCGACGGTCCACAGTGCCGCGATCGCCCATTCCCCAATCGCGGCCACGAGGCGGACCAGCAGGGGGGCGTGAAGATGGGCCGACCAGGACCGGCTGAAGGATAGCCCGAACACCGCAATTGCGATGGTCAGTGCCGGGATGATGCCCGCCGCCGCGACCAGCATGGCCGACCGGCAGTAGCCGGTGGCGGTGCCGCGTAGACACCGTGACGGGCGCGACAACATGGTGGCCATTTTCGCACCGGGCTCGGTGCTAACCGCTGACTGCCGAGGCGTTACGCGCCGGAGTGGGAAGCTCCTGGGCAACCCGGGCCCTTTTGTGCCCCACGTAGGCCGCCACGCAGAATGCGACGCCGAGCGCGGTGGTGATGATGCCATGAACCATTAGCCAGGATGCGACCGTCGCCGCCACCCCGAGCAGGGCTAGCCCGGCGAGGGTCACCGCGGTCCCAAGGATGGCCCGGCCCCGAGGGCTCAAACGGCGGATGATGAACAGGAACAGCATTTCGACCTCCTTTGGTCCCTGGGCCCGAGCGGCCCAGCGACATCCCACGGTAAGGAAATCGGTGCCGCTCGAATAGCCGTCCAGCCCCAATTTCAGGGTGGGTCCAGACCCCGACTTCCGGGAGTCTGGACCCCCGTTGCCTGGTGGATTTGGCGAGTGCCAGGTCTTGTTTCCGCCGAGGTCAACGGCAAGATGACAAAATATCCGCATGCCTAGCGACCCAGGAATGGCATGACTGCCAGGTCCCAACCGCCCAGAGGGTTCCATGCGTGCCCTGGTTTTCCTTCAGTTGGCCTCGGCGACGGCCTGAGCGGGTAAAGCCCTAATGGCCCGCCAGGCCCACATACCACCGATGCCATGACCTTGGCTTTCGCTGCCCCGGTTGACTGGCAGGTTCGCGGGAGCTATTTCGAGGGTTGCAACTGCGACGCCATCTGCCCGTGCCGGAGCGTGCGAGGTCGCCCTGGCGGCGTTTCGACCTACGGGGAGTGCTTCGGCGCCCTCTCCTGGTATGTGCTCGAAGGCCAAGCAGACGGGGTCGACCTCGCTGACCTACGCGTAGCGCTGTCGATCCGCTACCACGACAACGTCGAGCCGAGCACTCGGTGGGCAGTCGTCCTATACGTCGACGAGCGCGCCGATAACCCTCAGCATGACGCTCTCGCTGCCATCTTCCTTGGCAAAGCCGGCGGTACTGTCGCGAACCAGTACGGTCCGGCCATTGGCGACGTATATGCCGTACGTAGAGCCAGGATCAACTTGGAGCACGTCGAAGCGCGCAAGAGGATCGACGTCATCGGCTACTTGTTGGTGGAGGCCGAGGAGGAGGCTTCTGGAAGCAACGAGGTCAGGTGCGGGATCCCGGGGCACGACCACCCCGGTACGGACCTTTTCGGGGAAGTGCTGCGCTCAGTGGACCGGGCCCTCAGATGGGAGGTTCGCGGGAGGCGCAATGCGTCATTTTGCGTCCGACTTCGACTACAGGTCGGACGCGTAAACCCGCACAAGCGAGCCGGATGCGGTGGGAGCCGCACTGCAGGTCGAAGGACGGGCCGAGGAAAGGGGTCCCTGGAAAGGCTGGAACTGCTCTCGGCCCGACCCTACCAAACCGGCCGAGGCCGCTGACGTGGCTTGATGACGAGATCACTTCAAATTCCCGAATACATACCCCGGGTCTCACCTTGCTGCGATGCGCCGTTGGCCTATGCGGAGTTAATGGCGACAGCCTCTAAGTACTCACTGGGGATACGGAGCGCACCATTGGGCGCCGTGTTGTGCTGGCCGGCCAGGATGAGAAGGTCGTGCTCCAGAGCGGCCTGTCGAGTCGGGTCAAGAGCGTCGAAGGCCTTGTACATCGGGCCATAGAAGTCGCGGAAGGTTCCCAACCAGTTTTGGCTCGACCGGTACCGGAAGACAAATTGCCGGCGTTGAAATTGAAGGTTTTCTGGACCGACGTCGAGCAACGCGGCGAGGCGGCGCTCCGAACCCCATTCGAGAGGTGACGGGAGGCCAGCTGGTGGTGGGACGTAGCGACCGATTATGCGGAACATCTGGCCGACGAAGCTTTCGGGCGCCAATCGGCAAGCCCGATCCGTCCACCGGGCCGGCAAACACGTCGCAACTCGGCCGCGGCACGTTCCTGGTCGGCGGTGAACATCACCCCGAATGTTGACAAGACGACGTCAAAGCGGGCGTCGTCGAAGGGCAGGAATTCGGCATCGGTGTCACAGATGTCGATCGCCAGCCCTTCGGCCTTGGCCCGGCGCTGGGCCGCGGCAAGCAGCTGCGGTACAAAGTCCGAAGCTGTGACGTAACACCCACGTCGAGCTGCGGCCAGCGCGGCGTTTCCGTTGCCGGCGGCGACGTCGAGGACGCGCTCACCGGCGGCGACGTCGACGGTCTCGCAGAGCAGTTCTCCAACGATCTGCAACGCGGTGCCGATGACCGAGTAGTCGCCCGATGACCAGGTGCCCTGCTGGCGGGCTTTGATTGCCGGGAAGTCGATGGTGATCGGTGCTGAAGCCATATGGTCTCCTTCGATGTGTCGGTTGTGTATAGCCGAAGTGTTATTTATGTTGGTCTTTTGCCATTGATGCTTTAGCCGCTACGCTGCTTTCGGAACGGCCCCGTCACGGCTTACGCGCCAGGCGGGGCAAAGAACTCGAGGGCGATCCCATCCGGGTCGCGAAAACCCAAAGCAGACCCGTATTGTGTGTCCCTGATCTCGCCGTGCTCGATGCCGAGCTCATCGAGGCGGCAGCACCATTTCTCCACCTCGGCCCGGTCCGCGCAACCGAACGCGACATGGTCCAGGCCCGCCCTGAACTCGTTGAAGGCGCTGTCCAGCGGCAGCCAGGGGTGCTGGTGCAAAGCGATCATCATGGTGGCGCCGATACGGAAAGTGGGGCGACGAGACTCGGTCCCGGTACCTTGGTCGAACTCCGGCCCCGAAGCGAAGAGGGCTTCGTACCACGGGAGGCTGACGGACAGATCGCGAACGGTAAGGGCAATATGGTTTATGGGTGGAAAAGCAGTCACGTGGGTCCTTTGGGTGGTTGGCCCGCTCGCTATTTGCGAAACGGCGGGATTGGTGACCTGGCCGCTAACGGATGTCATAAATCAGTGTGCACGGGGAGTGGCGAATTCCTCATGACCGCGACACCGCCATTGCTTGCCGCGACCCCGGAGTTATCGAGATGACCACCCTCTGTGCGGCCGACGGTAGCGGGCCGCAGCCGAGGGATTTGCTGAATTCAGCCCTGGAGCAACTGCGTCTCGAGGGTGCGATCTTCTTTCGTTCGGAGTTCACCGAGGGGTTCGCCATCGAGTCGAAGATCTGCGATGTGGCGGGCTGGCTCCACGCAGGAGCAAACAGACTGATCCTGTTCCACATCGTGGCTTCCGGTTCGTGCTGGGTATCCGGTCCCGAACAGGAGCATCACTGGGCTCACGAGGGGGACGTGATCGTCGTGCCGTATGGCGACACTCACACCATTGGCGGCACGACGTCGGCCGAGCCCGTGTCGGTCCTGGCTCTTATCGATCCACCACCCTGGAGCAGCATCCCGGTCGTCCGGCACGGCGGCGGTGGGGCGCGAACCGACATAGTCTGCGGTTACCTGCATTCAGAGGACCCCCTGTTCGACCCGGTTATGGGTGTGTTCCCTTCGGTCTTCGTCGTGCGCTTACCGCCTGGGCCCGCCACCGGCTGGGTGCAGGCCAGCATCGCCTACGCTCTCGAAGCGCCCGATCCTTCCACCGGGGCCGGCAGCTCGGTGTCTACGCGCCTGCCTGAACTGGTGCTGATCGAGATCCTGCGCTTGCAGCTGGCGACCGCTCCCGCCGCCAACCGGGGGTGGGTCGCCGCCCTTAGAGACCCGGTACTGGCACCGGCGCTCTCGTTACTGCACCGGTCGCCCGAGCACAGGTGGACGGTGGGCGAACTGGCTGCGGGAGCCTTGGTTTCTCGTTCACTGCTGGATGAGCGGTTCCGTCAAGTTCTCGGCCGCGCGCCGATCCGGTACCTGACAGAGTGGCGCATGCACCTGGCCGAGGAGCTGCTGACCGACACGGCGATGAGCGTCACCGCGATCGCCAGACATGTCGGGTACGACTCCGAAGAGGCGTTCAGCCGCGCCTTCAAGCGAGACCACAATCTCCCCCCCACCCATTGGCGCGCCGCCCGCATAAGCCCGTACACCGCGGCCGAGTCGGGCCGGCAATAACCGCCAGAAGCGCTCGTGGATTGTGGATCGGTCGGCGGGTTGCGGACGGTCAGCTCGGAGACCTGACGCCCGAGGGGGCTTGGGCCGGCGCCGCTGGTGAGGACCCGGGACTGGGTTAGCTCACTTCGCCGGGCGGAAGCGCAGTGCCGACCAGACGTCGTCAACCGCGACTTGTCGGACTGGCTGAGCGCCTCGGTCAAACATTATCCGAGCAAGGACATCCCGATTGAGGTCGGTGCCGAGCTTGCCCGCCTTCGGGTAGGCGACCCAGGCCAGGCGGTCCTCCAGGGCGGCATCGACAGCCGGTTGGCCTATTGCCTCAAGAGCATTGCTATCCGACGTGAAGACAATGACGGCATCTGCTCTTTGCGCCGCGGCGGCATCGGTGTGAGAAGAGCAGCCGTCGGGCAAGTCCACCTCAACGCCGCCAGGAAGGCCAAGCACAGCAACAGTCGCCCCCGGTTTGATCTGCAATTTGGTGCCGACGCTCATGAGTAGAGCCTGCCACAAGCCGACTCGACCCGGTCGGCCCTGCTCCAGATGCTCGTACGCTGGCTGCCATGGTCCGACGAGCGTTCCTGGCCACATGACCGACTGGGCCGCTTGGGGCACATCGGTGGGGACTCTCGTGCTCGCCGGCGCCACCTTTGCCGCCATACGGTCTTCCAACCGTTCTGCCCGGATAGCAGAACGCTCGCTCCTGGCCGGACTTCAGCCGCTACTCGTGGTCGCTCGTCGCGACGACCCTGACGAAGAGGTCCAGTTCGCCGACGGGCGAATACTCAAAGCCGGCCACGGCCACGCCCTGTTCCACCAGGAAGGCGATGTCATTTACCTGGCTGTCCCCCTCCGGAACGCCGGGGCCGGCATTGCCTATCTGTACGGTTACCGGCTCGAAGCCGAGCCGGCCGTCGCTGTGGGAGCAGGCATGGATGACCCCGCTCGACACCGGCGCGGCGAATTGGCCCCGGACCCCTCCACGTTCTCGGTACAGCAACGCGACCTGTACGTGGCGCCCGGCGAAAGCGGTTTCTGGCAGGCCGCGCTCCGCGATCCCACTGCCCCCGTCTACACCGCCACACAAAACGCCCTGCGGACCTCCGGCCGCATCACCATAGACCTCCTCTACGGCGATCTGGAAGGGGGACAAAGAACAATCAGCCGGTTCGTATGCCTTTCCGGCGAGGACCATACCTGGCGCTGCGATGTCGCTCACCACTGGCGGGGCATTCTCAACCGGAGCCAACACCGCCGGGGTGCGGGCTCGGGAAGCCTTTGATGGCCAGAGACGGTCCGACGAGATCGGCTGCTCGACGCGTGAGCCGGGTTTTAGAGATCACTCCAGGTGGCTGAACCAGATGCTTTCGTCGTCTCTGAGCCCACTAGCGCCCTTCCAGGCCATGTACAGCACGTTCCCGAGCACGGTCACCGCCGGTGCGCGGGATGAGCCAACGCCGGGCACCACCTGCGCGGACGGTATCGAGAAGGGGGGGACTCGCCCCGCGGAAACCCAAAAAAGCCTCTCGTCGGTGTAGTCCATGCCCCGCCAGAAAACGTACAGTTGCCCACCGAAAACGGGCGCAGCCGGGCCGAAACCTGTGCGCGCACCGCCTCGCGAAAGTAGCCGCCCCGGTCCCCATTAACCGGCGAACAGCTCGCTCCAGTACTGGTCGTTTGACCCGGTCAGAGAACCGTCGGCCCATGCCATCCGGAGGGCATTCGGCCACGCCACCAGGGCCGGCTGTTGGTTGAGCAGGGGCTCGGGTCGCGTGAGCTTGGAGCCCTGACATACCTCGGTTCGGCCCATGATTTGCCGTCGTAGCTGGTCCAGCGCATCGGGTCGCTGACACCCGGGCCGTACGCCATGTACAGCCGCTCTGCGAATCCTGCCAGCCCTGGCCCCTGGCCCCCGCTGGCTCCGGGAACAGATTGCTGAGCCGTCCAGGTCTTGGCATCGAAGCTGGCCCACGACATGCGCCCATCTCCGTGGACGCCCTTCCAGGATGCGTACAACTTGTCGTTCCACACGGGGAGCGCCGGCTGCGAGTCCGAACTCCCGCCCAGCTGCTGCCCCCCTACCCAGGGCCTGGCCGGCTCCTCAGTGAGGTCACGCGGTTACTTGCTGGCATGATCACCTCCCGTACAGACAACGAACGGTACCCGTGCGAGAAGCGCGGGTGCTGGTACTCATTCCTGTGCATTCCGAGGCCCAACGATACGTCACCTGAGATAGTCATTAGCGCTGTAGGTACCTGAAAGAATGGTCAGCGTAATGGTCAGCGTGGTGGTCCCGCGGGCCGGACATGGCAGCAGGGCGCCGGTCATCGACGTCCAGCTGCTCGGGCGGTTCGTAGTGGCCGGGCAAGGCCGGGATCATCCGGGGTGTCGTACCCGTCCCGCTGTCTGGCCCTCTTCCCGCTCGCCTCCGCTTACCTCACCCTCGGGCAAACAGAAAAGGTGGTGGACGTGGCCCGACAAACACTTGAGCCGACGCAATTTGTCGCTGCCGGACGAGCTCGAGGCCGCCATTCGGAGTGCCTGTAAGGCCTGGGACGGGGACGAGCCCGAGAAAGCCGGCCGCCTTGTGGGGAGACGCGGTGAGACTGGCCCACGAGCTTCGGTACGCCTGAAGCAAATCTTGGCTCTGATAAACGGTCTTCATCCGACGTGATCGCTCGTTGTCGCAGCCGTCACCCGGGTCGCTCGCCGCGACGGGTCCTATCCGCGCTGTCTTTCCACTCTCGATAAGCGTCGGGCATGCAGACTGCACATGGCCGATAGCCGGCTTTCCGAGCAGTCGCCGTATCGGCAAAGAACACGCGATCGCGGATGTAGCCGCCACGCGCGATGGCCCGAAGCGCAGCCGGGCAGTCGAGGCGACAAAAGATCTTCGTCCCCCGGTGCCCAGCGATTGCCCCCTTCTCGGCGCTGGAATACGACCTCCCGTCGGCGCCGATCAAGGCGTTGGCCTCGGTCACGGTACGTAGACGCTCGAGCCGCGGGCAACGCAAGAACCCATTTCAGAAGAGCTTGCTTGCCCGCCCTAAGACTTTGGCTTCGAGGTCGAGGATGGACCGCTTGCGGGCGAGACCTCCGGCATAGCCGGTGAGCTTTCCCCCCGCACCGACGACGCGATGGCACGGGACGAGAAGACACAAGGGGTTCCTGCCCACTGCGGCTCCGATCTCCTTAGGGGTCGTGCCATCCCCAAACTGGCGAGCCAGGTCTCCGTAGGTGGCGGTCTCGCCGTATGGGATATGTCGGATCAACGACCAGACACGCTCCCGGAACTCGTCACCGCGCGTGGCTACCGGCACCTCGAAGTCCTGCCGGCCGCCCGCCAGGTATTCCCCGATCTGATCACGGAGAGCATCGAAGCCGACGTCGCTGCTCGGCCCGAAGCTGGCCGAGCCGGGCCGATACCAATGGCCCGGGAAGTACAGGCCGACCACGGCTCCCTCGCTGGCCACAACCGGCAGGTCGCCCAGCGTGGACGCGATGGCCGTGTGCGTCACCGCCCCCGTACCTACCATCCCGTGGTTCATAGGCACCATCTAGCTCCTCCTAATGCGCGAATGACAAGCTGTAAACGTCCGGAGCGGGGGGAACGTGAGGTCCAACCCTGACAAACACGCATTTCTAGACGGGCTAAAGGCGGCCACGGGACTGGCCTACCTCGTCGGGTGGCGGATGGACCGACCAATTCGCGAGGTGACCATGGCGGTTGGGCGCGGCCGGACCATGCGCCGTGATCAGACGGCCAGCACCGAGATCCCAAACAGCCACCTCACGAATTGATCTACGGGCAGTGGGAGGGTGGCGGAACGCACACCGGACCGGCTTTCGGTGACCTTCCCGTCGGCAGCTTGCCCACC
The DNA here is from genome assembly GCA_963754115.1 of uncultured Acidimicrobiaceae bacterium. Lineage (GTDB taxonomy): Bacteria > Actinomycetota > Acidimicrobiia > Acidimicrobiales > Palsa-688 > Fen-671. The sequence continues at coordinate 1,920,901 of CAVWFC010000003.1, read as the reverse complement.
AACTCAGGATTGAAGATGCACTTCACCGCGGTCAGCATCCTGAAGGTTGAGCATGGTCTGGTCGTTGAGGAAAAGGGCCTCGACGACGGCGTCGCGATGCTCAAGCAGGCCGGCCTGATCCCGGAGGCGGCCATTGCGAGGCGCCGGCTCCGCGCAGCGCAACGGGCCACCGCCGAACAGCGGGAGAGTTTCGAGACCTTTGCCGCCCAGCACGGAACTAACGATCGCTGGACGTGGGTTTCGCACCCGGTTGAACTCGTCCATGGACGGGCCCAATGCGGGCATAACCCAGAAGGGGCCGTCGAGGCCGAGCTGGTACGAGCAATAACTTCCACCCCAGGGCCGCGCCGCAGCGGTGACCTCGGCGGCGAACCTCGTGCTGTCAGCTTCCACCTCCACAGCGTCGCTCTCGAGGGCGGCGCCGAACGCCCGGTGACCCGCTCCAATCACCGGATATCCCATGAGCGCCGACGACTCGTGGTTCTCGGTTGCCCCGCGTTCGGCATGAAAGGCGTGTAAGTGGGCGTGCTGCACCTCCTGCCGGGGGTTCTTGGTGACTGCCACGTCGGGGCCTCCGTCGGCGAGGGCCCCGGCCGCGACTTCTATGTCTCGCAGGTAATCGAGGTTGGGTGCGCTGTCATTGGCACAGAACACCAGGTGCCGCCGTCCATGCTTCGGTACCACGCCGCGACGAGGGCCATCGCCGTTCGACAAGCGGCCAGTTCCTGAGCCGTGGCCGACGAGCCGTCGCGATGGTTCCGGGGCACTATGAGCGCGTGGGGGCTCGCCACCCGCCACGGCCCGTTAGCCAGGATGAACGGGTTGCGAAGTCCTCCCGCCCGAGCGGGGTGACCTCGCCACTCAGCTGGCGGAAAAGACTTCGATCTCGGCCGCTCCGGTGTTCCCGCCAGTCGATTGAACAACGTCGAACCGAAGCCGACGAGCCGTGAACGACACCCGCGCGACCCGTGGATCGAGTCGGTTACCCGCGGGGAAAGGCCCGTACCGCGTGCGACCATCGACTATCACCGCGAAAGTCTGGGTGATGGCCGAACCGTCCGACATGGCGCGACTGATGAAGGCGACACCAGTGACCTTGCGCGGTCGTCCGAGGTCGATCGTGATGAAGGCTCGGTTGCCGTCGCCGGCTGAGGCCCACTCAGTCGAAAGGTTGCCGTCGACAGCGTTTGGGCCTCCGTAGGCATTGCTCCACTGCGAACTGACGGCCACAACCTTCGCCCCAACGGCTATGTCCCGCTCCGAGAGGCCCGCCTGCCGCGAAGTGGTGAAGGTGGCCAGCTTTTGGGTCTGGAACACACGCCCTTTCGCGTCGGTGGCAGTGAGCCGGTACCGGTACGTCGAACCCGGGATCAGGCCACTGAGGACGACTATGTGGCGGGAGATCGCAGTGCCGCCCATGTTGGGGTCGTCGGCGATCGACCCCAACGACACCGTCCTGCCATAGGCGATGGCACACACCGTGGGCGGGTTGGTCTCAACCTGCACAATGGCCGATCTGCCGTCGGCTGCCACCTGCACACGGGTCTTCCCGACCTCGACCAGGCTGAAGGCACCGATGCTGGCCGTGCTCTTGGTCCCGCTAGCGCCGCCACCGGCGCTGGCGCCGCCGCACGAAGCGAGCCCCAAGCACAACGCCACCGCTGCGGCCAGCGAACGGACGGTCCGCGACCACGGGCCCGGACAGCGCATACCCACATCATTGGGCTCCATCGCGACCTCCAGGCCCTGGGCATCCCCGGTGTGCGCATTGCGAGGGGTCTTGTGCCTCATTTTCACTATTTGACCCCGCCGCCTCATATCTTTTACTGCATGTTGGTGGACGATCTGTTAATTGCTGTCAATATTCGAGATCGGCCGTAACTAGCTACGAACCGAAGTCGAGCAGTACTTTGGTGGAGCGGCTCGGGTCGCTGGCGAGGGCGAAGGCGTCGACGGCCCGGTCGGCTGCCAAGACGTGGCTGATGAGGGGGTCAACTTTCACTTCCCGGTCAGCCAGGAAAGCGACGGCCGCCTCCAGCTCTGCGTCCATCCGCAGCGACCCCGCCACCGTCAGTTCGCGTCCCACGATGAGCGCTGCTTCGACGGGCTGCTCCCCCGCCGGTGGGATGCCTACCTGTACAACAGTGCCGCCGCGCCTCGCTGATCTAAGCGCAGTGCGAAGACCCGACAGAGTACCCGAACACTCAAAGACGACGTCGCCCTCAAGCTCATCTCCGCCTTCGGGCAACTGGTCGGCTGCGATCGCTCGATCGACACCAACGCGGGTGGCGACCTCAAGAGGGTAAGGGTGAAGGTCGACGACGGTGGTCCTGCCTGCCCCCCGGTAGCGAGCGACGCCGGCAACGAGCAACCCAATGGGGCCCGCACCGATTATGACAACATCTGCGCCACTTATGCCTGGTCCGATGAGGGCTCCGCGACTAACGGCGTGCCAGGCGATGCTCGTTGGCTCGGCCAAAGCCGCCCGCCGAAGGGCCAGTCCATCCGGTACGGGTACGAGACGATGCGTTCCGACCGATAGCAAATCCGTGAACCCGCCATCGGTATGCGGTCGCTGCGCCGCGCTCCCGAGATACCGTGCCTCAGGACAGAGGCGGCTCTCGCAGCTGAGGCACCAACGACAAGTTCCGCAGCTCGTAGCTGGGTGAATAGCAACCGCTTGGCCCTCGCCGGGGCCACTGCCGTCGGCGGCGGCTCGCGCTATTGTGCCGACAACCTCGTGTCCGAGAACCATGGGCTCGCGCAGGATAAACAGGCCCACAGCGCCGTCGCGGGCATAGTGAAGGTCCGATCCACAAATCCCCCCGTAACCGATCTTGACGAGGGCTTCATGGTCTGCGGTGGCAGGGACCAGTACCTCCTCCATCCTGAGGTCGCCTGGGCCGTGCACACGTAATCCGCGGTTTCGACAGTGCACGTGTGCGCTCATCGCAGTTCCGCCGTCATCGCGCCATCGACACAAATCACTTGGCCGTTGACGAAATCCGATGCGGTCGAGGAGAGCCAAACCGCAGGACCGACCACGTCCTTAGCATATCCCCAGCGCCCCGCCGGTGCCCGCTGTCAAACCTCCGACCGCTGCTAGCGTTCGTCCAAGGCGACGAGCCGGCTCGCCTTGGCCATCTGCCCCGCGTTCTGTCGCGGTTTCCTTAGAAGGCCGCCGAGTAACCGCTGATGGACGTCACATTGCGAAAAGCGTTGCTGTGCACACCGGTCACGGAGGCCGCTCCGATCGTGAAGATGCCGTAGTAGTCGTCGTGGATGAAGTTGTGGGCGACCTGGATCGTTACGGGGCTGAGGTCAGCCACATAGACACCCGTGGTGTTGGGGTCGGCGGCATCTGTATGGGAGTTGTTCGCGCCGATCTCGTTCCCGATGACAACGTTCCCGTTCATGTCACCGGCCCCGCCGGTGACCAAGACAAAACCGGGATGGCCGTTACCGTTGAACTGGTTGCCGCTGATCACGTTGTTGTAGACGCCGCCGATAGGTGTTGGGTCGGCCAGGATGACGCCGCTCCCCGACGAAGCGTCGGTGCCTGTGGGGCTGCCAAGGCCGTTGTCGTTCGAGATGTTGTCTCTCACAACGTTGTCGAAGACGCCCACACCCGTATGGTCGGCCAGGTCGATGCCACACCCTCCCGGGTTGCCGTTGGAGACGTTGTTAGAAATCACGTTGTGGGACGTGGCCACGCCGAAGTCGTCGGAGATGTTGATCCCAACCCCGTTGTTGGTGACGAAGTTCCCGGTCGCTACTGAGTACGAGGTGCTGTTTAGGTCGATCCCCGAGCCCGCGTTCCCCTCGACGATGTTGTGCATAATCGTGACGTGGTCAGCGGTCAATGGGGGGCCGCTCGCGTAACCACCCGCTGTCACGATCCCATCGGCCAGGGTCGTCGTCGGGCCCATGGGCGAGTTGACGCTGGCGCTGGCGTTCTCGACAGTTAGGCCCCTGATGGTGACCCACGAGGCCGTTACTCCTATTCCGTAAGCGTCGCCGGTCGCATTGATGACGGCCCCCGGCTCGCCCGACAAGATGACGCTCTTGTCGACGGTGACGTTCTGGAGGTAGGTACCAGGGCACACAACGACGGTCCCACGAACGGGTGCACCCTCGACGGCTGCCTGGATCGAACTGTAGGCGGCGCTGCCACAGGAGTGGTCAGACGCGAGCGTCGAGCCCGTGGTCGACACAAAAACAGGCGACAGGAAGGGCACAGGCGCGGCACTCGCCTGGGAGTCGCCCATCGCGGCCAGAGCTGGCACTAAACCCATCGACCCGGCCACACAAATTCTCAGCAAAGCGCTGCGCACCCTGTACCCCCTCTAGTTCGGACCTCGCGGCAAGCTATGTTGCTAGCCCTTCAAGGTCAAGTTCGCGACCGGCAGTCAGGTAGAGTCACCACAATCAGCGAAGGGTCCGCCGCGCGGCGTGACATGTTCGGTTCCGCCAACCCGTACTGCTCCACAGCTCGCTCGGCTACCTCAGCCCGGCAAAGTGATGAGATAGGTACCACAACACCCCTACCCGGGCTGCATAATTGGTTCAATTCCAGGGCTTGTCGCCAAAGGGGGCTTTTGTCACCTCGTCGGGCAGCCGCGCCACAGAGTCGTCAGGGCACCGCCGAGTGACGGAGCCGCAACGGCTCCGAGCTGGGAGTGGCGTCCTCCCGCGGTCCCAAAGGTGCCTAACGCTGTAGGCGAAACCTGGAGCGAAATGACATGCCCGTCGTACGTGAGGAAGTACTGGAGCCCCCCATACCCGGGCGTCACGAGTATCCCTGGGGTCATTTTTGAGAAAACACTAGCAGTTGCCAGGGTCGCGCCTGTTGCGGCGTTCCGCCATACGGCCTGCTCTGTATTGTAGGACTTCAGCCGTTTAAAGAATTTCACCGGGATGTTGGTACCGATGAGAACCCGGTTATTCGCAGGCCCCACCAGGGACGTGAAGCTGAGGGTCCTCTGGTCGCCCGTCCAGGCGCCAGACAGCTTCCCATCGGTCAGGTTGACTCCGGCGATCTTCCCGGCACCAGCGTCCATCACGTAGACACGGTTGTTGGCGGGGTCCACGGAGCCATCGAAGGGATGAAGCTGTTGTTGGAGCCGCTGTCCGCAAACGGCTGGATATTCGATACCTGTGCGGAATTCGCCTGCGACACGGCAAAGACGCTCATAGGTGTTGGCGTGGGGGCGCCTCCGTTTGTCATCCCGACGAAGTAGTTGCCAAGGACGGCAACCGCGGACGCCGACGTCTGGCCTGACTTGAGGTACGAGACCGGTCCCCAGTTCGGGTCCGAGGCAAAGGTCCCGTTTTGGTAGGTGTAACGGTACAAGTTGGTGGCTCGGGCAGATAGATCTCGTTGTGCCCTTGATAGGTGGTGGTCGTGACGCGACCGCCGATCATCACGGGCAACCTGATCTGTGCCATCACATGCAGCGTGGACGGGTTTATTGCCACCATTACCGAAGGCGGGACCTGGCTCGGGTGGGGGCAGTCAAGGAAGTCCGAGAAGCCCTGCTCGGTACATCCAGGTTCGCTATTTACCGTTTTGGCGATTATGGTGCCGTCGGGTAGCGCGTCACACCTGGTCGAACGTGCCGGGTTGGACCCCTGGCCACGAACGAACCCGACGCCGCGGGATTGTCCCCGTAGCCACCTCCGCAGACGAAGAGCTCGTTGGGCCCGCGATCGACGATGTTATAAGGGGTTGTGTAGATCCGCTGCGAGCTGTAAGCGTAGACGGGGTTGTCGGCCGAGGCCGTCGTCCCTAGAAAATGGGCGCAGGCATAGAGGTGCGTCCGGTCAGAGTCGTGGACCTCGAACGCGGCGATCGTTGGGTACGAGGGCCGGTTCCCCTCGGCCTGGGCGCACGCCTGTTCCCCGGGGTCGAGAGCGGGTTGCCCACGAGGCGCCCATTGGCCTGCACCTCGTCCGCGGGCACAGACGTGGTCGTAGAGGCGCTCCAGCTCTTGCGGGGTGAGCTCGAGCAAGCGGTTGCCAATGCGGCCACCAGGAGGGGTATGGCCAATAATGCAGGAACCCGGAACCGGCCAGTACGCACGCGTCTGCCACCCTTCAGTTGGTCCTACACCGTCATAACTCTGCTTTGCTCGTCCCCTCGCTGGCTGTTAAGGAAGACATCATACGAGAACGGGCGAGGCTCAGCCCTCACGGCCCGTACGGCTATCGGTCATGGCCACCCTGTGGACGGCGGCGGAGCTGAGCTCGACGTTCGTCGTTGGGGGCTGCACGGCTGGCCGAGAGCGAGAAAATGCGCCCTCTTCGCTATTTTGGCCGTTAGAGACTTCAGCTTTGGAACCGGCGAGGCTGAGGTTGGGCCTGAGAGCAAAGTGCGACACAAAGAGCGCACCAAGTCCTATTCGTACGCACATGTCGGCGATCAGTGGCCGAGATGTAACCCGGCGTACCCTCCGACGTCATAATGACTGGTTAGGCCAAGCTCGACATCGGGACTGGCAGTCACGAAAGGTGGACGCCGTGGACGTGAAAAAAACCGCAATCCGACGCCGCCGCGTCGGCGTCACACTCGTCTCCGCTCTGGCGACGATCGCCATAACGCTCACTGGCGGAGGGATTGCCCCGCTGCCGGCCGAGACTGCAGCCGCGGCGGCGCCCGTACCGCGCGCCGCGAGCACGGCGACTAACAGTAATCGGGCACCTTCGGCTGCCGAGCCGGTCTTCATGTCGATTTTCACGCCGCGCCTCACCTTGCCAGCCGCGGTAAAAGCCCCCTCGGCTCACGAGGCGGGTGCCTTCGCTGCCCTCAACGCACTTATCCACAGAGAGACGCTTTTCGGCGACGACATCGTCGGGATGCGGGCGTCCATCGACAGGGCACAGGCGGCCAGCTCCGCGGGTGCACAGCTTTGGTTCGTGCGCCAGGCCAACGCCAGCGCCGAATATGCCCTCGGGGCGTCGAAGTTGGTCGGCAGCTTCCCCGCCCTGCAGGCCCGTGTGGCCCGAGCCTTCGTCGCCGACAAGATGAGCGTGACCCTTACGGCGGCGCAGCTAGCGACGGCGAAAGTGAAGCTCCTGGGCGGCCTGCCTTCGCCATACATTCACTTGCTGGAGCTAGCTGCCGATGCGTTCCAGCCTTCCACGGTCCCCGAGGTCGCGTTGTTGAGGGCCGCCATCCTCGATACGAGCCCTCTCGAGCAAGTATTGACGCAAGCAACGCTCCGGACATTGGTGCTGCCGGCCGCGCTCGCCTCAAGCTCGGTCATCGCCCCCGAGGCCCGCCTGGCGTCAGCGCTGAAGGGCTTCGCCGACGGCCTTTTGCAACCGGTGCCCCCAACGGCACTCGGTGGGGCGGCGCCGGTGCCGAGCCCAACGCCAGGTTCTTCGCCAACGGAGAAGGGGGGCACTCGAGCCTTGGCGAGAACCTGGGCGAGGCCCTGCACGTCGCCACGGATGCCCTTGAAGCTACGGCTGACGGGGCTAAGTTCGCCGAAGAGTCAGAAGCCGCAGAAGCCCTCGAACCGGCGGCGGAGGGGTTCGGATACGCGTTCGCCGCTGTCGCTTTCAGCGAGGCCAACGCCGCGTTCGGCGAAGGCGCAGCGCCCGGCGAGGGCGGCGGTGGGGGCAGCGGGAGCAGCAGTAGCGCCGCCTCTTACGGCGAGCCGCACGAGCAAACGTTCTCTGGAGCAAGCTACGCCTTCCAGGCCGCCGGGGAGTTCACCCTGGCAAAGTCGACTACAGACGACCTCGACGTCCAGGTCCGCGAGCAACGCTTCCCCGGTGCAGCTGACGTTGCACTGGACACGGCAACGGCAATGAGAGTCGGCAGCAACGTCGTCGAGCTCGCCGCGAACAGCTCCGGCCACCTGGAGCTCTGGCTCGACCGCAAAGCCGTGGCCTACGCCGGCCGTGCCCTGGCCGGCGGCGGGAGAATCTCGGTGGAGTCGCCTCAGTTGGCTACGGTCACCTGGCCAGACGGGTCGGCCGTATCCGTGCTCTCCGGGAACACCATCGCAATTGCCCATGAGGTGATCACCTGCAACAGCAGTGACAACATCAATTTGTTCGTCAAGATGGCGCCATCGCGCTCTGGGCAACTCGCGGGCCTGCTCGGCGACCCCGGGGAGCCATATGACCAGCTAGTCGGGGGGAACGGGGTCGTCTACAGCATGGACCAGCTCGGCTTCCCCTGGGACAGCGTCAGCAACTTCGATGCGCTGTACCACCAGTTTGCCCAGAGCTGGCGCATCAGCCAGCAGAGCTCGCTTTTCTATTACGCAAAGGGCCAAAGTACAGCCACCTTCACCGACCTTGCCTTCCCGAGCAAGGCGTTCACGGTGGCGTCGCTAACACCGAGGACCGTCGCCGCCGCCGAAAAGGACTGCAAGGCCGAAGGTATTACCAACTCCTACTTGCTGTCGGACTGCGTCTACGACCTGGGGCTTACCGGGGGCCGTGATGTCTGCCTGGCCGGGAGCGAGGCCCGCGTCCAGGCGGCGACGGGCGGCCCGGCGGCGACCGACTTACCCGAGAGCAGTGGAGCCCTCCCGCCGAGCAGCAGCCTCCCTCCGAGCAGCGGGTTCCCTACCACGACCGCGACGTCTCCGCTGACCAGCACCGGTGCTCCCGTTGCCGTTGGTGGCGCCCCGAGCGAGCGGCCGGCCATCGCTGTCGACGCATCGGGCACCGCCTATGTGGTGTGGCAACAAAGCCCGACAAAGTTGAGCTTCTGCAAGCTGGCTAAAGGCACAACGGGTTGCAGCCCCCTTACGCTCGAGGTGGCCGACCCGGCCAGCGACTCGTTCTTCGGGCCGCCGAGCGTGATGCTGGAGCCGGGTCGCATCTATGTCCTCGATGTCGTCGCCGGCAGCTCAGACCTCGACGGGATCAACGAGTGGGTCTCGACCGACGGTGGGGCCTCCTTCAGCCTCGAACCTCACGCCGTCGGCTTTGTGGGCGGCAATGCTGAAGCGGCCGGTCCGGCCATCGAGCTACCCGGCGGCGACTTCGGCGCCGGGTACATCATCCCCGGGTCCAACCCCGCCTTCCAGGCCAACTCCCTTGCCGCGCCGACCGACGAGTCGGGCGCTGGCGCTCCGCCCTTCGCCACCCTCAACCCGCGGCCGGCGAGCGCCTTCACGGTCGGCAACCTCGGCGGCTCCTTCGGCTCCCAGCTTGTCGGGTCTTCTGGGGGGGGTGTGCTCGGGGTGTTCGAGGCATTGCCCGGGAAAGGGAGTTCACCCTGTCCGTCGAGCGCAAGTGACGCCCTGGTCTACGCCTACGCCCCGATCAACCCAACGACGACACCGGCCGAGCTCTCCGCTTCGCCAGGGGGTTCGACCCCATGGCGCCCGCTGGCCGAGGTCGACTGCGACGGTACTTACCCTGCGGTCGGCGGCGGGCCTTCCGGCCTGGGGTTGCTCGAGACCAACGAGGCCCACGTGCCCAACCCAGGCCCCATGGTGCAGTACCGGCGCTTCTCGCCGTCTTCTGGCTTCGGCTCGGCGGTGACGCTCGCCACTGGGGAGGTCGGCACGGACGGGACGCTCTCCCAGGACGGCGCCAGCGACATCTTCGCCACCTGGCTCGACAATTCGACGGGCGTCGACCTCGCCTATAGCTCCGACGGCGGTGCCACGTGGAGCAAACCGACGATCCTTTTTTCGAATGCCGGCAACCCGGGCGGTATCGACTTGCTCTCCAGTGCCGTCGGCCCTTCTGGTCGGGGCTGGGCGCTTTACGCCGTCGGCAAACGGGAGTTCGCCCAGCCGTTCAGCAAAAGCTGATCTCGTAGCGCAGCTCAATCGACGATGGGATCGGCGTGCGGTGCGCCGAAATAGGGGAACTCACCGAGGATGTTGGTCCTGGCGACAGCCACGCCCTGGTCGATAGGAGTGTTGGTCTGCAGGGAGAGCATCACGTTCTCCACGTTGTCCGTCAGAGCGCGACCGTTGAAGCCTGCGAAACCGAACGAGGCCGCCGAACCGAGGACATAAGGCAAAGTGGTCGGGAACAGGCGGTCCACCACGCGCTCCGCGTAAGCGACCGGGTCGTCGGTCGAGCCCGCAAGCTGAGTGACGCGCGCGAGGCCGTCCGCCACGACCCGGGAAAAACGCGGCACGTCCGCAGACGGAACGGACCGGTTGTAGTCGTCCTGCACTGCGGGGTCCGTGATGAAAATATGCGTGATCAACGGCAGGCCCCAGCGGGACACCTGCACCTCGGGCGCGTGCTCGCACAGCGACACCGTGACCCACGCCCGCACCGCCGCGGCCGGGTCGCCGATCGACTGCGTGGGCACCTCCATCACGATGGCCGTGACGTTGCGGTTTTGGAAGTAGTTGGCGCCGTCGTGGAACACGTCCGGCGCGAATTTCCCCGCGGCAAGCGCGGCGCGGAACGCGACATTACCTCTCCGGTTCGCAGCGAACAGATCTGGGGCCAGGCCCGCGAAGATCCGCACATCCGCGTCGCCCGCGACGACCCGGCCGGTAGTGGCCGAAGCGATGACCTCGCCGTCCGTGCCCTCTGCGGCATCCCTCCCGGCGGCCCGACGCACCTCCAGAGTCTGCACGTGCCGACCTTCGGGCCCCCGCCTCCGGCCTGCCCAACCTCACCGAAGCGAACCTTGTACGTCACTTCCTCGTGAGCGTCATCGTTGACATCGAAACGAAACGCGTAGAGGCCCTCCTCGTGGAAGGTATCGGGCGCCTTGGTCCCAGCGTTGGGGTTTACCGTCATCGCCATGACCGTGGTACCCGGCTGCCCGCGGAAAAGGTAGAAGTCAAGGAGGTTGAGCCGGGGGTCTTCCCTGGCGATGGCGGTATCGAAATGATGAGACATTGGTTGGAGATCACCCTTCCTCTACTTCGCCCGGGTTTGTTACGCCCCGTAGTCCACGACGGAATTCTGACAAGTCTACGGACTATCGGCACGCCGGCCGTTGGACTGGCGCCCTCAGTCGCATCGGTCAGCTCAGTCGAGCTAACAAGATCACCAACGCCGCGCCGCCCATAATGGAGAATGCCACCACCTGCTCGGTCGAGTTCGGTGGCACACGGCCTGTCAGCCTTGCAACGATACCGGCATGTACACGGGCATTACGGGCACGCTCAGTATAACGGAGAAGTATGCCGGTGTCGGCCCCAGGTACACGAGCAGGCCGAAGAAGGCTCACTGCAACATGGGCAATAACGCCCCGCTGCTCGCATTCTGGAGCAGCATCACGGGCTCGGGCAAGGTGTCGTTTAGCTAGCTCGAGCGACTTGCCTCGTCCCGACCACTTTTTGGACAGACAACCTCCCTCAGGGTGCCTTTCCTGTCCGGTTGGCGGTCTGATGAGGGTGTCAAATAGCTCAGGCTTCACACTTTCATCACAAACGCTGCGTTCTAGTCGCGATTTGGCCAACTCGTTGCGGTGCGGTAGCAAAAAGTCCGGGATACGCGACGAGAATGAGAAAGCGCGACGAGAACGTAGCAATTCTGCGCGCTTTGTGCGCGACCTAGGGGTTGGGGGCTCACCTGCCATCCGCAGACGTGCTGGCGGAAGGCCGAGGACGACCTTGAAGAGCCATCCGTCAATTGCCCAAGCGACGCAGTGAAGTCGCCCAAGGTCCCGTCGAATCGGCCGGTAGCTGATGAACAGCGGGCAGTCGCTAACCTCGATGTCGGGTAAACGGTGTCGGGCGGGAACTCCATATCTGCTGCCCGACGGCGCGTGAAGGAACACTCGCCGCGCACCGACGGCGACATTTCGCTTTTCGTTGACTTGGATGTACCCGCCGTGGGCGGTCTGTCCGCCAGCATCGTGGCACGGGGATTGTGGTCGACGTCCCCGCCTATACGACGGCCTGAGAGCTGGGGCTTGTCGCCATGGTTCCCCTGTCGCCCCGGGCGGCCTTGCCGGGGTCTTCGGCCTTGTCTGTAAGGCCGGCGCCGACGGGTGACAAAGGCGAGCGCCCAATCCGTGTGCCAGCACAGCAAGGCAGACCCCTGCCTGCCGATACGATCCGGGCCCGCGGTCACTCAGTGGAGCCGACTCCTGGACCGTGCCGACCATGTGTGCGACGCGCCAACACTGCCTCCTGTCGTGTGCCGCCTGTTGCCATTGGGGCAGCTCCTACGAGGTCAGAAGCGATGGGCACACTTCCAGTGCCCTTCCGATGAGAGACGTCCACATCTAGCGCAGGTCTTCGTGCGTCACAGCGAAGATTAAAGATTTCCTGAGATCCAAGCTTTCGTGCTTCACCGCATATCCGAGTGTGACGAGATAGTTATACAGTCACCTGTTACAGTCGTGCGGCCCCGTCAAAGGGCGGACAGAGCGGCACCTTCGGCCCATCACCAAAGAAGGAGCGTGTGCCAGATTATGAAGCGTCAGCGCAACCACTGCCCGTGTGCAACGAGCCTCGAAGGTGGGGGGCGTTTCGGCCAGTATCGCGGCGCCGAGCTGGGCTCCAACTTTACCTTCGTCGAGGCACTGTGAGAAACCGCGCCGAGTACCAGAGAGTTCTGACCAAGAGGCACGAGTTGTGGCGTGCGGGACGGATCAGTGTACCGGACGTGCCTGGCTCAAGGGTCGCCGTCTTGATGCCCTTTGTCAAGGAGCTTGTCCAGGATCCACGAGATGACTATGACTCGTTCGAGAATGATGCTGATGCGTTGGTCAGGCACATTGAAGCAAGCGATCGCGAGCCCGTCGTAAAGATGCGCGCTACCATGGAAGACTTTGCGACTGTCATGGCGGATAGAAGTGTTCCAACCGTTATCCTGCGAGGCTTTGGGAACCTATCTGCCGTGTCGGCATCTTTACAAAAGGGAGATAACGGGCCGCATCGACTTATCGACTGGATACTCCTTGCCCGAATGGCTGACCACCTGAAATTGGGGAGATTTGTAATGCGCACATGCGCGGGATTGACGCGGTCTTTAATCCTCCGCTACCGTGTGGAGTCGTGAGTTCTTACAAAAACATTTGGGCACCAGTAGGCCATGTGATCCAGGTCGTCGGTCTGGAAGAGGACGCCAACAAACTCATCCGCTCCGTTACGGACCAGGACGAGCTCACCTATCAGGACATCCATGAGAAGTTCCCCTTACAGCGGCACAGAAATGTTCCAAGCTTTATTCCTGACCCGGTGTATTCGGGCGCTCGGGGCCTCTACAATCACCTCCTGGACACGTCCATCGTTAAGTCGTAAATAGCCAGTGGCCCACAGCGGAGCCGCTTGTTCACAGGCCGGCCGCCGGTACACCGTCTGGGCGACCTCTGTCGCTCCGGAGCTGGAGTCAGCCCTGGTAGGGCTGATCTGCGGCAGTCTGACCTTCGAGAGCCATCCCGTAGGGCACACCTTCGATAATTCGGCGGACAAGGCGCTGGTTGAGGGTCTGCTTCTGCAAATTGAGGTACACCGGCGGCTTCACGGCGAGCTTGGTCGCGATCTCGAGCGCTCGGGCCTGGACCCGGTCATGAGGCACGACCTCCGCGACAACCCCCCACTCCTTGGCGGTCACAGCGTCGATGCTTTCGCCGGTCCAAAGCAGCCACTTCATACGCGCCATGCCGACGACCTCCTCCCAAACGACTTGAAGGCCGTCGCCGGCTGCGATCCCGAAGGTTGGATGGGGCAGGTCGCCGTAGATGGCTCGCTCCGACGCGATGTGGATGTCGGTCAGGAGGAGGTATTCAGAATGCACCGTGGCAGGCCCATTGGCCACGCCGATCACCGGGAATGGTAATGACGCGAACCGCTGGAGGATCTTGATCCCTTGAGTACGCGTCCTCTCAAACTGAATGGGCTTGCTGAAGTCACCCAAGCTCGGGCCGTCGATCTGGTCCATGAAGACGTCGTCTGTCCCGGTAAGGATCATTGCCCGGTTGTCCTCATCGAGCGCAATGTCTTCCAGTGCGAAGGGCAGGTCTTCATGGGTCGTGCCCGTGAAGACGATCGGCCCGTCTTTCGTGTGGAACCGCATGGTCAAGACACCATTGTCGTCGCGTGTGAACGCCAGGTTTTCGTAGCGGTCGAAGTAGCTGGGATTGCTCATGGTGACTGCTTTTCCTTTCTAACTAGGAACGTTTAGATATGCAGACAGGGCTGTGGGGACGCCGCTCCATAGAGGTGCAGGCGGAGCCACCGAGTTGATGCTGTCTCCGGTCCGGGCTGCTCTGGTCCAGGAGTTGCATCCAGGATCGGCTCAGAACCCCGTTAGTCCTTGCGGCGTGTTGTAAGGGATGGTCGCGCTCGTGACCTCGTCAAGCCAGCCGTCTGGCCGGACCGCGTACCCGATGATCTTCGCCGCGTTGGGGTAGATCTGGTACAGGTATGCGCCCTCAGGTGACATCCACATGTCACTCGGGCTTGCGCCGACGATGTTCCCGAGCCCCCGGAAGGTGCCGTCACCCGATGGCTTCGGACATGCCGGGTCCTTTGCAATCGAGAGGATATTGCCCTCCAGGCGCCAACTGGTGATATAGCCGTACCCGGTCATAGTGGCAAATACGAGACGGTCGTCTGGGGCGATTGTCATCCAGCACAGTTCGGACGGCCTCCCGACACTCGTGTCGGCACGCACAACTGGTCCGGTCGTGACTTGACCGTCGGGGTCAAGCGCCGCCAGAGCGAGGCCATCGGCCGTGGCGTACCCGATGACAAACCGGCCGGGACCATGGTGAAGGAACAGCGGGCACCACGGTGAACTGGCGCCCGCATCTTGGAACTTCGCCTCACCGAGGGCCCCGGACTCGTCGATCGAAAAGACGGCGAGCCCGTCGGGGTCGGGCGCATTAGCGGAAATAATATGTGGTTGCCCGTTCCTCGACACCCAGAGAATGGGGCTTCCGTCGGGATTCGTCGCCGGTAACTCATCCAGCGACGCTCCAACCAGGAGGAACTTTTCGTCCGGCGAAACGGTGAGCATGGTCGTCACGCGCCCCGGTTTGTCGGCAGGCACGGCGGAATATCGTTCAGGACGAAGCTTGAGATTGCCGTCCGGGTCGACGGAGAGCAGCCGGATGTGATCCGGCCCAGAGGTGTGCAGGACATAAAGCGTCCGGCTCGATGGCGCGTATTCCAGGGACTTGGCCGTGCCGCTTGGCCCGGTGACCACGTTCCCCGTTCGTTTCACGTCCACGAGCGTCAGCTTGCCGTCGTCACCTACATCGAAGCTGGAAACTGAGTTGTCCCCGGCGTTGACCGCGAACAACAGGCGTCGATCAGGCGTCAGAAGGACACTGTTTGCACCCTCGACGACGATCCCGGCGGGTGTGGCGCGATAGTTGAAGGCGCCCGAGCCGGCACCACCGGTAGATTCGCTCTCCGCTTTCGCCAGAGCCCCATCGGAAGCCCGGTCAAAGTGGATGACGGCGTTATGGGCCTCGCTCGTCTGTGCGTACAGATGGCCAGGCTGAACCTCTCCCGTCATGCCTGGTACTCCGGCATGCGCCCGACGCGTAAGTGGTGTCGAGATCGGGTCGGCAACTCGTCCCGACCTGGCGGAGAACTTCGCTCCCGGTAGCGCTGACCGTACATATGAGCATCCTGGAGCGAAACCGCCGCTTGGTAAATCATGCGATCGCGTAGTCCGCGGGGACGGCGGAGATCTTGCCGCTGGTTGTCGCAGCTTCTGGGGCGAGGGACCGCTGGGCCGGCCACGATCGCCGGCCTGGGTCGGGCCTACTGTGGCAGACGTCTGGCGAGTTGAGCACGCGACTTGATCCCGAGCTTCTTGAAGGATTTGCGAAGGTGGTAGTCGACGGTGCTTGTGCTGAGGAATAGCCTCGTGGCGATTTCGGCGTTCGTGGCGCCCTCCGCGGCCAACCGGCAGACCTCGGCTTCTTGGGCCGTCAGGGCGTAGGCGGCTTCGACATCGGGTGTGCGAACGCCGTGACCCGTGGCCAGAAGTTCGCGGGCAGCGCGGTCGGAGAAGACGTCGTTCCCCATGTCGACGAACATTTCGTAGGCGCTCTCTAACTGTGCACGGGCGTCCAGCTTTCGGCGTTCTCGGCGTAGCCACTCGCCGTATTGGAGGTGCGTACGGGCGAGCTCCACCCGCACGCGTGTGCGACTGAGCCGTTCGATGGCTTCGCCGTACAGTTGTTCGGCCTGTGTCCCGACGCTCAGTAGGGCGCGACAACGGGCCTCTATTCCCATTGCCCACTCAGACTGAGAGTCGTGGGCCCGGCCAGCGAGTTGTTGGAGGGCATTTCCAGCTTGCGCTGTGTCCCCGACGCGCACAGCAGCCAGGACGAGTTCAGGAAGACTCCAGTCGGCGTAGCCCAGGTCCCCATTGTTCCGGGCCCACTCCGCCGCCTCGAGCGCCTTTACATGGTTGCCGAGCCCATTGTGGAGTACGGCGCTCGCCCACCGAGCCGCTGAAATTGCCATGGTCTCACCGCGCGCCACAGCATCCTTCTCCGTCTCTTCGATCAGGGCAATGGCTTCGGCTTCTGGACCTCTCCAGGCCAGGAGCGCCAAGAGGGCGTAAGGCGGTACCTGGCTTCCGATGATTTCACACACAGCTCGGAGTTCTGCCAGTAGCGAGTGGGCCCTGGACCGTTCCCCCGCAAAGCAGTGGGCGACGATGAGGGCGTTGAGCGCAAAATGAAGCGTTGGAAGAGCGCCGTCAGCGCGAGCCAGTTCCACGTACCGGTTCGATAGCAGGTACCAGCTCTCGTCATCCCACAAGTCGACGGCCGAGCGATAGGCGAGGAGGCTGCAGCGTAATTGCTCCTCGTCTGAAACCTCGCCCCGACGTAAGGCGCCCAGCGCTTCTTTCAACATCGGCACACCTGACGCGTAGCCGTTCGTGAGCCGTGTAGCGACGCCCTCAAGGAGAAGGTCCCCGGGGCGCAAGGGGCCCGGTGGCCGGGCCGCTAGCGCACCCTTCGCAATCTGCACGAGATCAACTTCGGCGGCCGCGTTGCCGGCGAAGCTGGCCGCCGCGAGTGCGTCCAGGTAACTGGCGCGCGCCATCACAAGATCCAGCGGCTCGAGCCGCTTCGCCGCACTGAACAGGAGTTCAGCGGCAGCGCTGCCGCGATTTTGAGCATAGGCGATCTGGGCTCTCACCATGCCCACCCGAACACGGTCGAGTTCATCCAGTGGCCCCAGCTCTGCCACCGCCAGCAACTCGAGAGCCGCTTCGGGTGCCCCTGCGTGGTGCTTGGCTTCTGCGGCTACAAGGGAGCGCTGCGCCCGCCTCCTCAGGTCGGGCGTGAGGTTCGCAGCCAGTTCGAGAAAGGCCGCCGAGGCGGCAAGGCCTCCGCGTGCTTGCGCTCGGGCGGCGGAGCGCTCGACTTCGACGGCGATGGCCTCGCTCGGTCCGGGTGCGCCCTGTGCCCGGTGCCATGCCCGGCGGTCGGGGTCGAGCTCTGGATCCGTCACCTGCGCAAGGGCGCGATGGGCGGCGCGGCGATCATCGCGTGAGGCGGCCCGGTATATGGCCGAACGCACCAACGGGTGCCGGAAAGTCACCCGGGCTCCGATCTCGAGCAGCCCCGATTCCTCGGCCGGCCCCGCTGCGCTGGGCGCGATCCCGAGCTGAGGGGCTGCCGCGTGGAGAAGACCCGGATTGCCAATCGGTTCCGCCGCTGCCAGCAACAGGAGACGTTGACTATCACCGGGTAAGGCGTTGAACCGTTGCAGGAACTTCTCCTCGATCTGGCCTGATACCGACGCCGTGCTCGGAATCCCGAAACCTCCCGCCAACTGTGCGGGCGTCATGCCACGTGGCAGCTCCAGCAATGCGAGCGGATTGCCTCGCGTCTCGGCCACAATCTGGTCGCGTACTGACTTGTCCAACGGCGCGTACACCACCTGACCCAGCAGCTGAGCCGCATCCGATGCCCGAAGACCGCCAACGACTAGCTCGGGCAAGTCTGAGAACTCCTTGTCCAGAACCCGCGCACCCATGACCATCGCCACGGGTTCGGCCAGCAGACGCCGCGCCACGAATGCCAGCGCTTGGACTGAGCCCCGGTCCAGCCACTGGGCATCGTCAACGACACACATCACGGGCTCCGTCTTGGCCACTTCAGAAAGCAAAGTGAGCACCGCCAACCCGACCAGGTACCGACCGGGGGCGTCACCACTGCGCAAGCCGAACGCCACCTCAAGCGCGCCACGCTGAGGCGACGGCAGTCGGTCCAACCGGCCCAGCATCGAACCGCACAATTGTTGAAGAGCGGCGAATGGGAGCTCCATCTCGGACTCGACACCCGCGGCCCTCGCAACCTGAAATCCGGAAGCGCTCGTCATCGCATATCCGAGCAGGGCCGACTTGCCCACCCCTGGTTCCCCGCTGAGCACCAGGACACCGCTCTGGCCAGCGCGAGTTCTCAAGAGCAGGCGATCGAGTTGCTCACATTCCTTGCGTCGGCCCAACAAGTGTCCGAAGGCCCCGGATCCGGCCATATTCGTCCTTTCCACTGGAAGCCAGTTATAGAGACCACCAACCTCGGGGATGTACCTCGGGAGGCTACTTTGTCTCTCTTGTCGCGTTGGTCCTAGATGCCCTCAGATCAGGGGCCGTTGCACTCGCTGGAGCCCAGTCGACATTGTTCCCTGCTGCCGTTCATTGGTTACGAGACATATAGTCTCGTTATAGCGAACAGAGACCACAGGTCTCGTATTCCACCTTGGACTCCACCGCGCCGCCGTTGCTCGGTGGCGCACCCGAGCGCGTCGCTGCCGGCTTGATCTACGCGCCCCCTTCGAGGGCTGACGCGAGCTCGCCGCGGTACTGATGCAGAGCTTCGGGTTAATCCGGTAGAGGTGGGTGCTTACTGTCCGCCGCGGTTACCTGCGGACTCCCGGAGGTGCGAGCCCGCTCTGGCGCAGGCACCAGGGCCCCGGTGTGGACGAGGAGGCGAGCTGCGGATCCTGGATCGAGCGGTTGCACCCGAAGCTCGGGTAACTCACCGGCGTTGAAGACTTTCGGGTAGCCATCGCGCGCGGTTGCCAGGAGGACGATCGGTTCCGCCTCCAGCCTTCGCGCCACAAAGCTAAGGACGTCCACCGACGGCTGGTCAAGCCAGTGGACGTCCTCAGCGACAAGCAGCAACGGGCGATCTGTGGCCGCGTTCGACAACAGGTCGAGGGCGGCCAGGGCGATCCGGAAATGCTCCGGAGGTTCGCTGCCGCCAAGGCCGAGCGCTGAATCGAGCGCCGACTGGTACGCCGGAGCTAACCCGCTCGCTTGCGCGCGCACCGGCCATAGCAACTGTTGCAGCCCGCCGAAGGCGCGCCGATGCCGGACCCTGCCGCCGGAGGTGTATTCAGCCCGCCGTTCTCGACGACGCTGACCACCGAGGAGCGGGCGCACCTGGAGACCTTTGACGAGCTGGACGTTGAAGTGTTCTCCCACCACGACTGGAAACGACTGGGCGAGAGCCGCGCTCAGAACATTCGTGTGCACTGGCCCGACGGGCACTTCACTGACGGCATCGACAAGCACATCGAGGACATGGCAGCGTTATTCGTCTGGGCCCCCGACCTGCGGATCGAGGTCCACCCGCTGCGAGTGGCCAAGGACAACCTCACCGCCGTCACCGGAGTGATGAAGGGTACCTTCACCCAGCCGATGCCGGACGGCAAGGGCGGCACCATTGCGCCCACCGGCAAGGCGTTTGCTTTTGACAAGGCTACAGTCGCGATCTGGAACCACCGGGGCACGATGGACGAGGAGTTCCTCTTTTGGGATAACCAGAGCTTTTACCAAAAGATCGGCCTTGGCTGACTCCTCCAGTCGACCGGGCGTGCATGGCTGACGCAATAAAGCGAGAGTTGCTCAGAATGAGAGGTCGCGGCAGTTGAAGCGTGAACCCCCGCCCCCGAGCCGTCCCGGCACGGGGGCCGGGCTGACTATGGTCCTGATCTGCGCGGCCCAGTTCGTGCTCCAGTTGGACTTCAGCATCGTGAACGTGGCCCTGCCGACGATCCAGCGAGAGCTGCACATGCCGGCCGCCCAACTCCAATGGATAGTCACCGGTTATGCGCTTACCTTTGGTTCGTTGCTCCTGGCTGGCGGCCGCCTGGCTGACCTGCTGGGGCGACGCCGCCTGCTGGTATCCGGGTTGGTACTGTTTGCCTTGGCCTCCGTGGCCTGCGGTTTGGCGCAGTGGCCTTTCATGCTGATCGTCGCCCGACTGGTCCAAGGTGCCGCCGGTGCCATGGTGTCGCCCGCAGCCCTGTCGCTGCTCACGACCACGAACCCGGAGGGGCCGGCCCGCAACCGCGCACTGGCCATATGGCAGGCGACGACCGCGGGGGGCGCCACTACGGGGATCATCGCCGGCGGCGCCCTCACTCAGTTCCTCGGTTGGCGGGCCGTGTTCCTCGTCAACCCCCCGGTGATTGCCGTCATGTTGTTGCTGGCGCGTTGGCTCCCGGCACCGCGTCCGCCCGGCGGACAGCACCTCGACTTCGCCGGCGCTTCCCTGATCACCGCTTCGCTCGGCACCCTTATCTTCGGGCTGAGCAATGGCCAACAGCATGGCTTCGCCTCGCCCGCCACCGTGGCTGCCCTGGCTGCTGCGGTGGTGCTCGGCGCTGCTTTCGTGCTGATCGAGCGGACGGCTTCGGAGCCCATGCTCCCGGCCGCGGTACTCGCTTCGCCGAACCGCCGGACCGCCGTGGTGGCCATGCTCCTGATTGGCGCTGTGCTGGCCGGCTACGTCTATTTCGTGTCGCTCTACTTACAGCGCGTGGAGGGTTTCAGCCCCCTGGCGACCGGGCTTGCGCTGGTCCCCTCCACGATGACCGTCGTACTCGTTTCCACCCTGGTCACCCGTCGGCTGATGCGGCGGCTGGGGACCAAAGGGGTGTTCATGGCCGGGCTTGTGTCCATGGCGGCCGGCCAGCTCTGGCTGTCCCAGATCTCCGTCGGGGCAAGCTACGCGACGGCGGTCTTACCTGGCCTGTTGTTGACCTCGCTCGGCATCGGCCTGGCCCTCCCGGCGGCATCGATCGCCATTACCTCGGGAGTGGAAAGCCGCGACCAAGGCCTGGCCGGTGCCCTGTTCACCACCGGCCAGCAGGTGGGGGCAGCGGCGGGGCTAGCCGTGCTGGCCACCGTGGCGGCGGCGCGAACGGCTCACTCGGCTGGCTCGCTGGTGGCCGGCTACCGCCTCTCTTTCCTGGTCGCCTTCGTCCTAGCCCTTGTGGCCACGGCCTTGGTGGCGGCCAAGCTGGGCTCACGGGACGACCAAACAACGGCGGCGGCGCAACGGCCCACCGATAGCCGGGGGGCACCGTCCTCAGTGGCTGATGCGCAACCGCGTAAAAGTTGAAGACGCGTAAGGCGTCTCGAGGAAATGTCGTGCGTTTTCGTACCGGGCCGGGGAGGCTCCCGGCGACCAGATGCTAACCAGAGCTAGGCGAGGGCCATGACTCTAGGCCAGCACGAGCGGGTGACGAAGCGCGACCAGCAGCGCCTGGACCGGCTACGCGACATGACCGACCCTGCCCCCTCGGTCGTCGTGACCTACTGGTTAGCCATCAGCGGGGCGCGCCCCACATCGTGACGGACGGCTTACGGGCTATGGGTTTCTTTCCCGCCGGACAATCAGGTCTCGTCTCGGACGACGACTTTCGAGGAAAGGTGAGGGTCATGAGGATTGACGTACATGCGCATTACTGGACCGAGGACTATCTCGACCTGCTGGTAAACGAGCTCGCTAAGACGGACACCGGCGTGGCCCGCGGCATCGGTGCCGGCGGGGGCAACGAGCTGAAGTCCCGGTTGCGACTGATGGACCGGGCGGCAGCGCCGCCCTCGCCATCCTCGACCATAACACGGGCGCGTTACTCGGCATCTGAAGCAAGTGCCTCACTGCCCTCACCGAAAAAGCATCCATAAGAACGCGTGTCGCCAGGGTTTATCACGTCATAAACGCGTTGACGTCAGCCTGCAAGCAGCAAGATAAGTGCCACCAGGTTGATCCCCGCCAGTACCGCAGGCCCAGTGGTCTTCATGAAATCGCGTTGCCAGGCGCCGATGGCGGCGTCACCGGCCTGAACGACGACCATCGCCAACGCTGCGGCCTCGGCCCAGGTCGGGGAGGAGTGGAAGATGGGAACCGCGCTAATCACCACCAGAGCGACACTTCGCGATGTTACGTACGTTGCGTTGGTCCGGCTGGAGCCTGCCGACCTGTAGAGCGCAGCAAACGAGAACCCGGTGCTTGTAAGGGCGCTGACAACCGTTACCACCACGCAGAACCAGTATTGAAAGGTCATCTCAACTCCCCGGACCGCAGGACGTCCGTCGGGTCCCGTGACTTAGTGATCTGGATGGCTCCCATGTTTACTCTCCTTGATTGGTGACGAGGTGCGACATAGGCAATCTCATTTTACCTCTGTTGCACATCCTAGGCTCATTTGCGGAGAGCAAGCGCGCGGTGGGGACGACCAGGGCGGTTCATCTACGGTGCTCGCATAGCCATACGGCTTATACTTCTGTCATGGGAGCGGCGTCAGGTAATGTGGTCGTTGTGACCGACCCTGCTACAGAGCGCTTCGGGGCGGCCCAGGCCCCGGAGTCTTTGCAGCGTGTGCAGTCGTTCGTTAACACGCGGGCCACCGGACGACCGCCTGAACCTGACCTATTGGAGCGTCCAGCATCGGCTAACACCTGGCTGCGCAGCCTCGATTGGCCGAAGAGGCCCCGGTTGAGCGCTGACGACCTGCCTCCCTTGAGGGAGCTGCGGGAAGCCCTCCAAGCCGAGATCGAGGCTGGCCAAGGCAGCGCGCCGCGACTACAAAGGGCGCACCTGGCTCGGGTACTCGAGAAGCTCCGCTGGAAGGTCACGCTCGACGACGGCCAGCTCGTGCCGGTCGTCGAGGGCGCCGGTTGGGGCCAGGTGGCCGGCACTGTGATCGGGGACATAATGGTAGCCCAGCAGCAAGGCACGTGGCCCCGTCTCAAAGCGTGCCGTAACCCGGTCTGCAGGGTGATTTTCTACGACAGCTCGAAAAACCAGTCTCGCGTGTGGGACAACACATCGGTGTGCGGCAACATCCACAACTTGCGGGCCGCCCGGGCGCGCCGCCGACTAGAGACCGCCTAGCGAACGACTGGAGGCTGCCCGCTGAGCCGCCAGCAAACTGAAGGCGTAGAGCGGGTCGGCCACTATAGCGGTACCGGTCCCCCAGTTTAAGCGGACCGTATTCATCATTTATGCACCGGCAGCGGCTGAGTCGCGGGAGCTGACGACTCTTGACTGCGGGCCCATAGGCTCCCCGGGCCGACCTGGAAGACGGCTCAGAAGAGCAAGGGGTCTTGCTGGCGCGGGCGGGCGGCGGCTCGATGTTGGGGAACGACCGGGCACGTGTTGTGGCAAATTGGTTTGGGCAGACAAGCCTAACGGGCGGGGACAGGTCGGGATCGTGGAAGAATAACGCATTCCTCTAGCGCAACAGAAGTGATCGTGTTATGCTTCTGTCCAGCGGCAGCATGAGCACAGTCAGTTGCTATTTGAGCCAAAACCTAAAGGAGATCTACAACGATGAATACTAGAAACCGTTTATTCGCGGGGCACCGCTCGCCATTGGTCGCCACTGCACTGGCAATAGCTTCCATAGCACTTGCTCCCACACTGGCAGCCGCCGAGGCTCGGCCGTCAGGACCGCAGAGCGCAGTCAGCACCAAGCCAACGATCGTCCTGGTGAACGGGGCGTGGGCCAACAGCGCAAGCTGGGACGGGGTGATCGAGCGGCTGCAAGCCGAGGGCTACACCGTCTACGCCCCGCCCAACCCGCTGCGCAGCCTCCAGGGCGACTCGGCCACAATCGCTGATTTCCTGAATACCATAAGCGGGCCCATCGTCCTCGTCGGGCACTCCTACGGTGGCATGGTGATCACAAATGCGGCCGACGGCATCCCGGCCGTCAAGGCGCTCGTCTATGTGGACGCGTTCGTCCCGGCCCAGGGAGAGAGCGCACTGGGGTTGACCGCCAAGTACCCTGGCTCGGTGCTGACTTCGGCCCCGACGTCGCAGGTCTTTAGGGCAGCTTCCTACCCCGGGGCACCGAAGGGTGATGCGCTGGTCTACGTCAACCCTTCTTTCTTTATGAAGGGTTTCGCCAATGACTTGACGGCGACGGAAGGTGCGGTCGCCGAGGCCACCCAGAACCCGGTCACACTGAGCGCGGTAGAAGCGCCGTCAGGGCCTCCGGCGTGGGCGCACATCCCGAGCTGGGACGTGGTGGGCACGATCGACGAGGCGATCCCCGAGGCGGCGCAGTTGTTTATGGCCAACCGCGCTCACGCGCACATCACCGAGGTGCACGCGGGCCACCTGTCCATGGTCTCTCAGCCCGGAGCGGTCGCCGCGGTCATCACCCAAGCCGCTCAAGCCGTCGTGGGAGGCAACGCTCAAAGCTAGCTCCCCCGATTGTCTGATTGGCCGGCAGGACCTCTGTGGCCTGCCGGCCGAGAAGGTTGCGCCCCACATGTCTTGCATGTCAACGAGCAGATGATGCCCAAAGCAGCGGTGGTAGGCAGTCCCTGAGCAAGCCTGCGCACATAGATGGCTGACAGGGCCCCCGACAGGGGTAGGGCTACCTCGTCACCAGAGCACGAACGTTCACCCGAAAACACAGGAGGAAGCCATGAGCACGCAGCCCAACGCCACGACGTCGAACGAACTGGGCGTCGCACTTGTGACCGGGGCAACCTCGGGCATCGGTCGCGCTGCCGCCCTGCAACTGGCCAAGGACGGCTGGGACGTGATCGTCCATGGCCGAAACCCGGAGCGTGGTGCCGAGGTAACCGGCGAGATCGGCCGCACGGGGGGAAGGTCTCGGTTCGTGGCCGCCGATCTCAGCGAGGTGGCGGGCGTACGAAGCCTCATCGGCGAAGCCGGCCCGGTCGAAGTCCTGGTGAACAACGCCGGGGCGTCATGGTTCGGGCCTACTGCCGATCTCGACGAAGCGACATTCGACGACCTGTTCAATGGCAACGTGCGGGCCGCCTACTTTCTCGTCGCCGGTATCGCACCGGGCATGGCGGAGCGCGGCTCGGGGAGCATCATAAACATGGCGAGCATGGCCGGCCAGATCGGCCTTGTCGGAGGGGCAGCCTACGGGGCAACAAAGGCGGCGCTCAGCTCGATGACCCGGTCCTGGGCGGCCGAGTTCGGCCCGCGAGGCGTCCGGATTAATACGGTGGCCGCCGGCCCGGTCTTCAGCACCGCCGACAAGGCACCACGCATCGAACAGTTGGGAGCGACGACGTTGCTCGGCCGAGGTGCCGACGTGGCCGAGATTGCGGAGGTCATCGCGTTCCTTGCCTCGGATAAGGCGAGTTACGTCACGGGAGCGACACTCGCTGTCGACGGCGGTCGCACCGCGGTGTGAGTTTCCCCAGGAGGCGTGGGTAAGCGCTGCCCGGCCCGCTATCCGACCGATAACGGTCGGCGTTTGCGAGTCGTCGCGTAGAGCGTCCAGCCCAGCGCGTCCACTAACCAGAAACTGATCAGGCGATAAATCAGCACCGCCGCTACTGCCTGCGGGGCGTGAACGCCAGCGGCGACGAGCGCTCCCGTTAGGGCAGCCTCGACTACGCCGACACCTCCGGGGGTGATGCCGAGACTGCCGGCGCCCACGCCGACGGTCCAGGCCAGGATCAGGCCCGACCAGGGGACAGGACTGCGGACGGCCGCGATGGCCAAAGCCAGACAGGCGATGTTGGCCATCCAGTTGATAGTGGCCATGAAAAACACGAAGGCCCAGCCCCGTGTCTTCAAACGCAATCCCACGATCCGCGCCATAATGGCCTCGATCAGCTCGCCGGGGTCACCCTGGGGTCGGTGCACTACGCGTTGGGCCAATCGGAAGGCCCCGTGCTACGACCGACTCGAGCCGAGGTCGGAGCCGGTCGTCGCGCAGGGCTATCAGGCACAACAGAACCGGCACGACGGTGGCCGACGCGGCTAACGCTCCGGCTACCGCGGCGACCGCGTTACCGGTCAGGATGGCGCCGCCGGCCACGATCAGAGCAAAGGTGACAGCCGAGATCAGCCCGGAGATGGTCAGCACCCATCCGGCCAGACCCCGGTCCGCCCCGCGGCGGGCGAAGGACCGGAACGAGAAGGCGGCACTCATCGGGGTGCCCGCAACCGGGATCGAGGCCGAGATGGCGTTACTGGCATAGATGATCGCCACCATGGACGTGATGGACAAACGGACTCCGCCAGCGCGAAGCAAGCGGCGCTGCAGCCGGGCCAGTGTCGCCATGGACAAAATCTCCGCAGAAATGGCAGCGGAAATCAAGCTCAAGTGCGCGTGGCCCAGGACGGTAAAGGAATGACGCACCGAGCGGCGTTCTAGCCACCCCAGGCCGACCAGGCCGGCTAGCGCCACCGCCACTACAGCCAATGCGCGAACCCGCCGCCGCCTCCCGGCCCGCTCACCCGGCGATAGGTCATCTTTCGCCGCCTGCTCATCGGAGGTCTCATTCACGACGCACCTGTTCGAGCTCTTGTCCGCGGTGGCCCGCGCGCCATGAGAGGTCTCGCCATCGAAGTGACGACTGGCCCTCTTCTGGACAGACCAGGAGCAGCTGTCTTCTCCCTTTCTACGTAGCGACATTCTGCGAGCGACCCGGGAATTGTGGCATCTAGGAACCCCATAGTTCGCCACTACTGAGCGCGACGTCAGATCGCCAGGACCGAGCCCTGTGCGGCCGCGGTCCCCTCTTCGGGGTAGTGCTGCCTCCAGGAACGTTTGCCAGGTTGCATGCGGCAAACACCCCTCTCGGCGCTTCCAAGTCAGGGCGCGCAACCAGGCAAACGCTGCCTGTCGTGGCACTAGTCAGCGCAGCGAGGAGTTCTCTCAACCGGGTTGCGATTGACGCCAGATCGATTCGAGGGCACCCTGCACACCAAAAGCCTTACGACGGCCGCGATAACTGTGGGTTTCCTAGATGCCGTCGGGCCTGACGGCCCAGAGAATGGTGCGGGAGGTAATGCGGCACTCAATTCTTTTCACCGGCACTCTGCACAACGGGACAGGCTGCATTGTCGCCCACGGTGTGTCCTGCCAGAGAGGAAAAGGGGAGGAAAGAGATGACGAATCTCACGGGTGCCGCTGCCTCCGTCAGCCAACCTTGGGATACCCGGCGCTGGCTGACCCTGGGGGTGATCGCTCTCGCCCAGCTGATGGTGGTCCTGGACGTCACGATAATGAACATCGCCCTGCCGTCCGCTCAGCAGGCCCTCCATTTCGGCACCGCCGACCGGCAGTGGGTGGTCACCGCCTACACCCTGGCGTTCGGCAGCCTGCTGCTGCTCGGTGGCCGCCTCGCCGACCTGTTGGGCCGGAAGGTGACCTTTCTTACCGGCTTAGTCGGCTTCGCCGGTGTCTCGGCCATCGGCGGCGCCTCGGTCAACTTCGCCATGCTGGTGACCGCCCGGGCCTGCCAGGGCGCCTTCGCCGCCGTTCTGGTGCCCTCGGCCCTGTCCCTGTTGACCACCACGTTCAGCGAACCGAAGGACCGTGGCAAGGCGTTCGGTGTCTACGGGGCCATCGCCATAGCCGGCGGCGCCGTGGGCCTGTTGCTGGGCGGGGCGCTGACCGAGTACCTGTCCTGGCGGTGGACGCTGTACGTGAACCTGGTCTTCGCCGGGGTGGCGTTTGTGGGCGGGGTACTGCTGCTGCAGCGCCAGTCACCCCCGTCTAAGCCCAAACTGGACATCCCGGGCGTGGTCCTGGTCGGCAGCGCCGTGTTCTGCCTGGTGTACGGGTGCTCGAACGCGGCCACCCACGGATGGGGAGCGCCGTCCACGTACGGTTTCCTGGCCGCCGGCGGGGTGCTCCTGGGGCTGTTCGCCCTGTGGCAGGGCCGGGCCGCCCACCCGCTGCTGCCCCGCGGGTCGTGCTCGACCGCAACCGCGGCGGCGCCTACGCCTCGATGTTCATCACCGGGGCCGGTTTGTTCGGCACCTTCTTTTTCTTGACCTTCTACATGCAGAGGACGCTCGGGTTCTCCCCCCTGGTGACGGGCGTGGCCTTCCTGCCCATCAGCGCCGGCTCGGCCATCGTCTCCAACCTGTCCACCATCGTGCTGATGCCCCGCTTCGGCCAAGCCGCTGGTCGCCAGCGGCATGCTGATCGCGTCGGGGGCCATGGTCTGGTTGGCCCAACTCGGCCCGCACAGCGGGTACGTGGCCGGCTTGCTCGGCCCGCTCATCTTGGTGGCGGTCGGCATGGGCATGGTGATCGCCCCTTCGATCAACACCGGCACGTACGGCGTAGGCCCCCAGGACGCGGGGGTGGCATCGGCGACGGTCACCGTGGGCCAGCAGCTCGGCGCCTCGATAGGGACGTCCCTGTTGAACACCATTTTCGCCAGCGCCGTGGCGTCATACCTGGCCGCCCACCTGGCCACGTCCTCGGCCGACCATCGGACCGTGGCCGGGTTGGCGTTGGCGCACGGCTACGACACCACCTTCTGGTGGATCGCCGGGATCCTGGCCGGTGGCGCCATAATCGGCGGAGGCCTTTTGCGCCCCGGGCCATTGGTTCCCGCCGGCGCGCCGTCTCAGGCCCCCGTCCAGGCCGCGACGGCGCCGGTGGGGACGGGCCAGTCATCGTTTGAGGGTTCAAAGTCTGGTCCGTTCCTCGGGCCTCGAGCTAAAGGGTGTCCTGGCATAGCGGCCGGGTGATTTTCGCGTTGATCCCCAGGCCGGCACGACGCCCGGCGCGGCCCCCTTACTTGCGACCAATATCGCAGTCCTCCTCCTGAATGCCAGACGCAGTGCTGATAGGTTTCTCCCGCTGCACGTTTGGAGGAGGTGACCGGTGCTGCTCGGTCGACAGCGCGAACGCGGTGTGCTCGACCGGCTGCTCCTGGCTGCGAAAAACGGCCGTGGCGGGTCGATCGCGGTACTTGGAGAGCCGGGGATCGGCAAGACGGCGTTGATCGAGGAGGCGATCAACTCCGCAGACGGCTTGCGGGTTCTTCGCACCGCGGGTCACGAAGGCGAGATGGAGCTCCCGTACGCGGCGCTCTACCAACTGTGCATAACAGCTCTCGACGATCTGGACCGGCTTCCAGGGCTTCAGCGTGATGCCTTGCGTGTGGTGTTCGGATTAGCCGAGGGGGACCCGCCGGACCGGTTGCTGGTGGCGCTGGCGGTGCTCACATTGCTTTCCGAATTGAGCGGGCAGCTGCCGTTGCTGTGCGTGGTCGATGATGCGCAGTGGCTCGACCGGGCATCCGCGCAGGCGATCGCCTTCGTGGCCCGTCGTCTGTCGACCGAAGCCATGGCGTTCGTGTTCGGGGCGCGAGAGCTGCCCGACGAGGTCCGCGACCTCCCCGAGCTGTTCGTAGGGGGCTTGGGCGACGCAGATGCGCGGGCGCTGCTCGAATCGGTCTTCCCCTATCGGCTGGACGGGTCAGCGTTGGACCGGATCGTGGCCGAGACGCATGGCAACCCGCTGGCGTTGCTCGAGCTGCCGCGAGGCCTAACCCCCGCCCAGCTTGCCGGGGGCTTCGGTTTACCGGTGGCGGTCCCGCTGGCCGGGCGCATCGAGGAGAGCTTCCGGCGACGCGTGGTCGGGCTCCCCTCGTCGTCCTGGCGCCTCCTATTAGTCGCCGCAGCCGATCCGACCGGTGACGCGGCCTTGGTATGGCGGGCGGCTGAGCTGCTCGGTATTACCGAGTCAGCCGCGGTGGCAGCGGAGGACGAGGGCCTGGTCAACCTCACTGCGGGAGTGGTGTTCCGCCATCCCCTTGTCCGTTCCGCCGTGTACAGCTCCGCGTCCAACCAGGAACGGCGCCAGACGCACCAGGCTTTGGCCGAGGCCACTGATCCGGCCGTAGACCCGGACCGTCGGGCATGGCACCGCGCCCAGGCCACGGCCCGGCCCGATGAAGACGTGGCGACCGAATTGGAGCTCTCGGCGGGAAGAGCCCAATCCCGAGGCGGGTACGCGGCGGCGGCTGCCTTCATGCAACGGTCCTCCGAACTGACAATCGACCCGGCAAGACGGGCGAGCAGAGCGCTCGCCGCCGCCGACGCCCACCGGCTGGCCGGGGCCCTGGAGACCGCCATGAGGCTGGCCGACGTAGCCGAGCGAGGCCCTCTAGACGACTCCCAGCGAGCGCAGCTAGACGTGCTCAGGGCTCAAATCTCGTTTGCCTCCAGGCGGAGCGGCGACGCTCCCCCGCTCCTGCTGGCGGCCGCTCAGCGCCTGGAACACCTCGACCTGAGACGGGCGCGCTCGACTTATCTCGACGCACTGACTGCCGCAATGTTCGCAGGCCGGCTGGCGAAAGAGACCAGCACCCGTGAGGTGGCCCGGGCGGCGCTCAAAGCACCGCGGCTCCCAGGGCCTCCCCGTGCCTCTGACCTTCTACTCGACGGCCTGGCCCTTCTGATCACCGACGGTCCCGCCGCCGGCATCCCCCTCCTGCAGCAAGCCGTGAGCGCGTTTCGGGGTAACAGCGTCGGCGGCGAGGAGCGCTTACGCTGGTTGTGGCTGGCCGGCAGAGCTGCCTCGTTCATTTGGGATTACGACAGCTGGGACGCGCTCACCGCCTTGCAGGTTCAAGTCGCCCGCGAAGCCGGCGCCCTGACCGTACTCCCCCTCACCTTGAGCACCCGCGTCGCCCTTCACTTGCTCTCAGGTGAGCTGTCGCGTGCGGAATCGGTGGTGAGCCAGGTCGAGGCGGTCGGCGACCTGATCGACATCCGGTCGGTATCGTATTCTGCGCTGTTCCTAGCGGCGTTCCGTGGCCAAGAGACAAGCGCTCGTCAGCTAATCGATACGAGTACCAAAGACTTCCTCGCCAGGGGCGACGGGCTGGGACTGAACATCTCATTGTGGGCCACGGCTGTCCTCAATAACGCGCTCGGCCACTACGACGATGCCTTCGCCGCGGCCGAGCAGGAGCTCGAGGACCGCGACGAGGTCATGTTCTCGCTCTTGGCCTGTGTCGAGCTGATCGAGGCCGCAAGCCGGGTCGGGAAGGAAGACCGTGCGATGGCGGCGCTCGGACGCCTGGTGCCCGCGACCTCGGCGAGCGGGACGGACTGGGCCGGCGCCATCGAGGCGCGTTGTCGCGCCCTGCTCAGCCAGGGTGAGCCGGCTGAGACGCTGTACTGCCAAGCGACCGAACGCCTTGCCAGTACGCCTTTGCGCTTTGACTTAGCACGCACTCAACTCCTCTACGGAGAATGGCTACGACGCGAGCGCCGGCCGAAGGACGCCCGCGACCAGCTGCGGGCCGCCCACAGCCTGTTCACCGAGTTGGGGATCGACGGGTTCGCAGACCGGGCCGCCGTGGAGTTGCGAGCGGCTGGGGAGCAACCCCCCAAACGCACGGTTGAGACGCGAGACTCGCCTCACGCCTCAAGAGGCACAGAATCTCCCAACTCGTTGCACTTGGCGCTTCTAACCCGGAGATCGCCGAGCAGCTCTTCATCAGCCCGAGCACTGTTGAGTACCACTTGAACAAGGTGTTCAAAAAGCTGGGCGTCAAGTCCCGGATCCAGCTCGCACGGCGCATTCTTGACCCGAAGTCGCCTCCTTGAAAAACGGAGCCGGGGATACAGGAGTGTCAAAGGTTAATCCAAAAGTGACTTTTGATCACAAGACGATGACAGTCTTGCCGCCGGAGCGGTGGTGGCCCGGCCAGCACATTGCTGACGGCACCTCGTCCAGGGAGATACGAGTGAGGGGCGGCGAGTCGACCCGACGATCGACGAGATCTTCGGCCACCCGTTCCAACAGCTCGCTCGTCTGGCGCAGGACAAAGTTGATACCGGACACCCCGGAGGCCGAGAGAGCGCGGGGATTCGCGACGTAGCGAGTGCTCACGGCCGTGCCGCCCACTCGAACGAGCGAGGCGAGCGACGCGAAGGACCCGGCATCGCTCGCCAGGTCGATGAGAACGTCCATGCCGTCGGGGTGGGCTCGCCGGACCGCCTCTTCCACCGGGACAACGGTGTGATCGATCACCTCTGCAACCCCGTAGCGGTGCAGCCGGTCCTTAGTTGAGGCACCCGCAATAGCAATGACGTGCGCACCGGCTATTACAGCGTATTGGCAAGCGAACGACCCGACTCCACCGCCCGCCCCAACCAGCAGCACCGTCTTGTCTTCGAGGGGCTCGACCGACTCCACGAGCGTCAGCCCGGTGCCCCCAATCGTTGGTAGGGCCGCGGCCACGACGAGGTCCAGCCCCTTGGGCACCGGAGCCAAAGGCGCCTCTGCCGTTACCGCCACATATTCGCGCGTAGGTCCCGGCCGAGCCGATCGGGGCAACGAGCAATTGACCGAATATTCGCTCTCCCAGAGAGAACTTCGTGACTCCCTCGCCTCAGCGCGTCGACGGTCCCAGCACCATCGACGCCAAGCACCATCGGGAACGTGGCCGGTTCTGGCCTCCACTTCCCTGACGCCAACTCGACGTCCATCGGGTTCATTCCCGCCGCCGCAAGCTTGATAAGTACCTCGCCAGGGCCGGCCACCGGGGTCGGCAGCTCCGCAACGACGGGAGACGCACCGTAGTCGCTGACGATCACCGCATGCACGATCTACCCCTCGGCATTAGAGACTTCGGATCTGCGCTTTCTTGGCTATGGTGGCAACTCCACAATCGTCCGTCAGCGAACACGAGCGCCGCATCTAGGAACCCCCTAGTTATCGGGTACCAGAGGTCGTTCCGGCACTCCGTTCCATCAGGTGCTCGATGGCCCAGGTTGCCGAACAAAGACTGAGGGGTCCCTGGATGCCAGACGTCGGGACTTGGCGGAAGAATTGGATGCGACCGGACATACTTGGCCCGGCGTTCGACATGCTTCGGCCGGAGGAGGAGCCAAACGGTGAGCTCAATCGAGGTGGTGCGCAGGTTTTGCGCAGCATGGGCCGACAATATGACAGCGGAAGACCTGGCCGCGTTCTTTGCCGACAATGCCGTCTATCAAAACATACCTCTCGAACCGGTAATCGGGAGAGGCAACATTGCCCACAACATCGCCAGTTTCGTTCGCCCCGGGCCGCCCGGCATCGAGGGCCTCGAGTTCAATGTCATAAACATCGCGGCCAATGGACCAGTCGTGATGACCGAGCGAGTGGATGTCTTCAAGTTGCCCGATAGGTCCTTCGAGCTCCAGGTGATGGGGATTTTCGAGGTAATCGACGGCAAGATCAAGGCCTGGCGTGACTACTTCGATATGAACCAGTTCAAAAGCCGGATGGGCGACGCTGGACGATAGGTCGAGCGGTTCGTCAGCGTAGACGTGCGGGATCGTCCTGTTTGGTCTGACCGAGGCGCTTCCGACGACGTTCGTAACCCGAAGTGCGCGGCGTCCATGGCGCCCTATTCGCCGGTAAAGCGGAACTCGGCCTGCCAGGGACCGTCGGAATGGACGACCTCCCAATAACGTTTTGCGATGTTCTCGGGGTCGAAAGCGGTCCCCGCAACGATCTGCCCGGCAATCGTCAATGTGGCCACGCGGATGCCATCGGGCCCCAGATCGGCTCCGAGCATGGTGGCGGCAGACCGGAGCGCGGCTTTACCCAGGGAAACCGTCGCTAGAGCCGGGATCGGATGATCGGCGAAACCGCCACCGGTCACGATGATGGTGCCCGAGCCGGCCGCCCGCATGGCTGGGGCGGCGACCTGTGCCACGACGATGGCGCCAATGACGTCGACTGCGTAAGCCGTCTGCAGGTGCTCGACGCTCGAGGTAAGGAGCTTGTCCGGAGCGCCCATGACTGCGTTGTAGATGATGAGCCCGGGCGCACCCTGGTCGTTGTAGAGCTCAGCTATGCGAGCTCCCAAAGCTTCGGGGTCGCTCGCATCTGCCGAGACCGTGTCAACCTGTGCCCCGCTGCCAGCCATGCCGGCCGCGAGCTGGCCGAGGCCGTCCGTGCTCCGGGCCACCAGCGTCACTCGATAGCCACCGGCGGCGAAGCGGCGGGCCACGGCCATACCAAGGCCAGGCCCGGCACCGATCAGCAGAAGGTGACGGTTGTCAATCGAGGAGCCTGAATCACCTGCTGAGCGGTCGGGCATGAGCCTGCTTCCTTTCAATCGGATGTCCCCAGTGGCGTGGGCTTCACATCTTTTGCCTGCCCCGATGGGCTCGGCATCTAGGAAACCCCCAGTCGGCTGGTATCCCTGTCTACGCTATGACCACCCCCATGGTCACAGCCTCGAAGGTCCACGGCGTTGTTGACCACGATGTCGAGGCGTCCGAGTTCGTCGGCGACCCGAGCTCGCTCTCTCAGGATGCGATGGCCGGCTTCAGCACCTCCTGGCACCATTGGCGGAAGCTGGTCGGCGTCGAGTTCTCCGCTGTGCGCCGAATGGCGTTGTCGAGGCCCTCGTTCTTGGCCCAGGCCATGTCGGTCATCCCTTGCGCCATTGCCTCGGACATTCCGAAGCTCACGAAGCGGTCCTTGTAGGCCTCGAACGTGGTCTGCTGAAAACGGACCTCCTTCCCGAGCACTTCGGAGATGACCCGGGACATTTCGGTGAAGGACAGGTCCTCGGGCCCGAGTAGCGGGACCTCGTGGGCGCCGCTCCAACTGCTGTCGAGCAGAAGCCTCGAGGCCGCTGCGGCAATGTCGCGGGTGGCGACGGTGGGCTGCTTGCGGTCGCCGTCGATCGGCGAGAAAAACATGCCCTGGTCCCTGATCGACGCAGCCTGGCGGGCGACGTTGTCCATGAAGGAGGGGTTGGCGAGGGCCCGGTAAGCCACCCCACTGGACGCGATCAAGTCGTCCATGGCCAGAGAGCCGGTCGCGTAGCCGGCCTTGTCGGCCCAGGGCGTGCCCCGACCGAGCGCCGAGACACCGACCACGCGTCGGACCCCGTTCCTCGTGAACGCCTCGGCCGCGGGCCTCGTAAAGTCCACGAACGCAGCTTCGACAGAACGAGCGTGTGGGTCCGGCGGCGCGAGCCAGAAGACGGACTCCGCGCCACCGAATGCCTTGTCGACGACTCCCGAATCGCCATGTGAGCCCTCCATGACCTCAACACGTCGCCGGGCCTCGGGGCTCAGAGCCTGCGGGTCGCGGACGATCACGCGGAGCTCTTCGCCGCTCTCGATCAGGTTGTCGACGACCTGACGACCGATCTGGCCCGTTGGGCTGGTGATGACGATCATGGTCCTCCTTTAGTCGTGGTTTGTATAGCGTTGCTATACTGACAACCTTAGAGTAGTATGGCTATACTGTCAAGGGTAGCGGCAATAAAGGAAGTTCATCTGTGGCCAACACGAGCGTCAGAACCCGAATCGTCGAAGCGGCCGCCCACCTGCTCGCCAACTCCGGGGACGCGGATATCTCGACGCGCGCTGCCTGCGAGGCCGCCGGCGTGACCGCGCCGACTCTCTATCACCACTTCGGCGACAAAGAGGGGCTGCTGGCGGCAGTCGTAGAATTCGGCTGGGCCTCTTTCCTTGAGTCGAAGCGGAATGTCGCAGCTGTCGTGCACCAGCACGTTGCCGACGACATTCGTGCCGGCTGGGACAACCACATGGAATTCGCCCGCGAGAGCCCGAATTTCTACAAGCTCATGTGGTCGCCGGGCATCGCAGCGAACAGCACGGCTTTCCGAGACGCCTACCAGCTCCTGTTCGAACGGATGGAGCTCGGCGCCAGCCGAGGACAGCTTCGGGTCTCGGCTGAGCGCGCCGCGCAAATGATCATGGCGGCCACGACCGGCGCCGCATTGTCAGCCATCTCGCAGCCGGCCACGTACAGCGACGTCAGCTTTGCCACTCAACTCCGTGAGGCAGTTATCGCTGCCGTCACCGTGGCGCGTGGCGCCCCAACAAGTAAGGGCGGGCACGCGACGAGAACGGGCCGACACTTGCGACCGCAGCCGCCACCCTTAAGAGCAAAATCTCCACCGAAGGTACGCCGCTGACTCAACCAGAGCGGTCGCTGTTGCAGCAGTGGCTCACAGTGCTGGCCGATACGCCCGTTCTCGAACCCTCGCCTCCAAAGCAGCGATCAACCGGTGGCGAGAGGGACCAATAGCCCGGTTTTTTCCTTTCCGGCGATCTTCATCAGCTCTTACCGTGTGGTCGGCAGACATCGACCGCCGTCCCGCTAGCGAAGGTGCGGCTTTCGATGAGGTCGAGCCGCAGCGGCTCGGGGTAACGCACTAAATAGGCCCCTCCCGTGTCCGATGACCACCAAGTCACCACCTGCGGAACAGCACCGTGGCTACGGATGGATGCCGAAGAGCGCCGCTGCCCGGAGTCGATCCGCAACGATTCAGTGAGCGCGTAGGCGTTTGCCTGGGTGTACACGTCAGCGCCGCCGAGACGGCCGACCCAGTTGGGTACGACTGCGTTCGTGGCTTGAGACGCGACTCCGTCGAGGTACCCTTGGAAAATCGCCCATGGGTTGGCCGGGTCGACGGTGGCGTAAACGCTATCGACGTTGAACGTGGCGATCGCGTTGGCGGCTGCAGCCCTGAGCTCAGCGACGTATTCCTGCTGGATCGTGACATCGTCACGGGTCCCGAGCCGAGTGAGGTGGCCCCCGACAAGGGTCTCAAACGGGTACTCCAATGCTTGAGCGGGAGCCTGGATCCACCCCAGGATGTCTTGGGACTCGGCCAGGTAAGCAAATGGCACCCAGCCGGGGAACACGATGTCGACGAGCATCAGCACCCGCTGGTACGGCAAGTACACAAAGGTATTGCCTGGCGAGTGGTTGGCCCGCGATAGGCCAACTCGAGCGTGTCGTCCCCGGCTGTGATCCTCATCGACTCGACGAAGGTGTTCTTCGGTACAGGCCGGTTCGGGTCGTCATCTCGTCTAAGCAGGCCTGCGACTTCCTCCTGCGCGTACAAGGCTGCCCCGTCGTACAGCACCATGGCGCCGGCGTGGTCAGCGTGATGATGGCTGTAGATGGCGTGGGAGACTGGCAAGTCGGTCACCCCCTTTACCGCCCGCAGGATGTTGTTGCCAATTGTCGGCGGCGCGTCGACGGCGACGACGCCTTCCCCGGTAACCACAAAGATCATCTGATATAGGCCGTCGGTCAGCCAGAACACTCGGTCCTCGATTTCTTCGACGAGATAGCCCGACTTCGGGATGGCTGGGCCCTTGGCCGGTCGCGGCACCGGGGCAGTCGCGGCCAGGCCCGCCCTCCGTTTGATGGCGCCGATGTCTAGTGCGGCCGCGACTGGAGCCGATCCGAGAAAGGAAGCGGCGGGTAGCGCAACGGCAGCAATGCCGGCTGACGCCAGGACGCTCCGACGGGAGAATCCTTGTCGTTCCCGCTTGCCGAACGATGTCTTGCTTTGAGTTGTACATTGACCTGTCCTTCTCCTTTGGTTCTGCGCCACTTGTCAAGGTGGCGTGCGGGTTGAAGGCCGTGTGGGAGCAACGCACTTAGATCAGCACTATTGTCAACTCATTGCCTGCGCACACATCTTACTTCTGGATCGCTGCGCATGCAACTAGAATCTTTTGCGATGATGGCGAAAACCGACCAACCGCTCAAAGCCAGAGAGGAACGGGTGTGGAGAGACGTCGCTCGATTTCTTGCCGTTGCACCCAGGCTCCTGGATGAAGACCTTCAGGGGGCGCCAACATCTCCCTGAGCGAGTACGCGGTGCTCGTACACCTCTCGGAGGCGGACGCCGGCCAACTTCGGGTGGGCGAACTCGCCGACCTCGCCGACCTCTCGGGAAGCCACATGACCCGCATCATCGGAGACCTGGCAAGAGGGGGCTTCGTTCTGAAGAACCGCAATCCCGAGGACGGACGCGGGATAGACGTCCAGATCACGGAAGCCGGCCTCAACCGCGTACGGGACGCCTACCCGGTCCACCTTGCCAGCGTCCGCAGCCGCATCATGAACCAGATCGAACCCAAGGCCTTGTCGTGCTTCGGCGACGTTATGGCGGCGATTGTCAGAGGGATTGAGGGAACTGTGGACGCCGGTTGAAAGCGGGAGCGGATGCTCCTCGGTCTCGGCTCCTCCTTGGCCGCCGCTTGTGTCCCCGTTCCTTTAGAGAGAGCGGTGTCCCGAGGAGCTGAACCTTTAGCTAGCCACCAGTAGACACCTCAGCTTCGCTATTGACGATCAGAGCGGAGTGCAAGATATACATTGGGTCTCCACCGCTCCCCCATTTCGCCTCTATGTCCTGGACTTATTTTCCAACTCCTGATCGACTTCTTCGCCCCGCCCTACCAGCCAAGAACCACTGAATGCCGCCCAGGTCACGGTCGGCGCCGCAACACTGAGAGCAAGAGGGGCTATGGTGCGGGGTGCTGCCCCGCTCTCGGGTTCATCAGGTGGACAGCCCGCAGCGTCGGCACTGTCCGGGATCGTTCACACTCAGGATGGGCGATGCCGCTGGGGCGAGCAATCATGTGTTCGCGAATGCGCCTCTCGTCAAAGCCATGCCTGCCCGTCACAGATGAGCTTTACGACTCAACACGGATGTGCACTATTTCAGCACGTGTACGTACAACCACAGCGCGAGTCCACCCGATGGAATGATATCATGCTATCGTTCTCGGCATGGCACAGCTTCTGGTACGCCAACTCGATGAAGATTTGAAGGAGGCGCTCCAACGGAGAGGCCCGAGCACATGGACGCTCCACTGAGGAGGAGGTTCGTGAGAATCCTCCGAGATGCTGTTAGAGCAGAACGGGCCGCACCAGTCCAGCTCGGATCGACTATCGCGTCACGGTTCCGTGGTGAGGGAATCGAACAAGACTTCCCTGAACTACGTGGTCACCCGGCGCGAGCAGCCGACCTGTCGGAGCCATGATCCTGCTCGACACGAACGTGCTGTCAGCACTGATGCGAACCGAGCCGGACGTGGTCGTGGTCAACTGGCTCGACACCCAGCCATCGGAGTCGATCTGGACGACGTCAGTCACGCTATTCGAGATTCGAACTGGCTTGGAACTTCTGCCTTCCTCCCGCCGGCGTCGGCACCTGGAAAGTACCTTCGAGCGAGTGCTCAGCGAGGATCTCGACGACCGAGTTCTGTCCTTTGACGCCGCTGCCGCGAACGCAGCCGGCTCACTTGTCGCACGAAGGCAGCAGATAGGAAGGGCCGTCGAGATACGGGACGCTCAGATAGCGGGAATCGCATTTGCCCGGAAGGCAACGGTCGCCACGCGTAACATTCGTCATTTCAGGGATCTTGGCGTGCGCCTCGTGGATCCTTGGAACCCAACGCGCCGCTCGCAGAAGTGACACTCGCAGATTCCGCATAGATGGCCCACAGCACCTGGCCCAGAAGCTCTCGTAGCTCCGCCGAGTTCGGCGACAAAAGCAGTGCCTGCACCGTGCCTAGAATTCCTAGTCTCCTCCTGGGTGGTCCAGCCGCCTTACGCTCGACCAGGGATCAGGCATTGACTTTGACGTGGAACGAGTGGACGACGGCGTCTGATTTCAACAAATAGTGGGCACACGTCGCGAGACATGGCGGACACAGGGCTGAAGGGTTGCGCCTATGGACCTCGCTGGCTACCTGATCAATGCCGTCGTACTAGAACACCCCCGGGCGCATGGAGTGTTCCGGTCCTGACTGTACGAGCTGCTGGCCCGTTGGCGGACCAGGTGCCTACCTCGGTGGTTTCTGGGCTCAGCCGAGCGGAGCGTCGGAGCCGGACCGAAGTCCGGGGCCTGATGGCGCCAGGGTGCGACGCAAAGCTGCCACGACCGTCACGGTCCAACCACTAGCCCAAATGGCTCCCGCGACGACATCGGTAGCCCAGTGGACCCCCAGTTCGATCCTGGAGAACCCGACGAGCGCAACCAACAGCGCTCCTGAAGCCCAGCACAGCAGGCGGACCGTCCTGTGAGTGCTGAGCCCCGCCGCCAACGCCGCCGCCGTGGCGAACACGACCACGGCGTTCGCGGCGTGACCGGAAGGAAAAGCCCACCCGTGAGCGACGACCGCCCACAGGGCCTCCGGGGGCCGGTGCCGCTCTACCAACCGCTTGACGAGGGTCACCCCCAGGAGCTCACCGGCCCACGATGCCAGCACGGCGGCCAGTACAAGCAACCGCAAGTGCCGTCTCCACAGGAGAGGCCCCGATTACGACGGCCACTACCGCCACTGCTACCCACGACCCGGCCCAGGTGACGACCTTCATGACGTCGTTGAGCAATGGTGTGCGATGAGCGACAACGAAGGAGGTGACCCGTCGGTCCGCTGAGTTGACCACTCCCGAGTGCTTGACGCCCTCCCCGCAAAGCACGAGCAACCCGACCAGCACCAGCCAGGCACAGACCAGCACGGCACAGGCCCGCGGCACCCGGCCGAGCGCGGCCCCGGACCGACTATTTAGCCTCACCTGCAACACAATGCCTGATCGGTGCAGCCACAACCTGTTCCCCTCGGAGCACCTCGGTCCCGGCATAGCCGGCCTCCAGGGCCCTGTCATGATGGTGACGGTTATAAGGCCCCGATGGCCAGCACGAAGAAGAACACCGCCACGGCGCCGGCGATATAACCGGTGTTGTACGGGCCCGTATGGCGGGCGCTTAAGTACGACTCCGGGCGAGACCGTCTAGTCGAAATCCAGCAAAATAACCGTGCTGCACCAAACGGGCGGACGCTTCGGCTGGGCTGAGCCCCGCCGTTTCGTCAGAACCCATCGCCGCCACTACTTCGGCGCCTTCGAGAGCGTAAGGTACGCGGTTCCCGCTCGACGCGCTCGCGGAGGTCGAGCTCGGTGCCGGCCCTGACAGCCCCGTCAAGTCGACAACGGTTTGGCCGTCGTCATCAGCCCCTACCTCTCACCCGCTCTTCACGCCAACGCCTTCGCCTTGGCTTGTTGGAACTCTTCCTCACTGATCACGCCCTTGTTCCGGAGGTCGACCAGCTGGGCGATCTCGTCGGCCGCGCCGCCGACCTTCGCGTTCTGGACGTACTCGCTGAGCGGCGGGTACTGGTCCTGAGACCTCTGGACAACACGTCCTTCCATCTTTCCACCCCGGGCGATCAGGTACACGAAGACCCCGAGGTAGGGGAGGACGATGACGAATATCGTCCACAGCGCCTTCGCCCAACCGGAGAGGTCGTGGCTGCGGAAAATGTCGCTGAACACGACGATCAGCAGCCATATCCAGATGAAGAATAGGAAAAACCACAACATGGACCAAAAGACCTGCCCGGTCCCGAACGTGGCTAGCATGGCTCATCCCTCCACTTGGGTGTTGTATTCGATGGGTGGCAACACGATAGCTCCTCGATGGGCGGGCCGACCCAACCGGCGCCTAGCTATGATCGGGGCGTTCGGCCCGGGCAGTGGGCCAGCCAGGGGTAACGGTCACCCTGCCTTATGGCGGTACTCACCCTAATTCCGCCCGAAATCGAAAATGACTGGCAAGTGAAAAAAACGCAACGTAATTGGTAAAACGGGGTGGCGACGCCCATGGCGTGTTGCGGTAGATTTGTAAGGCTAGTGCCAGCTCCACGCTTTTCGGCGGTCGCTTGCCGAGGATATCCATTGTGCCAGTATTGGATATCCTAAATGCATGACGAAGCGGCTAATCGAAGTCGATGACGACAAACTCGCCCAGACGCGTGCGCTCCTCGGCACCTCTACCCTCAAGGCCACCGTGGACGCACCTCTAGACGAAGTTCTCGCCCTTGACCGACGCCGGCGGGCCCTCTTGGCTGAGCACGGTATCACCGACGATCTCCTGGCCGACCCGAGCCGCCGGCAGGCGGCGTGGCGTTAGGGCCGTACTTCCTTGGGGACACATCGGCCTTGGCCCTTAGGTCGACGGCAGCCGTCGCGGACAGGCTGGATCCGCTGCTTGAAGCGGGGCTCGTTGCACGGTGCGCGATTACCGATCTCGAAGCCGGTTATTCCTCAACGAGCCCCCGTGAGCAAGTAGCAATACGCGAGCCGCGACAGGCCTGGCCCTTCGTCCCGATGGACCAGGAGGTACTCGACCGAGCAGCTACCGTGCAGGACCGTCTCGCCGAACGGAGCCAACACCGGGAAGCCAAGATCGCCGACCTGCTCATCGCGGCGGTCGCTGAGAGCGCGGGCCTCGTCGTCCTCCGCTATGGCCGGGACTTCGACTTGATAGCCGGTGTACCGGTCAGCGAACCGAATGGATTCGTGCGGGCAGGGACAGTACCTTGATCACGAAGCAATCGGGTCGATCGAGTCCGCACGTTCGTCGGACTCAACCCACGTGCGCGATACAGATGCGCCGTTGCTAATGCGGCCATTCAGGCGTCGGTTCGTCCACTCTCCATAGGAACGCGCGCGCTGAGCTTTCACCGAGGTGGTGAAACCGCTCTTTCAGGTCCTCGACAGTCGCTTCCGGATCGGGGTGCGAGGCGAGGAAGTCGTGAAAGGTGCCGTTCTCCTTGACGATCTCTAGCATCACGTTGGCGTTCTCGACGGTCGCCTCGATCTTGCTGCGGTTGCGGATCACGGCCGGGTTCTCCGCGATCGCTTCGACCTGCTCAGGACTAAGGTTCGCGACGTACTCCGGGTCGAAGCCGTGAAACGCCTGCAGGAGCCCGGGCCACTTGTTCTCGACGACCTTCCAGTTCAGCCCGGCTGTAAAAACGGCCTTGGTCAACTGCTCTAGGTAGGCGCGCGTGTCGCCCGGGTCAGGCCGAGCAACCTCGTGGTTGTGCGTCGGCCAGCCGGATGTATCGGGGGTCATACCGTTCCTCCGTTTACGATTGGTTCCTGCCCACAACGCTGCCACCCAGTTCGCCGCCGATGGCGTCGACGACACCGGCAGTTTGCGAACCCGAGCACCACAGGCTCGTGTAGCGCCAGCACGTCGTCAAGATCGCCGCGCCGGATTTGAGGTCCATCAGCGGGAAGCTCCAAGTCCGGCGCCCGGTGCCGGGTAGTTGGGCCCTGCAGATCGTCGGCGCTCGTGCTCGTCATATCCGTCGTGGCCGGGTGAGGTCGTCTGACGAAGGCTACGCGGACCGCCGTGCGGGCAGCCACGGCGCGACGCTCGGGCCGCTCGCTAAAGGTCTCGAGTGCCCTCGTTCGCGATGCTGCTCGCGTGAAGTTCCTGCCCGCGGCCTGCAGCCTGATCAGGATTGCGGTGCCCCCGGCTGCTGCGGAGGGATTCCCGCCACCGCTGGAGTAGCTCCGTATTCTGGCAGACCAGGCGGCACTCTACGGGGTGCCGGCACAGATCGAGGCGCTCGGCCTCGATCTCATTGAAGTCCGCCCTCTCCGGTAGACGCTCCGTTGCCCTCCGGGGCAGGTCCTCTCGGTGCCAGGCCGGTCGGTGGTGCCGGCGATCGCCAATACGGCCAAATCCGGCCTACTTGCCGCCCCGCCTAGTCAGAAAGCGTTACGGCGACACCTTCCCGTAGCCATCCGCCCTAATGCATTAGCCGGCGAAGCGCCGGGCCACCTCGCCATTTGGTGACCAGGGGGCTTACGGAGCTGTTGACGTGGCGCGGCATTGGTCGACCACCGCGGTCGGGCGCGGGCACCTACGAGAGCAATCATGTCGCTGAGGTGAAGGCGGCTCACCCTGCCGGGAGCGAACCTGTGCCCATGCCGCACAATCCTCAACCAAAAAAGTGACGTGGCAGTGGCAGATCGCGTAGCGGAAGCCAGGCCCCCGATCGCTCCACTCCCCCCGATACCGAGTCCCGCGGCACCGAGGCGGCTCGGCCTGGCGCTGGCCGTCATCGCGACGGCCCAGCTCATGGTGCTGCTCGACCTGACCATCGTCACCGTCGCGCTGCCCCACATTCAAGCCGCGCTCGGGTTCTCGGGGCCGAACCTGGAGTGGGTGGTCAATGCGTACGAAGTGGCGTTCGGCGGCCTGCTGCTGCTTGGCGGCCGCTCCGGCGACCTGCTCGACCGCCGCCGGGTCTTCGTCGCCGGGCTGGTCGTGTTCTCGCTGGCCTCGCTGCTGGGCGGGCTGGCGACCGACCAGGCCTGGCTGATCACCGCACGCGCCGTTCAAGGCGCGGGCGCGGCGATGGCCGCGCCCACTGCCCTGTCGCTGGTCGCCGTCACGTTCCCGGAAGGCCCGCCGCGGAACCGCGCGGTCGCTGTGTACTCGGCGATGGGCATCCTCGGCATCGTGG
This sequence comes from uncultured Acidimicrobiaceae bacterium, assembly GCA_963754115.1. Lineage (GTDB taxonomy): Bacteria > Actinomycetota > Acidimicrobiia > Acidimicrobiales > Palsa-688 > Fen-671. Next base: position 1,876,854 of record CAVWFC010000003.1, on the reverse strand, counting down.
TTGGGCTGGTCGCCGGAGGTGTGCTGGTCACCTACACCAACTGGCGCTGGGTGCTGTTCGTGAACGTGCCCATCGGGTTGGTCGTGGCGGCCCTGGCTACACGCGTGCTGCCGAAGACGGGAGGGCGCTCCGGGCGGTTCGATGCGCCTGGCGCCGTGACCGTGACCGCCGGTGTCGCCTGCCTGGTGTACGGGCTGTCCAGCGCCGCCACCACCTCGAACGGCGTGTCGCACTGGGGCGATGCCAAGGTGGTCGCGTCGCTGGCCGCCGCTGCAGTACTGCTGGCCGTGTTCGGGGTGATCGAGACCCGCAGCGCGGACCCTCTGCTGCCTGTCCGGGTGCTGCGCAACCGGGACCGGTCCGGTGCTTACCTGAACACCTTGTGCCTCGGCACCGCGAACCTCGGCATGTTCTTCTTCCTCACCCTGTTCATCCAGGACGTGTGGGGGTACAGCGCCCTGAAGACGGGCCTTGTCTACCTGCCGTTCGTCCCCGCCATCCTGGTGACGACGGTGTACACACAGCGAGCCGTGACCCGCATCGGCCCCCGCCCCCTGTTAGTCGCCGGCAGCGCCGTCGCCGCCGGCGGGATGTTCTGGATGTCCCGGATCACCGAGCACAGCACGTTCATCGGGAGTGTGCTCGGCCCGGAACTCGTCCTCGGGACCGGCCTCGGCCCGCTGTTCGTACTGGTCTACCTGGTTGGGCTGACCAAGGTGGGCAACCACGACACCGGTGTGGCCTCCAGCCTGGTCAACGTCGCCCAACAGGTCGTCGGCTCGATCGGGCTGGCGGTCATCGGCACGGTGGCCTGGAGCACCGTGGCCACCAGTCTGCGCTCCGAGGCGGCTGCTGCGGCGAAACCTGGCACCGGAGTACCCGCTGCCAGAGCAGCCGAGGCACGGGCCGAGATGTACCACCACGCGCTGGCCGCCGGGTTCTCCAGGGGATACCTGGTCTCGGCCGCCGTCCTTGCGCTGGCCCTGATCATCGCACTGGTCGTGGTCCGGGTGGGGCGCAGCGACATGTCCGGCGCAGACCCGACGTCGGTGCCAGCCGGCAGGCCGCGCGCCCTCTAGGAGGATCGACAATTCCGCCGAGCAGAAGACCGATGCCGAACAGGGCATCAACGGCATGAAATCGGCGCCCACCTCGACGCCCAGGGCCCACCAAGAGCGACGCCCAATCGCCAGCTGGATCCGGGCACGCAGATCGCCATCAGGGCGCAATGGCGTAGCTTGCACACCGGCGTGCAATGCCGCCGCACCAAAGCAAGAGTTCAGGAGAACAAGGCAATGACCACGACGACGCCCGCACCGGCCGTCCTCCGTCCATTCACCGTCGCGATCGCGGACTCCGAAATTGACGACCTAAAAGAGCGGCTCGCCAGAACTCGATGGCCGAACCCGGAAACCGTCCCCGACTGGTCGCAAGGTGTCCGCTTAGAGAATGCGAAATCGCTAATCAACTACTGGGAGCGAGAGTACGACTGGCGCCGATTCGAGTCTGAGCTCAATCGTTTCCCACAGTTCCTGACCGCGGTCGATGGGCTCGATATTCACTTCATCCACGTCAAGTCCAAGAACCCGAATGCGATGCCCCTCATTTTGACGCACGGATGGCCAGGCTCGATCGTCGAGTTCCTGAAACTCATTGGCCCACTCACTAACCCGGTGGCGTTCGGAGGAAACGTCGAAGATTCATTTGACGTTATCGTCCCGTCGCTGCCCGGGTTCGGGTTTTCCCAAAAGCCGACCGAGACGGGGTGGACGGTCCAACGTATTGCAAGCGCCTGGGTGGAACTCATGAAGCGTCTTGGCTACAAGAATTGGGCCGCTCAAGGCGGTGATTGGGGCGCCGTCGTAACCTCCGCCCTTGGGGCTATGCGGCCTGAGGGTCTTCTTGGGATTCACTTGAACACTCAATACACATTTCCCGCCCAGATACCCGACACGCTGTCGCCCGACGAGCGCTACGCCGTGGACACCCTCGCCCTCTACACCGGCGATCTCGGGGGATCAAACCACCTTCAGCGCACGAAACCACAGACCGTCGGATTTGCTCTGGCCGACTCTCCGGCCGGCCAGGCAGCCTGGATTTACGAAAAGTTCCAGTCCAAGACGGACAACCACGGGCTCGCCGAGGACGCGCTCAGCACCGATGACATGCTGGACGCAATCTCGCTCTACTGGTACACAAACAGCGCCGCGTCGTCCGGCCGCATCTACTGGGAGAACAAATCGAGCAGCCTGGCTGGTCCAAAAGCTCACATTGCCGGTCGCCGTGACCGTGTTCCCACGCGACATCCCACGCCTGCCACGAAGCTGGATCGAAGACACCTACAGCAACTTGATTCACTACGGCGAGGCCAACAAGGGCGGGCACTTCGCAGCCTTCGAGCAACCCGAGATCCTGATCAGCGAAATTCGCACCGGCAGAAGGAGCCTCCGCTCGTAACAGGGTTGAGGTCATCGATCGCAAGGTCGGCCCGGAGACCATCCGGACCGTGAGCCTGATATAGAGTGTGCCTGGCCGTACACGCTATCCGGGAGGGACAGTGCCATGGGGCAGCGCCAGAGATCGGCTCTGGTTGAGGTGGACGCCCGAGCGGGCGCTAAGCCATTGAAGCGGACGCCTAACCAAAGGGCGGCCACTGTATATTTCCCGGGCCACCGGGAGACCTCGTGCACCATGGGAGTCGGCTATCCGCGCGATCCGTCCAGAATCCTCGCTCTTCAGCGCTCGGTCGGCAATAGAGCGACACTGGGCCTTCTGCGACGGGCGGCCGCACGCAATCATTCACCAGCGAAGGTTTCAGGTTCAGGAACCGGTCTGCCGTTTGTTCAGCGATTGGTCACGAAGCAGCAGAATGAAAAGGCGACCGAAATACTGAACAAGGTGTCGAAGGAGCCAGGCTCCATTCTTGTCGTACCGGAGGACTTCAGCCTCGGCACCAGCAACCCTGGCGTAACTCTAAAAGGTAACAACCGGATCTACATGCAGGGGCTGCTGCGGAGTTTCCTCAAGGGATACGCAGATCCGAGAGAGGCTGCAGAGGCCATCGAAGGTCTCCGTAACAACAGCATCCTGGTCACCGAAAAGGTATTCTCCGGGGATGAGGTCTACCAAAATGGCGTTGTCTTCCACGAATGGGGACATGTAACTGGATCCCCGACGGAAGAAGCAGGGGTATTTGCCACCGAACTGGAGCAAATGCATGCTCACTTCGGAACCGAGAAGACGAGACAGTACATGGCCGTTCGTTCCGTCCCTTACTACAAGCAGGCGACAGTCAGCCGAGGTACTGGTGTCGACCGTCTCCGCGCGATCTTGGCAACCCTGCTGGAAGGTGCGGATTCCGGCACTGCGGCGCTGATCCAGGACGTGATCGACTACCTGGCGGTGAAGAAGGAAGATACGAAGAGGGGGATCGCTGCGCTCCAGGTTCGTGGCGCCAGCGATCAAGGAGATGGCCCGCATCCCAGCGGCCAAATTCCGATTCCGAGCGAGGGCTTCCTGCGAGTCCTCGACAAGCTTCCCCTCCTGCTGCCGCCGGTGACCGGGAAGAACGTGTTCTCCAAGCCGAATATGTACATTCGGATCAAGGTGGGAGACAGTCAGTACCGGGTTCGGGCCGGCCAGGACTATCTGAACACGGGCACATCGCAGCGATATCTCGCAGACGCAGGAGAGATACGGGGTGCCAAGACGCAGCTGAAGAAGCCCTCCCGGGACGGAAGCGGTGAGCCCCCGGCAGATGTCAGAGTGATCGGCGACGGGCACCACCGGCTTGTCTGGAGCGCATTTCACGACCAGCCGGTGGCGTTCGAGAGCAAGAACCAGTTTGCCCCCGGACAGGATTGGCGGCTCACCTACAAAGAGCTTTCCAGTGCATCACAGCCAGTCCCAACGTTGAAGAAGTGGACACCCCGAAATCCGCCGACCGGGAAGAAGGACCAGCCGACGAATCCCGATGTCAAAGACTGACCGGTACCGGTCCACGTGCTTGTTTCGACGAGTGCCGGGCGGGCCATTGGAAGCCACTGTTAGAAAGCCTCATTGGCACGATCCGTCGTCCCTCACTGATCGAAAACGTCGACGGTGGTCGGGTAGCGTCCGGGGATGTGCCGGCACAGAAGCGCCGCGTTCGCCTGGTTCGGACTCCCGAAGAGCAGGCCGAAGAAGATGAGTTCTTCGCTCTGTACGGCAAGTGGAAGCCGCTTGCGCTAACGCAGGTGGTTGACGAGCTCGCCGGCTTCGCCCGCCCATGGTGGGTGATCGGCGGCTGGGCCATCGAGGCCGCCACCGGCTATCGGCGCGAGCATGATGATACCGATATCTCGATCCTCTCGACCGACGTCCCGGCTTTCGTCGACCATCTCCGCGGTCGCTGGCATGTCTGGAACAACGCCGGCGGCGTCCTTCATCCACTGGGGGACCGATGGACCACCGTCGACGAGCCGCGGAGCCAATTGTGGCTGCGGGCGAATGCCTCCGCTCCGTGGGTGCTCGATGTCCCATTGACGCCTGCTGGCGACGGAGGGCGGTGGACGAACAAGGTCCTCAACGGCCATGTCGCGACTGTCGAGGAGGTCACGTGGGTCGCCGAGGACGGGATCCGCTACCTGCTCTCCGAGATCGTCCTGGTCTTCAAGGCTCGGCTTCGACGTCCGAAGGACGAGCCAGACTTCGAGGCCACGCTCCCGGTCCTCACCGCGGAGCGGCGCGAGTGGTGCGTAACGCGGTGACCAGGGTCGCGCCTGACCACCCATGGCTCGAGCGGTTATAGCGGCCTGAGATCGCGAGACCTATGGTCCTCACGGCCGATCAACGCGGAGCGGCCGTCCTTATAGCTGGAAAGCCCACCTAAAATTTGAGCTTCGATCCACCGGGGCAAGGCCGTGATCTGACCTTGAGGGTCACTGAGAGTGCGCCGCCCCGGCCTGCGCGGCGAGAATGGACCGAGCTTGCAGAGCCTGCTCTGCTTCAGGGTCTGACGCCTTGACGATCCTCCGCATCGCGACGAGGGCATGTTCATCGCCCGTTCGGGCGAGTTGCATCGCCTCCGCAGTGCCCCGCTCACGGAAGCTGGTGTTCTTCTTGACCGTGCGGTAGCTGTGGCGGCGCCAGTAGTACTTCAGGTCGTCGGACTCCCAGTCGCGGTAGATCTCCTCCCAACCGACCTTGTGGAGGTCGTACATGTGCGGCAGGAGCATGTGCTCGGCGATCCTCCCGCCCTCCCGTTGGTAACGGTTGTCGAGCGATATGCGCATGAGGTTCTCGGTGGTGTTGGGGAGCGCTCGATGCACCGTTAGCGCCGGGAAGAACAGTGCGTCGCCTACTTCGAAATCGGTACTGCGCCAGTGTCCTGAGAGCTCTGGGTACGTCGCCTTCTCCTCCTCGACGTTGACGACGAGCCCTCCTGCGCCGAGAGAGAAATGGTGCGCGAGCACCTTGCGCACCTTGTGGGACCGCTCGAGCACCGCGAGCGGGCCGAGTTCGATCGGGCAGCCCCCAACTGGTGCCCACCAGGTCAGGGTGTCCAGGCTCCCCTGGTAGTGGACGAAGTCCTGATGTGTCGGCGTCGTATGGTCGGTGAACTTCGGGAACCAGATTCTCGCCTTGTGCCCGGGCACCGGTATGGCTGATGAACCCATGATCGCTTGGACCATCCCCACGAGTTCTGGGGCGTGCGGCACGCGGTGAAACGATTCCAGCCGCTGCACCTGGCCGTAAGGCCCGTTGTACTCGCTGTCACCCTCGGTGCATCGAGCGTCGAGGTTCGCTATGCCGAGGACCGGGTCCGTTCCGCTCTCGAGCCATCCGGCACGACCGATGACGCCCAGGATGTCCGCGCGCAGAGCCAGAAGCGCAGACGGCTCGATCAGCCGGCGGAAGAAGAGGTACCCCTCGTCCGCGATACGCCGCCGAAGCTCGTCGGAGTCGTCCTTGGCATCGTTGGAGTCCCGGAGTTCATAAATCCTGTCAGTCATGACGTACGCCCTTGATCCTGAGTTGCGGTCATGCGTGCGATGATAGACCCGCGCTCCGGCAACGGGGCGCCTGCACAGTAGTGGCGGTCAGCAGGCCGAGTAGACGGTGTCCGGGTCAGGGACCATCCACCTACCAGTACTGCCGGCACCCAAGGGCACTCATAATGACGGAAGCGACCCAGCCACCCCGCCACTGGTAGGCGGTCGGCACGTCTGAGGCTCGGGTTACGTCCTGGGAATTGACCACCGTACGTGACCCCTTGTGAGCGACGCTTCCCCATGTCAGCGCCCGCAGGATCGCCCGGCCTCACTCGGCCGGGACAGGGAGCGCGTCGACGTTGTGCCGGCGCAAGCCGCGGCGGAACCACCATGACGAAAGCACCACCCGCCCAACGTGAGGGCCCACGAGTAGCCGGTCTTCGCGGCCAGGAACGTCGCGATAGGCACGTTGACCAGCAACGCCACGGAGCCGGCGGCGTTGAGGAGGCTAACCAGCGCCCAGAGGAGGCTGATACGGACGAACAGTTGACGGACCTTCGGGCGACCGAAGAACGACGCTGGCAGCGGGACGAAGTCGTAGGCCAGCTTCTCCGCCAGCGGGCAGCCCAGGGGGACCGAGAGCAGGAACGCCGCCCCGAGCAGCGCTGTCCCCAGCGATGGCTGCAGAAAGTAAACAAACAGGCTGCCGGAACTGACCAGCGCAACGACGGAACGGGCCGTCAAGCCGACGGTGCCTAGAAGGAGGACGCCTGGCAGACGCTCACGCAGACCAGAATCCGGCGTAGAAGAGCGAGGAAGTTCCAGGCCAAGGCGGTACAGATGGCACCCTTAGGCCCCGAGCAGCGAGAGGGCGGCGTAGAAGAGACCAAGGGGAACGAGGATGGCCTCGATGATTTGCGGCGTCGCGTGGCGAAAGACCTCGGGAAGCTGGGGCACTTCGAAAGGGTAATGTTCACGCGCGATTGGCTGGGCGTTTGGGCGCTCGTTTTGAGCGGCTCATCGGCGACCCCAGAAACCCAGGCGGCTGGGCCATGGGACGGGACCTTGCCTTTCCCCGGCGTGCCGGGCTCGGTGACGGAAAACCGGTCGATGAAATCGACACCGTCGAGGTTGCCCGCCTCGCTCAGCACCGTCTGGTTCGGGCCATAAGTGATCTTTTATTGGGCGGCCGAAGGCGGCGGGGAACCTTGTGTCGGGGGCGTCCAATACACGTAGCTCGTCTTCGAACCTCCAGGTGCGGTGGTCATATGGTGCCACACCACCATGGCCGGGCGGCAGCAAATGGACATCATCCACTATGGGGGATGATGGGTACCGTCAGCCGCGGCTTAGCCTTGTAGTTGCCCACGTTGCCGCACCGGGCAAGTGTGTAGACCGAGAGTGTGACCTGCCAGCCGACACCAGCTGCGAAGGAGCGGGCGCCGTGAGCGACTTTCCCCCTATTGCCGACTATGGGTTCCTGTCTGACTGCGAGGACAGTTGTCTCGTGGCTCTGGACGGCTCAGTGGAGTGGCTATGCCTACCGCGCCCCGACTCACCGAGCGTCTTCGGGGCCTTGCTGGACCGCTCCGCCGGTTCGTTCCGGTTCGGCCCCGCCAATATTTTTGTCCCCAACCAGCGCAGGTACCTGCCGGGGACGATGGTGCTCGAGACCACCTGGCATACGCCGACGGGATGGCTAGTGGTGCAGGACTTCCTCGTCATCCGTCCGGTGACGGACGTCGAGCGCCGCCCGAACTACCGGCGAGCTCCCACTGATGCGGCTGCGACCGGGACATTGGTCCGCGTCGCTACTTGCATCGCCGGGAAAGTCGAGGTCATTGCCAACTGCCTGCCCTTGTTCGATTACGGGTCGACCACCGGCCAGTGGGCCTACAAGGGCGAGGGCTACCGGTCGATGACGATCCGGGCGCATGATGAAGGACCGGAACTGACCGTGACGAGCAGCATCGGGCTCGGGCTCCTGGGAGAACGTTGTTACGGACGCACAACCCTGGAGGACGGTCAGTCCGGCTTCGTCGCCCTGTCGTGGAGAGGGTCGGCGCCGGCCACGGCGGAAGACGCGTTCAGCGACCTGACGACCACGGTCGACTACTGGCGCGATTGGTTGAGCGCCGGCACCTTCCCCGACCATCCCTGGCGCCACTACATCGAGCGCAGCGCGCTCGACATTGAAGGGGCTCAGCTATGCCCCCACGGGCGCCATCATGGCCGCGTCCACCACCTCTCTCCCCGAAACGCCGGGAGGGGCACGCAACTGGGACTACCGCTACACCTGGATCAGGGACTCCGCCTTCATGCTCCGCTCGCTCTACCGGCTGGGATTCAACTGGGAGGCGCTCGAGTATTTCGGCTTCGTCCTCGAGGCGGTCAGCGGCGGTGACCTGAACAAAACCATCCAACTCCAGATCATGTACGGCATCGGCGGTGAGCGGGACCTGACCGAGCGCACGCTCGACCACCTCTCCGGGTATAGGGGGTCGCGACCCGTGCGGGTCGGCAACGGCGCCTGGGACCAGCATCAGAACGACGTTTGGGGCATGCTCCTAGATGCGGTGGACACCCACCTGCACCAGGGCCAGGCCCAGCAGATCGTCCGGCAAGTGTGGGACGACCTGGCCGGGTTCGTCGATGACGCCATCAAGCACCGCAACGACCCGGACCAGGGAATCTGGGAGATCAGAGGGGATCCCCAGCACTTCACGGCCTCGAAGGTGCTGTGCTGGGTGGCCGCCGACCGAGGCACCGACCTGGCCCGGGAACGGGGCGACACGGCACGGGCCGAGCGCTGGCAAAAAGCGGCGGACGAGATGAAGGCCGAGATCCTCGCCAAGGGGCTCGACGACCGGGGCCGTTTCCGGCAGCACTACAGCAACGATGAACTCGACGCCTCCCTCCTGCTCATTCCCATCCTGGGATTCCTGCCCCCAGACGACGCCCGCGTCAAGGCCACCGTCCTGGCCATTGCCGACGAGCTGACCCAAGATGACCTCGTCCTGCGCTATCGCGTCGATAGCACAGACACCGGGTTCGAGGGCGAAGAGGGCACCTTCACGATCTGTTCCTTCTGGCTTGTAACTGCACTCGCCATGATTGGCGAGACGGTCCGGGCCCGTAACCTGTGCCAGAAACTCCTTACCTACGCCAGCCCCCTGCTCCTGTACGCCGAGGAGATCGACACCAAAAGCGGCGAGCACCTCGGGAACTTCCCTCAGGCCTTCACCCACCTGGCCTTGATCGAAGCCGTCTCTCGGCTGATCGAGGCCGAGAAAGCGAAATAAAGGCTGCCGCCGAGCTGGCCAAAGCCACTGGCGCCGAACTTGAAGGCGCCGGGCGCATTGCTGTGCTCCCCGACTCCCTCTTCCGCAGGCGAACTATTTTGGCGAGTTTTGCGAAAGTCTGGCTTCCGACTTAAGGGTGAACCGGGTGGCGGCCTTGTGTCTTCGGCGCGACGGGTGGATCTTGGCGGTCGTCGCCCCGCCACCCGTGGGTGGAAGAGCCTCCACCCACGGGTGGAGACAAGCTCGGGAAAAAGCCACCCGTGGGCCGAAGAGTGGCGGTGGGCTGGCTCTACGCTTGTACCAGTGGGCTCCTTGTTGCCGTCCGAGCCGCGATCTGACCCAGCTGACGCTGGCGTCGGTCCCGGGTCATCTCGTTGGATGGTGCCCCTAGCCATCGCCGCTATCGCTGTGGTCGTCATAGCCTCGTTCAACTACCGGCCGGCGCCAGGGCTGCGTGGCGACCACCTGAGCGTCAGCGTCGCCCTCATAGTGTTCGCCGCCGGCACGATTGCCGTCGTCCGCTTACATGACGCCCCGACGCCGCTGATGGCGGCGCTGCTCGGGATGGTCGTTTTGGCCGCTGCCGTCCTGGTAGGGCTACAGCCCGATGGCGCGGGCTTCCTCGGTGTTTTTCCAGCCGTCAGCGCCGCTGCACTGCGCCTACCCCTCCGTGCCGCCGCGGCCGTGGCCGGACTGGCCGTCTGGAAGGCGCCCGGCTTTTGGCCGACCGGGCCGGCACCGATGCACAAGTAACCAACGCCATCGGTCGCGCCCAGCGCCTGGCCAAGACCGGGTTCGAGGAGGCCCGGCGGGCGATCGGCATGCTGCGAGACGAGGCCCTTCCTGGCCCTGACCGCCTGGCTGGGCTCGCCGCCGACTTCGAGGCCGACACCGGCATTGCCTGCACTTTCACTGTGGAAGGAGACGAGAGCCAGCTCGATTTTGACAGCCGGCTCACTCTGTACCGGGTGGCACAGGAGGCGCTCACCAACATCCGCAAGCACGCGAACCCCGACCGTGTGGAGGTGCGCCTCGCCTTCGAGCCATCGCTCACAGCGTTGACGGTCGAGGACCACCGGTCGGACGGCGCCCGGCCACGCCCGGGCGACGGCACCGGCTACGGGCTCACGGGGATGCGCGAACGGGTTGAACTGCTTGGCGGGACCCTCACCGCCGGGCCCACCAGCGACGGCTTCCGGGTCACCCTTGGGATCCCGACGTGAGCAGTGTCATCTGGGTCCTTCTCGCCGACGATCAACGCGTCGTCCGCGAAGGTCTCGCCACGTTGTTGTCGTTGCTTGACGGCGTCGAAGTGGCCGGCACAGCCAGCGACGGCGACGAAGCCGTCGACCTCGCTGCCCGCCTACGTCCCGACGTCGTCTTGATGGACCGGCGCATGCCCCGCTGCGATGGCGTCGATGCCACCCGTCGCCTGCGGGAACTTGACCCGAACATCAAGGTCCTCATGCTTACGACGTACGCAGACGACCGTTCGGTCATCGAGGCCCTCAGGGCCGGCGCCCGCGGTTACCTGACCAAAGACGCCGGCACAGAGGAGATCCGCATCGCCCTCGACCAGGTCGTCCGCGGGCAAGCCGCTATCGACCCGGCGGTCCAACATCACCTGATCGACGCCATCGCCGCCACCGCAGAGCGTCCAGAACCGGTTCGCGAGCCACAACTCCCTGACGGTCTCACGTCTCGCGAGGGCGAGGTGCTAGCTCTGATTGCTGAAGGGCTGTCCAACGGCGAGATCGCCGAGCGGCTCTGTGTCAACGAGACAACCATCAAGAGCCATGTCAACCACCTGTTCGCCAAGACCGGCGTGCGCGATCGAGCGCAAGCAGTCAGTTACGCTTACCGCCACCGTCTCACGCGTCTGCCCGACTAAACGACACCCGCCGGCAACTTTTGTGCGGATCGCAAGACACTATCGGGGAGGTTCACTTGCACCAGTCGCTCATCGTTCGTGAGGGGCCCAGACGACCCCGGCGCCCGGATTATCCATGATGTAGAGTCGAAAACGGGAGGGACTTACAACGAGAATCCGGGTGACTGGCGGGCAGGAACCTCCCCCGCCCGCTCTTTCATTACCGGACGTGACGATCTCGCATCATCCGCCTGCCGATGGAATGGTTCGTCGCGCTACTGAACTTGAGCTCATCGTCCAGTGCACCCGCTTACACCGGGCCCGAGAACGCCGTCTCGGGCCGAGTTAGCCAGGCTGCTCCGAGAAGTCCTCCGCCGTCATGCCGTCACCGTGGCCCGCCGGCCACTGGACCAACTCGACCCGGTTGCCGTCGGGGTCGAGGACCCAAGTCGTTAGAAAGTCATCTGACCCGTTGGGCGACGTGGGCAACTCGGCGTCAATGCCAACTGAAGAGAGTTTCGCAACCGTCGCCTCTACTGATTCCACCTGGATGACGAGGTGGCTGAGGCGGGTGCCCCCGCCGAGCGGAGGCCCTCCCGGGTCATGGACAAGCTCGACGCTGACGAAGTCGTCACCGGGAAGTTTCAGCATTGTCAGGTGCCCCAAGCCGGTCTCGCGGACGCTGCCCACGACCTCGTAGCCGACAGCCATGTAGAAGGCGAGAGATCGGTCGAGGTCAGTTACGCGCAGCCCGAAATGCAAGGTCCTCATCAGCTCTCACCGTGTGGACGGCAGACATGGACCGCCGTCCCGCTAGGGAACGTGCGGCTTTCGATCAGGTCGAGCCGCAGCGGCTCGGGTAACGCACTAAATAGGCCCCTCCCGTGCCCGATCACCACCGGGTGGGTCACCAGTCGGTACTCGTCGATAAGCCATTGGCGGACCAAAGAATCTATGAACGTGGCGCCACCATGGGCGAGGATAACACCGCCCCCCTCGCATTTGAGCCTATCGATGTCTTCGGCCAAGTTGCCGTTGGCGATCCGGGTGCCGGCCCAAGTGGTACTGGTCAGCGTACTCGACGAGACCACCTTGGGAATTTCGTTCATCACGTCTGCGTAAACGCCAGTCGGGTGGGCCACACCGAGGCCATCTCCTCGTAGGTGGCCCGGCCCATGATGTGAGTACCCGCTTCACGCAGCGACGTCACCTTCCACGCCACGACCTCATCCTCCTCGGCTGGAAGGCCCCAGTCCTCGTACCCTTTGCGCCGTGGACGAACCCGTCCAGGGTGATGCCGATCTGCAGTACGACTGGTCGCATCGGCGTTCCTTTGTTCAGGCGTCTTGTCCGGCGCCGGCCACTGTCGACCCTTTTGACTGGCGGTAAGAGAAGATTCTCATCGGGCCGATGCGGCCTCGGGCGAGAGTTTCTCCACCCCGAACCAGGCCGCAGGAGGCACGAGCACCACGCCGCTCCGTCTAGTAAGAGGCACCGCCGCTACCCGAAGGCGACGTCGTCGGGGGCGCAGTCGTCGCAGGCGAGTTGGTCTGCCCGGAAGGATCGTTGGACTTGGACGACGAACCACAAGCAGCGAGCCCAGTAGCCACCGCAACGCTCAACGCTGCTCCGAAAAGTACCTTGCGGGCTGCCCAGCGGCGTTCTCTCATGTCTTTCCTTCCTCCCCGCTCAAATCTCCAAGCACTTCCTTAGTACATACGGTCGTCGGCGTCATAGGGATCGCTGCGAGGGGTAGCGAACGGTCCCAGTGCGGGTACGCGGGGATGGGTAGCCGTTGAAGCAACGGCCGCGGTAAATGGCAGAGCAGGACCATGACGGGGCGCATCGCGGCCGGCACTAGCGCGGACGGTGACCAGCGTGTAAACCCGTCACCTGCCCCCTCTGGTCGACTTTGTACCCAAGGCGACGGGGCGTGAACGCCATCGCTAAGCCTCCCGCCACAAACGAGCGCGCCAGCGCCGATGGTCATCGCCGGTTACGCTGGGGCTGGACCGGGCACGTAAACGACGGTGTTGTGAAAGCCAGGGGCATGCAGTACCGACGGTAACACTTGACCGAAACTATGACCTCCCCCAAGGCCCATGCCGGCCGAAGTATCGGCAGGGAGCTACCAATCGAGCGGTGCCGGTCTGCTCGAGATGTAGCGGGCCATCGGTAAACGGGCCACCGGACCTGGCCCGATCAACCGATGTGTTGCACCCCGCTCCGGCCTCAGCCCGGCTGTTCCGCAGCGGTACTTCGTTCATAAACCGGGCGCGGGTCGCGTGACAGGTCAACGGTTCCAGGCGCAGCAGAAGGGCGCTGACGAGACCTCCTTCGTCGACGCAGCGACCATGGGAACGACTGTCTCGGCCCCCTCGGAAAAAGCGCCCCCGCTGCGGGTGTCCAACGACGGCCGTATGGCCATAGAGGACTCCGATCTTCGCACCCGCCAGGCGAGGTTTTTTACGCCGAGAACTCTGTGGTGAACAGCTAGCAACGCCGGCTACCGGAGACCGGGTCCAAATACCAGCTTTATGCCGAAAAGACGAGTGTGCTGAAGGTCCCGAGTAAGGACGGCAAGCCTTTACACGATCTCGGGCGTGTGCTTCCTCGCAACGTCACCTCTTTCGACGAAAAGACGAGCACTTATACCGTTCAGGGTATGACCATGGACGTCCAGGCCACCTGCGACGAAGTGGCCGGCGACTCCAGCACCGGCAATCGGCGACCACCCGGGACCAGAGAAGTCCATAGAGACCGTTACCGTCTTCGGCCTGCTCACGCTGGTCAACACCTTTCCGTCGCTACGCACTGACGGCCGCGGACATCGGTGTAGAGGCTGGCCTGCTTCATTTTGCGGACCCGTTCCCGGTCTCGTATGCCGTGGTCATCCCTACAGTCGGCAGGTGGATAGCCGGGGGTGACCCAGGTAAAGCGAGATCGTTCAAGTCCATTCTGACCCGTCGTGAGGACAACTGGACGGTCCAGTCTGAAGCCCTTGTGCGCCTGAGAGCACGCGATGCTGGCGGTGCACAAGTACTACACCGACCGCTTCCCCCGCTCGGACTTCGAGCCAGCTGACGACTACGCGCCGCAGGCAAGGGCGGGCAAGAAGCCCAAGGCCTTGAAACCGAAAGAAGCGGAGAAAACCGAGAAGAAGGTCAAAGAGTACTTTGTCGCCACACAGGAAGATGTTTCCAAATACGATGAGGTAAAGCACCGGCAGGCGCACTACAGCAGGCGAAGAGGTTGACGCTAGCAGCAACCCTATGATCAGCGAAGGGCGCACCGCCGTGGCCAAGCTCCGCACTCAAGGGATGGGGGATGACGCCATCCGGGCCACCATCAAGAACCTGTTCCCGGCCTACACCGCTCACGAGATCGACACATACTTCCTGGACAGTACGACCACCCCCAAAGTGGCCTATCTCGATAGCCAGGACCGGACCGACTACGAGCTCGTCGTTTCAGGGTCGAAGTTCAAACAGCAAGGTGCCGACTTCGATACGGGCGCTATGTTCAGCAGCGGCGCCGGAGCCGGTTACAGCATCTTCGTGATGAGCCCTCGGGGCGAGGTGTACGCCAACGAGCACAAGCCGGCTTGTTCCACCACTCGAGCTTCCTGGCAGACCTGCCCACCGCCGCCGCCGGAGAATTGCAGATCAAAAAAAGAGCGCTCAAGAAGTTGACCAACAAGAGCGGGCACTATCACACTGGGGCGAGCGAGACGTAACAGGTGCTCGACAAGCTTAGAGAGACGGGGTGTGCCGCTGTCCAGCTTGAGCTTGGAGAACAGGGCATCCCTTCTGGTGACACGGGTGCCGAGATGAACAGCGGTGCTGACAAGGCCCACAAGCCGACGATAAATACGAAATGCGCCAGGGCAAGAAACCAAGGGCCTGACGCCGACGGGCCGACCCTGCTCGGCTACCTCGGCACGCTCTGCTTCCCTACTGGGAAACGGACCAGCGTCGGCAAGCGAGCTCGTCGATCGACGATGTCGGTCGCGAGAAGCCGAATAGGGCCGGGACCTTTGGGTACAGGGTCCCGGCCTAGACCACATTGAGATGCGGTAACGCTTTACACCGACCCCGCAGAAGCGGCACGGATCACTTGGGAGGGCTGCGGTTGGGAGAGCATGGGCACGTTGGCTGCTGTCGTGGGCAGTGACGTTGGCGTCATTCGGACTCCGCCGCTTCTTCTCTCCAGAGCTGCCTCCAGTCTGGGTTCTCACTGTCGTGGCCACGACGTACGCCCAACCGTCGCAGCTTCGAACGGTCTGGTCACCGTTCGCCACGATGTACCAATTGACGGTGACCTCCACGCCGTTCCGCTTCATGAGCTTTCTTCGCTGGAAGAGTCAGGACCCGGCCGGTCCTCCAACACGGACACGTACGCGAGCGGGCGCACGCCTTCCTTGTACAAAGACACGGCAAGGGCGAGATCACTTTCGGACTCGTTCCATAGGCTCGATGGGTGGCCCACACGAGCTGCTGTTCCTCCTCGCTGAGGTCGCCGCAGAAACACCCGATGCCTTCTCGGCCGCAGCCAGACCCCGCCGCCGTCGGCGATCTCGATGGTAACTCTGAAGACTTCTCGTGGCCCAAGCTGCGTGGCCTTACTGCGACCATGGGGTCCGACCGGCTGTCGGTGCGTCAGTGCCAGGCGCTGGCACTGCACATATGAGTGTAGATGCGAAGCATGACCTTGGCAATCTCAGCGACTCGAGGTCTCGGGCCTCGTCTGCCAGATGTATCTTCAGCTTCCCGAGGGCGACGACGGCCGGAGCATGCAGGGTCCCCGCCATACGATGTGCCTCTTCGAGGATGAAGCGGTTCACCGGGGCCACGTCGGCGTCTGAGGTCGCCCATCTGTAGCCAACATCATCTCTGGTGGTTTCGAACACACGCCGTCCACAGTCCTAGCGGTCCTGTTGGCTGGCGATAGCTTCGTGGCCTTCAGCCTGAAGGATAGGGATCAAGTTTGGAGAAGCAGGAGCCGTCGGGGGTGTTCCGCAAAGCCACGTCGCAGGTCGGCAAATCCCTCCACGATGACACCCTCCGGGTCGCGGTAGAGGTGGAGAGCGGGGGACGGAGCAGGCACAACCGCAGCACGTTGCGCTGCTCGTCCTTTGTAGGCGGCGCGCACCACGTTCTCCGGTGACTTCACCAATATCTTCACGCACTCGCCGGTCGGTCCCGTCGATCCACCGTGGGCGAAAACGATGCTGGGTTTGCTCTGAGTCATTCGTCAACTCCTCTTGGGATGCCCATGAAGGGTGCGGTGCAGAAAGTCTCAGCGCTTTTCCAGCAGCCCGAAATCGCCTAGAATCCAAGGTTATTTGGTGGCTGCGCCGCAGGTGCAACCTGCCCTGTCCCGCGGTCATTTCTGGCCGGCACTGCTGCAGCCATGGCCATATCAGTGCGCCGGAGTAAGTAACGTAGCGGCGACTCACACGACTGACTTGAGTCCCGAAGCTCCGAGCACGTAAGCCTCCGTGGTGAACGAATCGTCGGTTGCCAGGTCGCTGATGCTTCGACCCGCTCCCTCAAGGCTTAGCGCACCACCGAAGCGGCTCTCGAGGAACTGCTCTTCAGTCATGCCGGCCTGAGCGGCGTAGACCTCGGTATAGACCCGCCCGAGATCGGTAGCCGGGGTCAGCAGTGGCAGAACAGCCACAAAGCGTAGGCCCAAATGCTTGCGCTGCGCTTCCTGTCCCGCGTACAAGCTGATGAACCTGACTGTGGCCTTTGCACCGGCGTAGCCGCCGCTCATTGGCGATCCCGGTAGGGCTGCGCCGCTGGAGAGGCTTACGACCGTTGAGCCCGGATCGAGCGGAGCGCTCAACGCTTCACGAACGAAGTTGAAGACGTGCTTCACGTCCACGTACCAGTTCGCGCTGAAGGTTTCCCAGGTCTGCTCTGACAACAAACCGGCTGACGGGGTCGCCCCGGCGTTGAGGATCAAGGTTTGCGGGCGGTACGCGGAGATCAGTCGTGCGGGCAACGACGGGTCGGTAACGTCGGCGACCACGGGGACGAACGCGTCCCCAAACTGGGCCTTGAGTTCTTGCAGCGGCCCCTCGCTTCGAGCGATCCCCACGACACGCGCACCCTTGGAAGCGAGCTCGATGGTCGTGGCTCGACCGAAGCCCCGGCTGGCGCCGGTCACGATGACAGTCGTTCCTGCCAGTTGTCGAATCGACATGATTCCCTACTTTCTATTGGTATTAGCTATGAGTGTTAGGGGTGTTGCTTACCTGTGCAGAATGAAGTGGGTTCTGGGACTCAGCCGGCCGGCTCTGAGACTGTCTCGCACCAGGGCCGGATTGATTGCGCTTCGTGGGCGGCAGCGGCCTAAAAGTCAGGGGTGCTACCGACGTCGATGCCCCGTCGCTGGGTGCTCGCCGCCGGCTTGGCCATTTGCGCCCGCCGCATGAGCACCAACGCCACCGGGATGGCG
Source organism: uncultured Acidimicrobiaceae bacterium (assembly GCA_963754115.1). Classification (GTDB taxonomy): domain Bacteria; phylum Actinomycetota; class Acidimicrobiia; order Acidimicrobiales; family Palsa-688; genus Fen-671. The sequence continues at coordinate 1,859,245 of CAVWFC010000003.1, read as the reverse complement.
ACCAGAGCGGTGAGACCGCTGACCCACAGTGCCGAGGTGAACCCGCCCGTGAGGGCAGCCGCGGGTGCGTAGCCGTGGTGTATCAGTGCGTGAAAGCGAGAGGCCGCGACGGACGAGGCGATTGCCACCCCGACAGCACCACCAAGCTGCTGCGACGTGCTGATCAGCCCCGAGGCCACTCCTGCGTCCGCCTCGGTGACCCCGGTGAGGGCACCGATGGAGACGGGGATGAAAGCGAATGCGACGCCGACGCCCGCCACGAAGAACGGTCCCGCTAAGTCCAGCCAGAAGTTCCTCTGCGGCGAAATCTGGGTGGCCCACAGGACGCCGGTCCCGATGAGCGCCATCCCGAATGCCATGACCGGCTTGGGTGAGATCCTGGTAACCAGTTTCTGGGATGGCCCTGCGAAGGCCAAAGCAGTCACCGACGCGATCAGCCAGGCCAGGCCGGTCTTGAGGGCCGAGAACCCGAGGACCTGTTGCATATAGAGGGTGCCGACAAAAATGAACGTGTAGAAGCTCCCGGTCAGCAGAAAGCCGACGGCGTTTGAGCCGGCAACGGAACTCAAGCGGAACAGTCGCAGTGGCAGCAATGGCGCTTCGACCCGGGCCTCGATGACGAAGAACGCCCCCAGCAGAGCCGCCCCCACGGTGAGCATGGCCACGGTCTGGGTGGCCGCCCAACCAACGTGCGATGCCTGCGAGATGGCATAGACGAGCACCACCAGCGCCGAGGTACTGGACGCCGCGCCGAAGGCGTCGTAGCGACGCCGGGCACTCTTGATGCGGCTTTCAGGCACTACTTTGGGCGCCAGGACCAGGGCAGCCACGCCAATGGGCACGTTGAGGAAGAAGATGTATTCCCATCCGACGTAGCGGGTGAGCAGGCCGCCGGCGAGCAACCCGACTGTGGCCCCCATGGCACCCATTGCCCCCCAGATACCCAGGGCCTTGTTGCGCTCGGCACCCTCAGGGAACATGTTCATCACAATCGAGAGTGCGGCCGGTAGAACGATGGCTGCCCCCAAACCCTGGAACCCACGCATGATGATCAGGAAGGTGTCAGTGGTGGCGAGCCCACAAGCAAGGGATGCTGCGCAGAAGAGGGCCAGCCCCACCATGAGCAGGCGTCGACGCCCCAAGAGGTCGGCGGCCCGGCCACCGAGCAGCAGGAAGCCCCCGAACGTCAGGCCGTAAGCGGTGACTACCCACTGGAGGTCGGACTCGGGGAAGTGCAGCTTGACCCCGATAGTCGGTAGGGCCACGTTGACGATCGTGAGGTCCACGATGGTCATGAAGTACGCCACGACCAGCAGGGCGAAGGCCCGCCAGCGCCGCGCGGCCGGCTCGGATAAGTCGTCGAGCGCCCTTTGGTCCCCGAAGGACGGTCCCATGTGAGCGGCAGACGGGATGCTCGGTCCATCGACGGGGTAGTGGGGGCTGACCGGGTTCATCGTGAGTCTCCTGTCTGGTGGTTGGGCCATACGACAGTTGAAACACCGACCCGCAGCCGGATTGACCGATGAATCTGCGGCACGCTTGGGGTTAGAACTCCAGGAGGTCTCACATGAAAACGAAGCGGACTTAATGACCGATTCACTATTGGCACGGGCTCACTCCGGCAACAGCGACGCTTTCGCTGAGCTCACTAACCCTTATCGCCGGGAGCTCCATGTGCACTGTTACCGGATCCTCGGGTCGTTCCAGGACGCGGAGGACATACTCCAGGAGACTCTGTTGTCGGCATGGCAAGCACTCGATCGCTTTGACGGGCGTTCGCTCCGGGCCTGGCTGTACCGCATCGCCACCAATCGGTGCCTGAACTATCTCCGCGACTCGTCGCGCCGGCCGAAAGTCACCACGGCGGCAAATTCGGGATCTCCGTTCGCCGACGCAGATCACTCCGACGAGCCGTGGTGGCTCGAGCCATACCCGGACGTTTTGGTCGACGACGTCGAGCCTGGTCCAGAGGCTCGTTACGACGCTCGAGAGTCCATCGCGCTCTCGTTCGTGGCCGGCCTCCAACATCTGCCGACCCAGCAGCGAGCAGCATTGGTCCTCCGCGACGTCCTCGGCTTCTCGGCGGCTGAGGTTGCCGAAATGCTCGACTCGACACCGGCGTCCGTCAACAGCGCGCTCCAACGGGCTCGCGCTGGCTTGGAACACTCACGAGGTACCGATCGCGTAACACTTCCCCGATCCCCGCACGAAGCACAGGTGGTCGACCACTTTATCGACGCCATCCAGCAGGCGGACCTCGATCAGATCGTCGCACTGCTCACCGATGACGCCAAGTTTACAATGCCGCCCGAGCCCTTCGAGTTCCACGGTCCGCGCCCCATCGCCGAGTTCTTCCAGCGGGTTGCCTTCTGGGGCGAGGATGTCAAGATGGTCCAAACGAGAGCCAACAACGACCCCGCTTTCGGTTACTACCGCAAGGACTCCAACGCCGACGTCTTTCGAGCGACTGGGATTTTCGTATTGACGATCTCAGGGAACCAGATCTCTTCAATGACCAGGTTCGGGGACAAGAGCCTCTTCGCCTGCTTCGGCCTGCCCCGCACGATCTTGTACCCATGAGCTCCTTGATTGATGGTGTCAGCGTTCACTTTTCCAGATGCACCCCGTTTTATAAGTAACCACAATTGAGCAAGGGGATTCCCGGGACCGATATCCGTGCCGGGGCAGGCCTCGGGTGCGAACGGCTCCCGCAAGCTCAGAACCCGTAGCCCAGGTCAGCCGCCGGCAGCCTGCAGCTCACTCTGTTCACCCAACTCGGCGCTTGATAAGCCGGCGTATTCCAATAATCGGGCCCTTATCAGCCATAAACGTGTTCGGCCTGGCTTCAAGAGCCGAGATCATCTAAGGGGCTCGAACCGAGGGAACGCGGCAAGGGAAATCGAGACGTCTCGGGGAATGTTTTCGGTGCCTGTCCCCGATGGATATCGGAGTGAGTCACCGGAAAGCTCCTCCGCCCGTCGAGAGTGTCGGTCGAACCTTCGCTGACGCCAGCCTCTCTTGGGCGTTGCAGCCGCCCGCAACTGATGTGGAGCGCTTTGGGGAGACTCGCCCGGTCACAATGTACGCGTGATGGACGCATCGCCGATGCTGGTCGGGCGAGCAAGTGAGGAGCGCGAGATCGACGCGCGGTTGTCCCTGGCGGAGCGTGGCGTCGGGGGACTTGTCGTTTTGGTTGGTGAGCCCGGCCTCGGCAAGACTGCCTTGGCGGAACATGCCAACCTGGCGGCCCGGCGACGCGGGTTCTCGGTTGGTTGGACAGCGTGTTGGCAGACGGCGGCGGTGCCGCCGTCCCTGGACAGAGCTGGTCGGCCAGCTGGCGCGGCCCGGTGTCACGTCGCCGGATCTAGCGGTCGCCGGTGGCGACCGCGACAGCGCACGGGTCGAGCAGGCCGCCCGGGTGGTGGAGTGGTTGCGGGAGCGCGCCGACGCCCCGCTGCTGCTGGTGGTCGATGACCTGCACTGGGCCGACGCGGCGACGCTGTCGGTGCTGAACCAGGTGGCCTCGGTCTTGGCGAGCATGCCGATCGTCGTGGTCGCAGCCCATCGTCCGGTCGACGCCGCCGGAGCCCTCGCCCGGTCGGAGCCGATATCCGAGCTGCAGCACCACGGTTTGGTGCTCGAGCTGCGTGGTCTCGATGTCGACGGTACGACCGCGCTGGTCTCGGCCGTCCGGGGGCAGCCGGTGCCCGGCGCGGCGGCGCAGTCGGTGTGGGAGATCACCGGCGGGAACCCGCTGTTCACCAGGGAGCTGGCTCGGGCGCTACCCGCGTCGGCTTTCGACCGGGCCATCGATGTCAGTGAGCTTGCGATCCCCGCACGCTCAGCTCGAGGCACTGGTTTCTGAGGTTCGCGGGACGAACGCCCTCCTGCTCGCCCGCTTGCAGCAGGGCATGATGGCCTTGGACCTGGCCGACCCGGACCTCGCCGGCGAGAGCCTCCGTGGCGTCCGGGTGACGGAGGGGGTCGACAACGTTCGGGCCCAGGTGATCGCCGCCCTGCTGCGCGTCTTCACTGGTGACCTCGACGAGGCCCGTGTGTCACTGGACCGGTGCGCCGACGCCGCGTTGGCGGCCGAGCTCGACTCGGCGTGGCCGTCCTTGATGATGAACTTGACCGAGCTGATGGTTGCTGTTGGGGGGCACCCGCGACTGGCGCCCTGCGCCGCGCCGTCGAGCCGTTCGGCGCCGTGTGGGTGGTAACTGGCATCGGCGCCGCTATCCGGGGCCCGCTAAGCGGCTTCTCCACTGATGCGTCGTCGGCTCTTATCGCGGCCGGCACGGGACATGCTGCAAACAACGCTGAAGCGGCCTACGCCGAGCGGTTGTCACTGCAGACTGGCGTGACTTCCATAGAGGGACCGACGGGGACTTACGTGGCCGGTCTTCAGGTGTCCAATACGGGCGGGGCCGCTTATCAGAACGGAGATGTGAGCTACTGGCAGGTACAGAACCACCTCGTCTCGTCGAGTGGGCCAGCCAAGGACCTCGTCCACCAGGTCAGAGCCATCGCCCCCCCGAAGGGCTTGACGATCCAGGTCGGAGGTCCGGCGGCCGACATCGTCGATCAAGAGCACTCGATCGGTTCCAGTCTGCCGATCGCGATCGGCATCATGGTCGTCGCCAGCTTCTTCATGCTGTTCTTCTTCACGGGCAGCGTCCTTATCCCGCTCAAGGCGATAATTCTGAACGCTCTGACGCTGTTCGCAGTCCTCGGGTTGATGGTGTGGATCTTCCAGGGAGGGCACCTATCAGGGTTCCTCGGTTTCACCCCCACCCCGACCTCGACCACCATGCCGCCCCTTGTTCGTGATCGCATTCGCCATCTCCATGGACTACGAAGTGTTCCTGATGAGCCGCATCAAGGAGCTCCACGACCAAGGCGAAACGAACACCGACGCAGTAGTGGGTGGTCTAGCCCGAACAGGGCGAATAGTCAGCACGGCGGCGGCGCTACTCTCGGTTACTTTCTTCGCCTTTGGTCTGTCGAAGATCAGCTTCATCCAGTTCTTCGGGATCGGCTGCGGGGTCGCAATCGTCGTAGATGCCACGTTGGTCCGGGGTGTACTCGTTCCTGCCGTGATGCAACTGGTCGGAGAACGCATCTGGTGGGCTCCGGCCCCTGCGTCGATTCCACCAGCGGCTCGGCATGCAAGAGCCACCAGAGCTTGCGCCCGTCGAGAACAAAGAACCCGAGCTCGTGGCCTCCTGAGTCTCGGACGGCGAAAAGCGGCTCTGTCTCCGAGTTCGCCCTGACGAGGTTCTCGACGAAGACGTCGACATCGATAACCCTCCGGATGTAGGCCCAATCCAGCGCGCGCGCACCCCACGCCCGGCCGGTTTGCTGCCGCGATACGGTCACCCTAATTTTGTCGCGACGCCAGCCACGTGCGTGTTGAACGGGAGTACCGGAGAGTGGATGCGGTACTCCTCTACGTCGAGCGATGCGAAGCCGGCGCTGGCGACCACGTCGGTCAAGTCGCGCTCGCAGGAGCATCCTTCGAAGATCCACGCCCACGGCCGGCGTACCAGCCGCTGAACGCGGCGCAACACTGGACGGTCCTTGGCGACTACGTGCTCGACGAAGGCATAGCGCCCACCTGGCCGGAGCACCCTCTGTACCTCGGCGAGGACCCGCGCCGGGTCCCGCACGGTGCACAGCACCAAGCTGGAAACGACCATATCGGCCGTCGCGTCGGCCAGGTCGAGCCCCTCGCCGACCACACCGTGCAGTTCCAGCTCGATCTGGTAGCGGGCAGCCCGAGCCCGCAGCCGAGCGTGCATGGCCGGGTTGGGCTCGACCGCGATCACGCGGGTGCCCGGCGGGAGGTACCGGAAGTTGGCTCCGACCCCCGGCCCGAGCTCTACGATCTCACTTGGCAGGTTGGCAAAGACACGCTGCTTTCGGCTGCGCATTAGCCAGTCGAGGTAGCCGTCCATCGCAGTGAAAAAGGCGGCGTTGAATGGGCCCCGCAACGGGTTGGCATGAAAGGTAGTCGTCACAACGACGACAGTGACGCCGTGACCTGGCGTAACGCTGCCGGTGCGCTGGCGTCAGCCTGTCTCGCAGAAGGCGAAGATCGCCTCAGCGATGCGGTCGACGTCCTTCGCCGGCGGGAGGTGGTAGGCGCCTTCGAGCAAGATGAGCTCGGCGTGTGGAAGGCCGCGGGCCAGCTCGTGCCCGCCGGACACGGGGATGGCCCGGTCCTCCCGGTAGTGGATGATCAAGGCGGGCTGGCGGACCGTGGCCAGCACGCTGCTCACGTCGGCCGAGTACATCTGGCTGAGGAAGCCGGCGGCCACGTCGGGACTGGCCGCCCGGCGTTGGAAGCGGGCGAAAGCGGGCTCGTCCACCCCGTCCGGCAATAACAGGTTGGCCAGCACCCTCGAACCCAAACCCCATCCGGCGCGGACCATCGACATCATCGAGTCGACCACCGCCCGGTTGTGGAACACGGCCGGGCCGCAGGCGAACCCGTTCAGCACCACCAGCCGCTCGACCCGCGTGTCGCGAGAGGCGGCGACGACGCCGACTGGGCTCGAACAGCTCGACGCGAACAGAGTCACACGCTCTTCGTCGATCGTGTCGAGGAGATGAGACAACTCTTCGACACTGCTCTCGAGGGAGAAGTCCGTAAGGGGCCCCGCTGACATCCCGGTCCCGTAACGGTCGTAAGCGAAAACCCGCAACCGCTCGGCCAGCTTCGCCAGCAAGCGACCGCGCGGGTCGGTCCCGCTGCTGTACTCATCTAGCCTGGACACCCAGCCGGGTAGGAACACCAACGGCGCCCCGTTGCCCAACTCGCCATAGGCGACCTGCTCGCCTGATGCTCGTTCGAAAAAACGCAGCCGTATGTTGAACAACGACGCTCCCACCGCCGGGTGGTCGGCTGGTCCGGCCTGCCCGTCGAGTGCATCGGCGAGGACGGCCCGCTCAAGACGCAGCAACGGAGCCGAGGGCTCCAGGCCAGACTCCTCAGCCAGCATTGACCGGTAGGCGCTCAGGCGCCGAAGCGCCTCGGTCTTGCGGCCCGCGCCTGCCAGCGCCTCCATCAGCGCGCCAAGGGCCACTTCCCGCAGCGGGTGGTCGGACACGAACGCCTCAAGACCGGGAATGGCCTCGTCGAACCGACCTAACTCGACGAGCCGGCGGAGACGGCGCTCTGACGCGACCAGCTGAAGTTCTCCCAAACGGGACGCCTCCGCCCGCAAAGGCGCGAGATCGGCATGTTCGCCGAACGCCTGGCCCCGCCACAGTGCCAGCGCCTCGTCGATCAGGCTTATCGCGACCGGAGCCAGCGCCTCGTCGGCCCGCCTGAGGAGCTCCTCGAATCGCGAGGCGTCAATCTCGTCAGGCGGCGCCCCGAGGCGGTAGCCCGACGAGCGAGTCTCGATGAGGTCGGCACCAAGCCGAGAACGCAAGCGCGACACCAGGCCTTGCACGGTGTTGCTGGGATCGTCGGGCAGACGCTGGCCCCACAGGCCGTCAACCAGCTGATCTGTGGGCACTACGGCCCCAGCGCGGGCGGCAAGCATGGCGACCAGGGCGCCCTGGCGACCCACTACGGCCACCGGCCCGTCGGCTGTCGTCACCTCGATCGGTCCGAGCACCCGGACATGTGGTGCCACACGACTACTCCTCCCGGCGGACGCTATTCGACCTGGTGTAAGCATCGCAGACGCGCCAGCGCCAAGTCGGCATCGGAGACCGGACCTCCTGTGAGTGATGCTGCAACACGAAGGTCTCAACGACCTCACTGCCGCCAGACGCCCCTTTCGGTAACAATCTGGTCCATGACCATCCTGGGAAGCGACGACGTGGGCGAAGCTGGTCGGGTGCAGGGTCTCGTCGACCATCCTACTAAGGGCGACTCGATGAGGGATGACAGTGCGCTTCATTCCCGGAGGTCACTGCTCCGAGCAGGGATGTTTGGCGGGGCTGCCGCACTCCTCGTTGCCGGAGGCGCGGGGGCACAAAGCACCACGGCGCTCGCTGCCGGTACCTCGCCCGCCGCGCCGCGTCAACTACAAAACCCTGTTCACTCTGTCGGACCTCGATTTCAATACCTGGTTGGCGTTCGGCAGTACCGGGTACGGTTGTGCCGAGTTCGGAGAACTGGTCACGGCGGTCAACCAGGTCAACGCCGCGGGAGCTTCTTACCAGGCTTACTACGACGCCTTTTTGGCGCTGGCCCGCCGTACCGAAGCTCTGGCCGCTGGTGAACTGGCCAGTGGGCACACGGCCAGCGCGCAGAGCGCGTACCTGCGGGCATCGACTTACTACGACATGTGCCTGTACTTCATCCTCGGCACCGCCGCACGGGCGCAGGAGGCTGAACTGTACGTCATGATGGAGCGCTGTTGGCATCTTGCCAGCCAGCTGTTCGACCCACCGTTCGAGCCGGTCCGTATCCCCTATGGCAACACGTCCTGGGCACCATCTCGATGCAGTTTTCTTGCGCCCAGGTTGTCGACCAGGTCTCGGCCCCTACGCTCGTGACGACATACCAAAACGACCAGTACGTCCTCCCCGCCTCTCAGGGACCTGAGGTCTACGAGAAGCTTCGGGCCCCCCAAGCGTTACCACCACTTCACTGCGGCCGAGAGTGCCGAATACCACTGCGCACCGATCGGCCCCCAGACCCGCAACCAGGTCGTCTTCGACTGGCTGGACCGCACCCTATGACACGGCCCTCGAGCCCCCTGTCCCGCCCTTGCGCCTAAATGCCGTGCGCTTCGCCCGAGCACTCTCTGGTGGGAGCTGAAGCTGGCCGTCGTCACGCGGGGTCCTTGCTGTCGCTAATTTGTCGTTCAATTGGGAGGCCCGATCTATGCCGACATATGTTCTTGCATTTCTCGAACGTTCTTCGCCATGGCGGCCATGGACACCCCTAGCTCATCGCTGGGGCTGAACTGGACGAATTCTGTGCCGGCCTCCGCTGCAGGAGCGTGCCCGGGCGCCATATAAAATGCTTCTCCCGGGAGGATGACTTCCTCTCGGTCCGTATAACTGACGCTGATCTTGCCCTTGAACAAATAGCCCCAGTGCGGGCACTGGCACCTGTCATCCGGTAAGCCTTTTAGTAAGGGCGCCAAGTCGGCGTCCTGGAGAACTGAGACGAAGTTGACGGTATAGCCGAGGAACTCTTCGGTCCGGTCCTCTGCGCCGGTCGAACGTACCACCTTTGAAGCGCTGTCCCTGGATACGGTGGGCATTTTGGGGCTCCTTTTATGCTGTTCCTGAAATAGCTGATACGAACGGTAACGAGGAGCCAAGGTGGATGTCATGGGGCAATTGCCTTATCTTTTTCGCTCTTAGGCGCCTGGTGGCCCCTCACCCGGGATCAAGCCGTGGCCCATCGCGAACAGGCTTGCCTCGACTCTGCTCGAGACGCCAGCCTTCGAGTAGATGTGCTCGGTGTGGTTGCGTGCAGTCTTGGGAGAGATCACGAGGCGCCGGGCTATCTCCTTGCTCGAAAGCCCGCGTGCCAGGAGCCGCAGGACGTCGATCTCGCGAGCCGTAAGTCCTGCAGGGCCGTCCCGGCGGCGAGCAACATGGTGCCCTGCGGCGACGAGGACCGCGTCGACCACCTCACCGTCCAGCCTGCCGGCTCTCACCTCTGTGCGCAGTTCCTTCTCAGCCTCAGCCGCTGAGAGCGCCGGGCGGTATGGGCGTGGTTCGGACATCGACTCATAGGCATCAGCAGCGCCCAGGATGCGCCCGGGGCGCGAGTATCCCAGCGCCCGAAACCCCTCGGGGGTAACCGGAACCGTCGAGGCGCTCACGGTGTTCGACGGCCATGGTCCCGAGGGGGGCGAGGGCCGTCGACTGGTGGAGCATCCGTTCGGTCAGGTAGGGGTGCATTCGCACACGTTCCCATTCTCCCGGCCCAAGAGAGCCGCGTTTGTCCCAGATGGAATTGGAAACACCCAGTCGCCCGAAGTCGTGCACGAGGCCAGCCCGCCACAGGGTGCGCACCTCTCCAGCCGCCATCCCGAGTTGAGCCCCGGTCTCTTGTGCGAGGTCGGCCACGGCACGGGCGTGGCCCAGTGTGTAGGGAGACTTCAGGTCGACGAAATTGGCAACAGCCAGCAAGGCATTGTCGAACTCTTCTCCTGAAAGGGTCACGGTAAGGGCCGGTTCGGCGGCGATAACCGCGGCCCAGGTGCCTGGCGAATCAAGCCCGGACAGGACCTCGCCGGCGTCGGCGCACAGAGCCGACGACAGCGCAGGGTCGAACTGGGAACCAGCCCGCGCCCGGGCGAGGGTAACCGCCGCCTCCACCCCTCCGATGCGGTGGGCGACCTCGGCGAACTCGGATACCTGCACAAGGCGCGAGGCGAGCGGGACTTGCTCGCCACGAAGTTTGCCAGGCCAACCGTGGCCGTCCCATTGTTCGTAAGACGCGGCAATCGCTTCCTGGACGGCGACGGACAGACCGAGTTGTTGGGCCAAAGTTCCGGCCAATGCGGCATGGCGGGCGATCGTGCCGTCTATCTCGCGGTGGCCCGACAGGGCGAACTCGAGGCCGACCCGGAAGCGGTGGAGTGGCGGGTTGCCGGACCCGACGAGACGCATGCTGGCGATCACCTGGCGGAGGCTCCCTAGTTCATGGTCGTACTTGGTTGACTTGAGGGCAATGTCGTCGCCAAACCACTTAGCCTGCTCGTGTGCATCGGAGTGACATCCCACGTTGACGAGAAGGGCGGCGTAGTAGACGACCGAGCGGTCGGTCTCGTCTAGCCCAAGGCGCTCGGCGAGACGCAGGGCGATCAGGCTTTGTCGCAGGACGTGTTCCATGGGCTGGCCAAATCCGAGGTCCACCCCGAGTGAAAGCGCTGCCACGAGCTCGGCTAGTCGTACTCCTGGGCGGTCGGGCGCGACCGTCGACGTCACATCGCGCACGGTACCATCGCTATGGAGGCAACCGGATGTGGTCTGGGTGTTTATCTACGTGACCTACATACCGCCTTCACCAAGAATTCTCGGTGGATTTTGTTGACTCGGCCTGAGAACCTATCCCGAGGGCGTCGCATGCAGTTATGTGGCCCCGCAATATTCGCCTGAAGAGCGTATGGCGGCCGAATGGAGACGAGATGGAAGCTAGCCGGCACCCATAGACAGGCCGGTCTCATCGGCGGTAAAACGGCAATGAGGGGCCGTTAGAGCACGCTCGGGTGGCAGCCCAAAATGGACGTCACTGGCTCCCCCGCCTTCGTCGGCATGTCCACCAGCGCGGTGACGGCCCCTCACTTTCTGCTCGATAATCGTGGTGGCGCTCGGGATCGCCCGCGACAGCAACCAACCCGGAGCCGGTGGCGGAAAACGCTTGTTTGCCCTGTGCTGAAGGCTGCCGCCTGCGTAGGCGCGCTTCCCGGAGCGTGAGCTTCCGCACTGCCATTCCTTCCCGGACCATGCGCCGGTGGCCGGCTTCTCGCATGAGGTCTTCGCGTTGCGCCAAGGAGACGCTCGCGACAATTTGGTAGCTGAGCATGTCGTCAGCCCCGGACGGGGACATCGGCGCGAACAGCGCCGCCGGTAATGGGCCTGCCCCAGGCCAACAAGGACCCGATACCCCGAATACGCGAACGTCGTCCTGATGGCACCGGTCCGGGCCAACCACGGAAGGACGAAGTAGTTGTCGGCCAGCACGTCGGCGACGAGGCCAGGCAAGCCGAGTTCCCTGGCGCGGCCCACCACTGCAGCTACAAGTGCCGAGCCGGCGCCGCGCCGTTGCCAGGCGTCCTCGATCAGCACCCCTACCTCCCCATAGGCCTTCTTCGTTGGTCACCAGGCTGGCCATGCCTACGCACCGATCGCCGCTCCAGGCACCGAAGGCATCCTGGTCGGCGGAGCCCACCGCAAAAGAGGCCTGCGCCACGCCGTCGGTGAAGCCGTGGAATCGCTTGTACAGCGTCGCCCTCGAACAACGAGCGAGCATGGTGGTTACGTCGGGAAGGTTCTTGGGTCCCAGGACAGTCACTCGGACCCGCTCGTTGGCGTCAAATCGCGCCGGAGGTCGACCGGCCGGCCTCATCGGCGTCACGGCGTCGTAGCCATCAGCGACGGCGTCGATGAAACCGTCCGGCCGGAGCTGTTCGTAAAACCAATAGTTCATACGCAACATCGTCCGCGTGGCGGCACGCCGGGGCATCCGGGGCGGCCACGGAACGGCCACGGAAGGCCCACCAAAACTCCACCAAGAAACCATTTCGGAAATGGCGCGACAAACAGGAGAATGATGATCATGGCGACGGCTGACCTCGAGATCGTCTCGACGCGCGAGGCTGAGGTCCTCGATGCGATCTGTAACCACCTCGACCAACGCCGAGATCGCGAAGCGGCTCCACATTTCGGTCAGGACCGTCGAGAGCCACGTGTCATCGCTGCTGCGCAAATTGGGCGTCGGAGACCGGCGCAGCCTGGCCGCACTGGCTAACGAAGTGGCGGCTCATGCACCGCTCGGCCGGGGCCAGATGGTGGGCTTGCCCGCCCCGTGGACCAGCTTTGTCGGTCGGGCGGTTGAGGTACGCCAACTCCGTGACGCCATCGCCACGGGCCGGCTAGTCACCGTGGTCGGACCGGGAGGCATGGGCAAGACGAGGTTGGCCGCCGTGGTCGCCGCCATCAATGCGGAGGAGTTCCCGGCGGGTGGCGCATTCGTCGATCTGGTGCCAGTACGCCCAGAGTTCGTAGTCGAGGCGGTCGCCGCCGAGCTTGGGGTCACCGGGCGCCCTCACGAACCCTTGCAGAAGCTCGTGGAAAAACGCCTGTGTTCCGGACGGAACTTGCTCGTCCTGGACAGCTGCGAGCATGTCCTGGCTGCCGCGGCCGCGTTCGTCACGTCAGTTTTGGCCGCCTGCCCACGGGTCATGGTGCTGGCCACGAGTCGTGAGCGCCTCGGGGTCATAGGCGAACGAGTCATTGACCTGGCACCATTGGGCTTGAACGCGATCGGCTCTGATGCTTCGGAAGCCGAGGCCCTTTTCATCGAACGGTCCGGTCTCGGCGCCAGGTTAGATATCAGTTCACCGCTAATTACTGAGATTTGCGGCCACTTGGAGGGAATGCCGCTGGCCATCGAACTGGCGGCAGCACGGACCAGTTCACTCGGCCTCGACGGGCTACTGGCCGGGCTTGATGACCACCTGCGGGTATTAAGCCGTCCAGGCGTTCACCACGACCGGCACCGTTCGATGCGAACTGTTATCGACTGGAGCCATGAGCTCCTCGATGACGAAGAGCGGGCCATGTTCCGGCGGCTCGCGGTGTTCGTCAGTCCTTTTGACCTCGGCTCGGCCGCCACGGTGGCGTGCGACGGCGACATTGCAATGGCGACGGACCTGATTGGACGTCTCGCCGACAAGAGCTTGCTGGCCCGGGGCCAAGACGGCGCCCGTAGCCGGTGGCGCATGCTCGACACGGTACGTGCGTATGCTGCAGAGCAATTGGACGCGAGTGGCGATGCTGCCGCGTACGCGACCGTCACCTGGCCTGGGCAGCGGCTACCTCCCGGGAAATCGAAGGGCTGCTTGACGACGACCCCGAATGGCAGAACTGTTTCGACGCCGTCTCCGACGACCTGCGGGGCGCGCTCCAGGGGGCGCCTACCGGTCCCGGCAACGGCGCTGCGTTCACACTGGCATTGGCGCTGGGCAGACTGAGCTACGCGCGGCGGTTTCTGGTCGAGGCCCGCGACCACCTCGAAGAAGCCGTCCAGAGGCGCCCGACCAGACGTCGGCCGTTACGGCGCTCCGGTTCTCTGCCGGCATCGCTTTTGCAGAAATGCGCGGCGAAGCGGCGTTCTCGTTACTGCAAGCCAGTTCCGATCGCGCGTCCGCAGCAGGCGACGACGCGGACGGCGGCGATAACGCTCGCAGCAGCGGCCACCATCGGCGGACGCTGCCCCGGGTTGTTCCCGAAGCCACTCTCTCACCGCGAACTTGTCGAGCTCGTCGACAAGGCGCGCCGGCTGCACCCGGACGCAAACCCCGAGGTCGACGCGTACGTTGCTTTGGCCGCCGCTTGGGACAGCTTTCGTGGGCCGGCCGTGCCGGACCTCGCACGGGCACACGAGGCTTTGTCTGTCGCCAACCAGCTTGGGCACCCGGTCCTGATCAGCAGCGCGCTCGACGCCGTCTCTGCCGCTCTGGCTGAAGATAACCGGTTCAAAGAAGGTTCGGAGTTCACTTCTCAGCGGCTGGCCCTGCTGGACAGGCTCCCACGGCATGACCCGCGTACCGGTGGCGAAGTGGCCGACATCTTCCATATGGCAACGGAATCAGCGTTGGCCGCCGGAGAATTGCACCTGGCCCTAGCACGCGCCCGCAGGTCCTACCACGACAGCAGCAGCCAGGGATTACCTCACTTTGCTGCTAACCACCTCGTGATCCCCCTTGCGTTGCAGGGAAAGTTTGATGAGGCCATAACGCAGGGCCGCGTGATGAGGGATGGTTGGGAGCGGGCCGGCCGACCGGCGGCCGCGTGGATGGCCCCGTCGTTTTTCGCCGCCGCTCTAGTCCACGGGCTGAGGGGCGATCAAGACACCTACAGGGAGTTTTGGGACCTGGCGATGGGGATCCGCCTGCCGCGGACGGTCAACAGCTTCAGTCTCTTCGTCGAACCGCGGGTGGCGATGTACCTGGGAGAGTACGACCGCGCCCAGGAGAGCGCCGCCACCGACGAACAGGATATGTGCGGGAGTTTCGGCCCGTACGCACGAGCCGTCAGTGTCGAGGTGGCGGTAGTCACCGGCGCGGCCGACGCTGAGGAGCGGTTAGCCGCCGCGCAGTTCTTGAGCCACGAGAACGACTTCGTCTCCGCCAGTCTGCTTCGCACCGCCGGCCGTCTGCACAGCGACCACGTTCTGCTGAAGGAGTCGGTGGGTGCGTGGGAGGCCATCGGGGCGCGTTTCGAACGGGCCTGTACGCTGCTGCTCCTGCCCGAGCGCGCCGATGAAGGGGCCCGGGAACTCAGCGCCCTTGGCTGCTTGCCGGCCGCCGAACGCGTCGGCCCCATCTGATTTGCGGCCCGAGTCGATCGGGTCCCCGCACGTCTGGTTTGTCTGACAGCACGGTCGGGAACCTCCGCCAGGAGAGGCCCCCGACCCATTGTGCGTCCGTAAAAGTGCTCAGGCCCGGCCCAGGTCCAGGTCCACGGTGGCACCCATGACCGGTGGGACCGGCACCAAGGACAACGACGTCCGGGCCTCTGGCGCCGTTGATGCTAAGCGTGCGGTTTGTGATAGATGCCCAAGCGCACTCGCGTTGACGGACGCAAAGTGGCCAACAACCGACGTCCGCGTCCCTTCCAGTTCCTTTTAACAAGGCCAGTACCGGTGAAATCCCGGGACGAACCGGTGCCTCCCGGACATGAAGGCCGCGATGGGTGAACATCGCTGGACGGCGAAGGCATAAACCTGAGACTGCTCATTTGTTCGTCATTCCCTTTCGTTCTGTAATTGAGGCGTTCCCCGGGCCAGGGGTCCCTGAGGGTGAAGGGACTTCGGCGCCGCGGGATGCCTGTGGCCGCGCCCTTCTCATAATGCAGCTCATGGCAGAGCGATTGATCAGTGGCTGGTACCGAACGACCACGCAGACCTCTACGGAAACTGTGGCGGCCACCACTACCCGGATTTGGACTTGGCCCCGATGGCCAAGGGCCGGTCGTTTCCGTTTTGGTGAACGGTTACAACTACGAGACGCCTCAACTTACGCTGGTGGGAGGCAACAATCACCAGGCGGGAGCAGCTCTTTGCCCACGGCTAGCGCTGCCTCCAGGAACGTTTGCCCGGTTGCCGGTGGCAAAAACCGCCGTCGCCGCTTCAACGTTAGGGTGGGCAACCAGGCAAACCTTGCCTGTCGTGGCGCTAGGTGGAAGTTCCGTGGTGAAGCGGCAGCCTTTTTTGACCTGGACGGGACACTCGTCTGAGCCGACCTCATGAACGAGCCTCTGGACGCACTCCTCAGCAGTGGTGCACGAGCCGGGGCAAGGAAGCCATCTCCCGCGCTGGCCGAACCCACATCTTTGACAGTGCGCGCCGCCGTCGATTTGTTCAAGTAGATGGAAATAAGCGAAGACGGGGAGCAGACCCGACCGTATGGCCGCCAGCCAACATCTCAGCCGGGCCGTGAAGGACCGGGGCGGAGTGACGAAATCTCCATTGGATCTCCACGGCTCCCCCATATCGCCTCTACGTCCTGGCCTTAGTTTCTATAAATTCTTTGTTTTGTCATGGGCGGTGATGGCATGTCCGGCGTCGCGTGAAAGGCGTGGCGTTCGCGACGCCGCCGGTAGCAGATGGGGCTACTAATACAGTCGGCGGAGGGCGCCATGACGCACCATGGCTGACCTCAACCCACCGTACGGAGGTTCACGTGCCGGTACTGGGCCTGGTCAGCCTGTGAAACACGGACCTCGAGGGCACGCTGTAAGTCAATAACGCAGCCATCTAATGCAGGAGAGCAATATGTCCAGCGCCACACAAATCTTGGCCCACAACGCCGAAGTCCGGCCGTTTGCGGTCCCGGTCGGGTTCACCAGATTCCCGGGCGAGATCTCAGGGTCCCGCGCAACTGGGTCGAAAATGGGTACGAACGGAGGTAGGCGGTTATGGCGGTTGTGCCCCCAGCCGTTCTCCAAGGGATAAAGGATGTCCTGAAGTCGTTCGTCGCCAGCAAGCACCTCGACTACCGCAAGGGTCGCACTGCGGCCGGGCTGAAGCTGGCCGAGCACAAGGCGTTCTTCGTCTTGCGCCGGGCGGAGTGGCTTTTCGCCAACGGCCCGGCGGAATGGTTGAACGACGCGAGCCATGCCAGCCTGATCGCCAGGCTCAACTCCGAGTACACGGCCGTTGACAGCTTCGCCACCGCTGCGCTCGGGAGCACCGGTCATCCCGGCGCCCTCACCGGCGGCACCGACCCGACCACGCCCGCCCACCTCGACCTGGCGGATGTCGCCCGCCGGCGGTCTAAGGACCCGGCCACGACGGTGGCGACGGCGCTGAAGAGCCGCGACAACAGTGTAAAGCAGCGCACGGCGGACTTCGTGGCGGAGCGGCGCGACCGGGGGCTCACGATCATCTGGCGGGCGGCCGGGATTCACACCGAGCTGTGGCAGGCCTCGGCGGACCAGAGCACCGCGACGTTGCTGACCGCGGCGATGAACGAACTGCTCGACCGCCGCCTGCACTCAGCGGAGCGGATGGGCTACCGGATCTCCCGCGCTCGACGCGATGGGCGCCACCACACTTAACCTGAGCGCCGGCGCACACGGGCCGTGGACCGACGGGTTGCGCGTGCGGATGTTCGAGTACCCCCGCCTCGGTGCGTCCGCGGCGAAGATCGTCGGCCCGATCGCGGCTGAGCACACCGCGGCGGGCGGGCTCGAGTGGCAATGGGAGTCGGCCGCCCATCGCCGGATCGTGTACGCGGTGGCGCCCGGGCACCGGTTTCGCGACGCCGCGAAGGCGGCATTCCCATTGCACACCGGCAGCAACTACTCGCACGACCTGTGGGTGGGGTCGGCCCCCGGACTGACGCCGGCGACCGCTCTGGACGCGCCTGTACACGGCCGCTACGGACTACTGGGACCGCTCGTGGATTTACTGCGACCACGTCGTGTCCTCCCTCCATCTGATGTCGCTGCTGCTCGGGAAGCGCAGGCGCACGGGCAGCGACGATGTCTTCAACAACCTTGTCACGGGCCATGCGCAGGGCTACGTCAAGATTGGGCCGTTGCTCTTGAGGTCTGAGGCGGCGACCGGGAACCGCCTCATGGCCAGCGCGGAACCCGATCCCGCCGCCCAGCCTCCACAAACACCGCTCGACCCCGCCTTCCAGAACAAGCTCGTCGGGCCGGACGACATCCAGGTCGGCGATCACCTGATCTTCTGGAACTCGGTGCTATACCCGCTGGTATCCAGCGGTGAGTGGCAGCTCGAGAACGCTGTCGTCGTCGACGTCAGAAGCGATCCCGAGCGCGGCTCGATCAAGACCGGCGGTCTTCGGATGCAGGGCCACGGCACCACCGCGCTCACCGTCGGCCAGTACGAGCAGATGATCGGCGACCACCTGGCTCGCGGGATGAAGGACGCTCGCGCCGCGGCGACGGCAGCGTCGGCCGCCACCAACGTCCTGGACTTCAACGGAGGCTCTGAGCGGCTCGTGCGGTGGTCGCCCTACGGCGACACCTGGAAGGCGCCCGGGGCGTGGTGGGTGCGGGTCAAGTTGGGTAAGGAGACTGCGGAGACGGTCCTGGCGCGGCTCCGCAAGGGCGTGAAACCGGACGCGTCGTTCCCCCAGGCGGCGCCGTTCAGCGACTCTGTCTACTTCCCGCTGTGGGAGCCGCAGTACACGGGAGGATGGTCCGCCTTCCTGGCGAAACGCGCCCAGGGACAGGTCCACGTGAGCCCCCGGCTGAAAGCGGTCCCGGCTGACGGGGCACTGATCCCGGGGCTCCACTACAAGGGCGGGCAGTGGGATCCCGCTCCCGATTGTGCGCCCACGGGTGGCGCCCTGATGGCGACGGCCCTGGAACAGGCGGCCCTCGCGCTCGCGCGCGCCCTGGCGCCGCTGGCGTCGGCACTCGAGGGAGAGGCCGCTGACGTCAGCACGCTGCTGGCCCGGCTCGGCTGGGAGCTGCCGACGGTCCCTCCGGCGATCCAGGGGCTGGCCACTGCCACTCAGGCGCTCACCGCATCCATCGGCGCTGTCGACCTGGCACTAGAAGCCGAGGTGGCCGCCACCGGCGCGGGACTCGGACGAGGACGACGGCGGTGCGGCGGACGGGAGCGGCGATGGCAGCGGCCAGAGCGCCGCCGAGGGTCCCGGAGGCGAAGACAGCGGGCTCAGCTCCGCGCTGCTGCAGCTGGCCGCCGACGTCGTCGTCCTTGCCGCCGCGCTCGATGGCCTTCCCGCCCAGATCCGGACGCAGCTGGGCCCAACTGTCACTTCGGCGACGGAGATCGACACCGAGTTCGAGGACCGGCTGGTGCAGACGCTCGCCGACGAGCAACTCGAGCACGCCGCGCCGCTCCCGGCCGCCCTCCTGAAGCTGCTCGGGATCCGCGAGACGACGCAGGAGGAAGCCGACCCCACCCACTTCCAGCCCGCGTTCGAGCTGCGCACGATCCACCTGGATCGTCTCGGCACCCTGCTGACGGACCCCACCACCGTGATGCGCGACGTGTACGGCTGGGGGACGGCGACGATCGACTCGGCCCGCCTGTTCGATGCGCTCATGGACGTGAGCTTCGCTCTCGGCATCCCGGCCGAGATCGACTCGCCCGCTCCCGGGGTTCTGCAGGCACTCGTGCCGGGCTATGACATGACCGCCGACGCCGATCATCCCGAGGAGCTGCTGATCACGCTGGTGGCGCTCGACGGCGTCGAGCTGGTGTTGGCCGTGCTGCCCGGCGTCGCCGCGGCGGGCCAGCCTCAGCCGCTCGTGGCGACGTTGCTCGTGACCGGCTCGGTCGCGGAGGACGTCCAGCTCGACCCGCGGACAACGCTGCATTTCGCGGCCCAGGCCGACCTCTCCACCGGGCTGTCGGTGGTCCTCCGTCCCGGGCAGGCACCGGACGCGGATTTCGCGTTCGGCCAGACGAGCGCCAACCCGCTTGTGAGCGGTACAGTCACGGTCCGGCTCACCCGCGCCTCGGGCGACGGGTCGACGCCGCTTCGGCTGCTTACGATCACCGACGGGATTCTGGCTCGAAGCGGGCGACGTCTACATCCAGGCGGGCGTCGACGCAAGCGGGACCGCGCTCGACTTCACGGTCGGCGCCGGCCTGGAGAAGGGGCGCTTCGTGCTCGCGTCGACCGACGCCGACAGCTTTCTGCGCACGCTGCTCCCGAGTGACGGAGTACACGTCGATTTCGAGCTCGGCGTGGCGTGGTCGCGGCAGGGGCTCAACATCACCGGCAGCGCCGGCTTGCAGACGGATTCTCGCCGTCAACACGACCGCCGGACCGCTAACTCTCCGAGGGATCCACCTCGCGCTCGGCCGCGAGTGGCCAGGGCGTCGCGCTCGAGGCCAGCCTGACCGGCGGCGCCCTGCTCGGCCCGCTGACTGCGGTCGTCGAGCACGTCGGCGCCAAGGCTCAGCTGACGTTTACACACGGGAACCTCGGACCGGTTGACCTCCAGCCTCAGTTCAAGCCGCCGGACGGCCTCGGCCTGTCGATCGACTCCGCCGTCCTGACCGGCGGCGGCTTCATCTCCTTCGATGCCGACAAGGGACAGTACGCGGGTGTCCTTCAGCTGGAGTTCCAGGGCCTCGTGACGCTGACGGCGATAGGGCTGCTGAACACGCGGCTGCCCGGTGGAGAGCCCGGCTACTCGCTGATCATCATCATCACCGGCAGCGGCTTCCCGCCGATCCAGCTCGGTCTCGGGTTCACGCTCACCGGCGTCGGCGGCCTGGTGGGGATCAACCGCACGATCGACGCCGACGTCCTTCAGTCCGGGTTGCGGACGGGGAGCCTGAACGCGGTCTTGTTCCCGCAGGACCCGGTCAAGAACGCGCCGACGATCATCTCCGCGCTGAGCTCTGCGTTCCCGGCCGCCAACGGCCGGTACGTGTTCGGCCCGATGGCACAGATCGAATGGGGGACGCCCACGATCGTGACGATCCAGCTGGCGGTCATCCTCGAGCTCCCGTCGCCGGTTCAGCTGCTCATCCTCGGGCGCTTGCAGGCGCTGCTCCCCGAGCAGGATGCGCCGATCGTCCAGATCGAGGTCGACATGCTCGGCACGATCGACTTCTCCGCCGGCAAGCTCGCGGTCGACGCAGCCCTGCGGAACTCAAAGGTGCTCGACCTCGTGCTGACCGGGGACATGGCGCTGCGGATGTCGTGGCGAGGCGGCTCGACGTTCGCGCTCAGCGTCGGCGGCTTTCATCCGAAGTTTCAGCCGCCTCCCGGGTTCCCGACGCTCAACCGCCTCGCCCTGTCGCTCGGGGGCTCGGGACTAACGGCTCGGTTCCAGGCCTACATGGCCCTGACCTCCAATACGGCGCAGATCGGGGCCGCCGTCGACCTCAGCTTCTCGGGCGGAGGGCTCGGGGTCAAAGGCCATTGCGGCTTCGACGCCCTGTTCCAGTTCTCGCCGTTCCAGTTCGTGATCGACATCGACGCGTCGGTGTCGGTCAGCTACGAGGGCGTCGATCTTCTGTCGGTGGCTCTCCACCTGACCCTGTCGGGGCCGTCGCCGTGGCACGCGGTCGGCTCGGCGTCGATCAAGATCTCCTTCCTGCCGACGATCCACGCCGGCTTCGACGTCCAGTTCGGGAGGTCACTGCCCCAGGCCGCCCTACCGGCAGTCGATGTCGCCGGGCAGTTGGCGGCGGCGCTGAAGGACCCGCGCAGCTGGAGCGCGGACCTCGCCGCAGACCAGCAGGGGATCGTCACCGCCACCGCCCAGCCGATCGACTACGCGGTTCGGGTTCACCCGCTGGCGGCGCTGTCGGTCCGCCAGCGCGTGCTACCGCTGCAGACGCCGATCGACCGGTTCGGCAATGTCCCGCTGCCTCAGACAGAGCAATTCTCGGTGCGGTCGCTCACGATCGCGGGCACCAGCGGTGCCGCCTCCGCGGTCCAGATGACGGTGCTCCAAGAGGAATTTGCCGCCGCCCAGTTCCAGAACCTCAGCGAGGACGACAAGTTGCAGCGGCCCTCGTTCGAGCCTCTGCCGGCCGGGGTCGCCGCCGGCGTCGGAACCTACGATCACGGCGCCGCCGGGACCGTAACGCTGACCTATGAAACCCATGTGTTCAACGACGCCTCGTCGGCGGCGGCGCCGCCATCCACGACGACGGCCAGCACCGACACGACCTCCGCGACGCTGCGGGCCGGAGCCGCCGGGCGTAGCCGTGCCCGCCTCGCCGATCCGGCGGGTTGGCACGGCACCGCGGTGACGGTGAGGATCGCGCCCGCGCAGTACGTCATCGCGTCGTTGTCCGACCGCAGCGTCCGGACCGATCTGACGCCGGTGGCGGGGCCGTCGATAGTCGCCGCCGACGCGCTTCGCCGCCACCTGATCTCTGTGCCCGGCGATCGCGGCGCGGTCCAGATCCTGCCGAGCTACCTGGCGGTGTCCGGGTGACCGACGCCACGCTCGACTTCCTGCCGTGGGTGCGGTCCGGCGTTGCCGCAAGGATCGCCGACGCCGACGACCCCGCGTCCACGCTGCACAACGTGGCCACCGTGACCGCGCAGCTGACCGTCGACGGGTTGAGCGCCGCCCAGGCACCGAGCATCGCGCTGCGCCCGTACGGGCCGGGCGACGTCACCGGTCTTGACCCGCGTCACATCGTCCGCCGCGATCCGCCCGCTGGCACGGACAACTTCGAGCCGAATTACTTCGTCGGCATCGAGTTCGATCGGCCAGACCTGCCGTGGATGCTGACCCCTGCCGCCGCCCATCCCGCCGGTGCGAGCGGGCCGGGCCGAGCCCCGTGGGCCGACTGCGGCCGTGGTTGGTGCTGATCGTCGTGCAAGACGGTCCCGGGGTGACGTTCACGCCTGTGGCCGGGCAGATGCCGGCCACGATCGAGATCACCGCGCCGGCGAGCCCAGCCCGCGAGCTACCCGACCTCAGCCAGTCCTGGGCGTGGGCCCACACCCAGGTAATGCTGGACGCCGGCGACCTGACGACGACCCTGGCCGAGGACCCTGACCGCGTCGTCTCGCGCCTGCTGGCGCCGCGTCGCCTGATCGCAAATTCCCGCTACCACGCGTGCCTGGTGCCCGCCTTCGCGGCCGGTCGTCAGGCTGGTCTCGGCGAGGCGGTCGACGGTCCGGACGCTCCGCTGAAGCCTGCGTGGCAGACCGTCAGCGGGCCCGACGCCACGGAGGTCAGGCTGCCGGTGTTCGACCACTGGACGTTCGGCACCGGAAGCGACGGCGACTTCCGCTCGCTGGCCCGACGCCTTCAGCCGGCCGAGCTGCCCGATGGATCGGGAGGGCGTCCGCTCAGTGTCCCCTCGCTGACCGGCGGGGCGCCGACGACGACGCAGCTCGAGGGAGCCCTGCAGTCGGGCGTCACCGCCCGGGCACCGCTGGGCGACGCGGGATGGGGGGAGGCGGCGCGGACGCTCATCAACAACGACTCCGACACCGTCGTGCCGCCCCGCTACGGCAGCTGGTACGTCGACGAGCCATTGCCCGCCGGTCAGACCAGCGCGACGGCTGCCGCCGACGTCCCGGCCGCGGGAGGCGACCCGGTCTGGCTCCGCGACGTCAACACCGATCCGCGGGACCGAGCGGCCGCGGGTCTCGGGGCGCGCGTCGTCGACCGGCTCGGTGACCTGCTGCTGTCGGCCGCCTGGGCGCAGCTGGCCACCCTCGGGCCGGCACGGCAGCTGCATTACCAGGCCGAATTGGCCGTGGCCGCTCACGGCCGCGTGCTCGAGCGGCATTTCACGCCGCTCGACCCTGGCTCGCTGATCGCGCTCAGCGCCCCCGCTCACGGCTCCATCGCCGCGCCTGGCTCGGCTGTGCCGGGACCGGCCGCGCCGGCCGTCGTATCGCCCGTCGTGCCTGCCGAGGGCCCTGGCGCAGGCGCCGCACCGCCCACGGTGACGGCGGTCCCGGCGACACCCCCCTCGTTTGCGGCCGCGTTACAGGCCAGTTCATATCCCTCGGACGTCGCCTCAGCGTCCGTGCGCCGCGCCCTGGGAGGCGGGGCGATCGCCCGTGCGCTGTCCGGCGCCGGCTCGACAGCCGCGGGGTCCGGCGCCGGCTCGCTGGCGAGTGCGCTTAGACAGGTATCGGCGACCGCGTCCTTCGTTGGCCCCCCGACCGGCGTCGTCAACATGGCGGCGTTTACTGCAGGCGCGGTGGCACTGAGCGCGGTGGCGCCTGCCGGCGTCCAGGCGGCTCCGGCACGACCGGGGTGGCAGCCGGTGGCGTTCGGCGTGCTTGCGAGCGGTACCGGACCGGGATCGGACAGTCCCGCGGCGGCGCGCTTCAGGCAGGCGGCCGCGGCTCAGTTGCAGCACGCTCTACCAGTGGCCGCGCCGGCGCTGGCCTCCGAGCACCCGGCGGTCACCGGTCCGGCGCCGCTGGCCACCGCGGCGGCGGCCTTCGACGTGCTGACGAGCGTTCGCACCCACCTCCTGGCACAGCTCGACCCGGCCGTCTCGCTCGGGCGGCGCCTGTCGGCGCGCCTGGGGGGAGACGGGGAGCCCGCCACTGCGGCCGGCGCGGCGGCCGAGCCGGCCGCGCCCGTAGCCCAGTCCCCGGCAGATCCGACGGCGGCGGCCCCAACGGCGAGGCCCACGATCACGAGGGCGATGTGCGACACGCTGAACGAGCTCAGCGCCCGGCTGCTGCTACCCGGATCCGATCAGGTCGCGCCGGAGACCGTCAGCGCCGCCCGTACCAACCGCCGCTTCATCGAGGCGTTCATGGTGGGGGCGAACCACCACGCCAACCGGCTGCTGTTGTGGAACGGACTGCCGACCGATCAGCGGGCGATGCCGTTCCAGTACTTCTGGCGGAGCGGCGCAAACGCTCCGCCCGAGCTGCCCGCCATCGACACGTGGGCGGCGACCAGCGCCCTGGGCTCGCACCTGCAGGAGGGCGGCACGACTCCGTCGGGCACCGACGGTCAGCTGGTCCTCGTGCTCCGGGGCGAGCTGTTCAACCGCCACCCCGGGACGATCGTCTATGGCCGCCGGGCACAGTGGGTGGGTGGCCAGCGTCAGCCGGTCACCGGAGACGATGCCGCTCATTCGGCGTACCCGACCGTGCACGCCCGGCTAGGTCAGGACGTGCTGCTCGTCGGCTTGTTCGTCGATGGCGCCTCCGGCGCGGTGCTCGATGAGACGACGGCGCGTGGAGGGGACGACGCCACCGGCGACGCGGGGTGGTTCTTCGTCCTGCAGGAGCACCCGAGCGAACCGCGCTTCGGCCTGGCCGCCGATGCGTCCGCCGGCGGAGCCGCCGGGTCGTGGCAGGACCTGGGTTGGCTCGACCTGGTCGCCGCCGAGGCGGATCTCGACAAGCTCAGCTATGTCTCGGTCACTGGGCCGCTCCCTGACCTCAGCCACATCGCGGCGACCGGCGGCGCGACCTGGGGCGGCAACGGTGCGGACATGGCCCAGATCACCCTGCGCCTGCCATACCGCGTGGCGATGCATGCCCGCCTGCTGATCAACGCGGTCACGGGGAGCTGACCATGGCCGACGCGTGGGAAGACCTCAAGGCCGCCCGGACCGCCGCCCAGGCAGCCGAGCAGACCGAGTCCAGCCAGTTGGCTCAGCTGGCCTCAATCGAGGCACAGCTCGGCCAGATCGCGCTAGCACTGGCCGGGTTGCCCTCCCAGTTGCCCGCCGCCCAAGCCGACCACGACCGGGCGGCGGCGGCCGTTACCGCGGCGCAGACCGCGCTGACCGGCGCCCAGTCCGCCGCTGGACAGGCCGCCACGGCCGCGGCGAGTGCCAGCGCGGCCGAGGCCAGCGCCCAGCAGGCGCTCGGGCAGGACCAGCTCAAGCTGAGTGGGCTCCAGGACGAACTCGATTCCTTCCAGGACATCGAGATCGGTCCCGGCGGCAAGCCCTCTCCGGGGGGCTCGGGGGTGGCAGCCAGGCTCAGACAGGAGATCGCGGCGCAGAACACCGTGATCGCCGCAGCCCAGATCCGCTTGGACAGCGCCACCGCGGCGGCGACGGCCGCCGACGCTCAGTCCGCCGTGGCGACGGCGGCGGCGACCGCCGCGGAAGCAGCGCTGACCGCCGCGCAAAACGCGCTCGCCGCCGCCCAGCAGCATCTCGACGACCTCACGAGCCTGCAAACCTCGGCACAGCAGGATCAGCCTACGCTCACGGCCCAGGCCAACAGCCTGCGGACGGCGACCCAGGCTTCGGCCACTCAGGCGGCCCAGGCATGGTCACAATTCGACTCCGTTATGGCCGCCGCGCTGGCGCCGGTCGCGACCGCCCGCCAGGCACTCCGCACCGCTCGCACCGCCGCGGTGACGGCTCGCTATCGCCTCCAGCAGGCGCAGGCGACGGCCACGGCGGCATCCCGGCGTGGCACGCCGCCTGCCACACCCGGTCCCGCTGCCACCGCGGCAGAAAGCCGTCGACGACGCCGATTCCGCGGCCGCATCGGCGCGCCGCCGCGCTGACGGCGGCGACCGCGCCGCTGCTTGGCGATCCTGATCCCGGCGGCCTGATCGGCGCGGTGCCAACCGCCGACCCGCTCCTGCTCCTGCCGGTCCGCCTCGAGACGGCGTTCCTCGATCGGTCCGGCGGCGGCACCGACCTGGCCGTACGCGTCTATCCCGACACGATCGGAATCGACGGCTTCGAGCCCGGGCTGACCGATGTCGAGCGGGGGTGGGGCCAGCAGCTGCGCAGCGCGATCACCGCCAGCGATACCACTGCCCGCGCAGCGGGCGTGGGAGGCGCTCGTCGCCGCGGTGGGCGCCTATCGTGCCGCCTGGGTGCTGCGGGCCATGTCGGGCACCGACCCCGGATCGCGCCCGGTTGGATGGACGCCGCCTCCGCGGATGCGGCTCCTGCCCGACCGCTGGCTCGCGCTCGGGTACCTCGGGGGTCAGCGTGTGTTCGCGCAGGCCGGCGCTCCGATCCCCGACGACCTGCCCGTCCTGGCTGGTCAGCTAGGGCCAAGCGGCGTCCCCGCCAACCAGGGGACCTGGGGCACCGACCTCGATGCCGCCATCGCCACCGGAATGGCGATCCGTATCGCGCTCACCGATACGCAAGCATCGGGGCTCGATCGAGTCCTCGTCATAGGGGTCCGAGCGAGCCAGGACACGGCGTCCGGCGCGCGTGACCTGGCGGCGCTCCTGGACGCTCACCACTTCACCGACGGCCTGTCTATGCCCGCGCCCGGGACAACCACCAAGGCCGTCGACAGCCGCGCCACCGGCGCGCCGCCGCCCGGGCGAGGCGCGCCCACATACCAGCTGGAGATCGGCGCGCCGGCGCGAAAGCAGGGCGACGGCTCCGACGGCGACCGGGCATCCGCGGCACTGGGCCTGCCGGCGGCACCCGCCGGCCAGGGTGCCCTCGACCGAGTCGCAGGCGCCGGCGGACGCGTGCAGGCGGTCGCCGGGCAGATGGCGGCCGTGATATGGCCGGCGACGTGGGGATATTTCCTCGACCAGCTCCTCGACGGCGCGGTAGCTCCGGCCGGGCGCGAGCTCGCCCGCCGGCACTTCATCGACCACGTCGGAGCGCTCGGCCCGCTGCCGGCACTGCTGGTCGCAGGGCAACCCTATGGGATCCTGCCGGCGTCTTCGCTTGATCGCTATCTGGCCGCCGCCGACGACACAACCGCCGCGCAGCTCGCCCCGCTCCTGCGCTCGCTAAGGGCCGAGGTCTGGCGCCCGGCGGCGGCTCAGGCTCCCCGGCTGGCACCCCGGACCGGCTCGACTGGGGAGCCGGCTGCGGATCCCGCGATAGCGCTGAGCCGAGTGCTCGGCCAGCAGCCCGATGCGGACTCGGTCTCCGTCCGGCGGCTCCTCGGCGCCGACTACGCCTGGAACCTCTGGTCGTTTCTGTCCACGAGCCCCGTCGATGTTTCGGTCTGGCAGACTGCCAGCGCCGGAGCCCACTCGCTCGCGAGGCTGCTGGCGCTACCGTCGGCAGGCCGGATCGCCGACGCCGCGTTCTTTCCCACCGCAGCGCCTGTATCGGTACCGATCGTCTGCGCCGAGGGCGCCACCGGGAACGCAGCACCGGCCGGCTACCTCCACTGGCTGCTCAGCAGTGGCTGGCAGGGGATCCGGGACCAGACCGGCGCGACGATCCCCGACAGCGTGCTGTTCCTCCTAGTGCGTCACGCCGCGCTGCGCACATATCTGGACGGCGCCGCGGTCCTGCTCGGGCTGACGCCGAGCCAGGTGCTCGATCCCGAGCTCGTCGCCGTCGACGCCAGCCAGGTGGATACGGCGTGGGACCTGCTGGCGCGAACGGTGCCGAGCGGCGCCACCGTCGGCGACTACCTCGACAGCCTGCGCCAAGGAGGACCCGCCGATGCCCGGTTGCCCGCCGTTCCTCAGTTCCTGGAGTTCTGGACTGCGGTGGGCGCGATCGCCGGGCTTGCGCCCGACGTGCTCGAGCGGACATTGGCGGCGACCCTGGACGTGTGCTCACACCGCCTCGATGCTTGGATCAGCTCGCTGGCGGCCCGCACGCTCGAGCGGCTGCGGGGCGTCAGCCCGACCGGCGTGCACCTCGGTGGCTTCGGTTGGGTAACCGACCTGCGCCCCGACCCAGGGCGGGCGCTGGCTCAGCAGGTGGCACAGCTGACCGCGTCCGAGCAGTCGGCGAGGACCGCGCTGAGCGCAGCTCAGGCTCACGCCACTGCCAGCCAGTCCGAGGCCGTCAGCGCCGCCGCGGCGTCGGGGGCCGGCGCGCTGACAGGCGGCAACCGCGGCTCAGGCCGCAGTCGTATCGGCGCAGACCACTGTTACCCAGGTGCAGGTGGCGCTGAGCGCAGCGCAGGCACAACTGGCCGCGGCGCAGTCGGGTGCCTACGAGTTCCTCCATGCCCCGTCGCTCACCCACGCGACCGACCGCGTCGCTGCTGCGTTCCGGCTACCTGGCGCACGCTGGCGAGAACGGGCCGCTCGCCGTCGATCTGTCCTCACAGCGCGTCCGATCAGCGCTGCACGTCCTCGAAGGGGTGCGCACGGGGCAGCCTCCCGGAGCGCTGCTCGGTTACGGTGTCGAGCGCGGCCTGCGCGACGCCGGTCTGGGAGAGGCGGTCCTGCCGCTCCGCACACTCTGCCCTTACGGTGAGCTGACCGCGGCCGAGGTGGCGGCGGCCGCCGCGCAAGCGCAGGCCGCATCGCTGCACGCGCTACTCGATCAGCTGAACAGCGAGAACACGACCGCCCAGCAGCAGTTCACCGTCGCCCAGGCCGCCCTCACCGCCGCCAACCAGGCGCAGGCCACGGCGAGCTGGGCCAAGCAGGTCGCCGATGCGGCCGTCAGCCAGGCGCAACAGGCGCTCACCACCGCCGAGGAACAGCTTGCCAGCGACGAGGACGCGCTCGCCGCCGCCCGCATTGGCTCCCACATCCCGCCGTGGAAGCTGCCGAACGGCGGTCCTGATCCAGGCGACGTCGCTGCCGCCAGCGCCGCCGTGCTGGCGCAGACACGGGTTGTCGCCGCCGCCCGGGCGGCGCTGAGCGCGGCCCAGACGCGTCAGAACTCGGCCAATGCCGCGCTGGCAGCGGCCAATGCTCAGCAGTCGGCGACGGCACAGGCGGCCGCCGCCGCCCAGGCCGCGATCACGCAGCTGCAGAGCCAGATCGACACGCTCACGCCCCAGGTGACGGCCGCAGAGAGCGCGGCGCAAGCGGCCGATGCGGAGGTCGAGAACCTGCGCGCGCCACGCTCCGCGACCAGGCCGTCGAGGCAACCGCTGCCAATAGCGTGACCGACGGGCTGGCGCTCTACCGGCGCTACAGCGACGGCGGCCGGCGCGGAACATGGGACCAGACGACGATCCCGTTTGGACTGGGGGGCCTGCCTGCGGTCTCGACCCCGGCCGGCCAGGCGATCACCGCGGTGCTCGGCGGCCTGGCTTCGACGATCGACGCCGTCGCCGATCTAGGTCTCGCACAATCGGTGTACGGGCTCGTTTCGGGAGCGGCGCCGTCAGCCGCTGCGGCAGCCGACGCGCTCGGCCAGTTCGACCTCCCGCCAGACCTGCCCGTCGTTCAGGCGCCGCGGTCGGCGCGCGCCCTCACCCACCGGCTGCTGCTCCTCGGTCCCGCGATGCCGGCGGCGCCGGCGGGCTGGGCGTCCGCGAGTCCCCGGGCTATCGCCGAGCCCGCACTGTGCGCCCTCGCTGCCGGGCTGCTGCCGGCGCCTGCGACGGTGCGCGGCCGCGCCCAGTGGTTCGATCCGCAGACCGGCTCGGCGGTGGGCGCGGCGGTCGAGGTCACCCTGAGCGATCTCGGGCTCTCGCCGCTCGACGTCGTCTATGGCGCCCAGGTCGACGGCGGAGAGCTGGTCGATCGCCTGCTGGACCACGTTGCCTCTCAGGGCGCCCCGGCCGGCACGCCCGCTGGAGCGCAGGTGCGCCACGTGTCGGACCGGTCCGCGGCCTGGGGAGCCGATGTGGTCGACTGGCCGTCGCTGCTGACCGTGGCGGCCGCCCTGCGTGATCTGCTTGGCTCCGCCCGATCGGCGGACGGCAGGGACCTGGCTCTTCCCGGAGAAGCGGTGGCCGGCGGCGACGACAGCGTCACCGCGCTGACCGCGCGCGTGAGCTCGGCGCAGACCTCGCTCGGCCAGACGGCGACAACGCTCGCTCAGGCAACGGGCACGCTGCAGGGCGCGTCGGCGCCGATGCCGCCAGCGACCGCGCAGGCCGTGCGGGCGGCGCTGTTGGGAGCGGCGGCGTTCGGGATCCCCGGGGCAGTTCCGGCTCCGCAGACCGCGGCCGAGGCGGGCCCCCGGTGGGGCGAGCAGCTCGCAGCTGCGAACGCCGAGGTCGCAGGCCGGACTTCGGCGGTGACCGCGCTCGATGCTGAGTTCACGGCAAAACACGTGGCCGCCCCGGCCGACAACGCGGACGCCACCGACCACCAGCTCGCGCGCGTGGAGATCATCTTCGGCTCCGGCTTCCGCCTGCTGCCGCGGTTCACGCCCGACAACGGGGCCGAGCTCACCGCCAGCCGCCACGACGCCGCCGCCCTGACCGGCTCCGACCGGCTCGCGCCATGGCGCTGGCTGGCCCAGGCCAGCCGCGTGCGCGCCGGCGCCCGCAGGCTCAGCGACGCGCTACTCGACGCCGACGCGGTGGCGGCAAGCGAAACGCAGCTGAGCGTCATGCAGCTGCCGCATGCCCCCGGCGCCCCGTGGGCGCGCTCCCGGGACGGCCGGGCCAGACGACGCGCTCAGCCTCGTCGCCGCGGGGCTGGCGCCTCCGGACGCGGCGCATGCACTGGCGGGCGTGGTGGCGGACGAGTGGATCGAGTTCATCCCGGCCGACAGCGAGCATACGGGGATCAGCTTCCGGTTCGATGCGCCCGGAGCGCGACCGCCGCAGACGCTGCTCCTGGCGGTGCCGCCGGGCGCCGAGCACGTGTGGGACCTCGACACCCTCGAGGCCGTGTTGCTCGAGACGCTCGACCTGGCCCAGTTGCGCGCCGTGGAATTCGACGCGCTGCTGGCCGCCGGCAGCCCGATCACCCAGTTCCTGCCGGCCGCATACCTCGCCAGTAACGCGGCCGCGCCCACTGCGGTAACCGACATCCCGGCCGCCGCCCCCGCCTAGTCATGCCGACCACTCAGCCATCGATCACCACCTGGAGCCGGCTCGAGCCCGGTTGCCGCCGCGATGACATCAGCGAGGGGCTGCGAGCGACGATCCAGGATCCGCTGTGGCTGCTGACCCGGCAGTGGCAGATGGGAGAGTTCCTCGGAGAGGACGCCGGCTCTCCCGCCACAACCACCGTCACCGTCGCCTCCTCGGTGATCGACACCGTCCAGCGCGGAGAGCAATCAGAGCCGGTGCACACCCCGAGCATGCCTCTCGAAGCAATCGTGCAGCGTGAGGCCGTCCGGGCGGCCGACGACGAGTGGGTGCGACTGTCGACCGAGGCCGGCGCCTACTTCCTGCGGCTGCTAAGCGCACACGGAGCGGCGACCTTGAGGCCCGCCTACATCACCGCCTTCCTGCTGCCCGCACTGCCGAGCGCGCCGGCAGGCGCCCCGGCCGATGCGGCCGCGGCGCGGCTCCTCCGCCTCGCGACGGGACGGCTCCCGGATGGCCGCGCCCTGTACGCGTCGCTGCAGGGCGCGCTCGGGCGCGGTGCCACCGTCGCCAACCTTCCTGCTCAGCCGGCAGTGCCCGCTGAGCTGGGCGACGGAGCGCTCGCCGCTGCCATCGCGTTCATGGACTGGTATGAGCACGGACTGGCCGACGAGCCCGCGGCGACCACGCCGCCCGTGGCGACGCCTGCGCCGCCCTACTGGGATCCGGGCCGGCTTGACTACGACTTCTCCGTGTCGGCCGCGACCACGGCCGGGACCTTGTCGCTGTCCGCGCCCGACTTCGCTGCGGCCAAGGTCGACTGGTACTCGTTCGACGTCGTCGCGCTGCCCAAGCCGCCGGATCCGGTCCCGACCCGGGTGCAGCCGAGCCGAGTTCAGTTCCGTGGCATGTCGGCCGAGCGCTTCTGGGAGGTCGAGGATCCCGACCTCGACCTTGGCGCGATCACGGGTGGTCCCGAGGACCTGACGCGGATGCTGCTCGTGGAGTTCGCACTTGTATATGGACAGGACTGGTACATCGCCCCGTTAGAGGTGCCGGTTGGAGCGGTCACCCGCGTGCGACGGGGGTGACCGTCGTCGACACGTTCGGGCGCACGACCGTGCTGCGGCACTACAGCGAGATCGATGGTGCCGACGGCGGCTGGCGCATGTTCGCCCACTCGGCACCCGCCGGCACGGAGCCCGGGTCGCTGCTGTACGCCGCACCGACGGTCGTGGGAGATTCTCAGCGGCGAAGCCGTCGAGAGCGTTCACCTCCTGCGAGATGACATGGCAACGATGGCGTGGGCGATCGAGCGCACCATCGTCGGGCTCAGCGGACGCCCGATCAGCAGCGCCTCGGGCCTCGACGTGCCCCCGGGGGCTCCCGCCGGGCCGGCGACCGAGACACTCGAGTACGTGCTCGAGTCGGCCGTTCCGAGCTCGTGGCTTCCGCTGCTGCCGCAGACCGACCCGGGCTCGAACGTGTTCCATACGCTGACGCTCGGCCGTGTCGCGGCCGAGGGAGCTCAGCCAACCGCCTACGGCCGCATCCTCGCGCCGCGGCCGTTGGCGATCAACGAGGAGCAGGTGCCCTCGGAAGGGCTGGCGATCACCCGCAAGTACCGGTTCGCGCGGTGGTCGGACGGCTCCTCGCACCTGTGGCTCTCCCGGGCCCGGCAGGTCGGGCCGGGCAGCGCTGCGTCCGGGTTGCTGTTCGACCAGTTGGCGCCTGACAGCGCGGTCTGAGTGTTAGGTGAGGATTAGCGCACTTGCATTACTGACCGTCAGTTTCGTCGGGCTGACAGCGAGGTTCGTCAGCGCCTGGGTCGCCCGCTCGACAAGTTTCGAACTGTTGTTGTCCACCTCGAGTTCCCCCGCTGGACACTGAGACCGTCGCGCCGTCGGCCGCAGGTGTCCATATCTCTTGCTCGTACTGAGACTTCTGAGCGAGGTGTCGATTTACCTGAACCCATTCGTCAGTAGTGCGAACCACCCTCCCGGACCAGCTTGGACGGCGCGGGCGGGACCCGCAACCGGGGTCGGGTTCACGGACTCTGCCAGGAGGCAACGATGCGCAAGATCATCGGGGCGATGAAAATCTCGATTGACGGAAAGACCGAAGGCCCTGAGGGTTACGCGGACTGGGTAGATACGTGGTCAGACGACTACGGGCTGACACCGCAGATTGACGCCTGCGTCCTCGGTGGCGGCATGTACCCCAACTACGAGCAGTACTGGACGGCAATTCAGGACGCGCCGGACGACCCGAACCCCATGGGCAGTCGGCGTCCCCACCCCAGCCGAGGTCGAATGGGCCCGCTTCGCGGCGACCACCCCGCACTATGTGCTGTCGCGCACGCTCACCTCGGCCAAGTGGCCGCAGACGAGCTTCCTGCGCGGACTCGACGAGCTCGAACCCCTCAAGCAGCGGGCCGGCAAGGACATCTACTTGATGGGTGGGGCCGAGATCACACGGGCGTGCCTCAAGGCGGGACTGGTGGACGAACTCCGGTTCATCGTCCACCCCTTGATCGCGGGTACGGGCACAGCATTGTTCACGGCGCCGAGAGCGGCACGGACTTGAGCTGCGCAATGTCGAGGCGCTGTCCGATGGCCGCGTGAGCCTCGCCTACGGGATCGCCTGACCCGCGGTCATGGATAGCCTTAGCCCGGCCGACTTCAACGCCAAGATCGTCGAGGAGTTCCGCGCCAGGGGCGGGTCACGTGAGCGGACCCCTCGCGGACCTTGCCGCTCATACTGGTCCACCACATCGGCGCGCGGTCCGGCCGCGAGCGGGTGGTGCCGCTGGTGTACTTCTCCATGTCGGCCGGTCGGTTGGTCGATCATCGCCTCGAATGGTGGATCGCCGAACCCATCCGGCCTGGTACCACAACCTCAAGGCCAACCCGAAGGTCGCCGTCGAGCTTGGTACCGAAACATTCCGGGTGGTGGCGAAAGAGTTGGACGATGAGGACGCGCTCCTTGGTGTGGCCGACGATCGTGGAGGAGTCGCCGGCGGCTGGACGAGTTCCAGAGGAGGACCTCTGCGGACGATCCCCGTCTTCATGCTGACCCGCGAAGACTGACACGTTCGGAGGAACAGTGCGATACATGTTGATGATCTGCGACGACGAATCGGACGGCCGTGGTCCGCTCGAACTCGTACGTGCCCCCGAGCACGTGGCGTGGATCGACTATCTTGACCGGCGAGGCATCACCTTGCTTGACGGAGTCCGTCTTCGACCGAGCTCCGACGCCACGAAGGTGCAGTCACGCAGTGGCGAGACGTTGGTCAGCGACGGGCCGTTCGTCGAGAGCAAGGAACAGATCGGCGGGTTCGCGCTTGATCGAGTGCGACCACCTCGACGACGCGATCGATGTCGCGGCGAGGCACCCGTTCGCTGCGCATGGAGTGGTCGAAGTTCGGCCCGTCTGGGACGAATGAGCGACGCCGTCGAGCCGGCGGTCGCTCACGCGCCTCCGGGACAGCTGGGGTCAGATCGTCGCCACCCTGATCGCAGCGACCGGCGACTGGGACCTCGCCGAGGAGTGCTGCGCAAGACGCGTTCACCGCGGCGTTGGAGACCTGGCCCCGCCATGGCGTTCCGACCGTACCTGGAGCGTGGCTCATGTCGGTGGCGCGAAACCGCGCCACCGACGTGCTGCGGCGCCGAGCCTTAGGTGCGGCAAAACTCAGGGAGGGGCAATGAACGCACGCGACATCGACGTCGAACTCGTGGGGCCGGACGAAATCGACGACGGCCTCGCTGAGTGGCGTGCAGGACGATCGGCTCCGACTGATCTTCACTTGCTGCCACCCGGCGCTGCCGCTCGCCGCGCAGGTCGCACTGACATTGCGGACCCTGGCCGGTCTGACTACCGCCGGAGATCGCGCGCGCGTTTCTCGTGCCCGAGCCGACCATGGCACAGCGCCTGGTTCGAGCCAAGCGCAAGATCCGAAACGCCGGCATCCCGTATCGCGTCCCGCCCGCGGACCTCTTGCCACAGCGCACGAACGGCAGTCTTGGGCGTGCTCTACCTGCTTTTCAACGAGGGCTACTCGGCCACAAGCGGCGCCCACCTGGTCAGAGACGGTCTGGCAGCTGAGGCACTGCGGCTGGCGCGGCTGCTCAGCACATTGATGCAACAGGATTGCGAGGTGTCGGGGCTGCTGGCGCTGATGCTGCTGCACGACGCTCGGCGGGATTCCAGGCTGGGCGAGTTGGGCAACCTGGTCTTGCTCGAGGACCAGGACCGCACTCTTTGGAACACCGATCAGATCGCCGAAGCCGTCGTGATTCTGCGGAATGCGATGGAGCGATCACATCCGGGGCCTTACCAGATCCAGGCGGCCATCGTCGCGTGCCACGCAACCGCGAGCGATGCGGCAGACACCGATTGGCGCCAGATCGCCGCATTGTACGAGCACCTTGCATACCTCGCGCCGTCAGCCGTGGTCGAGTTGAACCGAGCCGTTGCGATCGCCATGGCCGATGGCCCAGAGGCAGGGCTGAACATCGTCGAGTCGCTGGCTGAGTCGGAGGCATTGGCCGGCTACCACCTGCTGCCCGCCGTCCGCGCGGACCTGCTGCGTCGCCTACTCCGGTTCGACGAAGCCGCCACGTACTACCGCGACGCGCTCGGCCAGACCAGGAACGAGGGGGAGCGACAGTTCCTTGAACGGAGGCTGCGAGAAATGACTGACGCCCGAGGAGTCCGTGACGTGCCGACGACGCCGCGGGGTAGTACGAGGGCGGCGAGCGCACCCGGGCCATAAGGAGTCGGGTTACGTGACACCACGTGTGCGGCGCCAGCTCCTCCGTGGGGTGCGATGAATTTCACTGGTTGGGCTGGGTGGGGATTGGTCCAGCGTTCAACCAACGAACGGGAACCAGCAAATGCTCTTTTTTATCCGGGACTAAAGCGGCCAGTCGCCCACGCTGGAACCGCCCCCGTGATGCAATTCGCAAAGATGCACGCCACCATTTCCCCGCGCCAACCACCTGGGTCCGCTGAGACATCCTTGATGCCCGGGCGCTCACTGCCGCCCATGCCTCCCAAGCCCTGGTAGTGCCCGGCCCAGACGGTGCATGGGGATGGGCGCTGGCGGCCACCGTCCGCGCTGGCGAGTTCCCGAGGCCGCGATCGACCGCAAGGTTCGCCGGATGCTGGTTTTGCCGCCACGGTCGGCGCCCTGGAGGGCTCCGGTCCCGGGGCGCCGCTCCTCGCCCAAAAGGCCATCACCCTGGGGAGCCGTCCGCCGGCTCGAGCCAGGCGATCTCGTCGCACAGGCGAATGCGGTGGCGGTCGTCGTGATCGCGGCAAGTTTTTTCCGGTAGGATTGTCGGTAGTCCCCTTGGGAGCGACGGCTCGTTTGGACGGGACGACTCCCTTCCTGGTCGCCCGGTCCACGCCCGACGCCTCTTCTGAGCAGTTCATACACAGGAGGCAGTCGGATGGGAATCGTCTTAGTTTGTGTCGTCGCAGTCGTCGTGCTTTTTTCGTTCATGAATAAACGTCGCAGAGGCTCGTTTTTCTTCTGGCAGGGTAAGGGCCGCCGGGACAACTAAGACGCCGTGGTCCGAGCCCATCTCGAGCGGGCAGCAGAGCAGGGCGCACAGGTCTCGGTCCCGAGTGTCCGCTGGCCGTAGCGGCGGTCTCCCGGCCATAAATGACCGAGGTGCCGGGGGGCAGACGGTCGACACCGTCACCAGCATTTGCGCCTTTGGTGGCGCTAACGAGGTGCTCATGCCCAGCTGCTTTCAGGGGCGGTAGCGGGGCGTCCGTCCTGTCGCGCTCGCGGTCGCCTCGCAACGGCCGTTTGGGGGGCTGACCTTGCCTTAGGACCTGGGCCCATACCGCCGAGGCGATCGGACGGCCAGAGTCCGGAACGGAGACGTCCATATGCGAGCCGTAGTGGCTTGGTCAACAGTTTAGGTTTCTGCCAAAAACACCCACCAGACCGTAGGTATTGGCTTATTCAGGTCGACATTGGCAATAATGTTTCGTCACGACGAGGAAGAATTGCGGTTCCTTCAATGCCTGGTTGAAGGAAGCACAATTTCAGCCGCCGATACGCCACCCGCGGGGGAGCTGGAGGCCGTGCATCCCGCGGGCACGCGTCTGGCAAAAACAGCAACACGTCACGCGACCACATTTTGGTTTGAAAGGCAACAGGCGGTCAATGAGCTCGAGGCCGGCGAGACCTACGTATGCACCACCGTCGCCAGCAACCGCGCCGTAGATGAGCTCTCCCCGCTCCCTGCGCGGGGCGTTCAGCCGGGCGCCTCCGGTAGCGACTTGGCCATCACAGTTGAAGGCACGAACCGCGCCGACGCCATCCCCGCAGGAGGACCGCCGCCAAAGGGCTCAAAAGGGAAAAGCATAAACGACAAATTTATTTGACTAAGCGGTGGTGGTTGCAGGCCCTTGTCATCGCGCCAAGACCGGCTCGAGCCGAACGGAGAACCCATGGATAACACTGCCCGGGTACGTCAACGGGTGCTGGCGGTCTTCCTTCCCATCGCCGCCCTGCTCTACATGTGTGCCGAGGGGCTCAACCCGAAAGGCACCGACCAGTTGATACAGACCACGGCGACCGCGTTGAAGGTGCTGCCCATCGCAGCCAAGCACGCGGTCCAGCTCTACGTCTCGGGCTCGCTCACTCTGCTCGCGCTGGGAGCCCTGGCTATCTCGTACCCGGCCATCGCCACGCTGGTCAGAAAGCGCGGTGCGGCGGTTGCCACTATCGCTGCGCTCATTGGAGGATTAGGTTCCTTCTGCGGGGCCGTCGTCAACGTCTTGGTGGGTGTCAACCTCGCCGCCGCCGTGTCTGCACACATGTCCCAAGACTCAGCGGCGCAGTTCCTGGTCGCGACATTCAACTCCGGCTTCGAGCAGGCGTTCTCCGGGCTCTATTTCCTCGGCATATTCGTGGCGCCCGTTCTTATGGGGTTTGCCCTTTGGCGGAGCCGCAGCGTGCCACGCTGGCTGGCGGCCGTATTCGTTATCGGCCTGGAAGTTGCTCAGCAACAGTCATCTTCGGGGGCTGTGGCGGTGGTGTTCATGTTGCCCTTCGCGCTGAGCGATGCTCCTGCTGGCAACCCGGATCTGGCAGGCCGCCACTCCCCCGGCCGGCGACATCTCGGAGCCGGTATTCGTCGGGGTCGCCTGAGTGGCGGGGACCGTTCCGCTATTAGCGGACTCGCGAATGGCCGGCCTGCTCCGGCCACGCGGCCGCGGCAAAATCAAGAGTCCCCCGTCGTTCGCGCGGGGCGTGGCACGAGGTCACTACGTGGCCTGCTCCAAACTCCGTCGAGACGCTGGAGCGGCGCGGCACAGAGGGCGATAATCGCGTCCGCGCTCGCATGGCAGCTGCTGGCAGGCATGACCGCAGCATAGAGAGGGATGGAAAAGACTCTCTTCCCACAAGTGCAACCGTCGTGTTATGCTTCGGCGCATCTTTGGCTGCGTCGAGAAACGACGTAAGCGCTACCGGGCCGCGTACCAGTGGGGAGGGCCGCTGGATGGCTGCCCCCTTGATCTTTCCCGACCAAGGCAGACTTCAACACAACCGGGACATTTCTCGGTGGTAACGATCCCGGCGAACAGAGCCGGCTGGCTGGGTGTGAAGTACTTGACCGGGTACATAGCCCGGAACTGTAGGCGCTGCTGTGAGGATCCTCGACAGGGCGGACGGTGCCGGCAGAGACCGCGATCGCACGGGGGGCGAGCCCGCTTACTTGCCGCGTAGTCGGGGAGGACCCTCCTGCTTCAGCCTTGCAGCCGTCTACGAGGTCCTCGGCGTTGAATAGCCCGCCAAATTATTCATTGAGCCTCCCTGAACGCATTGGTTAGCGCGACCGGACGCGCAGCGCCGCTGTGCAACGCGCTGTGGCCATACTCGGCCGGCACGGACAAAGTGCCCGCCTCAATACTGTCGTCCTTAGCTGGTACGCCCCGGCCTCGGTCAGGGTTGTGGCTCGCGGGCGCGCATCGGCAGTTTGAACAGGAGCAGGAAGGTGCCGGCCAGCGGCACCAGGCACGCCCAAGCGGTGGCGGCCAGGGCGTGGGTTGGGAGATGTCCCCCCAGCGCCGAGAAGAAAATCGTCCCCAGCACGGCTACGCCGAGCGCGCTGGAGAGCTGCTGGACAGCTTCGAGCACCCCGGAGG
Organism: uncultured Acidimicrobiaceae bacterium; assembly: GCA_963754115.1. GTDB lineage: Bacteria > Actinomycetota > Acidimicrobiia > Acidimicrobiales > Palsa-688 > Fen-671. The sequence goes on along the minus strand of CAVWFC010000003.1, from coordinate 1,819,805 downwards.
CAGAACCAACTTCGTTCATCTTCACTCCGGCCAGGATGAAGTCGAACAGCTGGCCGATGCTCGAGCCGGCGCCAAGCCCGATGAGGAAAAGCCCGGGGGCAAGGTCCAGCGTGGAGGCCGAGCGGGCGCCGGTCACGGTGAGAGCCAGCACGACCGTTCCTGCTGCGACGATCAGGATGCCGCTGTGGAGCAGGTGCCGGCCGAGCCGTCCAACGAGTGCGAACCCGACACCCATCCCGACGATCATGCCGACCACCATCGCCATCAGGGTCAGTCCCGCGTGGACCGGCGAGAAGTGCTCGCCGAGCTGGGCGAACAGCGAAACGCACAGCAACAGGCCGCCGAACGCGCCGAAGAAGGCCAGTGCCACGAGGATGCCGCTCGTGTAGATGCGGTTGGCGAGCAACCCGGGCTCAACCAGCGGGTCGCCGTGGAGGCGGCGCTGCCACAACACGAACACGCCGAGGAGCACTGCTCCAGCCGCGAGCGAGACAAAGGTCCAGGCCGGCCACCCATCGGCGCGGCCCTGGATCAGCGGGTAGATGATCGCCGTCAGGGCGACGCCGATCAGCGCCATCCCGCCGATGTCGAGGCGGATCCCTGGATGGGCGACGGTCCGCGGTAGCACCCGGATAGCCCCCGCTAAAGCCGCGATGCCAATCGGGACGTTGATCAAGAACACCAGCCGCCATCCGATCCCCCACAAGTTGGCCTCGACCAGTGCACCGGCCAGGACGGGGGCGGCCAGGATCGAGAGGCCCATCACCGGCCCGAAGGCGCCGAACACCTTGGTGATCTCCTTCTCGTCGAAGACCTCTTTGATCATCCCGAACCCCTGAGGGATCATCAGCGCCCCGAACGCGCCCTGCAGCACTCGGAAGACGATCAGCACCTCCATCGAAGGGGCCACCGAGCAGGCTGCGGACATCAGCGTGAAGCCGGCGGAGCCGATCAGAAACAGCCGCCGGCGGCCGAACATGTCACCCAGACGGGCGCCGGTGATCAACAACACGGCGAACGCCAGCGTGTAGCTGGCAGGCAGCCATTGCAGGGTGGACGCACTGCCACCGAGCGCAGCCCGGATCGATGGGCCGGCGACGTTGACGATCGTCGCGTCCATGAGGTCCATGACGTTGGCGGCGATCACGACCACGAACACAAACCACCGGAGCGGGTTGCGGATGGCTGGTGGCGCGTCGCCATCGTCGGCCCTCCTCAGCCCCTCGGCTCGATTCAACACTCCTACGCCTGCATCGGTTCCCATCATGGCCTCCTAACTGAGTACATTGTTCGCAGTTGTTCACCATATCAGACTGAGTACACTGTTCGCAATGAGTTCGAGCCATGCAGTCATCTGGGAACGTCCCGAGCGGGCTAGCCGCGGTCCTGCCCCTTCGCTGTCGCGCGACGAAATCACCGCCGTCGCCGTCGCTCTGGCCGACACTCAGGGAATTGAGGCGGTCTCGATGCGGGCGCTGGCGGTCGAGCTCGGTGTCGGGGCGGCATCGCTGTACCGCTACGTAACCCGTAAGGACGAGCTGATCGACCTGATGGTCGACGCGGTGATGGGTAACGACCTCCATTTCGAGATCCGCGGCGAGTGGCGCGCCGACCTGCGTTCCGTCGCTTGCGGCCTGCGGGCGATGACCCTGCGGCACCCCTGGTTGGCCGTCCATGGCGGCGGCCGACGCAATTTGGGACCGAACACGGCTCGGCGCTACGAGGAGGTGCTCGGCGCCATCGACGGTCTGGGCCTCGGGATCGACGAGATGCTCGTGATGATCGAAACGATCGACGCCTTCGTCCGTGGTCGCGCGATCGAGGACCTCTCGGAGCAGGAGGCAGCCCGTCGTTCCGGCCTCAGCCAAGAGGAATGGATGCGGGCCCAGACCCCGTACGTTCAAAGCCTGATCGACAGCGGCCGCTACCCGGTCCTCTCTCGCGTCGTCCTCGACGCTCGCTCCCCCCACGATCCAAACCGTCTCGAGAACGGCTTCAACTTGGGTCTCGAGCGAGTACTCGATGGCCTCGCCACGATGGTCCCCGAGGCGCAGTTCGCCGACACCCGGCCGCCCGCATAAAGGGACCGGTCATCAAGTACGCCTACGAGCCAACGGCCGGCGCCTGTCGGCCCCCTCACTCGAAGCTGGGTCGTCCCGTAGCCGCGCCGAGGCAGGCAAGCCCACCGTCCAGGACGACTTTTCGAACGGCTGGCGGGGGACCCGAGACCAACGAGCTCGTGGAGGCGGCTGTGCGGTCGTCGCCGTGTCGGCTTTCGGCCCGGAGAACCGCGTCCACGCTTTTCAAGGCGCGCACCCCGTCCCGTTTTGAGATCGAACGCCAAGTCCTAACCGGCGGACATGACCCCTGAGGGGACCAGCATCGGCGCTACGCCGAGGCAAACAATGTCATCGCCCCTGACGGCTCGCCGCTAGACCGGAAGCTCGCGACCGATCACGTCCTCGTTGGCGACGCCGATCGATAGGTGCGTTTGCAGCATCTTCCATCCACCGGCCTCCCGTATGACTACACCCGTCATCCGGAAAGGTACCTCGGTCCGATTTGGGAGCACCCACGCGGGCGCGGTCCGCGAACCAGGCCACGTCTCCACTCTCGAAGGCCTGGGGATGCCCCGGCAGCAGTTCCAAGTCTGCCGTTTGGGGCAGCAGGCTCCTCAACGCCTCAATGACAGCGTTTGGCCCCGACCACCATTCCTCCGGATTTGTCCCGACCATGAGCACCGTCTCGTCGTTCGCGAGCAACGACTCAAAAACTGCTATATCGCCAGTCCGCCATGATTCGTAGCAAGCAAGAACCAACGCTTCGACCTCGCCGGATCGATCCATGAGACCTCCTTGTCAGTTGCTGTACGGCAGCATACGTCTCGTCGACTGCCCAGCTATTGGACTTGCGTTGCACTTTTACGAAGGAACAGACCAGCCGAACAAATGCTTGACTGATGCCGTCTGCGCTGGTCAGGCTCTATTCGTCTTTGTTCCTCAGTTCGTAAACGGTGCCGCGACCACCGCGACGTGCTGCGGGGTCGGTGTTCTCCGGGCCTGTGACGGCGCACCCTCGAACGCCCACCCCTCACCCGCCGGCAGGGCCGCCGCGGGAGAGATGCGCATGGGCACTACCACGGCACAAATACTGCAGGGAGAGACCCTCGTTTCGCGTCTCGCGGACGGAAAGGCACGTTGTGTAGCGCGGCGGGCACTCAACGCCGAATTACGGGGGGCGCGTCGACTGGCCGCTCTTCTTGGGTGACTAGCCTGACCACTATCCTTCCGTTACACTCGGCGTCACATTCTGATAGGGGGAGCACAAAAATGCTATCCAAGACAATGACTTCTGCTCTGATCCTGGCTGCGGCTGTAGGCGCAACGGCGGTACCGGCCGAGGCAGCCACCATGACTACGACCGGCACGGTCCAGGTCTGGGTCACCCCGAACTCGACCAATATCAACAGTCCCGTCTCTAACATTGTTATCACGGGTGTGATCGGGGATTATGGCACGGCCACTTCCATCAACAAGAACGGCACCGTCGATGATAACGGCAACTATGTAAAGATCGCCCTCAAGCAGGGTGGGTTCGAAGTCAATTCTGTCATCCTCAACAAGATCACTAATGCCGCTCCACCCCTCATGTCCAACGCTACGACTTGCTCGGTTGTGTTCGGTGGCGTTGGGCCGGTCACTCTCTTCGATGGCACTGGTGCCTACGCCGGTATTACCGGCACTCTGCACATGACCGAGAGGTTCGCCGGTATCGGGGCCAGGTACACCAGCGGCGCTAAGAAGGGCCAGTGCAATATGAACAATAATGTCCCGCCGGTTGCCTTTTATGGAAGCATCACCGGCACGGGCAAAGTATCGTTCGGCTAAGCACCGACCTCGCCACTAAGAGGTGTGAGCCTCTTCCTTGGTCAGCGGGTAGCACTGGGCCCGCGTACCGGCGCTATTATCGACGTCCGCTCCGGCCCAGTTCCATCACTGTCGACTTCGATTCCGCCGGGATGAAGGATGTTGACCCTAGATCCCTAGTCTTCACCTGCGCCCCAGTTACGGGCCCCGCAAAACCGCTTCGGCCGGTACCAGTCTTTCTGCCTCAGTAACAGGGGACTCGGGCCATCTGCACAGCGACGACTGGGCTATGCCCGATCCTATGCCAATAGTCGATTTGATCCCATTGAGCCTGGTGTCATGTGCAGTTACTGCAACCTCAACCCCGCCGAGCGCATAATCAATGGCGCGACCCTGTGCCTGGAGGATGCCGCGAACCGCTGGGGTGTCCCCGTCTCCGAGGTGGCAGCTAGCCACCCGTGATGTCCCCGAAGAGACCCCCGTGGAGCCGCAGAAGGGCATGGAGGCCTTGCCTTCCCATAGCCGGAACGGCTTGAAAGGTCAGGTAAATGAGCTGGCCGGGCTCGGCACAGCCGGCCGCGTACCAGTCGTGGTCGAGCGGCCCGACATTAGTGTCGTCGCGGGCGCTTGAGTTATCGCCGAATACGGTCGGCCTATCCCGGGTGAGCCGCTCTGCGGCGGCTCACCCGGCGACTATGTGCGCTGGGGCGGCGGAACTTGTCAAGCCTTTTGAGACACAAAGTTATGGAGCGTTCTGAGCGGGCGGGTCTGCGGTCCCAGCTGGCTCGTTGATCCAGGCCACCGTCGGCAACTTCGGTGGTTCGGGCCGGCGGTGGCGGAAGCGGGCCGGGTTAGCGACGTAGGCAGAGGCGAGGGTCTCGGAGCGCTGGGCACGGACCTCGGTGGCCGTGCCGTAATGGACCGAGGCGGGCGTGTGGTAAGCAACCCCCGAGTGGCGGTGCTCGTGGTTGTAGTAGTCGAAGAAACGACGACAGAACGCCCGCGCGTCGGCGATGGAGCCGAAGCGCTCGGGGAAGGCCGGGCAGTACTTCAAGGTCTTGAACTGCGCCTCGCTGTAAGGGTTGTCGTTGCTCACGTGCGGGCGGGAGTACGACCGGGTTATGCCCAAGAACCCGTACAGCTCGACCACGGGCTGAGACGTCATGGCGCTGCCCCGGTCGGCATGGACCGAGAGCTGGCCGGGAGGCACCTGATGACGGGAAATGGCGTCGGCGATCAGCTCCTTGGCCAGTTCGCCCGACTCCGCCGGGGCCACGCACCAAGCGACCACGTAACGGCTGAAGATATCGAGCACGACGTAAAGGTCGTAGTACTCACCTCTGCCCGGCCCTCTCAATTTCGTTATGTCCCAGCTCCACACGACATTGGGGCTCCTCGCCACCAGCTCGGGGCGCAGCCGGGGCGGGTGCGAGGCCTGCCGGCGGCGCTCACGGACGAGCTGGTTAGCCCGCAGCACCCGGTAAAACGTCGACGGCGAGGCGATGTAGGTGCCCTCGTCGAGCAGCACGTAATAGGCCTGAGTGGGCGAGGCGTCCACAAAACGCGCCGAGTTGAGCGTGGACAGGACCAGCCCGACCTCAGCTTCCCCGAGCTTGTTCGGCGGTGCGGGCCGGGGCGCCTTGGGCGTCAGCCGGGCCGGGCGGAGCTGGCGGTAATGGGTCGCCCTCGGCCGGCCGACGGCCAGGCAGGCCGCCTTGGTGCCGAGCAGCGGCGCTATTTGGCCAATGCAGGAGCAGGCCAAGCGTTCGGCCTCGGCTGCTATTGGTCCTCGGCGCTCTCGGCTAGCAGCTTGGCCAAGAGCTCGGAAGCTTTTCCCTGGATTTCCAAGGCTTTGCGGTGCCGGTCGAGCTGGTCTTCTAGGCGCGCTATCTTGCGTTGAGCGCGCTGCAGCTCTCTTTGTGCGGCGCTCGCCTTGGCCCCGCGCACCTTGGGCGCCAGCTCGGCCAGGGCGCCGGCGTCGCGGGCACGGCGCCACTCGACGATGTGGGAGGAGTACAGGCCCTCCCGGCGCAAGAACGCCCCTTTGGCGCCAGGGTCATCCAGCGCCTCGTACTGCTTCAATATGGCGAGCTTGTACGCAGCGCTGAAGTTGCGCCGCTTCGGCTTGGCCAACTCGTCGTCGGGCACCATGCCATCATGGGCGCGTTCAAGCAAGGCTGTGGCTGTCATGGTCATCTGTTCTACCTTGGTTCCTGTCTCGCCCTGTGGGACCGTTGGGTGCTAGAGGTGTCTCAGTTCAGCCTGACAGACAGGGCGGCGCCGCTGGGGGCTTGGCGTCTAACAGGAGTTCCACGCCCACTGCGTTGAACACATCGAGGTCCGCAACGTCTTCGGGCTGCAACTCGCGGCGTTCCTTCAGCCGATGCCGTCACTTCGGCACCCATTCGTACCGATCTGGCTTAACGGCGTAACGCCACGCCTCATAGCACGTCTCGCAGATGCAGGCCGTCATCCGCACAAACCCGCGAGTTGCTTGACCCCGCCGTCGGGGTTCGGCCATCCGATCGCAGGCCGCGCACGCAGCCGTCGCGGCCACTCGCCTCTGTGCCAGCCGCTGCCGCCGATCCTGCGCCCACTCCTCCGGTTGGGACGGCCGGCGGCGCACCAGGAGCTGTAGAACGCCGGCACAGGCCTGCGGTACGAAACTCGGCCCATTCGCGGCACGACTGGCATATCCCGAGTGCTCGGCCCTCGAGCCACTCTCGCCGCTGTGGCACCCAGCTGTCCCGGTCAGGCCGGCGCGAGCGATACCACGCCTCGTAGCAGGTGTGGCACATACCAAGGCTGAGAGCCTTCGCCGGTCTCTGACACGCCAAGCACTCGCGCATCCCAACAGCAGGCCGTGCCAAGTTTGAACTCTACGCTCGGCGGGATTGCTGGTGTGGGCGGGACCCGTTCTGTGACGACCACGATGGGTGCGGACGGTAGGAGTGCGCTACAGCGGCTGATCAAACCCGGCGTATTTCGGGCGAAGGTCGTTCGATATGGGGAACCGTCGGAAGGACCATCACGTTTTTCTGTTACCGACGTCGCGCTGCCTCTGCAGCCTTAGCCATCAGCCCCAAAACAGGAGGACGCGCGTTTCGATGAGCGGCAGGTGCCCGCGCTCTCTCCTGGCGCGCGACAATAGGCGCGCCCAGGGGAAGGAATAAGTGGACGACCTGAAACGCCAGACTTGCGCGCCGAAAGATCTTGGGCGCTCTAACCCTGAAGTACCTGAGTGTTGCGGTAGCGGTGCTGACGGCCGCTCTGGGCACGGCTACGGCCAGCGCTTCGGCGATCGAGATGCCCGTCGTTGTGTCACTGGTGGCGCTGCCGGCGATGCTCTCTTTTCACGGGGGCACCGTGACGGTTGCCGCGCAGCTCGAGCACGCCACGAGCTGCAGGCTCAAGCTCCTGTCGCAGCAGGCGTTCACGGTCGTGTACGCAAACAACTGGCGGGCTTGCACTACGGCCCTGGTGGCACACGTAACGGTCGGCGCCAACCCGACGCCGGTACAGCGGGTGGTGGCCTTGGACCTCCTGGCCCGAGACGGCTCTAAGCCCACGGCGCGAGCGTTCGACGTGCGGATGGCAGCCAAACCGGCCAAACCAACACCAATCGTCACGCCGTCGCCGTTCCCCGCCCCGCTCGTTAGATTGACGGCCGACCCGACAGTGCTGCCCGGTACAGGAGGCACTTTGACGCTCAATTAGGCCGCCAAGAACGCAGTCAGTTGCTGGCTATCCGCCACTGGCCCGATCTCATCATCAAGTTACGGTAGCCCTGGGAGCGGTGACCTCGCCGGGCTCGTTGGTGACTCGCCGAACGAAGTGGCTTGTGCCGGCGATCTTTCGTTGGTGATCGGCGAGGGGACGAGCGCAGCCCAGAGGTGGACGTTCACTTTGGCAGCGGCCAGCGCCCTAAGGCCCGTGTCTTCGCAAGTAACGCTAACTGAGCAAGCGTCCTCCTCATCCTCCGCGCCACCGACAACCACCAGCACACCGTCCACGACGGCGCCGACCGGTCCATCTGTCATCGCCGACACATCAGGCAACTGGTCAGGGTACGCCTGGACCGAGGAGTCCACAATCTCGGGAGGTATCGCGCTGAACGGGACAGAGTGCCTGGGCTGCCAAGTCGGAGGTGTCTACTACAACCGGTTCCCGGTCACCGGGTCCATTGACAAGGCCGCGTTCACCATCGAGATCCACGACGCTAGCCACCTGGTCCTCCACGGCGGCCTTGGCCCCAACCTTCCTCCTGGTCCGCAAATCGGTTGCGAGGTGGCAAACAACGCAGGTGCGCTGCGGTTGCGCTGGGACGGTCACGTGATGCTGTTGTGGCCGGAAGGAGACTACGCCAGCCTTCACAACGTTGGGAGCTACTGCTAGTAACCGGTTCTTGTCGCCGAACGCTCGGCTCGCGGAGGCGTCAAATCGGGGGTAATTCATGGCACGATGCGTGCTGGCGCGTACTGTAGTGCCGTGCCAGCAGCCCCCGTCGTTCTGTTGGGTGCCGGGGCCTCGGTTGCCGCAGGAGTGCCCATGGCACAAGGTATGACCAGGCAGATCGTTGAGTGTGTCGAGCGGACGGCTCCGCCCTCATCCGGGGCTACCCCAGCCCTCCAGTATGTGGTGGCCAGCATGAACGCCGCCCAAACCCTGCTACGGCACCTCTGGGCGTACCTGACAGAGCGCGCGGCGAACGTTCGGGGACGGTCGGGCGGACTCGGGACTGCGCGGCGGCGGCTGAGCCAGCCCTTGGTGTGCTGCCGGTGTTTGGCGTGCGTTGCCTCGGCCGATGACGGCCGTGCTGGCTCACTTTCACCCCGACCGGGGACGTCGTCTGGACGAGCGAGGCGTCAATGTTCACTGTCTACGCCAGTAGCCTGATGGCACTCAAGCCGCAGAGGTTTACGAAATAGGACAGTAAAGGAGCCAAAGGATGACCGTGCTACTGGAGTCCATCATGCCTGAGGGTGTGATGCCGGCGTTGGCCGACGAGGTCGAGGTTGAGATGGGGGTGCGCGATGACCCGCCGTCCGGACTTGTAGTACATGCCCGCCTAATGCGGCAAGGACGCTGGCACGTGGTTGATGTTTGGGATTCCGTAGAGGCCTATGAGGCGTTCGTCCGAGATCGGCTCGCGCCCGCCTCCCAGCGGGTGATTGAACGACACGGCTTGAGACTGGACGGCCTTGACTCCAATGGCCCTGAGCCGCAGATGTCGATCGAGGAGGTTTATAGCCTCGTCGTTGGAAAAATAGGTTAGAGAGTCTGAAACGGCCCGGGCGCCGCCCGTGGAAAAGACCAAGAGTCTCCCTCGTCCGGCCGTCACGGTCAGACCCAGGTTCTCGCTGCGACCGTGTCCCCTCACGGGTCGGGCTCGCCACCACCTCGGGGACTACCCGCGAACGCTGGGTCCGCGGGCTACCAAATCCTCGTCGGAGAGCCGATCGCTTACCACCGCAAGCGTGCCCAAACATCGCATCTGAGTGCGGCCACTCGGTTTGGACAGGCAAGGCTCAGGCACCGCATGGGCACGGTTCCTGGCACGTCGCCAGAAGGAAATTTGGCCTCCGCTGGAACGCCGATCGTCCGCAGACATCATGCAAACGCGGCGGAACGTTCCGCGCTCACCTCGGAGAAAAATGCCTGTCGGCTTCGGTGTTGGCCTGGGACGCCGGCCAGGCTGAGAAAGCCGCCCGGCTTGTCGAGGACGCGGTGACACTGGCCCACGAGCTTCGGTACGCCTGAGGCACGTTGGGTCCCTCGCGAAAACCGTTGAGGCTGGTGAGGGCAAAGACCCCGATATGACTCAAGAGACATTTCCCTTGCGCCTGCGTAGACATTGCGCCACGCAGGCAATGACGGCTGGAGCAACGCGGGCAAGAGCGGTGAAGGATAACTCAATCGCCCGTTGCCGCCGAATGGGGTCGGGGAAGGCCTGGGTGCATGCAGTTGCCTGCTAGCCCGGCGTTGCCCTGCGAGGTTGGCGGCCAGCGCTGACAGATCGTCCTGTTATGGTCAGTGAAAAATGATCATTTACAATGAGAATCCACCCCATATCGACGGGTTCTTATCTTTTCCGGTTCAAGGCTAATTCACCTTGTCCCGGAACAAATCACGCACGTAGTGTTCATACCAAGCTGGGTGCCCCGTCTTTTTCTAACGGGAAAGCGCCGACCAGGCTGCTGCTGTCGGTGTCGCCGATTCCGTCGCCAGGCAACCTGGTTCCGCATCGGACGAGACCGACCGGGATCGAACAATTACTTAATGACCGAGTGGCACGGGTGCCTGGTTTCCCCCAGACTGCTCCGACGGGCCCGAATCCTGTCGAGCTGTAGCCCTCGCTCTGCGGTAAAAAGCGACCGGCCGTCAGCAAGCTCATTTGCTGGTCCGGGCGTCTACATCTGCGATGAATGTGTCGAACTCTGTCAGAACATCACCAGCGAGGAAGTTGGCGAAGTTGCAGCCGTTGAAACCATCGGCACAGAACTTGTCTCGGCCAGGCTTCAGGCTCTCACGATCGATCCCCGCTCGCCTCTACTCCCGCTCAGGTACCTCGACCGGGACATAGGGCGTGGTCGCGGTGAGCTGCACGAAACCGAGCCTCTCGAGGATCGGCCGGCTCGTCGGCAACGCATCGACCTGCAGGTAGCGGTGGCCACGATCGCGCGCCAGGCGGCCGCGAAAGGCCACGACAGCGCGGTAAATTCCCTTTCCCCTCCACTCGGGCAGGGTCCCTCCGCCCCAGAGGCTGGCGAAGTCGGTCCCCTCGTGGAAGTCGACCCTGGCCCCGCAAACCGGGAGGCCGTCGGCCCAAGCCACCACCCCTATCACCGGCGGCCGCTCGATCCCCATCGACCTCGCGATCACTCGGCCGACCCATTCGCCACGCAAGCCGAAAACCTCCTCGTTCACGTCGAGGAGCGCCTTCACCTCGGCTTTGTCCGAGACGCGGCGCATATTTACGCCCGCAGGCGGAGCGACGTCGAGGTCAAGCTCCTCGATGTCAGCGACCATCACCGCTTCTTCGGGCTCGGGCCGCAGTCCGGCCGCCTCGAGACGGCGGGGAAGGTCAACGGGCTTGTCGTGCGAGAAGTACTTCCACTCGAACCGGCGTCCCCATTCGCGCAGGCGGCCGACCTCCGCTGCGATCACCGCCTCGGCGTCCTCGTCGGTCAGGTCTGACCAGAGGACGGCCGACCAGTCATCATCATCCTTGCCGTACCAGACCACCGTCTTGGCATGGCGTTCGAGCGTCACTTCCTCGACAGCCGGCGCCTGAGCATCGCGGCGGAGCTGGCGGTCGTACAGGGCCAGCAGGGCCTGTCTGTCAACAATCCTAGCCATCACGACGACGGTAGCCGCGTTTAAAGGATGCAAACCTGGCCATCGTGGGTGGGAGCAGGACCGAGCAGGTCGTCTTGGCGGCCGATCCGGAGCGACACCAGGTCGACAAGCAGCACTGGAACTCGCACTATCAGGGCTCGGCTAGGCCCAGAACGTGCCTTTCATGACCGCCTCTTCAATCCGGCTGCCCTGCGCCTGCCGTTTTTTTCCAGAAGGCGCCGGAGTGGAATACTTCTGAAGTAATGGTTTGTTTTTAACGCCAATGAGCACGCACAAGGACGAACTCGACCGAGAGCATGATAGGGACGTTGAGGCGCCCGCCTCTCCACACGTCGCCAACGGGCGACGGCGGGGATGGCGGAAGCGCAAGCCTGGAAAGGACAGCAGATTGTAAAGGGCTGGCGCAAGCTAGTGAACGCACTACGTCGACGGGAGTAGGGAGGGGGTAGCGGGTTGGCCATGGCCCCTACCAGCGAGATGAGACTGGCGGCATTTCGGGGTCGTGAGGTGGAGGCGCGAACGCTTATCGAATCGGCCAGAAAAGAATCACTGGCCCTTGGCCAGGGGATCGACGTCCAGGTCGCCGACTGGATGCTGGCATTGCTCTTCAACGGGCTCGGCCGCTACAGCGAGGCGCTCACCGCCGCTCAGCAAGCGAGCAACGACAGTCCCGAGGGGCTCATTTTATCCGCCTGGGCTACTCCAGAGCTGCTCGAAGCGGCGACCAAGTGCGACAGCCCGGAGCTGGCCCGAGCCGCCTTGTCGCGCATGGTCGCCGCAACCGGAATTGCAAAGACGGATTCGGCGCGAGGGATGGAGGCCCGTTGCCGGGCCCTCATGAGCGAGGGAGCAACCGCCGAGCGCTTGTACCGGGAATCCATTGAGCGGCTAGGTCGCAGCCGGCTGCGCCCTGAGCTCGCCCACGCTCATCTGCTGTACGGCGAATGGTTGCGCCGCGAAGGGCGTGACGCGGACGCACGCCAACAGTTGCGTACGGCGTACGACCATCTCACGTCGATTGGCATGGAGGCCTTCGCAGAGCGAGCTCGCAACGAACTCGTTGCGGCGGGAGAACAGGTGCGCAAGCGGACGGCCGACAAACGGTATGACCTGACCGCCCAGGAGCGCCAGATCGCGCAGCTCGCGAGCAGTGGGCTCTCGAACCCTGAGATCGGGGAGCGGCTGTTCATTAGCCGGCATACCGTCGAGTACCACTTGGCCAAGGTGTTCTCCAAGCTTCGCATCACGTCCCGCAAACAACTCGCCGGAGCCCTCCACCCCCCAGCGAACTAGCCAGTCCTCGTCCTGACCATCCGGGGCAGCTGGGGTACCAGTGCCTACAGACGGCGGAGCGCACTAACCGCAGGGTCGAGCGGCTGCGGCCCGTAAGGGACCCGCCGCCGGCGTGGGCGTGCCGATAGCAACCTCGACGGACGGCTAGGCGGTCGCCTCATGATGGCGGGACAACTTGGCCTTTACGGCGGCGATGCGATCCTCGCGCTTTTCTGTAACCGCTGCCTTCTTCTTGTCCCAGACGGCCTTTCGTGCCGCTTCTTGCGCGGCCTTGGCCGCGTCATCTGCCGCGTCGAGCTCGGTCAGCACGTCAGCTTCGGACCGCCTCACCACGGTGCCACCGAGGTCGCCCATCGCCTTGTCCAAGACTTCGGTGGCCAGTTCGTTTACTTGGGCCACGAGGACCGTGTGCCCCGGGTTGATGGCAGCATTGAGCTGGCTCAGCACCTCGTCCTCTTCGTCCGCCCGGCGCATCTCGAACGACCCGCCGGCCAGGGAGCCGCCAGTGAGGCCCAGGAGCATGCCTACCGGGCCGCCGATTACCCCAAGGAACATGCCCATAAACCCGCCCCCGACCGTTGCCACACCCGAATCGGCATCAAAGCTCTGCTTGACCTGGAGCGTGCCAGACTGGTCACGTTCCACCACAGCGGCGCTCCTGGCTGTGAGCTGCTGCTGGTCAGAGAGGGACTTCAAAACGGTTAAACCCTCGTAGGCCTTGCTATTGTCGTCAAACCCAACTACCACGACGCTGTCCACGTCAGGCATGGAAGGAACCTCCGTTTTTCTTTGAAATTGAAGGACTGGCATAATTTCAAAACTGTTGTTACGGGGAATAACAGCAGTTGGCTCCTTCGAGCCAGGACTAAGTTTGTATCCCCATCGTTTTACTGTCTGTTCTGGGCTGCCACTTGGTAAGCGCGTCCTAGTGCCACGACGGGCAACGTTTACCTGGTTGCACACCTGAACTCTGAAATGCCGACAAGGGTATCTGCGGCCGGCAACCGGGCAAACGTTCCTCGAGGCAGCACTAGTATCGCCTCTCCAGATTTTGCCCCGCGTTGCGAACGTCCACTCCCGAAGTGTGTAACAAATCGAGCCTTGGCTACTAAAGAAAGCCTGGAGGCGCGCAATCACTGAGCGTGGAGGACAACGCCGGCGCCTGCTCACCCGAGAGGTGACTGCCATCGTCATGTCTAGACCGAGGACGGTGGCTAGCATCCCAACTGCCTCGAGCCCGCGGTCTGCTCAGGATGCAGCCTGGACAGCCAAGTATTTACGCGCAGTCGATGTTTATCCGCGACTCAGCTCGGTATGGCTGAGCCGACCAAAGCATCGTCCAAGGGCTTTCTGTAGAGGTTTCGCCGGGCGGCGCCGCCTCTACGGACGGTTCAGCTTTTGAGCGCCTCCTGGAGCTCGGTGCTGATTTCGTCGGTCGTCGCGTCGACGGTGCGCTTTACGACCTTCGCGGCCCCGGTGAGCATTTTGTCGAGTGCCTGTTCGATGGTGGGTTGGCCGATGGCGATCAGCCCGGCCTGGTTAGAGGTGAGCGACTCAGCTGCATCGTGAAGCTCTTTCCGAGGCAGGGTGCCGCCCCCGAACCACTCGGGGATGACGCGGATACGGGCGCGGTCCATCCGCTTGACGATATGAGGTTTACCCTTCTCGTTATCGATGACGGCGGCGTCGTAATGGCCCACCAACTCACCCTCGTGCATCTCTTCGATGGCGTTCAAATCGGCCATCGCGCCATCGAGGGTCTCGTAGGCGGCGGCATAGACGACCAGCTGTTCTTTCTCAGCCATGACATCTCCTTAGTCGGAGTTATTTGGTCGTGATGGTCACGCTAGTTGACGTTAGGGCCATCCGCTATAGGCAATCGGCAGAGCGCCGCGCCGGGTCCGGCCGCGACGACGATGGGTGGGCTCATCGATTAAGGCCCCCGTGGGGCTGTCTTGGTGTCGCCCGCCAGTTACATCGGACTAGCCGAGCGCCAGCTCGATGAGGGCACACTTCCTCGGCCTCCGAATGTCCGCAAGTCCGGTGGTCCCGGCTCCGCCGGGCAAGTCAGTAACCGACTCCAGCGGGGGGTTGTGGCGCCGCCGGTCCCACCGGGAGACCCGGCTGGACCCCTGTCTGCAGGCGGACCCTCGTCCCCGCTTCGAGACGCGAGCGTCGGGGGTCATAGGGGTCCAGTTGCAGGGACCCAGCTCGGGCCTGCAGGAGCTCAACAAGCGCGTCAAGATAGGAGGTCGAACAGCTACCATCCGCAGCCAGAACGGCAAGAGCCGAGGAATGCCCGCCGAGCCGCGCACTTCCAGCCTGAGCTGGTGCCAACTGCGGCTTGCTAATCCCGGGGGATGGCACCGCCATCCTCGTAGTCGTGACAGTCCATAGGCCACAAACCGAAGCCTCGAATAAAACTCCAGAGAAAGGACTTCCCATGTTCGACACGCAAGCTCGCGATGCCGTCCGTCAAATTGTGGGCCCCTGGTGGGCCTTCCTGATCGCTGGCCTTGCTTGGTTCGTCATATCGTTCGTCGTGCTGCAGATGAGCCTCACGTCGGTCAGGGCCGTCGGCGTGTTGCTCGGGGTCATCTTCTTGATATCGGCCGTCGAAGAGTTCATGGCCGCAGCGGTGGTCGATAGTTGGGGCTGACGGGCGCTCCTGGGCGTCCTTTTTTTGGTCGCCGCTATATGGTCCTTCATCGACCCCGTCGGTACGTTCGTGTCCATTGCTGACGTGCTCGGGTTGCTCCTGATCTTCAAGGGGACGTTCGACATCATTAGCTCGATCATGGGCCAACCGGTCAACCCGGTGTGGTGGCTGGGGCTGGTTGCCGGGCTCCTCGAGCTCTTCCTCGGCTTCTGGGTATCGCAACAATATTTCCCGGCTCGGGCGACGCTCCTGTTGCTTTGGGTTGGCCTTTATGCCCTGTTCAGAGGCATCTCCTCAACCGTGCTCGCCTTCCACCTTCGTGCAGCGAGGTGAAAGGCGTTCCGTTGTGTTGCACCCTGGCTCGAGCGGCTCGGACCCCGAGCCGCCAGGCTCCTCCAGCGCCGGCCGAGCCCTACATCTTTTGACGCTCGGAGCGCCTGTCCTGGCATCTCCAGAAAGGCGCCCGAACTCGTCGCCCTGGTCCTCCTCGTCTCCATCGAGTACCCGCCCCCGCAGCGCGAGCAGTCGGTCACTTCTTCGGCTCAAGGCCGGCTCCATACCTAACTCGACTTCGGCCGCCTTCTTGGTCCGTCTAGCGTTGCGGGCTCCTCGAACGACTCGGTGGTGACATCCTCCACGCGGCTCGGCCGGCGATTTCCTGGAGAGGTTCCCTAACAGTTGTCTACCGCCCTCGATTTGTGCGAGCCGATGGAGATGAACAAAGACGAGGAGCAGAACCTTTAGCTAGCCACGACTCGACAGCTCAAGTTGCCCGTTGACGATCAGGGCGGGGTGCAAGATCTACATTGGATCTCCACCGCTCCCCCATTTCGCCTCTATGTCCTGGACTTATTTTCCATAGGTTCTCCTGTTTATTTTGAGGCGTGAAGTGATGAAGGGCTGTTCGACAGAGTGACCGAGCCACACCCCGGCTGACTTGGCCCCACAGGCCTGGCTGATGTTCAGACTGAACTTCAACTCGGGGTTGCGGGGATAATCAAGTGGCCGGCCTCGGGACGCGCAGGTGGATGGTGTCAAGAAATGGTAAACGCGTTAGCCCCATTGGGACACAACCCGGGAGGTCGCAATGACAACGAGCGAGGGCGCTGGCGCTGAGGCGAGCGGGACGGCGGTACAGCAGGTGCCGGGCCTTTCGGGCAGGGAGCTTCGTGAGGGCTACGCCGAGGTCGGCGACGTTCAATTGCATTACGTCGAGGCCGGAGAGGGGCCGCTGATAGTTCTGCTGCACGGCTTCCCCGAGTTCTGGTACGGCTGGCGGCTACAGGTCAAACCGCTGGTGGCGGCGGGGTTCCGGGTCGTCGCGCCCGATATGCGCGGCTATAACCTGTCATCACGGCCTAAGGGTGTAAAGGCCTACGACACTGACCAGCTGACCGCCGACATCCGCGGCCTCATCCACGAACGCGGCGCCGAGTCCGCGCTGCTGGTCGGCCACGACTGGGGTGGGAGCGTCGCCTGGGCCACCGCCATGGCCTACCCGGAGGTCGTGGACCGGCTGGCCATCCTCAATGCGGCCCATCCGCGGAAGCTGTCGCAGGGACTGCACCACCCGGGCCAGCTCCGCAAATCCTGGTACTTCTTCTTCTTCGACCTGCCGGAGCTCCCAGAGTCCGTCGTCCACGCTAACCGCTGGCATTTCTTCCGGCACTTCCTGAGCGACGCCCACCCGGCCTATACCCCGGAAGAGATCGATCGCTACATCGAGGCATGGTCGCAGCCCGGCGCAGCAACCGGGATGGTCAATTACTACCGGTCCTCGGTGCGGACCTCGCCGAAGAAGGCCGACAGCGGCGCTTCGCCCGATCTCGGCACCCACCCTGGTCATATGGGGGCAGCGCGATCACTACCTCGGCCCCGAACTTGCCGAACCCGACCATGACGACGTGCCCAACCTCGATCGCGTCGAACGGCTGTCTGACGCCTCACACTGGGTGCACCACGACGAGGCCCAGCGCGTAAACCAACTCCTGATCGACTTCTTCGCCCCCGCCCTACCAGCCAAGAACCACTGAATGCCGCCCAGGTCACGGTCGGCGTCGCAACACTGAGAGCCCGCGCTGGTTCGGGCTGCGGGCTGGTCGGCGGCGTGTTGTTTGTCGCACTCCATGCGGTCAGCGATGTTGTCATTCTACGGCTTGCTTGTCGGGAAGCTGGCGTCGTATGGGGCTGACCACGACCAGGCGTCTCCTACACGCTGTACCTGCTGACATATGCCTTGGACAGCGCCGCGGACATCTTCGGCAGTCTCTTCGCTTTCGCAGCAGGGGTGCTCGTGTTCAGAAGCGGAGCCCTGCCTCGGTGGCTGGCCTGGGTCTCGACCCTCGTCGCCATTCTGCTCTTCTTTCAGGCCTTCGGCCTTGGCGGTGTGATTGCGTCGTTCGGGCTCGTTCTCGACCTGATCTGGTACGTGTTGTTGCTGTTCTTCGTCCTGGCGAGCTGCGTGATCCTGCTGCGGCGCAAAAGCGCGGTTCGGTTTACCGGGGGGTAAGCACTCGTTAAGTGACGCTGACGCCAGGAGGGACGCTCGTTCGGAACATTGGGGGTTGGGCGATCCTTGGTTTTCCGGCACTCGCACGGTCCGTGCCCGTATGGTCTCCCCCTTCTCCAGCCAGACTATGCGGCCATTTCTCGTGTCCGTGAACCATCCGGACCAGGTTGCCCTCAAGGCGCCGACAGGCAACGGCCAGGTGACACTGGTCGTCGAACCCGTCTTCCCCCTGGGTGAGTGTTCCCACGCGATCGAATACGTCGGGGACGGTCACGTTCGGGGGATGGTCGTTATCAGTATCTGAGGCGATGACCATGTTCCAGGTGACTGCCGTCGTGTCCACCACTGTGACCATCCTGGCGGCGCCGTTCTTCATCGCTGTGGCGGCGCTGCTCTACGCCTTCGCCGTCCGCCGGCTGCTCGGGCTCCGCCTCGGGGGCCTCAGAACCCTAGTCGCAGGGGTCCTTGCCTTTCTTGTCGCCTCCCCGATCATCACCGCCATCTTCGGCAACAACGGCACCAAGAACTCGGGCATCTTCCCGGTCCTGTGGTTCGTCATACTCGGCACGGCGATCGCCCTCCTTGCCGGCATGACCTTCCTCGTGGTCGCCGAGACGTTCGTCCCCACCGGCTCCGTACCGGGACCGTTCTACTTGGCCAACCGACTACGCCAGTGGATTGGTCGTACAAAACGCTACTCGCAGATCATGCGGATCCTGCAGCGACGGGGCCTTCTTCCATACCTGCGAGGCAGCCGGCGATCAGAGCTCCGCACCTCCGATGGTCGCGCTCGTCTGGCTCGCTCGGTCCGCCTTGCTCTTGAGGACGGCGGCGTCACCTTCGTCAAACTCGGGCAGGTGCTCGCCACTCGCCGTGACCTGTTGCCCGATGAGTTCGTCCAGGAACTGAGTGCGCTCCAAGACGATGCGGCTCCCGTCTCGTGGCCTGAGATCGACGAGGTGATCAAGGCCGAGCTGGGCGTCGGGGTCGACGAATTGTTCGTCGCCTTCGAACGCACGCTGCTGGCGGCCGCGTCCATCGCCCAGGTCCATGTGGGGAAGCTACGGTCCGGGCAGCGAGTAGTGGTCAAGGTCTGCCGACCAGAGGCCCCTGCCGTGGTCGAATCCGATCTCGCTATCCTCGATAGTCTCGCCGCTCGGCCCGACCGTAGCTGGGGCCGATCGGTGGGGGCCATCGATCTGGCCCATGGTTTTGGCGACGCCCTGCGCGAAGAGCTCGACTTGCGTATCGAGGCGCGAAACATGACCTCCGTGGCAGCTGCATCCGCCGCCCGGGGAGGTTCCTCGGTCCGCAGCCGTTTCGCAGCGGACTATTTGGCTGAACAGTTCAGACCGGACTCACTCAAGACGGCGGCGATTGACGAGCTCACATCGTTATTGCCCATCCTACGCCGGCTGCCAAGTCGCATCGACCGGATCTCCGAGGCGTTAGAAACCGGACGCCTCAGCGTCAACATGCGGCTCCTGGGCGACGACGGTGATCGTCGCTACGTGACCGGTCTGGTACATCAGATCCTGCTCGCTTTCCTGGCTGCCGCCAGCGGCATAATGGCCGTGCTCGTGCTCGTTGTCCATGGGCGACCGAGTATCACCACCGCCGTCACCGTGTACCAGTTCGTCGGGTATTGCCTGCTGGTGTCGCCGCCATCCTCGCACTTCGGGTGCTGGTAACGGTGCTAAGGCCACACAGGGTTGACGTTCCCACATGACGCGACCTCGGGTCTTCGACCCCAACGTCGGGGCGGTCGGAGAAGTGGCGTCTGATGCGCTTGTCCATCAGAACTTTTCTCGAAGAAGGGGTTGCTCCTCGCCGCCAGCGACCAACACAACCTTGGGAAGAATAGTGTTGCCGGACGTTACATTCACCATCGTTCCATTGGCCGTATCGGCTAGCTTCAGCGTCCCGCCGAAAAGGGGTAAAGCGCCCGAGCCCACCTGCTTGCCATCAACGAGCAGTTCGCATTTTGTGTTCCAGTGCGTCACGACCTCAAGTCGCCTGCCATTATCGTTACCCAAGTACCGTGCCATTTCACCGTTTCTCCTTCGGTATGTATGGAACTTTCACGTCGTGCTGCGAACGGTGAGCTTGCCGAGTAACGAGCGACTCGACTCGAATCGAGGCGGGTACCGTTTGCCTCGTTTTCAGACCTGGGTCGCTCGTCGCTCTACCTGGTCCCTCGCCGCTTGGCACCTCAGCCAGGGCGGCGTCCCGTCAGGTCCAAAAGGCGCACCTGCAACGGGTCCTCTTGACCAACCTTCCCGCTTGGACCGTCTCCGAACACACCGGTCTGCGCGATGAACGGCGCCATCGGGGAGAGTTGCCGCCAGACCGCCTCGACCAGCTCCGAGTCGAGGGTCTCGTCACCGCCACACCCGCGCGCCAAGTCCCATGCGTGCAACGTGAGGCCGCCGATTCTGAACCCGAGTAGCTGTGCCCCGGGCATGTCCATGGCCGGGTGATGCACAGTCCGTTCCGTGGCGCCGGGCTCCTCGAAAGCCGCGTACTCGGCCGACGCCGCCGTGGCGAAGGCGGCGGTTACGTCGGCGCCCAAAATGTCGCCGTCGAGCCCGAACACCGTCTCCTCGGAGTCAGCGCCGTGGAGGAGGCGTACCGACATGACGCTTTCACCGACAACGTGGCTGATCAGGTCGCGCACCGTCCATTCCGCGCAGGGGGTCGGCCGGGGTAGTTGGTTGGGCGTGACGCTGGTGAGCCGACGCTCGAACTCGGAACCAGCACGACGGAGCAAAGCCATTTCGTCCATTGTCCTACGCTCCCACATCAGGCGGCGGCGGGGTGTCCTCGGACCTCCCTTTCTGTGGCACGACCCATTGGGTCGACCGTCCCAGCGTGCACACGCTCAGGAAAGCTCATACGGCGGGGAGGTCCTTCCGCATTCGCACCTCACGGACCCCCGGCCCGATTGACCGGGTCCAATCGTTCTCCTCTTCGTGAGTGATCCTGTACCCCAAGTGTTGCCACCAGGGAAGCGACTTCCAAGCCACGCCTTCCGCGTTGCGACTCGTGCCGAGGGTAACCGCTCGTTTCCCCTCCGCCATTGCTCGCTCCTCGAGTGACCGCACCAGGAGCGTGCCCAGCCCTCTACCCTGAAGCTCTAGCGGGACGGAGATGTTGACGAGCTCGAGTTCGCACCCTCTGTCCTCCACAGTCACGCAGCCGACGATCCGGTCGCCCATTTCGGCAACCCACACCGCCTCCCCCAGGACGAAATTGGGGTCCTGCCAGACGGCCACAAGGGTCGACACGTCATGGAAGGGCGATTCTAGGCCTCCACCGAACCCGAAGTCTTCGTCGGGAAGGGTGGACGAGTTCGAGACCGACACGATACCTGGAACATCGGCCCTTGTCGCCGGCCGGACATGAGCACTGGACGCGTCCACCACGCCGGTCAACTTTATGCTTCTTCCCCCCGGCTCGCTGGGCCATCCATTCTGCCGAGCGACCCCCAGTCACCGGACGATCATGCCCAGGAGTGGTTTGGGCGCCTCAACGTTGAGTGAGGGCGGCGCATGAGGATCTCCCCTGTCACCGGAGGGGTGCCATAGTGGAACAGTGTCTCGGACGTTGCAGAAAACCCATTATTGAGCGACCTTTCCGGGCGTCTCACCGAGCTGGTGCGCACACAGTACGACGGCTATTGCGACCTAGTGCCACGACAGGCAACGTTTGCCTGGTTGCGCTTTCCGCAACTCTGAAGCGCCGACTGCGGGTTTGCCGCTGGCAACCGGGCAAACGTTCCTGGAGGCAGCACTAGGTACCCCCAGATTTGCTCGGGATGCAAGCGCAGATCCCGCACACATATTGTCCTCCCGGAGGCTGGCATTCTGTATTGGGCTCGCACGATAGAACCGATCTGGATTCACTTCTAAGATCGCCGAATAACGCAGCTACTGGTTAGGGAAATGAGCGGACGTGAACCATGCCCAGATCGCCGGCTTCTGTGGCTGACGACTCGTTTGCCCGTGAACCCGTGACGTCCCCGCGCAGATCACCCGGAACGCCACGTCGAAATCATCCCAAAACACGACTTACCCATCCAGACGCCATACCGAAGGCACAAACCGAATCTGCAACAGCGCGGTGGGCGGTGAGGTTGCGAATACCGGCCGCGCTGCACAGGCGCGACCGGTATGGGCGGTATATGGCGGGCCTTTCAGCTTGCGTGAACGGCACCTTCTCTCTCCAGGGTCTGGTACACCGGCGTGGCCAGGTCGGGCCCCACGTCATCGCTGTCGGTCGCGGTCGCGCTGTTGACCGCGAGTGTTGCCATGGCCGCGCCGCGGGCCGTTCGCGGAAGATGCTAAGGGCGATCAGCGCGAGGTTGCCTCCTGCGGCAGCTCCGATCGTGGTGGTGACGAGCGCGAACAGCCCTGATGTCGCGGTGAACCCGAGCCACCCTCCGACTAGGGCGCCGGCGGTTGCGGCCAGAAGACCGAGTGATTTGGTGGCACGGTCCCAATCGCGGTGAGCCCAGGCCAGGTAGAGGCCCAGCGCGATCGCCCCGCTGGGGGCGAGGACCCGGAGCAGTTCGCTGCTCAGCGACAGCGCGGGCCAGAGCGTCAGGACGACTAGGGCTGCTCCGAAGAAGCCGCCGAGCCCGAGCACGAGCGGGACGATGGTGCGGGCCACGACGCTGGTCTTGCGCCCTGCGGCACCGTGCTTGCGTACCCGGAGCGCCACCCAGAGCAGCGACAGGGCAGCCAGGACGACGAATCCGATCACTGTCCCGAGGATGTCCTTGGCAACCGCTGTCTGCCTGGACGATGTGGTGAAGCTGACCTTGTTCGGGGTGTAGCGTGACGTGTCGACCTGGCCGGTGGCGTAGAACGTGGTCAGCAGCTGCGTGCTGGCGCTCGGCTCGTAGGACCAGAAGTCTTCCGCGTGCCCGAGCCCGGACAGGATGACCTGGTGCCCGTTGGGCAGGTGCGGCAGCAGCTCCTTGGTGGCGTTCTGGGCCGGCGTTTGGAAGTCGAGCGTGCCGCCGATGAGCAGCGTCGGGACGTTCGAGTTCTGCACGGTGGTGTACTGGTCCTCGCCCGGGTTGGCCGGCCAGGCGTGCACCAGGCCTCCTGCCCCCCACAAGAACTCCGCCAGGGGATTGCCGATGATGGAGCCCCGGTCCGCGCCGGAGCTGAAATAGCGCTCGACGGGCTGGGCGTCGGCCATCCCGATGCTGGCAAACTCGCCCCAGACGAACGACGAGGGGAGGATGAGCCCGGCCATCTCCGATAGCAGCCAAAAGCCGCTCGGGTCGCCGTGGGCGGCGGAGATCCACGAGTCGA
Source organism: uncultured Acidimicrobiaceae bacterium (assembly GCA_963754115.1). GTDB lineage: Bacteria > Actinomycetota > Acidimicrobiia > Acidimicrobiales > Palsa-688 > Fen-671. Next base: position 1,796,795 of record CAVWFC010000003.1, on the reverse strand, counting down.
GGGTGTTCGGCCCGGCCAGTACGCCACCGCCTCCCGAGGTCTCGTCGTTCAGCCCGAGGAACGTCCCGACCAGCACGTTGCCCGGCTTGATCGGCAGGACGTACCACCGGCTCGGCATGTGCGCCGCCGTGTGCTGCATGCTGGCGGCGAGGTTGGCGGTGCGGGCCCGGCAGGCCGGGTCCTGCGCGCACAGCGCCGAGTAACGCTGGATCCCCTGGTCGGTCTCGGCCCCGCTGTACACGAAGTTCCCGGGCGGGTTGACCCCGACCATCGCCGAGCGGTCGACACTGTTCGGGTACATCCACGAGTAGATCATGGCGAGACGGGTCCCGGCGCTCTCGCTGACCAGGTCGATGCGCTGGTAGCCGAGGGCGACGCGAGCGGCGTCGATGTCGGCGGCCTGCTCCTCCATCGTGTAGCCGGCGAGGTCTACGCCGGACCGCTCAAGCCGCTGCCCGCACGAGGCGAAGGCCTGGGAGTAGGCGCTCAGCGACGCTTTGGCGAGGAGGTTATCTCCGGAGTTCTCCAGCGCCGCCGTCACCTCGGGGCAGTTCAACACCGAAGAGCCGTCGACGCCGCGGTAGCCGACCATGACGACATCGTGCTGGGCGGCCAGGCGGCTCGCTTGGGGGAACGTCATGTTGGTCACGCCCGGGCCGCCGTTGAGCCGGAAGATCGGCGCCAGCGGGTGGGATGAGCGGGCCAGGACCCGGGTCACCGGCACCGAGATCAGGCGCGACCGGGGGTCTGCCCGGTTCTCGGGCACGACGAGGGTCCCGCAGTCGGCGCGGTAGGCGCCGTTCTCGGTGGGATAGGTGCACGGGTGCATGGTCAGCTGGCCGGCGTGCGCCCCCTGCGGGACCGAGGCCGTTCCCGGGCTGGACGAGACGCCCAGGTAGGTAAGTCCCGTCAATAGGACGATGGTCACCAGCAGGCCAGCGATCCGTGCCCAGGTGAATGCCCGTGGGCTTTGGGCCGGTACTGGTTGGTCGACCGCCACGGTCTTGCCGTAGCGCTTAGTGAGATGTCTTGCCTTGATCATTGGTCTTCCCATCGTCGATGCCTCGGTGTTGCGAAGAGCGTGCGCCCAGCGCCTGAGGTGGGACTGCCGTCGCGCTGAGGCCTGCACCTCAGCGCCGTCGTGTGGAGGCTGCTCAGGCGCCGGCGCGGCGGTCGCCGTAGGGTTGTGGTGTGGAGGTGAGGTTCTTCGGCGAATTCGAGGCGCTAGAGAGTGGCGCGCGCTCGTACCCGTGCGAGGCACCAAGCAGCGGGCCCTGCTGACTAGCGCTCCAGCGGCGGAGGCCGATCAGCGCCGACCGCCTGTCAGGCGTTCCCCTGGGGCGACTTCGTTTTTTTCAAGGACCCCGACGGCAACGGCTGGGCCTTGCCGGCACTCACGCACCGGGATAGCGGCCCCTAATACGCGCAATAGGCGCCATGCTTCACAAGGAGAGAAGGACGGTGCGAGCTCTGGGCCGTTCGGTGCCTGCGGCCCTTACACGAGACAAATCCGCTTTACGCTCGCGGTTGCAATAACTCCAAGTTTGATATATCATGGATGGAGGTAACACAGGAGAGTGCCAGATGCTCACCAACGAAATCCGGGGTTCGTCGGACCGGTGCCTGCTCGTGCTCACGAGCCTCGCTGACGGCCCAAAACACGGCTACGCCCTGATCCAGGATGTGCAGGAGTTTGCCGGCGTCCGCCTGGGGCCAGGCACTCTGTACGGCTGCCTGTCTAAGCTCGAGGGAGCGGGTTTGATCGAACCGCTTCCCGCCGACGCGCGCCGCCACCCGTACCGGATCACCGCCAGCGGGCTCGAAGCACTCCGCCGGCAACTGTCGGAATCGGCCCGCATTGCAGAAATAGGGCTTAGCCGCGTCGCGGGAGCGAGCGCGTGAGCCGCCGCGCGTTCAAGCTCGTCGCCCGCCTGTACCCGCGCCCTTGGCGTGCGCGCTACGGAGACGAACTGCACGACCTGTGCGAAGAATTGCTGGACGCGGGCCAGACGACCCGGCTGCGTCTCGCTTCGGCCATACTCGCTGGGGCGATGGCGGAACGGGCCCGCCGGCTGCGCTCCACCTGCGGGCGGGCTATGGCCGTCTGCAGCGTGGTGCTTATCATCGGGTTCAGCACAGCCACTTTGGCCACCAATGGACTTCCTCTTGTGACCGGCCAGGAGGCCGGCCGCGCTGCAGATATTGGTGCTTCTGCCCTCGCCTTGGGCCCACTGCCCAATTTCGTTTGGGCCGAGGGTACGCCGAGGCCACTTCGAGCATCCGAGATCCCAGTGGCGTCATGGTCTGGGGAGGGCCTAAGCCGAAATCTGGACAGCTCCCCGGGGCATTCGCGCTTTTGCAAAAGGGGCTTTTTGTCTCGTACCGGCTCTGCGGAGAAGTCAACACCCAGTGCCGTGTCTGGCGCGCAACGTCAACATGAACGCGCGCCACCAGTTCGGAGAAGTCACTATTGCACTGAAGCCTTTTTGTGGTGGCCCAATGCAATATTCTGCCTACCGACTCTTGCGCGCAAGGGGCGGCTGGTCGCCGAGAAGCCCTCTGATGTGGCCGCCGAGACGGGAGTGCCGGGACAAACGCTGTGGTCCACCAATGAGGTCAAGGGCCCAGTGAACGGCGAATGGACTTTAGCGGCCACAGGGCCAGCAGACGACTAGGTTCCCTAGGTGCGAGCCCATACGGGCCCGCAAAAGACGTGAAGGCCACCTATCAGGAGATCCGATGCGAAAGGAACCAGGCTCATGCCCGACGACTCAGTAGGTGACTCTGGCTCCTCGATCGACAACCGCTATTGCGATGCCGTCCACTCCGACGGTCCCTCGCAGGCGGACTTCCGATTCACCGGCGAACAGGTACAGCCATGACAGCACAGCTACCCAAGTTGGCCGTACTGGGCCTCGGCACGATGGGAACAGCAATGGCAGTCAGCGCCGCCCGTTCCGGCATTCCCGTCGTAGCCTGGGACCGACGGGCCGGGGCGTCGACCGACTTGGCGACGCAGGGCGTCCAGGTGGCCCAATCTGTGGCGGACGCCGTCGGGGAGGCTGACGTGGTCATCACCATGGTCACCAATGCCGACGCCGTCGTGTCGCTGGCCACCGATCAGGGTCTCGTCAGGGCGCTGCGGCCCGGGGCCGTGTGGGCCCAGATGAGCACGATCGGCATAGAGGGGACGGAGCGGGTCGTAAAGCTGATGAGCGACCAGCGACCCGATACGTACTTCGTCGACGCCCCGGTCTCCGGCAGTAAAGTACCGGCCGAGCAGGGCAAGCTCCTGATCTTCGCCTCCGGCCCGGACGACGCCCGGCCACGTGTGGCACCGGTGTTCGACGCCATCGGCCAGCGGACACTGTGGCTCGGCCCGGCGGGTGTCGGCTCCCGCATGAAGCTGGTGAACAATGTCCTGCTCGCGTTCACCGCTGAAGGTGTGGCCAATTCCTTTGCCCTCGCTCGTCGCCTCGGTTTGGAAGCCACTTCGGTTATAAACGCGTTCGACGGCGGCCCGCTTGTGTCCCCATGGGAGTCGGGCAAGTTCCGCCGTATTGCCCGAGGCGAGTACTCCGAAGAGTTTGCCTTAGGTCTGGCGTTGAAAGACGTGCACCTCGCCCTGTCCGAAGCGGGGCCAGACCGGTTCCCGGTATTGGCCGCGTTGGCCGGGGAGTGGGAAGCGATAGTAAATCGCGGCCTCGGTCAGGAAGATGTCACGGTTGTCACCCGAGCACTCGCCGACTAAACAAACTTCCAAGCCTGGGTTCATCGCGTCGGTGAAGCCCGGCCCAGCCAGGGCCTGTCGCACTGAATAAATCCAAGAAACGGACGGCCATGCCCATCATTACAGTCGAGGCCCCGGCGGCGCTCATACTGGCGAGGCCGCAGGTCTGTACTGGTCGATAGTGTGACGAGCATGTCGGAGGAGTGGCCCTCGCTTCCCTACGAGTCGTGGAGGTCGACCTGCGACACGCTCCATGCTCACACCCAGCTACTTGGCAAGCTCGCCGTCACCCTCGCTCCGCCGGAACCTCAGCTTCAGCACGCCGCCCTGCGACTGACCGCCAGGGGGTGGGAAACTATGCCGCTCCCAGCACCAGACCGCTCTGGCGCGCTCGTCGTTTGCCTCGACTTACGCCAGCACGAGGCCGTTGTCGAACATAGCGACGGGCGTTCGAAGCGCATCCCACTGGTCCCCAACCGGTCTGTTCGCGACGTTACCCACGACGTCTTGGCCGGGATCGCCGACCTGGTTGGACCGGTGCACATCAACCCGCGACCCCAAGAGGTCGCCTGGACCATCCCGCTCGACCGTGACGACGAACACACCACCTACGACACCGCGTCGGTGAACACCTACTTCCAGGCGGCAACCCAAGCCGCGCTGGTCCTGGGCGCGCTGCGTGCCCCGTACCGGGGACGCTCCACCCCCGTGAACGCCTGGTGGGGGAGCTTCGACCTCGCCGTCAGCCTCTTCTCTGGCCGCAGCGTCGACCCCCCATCAGACGACTTCATTATGCGTAATTCTGCCAACGCCCAGCAGATCGAAGTGGGCTGGTGGCCCGGCGACGCCCGCTACCCCGGCCCCGCGTTTTTCGCATTCGCCTTCCCCGCCCCTGATGGCTACGGAGCCGCCACACTGTCTCCGTCCGCCGCCCACTGGGACCCCGAGCTCAACGAGTACATCCTGGACTGGGATGATGCGGGGCGCATGCCCGACCCGCACGCTGCGGCGCTCGATTTTGGCCTATCTGCCGTCCGCCACGCCTGCGTGGTTTGCGACTGGGAACCGGCACTAGCAGCTAGCGCCGAAGGTATTCCATCACCAGTGACCTGAGGAATTTGTGGACGGGCAGTCTCCGAGGTGCACCGCCCGAGAACGGATAACGTCGGACCCGTCCGGAACGACGACCACCATTCACACCGCCAACACCCATCTGCGCCACATTTTCGAACCCTGTCACTGATTTGCTGGTCACCCTGACCAGGATGGCCGACCATCGCGACCCCAGCTGGCCAACGCCAACCTCCAATAGGGGACTTTGCCGGTTACTCGGGATGGGGGGCATCCCCGGCGGCCTGTGCAAACGGGTTCAAGCTGGCAACAGCAAAAAAGCATGCCCATGAAGCCCGGGGAATTGAACGATGGCACCTACAAATGTCCCGGTGGAAAAATCGAAAGCCACGACATGGCCCTCGCCGACACAATACGGGCGACCGTCTGGGCCGAACCGCAGTCCCCGTGGCCTGGCGATTCCGCGAGGCTCAACTGGCCGGTGCCAACGGTGAGATGCTGGCGTCCGCCCACCTCAACTAGGCGGCCTTACCGCCTCTCCGGCCCCCAGGATGAAGGCGGACTTCACCAGGCCGACGTGGGAGAAGGCCTGGGGGAAGTTGCCAACCAGGCGTTCATTAGACAGGTCGTACTCTTCCGACAGCAGGCCGACATCGTTTCGCAAGCCGAGCAAGCGCTGATAGAGGCGGACTGCTTCGTCTCGACGTCCCAGGAGGACGAGGGCGTCAACCAGCCAGAAGCTACAGGCGAGGAAGGCCCCCTCGTCACCGGTTAGACCATCGACATTCCCGGTGTCGTCGGTGAGGTAGCGACGAAGCAAGCCGCGGTCGGACAGCTCTTCTTGAACGGCCTCGACCGTGCGGACGATTCGCTGGTCATCAGGCGGCAAGAACCCGACGATAGGGAGCAAAAGCAAGCTGGCGTCGAGGTCGCTCGATCCGTACGCCCGGACGAAGCAGCCGCGCACGGGGTCCGTCCCTCGCAGGCAGATGTCGTTGTCGATATGGGTTCTGAGCTTTTGCCACCGCTCGACCGGGCCCTCGCGCCCGAAGCGTTCCGCGGCCCGAATGGCCCTGTCGATACACACCCAGGCCATGACCTTGGAGTGGGTGAACTGTCGTGGACCGGAGCGCACCTCCCAAATACTCTCGTCCGGCTCGTGCCAATGGTCCTCGACATGGTCGACGAGAGCACGCAGCAGTGGCCAGGCCGAGGGGTCCGAGGGCATCCCCGCAAAGCGGGCTCGCTGTAGGGCGTCCAAGACCTCGCCGTAGACGTCCAACTGGTCCTGCGACGAGGCGGCATTGCCGATCCGGACAGGGCGTGACCCTTCGTAACCGTTCAACCAATCAAGCTCGAGTTCGGTGAGCCGGCGCTCTCCTGCGGGCCCGTACACGATCTGGAGCTGGTCCGGGTCACCGGCCGCCACCCTCAGCAGCCAGTCGCGCCAGGCCGCGGCTTCCTCGGCGTACCCAGCTTGGATCAACGCATCGAGGCTGAACGTGGCGTCCCGCAACCAGCAGTAGCGGTAATCCCAGTTGCGCGAGCCGCCGAGCCGCTCAGGGAGCGAGGTGGTGGCCGCAGCCACGATCGCACCGGTGGGTTCGTAGATGAGGGTCTTCAAGGTGATCAGTGAGCGCACCACCGCGTCGCGCCACGGCCCCCGATAGGTGCACCGCTCGCTCCACGCTTTCCACCAAGCTTCGGTCTGGGCTACCTGGTCGGCCGCGTCACCACCGCAGGCCCCGTCTGAGTACTGCGAGTGCCACGAGAACACGAAGGGGACTTCGTCGCCCGGACCTACATTGAACTCGGCGACTGTGCGGAGGTTCTCTCCCCGGGTCTCGACCGGGGTCACCAAACACACGAAGTCGGGGCCCGCGACGCCGTGGAGGTGCTCGCCCACCCGGCGCATCCACGGCACGATCCAGCCGTAATCGAAACGCACCACCAAGTCCATCCGCATACGCACCCGGCCCGAGATCCCCTGGACCATCCGGACGACGCTGGCGTGGTCAGTCCGCCGCGGCATGCAGTCCACCACCCGTACGACGCCCTCCGCCGTGTCGAAGTCGGTCTCGAGCACGAGGGTCTCGCCCCGGTAGCGGCGCCGAACCCGCTGGTACCCGCCTGCCGGAGCGATCTGCCAGAACCCGTTCTTTTCATCCCCCAACAAGGCAGCGAAGCAGGCTCCCGAATCAAACCGGGGGAAACAGAGCCAGTCGATCGAACCGTTCGTACCGACCAACGCCGCCGTGTAGGTATCACCCAGTAGGGCGTAGTCTTCGATCCGAAGTCGGCCACGGTCCTCGTGCCCGCCTACCTCACTCATGGCTGGCAGAACATCGTCGCATGGCCTCCAGGCCACTTTTGGTTCGTTGCTCCGACATGATCGGCGCAGGCTACACCGCGTCGGGACGGGTGAGCTCTGCTCGCAGGGCGCGCATGCCTCGTCCGATCCGGCTTTTAGCTGTCCTGAGGGAGATGCCCTCGGACACGGCCACCTGCTGGGCACTGTGGCCGTAGAAGGTGGCCAGCCAGACGGCCTTGGCTTGCCCGGGAGGAAGGTGGCTGAGGGCAGCCCGAGCCTGGGCAGCCTGGTCTGACGTGACGGTGGCGTCTTCTACGGTGGTGGCCGGCCCCGTCGGGGTGAGGGCGGCCACCAGCTCGGGGCCGAGCGCTACGGGCCGACGACCGCGGACGGCGTCGATGGCCAGGTTGTGGGTGATGCGCAGCAGCCAGGTGGCGACACTGGCCCGCTCTGGGTCGTAGGTGGCGGCGTCCTTCCAGGCTCGCGCGAAGGCCTCTTGGGCTACCTCTTCGGCCAGCCCGCGGTCGCCGAGAATGTTGATGGCCACGCCGTAGACCCGGCCCTTGAACCGACGCACGAACGCCGGGCCGGTGTGGGCGTCACCAACGACGAACCCACCGAGCAAAACGTGGTCGGGGACTCCGTCGGCCCCGACCGGCCACGGCATCGTCGTAGCGGCACCAAGGCCGGCGGGGCCGGCCGGGTTTTGGGCGAGCGGTAAGCCGGCAGGGTGGGCCGGCCGGTGCGGCACAGCCACGAAGGGAGACCTATAGTTCATGCCAACCGAAGCTTTGAGCGCTCAGCTACGCAGCCGGTCGCGGGTCTCGTGCATGAGCTTCCGGGCCCAGTCCACGTGGGCACCGACCAGCACCCCGCCTCGCTTGACGACCTCACCTCCGACGATCACCGTTTCGACATCAGCTGGTCCAGCCCCGAGCACCATGACCGCCACGGGGTCGGCGAACCCATCGAGATGGGGGGAACGCATGTCGATGATGGCGATGTCGGCCTGCTTGCCCGGGGTGAGGCTGCCGATCTGGTCGTCGAGGTCCCACACGCGCGCGCCGTCGAGGGTGGCCAGTCGAAGCATGTCCCGCTGGTGGAGGTCGACGGTGGCGACCTGTTCTCCCCGGGCTAGCGCGGGGGCATTCGCCCGAGAACGCTCCGCGGCGAGCGCCAGGCGCATCTCGGAGAACAGGTCGGTGCCGGCCGAGCAGATGGTATCGACCCCTAAACCCGAAAGGATCCCCCGTTGGAGCGCGGGGCCGGTCCCCGGGAAAGTCCCGAACTGCATCAGCATGTCGGTGGACGGGGTGATCGACAAAGTCCCGTGGCTGGCGGCGATCAGGTCGAGTTCCTCTCCTGTCAGCATGTTCCCGTGTGCGTAGTTCACATCGGCGCCCAGCAGCCCGTCACGCCGAAGGGTGGTGACAGCACCTGAGGTCCCAGCCATGCCGACATGAAGTGAGATCGGGAGCCCCAGGTCTCGGGCGAAGGCGAAGTCTTCGGCGTTACGTTCCGGGGTGGTAAAGCACGGCCCGCGTAGCGCCATGCCCATCCGCAGCCGCCCATAACTCCCGGACCGAAATTTCTCGTCGCGCAGACGGCGAGCGTCGGCGGGGTGGGGCGGGTTCGGATCGTCACTGGCCGGTCCGGGGCCACCGTAGAGGAAGTAGCCCCGGATGCCGGACTCTTGCAGGCCGCGTAGGTCCGCGTCGGCGTGCTCGGCCGACCGGAGGTTGTGAGCCCAGTCGACGATCGTGGTGATCCCGGCGTCCAAGGCTTGCAGGGCGCCCCACAGGGTCCCTGCGTAGACGTCATCTGCGCTGTGTTTGGGGGCGATCCCAGTGAGCACTGCAGGCCCGTAGCCGGCCCCTGTTATCTGGGGGGTGAACCCGCCGATCGCTCCCTGCCACACGTGACGGTGGGTGTCCACGAGCCCCGGGATGACGAGCAGACCCTTGGCCTCGATGACTTCGGTGCCCGGAGCGGACACTTCGAGCCCAGGTCCAACCTCGACGATAACCCCGTCGCGAACGAGGACATCACTGCCGGGCTGGTCCCCGAGCGCGGAGTCCATGGTGACGACGTGGCCACCTTTTATGAGGAGTTTGTTGGGCATTGTGGTTTAAAAACCCTTTCTTGGCCAGTTGACGGGGAACGTTTACGGGTCCGGGAGCACGACCCCGGTGAGCTCAGACCAGGCGGCGAGCCAGGCCTGGGTAACCGGCGCCAGGCTCAGGTCGTCGGGGCGCGCCGGGGCCACCCCATCTTGGTGGGACGCAGCCCGGCTCTCGCCTGTGTGGGCCGGTCTCAGCCCAGTTCCTCCGCGGGACAAATCCACACGATCTACGATGCGCCCGCTTCCCGCCCATGTCCAAGACCTATTTCGTCCTCTGTGATACCTTTCCGACATGAGCCGTAGGGCGGAGGGGTCAGATGGACATTGACCTTCGCAAGGTCCGGTACTTCATCGCCGTCGCCGAGGAGCTCCACTTCGGCCGGGCCGCCGAGCGGCTGCACATCGCCCAACCCGCCCTTTCCCGCCAGGTACGGGCATTGGAGGACGAGCTCAATTCCCAGCTGTTCGTTCGTGACCGCCGACATACTGAGCTGACGGCCGCCGGCCAGCAACTACTCGAAGATGCCCGGCCACTTCTGGCCAATGCTGACGCACTGCGCCGCCGGGTCGGACGGGCGGCGCGCGGCTCGAGTACCTTTACGGTCGGCTTCATGCCCGGGCTCCTCGTCACGGCCGCCGTGCGGGCGCTCAGTGCCGTCCATCCGGACTTGACCGTCGATGTCCTCCGTACAAGTTGGTATGACCAGGTCGAGGTCGTCCACGACGGACGAGTCGACGTCAGCTACGTTCGGCTCCCGGTCGACCAAGCTGGCCTCAAACTGGTGGCCCTCTTCAGCGAGCCCCGGTTAGTGGCACTCCCGACCGGTCATCGCCTGGCCGGGAAGGAGTGCGTAAGCATCACTGACCTGGCCGACGATCACCTGCTCCAGGACCCCGACGCCGTCCCCGAATGGCGAGAGATCGCTCCCGAGATGCGGACCAGGAAAAAACGGCAGCCTGTCCCTGCCTTTCGCACTGTGGAAGAAAAACTCGAGCACGTCGCTGCGGGCCACGGCATCGTTGTCCTCCCGCGGTCCACCGCCATTTTCTACCGGCGGCCCGACGTCACCTGCGTCCCCATCGAGGACATCAGCCCCAACCACGTCAGCCTCGCCTGGGACGCCGCCCAGCGCAACAGGCTCATCTACGAGTTTGCCGATCTCGCCAAGCAATACAAGAGCAGCATGAACCCCTCACGCTGACAACTGCCCTACAAACCGGACAACTTGGTCCAGCCACGCCACGATCAGGACAAGAAGGCGTGGACATCGGCGGCGAATTGGTCGTGATGCTGAAATAGGAACCCGTGGGCCGAGTCCGGGTAGATCTTCAGCTGAGCCTTCGGGACAAGACCCGCGATCAGGTAGCTGTAGTGGGGAAGGATCATGGGATCGCTGTCGCCGTTCGCCACCAACGTCGGCGCCTCCACGGCACTGAGCCGCTGCAAGAGACCGTGGTTTGGGATCCCCCAGGCGCAAACGGCGTCATACTGCGCCAGGCGGGTTTGCCAGGTCGTGGGCCGGTCTCGGTCTTGCTGCCGGGCCAACATTCGCTTCAACGCCTGCTGTCCCGCCTGCCTGCTGGTGGGTGACCGGGCAAAGAACACGTCCAGGTAGCCGTCGGGGTTCGGCTCGGGTTGGCCCACGGCGCCGATGACATCGGGCGCCCACCCGTGCATGCCCGCTGCCCCCTCCGGCGCAGAGGAAGCCAGAACCAGCCGTCGCAGGATGTCGGGCCGAAGGAGAGCGATCTCCTGGGCGGCGAAGGAGCCGATCGAGAACCCCAGGATGTCGACCCGGTCGAAGTTCATCGCGCTGAGGAAAGTGAGCGCGTCGTGGGCCATCTCGACCACCGAGGTTGGCGTCGTCCCAGTGGTCATCCCTACTCCGACGTTGTCGAAGGCCACCATACGGTGGGAAGACGCAAGCGCGTCGACCAGCGCCGGGTCCCAGTTGTCGAGGTTCCCACGGAAATGTTGAAGAAGGACGACGGGAATGGCCCCGACCCCGATCTCTCTATAGGCGTAGTCGATGCCATTTGCGGCGGTAACGACCTTGTTTGGTGCTTCGGAATAAGCGCTCATCAGTCGCCCCCGTCGATCACGTGAGTTGGCATTCGCGTCTCGTGACGCCATTGTCTGCGCTGGCCAGCATCTTCAGTAATCAGATCGTCTGACAGGATTCCGCCGCCTGCTCGACGAGCTCGACCACAGCATCGGGATGAGAGACCATGGCAACCTGGCTGGAAGGGATCTGCCTGCCGTAGGAGTGCCCGACGACGAGTGTCGGACCATCCTGGAACTCCAGCACCTGACGAAGACGGGCGACGTCGTCCGCCAAGGCGGTCAGCGGGAACTGCGGTGCAATGACTCGAAACCCGTCGGCGTGGAGCCGCTCGATAACGGCGCTCCAGCTAGAACCGTCGGCCCAGGCGCCATGGACTAGTACGATATTCGGCTTGGTAGGCACTTACTTTTCCTTTTCTGTTTCGGGTACTTGAGGTCATTCCGCGCTTTTCCGACTACTTGTCTACGGACCGTTTGTTAGCGAGTTCAGCCAACTGGCTCCTCGCTGCTTGGGCGATGTCGGGCCCCGTGTTCGCGTGGCCGTTGATGCCCCACCCACCCTCGGGAGACTCGGTGAGCAGCACCCAGGTGCGCTCGGCCTGTGTCGGGTCGTCAGCGGCAGCAGCAATGATGTCAGTCAGTTCCTGCACCACGCCCAGCTGCTTCTCTCGGTCCAAGACGCCCGCTGGCGTCAAGACCTGGACCCGGACGTACCTCCCGTCCCCGTCAACGTTCGATATCGAGTCGGCCGGGAGGTCGTGGACAAAGGCGGCGGTGTTCTGTCTGAACAGCGGAAGTTCAGGTACCTTCTCCCACCGCATGACGGCGGCAGCGAGATCTCTGGCGAGGGCGTGCTTGTCAGCGAAGGTCCCATCGGCCGAGTACACGTCGATCATAGGCATGGAATTCTCCTTACTCAAGAAATTCAGCGGTTCAGATCGCCAAAGATGGAGGGTTACGGATGTCGGCTCTTCTTCGAGACGTCGGAGCGCTCCCGGTACCCGGACCCGAGCCAGCCGACGAGCACGTCCCCGTACAGGTCCGGCACCTCCTCCCACGCAAAGTGCCCAGCTGGAAGAAGGTCCATCCGGTTGTTGGGCAAGATGTCGTGTAAAAACTCGGAGTTGGCCATTGGCACAAGAGGATCGTCTCTTCCGCACACGATCTGGGCGGGCGTCACGATACCCGATAGTTTCTCCGCCAGCTTGGGCAAATCGGTCGGGTAGGCCCGGACGAAACGGGTCGATTCCACGAACCGGTCGCCGGCGTAAGACTCCAGGTAGTCGTCTCGGACGTCTGGGGGTGGAGCGCCACCTGGTATGGCGTCGTAGAGCGGCCCGAGGATGTCCTTGGAGTCGATCTGGCGCAATCCCTCTACGTCGGGTGCCTCGATCATGTCCTTCAGGTTTCCGCCCACCTGTAACGGGACAGCTATGGCGCCGCCGCCGATCGCCAGGCTGCGCACGAGCGCGGGACCATTGGCGGCCGCCCACAGCGCAGCGGGCGTACCAACATCAGGGGCAACGAAATGTACCGGCCCCAATTCCCACTCCCCCACCAATTGCAAGAGGAATGCCCCCATGGCGTAGGGCGACAGCAGGTCGAGCTGGCGCTCGGACTGACCAAAGCCAGGAAGGTCGATGGCGATTAGGTGGAACCGCTCTGCCAGGCGGTCCCATATCTTTCGGAAGGCGAGCACGCTTTCCGGCCATGGGCTCGTCAAGACGACGGTTTCACCTCCGCCTTGCCCAGCCTCCGCGAACCGGATCTTCACACCATCCGCTTCCCGCATCGATAGGTCCATCGCCACGGTCCTCCCTTTCGCACGGACGTCGGAGCCTCGTCCCGGCACTTGCATTGTCCACGGGAGACGTCCCTCTGCGCACCGCGCGTTCATGTCATATCTCTTCACAAACCGGCGGTCTTGAGATGAACGCGATCGTTGCACCGGACCATCCACTCTCAGACTGCAACCCGCGCCTTCGCCCTTGGCGCTAAAGCCCGTTGTCTCCCTTTACCGGCTCACAGCCGTTGTTGCTGGCTGTCCGCCAATCGGCACAGCTCGACCCGAGAATTGACGTCTAGCTTCGCGAAGACATGACGCAGATGACCACTGACGGTGTGCTGAGAGACAAATAGCCGCTCGGCCACCTCGCGGTTGGTCAACCCTTGGGCAACCAGCCTTGCCACCGCGAGCTCGGATTCGGTCATAGCAGCCCAGCCCCTGGCGGGACCCTGGACCGCCACCAGGCGACGGCGCACGCCCAGGGCCCTGAGCAGGCCGCGCACCCTGCCGGCATCCCAGGCTGCTCCGGACTGGGCGTACGCCTCCAGCGCCCGGCCAAGGACCTCCACGGCTTCGTCGGTGTCGCCTTCGTCGACGATGCCAACTCCGGGGTCCCGGGTTCCCTTCACGTTGGATTGGCCGTCCGCGAGGGACTGCCGTCGAACGACCCATTGTCCAGGTTGCCGGCCTAGCCCAGGGGAGCGAAGAACTCCAGAGCGATGTTGTCCGGGTCGCGAAACGACAGCACTGAGCCGTAGCTGGCGTCAATGACCCCCCTATTCGGGACGTCCAATTCGTTTAGCCGTCGTTCCCATGCCTCAAGTTCGGATCGGCTGGAACATGCGAAGGCCAAATGATCGAGCCCCGGACGGCGCTCATCGAACGGCTCAGAACTGTGCAGGTCGGGAAACCAGTTAATGGCGACGAGCGCTCCACTCACCGACCAAACAACTTGATGAAACGGACCGGTGTCCTGGTCAAGGACCGGATCTGAACCGAAGAGTCGCCGATACCACTTGCGGCTGCGGTCAAGGTCGCTGACCGTGAGGGCGACATGTGCGATCGCTAGGAACTTTGGCAAGGACCTACTCCTCTTTTGCAATCCGTCCGACCATAGCCCACGATGGAGGACTTGGCCTGCGAGCAACAGATCGGCGATTATTTCGCCGTCGACGAGAGGACCAGCGGCGCAAGGCGACCCGTCAACGCCGCCCCGGCGCGCCCGAGTCTGGCATCTGGGTGCAGCCGATCGGTTGACCCTGGAGGCTTTGGTTGCCAACGAGCGGTAGAAGACGCCCTGGGCGGCGTTAGAGCGTCCAGCGGGTGCGGCTCAGTCGAGCGGCGAGTGCACGACGGGTGAAAGCAGAGCCATCAGCTGAGCGACGTCGTCGAGAGCGTCAATGTTGAGGACGGTCTTTTCTATCGCCGCCTGACGGTCGGGAGAGACGACGCCATCGGTCAACTTGGCGTACTTGTCACGGATTTCGTCGTTCGTCAGGCTGTGGTCGCCCGTGCCGAGGGGGTGCACGACCTTGGCCGCCTGGGTGCTCCCGTCCTTCAAGGTCAGGCGCACCTGGGTAGTAAGCCGCTCGTCGATCGGCAGGTTGTCGTAGGCCCGTTCGTGGTGAGTGATGGTCCGGTCGATCAAAGCCCACACATCGTCGCGGTTGACCCGGTCCGGGGTGAACTGTTTGACGAGCACGTCGCCGTCGAGGAGGGCCACCGCCACCGCATAGGAGACGTTCATCTGGGCGCCGATCACCTGGAGCGGGCGCTCCGCCTTCCACCCGCCGTGAGCGTAGGCGGCTTCGCCCATGTAGATGTCGATCCGCTGGATCTGGCTGATGTCGACCTTCGGACGCAGCTCGAGGGCGGCGTCGATAGCCGCGTGCAGCAACCCCATGGCCGCATACGGCTTGACCGCGATCCTTTCGGTCTCCCACAGGGTGCCGAGGCCCGAGTAAATCTCCTCGGGGTAAGTGCGGTGGCATTCGCCAAAGACGGCCAGCCAACCCCCGTAGGGACGCTCGAACACCCGCTTGATACCGACGTAGCCCACTGCCGCGAGGGCGGCGGCGGTCAGGCCGTTGCGCGAGGCGAAGCCGTGTTGCATTCGCTTGACCATCGATTCGTACATTGCAGACATGAGCCCACAGGACTGGGTCGCCGCCATCCCAAAGGCGTCCTCGAACCCGGCGGCGTCCAGTCCGTACAGCGTCCCCGCGGCGGCGGCGGAAGAAATAGTGCCGAAGACCACTCCCGAATGCCACCCTCGGGAGAGCATGTCCAGGCCGCCGAGCGCTTGGCCGACCCGGGGGCCGGTCTCGTAACCCAGGATGGCTCCTAAGAGGAAGCGCCCGCCCGAGACGTGGCCCACGTGCGGGGCGGCGGCCAGCATCGCCGGCAGGACCAGCGAGTTGCTGTGCAGTGGGGCCAGCGGGTGGTAGTCGTCGAGCTCGAAGCCCTGGATGAAGCTGGAGTTCAACATGGCCGCGGAGGTGGAGCTGGTAGCTTTACCGTCCCAGCCGATAAGGGTGCCGTCCCCCGCGGTGTCGAGCGCAGTTACGCCTTTGACCCCAATGCGAGAGACGGGCAGCTGCGCACCGACGAGGGCGCAGCCGATGCCGTCAAGTACGAGGTGCTTTGCCCGGTCGCGCACGGAGGCGGGCACGTCGTCGAGTGTCGTCTTGGCCACCCAGGTGGCAAGCCGGCCAGTCGGGCCAGCCGGGTCGGTGACCGGACGGGGCGACTTTCCTGGGCCCTGCACGGTGCTGGGTGCTTCGGAGATAGCCATAGCATTTTCACCTTTCAAGTTGTGTATCTCGGATGTGCCCTCGGAAATGCAGCTAGCACAAGGTGGGTCTCCTCGACTGCTAGGTCGGACCAACGGCTTTAACTGACCGTGGCCCTAATGGATAACGGCCCGTCGGTACCTGATATGTCGGTCCTGAACACCCACAACTGCGTTGCCACCGAGTTCTCCGACGCCGAGGCCGGCATGACCGAGGCGGCGAGGCTCTCGTCTGGACCCTACATCGACAACGAGGCTCGAACGGTAATCGCGTGCTGCCGTGCGAGCGCTCAACCGCCACGTGAGCACCTCGGGTCTGTCCCGCGCCACCAGCCTTGGGCGGGTCGCCGTTGTCGACAGGGCTGGACAGGCCCCATCCACCAGGGCGGCTAACGCCGAAGGTTTTGTCCCTAGATGCCTTCAACGGAGACGACAGATGCGATCTTCTCGCAGAGTGACGAGCGCATTTTCGTGGTCTTGGTCATTGGCAGCGGCGCACGCATCGGGAACAACGACCACACGAAAGTCGAGGTCGTGTGCGTTCAATGCCGTCGACAACACTGTTATGTCCGTGGCCACCCCAGCCAGGAGAAGGCGCTCCGTGTGTGACCCGCTCAGGATCGACTGCAGTCGCGTCCCGTGGAATGCGCTAATTCGTGGCTTCCGTAGGGCGATGTCATGGTCAACAGGGCCGATGCCGGTCACGAACTCTGTCCCCCAAGAGCCCAACGCCAGGGCGTGCGCCGCCGCCGCGCCACCGAGGAGAGGAGAGGCCTGCGGAAAGCCAAGGTACCCGACATCAAATCCGAGACCGATGTGTATAACCGGCATTCCTTGACCTCGAGCGCGGGTCTGAAGATCCCTTAGGTGGTCGAAGGTTTTGTGCTCGCTTGCGAAACTGGAGTAGCCCTTGCCAGCCAGCTTCCCGCCGTCACCAATCACGTCGTTGATGAAGTCAATGCACACAAGGGCCGTGTTCGGGGCATGACCTTTCATAAGTTCCTCCCCTAATCACCGGCACGCGCCGCTGGCCTCGCTGATTGACAAGACAAGCCAGTTCGGGGTTGAGAGTCGACAATCGTCGCGCGCCCGTTCGTTGATGTCCTCCTGTGCTCGTGGGGCTGATGTGGACTCGAGCGATCAGCTCCGTCAACGTACTTTAGCTAGATGTCCTCGATCGAGCATACGACCTCGGGTCAAAGGCACGTACCTCCGGCGCGGTGAGCGTAGGCGTCCAACAACCGGCGTATGGCAAGCGGTCCAACGCCTCTTCTGGCGAGAGCGTGGAGTGCGATGACACGGGGGGTGAGATTCTCCCCGGCCACTCGACCTCGTCGCCCAAAGCAGGCTTCTGCCTGTTCTTGGTGCCACCCAGGATGACGAATTCTGGCCGACATTCGCCGGACTACCACCAATAGCCCTACTGGGTCGACGTCGTGTACTTCGACGCACGTCCGGGCCATGGAGGGCTCTCACCTCTAATGCGGCAGCAGGTCGCGGCCTCCCTGACGAATGACCCTGGTCAAAGTGCACCGACTACCTTGAAGCCAGAGCTCTCGAAAACGTGGTGTGGCCAATTCACGCCGATGTAGTGGACGTTGTACTCGCCGCTACCGAGCTTCGCAACGCGGTCGACGATTCCCCCCGGGTAAGCAGCCAAGGCGGCTTCCGTCGCCTCGTTCGCCGTTATCTCGCTGACGATCGTCCCCGACCCCACGCTCCAGTTGGCCGGGATCTGGCCAACCTGTTTCGACGTGGTCGCTTCACCTTTCTCGAAGGGCACCACCTTTGCCGTCGATCCCACGCTCGAGGCCGCCTTGTAGCCAACGACAACCTGAGTGGCCGTGATGGTCGTCGAGTTGACCGTACCGAGCACGAGGACGCTTTGGCCCTTTTTAATGGCCGCGGCCGAGGTCGAGCTCGTCCCCCTCTCGTACTCTGTGGAGGACTTCTCGTCGACGGTCACCTTCTCGCCGGCTGATGTCGGCATGGCGAAACTCGACTTGAACACACCTCCGACCGTGCCGGAAGCGCCACCTGAGGCCGGCGCCGATCGAGCGTTGGCTGCCCCGGCGCCGGAGGTACCGGCGGCCACGAGCTGAGCGGCTGTGGCCGACGTGGATATGGCTAGGCTGAAGGGGAGCCCGATCGCCACACACATCAGCGCAGCGGCCGCGACCCGCCCCGTTCGTCCCTTCGCCAGCAATCGCCGTACTTCCGGCCAGCGAGCATGGTTGGGCGTCAGCACCAGGATCGGCCAGTTTGGCGAAAAAGCTGGAGGAGAAGCTGGCGCAGCACCGGCGCTTGAACTTCCAGCAACCGACGGCTCTGGGGCCGCGATCACTTTGGCGAGACTGGAAGGGGCCTCGTGGGGACTTGTGGGCCCGAAATCGTTCATGGTAGTGATCCTTTTAGGTAGCTATAAGCACAGGGTGCCTTCCGTCCCTGGGAGATCCCTCCGAAATCATTGAACGCCGCCTGTGTAGGTGTTGAGGATCGAGTGAGGATAAAAGGAGGCCTTGCGCAATAGGCGGTCCCCTTACTGCACGCAAACCTCGGCCCGGGCACTGTTGGTGGCGGTGAGATATATCGGTGTCCCGTGCGCCCGAGTTTCAGCCAACTCACTGATGGCCAGCTTGGACCAGCCGGGACATGGCCGATGATCGGTGCGCAAGCCGGTCACGGCTGCGAGTTCATCCCAAAGGAAGCGAGCAGAAAGTGGTCGCCGGTGCGTTGGCCGGCAGGCCATTCCAGCTTTCTCTGCGCCCACAAGTGTTGAGGGCCACTACTCAGCGGCCGCTTGCGTCGTCGCTACCGGCGCCCTCGACCTCTTGACGGCTTCCTCGGTGACAGGGGTAAACAGGTTGACGAGGTTGCCGTCGGGGTCGCGGAACAACATGGAGCGGTTCCCCCAGGGCATAGTCGTTGGCTCCTGCACCCACTCGCTGACAAGAGGCTGGAGCCGTTCGAACTCTTTGTCCACATCATCGACGAGGAACTCAATGATGACAGTGTGGTTGTCGGCGGGCCGGGCCGAGTTGTTGAACAGCCGCGCCGTCTCGGTGTGGCCAAACGCGATGGTGCAAGAGGGCAGGTGCACCTCCGCGAACACAGGCGCGGGCCAGACCGCCGGGCCCCGGTGACCTGCTCGTAGAAACGGACGACCGGCTCGAGGTCGTCGGTGATGATCCTGATAGAGGCGAAGTCCATGGCGTCGCCCTCCTCTCGTATGTGATACCCTTTTGTATCGCTACGATACCGTAGCGTAGTGGAGTAGTCAATACGGAAAGGCCAGTTCCTCTATGGCGAAGCCGAGGCCCGTCGAAGGCCGAACGGTGCCGACACGCGAAGAAGCCCTCGACCCCCGTGTCCTCGTCTCCCACGAGCGCGTGCTGACGACGACGCTCGACCTGCTCACCGAGGCCGGCCTGGACGAGCTGACCATCGATGACATATCCCGACGTTCAGGGGTCGCCAAGACCACCATCTACCGGCACTGGCCTAACCGCTCTGGCCTCGTCATCGACGCCTGCTCGCGGATGACCGACGGTGAGGAAGCCCCGCCTGACACCGGTTCGCTCGAAGGTGACGTCAGGGCGATCTTGACGAACATCGCCGAGCTGCTGGGCACCGCCAGGTGGTCATCGATCGTGCCCTCGATCGTCGATGTGGCCGAACACGACCCCGCGTTTGCAGACATCCACGCCAGGATCCAACGAGGGCACGCCGCTCCCCTGAAAGCGGCGATCGACCGGGCAGCCTCGAGGGGAGACATCACGCCGAAGGCTGACCGCGACGCCTTCGCCGCCGCTCTGATCGGGCCGCTGTTCTACCGCCGCTGGTTCTCCCGAGAACCGATCGACACCGAGTTCCTCGAAATAATCATTGGGAACGTCGTCGGAGGCCTCCGCGGAGACGCTCGTAAGGCGAAGCGTAGCCAGAGCCGCAGGTAGACGGCGCTCTACAGGTGTGGCCGGCGCCCGGCCAGGTTGATGTTTTAGCCCGCTGGCCAAACCGGGGAGCAACGCCACCGTCTCGCGACACACTGTGAGCCTGGTGCGACGAATGCTCTCCGTGACGTCGCTGCTGATCGCAGCGCTCCCGATCGCACTGCTCGTGCGCGGGGACGGTCGGCACACAGCCCGTTGCGCCGCAGCGTAGGCTCGAAGCCGGTCCGGGCGACCATCATGCGGTCCGTACCTTCGGCTTGGGTGGCGCCGGCAATCTCGGCACTTGAACGAGGAGGACAACCATGGCTGACCATCCCATCCGACTCGACGACACGACCCGGTCGGCTGTGGCCTCCGGTCGGCTGGTCCACCTGCCTACCAATCAACCCCGACGGGACTCCGCAGGTCACCTGTATCTACGTCGGCTGGGAGGGGGACGAGATCGTGGCCGGCCACCTGGCCGATCACGTCAAGCTCCGCAATATTCGGCGCGATCCCAGGGTGACGCTGTCGGTCGAGTCCGACGTCGCCTTCGAGGGGTTCAGCCCCTACATCGTGATCAAGGGGATCGCCCGTGTCGAGGAGGGCGGAGCGGTCTCGGTGCTGCGCCGAATCACGGGCGGCGAGTTCCCGTCGCCCGGGCACGATTGGCCCGCTGGGTTCGTCACCCGCATCTCGCCACGAAGCCTCTCCGGTACTGGTCCGTGGGGCCTCGCCGAGTGACCTGACCCGACCGTAACGGGGACGGCTGGCTACGGAGAGTTCCGAAGGCCGTCGAGCATAAGTTGGGTGAGGCGACGGCTTTGGGCGACTTCTTGGCTGGTCGGGGCGATGTCCCGAGAACGCCCGTCGATAGGAACACGTCGGCAGGGCCGGCCCTCAAAACTACGGCTGCGGATATGGGTTAGCGCTGCTCGGTGCCGAGCGCCACCGCGCTTCAGCCTACCAGTAGCTCACGGACCCGGGGTATTACCTGTGTACCGTACAGCTCGATGTTCGTCATGAGGCTTTCATGCGGCAGACCGCCCATACCGTACTTGAGGTCGAAGCGATTGGCGCCGACGACCTTCAGGTTGGCGACGATCTTTTGCGCCACCGTCTCGGGCGACCCCACGTAGAGCGCTCCTTGTGGCCCGACCCCGTACGCGAAGGACTCCGGAGTTGGTACGGGAAAGCCGCGGCTGGCGCCGACGTGGCGGATGACCTCCAAGTAGCGGGGCCAGAACTCTTCGCGTGCTTTCTGATCGCTGCTGGCGACGTGGCCGGGCGAGTGGACACCGACCGGTAATTGCGGTCTCTGAAAGGTTTCGAGGGCTCGGCGGAAGAGCTCGGCGAACGGTGCGAAGCGGGCCGGGCTCCCTCCAATTATGGCGAGCATCAGCGAGTAGCCGTACTTAGCGGCGCGTACGACCGAGTTGGGGTTGCCCCCGACGCCTATCCAGGCCGGGAAAGGCCCGGACTCGGTGTGGGGGACGACGTCCTGGTCGTAAAGCGAAGCGCGGGTCTTGCCCTGCCAGGTCACCGGCCCGCCCCTGAGGAGCTCGGCGAACAGGTCGGCTTTCTCTTCGAAAAGCTGCTCGTAGTCGGCCAGGTCGTAGCCGAACAGCGGGAACGAGTCGATGCTCGAGCCACGGCCCAGTATGACCTCGGCCCGGCCGCCCGAGATGGCGTTGAGGGTGGAATAGCGCTGGAACACCCGGACCGGGTCATCCGAGCTCAGAACCGTGACGGCCGAGCCGAGGTGGATGCGGTCGGTGCGAGCGGCTATCGCCGCCAGCACAAAATCCCCCGCGGACAACGGGAAATCATCGGTGTGGTGCTCGCCGATCCCGAAGAAGTCCACGCCCACCTGGTCGGCGAGCACCCCTTGCTCGACAATATTGCGGATCGTTTGGGCGTGGGACAAGGGCCGGTCGTCGTCGTCGTGAGTAACGTCGCCGAAGGTGTCGAGGCCGAGGACTAGCGGGAAGCGAGCAGCTCCATCTACAGGGGCTGCTCCGGCTTCTGAAACTGATATGGCCACTTAAATTTTCCTTGTCTGGAGCGGGTAAAGGGTGTGCCGGCTATCCGGCGATGGCGCTAACGGCCAACTCGAGCTCATCTCGGTCCAGCGGTACGCCGAATAGTGGGCCGCCCGGTTGGAGGAGCCGCCCCGCGCTCAGGCTGCTCACTTGGACGGCGTCATACCCGATGTGGTCGATAACTCCAGCCACAACGGCGACAGCATCTCGATCGTCGCCCGCCACTGCCAGGGCGCGTCGGCCCGGAGAGCGTGCTGGTCGGCGTTGCTCGTCCAGTTCGTGGTAACCGATGTGGTTGAGGGTCTTGACCACGGTCGAGCCGGTCAGCCGGCGCTGGACGACCTCACTGCTGCCCTGCTCGCCGCCCTCGAACATCGCGAGGACGCCGTCGGTCGGCGGCCAGTAGTTCATCGCGTCGATGACGAGCTTGCCTGCCACCAAGGCGGGGTCGAACGTGGCGAACTTGTGGAGCGGGATAGCCAAAATGACAATGTCTGAGGCCTCCACGGCGTCGGTTGCCCACCGCGCCTCGGCCCCCGGAGCTAATACCTGGCTAATGAGGGCGATCTTGTCGGGGTCACCCGAAGCCGCCAGCGAAACCTCGTACCCGGCTTCCACGGCGACGCGAGCGATGACCGGGCCAACGTGCCCGGCGCCGAGGACAGCGATGCATGGCCAGCCAGCACGGAGCAACGTTTCCTCGGTCACAGACGGTCGCCCCCGGTGCCGGTGCCGGCAACGCTTTGGCCCAGATGGCGCTGCACGGCCTGCAGGACGTCGGCGAGCGCCTCGAACTGGTCGGGCGTCAGTGCGTCAGCGAAGTGCCGCTTGATGGCTCTCAGGTGAGGTGCGGTGGCCCGGCGGAACATCCGGGCGCCGTCTTCAGTGAGCGAGACTTCGGCGCCGCGGCTGTCGGTCGTGCAGGGGAGGCGGCGTATGAGGCCCCGTTGCTCCATGCGAGCCAAGTGGTGCGACAGTCGGCTGCGCTCCCAGTTGATGGTCTCGGCCAGCTGCGACGACCGCAGCCGCCGACCATCGGCTTCGCTCAATGCCAGCAGTACCTGGTAGTCGCCCGGCGAGAGGCTTGTCTCCTGTAGGTCCGCACCGAGGATCCTCTGCAGGTCGTCCGTCGTTTCGACGAGCGCCCGCCATATCGCGAGCTCCCTCGACTTCATCGTGCGGCGGGCCACTGCAGCTGTTCTGTCACCAACCCTTTCTCCAGACATCGCCATCGAAACACCTCATCTCATTGACGCGTCAACTACAACATGTTATTGACGCGCCAATATTCCGACTGGGACCGGACTGGCGAGCGTAGGCACGCCACCTCTAGGCACCATGTAGTCGCTAGCGGGGCGACCGGTGCGTCAACGGGAAGCCGCCTACGCTCCGATTGCCCAACCTGGCAGCTCCTGGAGCGAGTGCGACCCTGAATTCGCCCGCCAGGACGCGGTCCATGCCCGAGCCCGACAAACCGCGGCCCGTCTCGCCGGCCCCTCAGTCGGACCACACATGCC
This sequence comes from uncultured Acidimicrobiaceae bacterium, assembly GCA_963754115.1. GTDB lineage: Bacteria > Actinomycetota > Acidimicrobiia > Acidimicrobiales > Palsa-688 > Fen-671. Next base: position 1,773,431 of record CAVWFC010000003.1, on the reverse strand, counting down.
GGGCAGTTGGCCTGGCAATAGGGTTACGGCGTGGGCGTGACTGGAATTAAGGGAGTGCCGAAATGCGACTGCGGGCTGCGCGACTCCACTCAGACCCTGGAAAGCGCTGACGCAGTGCCGCTAGCCAGCGAGGCCGGGAGGTGGCGAAACGGGCCCGCCGTTGGCCGCCGGCGTTGCGGCTGAGCTGCAGACCAGGTACGCCCCGAGCGAAGGGTAACGCGCTGAGGAGTGGGAGGTGACGTGGCGGTACTGTGCAAGAATTCCTGTCAGGGCACTTTGCGATCGGCGTCTCTCGAGACGCGTGAGGCCCCTGTGCCTGCCAATCACCCGCCCGGGCTACGGAGGATCGCACTGGGCCGCCATGCCATCGAGATCGGAGCGCCACATGGACCTGACCATCCAGGCCGTCCTGCTTAATGTGAGTGACCTGACGCAGTCGGTCGACTTCTACCGAGAGCTCTTTGGTTTACGCGTCGTCTCCGAGGCCTACCGGGTCACGGTCGTCATGGTCAGCGAGAAGAACCGGCGCCAGGTGCTGCTGCTGCGCGAGCTTGGGCGCAATGCCGACCGCGGTGGCCGGGGCTACATCGGGCCCCGGATGCTCTCATTCGAGGTTGGGTCACTCGCAGAGCTCGAGACCGTCGAGCAAGGGTTCGTGCAACGCCAAGCGCTGGTGTGGCACCGACAGACCGGCAGCTATCGCGCCATCCTGGGCCTCGATCCCGACCGGATCGAGGTCTGCGTCGCATCGAGCCTCACGGGTACTCCTATCACGAGTCAGGATTGGCGGAACCTTGACGACGCTATCTATGCCATCGAGTGAATTTGCACCGTGGAGGGCGACTTGCGACACGCTCAACGCGCACACCCGGCTACTTGGCAAGTTGGCCGCCGTGCTGGCCCCGCCGAAGCGCCAGGTTCAGTACGCCGCGCTGCGACTGACAGCCAGAGGATAAAAAACCATGCCGCTCTCGGCGCCGGTCCGCTCGGGCGCGCTCGTCGTTTGCTCAGATAAAGTCAGACGGGCGCAAGTCGACGGGACGATCGTGCGCACCGCCGATCACGCGCATAAATGGGGTGCGGTGGTCGTCGAGAAGTCCTGTGACGTGGGCGCCAAGAACTCCGGTGCCGGGACGAAAGCTATGGTCCACCAAATACGGTCAGGGGACGCAGTGACCAGCCAACCGGATCCCGGCCCTGGGGGCGTTTCGATTCAGCGGGCGACCGGCCATATGACAGGTAGGGGGCGGACCGCGGCTTCGTTAGGGCTCGCGCCCTGGCTTGCAAGGTGGAGCCGTGCCGTCGCTGCATCACGAGACCTTCGATGGCGCAAGACCGGCGCAACACCGGCTCGGCGTACCCTTTTCGACGTGTCGGGCGGCGAGGTCTCTTGGGTCACACACTGTCGCGATTGCGTTCGAAGTTATGGCCGATGCAGTCTTCAGCGAACGACGGGCACCGCCCAGTGTGGTGACAGCGCTACGGTGCGCCGACGGCCTTGCGGTGTGATCGCGCCCGAGCCTTGCAGACCTGTACTACTCAGAACGAGCTTTCTAAGTGTATTCAAGAGCGTGGCCGGCACGTGGACCGAGCAGGACAACTATGGCACGACGAAAATTGGGTGAGCGGCCGGGCGGCCTCTCGAAGGGACGGCGTTCTTGCAGGAAGCTGCAAAATGGCCTGGTCGGGCTTCTCGCTGTGGCTCTCAGTGCGTCTGGGGGTGTTTCGCAGGCGAGGATTAACGGCACTCAGACCAACCAGGCAGCCCAGCCGGCAATTCCGTTCCCGAAGGTCTTCACTGGTTACCTCACCGACGTAGAACACCAGAGCCCCTGGAGCTCCTTCGACGAGCAGTTCGGAGCGTATACCGCCACGCTGCGGCTGACCGACCTCAGCTTCGGCCCGGCCCCGAAGGCCCGTACACCTTGCTGAGCGGCCGCGTCTCGTACAGCGGCTACACCGAGACACAGACGTACTCAAGGTCGGGCGGAGGTACATGCTCTGCGGCGTACCGGTTCTCATTGGACAGCAGCCGGCCGCTGTTCGGCGATCTGGGCGGGTTCTCCAGGACGAACGGCGGGGTATACGGGCTGACCGTGGTGGGAGCAGTGACCACGACGGGTTCGATAACCCAACAGTCGGGGTGCGAACCGCAACCCGATCCGGAGTTCGGGCTACCACCGCGCGGGGGCACCGCTTTCAGCGTGAACGCACATTTCGACCCCTCCACAGGGATCATCTCGGTCAACTCAGTCGAGACTGAGCCCTTTCACGAGGGAACGCGCACCGACCGGGTCACCGGTCAACTCAGCGGCGGTTTGCAGATCTATGACGAATCCGCCAGAGGAGCCCAGAACGTCACGGGCCTCACGAACACCGTTGCCGTAGGGCAGGAAATGAAGCTCGTTGCCCGCCTCGCCGATGGCGCCGAACTGACCTCCCCTAAGTGGACCGGCATCACGCCACTGTCGGGGCTCGTGACGCCATCGGGTGTCGCCAGTCCAGATGCCATCAAGTCGTACCTTTTCGAGGACGCCCTGGGGAGCGTCACCAACCTGACGACAGCCGACATGGAGTCGCCTCAAGTCACGTTCTATTGGATCCACAGCTACACCTATACAGTGCAGGTGTCCGGCCGAGACACAACGACAGGGCAGTTGGAAACAGCCGCAGCCGTCTTCGATGTCCAAGCCCCGACGAACGTGAGCTTCACTGCGGCCACCTGTCACGTCTATACCGGCCCACGAGGTGGGGGCGTGGCCCAAACTACCGGGTATCTGGTTGAGCTTTGGCAGCAACGATCACTGCCGCGATGAGCCAGGCATTAGCTGGGACGGTCGCGCCACGGCCCCGACAAGCACTGGTGGTGACTTCGGGATGACCCAGCTGATCACAGACTCCACGACCCACAACCTGACAGTCTGCCGGTCACCTCGCGGCGAGAATACACTCGTCCCACTCGCCGACAGCGAGAGCTTGTACGCCGGCGTCACCCATCATTTGGCTGCAGGGGCGACTGAGTCACTCCAATTGCTCAACGACTCGCCAGGGATCCGGATCACGAGCGGCAGGTACACGTGGATCTTCAGTGCGACGGATTACCTGATGTTCCGACCTGACGGCGCGGACAGCACCTGGGTACCTCTTCAGTTCATGAGGTGGACGGTGGCGGGAACTGTGCAGGAGGTTCCGAACGCACATCCCATTGTCAAACCGGGCGTGACATGGACGCTGTTGCACTTGAGCGACCCGCCGCCTCGCCTCACCTCCTCTGAAGCCTCAAGCGAACCGCAATGGACCGGGGTCGCCACGGACACGAGCAACGGATGTTGATCCTCCCACTCTCGACGGCGAGGCGGGTCCGGCACCAGCCGACCACCGCTCGCTTGGGCCGCGCAAACGGGCGCGACCCCGGCGCCAGAAGTCAGCATTTGCAGGTAGATGCACTTTTTCGAGGAATGTCTCGAAGAAGGTCTGCCTGTAACCCCAAACGGCTTTCAGCCGGTTACCTTCGGGCTACCGCAAATCCACTTGGCACCGAGCCCAGTTTAACCGGCCTCCACGGGCCGCAAAGTAGCTCGGCCCTTGCCCAGTGATCCTCAGACCACCCCGTGCTCCGTCCGCGAGTAATCAGAAAACACTAGGCTGAGACTGGGATCTCCTCCACTCCTTGTTCCATCGGCAGTGCCGGCAATATGTGACAGCTGTTCCACTGCGGGAGCCGGGATTCCACCAGGAAAGTGTCAAGATTCTCGCTGGTGCTGGCCTCCACAATGATGACAGAGATGTGCTCCCGGCTGACGTATGGGCCGGCGAGGACCTTTACCCCAACCTTTTCGGCGATCTTTGGGATTTGCGGTGCCGTTTGCATTACGAAGTCCCTGCTTTTAGCGTTGCTGGTGGGGCATATTTCCGGGCCGTGGCTGGCCAGCACTGCGTAGTGCATTGAAGGCTCCTTCACTAGGCTCTCGGTGCGGAAAGCTTATGCTCACTTCCGACCCGTTGGGCAACCACACCCGATCCTCGACGATCGGTAGGTGATGGGGATGCTCAAAAAGCCTTTTCGTCGACAGCGTCTCTCAAGCCATCTCAACCTCGCAGCTGTTCATTTCGAATCGTGACGCCGACCCAGAAAAGCCTGAATTGCGTGATAAAAGGGGAAGGGCCACCGTTTAAGACGTCCGAAAGCCACGCCGAGGCAGGAGCTGGGTCATGTGAGCCGTGCTGCTGCGGCCTCGATCCTCGCCACCCACTGGCTCGCCTCTTCCGAGCCCGGTTCGCTGTCCACCAAACTTAGGATGCCTTGCGTTGCCGCGTTCGGCATGGCCGACGTGAACTCGGACGTGTCGGCACCGTCGGCCGATATGACGTCGTCCCAACAGTCAGGACGGACGAGACGAGCAACCAGGTCAAGTCGATGCAGCCGTTCGCCGATCGGACGTCCTCCCAGTCAAGGAACGCAATCACGCCGTCGGGCGAGGTCCGGGTGTTGCATAGAGAAGCATCACCGTGGATGAGCGTTCGCCGCGCTGCTCTCGCCTCGGCGCGCTCAAGCTCTGCCACCTTGCCTGCGAACCTGTCCCCGAGGTCCCGGATAACTGGTGTCAGGTCGGGAAGCCCCGCCATCCCGGGCCAGACGCGATCGTAAAGTTCGCCGATGGCCAACGCGCCCCGTCCGTCCCGTGCGCCCGCGCTTTCCTGGACTCTCGTGAACTGCACAGACATGGTTTCGGACGTCGCAGTGACCTAGGACGACGATGGACGTCAGCGGACGCGCGATAGACGAGCGATAGACAGGCCGTCGGCGGACCGCGCTGACAACCCATCGTGGGTCAGCGAAACTCGCAGCCATGCCGCCCGCCCAACACAAATACTCGGCTGATACCAACGGGCCCGACGCTCCCAGACGGCGCCCGCTAGGTACTTGGCGTGACGGACGGTCTCATCTTCCGGGAAACCGTGGCTACTCTTGTCAAACGGGAGCCACTTTGGGCGGCTCGAGCCCGAGCCGCATACCCTTAAACCATGATCGCGGCCGTCGACTACCATTCCGACCTCTACGTTGCGGTCGCCACGATCATCCCTGTCATCTGGCTCACCACGGGATTCGCCTTGCCACGAATATATGACAACTTCGGCTACGTGCGCGAGTGGAAGAAGACCCGGGATCAAGCGGCCAAGCAACCGCAGAATAGGCCGACCGACCAACTTCGCGGTTACCGGCTACTCTGCTGGGCTCTCTTCCCACCCCTCGACGTGCCGAAACACTCGATTACACTCCGAAGAAGTGCCGTCACTATCTTCTTCGTCGTGGGGCTATGCGGAGAGATCGCCTCGATCCTCGCACTCGCATACGAGTACCCCGGGCGCGAAGTCCGCATACTTACGTTAGTGTCTGCTCTGACTGTTGTCGTCTTGGGGTCCCTGATCTTGGGAGCCTCACTGTGGTTCGAGATTCAGCGGCTCATTATCGACTACGACTCGCAGCCCCTGAACGAGACGGATTAGCGGCACTTCGGGTTGCAAAGAAGTGTGAGAGTGAGTAAAGGTTCGGTGGCGAACGCAACAGAAGTGCTCAGCGCCTGTTTCGGCAGTTTGCGCAGCAGTTCCGACGGGGCGAGATTGGCCAGCACTGTCTAAAATAGCCCATCGGTGGCCAGCGCTACTTCCGTCGCGCCGTCCCGCCCCTGAGCTACAGCGATGGCGTCGTCGAGATCAGGCGTCAGCGGCCGGGCGATCTCGATCGGCACCTGGGCGCTATCGACGACGCCCGCATCGATTGGGTTTGGTTGCCTGGCGAGCGCCAGCTATGGGAGGCGATGACACCCGAACGCCAACGCGCCCATCGGCTTGCCCACTTGCAACGGAACCACGACACCTTCGGAGAAGGACCGCTTTGGCGCTTCTCGGTCGACGCTTGGAGATAACCAATGCGTCGAGTACTCGATTGCAACCTCGCGAGCCCGCAGGTCGTCGTGGGCAAGGCGAACATCTCCTACGTCTCGCACCCGTCATTCCGCCGTCATGGCTTCGCGGGCCGTGCAGTGGTCCTCGTACTCCCGTTCCTTGCCGACCACACCGGGGCACGGGAGGCGCACCTCGTCATCGACGCCGAAAACGAGCCCTCGCTCGGCGCCGCACACCACGTCGGAGCGAGCGACCGTGAGCGCTTCGTCGACTCTGGTGGGCGGACCAAGGTCCACCACGTCATCGAAATCCGACGCCTGAAGTCCTGAACTGACAGCCAGAGCCGCCTGACAGCGCACGCGCCGATTGCTAGTTGCCCTGATCGACCCGGTGCCGGAACCGGCACCGGGTCGGCAGGACTGCACATCCGTGATACCCGAAACCCCGGGCAGGGTTAGCACTTTCGCACGAGGGAAAGACAGAACCTTGACCTAGGTCTGAATAATATGGATGTGGTTTCCGCCCTGGCACCAACTGAATTCGTCTTGAAACGGAGGTGATAAGAACCTTCGTTAGGTGTTCGCGGTTACCTCAGCTGGTTGGCACGTCGGCGGCGTCCTAGGAGAGACGCCCACGTTCCTAGGGTCGCATTTCGGCAGCTGTAAGTCGTTAGGGCCGACGCCCGGCCCGGGAGCGCGTAAGCTCAGGACCCGGGGCGCCAGAGGCGACTGCCCATGAGCAACTTGCCGGGCAGCCAACGTGTGCCACTCCCACGGTGGCGAGCGACTAGACAGTGCAGGGTGAAGAGTCCCTCGGTTGCACCGTTCCAGGCCGCCTCGCGCTTCTTCGCTGACTGCGTGGCCGCAGTGCCTGTAGAGCGGTACGGAACCTCCTGGTCCGACGAATGGAGCGTCCTCGAACTGATCGGCCACGGCAACCGCGCGAACGTGCTCCCCGTTGAGTACTACGAGCGACCGGTCTCGGTGGCCAAGCCGGATTACTTCTTGCCTGAGAACGTCGCCGAGCGGGGCGACAAGCAGCGCGCCAACTGGGGGACGACCCCGTTGCCGCTGTGCGAGCGGCCTCGGACCGAGCATTGGCAATGGCCGGCTCAGCACCGGATGACGCGATGGTCGGCACCCCCTTTGGCGAACAGAGGCTCGCTAACTTTCTGCGTTCTCGGACAGCCGGGCTGGTGCTCCACGGCTTGGACCTGGGGACCGATATCGAAGTGCCGGCCGATGCCTTGGTGGAATGTGGTGTTTCGCTCATGGAATCGGCGGTCCGCAAAGGCTACGGCATGGAGGTGGTGCGCGCCCTCAGCGGGCGCGGTACTTTGCCGCCGGGCTTCAACGTCTACTGAGCCACCGCCAGTTGCGAGCTTGCCGCATCCCCGCTGGCGCCGGGCCACCTGCCCACCGGAGTTCGTGAGCAGTTGCAGTCGGGCGACGAGGCAGGCAAAACAGAGGTACAGGGCTCCACCGGGGCCACGTCAGGCACTTGCGCCTTAGGTCGCCTCGTCTCCCTTCGCCTAGTGCACGAAGACCCGGCCATATGGACCGGTTTCCCTTTGAACTCCGGGCGTTTCCAGGACCACACATATCAGTTCTTCGGTGACGCCCAGGCGCGCGCTAACCGGAGGGGCCGAAGATCCGACGGCCCTCCGGGAGCTGGGCAAGAGTTCCGGGCAGAGCCTCCATGGTCACTACGGCCGAACCTAGCGCTGGACTTGCGAAAGACTGAGCCGGATGACCGCCTCCTTCGTCCAACGTTTCGCCACGGTCCGGTCCACGTACGGACCTCTCGTGTGGGGCCTCGATCCATCTGGCGACCTGCTTCGCTCATGGGGCCTCGGTGACTCGCCCGACGGCCTCGACCGGTTCGTAGATTCGCTTTGGAGGCTGCCCCCGGGGTAGTTGGCCTGGTGAAGCCCCAGGCCGCCTTCTACGAACGCCACGGTTGGAGAGGCTGGCGAAGCCTGGGCCGGCTCATCGCCGAGGCCCGGCAAGCCGGACTACTCGTCATCCTGGACGCAAAGCGCGGGGACGTAGGGTCGACTAACGACGCCTACGCGCAGTCTTATCTCGGGGCCGACGCAGCTGTTCCGGTCGACGCCCTCACCGTCCATCCCTATCTTGGCTTCGGGGCGATGGGCTCCTTGGTCGAGCGAGCCCACCAGGCAGGAAGCTGCCTGTTGGTGGTCACGCGATCGTCCAACCCCGAGGGGCGCGCCGTGCAGGCGGTCGTCGACGGCTCGGGCCGCAGCGTAGAAACGACCCTGCTCGATGAGATCGCGGGGCGCAACCATGCCCTCGCCCCGGGTGCGATCGGACCGGTGGGCGCAGTTGTGGCCCCACCCATATCGACCCAGAGCTGGACCTGAAGTCGGCCAACGCACTGTTCCTCGCTCCGGGCGTAGGAGCCCAGGGAGCTACCCCATCTGATGTCGCTCGGGTGTTCCGGTCATGTCCGGACCGTGTGATGCCCAGTGCTTCTCGGCTCCTCCTCGAGGCCGGCCCGAAGGTCTCCAAGCTGCGAGAAGAGGTGGGAGCCCTCGCCACGGTATTCAAGCGGCTCCTGGCCCCCTGAGACGTCCCAAGGGCGCGGGCCGTCATTTGGTCTCGCAGCCCCCGGGGCGCTCGAAGGGCTGACAACCAAGACCGCCGGGGATTATCTTGCGACCCACAAAGCGGTGGCCGCACGCTGGAACCGTGGTTATGACCCATTGGTGGGACTTGTGGGTGAATGAAAAACGCCCTGGGTACTGCTTGTTCTGTATAGGCCCGGTCGGAACGGACAAGGCCTCAGTCGGCCTGCCAGCGCCTCGCCACTACCGCGTGCCCAGTACAGGCCCAAGTAGGGGCACACGCGAACCAGGGCATGAGTGTCCCGCAGCCCGGGCTTATCCTTCGTGCTGCTCGGCATCATCCGAAATTCCGAGCGGTTTGAGGCACTTCATGCCCGGGACCCATACAACCTCCGCACCGCCGCCTGGTCCGCGGGGAGCACGCTCGCTGAGATCGAGAGCAGGCTGATGGCGCGATTAGCAAAACCAGTGTGATCCTGATGATTTAAATGCCGCGCAGACCCCCGGTCCCAAGCGAGGATGCCCGTGCTTGGCGATGCTAAGTTCACCGTTAGATGCCGTTGTACCCGGTGAGCTCTTCGTGAACCGAACCGAGCGGCGCAAGCAATCGCCACCTCCGCGTCCAGGCGCTAAGTCGGGTGCTGGCACAAGCGGCTCTCCGAAAGCGTTAAATGTCCGTCAAGAAAGTTGCCCTCCAGCCAGGAAAGCTAACTCGCGACAGGCGAGCGCGCCTGAAGTGGGAGCCCCGACAGCGTCCGCCGGCAGCACGGACACCAGAGGCCCAATCGCGGTACGAACTGTCCCATCGAGCGCGGCCCGTGGGTGGCTCAATGCAGGGAAGTGGATTTGGCGCACACCTACCGTCCCGCTATGTGCGTGTAATCATCCGGAGATCTTAAGGTTCGCAAACGTAGATAACAGACAGTCGGGACGTCCGACCGGCACGCCCATGTACCCAAACCCTTTCTGTCACTGGGTGCTCAGAGATAGCTCCGGTCCCGGGACCGCGGGTCAAACCCGCGCCCCCTGTGGCGCGTCCCCGCAATCGGCCAGTGGCGCCAGACGGCGGGTGGAGTCATATAGGTCCGCTTCGTTGTCCACGGTGGAGGCGAGCGCCCCGCGACGCTGCGGCGTAGGCGCCTGATCGTCATCCCGTCGGCGCGGAAGAAGGACGCGGGCTAACTGGCTCAGCTCTCGGCGGCAAAGTATCCTTCGTCCGTGAGTACAGGGACCGTTGGATCACTGTCAATCGCGGCGGCCATACCCACGTCCTCTGGATAGCCCCAGGCTGTCAGCTCACGGCCGCCCACGCAGTTCATGAGGGTTTCTGGCAAGTTGGCTTCGAAACGCTGGTAAGTAGCGACGGCCGCCAGCGCCTGGGGAGAGCACTTGTTCTCTGGCAAGCCAGACAGGACGGCTCCCGCGCCGAGCAGGACCTCCAGGCATGGTCTGATACCCAGCGTCACGAGTTCCTGCTGTGGGCGAAGCAGTTTTCAGCTCAGGTGCGCACAACGTTCCTGAGCTCCGACAACGATCTTGGTACACATTAGGTCCGGCCTTTCGAGTGCACTCGCCGGAGCCGGGCGAACGCCGACCCATCGATCGGTAGTCGCGGTCCCGGGTGACTGCTCCAGCTCGACGGGGCGCAAGAACACCAGATCTGTGCTCAGATATGTCCCTCAGCGAGGCCCGTCGAAAGGCGGGCGGTCACGAGCTTCTCAACCAACTGGTCCGGCAGCGGTTCGTCGGCGGGGAAGTGCAGAGACCCCTTGGTCATGGAGTATCCCGCCAAGTCGTCGCTCAGTTGGCCCAGGACCGAACCGCTGTGGGGCAGGTAGCTGAGGTGGTCCCTGAACGCTGCAAAGCCGGCGACGACTTTGCCGTTCACCCGGAAGGCGGGCATCCCGTAGGAGATGCCCTCCTCGGCGTCGGGTATGACCCTGCGGATCGACTCGCGCAACCTCTGCAGCGTGCTGCGCTTCGGTTCCTCAACCCCTGCCAAGTAACGATCGACCTCGTCGGTAGACAAACGTGCGTCACCTTTCAGCGCTGGGCCTGTAGCAAGTGGGCGAGCCGGCGAAGTCAGCGGCGTCGAGTGCAAAGACCCAAGTCGGATGGACCTTGAAACACGTGTTCTCTGCCGGGTCGAGCATCTCGATCCCGTAGGTGGTGCCGTACTTGGCATTTTCAGCTTCAAGCATGTGACGTAGGTCCGCCTGCTCCGTCACCACCTCGGCCAGACCTTCGATAACCACCGGCTGGTTGGCGTTGTCCGTGGCCAGCGAGCAGTGCCCGTCGGAAACCAAGTTGCGGGTCTTGCGCGAACCGTTGCTGCAACTGAACCAGGCCGCCCCGTCGAGCCAGACCCCCCAGACCGGCATCAGGTGAGGACGCCCCTCGGGCCTCGCGGTGGCCAGCCAGTAGTCGTGCGAGCCCGTGAGCCGGTCGATGACCCAGGACCATGGGAGAAGCCCAGTCCCCTCCGAGGCCGGGCGTACGCCGTACCCGGGCATATAGGGGCGCTCAGCTTCAGTCATTGGGAAAAGCCTACGCCCCTGCGCCATGTCTAGCGCCTGGGTCGCCGGCCGCCCCCGGCCAGCCTGGCCAAGTGGGCCTCACGACCCTGAGTTGATGAGACGCTACTGGCGGCACCAAACGGCTGGACCGAAGGCATTCCCCTCGGACTGGAAGAAGGGCTCCACCTACGCGGAGCAGACCTTGCGTGTCGACTGGGTCGACACCGAGCTCCTCTCCCCGGGAAGCCTCGGCATCACGGTGTGCCCGGGCCGGCGCGACCGGGGACGGGACCTGGGCGCGGACGTGGCACGGCTGCGGGCCGAGGGACCAGACCGGGTGCTGTGCCTCCTGACCGACATCGAGCTCAATTGGGCGGGCGTTGCCGATCTCGGCACGCGGCTCCAAGCGGCGGGTATCGATTACCGGCGCCTGCCCGTCCCCGACCAGGGCACACCCGACGTCGAAGACGCCGGGCCTTGGCGGACTGGTGCCGGACGGCAACCGGGCGGGGTGAGCGGGTCGTGGTCACATGCATGGGTGGGCTGGGACGCAGTGGGACGGTCGCGGCTTGCGCGCTGGTAGCGGCGGGGGCCCACCTCAAGCGGCCATTGCGGCGGTGCGAGCCGCTAGGGGCCCGTGCCCTCGAAACGGCGGGACAGGAGGACTTTGTGGCGACCTTCGCCGCAGAGGAAGCCTGCCGACGCTGAGGAGCGCGGACGAGGAGCCGATCGGCCCTTCGGCCTGCCCCGGAGAGTCGAGGCACTTGGTAGTCGCCGCCACGTGACCCGTTCGATGACACGCCCGGTGTACCGGGGTGGACCGCGTCAGCTATGCCGGTTACGAGCGGTCAGCCGCTACCTGCAACAGCACCATAGGTGCATGGCCTCGGGTTATCGCCGACTCGGAGCGCAAGCCTGAGCCCAGGGGTGCTGATGAGGAATGCGCCCAGATCACAGCGTTACGTATGGCATCGACCGAGTCCGGCGACCTGCTCTGGCATCGCGGTTAGGCGGCTGGGTGGCTTTTGAGTTGGCGCTCGGCGAACGGTGGGCGGGTGGCGGCGCGTTGAGCACTTGGCCGGCTGGGACCGCCGGTGCTGGCCGAAGGGTTTGGTGCCTGTTGGGGTTGCTGGCCGGGGTGGCTGGTTGCAGACTGGCGTGGTGGGCCCTGATCAGGGGTGGGCGGCCAGCCGGCGCCGACCGGATGAGGCGGTCATCCGGACTCCGGACCGCCGTGTGCGGGTGTTCGTGAGTTCCACGCTGGGCGAGCTGGCCGAGGAGCGGCGAGCTGTCGAGCGCGCGATCTCGGCGTTGCGGCTCACCCCGGTGATGTTCGAACTGGGCGCCCGACCCTACCCGCCGCGGGAGGTGTACCAGCAGTACCTGGCGCAAAGCGATGTGTTTATCGGGCTGTACTGGCAGCGGTACGGGCAGCCCGCCCCGGGCACGCATGTCTCGGGCCTGGAGGAGGAGTTCGAGCTCTCGGGCGACTTGCCGCGGCTGCTGTACGTCAAGGCGCCGGCGCCGGACCGCGAGCCCGGGCTGGCCGATCTGCTGGCCCGCATCGAGCAGGAGGCCTCGGCTTCCTATCGTCATTTCCGCACTCCCGCCGAGCTGGGCCGGCTGGTCCGCGACGACCTGGCGGTGCTGCTAAGCGACCGCTTCGCCCCGGCGCCCCCCCCCCCCCCCCCCCCCCCCCCCCCCCCCCGGCGAGGTGGCCAGGCTGCTCCGGCGGTCCAGTGGACGGCTGGTGACCCTGACCGGTCCGGGCGGGGTCGGCAAGACCCGGCTGGCGGTGGCGGTGGGCGGGCGGCTGCGGGACCGGTTCGGCGCGGGCACCGTGCTGGTGCCGCTGGAGGCGATCACCGACCCCGGGCTGGTCCTCCCGCCATAGGCCGGGCGGCGGGCGCCGACTTGGCACGGACGGGCTCCCCGTTGCAGGTGCTGGCCGAAACGTTCGGCGACGGTACCTGGCTGCTGATCCTGGACAACCTGGAGCAGGTGGTCCAGGTTGCCCCCGACCTGGGCGAGCTGCTGGCCCGCTGTCCCGGGCTGGCGATCTTGGCCACCAGCCGCACGGCGCTAGGACTGCGGGCCGAGCAAGAGTACCCGGTGCTGCCGCTGCCTCTGCCCGCCGGTTCGGGTAATGCCTCGGTCGCGGAGGTGGCGGCTTCCCCGGCCGTGGCACTATTTGTGGACCGGGCCCGCGCGGCGCAGCCCGGCTTTGCCCTGACCGAGGCCAATGCGGGGGCGGTGGCCGAGATTTGCCGGCGCCTGGAGGGCCTGCCGCTGGCCATCGAGCTGGCCGCCGCCCGCACTCGGCTATTGGACCCGCCCGCGCTGCTGGAGCGGCTCGTGTCCTCCCTAGATGCGCTCGGGACCGGCGGCGTGGACCTTCCTGAGCGGCAGCGCACCCTTCGGGCCACGGTGCAATGGAGCGTCGGCCTGCTGGATGACCGGGAGCGATCGCTGCTGGAGATGGCGGCGGTGTTCATCGACGGCTGGACCATCCAGGCCGTGGCCCAGGTAGCGGACCTGGGGGAGGACCGGGCCCTGGAGCTGTCGGAGGCGCTGGCCCGGCACAGCCTGGTCTACCTCGACAGCACCGGGCTCGGGCCCCGGACGCGGATGCTGGAGACCCTCCGAGAGTTCGTGGCCGAGCGCCTCGGGGCGCGGCCCGACGCCGCCGAGGTCCGGCGGCGGCACGCCGGCTACTACCGGGCGCTGGCCGAGCAGGCGGACCGGCCGCTGCGCAGCCCCGACGAGAGCCAGTGGCTGGAGCGGCTGCAGGCCGAGACGGGCAACCTGGCCGCCGCGGTGCGCTGGTACCTGGCCCATGACGCTGGGCCGCTGCCCCACCTGTTCCGGGTCCTTTGGCTGTTCTGGACGCAGGAGGACCTTGAGCGCGAGGCCTGGTCCTGGGCGAAGCAGCTGCTGCCCGCGGCCGGTACTCGGGACCCGCAAGCGCGGGCCGAGCTGGCCTGGGCGGCGGCGGTGCTCGCCATCGACGTCGCCGACGACGCGGCCGCTCTGGCCGCCCGCCAGCGCCTGGCACCGCTGGTGTCCGGGATCTTCGACCCTTTCCTGAAAGCGGTGGCCCACCTGGCGATGGCATGGACGTTGCCGATCGGCGGTGACTTTGACGGAGCTCTGGGGGAGGCGGCTGTCTCGCTGGAGAAGCTCCGAGGCCAGGGCGAGCCTGTCTTCAGGGGGATGGCCGCGTTCACCGCCGGCTCCCTGGAGATGGCATTGGGCCGCTACGACGATGCGCTGCCACACCTGCGTGAGCCTCGTGACCTGGCTGAACGATCCGGTGGGCTCGCCGCCGGCCCCCGCGTGCAGCTGGGCATCCTGGCTGTCCTGCGGGGCAGGCTCGATGATGCCCGGCCGCTGCTCCACGAGGCGCTGGACCTGAGCCTGGCGGCTCGCATCACCCCGTTCGTCACCATGTGCCTGGCCGGCTACGCGCAGCTGGCCTTCGCGGACGGCGACCCGGACCGGGCGGCGCTGCTGGAAGGCGCGGCTGAGGGCCTGCGTGTGCGAGTCGGCCTGCCTGCCTGGCCGCACCTGCGGCGGGTGGAGGGCGAGCTAGTGGCTGGGCTGCGCCACAGGCTGGGCGGCAGCCGGTTCGATCAGACGTTCTCCGCCGGCTCCGCGCTCACCCAGCTGGAGGCGGTCGCTCTCGTCCGCGACCAGCCCCGCTCCCCGGCGCACTGAGCCGCCACGCATAACAGCGCGAAGACCGCGGCTTGAAGCCAAATGCGGAGGCGACCGGTGCCGGCTGTGCGCTGTCCATCCCGGCAACTCCCGCTGGGCCAACACGCGCGGGAACAGGGCGGCCCAGCTGCTGACCAATGCAGATCAACCCGTTATGGACGTACCAAAAGAACACCGGAGCTTCAAGGTGAATCCGGGCGTGTCGGCGGATATCGCCACTTTGATTGGCGCAAGTTCGGCTTGTAACAAAACGCAGAACGACGGACATGTCATTGAAGCGAGAGAACGCTGTTCTGCGCGGGGCTAAACGTAAGGCGCTTTTCCCGTTGTGCTGTCCGAGTCCCTGCCGCATGTTACGTCCAGATTGCGCCACGAGCCTTGGCCCAGCGCCACTTTTCCCGGGCCCCGGCGGTGGTGACCGCGCAAGCGCGTTCTGCCGTTCCGGCCAACAATACGCACCTGAACTATAAACCCGCTCAGATGGCGTTCGATGTCCCTTGATGCCTCGGCGGGTTGCGCGTCACCCCAGTTGTGACAGGCCTTTCTGTAAGTCATCCGCATTCATGGCGGGAGCGATCTGTACGTTGGCGTTCAGTTCCGTGAAGAACGGCTCGGCGAAGGGCGGTATCGCCGAACTGTCAGGCATGTCGAACACGAGGAAGGCCGTACGCATGCCGTCGAAGTCTGTGAAGTACATCGCCTCCGGCTTCCAGCGCTCCGCGAACTGCTGCATGACTTTTGGAAGTGCTCCGCTTTTGATCGCCTGATTCCCAGACTCGACCGGAATTTCGACTTTCGCCATTACTCGCATGGACATCCCCTTTGCTATGGCTAAGCCCGGACGATAGCTCAGAGGGGTGGTTCATCTCCATTTCGGATCGATGGATCAGGTACGCGTACCCGCCGACCGCGGTCCCTGTGAGCTCTTGAAGTTCTACGGCTCAACTGGAGGGCAGTGGTCTGGGGGGCCGCTCGCACGCACAGGTACTTTCGCAAAGGGAATGAGGAGCCTCACTGGTGGGCTGCGAGCACCCAAGGCGCGACAGATCGTCTTGACACTGGACTTGCGCCGGATGTGCCCGACGATCTACGTGGTGCCGCGGTCGACGGATATTGGAACCTCGGCTGCCGCGAATAGGCGTTGCCCTACCAGACAGACCCGGTGCACATATTGTCCTGCGCACAGGCCTAAAAGCTCGCCGCTTCTATTCGGGGGATAATGGGGGCGGTGCATAGGTGCGCCGAGGACTGATGCGCACGATGAGCCGTTGCGCCCCGGGTTCCGGAGGCGGAGTTGCGCCGCCCATATGGAGGTCGTACATCACCTGGTGGAATGTGCCGTCAGGGTCGTCGGTGAGTTCGACATTGCCGTGGATAGTGGCGTAGGCGCTGCCCCCGCCGCCGACTGGGAGGCTGTGCAACAAGAGCGTCACTCGCGCGTCGCGCAACATGTTCGTGGTCTTGCGCCGGCCCCTGAGCGTGCTGAAGAGGATGTCGTCACCATCCGGCTTGACGAAGATCACGGCCATCTGTGCCGACCCATCGGCGTTGGTGGTGGCTAGGACCGACAGATGGGGGCCCCGAGGATTCGTTTGGCTACCTGCCGGGCGCGCTCCGCCGGGACCCCCTTGACCAAGGGGTCATTGAAGGTCGGTACGGAGGCAGCGGGCTGAGGATTGTCTGGTGTGGTCATGTCTGTACGGACCCACGGGCGGCCGTGTGAGAATCGCGCTGGACCGCTTCTTTCTAGGCGGCCGCCGAGTCAGAAGGATTATGGCCGTGCCCGAGGTGGACGTCGACGGGTTCGAGGCTGCGACCTCGCGTTACCGAAGGGAGCTGTTCGCTCACTGCTACCGGATGACCGGCTCGGTGCACGAGGCGGAGGACCTCGTGCAGGAGACGTACCTCCGCGCATGGCGAGCGTTCGGCCGCTTCGAGCAGCGATCGTCAGTTCGGACGTGGTTGTACCGGATTGCCACCAACGTCTGCCTCACCGCGCTGCACCGCCGTGGGCGGCGGCCTTTACCATCGGGGCTCGGGCCGCCGTCCCTCGACGCCCTGGCCCAGCCCCGAGCAGCGCCCTCCGGCGTGCGCTGGCTCGAGCCGGTCCCCGACCACCTGGTGATCGACGATCGGGGTGACCCGGCGGACATCGTGGCGGCCCGCCAGAGCGTACGCCTTGCCCTCATGGCCGGGCTCCAGCTCCTCCCGCCGCGGCAGCGGGCCGCCTTCATCCTTTGTGACGTGCTCGCTTTGACCACCGCCGGCGCAGCAGAAGTGCTCGATGTCTCCGTGACGGCGTTGAAGAGCCTGCTGCAGCGCGCCCGCGCTCGGCTCGCCGAGGTGCCCCTCAGCGACGAGGACCTGGCGGAACCCTCCGACATGCGTGCGCGCCGCGTGCTGGACCGTTACATGGCCGCCTTCAGGCAATCGGACATGGGTGCTGTCAAGCGCCTGCTCGCCGAAGACGCCGCGCTGGAAATGACCGGTACCACCACTTGGTTTTCCGGCAAGGCGACGTGCGTCCCGTTTATCAACGCTTATGGCATCGGTACGTCCGGCGAGTGGGAAATGGTCGCCCTGCAAGCCAATGGCCAGCTCGGCGCGGCGGCGTACCACCGCGGTGACGACGGGAGCTACTACCCGTTCGCTGTTGTCGTCCTGGCCACAACAGCTAGGCATGTCAAACGCATCTCCCTCTTCGCTGACCCGGCTCTGTTCGCGCGCTTTGAGCTAGCCGCAGCATTACCTGCCCGTTGACGGTTCGGCGCCGGCCTCCTCCCCGGCCTCTGTGCTCAGGGAAGGACCGGTAGACCGCTTGGCCCTGCCACGTCGGTCAGACTAGTTCATAAGACGGTGACCAGGTAGTTTTGGCAAGCCCAGGTGGCCACGGGGGTGTCGGTTGTCGGCGTGGAAACGACTACGACGGTGGCCGAGCTAAACGTGGCCATCCCGTCGGCAGTACCAGACCGGGGGAGTTGGCTGATGAGTACCTTCGTCGCCAAGAGGCCAGAGCGGCCGCGGGCCTGGACCGCCCCGCTAACTCAACCCGGCAATGCCTGACCGCCACCATCCTCAACGGGCCCTCCGCTCCGCCCTCCGTGGTTTGACGCTGCAAGTCAGGCTACTACGCGGTCTCGGACCCCGGTGGCGTGGTGGCAGCGCAGCGCGGAGCCCTCACGCGTGTGCCCCCTGCCGGCCGCCATCCCTTCGCGGCCCAGCCAGTCGAGACTGCGATCACGCGACTGCACCTTCTGCCCCGGCTCCTCCCGGGGCTCCAGTAGAAAGAGGTGTGGCGTTCTTTCGCCGCTCATAGGCTTCGTGTACCAGTTGAGTGAGCATTTTGTAAAACTCGGTGTTTCGATCGGACTGCCAAAACTGGCACCATATAAGTATTTGGTTGAGAGAAGGGTCGTACTCTTTGCGAGGATCTCCTATAGCGTACTCAATTTTTGTCCTCACCTGTAACTTTAGAGATTCCCAATCTGCCTTCTTCTCTTTTGGCCATAGCTTGACTTCCTTAACATCGTAAAACGCCTCGAGGAGTCTCGATGCATTTCCGCCGAGTTCTTCATCCGCCGCTTGGACGCCCCATTCCCCTTGTCGCTCCGTCAGGGCTCCTTGATTCGCCCATCCGGAGTCAGTGGGCTTCATCGGGAGTAACTTCTCCGTGGGCTGGTCCTCATGGATGTAATCGACGAAGTCTCTCTCCAGGCTCTCACTCACCGCTACATGCGTCAGCTCGTGGACGAGGTTGCCGATTCGCACGGCCTCCTCCTTGGTACCTCGGAACCCGACCTTGTGACCGAAGAGCTCTCCGAGAAAATTAACCATTCGCGATGCAATGCTTTCCTTGCTCTTCGTGCTCTCCTTGCCACCTTGGTACGCGACAACATAACCCGCGAGCTGTCCATTTTCGTACTTGGGATGGGCATGGCCGCTGGTATCCACGTACCTCCAAGCGATGATTTTCCCCCCCCTTGCGAGCGGGATCAGTTCCTCGAGAACCTCCCGCGCGTGGGGATTCGTCTTCTTATCGGTGGCGAGCTCCTCCATTCTCACCACATCCTTGTTCGCATCAGGCAGCGGGCCCTCTCCTTCTGCACGGCGATGGGACCTCCGGTGATGGGAGCGCCCGTTGGACCCGCTTGATAGCCTGTCATGCGCTGGGCCGGCAAGGCTCCTTTACCAGCTCCGCCCTCCTTGCCCTTCATGGCCACCGCGGCCGGCCGGCCCGGCTCCTGCTCGCGCACCAGGGCCCGCGACGACGACCGAGCCTGATTTATCGACGAAGCAACAGCGGCATTCCCAACCTTGCTCTGGAGATCGAGGACCTCGGTGGGATTAACCGGAGAGCGTCAACTGAACTGTGCCAGTGGCCGCCCTCTAGCTTCATCTGGGGGCCCAGAGTTGCGGTCGAGTTAGCCCGTGGCCCGTCAGGCCCGGGCGTCATGTGCCGCTCAGCGTCCGAAGCCCCGGGGTAAGCCGGCGGCTTCCGGGGCGGCCAGGCTATGTTTTGCTCCCCATCGTGCAGTAACACTGACGTCAACCCTCCTGTCGCCGTGCGCGACCTAGACGCCGAAGCAAAATCGACGCACCGCGAGCCACTCTTGCATGTCTGGCCCGCGAGAACGACCCTCTCAGCGAACGTTGGCCTGGGCGGGCACAGAAGACTGCCCCTTCGGGCAGCGCCGTAGCGCGCACTTGCTCCGGGCCGGGTGCCGGAGTCGCCACGGCCTACGAGCATCCGTTGGACGCCGTCGATCGCGCCCGGTCGTCGACGGGAGGCGGCGCCCTGGTAGGGCCGGTCAAGATGCTACCTACATAGCCCTCGCCGGGATGTTGGGTAATGTCCCGTTGCTGGCTGCCGACGCCGCCGCATCAGGGACGCGCCGGTCACGCCCAAGTGCCCAATCGAGCTGCTTTAGCCTACGATGCGGCGGCCCGCTATCCTCATCGACCAGGGCTGCAACGAGAAGCAACTCCAGGTCATCCTGGGCGACACCAGCCGCGCCATCAAGCGCTACAAGCACCTTTTCGACGGTCATGAGGAGGCCCTGATGAGTCGCCTCGACGCTCTCTACCGTCGGACCGCTGTGTCAGATCCGTGTCACGGGGCCTCAAATCAGACTGTTGCAAGGCACCCCTGATGGCACCGAAAATGCCATCTGACCTGTGCTTTCTTGCGTGCGAGCGGACGACGGGATTCGAACCCGCGACCCTCACCTTGGCAAATGTAAAACTTGCCCGAGGTCAGAGCACTGAACGTTAGCCTACTAGGACATTTACGTACGTGTCGTGACGCCTCGTGCCACCTTTTGCCGTGTCGGTTTGGCCCGCATTTGGCCCGACGGGAGCCTTGCATTGTCCGGGTGGGGCTCCCGCCATGGGTGTCCCCTCGTCCCTTCGAGCTGCGTGGCATACTGCTCGTGGGACATCCACGGCGCGCCACCGGCCCGGTCTTCAGTCTGACTCGGTACCGTTCGCTACGTCAGTCCTCCTTCCGGGCTGGCCAGTCCCGGGGCCGTGCTACCGGCGCCCAAGACACCTCGTCAAGGGCTGAGCTGCCATCACTCAACCGGCTCACGCGCTCGGCGCGTCGAGGACGCCTTCCGTCGTGTGCGGTACGCAGTCCTTTGCCCTCACGCCACCGCCGGTGTGGCGATCCACCAGTTCGCGAACTTCCCGCCGTCGTCACTAGCCCCCTCAAGACCTATGACACCCGGGCATCCCCCGGGCGCACTGCGCATATCCAGTCGCAGCTGCCGGCGCGACGTCCAGCTAAGTTTCGACGCTAATGAGGCCATCAGCAATCAGGAGGAACTGCGATGAGCAACCATGCAATGCCCCGAAAAGGCTGGAAGCGGGCGGCCAGGGGGACCAT
Organism: uncultured Acidimicrobiaceae bacterium; assembly: GCA_963754115.1. Classification (GTDB taxonomy): domain Bacteria; phylum Actinomycetota; class Acidimicrobiia; order Acidimicrobiales; family Palsa-688; genus Fen-671. The sequence continues at coordinate 1,752,820 of CAVWFC010000003.1, read as the reverse complement.
GCTCGGGACCGCCGCCGTCGGCGTGCTGCTCCTCTCGGGCAGTACCCCGACGGTGGCGGTGGCCCCTTCCGGGCAGGGCCGTCGCCAAGGCCGCCGAACCGGGTGGTGGTGGCTATTGGCTCACCGATTCCGATGGCGAGGTGTACGCATTTGGCAACGCTTCCTACTACGGGAGCCTGACGAATATGCACCTCAACTCCCCGGTTGTGGGGATCGCCTCTGCACCGGACGGGAAGGGGTACTGGTTGGTCGCCAGGGACGGCGGCGTGTTCCCTTTCGGCTCCGCCAAGCTCTACGGCTCCCTGCCCGCCTTGAATATCCATGAAGACAACGTCGTCGGCATCGCTACGCCCCTGAGCGCCACCGTGGCGGGGCCGGCTGGTCCAACTGGGCCAACTGGGCCAACTGGGCCGACTGGAGCCGCCGGGAGCGGGAGTGGGAGTGGGCCTGCGGGGCCTACCGGTCCTACGGGGCCTACCGGCGCTACCGGCCCCACGGGCCCTGGCGGCGGAGGGACGGGGTCCGTTGGGCCAACCGGGCCAACCGGGCCAACCGGGCCAACCGGGCCAAACGGGCCAACCGGGGCTACGGGACCGACGGGAGCTGACGGGCCGATGGGCCAGATGGGCCAGCAGAGGGCCTATCGGCCATACCGGGCCGATGGGCCACACCGGCCATACGGGGGCTACGGGCCACACGGGGGCTAGAGGTGACATCGGTCCGACGGGGCCTATGGGCGACACCGGCCACACGGGGGCTGCGGGGGCTAGAGGTGACACCGGTCCGACGGGGCCTATGGGCGACACCGGCCACACGGGGGCTAGAGGTGCCACCGGGCCGACGGGGCCTATGGGCGACACCGGCCACCAGGGCCTACCGGCGACACCGGACATACCGGGGCGACGGGGCCAACGGGTCCCACGGGAGCTGGAGGGACGGGGTCCGTTGGGCCTACAGGACCGGCCGGGTCTATCGGCCACACTGGCGCCACGGGGCCAACGGGGCCTATGGGGCCAACGGGAGACCATGGGGCGACGGGGCCGGCTGGAGATCGTGGGGCTACGGGGCCAACGGGGCCTATGGGGCCAATTGGTGATCATGGGGCAACTGGCGCAACCGGAGCGGCCGGAGATCATGGGGCTACCGGGCCGATGGGGCCAATGGGAGATCGAGGAGCCACAGGGGCGACTGGCGAGACCGGGCCAACGGGTCCCGCCGGGGCATCGGGTGCCGGGGAAATGGAAAGCCGCTACAACCCCGACGCGAGGCTCTCGAACACGTCGCTGAGTGTTGTGAGCGTGAGCATCCCAGTGAGCGCCAGCTCGAAACTGATGGCTATCGCCACCGGCGTCGTGACCACTAACAAAGTCGAAGCGCTGACCTCGGCGGTGACTGTCACGTGCGAGCTGCACCTCGGCGCTGCGGGAAGCAACGCCATTGGCGTGGCCGAGGTCGCCAGCAATGTCAACAACGCCTCGCTGGCGGTCACAGGCTCGTGGAGTTCGTTGCCAGCAGGTACTGAGACGGTCAGCCTGAACTGTTCCGCCAGCAGCAGCATAGATCTGGACCACGTGACCCTAAACGTCTGGGGCGGTGCCTAACGGCGGGCGCAAGGATCGAAAGGGCGCCGGTGTGCATCGCTGGGGCTCTTTCTGGTGCTCAGGTTTATGCTGAGACTCCGCCGCAAGCCGCGCTCGTCGGTCGAGCCACGCCTGTCGTGTCGGGCCGCCACGTCTGTCTCAAAAAGGTGTACGGAAAGCGACACAACTAGTGGCCCCAATGTGTCGAGCCAGCAGTGCCCTGGCTGCGGGGCGGCACTCCAGACCCCAGTAACCCGAACGTTCTGCGACTTTTACGCATGAGGTTGAGAGTGCCATGGTTGCCGCCGGCTCCTCGTTCTTCACCGTCGCCGACCAATACCCCAGCCCGGGGCGTTCTGACCCGGAGATCGTCGTCTGGCTGCGGGGTCAGCGCGACGCCTCGACTGAGAGCCTTCGATGCTTACCTCTCGTACACGCGATCGCGCTTGGCGGCCCCGCTCTAGTCCTTTACCTGACCGAGGTGCGAGTCACGAACTCGTCGATGCTCGCGGTCATCGGCCGGGCCCCAGAGTTGGGCATACGGACCTCGTCGGCCGCTGACCTCGTTTTGACTGTTGGGGAGATGACCGTGTTCGCGGCATTGGCGCTCACGATCTTGGTCAAAGTGGCTCCGACGCATTACTCAATGGCTGTTTTCTCGCAGGCCTCATCTCCGCACGGATCGCTGGCCGGCATCGCGACCTTCGCCAGCGTGTACGGAGACGACGTGAGGTCTCGGTGCGTTAATTCGGGTCGTGCCACAAAGCTTCGACTCGCGTCCCACTTCTACCCCTGCGAGGGTGGCTCCTCTCCACCCCGTCCACGATCAATATGAGGTTCGCCTCACAACATTCCGGAAGAGGTGTGGCGGTTGACCCAGAGCCCGCGTCTGTCTACTGCCGGTCAGCGTGGCCTGACGTGACGCCGTCCTTTGTCGAAGAAGTCGCTACCAAAAGGCGGAGCTGGACGGTTCTCGGGCGGCAGCAACATCCTGGGCCCTTTGACCGCCCGACGAGCGAGACTCCAAGCCGTCGGCTGTCCCCGTTTCGGTCCCCAAAAGCCGGAGCCGTCTCTGGGAAAAGCAATGAACAGGATCAGGATAGGTTGGAAAAACAGGCGTCCTGCCCAGGTGAAGCCGATGCGCAGGTGCGCAGGGCCGTACGGACGTGCGGCAACGGGCTCGGCCGGTGCCTCAGGGCCTATCGGCGGTTGAGGCCGGCAGAGGGCTGGCGGAACACGCCGAGCACGTCCAAGCCGAGCGTGAGGACCGGCGCAACAAGGCCATCTCGGTCTTTGAGGCTGCACCGCTGGCGGTCGTAGTGGTGCTTGCAGCGTACTCGGGTTGGGCGGCGGCGAACTGGTCGCCTGAGTCCTCGCTCCTCTTGGCCAAGGTGAGCGGTGACCGAGCCCAGTCCACCGCGGCCAACCTCGACGCCCTCAATTCGCTGAACACCGACCTCACCACTTTCAATGACTGGTTCACGGCCTACGTCGGCGGCAACCAAACGGCAATGAGGCTCGCCGAGAAGCGCTTCAGCGCCAACTTCGACCGCGCGTTCAAGGCATGGCAGGCGACGAGCCCGGAGTCCAACCCGTCCGCCCCACCGGGGCCGACCTATATACCCCAATACCGACAGCCGCCGCAGCCCGAGCGGCTGCGCTAAGTGCCCAGGCTTCTGTCGACTACGCCGCTGGCGAAAAGGCAGGGTCCAACTCAGACGAGTATGTGCGCACCACCGTGTTCCTGGCCACTGTACTCTTCCTGGCTGGCATCGGGAGCCATCTCGAATACGGGGCCATCCGCTACGGCCTGGCCGGCGTGGCTTGTGCGATCCTGCTGTTCGCAATCGCGCTGCTGGCCACAGCCCCCAAACCATCGTTCTGAACAACCAGCCATTTGAAAGGTGTATTTACAATGAGCAGTGCACCGCAAACACCAAACAACTTGGGCACGACCGGCCCGCGAGACCACGTAGGGGCAGAGAGCGAGCGCCTGCGACAGGCCGACGAAGAGCAGGTGCCGTGGAGGCGTTGGGAGCCGTACCTGAGCGAGCGGCAGTGGGGCACGGTGCGCGAGGACTGTAGCGACAACGGCGACGCCTGGAGCTATTTCTCCCACGACCAGGCCCGTTCGCGCGCCTACCGCTGGGGCGAGGACGGTATCGCCGGTTTCAGCGACGACCAACAGCTACTGCCTGGCCTTGGCGCTCTGGAACGGGAACGACCCCATCCTGAAAGAGCGCTCGTTCGGGCTCACCAACAGCGAGGGTAACCACGGCGAGGACGTAAAGGAGTACTACTTTTACGTCGGCGCCACCTCGACCCACTCGTAGCAACGTTTTTCTCTACAAGTACCCCCAGGCGGCTTACCCCCATTACGAGCTGGTGGAGACCAACCGGGGCCCTGCGATGCTCCCTTCTCAATAATTATGGCTCAACACTCGTAGGCGGGCAACCGCTCGAACGGAAAACTAAAGAGCACACGTCTCTTCAGCATGCGCTTACCAAAAATTCAGTCTCACCTATTCCGACATTCACCATCCCCTGGCTCGTTCCTTACAGCCACAGTGTACGTATGAAGCCGACGAGCCTCCCCGGCCAGATCTGACCAGCTTCGCGTGAGCCAACCGATTCTGCATAACAAAACGTGACGACAGCACCGAGGACAGCGCCCAGAAGCAAAAAGGCGACGGCCGTGCCTTCGGCCTTAGGGTCTCATTTCAGAGCGAGTCGATCCAGTGGTCAAGGCGGCGTTCTGTCATCACTAAGACGTTCGGGTCGCGCAACGTGTTGGCGAGCAGGGCGCTGCCTTCGTAGGCGGCCAGCAGGTCGAAGGCAAGGTTGTGAGCGTCCCGGCGGCCGATGGCCCGGAACTGCTCCTCGGCCCATTGGATCGGCACTTTCATCAGCTCCGCAGTGGCGAACGACGGCCCCTCAGGCCGCTTGTCGAGCTCCGAGCACAGGCTGCCAAAGGGACAGCCGTACTGGGCCACGACCTCGCTTTGAGACGCGAAGTCTCGCACAAAGGCCTTCAACCGGCCCTTGGGGGAGCGGTGACGGGCGTCGATGAGGGCCAGCATCGTCGACATCTTTTCGGCGTACGCTTCGATGACCGCGGCGATGATCTCGTCCTTGGTCTTGAAGTAGTAGTACACATTGCCGACCGGGACGTCCGCCACCTGTGCGATGTCGGCCAGCGTCGTGCGCTCGATGCCCTGTTGGTGCAAGAGCTGCACCGCCGCGGCCACCAATCGCCCCCGTTTTCCAGGCCGGTCCCGTTTTCCTGGCCGGCGCTCGACGGCAGTGCGCGGGTTCGATACTGAGTCAGTCATCTCACTTGTCATAGTACAGGCGCCGGCCATTTCGGTCGGCGGGCCGGCTTCATCTCTAGCCCGGGCTGGCCCGCCCTGGACGTCCCGGCACTAGGCTGCCGGCTCCAACCCGGGCGCCGCCTCGGCATTGACCATCACTATCGGGGCCGAGCTCCGGGTGTTGCCGATGCGAAGGGCGAGCAAGGATGCGGCTGCCATGAGCAGGCTGCCGACCAGCAAGGCTCGGTGGTAGCCGGAATCTGCGGCGACAATATGTGGTACCCGGTCTGAAATCAGGTGGTCGGTGCTGGTGATGGCGACGGCCGAAAGGATAGCCAGGCCGAGCGCACTGCCGACTTGCTGGGACGAGTTGAGCAAACCGGCGGCCAGTCCCGCCTTGTCAGGCGGCACTCCGGCGTTGGCGGCGGCGGTGACCGAGACGAATACCGACCCCGCCCCGAGCGCCATCACCACAAACCCAGGGAGCAGGTCGCTCACATATGAACCGTGCAGTGGTACCCGGGACACGTAGTAGATCCCGGCCGCCGCCACCAGGCAGCCGGCCACGGCCAGCGGGCGGGTGCCGACCCGTGTGACCAACTGTGACGTCACGCCTCCCGCCACGGCGAAGCCGGCGGTGACCGGGAGATAGGCCAGCCCCGCCCCGAGAGGCGAGTAGTGGAGGACCTCCTGCATGTACAGGGTGGCGTAAAAGAACAGCGAGAAAAAGCCGGTAAAGGCGATCAGCTGGGTCAGGTCGGCGGCCACCAGCCCCTTGACCCGGAGGATGGCCAGAGGGACGAGCGGGTTGCGGCTGCGAAGCTCGTTCAGTGCGAACGCAGTCAGCAATACTGCCGAGCCGATGAACGTCAGGATTGTCTCGGCCGATGCCCAGCCCACCACCGGCGCTCGCACCAGGCCGTACACGAGTAAGAGCGTCCCCCCGGTTACGAGAACGGCCCCCTGGGAGTCGAAGGTCGTCCCCTTGGCTGTCCTCTTACGGTCGTTCGCCAGCAGGGACAGTGCTCCGGCCACCACCAGGACACATATGGGCGGGTTGACGAAGAAGACCCAGCGCCATCCTGGGCCGGCCGATAGCACTCCGCCGAAGAAGACGCCCGCGGCCGCGGCCATCCCGCTGATGGCACCCCAGACGCCCAGCGCCGTGTTTCGGTCCTTGCCCTCTTGGAAACTGGTTGTCAGTGCGGAAAGGGCCGCAGGGGCCATGAGCGCAGCTCCGATGCCTTGAACGAGGCGGGCCCCGACCAGAAGACCCGCGCCGTTGGCCAGGCCAGCGGCCAGTGACGAGAGGGCGAAGACGGCAAGGCCAGTGAGCAGCAGACGGCGCCGGCCGAGCAGGTCGCCCAGACGACCGCCGAGGAGCAAGAACCCCCCGTACGTGAGGATGTAGCCACTGGCTACCCATTGCAGGTTCTGCTGAGAGAAACCCAGGCTGTGCTGGATCGAGGGCAGGGCCACATTGACGATGGCGGCGTCAACGATGTCGAGGAACTGGACGGCGCACAACAGTACCAACGTGGCCAAACCGAGCCTAGATCGAAGAGAGAGGCGCGCTGCCGCGGCTGACGGGGCATTTCCGGGCACTCTGGGCGTAGCCATGATTACTCCTGGGTCGTAGCGGTGTGAGTTAGTTGACCAACTTAGTTCTAGGCTAACGCTACGCCCATGTCAAGTGAGTTCACTAACTCACATATGGAGTAGCAGCAGTACGACGACCGGACGTCGACGTCGCGTTGTGGGTGCAGCGCGGTCTTAATGGCCAGGTCATTTGGCCAAGGTCTGAGCCGGGCCGCTGGGCCCGGCGAAAGAAAATGGGATGATGGGTGGCCGGGAACCGACATCCTCGCGCCCTGCCCTCACCACCACTTCAACAGGTCGGGAGGGCGGAAGTGATGGCAAGCCGTATCCCGTTCGGCCCGAGCACGGTCGTTCGCCAGCCAGCAAACCGCGCCGGTGCTCGCCGGCGCCCATGTGAAGCCGCTGAGTGATAGCCGGATCATGGGCGACAGACAGCGGGCTCGTGTTCACCTACGAGGACGGCCGCGACCTCCACCCCGACTTCATCCTGCGGTCCTTCCAGCGGGCGGCCCGGCGTGCCGGGTTGATGAGTTTTTGGACGGCTCGAAGACTGTTTGCCTCAGGCGAGTAATTGTCATATCTGGAGGACCCTGCCGCGTACCGTGAGCGGTCGACCCGCTTCAACGCATCCTGAGGAGCTACCGAAACAAAAGGGAGTAAACGATGTGTGACCAAACCGATGGCGAGGGCCGCGTTTTGCTGCGGTCGTGCTGATGATGGCTCGGGTCATGCGGTCCGCGATGCAATCTGGCGTTTTCGCTTGGCCGGCGTGCCCAAATTCCCCTCTGACGGCGACTGGACCGCTTGACAAGCTGGCACGACCATCTGTCGCTAGCCCGGCAGGGTCCCCGAAGATGGCGATATCAGGGCAGCGCCGCCGCTGGAGTATCCGAGGGAGCGTCGGTGGACACCTCCGCGGGGTGGTCCTCCTCGGGGTGGTATGGATGGGCGAACGGACGGACGGGCCCGTTGAGCATCTCGGCCGGCCCGACCGAACCGAACAGCTGGACCAGCCGAGCGACGGTACCCGTCCAGCCGGTCTGATGACTGGCGCCCAGGCCGGCACCGTTGTCGCCGTGGAAGTACTCGTGGAACATGAGCAGGTCCCGCCAGTGCGGGTCGTCCTGGAAGGTGGTCATGCCGCCGTAAACCGGGCGCCGGCCCGTGCCATCGCGACGGAAAATAGAGATCAGGCGGTCGGATATCTCTTTCGCTACTCCGTAGAGCGTCATCCGATGACCAGAGCCGGTCGGGCACTCGATGGTGAAATCGTCCCCGTAATACATGTAATAGTTGAGCAGAGCCCGGATTATCAGCACGTTTATCGGGAACCATACGGGGCCCCGCCAATTCGAATTGCCGCCGAACATGCCGGTGTCGGACTCAGCTGGCAGGTACCCCACCCGGAACTCTTGGCCGTGCACGGAGAACACGAACGGCTCCTCCAAATGGTGGCGCGACAGCGACCGGATCCCGTGCGGGCTGAGGAAGCGGTCCTCGTCAAGCATGCGCGTTAGGACTCGACGGAGTTTCGCTTCGTCTAGGACCGACAGCATGAGCCGGCCGTCCACCCCGGGCACCAGCGGGTTGGCCACACCGCTCAGTAGATCGGCGTTGCGCTCGTAATGTTCGCGTGCACGGGCAGCCAGGCTCGGGAAACGCGCCACGACCTCACGCGGGATGATCAAGACCGCGCACAAGGGGATGAGCCCCACCATCGAACGGACTCGGAGGCGCGTGGCCGACCCGTCGGGTAGGCGGAGCACGTCGTAGTAGAAGCCGTCCTCTTCGTCCCACATTTCGTCCATTGACTGTCCGACCTTGTCCATGGCGCCGGCGATCCAGAAGAAGTGCTGTATAAAGCGCAGGGCCAGGTCTTCGTAACTCGGGTCGACACTGGCCAGGATAAGGGCCAGCTCAAGCATGTTCTGGCTGAACATCGCCATCCAGGCCGTGCCGTCCGCCTGTTCCAGCCGGCCCCCCGTCGGCAGGGGGGCGCTGCGGTCGAACACACCGATGTTGTCCAGGCCGAGAAAGCCACCCTCGAACAGGTTGTGGCCAGCCGGGTCTTTGCGGTTAACCACCATGAGAAATTCAACAGCAGCTTTTTGAACGCGTCGCGCAAAAAGTCAATGTGGTGCGCGGAACGAGGGCCTTGGCCCGCCGCGTAGGCAAATAGGGTCGCCCACGCGTGCACGGGAGGATTGACGTCGCCGAAGTTCCATTCGTAGGCCGGGATCTGCCCGCTTGGGTGGAGGTACACGTCGCTGATCATGAGATCGATCTGGTCCCGGGTGAAGGTGGGATCGACCATGCTGAGGGGTACGCAATGGAAGGCCAGGTCCCACGCCGCGTACCAGGGGTACTCCCAGCAGTCCGGCATGGACAGGACGTGCCCGTTCTGCATGTGGAACCACTGCTGGTTGCGCACGTCAGCGCGCTGGGGAGTACGCAACGGGTGGGCCTCGTGCTCCCTCAGCCACAGGTCGAGGTCGAAGTAGTAGAACTGTTTGCTCCACAACATCCCGGCCAGGGCGCGCCGCATGATCATGGCGCTCTCCGGGTCGAGCGCGGGCGGGGTGACCGCTTCATAAAACTCGTCGGCTTCGGCCCGTCGCTGGGCGACCACGGCATCGAGGTCCGGGCCAAGTTCGCCGCCGGCCACCGGCTCGGCGTCGACTGGGCGTAGCCGCCAGCGCACCGTCCGCGAGCCGCCGGCCGGCACTACCAGGTGGTGACGCGCCGCCGCTTTAGTGCCGGTCTGGGCCGGGTTGACCGCATCGAGGCGGCCGGCGACCACGTAGTCGTTGATGCCGTCTTTTACATAGGGCGAGCTGTTCTCGCCTCCAAAGAGCCGGAGGGCGTTGGTCTCGTTATTGGTGAACAGGCACTCTGCGCCGGGGTCGACCGACAGCACGCGCCCACCGAGATCGGTCTGGGTGGCCAAGATGCGGCCCGGCCCGTCCGCCGCCAGCACGGGGACGTGTGGGGCCTGCCCGCTCGTCCACGTATTACGGAACCACATGCTGGCCAGGACGTCGAGGTGGGCGGCGACCGGCCCCCGGTTGGACACGGTTACCAGGGCGACCAAATCCTCGGGACCGGCCTTGGCGTACTCCACGTCCACGTCGAAGTACCGGTCCTCAGAGAAGACGCCCGTGTCAAGTAGCTCGTACTCGAGGTCCTGGCGCGACCGCTGTCGGTTGGTGCGCACCAGGTCCTCGTAAGGATAGGCCGCCTGGGGGTATTTATAGAGCAGGCGCATATAGGAGTGACTGGGCGTGTTGTCGATGTGGAAGTAGTACTCCTTGACGTCCTCGCCGTGATTGCCCTCTGCGTTGGTTAGACCGAAGAAACGCTCCTTCAAGATGGGGTCAGCGCCGTTCCACAACGCCAGGGACAGGCAAAGCTGTTGGCGGTCGTCGCTCACGCCGGCGATGCCGTCTTCCCCCCAGCGGTAGGCCCGCGACCGAGCTTGGTCATGAGTGAAGTAGCTCCAGGCGTCACCGCGGTCGCTATAGTCCTCGCGAACAGTCCCCCATTGGCGGTCGCTCAGATAGGGGCCCCACCGACGCCATGGGACACCCTCGACATCGGCTTCCACCAGGCGTCGCCCCTCGGCTGTCTCGTTCATCGTCGGCCTCCGTCGCTCTACCCTCGTTTATCCGACCTTACGACGTTACTCCGTCCAGGCGAACGGGGAATTGGTCTGCGGCCTTTGCGAAACTCGGTTCGGCGCACCGCGTCTTGGGCAAGACCCATGCCGGTGCCAAAGCAAAACTCTCCGTTCGAGGTGCTGCATATTATTTATTGCCAGCACATTTTCCGAATTTCGCATGAGTTATTTTCGTTGTGACTGCAGGTATCTCACATAGGGAGTGAACGGTCCGAACCCAGACGGGCAAACTTGCAGTTCAGCGCTTTTCGCAATCCTCCCACGACCAGGTCGGCTTGGGCCGGAACGGTGCTGCTGGCCGACCGGTGGCATCTGTGTCGAACCGGTACACGAGCCCCGCAGCGGGCGCGGCGCGACGCTGCTCTTCGCTCCAGCCCTCTGTCCCGGTGGTGACGTAGAGGTGATTGAGGTCGCGGCCTGCGAAAGCGCAGGAGGTAACCTGAGCCGCTGGTAGGAGCAGCTCTTCGCGTAGCACACCCTCGTGGGAATAGCGTTGGACCCGTCCGCCGCCGTAGATGGCTACCCAAACGTCGCCGTCGACGTCGACGGTCAGGCCATCTGGTGTGCCAACGTGCTCGGCCACCGTGACCAGCACCCGGCGTTTTGAGATGTTGCCCGTGAGCTGGTCGAACCCAAAGGCGTACACGAGGCGTGGTCCGCTGTCCGCCAGGTACATGGTTTCGCCATCGGGGCTCCAGCCCAGTCCGTTGGAAATAGTCAGATCGTTCAGCATCAACTCGACGCGTCCGTCCTGGTCGAGCCGGTACAGCGCCCCACCTCCGGGACGGAAATCGTCGGCCAGGGTGCCCGCCCAAAACCGGCCCTGAGGATCGGAAGCGCCGTCGTTCATCCGTGTCCCCTCTGGGGCCACTTCGGCGATGGGCCGCAGCAAGCCATCTGGGGATAAGTGGACGAAGCCCCGGCCTGCGGCCAGGACCCAACCCTCGTCGCCCTCCACCGGCGCGATGGCGCCCACCGTGCCTGGCACTGTGTACGCTCGGACGAGGGTGAGGTCACCTTCGTCAGTGACCCGACCGCGGTAAACGCGTCCGGCCAGGATGTCCACGACCAGCACCTCGCCCCGGCGGGCATCCCACCGAAGTCCCTCACCTAGAACGGCCTGATTGATCGTGCAAGCCACGGCATCGCCAGTCACTCCGGCCTCCCCGGGCCTATTTCGCGCCGACGACGTCCCTGTTTTATCGTGTGGCGGTACCCCTCTCGGGTGTCAGGTAGAAGCATCGGACACTGGTGTGGGCTCACTACGGGGGAGCAGGATGGTCGCGCCCAGGCCGATGAGCCCGAGGAACGCCAAGACGACCATGGCGACCCCGTAGGACCGCTTCGGGTCGGCGAGGCCGGACACCAAGATGGTGCCGCCGATCGCCACCCCGAGCGTCGAGCCCAGGTTGGACACGCTGCGCGACAGGCCGGAGATCTCCCCTTGAAGATTTTCGGGAAAGGCGGACTGAACCACGTTGACCGACGGCGTGAGCATGACGCCCAGGCCCACGCCGATGAGGAACAGCCCCGGGGCGAAGTACCAGGCGCCAGGGTGGCCCTTCACCATCGCCACCAGGACAAAGATGCCAGGTATGGTGATCACAAAGCCGGTCAAGATCAGGCTCCGCTGCCGGAACCTCTTGGCCAGGCGGCCGGCGGCTAGCGATGACAACAAGATGCCCACGGTGGCGGCGGTAAAAATCACGCCCGTCTGGATGGCGTTGTAGTGGCGGACAACCTGCAGGTAGGCGGACACGACGAAGGATGTCCCGAGGAGCACCAGCCACTGCACGTTCTGGGTGACCAGGGCCAGGTTCGACGTCCGGTTGTGGAAGAGAGACGTCGACAGGAGCGCCTCTTTGCCCGCACGTTCCCGGCTGCGGATCCAGGCGAAAAAGCCGGCCAGGATGAGCGCGCCCACGACGAGCAGGAGCAGCATCAGGCCCACATTGGTGTCGGCGGCCATTATCCCCCCGACAAACACGACCAGGCCGGCGGCGGACAAGACGGCCCCCACCGTGTCGAAGGGGCGGGCCGGGTCGGCGGGCAGCGGGTCGGTAATGGTGCGGCCGAGGAAAAGGATGACCACGATGATGATGGCCTGAAAGACGAAGGCGGCTCGCCAGGAGATGGCCGTGGTGATCAGGCCCCCGATCAACGGCCCGGTGGCGGCACCAACGCCTCCCATGCCGCTGATCACCCCGAAGGCCCAGGCCCGGGACTTCATGTCGGTAAAGAGCAGGGTGGTGAGGATGTAGACGGGCGGGATCAACAGGGCCGTGCCCACTCCCTCGAAGATAGAGTTGCCCAGGATCAGGACCCCGATGCCGGGAGAGGCGGCGCTGAGCACCGCTCCCACGCCATAAAGGGACAGCCCCATCAGGAAACACCGTTTGCGGCCCAGGACGTCTGTCAGCTTGCCGCAGGGGATCATCAGGGCGGCCATGACTAATAGGAACAGCGTGATGCAGACCTGCACGCCCTGGACGGTGGTGTTCAGGTCGTGGCTGATGTCGGTGATCATGACGTTCATGTTCGAGCCGGCGAAGCTGCAGATGAACTGGGCCAAGGCCAGCGGGACCAGCATCCTCCGCAAGGCCGGAGTCAAGGCCTGTGAGTTAGCCGCGGAAGTCATGACACGCACTCTCGCTCAGCGTTAACCGTCGCCAGGCTGTCCGCGGCAAATTTCGGTCGAATATTTTTGATGGGACTCCCCTACGCTTTGTTGCAGGGACTAAGTCGAAGTAGTCACCCCGAGACTGTATCGGACGCCATCGCTCCGCGGCTTGGACTTGGGGTCTTTCGACGGCCCGTACGGCAAGCGGCGGTTCAAGGTCACTAGTTTAGTTAGGGCCCCAACGTGCGTTTTCTCCCTATCGAGCCGCCGCTCAAGTCCCTTGACGACCCCAGGGAGCGGTGGCGGTCCGCCCTCCGGTGTGGCCGTACCGCTCTCGTCCCCCCCGTTGCCCGTGCCCAACGGCCGTTTTGGCCCGGCTTACGCCAGTAGTTGCCTTCAGAACAGTGGTGAGCCTGGCCGTGCTGCGCAACGGCGGGAGGCAGCTGCGCCCGCCAGCGGGCGGTACAGTGCCGCCGCCCAACTGGCCATGAGCTTGCTCGCCCTTGTTGTACTTGGCTGGCACGGCTGGCTGGTGGACCGTCGGTTGCGGGAGACATCTAGGCGCGCCGTCATCGCCGGCCGTTGTGGGCTGGTAGCCGGGGCATGTTGGGGGCCGTCGTACTGGCGGGGTCGCTCCCCGGGGTCGCCTCCTCAGTGGCGGTGTCCCGGGCCCTTGCCGCGCTTGTGTTCCCGGTCGCCGTCCCATCCTGTTTCCTGGCCGGGCTAATTACGCCCGGTCCAGCGGTGCAAGCGGTACCGGAACGGAGGCCGGCGTGTGGGCGGGCCGCGTCTCGGGCTGGGTGGTGGTGGTTGGCCTGTTGAGCGTCGCCCTGTGGGCTACCGGCTGGATCGCCCACGATCCGGCACGCTCAGTTCCTACCATGATTCTCTCCCCGGTGCGTCCTGAGGCGCGGACGAGCAGGCGACCAAGCAGAGGCGGTCGCTCGCGTCCGGCGAGTCAGTGTGAACGCGCTCATCCTCGAATCCTTGGCGGCCGAGATCGAACGAGTCCGAAAGGACAAGGACTTTACCGATAGGGCGCGCCGGCGTACCCTTTGGCAGATTTGGCCCGAAGGCGCGATGTGTGACCCTCGTGGCGCCATCGTCGCTCTCTAGTCGCATTCCCCGTCATCATGAACCGCACCTGGCCTTTTCGGGCTCCAAGGCGAGGACCCCGAACGAGGCCCGGCTCCTCTTTGGACCCTCAGTGCGAGCTTTCCAGCTACACAACGACCAAAGAACCGGGCGACCCGGGCGCCCCTGCTCGGGTCCCCTCTCAGGCGGAGCTGAGCCACGCTCGCCCTAGCTCGCACGTCGTCCCAAGTCCACCCGCAACAGGGTGGGTCGTCCCCGCCCCGAGGAGAGGGACAATTCAATGTGTTGCCTCTATCCCTGGGACAACAGGCGGCGGGAGCCGCGACTCGGTTAGGAGCTACTCGAATGAGCGACAAGCAAGTTGTACTGGCGATCTTCCCAGACGAGGCTGCCGCCGATGCGGCGGTCACGTCCCTGAAGTCCTGGGACAAGGCGGACGGCGACATCAAGCTGAACGCGATCGGCGTCCTCGTCCTCGACAAGAAGGGCAAGGTCAAGACGCACAAGCTCGGCCGGCGCAGTGTCGGCAAGGGCGCCGGCATTGGCGTTATCTTGGCCGTCTTCGTCCCACCGAGCCTGCTCGCCGGGGCCGTCGCAGGCGGCGTCCTCGGGGCCCTCCATCACAAGAACCTCGGCCTTGGGGGGAACGACCGCGACCGGCTGACCGCTGAGCTGGCTAACGGCAAGGCGGCTGTTGGTGTCCTCGTGGCCGGTAGTCAGGCGACCGAGGTGTCCGGGAAGCTCACCGAGCTGGGAGGGCAAGCGGAGGTGCACACCGTGAGCGACGAAGATATCGCCGAAGCCGACAAGGTCGCCGCGGAGATGGCCGCCGCGGAGGTCGATTGGGACCGTGAGCACAGCGCCTGGATGCGAGTCGAAGAGTTCCAGGACGGCGGTCAGCTCGTAATTCGAGCGGAGCTTCCCGGTATCGACCCGACCACCGATGTGGAAGTGAGCCTTACCCGCGACAGGTTGCAAATCCGGGCTGAGCGCCACGAAGACCCCGAGACGACCGAGAAGACCGGTTACCGAAGTGAGTTCCGGTACGGCTCGTTCGCCCGTGAGTTCGTCATGCCTGAGGGCATCGGCGACGAGGACATCAACGCCAGCTACCACAACGGGATCCTGGAGGTGCGCGCTGTCATTCCTGAGGGGGGCATGAAGGTCTCGTCGAAGATCATCGAGGTAATGACCGCCTGACGGACCGGCTTGATCACCCCGACTATCGCCGGGCGCTGGCTGATTAGGCCGACTGGAGTGCCGCACTGTAGTCGGACAGTACGAAGCCGCCAGCGCCTTGCATGGGTCGGCTACATAACGAATTTAGGCTCGTCACCGTCAGACGCCCAAAGACGGCTGACATCTGCGACCGGCCAGCGGAGTTCAAACGGAAACGCTACGAGGAAGGGACAGCAATGGCTGACGTTGATATTGACGAACTTGGTCCAGTGGACTACCTGGTCGTCGAGTTCCCACCAGGTGCCTCCAATTTCACTGGCGAGATGGCCGTAGAACTGGCCAAACTGGTCGATTCGGGGACCATCCGTCTACTCGATCTCGTCATCCTGGCGAAGGACGCCGACGGAGCGATCGAGGCTCTGGAAATAGAGGACCTTGAAGAGATCGACGAGCTGCGCACAGCAGAAACCCAACTAGCCGAGCTGCTCGCCGCAGAGGACATCACCCACCTCGCCGCGGCCATGGAACCAGGAACGACGGCCGGCGTACTCGTATGGGAGAACAGCTGGGCCGCTCCTTTTGCCACGGCCGCTCGACGTTCCGGCGGCCAGCTCATCGCCAGCGGACGCATCCCAATCCAGGCCATCCTGGCCTCACTCGAGGCCGACGAAAAAGGAGACTGACATGCCACTCCGACCCGTACGCGCAGCCCGGAGAGGCGTCATCGGCGCCCCCGTCGCCCGCACCGCAGCAGTCGTAGGAACCGCCGCCGTCGTCGCCCACGGCGTCAACCGTCGCCAAGACCGACGCGAGGACAGACGCGACCGGCGATGACGCTAAAAGCTTGCGACCTGAGGGCCAAAACAACAGGACACCTGCTCCGGTTGCGCCTTGGTATCTCTTAGGCGTTCCCGCGCTGGGACAGAGGCAGGTAGGCTCTCTGGCGGCTTGATGTTCCCTGGGTCAGATATGTACGATAACCAAGCGGCACGGCCGAGTCTTCTCGGTCGCCTCGGTACCAAGCCCGCCGCGAGACAGCAGTTGTGCACGAGCGGCCTGC
The DNA here is from genome assembly GCA_963754115.1 of uncultured Acidimicrobiaceae bacterium. GTDB lineage: Bacteria > Actinomycetota > Acidimicrobiia > Acidimicrobiales > Palsa-688 > Fen-671. The sequence goes on along the minus strand of CAVWFC010000003.1, from coordinate 1,736,700 downwards.
CTGCGGTTGAGAGTTGGCCGGGTCAACGCTCACGGGTCAATGCCACGGCTGGTCGCTTAGTGCAATCCTCCCAAGTTCTTGGTCTTTCCACGATCGGGCCGCTCTGGCCGAAGGGTTGTTCGGCGCCCATCATCGGCCTGTCTCTATCGTCTCCAGCACATCGACTTTCTTGGTGCGCCCTGAAACTTGTTGACCGAGGTAGCGGGGGGTTTGTGAGGATGGCCCGGACCCCCGCCATGGCCCAGCGTGACCGGGACGGTGCGAGGTCGTCACCCGGCGCTTCCAGACCAAATCATCCCAACTGTACGAGGGCCGGACGAGCCCCCGCGACTATCGTAAGCCCATCGCTGGATCTTCACCCAAGTCACTGGACGTCGTAGTAATCGGAGCGGGGCCCGCCGGGGTGATCGCTGCGTTGCGCGCGGCACGGCTCGGAGCCAGGACCACGTTAGTGACAGCCGAAGACTTCGGGGGGATGGCTGCGAACGACGGGCCGGTCCCCGTTCGCACATTGGCACAGGCCGCTCGACTGATGCGCGAGGCGAGGCAGTTTTCGCGCTACGGGATCGAAGCGAGCCCAGTGTCACTGGACTATCGTCGGCTCCTCGATCGGGTCCATGACGTGACCGAGCAAGCTCGCAAGCGTTCGCTGATGCGAGACGATCTCGAGCGCGCTGGTGTCGTGATATACGAGCAAGCAGGGCCGGCGAGGTTTGCCGACGCCCACACCATCGAAAGCGACGGCGCTCCCCGCCTTCAGGCGGACAAGGTCATCATCTGCACTGGAGGAATTGCGCGACCGCTCGCCGTTCCAGGGTTCGAGCTCACAGCGACGCACAGCGACGCGTGGGCGCTCACCTCGGTACCGCCGTCGTTGCTCGTGCTCGGAGGCGGCGCCACAGGAGTGCAGGTAGCCTCGATCTTCAATGCGTTCGGCTCACATGTCCGGCTCGTCGAAGTTGCTCCGCGCATCCTGATGAGCGAGGATGAAGAGCTCTCCCAAGCGGTCAGTGCTTCCCTGAGGGAATCTGGCATCCAGGTCGACGAGGACGCCGGGACGATCGAGCGGTTCGAGCAGTGCCCGACCGGGGTTCGAATGGTCCACTCGACAAGTTATGGCGAGAGCTCTGTCGACTCCGCCGTGGCTGTGGTCGCGGTCGGGTGGGTGGCAGCGACCACCGAACTGGGCCTCGATCGAGCCGGGGTCGAAATTAACCGGCGCGGGTACGTCGACGTCGACAGGCATCTGCGGACCACTGCGCCCCACATTTTCGCCGCCGGCGATACCACTGGACGTGCCATGGTGGTCCACGAGGCAGTCCGCGAGGGCTTGGTGGCCGCTACAAATGCCGTGCTCGACGCGGACATCGCGCTGCCCAACCAGGTGAGCCCGATCGGGAGCTTCACCGACCCGGAGTACGCATCAGTCGGCCTGACCGAGGCAGCGGCGCGAGAGGCCCACGCGGTGGCCATAGCGACGCAGTCTTTCGGATCGTTGCCCAGGCCCATCATCGATGGACGCGAGACGGGGTTCTGCAAGCTGGTCATCGACCGCGACCTGCACACGGTCCTTGGCTGTCACATCGTGGGCGAACGGGCGGTCGAGTTGGCGCAGCTCGCCGCCACGGCGATGGCGGCGCAAATGTCGGTCGAGCAACTCGCGTTGGTCCCCTTTTCATTCCCCACCTATGCAAACGCGCTCGGGCGGGCTGCCGTCAATGCCGCGATCGAGCTTGACCAGGACGGACGTTGGGTGGTCGAACACCTTGTCACCGCTCAGGAGTTCGGCGTCACTTGAAACCCGCTCTTCACCCGCTCTCACCTACTGCCGTATGGGCATATCCAACCAACTGAGCACAGGAGCACAGCCTTGGCAATTCCCGCAACAGAGCCCTCTCGTCCCGGTAGGAGCGTCGGCGCGACCACCGAGTTCACGCTTTTCTTCCGCATCAAGCCGGGCCACGCCCCCGCCCTCCGCGAGGCGCTCGAGAAGTTGCAGAGCACGCCCGGCTACCTGCCTGGCGACTATAGGATGCCGATCACGTCGATCCACGAGGCCCGTTTTGCGCTGTTCGACGACGACACCCGTTTGCTGTTCGCGACCAGTTTCGACGGTGCCTGGGACGCCTATATGGTCGACTTCTTCAATACCGGGCCGACGCTCCAGCTCTTCGACGCCACCTTCCAGCACGTTGAGGGGTACGACGGCCTGCCCGACCTGGCGGCACTGAAGTCGTTTATATCCGCCGCTCAGGAGACGACGGCCGCCTACGCCCGGAACTATCCCGGTACAGTCAAGCAGATCCGCAGGGCGCTGCGCGTAAACGACGCCTTCCAGCGCGTCCTGGACGACCCGGACGCGGCCGAGGCGCTTCAGCACGCGGCGCTCAAGCCGTTGCTGGACGAGGCGGGTGACGCTTAGGCCTGCGTCTTACGAACCAGGCGAGCTAATACCGTGTCTCATCACCTCTCTGGGCCGCGAGCGGAAGCACATCCCATCGCGGACATCACCGACTTCTATGCCTTCCCGAGCCCGGAGCGGCCGGGATGGCTTGTGCTGGTCGTGAACACCCTCCCGCTGGCGCCGCCATCGGCGCTGTTCTCAGACGGCCTCATCTACAGGTTCCGCTTGCGCCCGCTCACGTTTAATGCTCACTCCCTTGCAGTCCCGTTCGTCGTAGGCGGTCAGGAGCTCGTATTCGATTGTGTATTTTCGGAGCCATTCAAAGGAGCGATGGGACAAGTGGCGGAGCAGGACGGGACGTGCACCGTCCCGACCGGCGAGGTGCTCACGTTCCGGGTGAACGACGACGGTGGCGGCGCAGGGCACGACGTTCGCGCCTTCGCCGGGGTGCGATGGGACCCGTTCATCATGGATGCGCCGGCCGCGTTGAAGACGATCGCTACAGGAAAACTGGCCTTCACCGACCCGGGCTCGATCTTCCTCGACGGAAAGAACGTGCTCGGCATTGTGGTCGAAGTCGACTGTGCCGGGCTACTCGGCGACGAGAGCCTGTTCGGCGTAGTTTCCGAGACGCTGACCCGGGGCAAGCACAGCGTCCGGCTCGAGCGCGCCGGTCGACCCGAGGTGCACAACATGATGCTGGCGCCAAAGCAGTTCGACCCCACGAACCGCGACCTCGAAATCCGTGATCTTTACAACATGGAGGACAGCTTCCACCTCGGGCCGGATTATCAGGGGGCATACCGCGCTAGGCTGAACGCAAACTTGGCCTTCTGGGACCGCCTCGACGGTAAGGTCGACTGGCCGACCGACGATAGCGGGACGCACCCACTGACCGAACTGTTGCTTTCGGACTACCTTGTGGTCGACGTAACGAAACCTTATGCCGAGCAGGGTTCGTTCCTTGAGATCGAACGGGCCGCGCAGCGCGGCAAGGTTCATGAGACGTGCGGCGGGCGGGCGCTGAACGATGACGTGATGGACAACATCTTCACGCTGCTGGTCAACGCAGGCAACGGGCCTACCATCCGCGATGGCGTGGACCAGGCGACGCGCCCGGCCACGTGCACGTTCCCCTATTTAGCCCCCCCGAACCCGGATCCTCCTGAGCCTCCGGGTCAAACGGTAGCGATCGAGTAATGAACAGCGCAGCAAACGTCAGCCTTGAACTCGACGACATCCAGCGAGGGGTGATTCAGCAACGACCGTCCCCCTACGTCGGCACCTATCTCCTTCTTCGCATCGACGAGCGAACGGCGGGACGCGAGCTCGTCAGGCGATTGTTGCCGGCGATCGACTCGGCCGGCTCGTCTGCCAACCCGACCGAGAACGCCTCGGTTTCCGTTGCGTTCACCTATCGGGGCCTCGAGGCCTTAGGCGTACCACAGGAGTCGCTTGACAGCTTCTCACCCGAGTTCCGCCAAGGGATGGCGGCGCGCGCCGCGGAGTTGGGGGATCGCGGGGAAAGCGCCCCGCACAGCTGGGAAAAGCCCCTCGGGACCTCGGAAGTTCATGTTGCTGTGGCCGCTTTGTCACGCGGCTCGCAACGGTTGGAGGCGATGCTCGAGCGGGCCCGCCGGGCGCACCAGGAGCTACCCGGAGTGGAGGCGATCTGGCGTCAGGACTGCTACCAGCTCCCGACGGGCCGCACTTCGTTCGGGTTCAAGGACGGGATCGGCCAACCGGCCGTAGAATCGAGCGGGATCCCAGGGTCGAACCCACATGAGCGTCCGATAAAGGCCGGCGAGTTCATCCTCGGTTACCCGGACGAAACCGACGCCCTCCCACCCATGCCGACCCCAGAGGTCCTGGGCCGCAACGGCACTTATATGGTCTTTCGAAAGCTTCACACCCGCGTCGCCGCCTACCGCCAGTACCTTCGCATCAAAGCGAGAGACCGCGAAGAAGAGGCGCTACTCGGGGCCAAGATCGTCGGCCGCTGGCAGAGCGGGGCACCACTCGCGCTGTGTCCCCAGCGAGACGATCCCCAGCTAGGCGACGATCCCGCACGCAACAACGTCTTCCTCTACGGCGACGACCCGAGAGGGTTCAGGTGCCCTGCGGGCGCGCACGCCCGTCGCGCCAACCCTCGAGACTCGCTCGACCATGAAGGGAGCGTAAACGTTCACCTGCACCGCATGATCCGACGCGGCACAAGCTACGGCCCTCCCCTACCCGAGGGGGTGCTCGAAGACGACGGCGCCGACCGCGGCATCGTGTTCGCATTCATCGGCTCGCACATAGGGCGCCAGTTCGAATTCGTAAAAACTCAATGGCTGAACGACGGCATCTTTATCGGTGCCCCTACAGAGGACGATCCACTCGTCGGACAGAACGAAGTGCCCGGTACGTTCACCATCCCGTGGCAACCAATCCGTCGGCGGCTTCAAGACCTGCCCCCGTTCGTTATAACGCGTGGCGGAGAGTACTGCTTTGCGCCGGGCCTGCGAGCACTGAGATGGCTCGCCGAGTTGCAAACTTGACCGGGCCCGAACCAGGAAGGAGTGACGACGTGGCCACGAGCCCATCACGAACCGACCGCTGGAAGGCACTCGACTTCGGGCCGCCGCAATCCGGGGTAGACGAGCGGGACGACCCGGTGCTCTGCGAGTACGACTCCAGCGGGAGGGTCGCCGTCATTACTCTCAACCGACCGCACGCCGACAACGCCATCACGACCAGGATGGGGGCGAGGTTGACCGAGATCCTCGAAGAGATCGCGGTCCGCCCGGCGGTCCGGGTGGTAATCCTCACCGGAGCCGGGGAGCGAGCGTTCTCGGTCGGCAGCGACCTGCGCCAACGCAAGGACATGTCCAAGGAAGATTGGCTGCGTCAGCGCCAAGACTTCGACCGCACCCTGTACACGCTGCGCCAGCTCCGAAAGCCGATCTTCGCTGCCGTCAACGGGATCGCCTACGGGGGCGGGTGTGAGATCGCCCAGAGCACCGATTTCATCATCGCCTCAGATAACGCGACTTTCGGGCAGCCGGAGGCGATGCTCGGTCTCGCCGCCGGGGGGGGATCGCCGGCGCTCCTGCCGCGCCTGCTCCCGCCCGGTAAGGCACTACAGATGCTGATGACGGGCCAACCGATCAGCGCCCAGGAGGCGTACCGGCTGGGCATGGTCAACGAACTCCACACCTCTGCCGATCTCATGCCTGCCGCCCACCAGATCGCCGAGCAGATCGCCGGCAATTCGCCGACTGCTGTACAAGCGGTGAAGCGGGCGGTCCGGCTAGGCCAGGGTCAGCCGATCGAGCAGGCCATCGCGGTGATGATGGAAGAGCACTGGCGCTCGGCGGTGCATCCCGACCGGGTGGAGGGAATCGGCGCGTTCAACCAAGACCGCGAGCCGATATTTCAAGACCCTGACTATTGATGTCTGAGCTCCAACTCTGGAGGACCCTGGCAGAAATGGAAGCTAGAGACAACTCTCCGAGAAGACCCCCGAGTCTCCGATCGGTCAAGAGCCCCTATCCCTCGAAGACGTACGCTCGGCCGGTCGCCGAGGCGTGCGCAGAGAAGCCAACCACGATAGTAGGGCCGGATACTGCAACAGAGACAGCGAAGGCGTGATTGGCGGCTGTGTCGGAACCTATAGTTCGGCAGTCTGGTGCCAACCTCAAGCTGTCCTCGTGAAAACGTAGGCCCGGCCAGCCAACGCTTCGGTGGCCTTTGTGGGTTTGCCGCATTACTGCACTCAGTCACCCACAATTAATGTCCGGTTCGAGAGCCACAGCATATTGGGTCAGCGGGCCCGGACATTGCACTCAGTCCCTATTTTCATGGGTACTGAGTGAGTCTGGCTGGCGGGCGGTAAACGCAGGAAGGCAGCGGCAGCTTCGCGGCGTCGAACTGTTCGCAGGTCACCTCCGTCCCTCTGACCGCCAATGCCCTGCTGGGCCCACCCAGGCACCACGGGGACCGGTGCAGGTGCCCACCACGCTCCCGCCACACCGTCATCTTGTTCGCCGCGTCTGCCACCACCCTTCCAGGCGGCGGGTGGTCCGTCGCCGCATGGTCTGACTGTGTGTCTCCGAGGACATCGCCCACGGACACGAAGTACTCGAAGGGCCCAATACTTACCTTGCGCCCCCGTCCTACTGTCGCCATTAGCATGCTGGTCTTTGACCTCCTGACATGGCAATCCCCCCCTTACCTTCTCCGGCTGTGCCACCCGGCGACACCACCGCGCTCCAGCCCTCTTACCCCCGAGCAGGCCGAAGAGAACCCACCTGCCCTGTATCCCCTGCCGGCCAGGCCCCGGTGGCTATTTCTGGCCGTCGGTGGGTAGTGCCGGTCCAACGCCAATGTCCGCCCAAGAGCGACGAGCAAAGGAAGCGGACCCTCGCAAGAAGATCACCGTGTCGCCCCTTCACGCGAGCCTCGGTGACCTCGAGGGCCTCCCGCCGGCGCTGGTCGTCGTGGACGAGAACGACGTTCTCCGGGACCAAGGCGAAACCTACGCAGCGAAGCTCCGTGAAGCGGGCGTGCCGACCACGTCGGTGTGCTTCAACGGGACAATGCACGACTTCATAATGCTCGATGCCCTGCGCGGCAGCGAGTCCACCCAGGCGGCTATGGCCCTTGCTGTGGCGGCTCTACGAAGAGCATGGCTTACCAGTGGAACCGCTTCATCGGGGGCCACATGGGCTGGCTAGGCACCGGCGACGACATGTTCCTCCACCAGCGGTATGTGAACGACATCATCGCCGGCGTCAAGAAGGCCATGGCAACCGTCGACCCGATCCCGTTCTTTGCCAAGTACGGGAACAACGTGTGGGCTTCGTCCCAGCAGTACCTGGCCGCGGTGGTCGCCTACGCCTCCGCGCCAGTCATCAAAAAGTACCTCGGGGTCCTGGGCGCTGCCGACGGCTACACAGCGAGCACGCCCTTCGCCATCCTTGAGTCGATCCGCCTGGATCTCGGCGTGGGCTCGCAGGTCCACGCTTACTTCGGGCGCCAACCCGACCTGCTCGTCTGCGCACCATGCCAGCCAGTAGCCGTCTTGCTAACACGTAAGCAATAACAAAATGGGCGGAGCGAGCAGATGCCGCCACCATGGGAGCACCGGATACGACCCCCCGAATTACCGAACAAGCCCGCGGTGGTGCCGGAGCCGAGCGCTGGGCGGTGTCAGACCGGCATCGGGACACGGTTGTGGACGTCGCTCGGATTTGTAATGGTTACTCCTCCGGGCGCGGGGTCGCCCTCAAGAATGGCGTACACGTCAGCGCCGTCCACTGTCTCTTTTTCTTCCAGGAGGTCGATGAGACGGCCGAGAGCACATCGGTTAGAGGACAGAAGATCGGTCGCCCGGTGCTCGGCTTGGCGCAGTAACCGGGAAACTTCTTGGTCGATTAATCGCTGCGTCTCTTCGGCGTGGGCGCGGGGCCCGGCCGCCGCCTCGTAACTCGGTCCGCTATACCTCCGGGAGGATGCGACGGCAAAAGGCGCCAGTCCCAGAGTGTTGTTGGCCCCAGGGCGTCGAACCTCTGGCCTGCTTCGCACCAGAAAGGAGAGACCGAAGATGCGGGTTCTGGCGGAAAGAGCGGCCCTCCGCGAGGACGCGGCCTGCTTGCTCGGTGAACTGGGCGGGACGGCCCGTGAGGTCGCTGTCTCTCTTTGCGTATTCGGGCTCCCGGGCCTCGTCTCGCGGTCAGGCGAGCCCAGCGTCTCCAGCTATATCTACGTGGTCGTAAGCGCCGATACCAGGGTCAAGCGTGTCCGGCTCAGCAGCCGGTGGCTGGTGCTAAAGCCATATCAGCGGTGGTCGCCCTCCATCTGGCTCCGCCTTCCCCGTCCTGTACGCGAGTTCATCGCCTCGGCGGGCCGGGAAGGCCCGGCGGCCAGCCAGAGCGCCGTCCCACGACGACTAAGCGCAAACGAGAGCCCGCCAGCCGAGCCGGCCGACTTCATCACAAAGGGGCGAGGTTGCGGCCCGCTCAGGAGAGGGTTGCCGTGGCCACGGTGACCCCTGTCGAGGTTACGAGCACCGCTTGGCGCAGTTGGTCCCCCTGGGCGCTGACGAACCGGGACCATTCACCGGTCCCGTTGTGCACCGCCACGCTCCCGGCGGTCACCATGGCGCCGTCCGCCAGCTGGAGCTCGCAGTGGTAAACGCCCGTGAAACCGGGGGCAACCACGTCCATCATGACCCATGACGGGTCCCCGCTGTAGGCATAAGCGTGCCCGACGGGGAGGCCTTCGCTGGTCAGGAGGGTGCCAGAGCGCTCCGTGGCGGCGGCCGTGGGACCTGGAAGCGCCACGGGGGCTGGCGACGGAGGCTGCACCAGATGAGCGGCGGCGAACGTGCCAGCCACCACGACCAAGGCGGCAGCCGCGGTACCGATGGCGCTGACCCGTCGGCGGCTAGGCCGGCCCCGGCCCGGCGGTAAACCGGGCACCAAGGGTGCCCTCTCACGCCCGCCGGCCCCGGGCCCGCTGCGAAGGGGGACTATGCGGGCGCCCTCGGGGTCAGCCGCCAGTTGGCGGCCGAGTTCCCGGACGAACTGGGGGTCGGGCCCCAACTTCTCAGATCGGTTGACGTGGAGCTCGATGGCCAGGCGGAGCAGGTCGGCGTCGTCGGGAGTGGCCGAGAACCTCTTAGGGGGCCGGTCGGCCAATATGGCGTCGACAAAGGCCTCGACGCGGTGGTTGGTCATCTCGCCGCCTCCTGTGCCAGCCGGGCAGTCATCCGCAGGGCGCAGCGCTGTATGAGCGCGGCATTGCTCACGCTGATAGCCATGATGTCGGACGCCTCCTCGATGGAGTGGCCGGCCGGGAACCAGAGCTCGAGGACGCGGCGGTACTTCTTTTGTAACGCGGGAGAGGATCTTGTGCAGAGCCGCTCGCCCGCGTCGCTCTCCGGTCGGGAGCACCAGCAGCTGAGGCTCGTTGTCATCTCCCTATGTATAGGGCTGATCGTTACATTCGCACCGGGTGCTGCGCGATGTCGACCGCGCCAGCGCACCCGGCGGGTCAACCGTAGGGCTCCCACTTGCGACTTTCTCGGGCATCCTGACCCGGCCTGTCGAGCCGCGGCGGGAGCCTCTGTAACTGGCCGTCGTATTAGCCAATGAAGAAGCAACAACAATCCCCCATCAATTCAAAAACCACTGAAATGTGCAAATAATGGCTCGTCATCGCGTCACAATTGCAATTATTACGGGTACCGTGGCCCTTTCAGCGGTCGGTGTCGGCTCCGCCGCCGCGGCCACACATAACGGAGCCGCAACCCATTTGACCAGCGGGCACCGGGCCAGCCGAACCGAGAGCGCCATCAAGGAGGCCACTCTGCACACGGCCACGTCGAAGGTGAACGGAAGATCAGAAACGGTCCTCGTTAATGGCCGCGGTCTCCCCCTCTACTACTACGAGCTTGACACGGCCAAAAAGTCGTTGGTGACGGGGGGACTCGCCCAGCTCTGGCCGCCGCTGTTGGCGGCGCGACCCACCGAGACAGGGGCGACGGGGAGGCTAACCGTCGTGAAGGACGCGAGCGGCCCCCAAGTCGCCTACAACGGCCATTTCCTCTATACGTTTGCTGACGACGGCCCCGGACAGGTCAACGGCCAAGGAGTGCAGGATTTCTTCATTGCCACCCCGAGCCTGAAGGCCATTGGCAGTCAGCAGGCGCCCCAGGCCATGACCGCCACGACATCGGGAAGCTATAGCTACTGAAAACCTTCCAGTCCCGAGGCCCCGAAGTCGGGCGAGCCGTGCGCTCCTTCGGGGCCTCTTCCGCGTAACTCTTCGCCGTGGCTTTTGGCAGAACTGGCGCCCGCTATTTGCCCTGTCGTCCGGTCAACACCGGGGGGCCCGCCAAGGGCGATCTTGAGGACTGGGTGGCCGCCCTCCCGATGGTTCTGCGAGCTTCCGGGGACGATTGCGCGGAGATGGGTTTGCAGACACTCGCCCGCCGCCAGCGTCGTGTGGGCTGGCCTAGAAATAGTGGACACGGGTTATGCCGCTTGTTGCTTGCGAGCTAAGGCTAGTTCGCAGCGGATGGGGCTGAGGTTGCCCGGCTTGGCACAGCGGCGTTGCTGGTTGTAGAAGTTGATGTAGAGAGCAACCCGGCCTGGAGCTCGGCCAGGGTGGCGAAGCTGTGCCGGTAGAAATACTCGTGTTTGAAGATGGACCAAAGCTTTCGGCACTGGGATGGTCGAAGCAGCTCCCAGTCGCTCCCATCGACCGACCAGGTCGGCGCGCTCACAGAAGGCCGCGACTTTTGCGTCGTCGAACTGGCGGCCCCTGTCCGGGTGTAAAACGGTCCCGGCCCCCGCCCGAAGCGGGTGGCAACTGCTTGCTCAAGAGCGTCAAGGACGGTCTCGGTGCGCATACGGTGGGCAACCGTGGCCCCGAGCACCCTCGAGGAGTCGGCGACCTGGGCGGCGCAACTTCAGCAGTTCAGCCCGCTCCGCCTGGCTTGATGGCTCATCCGAGCCCCCGCCACCGTTTCGAGCCGCCTGCGCTCGTCGCGGGCCACCTGGCTACCGAGCCCTTGTCTAGCGAATGTTCACCGGCGACCTCGACCACCGTCCTGCCCGTACCGATGATACGATTAGCCGCCTCGGTCTTGAACTCCAGCGTGAACTCCCGTCTTGTAGTCCCCATGATCGAACATCCTCTCAGCCGACCCCGAGGTCAGCCTGTCAGGTGTCCACTTATTCTGGGTCTCCTCGGTGCCTGACGCGCCTAGGGCCGATTGTGCATGTTGCTTCGGGGCGTTGGGACAACTTTCGATGGCAATGCACGAAGTGCTGGGCTCAGCATCTGAAGAAGAGCCGCCGCACGGCTTCGAATTTCACGCGCTGAGATGGAGCTCGCCCACGCCGCACCCTGTCGCTTCGATCGCCCGCGAGGCGGGGCGTATCAATACCAATAATCGCTGGGGAGGAAAACCGTGGTGGGCGTGGAGGCGACAGTCATTGTGGTCTTGGGGGTCGCGGCCGGGTCGGTCCCGGCAATAGCTTGTTCGTCTCGGCCCTTTGGGTGGCCTCGATAACCATCGACAAACATCGGCTGGCTATTGGCGCCGTGGGGCAAGTCGTGACCAGGGCTGTCTACCACCGCGGCCCCATCCGCCAAACCTCCTGCGGCCCCGGCCGCACAAAGCGCCAGAACAACGACTACCGTCTTTGCGTAGCGCACAAGTTACCTCCAATTATCTCTTGCCCGGTAATACGCTTATGGTGACACCCGGTGGCCTCCGACTGTTAAGCAGGGCCGCACGGAGGCGTCGGGCCAGTCGTCGTGGTCAGCCAAAAACGGCACTCGCCACGGGAGCGCCCGTCGGGGTGACGATCTCCGCCCCCCCAACCTCGTCGATGTCCAGCTGGAGAGCCCGGGCAAATTGGCCGCTGCCATTGTCCACGTCGAAGGTACCGCTTACCAGGGTCGTGCCGTTGGGCCTCCGCAGCTTGCAAACCGCCCTACCGTCGTATGCCGAGCCCTCGAGGTTCATGAACACCCACGACGGCTCCCCCCGGTAGACGGCGATTTTCCCGATCCGGAGCCTGTGCGCGCCTATCAGCGTCGCTGTGCGCTGGGTGCCAGCGCTTGGAGAGTTCGCAGTCACTTAATTACCTCCGCAGTCAGGGCCTCCTCGTCTGGGCTGCCCGGGACGAGACATTTTCGTCCCATAGATATGGCCCCGGGTTACATCGGGCCGGGGCTTGGGCGCGGCCTAGCCGGGCCACAAAGGCCCGGCTAGCCGACAGGAATGTAATGTGTTCACCCAGCAGTGTTCACCCAGCAGTGTTCACCCAGCCGGGTTGAAGTTGAAGGCGCCCAGTAGTGGGGAGGCGTGGGCGTCACGGCTGGTCAACGGTTGCAGCCCGAAACGGTGCTCGATGAAGGCGAGGATCGACGTGGTGTCATAGACCGTGTGGTCGACGTAGTGACGGCGGGCGAACGGGGATATCACGATGGCGGGCACGCGGGTGCCGTCGCCGAAGCGGTCCAGTTTGGGCGGCGCGACGTGGTCCCAAAAGCCGCCGTTCTCGTCGTAGGTGACAATTACCGCCGTGCTGTTCCAGTCCGAGCTGTGCATGATCTTCTCCACCAGGGCGGCTGTCTGAGCGTCTCCCTCGTACAGGTCGGTATAGCCGGGGTGCTCGTTGTCGGCGCCGTACGGCTTCACGAAGCTGACCGCCGGGAGGGTGCCATTGGCGACGGCGGCGTCGAAGGCCGTCTCGTCCTGTAGGTGCTGGAAGCCGGGTGTCCCCGGGGCGTAATTGGCGAAGTACGCGAAAGGCTGGTGGTTGAACTCGAACAACGGCCCCGGGTGACCGGCGACCGCCGCGTCCCAGCCGCCCGAGTACCAGGCCCACGAAATCCCTTTGGCGCTCAGCCGGTCGCCGATCGTCACATTGGTAAGCGGCGGGACGAGCTGGTCTTTGGGAGTACCGGCTGGGTGCGGGCCGATGGAGCTGTACGCCGTGTTGACCAGGTAGCCGTCGGGCGTGACCGCCCCGTTCTGGAGCACTTTGCCGTCAGGGCCAGTTTGGCCCGCACGACAGCGGGTGCGTTCGGCCACCGGGGCGCGGCGGCGCCGATGAGGAAGAAGTGGTTCAGCAGCGAACCGCCGTAGGCAGCGTGGAAAAAGTGGTCCAGCAGCGTGTACTGCGCGGCCAGGCGCCCGAGGGGGAGTTGAGTGGCGTCGTACCAGCCGAGCGGCAAAGCGCCGGACTTGCCGTCGAGGACGAAGCGGTCCATCTTCCCGCCATCGATCTCGGCCTGCTCCTGGTAGAAGCCCGCCCCGGGGTCGGCCACCTTGGTCGTAGCCGGCGCGTACGGTGCCAGCGAGAACGGTTGGTTGGGGAGGTCGGCCGGGAACCGAGCGTCCACCGGGAGGGGCGGGGCCGGCTTGGCCACGGCCGAGTTCTCCGCCACCAAGGGGTTCGTCCCCTCGTCCCCGGGCGGGGGCGAAAGTACCTGGGGAAGTACCGAGTAAGGCTGGCCGTCCTGGTCGACTTGAGGGGGCGCCGACGTCGCCTGGGCCAGGCCATCAGCTCCGGGGAACAGGCCGTACAGGCTGTCGAAGCTCCAGTTCTCGAGGTAAATGACGACTATATGCTGCACTTTGTCCAGCCCTGTGGGCGCCGGAGCGGCGTCAGTGGCGCCGGCAGTGCCAGCGAGCACGCTCGTCCCTCCGGCCAACAAGGCTGAAATTACTGTGGCCCGTGCCAGGGCACGGCGAAAGCGGGTACTCATTATCCCTCCTCCTTGGTTTGGACAGCGGGTGGCCACGACGCCCGGCATTACTACGTCACGCCACAGCTAGTTCTCAGCTCCCGACGCAACCTCAACCTTCCGGTTGCCCGCCGGGTGCCGCGTGCCTAAGCCCCCGTGTCGATCTGATCCTCACCCAGGAATATGGGCGGGGGTTACACCGCCGTCTTCGACTGCGTCAAGAAGTCGGCAAACTAAATAACCTGCCGGTCGGCCAGCAATAGCGTACTGAGTGCCTAAAAGGCGTTGCCCGGGTGATGCTCCATTTACCGAGCGGGCAGGCCGGAAATCCTTGGCTGGTCGAGCGAGCTCGGCGCACTTCTCGCACGGAAGGGCGTAACCCGTTCGGGTATTCAGTTGCAAGCTCTTTGAGCACAACTGGCCCAGGCCCCAGATGTCTCTCCTGGCAAAGCCCGGGCCGGCTCGCTCTTGGCAAGCGCTTTACCACCATAAGAAAGGGACCCGAAGTACATGTCCATCCTGCACCCGACAAGTGAGTCCTCCGGCCGCGCACACCGGTCAACCGGCGCGACGTCCATCAACGCCATCGAGGCCGTGCCACCTGGCTCTGCTGGGGAAAAGCAACAAATGAGCCGGTTCGACGACAAAGGCATAGCAAGTCCGGCGCTGCTGCGGCCGGGGCAGGCCAGGTGGCGCAAGACTGAGGCATTGGCTCTGGTGAGCGCCCTTGGCGTTGCGCTCATCACGGGGACGCCAGAGTTTATTAGTCCCGCCGGCGCCCAACCTGCCGGGACGGCGACGGCCGAGGCCACAGCGACCAGCCCCACAACGGTCGATGTGGCGGCGGTGGCCGCAGCCACTGACCCCGCTGTCGTCGACGTGAACACTGTGCTCGATGGCCTCGAAGGAGGCGGGGCGGCGGCGGGCACGGGGATGGTCGTCAGCCCGAACGGACTGATCGTGACCAACAACCACGTGGTACAGGGCGCCGACACGGTCACCGTGGTGGTCCCCGGCCACGGCAGCCGTACCGCCAGCGTCATTGGCACGGACCCATCCGCTGATGTGGCGGTGCTGAAAGTCGCAGGGCTCAGCGCGCTGCCGACGGTGCAGTTCGGGGACTCATCGACGGTCATCGTTGGGGACCCGGTCGTGGCCATCGGCAACGCCCTGGGCCTCGGTGGGAGCCCGACCGTCACCCAGGGCATCATCTCGGCGACAGGACGGACTATCACCGCCTCAGATGGGACCGGCGCCAACCCCGAAACCCTGTACGGGCTGCTGCAGACCGACGCCCCGATCGCGCCGGGTAACTCCGGCGGCCCGCTCGTTGACGGAGCCGACCAGGTGATCGGCATGGACACCGCGGGAGCCTCGGCCGGAACCGCGGGGGCAAGCCTCGGCTTTGCCATCCCGTCGACAACGGTGCTGACGATCGCCGACGAGATCGAGGCCCACACGGACTTCCCCGGGTTGGTCTACGGTCGGCAAGCCTTCTTGGGTGTCGATGTGGTAGACAGCTCGCCGGCCGGCGGTGCCAGCTTCGGCGCCGGGCCCGGCTTTGGGCCAGTGGCCTCTACCCCTAACCGCAGCGCCGGGGTCGTCGTCGCCGCCCTGGACCCCGCCAGCCCCGCCGCTCGCGCCGGCATCGAGACCGGAGACGTGATTACCGCCGTCAACGGCCAGGCCACGGCCACGACCGCCGCTTTGTCCAACGCGATCGAGGCTAAAAAACCGGGGCAGGTCGTCAGCCTGAGGGTGAGCACTGAGGCGGGCACCGAGACAGTTCAGGTACCTCTCGCCCAGGCACCGGTCGATTTTGAACTCTCGGTCCAGCTCTAGGCGGTGGCCAAGCGGGACGGGCTTGGCGGGGCCGGGGTGTAACCCGTCGCCTTATTGTCTAACGAGATGTCCCGTGCCCATCAGCGGCCCTCGAGGCCCGACCGTGAAGAGGCTGCCCCGGCGGACGGGGGCGGCGCTTACCTGCGACTGGTCGGCGCCGACACCTATACGGACTGGGAGTCGGTCTACCGGGACAATGTCGAGCGCCTGTACCGGCTGATGTACGCCCGGGTCGGGAACCGCCCCGACGCCGAGGACCTCACCTCCGAGGTGTTCAGGACCGCTTTCGGCCCTTTGCGCTTGGCCTCGTCGAAGGGGGAGGTGAAGTCGTACCTGCTGGTCACGGCCAGGACGGTCCTGGCCTCGCACTGGCGGCGCCGCCTGGGCCTGGCCGTGACCTCCATAGACCCGGCGGCGGACTTGCCCTACCTGGCCGAGCCGTCCGGGGCGAGCGGGCCGACCGACGCGCCAGAGCGGGCCGGCACCATCCTGGCCGCTCTACCCGAGCGCTACCGGCGGGTCCTCGAGCTCCGCTTCCTCGAGGCGGCCTCGATCAAGGAGGTGGCCAAGGCCATGGACGTCAGCGTGAGCAATGCCAAGGTCCTCCAGCACCGGGCCTTGCACATGGCGGCCAAGGTCGCCCAGGACCTGGGCCAATGACCCCTCGGCGCCTCTCAGCGTTCGTAGATGCCCTCGTCGCCGGGCGACGTCCGGGCCGCTTCTCGGCCGGCCCCGACGACGTCGAAGTCCTGCGCACGGCCATAGCCCTGCGAGCGGCGCGGCCGGGCGACGACAAACCCGACGATGAGTTCGTGTCCGGCCTGTACGAGGAGCTGGCGAGCCAAGCGGGGCCTCAGCCCGGGCCGAACGTCCGTCCGGCCAAGTTCAGCCGCCGGCGGGCCGCCCTTGTCGCCGCGGCGGCCAGCGTGGTCCTGGTGGCCGGGACGGCTGCCGCCACCGAGGCCATCAACCCGGGAAGAGCGGCCCCGGTGGCCGTGCCCGCCCCCCACGGCCAGGTGTTGCGCACGGCGACGTTCGAGACGCCGGGCCATCGGGCCGTGGGCCAGATCGTCGCCTATGACGGCAACCCATCGTGGGTGTTCATGAACGTGGACGTGGCGAACTACGACGGCCGGGTCGTCTGCATGCTGCGAGACGACCGCGGTTCGACCGTGGCGGCCGGCGCCTTCGAGCTCCACGATGGCGTGGGGCAGTTCTCCAGGGCCCTGCGGGTGGACTTCGGCCGGCTCCGGGGGGCCAGGCTCGTCACTCCGTCCGGCTCCCTCGTCGGCACCGCCACTTTCGCTTGATCCGCAAGCACCCTCACCGACCACGCAGACGAGCCGTAACCCACCCCCCTACTACGTAGGTGATGGTTACGAACGACAACACCAATGCGGTCCCCCACGAACAGCTCGGGCGGAGGCTGGCCGAGTTGGCCGTCGGGCTGGGCGGGCCGGGAAAAGGCCGCGCTGGTTGGGCATGTGGCTATTTGCGTCACCTGCGCAGCCCATCTGGAGGACCTGGTGGCCGTGGCGGACACGTTGTCCCTCCTGGCTCCCGAGGCCGACCCCCCACCTGGGTTCGAGGGGCGCGTCCTGGAGGCCGCTCGAGCCCGGGCCCTTTGCTGGTTGCCCTGAAGCACCACTTCGAGCAACACCAGGCGCCGCTTGCCGTTCAGGCCGTGCGCTGTTGTCGTCGCTCGCGCGCCGGTCCGGAGCCCCCCTTTTGCCCGAAGTCGACGAGTACGGGCACCCGGAGCTCAACGTCCCCCAACGGGCCTGACAGCCCGGGCCGGCGCGGGGCCGCCGTTCTCGAGCTTCCTCTATCGCCCGTCCGGGGGCCTAGGAAATAGATCAGCCAACCGACCGAAATGACCATCCAGAAACTGATGAGGCGGTAGATGAGGACGGCGGCCAGAGCCACGGGGTGGCGAAGACCAGCGCCCATGAGAGTGAGAGCCAGGGCTCCTTCCACCACGCCGAGCCCGCCGGGCACGACCCCGGCGCTGGCCACCGCCGTGCCCACCGCGTAGACGAAGAGCAGGTCCCGCCAGGGCACCGGGGCACCGACGGCGGCGATGCCGGCGGCGAGGACGCCGGCATCGGCCAGCCAGTTCAAAAGTGCGAGCAATACGACCGTTAGCCAACCCGAGGGCGGAAGGCGCAGTGACCCCAGCCGGGCGACCAGGTCCCCCAGGACGGCGTCTGGGTCCTGAGCGGGGCGGCCGAGCACGCGCCAGGCCTGTCGTAGCACCCAGCCCGCGGGTCGGTGTACCACTCCAAGGACAGCTGGACGTCGGATGGCCACTGTCGCCAGCGCGAAAAACCCAAGCCCCACCGCCCCGCCGGCCGCGCCGGTGGCGGCCACCACATCGTTGCCGCTCAGGATGGCACCGACCACGAAAAGGAGGGCTGACGCCAACGAGGAGACCACCCCGGCGACGACCAGGGCCCACCCGGCGACGCTGGCGTCCACCCCCAGTTGCTTGAAGCGGCGGAAGACGAACACGGTGCTCATCTGAGCGCCCACCAACGGCAACGTGGCCGATAGGGCGTTGCCCGCATACGCGGTGGCCATAACCGGGAGAAGGCCCACCTTCTTTGCGCCCGCACTCAGAAGTCGGCACTGCATGCGAGCAAAACTGGCCAACGACAACGATTCGAGTGCCACCGCCAGCACGAACCAGGCCCACTCCAGGTGCGCGGCCACCCGGAACGACGACGCGATGAGGTCCCGCTCGCTGACGAGGAGTACGACCACAGCCCCAGCGGCTACCGCCGTCAACCCGAGCCGTCCTCGTCGCTTCCATGTTGAGGCAACCTTGTGCGAGGCCTGGCCGGCCACGTCGGGCGCACTACCGGCGAGCACACCTCCCGTCGCGCTGCCAGTTACTGACACGACCGTTACTGGCGCGACCGTTACTGGCGCGACCGTGCCCATCCGAGCTCGACGAGACTTCGGGATCCCTGGCCGCCGAGCGGCGCTTGGCCGCTCCGAGCCCGCCGTGGCAGGAAATTGCGCGTCGTCCACAGCAGCTCCCTCGAGGTGGAGTTGCCAAGCGACGTCGTCAATGAAGTCCGCTCAGCAACGCCTAGTAGATAAACAAGCGGGTTACGGTCCTGCCGGCCCGGCGGCACGGCCTGGGAACCGGTGCGGGTGACCTTCTCGGTGCCGCTCACTCGACCCTGCCTCGCCGCGAGCGACCCCGAGGCCGCTCACTGCCTCAGGTGAGGGCGACGCCAGGCTCTCTTGTCCTTTGAATCCCTCCAGTAGCTCGTCGCCGAATTCATTTGTGTACACCGCACGAGGACGACGATCTTCGTGTTCAAGGACAGTCTTATCTCCCCCTTTGTCGTCGACCGGCCCAGCACCTCCGGCAACGCCCCAGCCCGCATTAGTAGTCGCACAAATTGGCTGCCGTGTAACCCCGGCTCTTATCCGTAACTACGCATGGACAACCCAAGTTGGCATGTCGACACAGGAGAAGAAGCAAAGTGAAGGACCGCAAACCGACGCCGATAATCACCCGGGCGTGGCGCCTCGCCGTCGCCGGAGCACTCCTAGCTTTCGGCTTGCTGTCGGGAGCAGCCACCGCGGCAACGCCATCGGGGGCCGTAGGCAATGGCACCGGGAGCGGGTTCATCGGCGAGCTGAGCACCGTCTCTAAGGTGGCCTCTACGGTGCCGTCGCTCGGGAAAGGGAACCCGGGGAACGGCGACGTCAACCCCTACGGGGTTGCGGTGGTGCCGACCTCGACGGGCAAACTGGTGGCGGGCGACGTGCTGGTGTCCAATTTCAACGACGCCGCCAACCACCAAGGGACCGGCGTCACCATCATGCAGATCTCCCCGGCCGGGAAGGCCAGCGTTTTCTCAGACGTGGGCGCACAGGTCAAAGGGCCGGTCGGCTTGACCACAGCACTGTCCGTGTTCCGCAACGGGGATGTTGTCGTCGGGAGCTTGCCCACCGCCAACGGGGAGTCGAAAACGGCCACCGCGGGAGCGCTTTACGTGGTCAACAGTGCCGGCAACGTCATAGAGACGATAAAGGGTGGCGACATCAACGGCCCCTGGGACATGACCGCCTACGACGGCGGCACATCGGGGGACCTGTTCGTCACCAACGTCCTGAACGGGACGGTGGCCGCCAACGGCAAGGACGTGGCCAAGGGCACCGTGGTCCGGGTGGCGCTCGACTTTTCGGCCGCTCCCCCGCGGGTAAAACAAGAACTCATAATTGCCGGCGGCTTTGACGAAGCGACCAACGCCGCCGCTCTGGTGCTTGGCCCGACGGGCGTGGGCCTGGCCGGTAACGGGGCCCTCTATGTGGCTGACACGATAGCGGACCGGGTCGCCGCCATCCCCAACGCCCGTCTACGCACGACCTCCGACGGCACGGGGTCGACGGTGTCGACCGGTGAGCTCCTGAAAGCGCCGCTCGGCTTGGCCATTGCCCCCAACGGAAATATCCTCACCGTCAATGGCAATGATGGCGAGATCACCGAGACAACACCTTCGGGGCAGCAGGTGAACTGGATCTTCCTCGACTCGAGCGGCTCGCCCCAAGGAGCAGGGACATTGTTCGGCCTGGCGGTGCAGCCGGGCAAAAAAGGCATCTACTTCGTCGACGACGGTGAGAACCAGCTCAACCTGTTCCACTAAGCCGGGCTGACAACCGATCAGGGGACCAGGGCGCCGAGTGCCTTACTGGATAAACGGCGCCCGGCGTAACGCCGGCAAGGGGCACCGTGGCTCGTGGTTGAAAGGCGGCGGGACACAAGGCTCCCGTACCTCTCGCGCTCGCCGTCCCTGGTGCGCGCCGAGGTGCAGCGCCTCGACCAGCACCACGTCGTTGTCGGCTATGGCCCCATACGCACGAGTTCTTCGAGATGGCCGTCTTCGACCGCGCCGGGGGCTCCCAGGCGTTCCGGGAGTCCACTTGCGGTCGATCCTCCAGCGCCGGATGATCGGGTTCGTCTGCTGCTTGGTGCAGCCCCTATCGCCGACATCGCAGCGCAATGTGGGTCGCTACCGTCGAGCATTTCGGCCGCCAGTTCCCACGGCTTCACGGCAGAGCCCGTCGGGATGCCGTCCTCGCAACGGGACAGCCTGAGCGACCCGCGGCGTGACCCAGAAATCCGCCGCGTATCACCACGGACCAGGCCTTCACTTTCGGGCCGCCCCCGCAGATCATGGGCACATGAACATCACAACCATCACCAGTAGTGCCCCGGGCCTCCTTATGCGCGGGCGTATGTAACCCCGCGCCCTATATATGTGCAGTATGTCGATTCGTGCCGTGCCCTTCCTGAGAAAGCGTCATGTCCATCCTGGCCCTGAGAAGGACCGGCTGCGTCGCCTGTATGTGGTAACGGGCAACGAATATTTCGACTGGGAACCCGTATACCGGGACAATGCCGAGCGGGCCCGGCGCCTTTTCGCGATGGCCGCGGCAGCGGCGCTCGGAACAGTTGTTGGGGCCGTGCTGCTGGTGTCGCTGTTAGCGACCGGCGCGTTGCCCTGGCTGGTGGCTGCGATCCTGGCGGCGGCCACATTGGGTGTGGTCATCCTCGGGCTCCATACGGGCGGCCACGGCTGGTTCGTCCCCATACCCGTCCTCGTCCTGGCCGGCGCGTGGGCAGTCACCGTGTCGGCGGGCGGTTGGGCTTCTGCGACGGCCTGGGCGCTCGCCGCTCTGGCGCTCTCGAGCGCGGCTCTCGCGGCCGTCTTCGTACTGCCCGCCATCGCTTACCGGCACGCCCGCGGCCCCGGTGGCGGGACGGAACAGCTCGTGGGGGCCGGCGGCACTACCCTCAGCCCACTCACCCCGAGGGGGATAGCGAGAGTCAACAACGAGACCTGGACAGCACAGTCCCTGAGCGGCCCACTGCCGTCTGGCGCTCCCGTCCACGTGGTGAGAGTGGACGGCCTGCGACTACTGGTGTGGTCGGAAGCGGGGGCTGTTCCCGGGCACGAAGCCCTGGGTTCTACAAACAAAGAAAAGGAGGAGCAATGACCGCCGTACTCGTCGTACTCGGCATCGTGCTCGTGGCGCTAGTCGTACTCGCGGCCGCTTCCATCAAGGTGGTGCGGGAATACCAACGGGTGGTCCTGTTTCGTTTGGGCCGGGCCAGTGGCGCACGCGGGCCGGGGTTGGTCGTTATCAACCCGATCACGGACCGTATTTCATCTGTCGACTTGCGGGAGCAGTACCTGGAGATCCCTCACCAGACGGCGATCACCCAGGACAACGCAGCCATAGCTATTGACTTCATCATCTTCTACAAGGTCATCGACCCGCTGACAACGGTCCTCGCGGTCAAGGATTTCAAAGGGGCCGGCATCAACATCGCCTCTACCACACTTCGTTCGGTGGTCGGTGACATGACCCTCGACGACGTCCTGTCCAAGCGCGAACAGATGAACAGTGTGCTCCGGTTGAAGCTCGACGACGTCACCGAACGTTGGGGCGTGAAAGTCACCAATGTGGAAGTAAGAGAGATCAAGCCGCCCCCGGCCGTCCTGGAAGCGATGACCCGCCAGATGGGGGCCGAGCGCGCCCGGCGGCCCTCGTTACCGAGGCGGAGGGACAAAAGCAGGCCTCCATCACCGTGGCCGAGGGTGAAAAGCAATCTGCGATCTTGCAGGCCGAGGGCGAGCGCCAGGCGGCCGAGCTGCGTGCCCAAGGCTTCGCCGCCGCCCTCAAACGGATACTCGAAGTCGCCGGAGACGTGGACCAGACGACGATGACCCTCCAGTACCTGGAGACGCTGAAACAGATAGGCAGCTCGCCGTCAACCAAGTTCGTCGTCCCCGTGGAGCTCACGAACATGCTCGCCGGACTGGTGAGCCCCAAGGGCGCCAGCGCCGTCAATGGGGCCGGTGCCGGCTCGGCCCTTTCGGGCGCGACCAGGGGTGCCAAATAGGCCCCGCCCTTCTTTTCCGGACTGGGGGCCGCGCCCAACAAGTGGGCACGGCTCGGTCTGCTCGTATTAACTCTTTTAGCTCCCTTGCGCTGGCGCCGGGCTCCGGCACCGCCTCGGGACCGCCTCGACTACAAGCATTCGCAGCGGGTTGCCGGCGATTAGCTCCACCATGCAGGTGCACAAGCGGCCGCCGCGACGACCAGATCGCGTTTCGCCAATGAGCTGTCGCTGAGCCAGGCCTTGATGGGCCCGGCGAACCCGTGGGCGACGAACTGGGCTATCACCCGGTGGTTGGCGGCGGGAAGGCCTGGATTGGTACACCGGGCCATAAAGGCCAGGACGTAGCCGGCGAAGTGGCGGACCAAGGCTTCGTACACCCCACCGTCGGCCAGGTCGTGCGACGGCATGGTGGTAGACGGCCGGGAAGCGTTCGATGTGGTCGGCCACGTCCACGATGGAAAGGCGCAGCATCTCCGGCGCCGATACCCCGCCCCCGGCGCGACGATCCCGTTCATCATGGTGGGCACGCTCCAGGTCGGCCACCAGTACCTGGCTGAGCAGCTCGAGGGGGTCCTGGTAGTGGTTGTAAAAGGTGGCTCGGGTGACCCAGGCCCGCCCGGCCAGGTCGGCGACGGTGACGCTGTGAGATGGGGTGCGCCGAGGCCGGCTCGACGACCGCCTCGGCACAGGCGTGGGCCGTTCTTACCGCCCGGAGGTCGTCGCTCTCAGCCACCCCGCCGGGCCCCAAAGCGCAAAGACGGCCACACAAGACGCGCCGCTCCGGGCTAGCGGGCTGTCGGCGCGACGCCACTTGCATTTTGTCGCAGTACCTGCTTTTATACATCTGTCAATGTTAGACATCTGTCAAAAAGGGGGTCCTCAATGGCACCACAGTCAACGCTTTCGGGGCCGGAGGCGGCGGACCGATTGGCCATTCGCGAGCTGTTCGACGCCTATGCCCACTGCGCCGATACCCGGGGCGACCACAGTGTTCCGGTCCACGCCAGCAGGCCGCCTCCTTGAGCGATTCGAGCGAGCGGTTCCGAGAAATCGGTCCGGTCATGGAAATTTCCTCTCCGCGGAGACCGATGAGGTCCGCTGTTGTGAATTCGTGCAAGGAACCACCTTCGGGGATATGAACTGGCTCGGAGCGTTGAACTGCGAAGCCGTCGTCGGGGACCTGGTCACGGCTTGACTGCCCGCGCCGAGAGCCAAAGCACGCCGGCGTTCACGCGGTGCGAATAGATGGCGAGCATCTGGTCGTACAACTCGTGTGCCGTTGTGGTGGCGGCATCGATACGGTCGAAATCGCGGATGTACTGGCGAGTCTCTTCGAGCGTGTGCGGATCGTCGGCGCGGCCGGCGTGTTTGTGGCCCGAAATCACCGCCCCGGGCTCGAGCGCCTCGATTCGGTCTATGGCTGAGATCCACGCTTTCCGGCGGTCCGGATCGGACTCAGCCAGGTAGAGGTGCACGTCGTTGTACACCGCATCACCGGCCACCACGAGGCCAATGTCCGGGACGTGCAAACAGGTGGTGTCGTCGGTATCGGTGTGGCCCAGTTCCATAACCACGAGGTCGTGGCCTTCGAGGTCGAACCCACCTTCTTCCAGCGGTTCGGCGACAACGAGCCGCTCGGGGATTTGACCGGGCAACAGCTCGGCCCAAAACGAAGCTACGGCGTCCGGGTCAACCGACTCCCGCATGCGGTCTACGACCGCAGGCGCGGCTACCGCTCGAGCCCCAGGAAAGCGGTCAAGGATCACGCTGAGCCCAAAGTGATGATCGCCGTGCCCGTGAGTGACGTAGATGGTGGTGAGGTTCTTTCCGGTGGCCGCTATCCAACCGGCGAGGACTCGTGCCTGGGTCGTGGTCATTAGCGGGTCGACGAGCACCGCGTCGCGCTGGCCAGTGATGAGCGTCGACGAGATCGGCGACCACGTCTCGTATGGGACGCCCGGCGGCAGGTCATCGAACCCGGGGAGGGCGGGCCCGGCGTTGCGTCCGCCAACGACAGTTAACTCGAGCGGGGTTACGAACACTTCCCATGTGAGTTGTGCCGTGATTGTCATGAGGTTTCTCCTAATTCTTAAAATCACCGAGTTGTTCGATAGCTCGGAGTACGAGTCAGTCGTCTCGGTTAGTTCGCTTCCTCTTCGTTGCGAACACGTATCTCGCGAAGAGCTCGGTCCAGTAGCTGTTTGGCCCCTTCGGCGGTGATCGCTCGTGCATGCCAGGCCACTGGCAGATGGGTTGCGACAAGGGCAGGATGCAGGGCCTCACCATCACCTGATCAGTTGTCGGGCGACAATTCTCAGCGTGTGTTCCCTTCTCCGACTGACGCCGACGACCGGTGACGGCGCCTCGTTGCACCCTCGCCGGTGTCACCGCTGGCGGAGCCCAAAACGACAAGTCGCGCAGCGGTGATCAGCTAGTGGGGTGGCAGGCTTCAACGGCAGCCCCGATGAGCTTTGCCACGTCCCCTGGATGGGAGACCATCGCGAGGTGGCTCGACGGGACTTCGACGACGGTTGCACCCATGCGCTTGGCGAAGAGCCGCTCGGCGTCGGGTGGAA
Organism: uncultured Acidimicrobiaceae bacterium; assembly: GCA_963754115.1. GTDB lineage: Bacteria > Actinomycetota > Acidimicrobiia > Acidimicrobiales > Palsa-688 > Fen-671. The sequence continues at coordinate 1,711,694 of CAVWFC010000003.1, read as the reverse complement.
GGGCCTCATCGTCACTGGCGACCAGGTACCACGAAGGCAAAGACTTCCAGGCCGGGACGCCCATAAGTTCGTCGAATGCGGCGGCGGCCAAGAGCTGCTGAACGGCGTAAAGGACTCTCGCCTTGACCGGGTCAAGGTCAGCCGCGAAATGGTTCACAAAGTCGTCCTCGGAGAGCCAGACGAAGCCGCCCTCGTCGACGACCGGGTGGGCCAGCGCCGGCGTCACCGGCCCCTTCCCCAGGAGGGCACCGCGTGACTCTCCTTCGTCCAGCCCGAAGGCGGCGATGTAGACCAGAGCGACGACGTTCGGTGCGTCGGCACCCAGTGCCGTCATGATCTGACCTCCGTAGGAGTGCCCGACGAGGACAGTCGGGCCGTTCTGGAGGGCCAACACCTGGCGGAGCCGGGCGACATCGTCGGCCAGCGAGGTGAGCGGGAACTGGGGAGCAGTGACCTTATAGCCCTCGGCCTGTAGTTGCTCGATAACGACGCTCCAACTCGAGCCTTCGGCCCACGCGCCGTGGATAAGGACGAGAGAAGTTTGGGATTTGCTTGGCTCCATTTTTGAGCTTCCTTTTCTTCTCAGATTGCGTGACATAACAACCCAATATTTCGACCGAGAACTAAGTCACCGCTCGCAGCCAAAACCAGATTGACCTGAGTGGCGGATTGCCGGAGCGGTGCCGGCGTGTTCGTGCGCCGATACCGCTCCAGACAGGACAGTTACGAGGTGGACAGCGCGGCCTGGTTGATCACCTTGGCCACCGCCGACGGCTGCGTGATCATCGACAGGTGCCCGGCTTTCACGTAGGTGATCTGTGAGTGCGCGCGCTGAGCCATGAAGGTCAGCTCAGGCGGCGGAATGACCTGGTCCTGCGTGCCGATCACAGCCCAAGACGGGATGCTCGCCCATGCCGGAGCCCCGGACTCATCCGTGATGAAGCCGAGGGCAATTGGCCGTTGCGTCGCTCCGAGCACGTTCGCCTCATTCGTCGGAACGTCGGTCACGAAGCACGCGTCGAACCCGGGGTAGTCCGTTCCGGCGGGAATCTTCAAATAAACGTCGTAGTCGCCCGACGGTTGTGACGGGTCCACCGCAAAGTTGAAAACGTTGTTCAGGTTGCCGCCACCTGCAAGGCAGGACCCGGGCTGGGCGAACGTGAGCTGTTCGACCGACTCACCCGCGGCCGGTTCAAAGGCGTCGACGTAAACGAGTCCCGTCACGTTGGGGTTCCCGGTGGCGGCGTTCGAGATGACCATACCTCCGACCGAGTGTCCCACGAGGATGATCGGGCCAGAAATCGTCTTCAGATAACTGGCGAGATAGGCCGAGTCCGACGCGAGGCACCGCAATGGGTTCGGTGGCGTGTCGACCGTATATCCCTCCCACTGCAGTATCGAGATCACGTGGTCCCAGCTGGACCCGTCAGCCCAACCTCCATGCACCAACACGATGGTCGGCTCGGGGCCGTCGGCACGCTCTCCTGAGACATGCCGCACTTGTGCACTAGCGAAGGCAGGCACCACCAACAGCGCTGCGACTACGACCGAAAGTGTGGCGGCGAACAGTGCTGCAATACGCGATATGACCTTGCTCTTCATCGTTTCTCCTCCTGATCTGACCGCACCATCGTGGGTACGGCGTGCCGAGCGCTGCGTCGCGGCAGGCGGGGAGATGGCGCGTGGCAACGCACTCGGTCCAACGGGGCCCCGGCGGGGGCGGCGGTCAAAGGAGAAGGCCTGGCAAGGGTGGCCGCACCCCCTGGGTACCCTCCGGACGGTTCACTGTCGGTCTGGGAGTGGCCGTCGTCGCCACTGTGATCGCGGCCATAGCGTTGACGCCGGGCGGCCCGCCAAGAGGGACACAGAAACAGCCCCATGAACAAGCTCAGAAAGCCAATCCCTCCCTGACCACCGGACGCGGGGTGGCCGCCAAACGAGGACGGGTGGCCGCCGTGCGTGCCGTGGAAGCAGGGCTGTACCCCTGGCAACTTCAAGCGCCCATCAGTCGGGAAGTGCTCGTACCCGAAGTGGGCCAACAAGGCCTGACCGTGGCCGGAGGTCTGGTGGCCAATGGGTCATCTGCCGCCGGCGCCTTCCGTCTAGACACGGGCACAGGGAAGCTGGCCGCGGCGGGAAGCCTCGCCACCGCGACTCACGACGCGGCTGCCACAGTCGTTGACGGGCAAGTCCTTGTCTTCGGCGGAGGGACCAGTGCGCCAGCGGCGACCACGCAAGACATCACTGCTGGCGGTTCCTCCCACATTTTGGGTTCACTACCCCGGCCGAGAGCGGACGCCGACGCCGTCACGATCGGCGGTACGGCGTACGTTGTCGGGGGCTACGATGGCCCGTCGCTCGACCCGGCTGTGCTGGCGACTTCGAACGGCGCGACGTTCAGGACAGTTACCTTCCTCTCGGTACCGGTCCGCTACCCAGCAGTGGCGGCGCTCGGCACGCTGATCTACGTTTTCGGCGGCGAATCGGCCAATGGGCTTCCAGTCACCGCCGTACAGGTGGTCAATCCTGGTAATGGCACCGACAAGGTGATCGGTCAGCTCCCGCTGCCGTTGTCCCGCCGCTGCCGGCGTGCTCGACGGCGTGATCTACATCGCCGGTGGTGTGACGCAGGCCGCTCGGCCTCAAACAATTAATGACGTTTTTGCCTTTGATGTCGCCCGCGCCTCGTTCCTCAGGGCCGGCACGCTGCCAATCGCCGTCGCTAACGTGGGGGCGGCCGTGAGCGGGGACCGCTTGTTCCTTGTGGGAGGCGAGACGGGCGGCGGCGCCCTGACGTCCGACGTACAGATGATAACTCCCAACCGCGCTTTTGGCCTGGCCGGTACGCGGGGGGCGGGCTGCCCGTACTACGGCGACGAGTTATTGGTGGCCGACCGTGGGAACGACCGTCTTCTGCTGCTCGATGACACGGGGAAGACGATCTGGACGTACCCGTCTAAGAACGCTCCTCCGCCGCCAGGAGGGTTTTACTTCCCCGACGATGCCTTTTTTATCCGCCATGGCACCGCGGTCCTCTCGAACCAAGAAGAGAACGACACGCTGGTCGAGATCGCTTACCCTTCAGGACGAATAGTGTTCTCTTACGGCCAGCCCCGGACCCCCGGGTCGGCGCCCGGTTACCTCAACACCCCCGATGACGCCTACCTGCTCCGCAACGGGGACATCACGGTCGTGGATCCCGGGAACTGTAGGGTCCTGATGCTGAACCCCGCGACAAAGGCCACGCTCGGCCAGATCGGTACGGTAGGAAGCTGCGCGCACAACCCGCCGAACGGGTTGGGGTCGCCGAACGGCGACACGCCGCTTGCCAATGGCGACTTGCTTATTTCGGAGATCAACGGGAGCTGGGTCGATGAGTACACGACGAGCGGCAGGCTTGTTTGGGATGTCAAGCTCCCCATCGGTTATCCCTCGGACCCCCAGCAGATAGGACCTGACCGGTACCCAATCGCTGACTACGAAAACCCGGGCGCCATCGTGGAGTTCAACCGTAGCGGGCAAGTCCTGTACCGGTACCAACCGGCGGCCGGGCCGGGGTGAGCTCAACCACCCCTCGCTCGCCGAGCTATTGCCGTCGGGCGTGTTCATGCTGAACGACGATTACAACGACCGGATGGTAGCTATCGACCCCAGCACTGGCGCCCTCGTGTGGCAGTACGGCGAGACGGGAGTGGTGGGGACGGCGCCCGGGCTATTGAACACTCCTGACGGGTTCGACATCCTCGGGCCTGGCGGCGCCACCCCCGCTCATGCCTCCACCGGATGAATGCAGGGTTATTTGGTCCGTACACTCGCCGTTCGGCTGAACCAAGCCGACATAAACGTGCCCCGCGCCACCCACACCCGACCTCGTGCCCGGTCCGCGGCAGCCACCGGCCGTGCCTCGCCGAAGCGTCTTACAGCTTCGGCCTCAGCCTCCTCAAGCCCCCATGTCCGCCCCGGCACGAACAACCCCATTGCCAGCGATGAGCGACCTCTCGCCCGGTCGGCGTCGGCCGAAAGCGGCCCACCGAAGGGGCGGGCGGCCACCGGTTTCGGAAAGACTCCGACCAAAAACGCAATGCTGCGTCCCCGCGTTGCACGACGAGAAATCGCCGGAACATGAAGGCGGCTACGAGCAAGCACAATCGGTGTGGCCGCTATGGTCGTCCGGCGGGCTTGCCCCCGGGGGCGGTGCCGAGGGGCTATTCGGCTCGCTCGGCGGCCCAGCGCGAGGGCTGGGAGGTAAACCGGTTGGCCCGACCAGCGGCGGGCATACGGATGTCCATCAGCACCACGTCAGGGCGCAGGCGGTGGGCCAGCTCGACGGCCTCCTCACCGTCCGCTGCCTCGCTAATGACCCCGATCCCACTCTCGGCCCCCAGGATCATACGGAAGCCGCGGCGGAGCAATGGCTGGTGGTCCGCCAAAACTACCGAGGGGCTCACGCCAGTACAGGCCAGGCAGCTTTTGCGTGCCCAGGCACCATGGTGGTCGAGACCGACCACCCACCTTGGGGCAGCGGCCCCCGCCAACAGCTCGCCGCCGTAAAGGGCCGCCCTTTCGCGCATGCCGCCCAGCCCGTGGCCAGCTCCTTCATACAGCTGGGCACCGCGCCCGTCCTCGACCACGCTCAAGCGGACCTCAGGGGCGCAATGCCTCCTCCGCCCCACCGCCTCCCTCCAGGGCACGGCAAATGTCCGCGAGGCCCGGCGGGGCCGAACAGAAGGACAAATGCCGGCCCCGCCAGGCTGGCGCTCTCAGGTGACGGTGCTACCGCTTAGCTGCTTGTTGTCCTCGTGGGTGGTGATAGCGAGCTTGCGCGGTTTAGCCGCTTCCATTACCGGGATGGTAAGGGTGAGCACCCCGGCGTTGTAGCCCGCTTCGATGTGGTCGGCGTCGAGGGTCTCGCCGAGAAATAGCTGGCGGGTGAAGGTGCCCGTAGGCCGCTCGCTAAGGATCATCTCGACCCCGTCCGCCACGACAGGGGGCCGCTCAGCCTTGACCGCCAGCACGTTTTGTTCGACGGTGAGGTCTATCGAAGCCGGGTCGATGCCGGGGAGGTCAAAATGGACATAAAAAGCGTTGCCCTTGCGGTAGGCGTCGATCGGCATGGCGCTCGGGCGGGCGGCGGTGCCGAACAATTGCTGGGTGAGCCGGTCCATATCCCGGAACGGGTCGGTCCGCATCAACATCTTTGGTCCTCCTTCCTCGGTCCCAATCGAAGCTGCTGGCCCTACAGGGCCGCCCCCCATTGTGCGATGGGAGCAAATGTTATGATAACTATCACGGCACAGATCTGCAAGATACAACTCAGATAATGGCTCCCGGGCAACAGGGCAATGGTGACGGGCTGTACGTCAGGTTGGAGGTGTTGCCGGGTGCCAGCCACGATGAGATCGCCCGTGCTTACCGGCGCCTAGCCCGCGACGCCCACCCCGACGCCCACCCGGGGGAACCCGACGCGGCCCGCCGTTTCCGCGAGATAACCGAAGCCTACGAGGTGCTCGGTAGCCCTGACCGGCGCGAGCGCTATGACCGCGCCCGCCGCCAGGCCGGCGCAGGCACAAACTGGCTGTCTCCGGTGCTCGGCACCACCTTTAATCGGCCCGGGCGGCGTTCGCCAGGCACTACCTCACCGAGTGCGACTGGCGGCCCGCTCGTGGTCTTGGGCACCGGCGCCGCCGCGCCACCTGCCCAGCTGACGGTCGGCCCCGTCCAGGTTGAGGCGAGCGCAACCGGGCCACCAACGTCATTTAGCCAAGAGGATTTCGCAGCAGCCTTATTGGCGCGGCTGCTCTCCGATGTGTTCGGGCCAGGTGGAGGTGCTGATGGACTGGCCTGAGCTCGACCATGGTGTGTTTGCCATCTCGGTGGCAGCGGAACTTTCGGGCCTTCACCCCCAGACCTTGCGCATCTACGAGCGGGAGGGGCTGGTCGAGCCTGGGCGCAGCGCCGGCGGCACTCGCCTCTACAGCGGCGGTGACGTGACGCGCCTGCGTGAGATCGCCGCTCTCATCGACGGCGGGCTCAACATCGCCGGTATTAAACGGGTGCTGGAACTCCAGGAAGAGGTCCGGCGTCTGCAGTCCGAGGTGGAGCGCCTCGGTGCTGAGGCTGAACAGCCAACGCCCTACACACAAAGTAGCCGGGGCGGGCGACAAGGCGGTCGCGCTCCACGTCGGTGATGCTCGGGTCCCGGTGGAAATCGAGCCCGCAGCGCGGCTCGCCGACAGTTGCCGCGCACGCGAGTTTACGACGCGCTTTGTACAACAGTAAACGGTGTGAAGCCGTTCTTTCACGCCGTGGAATGGCTCCCCGTTAGGGTTGTTTACGCCAGCAACTTGGCCTTCGCGTTGGCGAATTCTTCGTCGGTGAGGATCCCCTGCTCATGGAGCTTGCCCAGCTTCTCGAGCTGCTCATATGGGTCTTCTACCGGGGGGGCGGCCTCGGGCGGGGCTTCGGCGTAGGCGGGTGGCCCCGCGTCAGCCGTAGCCGCCGCTTGCTGCTGCTCAGCCTTGGCCTCCTGGTGGCGGCGGACCCCGCCGCTAACCGCGGTGGCCGTACCGGCCACCACCGCCGTTGTCGCTGCCATGCGCATGACAGGGCGTCGTCGCAACATTTCTGACCTCCTGGTCCTTGGTTTGTTTTTTGTAGCGGCGCCGGGCTTTATCTCCAGCCCGCCATTTCAGGCAGGCGACTCGACCCGGGCCAAAGCCTCTTGCGCTATTTCGTGGGGGATGCGGCCACCTTCGAGGAGTACGCCGCCTGAACCACGGACCGCAGCGGCAAAGGGGGCGGCCCACAGGTCCTCCCATAAGAGCAACCCCACACTGGACCCCGGCTCCAGCGAGGCCGCCACGTAGTCGATGTCCTCCTGGCCCAGGATCCCGCCTATCTCGCCATCGAGGTCGGCGAACGGCGCCAGCTCGTCGAGCTGGTCGAACTCAAACCAGCCGACTTCTCCCGCGCTGTCCTTGGTCACCACGATCAGGTCGAGTATGCGGACCAGTCCGCTTTCGATTAACTTGGCGAGCTCGGGCGCGATCTCACCGTTGAACTTGTTCCCGGGGAACCCGACGATGATGTACTCGACCGGGCCAACGACCATCCTCATACCTCCTGCTCGTGTGCCCGGGCCGAAACGACAGCAACCTCCGAGCCCAAAACAACTTCGTCTTCCAAGACCCTAATGGCGGGACAGCCATTGGCGCTTCACCCGCAAAGGGTGATTCCGAGTGCCGGCCGCATACTTCAGTTCGCGACCGCAGGACTACTATAACTCGCTCCACTTCTGTTGCCCCCTCTAGACGGGCTGTTCTCTTCAGCCCCCGTCGGCATCTCCCGACCGATTTATGTGCGGGCCGCCCTTGGTCGCCTCGTCCGGGTGACGCGCCGGGCTTTCGAGTCTGATTGGCTACACGACCGCTGCCCTGAGCCAGAGCCTGCGCTCCAGCCGCCAGTCCAGATGAGGACTCCGCATGAGTGAGGTCGGCCTCCTTACATTTAGCGCTAGTCTCATCAGTACCGGAGTGCGCTGTCATGCGAACCGGGTTGCGCACCGTCGTAGCGGTGGCGGTGGTTGTCACCCGTTTTCATGCAGCTCGGATCAAGCTACCGTGGGGCTCGCCAGCGCTGGCCTCACGCCATTGCGTGGGACGGAGCGCCAGGCGATGCTGTTCGCTTGTCAGCATTGTGCTCGAACCTATCTAGGCGCCCCAGCCGGACCGTCGGCAACGTCGATGTAGCAACGCCGAACAGGTGTGCTCCGCCGCACAGCCTGGTGAGAATTCCAGCTCGCGGTAGTGCGCCGGTTAGCCTCGCCGTTATGGACAGCGACTCCTCCCTTTGGGACAGAAACTCGGAATGGTGGCAACGGGCTTTTACCGAAGGAGAGGATGCCGAATATGAAGAGCAAATCCTTCCCTTGGTAGAATTCAATCTAAAAGGGGCGCGGCGCGTTTTGGACGTGGGGTGCGGCGAGGGCCAAGTCGCTCGGCGTGTCGCACGGCTCGGGACGGATGTGGTCGGGATTGACGCCAGTATGGCGCAGGTCACCGCCGCCCATGACCGGGGCGGTCCGGCGCAATTCGTGCGGGCACGGGCGGAACAGCTGCCGTGTTTGAGCGGAGGCTTCGATGCTGTCGTGCTCTGCCTCGCGCTCGAGCATGTGGACCCCTTCGAGCCCGCAATTAGTGAAGTCGCTCGGGTCCTGGTGCCGGGTGGGCTGTTCTTATTGTTCTTGACTCACCCTCTTCTCCAAACGCCCGAGAGCGGCTGGGTGGAGGACGAGGGTTCTGGCAAACGCTATTGGAGGGTCGGCCCTTACTTGCGAGACGATGTCGCGATCGACGAGGTCGCGCCTGGTGTCTACTTTGAGTTCGCGCACCGACCACTGAGCAGGTACGTGCACGCGATGGGCCAAGCCGGATTGCTCATAGAGGACATGATGGAGCCCTCCCCACCGAAGCGGGCCCTGGTCGAGACCGGCGCGATAGCCGCCCACACCATCGATGCCGGCGCGTTCCCCAACGCGGCCAGCATCCCCCGCCTGATGCTGATCTTTGCCCGCAGAACTTATTGAACATATGCCGGTCGGGACAGCGGCTCCAACCTGGTGCCATTCGACGGCTCGGTGACCACATCTTCCATAGCAAGCTACTCCAAGTCGTACTCTCGTGACTACGGCGCCCCGGATAGTTCTACCCCACCAATGGGGTGATTGCTCCGGGGTGCAAATGGGCAAATCCGCAGCTATGTCACCCGTCGCGAGTGACGACGAGGGTGCGCAGAAGGAAGCCATCGGCGGCCTCCTACCTCTGTTGGACGCTAGCGACCCAGCTCTCAAGGCACGCTTTTACGATGAGGTCGGTGTCGAGGCTTTGAACGACCCCGAAACCTCACTCACTTGCGGTGGAGGCTCGTGCCCCTAACGGCCGTGCCGGCAGTGCGATTTCGCCCATGGGGGCACGAATCCTCCTGCGGTCTTCTCGCCAGTAGCTGGATATGTCGGAGGAGGGTTTGAACCTCCACGCGGATTGGTTCAATCGCCACGTCAATAATCCGTCCTTAGGCCTCGCGGCGCGCCATAGTGACAGCCATTTTTCCGCAGGGGTGCCCATAGTCGAAGCCGCGACTGCCCCGCCAGAGGAACGGTGAGCGAGGCGGCCGAAGATCCGAACGAGTCCGCTTTGTTTCAGATGTCAAGATGCTTTGGGGATCTTTCTGATTTCTGGTACGCGGAGGGAGCGCGCGGCCTGTCGGAGAGGCCTAGCCTTGGGGCCACAGGTTATCCCTCACAGCGACGGCGCAGGGACGATCGATATGGTAGGACCGGGCGTGAGCACCGGACGCCTGGGCCAGCAGGTGTGGTGCTACGGTGCGCAGTCCTACCGCCCTTTCGGGACGGCAGCCGAGTACGTCGTCGTCCCTGAAACCCTGGCCGTGCCCGTCCGGGGGACCGACGGCGAGCGGTGCTTGGCACGACGTGTACGAGCAAGCTTCCTGCCTAGGCATCGCGTGGATCGCCGCTCACCGGGCGGTGGGCCGCGCTCGGGCCACTGGCCCCGGAGGTTCCGTCACCGACAGTGCGGACAAGTACGTCACCTCGAGTTCAGCAGCCGCTCAGTCAAGAACCGGTCAGGGCACGGTCAGTGCTGCCGAATTGCTAACCTTGCTGCTCGGGCTACGGCCATTCGTGAAAGTTGCACACCAATTTCCGGCGCGCCGCCAATGGCTATGGTATCCGGGCCATGGCACGTGAGCTGTGGTTGCGCACTCGATCGTCGAAGCTATACAGGTTCGGTCTGTCCGCCGCGCTCGTGACTTTCGCCACTTCAGGTGCTATAGCCGCCGAAGCTATCCGTTCCAAGTCACCAAATTGTAATTCTTTGACCCGAGGCCAACCGCTCTTTTACTTCCACGCTCCGTGAGCCCAGCACAGTCGGTTATGTATACCTGAACAATGCTGGAGGCACAACGACAATCCGCTCATGGCGACGGATTTGGCGTTGAAAAACTGGAAAATTTGGTACAACGGTGCTCGGGAACCAACGCCCATATTATCCGGGCGCAGTCTGACAGTCTGTGCCGGGTCCGAACGCTGTCATCTCTTTGGCCACGGCTTCCCTGATCGCGATCCCGGGCGGGGTGCCTCCGATGTGCAACTGAAGCCTGTTGCAGTCATTCTGCGCACCATCAGCCCGGACGATTGTATGGGCGATTCGTGCTGACGGCCGAGCGAACACCCCGGACTGGCCTCGCAAGCTCGGCACATTGCGGATGGTCTGCCTTCGAGTGGGCATGCTTTCGGGCCAGAAGAAGGCCGAGCCCACCGACAGCCATCACGGTGAGGCTTGGAACCGCAAACGGAGCCAACCTTGGCCGAACAGGTACACGGACTGTGGGACCGCTGCCCGAAACCTCAGCAGCTCGGTCTGGGTGTGAGGACCACGATCGGGATGACGCGCGTTGTCTTCCGCGCCAACTCAGCGAGTTGCGGATAGCGCTCGGCTGCTGTCGCGAACAGCCGGTCGCGCTCGTCGCCGGTACCCTCCTCGGCGACGACTTCGATCGTCTCGCCGCCGACCTCGATACTCGTGGTCGGGTGCGTCTTTAGGTTGTAGTACCAGGTCGGGTTCTTCGGCGCTCCGCCGTTCGCGGCCCAGATGAAGTAACGCGATGCATCGGGCAGGTACGCGACCGGGTTGACGCGGCCCACACCAGAATCCGCGCCGGTGTGGTGAAGCAACAGAAGCGGCGTCTCCTCCCACATGCCGCCGACTCGGCCGCCATTGGCACGGAACTCATCGATTATCTTGGCGTTGTACTGCGCGGCTGTCTCAGCCATTGGGCTCCTCTCGTTCTCGGTACCGACTGAGCGCTTCGGGGGCGACCACCACAGGGCCGTCTCGGACCGACGTCTTTAGCCTGGCCTCCGGCGATGTGCGCGATCGTTATCGGTAGCTGGCTTCGTACTGGTCGTGGCGGTGGAACCACGACAGGTCGCCCAGGTTGCGGCCGAGCGGTGCCCGGTCGAGCCACTGCCACGTGGTCCAGAGCGCGTCCAATCCTCGGGCGTAGGCGGAATAAGTGTGGTACACGTGGCCGTCTTCCAGCGCAAAGGCGCTCATGCCGGGCTGCTCACCGGACCACTCGCGCCAGGCGACGTCGGCCGCTTCGAGCTCGGCCTGGTCCTGGTAGTTGTACTCCACCGGCGCCACCGAGGCGTCGATGGTGACATGGAAGTCGTAATTGAATTCGCTCCGTCCCGACGAGGCCTAACGGGAAGCTCCGGAGCGGCGAGCAGGCGCCCGCTGGCGTGGGCGCGCAATAGCGCCGGGACCGCGCCCGGCGGCATCATCGCCGCCATCATCGAGGCCCACGATGCGGCAAAAAAGCCGAAAGAGCCGAGCCTGGTGGCGACCCCCATGTCCATGCCATGCATCTGGTCGATGGCGATAACCCAGCATGCGCCGCGGCCCCGAGGGTTGCGGTCAGCGCGGCGGCCGTCGTAGCCGTGGTGCCACCTGGTACTGCTCCCAGCCTGGTAGCGCAACCGGGTCATGGCCACGAACCTGCCTCCTATCTGATTGGTTCCACGTTGCCTGTGGGCGGCGGCGGCTCAGCCTCGTGCTGCCGGCGACCGGAGGTCGTCAGAGCGCCCAGCTTCGAGTCGCGACCACTGGGCGATGGGGCGCCCACCTGGCCACACTGACACTGGCGGCCAATCGGGCGGGCCAGCGTCCGTCCGCGTGTTCGAGCACCGTTGTGGCCAGCCGGGAGGCGAGTCCTCCCATGGTTCCTGGCGTCCGTACACGGTCAGGTCCATAAGCGCATAGCTGTAGTCCATTGCCTCCACGCCGCGCCTAGTCGTCCAGTAGGTCTCGAAGACGCGCTCGCCGTCCCGTAGGTAGCACACGAGGTGGAACAAGCCGACCTGGCGCCCGACGAGGAGCGCGTCGAGCGAGGCCTGGGCGGAGTACCAGCGCATGTCCCATCCCATGAAGTCGCGATAGCGGGCGCTTTCGTCGTAGGGACCCTGACAAAAGGTGGCGTAGGTGATGTCGCGCGAATGAAGGTAGGACAACTCCGCCACGTGGGTGGTGTAGAAGGTACAGCCTTCGCACTGCTCGGGCGCGGGCCTGCCGGGGTCCCACATGAAGTAGTAGGCGATGAGCTGCCGGGCCCCTCGAACGCGTCGAGCAGGGTGAGCGTCCCCTTTGGCCCGACCAGCGCGAGGTTGGCGTCCACCTCGACCATGGGCAATCGCCGTCGGGCAGCGGCCATCGCGTCCCCTTCGCGGGTGTGCGCCTTCTCCCGTACACGCAGCCTGTCCAGTTCGGCCTGGAAAGTGGCCCGGTCGACGGCCGCGGGCAGGTTCGGTGCGTTGGTGGCGCTGGCCGTCGGCCGGTCGAGCTTCGTTGCGTCATCCTTCACGACTCTCTCCTCTTGATGGGGTTGGGTCTGCACTACATGCGCCGTTGGCAGCGTCGCTGGCTGAGCGGGAGGAGTCAGTCTCCGCGCAGATCGACATCCGCGACGGGTGCGATCAAACCCAACATGTGTGCAGCCTTCACTTCGCTTGTTCTAAATCGGCCACCGGGCTCGAGGACGTTGCACGCTCGTCGCTAACGTCCGTCAGCAACCCGACGTCGCCGAAACGCATGGTGGGGAAGCGTCGGACGGTTTCATGGTTCACTCGCTCTCGTATTCGTCGTGGCGGCGCAGCCAGCTCATGGGCTGATCGCCTTCGTCGCGGCCCTTCGGAGCCCGGTCGAGTATCGCGTAGTAGCACATCAGGAACTCCGTACCCCGGGCGTAGCTGGAGTAGCAGTGGTAGATGGTGTTGCCCTCAAGCGCGAACGTGCTCACTCCGTGCCCCTCGGAGAAATAGCCGTCGAGGTTCGTCCCGGTGGCGTTGGCGTTCTGGCTTGTAACCAGCGGCAGTTCCTCACGGACAGCCGGCTGCTCGTTCAGCAGCGTCAGAAGCACGAGCTCGTTGGCCTTGAGCGCCGGCACGGCTGCGTCGTGCGTCGTCGCCTCCCCGACCGAAACGCCGTAATCGAAGTTGAAGTCGCTCTCGTGGCTGGACGCCCAGTTGAAGCTCCAACCCATGCGCTCCCGATAGTCGAGCAGCTTGCCGATCGGCGCATGCGAGACACAGATCATCGTCACGTCGCAGGCCTTCAGGTGGGCGAGCACGCCGTTGAAGCTGTCGGCCGTCGACGAGCACGAGGGACATCCGCCCTCGTAACCAGGGCCGAACATGAAGTGGTAGACCACCAACCGAGCGGCCGTCGAACAGCTCCGCCAGCGTCCTAGTCCCGGCTGCGGTCTCGAGCATGTACTGCTTCTCGACCCGCACCCAAGGAAGCTCCCGGCGCTGCCGGGCAAGCTCATCCCCTAGCTGGGTGAACTCCTTCTCGCGCTCGAGCAGCTCTACGCTCGCGGTGAGCCACTGCTGGCGCGTCCCGATGCGATGACTCGTCATTGTGCTGTCTCCCTTTCGTCCCCAACCCATGTCCATACCGTTCATCTTCTGGACCGCCACGGCCCAGCAGGCGCCGCCTGTCAGCGCGCCGCGCTACGCGGCTGGCGTCGGACCTCTCCTACCACTGGTCCCCATTGGTGTAGCACGGCGATCGCCCGTCAAGTGGCGCTCCTCCGCCGCCAGCGACGCCAACTTTCCCGTCCAACATTGGCACCAAATTGGGCCTTTCTCTTAGTGGGTGATGCGCCCTAGCTCACTCAGGATGTCCGACCAGCCCGCGTAATGCGAGTCCCTCGCTTGCTCGTCCGGAAGTCCGGTCTGATCGATCTCGACGACCGTCCCCGTCGATGATGGTTGGAACGTCACGGTGACAGTCGTGTCCCGGAACCGGGTGTCGGGCGAGGACCAGGTGAACACCAGACGGCCAGGACGGTCGATCTCGCGATAGGTGCCGGAGCACACGGTGGACTCGTCATGGACCATGACGATGCGGAACGTCCCGCCCACCTGAGGATCCGTCTCGGCACGAGTCTCCCGCACACCGGCCGGCCGGAACCACGTCCCCAGGCTTTGCCCGTCCAGCCATGCATCGAAGACTTCTTCCGCAGGAGCGGCAATCTCCCGCTTGACGGTGACTGAGTACCCGTCCGTCACGACGGCTTCCCTGCCTCGCCGCGGCGGGTGACAAAGGCGTCGAGCGAGGCGAGTTGCTCGTTCCAGAAAGCTTGGTAACGCGCCAACCATCCGACAGCTTCGGCAAGGGGCGTCGCATCAAGGGTCAGGATGTGCTCCCGCCCCCGCACACTCCTCCGTACGAGCCCCGCCTCCTCCAACACCCGAATGTGTTTCGACGTCGAGTTGAGCGAGATCGGGAACCCTTTAGCGACATCAGTCACCCGGGCGTCGGAACCGGCGAGCCGGGCTAATATTTCGCGGCGCGTAGGGTCAGAGACGGCAGAAAAGACCAGGTCGAGCACATCGGCAGGATGTTCACCCATGAGGGTGAATATCCTAGGGGCGTTCGGTGGCGGCCACAAACTCGCCCGATCGCAGCGCACCTCCAAAGACGGGGCAATTCAAAGGCCCAGTCGTGCCCTTGTCCAGTGAGGCGGCCCAGGAGAAGAGCTACGCTCCGAGCTCCGCTCCCGGGTCGGAGCCCTCGCAGCCCACCTCCCGGTACTGGCGGGCAGCTGCGGTTTCGCCATAGTTCGCTGGCCGAGGGCTGGCACCAACCGCCCCAGCGCCGCCTAGCAGATCGTCCTGTAGCTCACGTCAACGCCCCGGCGGAAGGCCGTACCGGTCTCATTTCTCCTGGCGGACCAAAGCGATTGATGACCCAGACACGGCGTTGGCCAGCTCGGCCGAAAACGAGGCCGCCGCCTCGGTGTTCGGCGCGGCCCCGACTTTGCGCCAGCGAAGATGGCGAGAGGCACTTGCCTCAATGTCGGGCTGAATGGGTTGGTTTCCTGTCCTGGCGCGCACAACAGAGCCGGTGCCGGGGGCTAATTGGTTGACCCCAGACGGGTTAGCGCTCGTAAACGACGAGGGAGGTGGGGTGGGCAACCTGGTCGTACAGCGAGCGCGCCGGGCCGTTGAACTCCTGGGTATGCCAGTACGTGCGTGTCGCGCCCTGCCGGTCGGCTTCGGCGAAGACGGCGCTGATGAGGTCGAGAGCGACCGGGGTGCCGCGCGCCGTCGGCGCGACGAACATGTCCTCCAGGTAGCAGTAAACGGTAGGGGACCAGGTCGAGGGATGGAAGACGAGGTTGGCCAGGGCCACTAGCCGACCGCTGTCCTCTGCCACCAGGCCGACCATTCCGTCGTTGCCGGCCACCAGTCGGCGGAAAGTGGCGAGCGTAACCTCGCTTGGCACCGAAGCCCGGTAGAAGCGGAGGTACCCGGCCCACAGCTCTCGCCAGGCTTCGAGGTCGCTCTCCTCAACGGCCCTGATCACGTGGCGATAGTAACGAGGCCGTGAGCAGTTCCGCGCGTAGTCCGCGCCGTCAAATTAGCTCCGAGCGCCTCGACGAGGGCTGCAATGTCTCGGGCCAACCCGCCTCGGACGAGCGGTTGTCGCCACGACGACACCTGCCAGGCGCAGGGTGCCGTGCCCAGTGTCGGCTTCACGCCCTATAGCACCAAGAAGCGCTCGACGACCGCAGCAATTAGCGCTTCAATGGGCCCGCTGTCTGGCAGGGCGACCTTCCAGAGCTCGCCAAATCCATCGCCGTTCCCAGGCCGGGCCATTGCCGTCAGGTCAACTTGTTCCACGCTCACACCACCCCTCTGCGCTTAGCTATGCGGCACTCTATAGGCGCCAGCTCAGGCGCGAACTGGGCGGTCCGTGGCCGACCAATTCCCTGGATAAGCGGCGTCTGCATCGGTAGTAGTCGACAGAACACACCGAGAGGAGAAGGCGAAATGGCAAAGATCGTCATCAGCGAGAACATCACGCTCGACGGAGTGGTCCAGGACCCGTCCGGAGCCGAGGGCTTCAGGCTTGGCGGTTGGGTCCGTCGTGTAGGCGAAGGCGGCCGCGAAGAGACATGCCAGCGGTCGCCGTCGTCGTTACGAACCGCCATCGCTTCGAAACGCCCCCGCGCGCCGGGCACGTACCTGCCAGGGTCCGTGTCTTCCACGAAGGCCCTTGCCGACTGGGTCGCCTCCGCCCGTCCTCAACGGATCGAAGATACCGAGCGCCGTCGAGGGCATGGAACCCGGTTAGGGCGATGGAAGCCCAGTAACCGACGTCATGTAGGATCGCGGCCCGCTCCAAGACCTCAGCGCCGTCAGCTTCCAGCAGCCGCCGGCACACGGCCGATCGAGCCCGTACACCCAACGAGTGCGCCCAACGGACCGGCAATTGACCCGCCAGGAGATCGTAGGCTACCGCTTCAGCGGATCGAGGGGACGGCTTCACATAACCGAGTCTACGGAGCCCTGACAACCGCACTTCGACCTATCCACCTCTCGGGACGAGCGGGTCGCCGTCGTGCTTCCTGGACGCGCCAGGGACCAGACACCACAGGGCAAAGGGTTTGAGTCCTCGGGGGTGGTGTACGAGCCGGTGACCCCGACGCCCTGAAAGGGAGGGGTCCACCACTCGCGGCAACCACCGCATCAATCTCAAGGAAGTTCCAACAACCGAGAGGAGAGATGCGGTGGCTTTTGACAGCTTGGACGCGCTCGAGTGGCTACGCAAGCACCTCGAGCAAGATAGCCCTGACCTGCTGCGCGAGATGGTGCGCAGCTTCGCCGAACAGCTCATGTCGGCCGAGGCCGATGCCATCTGCGGGGCCGGCTACGGTGAGCGCAGCGCAGAGCGGGTCAACAGCCGCAACGGTTACCGCCATCGCGACTTTGATACCCGGGCGGGGACGATGGACCTGGCGGTGCCGAAGTTGCGCCAGGGCAGCTACTTCCCGGGCTGGCTGTTAGAACCCCGCCGGCGGGCCGAAAGAGCCCTCACCCAGGTCGTCTGCCACTGCTACGTGGAGGGCGTCTCCACCCGCCGGGTGGACGACATCGTAAAGGCGATGGGCAGAGAGGGGATATCCAAGTCCCAGGTGAGTGCCATGGCCAAAGAGCTCGACGCCACGGTCGAAGCGTTCCGCTCCCGGCCGCTCGACGCCGGGCCTTACACGTACATCTGGCTAGATGCCCTCACCCAAAAGGTGAGAGAGGGCGGCCGGGTGGTGAACGTGGCCGTGGTCATCGCCACCGGGGTGAACAACGAGGGCCGGCGGGAGTCGCTCGGCTTTGACGTCATAACTACCGAGGACGGGGCGGGCTGGACGGCGTTCTTGCGCAGCTTGGTGGCCCGGGGCCTCTCGGGCGTGGCCCTGGTCACTTCTGACGACCACAAAGGCCTAAAAGCGGCGATCGCCGCCGTGTTGCCGGGGGCGACTTGGCAGCGTTGTCGTGTCCATTATGTAGAGAGCCGGATTATGTGGAGTTCTAAGCCAGTTGCCGCTTGAACCCTGCGTTTGTTGGTCCTGGTGTCTACATAATCAGAGGCTCTCGAGGAAAGCCAGCAAGGAGTCCGGTGGTCGGTAGCGCCCCGGCACGGCTCCGATCGGGGTAGTCCTGGCCAAGGCTCGCTCCTTCAGGGTTAGGTCGGCGTGCACGTACATCTGTGTCGTCTCAACTCCTTCGTGGCCTAGCCACAGGGCGATCACGGTGGTGTCGACTCCTGCGTGGAGAAGGCGCATAGCGGCGGTGTGGCGAAGGGTGTGCGGGGAAATGGCCTTGGCAGCAAGGCTCGGGCATAATGACGTGGCTGCGCGGACGTGCCGTTCGAGGATTACGCCGATGCCGTAACGGCTGAGCGGGTGCCCCCGGGTGGTGACGAACAACGGGCTGGCGGGGGTGACGTGGCGCTCGGAAAGCCAGGCCCCTAGCACCCCGACGGTCGTGGCGGTGAGAGGGGTGGCGCGCTCTTTGCGGCCCTTGCCGCTGCAACGGACATGGGCCCCGGTGCCCAGAACAACGTCACCGCAGCGAAGGTTGGCTATTTCGCTGACCCGCAGGCCGGTTTGGACCGCCGTCAACAGCAACGCGTGATCGCGTCGGCCGAGAAAAGTCGACCGGTCAGGGGCGGCAAGTACGGCGTCGACTTCGACGTCAGTGAGGAACGACACCGTCCGGCGCTCGTAGCGTTTTGGGGGGATGGCGAGGACGCGCTCGATCGTGCCGGCACTGTCGGGGTGGTGCAAGGCGGCGTAGCGGAAAAAGGAGTGGACGGCCGCCAGCCTTGTGTTGCGGGTGCGCACGCTGTTGCCCCGGCTGGTCTCGAGGTGCGCCAAGAACGCCCCGATCACGCCAGCGTCGAGGTTTTCCAGCTGAAGCTGGGAAGGCGCCGCCCCACCGTGTTTGTCAACGAAGTCGAGCAGGAGCCGGAAGGTGTCCCGATAGCTGGCAATGGTGTGGGCGCTGGCGCGGCGCTGAGCCATGAGCCGGTCGGTGAAAAACGCCTGAAGAGTAGGCGCCAAAGCGGTCATGGGCGTTCCTCGGCGCTCTCGAGGCGCTGGGCGGCCAGGGCCAGGAGCTCGGGGGCGGCCGACAAGTACCAGTACGTGTGGGCGGGGACGACGTGGCCCAGGTAGGTGGACAACTTCGGGAGGTTGGCCTCGACGTCGACGCCGTCGCGATACCAGCCGGTCAGGGCCCGGACGGCAAAACTGTGCCTGAGGTCGTGCGGCCTCGGCCGGCAAGTGGCCGAGCGGGCCTCGATGCCGGCCCGGCGGACGAGCTCTTGGAAGCCCAAGTGGAAATTGCAATAAAGGACACGGGTGCCGGCGGCGGAGACGAAGAACGCCTCCGTCGTGCCCGGCAGGGACCACCGGGACCGTCGCGTCGCGTAAGCGGACAGCGCCGCCGTCGTCGTCTCGTGCAGGGGCAGTTCCCGGGTCTTGCCGAACTTCGCTTCGCGCACCGTTAGCACCCCGTGGGCCAAGTCAACGTCGTCACAGTTGAGGCCGAGGGCCTCGCCCACGCGCATCCCGGTCGCCCACAGCAGGCCGACGATGGTCTCGAAAGTGGCCTGGCGCACGGGCGAGCACAAGGAGCGGGCTGCCGCCATTAGTGCTTGCACCTGGTCGGCGGAATAGAGGAACGGCGTAGCCCGGCAATGCCGGTGCGGGACCACGTTGGTGGGGACCACCTGGCTGCGCCCGTCGACCAGGGCCAGGTAGCGGCTAAAGGCGCGCACCACCCCCAGGCGCAAGCACACCCAGGTGGGGCTCGCCCCTTCTGGCAGTGTCGCCCAGCGTAGGGCGACCTCGGTGGTGACGACCTCGACGTCGGCCGTCTGGCAGAACTGGACGAACTGGTTGAGCAACTTCTCGGCCCGGCGCAGCTTGAACCCCATCGACCGCCGCAAGGCGAGGTAGCCCGCCAGCTCGGCGGACAGCACGCTCATGGCTTGGCCACCTGTGGGGGGACCGCCGGCCATGGCGAAGCCAGCTGGCGCAGGGCCGTCCTGTCGACCTTGGCGTATATGGCTGTTGTGAGCAAGCTCCGGTGGCGCAGCACCTGGCCGATCTCGGCCAGCCCGGCCCCGGCCCGTAACATCTCGGTGGCGGCAGTGTGGCGCAAGCGGTGCGGGCTCAGGTGGCCAACACCGGCGCGCTCACTGGCGGCGTGCACTATGGCCCCTATCCCGCCCGGGGTGAGCGGCCCGTGCGGCGCCCGGACCCGCGTGATGACCTCCCGGGTAGCGCAGCGGGGCCGGCCGCGTTTGAGCCAGGCCACTACTGCGTCGCCGACGTCGGCCGGCAGTGGCAACCGCTCCAACTCGGCCCTTTACCTCGGACCAGGATTTCGCCAGCGCGCCAGTCGAAATCCTCCAGCCGCAATGCGGTCACCTCCCCGGCGCGGAGCCCTAGCCGGGCCAGCAACAACAAAACAGCGAAGTCCCGCCGGCCATACGTGCTCCGCCGGTCACAACTGGCAAGTAATGCCTTGACAACCTCGGGGCCGACGGTCTTGGGCAGCGTCGCCAGCCGCCACGAGGCCACCTTCGGCACCGCGCCCACCAACGACCGAGGGGCCCGGCCGCTCAGGTAACAGAAACGCAAGAAAGCCCGCAGCCCCGCCGTCACGTTCGCCGCTCCGCGCTGCTCACATTCGTCTTTCACGAAGGCGACGACGTCGGCCGGGGTGGCCCGCTCGAGCCTCAGGTCATCGGCTGGCCTCTTAGCCAGGAAAAGCCTGGCAATGCGGACGTAAACGGCGACCGTGCCAGCCGACAGGCCACGCTCTTCGACCAGGTAGGTGCGGAACGCTTCCAAGCAGAGCTCAGCCGGCGTGACCGCGACTTCCGCTTTGGGCACGGGGACCACGCCAAGACCACGCAGGTAGCCGACCAGCGGGGCGACTCCCTTGGCCGACAGCCACAATGTGTAACCCTCGGCCCGCCTGGCGGCCAGGAAGTCGTCGACGCGTTCAGGCGTGAGCTCGCCGACTGCGAGGCGGTGGCGCTCTAGCCACCTGCTGAGGTGCGCCATCACGTAAAGCTGGCAGCCCACGGCGTGGGGGCGATAGCCCTGAGATTCCAGCTCAGCCCGGAAGCCGGCGGCATAAGGGACGAGCGGGCCGACGATCCTGACCCGTGACGGATGTGACATACCTGCCTCCTCTCCAAAGGACTTGGAGGCACAAGCGTCACCGATCAGGCGTCCTGGATTATGTGGGCCCTCTCAGCAAGCCACCCCCGCCCAACCGGCCACGACATCGCCGGCCCAGTCAAAACTCCACATAATCCGGCTCTCTACATAATGGACATTATGAAGAACTCAACATAATGTCCACTTTGCTCGAAACTTACTAACGCGAGTGCCCAGGACCTGGCAGGGCATGGTGGCCACGCTGGTGCGCACCATCTTCGAGCAGCCCGACCACGACAGCGTCTAGGCCCAGCACGCCCGGGTCGTGGACCAGCTCACCGGCCGGTTCGACGACGCCGCCGTCATGCTCTTGGACGCCGCCGACGACCTGCTCGCCTTTTCCACTTTCCCGCCCGAACACTGGAGCGCCATAAGGAGCAATAACCCGCAAGAAAGGCTCAACAAAGAAATCCGTAGGCGGACCGACGTAGTGGGCATTTTCCCCAACCGCGCCGCAGTGGTGCGCCTGGTCGGTGCCGTGCTCGCCGAACAAAACGACGAGTGGGCGGTGGCCAAGCGCTACATGGGCTCTGAGAGCCTGGCCAAAGCGAGGCTCCGCGCCATCGATGGCCAGATAGCTGAGAGGGCAAAAAGCCCTGAGCTGCCAGCGGAAGGGGCCGCCTAGACGAACCTGCCCGACAACTAACCAAGCACACCGGCTGTGACAGCGCCTATTCCATCGCGCCCTAAATTCAGTCCTGTAATTATTACCTTGACATTTGCAACTGTACGTGCCTACAATTTAAAAAGAGGTTGACGTTGGTGGTCGTTATACACCAACTCCCTGGGCTCTACCCGACTGCTCCTCTTCTGGCTCCAGAAACGTCCCCAGAAGTCGGCCCGGGAGTGACCTTCCCATCCAGGTTCAATACGGTCCTGGTTCGCCATTATTGCGCAAGCCGAACGGCGTGGGGGAACGACGGGAATAACCTGGGGATGCCGTATCGCGCAGGCTCCTAATCGCTCCTCGAATGAATTACACGAATTGTGGCTGGAGTTTCCCAGTTGCCGGCCGTCAGCCGCCGGGCGGTTGGTGAGCGTGGTCGGGCGGCCCGTAACGGCGGCGGAACAAGAGATAAGTGAGAGGCCCGGCCAGTGTCGGTAGCCAGTACGAAATGATCCTGTAGGCGAGGGTGGCCAGCAGGGCGGCCCCGGCACCGACGCCTGCCAATATGAGGAAGGCACTGAGACTCGCCTCGACGAGGCCAAGACCTCCCGGCGTGATTGGGATTAGGCCGATCACACCGGCAGACGCGTAAGCCAGGAGGACCAGCGACGGGCGCGGGTTGGACCTGGTTGCGTGAAGGACAGCCAACAGGCAAGCGAAGTCGAACCCCAGCCGACCCGTGGATAGTACGACGGCCCGTCGCCAGTTGGTGCCCAACACGGCCTTGCCGACGTCGCGGTCGCGCACCAACCGTTGGTCTAGGCCAGTCAGCCGAGGCTTCCGCCGGGTGATGTTGTTCCAGAGCCATTGGACACCTCGTCCAAACAGCTCCAGAGGTCGGCTAGTGCGCAGAAGGAGCACGCTGCACCCGGCAAACAGTGCGAAACCAACGATGCCCAATAGGGCGCTGTCGAGGAGGCCGCGAGGTACCGGTGTGCCCAACAGGATGGCCGGAACTGAAATGATCGGGAGCGCGAGGAGGCCACCCACCTGCAGGAACGAGAAAGTGCCGAGCCCGCTTACGGCGGCGTCGGCGTCGATCCCCGCCTTGCCCAGCATACGGAACTGCACCGCTGCACCGACCGCATCGCCAGCGGGCAAAGCATTTGTAATCGCGTTGCCGGTCAGCCCCGACGTGATGACCGCGTACCACTTGGACGTCCCCAGGGCCAGACGTTGCAGAGCGAGGGCACATGAAAGGCTCACGCCCTCCGCCACCACCGCGGCGCCGAACCAGACTGGGTTGAGCGCCGAGAGGCGCGGCCAGGCGCCGAGGACGGCGGTGACCCTGGGTAGAACCAGGTAAAAGGCGACCACAGCCAAGACGACGGGCGCCGCCCGTTTGACAACGGTGCGCCACGTCAATGGTTGACCCTGCTCGTCAGGCTGCCTCGTTGTCTTCATAGGCGTCGTCGGTGGCGGTACCGCACCCTGTTTTCTCCGTGGCGTACTCATAGTGTCGTCTTGTCGTCCACCGTCATGGGTGCCGACGTCGCTCCTCGACCCTCTTGACCAGCAGGGCCTCGACGGCCCGTCGTGAGGACGCTCACGTCAATTGGTCCAACCAGGTCGTCCTCGGCGCAATCGAGACCTGGGCCCGCTCACCGGACCGCACGGTCATGTGGTGGCGACGGAGAGCTCCTCAGCGCGGAGTGTCGCGGTTCCGGCCAGCGTTCGATGCCCTGTCGCCTCTGTCATGGCCTAGTGACGCCCTCTACTGGTGTAACTACGGCACTACCAACACCGGTCTGGGGGCCACGGTCAGAAGCTGCCGAACGACACCGCCGAGGTGCAAGGTCGGGTGCTGAGAACGGCCTATCACGATCACTTCGCCCCAAGGTACACCTGTGCCAGCGCCTCCAACTCGGCGGCCGTTTCTCCCTCGCGGACGCTGAAGTCCCCCGTGGCCGAGTCTTCTAGCAACCTTTTAGCCACCTCTTGGCCCAGTTGGTCCGTACTCTCGTCGTCCGTCGCGGCTAAAGGGGCCTCACGGACCTCAGCAGTAAGCAATATCGAACCATGTGAGCGGCGGACGAAACAGGCATGCACGTCCCCGTCGTCGCGCTTTGCGAGCTGGGCGGCCATGGCCAGGGCCCGCCAGCTCACGTCGGATCCGTCCACACCTACAATTACGCTGCGGAAAGACATTGTTTTCCTTTCAGGTGGCTGGGGGAGATCCAAACCAAGCAAGCGGCCCGAGCGGCTACTCTGGCCGGCCGTCCCGGTCGCTCCCACAGGGCGCAGAGGCCGGGCGCCTCTTTGCGCCGCGCTGGCTCGTAGGCCCAGCAGGCAGCAGGGTCGACGCCCCGCAGTAGGGCTTGGCTTGCCGGCCGCCATTGCGCAAGCTCTGCCGCCGCCCCTGATTTCGCTCATGGGTATTCGCCGCTGGTCGTCACGATGGTGCCGGCGTTGAACCGCCGGGTCCTTCGCGCCCTCCAAGGCCAGTAGGCCGACTTGGGGCCCGTTGCCATTCGTGACCACCAGCTGGTTGTCCTGGGCCAGGGGGGCCACCGCCGCGACGGCAAGTCGGATGTGACGCTCTTGGCTGGCGGCATCGGGCGGCTCGCCGTGCTCGAGAAGGGCGTTCCCGCCGAGGGAGACGAGGATGCGCATTCAGGCTCCTACCGTGGCCGGCACGAACACCCCGCAGAAGCCGTTCCGGCCCGGTCGCACCGGGCCCAGCGAACTATGTAGCGG
Source organism: uncultured Acidimicrobiaceae bacterium (assembly GCA_963754115.1). Classification (GTDB taxonomy): domain Bacteria; phylum Actinomycetota; class Acidimicrobiia; order Acidimicrobiales; family Palsa-688; genus Fen-671. Next base: position 1,687,672 of record CAVWFC010000003.1, on the reverse strand, counting down.
TCGGGTCAAGATCACGGTACTCATGCTTAGCCCCTCGCCAGGTTATCCCCGGAGGCGTAGGGGTGGTCGCCCCGGTATTCGAGGCCCTCTGTGGACTCGATGAACGCTTCACCCCGAAAAGCCCGTCGGGCCGGCGTTTTGCGAGGGCTGCAAGCCGTTCTTCCGAGGAGACTGTGAAGTGCCGTTCCGCAGGTTGGGTTCTGGTTGCCAGCACATCCCTGCGCACCGGAGCCCCGGTCTGGGAACAACCCCCAGCCGGGGCACCGGCGCGTCTGGGCAGGACTTCCCCGGGAAGTCGGCGGACCGTCTTCGGTCGCCTCGTCCTCGCGGCGGGACCGCACCGCCGCTTCAGGCGCGTCCATCACGGGGCGGCGACCTCGGGGATGGAAGCACTACTTTGCCCTTGGCCGTGGCTTCGGGAGCGTCAGGCGTCCCGTGGCAAACATGGCTGGCGCGGTGTGAGCCAGTGCTGCCTCCAGGAACGTTTGCCCGGTTGCCGGCGCCAAATACCGATGTCGGCGCTTCAGAGTTCAGGTGCGCAACCAGGCAAACGTTGCCTGTCGTGGCACTAATCGCCGCTGACGGCTCCGGCTAGCTCGACCGGCGGCGGCTCGAAGCGATCCATGACCCGGAAAGTGACCTCCCCGTTGTCAGCGTCGACAATAATCGTGTCGCCAGCCCGGAACTCCTTCCACAGGATCCTCTCAGAAAGGGGGTCCTCGACCATCCGCTGGAGCGCACGCCGCAGCGGGCGGGCACCCATCATCGGGTCGTAGCCCCTCTCGACGACCAAGTACTTGGCTGCTCTGGTGAGCTCAATGCTGAGGCCCTGAGCCTCGAGCTGGCCACGGACCCGGTGCATCAACAGGTCGATGATTTCGCTGACCTCGTCCTTGGAGAGCTCGTGAAAAACGATGACGTCGTCGACTCGGTTCAAGAACTCCGGCCTGAAGTGCTGTTTCAAGGCATCGTGGGCCTTGGTCTTCATCTTCTCGTGCGTGACCGCCTCGTCCGTCTTGGCGAAGCCCACCTGTGTCTTGCGCAAGTCTGCAGTGCCCAGGTTTGAGGTCATGATGATGACGGTGTTCTTGAAGTCGACGGTGTGGCCGTGCGCATCGGTAAGCCGGCCGTCCTCGAGGATCTGCAGCAAGGCGTTGGACACGTCGGGATGGGCCTTTTCGATCTCGTCGAAGAGCACCACCGAGAATGGTTTGCGCCGGACCGCCTCAGTCAACTGGCCGCCCTCCTCGTAGCCAACATAGCCAGGAGGTGAACCCATAAGCCGGCTCACGGTGTGCCTCTCCATGTACTCGGACATGTCGAGCTGGACCAGAGCCGACTCTTCGCCGAAGAGGAACCCGGCCAGTGCCTTAGCTGTCTCGGTCTTGCCCACACCCGAGGGCCCGAGGAAGATGAACGACCCGCTCGGGCGCTTCGGGTCCTTCAAGCCGGCCCGTGTGCGCCTAATCGCCTGCGAGACTGCCTTCAGGGCATCGTCCTGGCCGATAATGCGCTTGTGCAGCTCCTCCTCCATGCGCAAGAGCTTGGAGGTCTCCTCCTCCGTGAGCCTGTAGACCGGGATGCCTGTCCAGTTGGCCAGCACCTCGGCGATGACTTCCTCGTCCACCACGTCGAAGAGGTCGACCCCCTCGGCACGCCAATCCTGCTCCTTGGTCGCCTTGCGCTGGATGAGCTCGTCTGCCTTCTCGCGCAGGCGCTCGGCTTGCTCGAAGTCCTGCTCCTCGATGGCGAGCTCCTTGTCCTTGCTCACCTTGGTTATCTCGTCCTCAATGGCCTTGTAATCGGGAGGACTGCTCATGCGGCGGATGCGTAGCCGGGCCCCGGCTTCGTCGATGAGGTCGATCGCCTTGTCCGGGAGGTAGCGGTCCGCGATATAGCGGTCAGCCAGGTTTGCCGCCGTCACGACGGCCTGGTCGGTGATGGTGACGCCGTGATGGGCCTCGAAGCTCTCACGCAGCCCTTTGAGGATCTCAATCGTGTGGGCGAGCGAGGGCTCCTCCACCTTGACCGGCTGAAAGCGGCGTGCCAAGGCGGCGTCCTTCTCCAGGTGCTTGCGGTACTCGTCGAGGGTGGTGGCGCCGATCGTCTGCAGCTCACCGCGCGCCAGCAACGGCTTCAGTATCGAGGCCGCGTCGATCGACCCCTCCGCCGCGCCCGCACCGACGAGGGTGTGCAGCTCGTCGATGAACAAGATGATGTCGCCGCGGGTGCGGATCTCCACCAGCACCTTCTTCAGGCGCTCTTCGAAATCACCCCGGTAACGCGAGCCCGCCACAAGGGCGCTGAGGTCGAGGGTATAGAGCTGTTTGCCGCGCAGAGTCTCGGGCACCTCACCAGAGACGATGCGCTGCGCGAGCCCCTCGACGATGGCCGTCTTGCCCACGCCCGGCTCTCCTATTAGGACCGGGTTGCTCTTGGTACGCCGAGAGAGCACCTGCATGACGCGCTCGATCTCGCGCTCGCGTCCGACCACCGGATCGAGCTTGCGCTCTGTTGCCAGCTGGGTGAGGCTGCGCCCGAACTGGTCGAGCAGGGGACTGCCTGCCGGCACCCCCGCCCCCTTCGAGGTGCTCCCCGCGGGCGGCTTGTCTTGGCCGCTGGCCTCGTGACCAGACAGCAATTGGATTACCTGCTGGCGTACCTGCGACAGGTCGGCTCCTAGGTTGACCAATACTTGCGCCCCGACGCCCTCGCCCTCCCGGACTAGGCCAAGGAGCATGTGCTCCGTGCCTACGTAGTTGTGGCCGAGCTGGAGAGCTTCACGCAGTGACAGGTCGAGCACCTTCTTGGCGCGGGGGGTGAAGGGAGCTGACCCGGTCGTGGACAACCCGGCTGGGCCTGTCGTCTCCTCAACCGTTTCGCGCACAGCCTCGAGGCTGATCCCGAGCAATCCAAGGGCCTTGGCTGGCACACCCTCGCCTTCGTGGATGAGGCCGACCAAGATGTGCTCGGTGCCGATGAAGTTGTGGTTCAGTCGGCGCGCCTCTTCCTGGGCCAGCACCAATGCCCGTCGCGCTCGGTCGGTGAAGCGCTCAAACAATATGACCGCCTCCTCAGCGGTTGCAGGGCTCCGCACCCGGGGCACCTTGGACAAGTCAAGGCCACCTTGCACGGGCTCGGCTTTACTTACCCTCGTGGCCTCTTGAGTAGCACGTGACCCCCATCGTCATGGCGATGTCGCGCGTGGCGCACTCCAGGGTCGTGGGCGGTACAGACCGGGGCCCGGGCATGATCGGTGAGGCAGCTCCAATCTGTCATCACCCGTCATCTTAGCGAGAAAGTTCCAGCAATACGTTGCTAGTACTTACGAACCAGAGTCTTTGACGGGACCGAGGTATGGGCGAGGCCGTCGACGGCCTCTCGCTGGAGCCCGACAGCGCTGGCCACCAATCAGTGCAGGCTGCCTCAGGGCGACAACTCATGGAGGCGAGCGATGAGGCAGTTTTGGGCTCGTTGGCGTCTCAGGCTGTAGAGGTGCTCCCCACAGCCTGGCTGCAGACCGCCACCAGCTCCTGGGCTACCCGTTCATGCGTGAGCTCTGTTAGCTTCCATGCGCCGACCCGACCGCTGAAGTTGCCACCGGCTCCGCGCCACATGTTGCCCTCGTCCACCTGGATTGTCCGGCTCTCGACATCGGCCTCCAGGAGCAGGTAAGGGTACCGGTCGAGGCGGGGCCCTCCGGCTATCGGGTCCTTTAGCGACATCCACAGGGCTATTCGTGGTTTTTGGAAACGCGCTTCGCCACCGGGGTGCTCCTCGATGAGACCGTCGCCACCCAGTTCCCGAAGGCGTTGGAGAACGGCGCTCATCGCCGGTCGTACCTCGTTGAGGCACGCCTTGGCGAACTCGTCCAAGAACTCCTGCGCTAGCTCCGCCCGCTCAATGGCGGCCTCAGCCGACTCGCGGTCCCGCTGTGCCACCGTCGCCGGGATCGGCCCGAGGGCAGCGAGCGGGTCAGTAGCCATGGGCCGTCCATTTGCCGCGCCGCCCTCGGCCTGGCCATCCGGGCGAGAGGCCGCCTTGACGTCACCCAGAACTCCAGTGGCAGGTCTCCCGACCAGGCTCGGCTTGAGGTCCCGAGCTCCAACGACGACCCGTCCGGTCAGGTCCTGGTCAACATGTTCTTCCATTACTGCGGCCGTGGTCGCTCGTCGTCCAGATGAGCATCTCACCGTGGCCGAGCCCGGGTTAGGCCGGCCGGGTGAACTCAGCCTTGGTAGTGGTCAACAAAGGGATCGGAGCCCGGAAATACAAGCCCGACATGCCCGTTGTCCGACCACCGAACCAGGAACGGCGGCGCGCCATCGTAACCGTGAATTTCAAGGATCTCGCCGTCCCGATGCGGCTCATGGCCGTCACGTCCTTTGATGACAAGACGGTCTCCGACTGTTGCCCGCATCGCTGTTTGCTCTTTTCGAACTTGCTAGTTCTTCCGTTTACTATTTTCCCAGGGGCAGTAGCGGGCCGTTGAGCCTTTGGTCCCTTTGCCAATTGTCGTTAGCCCGCGCCGCCGCTCCCAAGCGTTGAAGAGTGCGCAGCCGCGCCCGCTCAACGAGTCTTCGCGCTGGCCCGCCTACTTCGGCGCCGCCCGCCAAGTCGACCCGAAGTCACCGCCCACCGATTGGACTAGTAGTAGGTGCTTGCCGGGATGGGTGTGTAGAGCCGGCGCCCGCTGAAATGCGGGTTGAGTATCGATATCCAGTGGTCCTTCCGCCCCGGCGCCCACGACTTTATGGCGTACGTACGAGCGGCCAGCGCCAGCGCGTCCCGTGAATCAGTGATGTCGGCTCCTTCTCCCTTTACGATTACGTCCCAACCTTCGTGGATTGCTGGGTCGATATAATCCGCTTCGAACGTCAGATGGCCGAGGGGTGCCCATGCCTGCATGACGGCCGAACCGGTTATGAAGACGACAGTACGCCCATGAACTGCGAAGTTGACGGGGAATATCTCCGGGCGCCCTTCTCCGGTCACGACCGCCACCCGGCCGTACTCAACCCCTTTCAGCAGTTCCAAGCAGTGCTCTTCGTCGATCGGCTCAAGCGCAGCGTCCCACATCACAACCTCCTTTTGGACGGACCTCCCCGCCAACTCCGTGGCGCCTTTCGGCGGTCACGTTCCCACGATCACGCGTAGGCCGCCTTGGCCGGGAGGGCCGAAAGTCACAACGGGAGGTGCCAATGGGCCCTGAAGGCCAGCACTAAAGAGCTCCCCGGCTAGAGCGGTCGCTTGCTGCGGCCGTTACCGGCACCCGCCATTCAAAGCGCGTACCGCCGCCGCGCGGTGTGGTCAGGTCCAGGTGGCCGCCGAGCAATTCGGCCCGGGCGCGAGCGTTGGCAAGGCCGCTCAGCCGATCGGGTTGCCCTACACCGATCCCGTTGTCGACCACCAGGATCCCGAGTTCGTCGTCCACCGTGATGTGCACCTCCGCCCGGCTCGCATGAGCATGACGAGCGGTGTTGGACAGAGCTTCTCTCAGGACTGTTGCTTCTTCGAGCTGTACCTGAAGAGCGAGGTCCCGGTCGACCGAACCATGGAACGAGACGACCGGCTTGAAGCCGAGCGCCTCGGTGGTGTCCGCCACGGCTTCGAGCACTCTGGCCCGCAAACCTGCGCCGGGTGCGGATTCAAGCGCGAAAATTGCTTCTCTAATCTCTTTGATCGTGGTGTCGAGGTCGTCGATAGTAGACGAAACCCTGGTGGAAGCCGTTACGTTGTCGATCAACGCGAGAGCTCCCTGTAGCCGAAGACCGGCCCCGAACAGTCGCTGGATAACGAGGTCGTGGAGGTCGCGAGCAATACGCTCGCGGTCAGCCGAGATGAGCAGGACGTCGCGTTCGAGAGCGCGCAGTGGCGAGCTCGTAAGCCAGGACAGCCTGGCTGGCCAGTGACGCCAGTACTTGGTCCGTACCCGGCTCGGGTACGGCTTTGTCGGGCTCGACGACGAACAGCGCGCCCGTCCTGGCACTTTCGCCCTTGGGGAACGAAATGGGGAAGGTGGTGCTGGTCAAACCGTCGCCGAGGCTATTTGTCGCGCTCTCGGCCAGGTCCTCGAGGTTGCCCGCCTGCTCAGCCAAACGGGCCAGGATGGCTGCGTCACCTGCGGTAGCCACCAGGCTGCGGAGCCCCGCCTCATCGACCACGAGAGCGGCGGCGCCGGCGCTCGAAAGGTCCACGGCCCACGTGCAGACCAGTGCGAGTGATGTGCCGAGCGACGCTTCCGACAGCAAGCTCAGCCGGATTTCGGCTGCCGCGGTCTGCCAGCGGGCCTGGCGCTGCAGTTGAGCCTCAGCTGCTTTGCGCACCCTGATGTCCCGCACTAGCACCGAATAGCCGGAGTCCTCCCCTCTGTCCAGGTGTGAGACCGAGATGGCGACGTCGACCGGTGTGCCTTCTCGGGTCAACCAGTGGGTGTCGCGGGGGGGCGAGGTACGGCCCGCTCGGGCCGCGCCGAGCAGCTCTTCGAGGGCCGGGTCGTCAGGGAAGAACCGGCTGAAATGGTGGCCAACCACATCTGTCTGTGAGTAACCGAACATCTCCTCGGCGGCCTGGTTCTAACTGGTCACAACCCCACTTGGCGTCATCGAGAAGATGCCGTCGGTCGAAGACCGCACTATGGCGGCCAGCTGGGCCTGGGCGGACTGAGCGGCCTTTCTTTCGGTTATGTCCCGCACCGCCGCCACCACCAGGGAGCCGTCGTCCCCGATGGGCGCCAGGCTGATGTCTACAGGGAACTCTGTGCCATCGCGCCGGCGGGCGTACAGGTCGAGCCCGGCCCCCATCGGCCGGGCGTGCGGGTCCCGGGAGAACCCCGCCCGGTCATCGCGGTGAGCGTGCCGGAAGCGCTCGGGGACGAGTACCTCAATCGGTTTGCCTTCGAGCTCCTCGGCGGAATACCCAAAAAAGCTCTCGGTGCGTATGTTGACAGCCACGATGGTGCCGTCGCCGTCCACGGCCACAGCTGCGTCAGGCATGAGCGACAGGAACGTCTCGAGCATGCCGCCCCGCTGCAGCGCCTGCTGCTGGTCAGCACCTTCAGTCGAACCCCTACCGCAGTCCTTTCACAACGCAAATCTAATCCCTCGCCTTGGGCCCTCAGACTGCGCTTTCGGGTCCTTTGGCCCTGACCAGGGCCGGTTCACCTCGGCCACCATTCTTTATATGGCCCTTAGCCCCACAGCGATGCATCAGACGGTGGTCGAGCGGGCTACGCCTCCCCGGCTCAGTCCTGAGCGTTGCCGCACCTTGCTCCGGGAGGCGAAAAACGGGTACCTGGCGTTGTCGCGGAGCGCGCTCCCGATCGTGTTACCGGTGAGTTGTGCTCTCGACGGCGAGTCACTGTTTTTGAGGGCGGGGCCAGGCTCGCTCGACCGGATCACAGGGCAACCAGGGATCGTAGCGTTCGGGACGACCATGACTAGCGCCGACGGGACTTGTAGGTCGGGAGATCCTGGTGCAGGGAAGAGCGGAGAACGTGCGGGAGCCGGCGACAGACGTGCCTCCACGGTTGCCCCTCATAAACAGCAGCCAGACCACCGTCATCCGCGTGACCTTGGAACTCTTGACCGGGTGGCAGTACGGGCCAGGTTTCTAGACCAACAAAGGAGTTACCAATGCCAACCCCTTCTTCTGGTACGCGCCTTCCGGCATGGGACGTCATCTTGACCAACGGCTCGACGGCCCGGGTCCGGGCAGTTTCGCCGGATGACATTCCCGCGATAACGGCGTTGCACGCGCGCCTGTCAAAAGAGACAGTCCGTATGCGTTATTTCGGGGCTCATCCGCACCTATCCAAAGACGAGCTGGCCCGCCTCGTCGAACAGGAAGGCCCCGACCACCTCGCTCTCGTAGCCGAACTAGCGGGTCAGTTGGTGGGCGTGGCCCAGTACGACCGCATCCCGGGCAGCGTCGAAGCCGAGGTGGCTTTCGTGGTGGATGATGCCCACCAGGGGCTAGGCATTGGCACCCTCCTCCTCAAGTACCTGGCCAGTGAAGGACGCCGTTTCGGCTTGAAGCGGTTCGCGGCGGACACCTTGTTCGAGAACTCGCGGATGGTAAACGTCTTCAGGGGTGCCGGCTTCACTCAGCACTCCCTTAGAGGCCGGCGTCGTCCGGGTGGTGATGGACATTTCCCCCACCACCGATGCTCTCCATGCGCTCTACGAGCGCGACCGCAAGGCGACCGCCCGGTCGATGCAGCGCCTGCTCCGACCGCGTTCCGTGGCGGTGATCGGCGCCTCCCGGTCACCGGGGACAGTGGGCCACGAACTGGTACGGAACCTGGTCAGTGGCGGTTTCCAGGGCCCCGTCTACCCCGTGAACCCGACGGCATCTCATATCGCCAGCGTGCCCTCCTTCCCCGGCATCGACCAAATCCCTGGTGAAGTCGACTTGGCCATCGTGGCCGTGCCGGCCCATGCGGCGCCCGAGGTCGTCGCCCATTGCGGCCGTAAAGGCGTCGGTGGCCTGGTTATCGTCTCGTCACACTTCGCCGAGGATGGTGCGGACGGGGCGGCATTGGAGCGCGAGGTGGCCCGTCTGGCCCACGCCTACGGGATGAGAGTGGTGGGGCCGAACTGCTTCGGTGTCCTCAACACCGACCCCGCCATTTCCTTGAACGCCACCTTCGCCAAGGACACGCCCACTGCCGGGTCCCTGGGCTTCGCTTCCGAGTCCGGCGGGCTTGGTATAGCCATCCTGGCCGAGGCAAAGAAACGGGGGATAGGTCTTTCCAGCTTTGTCTCGATGGGCAATAAGGCCGATGTGAGCGGCAACGACCTGCTCTCATGGTGGTCCGAGGATGACGCCACCAGTGCCGGCCTGCTGTACCTCGAGTCGTTTGGCAACCCTCGGAGGCTCGCTCGCCTAGCTCGGGACCTGAGCCGGTCCAAGCCCGTCATCGCCGTGAAAAGTGGCCGCAGCGCCGTAGGACGCCGCGCCGCCTTCTCGCACACAGCCGCCCTGGCTAGTTCCGACGATGCCGTCACCGCTTTGTTCCACCAGACCGGCGTGACCGCTCGCCAAATTGCACCGCCACCGAGGGATTGTCGAGAAGCTCAGCCCGGAACAGCCCCGTCGGCTCCTCTCCGGCCCGCCACGCGTCTTGCCATTTCACCAGCTCATGGTCCTGGACGACGCGCTCCCACCGGGGCCCGGTGGATGGTGCCGGCAGTGGCGGGCCGAGGCGCACGACCCAGTCGGCTCCGAACAAGGCCCGGAACCCGTAAGGCGTCAGGTCGAGCTCAGCGAAGCTGTCTTTGACCGAGCACCCGGTGGTGCCGTCGACCCGCGACAAGAACTCTGGGACCATGGTCCCACGGGCAAGTGTGACCGCGTCCGGGTACTACGGAGGAGTCCGGTCCGTGCTCGTCCACGCATCGCTACCGAAGTGAGTCCTTGCGCCGTGGGACCGGGCGACCAGGTCACACCACTCGGCGTTGTTGAGAGCCGCCGCGCTCTGCCATGTTCCCATCGCCTTATCCTGCCTAACCAAACCGCCGGCCGCTGGCGAACGAGCTAACTACCCCGACCACAACGAGAGCGGACGTGGGCAACGTCGCACCCCACCTCAGGTCGGTGGCGTAGCTAGCCCTGGTGCGGCCGCAGTACCCGGCCAAGGAACCCGGCGATGGCGACACGTTCTTCTGGACGCCAAGGGTCCGTAACGATAAGGACACGGGGTTGAGTGGTGGTGAACGTGGCTTGCCCCCTTCACGGAAAGGCCGCCCCAGCGGCGGTCTCACCGAGCACATCACCCCGCAGACGAGGCAGGCCGATGGGCGCTAGCAATACGGTGTGGCCCAGGCGTGCGCCTTGACGATCGTACGGGCGGGCGGCCGACGGTCCCCGGTGAGTGGGCTGATAGTGCTGGTCACGCCGCTGGTAGCCAGAGTTCGGGGCCCGGTACACCCTGGGCGCTTGGGCGTTGTCGCACCGGCCCAAAATAACCGTTTACCGCAGCCGCAAGGTCGGGACCTGCTTGAAGTCACGGCTGTTCTTGGTGTGCAGTGTGAGCGAGTGAACCAACGCAGTTGCCGCGATCAGGGCGTCAGGCATGCGCAGTCGGGGGAGTTGGCGACGTCGGAGCCCCGCCCTTTCTGCGGTCCGGCGATCAACGGCCAACTCGTCCATCCCGGCGAGGAGTCGTCTAACGTTGGCCTCGTCGTCACTGGTGGCGCCGGCGAGCAACTTGGCACGCGTAATTACGGAATAGGCGAGCCGTCCGGCGCGGCGGAGGCGCTTGACACCCCTGAGGTGGTCGATGCAGACGTCGGTGTCGACCAGCATTTCAGCCACGCTCCCACTCGGACCGTTGCGGGGTGCGCTTACCAATTCCGGGAGAGGAATCCGAATGTCGCGTCGAGATCGTCTTCAGTTTCATGTGTGTCCTCAAAGGAGCAATCGCCCTTCCGACACCGAACAGGTGTTTGAGCCAGCACTACCATCGACCATATCGCTTTCAACTGGGCGGAACCCCACCCCGCCAGGCCCCTTCGCGGGCCGACGAAATAGCAGGCTCCCGGTGCATCACCGGCGATCACCAGGCAGCATCCCAAACGGGGTGCTGAGGACGCACCCGTGGACCTCAAGGTCGACTACGACAGGCGCGTCGTCGGGGACGTAGATGTGGGTGCAGTCGGTGCAGAGGATCCTGCCAGCTGTGCGCCCAGTCCAGCCAACACCGTTCCGGCCGCCGACACAACGTTGTACAAGGCGTTGGTCGCCGCCCGTGGCGCAACGTCACCAAAAGTGTGTCGGCGGCAATCTCTTTTGAGATCCGGCGCGTTAAGCTCAACAACGGCATCGCCACGAGCCGCTTGGCGCTGAGGCATGGCCACGGCCCCGCCGTTTGGGTCCCGAGGGACATGGCGAACAAGGTTGTGTACTTGTACTAGCGGTTCGGCCGTCGTCAGCCATCCTCTGAGGCGGCCACGGTCTCAATTATGTGCCCTTCGGTATGATCCGAGCAGGGTCGTGTGGACCGGTCGTGAAGGGGCCGACTCGCGTGAGGATCACAATAAGACCCAACTACTCGAACATTTGGAGGCGGTCAACGGTCGGCCCTGAGTAGGCTGGTGGACTTGGAGAGCCGAACCGGGTGGGGTCGTCTTCGAGAACAACAACAGTTTTTTCACCCTTCGGCGGCGAGCGTTGACCCATCGCCTAAGTTCGGCCGGCACACGACTCGGCCAACAATGCACGGTCATTGATTGCGGGCCCGTCGGGCCCATGTCGTGGATACAGTCTTCCCGGGCCTACTGCCTTGCGTCGGGATGACTCGTTAGGGCGAGGTCGACGGCACCGTCGTAGCTGAGCGTGCTCCCGGCACGGCTAAGCAGCTCGAAGTTGTCATCGCCGAGAGCCTCGCGCATGTACGCGAGGGTCTGCTCCAGCGTGGTTTGGCGTAGGAATTGCAAGTGGGCAAGGGGGGTTTTGGGGTGTGAACGAGCTCTCGAGGGGAACATGCCTCGTCAACATTGTGTTCTAGGCCCCGGTCAGCCGGGCCGCGTCGCCCGGGTTCCCCAGCCCGGCCACGCAGCACACCACGTTGGGAAAGTCTGCGACGGCCGAGTCCTGTTGGCCCAGACGGCGGTAGCTGACCAGTGCTTTCCGTAACCAAATAGCTGCTTCTTCGAAACGGCCCTCGAACAACGTGGTGTCGACCAGGGCGCAGCAAGCCGCTTGCATGTCCACCGGCAGGCCGAGCTCCTCGCAGATGGCAAGGTCCTCCTCGAGCAGTTCGGTGGCCGCAAGGAAGTCCTCATCGGCCAGCTCCAGAGCAGCCAGGTTGATGAGCGGCCAGCAGCAGTCAGAACGGTCTCCGGCCCGCCGCAGGTGGGCCACAGCTTCGGTAAGGAGCCGTTTCTCTTTAGGCCCTTCCCCTACGGCCAAGCCGAGAGACCCAAGGGCATTGCCGATTAGACGGTCGTCACCAAGGCTGCACCCGATCTCGAGCGCCTGCTCTGCGTATCGTACGGCTCCGACGCGATGGGCCATGGTGCGGTGGCAGCATCTCTCGGGCATGACTCGGGCGCGGATGACCCCCGAAGTCCATCAGCGGGAGATGAATCCCGAACTCCATAGCGTTCCTCTCAACCTCGCGAGATCATCAAGACAGGCCAACATATCGTCGCCACGAGCTAATACAGAGTGCCTGGTCCGGAGTGCCAGCGCACCCCGCATGGTATTGCCGGATACCGCTCGGGTTGAGTATCTCCGGAGTGCCGATGAAGGGCGGTCCAGAACCGGAATGCAGAACATCGTGGTCGAGGGGCTGCCGGACGCGCCCGATCGACGTTCCTGAAGCAGTCATGAATGTCAGTCAAGAGGGCTTGTCCGAGACCTCCCTTTTTTTTGCTTGTTTTTGTGTCACCCGTCTCTGGCCCCGGGGCGCGCCTAAACAGCACCTGGCTGGTGCCGGTGCCCGAGGAGGGGCGGTCAAGACCGGGCCGTTAGCCCGCCCGCAGGAGCAGCCTTGACGGGCCCGGGGTTGGGTTGTCGCCAGCCACCATGCGCTCCCGAGCCCCCGCCAGGGGCTCCTTGGTCGCTCATCCGGTTCACGGGCACAGCAGTGACGTCACCTTGCTCAAGAACTGAGCCGGCAGGCCTGGGCCCGGCTGCCTGACACTCCTCCGTCCCGTTGGTGGGTGCATGGTGAGTTCCGGCCACAGCCAGGTGGGCACATTCAGTTCGTCGGTCTCGCCTTATGGGGGCCACGTCGATCGTCGTGCTCGCGCCTTGGCTGTGCCCAGGCCTTGTTCAAAGCGGCCTTCTTCTTTAGGCAGCGGACCTCGCCGTCACGCAGCCCGTAGAAGACCAGGGCGAGCAGTTTCATGGCCGACGCCACCCGGGCCATGGGCGTACCCCGTCGCTGTTGGATGCGCACGAACGCCGGGGCAACGGGGGCGCTGCGGTGATAACGCACCACGGCTTCGACCGCCGCCCACCGGACCAGTGCTGAGCCCGACCTTGACGGCGGCTGGTATCTGCCAGTGCTGCCACATGTTGCGGAGCTGGGGCTCCGAGATAGCGAGCCAGACGCAGCTTCCTCCAGGGTGAGAAGTCCCGGAGGCAATTTGCTCGGTCGCCTAGCGCCACTCACTGGAAGACCGCTGGGGGACCCTCATGGGGAGCCTTCCCCGAAACCATACTGACCTTCGCCCCTGTTTGAGCCGGCGCGAGCCGTCGATAGTTGAGGTGAGGCCCACGGAAAGGTCCGTACCGCGTTGCACTACCTACGACTGCTCAAGCACCCGCTACCGTGGCACCACAAGCCCCAGCGGGTCGTCTGGAGCTTGCAAAATCCAACGTTCAAAACGCCATGTCCTTTTCACGACTGGTATTTTGACTATAAAATCATGGCCGATCGTTGCTCGCATTGCGATGCGCAGCAATTTTCGCGGAGGTACGGGGACCAAAACGGCAGCTACAAAAAGAATGTTGCAGGATTATGATGTGGCGCTCTTTGTGTGACCGGGTGCCTCCTAAGAGAGTGACAATGCGCAAGGGCGGCGACTAGTTGTGCGTGACACCTTCGAGGCTGCTGAGCGCTCCGACGGCGGGCCGCTGGTGACACGGAGCAAAGAGTTTCTAGAAGAGTGACCGAGATTTTACAGGGTGCCGATCTCTGATAAGGCCGGAAAAGTGTCCGGGCACGAGCTAAGGGCGGGCAGGTCGATGTGGCGCGTACTGAAGGACGAGGCTTCTAATGACAACCGCAAATGCAATATACGAGTATGACCAAGTGTCCCGTGGGTACGGGGTAGATTGCGAGGCGCGGAAGCGAGAACAAAGGGCGCCCGAAGCGCACAGGCTCAACGTCGAGGCGTCCCGCGCCTTGTAGACAAGCTACTGTGGTCCGGCTACATGGCCGATCTTGAGCGGGTGCGGGCACTCGCCAGATAACGGCAGGAAGGTCCAGCCGACTGACGTAGGGGTCCGTATGATCCCATCAAGGGGTGCATCCGGTTTGCCGATAAGAAGATGTAGAGAAGCAGATATAGGCCCCGCAGGGGGGCAGTTACACACAGTCGGTGAGGAACCTTGATGCCCAATTCAGCAGTCGTTACTCGCCGGACGTTGCGGGCTGATGTGTCGTTCGTGCGTACTACCACTGCCCGGTGCCCCGTCGCCGGGTACCACAGGGCTGGTCCCAACCTGCTGAGGGGCACCTACGCCCTTCACCCAGACGGCGCTGTGAGGCCGTCCGAGGAGCCTGTCGAGGACTGGTCCACCGGCTACTGGCCGTAGGCGCGGCAGCAAGACGACATAGAGCACTGCTGTGGCGGAACCCTTGCAAACTCTCTCAAGCGTGACGGGAAGGTTTACACGGTCCCGATGACAGATGGCGCCAACACTGGCCATCGCATCATCCGCCGTGACGAGTCCTCCGAGGCCGCTGCCGTCCGAGGCACCCAGCTCACCGTGCTCGGACTGCCGACGGCGAACTCGAGTGCGAGCGCACCGTTATCGGCACCACCGGGAGCATCAGCAAGATGGACGCCGTTGATGTTTCGTTCGTACACGCTCCCGACGACTCCCACCAGGACCGCCGAGCCGCGACCGAGATGCCGCTCGCTGCTGCCCGTCACTAGGCCAAGGTCCTGTTCTATCAGTCCCTGAGCACGCTCAGCTTCGAGCCCACCGTGTTCGTTAGAAATCGCCAGCATGCTCGCTGACAAGGTGCGGGCCCTGGAGTGCCACGAGAGCCGTGTGCGTGGCTCGCTGATGATTGAGCCTGACGTGCTGCCCGGCATCGCCCATTACTGGGGCATGCAGAGCCGGCTCGGCAACGCAGAGGGGTTCATACCTCAGCGCTCCGAGATATTTGGGGATCTGCCGTGAATGCCGCTGACACTCGGGCATTTACAGTGCGCCAGGCCCGAGCCACGTGGGCACCTGAACCCAAAGGAAAAGCAAGTGAGTATCGTCGCCGTCATCCCTGCCCACAACGAGGCTGAGCACATCGTTGCCACCATTCGCTGTCTGCAGCAGCAGACGTTGCCCCTGAGCCGCATTATCGTGACAGCCGACAACTGCACTGACCACACAGCCGAGCTAGCCCGCCACGCTGGAGCGGAAGTGTTCCTGACGGCAGGAAATGAGGCCAAGAAGGCCGGTGCGCTCAATCAGGTGTTTACTTGGCTGCTGCCCCAGCTAACAGACGACGCCTTGATCCTCCAGATGGACGGGGATACTCTGGCGCCTCCGAACCTGACCAAGGTACTTCGGGACCCGTTCTTGCGTAATCCGCTAGTAGGGAGCACCACATCTTCATGTCACGGCACTAGTCGTCGGGGGTTGCTGCCCGCTCTGCAAGAAATCGAGTTTGGCGGTACGCTGCGCCGCAACATCCGCCGTCGTGGAATCCCAAACTGCTTGCCAGGACCGGGGACGATGTTCAGCGTTAAGGCGCTCAGGGACGTTGCCAGCGCTAGGGAGTCGCAGCTCCCTGGTAACGCCGGGGAGTACCTGATCCCCAACACGCTCACTGAGGACTATGAAGTCACGCTGGCCTTATCGGTCCTGGGTTATGAGATGCGCGTTCCAAGGGACGCCCTGATCTATACCGATCTGATGACAACAACTCATGACCTGTACCGTCAGCGCCTGCGCTGGCAGCGGGGTGGTATCGAGGCTTTGCTTATATACGGGGTAAGAAAAGGGACTCGGCGCTTTTGGTGGGATCAGGTTGTTGCTTACCTGAGTTCCTTGCTCATGCCGGTCATGATTGCTGTATGGCTGCTGGCTTATTTGGTTGTAGGACTCAGCCTCGCGCACTGGCCCTGGTGGCTGGGTCTCGTCGGACTAACCGGTTGCTTGCGGGTCTTCGAGATAAAGCACCTGAACTCATGGAAACTAGCGGGACTTACGATCCTGGTGGTGCCCATGTACCTTTACGGCTTTTGGCAACAAGGGATCTACTGGATGGCAGCCTGGCATGCCCTGCGGCGTACCACTGCCCGTTGGTCTTAGAGAGGAGGTGACTACAAGGATGCCTTATGTGAAGCACACGATAATAGGTACCACAGCTACCGGGGGCGCTCTCGCCTTCACTGGTTTCAATGCCGGCTGGGAAATCCTCGCAGGCATAACATTGATCTGCGTCGCCGGCTTGATTTTCCGCCTTGTCCCCCGAAAGCCGAAGGCCTAGTGCGCCGTCTCGCCTATCTCCTTATAGCCATAGGCGTGCTGGTGCTGGGGTGGGTGCCCTACAAGGTGCTTAGCTCAGACGCCAGTGCTCGGGCCGCTCAGCGCCACCTGGCGCAAGGCTTCAAGGCTGAGTCAAGCCCATCCGCCACTTTCCCGCAATCGGCGCCGGTTACAACGACGGTACCGGTTGCGGACGCCATCCCCAATCCACGAGCCGACATCCAGGCTCAACCACTTCTTGGTGGTGTCCTTGACCACTTGGTCATCCCGGTGCTCGGCTTGAGCCGGTACGTGGTCCAGGGCACGGCAGAGCAAGACTTGGAGCAGGGCCAGGGCATTATCTGGGGACGCCGTTGCCAGGGCACTACGGCAACGTCGGCATCGCTGGTCATCGTACGACATACGGGGCTCCGTTCTGGAACTTGAACGAACTGACCCCGGGTGACGGTATCCTGTTCACGGAGCCGAGTGGCGTCACGTACACGTACCGGGTCATCAGTGAGTTTGTTGTGCTGCCCAGCAATACAGCCGTGCTCGACCCGATGAATGGCTACTACCTAACCCTTACGACATGCAATCCTCGCTTCTGGGCAACATCACGACTGGTAGTGAGGGCAGAAGAAATCTCGCCGGTACAGGGCTGAGCAATCCTGCGTCACCTACCTAACGACCGTCGTCGAGCCCTCTTTCAGGATCTCCACGTCTTCGCGCAGGCCGGTTCTCTCGGAGCAACCGTGCTAGCTCTTCTTTCTCGTCGGTAGTGAGGTCCTGGCGGGTGCCGGCGTCTATCTCGTGCTGTTTCACCCAGCCCCGCACCGCGCTCACCGTCAGGTCGAAGTCCTCGGCCACCTGGGTGACAGAGCGGTCACCGGCCAGGCACCGCTCGACCATGTCGGCTTTGAACTCCGGGGTGAACTAGCGACGCGGGCGAGGCCTCTTCCTCTCCATCGTCTCCATACTGGGACATCCTTTCGGCCCCCTTGGGGGCTCTTGGTGGACCTCCGTCGAAACGGGGAGGTTCACCAGCCTCGGGTACCTCGGCCCTGTAGAGCACGAACGCCGCCTCTCCTGCAACCCCTCCGCTACCCAAGCGGCCTAGTCAAACTGTCCGGAGAACCGGGGCAATCCCACCGCTCGCCGCGTGAATCGTCAGGAAGTCGGCCAGCATTTGGGTGGGGTGCCACCGGTCGGTTAGGCCGTTGTAGACCGGGACACCTGCGTATTTGACTAATTCTTCGACGTCATCCAGGTTATTACTGCGGATCTCGATGCCGTCGTACATGCGCCCAAGCACTCTGGCCGTGTCCGCCACCGACTCGTTATTGCCCAGTTGGGAGCCCGAAGGGTCGAGGTAGGTGACGTGGGCCGCCTGGTCGAACGCGGCCACTTCGAACGCCGAGGGCGTACGTGTTGACGTCTTCTCGAAGATCAGGACAATCTCTTTTCCTTCGGGCCACGTTACCTCCTTGCCGGCGAACTCGGCCACCGTCCGCGCTTCCGCCAGCTGCAGGAGGTATTTCAGCTCGCGCGGTGGCCATGTTCTTCGTCACGTTCGGCCTGTTGTTCGGTTCAGAGGGCACGGGCTGGATCACCCTCGACATGGGCGGCGAGGAACTGCGGGGTGTGGCTGAGCTCACATTGACGTTGGTGCTGTTCACGGACGCCAGCCGTTTGAACCTCCGCGCTCTACGCCACGACTATCCGCTTCCGGCCCGGCTGCTGGGTGTGGGTCTGCCGCTCACAATCGGGTTAGACGCCCTGGCGGCCAAGGCGCTATTCGGTGGGCTCACCTGGCTGGAGGTCGGTTTGGTGGGGGTCATCCTGGCTCCCACTGACGCCGCTCTGGGGCAAGCGGTGGTCCGCGACCGGCGCCTCCCGGTCCGCGTCAGCCAGGGCCTCAACGTCGAGAGCGGGCTCAACGATGGGATTCTGCGTGCCGCTCCCGCCGATCCTGCTCGCCGCCAGCAACGCCGACGAAGGGGTCATCCATGCCGCTGCGGCCCTCCGCCTCGTCTTGGAGCAGATCGGGTACGGGCTGCCGCTGGTGTGGTTGCCGCCACAGTGGGCTCAGTGGTCATGGGGTGGGCCAGCCGGCGCGGGTTCATCTCGTCGAGCGGCGACATGTGGCCACTTTGGCGACTGTTGCCGCCTGTTACGGGTTGGCCGTACCGCTCGGTGGGAGTGGCTTCACTGCGGCCTTCATGGCGGGTTGGTGTTCCCCTGGCTCAACCGGAAGGAGATGCCGGCCCTCACCGAGCTGGTCGTCGATGCGGGTGAGTTGTCTGCCGTGTTGACGTTTGTCTTGTTCGGAGCGGTGGTAGTAGGCCCTTTGTTGCACCGTGTCGACGCCGCGGTAGCGATCTACGTCGCTCTCAGCCTGACGGTGGTCCGGATGCTGCCGGTGACCGTAGCGCTGCTCGGCAGCCATGCTGGGCTTCGCACCGTCGGGTTTATCGGATGGTTCGGTCCCCGCGGGGTGGCATCAATCGTGTTCGTCGTGATCGCTGCCGGCCAGCCGGCACTGTCCGGAGCCTTTCAGATCAGCGTGATCGCTTTCGCCACCGTGCTGGCGAGCGTCTACCTCCACGGCCTGACGGCTGCTCCGATCGCCGCCCGCTACGCCAAATGGTATGAAACCCACCCCCGGAAGGCGGACCTGAAGGAAAGTGCCGGGGCACACCGCCATCACTCCAGGTGGGAGCGCAACAGCCGCGGCTAACTCGACGAGAGGGCGGTGGGAAAGAAACGTGTGTCCCTGGGTATATGGGGCCGGGATCCGACCGAAGCGGGCTCGTTGAACCTGCAGCGGCCCCCCGCCGATTGTGCCAATGGTAAAATTCCGCCGTGACGATGCGATGGGGCGCCATATGACCGGGCGCGAGCGGATGTGGAAGTTGGTCTCCACAAGTACGGGTATGGTGGTCGGGCTGCTCGCCCGGAAGCTCATGAGGGCCGGGTACACGGCCATTCGCAAGGACGCCACCGCCGATTCGCCGTTCGACCCCACCAAGGCCCGGTTCTCGTGGCCCGACGCCCTGGTGTGGGCGGCCGCGGCCGGCATCGGCCTCGGCATCGCCAAGGTGGTGAGCGCCCGAGTCGCCGTCTTTGGGTGGGAGACGGCCACCGGCACCGTCCCCCCGGGGATCGCCGAGGAGCCACCGGTCATCTGAGTTGAGCGGGGTGCCATTCGCAATGATGAGGTGATGGTCCGTCGCATCAGGGAATTCCCGCCGGTGCCGCGGCTGTTAGTGGGCCAAACCAAGGCTGGCACGACTTCAAATAAGCCAGTGCGCTCCAGGCGCTGGAAAGCGACCAACCCCATATCGGCGGGAGGTAGTAGGTGCACAGCCGCTAGCAAATGGCGGCGGCAAACGCGGTGGCCTGGTCGATGCCGGCCGCTGTCAAACCAACCATCAACGCGCCCTCGCTAACGCCGATCCCTCCCGGGATGGGGATCATGCTGGCGAAGAACGACACGAACACGTTCACGACCAGCAGCGTGGCCAGGGACAGTGAAGTGCCCAGTCCGACCAGTACCAACCCGAGCGTGCTGGCAAAAGAGGACTTCTGCCGCAAGGTTCGCCAATAAGAGTTTCACCACCCTGGTGGGAGACCGGAGGCTGGCCGAGGTGTCCGGAAGTTGACCAGTGACGGCCGGATGCGCTCCAGAACTTGCTTACGTAACCGGGGGACCACTGGGGCGACTACGGCAGCCACAACCACAACTAAAACGAGCAGGGCAATGACGAGAAGGAGATTGCCGTCCCGGTGGCTGGACGTCTGAGGTCCACGCCGATCTCACCGAAACCGAGCCTTTGCCTTCCGGGCCCGGCCGTGCGGCGCCAGCGACCGCTTCGACCTGTTCAAGGAGGTCGAGAAGTAGCAGATGCGCGACGTCGTGGACGATATCACCACCCCGTCGCTGGTGCTGGACCCCGAGGACGAGCAGTTCGTCCCGGGCCAGCCCAGGAGCTTTACGAAATGCTGGCCCAAAGAAAAGGAGATCATAAAGTTCAGGCGCAGGGGGCGAACTTCCATTGCCAGCTCTTGGGCCGCTATCTCTCCGACACGCTGACGCTGGACTGGCTGCAAGACCACCTTCCCGGTCGGTACCAGTAACTCAAAGGAGACGACCGCCATGAAAAAATGATCCGGCTCATAATCGGTTTCTCGCCCCTAGTCGCCTTTTCGCTCCTGACCAAGATATTGCCCTCCAATGATATTGGCGTCGCTGGCCTGGCTGGTGGCCGCTGTGCGAACGCCCACAGGTAGCAGGCGTCGGACAGCCTCTTGTTGCAGGCGTAACGGGCCAAGACGACCTTCGATTTGCGAGGTGCCTTGGTGATGGGTGGTGTACCCGCATGGTTCTTGCGGGCTTTAGCATCGCCTTAGCGGTCCGGGTCGTCCCCGAACTCGCCGAGCAGCCGGGCGCCCAGGGCCGTCCCCAGTCCTGTCGCCAGCGTGGCCCGCTCACACCCCGAGCGCCAGCTCTTCGGAGAAGCCGCTCCCAGGCCCCAGCCGACCATGGGCCCGAGCCCGAGCCAATGCACATCAGGGTCCCGGCGAAGGTAGCAAAGAAATCCAGAAAAGCCCCTTGACAACGAGGAGGTCTCGTTATGAAGGGTTCGCGAGCTAACCGTTGGATTTTCCGTCCGCACTTGGCCGAGACGGCAACGGCCCAGAACGGACAGGGGGCGCTACCGCTCCCCGAGGCGCGACGGCCGTACCATGTGGGTGTAGCCACCTTCCCGGTACCGGGAGGCCAATGCCGATGTGACTCGAGGTCCGATGCCCAGAGAGGCACCCCTTACCAGGCCACTGATGGAGCTTGCAGGTCACCGCCACCCTCGAGCGGCTCGCCGCTCTGTCGCCTTCGAGTGCCGGTACAGCGCACCTACTCCCTCGTGGTGGCCCCCGGGCGTTCGACGACTTCGCAACCGGCACCACCGGAAAGCTCGCCGTACGGATCGAGTGACCTCACAAGAAGACAACCCGACAGGCAATTAGCAGGAGGCAACCCATGAACCCGAGCCAGCCCGGCGCGCCAGCGACCGCGTCTGACCTACAGGAGCTGCTACGAGCGAGCCAGGGCAGGTGGGCCTCGACCCGGCCGGATCTAGCGCCGAGTTCTACGCCAAGCAGTTCTGGGGCGCGATCACCGTCCACGGCCACTTCGAGCGGCTCGAGGGTGAGGGCACCGTTGCTGCCGATGGCACCGTCAGCGGCCTCATCCGCCTCGACGCCGCTTCGCTTAGCACCAAGAACAACAAGCGCGATAAGCACCTGCGCTCGGCTGACTTCTTCGACACCGAGCACCACCCGAACGTCACCATCACCGTTACCCACCTCGGCGTGGGCCCTGACGGGGCCCTCGCCGGCGATGTGCGCCTCGAGGCCGCCGGACGCTCCCAACCGGTCAGCCCTGTGACCCAGGTGGTCAGGGCTGACAGCGCGTCGGTGACCCTGCGTGCCGAAGCCACTGTCGACCGGACCGAGTTCGGGATGACTTGGAGCCCGCTCGGGATGGCCGCCCACCAGGCCCGCGTGGTCATCACCGCCCGTTTCGTGCGCACATGACCTGGGGCCGCGAGCAAACCACCGGGCTCTCCGAGGGCGCCGCCAAGTTCTTCGCGCTTGCGTCGCAATTCGTCGGCTCGCTGCTCGGGTCCCTTCCGTACGGCTTGCTCAGCCGACAGCTCATCGTCCTCAGTTAGACCGGAGCGCAGACCGGGCGTCGCTACCGCTTCGCCATCGGCTACTTCCCCGGGGACGACCATGAATCCTGTCCTTCACCATCCGACACTGGCGGCCCGCTGACAGTGGTTGTCACCCTCGGCCGCTTCCCCCCACCGAGCGTCTCCAGAACCCGTCAGGGTAGGGAAAGGGTGAAGTCCGGGAGCAGGTACAAAATGCTCCCATCGCCGTCCGACTCGAGCCACAAGCGGGCTTCCTGCCCGAGGCCTCGGTCATCGACCGGTACCTCCCAGATCCACTTGGCCAGGTCACGGGCCTGGCCGATCATGCTACCGAGGAGGCCCCGAACATTGTCTTCAGCCAGGTCGGCGAGCCACCTGGCCGCACCCTTGTCCGCAAAATAGATGGGCTTCCCGCACGGGTCGACGAGTTCGTAGGAAGTAATGTTCACCAGGCCAAGGACCTCGAGCTCGAAGTCCAGATCTGGCTCAAAGCCTGCCAGCTGGACGTCGCTGTTGTGGTGAATGATTGTCACCGTTACTGCCTTCTTTCTCACCGCGACAGGCCCGTGTGGCTGTTGTCTTGTAGTGAGTAACGACCAATTGGGACCGGAACTTTCAGCGGGCGGGGCCATTTCAGGAACTCTTTAGGCTGTCGCCTTCCCTGAGCCGCTGGCGGCGGTGCTCAGGTGTCTTCAACTTCAGTTGCACACAAGCTCCGGCTCGGGTTCCGGAGCGGCCAAGCCCAGCGCTCTGGGCACAGCCAAGTTACGTCGACGCACCCCAGCAATAGCGAGCACGGCGGAAATTATGATTTCCGCTTGCTGGTGGCTGAACAACAGGGAACCTCTGGCTGAGCCCAGGTCCCGTAGGCCACACGGTAGTCGAGTATGCGAAGAACGAAGTGGCCAAGTCCGGGCTCGCCGACACCCAAGGTCACCATCTCCAGTACCATCTTCTTCCGGCGAAACGGAGTCACCTTCGACAACGGCGAAAACTTGTGGGTGGCCAGCTAAGGCGCAAGCGACCCGGGCACCGTGGCCGAGTTCACCAAGCCGAAGGGGACCAGTCTGGGTCCCCGATACCGCAAAGAGTGGTCGGTGGGGCGAGCACGCGGCTGCAAGGCCTGCTTGCCCTCGCCATCGAGCCGTGAGCCCGAACTCCTCGACAGGGAACACGGGTCGATCGGCCAACCTCTGGCTAGTCGAGCATCTGTTCGGTGTCGGAGGACCGACTCGAAGGCGATGCTCTCCGCCGCCCGCGCTTCTTATTGGTTTCCACATCCCCCGTGGAAATGTTGACCTTCGGCGAGGGAGCGACTTCGCTGTCGAAGGCGAGCCCGGCTCCAGCTGCTCCTCCGGGGAGAGAAATGTCGGTTGCCTGGGCTCGTACGTGTGCCCGTAGCGGCAGACACGACCGGCTCTTTGTGGTCACCAGCGGTCGTCGTCCTAGAGCGAAATCTGCTGGTCTGCGTTAGCTTGTTCGCTCCGAGGCTGCTGAGTGGTATCAGCGTCACGAGGTCCCAATGACCTTCGCACCCTAGAAGTCAAAGTCAGCGTTTCAAGATCCAGCGACGTTCCGAGCTGAGCGAGCTCGACGATACTATCCTCGAGCGCGCCTTTCCTTACGAACAACTAAGGCAGGAGAATGCCCGGCGGGGCAAGCTCGACCTGGAACACGAGCTGATCGACACGCACATCTTCGACGAAGACCGTTTCTGGGTCACCGAAGTGGAGTACGCCAAGGGCGATCCCTTTGACATCCTGATGACCGTGCGGGTCACGAATGCCGGGCCTGAACCCGCCACTTTGCACGTGTTGCCCACGGCCTGGTTCCGTAATACGTGGTCGTGGGAGATCGAAGCGCCAAGGCCGGAGTTGAGTGCCACGGACCCGACTACTGTCTCCGTCCGCCACTCGTTCCTGGGCGAACTGGAACTAATCGGGGGACAGGCGCCCGACGGCAGCATCCCCAGGCTGCTGTTCTGCGAGAACGAGACCAACGATGCCCCCATTTATGGGGCGCAACTCTCATGCCAGTACCCCAGGGATGGCATAAATGACCACGTAGTCACGGGGGCGGCCACCGTGAACCCCGACCGCCGCGGGACGAAGTGCGCCTTCTGGTACGAATTGCCGCTCGGCCCGGGAGGGACAGGCGAAATCCGCTTACGACTTAGCCCGAAGGGCGTCAACCCCGACGCCTCACGCGCGCTCGGAAACTCCTTTGAAAAGGTCGCGAAGCGGTGCCGGGCTGAGGCCGACGAGTTCTATGCCGAGCTGACGCCGGCGGGGGCCGGCGCGGACGAAGCGATGGTGATGCGCCAGGCCTTTGCGGGGATGCTGTGGAGCAAACAGCTCTATTACTACGATGTCTCACATTGGCTCGAGGGCGACCCGGCTCAACCGTCCCCGCCTGCTTAGCGCTGGACGGGACGGAACGCGCGGTGGCAGCACTTTGACGCCTTCGACATTATGTCGATGCCTGACAAATGCGAGTACCCCTCCTTTGCCGCCTGGGACCTTGCCTTTCACTGTGTCGCGTTGGCGCACGTCGACCCGGCGTTCGCCAAGTACCAGCTGCTGCTGCTCTGCCGGGAGTGGTTCCAGCGTCCTGACGGAGCGCTGCCGGCCTATGAATGGGACTTCAGCGACGTCAACCCACCCGTCCAGGCTTGGGCCGCTGCAGGTGTTCGCCATCGATGGCGGCCGGGACCTGGTTTTCCTCAGCCGGATCTTCGACAAGCTAGTCGTCAACTTCACCTGGTGGGTGAACCAGCGCGACAAGGACGCCAATAACGTCTTCGAGGGGGGTTCCTCGGGCTGGACAACATCGGGCCCATCGACCGGTCCCACATTCTCAGCGCAAGTCGTCGAGCTCTAGTCGTCACGCTTCTGGGCGGACTTGACGCCGTGTGGTTGGCCCGTGAAAGTGACGCCGGCGCTCAGCGAGGTCGGAGGCAGAGCGCGGACGGGGCTTCAGCGGAGGTCTCGGTGCTCGGCGTCATCACGATGCCGGAGTCTTCATGGCGAATCCCCTCGGACTTCGACGGACGAGTGAAGGTACCTGCCCCGAAACCCACATGCGCCTCCTGGTCACCCTGCCACAGCGAGAGCGCCGCGTAGATTCTGGGCATCGCTCACCTCCGCGCTCGCCCAGGCCTGCGGGGCCCCGCAGCGCAGGCAGTCGTCGTGGGCGAATGCATCCGAGCCTTGCGAGGCGAACTCGGGAAGGCCCAGGGCCGGACGCGAAGGACCTCGTCGTCGAATACCTTGTGGCCGAAGATCTTGCAGGCAAGCCGGGTCCTCTTCATCTCGTCCTCTTTCGTCGTCTGTCCCAAGTAGTTGTATCATACAATTATTTTTCTCGCAACTATTTCTTTCGCAGCTATCATGGTGGCGTGGGGGATGGCGACCGAGGCGAGGACAAAGCGAGGACGGCGCGTCCTAAGGCGGGCCGTGAGCCGCCGGCCCGCAGGGACGAGCCCTGCAGCGGGACGACTCTGGTTGGCCTCGTGCTCGAGACGGCGGGCGGCTTGCGAAGGCTGCTCGACCCCCGCATCGAGGACCAGCTTGGGGTGGGTGGGCAATCCTTTGAGATCCTGTTGCGCCTGTCGCTGCCAGAAGGTGGGCGGCTTCGAATGAGCGATCTTGCTGCGCAGACCGGAATTACCCGAAGCGGGCTCACCCATGCCCTCGACCGGCTCGATGAGGCCGGGCTCGTGCGCCGGGAGGCCTGCTCGAGCGACCGGCGCGGCATGTTCGCCTTGCTCACGAGCTGCGGGAGCGAGCGGATGGCGGTGGCGAGGGCCACGCACGAGCGCGACGTCGCCGAGCTGTTGGACGAAGTGCTGACCGAGGACGACACGGCGGCGCTGGCAGGCCTGTTACGACGTCTTCGCGACCGCGTGAACGCCGGGGCGCTGTCGGGCAGCGGCGAGGAACCGGTCGTGACGCCATTGGGTAGCGGCGAGGTGTCCGGGGTACACGACCCCTTGAGCTGACCAGGCTCCGAGGAGTACCCGGACAGCACCGGTCTAAGGAACGGCTGGGGTTCCAGCTGCAAGATAACGGTTGGCAGCCTTACGGAGGTGCGGAGCCCGCCTCGGGTGGTGGCACCTGGGGGTGGAGTCGTAGCGGCCGTTCAAGTTGATGTGATCGTGGCGCAAAGCAGAGAGCCGTTGGACGTCTTCAAGCCGGCACGACTGGTGCCACTGGATCCCTTTGTCATTGCTCGTAAAATCAGTGGCAGGCAAGTCTCATTGCAGGGACAAGCGCCGCGTCCCCTCACGTGGAGGGGAATGAGTGATCCTCCAGTCAGATGAGCTCATCGCTTCTAGTTCGATGAGCGAACCAGCGTCATTGTCGCGCTTAGGGCCAGTTTGGCCATAGAGCTCGGGAAGGGCATCGACTTCGTCGTCGGTCAAGAACGAGACCAGCTGGCGTTCGAAAGGCTTGGGCGGCAAGGCCAGGACGCCCCCGATCGTGCCGGCGTGCTCTGGGTGACGCAGCACAGCAAAACAGAACAACGAGTGCGGGGAAGCCGCCCTCAACCAGGTCACCCGGCGCGACGGCTGGTCGCAAAGCAATTAGTCGGTCCGGCGGCCCCTTGCGGAGCGGCCAGGTTTTCGAACGCCATCAGGGAGCCTTCTGCTCGGTATGTGGCTGATATCCCGGCCGGCCGGGAAGAGCACGTTGAAGGCGCTCGAAGTGTAGTAGCCAAATCGCCCGGGAGCGGCGTAGCCGAGGTCAGCACTGATCCAGCCGGTAACAGTGGGCCCCTCACTTTGTCCCAGCCTCCGTCTCTATTGGTATGCCCCAGCAACTGGAAGACCGTGCCCTGTGCCGCCATAGCGATCACCTTGGCCGACTTGGACGCACCCGCCCGCACATTGAGGCCGATGGGTGAGAGGACAGTATCCGCCCGCCAACGGTGCTGACGGTGCGGGTTGTCGCTGTTTTCGTGGATCTCCTGGCCTTAGGGACGCCGGTTGTATGCCGCGCCGCCGTCGCCCGGGCCGTGGTCGGCGTCGCGCCCTGGACACTGGAGCCGCACCCACTGGCCAGCACCAGGCCGGCCAAGGCGAGGCTAAGAGCCATAGGCCACGATCGGCTTTTCGTTCTACTGGCTTGTTGATTCGTGGGTAGAACGTCGATGCCCGGATGATAGCGCAGGTCTATCTCGAATTAACGGGCAGCCACCCGGCGGGCAGATCACCTATGTGGACAACGAGACCGTTGTCGATCTTCAAAACGATGCACGACGAGATGCCAACGAAACGACCGGCCCGTCCTTGACGACACCTACTTAGCGCTGGGTGCGAACTGTCGGGTGTGACAACACCGCGTTTTTCAGCCTGATCGAACAGGAATCGATGATGAAGGCCCCGTTGGCTGTTGGGCCTAGGCTCGCGCGCTGGCGCGGCGCGACGATAGAGGTAGAGACGCCGGAGAGGGAACGCCGTTTGTCCGCGGTGATGGACTGGCCGGAGGTAGAGCCTGTGCTGGTCATAAGCCAGCGCAAACCGACCAGAGGAGAGGTGACCTTGCGATGACAACCCAAAGAACCGGAGCAGCTCGGTCGAGGCCGGCGGCCCAGCCCTGCTTCGACTGCCTCGATGAGGCAATCGCCGTCGACCGCCCACGGTTGGCCAAGCCGCGCCAGGTGGCGTTCTGGTTGATCGCATATGTGTTCGCCGCCACCATGCTGGGCACTACCCTCCCCACCCCCCTGTACGTCATCTGGCAGAGCCAGTGGCACTTTTCGTCCGGGGTGACCACCCTGATCTTCGCCGTTTACGTGGCGGGCGTGCTGGCTGCCCTGGTCTTGGCGGGACGCGCCTCTGACCAGGTCGGGCGCAGGCCGGTACTCGGGGTCGCTCTGGGCTTCAGCGGGCTCAGCACGGTCGTGTTCATCCTCGCCACCTCCGTAGGGTGGCTCTTTTTGGGCCGAGTCCTATCTGGCTTCTCGGCTGGTCTCATGACCGGCACCGCCACGGCGGCGCTCACCGACATGGTGGGACCGGCGAAGCCGCGCAAGGCGTCTATCGTCTCTACGGTCGTCAATACCGGTGGCCTCGGCCTGGCCCGCTCATGGCGGGCCTGTTCGCACAGTACCTGCCGCACCCCACTGTGCTCGTGTTCGAGGTGTACCTGGCCTTCTTGGCGGTGGCCGCCCTCGTAGTCGCATGGTTGCCCGAAACGGTGCCGCAACGTCTAAGGCTCACCCTCCGCTTCGCCGGCTTTGGTTTCCCGAGCTCGGGGAGGAGCGAGTTCTTCGCGGCGGGGGTGGCGGGGTTCGCCGCGTTCAGCCTGCTCGGCATCTTCAGCGCGCTGGCACCGACGTTCCTTGGCGACGTCCTTCACCAACACGGCCACGCCGTCGGCGGCGCCGTCGTGTTCATGATCTTTGCAATTTCGGCTGCCACCCAGGTCGTCGTCGGCCACTTCGACTACAAGAAGGTCGTCACGTTCGGGCTTGCGCTCTTCCTCTTGGTCCTGGCCCTCATAGTCGCCGGGTTGTCGCAGGCGTCACTGGGCCTCTTCCTGGCTGGTACCGCCGTCGGAGGGGTGGCGGTCGGCTGCGTCTTCATAGGCAGCCTCTCCACCGCGAACCGCCTGGCCCCAGCCGAGCGGAGGGGACAGGTGGTCTCGTCTTATTTCGTGTTGTGCTATTTAGGCCTAGCGGTCCCGGTCATTGCAGTTGGCATCTTTTCCGAGCACTTTGGAATCTTCCGGTCGGTCCTGGTCTGCTCGATCGCCCTCGCCGCGCTGTCCGTCTTCTCGTTGGCCGCCTTCCGAAGGGGTGGGACGGCACGATTGGAAGGGCGGACAACGGCGTCCCGAGGGACCACTACCGGGGGTACTAACGCCCAATAGAGACAGTCGGGGCAGAGTGTGGCCGCGTGGACCTACGTGATTACTTTTTCTCACTCCCACGGCCCACCCCCGGAGGGGCCGATGGCTGCTGGGTGCAGGATCCGTAGAGCGGCACACGATTCTTTCAATCTCCGGGCGCCCAAGGGGCCGTGCTCGACCCAAACCAGCCTTGGCACTGGGCACGGGATGCATTACCACTTGGGCGCCACGCCCGAGCCGACCGGGCCTGGAGGTCCGTCCTCGCCCCGGTGCAGGGTGGCCCTATGACGCGCCTTGGTCGCTTGTCGGAGTGCCTCCGCGGCGGGCAGTCATTGTCGGCTCCCGACTGGTCAAGCTCTCCAAAGCGGTGGTGATCGTGCTGGGGACCGTGTCCCATCCGCGACCTGCCTAGGGCACCGTGATGTCCGTGGCGAGCGTGTCGCCCACCGTCGCTCCGCCCCCCGCAGAAGAGTTGATCTGCTGGAGGTAGCCCTCGAACGCGAACAGCGGGCCGGACTTCAAAATTGGCACTTTGCGAGCCACGGTGACGTGGAACGTGATCTTCTCGGAAGAATGCGGCGCCATGGTGGCCCCCTCCGCCGAGCCGAGGTAGCCAGTGATGTCATTGCCATCGCCAGTCGAGCCGCTGAGGGCGACGTTGGTGAAGTGCCCGCCAGGGCCGTGCGTCGAGTACGACAGGTGCACCTGGTTGGCGTCCACGTTCTTGTTAGAAGGTTCGCCGTAGACGGTGAAGTCAGACCTGCGCGTCCGTCAGTGAGTGGGGCGAGGGGTTGGTGGCTGTCATGGTGAATGTGGCCCGACGGCCCGGGTGGAGCCTGGTGGGGAACTTGGCTGTAAGGGTCGGGCTGTCCTTAACGGCTGTGCCCTGGTAGATAATGGACTCGGAACCCTTCCCGCCGTCGGCCTCAGTGGCGACCACCCAGCACTGCATATTGAACTTCGACGCCGTGTAGGTCACCGTGGCGTGGCCCTGGTCATTGGTGACGGCTCCGTGGCTGCTCAATTTCCCGCACAGGCCCGTGCCGTACTCGGCGCCGACGCTGAAGTGGACGCGGTCGCCCTGCACGACGTTACCGTGGGTGTCACCCACGGCTACCACGATCGACGAGGTGGCCTTGCCGTTGGCGGGCAGAGTGGTCGGGAAGGCATCGGTGAACTCAAAGCCGATGGTTGTGACCCCAGCCCCTGTGCCGGCCGCCTTGGGGCTCTCAGCCAACGCCTCGCTCAGGGCGCAGCCCCGACCGACACCGGACTTGGCGAACGCCAGGTTACTGAACAGCTCCTGGACGTAGTACTTGTGCCCGTTGATGACCTGGTTGTACTCGGTCCGGTTCCGGTTGGAGGCACTGGTCGAGCCGAGGGCGCCGCCGAAGTTCTCGTCGCACATGTCGCCGATCTCGTTGCCTTTCCCGTCGGACCAGGCGTACGAGGTGCCGGAGTCCAGCGGGTCGGTCATGGACTCGGCGAGCTCGTGGGTGAACGTGCTCACCGCGCCGTCGGCGGTGAGGTTGCCGTTGGGGGCCTCGCCCGCGTCGCACCCGCTCGTTACGTAAGGCATGTCGGCGTAGACGGTCTGGTCAGAGCCCGAACCGAAGGCCTTGTGGTAGCCGCAGTAATCGCTGACGGAGTTGGACCCGTCGCTGTCTTCGGTCTCGACCCCCGGGGGAAAAAGACCGGGTAGTAGTAGGCCATGGTGGTGGGCAACTTGTGGCTCGCTATGACCGCCCGCAGCTGGTCGCGGAGCTGGGCGTCGGTGATGCACGCCGAGGTCCCGGGCGCCGGCTTGCAGCCGTTGGCCGGGAAGGCGGCGGTATCGACGACCGGTGTACCGGCCGTGAACTTGTACGTGAGGTACTTCTTCAGCCCGTCCACGGTCTGGTAGTACTCCGCAAGGACGGAGAAGACGTTATCCGTGCTGCCGCTGGCGGCCGCGATGTCGTGCACGTACTGGTCGAGGAGGTGCTCGTAGACGGACGGGAACACGTAGCGCCCACCGCTCGGCTGCCACCAGATAGGCGTGATGGTGAGACCGTCGGCGCCGTTGGTGTCCATGACCGGGCCACCTTCCTGAGCGAGCGGAGGGGCGCAGCTGGCGCAGATCTGGGGCTCGATGGTCCCGGGCAGCTGCGAGTCCTCTCCGGTGGGCTCTTTGGCGCGGTGTGACGCCCTGAGCGGAGCGGCGGCGGCCACCGGGGTTGTCGCCCATACGCAGCATGCGCCGCATGCCAGCAATGCTGCTATGAACACGCCTCGGCCATGCCGCTGTGATGGCCCGTCTCGAGCGATCCGTCCGGGGGTCTCTGGAGCCCGATGCCGACGTGCCATGTCGCTCTACCTCCGCTCTCAACGCGGTGAGGCGGCAAGTTTAGGCACGGTGTGTATCGTCATTACAACTAAAGGTGGTTTCTGGCCGGGCACGAGGGCTCGCCGCCGTCGAGTGGTTGGGCCGAGGATTGGCGGGACTATGTGGCGCTTCTTCCCCCTCGTCGAGCCCGCGCTGCCTCGCCCGGCCGTGAGTCGCGGTGACCGGCCGGTCGGATGGTGGCTTGCGAGTGCGCAGAGTCGGTGGGGCTCAGCGCCAACTCCTGATCCTCCCTTCACCAGCAGCGCAACGATTAAGCTCGCTCCCTGCCAAGTGCCGGTGAGGAGCGGGGTGGGCCTCAAGAACGGGATTCGTCGTCGGAACCAGGGCGCGTCGTCTCAGGTTCAGGTCTGTGACGAGAACCGGCGCCGTCACCGTCCCCCTCCAAGTGGCGACATGCAACCTCAGTTCCTCGTGAGACGATCTCTCGACAGCATTGGAAGGTGGTCCAGATGAGTGACATCCAGGAGACAGGCGCGATCGACTGGCTTCTGATCGAAGCCCGCGACAAAGAAATCAACGGCGAGTTGGTCCCTCCGCTGCTAGATCTCGTCGACAGACGGTTGATCCGGATCCTCGACGTGCTGATCTTGGTCAAGCGCGGCGAGGGCGACTTCGATACGCTGACGACAGCGGACCTCGATACCGACCAGGTGGGCGAGCTGGGTGCGCTGGCCGGGGCGTCGTCGGGACTACTATCCGACGATGATGCGGGCGAGGCAGCGGCACTCATGCCACCTAACAGTCTCGGCATGCTCATTGTCTACGAGAACTTGTGGTCCGTTCCGTTCGCAGTAGCCGCCCGGAAAGCCGGGGGCCAACTCGTGGCCCACGGCAGCTTCGACAGCTCGCAGAACTCAAAGACAAGGGCATACTCACAGAGGAGGAGTTCACCACCCAGAAGGCCAGAATTCTGGCGACCTGCGCGCTCTCGCACGGGCCGTAACAAACTGGACGTTTTGAGCCGGGCGACGACCAGAGCGATGTGCTCGTGTTCACTTTCCCCGGGCGGGGCGTCTGCGTCCGATCTTCGCCACGTTCGGCCCGTATCGGCGCAACCCAGCCGTCCTGCTGGTCCGCCTCTGGCCAGCGCAGGCCGAACCATCCTGGGCGCCAGCGGTCAGCCGGTCGTGCACACTGAGGCCCGGGTGTGGCCCATGTGGTATGCCTGTACATAAGCGAAGGCGGGAGACGGGCAGACCTCATGGCTGACATTGACATCGATGAACTGGGCCCGATCGACTATTTGGTCGTCGAGTTCCCCCCGGGACGTTCCCATTTCACCGGGGAGATGGCGGCCGAGATCGGCCGGCTGGTCGACGCCAAGCTGGTCCGAGTGCTGGACCTGCTCATCTTGCAGAAGGCCGAGGACGGTACCATCGAAGCCTTCGAGATCGATGACCTCGACGCGGTCGATGGCCTGAGAGCCGCCGAGGGCCAACTGGCCGAACTTCTTGCCGAGGAAGACGTCGAGCACCTGGCTGCTGCCATGGAGCCCGGGACGACCGCCGGCGTGCTGGTCTGGGAGAACGCTTGGGCGGCGCCGTTTGCGTCGGCCGCTCGGAGAGCCGGTGGCCAGCTGATCGCCAGCGGCCGCATCCCGATCCAAGCCATCCTCGCCTCGCTGGAGGCCGACGGACCCATCGAAGGAGACTGATATGCCACTCCGGCCTGTACGCAGGGCCCGCCGCGGCGTCATTGGCGCCCCCGTGGCGCGTACCGCCGCCGTTGTCGGGACCGCAGCCGTCGTGTCCCACGGCGTGAACCGTCGCCAGGATCGCCGCGAGGATCGCCGCGATCGGCGCTGACCCGGGTGAGGACTAGCGGCAATCTGAGCAAGCGCTCCGGTACGGCGCCGATGATCGTGGTTACCGGCACCCTGTTGCCGCCTTGATCCCCCAATCGGGGTAGCCGACCTGCTGTTGGCACCGGTGCTGACCTTCTTGTCCCTCAGCACGCACCCTGTGCATCGCGGCAGATCTTGTGAACGGTCCATCGGGTCGACACCGGCGTTCGCCGGCACCACCCAGTGGAAGCGGCGGTCAGCGATGTCCTGCCATTAGGGTGAGGACGGCCGCCGCCGCGGCGCCCGATGATTTGGTGTCGCAAGGCGCGAGGACATCGAAAACGTGGAGAGGCTCCCTAGTGCCCATCGTCGAGTACGAGTCTGGACAATCGTTCCCCGGTGTTATCGGCCGGACTGCTGAGGAGTCAAGTCCTGCCTGGCCTGCGCCGGTTCGGGCTGCTGACGGCGCGCCCAACATTGTGTTCATCGTGCTCGACGACACGGGCTTCGGTCAGTTGGGGTGTTACGGCAGCCTTATCAGGACGCCGAGCCTGGACCGTATCGCAGCTCAGGGGCTGCGGTACAACAACATGCACACGACCGCGCTGTGCTCACCGAGCCGGTCGTGCATCATCACGGGCCGGAACCATCACGCCAATGGGATGGCGTGCATTACGGAGCTGGCTTCGGGTTACCCGGGCTACAACGGTGTCATGCCGTTCGAGAACGGGATGCTGTCGGAGATCCTCGTCGAGCAGGGCTACAGCACGTTCATGGTCGGGAAGTGGCATCTGACGCCCAGCAACCAGGAGACGGCGGCCGGGCCGTTCGACCGCTGGCCGTTGGGGAGAGGCTTCCAGCGTTACTACGGCTTCCTCGGTGGTGACACGAGCCAGTGGTACCCGGACCTCGTCTACGACAACCATCAGGTCGAGCCTCCGAAGAAGCCGGAGGAGGGCTACCACCTGAGCGAGGATTCGGTTGACAAGGCAGTGACGTTCATCTTGGACAGCAAGCAGGCGGACCCCCAGAAGCCGTTCTACCTCCATCTTTGCTTCGGCGCCACGCACGCCCCGCATCACGTGGGCAAAGAGTGGGCGGACAAGTACAAGGGGGCGTTCGACGACGGCTGGGACGCGTACCGCGAAAAGACGTTCGCCCGCCAAAAGGAACTCGGCATCGTCCCTGTGGACGCACAGCTGTCCCGCCACGATCCCGATGTCCCCGATTGGGGCTCCCAGCCCGAGCCGGCGCGGCGGCTGTATGCCCGCATGATGGAGGTGTTCGCGGGCTTCCTCGAGCACACCGACCATCAGATCGGCCGGCTGCTGGATTTCCTCGAGAAACGGGGCGATCTCGAAAACACGCTGATCATGGTGATCTCGGACAACGGAGCGTCCGCAGAGGGCGGCCCGACCGGCACCACGAACGAGGCACAGTTCTTCAACAACGCGCAGGAGCCGATCGAGGAGAGCCTGAAGGTGATCGACGAGATCGGTGGCCCGAAGCATTTCAACCACTACCCCTGGGGCTGGACATGGGCGGGCAATACGCCGTTCCGGCGCTGGAAGCGTGAGACCTACCGCGGCGGGGCCAGCGACCCGTTCATCATCTCCTGGCCGAAGCGGGTCAAGAGCAAGGGAGACGTGCGCTCGCAGTACGCGCACATCATCGACATGGTGCCGACCGTCCTCGACCTGCTCGGCGTCGAGGCCCCAGCCACGATCCGGGGCATCACCCAGTCTCCCTACCATGGCGTCAGCTTCGCCCACACCCTTGACGACCCCGACGCAGAGACCCGACACCACACGCAGTACTTCGAGATGCTGGGCCACCGCGCCATTTATCACGACGGCTGGCGGGCGGTCTGCCCCTGGCCGGGACCGTCGTTCACCGAGGCCGGGAAGGGCTTTGGTGAGCCGATCTCTGCCGAGACCCTCTCCGCACTCGATGGGACCGGCTGGGAGCTGTACCACGTGGCCGCGGACTTCGCCGAGAACCACGATGTCGCGGCCGACAACCGCGACAAGTTGATCGCCATGATCGGCACCTGGTATGTCGAGGCGGGCAAGTACGGCGTGATGCCGATCGACGGCAGTGGCCTCGCCCGCATGATCGCCGAGAAGCCCCTGATCGCGTTGCCCCGCGACACCTACACCTACGCCCCCAACACGCAGTCGGTCCCGAACTTCGCGGCACCGAAGGTACTCAACCGTCCGCATAGCATCACCGCAGACGTCGAGATCCCCGACGAAGGGGCCGAAGGAGTGCTGCTTAGCCAGGGCACCGCGGCGGGCGGATATTCGTTCTACGTCAAGGACGGAAAGCTGCGCTACGTCCACAACTACGTCGGCCGCAAGCTTCTCGAAGTCGAGTCCGACGAAGGCGTCCCGACCGGAAAGCACCAGCTCCGTTTCGAGTTCGAGCCCACCGGCCCGCCCGACCTGCAGCATGGCAAAGGCGCTCCGGGGAGAATGCAGCTCTACATCGACGGCAACCTGGTCGGCAACGCCGACGCCGAGTTCACAACCCCCTTCGTGTTCAATCCCGGGGCACTGACCTGCGGGGCCAACCCCGGCTCCCCGGTCACCCCAGACTACGAGGGCCCGTTCACCTTCACCGGGACACTGCACCGCGTCACCTTGGACGTCAGCGGCGAGCTGATCCAGGACCACGAAGCAGAACTACGCGCCCACCTCGCCCGACAGTAAACCCCGACGACCTCGTCGGCATCGACGACGGCAACATTCGGACGATCCGAAGGAGATTTGAACAGGGTAAGCAGGGGCTCAGCGACACGTACGGCGCCGTCAGCCGCCCAGTTGCGCGCCGCGCTTCGCGTTTGCCCAATGCATGCGCAAGCACGGGTTCGCGCAGTTCCCGGCGAGCGGTGCTTCTTCGCGCGCGTTGACTACATACCGACGGCCTTTACCGTCCCCAGGCGGGCCAAACTGGGACGGGTGCCGATGCGTGAGGAACGTCGCCAGTTCCAAACGAGGACTTACTCGTCTGGCGAGGTGGCACGTTTTTGCGTCCTCGACCTGGCGCCCGAACCCCCTGGCGCTGCCCCGTAAACTGCCCGAGCTACCGGAAGGACATCATCGACAGCACTTTCGTCGTCGGCTCCCTCGTCCGCCCGCAGATCGAAGCCGAGCCCGACGTCCCCGAGAGCGACGTGGCCGGTGCCCTGGACGGGGCCGACCTCATCGTGACCGCAGGAGAGGGCGAGATCGTGAAAGAGATCGATCGCGAACGTGGGGTTCAGGCGCTGGTGGAAGCTCTGGGGACGCAAAGAAGACGGCGGGCCCAACTTGGGCGAGGGGTGCCGGCCCCTAGGGCCGACGGCGAGGTCTGCGGCAACGGCCGGCCTGCAACCGCCCCAATCGGCAGCAGGTCGCTCCCCTCGACGGCCCCAGGTGGTGGGGCATCGCCGAACTTTTCGGCGAGGAGTTGCCAATGACGCCCGATGTCGGCACCGTCACCGAGCTACTCCAGCCACGATCGCTATGCGAACACTCGGCCTGGTCCTATGACGGTAGAACTGGGGGCAGGACCTCGAGCTGGTGCGCTCGTGCCGAGGCATGGAGCCGCCGGTCCCAGGTAGCGAGCACGAGTTCGTCGGGTGGAAGCAACAGGGCGGAGGCCAAGTGGAGCGCATCGAGACTACGCAGGTCGTCGTCCAGGACAAGCTGGGCCGCTCGCTCCGCTAGTTCCTCGTCTACCTCCACAATGCCGAACGAGGGCCACTCCCGTCGTAACGCTCGGGTAGCACGCTCTCCGGCAGCGAGCCCCACCGCCCGGATGGTCTCGACGAACCCAACCCGGCAGATGTACCAACCATCAGCGGCTTGCATTGCGGTGCGGACAGCATGACTCCCCGGCTCAGCCACGTAACGCTTGACTAACGCGCTGGCGTCCAGGTACAGCCTCAGCGTTCGTCATCCCGCTCTGCGAGAACAAGCTCAGACGCCCGGCGCGAAGAGGGCGCAAGTCGCGGCGCTCGGGCGGGGCGCCCGTGCGCTGGAGGCACGACCCGCCCCTCAAGCACCAGCTGACGGAGGCGCTCGTCCGCGGCCGGAGCACCGGCAGGGACGATGTCAGCCAGCGCTCGGCCGTGAGATGTGACCCGGACCGCCTCTCCTCGTCCCACTGCTCGCAGCGTCGCCGAAAGCGTCTGTTTGAGTTCCCGCACACCCATCTCTCGCATGTGTCCACAATATTAGTAATGAGGCCACTTAGTGGCACCAGGACCTGCCGACCCCGCTGACACGGAATGGTCTCGAAAAGGCCGCTGTTCATTGGGGGAAAGGACGTTTCGGGAGGCTGCCGTCGGCCGTTTGAAACAATATTCCAGGCCGGTCGACGCCGCTCCATTGGTGGACCCTGTCGGTTACCTACCTTGCGGGAGGTGGACGCCGGCCGCTCCGAGCACCAGTTGGAACTGAGCGCCGAGGGGGTAACTACCTGCAGGTTGATCGGTGCCCAAATCGGTTCGCGGCGGGTGGGCTATGGACGGCTTCCTCGGTAGGGTGACGCATGACCATGCGTTCTCGACTGGTTTGGAAAAGAGGGAAATGGAGCGTGGAGGCCCGCCAAGATCATCGCCTTGCGAGGTCGCGGGGAGGATTCACTGACCGGCGGGTTTACGAACGGGTGGCAGAACGACATCAGCAATGCCAGCGCCGACGAGCCCCAGGTGGAGAGCTCAAGGGTTTGTCGGCACAGGACGGGCTGATCGGGCTCTACAACCAGTACCTGAACGACTCCACCATCATCTATGACGACCTAACCCAGGCGACTCGCGGGCTTCAATGGCAACGCCCAGGAGGGCCGCGGCAAGCACCCGCCGCCTTCGCTAGCGACTACCAGAAGCTAAACAACGCAGGCCAAGGGCTCGCCCTCGCCATCAACAGCGTGGCCGGGATGGCCGTCACTTCGGACAGTGGCTTCCCCAATTGGGACGCATATGCCTCCTCGGCCTCGCCGAGCCCGGCGCTCCCGCAGCTGCCCAACACCTAACCAAGGCGCACCGCAGGTAATTGAAACCGGGGCCGTTCGCTTTCGAAGGGGTCCCCCCTCCCCATGGTTATCCCGCCCTTCTCAGAGCAGAAATCCCCCGTTCCCGGTGCTAACGGCGAATGAAGTCGTTATCCGCTCCGCGCGCATCTCCCGGCGTGGCCCGGAAGCCCGCAATGCGCAAGCAGTTCTCTGGCTCAACCCATCTCGGCCGGCGGTGACTGACGGTTGGTCCAGCGGCCGGCCTCACCTGACCCACTACGCAGCGGGCGGGCCGGCCCGGGCCCGGTGTTGTAGGTCGCGCACCCAGTCGCCCTCGGGCCACACCCCATCGACGAGCCACGTGACGCCGGCTGCATCGAAGGCCGCGACGCTATGTCCGGGCGCCAGCGTGGCATACATATCCCAGTGACTGGGGCGCTGCACCCCCTCGAGATAGGTTGCGATCTGCTCGGGAACCAGGAGGTCCGGGTAGGAGATCGGGAAGAACCCGTCCCACTGCAGGGCCCGAGCGACCGGTTTGCGGTGCGGGTAAACGCCGGCGACAAATATTCGTGGCCTCGGTAATTGCACCGGTGGCGGCCGTAGCTGCGCCTCCACATTGAAATGGGGGCCGTGGTGGTTCACCGCCTCGCCCCGCAAGAGCCCGTCGAGCAATGCCAGGCCGTCGTCGAGGATGCCGGCACACGCTTTTTCGTTCGGCTCGTCCCCGAATGCGCCGAAATCGGCATCGGACGGCACCCCGAGACCGACCCCCAACACCGCTCGTCCTCCACTCAGATGGTCGAGAGTGGTCACCTGCTTGGCCACCACCCAGGGCCGCCGCCGCGCCAACGGGGTGACTGCCGTTCCCAGCATGACCCGTTCGGTACGAACAGCCATAGCGGCCAGCACGGCCCATGGGTCGTGGACCTCCAGACCACGGTGGGTGTCCCATTGAAGATGGTCCCACACAAGCACACCGTCCCACCCGGCAGCCTCGGCATCGACGGCCACGCCTACGATGACGCTGGGGTCGGTGAATGGTGGGATCCCGATCGCGAAGCGCACAAGAGCATCGTAACTACTGGGGTCTGGTGCGGCAGTGAGCGTTGCGTCGAAGGCGAACGTGGAGTCATGCGAGCACGCTCGTTCGGCTGGACCGAAATGATGGAATGGAGACGCAACCTCCCGTCCCGCCGGAGGTCCCAGTGCATCGAGGGGGTGGCTCAGGTCATCCTCGAGACAGCCGACGAGTCCTCAGCTCGTCGGGTCGTCGGCTCGCCGGGAACGACGGTTGGCAGGTCCGGTGAGACGAGATGAGACATCGTGCGAAACGGGGAGACGGGTTTGTTCAGTTAAATGTTTCGGGTCTTCTTAATATGCGACAACCTGCGACAAGGGACACGGTGCGACATCAACGAGGTAGAGCGCAGGGAGTTGGTGTATAGCGACCACCAACTTCAACCTCTCTTGAAATTGTTGGCACGTGTAGTTGCAAATGTCAAAGTAATAATTACAGGAGTGCATTTAGGGCGCGTTCGAGGAGGCCTTGTCAGGCGAGGCGCTTGTTCAGTTGTGGGGCAGGCTCGTCTAGGCGGCCCCTTCGGCTGGCAGCTCGGGGTTTTTGCCTTCTCAGCGAGTTGGCCCTCGATTCCGCGGAGCCTCGCTCTCGCTAGGCCTTCGGGCGTTGAGGCTTTTCCATCGTCTTGTCCTTTTTTCAGTTGAGCCGGGCCTTGTCGGGCGTCATCCTTTGCGGAAAGGACGAAACGCCCGGAGATAGCCAACGGCGCAGCCGTGGGCTGGCTGCCGTTTGTCTACTGACGTCCCGCATCTGGAGGATACCCAGTGTCCGTGGCCATGAAAAACTCCCCATGTGTGGCCACGTCAACGTCCCCGCGATTGGCCAACTAGAAGGCCCCACCCCTCTCTAAGCATCCACCAAAGCACGCCCTCCGGGCGGCCACGGTGTCGGTACCCATCCCACACCAGCCACCCGGAGGACACTCCATTGAAGTCAGAGAGGGAACGCATGGACATGATCGCTGCCTATAACGACCTCGGCAGCTACAGGGGTGCTGCAGCCATCTGCGGTGTCGACCACAAGACCGTAAAGAGGGCCGTCGCAGGCCAACGGGCCGAGCGCCCGGCTACGGCCCGGCCGCATAACTACGACGTCGTAGCCGACGTTGTCGCCCAACGGGTCGGCCGGACTTCAGCCCGCATTTCCGCCAAACGCCTCCTGCCCGAGGCCAGAGCCGCCGGGTATACCGGCTCCGCCCGCAACTTCCGGCGCCTGGTGGCTAAGGCCAAGCGGGCCTGGCGGGCCAATAACCACCGGGGGCGCCGGCCAGGCGTATGGGCACCGGGCGAGGTGCTCGTCATCGACTGGGGCGTCGAGGGTGGCCTGCACATCTTCTGTGCTGTAATGGCTTTTTCCCGCTGGCGCTTCGTGCGCTTCGCCGCCGACGAACGCGCCACTACGACCTTGGAGATGCTGGCCCGCTGCTTCGAGGCGCTAGGGGCAGTGCCCAAGGTGGTCCTGGCTGACCGGATGGGCTGCCTGAAGGGAGCGGTCGTGGCCAACATCGTGGTGCCGACGCCCGCCTATGTCCGCTTCGCCACCCACTACGGGTTCCGCCCCGACTTCTGCGAGGCCGCTGACCCAGAGTCCAAGGGCATCGTGGAAGCCCTGGTCGGGTATGCAAAATCGGACCTAGTCGTCCCCGAAGACCTCGTAGGAGCCGATCTCAGCCTCGCAAATGAGGCGGCCGGGACCTGGTGCCACGAGGTAAACAGCCGTCCGCACTACGAGACCTGCGCCGTCCCCCTTGACCGTCTCGAGGCTGAGAGGCCGTTGCTCGGCGAACTGCCTTGTCTCCGGCCGAGCTTCGGCAAGGCCTGCTCCCGCAAGGTTGACAAGCTCTCGACCGTGCGCTTTGGCAGCGCTCGTTACTCAGTGCCGATCAGGCTGATCGGTCGCAGCGTCGAGGTCCATGTCGTCGGCAACGAAGTCCGCATCGTTCACTTCGCCGAGGAAGTCGCCACCCACGCCCTCGTCGCCCCGGGCGAGGTGCCCATAAAAGACGAGCACTATGGCGGCCCTCGACATCTCCCGCGCCGCGCACCGCGACCACGAACCGGTGCTGAAAAGGCCATATGTGCTCTCGGTGAAGTGGGCGAGGCCTTCATCAAGGCGGCGGCCGCCGCCGGGGTGACCAAGCTCGGCACCGAGCTCGAAGAACTGGCTGGCCTCGAGGCCGCTCACGGGCGCGAGGAGCTGGTGTCGGCACTGGCCCGGGCCGTCGAGTTCTCCCGCTACAGGGCGGCCGACGTGCGCTCCATCCTGGCCGCCGGCAAAGGCGTGCCCAGGCCCTCGGCGCCGGGCGAAGCCCTGGTGGTCGACCTGCCCAAGGTGCCGACGCGTTCGCTGGCCGAGTACGCAACCGACAGAGGCCAGGCGTCGTGAGCACCGAAGCCCCCGCGTTGGCGGCCGACCTGGAAGCCGGGCTCCGGCGCCTCAAGCTGGCCAGCTTCCGCCGCCTGGCACCCGAACTCATGCTGTCGGCCAAGACCCAGCGTTGGGCACCAGAAGAGCTCCTGCGCGCACTGGTCGAAGCCGAAGTGGCGGCGCGGGACGCCTCCATGGCGGCGGCCAGGCTCAAAGCGGCCAACTTTCCCGTGCACAAATCGTTGGAGGAGTTTGACTTTTCGGCCTCGTCTATCCCGCGGGCGACGCTTGACTACCTGGCCAGCTTGGAGTGGGTGCGGGCCAAGGAGAACCCCTGCTTCGTGGGCCCACCGGGCACCGGGAAATCGCACTGCCTGATCGCGCTCGGCCACGCGGCGGTCGACGCTGGCTACAAGGTGCGCTACTTCGTGGCCACCGACCTGGTCGACGCCCTCTACCGGGGGCTGGCAGACAACTCCGTCGGCAAAGTCATCGAGTCGGTCCTCCGAGCCGACGTGGTGACCTGTGACGAAGTCGGCTTTGCACCGTTGGACGACACCGGCGCCCAACTACTTTTCCGCTTCGTCGCCGCCGCCTATGAAAGGCGCAGCCTGGTCATCGCCAGCCACTGGCCCTTCGAGCAGTGGGGCCACTTCTTACCGAACGAGACAACCGCGGTGAGCCTGCTCGACCGTCTCATCCACCACAGCATCGTCGTCGTTACCGACGGGGAGTCGTTCCGGATGAAAGAGGCTCGTCAGAGAGGAGGCCGGCCCCAGCGAAAGACCGCCTGAGCAACCCCAGGGGTGGGGCGTTTTAGTTGGCCAAAAGTGGGGACCTGGAATTGGCCGTTGACACCCAGGCAGATACCTGTGTAAGCGAGGGCCGTCCCAGCGGCGAGGAGGACCACCCGGTGACGCTCCAACTCCGCGTTGTACCGGACTGACCGTTGTCGCTAAGCGGGCAAGCTCTCGCGTTCTTTGACCGTGGCGTCCTAGGGTTGGGAACGGGTCCGCTCGGCGGACCGATGTGCCCGTATGGCAAGGGAGATCCGATGGCATTGCCCGAACCGCTTGTCGCGCTGCTGCGAAAGCCCGCGGTCTGCTATGTCTCGACGACTATGCCGGACGGGTCGCCACAGATCACACAGACCTGGGTCGATACCGACGGCGAGCATGTGGTGATCAACATCGTGCAGGGCATGCAGAAGGCGTGGAACCTCGAGCGCGACCCCCGGCTCGCCCTAGCCGTATCGGACCCGCAGGCGCCGAGGCTGTACTACCAGGTACGCGGCCGAGCAGTCGATGTGACCGCTGCTGGCGGGGCGGACTCAATCGAGGCGCTGTCGCATAAGTACACCGGCGCCCCCTATGCCTGGTACGGGGGCCGTGACCAAGTACGGCTGGTGGTGACGATCGAGGCGCAGCGCGTCAGCGGCGTGCACTAGCGGCTGACCCACCCCGTGCTGCGTCGGACGGCCTCGTAGGCGCGAGTGGAACCGCCTCCCGGCAATCCTGGCTGGCCAGCCCACTCCCGAGGGGAGCCCTCGGCCCGAACGCTGCCGGTTCGGCGAGGCGCTTATACCGGACGAGGTGCCGTTGCCGTTAGTCACGCTCAGGACCCGTGACCGAGAAGACTCGTATATAACATTCAACGACCGTGTCCCTAAGGGACGTCGGCGATATGTCCCTGATCGCCGCGTCTGCGACTGTGATGAACTTTCAGCGGTGGCGCTCCGTGCCAACGTTGTCAAACCTTAGGGCTCATGCTCCCCAGCCTTTGCACACCAATTAGTCGCGCCCCTTACTTGAGGTTTTTAGCTTCATTACTCCCCATAGATCTCTATCGACGGATCGGAGCCTCGGCGCTAAAACTCGTTATGGACGCGCATTGGGCGCTTTCTCGAAACGGATTAAACAGTACATATCGCCGATTCCCGAGCGGGGCGCGTTCGGCGACCCCCTCCCGCCGCGGACGCAATATGGAATGTTCTGTCGCTCCAGCTCGCCTTCGCCACCGTCTGCGTCTTCCTCATCTCCCGCGCGGCTTGTTGGCGGACGGTCTTGTCGTCGGCTTGGCCCCGGATTTGCCCAAATGCCTGGCCGTGGCCTGTACTGCCTTCCTGTCGGTCAATGTGGGTAAGAGAGCGAGCAGCGTGGGCATCGTTGCAAGTTCGTCGAATGTGGATGGCCTCAGATATCGTCCACAGATGGCCGAACAACTGCAGTTAACCGTGACGGCCATGGCCTCAAATGGGCTGGCGGTCTCGCGCCACCCGTCGGGGCAAGTGGTGTTCTTGGAAGGCGCCCTCCCAGGCGAGGAGGTGATCGCCATGGTCGTCGATGAGCGCCGGCACTACCTGACCGCCCGGGTGACCCGAGTGGTGACGGCGTCCCCGGCACGCCTCGAACCTCTCTGCGGGCACGTCACGGAGGGCTGCGGAGGCTGTCAGTGGCAGCACGTCGGCATCGACGCCCAGGTGGAGCTCAAGCGGCAGATCCTGATCGATACCATCAGGCGGGTCGGTCGGGTCGAATGCCCTGATCTGTCGGGAACGGTCGGGTTGGAGCCCTGGAACTTCCGTACGTCGCTCCGGGCCACCGTCGTGGACGGCCGGGCCGCTCTGCGTCGTGCTCGTTCCAACGAAGGCATACCCGTGCCGGGCTGCCTGGTGGTGCACCCGCTCCTGGCCGAGCTGCTGGACGGGCGTCGTTACCCAGGAGCGGAAGAGGTTCTTCTCCGGTGCGGCGCCGTACCGGGGAGCGGCTGGTGTCGGTCCGGCCCCGCCGTGTTGTCGCCGACGTCCCGGGGGATGTCAGGTCCGACTGGGTCCACGAGGTGGCAGCCGGGCGAACATGGCGGGTGTCGGCCGGGTCGTTCTTCCAGTCCCGACCTGACGGGGTCGACGCCTTGGCCGACATGGTGGCTGCCGCGGCGAGCGACGTCGAACCTACCTTTGCGGTCGATCTGTACAGCGGGGTCGGTATCTTCGCCGGCGTGCTGGCCGCTCGCGGCTGGTCGGTGACTGCGGTGGAAGGCTCGGCTAGAGCGGTCCGGGACGCGCAGTCCAACCTGGCCGGCCTAGAGGCCCGGGTGGTGCGGGCTGACGTGACCAGATGGCACCCGGAGCAGGCGGCCCTGGTCGTGGCCGACCCGAGCCGGGCTGGGCTGGGGAGCCAGGGCGTCTCGGCGGTGACGGGGACGGGAGCGGCCCGCGTCATATTGATCAGCTGCGATGCGGCCAGCCTCGCGAGGGACGCATCCCTTCTTCGGTCCGACGGCTACTCCCTGACTTCTGTCACGCCCGTCGACCTGTTCCCCCACACCTTTCACATCGAGGTGGTGAGTGTCTTCGACCGGAACTGATCGGACCCCCGGGCGGAAGGCCGCTCGCCGGCGAGCCCATCGATGACACCACGTCGTGCCGCAACGGTCAGCGGCGCGGCCTGAGTCTGGCGATCAAGCCTGGGGGAGAAGGC
Source organism: uncultured Acidimicrobiaceae bacterium (assembly GCA_963754115.1). GTDB lineage: Bacteria > Actinomycetota > Acidimicrobiia > Acidimicrobiales > Palsa-688 > Fen-671. The sequence continues at coordinate 1,642,855 of CAVWFC010000003.1, read as the reverse complement.
TGATATTTCTCCAGCTAATGGTCCGCTGATCGATCGGATCGGAACTCGGTGGCAGAGCCGGCTCCTCGAGCCGGTCCAGCACCAGGTCGCAATCGAAGCACGCGTTGAGGAGCACGCTCATCGGACGGTGAAAGTACTGTCGCTCGTCGGGTTGACCTGACACGCCGATGTCGAACTGCATTCGCGGGGTCAGATAATCCGTCACCTTCATTGAGACTTCGGTCGCGAAGTCACGGTTCCCGCGGACCCGCTTGCCGATCAGGTGAGCGTCGGTTCGCGACCGGAGGTCGGGCGGGGTGTTCTGGCGGGTCCGGGCGATGAATTGCTCGGACTGCGCGACCGCGGTGCACGAGAACCAGGCCCATTTTCGCAAGCTGTGGCCGACGACCCGCATGGACCGAGAACGGCTGCGCTCGTTACCGCTCAATTCGCGGGCTCAGAGGTTTGTTCCAACGTCGCGATCAGGCGCGCTCAGCGCATCGAGCCGAGCGGCGATGCCATCGAGGATGAGCTCGATGGCGGCGCGCATTCGTGCTGCCTCGTCAAGGTGCTCGGCCTCAACGATGAACGCAGAGACCCGAGGAAAGCGCCCGCTCGTGATTACCTCCATCACGAAGGGGCGCCCGGCCTCGAACACCTCGGCTTCAGTGAGGGCAGCGCGGGCGTCCTGTTCGATGATCGCGTTGAGTGCCGTGTGCACGACGGTCGTATAGACCGTCGAGACAAAGTGGGCTTTGGTGCCGATATCAAGTTCGAAGTCGTCAAAGAAGGAGAGAGCCAGTTCAAAGCCCGCGGATGCCGCTCGGCGTGATCGGTGGCCGGGTCATGCTCGCCTCGGGAAACCATCGATGGCGTTGGCACAGCTCCCACGTCCGCTCGGCGACAAGGCGCAGGCGCGCCCGCCATCCTTCAGGAAGCGCGTCCTCGGGGAGGTCATCAGGTGGGCCCCCGATCGCGGAGTCGACCATCATCGAGACAAGCGCATCCTTGTCCGGCACGTGGCGGTAAAGCGACATCGGCCCTGTGCCGAGCGCTGCTGCGACGCTGCGCATCGTGACTGAGCCGAGGCCCTCACGGTCGGCGATCTCGATCGCCGCGGCGACGATCTGGTGCCGGTCGATCGTCGTCCGACGGCTGGTTACTGGCTCCCGCAAACCCCAGAGCAGGTCGTAGCCGCTCCAGAAGGAGCCTCGCGCCAGCCGCATCGGCGTTATTTGACATGCGTACATCGTACCTTTAGCGTACGCTGTACTCAACTACTCGCCAAAGGGCGTCTCGGTCTCACGGTGAGCCTGACTGCCACAAGGGGCACGACGTGCTGGTCCAACTGCTGCGTTCCTATCTCAGGCCGTACCGCAGGTCGATCGCGGGAGTGGTCGTCCTCCAGCTCCTCTCGACACTTGCCACGCTGTACCTGCCGACGCTGAACGCCAACATCATCGACAACGGCGTGGTGAAGGGGGACACCGGCTACATCCTCCGTTCCGGCGGGCTGATGCTCGCGATCTCCCTCGCGCAGGTGCTTTGCGCGAGCGGCGCGGTCTTCTTCGGCGCCCGCACCGCGATGGCCTTCGGCCGAGATCTCCGGGCTGACCTCTTCGGCCGGGTGCAGGAGTTCTCCGACCGCGAGCTCGGCCATTTCGGTACGCCGTCGCTCATCACCCGGACGACGAACGACGTCCAGCAGGTGCAGATGCTCGCGCTGATGACCTTCACCGTCATGGTGTCGGCTCCGATCATCGGCGTCGGCAGCATTCTTGCGGCGCTCAATCAGAATGTGCCGCTGTCGGCGCTCCTGCTCGTCGTCGTCCCGCTGCTCGGCGCCATCGTCATGCTGCTCGTCTCGCGGATGCGCCCCCTGTTCCGCACGATGCAGCTCCGCATCGACCGGATCAACCAGGTGCTGCGCGAGCAGATCACGGGCGTGCGCGTGATCCGCGCCTTCGTCCGCGACGATCAGGAGGCTGAGCGCTTCGGCGATGCGAACAACGACTTGTTCGTCGTCGGGCTCGGCGTCGGCCGGACGATGGCCTTCATGTTCCCGTCGGTGATCCTCGTGATCCAGTTGGCGAGCATCGCCACACTCTGGTTCGGCGGTCATCTCATCAACGACGGCTCGATGCAGATCGGCGCGCTGACGGCCTTTTTGAGCTACCTCGTCCAGCTATTGGTGGCCGTGATGATGGCCACCTTCATGTTCGTCATGTTGCCGCGCGCCGAGGCGTGCGCCGAGCGCATCGACGAGGTGCTCGGAACGGAACCGTCGGTGGTGCCGCCAACCGCGCCGGTCTCGAGTGAGGGGCTCGAGGGCCGGCTCCGCCTCGAAGGCGTCGAGTTCGGGTACCCGGGTGCCGAAGAGCCCGTCCTGCGGGGCGTCGACCTTGTCGCCAACCCCGGCGAGGTGACGGCGGTGATCGGCTCCACCGGCTCCGGCAAGACGACGCTCGTCAACCTCGTCCCGCGTCTGTTCGACGTGACCGGTGGTGCCGTCACGATCGACGGCGTCGATGTCCGGATGCTCGACGAGGACGCCATCTCCCGGCTCATCGCGGTGGTGCCGCAGCGGCCGTACCTCTTCTCGGGAACGGTGGCCTCCAACCTCCGTTACGGCGACCCCGACGCCACCGATGAGCAGTTGTGGCGCGCCCTCGAGATCGCGCAGGCGCGCGGCTTCGTCGAGGCGATGGCAGACGGGCTCGATGCAGCCATTGCGCAAGGTGGGAGCAATGTCTCGGGCGGTCAGCGCCAGCGGCTCGCGATTGCCCGGGCGATCGTCTGCCGGCCCCGCATCTACTGCTTCGACGACTCGTTCTCCGCACTCGACTACGCCACGGACGCGGCACTGCGCGCTGCGCTCGCGGCCGAGACCAGTGACGCGGCCGTGGTGATCGTAGCCCAGCGCGTGAGCACGATCCGCAGCGCCGACCGCATAGTCGTCCTTGACACCGGCCGCGTCGTCGGCGTCGGCACCCATGAGGAGCTGATGTCGACCAACGAGACCTATCGCGAGATCGTGCTCTCGCAACTCACCGTGGAGGAGGCCGCGTGAGTACGACCCCACCGCGCGGCACCGGCGAGCGGGCCATCCCCGAACGCCGTGGTGCACAAGTGGGTTTTGGCCCCGCGGGATGATGGGTAGCGGCGCGACCGAGAGATCGCTCGACTTCCGCCGCTCCGCACTTCGCCTTCTCCGCGAGCTCGCGCCCGATCGCGTCCGCGTCGTGGTGATCCTCGTGCTCGGCGTCAGCAGCGTCGCACTCTCGGTGCTCGGCCCCTCCTCCTCGGCGACGCGACCAACGTGATCTTCGCCGGGGTGGTCGGCCGGGAGATCCCGGCCGGCGTTAGCCAGTCTGCGGCTGTCACGCACCTTCGCCAGTCGGGTCAGGGCACGCTCGCCAACCTCGTGCAGTCGACGCCCATCACCCACGGCATCGACTTCGACCACGTCGGGCAGATCCTCCTGCAGGTTCTCCTCGTCTACCTCGCCGCCTCCGTAGCCAGCTACTTCCAGGCGCGGCTCACGGCGATGGTGGGCCAGCGCTCGGTGGCGCGGCTGAGGGAGAAGGTGCAGTCGAAGCTCACTCGACTGCCGCTCAGCTACTTCGACCGCCAGCCGCACGGCGAGATCCTCTCACCGCGTCACGAACGACATCGACAACATCTCCCAGACGCTGCAGCAGACGCTCAGCCAGATGGTTACGTCGCTGCTAACCATCGTCGGCGTGCTCGTTGTGATGTTCATCATCTCCTGGCTGCTGGCGCTGATCGCGCTCGTCACCGTACCGCTCTCGATCATCGTCGCCACCAAGATCGGAAAGCGGGCTCAGCCCAGCTTCGTGGACCAGTGGCGGACGACCGGGCAGCTGAACGGCCATATCGAGGAGATGTACACGCGGCCACTCGCTGGTCAAGCTGTTCGGCCGCCGCCACGAGGCGGAGGCGACCTTCAGACAGCACAACGAGTCGCTCTACCAGTCGAGCTTCAAGGCGCAGTTCGTCTCGGGGCTGATCCAGCCCGCAATGACCTTCATCGGCAATATCAACTATGTCTTCGTCGCCGTCGTCGGCGGCCTCCAGGTCGCCTCCGGTCAGCTTTCGCTCGGCGCCGTGCAGGCCTTCATCCAGTACTCGCGTCAGTTCAGCCAGCCGATCTCCCAGGTGGCGAGCATGGCCAACATGCTCCAGTCCGGCATCGCCTCCGCCGAGCGGGTCTTCGCGCTCCTCGACGCCGCCGAACAGGAGCCTGACGACGCCGATGCCCGACCGCTGTCCGTCGTCCGGGGCGAGGTGGCGTTCGAGGACGTCTCGTTCTCCTACTTCCCCGACCAGCCGCTCATCGAGGGGCTGTCGCTCGCAGTCGATCCCGGAGAGACCGTGGCGATCGTCGGGCCGACGGGTGCCGGCAAGACGACACTCGTCAATCTCCTCATGCGCTTCTACGAAGTCGACAAGGGACGCATCACCCTCGACGGGGTCGATATCGCCCGCCTGACGCGCGAGGAGCTGCGCTCGAAAACGGGCATGGTGCTGCAGGACACGTGGCTGTTCGGCGGCACGATCGCCGAAAACATCGCCTACGGCGCGCCGGGGGCGACGCAAGAGGAGATCGTCGCTGCCGCGCAGGCAGCCCACGTCGACCACTTCGTGCGCACGCTCCCTGATGGTTACGACACCCTTCTCGATGAAGAGGGTGCGAGCGTGTCGGCGGGGGAGCGCCAGCTCATCACGATCGCTCGGGCCTTCCTCGCGGAGCCCGCCATCCTCATCCTCGACGAGGCGACGAGCTCGGTCGACACGCGCACCGAAGTGCTGATCCAGCGCGCGATGGCTGCATTACGGCACGGTCGGACGAGCTTTGTCATCGCGCATCGGCTCTCGACGATCCGCGATGCCGATCTCATCTTGGTGATGGAGTCGGGGTCGATCGTCGAGCAAGGTAGGCACGAGGAGTTGCTCGGTGCGGGGGGTGCCTATGCGCGCCTCTACGCGGCGCAGTTCGCGAGCGCGATCGCCGGGTAAGGGCCTTTCCGGTCCTCCCGTGGGCGAAGGGGGCCCCATGTCTGGTGGATCCGTGGACCGGTTGTGGTGCAGTCCATTTGGCCTCGGTCACAAAACACGGCCGTAGGGTGAAGGATTGCTGTTCGGATCAGGGGACGATCTGGCTCGGGCGCACCTGGGGGGCCACGTACCAGTCGGCTAAAACCTTGGGAACCACGAGATGGGTGGTCGAAGCGGAGGCTACCTGGGTGCCAACGGCACCGACCGCAGCTACGGTGGCTATGGCCGCCAATCCACAAGCGACCTTGGTGGGGACGGGCCGTAGCTAGCTCGGCCTTCATCGTCACCCGAACGCCTCTGTAGGCGTCCTCGTCACGGATGACCGCTGCGGTCGCGTCGGCCACGTCGAACGACACGCCGTCGTCGAGGCGTCGGGCGGCGACCTCGCAGATGACCACTCGGACGGTCTCCACGTCGTTGTCGAGCGTATGGGCCTGAAGGTCGATATCCCGGGTCGGGCGGCGTTCGCCGAAGGCGGCCAGAAGCACTCCGCCTTTCAGGATGAGCTGGTCAGCGTAACGAGAATCGGCCAGGCGTGCGAGGAACGACTCGAGGACGTAGAACTGCAACAGCTCGTCGACCGGCCGGCGACCATTGCGGGCCTTGACCCGAAGGTCGAGGTACGCCTGCCCCGCCCGGGTGGCCCGTGAAGGAGCGGTCACAGCAGGACTTCCAAAGCCCGGCGCAGCGCGGGCTCGGCGCGGGGAACGCCCTCGCCAACTCGATCAGCTGGGCGGGGCTCCGGCCGGGGCGGCCGAGCCAGCGCCGCAGCGCCTCCCAGGCTTCGAGGTGGCGGAGGCGGACGACGTCGATGAGGGACCGCTCGGCCGAGTAGAGCCCGAGAGGGCGCCTGGCCCCGACCTTGAGTTCGTTTCGTCCCAGCTCGAACGTGCGAGGGTCGAACTGGTGGAGGCGAGACGGTGCCTTCAGGCAGGGCCGAGTGCTCCCCCGGGGGATGGCGATGTCGATGGCGGTGGGGATGGCATCGGTCAGGCCATGGCGAGAAAGCGCGGTCTCCAGGCACAGCGTCGCGAGCGGGACCCGCTCGGCGATCTCGATAAGGTCGGAGTCGGCGGGCGGAGCATCGGCCCAGCGGTAGACGCCGCCACCGAGCGCGAGGACCTCCCCGGTGTCCCGCAGGGCGTAAAGCCGCCTATCGGCGACGCCGGCCTGCTTGGCCTCGCCGTAGGTGAACGTGTCACCCAGCTGCTCTCGAAGATCCGAGGCCCCGGCCATTCTCATGGGAGGAAATCTTACCCACATCCCCGCTATATGAGTAGGATTTCCTTCACACCGCCCAATTGGAGCCGGCTCCCTCAAGCCAACTCCAGCCGTGTCGACTGTCGGAGAACTGGATCGGCTCGGGCTGGGGCCCGCACCCTCCCGTTCGATCAGGGCGAATTGGCGTGATAGCAGCTTTTATTGGGTTACACACCGTTGACGAGGCAGCAGGGCAACGAGGAGTCGGCTCGTTTGAAGGTCCCGTTGAGGTGTAGCCCGGAAAGCCGGTTAGGGATGGTAACGGCAGGCAGCCAGCTGTCCCCTGTCAGCGGGCTGATAGTGCTGCTCACGCCGCTGGTAGCCACAGCTCGGGGCCGACGATGAACCCCCGCGGGGTAGGGGAACCCTTCAAGTCCCCCCCTCCGACACTCGAATGTGTGTTCGCCAGAGTCCTTGAGCTCCTCCAACGGCGGCCGGTGGTCTCGTGATATCCGAGCGACTTACCTTTGGCGGTCATCCCGATGGCTTGCTCCAAAAGGGGGCCGGCAACGACGGCCCGCCCCCGATGATGCACCCGACGAAGAGACCGGCCGTGCTGGAGCCGTTGCCAACGCGGGCTCATAGTAGCGGGATGGCCCGCACACGACCTCGCGCGATCAGCGCAGCTCGTCGAGGCTGAGTCGGGTGCCCACGACGAGCACGTTGTCACCCTGCTCGGTGGGCACGAGGGCACGCACGCACGCGACGACGCCCTCGGTAGGAGCCGTCAACGTGATCGGTTCACGCTCTGGCCTCTCAATGAAGTGGAGTCTGCCGACCGGCTGGCCATCGGTAACCGGGTCACCGGGGTCGAGGAGCGTTTCCCAGAGCCCCGACTCCGGGGCTAGGAGGTAGTTCCCCGGGTCACGACCGTCCAGCACGACGGGGTCGGGACGGCCCAAGTCTGCTCTTGTCTCGACGCGCCCGGCGAGGACGCCCAGATGTCGCAGCACGTTGGCCAAGCCCCGCTCGGCGATCCCGTGGGTCTCAGCGGAGCAGTACCCGCCGCCGCCAAGCTCGGTGGTGATGACCGTCTTGCCCTGGCTCTCGGCTTCGTTCGGAAGCAGTCCGGAGCCTGCGATGTCGATGTAGATGAAGTGGAAGTCGGTGTTCCATGCGAGCATCCCTCGCGCCATCTCGCGCCGTTGCTCGGGCTTCTCGACCCAATGCATGTGGGAGCACGGGACGAAGCGAGCAGACCTCCCGCCGGTGTGGATGTCGATCACGACGTCTGACATCGGCATGAGCACCGTCGTCAGGAAGTGGGCCAGTTGCTCGTTCGGCGGACCGTCTGGCCTGCCCGGGAACGAGCGGTTGAAGTTCGCCCCCGACGGCCAGAGCCGCGTTCCGCTCGACGAGGCTTGTGGCGACAGGCATGGAATGATGATTACGCGGCCAGAGACGTCATCTTCGTCTAGGTGCCTCAGCAGCTTCAGGGCAGCGATCTGACCTTCGTACTCGTCGCCGTGATTGCCGGCCAGCACAACCACCGTAGGACCGTCACCGTTCCCGACGGTGGCGATCGGGATGAAGAGATGAGACCATCCGCTTGTGTTCGTGGAGCGAGGCAGTTCGAGCCGCCCAACCTGCCGGCCCGACGCCGACAAGTCGAGGGTGCAGTGGACGGGACCGCATGTCGTCATGGCTCCGCAGCCTAATCATCCAGGGTCGCGGTTCTCCGAACTCGATAGTGCTCGGATCGACCGGTGAGCTTACGCGGCGCGGAACAGCGGAACCGTGGGCTTCTGGCCGGCGGAGAATCCTGCACGCCCGCCGTCCGGCTCATCGACCTCGACGGATTGATCGAGGACGTCGCCACAAGTGCCGCCGGCTTCCCATTCGGGGCGCCCAACGACATGGTGTTCGGACCCGACGGCCGCCTGTACGTCACCGATCCCGGCGAGGAGTACGAGCTCGCGTGGCTACCGAAAGCTCACCTCTGATGTGAGAACTCGTATCGCTGCGGGCGAAGCGGAGTGCACATCTGCTGGCTCCCTCCGTCTTATGGACGATGGCAACATCGATGTTGTCCAAATCGACCTCAGCCGTGTCGGCATTACCAGTCGATGCGGATCGCTGACTTAGCCCGACATCGCCCTGCCGGAACGACGACCTGACCCAGGGGACTAGCGCGGGCTTCAATGGCAACGCCCAACAGGCTGCGACCAGCGCTGCCGCCTTCGCCAGCGACTACCAGAAGACTTCGGGTTCGGTGGAGGCATGGAATCCCCCTTCCATGACGTGTCGACCCTTCTGGCCGTCTGGCAGGACCCGAATCTCGTCCAGGGGGAGGCGGTGTGGGTTGCCGAAATGGGCGACCGGATCGTCGCCTGCGTGACCGTGGAGGACAGAGGGTGCGAACTCGAGCTCGTCAACATCAGCGTCCCGCTACAGCTTCAGGGCAGAGGGGTGGGCACGCTCCTGGTGCGGTCAGTCGAGGAGCGAGCCAGAGCGGAGGGGAAACGAGCGGTTACCCTCGGCACGAGCCGCAACGCGGAAGGCGTGGCTTGGAAATCGCTTCCCTGGTGGCAACATTTGGGGTACATGATCACTCACGAAGAGGAGAACGATTGGACCCGGTCGATCGGGCCGGGGGCCCGCGAGGTGCGAATGCGGAAGGATCTCCCGGCCGTATGAGCTTTCCTGAGCGTGTGCACGCTGGGACCGCCGACGCGATGGATCCTTGGCACAGAAATGGATGATCGGGGACACGTCGTCACCGTCAGACCGCGAACCCAGGCGTGTCGAGATCCGCCGATCCCGCAATCCGAGAGGGGAGCACCGTTCGCCTTCGCTGTAGGCACGGCACGCGTGTCTCGCTATAAACGATATGCGTGGTGATTCCGTATCATTGTGAAAGGAAAATCGGTCTGAGTCCGATGCGCCCGTAGCCGTCGATCGGCGGCAGGGTCGCGTGGCTTGCGACCGCCGTTCGGGGCGCGCGTACTGTGACAAGATAGGACACGACAGCGTACGCCCGCTCCCAGGACAGTTCAGGTACCCGTGTGAGTACCAGTGGTCCACTAGATGCGGTGTCATGGCGGGAAAGCACATAATTTAAGTGACGCCGCTGAACGTCCTGCTCTCTCATACCGTGCTCGATTTGACGCGTGACGCGGAACGCCGGGATCCGAACGCGAACGTGGTGCAGTGGTCGGATTTCTGGCGTGTCGCCGAGGGCGCCCGGGCCCGGGACGTCCACGTCGATGCCCGAATTTCGCGTCGGGCGATGAAGACGTACGTCAATACGCAGACAAAGGCCGGCAGCGCTGTGTTGGACGGCGGGGTGCCGCGCTTGACCGACGCCCGGCTGAAGGTCCGGGACTCGGCCGGCGCCGCAGTGGAGGCAGCGTGCCGCGCCGGCGAGGACAGGTTCGGCCCCTCGCCTCGCGGGGCTCTCGTAGCTCTGGTCGGGGAGCTCGAGTTGCAGTACGCCCATTACCTTCATCCGTACGGGACAGCCGATCCCAGTGTTACTTGTGGCGGTGCGGCCGGCGCGATGCACGGGGTGGACTGGAAGCCCGTAGCGCGCGTCAGGGGCTTTGCACCCGGATGACCTGCGTGGTTACCGCAAGCTCACTTCGGCCGTGGCACCTGAATCGCCGCCACGAGGAGGAGTGCACTCGCGCCGGTTTCCTTCGCCTCATCGACGAAGGCAACATCGATGTGGTCCAGATCCATCTCACCCAAGTTGGTTTTACGCAGGCGATGAGAATCGCCGCGTTGGCTAAACAGCGCGGCTTGCCGTGCTGTTGTTCCGGCCCTCGAGATGAATGACGGGTTGCTCGTCACGCATATGCCAGCGTCGGGAGTTGAGAAGTAATCGTTTGTATCGGGGCAGCCGTCACTGTGCTCTCGAAACGCGGTGTCCCCAAGCTGCCCGGGGCTCCGCCCTTTGTATGCCAGAGTGGCGGGACTTCGAGACAACATGTATACGCTTTAATTGACCTCAAGCGCGAACTGGGAGGGGACCGAGACGGATGGGAACGCCAGGGAACGATCCTCAGGTTTCACAGAGTGTTGTCGACTCGGTGCGAGAAAAACTCCAGCGTTTTTACGGCGAGCTGACCGATGATGAGCGGGTTTACGTGGAAGCCAGCATGAGACAAGCCCTGACGTTCGCTGCCACCCCTACCGGGACCGGGCCCGGCATCGAAGGCCCCGCCGTCCTGGCGTGGAACAAATCGAGCAAGCCGCTGGTCGTCTGGAACATCGATACCAGCCGATGCCAAGTCAAAGACAACCTCTTCGACGGCCAGTCACCCCAGGTGGGCGACGTGCTCGCTCCGGGGGACCGTTACGCGTTCACGTGGACCCTATACTTCCTCGGCTCCTGCATCGACATCGCCTGGCGGGCCAAGGACGGCTCCGGCGGCGCCCTCACCCACACGGGCTTCGGCTTTGTCACCGGCGGCTGGGAATACGGCTGCTACAATGTCAGCGGCAGCCTCGCCTGTGCCAACCCAAGCAACAACCCCCACGACTCGCCAAATAACGTCGAGATCGTCGACAGGTGACCAAAAGGATTTGCGAAACCCTCCTCGCACTCGGGACCGCGCGGTCTGGGCGGCCGCTCTGAGCCCTCGAAGGTGAAGTCCCGCCGTAGCTCGACCAGTTGCTCGATGTCGTTGTGACACGCTGGGCGGACGGTCGTCTCTGTCATCGTCGCTGCGAGCGTAGAGGTGCGCCCGGTCGCGCACGAGGCCTTCCGTGAAATTGCTCTGAAAGCTAACGAGACCCAGCAAGCACTTTCGGAAGCCGGCCCGCCGAACGCCGGCAGCGGCGTTTCTCAATTCGGTCGAGTGGTTCGAGGGATGGCTGGCGCCCATTGTCCGCCGGAAACTCAAGGCCGGCACCTACTGGTGCTGGCTATGGCAGGAGCACGCCGAGGCCGTCGAACGGCTGGGGGGTCCTTGGGGAGGCCTGGGAGGCGGCCAGGGCCGAAGGCGGCAGCCGCGGACATGGCGGCGCCTGCACGGGCGGGACGAAGGGTGGCTGAACGACGGCGTGAAGGTTTCTTACCCGGGCCGGATGCTCAAGTTGGGGCCCTCCTCGACTTGCCCGGGTTGGCCGCGGCAGTGGCGTCGCCGCGCTACCTCTTAACGATGAAGGTCTTCGCCTCCGGAGTCGACCGCGATGTTGACGACCTTCGTAAGTTGTACCACGTGTCCAAGTTCCTGAGTTTGGACGAGGCGCTCGCCCATGTGGCTGAGCTGTACGGGAGCGGACCCACAGCTTCTCGTAGCGAGTACGTGGGCGCGAGGCGCTAGCAAGCAGAGGAACTCAGTCACCGTGGGCCAAAAGGGCCGTCGCCGGGCATATAGATTTCTTCGCCCGGCCCAGCGCACGGAGTAAGAATTAGGTGAGCTCGGGTCCGATGACTCCGAAAGATTCCTCCCACCGATGCGCCGTTGAGTTTGTACCTAATAGGAACTCCGAGACGTCGATTCATTGGCAGCAAACAGCCCAATTGAACCCGTGCCCTTTAGGTGCAAAATCGCCCCTCCGACGCCAGGGGGTCAACACTGCAATACTTGCGCGTTGACATGTCGAGCACGGAGCAGACGACGGACGTCGTCGACATCGCTTGTTAGTACCACGTCACCGTCTCGGGCCAGCAGCGCGAGATGGGTGTCGACAACGTCTGTCGTTTTGGTTGCCCCGCAGAGGTCACCGATGGAGCGGGAAACCCAACGGTCTATCCCGACCTCAGCAGTCCCTCGAAGCAGGCGTGCTAGCAACGCCTGGCGCGAGCCGTCACCCCGCCAGGCCTGAGCGACGCACCCCGACGACGTGACCACACGGTCGCGTCGCCGGCGAGCCGCCTCGACTAGCGCAGCCACCTGGCGGTTGCCGCGGTCGAATGCGATAAGGCCGCCTGTGTCAAGTACGAGCCCCACCTAGGCCGCGCCCGAGCGCTTCTCCTCGCTCTGAAGCAGGCGATCAGCGCGTGCCACGTCAGCTTCTGTCAGCAGTCCGAACTCCCGCTCCCAGGAGGCGACGGCCTGCCCCAGAGCTTCCAGCCGCAGACGGTCCCGAGCGGCTTCGGCCAGCCATGCTGAGACGCTCATGTTGGCCTCTTGGGCAGAGCCCCGGATCGCCTCCCCTAACTCGAGGTCGAATGACACGCTCATCTTCTCCACACCCATGGCGTCATACTACCAGGGGAGGTACTACCAGAGTACGAGTGGAGGAGGGACCGAAGTGGCAGGATCTCCCGGCACTGTAGGTTCGCCGTGTGCGGTCAACCTCTCCAGCACGAACTCCTGCGTCGGCAGCTAGAGCGAACACGGCCTCGCGTGTCGCAGGTGGAAAGGTCCCCTCCGGCACATGAAATGACATGAAAATTAGTGTGTCAAACCCCGGTGATCCCTGTCGCGAACGCCGGCCTCATGCGGCGTGGCTCCCGGGCCGCAGGCTCACCCGGCCGGGTTCGGGAGCTGTTGGGCGCGACGGCGCCCGCCGGCGGACAGCAGCCTCGCGTCCATGCGGGTGCAGTGCGGCCTCGCCCCTCGGTCGGGCCGGCGGGGGCCCGGCTTGAGGGCGTTACATGCTCCAGGCGTGCCGGGGCACGGATGGGTCGGGCGGGGGCCACAGCTACTTCGCCGATGGTTCGACGGCAACCTGGGGACCTACGGCGGCAGCTCATAAGTGGTGATCCCACACCTCCGGAATCTGAGGCCCGCCCGTCGGCGATCAGGTCGCTGTAGGCGAGGAACGATCCGTACGCCCCGTCGGGCCCGGCTCGTGATAGATACCAGGCCATGCCGGCATTGAGGTTCGTCCTCCCGTACGGTGTGCGCTCCACGATGGTGGGGACGGCACCGACGCCCACCGGATGATAGATGTGCGCCAGGAGCACCGTCCCGTCCGAGACCGTGACCTTGGCCTCCCGTTACACTTCGACCTCGTTCGTGGGCTCGCGCACGACGCCTCCCCTGCAGTGAGAACCGGTGTCGCTCCGACGGCACAGACCCTAGAGCAAGGAAGGGCGCTCAGCTGGAGTTGTCCGCACTCGCATCGGCGACGACCACCCGGGTGGCGTCGCTCCAGGCCTCCCCGAGCGCCGCACTTCGGCACTGGTGCAGCGCGAGATAACGCCTCGGACGCATTGTAATGTTGATCTGGGGCACTGAAATTCGTGAGGGCATCATGGGGTATTCCATATTTCGGGCAGGCTGCTTCAGTGGTGATTAATAAGCACCTCTAACAGTTAATCGAGTGCAGTCCGCTGCTTCCGGTTCGTCAACGACCCCGATGGTAAGCCGATCAATTGTCCGGAGCGACCCATCACTTCCGGTTGGGTCAAGTAGGTGACCGCTGGTACGAGGTTGACGCGTGAGGCGCTCGGCTCAGCTTCGGTTCCGTGGCCCAAAGTGCCAGGTTACGGGCAGCTCGCCCAGCAGCCAAAGCGAGTGGCCCGTTACGTTGACGGGAGCTTGGCACCTCTGACGTCGCCACAGCCCTTGGAGTCATTGTCAGCCTCAGGTTTCGTGGCGAAGGCGTCTCTGTCAGCGCGATCCGCTGGACGACTCGTCCTCCCCGACGTAGTCTCCGACCATGACGCCCCGTCGGACCCGCTGGATTGTGGCAGTCGCAGTTATTCTCGTGGGTTGGAGCGGAGTATCCACTGAGACCATCCAGGCAGCCACATCTTGGCGGCAGCTATTCACCGGACTCCCGGACACCGCTCAGTTCTCAGGCCTGGCCTGCCCCAAGCCCAGGTTTTGTATAGCTGTCGGGACAAGCTATGCAGGAGCCCCGCCAGCCCATACGCTAATTGAGCTTTTTGACGGTTCGAAGTGGAAAGCCATGCCCGGCCCTGTGTTGAGCGCGGGTGGCTTTGCTGGCGTGTCGTGCTCAAGCCCGACTTCTTGCATTGCTGTCGGGGGACATTTCGGATCGCCGGGGGCCATTTGGTCTAACGTAATTGAGTCTTTCGACGGCAAGGTGTGGACAATGGCTCCCGTGGCGACTCCCGATCCATACACCGAGTTCACCAGCGTCTCTTGCACTAGCAGTGGCTTCTGTATGGCCGTCGAAAGGAACGGCCCTTCCTTCCTCCGTAACACCCCGCTCAGTCGTTGGAGACAAGTCCCCATGGCAACGCCCCACGGCACCGTGAACAGCATTTTCTGCGCCAGTCCAAAGTCGTGTGTGGCCGTGGGCGCGATACCTCAGTACCGGAGGGGCGACATTGCCGAGGAACTAATCGAATCCTTCAACGGCAAGACCTGGTCCGTTAGCTCTAACCCGAGAGGGCCGAATACCCAGTTGTCTGCTGTTTCCTGCCCCAGCGTTACGTTCTGTGTCGCCGTTGGCGGCTCCAGTTTCGAAGCAGCGGGATCCGTCACAGAGATTCTCAACGCCGGCAGGTGGTCGATCGTCTCAAGTCCAGAACTAGCGCACCACCCGATCGTCAACACGCTCCGAGACGTCTTCTGCGTCGCTCCCGGCGCCTGCGTAGCTGTGGGCAACTATGTCAAGACACCCACCACAGCGGCCCCGTTCGTGTTGACCCTGCGCCACGATGCTTGGCTTCTCCTGCCGGACCCCAAGCCCGGCCCTCCTACGTACCAACAGACCGTTACCTGTGCTAACTCAGCCGCCTGCTTCAGCATTGGTTACGCGGACATTAGAGGAGCAAAGTACCCGCAACCGTTAATGGAGTTCGGCCCCACCTAGTTCCTTCTCCTGTCTTGCGCCCGAGGCCAATTGCTAGGCCTCCGCACCTGACGTGGGACAATGTCGCATTTAGTGGTATAGCCGGGCGGGGTCACTGGCACTCTCGTCTGTGCCGCCCCACTGGGCCGAGACCTCGGGCGAGGTCGGTGCGGCAGTCCGGGTGGACCTCCGCCAGCTCTGCGGCGAGGGTGGCCAGGGGACAGCCGCCCTTGCACTCGGCTTGGGGTTGGAACTCGACGAGGAGCCCGCACCAGGTTCGTAGGGCGTCGAGGCTGGCTTGGGGATCGTATGAGGGGTGGCCCGATTCGCTCCGCCCGGCGGCGAGACCAGTTCTTCGATCCGAAGGCGGGACCGGTCATCGTATGTTACCCTCGGCCAGTCGAGGTGCCTTGGGGGTACTGTTATCAGCTGCGCCTGGTCCGTGCGAACAAGTGACATTTGCAAGCGCGCAACTTCGGCCCTGGTCGCGTTCGCCCTAGTGGCGAGCTCGATATCTGCGACAGCGGAGGCAGCGACAGCCGCTGAGAACCTCCTGCTTACGAGCGCGGTACGAAACGCTCTTGTTCATTCCGGCGCGTCGCACTACGGCCTCGCCGGCTCTGCCTTCACGGGGCTCGTTCAAGGCACGGCGTACTATGCGTTAGACATCTCCACCTCCACGTACTGGGCCGGTGCAAGCCTGATCCCAAGCTCAAGCTCGTACGAGGCTCAGGTGGCCGTCCAAGATGACGGCGCCTACCTGATCTTCGACCGCACAGCGCTTGGCGCCTGGCAGGTCCACGACGTCGGGTACTCCGACACGTTAGGTGACTGTGCGGCCTATCACGTGAGCATCCCCGCGGCGGTGGTGGCCGTGTGGCAGTGGGTTCCCGGTACTTGCCATCCGCCGGCGAACCTGTACGGTCCCGGGAACGGCTCGAGTGCGAAAGCGCCTAACCACGACTTTGCACTCGCGCTGGGCCAGTGGGAGCGCGGCGCAGAAGCCGGCCCACCGGATTATCACCACTACTGGGTGGCGGCTTCGACCGACCTGACAAAAGCAGTGGCTGCCCGGCTGCCGAGTACCTCGTCCTACCGGCGTGCAGCCAGCGAGCTGCTCAACCTCGTACATCTCCCGTTCGTGGTGAATACGCCTGTCCAGATGCAGGCGGGCGCCGTCGCGAATTTCGAAGCGCTCAACTCCTTTTTCTCAACTGACGGGCTCTACGATGTCAATTCCCCGTCCGCCAACCCGGCCGCCTTCGTCGCCACCCTCCAGCTAGAGGCGCGGATCGGGACCATCCAGGCAGTGCCTGATCCTCTTATCGGTACTGCCCCGAGCTATTACCCCGACGCGATAGTGACTTGTCCGGTACTGTCCCCACTGGCATTCCACGCGGCGGCACTGTCCCCTCTTTCGTATGACGACACGTTCGGGTGCAAGCTGACCACCTCCGGTATAGGCACGCACTATATGGTCGGCGTCATCTCGGCCGCGCGCGCGACGGAGTACGAGGCCACGATCACCGGCTTGGACAACGGTACGCCGGTGTTCACGTGCGCCGAGTTCTCCGACTCAGCGCAGCTACAGGTTGCGAAGACGCTCGGCGCGCGCTGCAAATGACCTCGTTGCAGCTCGACGGGTTCCTTCCGCCTCGGAAACCACGCTTGCATGATCATCGTGCCGGCAGAGGCGTCGAGAGACCGAGCTCGAGCTTGCCGGACCGGCTGTCATCGACCAGGCTCTCTGGATGGACTCGGAAAGGTTTATTATGAGAATGCGCCCACGGGCCAGGCTGGTCATGGCGTCATTAGGAATAGCGATGCTGGCGCTGACGATGCTCCCCTCTGGCGCTGGTGCCACAACGGCCGCTGCTCAAAAGGTGCCCGTCAGCGCCGCGATCGATAATCTGCCGGGCCTGTTGCTTGACCGTTCGTGCCTGGGTCTCCTGCCGGCCGCCGATTTCCCGGGGACGCACTACACGGGGGAACTCAACGTCCACGGTCAGAAAGTCTGCACCTTTGCGGGGGGGACCTCCAAGGAGCCAACCGGCGCCGAAGTGACCCTCAAGGTCCTTGCCAGCACAGCGGCCGCTCATGCGTTCTTTGTAACGATTTCGACTGCCTCGTTGACCGGTCTGGGGGATAACGACCAGTTCACCAAGCTCAAAGGCTATGGTAACGAGGCCGTGTACGGGAGAGTCTGCTCGGGGGACGGAACGGCCTGTGGGCTCGACGTCGAAGCACGGGTGGTCAACGACGTGTTCACCATCGCCGTGGTCCGCGTCAGCACCCCTCTAATCAAACTGGCCGGCAAGGTCGTGGCAGAGCTCTGCCCGAAGTGCAACTTCACGACCTAGCCGGCACCCAAACCCGCGTGACAGTGCCCAGCAGAGAGTAGCTCGCCTCGCTGTCTATCGACCCACCGGAGCGTGACCCTCTCGTGAACACCTGGCCCGGTCCGCTAAGCGACGTGCGGTGGTCACTCGCGATGAGGATTCGTTGGGATGATCGTTATGCGATTGTAAACTGACCATTTAAACAAGGTTTTGGGCATTATGTAGGCGGCGACGTACTCCTGGCATGAGACGCCCCTCCGACACTCCTTAGAGAGACCGGAGGCGGACCTAAGGTGGTGCCACTCAACACATGCCCCGCGGCATCCTTGTTGAGGCACTCTATAAGCCGCTCAATCGCTTCGCGAATCTCAGCGGCGGCTTCCTCGGCTCCGTGGGCCTTTTCATGAAGGTAAGCCAGTTGAGAGTAGGCGCCAATCGCGTCCAATTCTCCATCCCAACAGGCGGCGAGGCGCATCGTGTAGCTCTCCAAGGCGCAGAGGTTCATTTTGATCCCCTGAGCCTCTCCCTTTGTCTCCATTACGGCGATTGAACCCGGGAGCTAGCGGCGATGGTCGAGGAGGTCATGCAGGCCGTAGAGGAACCAGAACAGAGGCCGCGGCGAACATAAGTCCGAGGCGGGGAAGCGGCCAAGACGCCAAGGCGGTGCGCGGGGACCATGGCCATCATCGGGCCCACCCTGTTGTCAACCTTGAGCCACTCGTAGGGTGAACCTTTGTCGGCCTGGGTTTGACCCGGTTTGACGGACATCCACGATGGGCGCCTTGCGCCCGGAAAGGATGTTCAGATGCCAATATCGGAGACGATGACCAAGCGCCATCGCCGAGCCTTCAGCCCGGAGTTCAAAGCTGAGGTGGTCGCCCTGTGCCACCAGCCGGGCAAGAACGTAGCCAGTGTGGCAAGAGAACTTGGCTTGACCGAGACCGCGGTGAGGCGCTGGGTCAACCAAGCCGAAGTGGACGCCGGTCAGCGGCCCGGCACCACCAGCGCCGAAGCCCAGGAAATAGCCAAGTTGCGCAAGCAGCTGCGAGAGGTGACTGAAGAGCGCGACATCCTCGCTCGGGCTGTGAGTTTTTTCGCCAAGGGGACCCGATGACCACCCCGTGCCGGGAGTTCATCGAGGCGGAGAGCAGGCAGGTGGCAACGTCGTCAAGGCGTGCGACCTGCTCCAAGTGTCCCGTCCGCCTTCTACACCTGGCACGAGCACCTGCCTTCGAACAGGGCCCTGTCCGACGCCGAGCTCACCGAGAAGGTCCGCGCCGTCCACACGGCCAGCAAGGGGACCTACGGGGCGCCCCGGGTGCACGCCGAGCTGGCCGCTCAGGGGCTCCATGTCGGCCGCAAGCGAGTAGCGCGGCTGATGGTCAGGGCCGGCTTGGCCGGGCGATGCCGGCGGCGTAGCCGGCGTACGACCTTTGCCGACCCCGAGGCCAGGGCGCTCAACTTGCTAGCGTGGGCGTTCGGGCCCGAGAACTTGCTCGTCGACACCGTGTGGGCAGGCGACATAACCTACGTCCGCACGTGGGAGGGCTGGGCTTACCTCGCCACGGTGATCGACCTGGCCAGCCGCAAGGTAGTCGGCTGGGCGATAGCTGGCCATATGGAGTCTTCCCTTGTTTGCGAGGCCATGCGCATGGCGCTCATGAGCGCCGTCCGGGACCGGGGCTCATATTTCGCTCCGATCGCGGCGGTCAATATATGTCCCACGAGTTCGGCCGGCTACTGGAGGAACACGATATAACTCAAAGCCTTTCCCGCCCTGCTCAGTGCCTATTTACCGGCTAATACTTAGTTGTAGTAGCAGTTGGCGGAGCGTCGCCGAGCTGCGCGCCGAGACGCTGCTTTGGATAGAGGGCTGGTACAACCTAAGACGCCGCCATTCCAGCCTCAGGTACCTCAGCCCCGTAGAGTACGAACGCCGGCTCTCCTGCAACCTGTCGATTACCCAAGCGGCCCAATCAAACTGTCCGGAGAACCGGGGCAATCCCAGAACCACCAGGTCATCGACATCCTGCCCAGCCGCAACTACGTCGACGTGGCGACCTTTATCGATAAGCAGCCGAAGGCCTGGAAGCAGCGCACCCGCTTCGGTGCCCTCGATATATCGGCCACTTACGCCGCTGTCTACTCGGTGATCTTGCCCAAGGCAGCCCAGGTGGTCGACCCCTTCCATGTCGTCCAGCTCGCCAACCGCTGCCTCGACCAAGTCCGCCGCCGCGTCCAGACAGAACGCACAGGCCACCGAGGCAGGAAAGACGACCCGCTCTACCGCGCCCGCCGGGTGCTGCTGATGGCGGAAGAGCGCCTCAGCGACAAAGCCGCCCAGCGCCTTTCGTCTCTCCTCGAGCTCGGTGGCCCCAACGCCGAGGTGGCGATCGCCTACCGCATAAAAGAGCGGCTCCGGGACTTCTATCGCGCCGCCGGCCCTGACCACGCCCGAGCCATGCTCGCAGAACTGAAGGACCACTGCCTAAAGCGCGCCATGCCACCCGAGGTCCAAAAGCTCGGCAGCACGATAAGCCGCTGGTTCGACAAGATCTGGAACTTCCACCTCGCCAAGGTGACCCATGGCCCGACCGAGACGCTGAACAACTTGATCAAGCGCATCAAGCGGGTCGGCTTCGGGTTCCGCAACTTCGAGAACAACCGGGTCCGGGCCCTGCTCTACGCTGGCAAGCCGAACTGGCGAGTGCTCGGCTCGATCGTCGTCCGCTGAGGCTCAAACCCCGTCGGAATCCGAAGAGCCGTCAAGGCTCGACTCTCGTTGTAACGGGACGGGTCTTTGGCAGGATCGTGGTGTGGGTTCTGTGGCTCCTCCGTTGAGGTTCGCAGTTCAAGCCACGAACCCAATGCAAACGATAATCCGTAGCTTCTCGCCCCAACCTCCAGGACAATTCGCTTGTGAACAAGCTCCGACTTCCTCGACAAGCCAGTTATCTTTTTCAAAACCAAGTTATGCCCTGGTAATTAGCAAACTGAGCAGGTCCACGCGGCTGTGGTCTGTTTGCCGGAGGAACCCCGCGCCAGCGAGCCGGCCTTGTCGCACACAACAGCCCGATCTCAGGCAACACTGGGTAGAACCAGCTTTATGTGTGTCGCTGGTGTCAGCGTTCGTCAACGCCAGCTATTCAGACTTTGCCCGGATCGCCGTCTCAGCAAGGTCCAGTAGTTCTCGCGCCTCGGCCGGCTTGGGGCCCGTGCCCCGAGCTCGGCCTTGCGGCGAAGGAACTCCATGCCAGCCGTGTGGCCCTCATTGAGCTGGTCACGTTGTTCGGGGTCATAGGGCACGAGCCTCTGCTCGGTTGTCACGAAGTACCGGTACACCATCGGGGGGCTGTTCAAGTTGGCCGAGTACCGTCGCTCCGCATGTCGGCTGCGGGGGTCAACGCCTTCCTCCGTCGTCACGGTTAGTGCTTTCGCCTGGTAACTAACCTTCACGCAATCGGCGACGAAGAGCGACCAAGCCCGGTCGATCACCTCGGGTGGTGGGGCATCGTTAGACCAGGCGTCCTCAAACTGTTTGGCTAAGACATCGTCGAGCTTGGCCAGCTCTGTTTTCTTATAGAACATCAGGGCATCAGCGTTCATGTCGAGGCCCCGGCCTCGGAGCTGGTCGGCAATGTCATCGATGGTGAGCGGCTTGTCCGAGCGCCGGCAGACGTCCCAAATGTTGACGGTCATCCGGCTGGCTTCGGTTTTTTTCTGCCCTTTCTGGCGAGGGCTCACAAGAACGGCTCTTGGGGTGGGTGCTCGTCGAAGGCGACGAGCACAGCATCGACGTGGTCGCGCAAGGCGTGCCAGAGCTTTCGGTCGTCTTCGAAGCGAGCTGGCTCCAGGGCATCAAGAGGTTTGATGTTGAGGAGCTGCGGGATGACCATGCGCGCCCGATGGGCGGCCACGTTTCGCTGGCCCGGCGCGGGGGTGGCCCAACGGGGGCCATCTCCATTCGCGCCGAGGTGACGACTTGGATTTCGTCGGCCTCCGACGGAGCCTTCCCGATCTCTTTGACGATACGGCTCAGCTCTTTCCTTGGCACCTTGACATCGGAGGCCAACTTGACCAGTTCGGCGAAGGGGGCGTCATGGACGACGCCGGCGATCACGTCTTGTTGGTTCTTGCTGATATGCCCGACCTGGTCGCCCAGTCCCAGACGCTTGGCTTTCAACTCGGTCTCCGCCTGGCGCCGCCACGTGCGGACCATCTGTGCCGTCCGGCCCACGTAGGCGGCGACCTGCTCGTCGTTCCAATGCAGCTGCTCGACCATGGTGAGGGCTACCCGCTGCGCCTCGGCCGAGGTGAGCCGTCGACCGTTCAACTGGTTGAGCCCACCCGCCACGGCCCTGGCGAAGTCGACCGTAGGGACTTCCACCACGTACGCAGGGAACAGACTGCGCCCGTTTCGGCGGGCAGCCTCCAGGCGAGTGTTACCGTCGATCAGGATGTTCGGTTTCATGAGCACGACAGGGGGGAAGTTGGCCCCTGAGCGCATCTGGGTGGCGTACTCTTCGACGCCCTCGCTCGGGGCGATGTTGGCCAGGTCGCGGACCTGAGCGCCGTCGAGCAGGCGCACCTCGTCGATCAGGATTTCCCTCAGTTCGAAGGCGATGTTCCATTGCCCGAAGAGCGCCTCGGCCCGGGGGTCGTGCGTTACGACCCCGCCTGTCAACAGATCAGCCATGGGGCGGTGCCTCGTTTCAAGACATGGCCCGGGGCTTGGTCTGGCTCTGGCTCTTCAGCCTCGGGCGACTCTGGTGGCTTCCACGGACCCTAGCGGCCACGGGACCTGCTCGCAATGACTAAATGTGGGTTAAAGTTGTGTATTTCGAGTGGGTTAATTTGTGGGTGCCTGGTCCACTAGAAATACCGTGTGACCAGGGCGGCTTGAGGGTCGAACGGGCAGGCGGCCGACTGTCGCCGGTAAGCGGGGGTTATCGTGCTGGTCAGGCAGCTGGTAGCCATACCTCAGGGCCGACGATGAACCCCTCCGGGGGAGGGGAGTAACTGTTCAAGTCCCCCCTCCGACACCGACAAAGGCACTGGCCAGAGGCATAATCAGGCCAGTCGACCGAGGTTCTTGTCACGGCCCGTCCAGTACCTCGTGGACACAAAATACTTCGGGTCTGTGTCCAGGCGGGCACGGGGAAGAGGGGCGAGCAATTGGCAGAGAGCACTGGCAAGAAAGGGAGTCCAGGTTCTTCAGAGCCGACATTCCGCTCAGTCTGGATGACAAGCGACACCAGAAATGGGTCGGCGGTCTGCCGCCGAGCGCGCAGCTCGTCGAGCTCTGGCTCAGGCCTGGGGGGGAGCCCGGTCGTGGGACGAGCCCGACCAGGAGGTCCTAATTGCTGGCCGCCCGTTGCACTCGAACGCCGATCTGGTTGGCCCGGCCGGCTGGACCCTGCTCGCCGCCCAGACCGGCGCCCTCCGCACTGGGTCGCAGCGCCGTTTGAGGGCGTGCGTGGCGATGGACCGGCTGCTGGCTCCCGCAACAATTACAGCCCGGTAGCGTCAGGCCACGGGGGTCAACAGGGGCCACAGCTAAGCCTGTAGCCCCGACCGAACTGATGACGGGTCGGGGCGCAGGCCACACCGGGGCAGAGCTCAATCGAGAACGCGCTCCCACGAGCTTCACCTGCTCGTGCGGCTTCGAGCCCGGACTTGTGGTCCGTGTTATGAGCGCCGGTCGCCCCGGAGAGGGACCCTGTTAGCGACGAAGGGTGAGGTTGGAAGCCTCAGGGCCGTTCACGTGATGAAACTTACGACCCAGGGTCTCCTTCACTGGGGGCGAGCCGACGCTAACGGCGGTCCGTCTCAGGCCAGCAGAAGGGCATCGTCGATCAGCTGTGGCGGTGTTGGACAGGAACTCCTTTCTCTCTTGACTGTTATGCCTTCTTGTTAGCATCGAGCGCGTTGTGAGTACGGCCCTAGGTGTCACGACGCTCGCGGTGGCTCTCGTCGCTGTCATCTGCGCCATCGTGGCAGTGCGTATTGCGACCAGCGCTTCGGCGAAAGCCACCAGGCTTGCTGCCCAACTGGCCGAGAGGGGTGAGTTGCAGGAACGGCAGAGAGAGGAGTTTTTGACGCTCGTTTCCGAGTTTCTTGCCGCAGGTCACAAGCACCGTCTATCCGCCGACGCTCTTTTGCGCCCTACGGCCGCCTATTCCCGCGCCCGGAACGCGGTGGCTGGACAGGATTTACGGGAATTCGAACTCACGGCCTGGAAACTTTCGTTGGTGGCAAGTCAGAGCGTCCAGTCCGCCGCGAACGACCTCTACCTACGACACCTCGCTGCTGCGGCCGAATACACGACTAACGGTCCCCGGGACACCGACCACTGGGTCGTGCTTATGGATGAGATTGTTACGGCGCAAAATGCGTTCGTGGCCGCAGCCAGGTTGCAACTCGGCGCCGATAATGGCACTGCCACCCGTTCTTGGCGTCCCCCTGCTTCGAATACGACATCGGAGGACGATTAGGAGCCCGAGATACCCGCAGTCGGGCGTCGTCTGCCGCGACAGCTCGTGGACGCGGGGAAGTGAGGGGCGGTTCCGATTACCGCACCCCGGTGGGGCGATGCCGAGACCAAGTTGAACGGTCAGAAGCGTTATCACGATGCCAATCGGTCCATTACCCACTTCGTCGGGCACAACGGACGTTCAACCAACTACGAGTTATAACGTACGCAGATCGGCCGGGTGGAGCTCGACTTCGCCGTCCAGGTGACTGCCAACGTGGGCCTCGAGGCCGCCGTGGCCAACGAGCCGCTCCGCGAACGGCGTTGGGCTCAGCTGATGCTGCCCTGTACCGGGCCGGCCGCCAGGCCGATGCTCTCCGGGCTCTTGCCCGTTTGCGTACGGCCCTGGCTGAGCAGCTGGGCATCAACCCCTCGGCCGAGCTGGTAGAACTGGAGCGCTCGGTGCTGGCACAGTCCGCCGACCTGGACTACCGTCCACTCTCCGGCCTGACGACCCCCCTTGCCAGCCCTATACCGAGAGGTCTCGGCTTCGAGCCGTCGGCGGTCGGGGAGCAGGCTTACCGGGACGCCAGCGACGGCGTGGCCCGCTTGGCCGCGGTCCGCTCAACGGGGGGAGCCGAGCGGAGCCACAACCTGCCCACGCCACAACCTGCCCACGTTCCTCAGCACCTTTGTGGGCCGGGAAGCCGAGCAAGGCGAGGTCGGCTCGCTGGTACGGTCCTGGTGACGGTGACCGGGGCCGGGGGGTCGGGGAAGACACGCCTCGCCGTGGCGGTCGCCGCCCGACATTTAGAAGAACAAGGGGGACGGGCCTTTTTCGTCGACCTGGCCCCGGTGGTTGAACCGGGGCAAGTGGCGGCGGCACTCGCCTCGGTCCTAGGGGTGCGCGAGCAGGCCGGACGACCGGTTCTCGATGTCCTGTGCGAGGCCCTTTCCGGCCAGGACATCCTCGTCGTCGTAGACAATTGCGAGCACGTCATCGGGGCGGCGGCCGAACTGGGTGAGCGGCTCAACCGGGCCTGCCCCAAGTTGCGGCTCCTGGCCACTTCACGCGAACCACTCGGCATAGAAGGTGAACGGGTCTACCGTCTGGCCCCGCTCGGCTTGCCACCAGAAGACGCCACTTCCCTCGAAGACCTCGAACGCTCCGACGCCGTCAAGCTGTTCGTCGAGCGGGCCGGCTCGCATGACTCGACCTTCATCCTCGAAGAACCGGTGGCCAAGCTGGTGGCGTCTATCTGCCGAAGGCTCGACGGATCCCTCTGGCCCTGGAGCTGGCCGCCGCCCGCATCGCCGGCATGTCCCTTATCGAGCTGGACGACCGCCTGGACCAGCGCTTCAGGCTCCTCACCGGAGGTTCCCGCACGGCGCTGCCCCGCCAGCGCACCCTGCAGGCGGCCTTCGACTGGTCCTTTGAGCTCCTGTCCCCCGCGGAGCAGAAGGTGTTGAACCGGCTGTCCGTGTTTTTCGGGAGCTTCGACCTGGAGGCGGCCGAGGCCGTCTGTTCTTCCGAGGCGGTCAGCACCGGAGACGTGGCCGACGTGGTGGGCTCGTTGGTCGACAAAAGCCTCGTCGTGGCGCAGCGCACCTCAGGTTCTCTCCGCTATTCGCTGTTGGAGACGGTCCGCCAGTACGGCGCCGAGCGGCTGTTAGAGACCGGCGGCGAAGCCGCCTTGGGAACGGCGAGATCTGCTCACGCCGAGTACTATTTGCAGCTCGTCGAACTTGCCGAGCCCATGATCTTGGGAGCAGACCAGGCCCGTGGGCTGAAGAAGCTCGGCTTTGACTGGGACAATATCCATTCGGCATTGGGCTACTTTCTTTCCCAGCCTGGCCGGTCCGAGGAAGTCTTGCGGATGTTCGCTTCCAATTTCTTCTGGGCGCGGGCCCCGGGAAGGCCTCGCCCTTGGCGGAGCGTACGGCCTCGACGCAGCCCGCGGCGCCCTGGCCCGGCCTGACCCCGTAGCGGACGAGGTGCGGGCGAGGGCGCTTTGCCGCGTTGGCCGCGCGGTCTTTGCTACGGCGGTTTTTGCAATTCGGTCTGAGGCCGCCAGGCAGGCCGAGACCGCCATGATGAAAGAGGGCCTCGAGATGTCCCGTCGCCTCGGTTACGAGGGCCTAACAGCAGAAGTACTGGCGAACCTCTCCTGGGCGGCGGAGTACATGGGAGGGCAAGTCGAAGCCGTAGCCTATGCAGAGGAGGCGCTCAAAATGGGGCGCAGCCTGGGTGACGACCGGCTCATCGGCAATGCTGCAGGGGTTCTGGGCTTGGCCGTTCTGGGACGAACCGAGAAAAAGCAGCTCCTTACGCAGGCGGTGGCCCACCTTCGGCGAGCCGGAGACCTTGCGGGCTGCTGCTGGTGGCTCATCAACCTGGCTGCGCTCGAGCTGGCCGATGAGAACTCCCAAGCAGCCGCCGAACTGGTCAAGGATGAGCTCGCCATCTCCCAGGAGCTCGACCTGCCTCTGGAGCTGCGCACGGCTTGCTGCGTCTTGGCCGACATCGCGCTGTTCGAGGACCGTTTCGAGGACGCAGCTATCTGGTTGCGGGAGGCACTGGTCCTTTATTGTCGCCTGGGCCAACAGGACTCGGCCGTCGCAGACTTTCCCAATCTGGTCTGCTGCTTGGCCCGGCGGGGAACCCGGGCGACGCGGCCCGGTTGACCGGGGCTTATAACGCAATGTTGTCGAGGCACCGTCCCCTGGAGTACACGTTCACGGAGGAGAACCCCCTTGCACACTTGGTATCCCTGCGCCAGACCAGGCTGGAGCAGGTTCTCGCGTACATACGCGAAGCTCTCGGTGATGACAACTTCGAGATGCTTCAGCGTGCTGGCGCGAAGCTCAGCTACGACGATGCCGTGGACCTCGCGCTACGAGTGATACCCGACGTAAAACAATTAGGCTCGAACTGACGGTTCTCTCCGCCTCCTAAATCCTTCCTACTAGCCCTGGGAGAAGGCTCGTAGCGTGAGTTTGCTACGGCGCCGAGCTATTGGTTGGATCGATTTTCGGCCTATACCTGCTCAACCCTCCTGTCCGCCAAGTGCTCTGACAAGGCATAGCCAGGTTGCTACTGCCTCAATAGCATGTTGCCCCTCCCTTAGGTGAGGGAACAGCTTTTTGGACTGCGCTCTCGTAAAAGCTAGGGGTGCCTGCATGCGCCCAGGGAGGTCTTGACGTCCGAACCGATGGGTCCCCGAGGGCACCGTCAGCGGTCACGTGCTAGCCGCCGAATAACCGGCAAAGGGCAGAATCCCGGCGCACATAACGCTCGCACAATAACACGGACGACCGACTTGAGATCCTGACCCGGCCGTGACGTCGCTCTTCGTCGCAACGATGTGTCGCCGCCCGTTGGACGTGGCTGGTTGTAGGGGATCTCTCTTCGCCACGGTCGGTCGCGCTGCCGGTGCCCAAATTTATGTTGCCTGCGGGCAGCGTTGAGTCAGTTCTGTGGCAACGCGGAAGCGGCAACTATCTGGTCGAGCACTGATTGGTTGGGCAAATCAAACGGTAGTAGTGGTGGCAGCTCGCGCATGCGCGCAAAGGCTTTAGGGATGAACGAGCCTTCAATGACTGGGCTGTGACAACAGGCGACCGTCGTGATGTCGAGGCGTTGCGCTCTGTCGACGTGCTGTCCGTACTTGGTCTCATCGACCATCGACAGCCATGGGCTCACCGCGCCGAGCGCAAACGTGGCCAAACCGAACTGCCAAAACCCTGGATCGAGATCGGAGATACCCAGCTGAGGATCGGGCAGCGGAGTGGCAAAAGTATCCACAGACCAGTACACGCCGGTGGTCGGATCGAATCGCCCGCGGGTTGTGGGCGAGTCGAACACCGGCGGACGAACCGCCACCAAGACGCCGTCGCCGGCGTCGAGAGTCTCACCGTCCATGACCCAGCGGCACCGAGGGAGGGGGAAGTCGAAGCAGTTTGTGTGCCGTTCCACCATCGCCCAATTGCAAACGAGTTGCGCGTTCCGGCACGCCGCGAGTGTCTGGTCAAGGTTCCCAGTGTGGTCGATATCGTCATGCGACAATAAAATCCACAAGCAAGGTGTGATGCCAGATCGGGGAATTCTGTGCAACAACCTGACGCGTATCATCGACGCTGACATCCGTCCGTAATCGGCGATCCGGCGGTGCCTCTCGAGTCACACTTGGGTGGGGGCGCCAGAACACCGGGCGAAGCCCTGAGGGGCGAGGTAGCAGACTGGGGGGCGTGGAGGTGGAACCGGACCTAACGGCCGCCCAACTGGACGTCTACGACTCGCGCGAGGGCGGTGTTTGGCACCCTGAGCACCGCGTGCTGCAAGCGCCAGCGGGATGGGAGCTCCTGCCCAGCGGTGACGCTTTCGTTACCCGCCGGGTCAAGACCGCTGGCGTGTACTGGTCGCTGTGGAGGCCTCGGGGCCGGGACCACCCTCACCGGAGGCTGCTCGGCATCTTGGCGCCCGCCGCCACGGTCGCCCAGGCCCGTGAGGAGGCCGCGCAAACAGTTGTAGAGCGGTCGTCTCGGCGAGCCCAAGGAGCCGCCTACCGGGCCCGGAAGGAGGACCTCTACCGCCAGGAGCTGGCCGAGGCCATCGTGGCGTTCTTGGGCTTCGCCCCCGAGCATGCCGGCCTGGCCCGCTCCATCGCCACCGAGGCTGCGCAACGTGCCGTTGAGGTGGGCAGCCGCCGTGTGGGCCGGACCCGGACGATCAGTGTGGGCGAACGCGCCGCACTGGCCGCCCGGGCCCTCATCCGGCACAGGTACACCGACTACGAAGAAAGGCTCCTCCTCGAGGTTTGGGACGACGAGTTCCTCTACCGGTCAGTCAAGGCCGAAGCCCAGGACGCGGTCGACCGCTACCTCGAGGAGCATCGGCGCGCCAAAGACCTCGACAAGATATAGCCACTGGACGGGCGGACCGACGGTGGCAGGCGATTGCGCCGAACGCCGAATATTCGCGTCGGCGCAGAGCGGCTGATCCGGACTAGTAGCGATCGTTCTGTGCTCTCTCCAGCGTCTCGTGAAGCAATCCCCAGCGAGCAATGGTGACCTCGTCTTCCGAGAACTCGTCGCGGTCTCGGAGGGATTTCCGGCACGGTGCAGATGTAGATGTGTAGGGGCCAGGTGGTCGGACTCCAAATGTCGAAGCCATGATGTCTAGAGCCGACGATGATGTCCTCATAGTCCTGATAGCCCAACGGGATCGCGTGAGCCCTGTGCGCCCACGCATGGTCGTGTCGTTCGCCAATCGTGACCCGCTGCAATAAATACAGTTCGGTTGGCGGGAAAGCGTCCGGCGTCTCGAACGCCGTCAGCCACATTCCTCCAGCATGTCCGGCTCCTGTGTTGCTGAGCGAGCCGAACTCCTGATCTGAGCGGCCCGGCGTCCGCCGGACCCGAAGCCGGAAGCCAAGCAGATCAACGGATATCGAGTCGAATGACAGTCACAAGCTCGCTGGACGCATGCTTCAGCCCGTGAGGTACTAGTCGGCCAGAGCGCCTTCTTCTCCGCGGGTCCCAGCGAGATAGATCCCTCTTTTCAGTCTCAGGCCGTAGCGATGGTCTTGCTGTAATAGAGCAGGTTTGCCAAAGCCTCGGGCGCCATGGCCTGACTGGCCGTGGAGGGGACCCCCGGGACGTTGGCCCACGTGGTAGTCGTCCCCTCCTTCGTGAGCGTGATCTGGAAGCTCATGGGGGCACCAGTGGTGCTCACGGTCTGGACACGCACGGCCCACGAGTTGACGAGGCCTCCTGTACTGGGCAAGGGCACGCGGTCCGCTTGAAGCTCGGCAAGGTACAGCCCTTTACTGGACTTAAGGAGGTTCATGAGGTAATTCTCAACGACTGTGCCGCCAGCATCTCGTGCGGAGGTCGCAGCGTGGATGAACCCGGCCGTAGGGGCGATGCTCCAGACGATCTGGAGCCCGTTCCCACTTAGGACCTGGTTGGCCGCAACGGCTTGTAGGCTAGAGACCGGGTTCGGTGCGGGCACGGAAACGTTCGCCGGTATCTTCGTGAGCATTGCCCGTTCGGCGACTGCATAAGGGCCGCTGCCGTTGGTAACCGTAAAGCCGTTCACGACCTGAGTGCCGCCCGTGAGTGACACTAAGCCGAGGATGCTCTCGGCACTGCCGTACGAGCCGTTCTGGTCGAACGTGACCACAGATTTCGGGGTGGTCGCCGTCACTAGGACTTGTTCAGAGATTCCAGCCCATAGAGGCAGTTGTGTGACCTGTAGCGCTGTACGTCGGGGACGAGACGAGCTTGCCGTCCCAAAGGACCTGCATCTTCGTGATCTGAGGCCCAAACCGAGCGTCGGCTGCCCCCTCCCAGCGGAGCGAGTAGGTCGCACCAGGCGCCACGCTAACAGTCTGGGACACCGAGCCAGCACCGTTTAGATCGACCGAATCGTTACAGCCCGGAGCGGGCTCCCAAAGATTTGCGATCGGGGCCACGCCGGCACCACCCACGGTCCATCCCTGGATTCCCGCTCTGCCCAGCACCCAGCTCACCGTTTCCAGATGTCACGGCAGGGTCCGAAAGGCAGCCGTTCGTAATGAGGTCGGGACCCGCAACGGAGGTCGTAGCGGCGAGACTTGGTGTCGGCGCCAAGCCCACGGTTAGGGCCAGCATAGAAGCAGCCGCGAAGGCTCTTGTAGGGAGCGCAGCTGTCGCGCCAACCCCGATGTTGCGAACGCATCGCCACCGCATCTCCTTGTAGTCGGGGCGCTAGGCTACGCAAGCCAGGCCCCAGTTGGACCTTCCAAGTCGTACCACCACCGCCGGTCCGCATCGGGTCCTGAAGGGTCCAAGCTCAAAATTCCCGCTCTCGGCGCGGGACGGGTCACGGCCAGGGGTTCCGGGGTTCCGGGGTTTCAGCACAGCTCGCTCGGCCAGCGAACGTTATGGGACCCGAGGTCGAGTCGGCACCAACTTTGGCCGACAACTAGGAGCACAATCCCGGAACGCCAGGGCACCGTGGGCGTCAACCGGTTTATGCGTCTGCACCAGTTGGCGTCCATCCACGGGTGTTAAAGCCAACAGGCGTCGGTTCCTTCGTTGGGGCACATAATGCTGGGCTTTGTGATGCAACGAAACCTACGGCCGGCCCCCTGGAGCTAGCCGCTGCGAGGCCAGTACTTTCGAGCTCTCTCCCAGGAGGCTTACAAGCCATTTGACTCCCACACTCCGGCCAACGAACCCAATGACTAGGGCCGTCCGAGTTGAAGCCGGTCGGTCAGGTACGCGAGGTCGTCGGGAAAAGCCTCGCCTCCGGCGTCGGCCTTGAGAGCGGGACGCTCGGGATGCTTTCAAACAGCAGCTGGCGGGTCTCGAGCAGCGGCTGCTAGTGCTAGTCACGCCGCTGGTACCCATGGCTCGGGGCCGACGATGAACCCCGGCAGGGGAGGGGAGTAACTATTCAAGTCCCCCCTTCCGACGCATGAAATAAATTGAAAGTTACTGTCGTCAAACGGTTGGCGATTTCTTTCGGTGCCCGAGGTCACGTCGGGGTTCGATCGCGGCCAAGAGCTGGAGAACGGGGCTTTGGTCGGGAAGTCCCGACCCCTTCGACCATGTGAACGGTCATGTAACGTAACGAGGCGCGACTAATGCGTCGACCGGGTTATCCTCAGCCTCGCTCATCATTTCCCCACCTTTACCCGGTGCAGTCAAAAATGGAGAACGCGGTGTCGGTTCTCGGGTCGTCATGGGCGGGTATTATGTGCTTTTCCAAATTGATCAATAAACGCAGAACGATGCTCCTAGGAATGTCAAGGGGTCATTTTCGGGCTTCCCGGGCGTGGTCGCCGACGGGGGGTTGCGGCAAGACAGGGTCGGGCCATAAAGGCAAGCTCTTGGTAGGCCAGCTGGCCCCGGTGACGAGATCGGTGGGAAAATGTGTTGGTGGCGGGCCGGCAGATCAGCTGTGCGCATGGCTGCGGTCAGGGCACTTCATGTTGCTGACGAGGCGGGTCAGGCGACGACGCCGCGATGTCTTCGATTCCGGAGACATGGGCCTCGACTCTGGTGGTCATCGCCGCTTGGTCTCTTTGCCGGGCCGCATGACGGCTCTGCACGAACTGCTGTCATAAGACCGCCCGATGGACCGCGTGCTTGAGTACGTAGGGGACGATACGGCGGTGGAGGCTCGACACGGGCGGCCAGACGACGGCACCGATCTTCCCCTTGTAGCGGATGGAAGAGGAGAAGACGAGCTTGGTGTCCTCGAGCCAAAGCACCAGGTGGCAGGCCAATAACCAAGAATGAACCTCCAGGGTGACCGAGTTCGTTGCCCGGTCGAAGATGTGCCAGCCCAGAACGTGATCGGGGGAATGCCGGGGGCCGAGACGCAGCCCGAGGCCGGCTCGCCAGCTGGCCAGAAGGAACCAGCGCATCGCGACCGGGGCGCCCTCGAAGGTGGCGCGCGCCCACTGCTCGGGCGACTGGGGCTTCGCGCTGGACGTGTCGGCCTCGAAGGCGTCGGTGTAGTCCGGATCGATCAACGGATCGATTGCCCGGACGGCCCCAGAGACCGATCTCCTCTCAACGATGCCCATGAACATGTCCTGAGCTACTGCACACATGTCTACTAGCGGCTTTAATGGCCTTGCTGTACACATGTCAAGTAGCATGGAGCCTACGAAGGAGGGGCGAAGACTAGCCCCCGACGAGCGGCGTAACCAGCTGCTCGACATCGGCGCCCACGAGTTCGCCACCCGGGCCTACGACGAGGTGCGGATGGCCGAAGTGGCATCCCGGGCCGGCGTATCCCGTGGTCTGGTGTACCGGTACTTTCCGACCAAACGCGACCTGTTCGCGGCCATCTACCAGCGGTCGAGCGACCGGCTGCTCACCTCAGCAGAGTTCGTAGACGACGTGCCGATCGCCGATCAGGTGGTCGCCGGGCTGGACGCCCACTTCGACTTCTTCGTCGCGAACGCCCGTACCATCTTGGTCGCCAACCGGGGGGCACTGGCCGGCGACCCGACGATCCAGGGGATCATCTCCGAGGAGCTGAACGTCATCCGCCAGCGGATGCTCGACGCCATGGGCCTCCAAGGCCACCAACGGGCGGTGGCATCGGTCGCGCTCGCCGGCTGGCTCTCCTTCGTCCGGGTGGTGTGCGTCGAATGGCTGGCCCAGCAGACGTTCTGCCGCGACGAGCTGCGGGACATGTGTCTGCGAACCCTTGCGAGCGCCCTCGGCGACACCCACCTTTTCCTGGAGCAGCCGTGAACGGCACCACGCCTCATGACGACACCCGGCCGAGCAGCCAGACACCTTTCGAGACGGTCGGAACGCCCTGTCGAGAGCAGATAGCCGCCTGCTCGTCGCTGCGGGCATTACCGGGAAGAGCTCTGGCAGCCGTTCGAGCGCGCGTCGGTCAGCCGGTTCGAGTGCTTTTTGGGCACCAGGCTCGTCGAGGTAGCAGAGCAGCCGCTGCTCGGCGAAGAACACATGGCCATTCTCCGACCAAGGATTGCGCTGGCGCAGTCCGCCGCGCCCGTTCTCGTGCTCCCATCCAAACCGGTCGTGCACGCTGCCCTGGTGGAGCACGTCAAGCTCACGCGCAAAGGCTTCCCCAGGCCGCGTCGCCGTCATTACGAGCAGGTAGCGGTTCTAGAACCAGCAGTCGCTCACTGCTCGCGATTACACCTCTGGCACTGTGACGGTGCCCGTGGCGCGTAGCGCTTCGAGGCCTTCCACTTCAAGCCCGAACGTGTCCTCGCCGGGGCCTTCGAGCATCTTCGCGACAAGACGGCTACCGTCCGCGTAACCGACAAGCCATACGGCTGCAATCACGCCGCCTGACAATGACTCGATCGAGCTGACGCCCTCAGCCCCTCCGAGCAGGAGCAGCTCTTGCTCGAGTGATGTGGCCGATGCATCCCTCATATCGGTCTGAGCGACGATGCGACGAATCCGCAGCCCCGCTGCGCTCACGTGTCTCGGTTGGCGATACGGACGCGGAATACGGGTTGCTCGCGTTCGGCTGGCCCTGCTCGTAGGTCTGCTCGCTGCGGTCCGCGTCGTAGTCACGCCACAGCCAGGCGAGTGACTCAGGGAGGTCGAGCCCGGCTTGGCCGCCGCCGTGGTAGCTCCGACTAAATCGCGCATAACTGCCCATTATCGTCGGCTGGATACCAGGAACACCCGTGAACGTTGGCTCGTAAGCTTGGTACCGGTGGTCAGCCTGGACCCCGCTCGACCTACTGTGG
The DNA here is from genome assembly GCA_963754115.1 of uncultured Acidimicrobiaceae bacterium. Lineage (GTDB taxonomy): Bacteria > Actinomycetota > Acidimicrobiia > Acidimicrobiales > Palsa-688 > Fen-671. The sequence continues at coordinate 1,608,821 of CAVWFC010000003.1, read as the reverse complement.
AGCCAACTTGCGCTTAGGCCGATGTCGTCAAAACCCCTAATCACTTGCCGCCGAGTGTCCCGAGCCACCGCCGCTCTGCTTCGAACATCTGGTCTACCATCTCACGAATCTTCGGGAGCGTGAGCAGCGCCCCGGTTAGAGGGTCGAGCGCGACGGCCGCATAGACGAGGGAGCGATCCGTTTCGAGAGCCGCTTGCACCGCCAGCCTCTGCACGTTGACCTGGACGGTGTTGAGGGCGGCGCACACCGGCGGGAGGCTCCCGTACCTGATCGGGCGCAGGCCGACGCCGTCGACAAGGCAGGCCACCTCGACACAGCTGTCGGTAGCCAGGTTGTCGATCAAACCATCGTTCGGCACATTGCCGTAGATGACCCTGGGCGTGCCCGCCGTCATCGAGTCGATGATGTAGGCGCCGTACTCCTCCGAGGGCACCAGTCCCTCCCGCCGCGAGGTGTCCACGAACTCGTCCACGTTGTGGTCGGGGGAATGGGTCGAGCAGATTTCGTAGTAGTCCCAACGTTTGGGTACGTACTCGGCGACGAGCTCCGGGTTCTTGCGGAACCACGCCCAGTACTCGCTGGCGTGGTGGCTCGACTCGGTATGGAAGTAGCCCGTGAGGGCCATTAGCTCAGTGCGGACGCGCTCGTTCCCGCCGCCGTGCAGCTCGTTGGAGGCTAGCCCAGTAGTGGCAGCATCGAGATGGCGAGCAGTCATCACCTCCCTGATCCGTGGTAGCAGATCCTCCTGCCCGCGACGAAAGGTTGTGAACCAAGCGTTGTGGTTGAGCCCGGCCGAATCGAAGGTGACCTCCTCATATGGCACTTCGAGCTCGCGCGCCAGCATCTTGGAGGTGCCCTGCACGCTGTGGCACAGCCCGACGGTCTTGATCCCAAGGGCGGAAGCGGCCCAACAATTGATCGACATCGGGTTGGCGTACTGGATCAGCAGAGCCTGTGGACACAGCTCGAGCATGTCGGCGGCGAGTTCTTTCAGGGCAGCGATCGATCGCAGTCCTCGGAAGACGCCGCCAGGACCAAGTGTGTCGCCGACGGGCTGGTCGATACCATACTGGCGAGGGATGTTGACGTCGTAACCGTAAGCCTCGATACCACCGACCTGGAAGGTGCAGATCACGAAGTCGGCGCCGTCGAGGGCCGCACGGCGCTGAGCGGGAACATCGAGCTTGGTGGCGAGGCCGTGGGCATCGATGAGGCGGCGGGCGCCATTCGCCGTGATCGCCACGTTCTCGGCATTAGGGTCATAGAGGCAGAGTTCGCTGTCCTGAAGCGCCTCGAAGGCGAGGATATCCCGGATCAAGGTGAGCGGGAAGACGTATCCGCCCGCTCCTACAATGGTGATTTTCGGCACACTTAGCTCCTTCTTGCTCGATTGGGTTCGGTGGCACGTGGATGATTCAGAATTTCCCTGTCCAGGCTCCCGACAGCAAAGATTCCATGTCAATGCGAGCCGAGTGGGCAACCGACGGCAACCTAACTGTTTGCCTTCCCAAAACGCTCGTTGCAGATCTCCAATGCCAGAAGTTATAGATCTCCCATGCCAGGATGCGCCGATCCCAGCGATAAGCACCCAGGTAACCCCTAACAACCCGCACATCTCGATCCAAAGTCATGCTGTCTAGGCCAATTTGGCGGCTTGCATGGCAAACGATGCCTCACGGTCGCGGTACGCGGGTGGCGGTGGGGACAGCCATCGGACAACAGGGTCCTTGATCGCGAAAGCGAAGAACAAGTTCCCCGCCGGCGTGTAATGGCCGTTGTACAGGCGCCCTACGTAGTGATCAGGGCTCACCGAGAATTCGGCATAATCAGCTACGTGAGACGTCAGGGTGTCCACGAAAGTAATCCCTGAGCGCTCGAGTTGCCGAAGGAACCAGTCGTCGGCCCGAGCGCCATCCGTGACCACTCGCTTCACCGCCGGTGCGGAATAGCTGAGCAGTACCAAGAGCTCTTTTTGCCTGGCGGCGAGCTCGCGATGGAGCTGTTGCAGGATGTGCAATGACGAGCGGAAGGCCATAGCCCGGTACAACTTCTCTGCCGCGCGACCGGCCTCGACCGGCGTACCCCACGACAGGTCCACGTCGAACGTTCTGGCCACCTCCTCGTACTCCCGCAGGAAATCGAAATCAGCGGTCTGTCGTGCGACCAGGAACTTCACGACAAGGTCTTTTTCAAACTTACTAACCAAGAAGTCGTAATCGCATAGCAGGTAAAGCGACTCCGGTTTACTGAACTCGTTCGGAATGTGCACGAGTTCGGTGGAGGCAGGGTCGAAACGTAGGTGTGCCCATGGGTTCGCGTGAAACATCGAAGTCGTGAGCGACCGGTCGTAATCCCTCCAGGCCCGCCCCAGGCGCAACAGTCGGTACGCATCGAGGTTGCGGGCGTGGTCGTCATCGTAGACATTGAAAAGAACGTAACTCGCACCTCCGGTGACGTCTAGCTCGGTGCGCCGGAGACGCAAGTACGCTTGGTACACGCCGTACCCTCCGACCCCGAAGTTCCGTACGGGCTCGCCGATGTGGGCTGCCAACGTCTCCTGCCACGTTTCCCCGTCGCTCACCTGATGGCATTGGGTGAAGCTGTCCCCATAGGTGGCGATTCGGCATTCCTCATCCGAATAGTTGATCATCCGCCGTTCCCCCAGTGCACCGTACCGGTAGGTCGTGATCGCGCCGTCGATGCCATCAGGGACCCGCGAATCGTTTGGCACATAGCCGAGTTCGGGGTCGAAGCGGGCCCACTTAGGAGCTGTGGGGTCCAAGAAGCGGTCCACTTCGACTTTGGAGAGGACGGCGTCACGCAAGAATTCGTGAACGGCGTCAACGAACGTCTTACTGCTGTCAGGCATAGTCAAATGTTACCTCGCTTGGGATTGACCCCTTCTAACGGACATCCACCAAGTCGCCCTGAGGGGCAGGAAGGATGTCCAGAGTGGAGACGATGGAGAGGAAGCCACTTCGTCCGCGTCGGTCCTTCGTTCCCGAGTTCAAAGCCGAGGTAGTCGTCTTGGTCCACCACGGCAAGAGTGTCGGTGCCGTGGGCCGGGAGCTTAACCTGACCGAAACGGCAGTGAGGGCGTGGGTGAAACGGGCCGAGGTCGACGCCGGTCGTCCTGTTGCCGCAGGGCGATCCGCCGCACACCAACGACGGCACCACCACCTGGGGCTAGCCGACAGGCTGCTCTCCACAGACAGGCTCACCCCCAACCAGCTGTCAAAAGCCAGGCCAGGCCGAGGCAAACTGACCGTAACTCCCACCACAGGACAAATGGTGGATGGATCCGATCAGGCTTAGTTAAATCTCCCTGCCGAATCCGGAGCGGGCTAAGAAAGTGGGCTGCCCCTTTCGGGCCGGCTCGGGATGTCCATTTATGTGTCGTCTCGACGGGATTCGAGGAGAGCCCGGTCTGCGTTCGTCGTCCTCGTAACTCGAATGGCGAAACTTCAGAATATTCCCCGCCACCAAGTACGGGCGCTCGGGTGCTGACCAGCATGTTTGGTCGGCGGCCTCTGTGTTTATGGGGACAGTCTGTGGGACATACGCAGCCCTTGCATGTGCAGCATATGCGGGGTGGCGAGGACGTGACCGGCCCGCACACTCGGTTACGATGCGGCGGTTGCGTTCCGGTGGGGTATTTGCATGCGCATGCCCTGTGCGCCTAGGGAGTTGCCCTAATTAAAGTGTCTCAGGGTTGGGTGTTGAGATCTCGACCTCGGCCGAGATGACGACGGGTAGGTTGAGGGGAACGGTGGCGACCCCTATGGCAGTACGGGCGTGGCCGCCCGCGTCCGCGCCGTAGAGGTCGATAATGAGCTCGGAGAACGGGTTAATCACTGCGGTGGTCTGTTGGTAGCCGGGTTCGGCGTTGACGTAGCCGTTTACCATGAGCCAGGCGCTCACGCGGTCAAGGTCGCCGAGGCTATTTCGGAGGCTGGCGAGGACGGCGAGCGCGGCGAGCCGTGCCGAGTGTTGTGCCTCTTCGAGGGTGACCTTGCTGGGTACCTTGCCGAAGGGCCCCGCGGGTGACCCGTCCGTGGCGAGGGCGCCGTGGCCGGAGACAAACGCCCGGCTGCCATGGACGCGGACCCACGCGAAGGGGATCTCGACTCCTGTGGGGAGGGCGGCCGGGGCTGGCAGGGTCAGTCCAAGCTCATCGAGTCGCCGTTCTACGTTCATGACCTTCAGCTTGCACGAATACGTCCGATAGCCGCCTTCGAGTCCGTCGCCCGGCCGCAAAGGCCGTGAGCTCCTGCCCGACACGGTTACAAATGCAGCTCCGCCGTGCGGTCAATAAGAGCCCGGGAGCTCCGCCCAACTGACGATCGTCACGGGTTCGCACTCCGAACGGGCCGCCACCTATGTCCGAACGGCCTTGACCAGCGGTTTCGCCGCGCTCTGACGGTCTCGGCAGTCTTCTTCTGCCGGAGAGCGACGAGCGTGACGGAGTGGCCGCGTGGCCGGTCCATCAGAAGTCGCAGCCCTGAAGCGGCCCGATGTCAAATCTGGCGCTCCCCGGGTGGTGGTGACGTCGCATCGGCGCGGTGCCGGCTGACGATGAACAGGCCTTAGTCGACGCCCACTCCGAGGCCGATGAGGATAGCGAGATCAGTGGCGACGCTCCGCGTATCCAAGACGTGACTGAGCAAGCCGGCGGCCGACGTGACGGCGACGAGGGCCAAGATGGCGGTGAGTAGCGGCACGAGCGACGAGACCAGGGCGCCGCCGATGACGACAAACAGAATGGTCAGTGCCGGAACGACACCGAGGCTCCGGAGAGCGCCAGCGACGGCACCTCGGAGTTCTATGGTCGGCCTACCGGGCGAGTCCCGCTGCGGCGATGAGACCCCTGGTTTCGCTTGGGGGTGATGTCGGCGGTCGCCCTGGACCACGTCACGTTGGCGAACGCGATCGTCCCGTCCTTGGCGACCTGCGCCGAGCCTGCCTTGGAGTAGGGGCTGACCACGTCTGTCATCCCGGGGAGCTTTGCCACCCGAGCGCACCGGCGGTCGCACCGTCGGGACTGAATGCTCGCCCCGCCGTCCCTTCGATCACGATCTGATCGCTTTCACCCTGGCCGGGCTGGGGTGGACGTCGTCCCGATCCCGACGACGGCCGCCGCTCGGTCCTGTTGATCACCGAGGCGGGCCGGGCGGCACTAAGGGATAAGGACAATGCACGAACGGAGCTGCTGATCAAAGCCCTCTCGAGTGGGTTCACGCCGGCCGAGCTGCAGCGGTTGATGACCGCAGCTCCACTGATCGAGCGTTTGGGGCAGTCGATCTGATGTCGGTCTGGCGTGGTGACCCGGTTGGTCCATCGGTCGGACAGCGGCGGCGTGTTACCTGATCGTCGCCTACCTCCTTTACGGAGCAGGGGCGGGTCTGGTCAACGCCCCGATTACCAACACAGCGCTCTCCGGCATGCCCAAAGATCAAAGCGGTGTCGCGGGAGCGATCGCCTCCGCCTGCGGCCAAGCCGGCGCAGCCGTCGGTGTCACGGGCGCGATCATCGCCGCCGCTCTACCGGGTTCATCCACGCCGGCCACGCCGCGTGGACCGCGGTAGCCCGGCTGCGGCGGCACAGTCATCGTGGCCGGCCGGGTCCCGACCGGCCGCTGGGCGCTAGTCACCGCCCAGCGAAACGGCGCCCGCCTGGCCTCCTCCGCATCCGCGGGGCATCGAGAGATACAGGAAGAAAGGACTCACGACCATGCCCGCGAACCCCATTGGTCTTGCATTGCGCAACCGACACGCCGGCCACGACACGCTCGTATGGGCACGGCCCGACATGCAGGCGCCCGAGAACTTCACCCTCACCAGCCCGGCGTTCGACCACGGCACGCCTATCCCCGAACGGTACCGCGGCAGGCTATTCGGGGCCAACATCTCTCCCGCCCTTGCTTGGACCCCGCCGCCCGCCGGGACCGCGGAACTGGTGCTCATCGTGCAAGACCCCGACGTCCCCCTCGGCAAACCCGCTACCCACACGCTCGCGCTAGGCATCGACCCATCGCTCAGCAGCATTCCTGAGAACGGCCTCACCCACCCGAGCCCGGTCCCGGGGATCAGACACGGCAAAGGCCCCCTTGGCCACCGCGGGTGGGCCGGCCCTAAGCCCCCGCGCTCGCATGGTCAGCACTCCTACGTCTTCCAGCTCTTCGCTCTGGACTCCCGCCTCGACCTGCCCGACAAGTTCATCCTCGCCGACACGCTTGGCGCTATGGCCGGACATGTCATCGCACACGCGCCCGACTCGACGGCACCTACGAAATCCGATAAACGCGCATGGCAAACCGCGAATCGTTCTCGCCGCACTAGGAACCCTGGACATGGGTGAATAACCGTTGGCCATCACGCCCGCCACATCAATGAGGTGTCCCTCCCCGGCACACCAACAAATCAGCCAATCGGCACAAGCAAAGCCGTTAGAAACAATACGTCCTTGAACCGCCCCGGGGCGCGCATCAAAGGTCAACTATCCCTTGTGCCATCTCGCCTTTAGTCTAACCGCCAACGCACAGAAGCTAAGCTTCGGGGTATTAGTGGCATCCTTGCCCCTCACAATGAGGAAGGTTCCGACGTTGCACAAGCGGCGGAATCCAAAATGGACGCTGTAGACTCGGCGCGTGAGATCAGCCAACCTCACGCATCGGCTGTTCGTCCGAACGGCCACGTTGCAGTGGTCTCCGCGACTCGGACCGAGCTGGCGCAGAGCTCACGCAGCCGCCATCCGTCGCTGGGGCGATACTGAAGTGACCACCACACTTCACGGTCGCTCGGCATCGATCAATTTTGCCAATGGCTACCCTATCTCCATAAGAAGGTTCCCCAATTACAATGCCCCATTTGTCGAGCTCGTGGCGCGAACGTCTCAGGCCCTTGGGCGCCCGGTCCGGGTGGTGGACGTCGGGGCGGCAGTCGGCGACACTGCTTTGCTGTTGTTGGACCGGTGCGGTGCCAGCCTCCTCTCCCTCGACTGCATTGAGGGGGAAGATCGGTTCTTCCCGATGCTGGTGCACAACTTGGCCGGGTCCATAGCCACACCCCATCATGTGATGCTCTCTGATGACGCCGAGCACGTACCCTCTTTGGTACGTAGCCAGCACCAAGGGACGGCGAGTGCCGAAGGGTCGACCGAGGTTCGGGCAACCACGCTGGACTCCCTCCTGGGTGGCGCGGGCCTAGCGGACGTCCTCAAGGTTGACACCGACGGCTTTGACGGCAAGGTGCTTGGCGGTGCCACTCAACTTTTGCGCGCTTCACGGCCTTCGGTGCTCTTCGAGTGGCACCCTGGCCTGTGCCGAAGAGTTGGCACCGATGACGGACAGGCATTCTCCGTGCTGAGAGCAGCGGATTACACCCGGTACATCTTCTTTACCAAGTTCGGTCAATTCAGCCATTTTGGGGATGAACACCTCGACAAGCTGCGTAAACTTTGCCTGACGAGCGAGACCCTCTCAGATTGGCACTTTGACGTCGCCGCCCTTCATGCCGGCTCCCCGGTGGACGACATTGCCCTGAGCGATCTTGGCTATTGGGGGGGTTCAGGCTGGGGCTGGTGAGGCGCCGCGCAACCTTCCCCCATCTCCTATCTATGGTGGTTCGCGCACTGTCACGCAGTTGTTTATGGGCCGGGCGGCAGGGGCACACGGAGCTCGGCATCCTTGTCGGCGCCGGCGGACGCCGATGACGACGACCTTCATAATGGAATTAATTTCGGGATGTGGGGTTAGCTCTCCAGGAACTAGAGGAGATCGGCGTTGACCCGGCCCTGCTGTGTGGCAGTGAGACCGTGCGGCGCGGCCGGGTAGTAGGTGTCTTTGGCTGCCGAGATCAACACCGCTTTGGCAACACGGGCCGGTCCGCGGCGGCCAATGTAGCCCGCCACCTCACCGCCGTCAGTGGAATGGTCCACTTCATTCCTGCCCTCCCTGTGCGGGTGGATGACGGCGCCACGGGTGGCGGGCTCGGCTGTCTCTCAAGTCGCCGCTCCCGGAACGCGGGGCCTGAGCTGATCTCAGATGCTGTGTGGCCACCAACGGCCAACGTCTGGTCATGCTCCTGTCCCTTGACGACAGCTGGTTGGCCACAGCCGCTCCCGGTACCGGCATACGAGTCGGGTCGGCAAATGGTCCACGCCCCGGCATCTTTTCGTCCGTCTGCAGGGCCGGGAGGGGCCGAACGAGCGCGCCGTCAAAAACCGCCTCGGAACGTACGGTGCCGAAATCCAGGCACTACAGTCGCCCGTATAAACGATGGTCGTGCTTCGGCCAAATAACCGCGCTCCGTAGACAAAAGGCTCCGGAGCGAGGTTGCCCCTATCGGGGAAGATTGCATGGAGGTGCAATATGAAGCGACAGCTATCGAGACTCGGAGGCGTGCCCGGTGCGCTGCTCGCCCTGCTAGCGCTGGTCACGACCGGAGTTGTGACCGCAACGGCGGCGAGCGCTCACGAGGTGCCTGCTTGGACCAGCAGTTCTGGAACCGTCCTGCAAACCAATCTGGTGTCCGACCTGCCGGGCGTTGCCGCCACCACTGACCCCAACCTGATCAACGCCTGGGGCATCTCCGAGAGCTCCGGTAGCCCGTTCTGGATCTCCGACAACAACTCTGGCCTCACCACGCTCTATAACGTCCTAACCAGCACGTCGGTCACCATCAACCCGCTGGTTGTGAACATCCCGACGCCGGTCAGCCCGACCGGAGGTACACCGACGGGGACGGTTTTCAACATCGCTCCTTCTACCAGCAACGCGTTCCAGCTCACCGGCCCGAACAAGGCTGGTCTGACGACAACGGCTTCGGCCTTGTTCCTCTTCGACACCGAGGACGGGACCATCGTTGGGTGGAACCCGGCCATCGACCCCACTCGACAGTTCGGTGGGCCTGGCGGCGTCAGCAACCATGCGGTCATAGCCCTCGACAACTCCGGCAATAACTTCACCGACCCCGACCCTGACCAGCAGACCGGAGCCGTCTACAAGGGATTGGCGATCGCGGCCAGCACTACGCCGATCCTCACCGGGGATGCCAACAGCACGGCCCTGCTCTACGCCTCGAACTTCCGCGCCGGCGACGGTCGAGGTGTACGACACGAAATTCGCTAAAGCCACGCCGTTACCCGAGCACGCTTTCCAGGACCGACAGCTGCCTCGTGGTTACGCCCCGTTCAATGTGCAGGTCCTCAACGGGAAGGTCTTCGTCACCTACGCCCTGCAGGACGCTGCTAAGCACGACGACGTGGCCGGGCCTCATCACGGCTTTGTCGACGTCTTCAACCTCGACGGCACCCCCGGCTTATCAGGAGGAAGGGTGCGCCTGGTCTCTCGCGGGGCGCTCGACTCGCCGTGGGGGCTGGCTATCGCCCCAACCGGCTTCGCCGGGCTCAACGACCGCCACAACAACCCGGTATTGCTGGTCGGCAATTTCGGCAACGGGCTCATTAACGCCTTCGACTCGGTCACGGGGGCCCCGCTGGGCCAGCTCACCGACCCAGACGGCGAGCCAATCCAGATCGACGGGCTTTGGGCGCTGAAGGTCGGCAACGGTGGGTCCGGCGGCGCGACCAATACGGTCTACTTCACTGCCGGTCCGTTCGGTGAGTCACATGGCCTGTTCGGGGCGCTTACGACGGCGGCCCCCGGCTCGCCTGAGGGGCCAGCCGAGGCGCAGTGGGTCCAGGCCAACGCTGACGTAGTCCAACTTGACGCGCAGCAGCTCGTCAAGGACACCACGGCGGGCGCGCCCGCGTCCACCATCAAGCAGGACATTGAGACCCTCGACGCCGACACCCGCCAGCTGCTACGTACTGAGCGGGCTTTCGCACAGGACACTGCGGAGGACACAACCCCATAAGCCACATGGCCAGCGGAGCGGGGCGGCGACCGCCGGCCCTGGCGACCTACCGAAGAGTTGACAGAATGCGTAGCCCCGGCCAGTCGTCGCAAATAGCCACGATAAGTTCCTAGCGGGGCCCTGCGACGGTGGCATCGGCCACCCACGGCAGGAGGGATGTGGTGAACACGCGCTTCGGTTGTTGGGCGCGACGGGCAAAGCCGTGCCTCTTCGCGCATTTGACGACCTCAGTCGTTACGGCCGGGCCGCTCAATCTCCTGGTACACGGTGACGAGTCCGCAGTCGAGGACCGGCGTAAACCTCATCGAAAGCGTCGGCGGGTACGCCCCGCAAGCCTGAGGCTTACGACGATCGCCACCTTGAGACCTCCCAAGTAAATGCGCCGGCTCTGGTTGTTTTCACAGTAATGGACGGCCGGTGGGCTTTGAAGTGCGACGTCAGTGCAGGACCTCGACGCGTCCCGCCAACGTTGCGACTCCGGCGCCTGACAGGTCGGCCAAGGCGCTAGGGCGGCCGGCCAGAGCCATCAGGATCGATTCGGCTGGACCGGACACCTCGAGGCCTTCTCCCCACGACCAGTCCAGGTCTGTCGCCCGCAGACCCACGCCCTTGCTGCGCTCGAACGAACCGAGGTTTGTACTGCCACGAGGAGTGAGGACGACGTCGAGCGCGGCCCGCAGGCGCTCTTCGGGGATCTCCCGCGCCATCCCGAGCGGCCGGCGCATGTCCTGATGGTGGATGACTGTCGCTCGCACACCTATGGCCGGCCCGAGGCGCCGGCTGACCCAACCCGGTCGCCATGGCCCGCCGAAGGCCGCGACGACGCTGTCGGTGGGCCGGTCGTGGTTGTGTTCCACCCACCAGGCGTTGACCCGGTGCACGGAGAACCTGAACGTAGCCGCCTTGACCAGTGCCCGCGGGGCACCGATCTCCTCGATCGGGCCGTCCACCAACAGGTGCACAGCTACGTCCCGGACCCGCCAGCCCTCACAGAGCGACGGCGCGTCCCACTGCTCGGGCTCAAGAGAGGCCAGAAAGTCATGGATGTCTGCTCGCTCTTCTTCGTACATCCGCCAGGACTGCGTCTGTGTCGTCATCGGCCGGCCTCTGAGTCTCTTGTACGTTGTTCAAGAACCTACTCGTCAGGTGCGGCTCCCTGTCAAGGACGGGGGTGGCTCAATTGGGAGGCCAGGCCCTCGACCCAGGCGTCGACGGCCGACTCGAACGAAGCGTCGAGGGGCCGCTCGGCCCCCCCGTGCCAGCGCAGAGAGAACACGGCGTCGGCGAGGTGACCCCGGTTAGCGGCGATGACCGGGAACTCGTCAGCTGGAAGCGTGTGCACCGTCGAGGCAAAGTCGTCCCGCCAGGCGTCGCCCGCATCGGGCGGGTTTGCCGCCAGCTCGGCTGATACCCAGCCGACAAGTGACCCGACATAGGTATTGAAAGCGTGGGCGAGCGCTTCGCCCTCAAACCCCGCAACTGCCAAGACGGCGAGGACTGTTTCCACTAATCGCGTGGCCGGAGCGCTGACTATGAGCTGCGACACGACCAGCGGGGCCAGGTTGGGATGGCGATGAATGACCCGTCGGTACTCGCGAGCGCCCTGGCGTAGCCATTCCTTCCACGGGACCGAGAGAGGGTCGCCCACCTCAACTTCGGCAAGGGCGCGGTCAACGATCGCGGCCAACAGCTGGCTTCTGTTGCCGACGTGCCAGTACAGGGTCGCCGGGTACGTGCCCAGGCGCTCAGCCAGGGCCCGTGTGGTGAAGCCACTAAGGCCGACATCGTCGAGAAACTCGAGCCCCGCCTTCACGACCTGGTCCGGTGTGATCGGCCGCGTGAGCCGGTCCGAGCTAGGCCGACCTCCTTTTTCTACCAAATGCTTTCCTCCGGACTGCGTGGGGCCGATGGCAAAGCTATCGCCAACTTGTCGCCGGTCCCAGACATGCCAGTTGGCGGGAGCCGTGAACAGAGCACCATGACTGAAGGCCGACCGACCGATGAGGGGCCGCGCCCGAACGACGAGGTCTTCTCGAGCGAGGGCAAGATCGTCACTGCGGAGGTCACTGCCTTCATTTCGAGGTCTACCTCCCTAAAACCGACCTCGCTTAATTATCAGTTGCGCAGGACATTACAGCCGTTATTTGTTCGCGTCGACGCAATGGTAAAAGAACCGCCACGTCGACCATATCGATGGCCATTCGCACGCTAGTCCGCACGCGATCTCTCCTTGCATTGATGCACTACGGCAACCCGCCGAGCGAAGCCGAGGTCACTGAGATCGTCGATCTGGTCCTGTTGCCGGCACTGGGCGCTGCCAGGGCAGCCTCGCGATGACTCCGGTCACATCAGCCGCCACCGCCTCGTCGAGTCCGCCCCGTCGGCTCGCGACGTTGAGTGCGCTTTCTCGATGTCGGAGGACAACATAGAAAAGGTGATGCGCCTGGGCTGCGTCTCGTTCGGTTGCGCACCGCCCGCTGCGGGCCCCGGCGGCGCGAGCCGCCGATCCCGAGTCGTAGCCAGCGGAGACGCTGGGAGGCGGTCTTGGCGAAACGGAAGGTATCGAACCCATTGGCGCTGGCAGTGATGTCGTACCTGACCATGGGCCCGATGCACCGCTACGACCTGGTGCGCACGCTGAAGGCCAATGGCGACAGCCGGAGTGTGAAGTTCACGCCAGCCTCGGTGTACATGGTCGTCGAGCAGCTGGAAAAGGCCGGGTTCATCGTGGAGCACGAGACGCTGCGGACTGGCGGGTACCCGGAACGAGTGACTTATGTGCTCACCGCAAAGGGCAGAGCCGAGTGCCAGGGGTGGTTGCGGAGCCTGATCTCGGACCCCGAACACGAGTACCCGCAGTTCGTCTTGGGTCTGTCGCTGATCGGGGCTCTGGACCCCGCTGACGCAGTCGAACTGCTTCGCGAGCGGCATCGTCGCCTGGAAGCGTCCAAGGCGCAGGCCCAGGCGACGATGGAAGAAGTCTTGGCTACCGGGTTGCCGCCGCTGTTCTTGGTCGATGAGGAGTACCGGTTGGCGGTGCAAGAGGCCGAGCTGAGGTTCGTCGACGATCTGATCGCCAGGATTACCGACCCCCAAGCCGGATGGGCGGGTCCGTGGGCGGCCCATCTGGCTGCGGCCCGTTCACGGCAGGGAGAGAAGAGAAATGCCGGCAATTAGGAGAGCGCTGGTCGTCGGTGCGGGGATCGCTGGACCGGCTGCTGCTATGGCGCTCCAGAAGGCAGGCATCGATCCGGTGCTATTCGAGGCTCACCCGAGCGACGCGAACGGGGTCGGTGCATTCCTGACCGTGGCTTCCAACGGAGTCGACGGCTTGGATATCATTGGCGCCCGGGAAGTTCTGGCGCCCGGATTCGCTACGCCGTTCATTGGGTTGCGGAGCGGCTCAGGGAAGTTTCTGGGGCGAACCCGTACTGGGCTCGAGCCGCCCGATGGGCGCGCCAGCGTGACGATCACCCGCTCAGACCTTTACCGAGGGATGCACCGCGTGGCAGCGGGCCGAGGTATCGAGACGGCCTTCGACCGTCGCGTGGTCCGCGTCGAAGAGTTCGATGGGGGGATACGAGCACACTTCGCTGATGGGTCCGAAGCCGAGGGCGATGTGCTGATCGGCTGCGACGGGGTTCACTCAACTGTCCGCAGGCTCATCGATCCGGGCGCCCCCACACCGGCGTACTCGGGGCTGCTTACTACCGGTGGCTGTGTGCAGGGAGTGCCGGTCGACATCGAGGCGGGTAGCTACGAGATGATCGTCGGGAAACGGGCGTTCTTCGGCTACGCCCTGGCCCCCGACGACTCGGTGTGGTGGTTCGCCAACCTGCCCCACCCAGCTGAGCCGACCCGCCAGAACCTCGAAATCACCGACGACGATCTTCGACGACGGTTGATCGACGCCTTCCGAACAGACACCGGCCCGGCGCTGACCCTGATCAAAGCGACGGAGAAACCAATGGCGCTCAGTCCGATCCACACGCTGGCCTATCTGCCGTACTGGCACCGGGGGCGGTGCGTGGTGATCGGCGACGCTGCCCACGCCCCCTCACCTACCTCAGGGCAAGGGGCGTCGCTGTCGATCGAGGACGCCCTGGTGCTGGCCAAGTGCCTCCGCGACCTTCCCGACCACGAAACGGCGTTCTGTTCTTTCGTGTCCCAGCGGCGGCGACGGGTCGAGCAGATCATCAAATGGGCCGCCCGCATCAACAACAACAAGGCTCCAAGCTCTATTGGCGCTACTTTCCGCGACCTCATGCTCCCGGCGATCCTCAAACTCACCGCCAACAACAAGGCGGCCATCCGCCAGTACACCTACCACGTGGACTGGCAAGCCACCACCGAAAGGTGACCGGCATGCCCGCCACCACTGAACGAACAGCACCAGTAGCGATTCGCGCGCACCGTCTCGCAGTCAAGAAGCCGTCGCGGTCGCGGTCACATCCAAAGTCGTGTCCCTGGGGACGTTGGGACTATGTCCCGGGAACTGTCTTCCGGGGCCAATTGCTTACGTCGGGGATCACTCGCAAGGCAAGGTCGACGGCATCGTCGTAGCTGAGCTTGGCCCCGGCGTGGCTAAGCAGTTCGAAGTCGTCATCACCGAGAGACTCGCGCATGTACGCGATCGTCTCCTCCAGCCGCGCTCGTCGCAGGAAATGCAAGTGTGCGATGGGGTTCTCCGCCGTGAACGAGTACTCCTGGGGAACATGCCTCGACAACATTGCGTTGTATGCGCCGGTCAGGCGGGCGGCGTCGCTCGCGTTCCCCAGCCGGGCCACGCAGCAGACCGCATTGGGAAAGTCTGCGACGGCCGAGACGTGTCGGGCCAGACGGCGGTAGCTGATCAGCGCCCTCCGCAACCAAATAGCTGCTTCGTCGAAACGGCTCTCGAACATCGTGATGTCAGCCAGGACGCAGCAAGCCGTCAGCAGCTCCAGAGGCAGGTTGAGTCCCTCGGAGATGGCAAGGGCTTCCTCGAGCAGTTCGGCGGCTGCTTGCGAGTTCTCATCGGCCAGCTCGAGTGCAGCCAGGTTGATGAGCCACACGCCACACCACTTCACAAGGTCCCCGGTTCGCCGCAGGTGGGCCACCGCCTCGGTAAGGAGCCGTTTCTTTTCAGCCCGTTCGCCGACGGCGCAGCCCAGAGACCCGAGGGCATTGCCGATGAGCCGGTCATCAGCCAGGCTACGGCCGATCTCGAGCGCCTCCTCGGCGTAGCGTACGGCTTCGACGCCATCTCCCCCGTCCTGCGCCGCCCGGGAGAGGTTCACCAGTACTTCTGCCGTTAGGCGCTCGTCACGGGCCGACGGCACATCTCGAGGCCCTCTTCCATCATGGCGGTCCCGGCCTGCATTGCGGCCTCGGACCTGTACGTTCGCTGATCGAACCCCGCACTAAACACCCGGAAGCCAAGGCGGCAAAGCGCTTTCGCCCGCACTCGGTCCGGTACGGCGTCAGGCCCGGCTAGCGCATTGCTCACTGCGTCGAAACCGTAAGAGTGGTACCGGGCAAAAAAGAAAAGGTCGAGGGAAGCGCCCATCCGCAGGACCTTCTCTGCCCGGCCAGGCTGAGACAGAAAATAGTCGAGTGCCGACCGAATGTTGTCCCAGTCAGGGTCGAGTTTCTTCAGCCACAGGGCCTGGTCTGCTCCCAGGATCATGGGCTCGGCGCGCTCGGCGAGCTCTAGGTAGTACTCGGCGTAGGCAGATCTGGCTCTTCCCAGGGCCGCTTCGCCGTCGGTCGCCACCAGCCGCTCGGCCCCGTACTGGCGGACCGTCTCCAACAGGGAGTAGCGGAGCAAACCAGAGGAGCGCTCTGCGACGACGAGGCTTTTGCCGACCAGCGAGCCCACCAGGTCGGCCACATCACTGCCGCTTCCTGCCTGCGAAGAGCAGACTGCTTCGGCTGCCTCCAGGTCGAAGCTTCCGGCAAAGACCGACAACGCCATTAGCGTCATTTGTTCGGCGGGGGACAGGAGCTCGAAAGACCAGTCGAAGGTGGCCTGCAGGGTGCGCTGGCGGGGCAGCGAAGTGCGGGAGCCTCCGGTGAGGAGCCGGAAGCGCCGGTCCAGGCGCTCGTCCAGGTCGGCCAGGGACATCGCGGGGACGCGGGCGGCGGCCAGTTCCAGGGCCAGGGGGATGCCGTCGAGCGTCCGGCATATGGAGGCCATCAACCCGGCGACCGGTTCGTCGAGAGAGAAGGTTGAGTCATGCGAGCGGGCACGCTCGACGAACAGCGTGACGGCGTCGGAACCCGCGAGGTCTTCGAGAGACGTGGCGTCCTCCGCGGGCAGGCTGAGCGGCGCCAGCCGGTAGACATGCTCACCGTCGATGGCGAGGGGTTCCCGTGAGGTGGCCAGCACTCGCACCCGCGGGCAGGAGCGGTCGAGCACCTCGGCCAGTTCGGCCGCCGCCCCGATGACGTGCTCGCAATTGTCAATGACAATGAGGAGGTCCCGTCCGCCGAGAGCCTCGGCGAGGACCTGCAGGAGCGGTCTTCCAGGCTGTTCGAGCACCCCAGCGGCGCTCGCCACGGCCGCCGGTACGATGCCCGGCTCCGACACGGGTGCCAGGTCGACAAAGCAGGTTACGCCGGTGCGTTCCTCGGCCAGGCGGGCGGCCACCTCCACGGCCAGGCGGGTCTTGCCCGCCCCCCCGGCCCCGGTCACCGTCACCAGGCGCCAGGACCGCACCAGCGAAGCGACCTCGGCCTGCTCGGTTTCCCGGCCGACAAAGCTGCTGAGGTACGTGGGGAGGTTGCTCGTCAGCTCGACCACATCAGCTGAGTAGGGGGGTGGCCAAGAGGTTCAGCTCCGGGCCTGTCGTCCGGTAGGCCTGCTCAAGCGCCGCCGACGGCTTTAGCCCGAGCTCCTCCAGTCCATCGCAACAGCGTCGGTAGGCCTGGGCGACCCTGTGGCGTTGGCCCTGGGCCGCGTAGGAGTTCATCAGCGCCACCGCGGCCTCCTCGGAGGCAGGGTCATGGCCGGCATAGCTTTCCCATGCCTCGATGACCGGTTCCCGCCCGGACCGGCCAAAGCCCCGAGAGCGGTCCTGGGCCAGGGCCAGGCGGGCCTCCTGACGAGCGAGCTCCAGGCTCTCACGCGGGCGCAGGGACCAATCGGCATAAGCCTCGTCTTCCAAGAGCGCTCGGCGCTCAGACAGCACGTCGACCAGTGCCGCGTCACGGGCGTCGCCGGGTGGCACCTCGAGCGCGGCCTTGAGGGCGCGCTCGTGGAGCTCCAGGTCAACTGAGACGGGCGCGTCATCGGGGATGTAGATGTGCGTGCGGTCGGTACAAAGGACCCCCGCAGCTCCCTCCCCGAGGCCGGCCAGCACCGCTCGCGCCGCCGACAAGGCGTTGTACATGGCGTGCGTAGACGCTTGGGGGGCCAGGTCACCGAAAAGTGTGTCGGAGGCAACCTCTTTTGAGATCCGGCGCTTTGGGCTCAAGAACACCAGCTCCACGAGCCGCCTGGCGCTGAGGCGTGGCCACGGCCCCGCCGTTTGGGGCCCGAGCGACAGGGCGAACGAGCCCAGGAGCTGTACTTGCACCACCGGTTTGGCCGTCACCGGCAATCCTCTGAGGCGGCCACAGCCTCAATTATGTCGCCTTCGCCGTGGCCCGGAACCGGTGGCATTTGGACGACCCGCGCCGGTTGGCTGGAGAAGCGAGTAGGCGACGTCGCTCGTCCTGGTTGGGGCGAGGTCGAGGGCCCGCTGGGGGACAACTCTTGCGCGGTAACCGAGAGGGATATGGACGAAGCTTGATCCGGATACCGAGGACGAGCTGAAGCGGAGCCGTTAACGCAGGCGTCGTAAACCCTTCCCGTCCGGAATGCAAAAATGCGTTTCCTTGGACAGCCGGTGCTTTGGAGGCAAGTGGTGTGGCGCAGCGCGGCCTCGATGGATCGCACTGTAGCTGCGACGGCGATCGTGGCCGCTAGAGCCTCAACCTGCGAAGGGATAGTCGCCGACCGTTTGCATATGAGAACAGGCAGCAGACGAGGTGGCGTTCACGATCAGAGCGCAGCGCTCGCAACAACCGGTGACAGGTATACAGACTAAGGGGCGGGTATAGCTGGTAGAAGGCTTTAGCGTCCAGGTGCGCCAGATCGTCCTGTTCTGTATCATCAAAAAAACTTGGATTTGCCACCAAAATCCGACTATATCGACGGCTATTCGTGCGCGCGACCCCATTAGCAGCGGGATACGAGGCGATAGCACTGACCTGTTCTCGAGGATGTTGAAATGAGCCAAAGGTCATCCCTAAAAGTTGGAGAGCCCTATCCGCTCCAGCTCGAGCCTGACCGCTGGCTCGATTGTAGCCATCGACGATCCCTTTCGGGCCACCATGAGGTGGTCCCACGTCAAGGCATGTCCGCATAGGCTCAATCGCCGCTCCGACAGGCAAAAGTCCGCGGCTAGTGAGGCTGTGACTTTGTCCCTCTCGCCGACGCGCTGGTACGCGAGGTTGAGCCCCCTTCTCCTGGTTAGTGGGCAGAAAAGAAGAGGGCGCGTAGCGAAAGGGCGGTGAGCCAGCCACACCCGGATGCAATTGATAGCCGCTGGAAGATGCCGCCCTTGTCGACCAGGCGAGACCCCTCACTGAATGCGCTGCCGAACATAAGGAAACTCCCGATCATGGCGAGAGCTGTCGCCGCCGAATAGCCAGCCCAGCGGTAGTCCCGGTTCCGTAAAGCCGTAGCCGCGCTGGCTATGGCTGCGACGGGGATGCCGGCGAAGATCGGAACTGCGCAAAGGTTGTGCAGCCGCCCGGCCAGGGTCGGCGTAAGTGTGCCCGAGCGCCCATCGTCCAGGCTCGCCCCGTCCGGTGCTCCGGGCGGGAAGCCGCCCACGGGGTCGGTGACGAACATGCCCGAACCGATCAGGCCCACGCCGACGCCCGCGACGAGTGCCGGTACGGCACGTGGCCCAATACGCCGTTTGGGGGAGCGACGCAGGCCTCCTGCAGCGTAGGAGTACAGCACGCCAGCGACGACGAAGTT
Source organism: uncultured Acidimicrobiaceae bacterium (assembly GCA_963754115.1). Taxonomy (GTDB): domain Bacteria; phylum Actinomycetota; class Acidimicrobiia; order Acidimicrobiales; family Palsa-688; genus Fen-671. Next base: position 1,589,933 of record CAVWFC010000003.1, on the reverse strand, counting down.
CATTCGCTGCAACCATCCGTGACGACCGATCGCCAGGGCGCTAACCGGCAGGCGTTGCCAGTCGTACCCGGCGCGATTTGCGCCGATCACCGTGAAGGCGATCGCAAACAGCGGTCCGGCAAGGGCACCGCAGAGCAGCTGGCCACCGCGCCCCGGCGGTGCATTTGCGGCTTTGGGCACGAGGCGAAGGCTAGTGGCGTGCAGAGAACCGCGAAGGAGGTCGCCACGTTCGGGCCCTGGGCCGAGGGGGGAGCGTCGGTCCTCGACCGCTGAAGCAGTCGTGTCTCAGCCGAACATCGGCGAATCGTGGGTCACGGAGCACAACTTTTACCTTCCGTCCTAAGCCATGGTGCAGACGCAGTGGAGAAGAAGTGGGGAGCGCAAACGCAGAACGACGTCGCGGGTGCGGCGGCCCTGGGCTTCTTCGAGCAGCGTGCTATGCGAGGAAACGAGCCCTACTCGCCGGCCCGCTTTGGGAGCTCGTCACGAGGTACGGGAGGAATGGGAGATTCCTGACCAAAGCAACCGCAGTGTGGACCGATCTTTCGGGCCTAGCGGCACGCTCGACAGGCCGGACGAGCCGCCACCGGAAATGCCGCTCGTCCAACGGCGAGGCAGACGGCGACTATCGCCACCCGGGCTCACCGAGGCCAGCACGTAACAGATGGCACCCGTAACAGCCCGGTCGAAATGGACGTGCGGCTATGCCGGCGTGACGTTTTGGTTGAGGTGGAAGACGTTCTGGGGGTCGTACGTGCGCTTGACCTGTTGCAGGCGATCCCAGCAGGGCCCGTACGCAGCCTTCACCCGCGCGGTGTCGTCGTCGGCCAGGTAGTTCACGTAGACCGAGTCCTTCGTGTAGTGAGCGAGCGCGTCGAAGGTGCCTTTAACCCAGGCGATGTTGGTGTCGTCGTCTCTAGCGTCGGGCCACACGCCAGTGATGACGAGGTTGTACCCCGGCTCCCGGTGTGGGAAAGCGGTGGCCGTCGGGGGGACGCGGGTGACAGCGCCGTGGAAGTGCTCGATGACCATTCCCGTCATAACCGACGGGCTCTGGGCGAACTGCGCCACCATCACAGACACGGTGTCAGCGGTGATTTCCTTGAAGTAGGCGGACTTCCAGTAGTTGCGGGCACCGTCGGGGAACCCCGGGTCGAGCAAGGTGTTCTGTACGGGGTAGGGGAGCGGCCCGAGCAGGTCTATCAGCGGGGTCGCGGCCCCTCGGATAGCGGCGGCGGCCTTCTCGCCCTCGGCCGGGTCGCCGCAATGGCACATGCCGACAGCGGCGATCTTGTGTCCCGACCCGTCGGGTGCGTGCACGAGCGCCATCATCAGCACCAGCTCGTCAGGGCTCTCCGAAGCGAAGTCGCCGAAGAACTCCCACACCTTAGGCGCGTCCGGCAGGTCGAAGGCGATCAGCCCGCCGTAGATCATCGACACGGGATGGGATTCGTACTCGAACGACGCGGCGACACCGAAGTTGCCGCCCCCGCCTCGCAGCCCCCAGTACAGGTCGGTGTTCTGCTCGGCGTCGGCGGTGCGGATCTGTCCGTTGGCGTCCACGAGCTCCACGGAACGGAGGTTGTCGACAGCCATCCCGTACTTGCCCATCAGCCAACCAAGCCCGCCACCGAGCGTCAAGCCCGCGATGCCGGTTGTCGACACGACACCGCCGGTCGTTGCCAGGCCATAAGCAGCGGTAGAGCGGTTGTACTCGTTCCAGCTCAGGCCGGCCTGGGCCCGCACCCGCCGAGTGGCCGGGTCGACATGAATTCCCTTCATCGTCTGGGTGTCGATCATGAGGCCGCCGTCGGTCACAGCGCGCCCCGCCACGTTGTGGCCACCGCCGCGGACCGAGATCTCCAGGTCGTGCTCTCTCGCGAACTTGACGGCATCCGCGATGTCGGCGGTGTTCTGGCACCGGACGATGACGGCCGGGCGCTTGTCGATCATGCCGTTGTGGACCTGACGCACCTCCTTGTAGGCGGCATCGACCGGAGTAAGGGTCTCACCGGAGACCGTCGCCCGCAGCTGGTCAATCGCCTCTTGAGGAGCAGAACCTCTCGTCATTGCATCCCTCCAAATCGCGTGCACCGCAGTGCGTTTTGCACGATCCGTCCCACGTCAAAAGTGTCTCACCGGTCACCCGTGTCGGGCCCCGGCTGGCCATGCCGATCAGGTCCAGCGAGCGGTCGACGACAACCGTCCCCATCAACAGCTGACGAGGCCCCGGGCATCTGGGTGAGTCTCACCGGCTGCCCACGAAACCACAGCCACTTCAGCTCTGCGAACCGGTCGGCGAACATAGAAGTCTCAGGGACGCTAAGTCTGACCTTCGCTCAATATCGGCCGTGGGACTTTCGACTTGTACATGGGTCACTGCGAGTCCCTAACTCGGAGCGTCACCAGTTGGGGCTACGCCTCGAGCGGTGGCGCACTGCCGTTCGGTCAAAGCACAGAAGAAACTCAACTCGCGCTTTGTAAAGAAGGCATGGGGTTGGTGTGGAGGCTGCGCGGAGTTCCCTGGGACCCCCTTGGTCCGACCCTGCCATCCCCCAGCGGGAACGAAAACGGATGCCGCGGTTGCTCATCGAAGACTTCACCCTCAACAAAGGCCGACAAAGTCATCCACCTCGGCGTCCGTTCCCGGGGTGGGAAGACCAAGACCATCACTGTCCCGGTCCCGCCGACGAGCTGGCAAGCTCGTCAGACCGACCACCCCGCTGCCCTGGCTGCTCTCGATCGCCTCCTCGCCGGGCACACCGACGCCCAAGTTGCCAAAATGGCCAACCTGGCAGGCCACGGCTCGGGCACCGGCCAGGCCTTCACGCCGAGAATTGTGCTACGCCTATGCCGCTTTAACGGCCTGCCCACTTCGAACGACTGAGGGCGCGAGGGCTCCTCACAGTGGCCGAACTTCTCGCCGCCGGGGGTTGCGCACTTCGACGATAAAAGCCTGGGACCGGGCCGGCTTGCTTGTCTCTCGCCGAGCAAACGACAACAACGTAAGGCTTTTCGAGCCACCGACGCCTCGAGGGCGGCGACCCAGGCGGTCCTAGGATCGATGACTCCGTACACTTCTTCTCAAAAGCGCGGCGAACTTTACCACCTACCTCAAGTGCCCGGCATTGTTGCTAATTTCCTGTCGCCGCCTTCAAATTCACAGCTGTGATCTCGTAGCCTCAGGAGGTGGTCGGCGCCGCGACGGCGACGGGTTCGGGCGCCGCGATAGCGACCATGGGCCCAACGCCCGACGGTACGGTCGCCGTCGTTAGACCAACCTGCGCGCTCCGCCGACGCCCACCGCGCCGAGTCGGGCTGAGTCACCACGAACAATGGCTGCGAGGCACCGTTTGTATCGCGCGCGGTCCCGGATGCGGAATTCGGCGGGCCGGGGGCCAAGTGCCAGGGGCCAGGCCCGCCGGTACTGTGGCTCGCATGCGCCGAGTGCTACTGGTTGTTTCGGCAATCGTCCTCGTCGATACGATGCTTTACTCGGCGCTGAGCCCGCTCCTGCCCCATCTGGCAACCCGGCTTGGTCTGTCGAAGACCAGCGCCGGTGTCCTCGTCGGTGCCTATGCCGCCGGAGCGCTCCTGGGCGGGCTGCCGGCAGGTCTATCGGCAGCGCGCTTCGGGCCCCGGCGCGCCGTCCTGGGGGGGCTCGCAGCGATGGGAGCGGCGAGCCTCGGTTTCGCCATCGCACCTGACTTCCCGGGACTGTTCGCGGCGCGGTTGCTGCAGGGCGTGGGGAGCGCTTTCACGTGGTCGGGGTCGTTCGCATGGCTCGTCTCCGTGGCGCCTCGTGAGCGGCGTGGCCAGCTGCTCGGTGCCGGCATTGGTGCGGCTGGCTTCGGCGCCCTGTTCGGACCGGTGGTTGGCGCCGCGGCGGCACTGTGGGGACGCGGCGCCGTCTTTGGCGCCCTTGGCGCGCTCGCCGCCGTCCTCGCCCTCGCGACGCTGTGGCTCGACGCGCCGGTCGACGCGCCGGGCTCGCGAGGAGTCCTTGCTGGTGCTCTGGTCGACCGCCAGTTCGGTGCCGGGCTTCTTCTGATGGCGCTGCCCGCCTCGCTCCTGAGTGCGATGTCGGTGCTTGCGCCGCTCCGATTGGCCGCCGCCGGCTTCGGCGCGGCGGCGATCGGCGCCGTCTGGCTGGCGGCGGCAGGGCTCGAGGCGGCGCAGGCGCCGTTCATCGGCCGGGTCATCGATCGCCGCGGTTGCCCGGCGCCGGTCCAGGTGGCTCTAGCCGCCGGAGGCCTGGCCCTGGCGGGGCTGGCGAGCGGGGCAGGACCGCTCGGTTATGTGCCCCTGGTCGTGCTCGCTTCGATGGCGCTGGGCGCGCTATTCACGCCCGCCTTCGCCCTCATTGCCGGCGGTGCAGAGGCAAGCGGGTTGAGCCAGGGCATCGCGTTCGGCTGCATGAACACGGCTTGGGCGGTAGGGGCGGTCGTCGGAGCGGGGCTCGGAGGCGCTGTCGCCGGCGCGACTGCCGACTGGGTGCCTCTGACGGGGGGCGCCTTCCTATGTGCGGCGGTCCTTGTCGTGGTGCGCCTCGGGCGCGGTCGGCCCGGCCGTGAGGTTGCGAGCGACGCCGCGGCGCTACATGAGTGATCCCGTCTTCAGTGGGTACGGGCGGCGAAGTCGCGGCGCCCTGCCGGTTGTTCCCACCTGTTGAGCCCCGCCCCGCCCGTCATCACCCAGCGCCCGACCTGATGTTTAGCTCGTGGAATCTCGACGAGTAAGCCGGGCCCGGGCGGGCCTGGTCAACGACAACGGGCTCGGGCGTCTGCAGGAGTAGAGGAGTAGATCGGTGCCATTTCACGCTTCGTCGCCCCGGCGGCCAAGCCATCCCGGAGGAGGAACCGGGCCCCTCCTCACTGGGGCGTATTTAGCGGCCGATGAAATCATCCCAGTTAGGGACGACCCCGCCGTTTGGAGGGCCGATACTTGGCGTCACAAGAGGTTTTGCGGCACCCCATTTACGAAAGGAACAAGCGTGAGCTTGCCGGCCAGGACCTTTGTATCACCGGGACGCTCCGCCGCGATGGCGACCGAGTCCTCGACAGCCCGCTCGGGCCGGAGCCCGAGCCCGCCGGCGCAACGCGAAGATGACGCTGGTGAAGGTCATCGACCCGGCCAAAGACGTCGACCAGTTCGTCCGCCCAACGGGCAACCGGCTGCTCGTCGCCACCGAGTTCAAGATCGTAAGCACGGGCACGTACTACTTCCCGAACGCCGATACAGCCGGCCTCGTCAGGTTATCGGTTCGGACGGCCGCACGTACGCAGACGGTGGCGGCAGCCAGCTCACCTACAACACGGGGAACATCCACGTCGCCGATTGCACCAATTTTGCGAACGAGCGTGCTGCGCTCGCGCCGGGCCAGTCGTCGGTGGGCTGCGTGGTGGTGGAGGTCCCGGCCGGCGTCACGGTCACGACGGTTCGCTACTCCGACGGTGGCAGCGTCGGACAGTGGACAACGTCATGAGGACCGTGGCCGGCCGAAAGACCGGCCGCCTGTTGAACGCCCCAGGTGCGCTGGGACGTCGGTGCCACCCCGGAGGGTTCGGCCAGCTCAAACTTCTCATCCAATGGACGGGCGCGTCCCTCTTCGAGCGCAAAGACAACAAGAAGAGAGGTTGACCAATAAGGCCGCGTGGCGCCCGATCTGCTGCCATTTCGTCGTCGGCTCTCTTCTGTTTTGACGACTTCACGGTAGGGACATCCGTGGGCGGCACGACAACGGAACGGTTCCAAACAGTGCTGGCTAGGCCGCTCAAAGACCTCTTGTTATCGCGCTCCACCACGGTCCGGGGTGCCACCAACGTCACCAACACGGTGACGTTCCAGACCTCCCAGACCGGTTCGCTCCCGGCTGGCAGTGGCACCATAACCGTTGGGGCGCCCGGGCTCACAAGCCCGAAAGGTTCCCTAGCCAAGCCGACGCACAGCGGGACTTTGACGGCCCCGTCCTCGACCTTCTTATATAACGGGCCAATCCTGCCTCTCGCCAAGAGAGGGGCCGAAAACGAAAGGATGCCAAATGTCCAACCACGGAAAGAAAGTCTTTGCTATCTCGATGACAGTGGCCGTTCTGGCACTCGGGACCGGAGGACTGGCAGAAGCCTCCTCAAAAGCACCGAGCTACAAGGTCTGCGTGAACCTGGGGGTTGTGTACGGCGCCAAGTCCAACGGTGCTTGCCCGATGGGAGCCACGGCGTGCTCATCAACTCTCGGGGCCCTAGCGGACCTCGGGCCAGCCGGGGGCTTCCCGGCCCGGCAGGCGCAACGCACAATTGTTCGGCAACGCCGTACCCCGGGATCGACCTTGCTGCCTGTTCGCTTATAAGCGCCAAACTTATAAGGGCCAACCTAACCGGAGCCGACTTAGCCGGTGCCGACCTGAGCGATGGCGAGGTCAACAGCAGCGGGGCCAATTTGACGGACGCCAACTTGATCGGTGCCAATCTGACCGACGCCAACCTCTCTGGCCAAGGCGGGGACACGGGTCAAACTGGGGCTACGCTGACGGACGCTAACCTGACGGGCGCGGACCTTACTGACGCCGACTTATTCGATGCCGACCTGAGCGGTGCGAACCTCACCGGAGCCAATCTCACGGGGGCCAGCATTAACAACGGAGGCGCGGCGGACGTTGAATCCCCTGACCTGAGCGGCGCCGACCTCACAGATGCGAACTTGACAGACGCCGATCTGAGCGGGGCCGATATGCAAAGCGCGAAGCTCGATGGCGTTACCTGGTCGAACACTATTTGCCCAGACGGCAGCAATAGCAATAGCGACTCGGGTACTTGCGCCCACCACCTTTGATACCTAATTGCCGTTCTCTAGCAGACTACTTCGGGCGACGAACTGACGAAATGAACCTGCTTGTGCTGGCGGGGGAGGAGGTTACTGCAATCATCTGGTTTCACTTCCGTGATCGACTAACCCGGCGCGGCCATCCCGGTCGGTCGGGACGGTTTTGGCCGAGCGACGTGTGCGCCCCACTCCCGGCGTTATACGAGGCAGGCTGATCGTGCCGGCAAGGCAGTCGTGTGAGTAGCGGTTGTAACGCAGGATGATCCCGGCGGCCCCTGTGCGAACCTTGGGAGATGAACCTGCGCGTGCCCGATGTGGTGGCCAACGCTGCGCTGGCTTGCGGAGCCGCCGGGTGGCTGCGGGACCTTCCGGGATTAATCGCCGAGCTCGAGGCCGAGTGGTCTGTCGCGGTGGGGCGCCCCTTCTCGCACTCCAGCGAGGCATTCGTGGCCGCGGCCAGTCTCGCCGACGGCACGCCAGCAGTGCTGAAGCTTCTGATCCCGCAGGACGGCGCCGTTGGTCGTCACGAGATCACGACGCTGCGACTGGCCGGCGGCCGGGGCTGTGTTGGCCTGTTGCGCGACGACGCCGCTCGGGGGGCGCTGCTCCTGGAGCGCCTCGGGCCCTCCCTTTACGAGCTGGGCCACTCACTCGCCGAACAGCTGGAGGTACTGGTGACGGTGGCGGCCACCCTGTGGCGGCCGGCGGCGGGTTCTGGCCTGCCTACTGGAGCGGACAAAGCGCGCCAGCTGGTCGATTTCGTCACCACTCAGTGGGTCGAGCTTGGCCATCCGTGCACCGAGGCGGCCGTCGAGCACGCCCTGGTTTGCGCGGCACGGCGCATTGCGGCACACGACGACGAGCGGGCCGTGCTGGTGCATGGGGACGTCCACCAGCTAAACGCCCTTCAAGTCCCTGGCCGCGACACGTTCAAGCTTGTCGACCCCGACGGGCTGCTTGCCGAGGCCGAGTGCGACCTCGGGGTGATGATGCGGAACGACCCCATAGAGCTGCTCGACGGCGATCCCTGGGCCAGGGCGCACTGGCTGGCGGAACGCTGCGGGCTGGACGCCACGGCGGTCTGGGAGTGGGGTGTCGTGGAGCGGGTGGCGAGCGGGCTGCGGTGCACCCGGGTCAACCTGCAGCCGCTGGGTCGGCACATGCTCAAGGTCGCCGACCGTATCGCCACCTTGTGAACAGGCGTGCACGCCCACATCCACGATGTGCCGGATGCAGCAATCACTTAAGGTCCCTCGGGCGGCGTCTCCGAAGTGCAGGCGATCGGGGACAGGCGCCAATACCGAACGCGCCACCCGAACACCTCGATCTGTTGGCGCCGCCATTCCGCTATACCTCTGGTCGGTCGATAGTGGTGCGGCATGCTGGTCCGTGCCGCCAGGCGGGTCAGCTGGCGGGCACGACGTCGATCCTGTCGCCCACCGGGCGCAGCGGGTTACTGCTGGGCTGGTCGATGATTTGCCCGTAGGAGGCGAATTGCGTTGACCCGCCGCCGTCCAGGTTCATAGCGTCGATGGCGCCGAGCGAGTGCATGAGAGCGGCCTCTTCGGTGAGGGTCATGCCCTCGCTCACGCCAGCGATCCCGTCGACCGTGGCCAGGACAATGTCCCCGTTGGCCCGCACGCCGATCATGGTGCGGGCGTGTTTGTAGGCGCTGAAGGTGTAATCGTTGAGGTCCTGGGGGTCGAGCGTGCCTTCGGTAACGGCGTCGATGGCCGTACGCCCGTTCTGGAGCAGCAGCGGCCCGGCGCTGGAAACGGTCGTGGCCGGCGTCAGGCAGAGCGGTTGGCCGCGAACGGTCGACACCAGCGAGTCGGCCGACAGCCAGTCGCCGACCGGGGCGTGAGCGGAGAGCCAGGCGGCATCGGTGCCGATAGCCTGCACGGCCCAGTCGCCGGTTGGGAGGGTGCCGCCGGGAGTGCCGACCGACACGACCCTGTCCTGCGGGTTGACGATCACCTGCAAGGAGGAGCCGGAGGTGGGCGCCGGCGGGAGGGTGGTCCCGAACTGCGGTGTGAACTCGACGATGTCGTTGTCTCCGGTGCAGACCGTGTTCTGTCTGGGCTCGGTGGTGGGGGTGAATCCGGCGACGCCACAGTCCTCGGCGTAGCCGGGCTGGCGGTTGATGCCGAGCAGGAGGATGGACGAGCCGTCGCCGGCTCGCAGCCACGCCCGCGAAGTCAGGTTCAAGATGCGGGTCTGGTTGTGAGCGCCGAAGACGACGGCCGCCCGGTCGCCATTCGCCAGTGACTCGACGACGCCATTTTGCACACTTAGACCGGTGTTGACGCCGCCAATGTTATTGACCATGGGGGCGTCGATAGTGAAGAACCCAGCGTTGGTTGAGGCCACCGAAGTCAAGGTGGCCGACTCCAGCAGCGCGGTAATCCGGCTGTCGATGGCCGTCCCGTGATCGGCGAAGACGCGGCCGTCGAAGGTCGTGGGGTTGACGATGGCGACGTGCACGAGTTCAGCGTCCGGCGTAGTCGGGTCGAACCCGGTCCATTCGACCAGTGGGGCGAACCCGTCGGCCTTCAATTGGGCGGCGGCCGTGTTTGCGTCCGCCTGGGTCGCGTAGTCCCCGACCCGGACCCTCACCCCCATCAACCCGCGGGGATCGTCTGTGTAAGCCGGCCACTGGAGGTCCGCCGCCGAGGGCGTGAACCCGTCGGCGACGAGGGCCGATTTGGTGCTGTGCGCCCAGGTGGGCGACCCCGGCTCGGCCTCCTCGCTGGCACCGGCGAATTCAGTGGGCGCCTGGACCGTGACTGTCCAGTAGGGGCGGACGGCGGGATTGCTGTACGTCCCGCTCAGCAGCGTTACACCAGCGACCGGGGACGTGGACGTCCAGGAGATCTGAGAGACGAATGTCGTAGGGTCGGCGCTCTGAGAGGCCGGTTGCGCCTGGGCCGAAGCGCTGAACCCGAGGAGTACGAGGGCAGCACCGGCCACGATCCCGATCTGACGACGACGAGCGTGTGCGAACATGCGCGCAGCCTAAGACCGCGAGATTACCGCCACGGGAACCAGTCGTAACAAAAGGGCGAACTCCTGACTAACAGCCCGGCGGAATGGCTGCCGGCGAGCCGGACATGTAGGCCAGGCTGTCCTCCGACGGTGGACCGTCCTCCAGCTTGCCGGCGAGGTTCGCCCCGTTGGGCCCGAGCTCCTAGCACGCCGTGACCGGAAAGCCCGGGAAAGATGGCTTTTTCTTGGCCGTCGGCCGGATTCTAAGGTTATCTGAGGTAAGGCAGGTCGGACGTAGAAGGTAAGGCCGACCCGGTACAAGCTCCAGCGCGTTTGGCTGCGGGTTTACTCGAGCGAGACAAGGGGGAACAATGAGTCAAGTCAGCCAGTCCCAGTCTTCCGGCCCATCTCCTAACGGACACATGAGACGCCGGCACCGGTTCTCGGCAGGGGCGACCGCCGGGCTGGCGATCATCGGGCTCACGTCAGTCCCGGTGCTTGCCGGCACCGTGACCGCCACCAGCGCCCTTGCCGACCCGCCACCGGCGTCGATCTGCCCGGACGCTGCTACCACCCAGTTTGGCCCGAACGTCTGTATCTTCACGGCGTCGATGACGCAGGCGGCGATCCAAAACGACCTTAACGCCATCGCCAGCCAGCAGGTGCCGGTCGCTTCTCAGTTCGACAATCAGCGCTACGCCGTCTTTTTCGAGCCCGGGAACTACGGATCGAAGTCCGACCCGCTCATCTTCCAGGTCGGCTACTACACCGAGGTAGCCGGCTTGGGCGCTCTTCCCGGGGACACCGTCATCAACGGCGCGATCGACGTGTTCAACAACTTTTGCACTGCAGGCACCTCTGATTGCAACGCCGACGACAACTTCTGGCGCTCTCTGTCCAACCTGACCCTGAACGTCGACCTCCCCTCGGCGCCCCCTCAATACGTCCCGCCAGCGCTCGACGCTTTCGGCGCCGGGTGCGCCAACAGCGCCGAGATGTGGGCAGTCTCCCAGGCGGCGCCGATCCGGCGAGCCATAATCAACGGCAACGTGGTCTTCCAGGATTACTGCGCCAACAACAATTACGCCAGCGGCGGCTTCATCGCTGACAGCCAAGTCAGCGGCGACCTGGACTTCTACGGCAACCAGCAGTACATGGTCCGCAACAGCGAAATAGGCGGGGCAAACGGGTGCCCGAACGGGCTCTGGAACATGGTCTACTCGGGAGTCGAAGGGGCGCCGGCGCCGGTCTTCACCGGTCAATGCCAGCAGAACACAGTCCTGGCGACGAGCCCCGTCACGGAGGAAGTTCCTTTCCTCTACGCCGGCTCGTCAGGGGGACTGAACGTTTTCCTGCCCGCCGTCCAGCGCAACACCTCCGGCCCGTCATGGGCCAGCGGTAGCGAGGCCGGCACCTCCCTGCCCTTGAGCAGCTTCTTCATCGCCAACCCCGCCACCCCGGTGACGCAGATCGACGCCGCACTGGCCCAGCGCCGCAACCTGATCCTGACGCCTGGCGTCTACGACCTCAGTTCTCCGATCGTCGCTCCGCACCCCGACACAGTTATAGTTGGGCTCGGCTTCGCCACCCTGGTCCCCCAGGACGGCAACGCCGCCCTCGACGTGGTGAGGAATTCCGGGGTCAAGGTCTCGGGTCTCATCGTGGACGCGGGCCCGGTCAACTCGCCCGTCCTGATGTCAGTGGGCACACCCGCGAACGACCCGGGTAGCGCCACTGACCCCGATCTCGTCTCTGACGTGTTCTTCCGCATCGGCGGAGCTGAGACGACGCCGGTAAGCGCCACCGTCAGCCTGCTCGTCAACGCCGGCAATTCGATCATCGACGACGTGTGGGCGTGGCGCGCCGATCACGGCAACGACGTGGGCTGGACCGCCAACACCGGAGCCACCGGTGTGGTAGTTACGGGCGACAACGTGACGGCGTACGGTCTCGCTGTCGAGCACTACCAGAAGTACGAGGTCACCTGGAGCGGCCAGGGCGGCACAGACGTCTTCTTCCAGAACGAGCTCCCCTACGACCCACCCGACCCAGTCGGCCTGGATGGCCGCACCGACCCAGGACGGGTACCCGGCCTTCTACTTGACGCCCAAAGTGGGGAGCTTCAGTGGCTATGGGATGGGTAGCTACGTGAATTTCGTCCAAACGACTGCCACGTTGTTCGATGAAGAGGCGTTTGAGGCCCCCGGCACACCAGGGGTCCAGTTCCACAACGTCTTCACCGTCTTTATCGCCGGGTCCGGGGGCTACAACTCCGTAATAAACGGGACAGGAGGCCCGGACACCGCTTCCAACCCGGGAATGACCGCGCCAGCCGATGTCACCATCTACCCCTGACCCCAGCGGCTGCCTATCTGGGCTGATCGGGCCCTGGAGCAGTCGGCCAAGATTTAGGAAATGACCACAAGGCGCGGAGGTATCGGGTCTCCGCGCTGACAGCTCGCTTGTCGCTTCGGGACGACGTCCACCGCTTGCTAAACGCGCCCAGCGACAACCCTGTCCGGCGGCACTGAGGCCCAAAAGGGGTAACGGTTACTACGGCAGCGCGACAAGGTCGTGACGCCTAATGACGGACGAGTTTTGTCGCCACGACCGGGTTAGTTCTGTCACTGACCCTCCAGATCCAGGGATATAGACCAGTAGATATCGCCGCGTAGGTCCCTACGGGAAGGGGCGTGGCGTCTCTTCCGAAACCGATCGTCGAGGGGCGTAGCTCTTCGAGACGTTGTCGTCGAACCCGTTGCCGGTCTTCCCGATGGTAAGGTCCTGCCGCCTCGCAGTCCCGGCACCAGGCTTTAGGCAGGATCCACAATTCGTGGATCCATCAAAACGCGCACTCGGCGTTCGGACAAAAGCAACGGTTTGAAAGGCAACCCGCCTAGCGCTGAGCAGGGCGGGCAGCAAAGGCTTTGAGCCATATGGTGTTTTTCAATAGTTAGCGGAGCTCTAAGGGCAGGTTGACATTGGAGCCCGGCTGCCCGAGCCAAACGCGTACAATCCGTTCCCAGCTCTGGCAAGCGCCGGCTTCTTATGAGCGGACTGACCGGGAGATTCCAGCCGACAACAGGAAGCCGCTCTGGGTGACCTGAGGATATTGCTGAACGGCTGACCTCAGGATGTGGTCCTCGCGCAAACTGGCGTAGACAATCGTCGGATCCAGGTCCGCCCGATATGCTCGTCGTGCAGTGGCGGCATCGGTCCGGAGGAGTGGACGAAAAGGGAGCAGTGCCACATGGATGAATTGAGCGGGCAAGTCGCGCTGGTCACGGGAGCAGGCGCCGGTCTGGGCCGGGCGATCGCCCTAGAGATGGCGCGAGCGGGAGCGGCTGTCGCAGTCGTCGACATCGACCGCAGCTCGGCGGACGAGACCGTGGACATGGTCGAGGCCGCCGGGAGCCCCGCCCGGGCGTACGTCGCGGACGTCGCCGTCCGCGCCCAGGTTGACGACACCTGGGACGCCGTGGCCCGCGACCTCGGCCGTCTCGACATCGTCGTGAACAACGCCGGCGTCAGTTTTGTCGGGCCCCACATCGTCGGGACGACCGACGAGGCCTGGCATAAGTCGATCGACGTCATGCAGCATGCGGTGTTCTACGGCATGCGGGCTGCAGCCCGCTACATGCTGCCGCAGCGTTCGGGGAGCGTCGTAACGATCTCGTCGATCCGCGGCTTCTCGCCCAACCCGGGCCGGATCGCATACTGCGCGGCCAAAGCGGCTGTCTTGATGATGACCCGCGTCGCGGCGGCCGAGTGGGCACCGTTCGGTGTACGTGCCAACGCCATCGCCCCCGGCGTCCAGCGTACTCCGATGTGGGAGCGCGACGCCGCCAGCGGTGCCGTCGATGAGGCGGCGATCCTCAGCGTGCTCCCGGCGGGTCGCCTGGGGGAGCCCGACGAGGTAGGCCGCCTGGTGGTTTTCCTCTGCAGCAAGGACGCCTTGTACATCAACGGCTCCTGCGTGACGATCGATGGTGCCCTCACCGCCGTCCCCGCTGGTTGAGGTCTCGTTGCCGTGAATAGAGAACGCATTGAGTGATCCCCGGAGCAGCAACAAGCAGCCGCCGGCAGCTTCCTAAATTGAGACCATTGGGCTCGCGTCCGTTGCATCCTCGAACGGGGACGAAACGCAGCTGGAGGAAGGCATGACCCTCGCCGTCGACGCCGAGGCCTACTTCCGGGGACGGTTCGGCATCCGTCTCAACGCCACCCTGGCATCTTTTGCTACAGGAGCTAACTAGTGACCGATAACCTCGTCCATACCGAACCTGCCCTGGTGACGGGCATCAGCCACATCGGCCTGACCGTCACCGACCTCGAGCGCTCGATCGCCTTCTATACGGAGGTCCTCGAGTGCGAGGTGGTAATGCGCCAAGAGAAGAAGGGCGGGTACCTGTCGGCGATCGTCGGCTATCCCGAGGCCGACGTAAAGATGGCGCATTTGAGCCTGCCCGGTTCCGAGCACAAACTTGAGCTATTCGAGTACCGAGCTCCGCGATCGGCACCTCGTGACCTCGAGCCCCGCAACGTCGGCAACGCCCACATCTGCTTCGTCGTCCGAAGCCTCGATCAGCTGTACGAGCGGCTCGTCGCGCGTGGGCGTGGGTACCTTCAGCCCTCCGGTCGAGATCGACACTGGCGTCAACCGCGGAGGCGTCGCCCTGTACCTGCGTGACCCCGACGGCATCACCGTCGAGGTGTTCCAACTTCCGTCACACTAGGAGGAGGATCTCCTCCGCATAGGTGGCCCAGTCTTGCCAGACATCGATTTTCCGGGCCCGCTTTGAAGCGCTTGGCACAAAAGCGCCACCGCCGCGCCGCCGGCCGGCTTTCTCGTGCCGGTCCTCCGAGACGGCGCCGGCCACCGAGCCCAGGATGATCATGGCGGCGATGGCCGCCAGCCAGGTCAGGATGCTGAAGACGGCACCGAACGTCCCGTAGATCTCAGGGCGTCGCACTCCCAGGCCTCGGGCTGGCGACGGTTATTCACTGGGTCGGGTGACCGGGAGCCGACGGGCCAGTGCCCCGAATGCGCCACCGTGACGAACCACGCGAAACGGATATAACCTGCCTGTTCCTGCCCGGTTCCAGCCCTGAACTTGTCACAATGGGCTGTGGCCACAGAGGCTCACCCAAGGTACCAGCGGCCGGCTACCGCTCCCTACGGCGGTCCGGATCGCGATCCCCCCTCAGGCGCCGGGCCGGGGAAACGTACCCGGTCAAGTGGCGGCCAACGCTACGGGCGAGAAGACAGAGGACGAAGAGGCTGAGGAAGACGACAGCGCCGGCACGCAACATGGCAATAGGTTTACACGCCTGCGTCGCGAGTACCAGGCGCGGCTCCAAGGACTAGAACCTTGTCGCATGGCGAGAGCACTCTCCCGAGCCGCACGACGACGCCGGTTGCTGTCGCTGTCTCGCAAGTCGTCACCTCTGGCCTGCCGGTGGCTGCTATAGCTGGGACGTCAGAGGTCTCTCGGGCGTAGCCGGGTCGCTGAGGTACCGCGGACCAGCCGGAGGAGTGGGAAATTCCCGCTCCTCCGGCTTTTGTGTGCTCCGATATGGGTAATCTATAGGTTCGGAACGACGTTCAGTTCGCCGGGGCTCCTTCACTTTTCCCGGGGTCGGCACCCTGCCGGCGGTCCTGGCCGGCGCCGCGATCGCTGGGACGCCACGTGGCCTCTGTCTAGATCAACTCGCCGCTTCGACGCCTGCAGCCGTGCTCCATCCGGGTCAATGGTTTCTCCGGCCGGGCTTGGTGGCGGAGGTGTCGATTTCGCTCGGCGACGTTCGCATGGAGAATGCGAGAGGCCAAACGCTCCGCCTCTTGCGCTCGGCTTCATTGGGTCGGTAGGTACTCGTCCTTGCGGCGAATCTCTGACTCTCCCGGTCCACCTTTCGGCGTTCGCTCGAGCATGAAACCGAAGTAGGGAGCGACAAACGGGTCGGGTGCCGACACGGTGTAGGTGTGGTAGACGGCGCCGCCCTCGCGCGCGAACGCGATCCAGCTCGGGTTCTCACGCAGCCCGTCCTTCAGCTCGGCCCCAATATCATGGGCCCACTGGCGAAGCGAGTCGGGCGGGTCGTCGATGAGCCGCTGCAGCTCCGGGTTCTGCTGCGCCTGTTCCTGTGTCATGGCAAGGCCGAAGTCAAAGGCGAAGTCCGACCCGTAGGTGGAGACGTAAGGGAACTGCCAGCCCATCCGCCGTTTGTACGTCGCCAGCCGCTCGATCGGCGCGCGCGAGAAGCAGACCAGCGTCACGTCGCTGTGATGGAGATGGACGAGCGTGCCGTCGAGCCCATCGGCCAGGCTCGTGCAGCCAGGGCAAGCTCCGATCCTGTAGTCGGGGCCGAACATGGCGTTGTAGGCGAGCAGCTGGGAACGGCCGTCGAAGAGGTCGGCGAGGCTCTTCTTACCGTCCTCCGTGTCGAACCAGTACTCCTTGTCGACGAGCACCCAGGGGAGCTCACGACGCTTTTTCTTAACCTCCTCGTTGTGCGCCGCCTGCTCTGCCTCAAGCTTGGCGAGCGCCTCCCGGGCGGCCTGCCACTCCTCCCGGGTCCCGACCGTGTGCTCGAAATCGCCCATCTCGTCTCCTCTCCCATTGGGCCCTAGGGCTGCACGAAAACGTGCCCTCCCCTTATCAAATACCGTGGACCAGAGGTTGAGACACACGACGGAGCAGAAACTCATCGAAGCGAAATCCTGGGGTCCTCGTGCCGCAGACGCGGCGCGTCCCGTCGAGGCTTATTGCGGGTAGGGCCTTTCTGGAGACAAGCGGTGGCGCCCGGTCCCTACGGGTAACAAGAGCGGTTGCCTAAAGTGGCTCAAAACCGCTCTGAGCTCCTCCGTTGCCCGCGCGGCGCCGAAGAGACCATCCGGTGCGACGCTTGGACAAGGCTGTCCTGGCGAATCACCGAGAGTACGCAGACCGCCACCCTCCGATGCTCCGCATCGACGTAGGGGGTTGCGTGCGGGAAGATCTGCAGCTGGATGCGTGTCCGTAAGGGTGCAATCGCCCCTCCGGCATCGTTCGCGTCACTGTTTATGAGGGTGCTGCACGGGGCGAAGGTCGAGCTCAACGATTCCCTCAAAGTCAGCTGGGTTCACCGTGTAGACCGGCAGGTCGTTTGCTATGGCGGTTGCCGCGATCATGGCGTCAAAAGCGCGCGCTTGCACTTTGCGACCAGCCCTTCGCAGTGAGAGGGCAACGCCTCCGAAGCAGCGCGCCGCTTGGGCATCGAACGGCAAGGGTTCAAAGTCCGCTTCAGCCTGTTGAAGGCGAGCTTGTCTCGCCGCTCGTTCTTGGTCGTCCGAGGCCACGAGGGGGCCAACAGAGAGCTCGGCAAGGGTGACGGCGGTGATCAATGGCTCGTCGGGCAGGCCCGCAGCTACAAGCTCACCAAGCAGGACGACTGTCGAAGTGTCGAGGACTCCTCGTACCGGCGGGGTGGTCATAGCCGAGAGTCGATAACTCCGTCGATGTCACTGCGCAGTCGCTCCGGGTCTACGTTCGGGAGCTTCGACCAGCGCTCGGTCAACAAGCTGGCGGAAAGGGCTAGGCGGCCGAAGGGACGTAACTCGGCTACAGCATGGCCATCCCGAGTTATCACGAGCCTTTCACCTCGGGCGACGCGCTCGAGCACCTCTCCGCCCTTGTTGCGCAGTTCTCTGACCGATACCTGGTCCATATAGCGAAGTGTATCACCGGTGATACACCTTCCGCGGCGGAAGGTGCTCACTTGAAAGTGTCACAGGACAATCGAGCTACCAACACCGAAAAGGATGACGCCTGGTTGCTTGGCAGCCGCTGGTGGTGGCGCCTGGCACTGGGTACCACCATTCGAACATCGGCTGGAACATCGCCGGCCTGGTCACCGAGCGCGTCGCCGGGGCCCCGCTGCCGGCGGTCTACGACCAGCGCATCTTCAGCCCGCTCAAGCTCCGCCACACGACCTACCAGCCGCGGGGGCCCATCGACGGCCCGCACACAGAGGGTTATTTGATCGGCGATGACGGGAGCCTGACCGAAGCGACGGCCTGGACGGCCGGAAAAGGCGCCGACGGCGCCATAGTCACCAACGCCGCCGAAGAAGCTACCTTCCTCAAGGCACTTGTCGACGACGAGTTACGCGTCCGTAAACAGTTCCTCGATTTTTACGCCGCCCCAGGCGTCAATTCAGGAGGCTGCCCGGGCAACGCCTTTGTTGGCCAAGGTGCCGGCGCCGCCGGCCCCTCCTATGTGTACTACGTCCAGGAGGGCACCCAGGTGGCGGTGCTGCTCCTCAATGCGCTCCGAAGCAGTACCGCCGCAACTGGGGAGAAGACGGCCGAGTCGGCCGCGCTCGGGCTCTACTGCAGTGCCTAATAGACCAAGTAGCTCCATAGGTTGGAACTTTTCAGCGTCGCCTGGCGAATGTCGAAAGGCCGGTGCGACCTCTCAGGTGGTTCGGGAGGCACTCGTGAACATCGGGCTGGCCACAGAAGGTGACTTCGGTGCATTCGTAGAACTGGCTGCCGAGGTCGAGGACCTCTTTGGCCCCATGGTCGGGGAGCCCGGGTTCCACGACGCAGTCCGACGCAACATCTCGCGCCGCTCGGCCTTCTTGGCGCGAGGGCCGCGGAGTACCCCGGCCGGCGGCCTTCTATTTCTCCTCACCACCACCCAATTTACGTCGTGGGCTGGTTTGTCGTCGCGGAGCGGTACCGCTCGAAGGGGTTGGGTAAAGCTCTCCTGGCAGAGGCATTCTGTAAGTGGGTAACACCTCCCTGCACAGTCGAAGCGGTTACGTTCGGCCCCGACCACCCCGGCGCCCGAGCGCGGCGTTTTTACGAACGGCTTGGCTTCCATGGTGACGAGCTGGCAGAGCCAGGCCCGGAAGGCGGCTCCCGGCAGGTTTTCCGGATGAGCCTCGACCGGCTTCCTGGCTGGGCTCAAGGTCACGGGAGTGCTGGCCCGCGCCCCATTGCCGGGACAGATGAGTGAGGCGGCGTCGGGTAAAGAGCGGTGCGGACCGCGACCGACGCAGAGTCGTTCATCGAAGCAGTGGAAAGTTCAAGTCCTGCCTGTAGGTCGGCGTTACGACATGCCAGTCAGGAAAAAGACGCCGGCCTGGCATCAAAGCCGCTCGGCCACGACCCCTCTCCATGGATGAGGATAAGCCGCCGGCTCGAAGACCTCTCGACAGTCAAGAGCAAGCCGGTCCCGGAGCCCACACGTGCAAGCTTGCCCGCTAAGGCGCACGGGGGTGACGTCGTCCGCGGAGTACTCGCGGCGGCACCGCCGTGTCGCAGGAGCGTGGTGCCAGTCATGTCGAAAAGGGAACCGTGATAACGGTGCGCATCAATAAAGTTCGGGCAAAGGCGGCTGGCCGTCGAGGAAGTCGATGGAATAGATGTCATGCCCGGGGCGGGTCCCGTTCACGCCGGAAAACCTGTAGGCGGCGGCAAGTTCGCGGGTGTAAACAGTTCGCCCCGCCCACCTGGCGACGTAAGGGTCACTGGCCAGCGCCACGACGGCCCTGCCGGTGTAGCGCGGCGTTTCTGAGGCCAGCCACCTCGGGTTCCCGGCGCCGGCACCTTTCCAGAAGAAATCTTGCCAGTTGTCCTCGCTCACGTGGTGGCTATCGAGCACCTCCTCGGACCTGAGCCAACCGGGCGAAACGGCCACAGCGGTCACCCCGTAGGGCCGCAGCTCTTCGCTGTAGGCCACCGCCAGGCGCATGGCTGATTTTTGGACCAGGTCGTAAAAAGGTGGTCGTGGAAGAAGCCCGGGTCGCCGTCTGTCACCTCGACGATCAAGCCGCGGCGCCGTCTGGCCATCAAACCCGCCACGTGCCATGCCGTGATGATGTGGGTGTCCACGGCGTTGTGGAACATGTGCAAGTTGGCCCTCAGGTCGTGCTGCCAGAACGGTGTGCCCCACTCGACGAAGGGTGAGCCTCCGTAGATATCGTTGACCAGGATGTCCAACTGGCCGTCTTGCTCCCGCTCGACGCGGTCTACCAGGGCGCGGACCTGGTCGACATGACTGTGGTCTACCTGGACGGCGATACCTCGGCCTCCGGCTTCGGTGACCATGGCCGCCGTTTCCTCGATCGTTTCCGGACGGTTCAGCTCCGAGGGATGGCCGCCGCTGGATCGACCGGTGCAGTACACGGTGGCGCCCGACGGTCCCAGTTCTACGGCGATGCCTCGTCCAGCCCCACGAGTAGCACCAGCTACCAGGGCCACCTGGCCTGCTAGTGGTCGTCCACCCATCCCGCAAACCCGGCCCTCGCTCAGCCGTACGGTATTGGAGCCGGGCCAAGAGGTCGAGCTGCCGCTCTGCTCGCGACTAGAACACTAAACACACTATTCTACCTTGCCGTTTCGGTGAGGCGGAGACCCTTCGACTGGTCGAGATGAGAGCGGACCCTGGTGCATCACCTTAAATGTCGAGGCAAAGATGGGTCCTTCACGTCATCTTGCAAGTGCGCGTACTCTCGATTCGAGCTGAGCCGGATTAGTATGGAGTCTGAGCGAATACAGCCAATTTGACTTTTGGCCAATGTCAACGAGGCCACAATTGCGGTACTTGCTAGAAGGCTTGGCGGTCACCTTTAGAGCCGCACTCTTAGGCTGACGCCACTGAATGACACGTTCGCCCGCGCGCGTCCTCTCGTCGTCCAGCAGGCAAAATATCGATCCCGTCGTGCTGACCAACCAGGTATGCTGCCGCCGAGTCCTTAAGAGCGGCAGATAGCTGACTACTTCTTCGCCCGTGCCTAACAGGCCGGACTGTCGGATTATCCCTTCGATCCCTTGTTCCGTAAGGAACCCATCCTTCGCGACGGGCGCTATCGGCGATGGCACCACCTCGGCGATCGGTTGTCCCGTCGTGATATGAGCGAAGTGTTAAGTAGGGCTCAAGGTTCAACTCTGGGGAAACGTCAACGAGTGCCATTGCGCTTTGCAGGCGCGGACGGCCCGCAAGATAGCTGTCCCACAGTGTTTCGGCCGGTTGAACTTCGAGATCCTGTCCTCTGTCACCTTCCTCCTCTCGATCGTTTCGGGACGAGTAGACTTCTTGGAGGGTGAAGGTCTTGAGCCGGAGCTGCCGGTAAAGCGCTGGCGCATAGTTCTGTACGAGTACGACCAGGGCGAGGATCTCGGCCTTGTAGTCGTCGGCAGGGATTCTTTTCGAGTGCGAGACGGTGGTTTAGCAACAACGAGTTAGCAGCGCGGTTAACCTCGCGAGGGACATCGGCTGCGGCCGCAGCCAATATTGGGCGACACGAGTGGAGCACGTCGGGTAGCTGAGCCTCGACCAGGCTCCGCATGCCTGCGTCGTCGATCGCGGGGATGGTGAACGGAAGCTGGATGATCTTGTCCAAGTAGGACTCGGTCGAGAGGCCCAATGTCTTGTACTCACTGGCGACCGCCGCCTCAAGCGGTTCTCGGTCAACGCCGAGCACGAAAACACAGTTGTTGAAACTGAAATATAGCTTTAGTGCCTCCAGGAGCCCAAGTGCAATCTTGGGTTGGCACCGGTCCAAGTCGTCGATAAAGAACACCAGCCGCCGCGTCCCGGACTGCGTTGCCGCGTCAATTACTGTTTTGAACCGCTTCTCAAGCCTTGCTCGCTCCTCGTGCCGGGAGAGCTCATCGCGAGCAAGCTCCTCACGGAGCTTCAGCAACTTCCCGACCTTCAGGCCGATGTAGGGAATCTGCAGGTCCTCAGTCATTGCTATGCCGATCTTGGTTAGGGCGTGGAGAACGTCGCCCTCCTGCGCGATGCCCAGCTGCTCCACGGTCGTGTAGAGAAAACCCAATGCCGGATTATCGTCAAATTGGTGCATCCATGGGTTGAACCAGACCGTTCGCATAGATGAATCCGCCCCGCCGGTATTCCCCTTGCTAGCCGACGACCCAGCCGGTGTTGTATCTATCCGACGTTGAAGTTGCATCATCAGCGACGTCTTGCCCGTTCCCCAAGAACCGTACAGGGCAATCACCACAGGTGTCTGTGCCTCCCTGACGACATCGAATAGAGCATCGACATACCGATCACGCCCAAGCGTGTCATGCTCGGTTGGCGAGTCGCTGTCGATGACTACTGACTTCCTCTCATCCACTGATCGGGCATCGCCGTCCATGGGCGACACGTTAGTACGGGTGGTTTGACTCGTAGTGGGTGGCCGCCGGTAAGGGCGCTCCAGTCGTCCGACGCAAGAGGGCCCTCTCGGCACCCCCGTGTGCGAGCGTACGCCGAGGCTAACTCTTCATCAGCAGGCCCGCTGTCCAGGCTGGCCTTGCCTCGAGGCTCAGCCAGCGCTCGGCCACGGGATGTGACTCGGACCCCCTCTCCACGTCCCACCGCTCTCGCAGCGTCGCCGAAAGCGTATGTTTGAGTTCCCGCACACCCATCTCTCGGATGTGTCCACAATATTACCAATGAGCCCACTTAATAGGCACCAGGGCCTACCGACCCGCTCTGCACGAAACCTAATGCAATTGTCTCGAAAAGGTCGCAGATCATTGGCGGAACGGACGTTTTGGGAGGCTGCCGTCGGCCGTCTGAACGAATAGCCCGGCAGGCGACGCCGCTCCATGGTGGACCCTGTCGGTCACCTCTAAACCCCACCGCTTGGAGGGACGCTCACCTTCTTGCGGCCGCCACTCAAACAAGAAATAGCAGGGTCAAGCCCTATGAAGCTTTACTTGCCGACGGACTGAGACGCTTTCGAATCAGTTTGCGCCGGGGGACGAGCAGTACTCTTGAGAGCGCGGCGACTTGACGCTATCGAGGAGTGCTCCGGTCGATGGTGAGTGCAAACGGACCGTGCCTTCGGGGGGTCAGGCAGCCGTGCTCCCCGGCAGCCGGGCCGTACCTGCACGGTTGGGGGCTGGTCTGGCGGCCGGCAGCCAAAGTTCGGGGCAGACGATGAATCGCCCGAGGGGAGGGAGTGAAGTCCCGTCTCGTCCGCCAAGAAAGGCAGCGTCCTTGTTGGCGTGTGGTGCCTGCCGACCGTCGGAACTCAGGCCTAGGAGGCTTGCGGATCGTGCGCTACAGAGCGTTCACCCTTCGGGGGCGGGGCCTCGCCCTAGACCTCGGGCGCTCAAACCCGCCGGCGTACTTGCAAGGCCAGGGGATCGTCGTCGAACTGCGACAGATCGTTCCCGTTGGAGTGGCGGCCGCAGGGAGGGACGGGGGAACGAGCGGTCACAACCGGGGCAGGTCGACGCCCGAGCAGGTGGCCGTCTACGCCTTTCACCGCCATAGACGGCCAAGGAATAGATCACCAAAGCGGCGATCACGATGTAGACGAACGCCCCCACCGGGTGAAACGCATCTACAAGATGGCGCTGGCTCCAGCGATGACGGGGAAAACGCCCAGTCATCGGGCGAAACCCAGACCTTTGATCACGAGGACTCCGCAGACAGGACGATTGCCGACGTCTAGGGACCTCGTGAGCCCACTGCTTGACCTGATGGGCAGGGGTCGGCCCGGTGACGGGCCGCGCCAAAAAACCGTTCCAAAACCGTACCCAGGTTTGGAATTGGCCCCGCGCCGGTATAACTCCATGGTGGTTATCCTGCTCATGCTGCCACTAGTGCTAGTGCTGGCTGAGCTAGGGTGCGCCTTGCACTTTTCTCGGATCTCTTGGCGGTGTTTTTCTTTGTCTCTTCACTGGCCGGAGTGGCGTTCGGTCGAGGCGAAAGGGCGGGGAGCCACCGCGTTTATAGGCGGTAAACCCAGGTTCGCAACCCTTCGATTTTAAACGGCCACGGCATTCTGGTCGTTGTCTACCACGTGTTCTTCCTTAGTGCGGATGTCAGGCTTTGTCCCAGTTATTACATATTCTGCAGCTTGTAGTCGTCGCTTTCTACTTTGTGTGGGTGGCCGAGCTTGCATTTGGCGATGAGAGCCGGCGGCCCTCGGCCCTATGTGTGTGAGGCCCACAGGCTGGACGTCCTCAGGCGCCTCCACTTCGCTCCAGGGCTTTTGCGCTGGACATATCTCTCGCCGCTTTTGCGCCGCACCATCGTCTCCTGGCGCTGTACGGGAACTACAGCCGAGACCAAGCACTCCGAGGTCGACAACTTGGTGGGCCCTACCGCCCCTGGCCGTCGTTTGGAGATGGCCTCCAATCGTTCGCAAGCGTAGCCATGGCTCGACCATGGGCGGGTCGGGCACTGTGAGCGACCGCTGGTGAGCGCTCCGAGCGACCTGCTTCTGGTGGAGCGGGCGTCGGGGGGAGACGTCAGGGCGTTCGAGGTCCTGGTGAGGCGGTACCAGCTCCCCATAATCAGGTTGTGCGTCGGGATGTTGGGCGACCAGAACGCCGCCGAGGACGCGGCTCAAGACGTGTTCTTTTCGGTTTGGCGGTCGATGGGGCGGTTCCGGGGGACGCCCAGTTCTCGACGTGGCTGTTCCGGGTGGCCACGAACCAGTGCTTGCGGGACATCCGTCGAAGACCGGCGCAAACTGCGCGGCTGCCCGAGGACCTGCCCGCCACTGGAGGGTCCCCTCAGGGTGAGCTTGACGCCGCCGAGGGTTACGCTGTCGTCAGTGCCGCAGTGGGGCGGCTGTCGTCGGAGCAGCGCGCCGCGTCGTTGCTCCGCGAGGTCGAGGGCCTATCCTACGAACAGATCGCTGAGGTGCTCGGGGTGAGCATGGCTGCAGTCAAAAGTCGCATATACCGCGCTCGGACCGACCTCGTTCGCGACCTGAGCGCCGCCTCGGGCCGCCGGTGACGTCGGCCCGGTGGGAGGCTTTGCCGTGCGGCGCTCACCCTGAGCTGCTGGTAGAGCACGCGACTCAACGGGCCGAGGCCCTGGCCGGCTCGCATGAAATGGGGTGCGCGTACTGCCAGGCGGCGCTCCGGGAGTTCGCCGAGCTGTGGCTCCCCGTGCGGCAGTGGGCGGAACGAGAGATAAGTGTCCCGCGACGGTTCATAGTCACAGTCATATCCAGGGTCCGGAGGATCGTGGAGTCGTCAAGGCACACAGTCAGCACGTCTGGCCGTGGGGTGACGACGGTGACGTCGTGGGCCCTGGCGCTCGTAACCGCCGCCGCCGCCGAAGATACTCCGGGAGTAACCGTAATCGCGGCTCGCTCTGCAGGCCCGGGCGGCCAAGCAGTTGTACGCTGCGGCGCCGATAGCGTGCGCATTGATGAGGCCGACGAAGGGGCCCTCTCGTCGCCCTGGCCGTCACGGCCGGGCCGTCAACGCCTGGGCCGGGGAGAGCCTGGCCGACCTGGCCGATACTGTCCGCCACAACGTGATCGCTGCCATCACCGACCACACCCAACTGAGCGTCGCTGCCGTCGACGTCGACATCGACGACCTCGACCTGCCCCTTCGCTAATCCTCGGCGTCGGCCAACTGAGGCAAGGCGCCGTTACCGTGACGCGCGTTTCGGCCAGCGGTTCAGCAAAGGTTACGGCGTGGCCGTTTCCGGCGATAAACCAGGGCCCGTAGCGAGTTGACGACGTTGCCGTGCTGGACGAAAACGACCGACCCGGTTTGGGGGAGCGGCACCGCCTTAGCCCGGGCCAGGAGGTGGTCGCGGGCGGCAATTAGCTCAGCGACCTCGGCGCCGGCGTCACCCTGACTGAGCCCGGCGATATCGGGATGGACGGCGCGCACTTCTCGGGCGAACGCAGCCCGGACCGTGGCCGAGCCAGCGTCGGGTGGCACCCCAAGGCGAGTGGCAGCGTCCATGACCCCTTCATCATGGCACGTCCGGCGCATGGAGCGGCCGTTGGGGCAGGTCGCAAGGCGCGCCTGAAGTTTTCAGGGCCCGTTGCGCGACTTTTGGAGCTACCCCGGCATCTAAGTCAAGTAGGCCGTGAGCAGTCGGCGTCAAACAGTGGCGGAGCGACCCGGCAGTAAGTAGGAGTACGCGTGTCTCGTCCGCAGTTTGCGTTCATCGTCGGGGTGTTGTTGGTGTGGTTCGCCTGGGCTGCCGGTTGGGTCGTTTTGGCCGGCATCGCCGCCGGGCTTATCGGCTGGGGCATCGTCCGGGTTTTGGAGGGCGATGTGGACCTGAGCGAGGTCGGCGAACGGTTCAAGTCGGCTTCTGGCCGCTCTCCGCGCTGACTCAGAGGCCCCAAAGCAGCGCTTCTGCGCTGTCCACCTTGTCCTAACCCCCCATTCTCAACCCTTTAAGGAGGGACCACCATGTCCGACAGTCAAACCCTGAGTCAAAACCAAAGCCCAACCTCGTCCTCGCCGACCACCCAGCCCACGTCGACCACGACCCCTGCCGGCTCATCTACGAACTCCAGTGGTTCACCTTCGGGCAAGGCCCCGTCACGCAGCATGGAGCGCAGCCCCGCCCCGGGTGGGGCGGCGTTAAAGACTGAGCACGGGACAACTTCGATCTCGTCGTCGGTGGTGGCCAAGATCGCGGCCCTGGCCACCCAGGAGATCCCCGGGGTCCAGGCCCTGGGCAAGTCCTTGTCGCGCACGTTCGGTTCGATCCGCAGCAAGGTGCCCGGGGCGTCGGCGGCCACCGCTCAGGGCGTGTCGGTCGAGGTCGGCGAACGCCAGGCCGCCGTCGACATCGACATTGTCTGCTACTACGGCGAGTCCATCGTGGAGACGGCCGATGCCATCCGCCAGAACGTGATCGAGCGGATCGAGGGCATGACCGGCCTGGAGGTGGTCGAGGTCAACATCAACGTCGACGACCTCCACATCGACTCTGACGACACAGACGGGGACTCCCGGGTCGAGTGACCGGCACCACCCCAGTTCCTAAAGCCGCGGGGCCAGTGCGGAGACCGCCCGTCGACCCCGGTCGACGGGGCCGCCTGGCGTTGGCGGTGGCCGCCGCGGTTGATACCGTCGGCGGGGTGCGGCGCACCGGCGGGCCGGGTGTCGAGGTAGCCACCCAGTACCCGGGCGGCCGTGTCGTGGGGGTGCGGGTGGGTACGGACGAAGTAACCGTGCACATTGTCGTCGAGCGGCTCCCGCTTGACGCAGTGGCCGAGGCGGTGCGCTTCGCGACCCGTCTAGCTCTTTCTCGCCTTGGTGATTGCCGGGAGGTGGCCGTGGCCATCGACGACCTGGACATGGCGTCCTTGCCCGGGGGGAGGGCCGTGCAGATGCGCGTGTTCAACCGTCTGCTGTTGTTGGTCCTGGGGGTGGGGTTGGCCGCGGGCGGGGTGCTTGTGGTGGTAGAGGCCGTTTGGGCCTGGACCGGCTCGGGGTTCGTCGGGGCCCCCGTCGGCCAGTGGCTCGCCACTTTCAAGACCACACCGTGGTCGGCCACCATCGTGGTCGCCATCAGCATTGCCGTGGCTGTCGTCGGTCTTATCCTGCTTTTGGCCGAGCTTCGCCCCCAGCGCAAACGCCACGCTGTGTTTGCGACCGACAATGGGGACTGGTTATTGCTGCGCCGCTCGGCCGAAGGCCACCTGCAACGCCGCTTGGCCGAACAGGTCCCCGCCGACGGGGTCAAGGTCCGTCTGACCCCCCGGTCACGGCGCTGGCGGCTCAAGGTCAGGGCCGGGGCGGCGTCGGATACTAAGCCAGCCCTGCAGAGGGCGGCCCGAGATGAGCTCGCCCGCCTCCATGCCCCCGGTCCGTCGACGGTTGTAGTCAGCACGTCAGGCGCGAGGAGGGTGTCGTGAGGGACCGGAGCGACCGCTTCGTCGTGGCGGTAGTGGGTTTCTTTTTATTGCTCGGGGGCAGCCTAGCTGCTTGCCTGGGCGCCGGCCTGTTCGGCGCGGCCCGCACCGATAACCACGTGTTCGGCCCGACGGTCGCCCGTTGGTGGGACGAGGGCGGTTGGGAGTCCTTCGCGGTGGTCACGGCCATCGGGGTCGCCGCCGTGGCATTCGGCGCCTACTTAGCGTTGGCCCAGGTTCACCGTAACGACGGCAGGCAGAGAACGCCGACGCTAAAGTTCCCCCAAAGCAACGGTGCCCGGGGCGAGACCACGCTGCGCTCGGCGGCCTTGAGCCACAACCTGGAAACTGACCTGAAGGCCATCGCCGACGTGCACGACGCCCGCGTCGGTCTGTTCGGCCGGTACCCAACGATCGAAATGCGGGCCATCCTCGGCGTCGGCGATGGCATCGACCTGGACGACTTGCCCGCCCAAGTCGACGCCGCCCTGGGCCGGCTGCAGGCGACTACCGGGGCCCGCCCCGACCCCGTCCAGATCACTGTCCGCTTCAAAGCGCGGGCCGGGAGCGCCAGCTCGACTAGAGAAACCCGGGGCGCCGGGCCAGGTTGCCTTGGCGTTATAGGGGATTGGAATTGTCGCACCAGGAACGGCTCTGCCTCGGCTTCATCGTCACCTTTGGCAGAAACCCAGCGCAGTCACATGAGGAGTACCGGATTGATGCCCGGGCCGAGCCGATGACATCCCCTCCGAACGCTTTCCAAACAGACAATGGCTTGACCCGCTTCGAGCTGGGCTACTCGCTGACCACGAGTTCGGTAGCGAGGCTGAACCGTGGGAAGTAAATGCTCACGAGGGCAGACGGAGGGAGCGAAGGGCCGCGTCCTTGTCGCCGGCGCCTCGGGGTTTGTCGGGCGGCGCCTGTGCCCGGCGTTGGTGAATGCCGGTTTCGAGGTCCGAGCGATGACGCGGAGGCCCAGCGAGTACCGCGGCGCGGGAGAGGCGGTGGGCGCCGATGCCTCCGATGTGCGCTCGCTTCGAGCGGCAATGCAGAACTGCGTGTCGGCCTACTACCTGGTGCACTCGTTGGCCAGGGCCGACTTCCAGGAGAAGGATGCGGCCGCCGCGAGAGCGTTCGGTGAAGCTGCGGCGGACAAGGGCGTAGGCCGCATCATTTACCTCGGCGGACTGGGGACCGACAAGGACGACTTGTCGGCGCACCTTCGCAGTCGACGTCAGGTCGAGGCGCTACTGGCCCTGGCCGGTGTGCCGGTAACGACGTTGCGGGCGGGGATCATCATCGGGTACGGCGGGATTTCCTGGGAGATAACGCGGCAGTTGGTGGAGCATCTCCCGGCGATGGTCGTACCGCGGTGGGTCTGGACGAGGACACAGCCGATTGCGGTGGCGGACGTCATCCGGTATTTGGTCGGCGTCTTGCAAGTGCCCGAGACGGCCGGGCGGGTCTTCGACATCGGCGGCCCGGATGTTCTCGCCTATGTCGAAATGCTGCGTCGCGTTGCTGCCCTGGAGGGGCGCAGGACGGTGATCGTGCCCGTGCCTCTGCTGTCACCATCGCTGTCGTCCCTCTGGCTGTCGTTGGTCACCGACGTCGACGTGCGGACCGGACGGTCGCTGGTCGACTCGATGACCAATGAGGTCGTTGTGCATGATGACAGCATTAGCCGGGCGGTGCCGTTCGAGCCGATGGGCTTCGACTCGGCAGTGCTCGAGGCCCTCGGCGAGCGAGCGAGGGCGGCGCACGGTGCCTAGCCTTTAGCTAATTGTCCGCGGGCCTGCTTGGCCCGGGCGGCGCCGATGGCAGTCTTAACGTCCTTTTTTTCCTCCGGTGGAGGGAGGACAGCCGGCAGGCCGAGTGACTCGATCCAGAGCTCCCGGGCCCAACCGGTGCTGTGGTAGAGGTGCTCGTCCTCTTGCTGTTCGACCTCTGCAAACGCCGCCTTCAATGCCTTGGCCCGCTCACCTTTCATGTGGTCGGCGACTTCACCGATCAGTTCCCAGTTGAGGTGGTCCTTGGTCTCGGCCAGGGTCACGCACTCGGCCGCTACGAGCTGAGCGGCCTCGGGTGTCCCTTGGGTTAGCGCTGTCTCCATGGCGACAACAAGCGAGTTGCCAATGTGGTGGACCACCTCGCGGCCCGGGCTAGCGGCCGCTGGGTCGAGGCCGAGCTCAGTGAGCAGCGCCTCGACCACTTCGACGTGGTGCTCGGTTTGTTGGAGGTACTTGTTGAACTCTTCTTTGAGGTCCTCGTTCGTGGCGCACTTGATCGCGGTCATGTAAACCTGGGTGCCGCCTATTTCGGTTTCCAGCGCCTGTAAGAGGAGCTCAGCTATCTGGGCGTCCTTCATTGGGCCGCCTCCTTTCTGTTAGACCACGGAGGCCGTGGTGTCTTGGCCTACCCCGCTTAACCGATTAGGGGGTAACGGCCGACCTCAGTTGTGGTGCCCGGGGCGCGCGATGGAACGCACCAAGTGGCTATACGAGATTCCAGCGCCCGGGGTACGGGTCGCAAGCCCAGGGACCCAAAGAAATAGGGGAATGGCGCTGACGACCCAGAGAGATAGGTAGTGAAACCGAAAGCAGACCGGTATGAAAGGGGTCTACCACCGGTAGAAGTGGTGGCTCCCGGCGCTCTCGCCGTGGCCCAAAGCCACGCCTGCCAACCAAAAGACGAGAAAAAGTACCGCCAAAATCCAAAGAAAATGCAAAGCGAACCCAAGCCCGGCAAAAAGCAGGACTAGTAACAATACGAGAAAAATAAGCATACTTTAGTCATACCGTCATAGAATTAATCCCAAACCTCAATGGAGACCGAAGGTGCGTGCGAGCTAGTGCTGCCTCCAGGAACGTTTGTCCGGTTGCCGGCGGCAAACACGCCTGTTGGCGCTTCGGACTTCGGGCGAGCAACCGGCAAACGTTGCCTGTCGTGGCACTAAGGCGCGTCTTAGCCAGATGACAAGGAGTTGCTTTTTTTCTCCAGCGGCTGGCTTCGCAGAAGTCTAAAGGGCACTAGGGTCGTCTACGGCCGGGCGCCGGCACCCGGGGAGGCTCGCATAGGTGACCACTTCGCTCGACAACTAACACCCAGTTGCGCCCCCGCAGCCATCATCGTCAGGGCGGTGTCAAGTTCACTCCGACTGACCAGGCGATCGACGAGGGAGCAGGACCGCCTCGCACGATGAGCACAACACCCAATCCGTCTGGAAGAACAGGGTCGGGTCGGCGGGAAGGTCGCACCGACAGCGCCCGCACCGTCGCTGTGGCAGCTCTGCTGTCGGCGTCACTGGCTCGGTGCTGGTCGCGGGGTGCCGCTCGACTGTCATACCCCGACGCTCCGGCCCCGCTCCCGGGGGTGCACGTGAGGCTCTTCGTTGTGACAAATGTGGCCACCGTAATCAGGGCCTGGATTCTGCCAGCCTCATCATGAGACCCCCGATCTCCCTCCGGTAGCGGAGGGTCACTAGCTCAAACGTGGACTAACACCAAGGCTAGCGGTCGAAAGTAGCAACGACTTACCTGAAGAGTATTCCGGGAAATAATCTGCTGGTGTTATGGATTTAGAGTAAGCTGTAGCACAAGTAGTGGGCCTGTTTGACAGCCCGGACTCCGGACCTGGTCTGACCTGCTGAGAGGCTTCGCCTAAACGGCGCGTTAAAGGCTGCGCCGTCGAACCCCAAGCAGGCCAGTCTAAAAGGAGAAAGGCAATCGGAGCTGCAGACAGCCAGGTGACCTATTCGCCGCATCGGTGTAGAAGCTCACGAGGCCACCGCAGTAGGCGCTGGCAGCATGCCTGAGAAGCCGCCCCGTAGGCCGAAAATGGCGGGAGACGGCTCGTTTGAGTTGCCGCGCTTGCGTGACCTGCTCAGACGGGCAGTGCCGCAGATTGCAGAAGCATTCCTCATACCCCTTGGGCTGTTTTATGCCGCTCTTTCGGTGCTGGGGCCGAAAGGCGCCATCTGTAGCGCCTTGGCCTGGAACATCATGGCCCTCCTGCGCCGCCTGTGGCGGCGAGAGCGCCTGCCGGGTGTGCTCCTGCTCGGCACGGTCGGCTTGACGGCTCGCTCCGTCGTGGCGCTAGTCAGCTCGAGCAGCCTGTTCGTGTATTTCTTGCAGCCCTCCTTGGGCACGGCGCTGTTGGGTGGCGCGTTCTTGCTCTCTGTCCCTCTCCACTGCCCACTGGCCGAAAAGCTGGCGCACGACTTCGTCCCGTTGCCGCCTTCGTTCTTGAAGCGACCGAAAGTCCGCCAGCTGTTCGTACGGATCAGCCTGCTGTGGGCGCTGGTGAGCCTGGCTAATGCAGCCGGGACGCTCGCATTGCTGCTCGATGTGCCCATCACGACGTTCCTGGCAGCGAGAACTGGACTGTCGTGGGCGCTCACCGTGGGCGGCGTAGTCGTCTCGTCGTGGTGGTTCCGCCGTGGGTTACGCCGCGACGGTGGCCAGCCGATTGTGCTAGCGGCTGAGTGAGCCGCCGTTCACGTGGCCGCTGGTCAACATGAGCTCAATCCAGGAAGGCCGTGACGTGGGAGTCGCCGTGGCGCGGTAGTTGCGCCCGTTCGTGGACGTTGCAGCGCCGAGTTCCCGGGTGCTCCGGCCCCTACCGTCAGTCTGTCCTCATCGGCGGGCGAGGCGGCGCCCGCTTTCGGTGTTTATTGGGGTGTAGTTCATCCCGAAGTGGTGATAGAGCGTGGACTCGTCGGCCTGGGACAGTTCCTCGCCGTGCATTTCGATCTCCGGGGCGGATTTCACCTGGTCTTTGGTCACCGTCACCTGCAAGTCATCGGGACCGATCTGGAGCCCGGCCAATGGTACGAAGGTCAAGTGACGGCCGATGAACCCTTCCTTGACGGTGCCAAACTGAGGTTCGTCGGTCTCGACGTCGACGTACACGTCTTGCAACTTCCCGATCTTCTCGCCGTCGCGGTCGAGAACCATCTTGCCGTGCCATTCAGCAACGCTCCATTTGGCCTGAGCCGAACTGTCTGTCATGCGTGGACCTCTGTTTTTCAACCTCGAGTACACCCGTCGACTTACTGAACCTATACCCAGCTCACGAGTCAGCGGGCTATTGGTAGTTATTGTCATCCGGCGGCGCCGGCAAACCGCAGGCGCCGCCGGCCTCTTGGGACAACGGTGGATCGGCTCAGCGAACCGTCCCGATCAGCGCCCATTCTCGTCGGCAGTGACGGCTGGGAGGCTGTTCTCTTTTTTCTCCTTGGCCGAGCGGGCTGGAAGTCAATTCTGGGCTGGGCACGGAAATGACCGGCGTATAACCGCACCTTTGTGCTCTTTGCCTCGTCGGGCTGGAGCCTTGGCCCGGCGCAGTGGGCTTTTGCCCCGGCGCCGTTAGGTAGCGGGGACGTGCCGGTGATCATGGAGGGAACTGAGCAACTTCAACAGGTTGTGGGTCATGTTGATAAGCGCCCACTCGGCGTCGGCGGCTGCCTGGCTGCGGCGCATGAAGCGAAGGAAGGCCCGGTTGTACTTGGTGTAGCCGAATACCGGCTCGACGGTCTGCTTGCAATTTACGCAAAGCTCGGCCCCCCTCTGGGGGCGGCGGGAGCGGGGGGTGCCAGATGCAGACCACCGGTATTTGTCCAACAGCCTATTGGGTCCGATCTTTGACCATATTCCGGTACATAACTGGTCCCAGCGGGCGCCGGTAGGTACTAACTGGTCCCAACGCCCACTTTTGCCAGCGCCACGGTCGTTGGGGCCGATTTTTGACAATATTCAGGTATATAACTGGTCCCAACGGGCGCCGGTAGGTACTAACTGGTCCCAACGCCCACTTTTGCGAGCCGTCGGGGCCAACTTGTGCTCGCGCCAGGGTTGCTGGCAGGCTGTTGCTGTTTTCTCTCTCCTTGGCCGAGTGGGATGGAAGTCAATTCCGGACTGGGCATGGAAATGACCGGCGTATAACGGCACCTTTGCGATCACGCACCTCGAACCCACAGCTCCCCGGGAACCTGCCCACCCCTCACGCGTCGACCAAAAGCGTCGTTGGGCCCTCACTCTCGGCCCTCACCTCGCGCCCCGCACCCCCATTTAGGCGGGCAGCTATCGGCTGGCCCCGGTCACGTACGAGAACGGACCGGCGCTTTGGCGCCGGCGCGGAAACCATCGCACAGCACCCCGACCAGGCGTTTCGTCGATTCACTGCACCCGGGTTGATTGGCGGCCATACAGGTACCCATGACCAATGCGATGACATCGGCCCGGTTGATGTCGGGCCGCACCACACCGGAGCCTTGAGCCCGCTCGAGCAGCACGTCGAAGCACCGCTCGAGGCGTTCCTTGACCCCGCCGACGAGCTGTTCGCTCTCGACGCCGGCCCGGGCCAGCTCGTCGCTCAGGTCCTTCTTTTTGACGGCCAGGTCTACTAACTCGGAGATGAACGTGAACAGGACGGTGCCAGGGTCCTCCGCCGTGCAGAGCCCCTCGCCTTTCTCGACGAGGGCCTCGATGTGGGCCACGACGATCGCCTCGAACAGTGCCTGTTTGGTGGGGAAGTGACGGTAGACCGTCCCGACACCAACCCCGGCCCGGCGGGCCACTTCGTCGATGGGGACGGCCAGGCCCTGAGCAGCGAACACCTCTTCGGCTGCCTCGAGCACCTTGGCCCGGTTGCGCCGGGCGTCCGCCCTGAGCGGGCGGAGGAGGTGGTCCAGGGGGCAGAGGCCGTCCTGCGCTTCTAGCTGCGGCTTTGTCGCTGTCGTGGTTCTCACCCCCCGCTCACAAAGAATAATCCGTTGACAAACGGAACGATCGCTCCGTATACTAACAAACGGAAGCTAGGTTCCACATCATAGCAGCGAACATCTTGAAAGCAAGTTAATGAGGCCAAAAGGTGGCCAGTTTCGATGGTCACGATGGTCTAGCGACGCAACACACAGTCAGGACCTCGGAGGAAAGTCCCCATGTCAACCGCATCCATCGAACCTTCGACGCGCGCAATTCGCACCGGGGTTGACGAGCCGGACCCGCAACGCTTCAAGGCGCTCGGAGTAATCGGTATAGCTCAGCTCATGATCGTGCTCGACGCTTCCGTCGTTACTATCGCCCTGCCCTCTGCACAGCGGGCACTTCACATCTCTGTCGCCAACCGCCAGTGGGCGCTTACGGCGTACACACTGGCTTTCGGGGGGTTGCTGCTGATCGGCGGCCGCATCGCCGACTACTTCGGCCGGAAGCGGATGTTCATAATCAGCTTGCTCGGCTTCGCCGGTGCGTCAGCGCTGGGGGGCCTGGCGCAAAACGCGGCAATGCTCTTTGGCGCTCGAGGGCTCCAGGGCGCTTTCGCAGCGGTAATGGCACCTGCTTCGCTCTCACTGCTCACGGTTACCTTCACAGAGCCGAGAGAGCGAGCTAGAGCGTTCGGGGTTTACGGTGCTATTGCCGGCGGCGGCGCCGCCATCGGGCTGGTGCTCGGCGGCCTCCTCACCACGTACGCGTCTTGGCGCTGGACACTGTTGATCAACGTGCCGATCGCCATCATTGCCGCGCTAGCTGCGGTACCCGTCGTGCGCGAAAGCCGGGCCGAGGGCGGGAAGCGGGGTTGGGACCTCCCTGGCGCAACCACCGTTACCCTCGGCCTCCTCTCGCTGGTCTACGGCTTCACACGTGCCGAAACAGACGGCTGGGCCTCCCCGGTGACGATCTCCCTGCTTGGCGTCGCCACGGTACTGCTGGTCGCCTTTGTCCTGATCGAGCGGCGTTCGGAAACCCCCCTACTGCCGCTGCGCGTGGTCTTGGACCGCAACCGGGGTGGTTCGTTCCTGGCGTCGTTGCTCGTGGGCATCGCCCTGTTCGGCTGCTTCTTGTTCCTGACGTACTACATGCAGGCGGTGCTGGGTTACTCGGCGGTGAAGACCGGCATAGCTTTCCTGCCCTTCTCGGGCGGGTTCATCCTGTCGGCCACACTGGCTAGCTCGCTGCTGCCACGGCTCGGGCCCCGGGTGCTCATGACAATCGGTCTCCTGATGGGGGCGGTGGGGATGTTCTGGTTCGCCCAGGTCCCGGTGCACGCGGACTACGTGGGGCATGTCCTGGGACCTCAGCTCGTGACCAGCATTGGGCTCGGGTTCGCTTTCGTACCCTTCAGCAGCACAGCTCTTATCGGGGTGGCACCGCGTGACGCCGGCGTTGCGAGTGCTCTGGTCAACGCCACCCAACAAGTCGGTGGCTCAATGGGTACAGCGTTGCTCAACACCATCGCAGCCTCCGCGACCGCCAGTTACCTGTTGCTGCACCATGGCGGCCCGAGCGTTGCCTCTCAGGCCCTTGTGCACGGCTACTCGGTTGGTTTTACAGTCAGCGCGGCCATTTTGCTGGCTGCCGCGATCGCTGCCGGCAGCCTCGTGAAGGCGTCGCGTTTCGAGGTGCCGTCGGAGGAGCCGGCCATGGCCGTCAGCGGAGCCACGAGCTAGGCCGCGGTCCGGCGGTCCTCGTCCACGGCGCGCCGGGTGGCCGGCGCGCCGTTGCCGGCCGTGTGCCTAATGGTCAGTCCGCCCCGTCGACCAGCCCCCAGCGGTTGACCGATCGCAGGTGCGGCAAACAACTACTACGTCGGTCCACTCCAGGAAGGTGCGGCCCGCGTGTCCGGGTGGATATGGACGATTAGGGTTTGTTAAATCTGGAAATTCTAGTTGGGGCTTCTGCTTTTCACGAGTAGTGAAGCCGTTCCGCCAGCGCGACCGCCTCACGCAGCCTCTCCCCGGAGAGCCGAGCGTCACCGTGCTCCCACGCCTCGAGAGCCCTTTGTACCGCGCTCTCCAGATCGTCAGGTAGACGCTGCTGAGGAGCTAACAACAGCCTGCGGGCAGCCTCGACCGCTTCGCCCAGCTGCTCGCCGGCCAGGCGTACGGCTATCAGGGGCCACAGGCAAAGCCAGTACCACGAGTACGACACGACCGTGGTGCCCCATAGCTCGAGCGCTTCGCCGGCCAGTCGGACAATGTCCTCGAGACGCTCGTCTCGCCAGGCCACCCAAGCCTGAGTGGCTTTGGCCGCGGCCACGTATTCGGGGTATGACGCGGCTTCGCCCGCCGACATGGCCTTCGGTGAGAGCGAGCGCACCGCCTCCAGGTCGTGGCGGCGCAGGGCAGTCACACAGAGGTAGCAAAGAGAGCGCGTTTGAAGGACGAGGTCGCCTTCGCGCTCAGCTATTGCCCGGGATCTCTCCAATAACTCTTCCGCCTCGGCCAGGTCGCCGTGCCAGAGCAGGGCAAAACCCAGGCCAAAGAAGGCAAAACCCAGGTCTCGCTGGTGGTTCCCCTCTCGCGCGGCGGCCAACGCCGCTCGCATGTTGGTGAGGATGTCATCGTCAATGCGGTAACGCGTCTGGCGGGCGCGCTGGGTACGCGACCGTCGAGTAGAAGTTTTGCCTCCTGTGGGAGGTCCCCCGGGCTTCGACCACGGGGCGGGCGGCCGCCAAAACGGTTGCCCCCTTGTCGGGCTCGTTGCGCCAGTAGTGGACCTGCGCCCGACCATCTAGCTGCAGCTCCAGCCACAGGTCGACTACCTCTTGTTCCTCGTCTTGTATGTTATCCCCGAGCAGCTCGTCGGCTTTGTCGAAAGCCGCCATCGCACCGTCGTACCGATGGTCTGCGATCTCGACGCGACCCAGGAGGGCCAGCAAGCGGGCGGTAAGGAAACGGTCGCTCTCTCCGAGAACGCTCAGGGCCTTGCCTAGTTCGTCGCGGGCCTCGGCATGGCGGCCCGTCTGCAGGAGTACCTCTACCAGCTTGACCCGTAGTGCCATCGTCGCTTTGACCATCGCCCGCCGGCCGGGACCTGACCCGTCGGCGTCCTCCCGGGACAGCGCGTCAAGGCCGTAGCGGTACGAGGCGACGGCCTCGTCCTGGGCGAAGGCGGCGGCGGCGTGGTCGCCGGCAACCTCCAGGTAATGGGCGGCGCGCTTGGGCTCCCCGGCCATGGCGTAGTGGTGGCCCAAAAGAGCTGCCACCTCCTCCGGCCGTCCCGCCATGGCGGCCTCCAGGCCCCAAGCGGCGCGGGCATGGAGCAGACGGCGTTGCCTTCTGAGCAGTCCCCGGTAAGTCGCCTCTTGTATCAGGCCGTGCCGGAACCGATATGTGGCCTCTGAGCCGTTGCGCAGCTCGACCAAAAGCCCTGACGAGCAGAGCTCCGACACCGCTCCGACCAGCCCACTGCCGAGGTCCGTGACGGTACGAAGGGCACCGAGGGCGAACTCGGCCCGAGCACGGAGGCGGCGACGATGGCGTCGTGAGGGCCCCGATCGAGGCGGTCCACGCGCGAGCGCACCAGGCGCTCTAACGCCTCCGGGAGTGCCTGCGGGCACGCCAAGTCGAGCCGCCAAGCGCCCGGTCCGGTCTTTAGCAGCGCTCGCGTCTCCAACAACGAAGACAAGCGTTCTTCAAGGAACAGGGGGTTGCCCTCGGCGCCCTCGCGTACGGCATCGAGGACTTCCTCGGCAGCGCCCTCGCCAAGTAACGCTAAGGCAAGTTCCCTTTCGGCGCTCTCTGGCAAGGAACCCAGTTCAAGCCTGCGCAGACAGAGCCCGGGGGCGGCACCCATGGCCGCTTCTAGGGCCGACACACCCGGGTCGGGCTCGGGCCGGCGAGTAAGCACGACCAGCAGCGGCGCACCTTCAGTCAAGGACGAGAGCTCTTCCGTCAAGCGGAGCGACGTCGGGTCGGCCCAGTGCAGGTCCTCCAGGACGAGCACGACCGGACCGTAGGATGCGAGACGCGAGACGAGCGCGCTGAGCGCCGCAAAGCTGGCTCGCTGGACCTGTTCGGGGCTCAAGCGGGAGAGGGCCCCCGTCGCCCGGCCGAAGCCGAGGCCCATAACGTGGGCCAGCAGACCGACCTGTTCCTCGGCCACGTTGGCTGCGAAAGCCGCCTTCATGGCCCGCTCCAAGGCAGGCCACGCCTCGTCTACTCCCTCCTCGGGAGCTACCCCCACCCAAGACGACAGCAGTTGTTGGTACACGCCGTACGGGCGGGAGGACCCATAGGAGGCGGCCCGTCCCTCGAGCCAAAGCGGCAGGCGCCCCGAGGCTGCGCCCACCCAGGCCATGAACAGCGCGCGGCACTCATGGACCAGGCGCGTTTTGCCGAGGCCGGGCTCGCTTGAAACGATGACAACGCCACCCTGGCCGGAGGTGACGTCCCGCAGGGCCTGGCGGAGCACACGGAGTTCTGCCTGCCGGCCCACGAGTGGAGCGCTCCCGGCGAGCCGGCGCCGGCCGGCCTGTGCCGAGGGTCGGGGCTTGGGACGGTCGAGGTACGAAGCCACAAAGGGCTTCGACCCCGGAGAGGCTGATACCTCCTCGGTAGGGCCCCACTCGAAGATCCCTTCCGTGGCCGCGCGGGTAGCGGGCACCACCAGCACCGAACCCGGCTTGGCGATCGACTGGAGGGTTGCCGCGGTGCCCACCACCTCTCCCACCGCCCCATAGTCGGCCCGGGCCCTTATGCCGATGGGGCCGACTACGGCCGGGCCCGTCTCGATCCCCACCCTTAACGACAGCGCACCCCGGCGCCTGGAGCTGGACACAAGGCGGAGCCCGGCTCGCACCGCCCGCTCGGGATCGTCCTCGTGGGCCATGGGTGCCCCTAAGACCGCCGCCAGACCGGCGCCCGAGACCGAGGTGACAGTACCGCCCAGGAGTTCGACTTCGTAGATCAGCTCCGCTAGAGCCTGTCGGACCTCGTCCCGCAAATCTTCGGGGTCAAGGTGCGGAGAGCCAAGTCCCGCAGAAATTTCGCCGAAAAGCACGCTCACCAGCCGGTTTTCCTCCCTGAGCAGGACGGGACTAGATGCTGCGGCAGCTTCGGC
Organism: uncultured Acidimicrobiaceae bacterium; assembly: GCA_963754115.1. GTDB lineage: Bacteria > Actinomycetota > Acidimicrobiia > Acidimicrobiales > Palsa-688 > Fen-671. The sequence continues at coordinate 1,550,646 of CAVWFC010000003.1, read as the reverse complement.
CCGGACGCAACGAAAGGGGACGGCACTGGTCGCAGCCTCGTGAACCTCTTGCAGGGCCGGCGAGACGCGCAGCCCGAGAGCTTCCAGTGCGGCGCGGCACCGCAAGAACGTGGTTCCTACCAGAGCGGGCCTGCCTTGCCCGCCGTAAACCCTCATTAGAGCGGAAGCGGCCTCCTCGCACGTGGGGTCGGAGGAGAGACAGTCTTCCCAGGCCTCGACTACCTTTTCGGGTTGCGAGCGACCAAGACCCCTCGTGCGGTCCCTGGCCACGGCTAAACGGGCTTCTTGGCGGGCCCAGTCCAGCCGTTCCCGGGGCCGCACCGCCCAGTCACCAATCTCGCCCTCCAGGAAAGCACCAGTGTCCATGAGCGCCAGGCCCAATTGGTTATCACGCTCGATACCCGGCTCGGTTTCCAAAGCGGAACGCAACTTTTCCTCTTGGAGTTCCGCGTCGACCCGTAGAGGGATGGCGGGGTTGGCCCAAATGAGAGCGCTGTCGGCGTGGAGCAGGTCAAGCCCGGGGCCGCCGAGGTTGGACAGGGCAGCTCGCGCCAACGAGAGCGACGTGGTTAGCGCTCTCCTGGCGCGAGCCGGGGGGAGGTTCGGGAACAACGCCTCGCACGCCACCTCCCTCGTTGTGCGCCGGCCCGGGCTGACCAGCACCAGTTGGCATAGGCGCCTCGCGTTGGGACGGGACCACGGCCCGGCGCTCTTGTCGCCGAGCTCGATGGAGAACAGGCCGAGCAGGTTGGCCTGCACAGAAGTGCTGAGAGAGCTTTCTGCCTCGCCCCCAGGAGCAGCCACGCTCGCATTATCTCACCGGCCGGCTGATGGAGGACGCGAGAAAACGGGAGCCGAGAAAACGGGGGCCCGAACTGTGGCCCCCGTTTCGCGGTCTGTCCAAAAGAGCCAGCAAGTTACGAGTTGTTGGCGGTCCACCAGACCTTCCCCGTCCCGGGGCGGTATATCCACGGGAATGTGGCGGCGTTGCCGTACCAAGTGCCGTTACCCTCGAGCCCGGCATAATTGCCTGTGCCACCAGTGATAACCCAAGTGGCACCAGGGCCCGTGGCCCATGGTTGGACCGTCACATTTCCAACTTGAATGGCCTTGGCAGTGAAGTTGTAGGCAGAGGAAATCGTGATGAAGATGTCGCCTTTTGGCCCGGAGATAGTCTGGTCGCTGTAAAGGGCGGTCAGCCCGGTGGATTGCCCGGGGGCGGCTCCGGGGGTCGCCGGGTACTGGGCGAAGGGGTACTGGCCCGGCTCAGGGGCTGGCACGTGTACAAAACCGCCGACGGGTACTTTGTCGGCGCATTCCTGGCTGGCAGCGCTCACCGCGGCCGCACCTTGTAGTTGCTCGGGCGCAGAGTAGACGCTGTCGCTGTCCCACGTCGGGCCGCCGCTGTCTTCGTTGATCGCGCCGGTGATCTTGGTGCAGGCCCAAAGGGTCCCGCTAAGCACGTTCTCGCTCGGTACGGCGTAAACCCAGGACTGGATCGTAACGGCGCCAGCCTGGTCCTGGTCGGACCGCACGCCGGCTGCCCCGGCGCTGCTGACCTGGGAAAGCGCGAATGGCAGAAGTATTGCTGTCCCCGCGGCGCCGAGTGCCAGGCCGACTATTCGCCTCTTCATTTTGTTCCTTCCCTTCGCTTGGTTTTCGGCGCTGTCGCCGACGCTCCCGGTCTACGGGGGCCCTGCTTCCCGAATGCTTCCGGGCTAGTCAGAGGAGGTAACTGCCAGGCGCGCCGGGATGCCGTCCCTGCCTCAGCGCCCCTGGCGCCCGACCGGCCGACACGGTGATGGTTGAGGTCCCACGAGAGGAAGTCCTGCTGGAGCTTCAGGCGGGCGTGGCCCGGCTCGCGGGTAAGGACTAGGCGGTCTCCACTCTGAACTTGAAGCTCAACGTCGGTGCCGGCTGGGAGACCACGCTCACGCCGTCGACGGTTCCACCTGCGATTTTGACCGTTAGTAGATGAACGAGGGCAGCCACACGCCCTTCGGCTCGTTGTACAGCCCGGTACCCATAAGAGTGCACAGATCCTCGACGCGAAGGTCAAGCGATAGCAACCAGGAGAGCAGCGCCGAATTTCGGGCGGGGACGAGGAAGCCATTCCCACCGAGTTCACTGGCTGAGCCGATGAGTGCATTCAGGTCTGTGTTGCTTTCGCCTACTGCGTGCCAGCCCCCGCCCAGCCCGGTCATATAGCCGCTGATCCGTCCGTCGTGCTCCACAACGCGAGCGGTGCCCTCACCGATAAAGAACTGCAACTCGCGGCCGCGGTCGAAACCGTGCACCCGGACACAAAGCGCGTCGCATTCCGCGGTGTCTTCCGGGTTTGCCGGGCGCACCACGTAGCCCGGGATGGCGAACGGCCGTGGTTGTTCATTGAAACGGACGAGCATTTCACGCACCTCGAACCCGAGTTTGGAGTAAAGCGAAAAGGAATGGCGGTTGTACTCCGCTTGCACCAACCTCACGGCGACGAAGCCGGCCCCGGCCGCCCGTGCCGTCATGGCACGCATTAGGCGCTCACCGACCCCGCGGCCCTGGAATTGGGGTCAACGCCGATGACGATAATGCCCGCCGCCAGTTTGTCCCATTCCTGGAGGACTCCGCTCCCGACGACGCGGCCGTCAACCTCGGCCACGACGGTATAGAAGTTGGCGCTCGAAAGTAGCGCCGACATGAGCCCTGTCCCGTGCTCGAGTGTTGGGAAGAGGCTCGTATAACCGTGGCGCGAGGCTATGGTGCTGAAGGCCTCGTGGCAGATCCGGCCACAGTCGGCGGCATCGGCTGAGATCCCGGCCCGAAGGTTTATGTCCATCTCGTCAGCAAAGCACATCGACTCCCGGCGGGTGGTGTTGGCCTGGTTATCAGTGTTTTCACGGGGTTTTGTGCTCGAGCTGGCCCATAGTCCCCGGACCGCACTGGGCGAACGGGTTGCTGTCGGCCCCAACGGCGTGCTGCTGGCGTCGGGTAAGGCTAGGTGATGGTTTCTCATGCCGCCGATCGGGACATTGGCGGTGCCTGCGTCAGCTTCGCCTTGCGCGCTCTGGAGCTAGCCAGAGCCTGCGCCGGTGTGACCCGGGCGAGGCTGGCGGTGTCGGTTTAATCGTCGGGGGCGAAGCAGCTGTTGGTTGAGGGTGTCGGCGAGCCAGTCCACATAGCGTTCGTGGTCCCAGCCGTAATCGAGGACGAGGGTCCGGTAGGGGCTAGTTCCTCCGAAAGTGAGCAGTACGTCGGTGGCGGACTCGGGGTCTAGTTTCGGGCGCAGACCGAAGCGTAGCTCGAGGACCTCGATGATCCGTCGGTACCCGTCCCGGCGCAGTTGCTCTGACCGTGCTCGCACCGCAGTGGCCTCGGGCTCGTGGACAGCTGAGCGAACGATGTCGTCGAGCAGTCCCACGCGTCGGACGATCTCGGAGTTGCCTTGGGCGAAGTGGCGTAACACGGTAGGACCACTGCGCGCCTGCCATCATTGCGCGATGCCAGGGCTGCTCCGGAAGCGGTGTCGGTGACTCGGAGCCCAGAACGGCCAGTTCGTAACAGGCGTTGAGCAGTTCAGCTTTGGTGTGGAAGGTGAAATACAGAGTTTGGACGGCGACGCCGGCTGCGTCGGCGATATCTACCATGGTGGCTCCGGTGTAACCCCGCTCGGTGAACAAGTGGTGGGCGGCTCGGATCATGCGAAGACGAGTGCGACGCGCCCGGTCCCGCCGACTCGGTTTCTCCGGCGCGGTTTGAGCGAGGTCGGTCCTCTTGACATAGGCCATGGCGTATATCACACTACACTCAGTTACTAGTTGTAGTCACTAGTGATAGAGTACAGTCAAGGTTCGAAGTGGAGGCCAAACATGACGATCACCGGACCATTTACTGCCAGCCGAGATGAACACGACCCGTCTGCATGGCAAATGCTCGCCACAAGCGATATGACAGGGGGGATCGCCAGCTTCGGAGAGGCCCGTATGCCACCCCACACCGCCGGACCGGGCCTCCACGTGCACAGCCGAGAGGACGAGGCCGTCTACGTGGTCAGTGGTAAGCTGACCTTTGTCCTCGGCGAGCGACGATTCGAAGCCGGGCCGGGCACATTGGTCTGGATGCCCCGAGAGGTCCCCCACACCTTCGCCAACCTCGGGGACGAACCAGCCTGGACGCTGGGAACGATCCTACCGGCCGGGATCGAAGTGATGTTCCAGCTACAGACGGCGTACTTTGCCAGCCTCCAAGGTCCGCCCGACCCAAAACGCATCGCAGAAATCGGGGCCAGGTACGGAGTCCGCAGCCTCGGCCCCCGTTGGAAGTGTGACATCACCTGACCCTAGAAGCGCGGCCTCCTTACCTATATTGCCGGTGCGCGAACACTCCGAATTACGACCTTGTTCCGGCAGAAGAGGCAATCAAAATCCGCGATAGGGAAAACCCCAGCAGGATTATCCGCGGCGGCCAAGTACCTTGCCCGTTCACGGCTACCGACTCTTCCGAGCCGAGGTCGCCTGCGCGCGTGGTGAGCGCGCTCTCTGGCTGGGGGGATGGTCGGGCAATTGTTGCACCTGGTGGTCGGCGGGGAAAAGAGCCTCGGCCAAAAGGCGTGCTACATGGTCGTCCGCAGCCGAGTAGTAGGCGAAAGTCCCCTCCCGCCGGGCCTGGACGAGCCTGGCCAGGCGCAGCTTGGAGAGGTGCTGGGAGACGGCGGTGGGCGACGCACCGACCAGGTCGGCCAGGCACGACACCGACGACTCGCCCTGGAGCAGTGCCCACAGCAGCTTGATCCGCGTAGGGTCGGCGAGCATCCGGAAGGCCTCGCTGGCCACCTCGACCTGCTCGTCGCTGGGCATCTCGAAGCTCTTCATACCTTCATGCATACGTATATGAGTATACACTATGGGCATGGCAACGATGGCGCCGAGCACACTACGGCGGCGCCCCGACGACGCCGCTCATCGCAAGGCGGCGAACCGCACCCTCGGCATCTCGGCCCTTGGCCTCGCCCTAACCGGCGGGGCCGAGCTGTGGCTGGCCTTGCTCACCGGCTCGGTCGGCCTCCTTGGCGACGCCATCCACAACCTCTCCGACGTTTCCACCTCGGCCGTAGTGTTCCTCGGGTTTTTCATCTCGCGGCGGCCAGCCACCAGGGCTTACCCCTATGGCTACGAGCGGGCCGAGGACATTGCCGGCCTCGGCGTGGCCCTTCTCATCTGGCTGAGCGCGTTTTTTGCCGGCGTCGAGAGCTACGACAAGCTCGTGAGCCATGCGCCGACGACCCACCTCGGCTGGGGCATGGCTGGAGCCGTGCTCGGTATCATGGGGAACCAAGCCGTAGCCTGGTACAAGCGCCGGGTCGGCCACCGCATCGGCTCGAGGACCTTGCTGGCCGACGCCAAGCACTCCTGGCTCGACGCTATGTCCTCGCTCGGGGCGCTTCTCGGACTGGTCGCCGTTGCGCTCGGTTTCCGCCTGGGCGACCCGATAGCCGGGTTTGCCATCACGTTGTTCATCCTTCGCGTCGGTTACGAGGTGACCCGCGACGTGCTGTACCACCTGATGGACGGGGTCGAGGTCGACCGGCTAGACCAAGCCAGGGACACAGCCGAAGAGGCCACCCAGCTGAGGGTCCCGATCGTGCGGCGCCGCTGGCTCGGCCGCTCCCTCGCCCTGGAGCTGGAGCCGGTGTTCCCGTACGGAACTTCGCTCGCCGAGGCCAACAGGACATCGCAGTCCATGACCGAGGCGGTAATGGCGGCTCTCGACGAAGTGGCCGCAGTGACCGTCGTCCCTCACGTGGCTCTGGACGGGGCTCCGGGGAGCACCACTAATTGACCCGGTCGGCCCGTCAAAGGAGGGCCATGGTGGGCGCCTAGACGCCAGTTTAGGACAGCCACCCAGGACGAAATGTCTCGGCAAGGATTTCGGCTCGCCCGGCCGAGTTGCCCGGTACCAGCACCCGGTGAACGCAGAACATCGGCTCAAGACGTAGTTAGCCCGTCCGGTGGGAGGTGCGCTCACGCGGACACCCAGGGCGCCATACTGTTCTTCGCCGGCGCTCTGCCGGCTGTTCTAGCCGCCACTGCGGTCCTCGCTCTTTGCCTACCAGCCGCTGAGAAGTTCGGCGCGGAGACGCCCAGGGTAAGGCTGAGACAGTTGGCCCGAATTGAGAAGCCAGGCTCGGCGGGGCGCGGCCAAATGCTCGAGGCCACCACCATTGCCGTGGACCTCGGATTTATGGGCTGATCGACTCAAACCATGCCAATCGTTTATTGCCAAGCGGCCCAGGTCGACCCGAAGCCTTGGTACTCGAGGTTCGGGCACTTCGGGCCACCGCCGCACTCACAGACCGGTGCTTTGGCAACCCGGTGCACCGGCAGTATGGCCAAGGCGGGCAACAACAAACCGTCTGCCGCACAAGCTACACTCCTCGTCACTACGACTGATGCCCACGACTTGGAGGGAACAAATGTACAAGCCACAAGCTACCGGAGGAATGCGCGGCGTCGGCGCAGCCATGGCGTTTCTCGCACTGGCCGCCGTCGCATCTGCTGCCCCGGCCGATGCCAGTTCCATCCATGTCCCCGGCAAATATGCGTCCGGCGTTCGGATGGCGATGGACGCCAGTTACCCGCCGGACGAGTTTATACAAAACGGTCATATCGTCGGGTTCGACGCTGACTTGGGCCAAGCGCTCGGTAAGGCACTAGGTGTCAAGGTCACGATGGTCGATGCCACCTTCGACACCATCATCCCGGGTGTCGTTGACGGCAAATTCGACATAGGTAACTCCTCTTTCACCGACACCAAGGCTCGCGAAGCCCAAGTCGACTTTATCGACTACTTCCGGGCGGGAGAGGGCTTCTACGAGAGGGCCAATTCCACTCGCACATACAATGGCCTCAAGTCGTTGTGCGGGCAAACGGTGGCAGTTGAGACCGGCACCACCGAGCAGGCCGACGCTGAGACGCAGGCCAAGTCTTGCCACGTTACGGTCCTGCCGTACGCGGACCAAAACCAGGCCAACCTGGCAGTGTCGGACGGGCGGGCCGACCTGGGGTTTGCTGATTCGCAGGTGGCGGCCTACATCGTCCACCTCTCCAACGGCCAGTTCAAGCTGACAGGCACACCGTTCTCCACTGCGCCCTACGGGTTCATCGTTGCTAAAAACAGTGGGCTGGCGGGGCCCTTGCAGGCCGCCGCCAAGGTCTTGATGTCCGATGGGCAGTACAAAAAGATCCTGGACAAGTGGGGCGTCGAGCAGGGTGCCGTCACCACGGCACAAATAGACGGCGCCTCCAGCTAGTGCTTCCTCCAGGAACGTTTGCCCGGTTGCCAGGGGCAAACACCGCCGTCGGCGCTTCAGAGTTGGGGTGTGCAACCAGGTGTTAGGAGTGGCCCGCTCATTCGGTAAGAGGTAACGATGACGGCTGAGCCTGCTACGTCCCCAAGTAGGCCGCGGACCGAGATGCGAGTGGTCCCCCTGCGCCACCGGGGCCGGTGGCTGGCGGCGGCGGTAGTTTGCCTCCTGGCTGTAATGGCCATACATTCCTTGTTCTTCTCCACCGTAAAGAGAGACGGCGTTACTGAAGAACGCTTTGAGTGGAATGTAATAAATCACTACTTCTTCTCCCCCGGGATCCTCGAAGGTCTAGCCGTTACGCTGGCCTTGACGGCAGTGGCGATGCTCGGAGGCATCCTGCTGGGCGTTTTCGTGGCCATTATGCGGCTCTCGCCCAACCCGATTGTCAGCGGAGGCTCGTGGATTTATATTTGGTTTTTTCGGGGCACGCCGGTGCTGGTCCAGCTCCTGTTCTGGTACAACGCCGCCTATATATTTCCCACCTTTTCTCTCGGCGTGCCGTTTGGCCCCGCTTTGGTCCACTTCAACCTCAACTCGTGGCTGACACCGTTCGTCGCCGCTAGCATCGGCTTGGCCCTAAACGAAGGGGCCTACATGTCTGAGATAATCCGCGCCGGGATAATCTCGGTTGACGAGGGCCAAACGGAGGCGGCCCAGTCGCTCGGGATGTCGCGCCTCTTGGCCTTGCGGCTGATCGTTCTGCCACAAGCCATGCGGGTCGTTATCCCTCCCACAGGCAACGAGACCATTTCGATGCTGAAGACCTCCTCCCTCGCGTCCGTTGTGGTCGCGCCGGAGCTCCTTTTCCGCGCTCAGCAAATCTACGCGGCCAACTACAAGGTCATTCCCCTGCTCATGGTGGCCAGCCTTCAGTACCTGTGGGTGACCTCGGTACTCATGGTCGGGCAGTACTACCTCGAACGTCATTATGCGCGAGGTGCGGTCCGCCAACTGCCGCCTACCCCGTTGCAGCGTCTGAGACGGTGGCTTCTCATCCGGCCGGATAAGCAGCCGGTCAGCCGGTGGCCGGGTCCGGAGGCCCTCCCGGCAGCGGGGAACTCGCATGAGTGAACTGATGGTCTGCGCCGAAGGAGTGCGCAAGCATTTCGGGCGCCTCGAGGTGTTGCGCGGCATCGACCTACAGGTGCGGACCGGAGAGGTCCTGTGCATTATCGGCCCCTCCGGGGCGGGGAAGTCCACGTTCCTGCGTTGTATCAACCACCTCGAAAAAATCGATGAAGGCCGCCTTACCGTCGACGGCGAGCTGGTCGGCTACCGGGAACATTCTGGCCGGCTGTACGAGCTGCGGGACCGGGAGGTAGGCCAGAGAAGAGCTCAAGTCGGGATGGTGTTCCAGCATTTCAACCTGTTCCCCCATTTGACTGCCCTCGACAACGTGACCATTGGCCCGTTAAAGGTGAAGCGCGAAGACAAGGCCAGTGTGGTCGGGCGAGCGACCCAATTGTTGGTCCGGGTCGGGCTGGGCGAAAAGCTGAGTGCTTACCCAAGGCAGCTGTCAGGCGGCCAGCAGCAAAGAGTGGCCATAGCCCGCGCATTGGCCATGCAACCAAAGCTGATGCTTTTCGACGAACCCACGTCTGCCCTCGACCCCGAACTGGTCGGCGACGTGCTCGACGTCATGCGATCGCTGGCGAAAACGGGCATGACCATGGTCGTCGTGACCCATGAGATCGGTTTTGCCCGGGAGGCGGCCGATAATCTCGTTTTCATGGATGAGGGAGTAATCGTCGAATCTGGGCCACCCCGGACGGTGTTATCCAATCCGCAGCACGAGCGGGCCCAGGCGTTCCTGTCACGCATCCTCTAACCAGTCAGCCAGCCCGAAACCATGTCCCTGACTGTTCCTTAGGACCTGCGAAGCATTGCGCCTGGTCAGCCTGGCGGTACTCGCTGATTGCCACGTCACGAATACGGCTGAAGGATCGCCGCCGCGACGCTCGAGCTCCGCGATCGTGTCGCCGGCGCCGGCCAGGCCGAGACACGCCAACAACCGAGCCACGGTTCGCCGGCGCATTGCCACCGGCATAAGTGTCGCACAACATTGTGCGTGCTTGCCCAGGCGATGCCGCGTGGCCATATCCCGGTGAGGCGCGTGGCGCCGCGGGCGGGCCGTCATGGCCGGGCGAGACTTGCCACGTACCTGGCCCATGCCGGCGAGGGCAGAGTCGAAACGGTGAAATACGAGATCCCGGTCTGTTCCCGAATGGCCATGAGCTTATTGACTACTTCGCTCTGTGAGCCGACCAAGGCTAAGGGGCTAGTCCTCACGAGTTCGGGGGGACCGCCAAAGTCGTCGGCGACCTGGTCGATCTGGTCGTCGAGTGGCCTCCCGACGGAGACCGCTTGGACCAGCACGTTGAACTCCAGGTTGTCGGCCCGTGTCGGAGCCTGGGCGCGGACAACGCGGCACGTTCGGTCAATGATTCCAGGGATGCGCCGGTGGGTTCCAGGGACGAGCCGGTCCACGTCAGCCCCGTGAACCCGATGATGTCCGCTTCGGCGGCGGCCAGCGCCAAGACGGCGTCGCCGTCGCCACCGATGAGCAGCGGCGGGTGGGGCTGCTGGACGGGCGTGGGCACCGCTGCCACTGGATCCGGGTTCCCCGGCACGGTGATATCGCCCGACCAGGCTCGTTTCATGGTCCGGACGGCGTAGGCCAATCGAGCGGCTCGGTCTGGGGGTCGGTCGTAGCCGATCCCCAGCACGTCATATTCGGCGCGAGCCCATCCCGATCCCACCCCAAGTTCGAGGCGGCCCCCGGTCATAACATCGACGGTGGCCGCCTCCTGGTCCAGGCGAACCGGGAGGAAGAAGTCGTTGTTGAGCACCAAGGTGCCAACCCGCAGCTGGTCGGTGGCCTCCACGGCGATGAGCAGAGGGGCGAAGCTGGAAGCGCGTCCAAGGTGATCCGGCACAAGCAGGTCGACCAGCCACCGCCCTCAAGCCTCTTAGCCAACTCCCGGAGCTCGGGCCGGGATCGGAAGGCAACTGAGCCCAACCCGAAACGGAACGGGGTCAACCGAGCCACTCGGCGGATGGTAGACCAACCGGCGCACCGTCAGATGTCGTGGGGGTGGCCCCGAGCCTGAGCGCACAGAGCCCACCACCGTCGCCGTCGGAAGACAGTCACATGCGGTCCGGCCGCGTCAGGGTCAGGCACCCCCTGATGATGACGGTCGTCGCGCTTCTTCGGCACCGAAGTAGGCTTGCGAAGTGCGCAAGGTCCTCCTTGTGATCATCGGGCTGTACCTCGGTGTGGCACTTCTTACCCGGGTCGCAGAGGTGAAGGGCGTACCGAGGTTCCAGTGCGGGTGTGAGCCCGATTGTTGGTGCAAACGTCCGGGGCCGTCGTTTTTTCGTTGGGTGACGCAAAGTCGAAGGCACCACCTGGGCATGAGCCCCGCAGAAAAAGCTCGGCACGCCGATGACGTCGCCTGAGGTCGCCAGCGCGGTAGTCGCGGCGGTCCACACCGGCGACCTCGGCACCCTGCGACAGCTCGTAGAGGAGCAACCTGGTCTCGCGTCCTCCCGTCTTGGGGGCGCCGCCGGGGGCCGGACGCCGCTCCACGTCGTTACCGACTGGCCTGGCTTCTTCGCTAACGGGCCGAGGCGGCCCAGCTGTTCATCGACGCAGGTGCCGATGTCGACGATCGCGGCGACGACGAGCATGGTGAGACGCCGTTGCACTGGGCGGCGAGCAGCGACGACGCCGCCGTGGCCGCCGTCCTCATCGGGGCCGGGGCGAACGTCGACATGCCCGACGGCTCGATCGGCACGCCGCTAGCTAACGCGGTCGGTTACGGCTGCTGGAATGTGGCACGACTGCTGGTCGCTGGCGGTGCCACCGTCGATGGCCTCTGGGAGGCGGCCGCCCTCGGTCTGCTGGACGTACTGGAGGAGCTGCTGGCGGACAAGTCCGTCGCCACGCCGGAGAACATCTCTCAGGCCTTCTGGCATGCGTGCGCCGGTGGCCAGCGACACGCGGGCCGAGCGGCTGCTCAACCTCGGCGCCGACCTCGACTGGGTGCCCGAGTACTCGCACGGGAAACCACTCGACGCCGCCCGTGGCCGCGGCACACAGCGCTCCAACCTGATCGAGTGGCTCGAGCATCGTGGTGCTCGCTCGTCGGAACCCTGAACGGAGGGAAGAAGCAACGGCTGACGATGCGGAGCGAGTCGCCCGCCAGGCCTACGCGGCGTTCGCCACTGGCGACAGGGCAGCTGTCCTCGACCTCGTGGACGAGCACCTCGAGTGGACCTTCCTCGACCCGAGCATCCCCGACCCCGAGCCGGCCGTGTGCCGTGGCCGCGACCAACTTGCGTACTGGATGGGGCGAGGCAGCGGATGGAAGCTCCGCGCCGAGCTTGAAGAGGTCGTCGCCAATGGAGAGCGCGTCCTCGTCGTCACCCGTTCGCCTGGGATCGATGCCATCCGGGCGCGCCAGACAGGCGACCTGAACTTCCACGTGCTCACTGTGCGCGAGGGGATGATCGTCGCCCTTCGCGCTTGCCGGGACCGGGACGAGGCCCTCGGGATCGTGACAGCTCCGGTTCCAGGGCCGACTACGACGGTCAGCGGCGTCACCGAGAGCTCGGCCATCGGGTCGGGTGGCAATCCGGGAGTTGGCCGGCGAGGTTCTCGAAATCGTCGTCGGCCTCCCCACTGTGGCGCCATTGGGCGACGATCTGGAAGGCGAGAGGGTCGCAGCCGACACCGGCCAGGTGGTCGCGGAGCAGGTCGACTGCTCGTTTGCGATTGCCGGAAGCCGCAGTGCGCACTACTTCGACGTGGTGGCGTTCCCAGTTCATCTGCCGGCCACCGCGACGTTGGGACGAGGTCCCCTGTAATAGCGTCGAGGTCGGCGACGGCGACCTCGAAGGCGGGGTCGGCGTCGACGGCCAGTCGCAGCGCTATTACGGCTTGGCCGCGGTCGACGGCTCGTTGTGCTCGCCGGTAGCAGGCCGCCGCCTCCAGGCTGGCGGTTACCGCCCGTCCGTGGTCCTCAGCCGCCGGCCCGGGCCAGTCCAAATGCTCAGGCGGGCTAATCGGGGATCGTGCTGGCTGACAGGCTGACCTTGTTTACGCGTGCATGAAACCAGGTTGCCTTGGAGGCCTGAGGCGACGCTGATGTGACGCTGAGGTCAACAGGCTTGAGGAGACCGGGGCTACCGGAGCTGGGCTGCGGTTCGTATAGGGGACGCTAGAGGCGCTTCCCGGTACGGTGCCGGACAGCCCTCGGCGACGGCCGTCTCTGGCGGACCGTGTCTGGCCGGTCGTCGCTACCGGGCACGCACCGCGAGCCGGGCCGCCAGGGCGGCCACATCCGGCTCATCCTGGAAACTGATGTGACTGTGGTAGTACAAGCCCTGGGCGCGCTGCTGGGCGAGGGCGACGAAGGCCTCGGTGTTGTACCGGGTCGGGTCGGTGACCGCCTTGACGGCGGCCACGGCGGTACCGGCGAGCAGTTGTACGGCCGAGTCCCCACTGGCGCCAGCGACGTGGGCGGCCTCCGCCGCAAAGGCCATGGCGTCGCCGGTTTTGCCCGTGCTGAGCGCCCACCAGGCCAGGCCGACCAGGACACTGGTCTGGCCGGCGGGGTGGTCCAGGCTTCGGTAATAGCCGCTCGCGGCGTCGAGCAGCGCCCGCGCCCGCGCCAGGTCACCGAGCCGACGAGCAACCGCAGCTTGGCCGACCCTGGCGTCAGCCGACACCGACGGGTTGGAGCTGACGGCGATAGCCTCCTGGTATAGGCCGTCAGCGGCGGCGTCGTGGCCCTGCTTGGCCCGCAGCGCAGCCAGACGTTGGAGGCTGAACAGCACAAAGCTCCGTTGCCCAGCACCACGGGCCCGCTCCAGGAGGGCCTCGTAAGTGGCGGCCGCACCGTCGGGGTCGCCTCGGGCGGCGGCGATGTCGGCCAGGACGTTCAGCGGGCCGACGGACGACCAGACCTCCCCCAGGGAGTCGAAGCGCTCGATACTCGAGCGGGCCGCCGGCTCCGCGTCTGCGAACCGCCCCAACAACCTCAGGTTCTCCGCCACTATCCAGTCGTGGAAGGCCAGCAGCCAGCCGTCCCCAGCCGCCTCCAGCAGGCCTCGCGCCTCGCTCAGGGCGTCGAGAGACCGTTCGAACTCCTGCGCCCGCATGAGCACCGAGGCGGTCAGCACCAGCGCCTCGGCTCGACGGGACCGGTCGTCGCTGGTCCCCAAAGCGGCGACGGCGGCCTCACATTCGGCAACCCCCGCCGCTGGCCCCGACGACAAACACGCGCAATAGCCGTGCCAGACCTGGGCGGTGGCGGTTAGCTCAGGACGGCGCGACCCCGTCGCGGCGAGGGCGTCAGCCAGCCAGCGTGCTCCCTCGAGGAAGTCAGTGTTGATGAACCACAGCCACGCCATCCCCGACGCCAACGACAGCGCGGCATCAGCATCAGCTCTGGCAATAAACCAGTCGAGGGCGGCCCGCAGGTTGCCCAGGTCCAGGGAAAGCCGTTCCCGCCACGTAGGTCCGGCGGCGCCCCGCAGGCCCTCGTGGGCGTCCTCTGCCATCTGCCGGTAATAAGCGCCGTGTCTGGCGCACATGGCGTCAAGTTCGCCGGACTGGCTCAGGCGGTCCCGGCCGTACTGCCACAACGTCTGGAGCTGGCTGAACCGGGTGTCACGACCGGTGTCAATGATCGAAACGAGGGACTTGTCGACCAGCCGGCTCAGGACGTCGAGGATCTCGCCGGCCGGTACCCGGTCGTCGGCGCAGACTGCCTCGGCGGCGTCCAGGTCGCAGCCGCCGGCGAAGACCGACAGCCGGGCGAACAGGTGGCGTTCGTCCTCGAACAGCAGGTCGTAGCTCCAGTCGACTACCGCCCGGAGGGTTTGTTGGCGGGGTAGGGCAGTGCGGGCGCCCCCGGTGAGCAGGCGAAAGCGGTCGCCAAGCCGTTCCGCCAGCGTGGCCAGCGTAAGCGAACGAAGCCGGGCGGCGGCCAGCTCGACGGCCAGGGGAAGGCCGTCCAACCGGCGACAAATGTCGTTGACCACCGGCCCGGTGCGCTCGTCGGCGGCAAACCCGGGCCGCACCGCCCGAGCCCGATCGACAAATAACTCGACGGCGGCCGGGGGGGCCAGGGCGCCCACGGGCACCAGCACCTCGCCCGGGACGCCGAGGGGCTCGCGGCTCGTGGCGATCAGGCGGAGGCTTGGCAGGGCGCCGACCAACGTGTCGGCCACTGCGGCGGCCTGGTCGACCACGTGCTCGCAGTTGTCGAGGACGACGACGAGCGACTGCCCGGCCAGGTAGCGCACGATGATCTCCACCGTCGAGGCCGGTGGCCCGGGGCCACCGAGGGCGGCTACGCCCGCGCCGAGGGCGTTGGCAATCGCCGGCGCCACGCCTTCGGGCTCGGTGATGCTCGCCAGCTCGACCAGCCAGGCCCCATCTCTGTGCTCTTCGCTGAGCGTGGCGGCCGCCTCCAGCGCGAGGCGGGTCTTGCCCACTCCACCGGGACCGATCAGGGTCACCAGCCGGCTAGAGCGGACAACCTCCTTCAGTTCTTCCAGCTCGGTGCTGCGGCCGACGAAGCTGGTCAACTGCTCCCGCAGGTTGCCCGTTGCCATTGGCGCCGCCACTGTATGAAGACGTGCTGGGCCGACCACAGCGAGCGAGGGGTCCTGGGCCAGGATGCGGGCCTCGAGCTGTCGCAGGGCGGGGCCGGGGTCGATCCCGAGCTCGTCGACCAGGTGGTCACGGGCTTTGCTGTAAGCCCGCAGGGCTTCGGCCTGGCGGCCCTCCTGGTACAGGGCGAGCATAAGCAGCTCCCACGTCCGCTCGCGAAGGGGATGTGCACGGCACAGCGCCTCCAGCTCGCCGACAAGCTCGCCGTGATGGCCCAGCACCAGGTCAGCTTCGGCGCGGGCCTCGGTCGCTTCCAGGGTCAAGTCGTCCAGGTGCGCTCGCTCGGCGTCAGCGAAGCCCGCGTAGGCGAACTCAGTGAGCGGCTCTCCCCGCCGGAGCTGGAGGGCTTCGCTCAGCGTCGATGAGGCTCGTTCCGTTTCCCCTTCCTCGAGCAGGCGCCGTCCTTTGGCCACCAGCTGCTCGAACCGGGCGGCATCGAGGTCATCCGGGCCGATGTCGAGGGCATAGCCGGCTTCGGAGGTGACGATCGCCGTCGCGCCGAGGGTGCGCCGAAGCTGGCCGATCTGGGCCTGCAAGGCGTTGGCCGTGTTGGCGATCCGCTCCTCGCCCCACAGCACGTCGATCAGCCGGTCGGCGCTGACGGGCTCCCCGCGTTGCAGCGCCAGTAGCGCCGAGCACGGCCCGCTGCTTGGTGCCGCGGACCGGTACCGGCACGCCCCCTTCCATCGCTTCGAACTCGCCGAAGAACCTCACCTCTATACCGCCACCCTACGGCGCCCACCTGACTATGCCTGAGCTGCCGACTGTCTGAGCTGCCTCAACGCGGCACTGAGGTGCTGGCCTCAGCGCCACGGCAGTCCCACCTCAGGCCCTGGCCGCAGGCTGTTCGCAACACCGAAGCACCGACGAAAGGAAGACCAATGATCGAGGCCAGGCATCTCACTAAGCGTTACGGCAAGACCGTGGCCGTCGACGACGTCTCCTTCGTCGTCCGGCCGGGCCGGGTGACCGGGTTCCTCGGCCCCAACGGGGCCGGCAAGTCCACCACGATGCGGATGGTCCTCGGCCTGGACGCCCCCAGCTCAGGCTCAGTCCTCATCGACGGCAAGCCCTATGCCGAACTGGCGGACCCGCTCCGCTCGGTCGGGGCGCTGCTCGATGCCAAGGCCATCGTCGGCGGCCGCACCGCCGCCAACCATCTCAAGTGGTTGGCCGACAGCAACGGTGTCCCTCGGCGCCGGGTGGGCGAAGTGCTCGACACCGTCGGCCTCGGCGAGGTCGCCGGGAAGCGGGTGGGGACCTTTTCGCTCGGGATGAACCAGCGCCTGGGCATCGCCGCCGCCCTGCTCGGCGACCCCCACACGCTGATGTTCGACGAACCGATCAACGGCCTCGACCCCGACGGCATCTTGTGGATCCGCAACCTCATGAAGTCGCTGGCGTCCGAAGGCCGGACCGTGTTCCTCTCCAGCCACCTCATGAGCGAGATGGCCCAGACCGCTGACCATCTGCTCGTCATCGGCAGGGGCCGCATCATGGCTGATGCCAGTACCGACGACTTCGTCAACGGGCACTCGGCCGCCACCGTCCGGGCCCGGGCGCTGGAGCCGAGAGAACTGGCCGACGCCCTGGCGCTCCGGGGCGCCACCGTCGAGCTCGGTACCGACGGTGCCCTGGTCGTTTCCGGCCTGGGCACGGCGGAGATCGGCGGGGTGGCGTCCGCCCACGGCATAACCCTCTACGAGCTCGCCGTCCAGGGAGCGTCGCTCGAAGAGGCGTTCTTCGACCTGACCCGAGATGAAACCGAGTACCACGCCAGCCAACTGACCTCCGCCACGAAAGGAAATTGAGATGACCGCTACCACTTACCCGAGCTCTCCCGCGCCCGCTGTGCTGGCTACCGCCACCCGTCGGGCCGTCAAGGCAGAGTGGACCAAGCTCCGCACCCTTCCCTCGACGTGGCGCACGGTCGCCCTGACCGTCGTGGCGGCCATCGGCTTTTCCGCCATTGCGACCGCCGTCCAAGCCAGCTCATGGGCCACCATGAGCGCCCAGCAGCGCCAGGCGTTCGACCCGACCAGCACCTCGCTCACCGGGATGTGGGTGGCGGTCGTCATCCTGGGTGCCCTCGGCGTGAGGTCGCTGGCGGCCGAGTACACGACCGGGATGATCCGGTCCACCTTCACGGCCATGCCTGCCCGCCGGCTGGTGCTCGCAGCCAAGGCCGCCACAGCGGCCGCCTTTGTCTTCCCGCTGGCCCTGGCGTGCGATGTCGTCAGCTTCGAGCTCGGCCAGCGCATCCTCTCCACCAAGCACGTCCAGGTCGCACTTAGCCATCCCGGTGCTCTTCAGGCCCTTATCTTCGGTGCCGTGGCCGCCAGCCTGGTCACCATCGTCGGCGTCGGCCTCGCCGGCGTCATCCGGCACACGGCCGGGGCGGTCACCGCTCTGGCGATGCTCATCCTCGGAGGAGCCATCCTCGGCCAGATGCTGCCGGCCGGTCTGCGCCAGTACACCCCCGGGATCGCCGTCCAGGCGGCCGTGACGGTCCACCGCTCGGCCGGGCTGCTGAGGCCAGGAACAGCAGTCCTGGTCCTGTGCGCCTACGCCGTCGTCGCCCTCGGGGCGGCATCAGTGCGTATGGCGCACCGCGACGCCTGAGTCGATGACGTCCATAAGCCGGTGCTCAACCCACGCATGCAAATACCTACCGAGAAGGGCTCACCAATGACCACAGAGACTGACCAGGAGGACCGGGAAGGGCGCAAAACTCACCGCCGGCGGGGCGACAGAGGGGCCTTGGGTCGCGTTGCCGCCGGGATCGCCGAACACTTCGGCCTCGACGTGCGCATGAAGCCAATCCGGCGCAAGCTGGCGGCCACCGCCGCGACCTGCGCCCTGCTTGCCACAGGGACGCTGTCGTTGAGCGCCACCAGCGCCTTCGCCAGCCAGCCCGGCCAAAGCAGTGCTGCCTTAGGGGCGACGCTGCGCGGTGACCTCAGCCGCTACCTGACCGACCGGCACAATGCCGAGCATATTTCCGCCGTGGCGCTGCGCGTCACCTTCGGCGGCGCCAGGCCACCCATCGGCCTGGCCACCGGGACCACCCGCTACAACGGCGGCCCGCCGTTGCCGGCGGGGGCACTATGGCAGATCGGCAGCAACACCAAGGCCTTCACGTCGGTGATCCTTCTTCAGCTCGAAGCTGAGGGGAAGCTGTCCATTAGCGACCCTATCGGCACATGGCTGCCGCAGTACCCGGCCTGGCGCCACATCACGGTCCGCCAGCTACTGGACATGACCAGCCGCATCCCGGACTACATTTACCAGCCCGCCTTCGCCATGGCGTTCGCGGCGGACCAGCACACCAACTTTACGGCCGCCCGCCTGGTCTCCTACGTCGCCGGTCTCCCCCTCGGGCCGGCCGGGTACCACTACACCAACACCGATTACATCCTGGCGCAGATGATCATCGAGAAGGTCACCCACGATTCCTACGCCGACCAGCTCACGAAGCGGCTCATTACGCCGCTGGGACTGCGCACCACGTGCCTGGCGCCGTACACCTGCCCGGCGACCGACGCCCGCCGGGTGACGACCGGGTACTTCTACATCGCCGGCGAGGTGCCGTCGCTGATGGGCAAGGCTATGCCACCCCTGGCCTTGACCTGGGCCCAGGCCGCCGGCGGGATCGTCAGCTCGCTGGCCGACATGGCGACCTGGGACCGCGACCTTTACGAGGGACGGCTCCTGCCCGCTCGCCAGCAGCAACAGCTCGAGTCCCTGGTGTCCGTGGCCACGGGCCAGCCCATCGGCCGCACCACCGTCGCTGACCCGTCGGGCTACGGGCTCGGCGTGGCGCAACAAACCTCCCGCCAGACGGGGCCTTTCTGGTACTACCAGGGCCAGGCCTTGGGCGCCCGGGTCCTTCAGATGTACTTTCCCCGCTCTGGCATGATCATCGCGTTGGCAGTCAATAGCGCGACCGCCAACGACCACCTGAGCGACCTGGCCTGGTCGGTCTACCTGGCTCTGCAGGGAGCAAGCGCACCCAGCGCCGGGTGATTTTCTCTGCAGGGGACCGTGCGCCGAAAGGCGGCGCCCGATTTCCCAGGGCTTCTTCAGCACACCGTGGCGCCTCGCCAATATCCCCGTGCCGCAACGAAGGAAAAAAGGGTCAGCACGAGCCCCGTCGGTGCCTCATCGCCCAACTGCCGGGGCATTTCCAGCCCTCGATTCAACGGAGCTTGGGCAGGCCCGGAAATAGGGCAATGCCGGCCAAGGTTATTTCGGGTAAAAATGTGGTTTCTCTAACCAACCGGCCCGGTCAGCGACAGCTCTGTTAGCTTCCCAGGCCCTTTCGGAGCTGTAGTTTGTCCTTGTTGTCTTTGCGCTCGTCCTTGAGGATCTTGCTGGACTTCTTCGACACCGTTTTCGGGGAGGTTTGTCGGCCATGCCACCTCCTCTCGCGGTCTGTGCCGCGTTCACGCCACCAGCAGAGCGTGTGAGAATGGGACAAACCGTGTAAGGCTACGGGACCGGCGTCCGCGGTCTGAGGGACAGGAGAAGTTTGGGGACCAGCGTTGGAAATCAGCGGCCAGGAGCGTAGCCAGCACCTGGCCGGGGAGACGTGCCGGTGACCATCTCGACCGGGTCTGACCCTCGCTGCGGCTCAGCAATCCATTTGATGGTCAGTCGCCTGTTATCACCTCGGCTGGTGCAAGTCAAGCGCATCCCACTAACGTGGGGTTGCCGGCGGGGGAGCGCTCGGGCCGAAGGATCAAAGGCTACAGCCGGCGAGGCCTCGTTCCAGGTCTCAGGCGGCGGGCGCCAACACACGGCCCGGCACCGTCTCCAGGCCACCCGGAGGAAATGCTCGCCTAGATGGAGAACGGCCCGACGCAAGTGAGAGATTCCTTCGCCAATCCAGGTGGTGTCATGCGAATGCGGGCCAAAGTGGCCGGCAGCGTTCTCGCGCTCACTATGGCCGCCCTCGGCGGAGGGTTGATGGCGACGGCGCTGCCTGCCTTCGCGGGTGTTACGACGAATGCCTACACGATCGGGGCACCCAGCGGCGCGGTCAGTTCGGTCGTGGCCGTCCCCAGTTCGGTGGGGGAGGGCGCGCTGACGAGTTTTGCGGTTAGCTTCAACCTTCCCGCCGCTTTGTCAGGGGCCGGCGATGACTCGGTCACCCTCACGCCCTCCATCGCTTTGGCTTCGGTCCCGGGCGACGTCGGTCTCGTCGGCGGCTCTTGTATCCAGGCCGGCACGGCCGGAGTGGGAGGGGTGGGCAGTGCCACCACCACGGCGGTGACAATCGAGCTGTCCAGCCACTGCAGCCTCAACGCCGGCCAAAACGTGGAGATGGACTTTACTGCCGTGGCTCCCTCGAGCACCGCCACGATGCGCTTCAACGTCTCGACGTCTAAGAACGCCACGCCGGCCCCTTCTAACACCGTCACTGTTGCCGTCGCCGGACCGCAACTTTCCGCCGCTTCGGCCGAGTTCGGAGCCAACACGACGTACTCGGTCTCGGATGTACCCGTGGCCAGTTTGAGCTCGGGCCAAAACACGTTAAAGCTCACCGCCAGCGTCTCCAGCGGCACTCGGGCTATTAGCTTTTTCAGCGGTGCAGCGGGCTACACGGTCACGTACACACCGCCGGTTGGCGCCGCCCGCAACGACCCGGTGACAAACGTGGCGCTGGGCTCGACCAATCACATTGTCACCTTGACGTTGGCCAATGCGGTGGCAAACGGCGACGTGCTGAATATCACCGCCAAAGGGACCAACCCGGCCGCCACCGGCGCCACCGAGTCCAACGAAATGACCGTTGAGCCTGGCAACGGGGCGTCCGAGACGTCCAACGCCATTTCGTTCGGCCAATCCGTTACAGGGGTGAGCGTTTCAGCATCTACCCGGGTGTCTGGCGCCTCCTCGAATTACTTCGTCAGCTTCAAGGCTTCCGTACCCATCCCGGCCGGTGGGTCGATCTTCCTGAGCGAGGCGGCCGGCCAGACGGGCTTTGGCGCGGTGACCGGGGTCGAGGTGAGCGACATAACCCAGTCCTGGCACTTCGTCGCCACGGGCGCCACGCTGGCCAACGGTTTGGCCAGGATCCCGCTCTCGCGCGCTGTCAATGGCGGCGACTCTCTAACGGTCTTCGTTGTCGGTGTCACCAACCCCCCGGCGAGCACGGTCAACGACTTCGCCGTCTGGACCTCCTACGACACGGTGCCCGTGGACGCGCTCCCTTACAGCATAAGCGCCGACGTCGGGGCAAGCGTCAGCGTCAGCCCCAGCTCAGCTGGTGCCCTAGCCACCTACGTCATCTCCGACCTTCACGCCAGCGCCGCCATGTCCGCTGGCTCCGGTGCGATAAGTGTCGACGCCCCGACCGGGACGACTTTTCCGAGCAACCCGGCGGAGTACTCCGTCCAGGACTCCACTACTCCTGCTGGCTCTGGCCCGGTCACCGCCGCGGTGACCGCGGGCGGCACCAACGACGTCACGTTCAAGGTCCCGGGCAACATCAGCACGGGCGACCGCCTGACGGTCACCATCGTCGACGTAATCAACCCCAGCACGGCCTCGAGCACTTACACGATGGGGCTAACCGGCGACGTCACCGGGCCGTTTGCGGCGGCGGTGGTGCCCTTCCCGCACGCCCTCGCCACATATCCCAACGGGGCGATAATCAGGTTCTCTGGCAAGGATTACGTCCTCGCCGGGGGCCACGCCTTCCAGGTCACCTCGTCGAAGAGCCTGGCCGCATTGCAAAAAGTCGACCGTGCCAAGGTAGTGGCGGCCGCCCCCGGCGCCAAGGTGCCGGGCGCGGCGCCACGGCAGGGTACCTTGCTGTCGACCCGTCCAGTCAACGGCACGGCAACCACTTATGTAGTCGGCGCGGACGGCGAGCTGCACGGGTTCGTCAGTCCGACGCAGTTCAAGCGCGAAGGTTACGACCCCGGCCTGGTCGTCGCGGTGCCGAACCTCGGTGGCTTAAAGGTCGGACGGAGCGTCGGTGCGCTCGGCGCAGCCGGCAACGCATTTGGCACGAGTTCCGACGGCGCCATAATCGACTCGTTTGGGAAGTACTACATATTCGCGGGCGGCCGAGCCTTTCTTATCCCGAGCTCTGCCGAACTGTCGGGTTTGCGAAAGATCGACAAGGCTCAGGCAATTTCCGGCCAGGTGACGACGGCGCAACAAGACGCGGGCGTTGCCACCGGCGTCGAGCTGAGCGCGGCGGGAAGGGTCTACGTGACTTACCAAGGTAGCCTGTACCCGTTCAAGTCGCTATCGCAGCTGCGCACGGACGGCTACGGCGGCACGGTGGCGGTACAGGTCCCAGGCGCTGTCGGCCTGCCCGTCGTGGCCAGTTATTCAGGTTCATAACGAGCTTTCTCCCGCCCGGGCAACGCACGTTGGAGTGCTCGTGGACGCGCTTTTTGATGGAGCTCGCAGGCTCGGTCGGCGCGCAAGTCGGACCAACGCCACGAGGACGGTGCTCCCACGCTAACTTCATGCCCGCAAGAAGTTGCCTGGGCCAGAATAGGGCGCATGGGAACTTGGGAGTACTTGATCCTGGAGCTTCCCGGCTTCGAGCCGGCCACTCACGTACCGGGCGCCTCAGCCGCTGTTCAAGCCCTCAACGCTGAAGGAGAGCGAGGTTGGGAGGCAGTCGGGGTGATCTCGTTGGCTGAGGGCGGGACCGCCGTGCTCCTCAAGAGGCAGCGAGAGTAGCCAGACGAGAAGGGCGCGCCGTTCGTGGCCTGTCGCGCCGTGTGCCGGCTGAGGTGAGCGTTGCGGTCGAGAGCTTGTTTTAGGTTTGGAGCTGGTCCCAGATCCAGCTCGGGCCGACTACACGGGCGCCGAGACGCTCTACTCGCGTTCGCAGGGCCCGGTCAGCAGAGACCAATAGGACAGGCTCGGAGGCCCCCTCGGCCACGGCAGCAAGGGCGTCGTCGCCGTCCCTCCGGGCGTGCACTACATCAACGCCGTCGACGGCACCTTCTTGAACACCGGCGCGGGCTTTGCCTTCCAGTACTACTACGATCGGTGTGGGCAACTGCCCGCAAGCCGCCCCGGCCCGTAGGCGGGCCACAAAGTCACTGGCCGCCCTCGAGCGGTCCTTCCACCAGCCCGTCGGGCGGGAGCCAACGACGTTCGCCGCATCGATGACGAGCATGGGCACAGTCTCCCTCGATTCTCGATTCGAGAACTGAACGCGCGTGAAAAGGCCTATTGCCGATCACTCAATTGGGGTTTGGCGCCGTCTTCGGATGCGGCGGCCTGGTCCTCGTCTGTTGTGGTGACGGCCCCGCTTTGCAGCAGCTGCCAGGCGCGGCGTGAGGGCCAGGGCGAACGCGAAAATCAGCGTGAAGGTGAGATCCGTAACCAGTCCGGTGTCAAGCGGGTTCAGAACAAAGGCGATGGCCAGGCAGAGCTGGAGCCCATAGGCGAGCAAGCTAACGACGAAGATCGTGATGTGCCACGCGCCGCGGAGGCCCAGATGCAGGTGCAGGGTGTGGTAAAGGCTGAGGACGGCCATGATGGCGGCGCCGATGCCGAGCTTGTGGCCCGGAATGAGGGCCAGCAGTGATATGAAGAAGGCGTCGACGAGACCGGTGAAGGTGCTTCCGGCGAGCCCTTTAGCGACCGGGTTGGCGTGCGGGCCGACGATCCGCCCCGGTTTCAGCACGATGACCACGAAGAGCAATCCGAGCAGCGCGGCGGCGGCTTGCGACGCGGCTTGGAAATAGCCTAGGTAGTTGCTCGGGATCACCTTCGTCCTCCTGGATCATTTCTGTTCCTTTTTGAGCCCTTTGGTGGCGGTCCTCCTGCTGGGGTGACGTCGGTACGGCCCGTGTTTTCAACTGTGAAGCAGTCATCTTTTGCGTTGCTGCCTTGTAGCAAAGCGCGACACGTCGCACAGCCCAGCGGGGAGTGGGCGCTTAGAGCGTCAACTACCTCCCGCTGCCCGGCTGTCCCAGCGGTCGTAATAGGAACGGACGCCGAACACCTTCGCCAGCGCCCATAGCGGGGGCAGGAACAGGTTCTGGCCCAGATAGGCGGCGAGGTCACCCGGCTTTCGTGGCGGAAGTGCCAAAAGGTGGCACCGAGCTGGAGCGGGTTCCTGGGTGCGCCTCTGGGCGTGGTGTTGCCGTCGGCGACCAGGCCGGCGAAGGCCTCGTGAAGCTCTTTGGCCAGTAAGGCGGGACGGAGCTCGACGGTGCCCTCGATGTCGGCAGTGCCGGTGTTGCCCTCCGAGTGGGGTACGCCGGCAGGCACGATGACGGTCTGGCCAGCCCGGGCCAGGTGCTCTTGGCCGTTGAGAGTGAACCGCGCTTCGCCGGCGATGATGGTGAAGCGCTCCTCTTGGCGCGGGTGGACGTGCTCGGTGATTGCCCCCCCGGGCACACTCCGCCACTTGAAGCGCAAGACCTCGCCATTGCTGTCTTCAGCTACTTCTGTGTACTGAATGTGCTCCCCGGTAGCGGGGTTGAAGAAGGGCCGGAACCGGGGCGGGCAGCTGTGGCCCTCGGGAGTGCTCACGGGGTTTGCGCCGCCAGCGGGGCGGTCTTTGGCGAGCTGCGGGGGCGAAGGGCGGCGAGGTCGTGGAACCCGGCGGCGGCAGTTCCGAGCAGGAGCACTCCGGCGGCGAGCCCGGTAGTGGCGGCGAGGGCCGTACCGGACATGGTGGCCACCAGGACTAGCGGACCGATGGTAAGGGCCCACCCCACGGGACGGTACCGCGGGATGCGCACCAGATGGTCGAGCCAGAGCAACAGCGGCCCGATGGTGATGGCGATCGACGGCAGCACCCAGTCGCTGTGCCCGGCGACGACGACGATGACGGGCAGGAGGAAGGCGGCCACCAGCTCGGTGACCGTCGAGACCGTAACGGACCGCTCGATGCGCTTGGCTTCGGGGCCGGTGGGCCGCCGGCCCGTCCCGGCGGTAACGCGGACGCCGTAGGCCAAAACGACAATGGCGATGACCAAGCCGGCCCCGGCCAGGACCGCCCCGGCCCCGCCGCCAACGTTGAGAGCGCCCCGGACCAGCCAGAAGGCGGCAAAGGCCAACTGGATGAACCCTCCGACGCGCCGCACACGGTTTGACCACTCGGTACGAGCCCGTTGAGCACCCCCCGCCACGTCTGGGACGCTCATTTCGTGCTCCCCTGCGCCGCGTACCACGCGACGGTCTCAGGAACAGCGGTCGCCAGGGTCGTGCCGGCGCCACCGAAAGTGGACCGGTACTTCGAGGTGTCGAGCACAAAGGGTTCGTTGAACTCGTAGGACATTTCGGCCAGCTCTCTAATGAGCGGGTTGACCAGCCCCAAGGCACGCAGGGCGATCTTCCCGACGTTGCGGACCTCGACCGGGTGGCCGACCTCGGCGGCGACGAGGTCCAGGAACGCGCGGGTGGTCACCGTTTCGGGGCCGGGCAGGTGCCAGACCTGGCCCACGGCTCGCTTGTCCGTACCGAGGGTAGCCAAGCCAGCGGCGATGTCAGGCACGTAGCTGTACGTGTGAGGGAGGTCCGGGTTGCCGATGAAGTCGGCCCGCTTCCCGGCCACGGCGTTGCCGAAAACCCGTGACCCCAGGGTGGACTCGGTAACTCCCGCACCAAAGAAGTCCGACGCGCGGCCAATGGCGACCCGGACCTGACCGGCTTCGGCGGCGGCCAGCAGCTCCGCGGTCATGGCCGCTCGCGCTCGGCCCTTGGACGTGGTGGCGGCCAGCGGGAGGTCCTCTGTCATCGGTTTGCCGTCCGTCGGGCCATAGCCGTAGAGGTTCTCCAGGGTCACCAGGAGGGCGTCAGCTCGTGCGGCTGCTCTCAGCACGTTATGTTGAAGCGGCGGGAAAAGTTTCGGCCACTGGGTGTAGGGGGCGTTAAGGCACTGGTAGACGACGGTTGCGCCCTTAGCGGCGTCGTACGCGGCCTCAGGGTCGGTGGCGTCAGCGGCCCGCCAGTCGACGCCGTTGGCCAGCCCCAGTGGGCGGCGGCGCGACACAGCACGGACGGCAGTACCTAACGCGGCCAACCCGGCCGCGAGGCTGCGGCCCACCTGCCCGGTGCCGAAGACGACGTGTAGCGGTTCCTCAGCCATTTGCCCGCCTCCCGTGTGTGGGTGTCTGCACCGGGCGGCAAAGAAGGTCGAGGCCTTGAGCGAGCGCGGGCCGCGCCGGGCGGTGGGCCAGGCACGTATGTGCTGCTCCCATTTTTATTGCTCCTTGTTTTCGGACCGGCCTGCTTCAAGGTCGGCGGCGTAGCCAAGTGCCGCGTGTGTTAGGCGAATGCCTTTGAGCAAGTCAGACCAGGGTCCGGAGCCAACCGTCAACGGGGCCCACGACATGGGGCGCTTACCCCACGCTACACCCGTTGGTATCGGGCCGCGCAGTGGTAAAGGCCCACAGGCCGGAAAATCATGAAGCTTCGTGATAAAAGTCGTCGTGGGCGCGGATTGTGGTCCTTTCTGCGAAGGATAAACCTGCCAGGCCGGGTGAGCCTTTAGTCCTCGGGAAAGGGGTTCCCGTGTCTTAGTTCAGGCGAGCTCGGTTGGTCTGGCGCGCCTCACCGCTGGCGTGAGTGGTTCGCGCGGTGGCGACAAGGGACCGATCGGATCGTGCTCACCCGAGCCCGGTTGTGAGCCCGAAGCGCCCGTAGCCCCTCCCGGAGAGGTGCCGATGGCCTGTCGCAGTTCGAGGTGCGGGATGAGCCACGACGCGAAGAACGCTATAAGAGCGATCGGCGCAGCGATGACAAACACTGTCTGGATGGATTCTGCGTACGCCGTGGCGATGCCGTCATGGACAGCCACGGGGAGCTCGTGCAAGATGGCGGGCGTGACGCTCGCGCTCGACACCCCGGCGGCCAGCTTCGACGTTCCGAGGTGCCGCACTAGATTGCCGACGAGGACGTTGGAGAATATGGCACCGAAGATCGCGGTCCCGAACGACCCACCGATAGAGCGGAAGAACGTCGCGCCCGAGGTGGCGACACCGAGCTCGGAGTAGGGGACCGCGTTCTGCACGAGGAGCACAAGGACCTGCATAACACAGCCCAGCCCGATGCCCAGCACGAGCATGTAGAGAGCGGCGGCGACCGTGCTCGTCCCGATCCCCAAGCGCGAGAGCAGGAGCAGCCCGACCGTTATGAGCCCGGTCCCGACGATCGGGAAGACGCGGTACCGCCCGGTGCGGCTGATGATCTGACCTGAAGCCGTTGAAAAAATGACCAGCCCGACAAGCAGAGGCAGGAGCTGGAGCCCCGAGATCGTCGGTGAGTCGCCGCGGACGATCTGGAAGAAGACAGGCAGATAGACAAGGGCGCCGAACATGGCGAACCCGACAATGAAGCCGATGACGCTCGTGACCGAGAACGTCCGGATGGAGAACAGATGGAGCGGGAGTATCGGCTCGACGGCGCGTCGCTCGACGACGACAAAGACCCCGACCAGCACGGCACCTGCGACACCGAACCCGGCGATCGGCGCCGAGGCCCAACGGTAGGTCGTGCCTCCGAGGCTCGTGAAGAGCACGAGGCATGTAGTGGCGAGCACCAGGACGGCCGTGCCGAGATAGTCAATGACGTGGTGCACGCGGCGAAGATGGCCCGGGACTTGGGCCGCTATGACGGCGAGCGCAACGGCTCCGATCGGGATGTTGATGTAGAAGATCCAACGCCAGGAGAGCTGTTCGACGAACACGCCCCCGAGGAGCGGGCCAACGATGCTCGCGACACCGAACACCGCACCAAAGAGCCCCTGGTACCGGCCGCGCTCGCGCGGCGAGACGATATCGCCGACGATAGCCTGCGCCCCGACCATCAACCCTCCGCCGCCAACGCCCTGGACGGCTCGGAACGCGATCAGCTCGATCAGGGAATGGCTGAGCCCTGAGAGGGCTGAGCCGACCAAGAAGATCACGATCGCACCCTGGAAAAAGACCTTGCGCCCGTACTGGTCGCCGAGCTTGCCCCAAAGCGGGGTCGAAACCGTCGACGCAAGCAAGTAGGCGACGACAATCCAGGCGAGGTGAGAGGCCCCGTGCAGGTCGGCGACGATGGTTGGAAGTGCTGTCGAGACGATCGTCTGGTCGAGAGCTGCGAGGAACATCCCGAGCATCAGCGCACCGATGATGATGAGCACACGGCGGTGGCTGAGGACCGGGACCGTGGCGTTCACGGTCGGATGGGTCGTTTCGGCCATTGTCGCCGTCCAAGGTCGTTGCCCGCAGGCAGACGGGTGCCTGCCTGCTGCACCGCCTTCAGATCCCCGGGTTCCGTGTCGCCTGCTGACATCATGTTCCCTTCACCGGGGCATTGCAGGAAGCGCAATTCCTCGTCGAGGAAACACGTATTTTTAGTCTTTTGTTGAATGAGGCAATACCTTCAGTCTGGTCCGGCTCTTTGACTTAGACCCAAATTGTCGTCTGGCCCGTTCGTACGGCGGACGTGGTCCCCCAACAGTCTCCACCGCTCACTTGCGCTGCGTCGCTCAAGCCTCACCGCCTGTTCCAGGTGCTTCCACATGCCGACCTCCTCCGATCAGCCAGCCACTCTCCCCACTGACAAACGAAGGAGAGAACCTGACGTCGAGGAGGCGTTGCCTGGGTCCGGAGCGGCGGCACCGCGACGAGGACAACAAACGTACGCCATTCTGGGCGTGGCGCGCAAACCCACAAATGCTGACTATGCCATCTCGGCTGGCTCAAGATGGCCTGTCGCGAGGGCACTAGACCCAACCAGCGGGTTAGCCTGTTGTCGAGACTGCCCCTGCCCATCGTTGGAACTCGGGCCAGGAGGCTTACTGATCGTGCGCAATAGACCGTTCTCAACCTTCAAGCGGGGCCTGGCCGTAGACCTCGGAACTGCGAATACGCTTGTCTACTTGCAGGGCCGCGGGATCGTCGTCGACGAGCCGTCGGTGGTTGCGATCGACGTTCGCGACGGCCGGCCCATGGCAGTGGGCTTGGAGGCCAAGCGGATGATCGGACGTACCCCGGCCCACATCCAAGCGGTCCGGCCGCTCAGGGAAGGCGTCATCTCCAACTTCGAGATTCTGCGAGAAGATGCTCACCTATTTCGTCCGCCGTGCCCATCCGAGCCGGCTGACCAAGCCCGAGATAGTGGTATGCGTACCCGCGGGCGTGACGGGCGTCGAGAAACGGGCGGTGATTGATGCAGCTCAAGCGGCGGGCGCCCGGCAGGTCTCGATAATCGAGGAACCGATGGCGGCGGCTATAGGCGCAGGCCTGCCCGTGCAAGAGCCGACAGGCAACATGATCGTCGACATAGGCGGGGGCACTACCGAGGTGGCAGTGATCTCGATGGGCGGGATAGTCACGAGCCAGTCCGTACGCATCGCCGGTGACGAGCTCGACAAATCAATTATCCAGTTCATAAAAAAGGAGTACAACCTGGCCCTGGGCGAGCGCACCGCCGAGGAGATCAAGATCGTGCTCGGCTCTGCCTGCCCGCTCCTGGAGGAGGTTAGCGCTGAGATCAGAGGCCGTGACCTCATCACCGGCCTCCCCAAGACCATCGTGACCAACACTGAGGAGGTCCGAGAGGCGATAACGGAGCCGGTCTCGGCAATAGTGGACACTGTCACGGCAACCCTCGACAAGACACCCCCTGAGCTGGCCGCCGACATCATGGGACAGGGCATCGTGCTCACTGGGGGTGGGAGCCTGCTGCGCGGGCTGGACGCCCTCCTTGCTGCTGAGACAGGGATGCTGGTCGTGGTGGCCGACAACCCCTTGCAGTCGGTCGCGTTCGGTGCCGGTCGATGTCTCGAGCACCTCCCGGTCCTGCGAGATGTGCTGATGACCAGCTCGCGCTAAGCGGGGTTGATAGCAGCACGCGGTCTTACGGGCGAGGACCACCTGCCTGAGAATTGCGCCGCCGACCGCAGCCGTGGTGGTACTGGAAGAAGCGCGGCCTCGCTGTCAGCGCTCGGCGCATTGGCACTATCAGCTCCTGAGCGGGACGGCAGACCCGAGGCCGACGTCAGCCGGTCCCGGGAACCTTCGGCTCCGGGCGCCCGGCAGGCGTTGGCTGGTGACCAGAGGGCAGGTCCCACTCGCCTAGCCCGAAAGGGCCACTGGCGCCAGCGGTTTGCCAGCACCCCCGGATGACAATAACTACCAATAGCCCGCTGACTCGTGGGCTGGATAAAGGTTCAGTAACTCGACGGGTACCTTGGGGTTGGGAAAGAGAGGTCCAGACACATGACAGACGGTTCGGATCAGGCCAAGTGGAGTGTCGCCCAATGGCACGGCAAGATGCTTCTCGACCGCGACGGCGAGAAGATCGGGAAGTTGCAAGACGTGTACGTCGACGTCGAGACCGACGAACCTCAGTTTGGCACCGTCAAGGAAGGGTTCATCGGCCGTCACTTGACCTTCGTACCATTGGCCGGGCTCCAGATCGGTCCCGATGACCTGCAGGTGACGGTGACCAAAGACCAGGTGAAGTCCGCCCCGGAGATCGAAATGCACGGCGAGGAACTATCCCAGGCCGACGAGTCCACGCTCTATCACCACTTCGAGATGAACTACACCCCAATAAACACCGAAAGCGGGCGCCGCCTCGCCCGCCGATAAGGACAAACCTGGCCGCCAGCGGGCAAACTATAAACGGCCGTCACGGGCAAATCGTGCCGGCCGCCAAACGGCTGCGGCCCGGAAAAGTTCCAGAAATTAGTGAGCAGCTCGGCGGGCGATCGCCAGGAGCTCGTCTGTAACCCGCTGGCGCGTGAGGTCAGACACCTCCCACGCCCCGACCCGCCGGCTGGTGTTACCGCCAGCCCCTCTCCACATGTCGCCTTCGTCAACTTGGACCTTCCGTCCTTCGACATCGGCTTCGAGCAGCAGGTACGGCAGGCGGTCTAGCCGAGGCTCTCCCACTATCTCGCCCTTGAGCGACATCCACAACGCCAAACGTGGATTGGGGAAACGCGCCTCACCGCCCAGGTGTTGCACGACCAGGCCGTCACCGCCCAGCTGACGGAGCCTTTCGATCACGGCGTCCATCGCTGGTAGCACTTCTCTCTCGCAGGCCGCAGCAAAGTCGTCCAAGAACCTCTTTCCGGCATCGAGGCGATCGGCGCTGACACCGGCCGCGTCGCGGTCCCTCTGCGCCACCGCCGCCAATATCGGGCCGAACCCTGCCAACGGGTCGCCAGCTGTGGACGGCACTACACTTTCAGCGACTTCGGCTGGCCCAACCGCGCCAGGAGCCGTCGAGTTTGCTGATGGAGCTCCCATGGGAACCCTCCGATCTAGCCCCTCGTCTGCAGGCCAAGTGCCGCGGACGTACGTAAGAGCTTTCTAGAAGTATACTACGCCTTCAATTCTTGTCGTGCTGCCTGGGCGAAAAACCAAGCTGGGCGCACTGACAGGCTCCCGTGATCGGGTGCTCTGAACTGAGCAAATTATTAGTAAAGAGAACATTCCACGGCGGATAACTAACGTTGCGACCGACAGTGACGTTTGGTTGCACGTCCGGATTTGTGGTGTCGCTGATGACCCCCCTTGCACTTTTTCGGCGGCGCAACGGGCCGAGGGCTGCCCACCGATGTGCTAGTGATAGATTTCTAGCATTAGTTAAACCGGAGTAGGCGGTGGTGCCGGTGACGGCTCAGGCAGTCGGTCCAGCTCACGCGGGGCCAAGCCGCCGCTGATAACCGCTTCAGCCACGTCGACCAGACGCAAGTTGTGGTTGCGAGCATGCGTCCGCAAGGCCGAGAAACGCCTGTTCCATGTCGAGCCCCCGTCTTCGGGCCACCATCCCCTTGGCTTGTTCGATGACTATGCGGCTGTTGAGGGCGTGCTGAGCTGCTCGTTGAGCGACCTGGGCCTCGAGCACGGCCGGTGCTGCAAGATGGCGATGGTGGCCACGTCGGCCAGCGCCTGACCGACGAGGATATCAGGCCCGCTGAGGGTCCCCTCGCTCGCGTCGGAACAAGTTGGCGGCACCGATGACTGCGCCCCGCAGCGCATCGGCAGGGAGTGCACCGAGCAGAAGCCGGCTTGGAGCGCCTCGGCGGCGAAAGTGCCGCCAGCGCCCGGTCACCTGGCGCCAGGTCCTGATTGATCACCGGCTCAGCCGCTGCGGTAGCAGTCCAGGCAGGGACCCTCCTGTGACTGGATCTCGAACAGTTCGAACACGCGCATGGCCTCGCTGGAGGATGCCATCACCCTGCAAGTCGCCTTCGGGCGCGACCAGCATCAGGCCGGCGGCGCCGACCTCGAGCAGCTCGACGTAGCGGTCAGCGAGAGGGTCAGCAGCTCCACGACGTCGAAGTCTGTCGACCAGCGTGTCGGCCAGCTCCACGAGCGTCCGGGCCAGCAACGCTTCCCTGGGCATCCGACCTCCATCATCCCAGCACGTCTCCGCTCGCTGAACGCCGTGGACGGAGATCGCCAGCCGCATGGTACGGCGGTGGCCGGCCGCGGGTTCGTGTCCAGCTGGCCCCCGCGCACGGCAGTCCTTATGGTCCGGGCGTCGTCACGTCAGAAGCGCAGCCTTCGCGGGCAACCACATCGTTGGCTACCGCGGTAAGGGAGCGATCGTGGGCGAAAGCATACGCTCGCAGCCGGATCAGAGCCTTGCCGACGCTCACTCCGAGCTGGGCGGCGACCATGCCCGCGGCCTGGTGCACGACGTAGTGAAAGTCGGCGCCCGCCTCCAGCTCGGCCGCCAGCATTCCCGGCGGGGCGCCGGCCTGCATGGCCAATACGGCCCGAGCGGCCACGCCGGCCATGACCAGGGCGTCGGCATGCTGGTCGTCGTTCAGGGTCTCCGGCGCGGTCACGGCAAATGTTGAGCGCCCCCAGCCGGACCGCGCCCGACCTGCAGGGGAAAGCCAAAGATGGCCCGGGCCCCGGCATCGACGGCCGGCGGCGAAAATGCCGGCCATCGGGACGTGGCCGGGTTGGTCAGGTCAGGCTTCGAGCACGGGCCAGTCCCGCCGGTATGCGTCCACGCACGGCCCCTCCCCAAGGGCATATTGCAATTGCTCGATCAGGTCGCTCATCTCGTTGGTGGTGCACAGCGAGCCTTCGGGCGTGGCAGACCACATCAGCATGATCCCCGCTCCGCTCACGGCGGCAACCTCTGCGGAGACCTGGCACAGCCGCTTGGTGCTGAGCTGATGATCGCCACTGCCCACGAGCAGGCTGAGGATTCGTGCTCGTCGTTCACCGGCGCTCCCCACTCACCGCCCCCCGAGGACGGTCGCCTTCGTCATGCGGGCAGCCTTCGGCGTCTTAGCCCACACGCCCAGGCACTGAGCCCGTGAAAGCAACCTGCCGCATTTCTGTGAGACTGAATCGCGGCTATGTCCCGTGAAGCTCGACGAGTCGGTATAGCTCCAAGGCGTCCATTGTCTGCGAGGTCAACCCAGAGGTCGACCGCAAAATGAGCCGCCGGCCGCGGTCGTCGAGAAACTGCCGCGCCCTGGCCAGGGCACCAATGGCGCTGATGTCTATAGAGGAGGTCTCGGCCAAGTCGAGCATCACCGTGCCATCGTGGTCCGCGATGATGCGACAGACCACGTCCACCAGGTTCGGAAGGGCAGCAGTATCGCATTGGCCTCGGAGCGCGATGACAGTGGAACCAGGCTCGGCCCAAACGGACACGACGAAGGGGGCGACGGTGCGCGTGGACGGCGCGTTTACCGTAACAGTCATGGGCGTACCTCCATGGTGCGCGGACACGGAACGCTGACGCGCTACCAGGGTCCGGAGCAACGCTCCCAGAGGGCGCCGTAATCGGCGGCAAAACCCAACACGGTTCGGGATCGCCCGCGTCAAAACGAATGGTACCACGCCCTGCATCATCCTGCTGATTAACATTTTGGGGATTCGATCTCAACTGTTGCGGGAGTCTTCCCGCCCCCGTTCTCGCTGTTGCGGGAGTCTTCCCGCCCCCGTTCTCGCTGTTGCGGGAGTCTTCCCGCCCCCGTTCTCGCTGTTGCGCGTGGCGTCCAAAGGCCACTAAAAGACTCGACGAATAAAAGGCATGCCTGTCATCACCGGCGCCGTCTACATTGAAACGCCGCACGCAAGGGCACCGCTCGCTCGGGAGGTTTGTGACCGCGGCAGGCGGCGGTCGGAACAGTTTCCCTGGCTAAGGGCAGGGCGGCCGTGCCCCTCAGGAGGGTTCCCCGGGGCGGTTGCGTGACGAACGGGAGGTTTCGTACTTCCGGGTCACCGAAGTGCCTAAAGTAGCAGTAGACTTTCCACAGGCTTTCCTCACACTCTGGCATTTAGCCCGACGGCCCGGGAGGCAGATCGAGGGGTTCCCATGGGGACCACCATCCGTAAAGCTGATCGCGGCCAGTGTGGTTGGCCAGGCAGGGCGTGGCGAAACTTGTGGGACTGCCTACGTCCGTAGGCGTAGGAGCCTTTCGCCTCGGTATTGGCGGGAGTGGCGCAGCCGGGCCGAGACTCGGCTGAGCTCCCGGCCGATGGGCTCACTGGCGCCGGATGGCCTGGGGCGATCGATCTCGGGTCGACCTACGGCACCGACCGGCTCACGACAGCAAGACCGGCGGATAACTAGGAGAAAGGGAGCATCCTGAAGGTCTGGATCGATCAAGATTTGTGCACCGGGGACGGGCTCTGTGAGGAGATCGCGCCCGCAGTCTTCACATTGCTCGACGACGGTCTCGCCTACGTAAAAGAGGGCGACGACGTTAAGAGCCAACCCGGCGGAGCGGCAGGCCTCGCAATCGTCCCCGCGGACTTCGAGGACGCCGTTGCCGAAGCAGCCGAGGAGTGCCCCGGCGAATGCATCTTCATTGGGTGACAACTGAGACGCGCACGCGGGCAGCAACAGGGGGCTTGTACCTATGCAGACAAACGGTTCGCACCACGAGCACAAAGGCGCGCCAGCGACGTCGTTAGGACTCAACAGGGCCCCGACAAACTGCCAGAGATCCGGCACGTCATTGCCGTTGGCAGCGGCAAGGGCGGCGTGGGAAAGTCGACAGTGGCCGTCAATCTCGCGCTGGCACTCGTCCGGGCCGGTAGCGATGTAGGCCTTCTCGACGCCGACATCCTCGGCCCGAGCGTCCCCGGGATGCTTGGGCTTCCCACCGACCGCCAGCCCGAGGCGACGCCCACGGGCAAAGCCGTACCAGCGGTCCGCTACGGGCTCAAGGCGATTTCGATGGGACTGCTCAGTGGCGACGACAACCCATCGATCTTGCGCGGGCCGATGGTAGCGAAATACCTGCAGATGTTCGTGGCCGGCGTCGACTGGGGCCACCTCGATTACCTGGTGCTGGACCTCCCACCCGGGACAGGCGACACTCAGCTCACACTGGCTCAGACTCTCCCGCTGTCCGGGGCAGTCATCGTAACGACACCACAGCACGTGAGCCTGAAGATCGCTCGACGAGGTCTGCGGATGTTCCAGGCCGTGCACGTCCCCATCCTCGGGATCATCGAGAACATGAGCACATTTACGTGCGCGCATTGCGGCCAGGGTACGGACGTGTTCGGCAGGGGTGGCGGCGCGTGGATGAGCCGTCAGACCGGTGTCCCCTTCCTCGGTGCAATACCGCTCGAGGCCGACATCGTCGCCGGTGGCGACGAAGGACGCCCGATCGTCTTTGACCAACCTGATTCTGCATCGGCCCAAGCCTATTTGACGATCGCTACTGAGCTCTCCGGGCAGCTCGAAGGCCGCCCGATAAGCACGATCAGACCCTTCGTGTGGACCTGGGGCACAGACGAAGGGGCACCTCCGTGGGCAGAAAACGCCGTCCAGGCGTCGGGTTCTCGGACTACGCCGATCGGTTTTCGCCGTCGAGACCCGAGGACGCTATCGATGCTCTGGGAGGACGGAAGGCGCGACAACCTTGATGTGCGGGATCTCCGGCTGGCCTGCCACTGCGCCCATTGCGTTGAGGAGATGAGCGGACAGCGGCGGTTGGATCCAACGCGCGTCCTGGGCGATGTTGTCCCACGGGCGATCACGAGCGTGGGCAACTATGCCATCAGGATCAACTGGGACGACGGCCACAACACCGGGATTTACTCGTATCAGTACCTCCGCGCGCTCGGCGAAAGCGATGCCGCGAGGGCGACCAGGATTATCTGAGGTCCTATTCGGTACCCTGCAATTGGGCCCCACGGGCGGCGAGCCTGGCGCGGTAGTTAGCGGCGTCCGCCCCAGTGGAGGCTTCGATTGCGGCGGCTCACGACGTAGACGAGCGCGGCAGCGATGCCCAGCTCGAACACAATGCTGATAGCGCCGAGGCCGAGTAGCCCGCCCAGTAGCCCACCGGCCAGGGCACCAACCAAACCGACGCCCAACGTGGCTGCTAGGCCGATCCGGTTCGGACCGGGCACAATGAGGCGACCCAATGCGCCAATTACGAGCCCGACGATGACGAGGCTGATGAGATACCCGATGATGCTCACGAATGGTCCTCTTTATCTGCTTGTTCTGCCACCCCGGGACAGTACCGGCGTGCCTGCGGGCCAGGGGGCTACGGCCACCACATCCACGAGGGCTTGTTGTTTCGTCGACATCCCCACTGCCTTCCACGGCTCCGAGGAGCCGTGCTTCCCAGTTTTCCCTCCGGACCTGTGATAGGCCTGAGCGAGCGCTGTGAAAGCCCTTAGATCCTGCGAGCTGGCGCAGGTCCGTTAGCGCCCCGACCGTTGCTGGCCGACGGTAGGGCGACCAATGACAAACGTGAGGAGTTCCTTCAAGCAAGTAGACGTTGCGCTGGGCACGGTTTTGGTGATCGGAAGAGCCTCTTGCGAAGGGCGACCGTATCGAGTTGGCAAGGACAGGAAGCTCCCGGTGAATATGCGCCGGGTCATGTCGCCGGGAGGCCCGACAGGTAGGTTTAGATGCCCAGGCCCTTTCGGACCTGTTGCTTGTCTTTCTTGTCCTTGCGCTTCTCCTTGAGAGTCTTGCCGGACTTCTTCGACACTATTTTTCGGGGAGATTTGTCAGCCATGCCCACCTCCTCTCTCTGACCGCATGCTACTCCTCGACAGGATCTGGCGCAGCCCAAGCTGCCCAAGCGAAAAGGCCACGGTCCGTGATGTACCGGTAGCGCCGCGAAATTCGAGTTCGGGCCTCGAGGTTTTGGCAAGGCTGAACTCTACGCAAACGCCGGCCGAGGTGGACAAGCGGCCAGGGCCAAAGCGAGACGATTGCAGTACCGCCAAAGGCTACGAGCGCGGTCAACCTGTAGGCTTGGGAGCCGAACTGGTGGAGGACAGGGAATGGAGCCAAACCCGCCGGGTGGCGGTTCTAGGTCGCACCCAGCACAGCCTGGAATCGATTATCGGGCGGTTTTTCGGGCGAGTGTGACGCCATGTGCGGTAATCACGCCGGAGATGGTGATCAGTGATTGCAACGACACCTTTCTGGTACTGGCATCGCGCTCCCGGGAAGAGCTGGTGGGTGCGGAAGTGTTCAGCGGTTTCCCGCCCGGCCCCGGTAACAGTCCTGGCGCGGAAAGGCTGGCGGACCTGCGGGCGTCCTTGTTGGAGGTGCTGCGCTCGGGTAAACCCCAGGTGATGCATGTGCAGCGCTACCCGCCCTTTGAGACAGGGACCGGGTCGCCCCACGTGCGGTATTTCACTTCGATCAACATCCCCATATTCGACAAGCGTGGTGCCGTGGCCTGGATCTTGCACCGTGTCGAGGAGGTAACGGAGTACGTAACCGCCCGTACCGTGCAGGTACCATCGGAGACACATACAGCCGCCGCCGCCCTTTATGCTCGTACCCGCGAGCTGGTGCGCCGCAACCGGGAACTGGCGCTACAGGCCAGCCGCGACCGGACAGTGTCTCGGATCTTGCAGGAGGCGATGCTCACCGAGCTACCCGAGCCTCACGACCTCCATCTTGTCGCCCGGTACGTCGCGGACACCGGCACGGACCAGGTCGGCGGCGACTGGTACGACGCCGCAGTACTACCCGCCGGTGCGACGATGGTTGCCGTCGGCGATGTCATTGGCCATGACATCAGCGCGGCAGCAAGCATGGGCCAACTCCGGGGTCTGCTACGGGCAGTGGCCTGGGACCGAGAAGAACCTCCATGGATGGTCCTCGCCCGTGTCGAGCGCGGCATGTCCGGCCTCCATGTGGACACCGTCGCCACAGCGATATTGGGCCACATCGAGCTGCCCGGTGCCGACGGTGTTCGCCAGCTGCGCTGGTCCAACGCGGGCCACCCGCCACCCGTCTTGGTATCCAGGGAAGGAACGGTGGAAGTCCTGGAGACTCGCAATGACCTCCCGCTCGGCGCAGGGTTCGGGCTGCCCCGCAACGACCACGTTCACCAGCTAACCCCTGGGTCGACCCTGATCCTCTACACCGACGGTCTTGTCGAACGACGCGACCGGCCGCCCGATGAGGGCATAGGTCAGCTTGCCGACACCCTCCGCCGGCACCATCGACTTCCCCTCGAGCACCTTGTCGACAAGGTCATCAGCGAGGTCGCCGGGAACGCTCCCGACGACGATGTTGCAGTTCTGGCCGTTTCTATAGACCCCCAGGACCAACCGAAGTGACCGGGCCCGAGCACGCGGTGGCTAACGTCCTTTACGCCGCTGGGAGCGGCAAGACGGTTGGCTAGGGGATTGCGATGACCGCCCGGTACCGCTGCCCGGAGCTCCGACTTCGCTCGGCGGCGAGTAATACGATCCGCCACCCCTTTTTCCTTGACACCCCGGGAGAAATTGGTTTTAGCCCGACGGTCGGATGTGGGGCGGCTTTGGTTTGCAGAGGCTGACTGATCGCGAAGGCGAGGGCCCTGGAGTTGGTACAGCAACGAGGTCCTAGTGGCACCTCTAGGTGACCACGGCCCACCAGCGTCTGTTGCGGTTGGAGCCGGTTCAAGCCGAACGGCAGAACGACAGCCTTCCTTACGGCTGATCTTCGCCCTTTTGGCATCAGCAGCCTTTTTCGACGGCTACGACGCCCAGATCGTCTCTCTGCTGCTCCCTCAAATCCAGGATAGCTTCCACGCCAGTGTCACCGCCCTGGGGGTTGCTCATATCCCGATAGCGCTGGGCCAGTTCGTGGCATTTTTCGTGATTCGTCAAGCCGACCGCGTCGGCCGCAGGCCTCTCTTGTTGGTAACGATCCTGGGCTACACCGCCTTTACGGCGGCTACAGCAGCGGCATGGGATTTGTCGTCCTTCGCCGTCCTGCAGTTTGGGGCCCAGGTTTTCATCGGGGCCGAGTTCGGCGTCGCCGTCACCATGTTGGTGGAGGTCTTCCCCAAGGAGCGCCGGGGTCGCGCCCTTGGCATGCTGCTCACCTTCGGCCCGCTTGGGGCCGTGGTTGTCGCGGTCCTCCTCGCTGCCGGCCTACAGGACACCGCTCTGGGCTGGCGGGGGTTCTACCTGATCGGGCTCCTCCCCCTGGTCGCCGTGGCCATCGGCCGCCGGCGGCTGCCGGAGACGGCCAGGTTCAAAGAGGAACAGCGCCGGCGCGCCGAGGGCACAAGCGGCCCACGTGTGCCGATGCTCGAGCCCTGGCTCCCGCAATATCGCGGGCGATTGGTACTCGTCGGTCTGGTTTCTCTCCTGCAAACGCTCCCGACTTCTGCAGCCGTGGCTTGGTGGGCGTACTACGCCGAACGTCAGCGGGGCCTGAGCACTGGAGATGTCGCCACTTATGTGGTCTTTGCCTACGGTGCCGGGTTGTTCGGTTACTACAGCTGCGGGCGCCTGATGGACCGGATCGGGCGGCGCCCCACCGGGGTCCTTTACGTTGTATGCACCGTCGCCGCCGGCATCGCGCTGTTCCAGAGCGGTCACGGCCTGGCCAGCCCGCTTCTGCTCGCCCTGGCCGTGTTCTTCGGTCTCGGCATCGGCCCGGTGCTGTCTGCATATGCCACCGAACTGTTCCCTACGCGTATCCGTGCCCAAGCGTCGGCATGGGTCCGCAACTGGTTCGCTGTCGTCGGCTCTGCCCTCGGCCCCGCTATGGTCGGGGTCCTCGGCGACCCGTACCACGGTGCCATTGGCAACATCGGCAACACCCTCAGTCTGCTCATGCTCGTTGCCCTTCCAGCTGCCTTCCTCATCTGGCGTTTTATGCCTGAGACCCGGGCCGTCGAGTTGGAGGCGGCAGCCGCTCCTGTCGAAGTGCCGGCTGGAAAAGAGGTCCCGGACAGTGTAGCAGCAGCACAGTACGCC
This sequence comes from uncultured Acidimicrobiaceae bacterium, assembly GCA_963754115.1. Lineage (GTDB taxonomy): Bacteria > Actinomycetota > Acidimicrobiia > Acidimicrobiales > Palsa-688 > Fen-671. The sequence goes on along the minus strand of CAVWFC010000003.1, from coordinate 1,510,448 downwards.
AGGATGCGACGGTCGTTCTCCATTGGGCTGAGCGCCGTTGTACTGCTTTTGGGGACAGGCTTCGCCGTCGTCCTGACCACCGGCTCCGGTCAGCACCGGCCGTCGGGCGCGGCCGAGGACTGGCTGTACGACATGGCTGGGTCCACGGCCTCGAGCGGCCGTCAGGCCGCGCTCAGCCAAGCGGAAAGATTGGGCCCACCCGCCCTGGCTCGGCCGTTGATCGCTCCTGGCACCCCAGACGAGGAAGCGTTCACTCGCATTGCGGTCGGCCGCAGCAAAGTAGGGGCAGAGACAGCCACCGTCTCGTTCACGGTGGAGCGCCCCGCTCGCCCCCGAGCCCCTCCAATTCTGGCCGGCGCGCTCACCCTGCGGAGGTCGGGCACGGGGTGGCAAGTGGTCGCCGTCAGCGGCGTGCACCCGGTGCCTATCGTGCCTGCCCCTTCTAGCCCTGCGCTCCCGGGATCCAGGCTGGCCTGGGTGATCGGCGCGATGGTCATGTTCATCCTTCTCGCCGCCGTGGCCAGTCTGTTAGTAAAGCGCGCTGGGCGAGCTCGCGAAACTGGCGCGGCGCCCGTCTAGTGGTGGCGGCCGGCCAGGCTTGGTTGCTCGGGTAGCGCTACGGTGGTCCACGTTCTGGGCACGTGCTAACGCGATCTGAACCTCTCATAGTGGGCCCCGGACAGGCGCGACCAGCCGACGGGGGATAGGTATATTCGTTGAGAACCTCGGCCGGTTTACCCTGCGGAGCAGTTAATTAGTACTGTAGATAAAAGACGCTGGTTATTGATAGGAGGCCTATGAGGTACGTAGATACGATCGGGCTAGTCGACAAGCTGAGTTCAACCCGGGCGAGCCGGTCTTGAGCAAGGACAACGTGGCACAGCCCGTATCAGGCCAACAACGTGCGCTGGGCCGCAGCGGGATGAGCGTGAGCACGATCGGAGCCGGTTTGTGGGCTATCGGCGGTCCTGCGTACCGAGACGGGAACCCGATCGGTTGGGGCCAAGTCGACGACGACGAATCTGTGGCCGCGATAAATGCTGCTTTCGACGGCGGGATCAGTTTCTTCGACACAGCCAATATTTATGGCGCGGGTCACAGCGAGAGGGTACTCGGACGGGCGATCGCGGGCCGGCGAAATGAGGTCGTCATAGCCACGAAATTCGGCAACTTGTTTGACGAAGTGACTCGCCAGGCCACCGCTCGCGACGCATCCCCTGGTTCCATTCGTGCACAGTGCGACGCCAGCCTCGACCGGCTCGGTACCGACGTCATCGACTTGTACCAGTTCCACCTGGGGGACTATGACATCGGTCAGGCCGACGACGTGGCGGCGACGCTCGAAGACCTCGTCGACATGGGCAAGATCAGGTGGTTCGGGTGGAGTACCGACGACCCGGCCCGGATCGCCGCGTTCGCTCGTAGCCCGCACTGCGCTTCGGCGCAGGTTCATTTCAACGTGATCGACGACAATGCCGCCGTAGTTGAGGCGATCGAGGAACACGATCTTGCCGGGGTCAACCGCGGCCCGCTGGCTATGGGCGCACTTACCGGCAAGTTCAACCGGGACACGACGTTCGCCGCCGACGACGTCAGGCGCAGGTTTGACTTCGTAAACGGCAAGGAGAGCAGGACGCTCGTTGCCCTTGACCGCATTCGCGACACACTCACGTCCGGTGGCCGCACCCTGGCCCAAGGGGCACTGTCGTGGCTGCTCGCCCGCAGCGAAGCCTTCGTACCGATCCCGGGCATCCGTACAGTCGCTCAAGCGAAGGAGAACGGCGGCGCCATCGCCCACGGCCCTCTCGGGGCTCAAGAGATGGCGGATATTGAGACCTCTCTGAGGGAGCTGGGGCTGCGTTCCTAGCGTTGGGGGAAGCCGCTGAAACGCTCAACGGTCGCGACGTGACGTCGGCGTCAGACTTGACCGACGACTTGCGGCATTTCATCTGGGCGACACCATCGAGGTCAGGTGGAGAGGTCCTTCCGGCCGCCAAGGTGCGTCCATCCGTCTTATCACGGCGCCGGCCGATTGAGTTCGTCGGGATATGGCCGCTCCTCGCCCCACCTAACCCTTCAGCGATCCAACACGCAGGCCTTTGACGAAATATCTCTGCGCCAGCGGGTATAGAGCCAGCATCGGAAGACTACCCACAACTATCAAGGCGTACTGAATGACCGTCTCGACATCTTGGAACCGCGCGAGCTGGCTCCCCGAGAGGTGCGATATAGAGGCTGGTGTCAGCTGGTCAAGTATAAGTACGTTGCGAAGGACCAGCTGCAAAGGGAAGAGGTTCTGTGAATCCAAAAATATCAGTGCATAAAAGTAAGAATTCCACTGCCCGACGGCGAAGATCAACGCCAGCACGGCCAAGACCGGCTTAGACATCGGTAGCACAATCTGCCATAAGACCCGGAACTCATTGGCCCCGTCCACCTCTGCCGCTTCGACGAGCTCGTCCGGTACGGTGCTACGAAAGAACGACCGGGCCAGAATGACCGAAAAGATGCTCAGAGCGGCGGGGATAATCATCGCGAAACGCGTATTGAGCATGTGCAGTTGCTGCACCACTAGATACGTCGGGACGATTCCTCCTGAGAACAGGAAAGCGAAAACTAGCAGCCAAATGAAAATCCGGCGACCAACCAACCCTGGACGGGAGAGCGGCCAGGCCATAAGCACTGAAAGCGTCACGCTAAGAGCAGTCCCAGCGACGGTGTAGATGATCGAGTTTAGGTATGAGATCCAGACGCCACGATAGTTAAAAATCGCGACATAGGCGGCGAAGCTCGGGTGAACGGGCCAGAGCCAGACCTTACCTCCAATCACCGCACTGGCTGAGCTAAATGACGCCGCCAGGATGTAAACGAGCGGGAACAGAATAACAACGGCAATGAATGCCAGCCCTGCATAAACACCTACTAAGACTGTGCGGTCACGCCGAGATTCCCTAATCCTATGCGGAGGCTGCTGGATCCGTGGGGGTTTCGACCGCCTCCAGGCGCGCGGTCCGGTCCGCCGCGCCGGGGTCTCAGTCAGTGCTGTCGTCATGCTGCTCCCTCGACCATCATTTCTTAGAACAAGCTTTCTTGGGTCAGCCGACGAGCGAGGAAGTTCGCAATGACGATGAGCACCAGGCTGATCGCAGAGTTGAATAAGCCGACCGCGGTGCCGAAGCTGAAGTTGGCATCTACTAGCCCAGTCTGGTACACGTACGTTGAAACGACCTGCGACGAGGACAGGTTAAAGGAGTTTGCAGCAGGAAGACCTTCTCGAACCCAACGCCGAGGATCCCGCCCAGCGACAAGATCAGCAAGATCACGATCGTCGGCTTTATCGCCGGTAGGTCGATATGCCGGATTTTCTGTATGATTGAGGCCCCGTCCAGCCGCGGCCGCCTCGTACAGAGATACATCGACGGTGGACAAGACCCCGAGGTAGATCACAGCGCCGTAGCCCGTCTCCTGCCAGACTCCGGACCAGACATACAGTGACGGGAAGTACCGCGCGCTGGCAAAGAAGTTTGGCACGGTAGCGATCCCTACTCCGTGCAACACCTCGCTCAACAGTCCTGAGCCGGGCGACAGAACCAGCTCCATCATGCCGACTAGCACGATGACCGATATGAAGTAGGGGAAGTATGTGACTGACTGCATGAACTTTTTGAACCTCCGATGCCGCACTTCGTTGAGCATCAAGGCCAAAATGATCGTGGCGGGTATGCCGACCAACAGGGAGTACAAGCTCACCACCAACGTGTTGCGGATGACAGGCCAGAACTCCGGGTCGTCGACCCACAGCCGGAACTGTTCGAGACCGGTCCAAGGGCTCCTCCAGATGCCTTCCACGGGGTTGTAATTGCGAAATGCAATCTGGGCGCCGAGCATCGGCCAGTAGTTGAACACCAATAGAAAGGCCAGCGGCAGGGCGAGCATGGCGTACAAGCGCCAGTGACGCTTGATATACCTGCTCGCCCTTCGCCGCCGATAACTGAGCGAACCCCGCTCGCCCGGCCTGGGGGTGCCACGACTTGCGTCGGCCACCTCTGTCCAGTCTTGCTGGCGAGGGGCAAGCTGGTAACTCACCTTTTCAACTCGGCGCAGATGATGGCCACGCTGCTCCCATCACAGGTTACTTCCACTACTCGGACCTAGCCTGCCGGTCACACGCCCCGGGTAAAACACTGCCCTGTCCTTCAGCATCACGTCTCCGGCTGTTGGCGCGCCAAAATAGCAGCGGCTCAGCTATTTGAGGAGAAGTCGCTGTGCGGTAGCCCCAGTTCGAGAAGGTAGGTTTTGACCACGCTTGGAACGGGGCCCGAGGACAGCATGTACTTGATATCGCTCGCGCTCGGCTTCAATGCCGGAGCGTCGACCTGCACGGGCTTAGCTGCGCGTGCGGAGGTTGCGAGGAATTGCGCGAGCGCAAGGTTCTTCACTCCCGCCACGTAGCTGTTCCAACCGCCGCTTATCGACAGCTGGCCCGTGATGAACTGGTCCGTCTCTTGGGTGACGTAATCGCCAATGTTTGTCTGCTGAGTTGCGTACGTTTCGGCTTCGTTCTGCGGCACCCATGCAACACTCGGGTACTGTTCGGCGGGCTCATGACCCGCCATGGCTATCTCGGATGTGAGGTACAGGTAGGCCTGGCTACCCAGCCCGTTCGACAGAAATGGGGGCGTCATCACCTGTCCATTCCACCAGGTGGCACTCTGCTGGCCTCCACCCCAGTCGTCCCACTCGACATTCTGCTCCGCAAAGCCGTCCACGGTGGTCCAGTTACTGTTGTACTGGGCTTGGGTACCAGCGAACCCCTTGAGACCCTTGGCGGCCGGAGTCCAATACTTTCCCTCGACGCCGAAATCGTCCACCTCCGTGCCGAGGTCGCTCGACACATAATTTAGGATCTGCATCATCTTTATCTGCTGGGCAGAGCTCGCCTTGTTGGTTATCGCGAAGACATTCGGGTACTCGACGGCGGATCCGTAAGCAGCGGACTGTACACCGTCCGGTCCTACGAGCGGCGTCATCGCAAACCAGTCGTTCTGGTCCGACAAGTCATTGCTCAAAAAGTCGGCATTAATTCCCCCGCTGGGCACGACCCCGACATCCTGGTTCTCAATAAGCCGCTCGACGGGTGCCACCTGCTGAGTGAGAGCCACGTTCGAGAATAGGCCCTTAGTGTACAGGCTATGGATGTACTCGAGCCCCTCTTTCCACTGAGGCGTAATCGGGTCGTACACCAGGTGACCATTAACTTCTGCCAGTCCATTGATGATGCCGTTTACTGGGCCGTTGTAAGGAATAAACGAGTTCATGAGGAATGTAATGATGTCGTTGTTGTACGAACCCGGCGCAGTGGCGCTATTTCCCGTCAATGGTACGATGCCATGCTGCTTGAATACTTCAAGGACGTGGACGAACTGGGCAGTCGTTCGGGGTATCGCCAAATTGTACTTCTGGAGGAGCTTGATATTTATATAGTACTGAAACGGCCAGTAGCAGTGGTAGCATGCATTGTAGTTGGCTAGCGTATAGATGCTCCCATTGGGCGCAGTTACGGCTTGGCGGTAGCTAGAGTTGGTTTGAATGAGGTGCCATATATTAGGTGCGTACTGTCTAATCAGTTTATTAAGGGGGATTAGCAAGCCCTCTTGCCCATATTGGAGAGCGTCCGTTGGTCTGAGCCAACCGTCCCAGATCACGTTCGGGTACCCCCCGCTCGCCATGAGCAACGGCTGCTTCGTCGCCACGTCCGAGTCGGCAACTAGATTGAACGTCAAGTTCACGTCAAACTTCTTATCTAGATAACTCGTGAAAGAGTTGGTACTCACGTTTGTGACGGTGATCGGCAGACCTCCAAACATCGAGATTGTCAACGGCGCGCTCGCAGCGGCGGCCGTAGAGGTTATAGAGCCAGTGCCCATGGCAGCGAGCGTCAGCGCCGCAGTTGGCACCACGCACAGTCGGCGGAGTCTCCTCATTCTGTTTCCCTTCCTCCCCTGTGGTGGAAATTTTGCGGTGTAAGTGTCAGGCCGGATCGTAGGCGATCGCATCGGCCGGGTCAGCGCAAGGACCACGTCAGCAGTCCTTTCGCCCGGAGAGGCTGGTGCCCTCCGGCAACCGGCCCAGTCCGGGGGAGCTCCCCTTGGTGTATCGATACCCCAGCCTATCGATAGCGTGCGTCGTTCGTCAACGCAGCCAGCGTGCAGTTTCAGGGAGGAGCCGCGTCTGTCAGTCGATAGGCGACTTGCCTAGACCCAGGGGCATGACGGCTGTATAGGGAATAATCCACGCCGATTGGGCGGGAGCAATCGTCGGTCCACGACGACTTACCGGCTACGTGGACGAAAAGAGTCCACGCGCACCTGCGCCCCTACTGCCGGCTCGACGTGAACGCATAGTGTATCGATACTCCGGACCATCTGTCAAGGAGAAAGGGGTGTGTTTCACGACCCGGTCTCTTTGGCCGACGACAGGGGTGATCCTCACGGGGGGCAGATGTGTGCCGAACTCGCATCACGGGCGAGCGTCGTGAGACCACGAACAGCACGTGACGTCGGCGCAGACGTGCAACGGTCTCAACGCCGACCCAGCCCGCGCATGTTACGACCGCTCCGGAGTTCCGACGACCGCACCGAACGAGCGATCACGACCGAACCGAGAGCGCCCACGAACGAGCTGGCCGCGGGACACCTCGCCGAGGCTGACATCGTCGTGGTCGCCGCATCGGAGCCGGCGACGCCCCGCAGGCCTCATTGACGTGGCCGGGCCGACGGGCCTGCTCTGCCCCATCGTTGGACGCTCTGACCGCCCGTCCTGCGGCTACTCGAAGCCAGTTGGCATCGGAGGCCATGGTGGTCGTCGACGACAGTATCTTCGACCAGCATCGCGGTTCCGAGCCGGGTGAGTTTCAGTCGACCATGACCCGAGGCCCGCACAGTCCGACGGTCCTTGCTACCTTCGGGTGACGAGGCGATCTCAATTGGTGCCAGAACGGAAACCACGGACATATTGTCCAGGCCAAGGTCAAGCTCTGCGTTGACTACGGGCGACGTGGTAAATTGATCAGAGGCAGCCGCACCTGCCTGCTTCCGAGGCGCTGCCTTCCCACGTGAGCAGCGACTAAGAGGACAAGGGTCCCCGACTCGTGCGTATACCCTGACCGTCACCGTCTTCATAAGGCCGAGGACGTGGGCTTGGCCCGAATGGAGTGCATGTGACGTCTGACCGTGCCCGTAAGCGTGCCGCTCGCGAACGCGCCGCGGCTACGGGCGAACCGTACGTTGTCGCCCGGCGGAAGCTTGAGGTGCCCGGCCCGGGCACACCACCCGCAGAGGTTGAGCGGCCGTACCCGCTCATCGTGAGGCTCCTACACGACTTCGCCCATCGCTTCCCCGGTGTCCCGAAACACGCCGATCCTGCACATATCCGTGCTGAGCACGATGCTCGCCACAAGGCTCGAGCGGCCGAGGTGAAGGCGCGACACGAAACGCACAAGACTGCCGCCAGAGCGCGTCATCACCACCGGGCGACTGTAGAGTAAGGCGTCTGCGCAGCGCTCCCGGATGCTGGTCGAGGCACTGAAAAGCGTCCTCGTCTATGCCCGCAACGGCTGGCACGCGTCCCCGGAAGGGTTCTTCGCCACGACCGAGCGTTGGACCAGGTGAAAGCCGCTAGTCGAAACGCCGTTTGGGAGGGCCAGGTACAGCGGGTGAGCGCCAACACAGTGAAGTAGTCAGGCGTGCGCAATAGAGGCCACAACCGAGGCGGGCACTGGCACCGCCGCGGTGCCCCCGTAGCCCTCAGCCGCCAATTGGGCCATCGAACTGAAGGGGAAGAGCTGCCCTTGGTAGGTCACATAGACACCCTGACCGTCGACGCTCAGCAGCACTCCGTTGACCAACTGGGCGCCCCGCTTCACTCTGGCCCACCGTCCCTGTGAGCACCGTGGCGGTGTCGGTCGTGGGGAGTTGGGCCAACCCGCCCGCAGCGGGCAGTACAAAAGCCGTGCCGGCAGCGAAGACGTACGTTTGCCCCGAGAGGACGATGGCTCCGTCAGCCTGGGTGGAAAGGGCGGTTATATGGGTGGCACAGGCACTCGAGGCGGACACGGGCAAATTGGCAAGGCCCGGCACCGTGACGACGAGCGCAGGGTCAAGCCCCCGCCCAGGAACTGGCGCGGGGAGGCGAACCCATAGAGGTCACCGCTTGGCCCGGCCACATAGATGGTGGAGTCGTGCGTCACCCCGTTGCTGGTCACCAGGGTGCCGGGGCGGAGCGCAACATTCGTCGGAGCAGTGACACCCGACGTGACGCTGACGACTATGGCGGGGTCGATGAGGCGCAGTGCTCTCATCTCGTCTGGCGGCACCAAGGACGCTCTTTCGCCGGCGAAGACGTAGTAGCTGCTGTCGAAACGCAGTATCGCCCCGTTCGGGTACGTCTCGCCGGCGCTTGGGAAGGCCGACGAAACGCTCGAGCTCACAACTGGCAACGCGCTAGCGCTCGTAACCGGCGCCGCGGCCAGCCAATTTTGGCTGCATCCTTAGTGAATAATGGACCGCTGGCGGCAACTTCTTCGTCCACGGCGTCTCCCATTACCAGCCCCGCCAAAATAGCTACGCTGCCCTGTGAAATCAAGCATGGTTCAGCCGGGGCGGCGGGATGTCGCGCACGTTTCGTCGGGTGGCGTCTCAGCGACCGCGTATATTGGGCAAACGTTCGTCTAATACGGTAGGACGCGCGCAGCCTCGTTCGTCTCGATCGCTCTTGGAAATCTGACGATCCACTCTGACTATACCCGGTGACGTGAATGGGAGCGCGACGCCGCGTAACAAATCTGTAACAAACTACTGCGGGAACCGCCGCGTTTAAGGGGAGATGAGCGCCCCTTCGTTCTCGATCGTGACGGGCTCGAGCTCGTCGGCCGGGGTGAAACCGAGCACGCGGCCGTAGAAGTACAGCTCCGCTTCGCTCGTTCGGCGGATGTTCTCCCCTTTGCGAAACCCATGTTGCTCTCCCTCGTAAGCGATATAGGCGTAGGGGACTCCCTTTTCCGCCAGGGCGGCGGCCATGGCTTCGGCTTGGTCTGGTGGCACGACCTTGTCCTCGAGGCCCTGGAACAGGATCATCGGAGTACGGAGCTGATCGGTATGGAAAATCGGGGAGCGCTCTTCGTAGGTCGCTCGCGCTTGCGGCCAGGGCCCGATCATCGAGTCGAGATAGTGAGACTCGAACTTGTGCGTTTCCCGCGCCAGTGCGCCGGCATCGGCCACGCCGAAATAACTGGCGCCGGCCGCGAAGACATCCCGGAACGTCAGTGCGCACAGCGTCGTGTACCCGCCCGCGCTCCCACCGTGTATGACCAGGCGCCGCTGGTCGGTACGTCCTGACGTCGCCAGGAAAAGAGCGGCGTTCACACAGTCATCGAGGTCGACCACTCCCCATTTCCCCCTGAGGCGGTCCCGGTAAGTGCGGCCATAGCCCGTGCTGCCTCCATAATTCACGTCGACGACGGCGAAACCCCGGCTTGTCCAGAACTGGATCCCATAACTGAGGACCGAGCTGGCCGCCGACGTAGGGCCGCCGTGACTGCGCACGATGAGAGGCGGGCGCTCACCCGCGGGGGCCTCGAAGTCGGCGTTCGTCGGTGGGTAGTACAGCGCGTGTGCGGTCAACCCGGCACCTGTCGGGAATTCCAGGGGCTCCGGAAGAGAGACGTGCTTGCGATCGACTGTTGTCACCCGGCTTCGCTTCACCAGATCGATGGCGGCGCTCCCGCCCTCACCCGGGGTGATTCGCGCCACGGAGTCGGGTGTGGTCGAGGAGCCGGCCAGGGCGACCACGAAACTGCCATCGGGCGCCGAGCGCAGGCCCTCGAAGCTCGTGAGATCTGTGGCTACTCTGCTGAACGTCTCAGTCCCGGGTGCCAGGACCCCGAGGCACGAAAGACCACCTTCGGTCCATGACGCCAGCACTCTCCCATCCGCCAAGAAGGCGTACGAGGACACCCCGAAAAGCCAGTCCGGCACACCCAGGTCGGCTTTCATCGGGGCGAGGTTGGTCGCCCCGTCCCGATCGGCGGCGTAGAGGTTCCACCAGCCCGTCCGGTCCGAAATGAAGTGGAGTTTCCCGTCCGGGTTGTACTTCGGCTGTGTCACCGACTCGTCGAGCCCTCCCGCAACTAGGCGGTGCGTCCCGACGGACATGCCGGCGTCGAGTTCGGCTTCCCACAGATGGGTCCCGTCCCATGGCATGTTCGGATGGTCCCAGCTCGCCCAGGCGACCTTCGAGCCGTCCGGCGAAAGCGCCGGCTGGCCGAAGAAATCGTGCCCACCGGCGAGCACCGTCGGTTCCTGCGAGCCGTCAGTAGGTAACGCGACGAGGTCGTTCACTACCTGGGCGGGATTGTCCGGCTCGGGATGACGTTCTCGGACCGCCACGAGGTAACGCCCGCCCGGGGTCAACACCGGCGCCGCGTAACGTACTGACCGGGCGCTCGGAGGCTCAGCCGTGACCGGCTCTGGCTCGTTTGCGTCCGGGCGCACCCGGTAGAGACGCTGATCGGCGAAGTTCGAGAAGTAAACGGTGTCGTCCGCGTACACGGCGTAGGCGAGCCCGCCGTACTCGTGGACGAGGGTCCGGGCGTGGAAGTCGCTTCCGAAGACATCCTCGGCGGCGTCGCCTCCCTCGTTCGGGTACCGCACAATTACAACGCGGCCATCCTCGGCTGGGCGTCGCTCCGGCCAATACGTGAAGCGCGACCCGGCGAGGGGGAAGCCGAAATCCACGGTCTGTTCGACCAGAGCGTCCAGGGAGATGGGCGACTTCCACGACCCGTAAGGTGCGATTGCCATCTCAGAACCGTAGCCAAACCAAAGGCGCCGGCCCGAACTGCACCAGAATCCGGCCTCAGCAGTGGTGGCTGGCAGCTGCCAGCTAAGAAATACCGGCTGCCTTGCAGTCCGCCGCATTGGCATAGGGAGCGGCGCACAGCTGCGAAGCGCGGACGAAGCCGTCCGCGATCACGGTCGAGTTCATATTGGACACCGTGACCCACTCCGGGGCCAGGAGCACCGAGGGTACGTCCTTATTTGCCACCGTGTCTGGGGTGACGCCATTGACGAGCGGTGCCGGCGGGGCGACACCGGCCCGTACGTAGAGAGCAAGGGCGACCGCCGCCTGTGCTTCCTCGTAGATCGGCTTGTACACGGTGCCGCACTGGAACCCGCCGAGGACGTTGCCAAGGCCAGTCAAGGTCGCATCCTGGCCGGTGATCGGGAACGAGTGCGGCTTGATCCCCTTCGACCTCAAGTAGGTGATCACCGGGGCGCCATTCTCGTCATTGGGCATCAGTACGGCGTTGATGTTGGGGTGGGCGGTAAAGGACTGTTCGAACTCGGTCAAGGCCACGCTCGGTGTCCAGGTACCCGCCGGCCGCCCGACGAGCTTGTAGGACCCGTTGGCGAACAAAGGGTTGAGCACGGCGTTGTAGCCCTCGGCAAACAAGGTGGCGTTGTTGTCGGTTACCGCCCCGTGCATCACGAGGACCTGGGGGCTCTTCAGGTGCCAGGCAGTAACGCAGCTGACCAGGCCCTGGCCCAGGAGCGTCCCGACGTGGACGTTGTCGAAACTCACGTAATACGGCCGGCTCCCGCCCAAAGTAAGGCGGTCGTAGTCAATGACTTTTACCCCGTGAGTGTTCGCGTACGACTCGATCTTCGCGCCGGTGCCGGAATCGATCGGGTCGAGAATGAGGACCCTGTCGCCTCTCGTTATGGCGGCCTCCGCGTCTGAGACCTGAGCCGCGTCGCTGCCATGGGCGTTGACCACACTGATCTCGGAGGCACTGAGGCCCGCAGCCCTCATGGCCCTCGTCAGGTAAGGGGCGTCGAACTCGACGTAGCGGGTTGACGACACCGTGTCCGGCATGATGGCGGTGAGCCCACCCTTGCCTTTAGCCACCAGCGACCGGAGCTGCGCCATGGCCGTGAAGTCACGGTTGAACGACCCCGCCGAAATGCCGCTGGTCGACGAAGCGGTAGTCGACGTGGTGCCCGCCGCGGTTGTCGTAGTGGCTGCAGTAGTTGTAGTGGCTGCGGTAGTCGTCGTTGCGGCGGTAGTGGTCGTTGGCGCCGCCGTGGTCGTCGGGCTGGCGCTGTGATGGCCGCCGCCGCAAGCCGTCAACGCCGCTGCCAGTAGGGCCAGGCTGGAAGCACCGATAGCCCAAGCTTTAGACGATCTGGCTCCACCTATCATCTGCGACTACCCCCACCTCGCACCAGGCCTACTGCCGCTGGGCGCATAGAGGCATGGGTCCTGGTGACACGACATCGTTCAGTGGTTTCTGTACCCCGTTCGGTGGCGAGTCACACATGACAGCACCTTGAACTAGCTTCCCCCCGCCGACGTCGGCGGGGCGTGCCAGATCAGGCGGATATTGTCGGCCCGAGCCCGTTACCTGCTGGCCTTTTTCAGCCCACAATTGCGGGGTGGCCATGGCGGGCTGAGTTTTTGTTAGTAGTGCCGTCAATCCTGCCGCTGCGCCGCCGGTTTCTTGGCGGCCGCCACCGGGGCGACGGCACTCCCTGAGGAATTTGACCGTACCCGACGACGATGACGGCGGCAGGATATAACGTCGACCACCACAACCGAGACCAGGACAGTCCCTACGCCGGCGACGACGTCCAACAGGTAGTGGTTTGCCGTGGCCAAGACAACTAGAGCTGTCAACAACGAGTAAGTGACACCAAAGCCGATGGCCACGAACCTCGTGGGCCGGCGCTGGGCCAGCCGCCAGCCCACCAACGAGCACCACACGGCGTAACCCATGTGCATGGACGGCATGGCTGCCAACTGGTCGGCGTGATGGACGAGGGTGTTGTGCCACCCAAGGCCACCAACGGCGAGCACTACATCAACAAACCCGGGCAGCATCCGGGGCGGTGCAACCGGGAACGCCCAGAACACGGCAAAACCTATGAGGTTGGCAAGGACTATGTAGTTGCGCAGGGGGACATAGATGTCAGGGCGCCGCCACCACGTCCAGGCAGCAAACCCAAAGGTGACGGCAAAAATGGCAGTCGCGTAGAAGCCCGAAGCCAAGTACGCCAGCGCATGCTGGTGGGCCAGCCAATGGTCCAGCGTCCTCTCAGGCGCCAGCCCGATAGTCCGCTCGAAGGAGAGGATGGCCCGGGCGTTGCCGAGAGCTTGGTCCCGCCGCAGCGGAGCGAGGTCCTGGACCCAGTCATATATGAAGACCAGGAAGGCCAGCCAGGCCAGCTCGACGAAGATTGAGCTCCGCTTGACCCCCGCCGGCTCCGGGTGTGCCGCATTTCCCGAAGGCGCGTCGTCGTGCGTTGTCAACACATTGATCATGAGGTGCACCCTTGTAACGCAGAACTCTTGAAACCGTCAGGCTGGCCAACGCTAGACGACAGCAGCCCATCCGCTGCGGCGCCGGGGTTCTCAGCCGAGGCCAAGCTCGGGGTTGAGGGCGGCCCAATCGTTGACCTGGCTCTTCGATGCTCACTTGGCAGAGCGCCATCCTGCGGCCGGTGAACCGGGCGACCGTCCGGCCGACGGACGAAAGTAGACGCCAGGCTGAGATGCGTTTTGGCCCAGAACAGTCTGTCGCCTCGGGCAAACGGCTACGCGTTCGCGGGACGCACCACGGGATGCGCACAGGCGCTCACCAGCATGAGAGTGAGTACATGGCGGACAACCGACCTTCTCGCCAAGGAGCACCACCATGCCCGTGACCACCAATAACATCGTGCTCGAACCGGCCGTCCAGGACCTGTGGAAGGCCACGTCAAACCCGCCGTTCGTCTACGAATTGGACTACGCAGATGCCCGCCTGGCGCTCGACGACCTTCAGGCGAAGCCAATCGACAAACTGCCGGTCGAGGAGGAGTGGGTCATCGTGCCCAGCTCCTTTGGTGACGTGCGGGTACGAGTCATCAAGCCCGTGGGCGCCGAGGGGCTGCTGCCCTCCATCGTTTACATGCACGGTGGGGGCTGGGTACTCGGCAATGCACGCACTCACGACCGGCTCGTACGCGAGCTTGCTGTCGGCTCTAAGGCCGGACTGGCCTTCGTCGAATACCCGAACTCGCGTTGCGCGTGGCGTGCCCAAAGAGCTTTCGGTAGAGGGCAGTCCCCCTAGCGACGCTCGAGCCCGGCACGTATCCTCGGGCCATGCGCCGACGCCGAGTGCCACCGAACTGCTGATGCTGCTCGGCCGCCAGGAGCAGTGTGCTCGCATTGACGAGCTGCTTGGTGCGGCACAGTCGGGACGCAGCGGCGTCGTGGTCCTTCGCGGGGAGCCTGGCGTAGGCAAATCTGCCTTATTGAATTTCGCCGTCGGACAAGCCTCTGGCTTCCGGGTCATCTCCACCTCCGGAGTCGAGTCGGAAATGGAACTACCTTTCGCCAGTCTCCATCAAGTGTGTACTCCGCTTCTTGGGTACCTGGAAAGGCTCCCTGATCCTCGAGCGCGCCGCCCTGGAGACGGCTTTTGGACTGAGTGCCGGCACCCCGCCCGACCGCTTGTTAGTAGGCCTGGCCGTACTGAGCCTTTTGTCCGAGGCGTGCCGCGAGGCGCCGCTGTTGTGCACGGTCGACGACGCCCACTGGCTGGACCACGCATCGGCCCAGTCTCTGGCGCTAGCTGCTCGTCGGTTGGACCAGGATGCCACGGTCGTGTTGTTCGCGTCGCGCTGGCCGCAAGGCACCGACTCGATGGCCGGACTGCCCGAGGTGCCTCTCGATGGTCTCTCCCAGGCTGACGCCATGGAGCTGCTCAGGTCGGAAATCCCGGGTCGATTGGACCAAGAGGTGGCCCGGAGGGTCGTGGCCGAGGCCCACGGCAACCCGTTGGCCCTGCTCGAGTTCGGCCGGATGGCCCGGTCGATAAGTGGGGCGAGCGGCTTTGCTATCAGCACCAACACCTTGCCCAGCCGGATCGAGGAGGGCGTACGCCTCCAGGTCCAAACATTGGCGACGCCCACTCAACAGTTCCTGCTGCTGGCCGCGGCCGACCCCGTGGGTGACCGCAGGGTCCTGGCCCGGGCTGCGGCTGCCGTCGGCCTCACGGAACAGCGACGCCGAGGAGGCGGAGGACGCGGGCCTCCTCGAAGTGGGCGAGGTCGTGCGTTTCCGCCATCCCCTGGCGCGCTCAGCCGTGTACCGGTCGGCGTCGCCTTCTCGCCGCCGCCGAGCACACGCCGCGCTGGCCGAGGCGACGGACCCGGCCACCGATCCCGACCGGCGGGCCTGGCACCGGGCGGAGGCGGCCAATGGCCCCGACGATTCCGTCGCCGAGGAACTGGAGCGGTCGGCTGGGCCGAGCTCGGGACCGTGGAGGCCTGGCCGCTGCCGCCGCGCTCCTCGCCCGGGCGGCCCGTCTGGCCTCCGAACCCGCTCGGAAAGCGGACCGCACCCTGGCCGCGGCCGAGGCCAAGGCCGTTGCCGGGGCGTGGGAAGAGGCAGCAAGCTTGCTGGCGGATCTCGGCCCCACTCGAAGGTTTGCAAGCGGCGCGCGCGGAACTGGTAATGGCGCAGGTTTCTCAGGCCCAGCGCGACGGCGTCGGGGCGCCCGCCCTGTTCCTTTCCGCGGCCGGACGCCTTCGGGATCTGGACCCCCAACGGGCCCGAACGGCGTACCTGGACGCGCTGGCGGAGGCAATCCGTAGCCAGGTTCGAGACGAGTTGGTACTGGTGGCGAACTCCGTCTCGCCCGTCGAACCGTCCGGCGCCGCGCCCCCCACGGATATGGTGATGGCCGGGTGGGTACGGCTGACCCTCAATGGCTACCCGGACGGCATCGACTTGCTGACCGAAGCGGTGCACGCCTTTTTGGCCCGAGAGGACTCCGACGAGGACGACCTGCGCGGGTTGTGGTTCGCCTGCCGAGCCGCGTACTCGGGGTGGGACTATGAGTCTTATTACGCACTGAGCTCGCGCTACCTGGAGTTCGCCCGGCGTACCGGGGCGCTCTCCGCCTTGCCCCGCGCCCTCCAAACGATGGCCAACGCGCTTGATCTATGGAGGCGACCTGGCCGGGGCCGGGCCGCCATCGAGGAGGCCAGGGGTATCTCCCAAGCCATTGGCAGCGCGTTCGGGCCCGGCTCGTGACCTGGGCCTGGTCGCGCTGTCGGTGCCGGCCGCCGTCGCGTTTGCCCAAGTGGAGGCGGTGCGGCGAGAAGCGGCCGCCAAGGGCGACTGGCGTCCAGCCCAGAAGGCAGACCGGGTCACCGCGGTGCTGTGCAACAGCCTGGGCCGCTACGAGGAAGCCCTGGCTGCGGCTGAACGCTACAACGCCAATCACCCTCAGGGCGGGGGCGCGAAGGTGTGGGCGGAGCAGGTTGAGGCGTGTGCTCGCACCGGTGACCTCGGGCTGGCGTCGAAGACGCTGGACAGGCTGTCGGAGCGGATGCGACGGGCAGGCACCGACTGGTCGCTCGGTGTGGAAGCGCGTTGCCGGGCGTTGGTTGCGCCCCCTGAGACGGCTGACGCCTACTACCAAGAGGCCATCGATCGCTTTGGCCGGGCGCGGGTGCGCCTGCACTTGGCCCGCGCCTACCTGGTATACGGGGAATGGCTCCGCCGGGAGGCCCGGCGGACCGATGCCCGTCAGCGGCTGGGGACCGCCCTCGACCTGTTCAAGTCGATGGGCGCGCCCAACTTTGCCGAGCGCGCCCGGGCCGAACTGGCCGCCGCGGGCGAGCGGGCGACCGGTACGGCCCGGTCGAGTACTCCTGACCTGACGCCGCAGGAGGCCCAGGTGGCACGGCTGGCCAGCGAGGGCCTGAGCAATCAGGACATCGCCGCCCGGCTGTTCCTGAGCGCCCACACGGTCGACTTCCACTTGCGCAAGGTGTTCCGCAAGTTCGGCATAACCAGCCGGGCCCAGCTCCACCGGTCACTGTCGAGCACTACCTCCATCTGAGATCAACTGCGTCTTCGCGTCGCCGGGGCGGCGCAACGAGGCACGACTACGCGTTCGCGGGACGTGCCACGGGATGCGCGGCGGAGTGCCAACCGGCATGACAGTAAGTACGCGGAGCTCATCGCCGACGTGAGCCCCACAAGCACAAACCGGCTCGGACGGGAAGAGGGACCGACGAGGAAAGGAGGCTACGATGCCGTTCGTACGCGTTGGCACCGAGAACTCGATGCCTGTCGACCTTTATTACGAAGACCATGCGACCGGGAGGCCAGTCGTTATGGTCCACGGGTTCCCGCTGAGCGGTC
Source organism: uncultured Acidimicrobiaceae bacterium (assembly GCA_963754115.1). Taxonomy (GTDB): domain Bacteria; phylum Actinomycetota; class Acidimicrobiia; order Acidimicrobiales; family Palsa-688; genus Fen-671. The sequence goes on along the minus strand of CAVWFC010000003.1, from coordinate 1,493,189 downwards.
GAGCTTGGGAACGCCAGGAACGTGCGCTCAGTTTCCTGCCGGCTACCGGGTCGTAACCTACGATCGGCGTGGCTTTGGTAAGTCGAGCCAGCCATCGGTCGGCTACGACTACGACACCTTTGCGGCGGACCTCCGAGCTCTTGTCACCGCCCTGGACCTGGACGATTTCGACCTGGTCGGTCACTCGATGGGTGCGGGGGAGGTGGTCAGGTACCTCAGCAATTACGGCTCGGACGGTGTAGCAAAGGCAGTAATTGTTTCTGGCCTCCCCCCGTACCTCCTGAAAACCCCGGCAACCCCGCGGGGTATCCCTCAAGAGGTCTTCGAGGACCTCGAGGCGGCCCTGTCGGCGGACCGGTTCGCCTACTTCACTGAGTGGAACAAGAACTTCTTCAACCTTGACGTCAACCTGGGTACGCGGGTCAGCGCCGAGGCCGTCCAAGCCGCGTGGGGAGCTGGCTGTGAGCGCGTCGCCGTTGGGGACGATCGCCTGCGTCGCGAGCTGGCATACGGACTTCAGGGCGGATTTGGGCAAAATCGACATCCCGGTCCTGGTCCTCCACGGGAGCGCCGACCGGATCATGCCGACCGACGTTTGCGGGGCGCCAACGCATCAAGGAATCGCCGGGAGCGAGTACGTCCTTATCGAGGGAGCCGACCACGGATTGTGCTGGACATACGCAGACGAGGTCAATGCCGAACTGTTCCGTTTCCTCAAATAACTGGTCCCTCCCATGACCAACCTGGTCTCGATCACGGCGTTGGCCGGCGGGAGATGTAGCTCCAGGACAGGCAGCGCCTAGAGCGCCTAAAAGGGCCGTCAACGTGCAACCGATATGAGGCTTACTCGACGAGACAGGAGTTCGACATGTCCCAACAACCGCGCCAACAATCACAACTTCGGTTGCCTCGCAGGCGCCGACCAGGAGAAGGAACCTCGTTTTAGCGGCGATGATCCTGGCAGTATCTATGACTTTTATCGACCAGACCATCGTCTCGGTCGCCGCACCGACGGTCCAACGCGACCTCGGCCTCTCGAGCACCGGCATCCAGTGGGCGATCAATGCCTACATATTGACTTTGGCCGCACTGTTCGCATTTGGCGGACGACTCGCTGACACTGTCGGTCACACCAAAATCCTCGTAGCCGGCATCGTAGTGTTCGCAATTGCTTCCGCCCTCTGCGGCCTTACGCCGAGCGGCGCTTTCGCCGAAAGTTGGATCGTGGCGGCGCGCGCCGTGCAAGGAGCAGGGGCCGCGATCATGTTCCCAGCCGCCTTGGCTATCGTCGTCCAGACATTCCCGCTCGACCACCGGGGTAGGGCGCTGGCGTTGTTCTTCGGTATTGCCGGGGCACTAACGTCGGTTGGGCCGATCGCCGGTGGCTACCTCACCCAGTGGACGTGGCGAGCCATCTTTTGGGTAAACGTCCCGGTAGCCGTCCTGGCCCTGGTGCTCGTTGCCGTCGGCGCGGCCAACCTCGACGTTCCGCCGTGCACCGTTGGACTTCCGCGGCCTCGTGCTCGATCGCGAGTGGCATCGGCTTGAGTATCTTCGGGTTCCAGCAGGCGTCCGAACTGGGGCTGGGACTGACCCGGCGACCTGGCTGTGCATCGCGGCGGGCGTAGCGCTGCTCGTCGTGTTCTACTTCGTCGAGCGGGGCATGGTGTCGCCGCTCATACACTTCGACATTTTCCGCGTCCAGGCTTTCCGGGTGGAGAACTTTGTCCTTGGCATAGCGATGCTCGTAGGAATTCCCGTGTACTTTTTCGCCAGCGAGTACGCTCAGGTCGCGCTGGGGAAGCCGCCGATCAACGCCAGCCTTGTGCTGCTCTACTTTTTCATCGGCTTCGTCGCTGGCCGCCCAAGTTGGGGGCCGGATGCTGGACCGAACCGGGGGCAAAGCGCCCGGTCGTGATCGGTTGCGTCGTGGCCGCGGTGGGCTTTGCGCTGTGGGCTGGAAAAGCGACGGACCTCGACCTCAACTCGCAGATCTGGTTCATCCTCCTGGCTGGCGCCGGTATGGGGCTCATGCAAGGCCAAGCCAACACCGACGCCATCAACCACGCTTCACGTCTCAGTTACGGCGAAGCGACGGGTATCACCCAGACCGTCCGTAACTATGCCGCCAGCCTCGGCTTGGCTGTGCTGGGCGCCATCTTGGTCTCGGCACTGCGTTCCCGCCTCACGTCGTCCTTGACGGCCAAAGGCCTACCACCCCGCCAGGCTGCGGTAGCAGCCTCGAAGATCGCAGAACGCCAGGGCGGTAGCGGAAGTGTGGCGACGATCCCGCATTTCGTCCGGCTGGACTTTGCTTACGCCTCTCAAACTGTGTTCTACGTGATGGCGGGGATTCATGGCTGCCGCCGGCGTGGTGGCCATGATCGGCCTCCGGCGTGGCCGTCAGCAGGAGCCGCCTGAGCCCGATGGAGACGCGTCGGCCGAGGAACGACAAGCAGGCGCTCGGCTCCGTTGGTGGGCCGGTCCGGTGCCGCTGGTCCCGCCTCGCCGCTCGCGGGCCCGGGCAATAACGCGGTCCCGAACAGCCTGCGCACCGATCGAATCCTCGGCCACTTGCCGGTGGAACATGAACAACGCGGGAACGTCCAATGAGCCTGACTGTTGAGGCGGATATCGTATTGATCGCCGCCGCTGTGGGCTGGATCCTGCTCAAGCAGGTCCAGCCGGCGCCGGTAAAACCGCGGCTTCTGGTCATCGTGCCAGTTGCCTTGGCGTATTTCGGCATCACCACCACGGCTGACGAAGACGTGGTCCAATTCGACTGACTTACTACTGATCGTCGTCGGCGCGGCAATATCGATCGGGCTGGGTGTCCCCCGCGGCGCAACTATCAGGGTGTGGACGGGCCAGGACGGGAGATGGTGGCGCCAGGGCTCAAAGGCCACCCTGGCGCTGTGGGGGGCACTGTTCGTTGCCCGCGGCGGGCTGTACGTGATTGCTCGAGCCAGCGGTCACCAAGCGGCTTCTGGTGTCGGACCGCTCCTGATTGCCCTGGCCGTCAGCTTTGCGGCACAGAACGTCGTCGTCGCGTTCAAGATGCGGCAAGGCTTCTGAAAGCGACGCACCGGCCTCGTATTCGCCCCTGCCAGCGCCGTCGCGTGGGCCTTCCGGACGTCACGCCGCCGAGCACGCCCACTGCCGGCCGCTGCGCCCCTGCTTACGCCCATGGCACCGCCGCCGGGACTTCCACGAACGAGCAATGCGGCGCCGAGAAGAGCGCCGGGCGCGTCGAGCCGCCCGCCGACGCGAGCGGTAAGGCGCCGGCCTGCCGACCTGGGTGTCGCTCCAAGTACCGCAGAACGGACGGAGCGGGCTTCATTCCCGTGGGCCTGGGAGCGGCCAGGTTCACCGTCGCGGCCAGGGCTCATCGAGGACCGCCAAAATGGTCAGGGTGATGGAACGGCCGGCTTCTGGTGCTGACACCCCGACGATGTACGTCATGGTGGGCCTTCCGGCGTCCGGCAAGACGACGCGCTGCCAAAGAGATCGAGAGGGACTGCAAAGCCCTGCGCCTGACGCCTGACGAGTGGATGATCCCGCTGTTCGCCGACCTGGCCCCACGGCCGTTCGGCCAGTCGCTGGCGGGCAGGAAGCGGGACGTCCTCGAGGGCCGGTTGGTCTGGTTGGCTCTCCGCGCCCTGGAACTCGGTACCAACGTTGTCCTCGACTTCGGCCTTTGGGCCAGAGATGAGCGGTCCGCCCTCCGCCACCTGGCGCTGTCCGCCGGTGGCCGGTTCCAGCTCGTCTACATGGAGGTCCACGACGACGAGCAAGCCAGACGGGTCCGGGAACGCAATACGGCAGAACCCGCAACGACCTTTGCCATGACCCCGGCGGAACTGCGGCTATGGCGCCAGAGCTTCCAGCCACCCGACGAGGCGGAACTAGCTGCGTGCACTCCTGGCCCTCCTCCACCCGCCTACGGGTCCTGGGAGGAATGGGCAGCTGAGCGTTGGCCTACGTCGCGGCCCTGACCCATGTGCGACGCGTTCATGTGTTGGCAGCCTGGCTTGCCATTGCCAAACCATGACGTGGCGGTCCCGCCGCGCCTGGCAGTGCCCGACCCGCCAATCAGGTCTTGGCGAGGGACTCGTCCTCTTGGCGGGGCCGCCGCCCAGAGCCCAATGACGGCTTTGCTGCCCATCTTTGCCTCGCCTCTGTCGGGGCCATGGGTGAGCCGCTCTCCGTGATGGCCCGTAAGGCGGCGATGTGGCCCTGGTAGGCGGCCCTGCCGGCGGGGGTAAGCGACAGGCTTGTCCTCACCCGGGAAGCGTGAGCCGACTTGTGCACCTCCACGTACCCCGCGTCGTGCAGGACGGCTACGTGCTTGGAGACCACTGAGTCAGCGACGCCCAATGCTTCCCGGACAGTCGAGAACTCCGCGGAGCTAATAGGCGCCAGGAGGGCGCAAATCCGCAGGCGGTTGGGCGCGTGGACCAGGTCGTTGAAATCGGGGGCAGCGGTCACGGTCACCCCACGAGCTTGGCCCTCAGGACGGCGTCGGTTACTTTGCCGAATGCCACCGTCAGGACCAAGGCCAGCGCCCCAGCAGCGAAGAAGGCCCACGTAAGCCCCTTTGCCAAGCCAAGCCAAGCAGCCAGGGCGGCCACAACGCCTAGGGCGATGACTTGCCCTATAAAGACCATGTTCTCCAATCCGTGATGATGCTGGATCCACACGCCCACGCGGCGTTGGTTCCACCACATGAGGGCGCCGCACGCAAACGTGTACCCGACGACTGACCAGGCGAACAACGTGGTGCTACGAGCGGCCGCTACGGCGACAAGGCCGCCATTGAGGGCACCGAACATTACGTTGTACCACCAGGGGGCGATCGCCCTGTCAGCCAACCACGAACGGCTCTCGTGGGCCGCGGCGAGCGCGGCGGCGGCGTCGCTTGGGTTTACAGCTTCTCCTGGTCGTGGGCAGGGCGCGGCGTCCCATCGGGTTGCTCCCGGGGACGCTGTCACTTTCCATGATGGAAAGTCTAGCCATCACTTTCCACGTTGGCAAGTGCCCGTTCAGAACGTTGCGTCCCGAATCTTTGGTCGTCGATCGATCACCAAACGCCGGGGATAATTCTGCGCCGGACGCGGCGGCGGTACGCAGCGTATCCACCATTGCCCATCAGGAGTCGCTCCTCGGCGAGGGCTCGTCCGATATTGCACAGCGATCCAAACATGAGGACGAGGGCATTGCGCAGCGAAACGCTCTGCAATAAAAATCCCGATCCGGACAGCAGGTACGAGGAATACAACGGATGTCGAACGATGGCATAAGGGCCGTGCGTGACAAGTCCTCGGTCTGCCGCGGCGAACCCGAAAGAACGCCCGAGGACGACGAGACAGGTCACCGCGATTGCCGCGCCGGTCAGCTGGAGTGCCAGGCCCACCTGCACCCACCCGGCTGGGTGCACACCTGAAGTTCGGGCCAAGACACCGGCGAAGGTCCCACCAAAGGCAAGAAGCCAATCATCGAGACGCCGGGTCACGAACCTGGCCGGTCGCCGCACAAGATAGGCGATCACCACGATCATTTGTTGAGCGAAGAAGACCGCGCCGATCAGTTGGTGCGTGTGCACGAAATAGGTCAGGTACGAGTACGAGAAATATGCCGCCCCGGCTGCTCCGACCAGGTTTGCGAAAACTCTGATGACCCGTGGGGCTCGTGGGGGCGGGGAGATCGTCCCTAACCAATGGGCCAGTTTGAGACCGGCTCCAGTATTTGGCCGGGACGTCACAGCCCGCTTACCGGGATTTGCCCGTTCGGTGGAGCCTTCGCTTCGGCTCTGCCGCGTCCACGGCGTCAAATACTCCGTCTGGGCTCCGTCACGGCCGCGCCGCTCGAAGACGACTCAAACATGGTCGGTGGCGTGGTTGTGACAGAAGGTCCTCGGTCGGTCACCGTGGTTTGCTCGTGAGGGGGCTCACGCTTCGCGAGACGGTGGGCGATGACATTGTCGACGCTGAACCGCCCGGCGCCCAGCATCCCCACAACCAGCGCCAGGACGCCGAGCGCCAGGTTCAGTTGGTAGCCCGGCGGCGGGTTGCCCGAATTGATGCCGGTTGCCCAGGTGACCGTGATCATGGCGAGCACCATGTCGCCGAAGATGGCCAATCCGGCGAGACGGGCGAGGAAGCCGAGGGCCAGCGCGATGGGCGCCCCCGAACTCGGTTAGCCCAGCGAGAACGGCGAAGAACCCTCCGGGGTGGAGATGGGCGGTGTTCGAGAAGTAGAGCGAAGTGGCGTGAATACCGGGTCCGTGGAACGCCCCGAAGAGCTTCCCGGCTCCGTAGTAGATAAAGACCCAGGCGAGCACGACCCGCGCCGTGGCCGAGTGCGAGATATCGATGGTCAACGACCCTGGCCGTGTGGCGAACACGATGCGCAGCCACGCCGAAGGAGGGGGAACTCGAGGGAGCGAGGTCACCGTTCCGCCACCGCGCGCTCTGGTCGGCCACCGCGCCGTCGGGGTGGCCCTTTTCGGCTACGAGAGCCGCCCACTCTGTTCCGGCTGACTCGGTTCCGGTTGACGTCGTCCATCTTCGCGCATTCCACGATGCAGCTCCCGTTGTTTGGTCAAGGGGAGTACGAACGCAACCGGCATCTGGATTGCCAGCAGCCCGGGGTGCAGCTCCCGGCGTGCGCTCGGTTCAGCTCTCCTGGAGCGGTGTTCGCACTGGTACCGGATGGGCGGATGGGCGGATGGGCGGATGGTCGGATGGGCTTGCCTCAGGTCCGCTCCGTCGCCGTGACATGTTTGGCGCTCGCCACCTCCCTCCGCACCCCGGGAGCGCCAGGCCGGGTGCGGGGGGAGGTCGGCAACACGAGCTTCTACTGCGAAACGCTATACGCCGAGGTCGGTATTAGCCCGATCGAGGACTACCTCGGTGAGGGAGTAGGCAGGCAACGTCAATTGACCGTCAAGGTCGATGTGGCCTTTGGTGACCCGGCTGCTGCCTTGGCCATAAAAGAGCCGCGTGGATGGCTGCCGGTGGCGTAGCCGTCCGCTGCCAGAACTACAGACGCTGGCTGGTTGGGGTCGGTGTTTGCGAATAGGACCACCAACCTGCCATCAGGCTGGACAGCGGCATGGACATTGACCGTCCCTACCGGTGACGTGGCTGCCACCAGCCGGGCGCCCGGGCTGGCGAGCGATGAAACAAGCTGCATGGCGAAGTAGTCGGGGTAGGGGGTGTCGACCGGAGGTCCGCAAAGGTTGAAGGCGGGCAGGCAGTCCTGGCTGCCGCTTGACAAGAGCCCGAGGTCGCCTATGCCGGTGCTGTCGTTCCCCTGTATCCCGCTCTGCAATGCCCACCAGTCCACCGTTTCGGCGCCACTGGCGAGGAGAGCGGGGACGGTCTCTGCCAGGTACAGGGCGTTTGTGAGGCTGCTCGTCTGGGGGTACCCCTGGGCCTCGGAGTTCGTCTCGCCGACCTGGATGGAAACGTGGCGCCCGTCAGCGTCCTCCATCAGCAGCCGTTGCAGGGCGCCGAAATTCGGGGGGATTTCGCCAGGTGTAGCGAGGACAGCCGCGTCCGTGCCTTTGGTGAACATCGGGTACCAGTGCTCGTCAACGAAATCAATGTGGGAGCCGAGTGTCTTTAGAACGGTCGAGTCCCAGTCGTAGTACCGAGTCGAGATGGCATCGGTCGCAATGACCGGGATCCCGATCTGAATGCCCGGGTCGGCGGCTTTCATTGCCTTGATAAAAGCGAGCGCATTCGTGGCGTACCCTTGAGCGCTGTGCTGGGAAACAGGATGGCCGTCAGGCTCGAAGGTGAAGCCCACGGCACCATCGCCGTACTCTTCCTCTCCAACTTCCCAGTAGCGGACGCCATAATGCTTGTCGACGTTGGCGTAGCGCACCCAGGCCGCTGCCTCGCTGGGGGTCCCCGTCCCATAATTGATGTGGACCAGCATTGTTTCATGTTGCGAACGGGCGAAGGTCGCCCACTGGTCGAAAGTGAAGCGGGGGGCCAATTGTTGGTAGCCGTATTGCGCGACGAGCGGGTCCACCGAGTTAGTCCTCCAGTGGTACAGGTCGTCCATTGGCCCACCGTTGAAGGCCACTTCCCTTATGCCGGCGGCGTGGACCAAACCTGGTACGGGGGCTGTGAGCAGGCTGGCCGCCCAGGGCGGCGTGTTTACGCCGAGTGGTGAGGGCCCGATTGCAGCCAGTGTGTGGTTGGCTTGGACCCTGACCAGGTAAGGCCGGCCCGCCGGTGGCGTGGCGGCACTGCCAGTGCCCGCCGAGAGGCAACTGGTCACGGCGACGAACGCTCCCCACAGGAGTGCTCTAGTTGTGTACGGGCGTCTTTTTCTAATTATTTCCACGGGTTTTCTGTCTGTCATGGTTGACAGTGTGACGGCGTGGCCCCGACGGCACATCGACTGCTAGTTGGTCGCCGGGTCGACGATGGTCGGTCCTTCGCCGACTTTGGTCGGTGTCGTTCGGAGGGAAGGCTGGGCCGGGCGACCATCATTGACCGTGGGATAACGCCCGATCACAAAGCTGTCCCGGTAAGAAGGGACCGAGCGCTTGAGCCGCTCAGCGCAGCGGTGGCGCTCCCACCAGGACGCCCTCAAACCCTACGGGCTCATACTCCCGGCGCTGAACGCCAATTAGTCGCCTTCTGGCTCAACGTTCCCAGCTTCGTCGTCTTCACAGACCTCAACCGCTTAACCGGATCTTCGGCGGGCGTTACTGCCACTCGAATCCGGGCCCGGAGCGAGGGCACAGCCGTCCTCGATGACCGGGAAATCCGATCCGCCTTCGGGGATCCCTGCTTCAAGCCAGATGGCGCTCGGCGCGGAGAGGAGGACGCTGAGTGCAGCCGGCCCGCCGCCGTGCGATGCGTAGGGGACACCGAAGCTCGCTGCGAGTGAGGCGATCGTGGCAGCTCCGACGGACCACCGGCGCGGCGAAGGTCGGGCTGAATGACCCGGCAACCGCGGCGTGAAAGAAACGCGAGGAACTCCTCTCGCCCATAGAGGTCTCTCCCGCCGCCACCGGCACCGGAGAGCTCGCCGTCAGCTCTGCATAGCCGTCGAAGTCGTGGGCTACCAGCGGCTCCTCGAACCAGGCGATCCGGTACTCGGCATAGGCGGAGCTGCGGCGCAGTGCCTCGGCGACGGTGAGCACCTGGTTGGCATCGACCATTAGCGGGATATCCGGGCCGAGCTCCGATCGAACGGCGGCGATCCGCTCCATATCCTCTTCCAACGTCGGGGCGCCGACCTTCATCTTCACGCCGTGGAACCCGTGCTCGAGGGTGCGCCCGCACTGCCGCCGGAGCCCGTCAAGGTCGTAATTGAGCCAACCCACCATCGCATAGGCCGGGAGCCGGTCCCGCTGGGCACCCCAGAGCAAGTAGCAGGGCTGGCCCAGGAGCTTCCCGTGGAGGTCCCAGAGCGCCGTGTCGACGGCCGCGATGGCGAAACGGGTCAGACCGGAAAGGCCGAAGTACTCCATCTCGCGCTTTAGGTCCTCGAGCAACCCGGTGATGTTCGTTGCCTCGCGGCCTATGAGGACCGGTCTGACGACCTCCTCTACGAGCACGGCGAGCACCCGTGGCCCTCCGTCTATGCGGCCGAAGGAGATCACGCCATGGCCCCGGTGGCCGAGTCGGCCAATATCGTTACCTCGGTCGACCCGCCGCCCGCCAGTGTCTGCAGAGCGTCACGTACCGGCCGGTCGTGCCCCCGCTGCCTGTAAGCCACCCGAACGTCCCTGATCTTCATCCTGTCCACCGTATGGCCACGAGCCGCTTCGTCGACTGTCGCTGGCCATGGGGCGCTCAGAGGGGCAACGGGTTGCTCAGCACGCCGGTGCCCGGCCGGCGTCCGGCGAGGGTGCGGACGAACTCGATGGCGTCGACGAGGACGTGCTCGCCGCTCTGGCCTTGGCTGAAGGTCCCTCCGGCCGGTCCCTCGAGGACGAGTTCGAATGGTTGGCGGTGGAGGGCGGCCCACTCGGCGACGAGGTCCGCCACCAGGCGGCCGTCGTGCTCAGGCGAGAGCTTCATGGGCCTGTCCGTTGCGGCGCAGATGTCGATGCGATGGCACCACACGTCGCGGGTGAAGCCCACGTCGAGAAGATATTTGAGCGGCTTCCAACCGACCGGCGGGCCGAACGGGATGGGCACGTAGCGCATCGGGGGCGGGGTGCCCCAGCGTCCCTTCACGGCTTTGGGGCCGACTGTCTCCAGCTGGTCCACGAGCTCAGCGTTGGAGAGGTGGTCACGCTCGCGGATTTGGAGCTCGTTCAGCCCGTCGACCCAGTGGTGCGACTCGATCTGCTTATTGAGCGGCATGCCCCGGCGCATCTGGTGCATGAACTCCCGCACCGACGCCTGGGCTTGGGCCGAACCGAGCACATGCAAGCACAGTTTCCGGACGTCCCAAGCGGTGCAGTCGGTGGGTACCTCCCACTCCCGGGGGGCCAGGGAGGTGACCAGTTGGGCGAAACGGGTGAACTCCTCTTCGGCGAGGCGGCGCGCCTCGGTCCGGTCAATGCGGTCGACGCTGTCGATGGTGTTGGCGTAGTCGCTCATGCTTTGCTCCTTGTCAGGACGTCGTCGACCAGCAGGTCGACGAGACGGTCGAGGTGGCGGACCCAGCGGTTGCCCCCTGGGTCGTTGGTGAGTTGTGCTTCCATGAGGCCGGCGGTGACGGCGACGATGCAGTCGACGTCGCCCTGGTGGGACACTCCTGCTGCCTGCATGATCGCCACTGCCCGGCCCAGTACCTCTTCGGCCAGGGCGAACGAAGCTGGCGACGGCGTGAAACCGGGCACGTGGCGCTGGAACAGCAGCTCGTAGCGGGCAGGGTCTTCCAGGCCGAACGCCACGAACGCTCTCAGGAACTGCTTCAGAGCGGTGCGAGGCTTCCGGGACAGCCTGAGGGAGTCGAGTCGTTCAATGAGCTTCCGGTTGCCGTCCGCGAACATGGCGTCGTAGAGAGCGTTCTTGGAGTCGAAGTACTCGTACAGCGACGGCTGGCGGATGCCGAGCTCGTGTGCCAGCGTGTGCAAAGACACCCCGGCAATCCCGTGCTCACCGGCCAGCCGCCAGGCGGACTCGACGATCCCCGTCGCCCGCGCTTCCCGGCGCTGCGTGACCTTGCTCTGCATCAGGTCGATCAAGAGGTCCGAACCGCGGGGGCCTCAGTCCTGACACCGAGACGGGCCGGGGTAGCGGGGGGACGATAGCGGAAGGTCCGGGCCCATTGTGCCGCACGTTGCATCCACGTGGTGCCGGCCGAGACCGACGACAGAAACCGATGATGTTCGGCTGCCTTGGTGCGCTCGAGATGCCGGTCCCTGACCAGCGTGTATGCCATTTCCGGGTGCATCGCCTGCCTCTCTCGTCGATCCTATTACTGATAGGAGTATTACCTATCAGCAATAGGAAGTCAAGGCGTTCTTTCGGTCTCGGCGTACGTCGCCACGTGCTGGGCCGGCAAGGGATGGGTACGCCGCTGGTAGCCGTAGCCCGGGACCAAGGATGGCGGCCAGCAGGGGAGGGGAGTACCCTATTCGAGTTCTCCCCTCCGGCACATGAAGTGAGGTAAAAGCTATCTTTGTCGACTCCACCCGCAGCCGCTGCAGAATAACAGGCCCGCTGCCGACCTCGGCGAAACTAGGCTGATCAGGGTGAGGGTGCTCAACCGGGAGGAAGTGCAACTCATCTGGAAGATCGACCGCGGCGAAGTCAACCACCACCTCTATACGGTGGTAGGTGGCGAACTGCGGCTTGTCCCGGCGTACTTCGAGATCCATGGGTGGGCGCCCGGCAAGGCCGAGGCGGAGACCCCGAAGTTCTATGACTGTTTCGATCGCGGCGGTATCTTCATCGGCGAGTTCGACGATGGCACTATCGTCGGCGCGTCGTCCGTCGACCCCAAACCTATAGGCACCTTCGGCGACCACGTGCAGTTGTTTTCCCTTCACGTGAGTTGTTTTCCCTTCACGTGAGCCGGCCGGCACGAGGACGAGGGGTCGGCTCCAAGCTGTTTCACGCAGCTGCGGAGGCCAGCCGTCTCTTTGGTGCCAAGGCGCTGTACATCTCCGCTACACCGACGGAGAACACCATCAGGTTCTATCTGGGCCTGGGAGCGACTCTAATATCAGAGCCCGATCCTGAGCTGTTAGCAGCCGAGCCCGAAGACATCCACCTCACGTACCGCCTGGCCAACGTCGGCGACCACGGCTCCTCGGCTGCCAATCACTGACACCAACATGAATATGTTCCTGCGACGCATTGGCGTATTACGTCGTGTCCACTCGCTCGATCAAATGGTGGGCTAGTGACGCGTTGCCGACAATATCGAGAACGTCGATTGAGATACGGGCGTAAAGTGCCAGGAGAATATCTGATGCTGTCCCCCGCATGGCGACGTCGCCTTTCGCGTGGGCACGGTCGACCCGTCCGTCCGGTTCAATATACCACTCCCCGGCGACGTCGGTGCAGTGCAGGTGCAGTGAGCCGGAAAGGGGCTTCTTTTCGTTGACCACAAACGGAAGTTGGACGGCCAGGAACTCGTCAATACAATCCGAGGCGATCTCGGGGTCGATCGGGTCGGGGCTACTCTGCCCGGCCGAGCTCTGCATGTCCCAGCGGTGGACGGCGGCCTCCTGTACCTGGTGACGCCGGATGAACCCGACGTTGTGGTCCGAGTCGTCCAGTGCCCAGGTCCACACCGGTACGTCGTCGGCTGCCGACTCGAGGGACCGGACCAAGTGGTCGAGTTGGGACCCTCCCCAAGCGACGACGTCGGTGTAGCTCTTCGGCCGAGAGGGTTTGCCGGTCTCGATCTGTTCGGGCGCGGTCACGCGCTGTTCTACAGCCGCAGCCCAGAACCATTGGACCTCGCCGAGATGCCACACGAGGTCGGCTACCGTCCAGCCCGGGCAACACGGCACACCGAGTGACGGGTCGGCGTCGAGCGCCGTGTCGTAAAAGAGCTCACTGTCCTGACGGATCGACCTGACGAAGTCCATCCCTCAGATATCGCGCCGCGCGCCAAGTTTCGTAACCGGCGAGGTGCGGTCCGTTGACGGCTATCAGCCTGCCGGCGACCATACCGAGCAGTCGCCGCACCCGCTACCAATTGCGGCTCACGCACAACGTCGGGCCGGCTTGCGACCCAGGTGGACGCGGACTGGCCGGCAAGGGCGCAGTTCGAGTTAGGCGAGGCCCATCTGCTTCGCTTGCAGGACCTCGTCCCAGAAGGCCGAAATCGCGATTAGCTGGTCGCCGGCCCACTTGGACGTCTGGCCGAACTCGACGTCGAACGCCTTTCCGGTCGGGCGGACGACAGTTCCGTCTGGCCGCACCATCTCGCCCGTGAAGGTCCCCGTGGCGTTCGTGACCACGGTGATCCAGTCGCCCTGTCCGAATTGGACCGGGTAGGGAAGGTGGACCCGAATGTCCGGGAACAACTTGACAAGGCCCTTCATCGCGGCCGAGTGAGCTGGCCGCCCGTAGATCGGGTCCGCTAGCCCGGTTATGTAAGCGAGCATGTCGGGGTGGTGCACCTCGTCAAGCTCCTCCCACCGGCGAGCGTTGAAGAGGTCGTCACCATGCGTCATGCGGGCGAGCAACAGCTCGGTCCTCGGTGCCGAATCAGTATGTGGCATTATTCCATTCCTCTCTGTTTTGCTGGAACGCCTCCATTTCAGCTGCCCCGCAAGTGGGATCTCTGGAGCATTTTTGGTTCTGTTGGATTAAGCAGCGCCTTGGGCCGCGCGGCAAAGGGCACCCGTTTCTCCGGGCGTGCCTTCCGGGGGTGCGGGAAGGAGGGTGCTCCCCTCGGGTCAAACAACTAAACGGTCTGTTACTAACAGTACGACCGCCTCATCTCGTTGTCAATATGAACAGTTAGTTACTATGGTGGAGACGTGAGCGCTCGCGACGGGTCCTCGGCGGCCTTGTCGCCGAGACGCGTCCGGGACCCGGCCGGCACACGAGCCCGGCTCTTGGCGGCTGCAACGGATGAGTTCGCCGAGTATGGGATCGCCGGCGCACGCGTCGATCGGATCGGGACGACGGCGGGGGTGAACAAGGCCCAGATTTACAGCTACTTCGGCAACAAGGACCAACTCTTTGATCTCGTACTCGAGATGCACGTCTCCCGAATGCTCAACGAAGTGACCTTTACAGCTGACGACCTGCCCGGTTACGCGGGCCGGCTGTTCGACTACCTGCTCGGTCACCCGCACCAGCTCCGCCTGGCCACCTGGAACCGCCTGGAACGCTCCGGGAACCACCCCGGCCCGACCGAGCTGGCAATGTCAACTCGGGGGAAAGTCGCCGCTATCAAAAGAGCCCAAGCCGACGGGCACGTGAGCACCAGTCTCCGAGCCGATGACATCTTGGCCTTCACAATGGCCCTGAGTACCGCATGGACGCCAGCATTTCCCATGCCGCAGGGTGAGCAGACGCCACGCCAGCTGATGAAGCACCGTGACGCCATCGTCGAAGCAGTCCGGCGCCTTATCTAGTGCCACGACAGGCAACGTTTGGCTGGTTGCCCTCCCTAACTTTGAAGCGGCGACAGCGGTTGTTGCCATCGGCAACCGGGCAAACGTTCCTGGAGGCAGCACTAGTTGGCTCTTGCGAGTTCCTTCGTCCGCCGCCTCGAGCTTCTCCCTTGAACAGTTATGCGGAGAGGTATTACCCGACGGTGGGGGAATGATGGTGGCTTTGGGTGTCGAGCCTGCCTTCTTCCCCGCTCTTCAGGTCGATTGTGGGAGTTCTCAGTTCGCCTCCCATGCCTCGAGCGTGTACACCAGGTCGTCGTACACCTGTTGCAGAGCGGCGTTGCCTTCGGGGACGCCCATGACGTTTACCAGGTTCTGGGCTGCCTTAGCCACGTCCCGCAGTCTGTGCATCTCCTCCCTTTCGATCTCGCTCATATCTGGTCCGAGACCTCGTGAGACACGCTGTAGAGGAGCGAAGCTTGGCTGGGCCGCGTGGCCGCCATGCGTTCCAGCACTTTCGCGTGAGCCTTCCGGCCCGAGAAGCTAAGGTTCGACTTTTCTGGTGGCGCGTTGTCGCTCATGGCCGCACTGTAGCCCGGCCCGCTCCCACCGTCCCAAACATCAAGGTGCCAAGCCCGGGTTGTGGCTGACGCTGGGCCAAAAGTACGGCACCACCGGGTGTTCTGGGCTCGGGTCGCAGCAACGCTGGCTCGTTCCCGGACATCGCCCACTTCCTTGCCGTCATGGCCTCAGAGCGAGTGGTCAGGCGGGCTCCCACAACTCGACCCGGTTGCCCTCAGGATTTGTCACCCAGCCGAATCGACCGACACCCTCCATGTCCTGTGTCTCTCTAGCCACGTCGGCTCCCCTGGCGCGGAGCTGCGCAAGCATCGCATCCAGGTCGCGAACCCTGAAGTTGATCATGGTCTGCTGGGCGCGGGACCCGAAGTAATCGGTCTCGGGGTCGAACGTCGCGAACACAGTCGGCCCGGCTCCCTGGTGCCACAGGCCGTTCTCATCGGCGTCCAGGCCGAGGCAATTGCGGTACCAGGCGCCCAGGGCCGCCGGGTCAGCGGCCCGCACGAAGTACCCACCGATTCCGAGCACACGTTCCATGCCGTCATCTTTCCAGGGTGGAACGCACCACAACGGACCGGCCTGGCGGCCTCGTCCTCCCCGGCCAAGAGAAGGCGACCATGAGCCTTGGCCACCCATGGGCTCGGCGTCGAGGCCGGCCGCGCCAGGGAGCTCGCCAGCCACAATAGAGCTGGCCCCCTCAGCGTCCGGTCCGATGTCCTGGCCCTCCGCTGCTTAGCCGACCCCTCGGGCGCCCAGGGAGTAGCACATTGCCCCCGTCTGCATTTCGGGTTCCGTGAGCGCGGCTCTCTGATGTGAGGCAAATAGGGGCACGGGCGGGGACGCAGACAACGCCATCGAACCCGAGCAAGCGAAGCTCCTCCCCGGCCACGCCGAGGCGAGTGCGAAGCGTGAGGCTATCGAGCTCCGAGCTGCAACGGCCGATGGCGACGTAGCCCTGGAGGGATATGAAGCTGCAATCCGAGGCATCGATGAGGGCATGGTCGGCCTTGGTGGCCATCATGGCCATCAGAGCGACGTCGAGCTCGATCTGGTTGGAGATGTCCACCTCGCCGCTCAGGCCAAGGACGACGCCGTCGGCAGAAACGGTGACAATCTCGGCCCAAAGGCCTGGGTCGGCTTGCTGCGGGTATTTCACGTTGCAGACCCCCGTGAGGCAGCACATGAGGATGTTCGGTCTTTCGAGGCGCTCAGTAAGGCGCCACGACGACAGGCTACAAATCCCCTGCCCATCTAAAAGGGGTCCTCACAGAACCATCACAACCAGCTCAACAGGCCATCACAACCGGGCCAGGAAAGGTGCACCGGTGACCACGGCTAGTGAGGTCGGGGGTTGTCCGGGAGGTCGCCATCGCTCCGATAACTCTCAGCCCATCTCGAATAGGAGTGGCGAAGGGGCAGAGAGGCCCTGTAACCGCTCGACAATCGAGGTCCAATTTGCTTAGAGCGAAAGCATCCGAAGTGGCCCTCAGCGAGGAGGTGGCAGCTTGCCGGCGAATAGAGCCACCAGCTCCTCCCAGTGGCGTTCGGCTGCGACCTCGTTGTAGACGGGGAAGTCGGCCATGGTCCAGCCATGTAGCGCTCCCGGGTACGTCTCGCAGCGATGGTCTACTCCGGCGTCACTCAGTGCCCGCTCGAGACGTTCAGCCATCTCCGGTGGGTAGGAGTTGTCGTTGTCCGCGCCGGCGACGTAGACGTGGGCCTCGATCTGGGGGGCGAGGAGATGGGGGCTGAGCTCGGCGTCGGTGGCCAGGTTCCCGCCGTGGAAGCTGGCCGCGGCAGCAACCCGGTCGGGATAGGCGCCGGCCGCCGTCAACGACATCCCGCCGCCCATGCAGTAACCGGTGGTGCCGACCTTGCTCCCGGCGACGTCCTCCCGGCCCTCGAGGTAGGCGAGGAAAGCCTCGGTGTCCTCTCCCGCCCGACGATTGTCGGTCGAGGCGAACAAGTGGCCGAGCGTCGCTCTCACGTCGCCCGAGGCGAAGACCTTCTCGGGGTCCAGCGCCTCATAGGGGCCTGCCCGGTAGAACAGATCGGGCACCAGCACCACATAGCCGTAGCCGGCCAGCCGCTGGCCCATCTCGAAGATGGTCGGCCGGATACCGAGGCCGTCAATGTAGAAGATCACCGCCGGGTGCTGGCCGCCCTCTGACGGCGTGAACACGTACCCCGGGCATTCGCCGTCGCGCGGTGCGGATCGAAACCTGCTCGTCACCCATCTTTGTCGCTTCCTCCTGTGGTCGTCACGATCATGCCGGGAGGCCCGACGCTGCCGCACCTCGGTCCCAGGTCTGCCCCTCGATGCCTGACCCGCCTGGTCTGGTACTTAGTTCCACTTTCGGTATCCTAAGTCGGTACCGGTACCAGAGCCCAAAGAGACGACCGTGGTGCGCCCAACCCCTCGGTGCCACCAGAATGGGTAGACGAGATGATCACATCGAAGGTGGAGGTCCCGATGACCAGCCCGACCCGTGGCATTGCCCGGGCGGCGGTGCGGGCGGAGCTGGCCCGGGTGGCCTTCGAGGTGTTCCGCCGCGAAGGGTTCGACCGGGTCACGGTGAACGATGTCGCCGCGGCGGCGAGCGTGTCACGCAGCACCTTCCTGCGTTATTTTGCGGGTAAGGAGGACCCGGTCCTGGGAGCGATCAACGCTCAGGGCGAAGCGGTCGTCGACGCCCTGTCTGGCCGACCCTCGACCGAGGACGACTGGACCTCGCTCCGGCGGGCGATGGACCCGCTCATCGAGGAGTACCGCCAAGACCCGGCAGACGCGCTGGCCCGGTCCCAGCTGATCTACGCGACGCCGGTCCTGTGCGCCGGGTGCCGGGAACGCCAGGCTGCCTGGCGGCCGGCCCTGGCCCAGGCGCTCGCCGATCGCGCCCGTTCCGCTAAGTCCTCGGCGATGAATGTCGCCGCAGCAGTGCGGGCCGCCGCCGCCATCGACTGCCTCAACGTGGCAGCCGAACGTTGGACCGCCTCGGAGGGACGTCTCGATCTCGCAGACCTGCTCGACGAGGCGTTTGCCGCCCTTTCGTCGCCGGGCCTAACCCGTACTCGCCGGGCATGACCACGACGGCCTACGTCTTGGCCGTGCCCGAGCCATCACGGGCCTAGGCGAGGAGCGCCATGTCGCGACCTGCAGACATGATCGCCGTCGCCGTCGCCGCCGCACCCTCACCGGGGATCGGTGACCGTCCAGATGGGTAGGGTGCGAGTGTCGGTCCTCGACCTCGCCCCGGTCGGGCCAGGCGAGACCGCCAGCGACAGCTTCGCCGGCAGCGTGGCGCTGGCCCGGCTGGCCGAGGCGCTCGGCTACGAGCGCGTCTGGTACGCCGAGCACCACAACTTCGCCGCCATCGCGTCCTCGGCGACCAGCGTGCTCATCGCCCACGTCGGCGCCCACACCCAGCACGATCCGCCTCGGCGCCGGCGGCGTCATGCTGCCCAACCACGCGCCGCTGGTCATCGCCGAGCAGTTCGGCACCCTCGCCGCGCTGCACCCCGGCCGGATCGACCTCGGCCTCGGCCGAGCACCGGGCACCGACCAGGCCACCATGCGCGCGCGCTGCGCCGCGCCAGCAGGCGGCCGATACGCTTCCCCCAGGACGTCCTCGAGCTGCAGGGCTACCTCTCCGGCCACACCCTGATCCCCGGCGTCGACGCCACGCCCGGCAAGGGCACGAACGTCCCGCTCTACATCCTGGGCTCGTCGCTCTTCGGCGCCCAGTTGGCCGCGGCCCTCGGGCTGCCCTACGCGTTCGCTTCCCACTTCGCCCCGGCTGCCCTCGAGCCCGCTCTGGCGCCTACCGGAGTGAGTTCCAGCCCTCCGAGCAACTCGACCGTCCCTACGCGATCGCCGGGGTCAACGTCGCTCGCCGCCGACTCCACCGCTGCTGCCCAGCGGCACCTCTTGAGCGTCCGCCGTGCCCGCGCCGTCGGGCTGTTCGGCAGGCAGCTTGGTATCACGCCAGGGGCGGAGGTCAGCGACGACCAGGCCGACCGGGTGCTTGGTGCCGGAGCCGCCACCCACGTCGACGAGATGCTCACCTACACCGCCGCCGGCACGCCCAGCGAGGTTCGTGACTACCTCCACGACTTCCTCGAGCTCACGGGTGCCGACGAACTGATGACGGTCCACTCGGCCCCGACGGCGGAGGACCGCCTCAGATCAGTCACCTTGCTCGCACAGGCGGTGCAGACGGCCACCGCCTAACGTCAGTACTGTTCGCTTGGGCACGCTGAGCCACGCGGAGGTCGAGATGTTGGGCATCGCGGCGAGACTGATCGACCGCCTGGCTGACCATGCGGTTGCCGTCGCGCCCTTGCCGGTTCAGCACCCGTGATGGCAGGCTCCGAGCCAGCCTGGGTCGAGTCGGCGCTGTGGTGGTTGGTCTACCCGCTTGGTTTCAGCGGCGCTGACACAACTGGGGCCGATCGCCACCGCGGCAACGGGCTCGACGGTATAGGTGCGTGGTTGGGCTATGCGGCCGATCTCGGTGCCACCGGGGTCGCGCTCGGCCCGATATTCGAGTCCTCCACCCATGGCTACGACACGGTCGACCACTACCGGGTCGATGCCCGGCTGGGTGGTGACGCCGCGTTCGACCGGTTC
The DNA here is from genome assembly GCA_963754115.1 of uncultured Acidimicrobiaceae bacterium. Classification (GTDB taxonomy): domain Bacteria; phylum Actinomycetota; class Acidimicrobiia; order Acidimicrobiales; family Palsa-688; genus Fen-671. The sequence continues at coordinate 1,473,474 of CAVWFC010000003.1, read as the reverse complement.
GTCGGCGCCGCTCATGACCGTGGGCTGCGGGTCCTGCTCGACGGGGTGTTCAACCATGTCGGCCGGGCGTTCCCCATGTTCGAGCGGGCGGTCGCGGGCGGCCCGGGTACACCGGCAGCTGGGTGGTTCCGGCTCACCAGGCCCGAAGATGCCAAAGACGTCCCGGCTTACGCCACGTTCGAGGGCCACGCAGACCTGCTTCGCGTTGGACCACGATGCGCCGGTCGTGGCCGACTATGTGGCAGACGTGATGTGCCACTGGCTTGGACGTGGCGCGGACGGTTGGCGCCTGGACGCCGCCTACGCGGTGCCGGCCGTCTTCTGGGCGAAGGTGCTGGCGCGAGCGCGGGCCGCCTTCCCGGACGCCTACTTCGTCGGTGAGGTTATCCACGGCGACTACACCGAGATCGTAAGGACGTCGCACGTAGACGCGGTAACGCAGTACGAGCTGTGGAAGGCGATCTGGAGCTGCCTTAACGACCGCAACTTCTTTGAGCTGGCCTGGGCGCTGGACCGCCATAACCGCTACCTGGGCAGCTTCTGCCCGTTGACCTTCGTCGGCAACCACGACGTGACCCGGCTCGCCTCGAGGCTCACCGACGGCCGCCACCTCGCCCACGCCATCGTCGTCCTCCTCACCACCGGTGGTACCCCGACGATCTATTACGGCGACGAACGAGGCTTTCGTGGTGTGAAGGAAGACCGGGCCGGCGGCGACGACGCCATCCGCCCCCCGTTCCCCGCCGCACCCGTCGACTTAGGCCCCTCCGGACGCAGCACCTACCAGCTCCACCAGGAGCTCATCAGCCTCCGCCGTCAGCACTCCTGGCTCCACACTGCCCGCACGGAGGTCGTAGCGCTCACGAACCAGCAACTCGTGTACAACACAACCGATGGCGCCCACTACCTGACGGTGGCCCTGAACCTGGCTGAGAGCGAAGTGAGCCATAACCTCGAGGGCAGGGAACAACGGATCATCGTGGGCGCGGCCGGCGCCGACCTGAACCGCGGCCGCCTTAGCGTCCCGCCGCACGGCTGGGCGATCGCCGGCTGACGAGGGCCGGGACAGGCGGGCACGCTCGGGGCAGCGAACCTCGCAGGTGACGCGGAGGGTGTTAGTGGGTGGTTTCAGGAAGCCCTCGACCTGACGTCATCGGCAAGCGTGTCAACAGAGAGGTCATCATCGAGGGAGAGCCCGAGAACGCGCGCGCGAGAGCAACGACCGTGAAGAACGCCGGCGTCGGGATTCCTGCCGGTTTCGATCTTGCGGAGCGTCTCCACCGAGATGCCAGCCGCCGTTGCCACTTCACCCAGGCTTGCCTTGCCCCGTGCATCGCGCAGAACGGCACCGAGGCGCCGGCCGCGTTCGATCTCCCAAGGCTTCAGTGGGTCTCGGACCATGCCCGAATGATAATACCGGTATGATAATATAGGCAAGTGCGCCGGGAGGCCGAGGACGAAGATGGTCAAGCTGAAGACGCCACGAGATATCGCCGTCCTGCGTGAGGCAGGCCGAGTGGTCGCCGAGGCGCTGGCAGCGGTGCGGGAACGGGCCGAAGTCGGTATCACCCTGGCACAACTGGACCGCGTGGCGGCGAAAGTCATCGAGAAGGCAGCAGCTACCCCCGCGTTCCTCGGCTATCACCCGTCGTGGGCCCCGACGCCGTTCCCCGGGGTGATCTGCGCCAGCATCAACGACGCCGTTGTCCACGGTATCCCGGGCCGCAGTCGCCTGGCGGAGGGCGACCTCGTGAGCATCGACTGCGGAGCCTTCGTACGCGGGTGGTGCGGCGACGCCGCCATCAGCTTCATCGTTGGAGAGCAGCGCCCAGCCGATGTCGAGCTGATCGCAGCGACCGACGCTGCTTTAGCACGGGGCATAAAGGCGGCCCAACCCGGGTGCCAACTCGGAGATGTCGGCGGCGCCATTGGCCTCCCGGTCCGTCAGGCCGGCTACGGGCTCCTGGCCGATCACGGGGGGCACGGTGTCGGTCGAGCTATGCACGAGGACCCGTTCATCCATAACGAAGGCCGGCCGGGCCACGGGTACCGGATCCGGCCCGGGCTGGTCATCGCCATAGAACCCATGCTCATCGCGGACGGGACCGACGACTACGTGGCCGACCGTGACGGATGGACCCTCCGCACGGCCACGGGGAGCCGGGCGGCCCACAGCGAGCACACAATCGCGATCACCGACGATGGCCCCATCGTCCTCACCGACCGGTAAGGTGCACCCGCCGCGCAACTAGCCGCATGCCGATGCGCCTTCGGCGCTAAGAGCGCTCAACAAGCAGACCTGGGCGTGCGGATAGTACTCCCCCATGGTCTGAGCGGCCGCCTGGGCGCTGCCTGTTTGGACGACGTTTTGCGGCGCAGAAGTGAACGACGGGTTAGCGAGGATGTACCGCATCACCAGAAGGTAAAACGGCGGTGAAGGCTGGGCGAGCGAAAGGGGCAGGAAGGTCACTCCGGGCACTCGCTCAATTGTGGCCCGCTGCACCTCTGTGCCGATCACGTACGTATATGCCCCACTTGAGTTCAACTTCGTTGCGTCGTCGGCGCGACAACCGAGGTCGGTCTGCCCGCCGGGCAGGTGGTTGACGACCACGGGATCAGTGCCCTCCCCGATATTGACGCACATCGACCAATAGCGGACCTGATCACTCGCGCTTGGCCAGATTGACGGGTGCGCCCCGGGCGGGAAGGTGGGCGCCTTCCCGGTTACCACGACCACCTGGGAGGCGGTCGGGGAGGCCATGTAGGCCAGCACGTAGGCTGTCTCGGGATTTGGGAAGTAGGTCTGGAACGCGGCCCGAAAGAACTCAAGCGGAGCGAGGCGGCTCGTGGGGCTGGTAGATGCGGTCGGTGCTTGAGTCGTAGTGGTCTGGCGAACGGGTGGGGGGATCACGGTGGTGTGCGAGGTGCAGGCCCGGAGCTGCTGGGTCGATCCCGGGTTCTCGACCGTGATGTCAGGCAAGGGGATGTGTGATGCGTTCCCGGTCTCAGGGAGGTACACCCGATATTCGAGATACCCAACACCCGAAGTAACGCCCGCCGGGGCGAGCGGCAGGACGTTGACCTGGCCGGGTGACACCTGCATGCGGAGCTTCAGCGTGAAGTGCCCGCCGGGCGCCGCTCCCCGACGCCAGGGGTTGGCGCTGCCCGCGTCCGGTGCAATCTGGAAATCGGCCAGCGACGACACCACGCCGTTGGACGTAAACGGGAGTTCGCTGCTCGAGTACACGGTGAAAGACGCGTAGCGAGCATCGGGGTAGACGCCAGACACAACGACCTGGGTGCCCTGGTGGATGCTGAAGGACTGCCCCCAATACCATGCTGCGGTATCGGGAAGACCGCTGTTCGACGTCAGGTAGCTGTCCTCGATCGGCCACGCACACGCAGCCGCTTGGCTGGACGAGCTCTGTGCGGTCGGGGGTGGGGCTGGCGAGGCCGACGTCCCACCGCTAACCAACACGCACAGTCCCACAGCTGCGGCTCCTATCAGCGTAAGGGGGCGGGGACGGAACTTCTTTGGGGGCATGGTCAACTCTCCTTCTCTTTTGTCAGTACTTGGCTGCCACGGACGGCGGGTGATCGTCATGAGCCAGCGGGCTTCAGCGCTAGCTCGACGAAGCGGGATCCCCTGGCTGTGGCGGCCCGCCGATGGACCTTCTCCGGATCTCACCGACATCTACAGGCGACGCCTCCCGGAGGGTGGGCCAGCCCATCCCGCTGGTGCCGCAGATGAACTGCCGCTCCTCTCCCTCCTTGAGGGACATACGCAGCTCCCCGGACCTCCGCAGCAGGACGAACCGCACACGCAGGCGGTGTTCCCCTGCTCCCACCTCGAAGACCCTCAGCTGCTCGTCCCCGATCTTGCCCACGGGGCGGTCGTCGAGGACCACCGTGTAGTTCCAACGAGGCTTAAAGAGGCGAACAAGCAAGGCAGTAGGGAGCAGAGTGGCGGGTGCCGCCGACCAGTCTCGCTTCGGCCTGAAGATCGTGATTGCTGGCACTGGCGTCCTTTCTCGGCACGGTGAATAGAGGCCCTCGACTGCCGTCTGTCGCCACCTGGAACGGGCGAATGGTGACGGAAGTTGCGCCGGTAGTCCCGCAGCTCCGTGCCGAGGACCGCATCGAAGTTGACCCGCAGCACAGGTCAGCCGCCCTCGCCCGGCCGGCTGCCCACAGAGCCCAGCGTTGCATTGCACCGATCTGGAGGCTATCACGGGCGCTGACCAACCGTACTAAAATCTGGTCGAACGGTCAGAGCATCTAGATTCTGATCATGAGCGAGGCCGACGACGAGACCCGAGCGGACGTTCATCGAGAACGCTCGGCGCCGGCAGATCGTGAGCGGGGCGATCGACACCATTGCCGAGGTCGGCTTCGCCCAGGCGTCGCTTGCCCGCATCGCCGCCCGCATCGGCATAAGCAAGGGCGTTATCAGCTACCACTTCGCCGGCAAGGACGACCTGATCAGGCAAATCGTGATCGACGTCGTCGAAGCGGGCAGGGCGTACATCACTCCGCGCGTCTTTGCCGAGTCATCCGGCCCGGCCATGCTTCGCGCCTACATCGAGTCGAACCTTGCGTTTATGCGCGAGCACCGCAACTACATGGTCGCCGTCGTCGAGATCCTCCGAAACGGCGGCTTCACGACCGATGGCGGACGCCGCGTGGACGGTCAGGACGTTGACGTTGCAACCCGCCTCCTCAGAGAGCAGCTGGTGCGCCTGCAGGCCCAAGGTGAGCTCCGGAGTGACTTCGACCCAGGTGTTATGGCGATGGCGATACGAGCCACCATCGATGTGGTGCCACACCGGCTTGTCCGTAACCCGGACTTCGACATCGATAACTATGCGAGGGAGATCGCCACCATTTTCGACCTGGCGACGCGGATCTCAGACTGAGCGCAACGGCTTTGCCAACTTTCCTGGCGACGCGGATCTCAGACTGAGCGCAACGGCTTTGCCAACTTTCCTGGCGACGTGCTGGCAAGTACCGGCTCGGCGATCAAGAATTCTTGGTCTGAACACACGAGTTCTCGGTTGGTATGCACATAACGCACACGAAGTTCAACCGTTATCAGAGGTCGCGCATGAAGGTGAGCCCGTTGTGGTTTAGATCCCAAAAGGCGAACTCTCTTGTGCCCCAAGGGGTATTCCTCAGCTGGGTGCCCTCGTGGAACACATTTTTGTCCTTGTACTCATCGAAGAGTAAGTCCGGGCTATCAACGTAGAGCCGGAGCATGCACTGCCCCGCGCTCCCGGCCTCGAAGTCTCGCTCGAACTGAAACTGTAGGTGTAGTTCGACCGCTCCACGACGTACACCTGCGTACTGGGGACGGTCCGTGTCGTCCTGGAACACCGTCTCAAAGGCGAGCCGATCGACGTAGAAGTTGATCGCCTCCGCTACATCCCGCGCTGGAAGTACCGGGATGACGTCAGTTAGTTGCGCCCGACCTTTTCTGATCATGAGCCCGAATCTCCCAGCAAAGTGCAACGAGTGCAAGAAACAAGCTCGCGGGGACGCTCAGAACGACGCCCCCCGCGGCCACAGACGGCGGCGCGCTATAGGACGACCGTTGGGTGCGAGCCTGTCGAGCGCGGCGTATCGCCGACGCTTTGGGGATCACCGTTGACGACACCTCCTGGGTAATGCTGGCTGTAGACGGCATCCTCACTGGTGATCGCTCCGCTAGACAATGATCGAGCGGACACGGAGCGCCGCGGTGACCAGGTCGTCGGAGCCGGACCTGGTGATGGTGGCTGGGTTATAGGCACCGCCGGTCAACATTCGCCAGGCGGTGTCTCCCGGTATCGTTATCGCGGCTGCAGCAGAAGGCGCCTGGCCCTCGTCCAGGTCCCAACCCTTCGCGTGCCGGGTTAAACCCACTTGCCACCCTGGTCCAGGTCGATGGCAAGCTGCGTCCCGACTGTGGCATCGGCCTCGTACTGTTTCGGGAAGGCCCAGATAAAGGTCCGCAGGACGGTGGCTATGTGCTCCTCGAAATGTGCCCCCGGATAAGCAAGAGCGTCTCGTATCTGCTGATGATGGACCCACCGCTCAGTAAAGTCGCGTGCCAGGTCGAACCAGGCTGGAACTGATGAAACCGACGCCCAAATCACCCTGGCCTCGCCACGAAGGTCAACGGCGGCAAAGAAGGCATCGACCTCAGCGCCGGACCAAGCCAGCAAATCACACACGACCCGCTGGCTTAATCCGTGAGCCCCATCGACCCACCGTTGGTTCTTACGGTCCAGTTCAGCTACAAACGCGCGGTAGTCCTCGGTCGGGACAAGAAGGCCGCTCGAGTCGCGGGTCGCGAGTGCGAGAGAGCCATCCCAGGTCGTCATCAAGTAGATGGAGCGCAATATCCTTGACCCTCCATCCTGGCACCTCAGTTGGAAAAAGCCACTGATCCGGGGTCAACGATCGGAGAAGCTCAAGCAGGTTTGGTCGCTCCGAACTAAGCAACGGGCGCACGTCTACCGTCGGCACCTCATCAAGCCGCATCCTCGTCATTATGCAGGAGCCGCGATCGGCGTTGCCGGGATTTGAATCAGCCATGCTCAAGCGGCAACAACCCGATGTCCGGGCGGCGACGCCAAGAGAAGCGAACACGGTGCACCGAAGCCGTGCCGGGGCACCAGAACGACACGCTGACCACTGGCGGGCGACGCCCCGAACCAGCGATCACCGATTCCTGGCCCGAACAAAGGAGTTTTCGGCGGCGTACAAATAATGCGCCCCAGGTTCAATGACGATCTGGTCGCACATCCGGTTCCGCGTATCAAGCAAGATCGGTAGGCCTGACCGCGCGCGCACGTTCGGTCCGCCGTCGACGCAGGCATGTGCTGGCGGATCTCGGGGCGGTCGTTCCGGCCCGGCAGGTATACCTTCTGGTTAGGTGGGCGGCGTCGGGACGTGGTCGACGGGAGCGCCCATCGGGATGAGTGGCTCTCCCTGGGTGCTGGCTTGGAACTGGGCGATGAGCTTGTTGAGGTGGGTGGCGGCCCAGGTATGCAGATAAGGCAGGGCGACCGGTTCGCGTTCTTGGGGGTCGCTAATTAGATTGATCAGTCGAGGGGTGGCCAGCCTGGCTGGGGGGTCGGTAAGGAACTTCTGCGCTACCAACGTCAGCTTGAAATTACGCCACTTGGCGCCGTACAGCTCTGGGCCCATCCAGTACAGGTAGCCCTCCCTGCTCGACTCCCCGGCGGTGCCCGTGAGCCAGCCCAGCTGGTTAACGCCGTCGATGATCCGGTCCTGGGGCAGTTGGGCGCCGGTGGCGGCGACCAGGGTGGTGAACCAGTCGGTGACGTGCATGATGTCGTCGCTACTACGCCCGGGGAGGATGTGGCCGGGCCAGCGCACGATGCAAGGAGTGCGCAGGTTGCCCTCCCCGCCGGCGAAATAGGAGCCTTCCCAATAGCCGGGCGTGCCCCGCCACAGCAGTACGTCCTCGGGCCCGTTGTCCCCGGCGAAGATGACGAGGGTGTCAGAGGCGATGCCGAGCTCGTCGAGCAGGGCCAACAACACGGCGAAGTCGGAGTCCAGTTCGAGGAGGCTATCGGCCCAGTCGCCCTGGCGGGTGCGCCCCTTGAACTCGGCCCGGGGAATTACAGGCATGTGCATCAGGGAGTGGTTGAAGTACACGAAGAAGGGCATGCCTGCTTGGCCTGGCCGCGCATGAACATCTCGGCGCGCCTCAGGTACTCGGTGTCACAGTCCCGGCGGACCTCCAAGGTCAGCTGGTCGTCCTCGGTGACGTCGGCGTCGCCCAGTTTGGCCTCCACCATGCGCGACACCGGGTCGCGTTGGGGGTCATACCAGGGGTCGGTGGGCCACAACGCTTCGTCGTACGTGCGGGGCGGGCCGTACCACTCCAAGAAACCCTTGTCGGTCGGCCACCGCCCTGGGCCCTCGCCCACATGCCACTTGCCGTAGGCGGCGCAGCTATAGCCGGCCTCGGACAGCACGTCGCCGAGGGTTTTCTCCCACGCCACCAAACCCCAACCCCCGGACTGGCCGATGGGGACGCTGTGGGTGCCGGACCGGACCGAATATCGGCCCGTTAAATAGAGCCGACCGCGTGGGCGTGCACTGAGATTCCGGGCAGTAGTTGGTAAGACGGAACCCCTCTTGCGCGAACGCGTCGATGCGTTCGGTGACACAGCCTCGGAACGGGCCGCCGCTGTAGCAACTGAGCTCGCCGAAGCCCAGGTTGTCGACGTGAAAGAACAAGACGTTCGGTCGTCCTCGGGGCACGTGTCCTCCCAATATTCGCGATGGCCAAGGTCGGCTCGAACATACCTCCGGTCTATGTGGGCGGTTCCTTCGACCGTCGATCATCTCGATGACAACGCCTGAATGGATGTTCTTTGCCCGGTCGGCGTGGAGCTCGTTCTCGGACCGATCGGCGTAAGGCTGGGCGAAAGGGGGTTGCTGTGGTCGAGGGATCAGGCCCGCTCGGAGCCTGCGGCATCGGCGAGGGCCGCCTGCGCCTTGCCTTTCTTGGTGAAGTAGCGGCCGATCGCTATCGATCCGATGATGCCGAGCGCAGTCGCAACGAAGGGCAGGAGCTGGTCGTAGTTATAGGCGGTGGCGTACGGGACCGAGTGGATGATGAGCGCCGTCGCGGACGCCTGGACGACGAATAAGGCGGCCCACAGATAGCTCGTGACGTACATCGCTTGGCGGAACTGGTCGTAGGTGTCCCACATCGTGTCGAAGACCGACATCCCTTCGTGCGTGCCATCCGTCCCATACCGCTGAGCCAGGTAAAAGACCACCGGTTTGCGCCCGACGACGCACGACCCCAAAAAGACCAGGCCGATGAGGGCCGTCGCCGCGCAGTCCTTATAGAGCAGCACCTTGGGGGTGGTGCTACCGGCCAGGGCGATGACGGCGGAAAGTAGCGTGAACGTGAAGATCGCCGCCGACGCCCCGCTGAACTTGCGAGCTTTCGCCCAGATCATGAGCGCCCCGAGGACTGGGGCGATGCTGCCGGCCAAATAACTGCCCACGTCACTCGCGCCGGCCGATCGGGCGAGGTGGAACAACGCGATGCTGCCGCCGATCTCGACCGCTGTCACGAAGAGGTTGAACCGCAGCCCTTTCTTGGCCGGGTGATCTTTCAGCCCTTGCGCGATCTCGTCGTGCACAGACGGCGTGGCGGAGGCAGCTGGTACACGCAAGGTGCTCTGTTCGACAGGCGTCGCATCACTCGGGACACCCATCTCGCATACCCCTGTCGGTCGTCGTCTTCGGCCCGGCCACGGGCCGGCTACTATAGATCGAATCGACCTATAGAGGACACTATAGATCGGATCGACCTATAAAGGAACCCACCCGTCCGTGACGACAGCACGAGCGCTTACCGACTTTGAGCAGATCCTGCTTGCCCACATCGGACAGACACCCAGCTCCGGGTACCAGTTGAAGCAGTTCTTCCGCACAACGCCGGCCGCGGTGTACCGGCCGAGCGGTGGCGCCCTCTATCCAGCGCTTCACCGGCTCGAAGAACGTGGCTTACTGCAGGCAGAAGACGCCTCATCTGGCCGAAGGAGCCGACGCGTCTACCGCGCCACGGCGACGGGGCGCATGACCACAAGGCGCTGGGTGTCCAAGCCCGTGGACCCTACCTCGGTGGGACGGGACCTCGGGCTGCACCTTATGCGGTTTGTCTTTATGGAGCGCATCCTCTCACCCGCCGAGGTCCACGCGTTCCTCATGACCCTCGCCGATGCGCTCGAAACATTCCTCGAAGGCATGGAGCGCTATGCCGCGAGCATCACCCCTCCCGGGGACCATCCGCGCCTCGCTCTCGAACACGGCATCGCGGTGCACCGCGCCAGCTTGAGCTGGGCCAAGTCGGCGATGGCGACCCTCGCCGCAGATCGAAACCATTCAAACGGCATGGAGGCCTCGAGCGCTAGCCGCCGGGCGACCGTGAAAAAGGCAAATGCAAGTGCGCAGTAGTAGACACACCCTGGCCTGAGCCGCTCAGTGCTTGCCGGGACGGCGAGCGCTTTGGAAGGCGTCAATATGTGTGGCAGGGACTGGGGTTGCGGCTCGGCTACGAGCCTGCCGTTGGCTCAGGTTCCCGGGGGGTCAGAGCAGCTGGGCGATTGCCGCGGCGGCGCGTCCTGCGCCGCCCGGGTCGATGGTGAGGTAGTCGGGGTTGCGGCCGATCTCTTGGGCGATGGCGGTGGCGATTTCTTCGGGCCCATCGGTGTCGAAGTCCATGGCGCGGCCGGCCCGGTAGCGGTCGAGCCGGTAGCGGACATGGAAGTTCTGCTCGAAGTGGTGGCGGAGCGGGAAGTAGAGGAACGGCCGCCGGTTGGCGGCGAGCTCCATGGCGGTGGTGAGGCCCCCTTGCACGACGGCGAGGTCGCAGGCAGCGAGGTGGCGGTAGAGCTCGTAGACGTAGGTCTGCACTTCGAGACCGTTGTGGGACGGGAGGCTGGCGGGGTCGATACGGGGCCCGGTAACCACGATCATGCGCAACGCCGGCACGAGACGTTTGGCTTCGGGGAAAGCGGCGATCACACGTCGCAGTAAGTGGCCGCCGACGCCTGAGCCGCCGACCGTGACGATGCAGACGGCCTCATCGGGCTTGTAGCCCAGTTCGTCGCGGAGCGCGCCGCGGTCCGCGAACTGGGCCGGGTCGAAGCCGGTGATGTAGCCGGCGAAGTCGTAGTGCTGCTCGGTCCAGTCCCGGATGGCGGGTAGGTCCGGCCCGAAATGGTCGGGGACGATGTCGTCGGCGTCGCCGACGAAGATGGCCCGGTCGCGCAGGCGCGGGTAGCGGGCGATGTGCTCGATCATCTCGGCGTTGTAGTCGGCGGTGAGGTGAGCCTCGTGCTCGGCGCCGTCGGCCATGGGGAGCCAGCCGACGAAGTCGGTGAGCCAGGCGTAGGCGGCGGTCTTGAGTTCAGGGTTCTCGTGCAGGAAGTAGTCGAGCTCCCAGGCTTCGTCGCCGATCCACAGGTCATACGGCTGGTCGCGGACCAGGTCGTGGAACACCATGAAGTTGGCGACGAGGATTTCGTCCATGCGCCGCCAGGCCTGGAAGCAGTGCAGGTCATGTTCGGCCGACTCCGATTCCATGTGCCCCGACTCGTTGGCCAACTGGGCGCTGGCGGGATGGATGTGTTCGCCGCGGGCTTCGAGGACGCGGGTGACGGGGTCCTGGGCCAGCCAGTCGACCTGGAGGCCGGGGCGCAGCCGGCGCAACTCGTCGGCGATGGCGACGTCGCGCTGGGCGTGGCCCAGCCCGATGGGTGAAGAGATGTACAGCGCCCGCTTGGGCCGTGCCCGGCCCCGTGCCCAGCGTGTTGTGCGGGGCGGGGCGCCGGCCAGGCGATCGACGAAGCCGCGGATCAGGAGGTTTACCCGCACCGGGTCGCGTGCGAGAGGGATGTGCCCGGCGCCGTCGAGCACGACGAGCTCGCCGCCGGTCTCCCGGGCGAGGGTCTCGGCGCGGGGGAGCGGGCTGATGCGGTCGTCGCTGCCGTGGATGACCAGCGTCGGCACCGTGACGCGCTGGGCCCACTCCAGTGCGGTCTCCGGCGCCAGGACGGCGCCCACGTCGGCGAGGAGTACTTCGGGGGTGGTCTCCCCGGCCCATCCTCGGCAGTCTTCGCGTTGCTTGGTGGAATGCGGTTCGGGGAAGCACTCGGAGAAGAAGAACTCGACGAAGTCCTCGTAGTGGTCGAGCCAGTACTGGGCGTTGAGCTTGTCCCAGCGACGTGGTTCCGGCGGGTGCGGCTCGTAGAACCGCTCGACGGCGGCTACCCGCTCGGGGTGCCCAGGCTCCAGGGTGAGGCTGGCGCCGATGAACACCGCGCCCAGGGCTCGATCGGCATGGTCGGCGGCCAACTTCAGCCCCTCCTGAGCCCCCTGCGAGAGGCTGATCGTGACCACGCGGTCCGTGCCGGTGGCATCCAGGATGGCCAGGGCGTGATCGACCACGGCCTCGACGGTGTAGGCGTGGGGGCTGAGCGGGCGGTCGGAGCGGCCGTTGCCCGGCCGGTCGAAGGTGATGACCCGGTAGTGGCGGGACAGGTAGGGGACCTGCGCCTTCCAGAACCGGCTGTGGACGATCGTCCAGGTCGGCAGCAGCAGCAGCGTCGGCGTCCCGTCGCCGAACACCTCGTAGCCAACCTTCACCCCGTCGCGCTCGACGTACCCCTCGGTGTCCGGCTCTCTGGCCCGCATCGTGGCTTCCCCTCCGATCGCTCAGCGTGGCCCGCGGCCGCGGTTCACCGCCTGGCCTCCAACCCCGTTGCCGGGATAGTTCTCTGTCTCGGTCGACCGACCGAACCACCCGCAGTGAACTTCACCACCACGGAGCTTGACTGTCAAGGGTCAGGATGTGACACTGGCCCCATGGGCTCGGTCGTCCGACCGACACACGCTGGCGCGTCTCGGCAGCGTCGCAACCCGGACGCAACCCGTTCGGCGATCCTGGAGGCGGCCCGTCAGCGCCTCCTCGCCGACGGCTTCGCTCGGCTCTCGACCCGAGCCGTGGCCGACGCGGCAGGCGTACCCCTCAGCCAACTGCACTACCACTTCGGGTCAAAACAGCAGCTGATCCTGGACGTGCTCGAGCGCGAGAACGTCGGGCGCCTGGCCCGCCAGACCGAGATGTACGGCCAGGACCGCCCGCTCTGGCAACGCTACGAGCAGGCGTGTGACTTCCTCGAAGACGACCTGGGATTCCGGCTATGTCCGGCTGTTGCAAGAGATGATCGCGGCCGGCTGGTCCGACGCCGTCATCGGCGCCCGCGTCCGCGAGCTCCTGCAAGGCTGGCTCGCACTCCTCGTTGAAATCACCCGCCAGGCCGAGGCCACCCTCGGCGCGCTCGGGCCGTTCCCACCCGAGGAGCTGGCCGCACTCGTCGGCCAGGCCTTCCTGGGCGGTGAGGCATTGCTCTTGTTGGGCTTCGAGCGCCGCCAGTGGCCCGTGCCGCGCTGCCCTGAGCCGTTTCGCACTGGTCATCCGGGAACTCGAACTGGCCCGGGCCGAACACACCGGCGCCGCGAGCGAGGTCCGGGCCGTTCCATGACATCCCGGGTTGCCCTACACGCCTATTAGGGCCGAAGTCGCTCACTCAGGGGTTGAACGGCGGCACAGCCGTTCAGGCGGGCCAGGATATCGCTAAGGGTCTGCTCCAATGGCAGTCGGGGTGCCCACCCGGACAGCGCCTTCAAGCGCCCGGCGTCCCCAACATGCAGTGGGACGTCGGCGGGCCGCGCCCGAGCCGGATCCGACCACACCGGCACATCGACGCCGGACAACTCGATGAGCCTCCGCAGCAGGTCCGATACGGTCACAGCTTCGCCCCGGCACACGTTGTAGACCTCGCCCGGCTCGCCATGGACGAGTAACAATCGGTAGGCCCGCGCCACGTCCCGTACGTCGGTGAAGTCGCGCTGCGCCTCGAGGTTGCCAGTGGCGATGCGGTCCAGCTCGCCCCGGGACGCCTTGACGACTTGGGTAGCGAGGTCCGGCACCACAAAACCAAGCCCCTGCCCCGGCCCGATGTGGTTGAACGGACGGGCCCGTACAACTTCGAGGCCATGCCCCAACCAGGCCTGCAGGCCCACCATTTCGGCCGCTGCCTTGCTGGCGGCGTACGGCGTGGTCGGCGCCAGAGGCTGGTCCTCGGTGATCGGCATATCTTCGATGGGGACCTTGCCATAGACCTCGGAGGAGCTGACCAGCAGCAGGCGAGGACGGGGTTCGGCCGCCACCGCAGCAGAACAAAGATTGAGCGTGCCCACGGCATTGACCGCGAAGGTCTCATGTGGGTCCTCCCACGAGCGGCCGACGGCGGCCTGGGCGGCTAAATGGCAAATAGCGTCGGCACCGGCATCACTGACCGCGGCACCCAGCCCGTCGCGGTCGCCAATGTCCAGCTCCTCGGGCAGCTCAAGCGCCTCGTCGCCGCATTCGGCCAGGTGCGCCATCAGCCAAGTCCCCACAAAACCCCGGCTACCGGTGACCAGCACTCGCACCGTGGGACCCTATCAAACCGATTCGGTGGGACCTTGACGCAACCAGTTGGTTGCTATATCATCGCAACTGATCGGTTGCTATACAAGGGAGGGCTGCAATGGGGTTTCCTGACCGGATCGAGCGGAGCATGGAGCTCGCTCACCCACCCGCAAGGGTGTGGGCCGCGCTCACCACGCCCGAAGGTCTGTCGGCCTGGTTCGGTGAGAAGGCGAACATCGACCTGCGTCCGGGAGGGGCCGGTCAGATGACGTTCAGCGGCGGGCTCACAGTCGACATGCGGGTCGAACGAGTCGAAGAGCCGGTGGTGTTCGGGTTCACCTGGCGGATCCCGGACCTGCCCGAGGGCGACCCCCGCCGGACTTACGTGGAATTCACCCTCGAAGCGGTGAGAAGCGGCACACGGCTGCGGGTGGTCGAGACAGGTTTCGCCCAGCTGCCCGACGATTCTCGCCGCAAGACCTACGACAGCCATACCGAGGGATGGGCGACCGAGCTCGGCGAGCTGGCTGGCTACCTCGATGCCTCCTGACGTCGAGATAATCGCAGAGCAGGTTTTCACGGCGCTGGCCGACCCCACCCGGCGAGCGATCCTGGCCACGTTAGCGGCACAGGGGCCGGCTACTGCCACTGACCTGGCCGATCGCCTGCCGATCACGCGCCAGGCGATTGCCAAGCACCTCGTCCTGTTGGCCGATGCCGCACTCGTGATGCCCGAACCGGGCGAGCGGCGCCGGGTCCGGTACCGGCTCCACTCCGCGACCGTCCAGGTCGCCCAACAGTTTTTGGCCGCTTTGGCCCACGACTGGGACGACCGCCTCGAGGCCCTAAGGGACCATCTCGACAGGTCCGCCTCTGTTACCACCACCACAACGAGCAGGTTGGAACGAAAGGAAACACTGCGATGACAAGCGCCAAGCGACCCTCGTCAAACCCTACGGATTACCAGACGACCATTCGGGCGAAAGTACCACCCGACGCCCTCTTTGACGCGCTCACCACCGTCACGGGGCTCGCCGCATGGTGGAACCCTGCCACCGGGTCCGGCGAGACGGGCGGTGAGCTCAGGTTCATCATGAACGCCCCCGAGCCGCTCGTGATCCACGTCGACGAGGCAACCCGGCCGACGTCGGTGCGATGGACCGTCACCGACTGCCCCTTCCTCCCCGACTGGATCGGGACCAGGCCCAGTTTCACCGTCACCCCCATCGATAGCTTCACGTCCGAGCTCTACTTCCGCCACGAAGGACTGACCGAAGAACTGGAGTGCACCGACATGTGCGCTCGCAGCTGGGACCACTACATGACGAGCTTGCGCGACTACCTCGAGCTTGGCCGCGGAAGCCCGTTCGGGAGCCCTGCAGACGGCGCTCGCCGCGAAGCGCAACGTGGAGCACACTGATCTGTCCGTCGAGCCCCTCGGCTCGCACTTTCTGAGCCGGAGCGGGCCAAGTTGTCCTGGCAAGTACCCGAAGGAGCAAATTATGAACGGCCATAACTCGACTGCTGTGGCAACGGCACGCGCCCATATTGCCGCTTGGAGCAATCACGACTGGCCTACGACAAGAGAACTACTGGCACCGGATGTACACGTCCTCGTGACAAGTACGCAGGCCGAATTTGGCACCGGAGAATATACCGGTGCCGACGCCTATATGGAGCCCAAAATTCGGGCCGCGCAGCTCATAGAGCCCGGCAGCGTTCATGAGATCTCCGCAATTGGCGATGAACACAACGCACTGGTGCTGGTCACATTCAGAATTGGTCTAGGTCCATGTGAGACGATGGTGACCATGGCGAGATCCTGTCTGTATTGGGTCGACGAGAATGCGAGGATCAAAGAAGAGCGCGATGTCTTTTACGTTCTTCCTCGAGAGGGCGACTAGCGACTTGACGCGTGCGCTTCGAGATCACCCGGCGCGTACTGCTATCCCGGGATAGTCAAGGACCAAGCCCGCTCTGTCATAAACGAGACAGCAGCTAAAGTCGAACGCAGGCGCCGCGTAGTCGTAGCGCTGACAGGAACCTTTGTCGGTGACCCGGTCGTAGCGTTGATCCAGCCGTTCGACGCCGGCGGTCGCTAGAGGGACGTAAACAGCCGGCGCGGTAGCACCTTCCCCCACAGCAAGGCCGAGACGGTGCACCGGGAAAGCATTCGTCAATGCCGATGATTCCAGATCGACGTCCTGACATCCCTCAAGATCGGCCGCCTCGACACCGTCGATGACCCAGTGACCGGGACGGACTGACTCGATCAAGCGGTCCACGGTTCCTGAAGCGGTCCTTGTCGTGACCGTAGCCCGGCGCGTGTTCCAGAGGGCATCCAGCTCAACCGTGTAACGGACCACCCACGAAGCCCCGTGCTGAATCCCTGTTGTTGTCCCTTCGATGCTGACACGGTCGGGCCCGCTGCTGAAGTAGACGACTTCAAATCCCGAGCGGAGGCCGTGGTGTTGCCAGCAGGCGGTACGAGGCGGGCTGTCGAAGGGCATACGCCTATTGTGCCGCTGTTAAACCGAGGAGGGACGGGGCATGTGAGACAGGTCACTTTCGACCAGAGCAGTGCCTGCTGCCGGCCGGTTCGAGCCGGCCGCAATTGCCCCTCGCCAGACGCTCGACCCTTGACGGCGGTGCTTCGATGAACCAGCTTGGCTCTCTCAAACACTAACTGCACCATCGAAGCGTCGTTGGCGACACCCGCAGGAGCACAACCCGGACGGCGGCCACTCGGTCGATGGTCCCCCAGGTCCGCGGTCGCAGTGAGTCAGCCGCCTGAGTGTAGTTCGTAGAGCCCACCGCTGTGGGCCAGGAGGGCGGTCAGCCCCGGCTCGTCGGTGGGCACAAGGCTGGCGCCCGCCGGACCATCACCAGCGAGACGGAGGGGGGTGGCGCAACGTAGCTTGACCGACTGTGCCCGCGTCAGATCCAGGCAGACCTCCGTTACCCGGCCAGCCTGCCAGCTTATGCCGACGGATGAGCCCCCGCGGGTTCGGAGGTCAAAGACCTCGCCTTCTGGCCAGGCCGGTGGCAACGCGGGCAAAAGGTCGATAATGTCGGCGTGGCTTTGGAGCAACATTTCGGCGATGGCGGGACAAGCCCCCAGGTTGCCGTCGATCTGGAACCAACCCGGAGGATGCGATCCGAAGAGGTTATTGGCCACGGACTCGTCAAGGAACTTCCTCAAATGCTCCCATGCCCGGTGCCCCTCGAGCAACCTTGCCCACAGTGCGATCACCCACGGCTCCAACCGGACTGGCCCCCACCGCTCGCTAACCGGTGCTCCAGGGAGCGCCGCGCTGCCTCCCTGAGATGAGCCGAGCTCCTAACCTCCTCGCCCGGGTAGAGACAAAACAGATGCGACAGATGACGATGGCCCGGCTCGGGCTCGCCAAAGTCCTCCCACCATTCTTGTAAGCGGCCATCCCCGGCCACACGCGGCTCGTACAGGCCGTCCACTGCGCTCGTCAGCCGGGTTCGGAAGTCTCCGTCGAAGCCAAGGATTTCGGAGGCAGCGAGGCAGTGACGGAAAAGGTCCTTGGTCAACCAGACATCGAGGGTGGATGCCGCACTAACCGCCGCCTCGTTGCATCTGGGGTAAAGAAGCTGTTCTCCGGGGATGTAGATGGGCAAGTGACCAATTCCCCATGAGGCAGCGCAACCAGATGGTCCAGGAGGAAGACGGCCGCCTCGCGGATAGCCGGGTAGGCCCGCCGGAGGAACGCTCGGTCCTGAGAGAAAGCGTAATGCTCCCACAGGTGCCGGCAGAGCCACGCCCCAGCCATTTGCCAGTTCACCCAGTACGGGTGCATTCTCCCGTTGCCGACCGGCCAGGTGGACCGCCAGAGGTCCACGTTATGGTGCGCCACCCAACCTCTACACCCGTAGAAGTCCTTTGCTGTGCTCACCCCCGCGCGCGGAAGGTCGGTTATCAAGGCGATCAGCGGCTCGTGGCACTCGGCCAGGTTCGTGGTTTCTGCTGGCCAGTAGTTCATTTGGGTGTTGATATTAATGGTCCAATTGCAGCTCCAGGGGGGCCGGACCAGATCGGTCCAGATTCCTTGCAGGTTGGCCGGTTGGCTGCCCGGCCGAGAACTGGACATCAAGAGATAGCGACCGTAGTGGAATAGCAGTACGAACAACCCGTCGTCTGCATTGCCATCGCGCAGAGCCTGAAGACGTTCGTCGGTGGGGGCCTTGCTAACGCCAGTAGGAGCGAGGCGAAGCCAACACCGGTTGAATAGTGCTCTGTGCTCCTCCGCGTGCCGTGCTCGGAGAAGTGGGTAGGGCTCGGAATGCAGTCGAAGCAGGACATCTCGGCAAATTTTCCGCAGCGCGGCCGGGTCGTCAACGGGCGCCAGGTCGTAGGCGGTATATCCGGACGCGGCCGTCAAGAACAAGGTTAGATCGTCCGCACCTTCAACTCGGAGAGACCCGGTCGCTGCTCGCTCCACTGCGCCGCCGGCAACGTTGAGGCCCAAACCGCTCACAAAACGTAATCCAGATCGCTCGTCATAGACGACGGCGGGCTCCTCTGGCCAATAGTGAGGTGCTACGTGGGAGGGCGCCTTACCTTCCAACCATAAAGTCCCCTCGTCGTCGTGCGAGCTTGTGCTGGGATGCTGACTACCCAATGCGATCTCCAGGTCAAGCTTCTTCGGCCCCCGGACGCTCATGTGAATGATAAGCGCTCGGTCAGGCGTGGAGACAAACGCCTCGCGCTCGTACAGGCTCCCGCCGACCTCGTAGCGTACCGAGGCTATACCGTCGGAGAGGTCGAGCGACCTTTCGTAGTTGTGAGGTCCAGTGATACCGTCAAAGTCGAGCGTAAGCCATCCCAATGGTTGGTATGCCTCATTGAACGGGCCCTGGAGGCCGCGGACCAGAGCATCTGCTTCGGTGTAGTCGTGACGCTCGATCACTGCGGCCCGCAGTTCTGCTAACAGCGCTTTAGAATCCTCGCAGGCAGCCAACCGCGGACCGCCCGACCACAGCGTGTCTATGTTTAGGTCGGCCTCTCGCGCTGAGGCCCTCCCCAGAGCATGGCGCCTATGGTCCCGTTGCCCAGCGGGAGGGCCTCGAGCCACTGGCGCGCCGGCTGCCGGTACCAGAGACGGGTCTCTCTATCAGGATCCACTGTGTTCCCCCACTCAAACGGTGCCTTCAGGACTTTGGCCGGCGGAGCGCGGAAGAGTGAGCAGACATGCCGTCGCGGCCAGGGTGGGGCCGACTGAAGCCAGACAAACGACAGCGGTAGTCTCCGGGGTTGGGGCTCCGATGGCCATAACTGGATAGCTTCGGTTCAGCGCAGCGCGAACCCGCCAATGCCTTGTACGAACTGGCGGCGGAGGCGTATCAGGGGCAAGAGCAAAGCGTTCCAGGCCCCTAAACCGGCGTAGATGCAGATAACGGCCAGTACCGGGCGAGCCATGGGAATGACCAGGCGGGTGAACGTCGTCCACGGGCCGGCGCCGTCGACCGCCATGGCGTCGTAAAGTTGCCGCGGTATTAAGCGAAGGTAGTTGACCATCAAGAGCACGGCCACGGGAATGAGCGACGCTCCCAGGACGAGCACGAGGCCGTACATCGTGTCGTAAATATGGACCTTGTTGGTTATGAAGTACAGAGGTATGACGATCGCCTGGACAGGGATGGCGATCCCGAACAGGATCAGCCGGAACGAAACTGCCGAAAAACGTGATGCTTGCCGGACGATCCGGTACCCAGCCGCCAGGGAGAGGACGACGACCACCACGATGGTCCCCACCGCCAGAAGCCAAAGGCGCAAGGGGGACCACCACGGACCTGTTCCCTCTGGCCCGACCTGCGACGTCACCCGCTCGGTCGCCGGCGCATTACCCACAAGGGGCGTATTAGATTCCCAGACGTGTGTACATCGCCCTGGTTCGGAACTAGGAGGCTTCGTTGTCTTATGATCTGATCATCCGAAATGGCACCGTCGTCGACGGGTCCGGAGGAGCGAGGTACCGGGGGGACGTCGGGATCTCGTGTGACCGAATCGCCAGCATCGGTCGCATCGACGAGCGGGGGCGGCGAGAGATCGATGCCGAAGGGCACGTGGTCACACCCGGTTTCATCGACGGTCACACCCACATGGACGCCCAGCTGTTTTGGGACCCACTGGGTAAGAGCTCGTGCTGGCACGGTGTGACCTCGGTCGTGATGGGCAACTGTGGCTTCACGCTCGCTCCGTCGTTGCCAGGCAAGCACAAGTTAGTTGTGGACAACCTCCAGGAGGCCGAGGAAATTCCGGAGTCGGCGCTGTCACAGGGCATCGACTGGACCTGGGAGACGTTCCCTGAGTTTCTCGATGCGGTCGCGCGGACTTCGAAAGCGATCAACTACGGCGTGCAGATTGGGCACTCCGCCGTGCGCATTTCGGTTATGGAGGAGCGTGCGTTCGGCGGCACCGCGAGCGACGACGACATCGCCAATATGCAAAAGGTCGTGCGCCAGGCGCTCGAAGCCGGAGCGTTCGGTTTCTCCACATCGATCAGCGACCACCACGTGACTCCTGACGGCCAACCGATCGCCTCCCGCTCAACATCGTGGGAGGAGCTTGGCGCCCTCGTGGGCGTCCTCGGCGAGTTCGGTTCGCGCGTGTTCCAATTGGCGGTTGATACCGAGCGCGCCGAATCGAACGACCGCGACTTGGCCCTCGAGTTCTACGAGCAGTTGCGTGCATTCGCGGTCGCGACCCGGGTTCCGACAACGTACGGGCTGCGCCGGCAGCACCTGCAGGATCAGCTCGACGCGATCGACGCAGTCGCCGAAAGCGGCGGCGTACTGTTTGGGCAGTGCCAATCGGTATCTGAAACCGTGTGGTCGTTCGCGACACTCATGCCGTTCGACAACGATGCGGCATGGCGGCCCGTCCGTGCCTTGCCTATCGACGAGCAAGCCGCGATCCTGAGCGACCCCGACCGACGCGCCGTGCTCATTGCCGCTACCGAAGCGAGGAAGGACAGCGGGGCGTTCTACGACAAGCTCGTTCCGATGCTAGAAGGCTCACGTAAGACTCTCGGGGAGATCGCGGCGTCTCAGGGCACCAGTTCACTCGAGGCACTGGTTCGATGTGCGCTCGAAACCGGGATGACCACGACCTTTTGCCGTGCCGAGGATCCTGAAACGGGAAAACGACTTACTCGTGGCGATGCGCCACCCGCGGACGGTGATGACCTTCGGCGACGCAGGTGCGCACGTGCGCCGAATCTCTGGCGCCGTCCAACAGACGACCCTGCTCAGCCTTTGGGTGCGAGAACGTCAGGAATTCAGCCTGGAAGAGGCGGTGCGAATGATCACGCTCGACCCCGCGCTCGCCTGGCGTGTTCCCGACCGAGGTCTACTTCGCGAAGGAATGGTTGCCGACATCAATGTCTTCGACCCTCAAGTTGTCGCACCCGGCCTTCCGACGGTCGAGCCGGCCCTTCCCGGGGGTCTGAATCGGATCGAGAATCGTGCTCTCGGGTTCCGCTCGACGATCGTCGCCGGTGAAGAGGTTTTCGTCTCCGGTGAGCACACCGGGGCATTTCCGGGGGCACTCATCCGTGGGCCGGTCCCGTCTCGGAAGTGGTAAGGAATAAATCTGCTTTGAGGGCCACTTACGCATAGCGTCGTCCTCGGGCGGGCGGCCGCAGACCGTCCATCAGGACGTTCAGCAGGCGACTGGCCTTGGGTTCGTGCTCGGGCACGGGGGCCACGGTGAAGACGCCGATGAGGCTGGCAGCGACGTCTTCGGCGGTGACGTCGGAGCGGATGTCGCCCGCCAACCGGCCGGCGTCAAGGATCGTCGTGATGGCCGCCAGCAGCTCGGTCCGGGTCCGGGCATGGGCGATCTCGCCCGACTCGATCATCGCAAGCAGCGTGTTGAGCATGCCGTTCTTGGTCGCGATCCAGCCTCCGAACAGATCCATCCAGCGCCGCATCGCTGCGGCCGGAGCCAGTTGGCCGAGTAACTCTTGGGCGCCGGTCGTGAGTCGCGAGACCTGGTCGCGATAGACCGCGTCGACCAGTGACTCACGAGTGGGGAAGTGCCGGTAGAGCGTGCCGATACCGACGCCGGCCTGGCGGGCGATAGCGCGCATCGACGGCTCGACGTCAGCCGACGTGAACACGCGTGTCGCCACCTCGAGCAAGTGTTCGCGGTTGCGGGTTGCGTCCGCCCGTAAGGCGTGTCCCTCGGTCTCCATCAAATCGGATCGCGCTCCGTTTGTGCTATGGTCTCCAGACAACCGGAGCGTAGTCCGGTTCGACGCGTCCCTCACGTCTAAGGAGACAGGCGAGCATGCAGACGCAGAGCGATCAACCGCCGACGAGCAGGAGCAAGGCGGTTCGGCTCGATTCGTTCGGAGGCCCCGAAGTCCTTAACGTCTGCGAGGTACCCACGCCGCAAGCCGGGTTCGGGGAGATCCGCGTGCGGGTCACCGCGGCCGGGCTGAACCCGATGGACTGGATCATGACCGCTGACGCCGATACCGCAGCCCGCTTCGGCTTGAGCCTCCCGTCCGGCTTCGGGACAGACTACGCGGGGGTCGTGGACCAGGTCGGTGACGGGGTGACCGGGTTCGCGCCGGGGGACCGGGTGTTCGGCGGCGCAGTGTCTCGCGCCATCGCCGACTTCGTGGTGGTGGATCCAGACGGAGGCCTTGTGGCGGGCGAGGCCCACCACACTCCCGATGGCGTCGACGACCAGACCGCCGCCACCCTCGCGATTGCGGGCGTGCACGGCTGCCGCCGCCCTCGCCGTTCTCGGTCCCGGCCCGGCCGACACGGTGCTGATCGGCGGTGCGGCGGGTGGGGTCGGGGTGTTCGCAGTCCAGCTAGCCCGGCTTGCGGGCGCACGGGTGATCGGGACGGGATCGGCAATGTCATCCGACTTCCTGCGCGGCCTCGGGGCCGAGCCGGTCGCCTATGGCGACGGTCTGACTGACCGGGTCCGCGCCCTCGCTCCCGACGGCGTCACCGCGGCGGTCGACCTGCACGGGACGGAGACCGTCCATGCCGCACGGGAACTCGGCGTCCCGGACGAGCGCATCTGCACCGTCGCCGCCCAGGTCGACGGGGTGACGCCGGCGAACGGCGCCAATGCTGCCACCGGCACCTTGGAGTACGTTGCTCAACTGGTCGCCGCAAGTCAGCTCCGGGTGCCCATCGCAGCGAGCTTCCCGGTCGAAAAGATCCGCGCCGCGGTCGAACTGCAGGCCACCCGCCACGTGCATGGAAAGGTCGTCATCGATCTCTAGGTGTACGGGCGTGCTCGGAACAATATGCCCGCTGGATTTGCGCGGTAGTTCAAGCGAAGTTTGATAGAACTCGGAGCGCCCGTAACCGTCGTCCCGTTGCGGTTTTGTTCGTCGCGCCCACAACGGGCGAGGCGCGTGGATCGGGAACCATGTGTCGACGTTGAGCCGCCCACGAATTCGCGTCGAGCGGGGCCGATGTCGACCGCCGGCTAGTTCAAATCCGGGGCATTGTGGGCCCGGAACTCCGCAGTCGTGTTGGTACAGGGGAACGGTTCGTCGGGGACTGGGACCCCCAGGCGGTTGCAGAGGGGCCCCAGCCATCGGTGAAGGTCCATTCGAGGAGCCGGTCAGGGGGGACCGAGGACCGGACGCTTGCGTTGTGGCGCTCGTACGCGGCGATCATCGCTTCGGCGTCGTCGAAGGGGCCATAGAACCCGAAACGCTCCCGCCAGACGTCGATGAAGGGTGATGACTCGCTGTCGAGCTGGAAGATGGTCGATATCGCGTTGCGGTACCAGTCCTCAGAGGGGCGCGTTGAGAGGAGGACGAGAGCGTCGGGGAACACCGCGCTCGAGCTCTCGCCAGAAAGCCGCGCCCGGAAAGTCGGTCTGGGCGACGTAGCCGGCGAAGACTTCCTCCCAGTCCACGTCCTCACCTCGCAGGACGGGGGCCCACAGAGGGAGGTGATGTTCCGGGTCGGCGACGATCTCCGCCATGTGATGGCAGCGGCCGCCTAGAAGCCGCTCGAGCGCCAGCTTGAGCGAGTAGGTGCCCGTCCGTCCATGACCCGCCCCCACGACTCGCAGCACCATCACGGCATCGTACGACGTTCCCCTACCGATTTGCACGCCGTAATCCGGCACACACGCGGTTATCGGCACCGCTCGACCGGGCCACCCGAAATCGGCGATCACGAGCTCCAGGCCTAGACAAAGCAGTTTTCAGCTCACATGTGCATAATGTTCGCGAGGTCCAACAACAATCCGGTTGCGCATTCGGTCTGGTCTGCCAAATGAGCTTGCCGGGACCGAACGAGCGCCGTCCCCCTGTCCCGAATGGAACGCTCGCGCCGTCGTCGCCCATGTGGTCGACAATCACCGGCGGTTGATCGCCGAATCGAATCAAGTCATCGCTCTGTACCTATCGTGGCCCGTGCCATTGGGACCGCATTACAGGTCTGTGGGAAGTCACAGCGATTTCATGCCATAGGTTGGAAAGAGATCACTGTCGCCCCAATCGGCAGCCTGCGCGATGTTCATAACGTCCGGAAAACTGGAGTACCAGCTGGGGTTCGAGTTGGGCGGTAGGTTGCCCCAAAGGGCGACGAAGCCCCAATCGCCGTTGAACGAGAACACGCTTGCGGCGTTTTGGACGTTGCCGCCCTTCTGGCCCCAGAAGCTACCTCCGGCTAGGTTGCCCGCTCCGTCGAGGCCATACCCGGCGCGCGACTGTGTTTTGTTTAGCGTGGTCGCCGCCGTCAGCATGTCGACGAGGGTCGTGCGTTTGAGCGCCGGATTGTCCTTCTGGTCAAGCACGATCGCGACCAATCGTGCGACGTCGGTCACGGCTGCCGAAAGCCCGCCGGAGCCTTGGGCGATCGCAAGCGCATCGTCCCCATAACCCGCAGGCACCAGGGGTCGGGCCGCCGTCTGTTGGCTCTGGTCCACGATCAGGTCGGCCGGAGCCCCGTCTGTGGATGCCGCCTGATAGCGCGCTTCGTCAGGGTACTGGTACGCGAGGAGGTCGATCGCGCTGCGTACGCGTGATACTCCGAGCGGGGAGAGCAGGTGGGCCTGATAGGCGGAGACCGGACTGCTCGCTCCGCGCAGGTGGGTGACCACGTGCCCCAGCAGGTAATAGCCGCAGTTGCTGTACGCCTGGGTCTTGCCGGGAGGGCTGACGAGCTTGAGGGTCGCGATGTAGGAGTCAGTCATCTCCTGCGTCACGGGCACCGACGCGGACTTACCCGCTGCCTCGTACGCTGCGACGACGTCGAAGCCGTCATCGAACGAATCGGTATCAAGTCCGCTCATGTGCTCGAGCAGCTGCTGGATCGTTATCTTCCCGAACTCAGGGTCTGTCGGTTGGCCGCCGCTTGGCGTGCGCAAATCGAGGATGCTTTGCAGTGTGTCGCTCAGAGCCAACTTGCCCGCCTCGATCAGCTGATAAACAGCGAGTGCCGTGATCGTTTTGGAAACGCTAGCAAGGCGGAAATAGGTTGTGGGTTCCGCCGTCGGCCAACCCGGCTCCGCCAGGGTATAGCCCCGTGCGTAGACGAGCTTGGTCCCATGTACGATCGCAAGTGCAGCCTGTTTCGTCGCCGGGTAGCTCTCCATTACCTCCCGCACGACCTGATCGATTTGCGCATTCGCCACGGGTCCGGTGGCCGCGAACTGCTTCGCGACCGTGGCCGTCTGCCGTGCAAACAGTGCGGCGATCTTGGCCGAAGCGGCGTCGCTGCCGGCCGCCTGCACGCACACGGGGAAGTAGCCGTCGGCCGTCAGCGTGTCGAACATAGACTGGTACTCACTTGGTGTCAGGTTGTGGCGTGCCTGCCATGCGCCGACCTGGTTAGCCACGAACAGCGACAAATACGAGTTGTCGGCACTCAGGGTGACAAATGCAGGCCGGCACCACGCCGAGGTCTCGGCGTCGAACCGAGCCTGGTACGCATTCGGATCCTCGGTCAAACCGTCGTTGTTCCATGCCGTGTTGTCGGAGTTCGGCCCCCAGATGCCGGCAAAGCAGGGGCTGGCTGCGCTTCCATATGACGCCGCCCAGCGCAGGATTTGGCCGCCAGCCCGTTGTTCGGCGTTGATCAACTGGAGCGTTTGCTCGTCGATCCCATACTTGGTTAGAGGGACTGGTTTCTCCGGCTCGAACACGCCGGCGAACAGCGGATCCGACGGCGTGCCCGTGGCGGCAAGCATCACGGCCCGTACCCCTCTTCGGCCTGTTGGTCAAACACCTGCTGGTATTGTGCGGCGGTCAGGTTGGGCCAATCGCGTTGGGCGACCGGTGCTTCAGGTCTGATCATCACCGCCGCATAGATAGGCGCATTGACCTGCCCGTAGACGCTCAGAGAAACGAATATGTATCCCTCTTTCGACCACTCGTTGCGTAAAGAGATGTGGTCGGCCAGCGATCTGCCATGCCACGCAACGAAAGGGGTCATCGATCGATCCCTCCGATCTTGGTAGCCCGCCCGTCCAGGCGCCCGTCACTGAGCACGATGCTCGAGCCCGGTCCCGAGAGAGGCCCAACAGGTGCGGGGAAGGTATCGGACATAATGACTCTCCTAGGAGTGGTAGTGGTCTGCGGATTCAAACAACAAGAAGGAACCTTAAGAGCCATGCGAACACTCTGAAACCGCGAGCAAGCAAGTGCGCCGAGGGGCAATTCCCTTAATCCCAACGGATTTCTGGCTCCCGCTTCAACGACCATGTTCCATCCCACCTCGCAAGTTGTCAATGGGTGTTGCGATCCGCACGAAAAGCCGTCTGAGTCTGGCTGGTACTTCCCTCCACCGGCAGACCGCTGGGTGGGTGGCGGTCTCGCATCGTTGCCAAGGATCCCGTTCGACTGGCCAATCTGGCCACTTGGAAGGTGCGGGTCGGCTGGAACTGAGTTGGGTTGGCCGCGACCGAAGAACTGAGATATTAGTGCGAGGATCTGTACACTTTTTTCGCCAGGGCCGCGCATTGGTCAAGCATCTCGTCAGCGGTTGTGCCCTTTCGGCGTCCATGTCATCCTACAGTTCATGATCGGCGATTACGGAAACCAAGACCACCAATACCGGTACGGCTCGACGATGGTACAGGGCGGCAGGCGCGCTTGGAACAAATGTGCACGCTGAATCTGCCTGGTAGATCAAGGGATGTTGGCCCCAGTCAGAGCCCTCGTAGCCGTCGAGCTGGCCCGATTCTCCTTACAAAACGTGATGTGTTGCCGTTACGCATAAGCGCAGATCTGCGGCCTCCGCGTATGAACGGGCCGAGAAAGCCTGTGATCGTCCCCGCCTCCTACGCAAGTGACAGGTCCGTAACCGCTGCGACCTCACCAAAGCGCTTGGTCAGCGACTCGGCTTCGACGACCACCTCACCCGCGTGGCTGACCGTTGAACGGGACCGCGAAGTCTTGGTAGGTATCCTGCCCGATTTCGCTGGGGAGAAAGGTGATCCGCAAACCGAGGTCCGCCATACCTGTGGCGAGGCGTAGGTCGTGCTGCTGCTCGCTCCAAGCCTCCAGCGATCGTGAGACCACTTGCCAGTCGGCGCCGTCGATCTGCCCATCGCCGATGTTCACGAACGCCTCCTCGTGGGCGGGCTCGGCACGCAGGGCCAGCTCAGGGCAGCGGGCGGCGAGCGCTTCAGCCTGTTCTGGTGGGACCGGACGGCACCACTCCATCGGGCCGTCGCTGTCCTCGCTGACCTCGCCCCAAAAGATGCAGAAGAACCCGCCAGCGCGTCCCGGTACCTCCGGCAGCTGGTAGTGCCGCAGCAGGGCGATGAACTCCTTGCCGAACGCCCACGCCTTGTCCCGCCCGGCGACGTTGCGCTTCAGGCACAGCAGGCTGCGTTCGGGTATCTCCCTCGTTCTCACCTCGTACATAACGGGCTTCTTTCCGCTCAGCTCGTCGACCAGGTATGCGGCGAGCGCGCGGCGGCTCGTGTGCTCGGCCTCGGTGGCAGCCCAGATCACGCGGACGCGCTCGGCTGCCTCGGCCGGCTCGAGCGGCAGGACCGCCTTGATCTCAGCCAGCGGGACCTGCAGCTGGCGCAAAGCGGCGATCAGGCGGGCCTGCTTGAGCTGGCCGGGCTCGTAGAAGCGGTAGCCAGAGCCCTCGTCCACGCGTGCCGGCGGCAAAAGGCCCAGCTCGTCATAGAGCCGGAGCGCCTTGGCGGACAGCCGCGAACGGCTGGCGAACTCTCCAATGCTCATCTGGTCCACGTGCCCGCTCCTCATAGACATGACAGTTACACAACAAGTGTGCGGCTTCCCCCAAGGTCAAGGTCAAGCCGCCGCGTTGAGGAAATTCGGGTCAGTACCCCCCGGAGCCAGCCTCTGGTACCGGCCTCGCAACTCGTGTGCCCAAGAACCGCAAGCACGGGAGCGGGCGGACCTCTCGGGCAGGGGGACGCTAGGCGACCCGCGACCACGGAGGTGCGGCACGAGACGACGGCCAAGGTGGAGCTGGCGAGAAATTGAAGCCTGGGAGAGAAGTGGGACACTTGAAAGGCTGGCGGGAACCTCCGAGGCCCCGGGCGGCAGACCATCAGAGCGCAGTAGGGGGCGCGGCAACAGTCTGTCGACGGTGAAGTTCCGCTCGTATGTTATGGCCTGTGTCTGATCGGCAGTCCAGGTTAGGGTTGCCCGGGTGATCGAAGTCCGTGACTACGACCCGGCGTGGCCGCATCGGTTCGAGGAGCTGGTTTGCCGGCACGAATACCTATGTCATCGTCGGGGGTTCCCTTGCGTTGAAGAACCATCTGGCCGTCCGTAACACCTTGCGCGACGACGCAGGCTTGCGAACTGAATACGGCGAACTCAAGAAGTGCCTCGGAGCCACCGCGTCTGATATCTACGAGTACGGGGCGGGGAAAACGCAACCGTTCAGCGCATCCTTGCCGCGGCAGGGATCAGCGATGAAGATCGCGCTGTCCATCGACGCCAACCAAGTAGCTGTGACGGAGCGTCGGCGCTGACCGTCGAGCAAGGTCGATCGGCCACAGGCCCGGGGCCTTAATCGAACGGTCGCCTTACCGGAGCCGGAGAACGCGACCAAAACCTGAAGGCACGTCCTGTACCGTCCTGTACCATCATCGACCTGCCAACAGAGGCGCGGGTCTGCGCTGCACAGAGAAGCTGGTCGAGGCACTAAACGTTGCCCGTGATCACGGAATAGCCGCTGAGCCAGCTTCACTTTGGAAGGCCGGTACAGAATATCCCGCATTCCGCCTAGATAATCTGACCGAGCATTATGGGCTGGCTTCCGATGGGACAATCGAGCGCCGACGCTGGCATGGTCAGTGAGGAATGGGCGACGCGAGGGCAAGGATCGCGTCGGCATCCGCCGCGCTGAGTTCGAAGAAGCCGAAGCGTAACCTGGATACCGGTAGGTGGGTGCGAACCTGCCCCAACGGCAGGGGCTGAATTTCACGCAGTTTGGCCCCGCGGCAGAAACCGCCGGCGATCACATCACTGGGCTCTGGTTCGTCTCCGGTGACTTCGCCGACCACGGTGACCGCCCGCAGCGGCTCACCGCCGGGGTATGAGGTGGTCGGCGAGTACATGAGGATGCCGTCGCCGCGTGACATGCGGGACAGGGGTGCCCGCTTGCCGTGGTTGGCCATCACGAAGCCGCCGGTGACGCCGCGCCTGGCGTGCTCGAGAGAGAGGACGATGACCCAGTGCCGTCGGGGGTGGGTCGCCATGCCCCAAAAATAGTCCGAAGCGCGGTCGACCGGCCCGGCCACCACGCCAGGGCTCGGGGTACTCGCGGCGATCCTGCAGCGGTATGGTCAAGGCATGTTCAACGCTCCTGCAGTCGCCCTCGAGCGGGCGCAGGCGATCGTTGCGCAGCTTCCCGACGTCGAACGGTCCGACAATGCCCTCGGTTGCTACTTCCTCGTTCGGCGGAAGATCTTCGCCCAGGTCGCGACCTTTATCGACCCCGGAGGTAGGCCGGCCACGATTGTGGCCATGAGACCCGACCCGGAGGAGCGCGAGGCCCTGATCGCTATAGGGCGTCCATACTTCTCCCGCGGGCCATGGGACGAGCGCCTCGGTCGGATCGCCGTCCTGATCGAGGCCACGACGGATTGGGACGAGATCGCCGAACTCGTGACCGACAGCTATCGGCAGACGGCGCCCAAGAAGCTCGTCGCCCAGCTTGATAGCCCGGACCTCAGGACCGACAACAAATGACGCTTCAGCTAGCCTTCGCCCCTATCGGGGATTTCTTGCGCCTGGCTGACCCGCGCGAAACGAGAGAGGGGTGGCGCACGAGCTTGTTCGCAGAGCGGTAACGGCGGTCAGCTGCCTTCGCCGACGGGCTCGTCTGGGCTGTGGGGGGCTTCGCCCGGGCCTGGCTCGGGATAAGCCAGGAAGCCGAACACCACGGTACGAGAGCCGGCCGGGGCCCGGCGGCCTCCCGGCCGTAGCGGCCGATCAGCTCCTGCTGGTCGGCGACAAACTGACCGGCTTCCTCACGGGTGAGCGTGAGCCGGGCACGTTGCACGGCCCAGGTCCCGCGGCCCCACTTGCCCATCGCCTCTCGGGCGCCGCGAAAGCGCTGGAAGCCCTCCAGTTCCTCGGCCAGGATCGGCCGGCGCAGTCCGGACACCTCGGCCTGTGCCTCGATACCGAGGCCCTCGCGGGGGATCCACACCGGCCTCGACGAGACCTCCCACCACCGCTCCCGGCCCTGCCCGCGGCCGGCGATCTCGCGCACGAAGTCGTGCTCGGCCAGGAGCCGCAGGTGATAGCTCATGATCCCGCTGTTCTCGCCCAGGTCTCGTCCCAACGTCGTTGACGTGGCCGGGCCGGTCCGGCGCAGGTGGTGCAGGATCCGTTGCCGCATCGGGTGCGCCAGTGCCCGCAATTCCTCGACGTCCCGCACTTCACGGGGCTGAAGTGTCTCGCTCACAATGCGAGGATAGTCATGCATAACTTTTTGTGCAAATATTTCTGGGTACCAACACGCTGCGGAGGCGAGATGGGCCTTCGCCGTGCTGCAGCCCAGCTGGGTTCTGTGGCGCCCGGCCCCCGGCCCAGCCCCCGCTATGAGACGCTGGGAACTGGCGTGCCGGAAAAGAGGGTGGTCCCGCTTGCGAGCGCCCGCTTCGGCGAACGTGCCTTCGGCGCAGCCGACCGGACCTCCACTACCGAACCGCTCGGATGAATTCTAAGGCCGCGGCGGTCAGGCGGTCTCGATGGTGAACCCGGCGCCGCGGAGACGCCCGGCCAACACCGAGCCGATGCCCGTGGCCGGGGTCAGCACACCGGCCCGGGCCGGCAACCTGTCCCCATCGAGCGCCAAAGCCAGGGCGCTCTCGCCGAACATCACGGCCGTGGCCTTGTAGCCGGGGTCGCCGTCGGCGGCGACCAGCGCCCGCATCTGGCCACCTCCCGATGTAACCGTGTGAACTTCGCTGCGGAACCGACCCCGGTCCATGGTCTTCTGGCTAGGCCCCTCACCCGGGCCTGGCAGTAACCGGTCGAGCACAAGGCGAGCCGGCTGGAACGCCATGGCCGCCGCCATACCAACGACAGCGCCGGTGACCCCGGCGGCCAGGGCCACCCCCACCGGGCCGGGCCCGAAGCCCATTACCTCCCGGTAGCGGAAGGACCGCCCGTAAGCCCAACCGCTCAGGGCGTTGCTGCGCCTCACGATCCTGGTGTTGTACGAAGCCATGAGGAACGGGGCCACCCACTCTCCCAGCAGCGGGTCCCGCCTCGGGGAGAAGATGTCCGGCTCGTCGTTGAGGTTGGGCTCGGCGTCGCGTTGAGGGCTCAGGGCGTAAGGGTCGGCCACCACGGTCCGGAGCCGGCGGTCGTGGCGGGTGGTGTCGATCTGGTTGCGCGCCGAGTCGATCGTCCCGCCGCTGAAGCCGCCTCTCATCGAGGCCTTGAGGACAGTGTCGGTCAACTCGCCCGCCCCCTCGGCCGCCGCCTTCTCGTACAGGAGCAGCACGCCCAGGTCCGAGGGCACCGAGTCGTAGCCGCAGGAATGAACGATGCGGGCGCCGCTTCTGCTAGCCAACTCGTGCAATGACCCCACGCTCTCTCGGACGAACAGCACCTCGCCCGTCAGGTCGGCGTAGTTGGTACCGGCCTCAGCGCAGGCGGCTACCAGATGGCGGCCGTAACGGGCGTAGGGACCGGCACTGGTGGCGACGGTGGTGGCAGAGCGGGCCAATTCCTCCAGGGCGGCTTGGTCGAAGGAGTCGGCCACCACCAGGCCCCACGAGCCGGCCGGCGCGCCCAGTTCGGACTGCAGCGACTCGAGCTTCGCTCGAGACCGGCCGCCCAGGGCGATCCGGGTGCCGGTCGGGGCAGAGGCGGCCAGGTAGTGGGCCGTCAGCCGGCCGACGAACCCGGTCGACCCGAAAAGGCAGAGGTCGTACTCCCGTTGGGACACCCCGGCAAGACTAGGTGCGACCATCATGACGCTGGATAGGTATTGTGCTTGCTCACCGCTGACCGGCGTCTTCGGGTGACGCAGAACGCCGGCACAACCAGTTCGCTTGTCACCTCAACCGACGCCCCTGGTCGGCTCTCCCGGAACGCGACCGGAGAACCGCTCTTCTTGCTGGAGGCGCAGAACACTGTATCGCTGCGAACGACACGCGTGGTGATTCTGTATTGTCATACAAGGAAAATCGGCCCAATCGATGCACCTGTCGCCGTCGCTGTGGGCGGATTTCCCTTGAAGCTTATGGGGTTTTCGTCCGCCCTAAGCGACGGGGAGAGGTCGCGACGGCACATCCCACCTGACTTGCCGCTCGGCTCAGCGGCGGACGGGCTGCGCGTGCCAACGAAGCACCGACTCCAGGCCCGCGACCACCAGGAAAGTCACCAGGAAGGCGGCACCCGTCAGGGCGGCAAACCGGGACGGGCCAGCTGCTCCAGAGGTACTCCCTACGACCCACCACAGCGAGTTCCGGAAAGCGAGAGCCGCGATAGCGGCGGCGCACCCTGCGACACTGGCGTCAAGGACTCGGCGCTGTACACCGCATGAAGGTTTGGAGCTGCGTACAAGACCAAAATAAGAGCCAGCGGGGACGAGGAAGGCGAACATCGCACAGAAGCCGAGGGCAATGGCTAAGAGCGTCACGGAGAAAAAGTAGCCCTCCCGGTAGCCCTGCCACCCGAACACCGTCACGCCAAAGGCAGCGCTGGCGATGGCGGCAGCAACGACGGGATGGCGGCGGGCCCGCCGTACGACCGACTGCTCTGCCCAGTCAGCGGCGCCCAATGCTGTGTGGCCCAGTGGGCCGAACCGTCGGCTCTCTCGTCTGACCACGCTGACGGCGTCCCCGAGCCAGTCGGGGCCGCCTGGACGGTACAGGCGCGCCGGCGCGGGCAGGCGTGGCACCCGCAGCAGGTGGACGACGGCCGTGGCCGCCGCGGCTGTTGCCACGAGCAGGAGGCCGATCTCGGTACCGGTGGCGGCTAGTGCCCAGTGCGATTCGTTCGCACCCAGTGAGATAGCGAGCCATGCTGACGCCAAGTCGACGACTATCGCTCCGACGGCAACCCGACAGCCGCGAACAATGGCCACCGCTCGAGCACCAGACAGGGGCTCTGATCTCAGGCAGAGGGAAACCTGCACGAGTAGGCAAGCCGTGACCAAGGGAACGAAGAACATCGTGAACGAGATAACTGTGTCGTAGGGGTCGTTGAGCCACGGCGAATGGCCATAAACCGCCTTGACCTCTTTTGTGGCCGTCAACACAAAGAAGATGGCGGCCGCCCCAATGGTCCCGTACACGGCACGTCGGATGAAGGGCCGCCTGGGGTCGTCGACTGCCAGCACGGAATCACCGGGTGCCACACCTTCAGTATGCCGACATTGAAGCGGCGGGCTCGGGTCGCCTGGGTGCTCCTGAGAATAGGACGTTGGGCGGGGCGAAGGGGCCGTTGTGGTTCTTCTCGGCCGGGAAAGTTAGCTCAAACGACCATCCGCCCGTTCCTAACCTCGTTTTGTAGCGCCGCCCGTAATTACCTCGCGTTTCAATCGCCGGTGGTAATCACAGCGGCAATGACATGTTCATCGCGCCTACTGGTGCTGCCCCAGGACCGGAGGATAAAGAGAGTGTGGTTACCGGAGCGAGGTAGGTAGGGCCTCCGGCTGCCTGCCATTTTGCCGGGCTCCCTCGAGCGTCTCCTTCTCAACGGCGGGCGGGCCGGAGGACGAGACGCTCTTTGGCTGCGGCCTCCACCGACGCCCGCGTGTACGGGGCGACCAGCAAGCGGCTCTCCCGCCATGCCTCCTGCTGATCGGCAAAGTGGGGGCTACCGGGCTCGCCGGAGCTGCCCAACGGGATTACCCAGCCCGAGCGGTCCCAGTCGCCCACGTCGAACGCGTAGCGGGCGACCGAGGCCGATCGGGTGGCAAAGCTCATGGTAGGGAGGTAGCCGGCGGCCTGGACGGTGTCCATGTCTCCCCCGTAGGGCACTGACGGCGGATCGAGCTCGGCGCGCCCTAGAGGGTGACGCTGAGCCGTGCAGTGAAGTTCGCCCCAGGTCTTTCCGTTCCAGGTCCGCTGGGCGCGAGTCGTGCTTTCGGCTATGGCCTGGTCCCAGCTCCAGCCCCCGAGAAGGCCGGTCTCGCCGGACCGAGCGTGTTGGTCCACTACCTGCCAAATGGCCGACTCGGGGAACACATCGGGTAACAGCCGATTGAGCCGATGGTCCAGGTTCGCACCGAGACCGGAGCGCTCGAGGGCGAGCAGCATTAGCTCGCGTCGAAACAACGAGTAGGCGGCTGCGGCAGTTGATTGAGCGTTCATCCTCCCGTCCCAATCGGCAACGGGCGCCCACCCCGAAAGGTGTTCCCCCCACCAGCGGGCGGGCAGTGACACCACGTCCCCGTGCAGGGCCTCCATGTCGGCCACCGTGGCGCCGTCCATTCGCGACAGCACTGCGACAAGGCGCCGGGCCCGCCAGGGAGCAGCAACGTCTATACCGAGGTAGGGCGCGGCGGCCGAGGGGGCCAGGGCGGGGTTGTTGGCACTGAAGAGAAATCCGTCGTCGGGGTCCAGGAGCTGGGGATGGTCCTCGAACGCAAGGAAGCCGTCCCAGGCGTAAGAGGGGTCGTCGCCCGGGACGGGAACGAGGATCCCTTCCGGGCGGCGCCGGAGAGGTACCCGGCCTCGGGTCAGGTAGCCGATCGTGCCGGCGCGGTCAGCGGCGAGCAGGTTGTTGCCGGGCGCTGCCCACATCCGCATGGACTCGAACAGCTCGGCTACACAGGTCGTGTCGAGCATGCGCGGCACAGCGTCGAAACTGGTGTCGGCCTCGGCGGTGGCTGTCCAGCACAGGGCCAGGTCTGCGGCGATCAGCTGGCCTCGCGGAGTGGTGACGACTTCGACGTCGACCGGCTTGTCGTTACGGACCTCGACCGTCTCGGTCCGTCGAGCCCCCTCGGCTGGGGAGGAATAGCGGTACAAGTCCTGATCGTCGATCATCCCGTGGGTGATGCACCAGGCGACATTTTGGTTGTGGCCAAAATGTGGGAACCCTGCGACACCGGCCATGCCGATACCCAATACGTCCCATGCCGGGCACGACAGGTGGCCCTGGACGTAGACGTTCGGGAGCTCCAACCCCCGGTGGGGGTCGCCGGCCAGCAGGGGCAACCCGGAGGCGGTACGCGAAC
Organism: uncultured Acidimicrobiaceae bacterium; assembly: GCA_963754115.1. Taxonomy (GTDB): domain Bacteria; phylum Actinomycetota; class Acidimicrobiia; order Acidimicrobiales; family Palsa-688; genus Fen-671. The sequence continues at coordinate 1,437,797 of CAVWFC010000003.1, read as the reverse complement.
CTGACAAGGCCCAGTTGTTACTGCCACCTTCGTCCCCGAGGGCGACGGACAGGAGGTCCTCGCACGGGGCGCCGGGCGGCACGCAGGCCACGTGGTCACCACCGGACAGCATCAACTTGGCCGCGCCGGCACCGAGGACGTCGGCCGCAACGGCCCGCCAGAGCTTTGGTCGAGCCGATCCCATCAGGACATGACGGACTTTGAAGACGAGGAGGCAGTGCCATGGCTGCCAGGGTTCGGGCACTACCCCGGCCAGTTGCAAGTCTCGAGGCAACCGGGTACCGGCCTTTTGCTTCATACCCTCGTTCACCCCGGCGCTGTAGGCCGCAAGCATCGCCTTGGTCCGCGGGGCCAAAGCCCCCCAATCCCGCCGAGCGCTGCTCGCCAGGTCTACCCGCCGGTAGAAGAGGTCGCTGGTCACCCCCGCCGACCCGACGACCTCGGCCCAACGGCCCAGCGCTCGCCGCCGGTCGTAGTCCATCTGCCACAGGCGATCCGTCGCGTGCACCCACCCCTGGGCGAAAAAGGCGTCGTGCTCGGTGGCGGCGAAACAGTGGGGCACGCCTATTTGGTCGCGGACGATTTCGATCGGACCGTCCAGGCCGGCCACAAGCTCCTCGGTCACTTTCAGACCGTAGGTCACCTAAGCCGTGTTGGGGAAAACCGATAGACACGGTACCCACGCCGGCAGGAGAATTCTCGTCATGGGAAGCCAGGGGGCCGAGCCCATCGCGATCACCCGGTTCGACCCGCGAAGGCTGGACGAGTCTCAGGTTTCGGACTACCACGCCTTTTCGGGCCAACTGCAGGCCGAGTCGAACCCCGAGGACCCTTCGGTCCCGCTCGAGGTGTTTGCGCGGAGGGAACTGTGGGCACCCAGCTCTGTGGACTTGTGGGGATGGTTCGGTCGCGCACCCGACTCGAGCCTCGTCGGTGTTAGTCGGGCTCGAAGCCACCGGGAGGGTGAGAACTCCCACGCCCTGCACGTCGAACTGTGGGTCCTCCCGTCCTACCGTCGACAGGGGATCGGGCGGCGGCTTCTCGGGCTGGCGGTCGATTTGGCTGAGTCCGAGGGAAAGACGGTCCTCACCGGGTGGACGACCGACCGCGTGCCCGCGGGCGCCGCCTTTTGCCAAGCGGTCGGAGCCACCGTGGCCCAGCAGACGCACATCAACCGCCTGATCCTGGCGGACGTTGACCGCAGCCTGGTCCACGCGTGGATCGAGGAAGGAGAGAAGCGGGCGGGAGAGGTCTACCGGCTCGTGGGCTACGACAATCGGTGCCCGGCCGACCTGGTTGACGCCGTCGTCGATGCCCTAGACGTTATGGCCGACGCTCCGAGAGACGATCGACGCGTCGGGCACCGGCACATCACCGTTGCGGAGCTGCGGGAGTGGGAGACCGTCACAGCCGAGACCGGGGGGCAGGGCTGGTGGCTGTTTGCGGCGGAGAAACATAAGGGCCGGCTCGTTGGTTTGACCACGGTGTGGTGGGACCCGAGCCAACCGCGGACCGTCTTCCAGGGCGACACCGGCGTGATGGTCGAGCACCGTGGCCACGGTTTGGGAAAATGGCTAAAGGCGGCCATGCTCGAACGGGTCCTCCGCGAGCGACCAGAAGCCAAGGAGATCCGCACCGGGAACGCCGATTCCAACGCCCCGATGCTTGCTATCAACCACCGGCTAGGTTTCAAGCCGTATTTCGGCGGCACAAACTGGCAGGCGGGGCCGGAACAACTGAAACACTCAATCCGGGCGCGGTGAAAGCGCCGAGAAGCTCGGTCAGAGTCTTGGTGGTGCCCGCCGAGACTGGAGCCAGGTCATTTTCTGGCACCGGGGTGCGAGGATAGTTCGAGGTTGAGAGGCGGCTATGCCGTACGCCAAGGTCGGTGACATCACGCTCTACTACGAGGTCAAAGGGGGACGGGCCGCCGGTCGTACTGATCCCGGGCCTCGGAGCGGACACGAGGCTCTTCGAGAACGTGGTCCCCCTTCTCGCTACCCAGAATCAAGTCGTGGTCGTCGACCCACGAGGAGCCGGGCGGAGCGACAAGCCGACCAGTCACTACCGCTCGAGCAGATGGCAGACGACGTCGCCGGGCTGTTCGGCGCACTCGGGATCGCCAGCGCCGACATCGTGGGCTACTCGATGGGAGGCAAGATCGCTCTCGAGTTGGCGGCCAGCCACCCCGGGTTGGTCGACCGTCTGATTTTGGCTGCCACCGCGCCAGGGCCAACGGTGACGCGCCGGTTCTCCTGGCGCTGGTTCATGATCGAACTCGTCTCAAGGATCCCCATACTGCGCAAGGCCGATGGTCAACCGTACTATGCCTTCGAGGCGCAACGGCAGGCGTCGAAGTCCTTCGACGGGCGCGAGCTCCTCGCCCAGGTAGAGGCCAGCACGCTGGTTATCCGGGCCCGGCGCGACCGGATCGTGCCGGCGAGCGAAGCGGCCGAGCTCCAGAAGATCCCGGGTAGCTCGCTGATCGATCTGCCTGGAGGACACCTCACGCTGGTTATAGTGCATGGAAAGGCGTTCGCCGCAACGATCTCTTCGTTCTTGAGCGAGGCGTGAGCCACCGGCACAATGTCGAGCTGTCTTCACAGGCGGCTCAGGGCATCTTCTTACCGAGCCTTTCCGTCTGAGGCCACGAACGGCGCAAGATGTCAATTACTAGATCTGGTACCTGCGCCAACAGTGCACGAGTCTTTTCGGTTGCCCCGGCTGATGAACGCGTTATGGGCGCGCCCCACGTTGCCGCATCTGACAAGGCCAAGAGCGCTGATACAAATGTTGGCGTTGGGTAATTGCCTTGACTACGACGCCGGGACGGCTCAGGCTTGTCCTCGTGGCCGCGGCCAAAGTTGTCCTCATTGTCCAGCACGGGGAGAAGGAGCCCCTCGACGCGCTAGAGGAGATGCGTTCGCCCGGCGCGGTCGTGATGGCCGTCTCCCACGGAGGCGTCACCGTGGACGCGCTGCGTACAGTCCTCGGCGACGAAGCGCTCCTTGCTAGACGTCCGGGGCTCATCAGCGACAGTGTGCCCAAAGGTGCCATCACAGAGCTGTGGTGGCGGAGTCCCAACTGGGAGCCAAAGGTCATCGCTGGCACCGGTCATTTAGCCATGGTCACTCCAAATAGGCGAAGTTGAGCGCGAGAATTCCACGCCACGCACGGAACTCGTTAGGGACGAGCTTCAAGGATCAGGTTGAGAGGCGTCTCGGCGGCCCGGCGGAAGCGGGTATAGCCGGCTTCTTCGAACACCCGTCGCAACCTGGCCTCACCGGCCTGGGCTCCCAGGCCCAAGGCCACCTCCTGAGAAAGGGAGTTGGGGGTGCAGACGGCAGAGGACGCCGTGTAAAACAAGGCCGCCATCGGGTTGCTGGCGAGGTTGGCGGCCCTGGCGTCGAGGGCGAAAGGCTCGACCAGTAAGACGGTGCCGTCGGCCCGGAGGTGGTCGAGGGCGTAGCGGGCGGTGCCGACCGGGTCACCCATATCGTGCAGGCAATCAAAGAAGCAGATCAGATCGAACTGGCCCTCGTATCCCTGGGCGTCCGCCACTTCGAAGGTGGCCTGCTCTGCGACGCCGGCCTCGGCGGCCCGAGCTGCAGCGGTTTCGACCGACGGCGGGTGGAAGTCGAAACCCCAGACCCGACTGTTCGGGTAGGCCTGGGCCATGACGATAACGGAGGCGCCGTGCCCGCAACCGATATCGGCGACCGCAGCCCCGGCCCGGAGTTTGGGTTCAACCCCGTCGAGAGCGGGCAGCCATTGGGTGGGCAGGTAGGCGCGGTAGCCGGTGCGGAAGAACCACTCGGTCCCTTTGAACAGGCAAGGGTCGTGCTGAGCCCAGCCCAACTGCCCGTCGCCCTTGAAAGCCGCGGCGATCTTGTCCTTGTCCAAGAACATCGACGCGAAGGCGTTCATTCCTCGGGCTACGAAGACGGGCGAGTTCTCGTCTGCGAGGGCCATGGCCGCCTCCAGCGGTCAGTTTGTAGGCATCGCCTCCCGGGTCATAGCTGACCAGTCCGCCGGCGGCTTGGCCGTCGAGCCATTCACGTACCAGGCGAGGATGGCAGCCCGCTTGCTCAGCCAGTTTCTCGGCCGTCAGCGGCCCGGCACTGTCCAGAGCGCCATAAAGACCGAGTTCGTCGCCCAACCAGATCGAGAAACACAACGCTCCGCCGGTCATGTGCCCAACCATTTGCCGCATGAACTCGCCCAACTTGTCATCGTCGACGGACACGCTCATTTGAAGCTTCCCCTTTCTAAACGGCGACCCTTGCTGGTGAGTGGCGGGACCAGCGCCCGGCCAGCCACCCGGAAGACCTCACCCATAGGCGAGAGCCAATTGTGCGGATATGACGCCACAAAATGCTGATTTGACCATAAAAGACGTGAGCAGCGCAGGCTTCGTGCAGAACATGTGGAGATTTGGTATCGCGAACACCCCGTGGTCCTACCCCGTTGTTTACAACGTTCTTAGTCCGAGGCTGGGTGCGGGCGGACTTGGCTCAGGGCCGAAGGGCACCGTTACGTCCCCAATCCACCCAAAAGGAAAGCTGGGCGCGAGCCCGCCTGCCCGACGCGGACAGCAAGATCGTCCAGGGCGACGACCACCGTTGGCACGCCTCCACGAGCGAACGGTTCGTACAGCCCTCTCAAGAACTCGGCGTTGTCGGGCATCTCGTACCCCTCTTACTCGAGGCCTAATTGGCTACATCTTTTTGGGCGACTACCCGCGTCGGCGTCACACGCACAACCATCTCGGGAGGCACGGCGTTACGCCGGCCGTACTCGTCGGCCCGCTCCGCACCCATGTAACGGCCAGCTATACGTGTGGACCAGAGCAACAGATCGTCCAGGTCGGTAGAGGTCCCGGCCACTCCGGCGACGATCACGAAGGTGAAAGGAGGCCGCTCGTCGTCCCAGCACAAGGACACGCGCCGGTCACGCAGGATAGCCTTTCCCTTGACCGTGTCGGCTGAGGTGGTGAAAACAACGTCGTCACCGTCCAGGTCGACCCAGACGGGAGCTACGTGAGGGGAGCCGTCGGCTCGCACGACGGCCAACTTGGCCGTACGCGCCGGGAGGGCAAGCACAAACTCTTGCCACCATGCGGGCGGGTTGTTATCGGTCATGCCTGAGCGAGCCTAGCGTCGGTCGCCCCAGATCACGCTATCCGGCCATCGAGTGCCGCTAGCGTTGGCCCAGTCGTTGCGACGGTCCCCGGTTTTGACAGACTCTGTCTCAATGAGAGCGCTCCCGGTGCGACCCCAACCGTTGTGGCTTGTCGACTTCCGCCAGCGAGTCGTGGTATCGCTTTGGTTTTTACCAGCCATATTCGCCGCCGTCGCAATTGCGCTGGCCAACCTTGCCATTTGGCTGGATTCCGTCGTCGCCGCGCCTGTAGGGGTCCGCCCGGACCTGGTCGGCGACCAGAGCGTGGCTTCCACCTTTGCCGGATCGATTGCGGCGGCCACGCTGGCCTTCGTGGCGGTTGTGTTCGCGACTACCTTGGTGGCGATCCAGCTCGCCGCCAGCCAGTACTCGCCCAGGACCGTTCGGATCTTCATCCGCTCGCGCGTTACCCGGGTGACGCTCGGGTTGTTCCTGGCGACCTTTATCTTCTCACTGATCATGCTCGTCGACAATCGTTCAACGGTCAATTCAGCAAAACAGTTCGCCCCGGTTGTGTCTGTTACCACTTTGCTGGCCCTCACGGTGGCGACGGTTTTCGGCTTCATCGCTTACCTGCACGGCGTTGTGCGCCTCATGCGCGTGCAGTACCTGCTGGAGGCCATTGCTTCTGAAAGCCGGGCCGCGATCGAGGAGAACCTCCCGCCGTCGGCGGCCTACCTGGACGTTCGGGCTCCCGCGCCTGACCCATCGCCCAGACCGTTACACTACAGCGGCCCAACCGGAGTCGTCACCGCGGTCGACCTGTACCGTCTGACCGAACTGTGCCGGCGCCACGACTCCTGGGTCGAACTGACCGTGGGGACCGGCGAGTACCTCGCCCACGGCACGCTTTTTGCCCTGGTGCACGGAGGCGATCTTGGCTACCAGGAGGTGGTCGACCTCTTTCTTGTGCGGAATGAGCGCACTTTCGTGCAGGACCCCGCCTTCGGTTTCCGCCAACTTGCCGATGTGGCGGTCCGCGCCCTTTCACCTGCTGTCAACGACCCGACGACGGCGGTGCAATCGATTGACCGTATCGGCGACCTCCTGGCCCTGGTGGGTACCCGGCCCGACCCCACCGGCCTTCGGGTGGACACGACGTCTACGGTAAGAGTGAAGCGAAAGCTCCGCGATTTCGACGCCATCCTCACGCTCTCCCTGACCGAGATAATCCGCTACGGCTCCGATGCTCCACAGGTGGTACGCCGCCTGCGGGCGATGTTCGACGAGCTCGAAGCCACCCTCCCGACAGACCGCCACGCCGGCCTGGCACGGCAGCGCAGCCTTTTGGACGCCGCGGTCGGTGCCATGTTGCCCGACCCGTTCGAGCAGGTCTCCGCCGTGCCGGACCGCGAGGGCCTCGGATGACCGGCGGGCCGCGCCACCGCGGTTGATGCGCATTGGGTGCGTTTGCAGAAAGCGGAAATAACATAGGAGGGGTGCGCAGTTCACAGCCATGTTAGAGAGGCAGCTGTCTCGTTCACCGGGGGCTCATGATGTTCGAGGCGACTGATAAACGAGCAGGCACCGCAGTGGTGACCGGGGGCGCAAGTGGGATCGGCCTTGCGGTGAGCTTGCGACTGCTCGAGGACGGTTACGACGTCGTCGTGATCGACCAGCACGCCGGGCCGTTACCCGAGGCGGTCGAGTTGGTCCGGGGTGACCAGAGCGACGAAGGCGCCTGGGGGCGGGCACTGGCCGCCGCCAAGCAGCGCTTTGGCTCGCTCCCGTCGGCTCTGGTCTTGAACACGGCGATGGGTGGCGCCGATGTCGTCGGGGACATCGAGACGATATCCATGGAGACCTGGCGGGCGGTCTTCGAGGTCAACGTCATTGGCAGTGTGCTTGGCTTGCGAGCCTGCTTGCCGGGGATGGTCGCCGCACGGGCTGGTGCGATCGTGATCATGGGCAGCGTCGATTCTTTCCTGGCCGAACAAGGCATCGTCGCCTATTCCTGCACCAAGGCAACGCTGCTCCAGCTCGGGCGCTGCGTGGCGGTGGACTACGCCCGCAGGGGCATCCGTGTGAACGTGCTTTGCCCGGGGATCGTGGACACGCCAGGCTTTCGCGCCCACCTGGCAACCGCCAGCGAACCGGCCCGCTTTGAGTCCTACCGCACCGCTCGCCAACCCATTGGGCGCCTTCTGGACCCAGCCGAGATTGCAGGTGTTGTCTCCTTCCTGCTGGGGCCCGACGCCTCCTCGATCACTGGCTCGGCCGTCGTGGCCGATGGAGGCCTGACCTCCACGTACGATTTCCGGAGCGGCGAAGAGGGAGCGTGAGCGCAGGCACGTGACGTTCGAGGCACAGGCAGGCGAGGCACGCGCGGATTGTCGGGCAGGACGGTGCTGGCAAGCCGAACCCCGTTAGGCCAAATGCGTCAGATTTGAAGGGGAGAGACGGCGATGAGCAGTTTGTCATGAACGAGCGGCGACCGGAGATGGTGGACGCGCACGTCCATTTCTGGGACGTGGAAACACAGCAACGGGGCTGGATCACGGGCGAGTGGGAGCCCTCGCAGGAGGAATATCTCGGGGACTACAGCCCCCTAAAGCGGACGTTCCGGCCCGAGGACCTCCTCCCGCTATATGCGGCCGCCCGTGTGGCAAAGCTTGTCCATGTACAGGCTGACTGGGGTGGTGAAGACCAGGTCGAAGAGACGAGCTGGGTGACCGCTTTGGGGGCGTCGGCCGGCTTCCCGGTGGCGATCGTCGCCGGTGCCGACCTGCGCGCCCCCGACGCGAGCGAGGAACTCGAGCGCCACTGCGCGGCTGGGCCGGTCAGGGGCGTGCGGATGCTTTCCTATTACGCGAACCTTTTCGACGACCCGGCATTCCTGTACGGGCTGACTCTGCTGGAGCACTTCGGGCTCGTGTTCGAGATCGGCGTGATGTGGGACCGTCTCGACGAGGCGCTCGAGCTGGCCAGAAGACGCGAGAACGTGCGGTTCGTCCTGGACCATGCGGGTATGCCGCTCGCCCGGGACCGCGAAAGCCTCGCCAGATGGCGGCACGGGTTGCGCGCTATCGCCAAATGCGACAACGTCGTGGTTAAAATTTCGGGCCTCGGCATGGGCCTGCACCCGCTTAATGCGCAGGAGATGGGACCTCTCGTGAACGACGCGCTGGAGGCCTTCGGCGCTGGCCGTTCGATGCTGGGGTCGAATTGGCCCGTTGACAGCCTGTTCGGACAGTTCGACGAGTTGATTACGTCGTTTGAGGAGATCACAAAAAATCTCTCGGCGATTGAGGCATGGGCGTTGTGGCGTGGCACCGCCGAGCGCGTTTATCGGATCTGAACCTGAGACGACCAAGAACCGCGACCTGAGAAACCTTGGCCGGGCATCAACCGGTCGGCCTCAGAGCCGAACTGGGCGTCCTTCGGCCGACCTCGAAGTGTTGGCCGGCGTGAAACCGGTGGCTTGTGCCACGACAGGCAACGTTTGCCTGGTTGCGCACCACAGCCCTGGAGCGCGGACGGCGCTGTTCGCCACTGGCAACCGGGCAAACGTTCCTGGAGGCAGCACTACGGTCGGCTGCGACGCGACGCACCCCTGGCCGACGTAGGTCTAGGGGAAGCCACCTTGGCGGGAGTCGGCCCTTCGGCGGTGACGTCGTCCTGGCGGCGCAACGTGAAGGCGGTGAGGTAGACGGACACTACGCGACCGTCTGGCAGGCGCTCGAAGGTCGCCATCTCGCCGGACTGCCTGTACCCGGGCTCGACCACGAAGGTGTCTTCGTCGTCGGTGGCGAGGAGTGCCGGCTTCCAGGTCGGGTCCTCAGGGCTGACGAAGGTGAGCTCGAACCCGGTGGATCGTAACCTGTGCCATGCTTGTCCGCCTGTCCGTCCGGAGGCCACGAGTCACCACGTCGCCTGCTTAGGGCAACAGGTCGGGGTTTGTTGCGCCTGCGATAGCGCTTACAGCGCTACGACCAGCGATGAAAGCATGCGGCTGTTCGCTTTCGAACTGTCCCAATGAAGGCTGGGGTCGACCAGGTAAAGCGACGGGAACCGCTTGATAAGGGCGGTAAACGCGATTTCGCCTTCCACCCGGGCCAGTGGGGCGCCGATGCAGAAGTGGGTGCCGAAACCAAACCCAATGTGCTTATTGGGCTCTCTGTCGATTTGGAAATCGTCAGGGTTTTTGAACTGCGCCGGGTCGCGGTTGGCCGCATTGAGCATCTGGAAGAGGACCTGGCCCTCATTGAGCTCGACGTCACCGAGCCGGGTGGGGTGTTTGAGAAGCCGAGGCTGACGGGCGACAGGACTTTCGAAGCGGACAATTTCCTCTATGGCGGATCGCAGGAGGAACGGTCGGTTGACCAGACGCTCCCAGCGGGAGCGGTCACTGAGCAAGAGGGCGAGGCCATTGCCCACGAGCGACCTTGTCGTCTCGTGCCCAGCGACGAGGAGCGTCTGGCAGGTGTTGACCACCTCCAGCTCAGTGAGGCCGTTGGGCTCCGACTCCGACATGGCGAAAGCGGTCAGCAGGTCATCTCGGGGGGCCGCCCGTCGCTGCTTCAGAGCCAGGCTCAAGTATTCGCGGATCTCGACGATGGCGGCCTGAGCATCGGTTAGCAGCTCTAATGACGGCTTGTTGATGCCCTGGAACCCCAGCAGCTGGTCGGCCCACCGGCGCAGCAGAGGTTGGTCACCGGGCGGTAGGCCCATCAGGTCGGCCAGGACCTGGACGGGCAACGCGGAGGCCAGACCGCCTATGGCCTCCATCCCTCCCTGCTGAGCGCACTTGTCCAATAGGACGCTAGTCGTCTCGGCAATGTGGGGCCTCATCGCCTCGATCCGGCTGGGGGTGAAAGCGCTTACGGTCAACCTGCGCAGCCGGGTGTGGTCCGGAGGGTCGGAGTGGAGCAGTCCTTTGGTGCGGTAGTGCTGTTCAAAGACTGACAGCCGTTGCCGGTCTCCGGATGACAGGTGGGCCGCCGCTCGGCCCAACCGTCCCTCGTTGGAGTAATCCCTGGTGTCTTTGAAGGTGGTCATGACATCGTCGTAGCGAGTTATGAGCCAGCCACCGACCGAATCGCTCCAGTAGATGGGGACCTCTTCGCGCATTCGCCGCAGTGTCGCGTAGGGGTCAGCGACAAACGCGGGTGAAACCAAGTCACGCTCGAGCTTTTCCAGGCTGAGGGTGGTGTTCATGATCTCAGCTCGGCTGCACGACCTGCGCCTCGACAAGGCCGATGTCCCCGAAGTCGGGCCGGGCAGCGCCCGGGCACGCCTCGGCACGGTTCCTCACTCCGGTACCGCCCCTCTCGTACGCTTTATCGCATCCCGTCACGGGTTTGTACGCAGCCACGTTAACTGTTGACCCTATCCGATCGGCACATGACTCCCGAGCGTAGGGACACTTTCGGCATGGTGGGGCGGCGACCCGGTCAATGGGACGACCTCTGCCCAGGAGGCATTGATCGAACCGACTGCTGGCTGGCCCCCGACGGCGTCCGCCAGTCGCTGCCACGCCGGAGCCCGCCGAGCGGGTGCCCGATTTCACCGGGGCTAAGCTCGTCTTCGGTATTGTCCTGTCAACGCTGCCATTTCTGCGTGGGACAGCGGAGATCATGACGAGGGGATTGGACCGGTTATGGCCCGACATTTCGGCTACGCCATCGACCACCGCTACCTGCCGGTGCTCTTGCCCTTCGGCCTGCGACCCGCGAGAGACGGCGTCACGCTGACCGACGACGGCTCCTTCTCCGCCACATTCGGCTTTTTCAAGGTGGCGACGCCGCTCGCCAACATCACCGGCGCGCATATCACCCGGGACTACCGGTGGTGGACAGCGTTCGGTGTTCGTGCGTCAATGGCGGACGACGGCTTGAGTTTCGGGACCAACCACGACGCAGGCGTCTGTGTTCACTTCCATGACAAGGTGCCGTCGCCACTTCGGCGCAGCGGCCACTCGGCACTCACGGTGACCGTGGCTGACCTGGAGGGACTAACGGCGGCCCTGGATGGTGACCACGATGGACCGCCGGTAGCGCCTTCCACCTGAGCCAACGGCTCCCCAAGTCATGGGCAAAAGTGGCCGCCGAACGTTCCCGTGGCGCCACAGGATTTTGCAGATGGGGGCGGGCCAACCGATTACCGCGTGCTGGCCCGGACAATCGGCCTTGCCGCCAGGCCAAGGCCCTTAGCCGCCAAGAGCGCGGAGCCGCTGGCGGGCGGTCGCCGGGAGGTTGCCCCAGGGGGCGATCCCAGCGACGTCGCCGGTGAACCTGACGAACAGCCCGAGGTCCTCGTCGCCGCTTCGTGCCAGGCTCTCCACCCCATCGAGCCACCAGGTCCACAGGTTGGAGCCGGGTGGTGCGAGGCTCTCGGCGAGGGCGTGAGCGCCCTGGACAGCCCCATAGTCGCCCTCTGTCACGGCCGACCGTACGAACATACGCATCGTCGGGTCCGTCAGCGGGTTGCCCAGTAGCAGGGGTACGTCAGCCGGGATGTTGCCCGTCTTTTTGCCGATAAGCGCCATCTGCGCAGGTTACTGCAGCGGGATGCAGGCAACTGCGCGGCGGCCTGGCGAGCCGGGACGGACTGATGTGCACCGCTCGGTGAACGGGTACGGCATGACCGAGCCCACAAGAGGCGAAGGGGGTCGGCTTGCTCTTACGGGCCTGCCAGGGCCCCGGAACCGCTGGACAGCTCCATGGCGGCCTGACGGTCGATCCCCGGCGTCGGAAACTGGTCAGTGCAAATCAGGCTGTAGCGGGGCGCTCGTTCGCGTTTAGAGTCGGCAGATGGCTGCAGTCGTGAACTCTGCCGGGGCAATTCCAAGGGGTTCTGCGAAGATGCGCCGCCTGTGTGCCTTGGCGCTTTCAGCGACATTGTTGGCTGTGGTCAGCGGGGCGGCTGAGGTCCCGGCTTCGGCGGCGCCGAGGACGGCCCTTAGTTCCGCGTTGTCCGAGGTCCGGGCCGACGGGACGGTGCCCAAACAGGCGGCCCTGCAGGCCTTCAGCGATCTAATCGGCCCCTTCCCGGCGTACCGGCGGCGCCCGTGCAACCCGGGCCAGTCCTCGACGGGACATTCGCCGTGGACTCGGCGCTCCGGTACTGGGATGAACTCGGCGCCGCCCAGCGAGCGGCGATCAAGAGGGACTTGCCCGGACTGCCCGCCACCAATGCGACGGACGTGCCCCAAAGGGGCGATGCCTTCCGCCCTCACCTTGTCGCCCTGATGACGCCGCCGGCGGGGCCGTACCTGGCCGTCCTCAAAAACGACGAGAGCGATATTGCCAGCCACATCGGTCATCCCCTGGGCATCCCGCTGAGCATTGTGGTCAACTCGAAACAGGTGGGCCCCACCGCTCTCGCCTACACGTATGCGTACGACAGCAAAGGAGAGTTGACCGGACGTCCGGCCAGTTGCGTGATTTATATCAACCCGCTCCTTTACCACTCGGTCGATAGTTCGCAGGTAAATGTCACCCTTATGCACGAGACGTTCCATTGCTTCGAGGCCGTGGACTACCCGACGCTGAAGGCGTTTTATGATGCGCCAGGGTGGCTCATCGAGGGGTCGGCGGAATGGGTGGGGGAGACCTTGGCGCCGTCGCAACCCGACGTTCTGTGGCAGAACTACCTGGTCGACATCGGCAAAAGTCTGTTCAACAGGACATACGACGCCATCGGTTTCTTCGCTCACATGGAAGAGACCGGCATTGACCCGTGGCACCTCTTCGACCGCATGTTCAGGGCGCCCACCAGCGCTGCCGCTTACGCTCTCGCCACTGACCGCCAGTTCAAACTGACTTGGGCGTCATCGCTGCTCCGGCACCCGGACTTCGGCGATGGCTGGGACCTGACCGGGCCGGCCATCCCCGATGTATCCTTCAACCCGACCGTGCACGTGCTAGCGCCCAACCAGTCGCTCAAAGGTACGGTGGCCCCTTACGCCAACGACATAGTGGCCGTCAACACGGCCGCAAATACGCTCGAGTTCGTCGTCAGTACCCCGTACAGCCGTCTCCACGACTCGACTAGCCACGACTTCGACAACCTCCAGTCGGGCCGACCGGTTCTGCCTCAACAACTGCAGTGCTTCGCCCGAACTCGAGACCCTTCCCCGACTTACTCCCGGTGCGGTCTACTTGGCGCTTACCGGCGACACGACCGGGGCTTCCTATGCCATTAGCGCCAACAACGACGCCCCTTGTCTCGTCGGCGAGTGGGTGACTACCGATTGGACCTTGATCGCCCCCGAGGGGTCACTTTCGGGCGGGGCCGGTATCCATGTCACCGTGACCAGCACCGAGGTTGACATCGACTTCACAGGTATGGCTCCGGTTGGCGACCTCGTGTTCAACGGGCAAGGCGACGCCACCGCCAGCTACTCGCAGTCGACCACGGCCACTTCGGGGCCATTTCGCTCGGGGAAATCCCGACCAGCGACATCACTTTGAGCGTAAACGGCGGGGCACCGATCTCTGGCAAGGACAGCCCCGTCCACGGCGGGTCGGGGACCTGGACGTGTTCAGCGGACACCATGAGCTGGCACCTGTCCAACTCGACTGGTAGCGAGGTTATGGACTTCAACCGCGTGCCTTCATAAACCGCGGCGATCGCCTGCTGGCCACCGACGGCCAAATTGGGTGGGCCTCAATTGTCTCGCGCGCGCCAGGGCGAGAACTCGGTGCTGGCATTAGTAAATCAGGTCAGGCGGTGCTCTACGGGGTCAGTGGTCGGAGATCCAGTTGCCATGGAAGCCGAGCGGGATGCGAGCGGGCAGGTGGACGCGCGCCACCGGTTCAGCGGTGAAGTCCTGGGCCGCCAGGATGACCAGGTCGGCCGCGCCCCGATCGGGATCGTGGACAAAGGCCATTACATAGCCGTCGTCCTCGGCGGAGTCTGGCGCGGCCGGGGCGAAGACGGCCTCGCCCGCGGTGGCATCGCGCCCGAACTCGTGCACTTGCACGGTGCCGTGGTCCAGGTCGTGCTTGAGGATGGCATTGGTGAAGGCGTTGTCGGGGAAATCGCCAGTGGCAGTGATGGCCCGGACGACCTCGCCGATAACCGCGCTGTACCCGTAGCGGTGCGGACGGGAGACGACCCGGTCGTCAACCCGGGGGAACTCCTGCCCCCGGTCGTCCAGGCGCTGCTGGGTGACGGTGCCCGCGGCCGGGTCGATGGTCCAGCGGTCCAGGGTCACCGGACCGTGCGCAGCCCACATCGTGGAGACGTCGAAACCATCGCGGTACGGGCACAGGTCGACCAGGACTCGGCCGCGGGAGTCCTCATAGACGTTGAGGCAGTGGAACACCCAGCACGGCTCGACCTCGATCCAGCGGACGGGGGAGCTGCCGTCACGGGGGAGCAGGCCGACGCGGGCCTGGTGGGCTGGGTTCCACACGTATGGCAGTTTCTTGCCTTGGCTGACGGCCTTTAAGCTGAACGTGACCGGCAAGTCCAGCAGGACCACGTAGTGGGCAGTCAGCCCGAAGTCATGCATCATCGGACCGTCGGGGGCCGGGATGTCGGTGGCACGGGTGACCTTGCCGCCCGGGTCGACCACGACGTGCTGGACGTGGTCCCAGGCCCAGAAGTAGGCAATGGCGTGCAGCTCGCCGGTGGCGTGGTCGAGCTTGGTGTGAGCTGCGAAGCCCCCCGCTAGGCTTCCGTCGAAGTCGCAAGGGCCAACGGTGCCGAGCTCGTCCGTCAGCTCGTACGGCAGCGCGCCCGCCTCGACCGTGGCGAGGTTTCGGCCGCCGTGGGAGATGATGCAAGTGTTGGCGCCGAAGTCCATGTCGTCGTGGACGGGCCCAGCTGGCCACGTCTCGTGGAGCTGATCAGCGATGGCCTTTGAACGGACCCAACGGTTGCGGTACCACTCGGCTTTGCCGTCGCGCAGACGCACGCCGTGCACCATGCCCGCGCCCACGAACCAGTGGTAGTCCGGGTCGTCCAGGCCCAACGGGTTCGGCCCGTTGCGCAAGTACCGCCCGTTCAGGCCGGCGGGGACCTGACCGGTAACCGCCAGGTCGAACGCCGTGACCTCCTCCGCCACCGGGGCGAAAGGCCCTTCCAGGAACCGGTGACCAGCAGGCGTAGACATGGTCCTCCCTTTTAGCCCGGGTAATGTGCGGGCGGCTGGGCCGGGAGCATGACAGCAGGCCCCGGCGAAAGTAGTGCTGCCTCCAGGAACGTTTGCCAGGTTGCTTGCGGCAAACACCCCTGTCGGCGCTTCCAAGTTAGGGTGCGCAACCAGGCAAAGGGTGCCTGTCGCGGCAGTAGTCTACGGTTCGCGAACGCTACCCCCTGAGCGTCGATATTCGGACCGATTTCCTTCGGCGCCCATTTCGCCTAACCCTACAATGATCCCGCGCCGCCGGTCACCTCGCCGTAACTCGCCGCTCCGCTCGGGACCGTCCCATCGCAACCCACTGATTGCGCGCATTTAGCGGAAATGGCGTTCTCGAACCTATGGCGTAACGTCGCGGAGGACGTGCAGGGCGACGTCGAGCGCCTCATCGTAGGTGAGCTTCGACCCATCCTCATAAAGCCGCTCGTACTCGTCAGCACCCAGAGCCTGCTGGACATACGAAAGGTTCTGCTTGAGCGCTGCATCCCTCATGCGCTGCATCTGCACGTGGGGGCTCTCCATCGTGAGCGTGTACTCCTGGAGAACATGAGTCGACACCATGGCATTGAACGCCCCGGTCAAGCGGGCGGCCTCGCTGGGGTTGCCGAGCCGGGCCACGCAGGAGATCACTGTGGCGAAGTTGCCGATGGCATATCGGCCTACACGACGGAACAACATCAGCACGCTCCGTTCCCAGGTCGCTGTCTCCGCAAAACGACCCTGGAACAGCCTCGTGTCGGCCAAGACGGACCAGGCCGCCAGCAGATCAAGGACCGACCCGACATCCTCGCAAATGGCACGGCTCTGCTCAATAAGTTCTGCAGCGGGCCCGAAATTGCCGTCGGCAAGGTCCAAGATGGCGAGCTGGAGAAGGCGCCAACAGCAGCCCACCCGGTCTCCCGCTCGCCGCAAATGGGCCACAGATTGGGTAAAGAGCGGCCTTTTCCTTGCCGGTTCCACCACTGCCGATGCCAGGTACCCGAACGCGTTGCCGATGAGACGGTCATCGCCCAGGCTCCGCCCAATTTCGAGCGACTCCTCTGCGTACTTTGCCGCCCGGGCAGCATCACCCGTGAACTCCGCATGCCAGGACATTCCTCCCAGTACCTCTGCGGTCAGGCCCCGGTCACCGAGCCGACGGGACATCTCGAGACCCTCATGCATCATCGCTCTTCCCGCCTGGACGCCGGCGTCTGGCTCCCATCCCAGCGTGTCTACCAGGTAGACGCCTGTGCGGCAAAGCGCTTTGGCCCGCACACTGTCCTGTACGGGGTCGGCCCGGGCCAGAGCAGTTCGGACGGCGTCGAAGCCGTAGGGTTTGTGGCGCACCCACAGGAAAAAGGCCAGAGAGGCTCCCATCCTGAGGACCTCCTCGGCCCGGCCCGGCTCTGAGAGGAGATGGTTCAGTGCTGACCGGAAGTTGTCCCAGTCGAGGTCGAGCTTCTTGAGCCAAGGGGCCTGGTCTGCCCCCCGGACCATGGGCTCGGCCCGCTCGGCCAGCTGCAAATGGTACTCCGCGTGGGAGGCCCTTGCCTCTTGCAACTTGGCGTCGTCGCCGTCGGCAACCAGTTGCTGGACGCCGTACTGGCGGACCGTCTCCAGGAGCGAATAGCGGAGCGAGCTTGCGGAACGCTCGGCCACCACCAGGCTCTTGTTGACGAGCGAGGCGAGGAGGTCGGCCACATCGCCCGCGCCCACCGCCTCGCTGGAGCAGACACTTTCGGCTGCCTCCAGCTCGAAACTGCCCGAAAAGACCGATAAGCGCGTCAGCACCGCTTGCTCGGCGGGCGACAGGAGCTGAAAGGACCAGTCGAAAGTGGCCTGCAGGGTGCGCTGGCGGGGTAACGCCGTGCGAGAACCGGCGGTGAGGAGCCTGAAGCGCTGGTCCAGGCGCTCGCCCAGGTCGGTGAGGGACATGCCGGAGATTCGGGCGGCGGCAAGCTCGAGCGCCAGCGGAATCCCGTCTAGCCTCCTGCATATCGACGCCACCAGCCCGGCGATTGGCTCGTCGAGGGCAAAGCTCGAGTCATGCGAACGAGCACGCTCGACGAACAGCTTGACGGCGTCCGAGCGTTCGAGGTCTACGAGGGTAGAAGCGTCTTCAGCCGGCAAGCCGAGCGGTGCCAAACGGTAGACCTGCTCGCCTTCTGTGGCGAGCGGCTCGCGCGAGGTGGCCAGGAGCCGCAACTTTGGGCAGGCGCGGTGTAGCCGCTCGACCATCTCGGCCGCCGCGGCGATGACATGCTCGCAGTTGTCGACGACAATGATGAGGTTTTGCCCGGCGAGGGCTTCGCACAGCACGTCGAGGAGTGGCCGGTCGCCCTGCTCGCGCACCGCCAGGACTGAGGCGAGTGCCGCCGGCACTTGGCTCGGTTCCGCGACAGGGGCCAGTTCCACGAAGAAGGCCCCTCCTCCTTTTTCCTCCTGGAACCGGGCCGCGACCGCCTTGGCGAGGCGCGTCTTACCCGACCCTCCGGGCCCGGTTAGCGTCACCAGCCGGCAAGATCGGACGAGCGAGCCGACCTCACCCTGCTCGGCCTCTCGGCCAATGAACGTGCTGAGCGAGGCGGGGAGCTTGTTCGTCGGCTCGACGATCTCAGCTGAGCGGGTTGAACCGAAACTGGTTGTCTCATGGCTCGTGGCCCGGTAGGCTTGCTCCAGGCTCGCTGACGGCTCCAGCCCGAGGTCTTTTAGGCCGTCGCAGCAGCGACGGTACGCCCGGGCCACCAGCTGGCGCCGGCCCTGGGCCGCATAGGCGTTCATCAACGCCGCCCCTGCTTCCTCTGAGGCAGGATCGTGGGCGAAATAGTCCTCCCAGGCGCCGATGACAGCCTCGAGCGCCGGCTGGCCAAAGCCGGATGAACGGTCCCGGGCCAGCGCCAAGCGTGCCTCCTGGCGGGCTAGCTCGAGGCTCTCTCGCGGGCGGAGAGCCCAGTCGGAATAGGCATCGTCTTCCAGGAGGGTGCGATTTTCGGACAACACTTCGACCAGGGCGATGTCACGGCCGCCGCCCGGCTCCATCCCGAGCGCGGTCCTCAACGCCTCGTCATGGCCTTCCAGGTCGACTTCGACCGGCGCGTCGTTAGGGACATAGATGTGCGTCCGGTCGGTACAGATGATCCCCTTGGCCGGGCTGCCCAGTTGAGCCAGCACCGCTCGAGCAGCCGACAAGGCGTTGTACAAGGCAGTAGTTGCTGAAGCGGGAGCGAGGTCCCGGAAAAGGATGTCGGAAGCAACATCTTTGGAAATGCGACGCCCTGAGGTCAAGAACACCAGCGCCACCAGCCGCTTGGCGCTTGTACGCGGCCATGGCCCGGCGCGGTTGGGCCCGTAGGACAGGCCGAACGGCCCTAGCAGCTGCACCCGTACCAGCCGCTCTACTTTCATGGACCATCCTCCCAGACGGCCGCCGCCCCAATTATGTCCTCGCCAGATGGGTCGTGGCCGGTCTTTGAGGCGACGAGCCGCGGCGGTCAAGGGCGCCAAATGAGGGAGCGCCCGGCCGCCTAAATAGCCAACCAGGAGCTCACCCTTCTGGGGCCTGCGTTCGACTGGCAGGTTTGGCCAGTCGCGCGGGGCGGTCCCGGACGACAGGTCGTTCCTCGAAAAAGCTCGCAGGACAAAGCCCGCCGGGTCAACGCAGGGGCGGCAGGTGTCTTGGTGAGCTGCGGGTACAGGGAGCGGCCCTGGTAGTCGGAATTCGTTCGCACGCTTCGGGTTCCTCGGGAGCGGTGTGTTGTTCGTGGTCCTTATGTGCACGCTGATGGTGCCGTTCCAGGTGACCATGATCCCGCAGTTCATTATCACGAAGTGGTTCGGCACGCACATCTTTTCGGGGATCGGCATCAACCACATTGGGGGCGCTCATACTGCCCAATGCGGCGACCGCTTTTGGCGTCTTTTTCCTGCGTCAGTTCTTCAGGACCTTGCCGATCGAGTACACCCTCCGGCGGTAAGAGTTCACCAAGACACCGAGATGAAGCCTCGGACCCGACGAAGGGCCAATGGCGAAGCCGTCACCGCCTCATTGGCGCGTCGACGTGCCAGACGCCTCGGACGGTGACGGCGGCAGCCCGGCTGGGCCCATGAACGCAAAGACCTTGTCGGTGCCCGGCAGGAGTAGCAGCCCATCGCCGACCGACGGCGTCGGGAAGTGGTTCGCGTAGCTGCCGAAGGAGATGGAGACGACCTGTTCACCGTTGGCCGGGTTGAGCCCGTGCACGGCGTCGTCGCTTCCGATCGTCCAGACCAGCCCATCGGCGATGATCGGCCCGCCGGCGGCGCCATCGCTGTCGGTCCACAACTGTTTGAGGTACGGGGGCTTGGCCGACACCTTGACCGCTGTCACGCCGTTCGGGCAGGGCACGTAGACGACCGAGCCCGCGACCGCCCGTCCTCCGTCGGGGTTGCCGCTGCACATCGAAAGCGAGGTCAGCTGACCCTCCTCGCCCCCGAGATGGCCCTGACGCAACAAATAGGCGATGTCCGTCTTGCCGACCACGAACACGAATCCGTCTACGAGCACCGGGTCTCCGGTCCCTAGGTCAAGGTCATCGGCGCTGAGCGTCTGCCAGTCCCTGGGGTAGAAGACCGACTCGAGGTGCATGGCCGGTGACAGCTCGAGCACAGCGTCGCTGTCGTCGTACGGTTGACCGGCGCCGAGGTCATAGCCATCGGCGCTCGCCACGTAGATGTTCCCGTGAGGGTCGACGACCGGAGAGCTGCCGCCCATCCAAACCGCTCCCCGGTCCTGGCCACTGCCGATCTGGAAATAGTGGAGCGGGCCCTGTCTCGGGGATAGCGACGACGTACCCGTGGGCAGGGCCGTTGGGGCCGGGACAGTCGCCGAAGTTCTGACCGTAGGCGATGACCACGGAGCCGTCGTCGAGCGCCAACCCTGGCCGTTGCAGCTGCGCGAGCTGGTCCTCGCCGGCGTTTGGCATCGCCGGCTCGTCCAGCTCGACCTTGCCGGTAAACAGGTCGAGCCCGAACAGGCGGTGCGACGCTTCCACCCCACCAGAGGCAGACGGGCCGCTGGTCAGCGTGTCCGCGTCGACGAAGATCTCGTGGCGCGCCAAGTCGACCACCGGGGTGCCCATAATGCCGACCTCGGGCGAGATGTCGCCGCAGGGGAGGTCGCCGGATGGCACGGCGGTCGCCAGGTGGCACGACCACAGGACATGCCCGCTGTTGGCGGCCATCACGTAGACGGTGTCGTTCTCGGTCGCGGCGATGACGCGGCCGTCGGCCACGAGCGGCTCCCCGTACAGTTGCCCGTCGAGGACCGGCGACGTCCAGGCCTGCCGCGATGGTAACAGCGTGGTCTCCGCCGCGACGGCTCCGGTCGCCTCAGCATTCCCGTGGTAAGTGGTCCAGTTGGAGCCGAACCCGGAGGCCCGCACGACCTGGCTCGAACTCGCCGTCCCGGCCGTCGCCGTCCCGGCCGTCGCCGGGCTGGCGCAGCCGAGCATGGCGGCCACTACGGCCGCCCCGACGGCGAGGGGCGTCACCGAGCGCCTTCTGGCCCCATGCCGCACGCTGCGGCTAGCCGGGCGCTTCGTTTTTACCACGGGATGCGGGTACCCGTCACTGTTGACTGAGCGTACCCGGAGCGGTGCAGTTCCTCGACGACGGGGACGACGCGGACAGGCCTTCCCTGTTGCAGGAGAAGAGCACTGACGGGGGAAGGTTGCATCATGCGGGTGATCCAGGACCGAGAGCAGTGACGAAACGGAATTAACCGCGGCCCGCTGAAAATGGGAGACGAGCCATGGCCATCGCTGCCTACTTCCATCCCAAGAACATGACCCTCGCCCAGTTCAACGAGATCCATCGGCGTTTGGAGCAGACGGGTGGCGAACCGGACCCCCATCGGCTGCATCACTCCTGTGTCGGTGAGGATGGCGACCTGATGGTGTACGACATCTGGGACAGCCCGGAAAGCTTCCAAGCGTTCGGCCAGGTATTTATGCCGATCCTCGCCGAGGTGGGGGTTGACCCGGGCGAGCCTGCGATTATGCCGGTCAACAGGCTGGACCAAACCTCCAGTTCCGAGCGTTGACGGGAAGACTTGGGGAGAGGGACACCGCAATGGGAACTACAGAAACCAGCGTCGTCTCGTTCTACGAGAAGCTCGCCGCCTCATGGAAAGACAACGACGGAGCCGAGTTCGCTGCGTTCTTCGCAGAAGAGGGCTCGCTCATCAACCCCTTCGGTGAACGAGCGGACGGACGGGAAGCTCTGGCGGCAATGTACAGCGAGTACTTCGCCGGGATGTTGAAAGGGACAACGACGTCGATCGTCCTCACCCATCTGCGGCTGGTTGGCGCTGATTACGCGTTCGCTGACGCTGAGCAGACCGTCTATGGAGCAAACGGAGAGGTCGTGCTTGCCTTACACGCAGCTAATCTTCTGCGTAGAAATGGTGACGACGACTGGCAGCTGGTTGATAGCCGTCCTTATACTTTCCCCCCTCGCCCTGCCTGATTGGCTCGAGCGGGATGGCGCTGTCGGCATCGGCTCCCGTCCGATGTCGTGAGCTGTGGGCCGGCCTATATCGCTTAGGCCAGGTCTTACGGCTGTGCCAGCCGGGCTAAGTTGCCCAGCGCCTCAGCTCCAATCCTGAGGCCGTCCTCGACCGACACAGCTGGGTGCACGCTGATGTCAAACACGTCTGACCACTCGAGGACCAGTTCCATGACGGGCCCGAACTCGGTGGTCGAGAAGATGGAGACGACCTGAATGTCGGCGGAGGTCGGCCAAAACTCAGCAATCAGCTGCATCCCAGCCGGGTACTGCCAACTAGCCCGGCGCTTGAGCGCTGCGTCGCGCTCAGCTCCCGAGATCGACGGACGAAAGCGAAGAAAAGCCACGTAGTCCATTGGAATTTCTCCTTACATTTCTAGGCGTGCCTTGGCACCAGGTACCCGGCCCATCAGGGCCGGCTGCTCACTTAACTATCCCTGCAGGGCGGCAACTGTTTGTGCGGTGTCCTCTGTACCGCGATAGTAACTGACCTTGTCGCCAGTAAACCTGAAGTAGTGGTGGAGGTTCATATCGATTGACTTGCCGGAGGCACGGGACTTCGCACGGCACTTGACCATGGCGAAGACCGAGTCGTCATTCGCGCCACTGGTCAGAAGAGTGAACTCTTCGACTTCCATCGCCGACCCAAAGGACTGGAAAAACGAGGCGACCTCGCTCTTCCCATGGCGTACCCCGTACCATGGGGCTTCGGTCGAGCTCGTGTCCGCGGCCCAGTCGACGTCGTCGGTCAGAGCGTCCAGCACCGCTCCCACGTCGCCACGACCGAAAGCCTCGTACATTGCCGCTACCGTCTTGATGTTGTCGTCCGAGCTCACTATCTCTCCTCTTTTCGGCGAAGCTGTCCCGATGCGACCGCTCAGAGATTTCGGCACGGTGACCGTTCACAGATCACTGGTAAACCGGGGAAGTGTGCATCGAGGCGAGACGACGATGCCACAGCCAGGGCGGCGCTAGCCTGGACCGGCGGCACGCGTGCCTTCCAGCTGCGTGGTTGCCTATATCCGCCAGGCAGTTTCAGGAGAAATCCACCTGGTCTTCACGTTGACTGCATCTCCCATCCACCGGCAAGTAGTTGCCTCCCGTACGTTAGAGCGGAGATACCAACAGGACGAGGTCTTCTTCGGCGAAATTGCGTGGCTCATGGACGCGGTTCGTCCTAGCTTGGAAAGTCCTTCGGAGCGACGGCCCGACCGAATTACGTTATTCGGCGCGAACGAGCAGGACAATCTGCTCATAGCTCGGATTGCGGCGGGCGATGATTACGCGCTCGGCGAGGTCGTCGACCGCTTCGGGGGCGTGCTGATCGCGATCGCTCGAAGGGTCAGCGGTAGCCATGCCGTGGCGGAGGACGTCCTCCAGGAGGTCATTTCGGAACTGTGGCGGCACCCAGAACGTTACTCGCCGGAACGAGGAATCCCTGAGGGCCTACCTGGGTGTCCAGGCCCAGCGCAGGGCTCTGGATTCCTGCCGGAGCGAGGTCCGGCGCAGGGCCCGCCAAGGACATTGGGACCGGCTTGGGTGGCCAACTGGCCACCTGGCGCGGGATGAGGTGGACAGGTCGGAATCTCAAGGAGGCGGTGCGGCTGGCGATTGCCAGGCTCCCTTTAGAGCAACGCCAAGCGGTTGAGCTGGCGTACTGGGGTGGCCAAACGCACAAAGAGATCGCGCGGGACCTCAAGCTCCCCGAAGGTACGGTCAAGTCCCGCCTCCGTCTGGCGCAGGCGAAGTTGGCTGATTGGCTCTCACCCGTTGGCGCGGGGCCGTGGTGATGGACGAAGACGTGCTTGCGGGAGACCCGATGGAGGAGCTCAGCTTTGCCCTTGCTGAGGGCGGTGCGAGGCCCGTCACGGAGCAGCTACGAGCACGGGTGGTCATCGCCGCACTGGCGGGGCGCGGCTCAGGGCGCCCGTCACGGCCACCCGAGGAGGTCCCGGGATCAGAAGCGTTCCAGCGCGTCATCAACCAGATGGACGGCCTGCTATCGGATCTTGGCGAGGGTGACTGGCGGCGCCCTGCCCTGCGCGACCTCACCGTCCAGGAGCTGGTCGGCCATCTCATCGGGGCCGAGGCGGCGTTCCTCGACGGTCTGCGAGGGTTGGCCGAGCTTCCGGACGCCACTGAACACATCAGCTCGACTCAGGCCACCGCCAAGGAACAAGGCGGCCGTGTTCCGGCGGCCACTCTGGCAGATTGGCGGGACCGGACGGCCCGTACCGTGGCAGCGTGCGCTGAGCTGCCGGCCGACCTTCAGGCCAACTATTACGGCATAGTGCTCCCGCTAGACCTGCTCCTGGTGGTCCGGAGCTTCGAGAATCTGGGTCCACCACGAGGACATCCGCCGGTCGGCTGGGCGGCCGCTCCAGGCACCCGATGGTGCTGTCCTTGCTCGTATGGCCGAGCTCGCGGCCGCACTGTTGCCCGCTGGGCTAGCTCGGACCGGCTGTCGTGGGGTAGGAGCCAGCGTCCGCCTGGTCCTGACCGGGACAGGCGGAGGCACCTGGGACATACCTCTAGACCGCCCCGTCGCGACCGGGACCGATCCACCCGCGTCAGGCACCGTGGTCGTAGTTGATGCCACCTCGTTTTGCCGAGTTGTCGGTAATCGAGAAGACCTGGAGGGATCGGGCGCTGTGGTGCTCGGGGATGTCAACCTGGCGGAGACCCTGTTTATCGGCGCGGCGTCTCTTGCCCTTGACTAACCGCTCCGCTCGCAACGTTTGGACGGCTGCCGTGCAGCCGCCGCCGTCGCCTCTCCACTGTATTTCGCCCTTGCACGGGACCGGGTAGTTTCAGAGCTCCTCGACCCGGATAATGTCGAGGTTCCGAAAAGTGGGAGGTTGGTCTGACAGCTTTGCCAGCCGGTCGGCGAACATTGAAGTCTCCGGAAGCTCTGAGTTCTTCATAGCGGCCTCGTACGAGTCGAATTCCACGATCTGCACGAACGTACCGGGCCGGTCGCGGTCTTCGGTGAGCGTTCCTCGCTTGGCCAGCCGGCGGCCCTCAGTCTGGTCTTTCCACTCACTGACAAGGGCTTCTATTTCTTCGCGGCGGCTGGTGACTACCTCGACCAATTGGACGAAGGGCATTAAAGTCTCACTTTCGCTCAATTTCGACAGCATGGCCTTCAACTTCCTTATCGCTACCCAACACCCTAGCTCCGTATGTCATCCGTTGGTGCCTGGAGCAGCGGCCCGGGGCTGCACAGCTAAGGCAGAGTGCAGAAGAAACTCAACTCACGTTTGATAAAGACCCTGGTGCGTCCGAGGTGGAGGTTCCATGGTGTTTCTGCGGCCAAGGCCCCTACAACGGCCGGCGGGTGATCCGCTGCACGGTTCCGAGTCGCGGCCGTAGTCATCGGGTCGTGACGGGAGTGGCCACTCCCCTTGGGCACCGCAAGGCGGCCCGAGGGCGGGGGGCAAGGCAACGAGCCTGGTTTGGCCTACTGCCACAAACGAGCGAACCGTCTGCAGTCTCGCTGCGTACCTTGTGTCGAAAGAGAATACGGGGCCGCACCGGCAGCCCGGAAACTAACACGGCGTAGGTCCCCAGGGGACCTACGCCTGACATCCCAGGAAAGGTACAGAAATGGCAATCAATCTACCCTTGACCCGGCGCGCCCTCGCGCTGGTCAGCCGGCGCTCCGGCGCATCGCAAGTACGTGGGACCCCGAACCTTTGCAAACCGGGCGCAAGGTCGGCCCTGTTGCTCGCCGCCATCGGGGCAGGAGTACTGGCATTTACCCCGGTTGCGTCAGCCCGTACATTGGCACAGGTCGGCAACTCTTCTGTCATTGCCGCCGCCGGCGCTAACGGCAGTGTCAATTTTTACTGGCAGACCATTGGGGCCTCGCCCTGGCACCCCGAGCAAGTGGCGCCGACAGGCAGCACCATCCTGACCCCCTCGGTAGCCCAGGTGGGGAACTCTTCGGTAGTGACGGTTGAAGGCCCCGGTAACAGCCTGGACTTCTTTTGGCAGGCCATCGGGGCGAAGCCTTGGCACGAGGAACAAGTCGCCGGCGCGGGCACTACCTTCTCCACCCCGTCGGTGGCCCAGGTCGGCCAGTCCTCCGTGATCGTCGCCGCGGGACCGGGACATAGCCTGGATTTCTTCTGGCAGGCCATAGGGACTTCCCCCTGGCACGAGGAGCAAGTGGCCGGGCCGGGTACCACGTTTTCCAGCCCGTCGGTGGCCCAGGTCGGCCAATCGTCGGTGATCACCGCCCAGGGACCCGGCCATAGCCTTGATATGTACTGGCAGGCCATCGGGAGCGCACCCTGGCACCCCGAACAGGTGGCGCAAGCCGACAGTGGGGCCTCCGCGCCTTCGGTGGCCCAGGTGGGGAACTCCACCGTTATCGCCAGTGACGGCCCTGACGAAAGCCTGGACTTCTTCTGGCAGACCATCGGGACCGCTCACTGGCACCCTGAACAAGTGGCCGCCGCCGGCAGCACTTTTTCCGCCCCATCGGTAGCCCAGGTCGGAGAATCTACAGTGATCGCGGCTGAAGGGCAGGACGAAAGCCTGGACTTCTTCTGGCAGGCCATCGGGAGCGCACCCTGGCACCCTGAACAAGTTCCGCGACCCGGCACTACTTTTTCGGCCCCGTCGGTGGCCCAGGTGGGGCAGTCGTCGGTTATTAGCGCCGAAGGCCCAAACCTGGCCGTCGAGTTCTATTGGCAGGCTATTGGGGCCACGCCATGGCACGCAGAGCAGGTGAGCCCCTGAGGCTAAAAGGAGCCGCCACCTGCCGTGGCGGCTGTTCAGTGGGAAGGATGGCTGGCCCGGCTCTGGGCCAGCCATCCTTTGGTTTCCGGGCACCAGGTGCTGACAGCGTGGCCAGGCGTACCCGTCAAGGGGTACGTGTTGCCGCGCCCGCCATCGTCCCGAGGGCCGAGAGCTCGTCGTTGTTCCCGGAGCACACGCTCTTGAGATAAGTGGCCGAACCGGTCGGCCACGTAGTGCGTACTACTGCTTGAAAGAGGTCCGAATTTGGTCCCAGCTGCCTTGATCGGTGGCCAGGCCGAACCCCTGGAGGGAAAATGACGCTCACAAAACCCGCTCTTATTGGCCGGCCCCCGTCCACCGGGGCAATCCGGCCAGGGGCCGTCGGCCGGCGGCCCGATCGCAGGTTCTCCGCTAGCGCTCGGGCGCTGCTGCTCATGGTCGCAATGTTGCCAGTGGCCCCCGCCCTGTCGGTAGCGGACGCGGCGGCGTCTGCGCCGCCGATGGTCCCCAACCTTTGCGCCGACAAGACCCCTCTAATGCCAATGTCGACTGGTGCCCAGGTCCCGGCGGTCACGGTCCAGATGCAGGGGGCCAGGCTGGTCCCGGGCTCAGTATCGACAACGCTGGCCCTTGCTTATGAAGAGTTCAACGACATGAAGTGCAGCCGGTACCAGCAAAATTATGAAGAAGCCCCGCCGCGGTACTTCTATTTCGACTGTGTCGGTTTCAGCGGGTACACGCTCGAGCGGGCGGATCCCCGAGCTTGGGCTTCCCTTCGACGAGTGGTGGAGCTCGACGCCGGCCAGGTCACCCCGACGCCCGTTGAGTTCGTCGACTTCTTCAGGGGCCTGGGGGCCCGCCCTCAGCTGGGCTGGCGTGCTGACCCCACGGCCGCATCCATCCAAGCCGGTGACATCCTGGCCTGGCAGCCATTGGCACCTGGGGTCGGGCACTCCGTGATCCCGCTCGTCGCGCCCGAGCCGGTGGCGGGGTCGGGCCGCCTCCGTTGGGAGATCGTCGTCGAGGACTCCACCCAGTACCCTCACGGGCCGCTCGACACACGCTCCCCGGCGTCGTTGCTCAGCGAGCGCAACGCTTTGGCGCCAATTGGTCAAGGAAAAGCTGAAGTACCTTCTGGGCTGGGCATCGGCACCATGGTGCTGGACACGGACGCTTCGGGCATCGTTACCGGGGTGCAGTGGAGCGTCGGGGACAAGGTGGCCGTTGAACCCGTCCAGTTCGGGGCCGGCCACCCGTTCTGAAGCCAGTTCGCGGGTTGATAGCTGCTTCGAACCCGGGGTACTCGTAGAATCCGTGGACGAGGGCCGAGGAGGCAGCAATGGCAGAGGTGGTGGCGGAGCGTGTTAGGCGTTACGTCCTCGACGGCAGCGACGAAGACCTCCGCCGGTTGTTGCGCATTTCCCAGCTCACTGCAGAGGCAGTCCGGGCGGCGTCCCGCAGGGTAGGGGTAAGCGAAGGGTGGAGGGCAGTCGACTGCGGGTGCGGCCCTATCCCGCTCGTCGATGCCCAACGAGCCCACAGGTTGCTAGCGGCACGGTCGGTCGTCGGAAAGAATCCTGCTGGAGGTTTGACTGCGGCCGCCCCGCTGGCCCGTACGGTTGTGCCCTGGGGGCCGGCGATCGCTCGGTGATAATCTGTAAATTGTCAGGAAAATCGGCGCCAACGGAGTGGCAGTAGAGGAGAGTACCGATGCCCGGATTGGCTACCATCAAGTCACAATTCGAGGAAGATGGTTATGTCGTCCTGCGGCAACTATTCAGGCCGGAGCTGCTTGATAATATTCGGTCCGCTCTGGGGAGGTACGTAGATGAGCTTGCCCGCCAGTTGCTGGCAGAGAAGAAGGTGCCCGACCTGATGGACGCTGAGCCCTTCGAGGCACGGCTCTTCCGTCTATACGAGGCGCATATCGACGAGGCACCTCGCTCCTTCGGGAAGCGCGACCACGAGCTCCATGACCCCGAGTTCTTTGATCTATTCTTCAACGGTCAATTGCTTGATTTAGTGGAGCAGTTCCTGGGCGAAGAGATCCGCCTGTACCCCAACTATCAGGCCCGGCCGAAACTGCCAGGATGGCCGGGGACCGAAGTGCTGTGGCACCAGGATGGTGGTTACACCGGCGGGAAGGGAGTCGAGAGGCTCCCGATGGTCAATATCTGGACTTCGCTTGTCCCTGCCACAGAGGATAATGGGTGCATGCAGTTCGTCCCCAAGACTCACAAGCTCGGGCAGGTACCGCACGAACCTCGCGAGTATTACTTAGAGATTTCCCAGGACTCGTTGGCTCCTTGGGAAAGCGAAGCTATTGCAGTAGTGATGGATCCCGGTGACGTGGTTCTATTCAATAATATGCTGTTCCACCGAGGTCTGCCCAACAAGAGCACGACGATCCGTTGGAGCCTCGACTGGCGCTATGAAGATGCGACGTACCCGACTATGCGGGATCAGGAGGGGCATATTGCACGCAGCAGCCGCAATCCGTCGTTAGCCGTAAGAGATGCGGCCCACTGGTCAGAGCTATCTTTTAGATAGGCGCTCTGTCAGGTCACAAGTGGCCCGTGGCTAATGCTTCGGCCGTCTCGAGCGGTCGTGAGCCGCACATTGGAGGGGTTGCTCATGCTTCTGACGGGTCGGCTCCCTCCTCGGCCACGGTCGAGCTGCCACGTATACGCTTTCACATCACCATGCCCAGGTGAAGCCTCTACAGGGGCATAGAGACCGCCGAGCCGACCCCGGCCGCGCCGAGGCTCAGGACCGCTCATGGCGCCGGGGTGCGCCTGCGTCCCACCAGTCCGGCTCGTCACCTCGCTCGCGGAGGTACGTGAGCATCCGGGCCGCTTGAAGCCACTGCCCTCCACTGGATCCGCAGAACTTCCAGAGCTCGGTGGCCGACCGTTTGTAGTGGTGGATGAGGGTGTCGAGGTCGAACTCGTCGATAGTGCCCGCATCGAGCTGGGCGAAACCGGTGCGCACGTGCTCAAGAAGAGCTCGCAGCTGCGACTGGTGGTACGCCGCGACCAGTTCTCGCGCGGCACGGCGCTCCGCCTTGTCGCCGGTCAGCTCCCGTCCGTCTTCGGTCCCGTGCATGAGGTGGACCTTACAGCGCCTCTGCTCGACTGGTTCGCAGTTGACGCGCAAGTGGCGGGCCGGAATAGCGAGCGCGATGGATGGTAGCTGGGTCCGCCATAGCCGACAAGAGCGTGTTTGGGTCTAGAGCCATGAAATTGATCGGTGCAGGAGACGTGATTCCTGAAGCTTCCCGCCGGGTCGAGGCCGTGGTCGTCACGAGGGAAATTGGGCCACCGCGAAAGTTCAACTTTTCTCGGGATGGCACCCCGGGGAGCGTGAGATAATACTCACGTGGCCGCCGGAGCGGTTTGGGAAACCCAAGTCCTGGCCGTCGCGCGGGTGCGAGTCACACTTCTCGGACCGTTCAGCATAAAGCACAATGAGCGCAACGCCGGCCCGTGGTACCGCCCCGCCGCCAGGCGGCTGTGCCAGCTCGTTATGGTTACCCCGTCTCACCGGCTCGGCCGGGAAGTAGCCCGCGAGGTCCTGTTCCCCAAGTTGGCGCCGTCCGCCTCGGCTGGTGCCCTATCCACTGCCTTGTCGTTGGCCAGGGAGGCCCTGGCCCCATTGGGCCCGCCGGCGGGCCAATTGCTGCGAGCAAACAGGGCCAATATCTGGGTTGACGACGAGGTCCAACTGGACATCGACGCCGAGACCCAGGAGGCAGCTATTCGATCGGCACTCAGGAGGGAGCCCGGGGCCGAACGCGACGCTGCTCTCTCTGGCGCGCTTAAACAAGACGGCGTATTGCTTGATGAGGAGCCGTACGCCAACTGGGCGGTCACACCACGAGAAGCTCTTGAAGTATTGCGTCAGCGAGCCCGTTTGGAGTTGGCTCGGGACCGCGCCCGGGGCTTCGGGAGATCGCAACCAGACGCAGTTGTCGAAGCGTGGGAAGATTGCCTGGCCGGAGACCCGACTTCAGAGGAAGCGGGTTCCTCATTGGTCCGGATCTACTCGGTTCGCGGGAACCGGCGTTTGGCCGACATCACTTACGAGCGGTGCCGAGCCGCGCTGGAAGCCAGAGGCATCCGGGCTTCGCCCGAACTGGAAAGAGTGCTGCAAGCTGGCTCGAGACGACCGGCGAACCCAGCGCCACACGGCCCACCCGCTCCCGACGCAACGCCTTCCGGCGAGAAAGAGCGGAGGCTCGTGAGCGTACTGTATGCGCAGCTTTCGGTTGCCCCGGGGGCGCACAGCAATGAAGACCCGGAGGAACTCGGAAGCCTCATTGGGGCTGCAGTGGCAACGCTGATAGCCGAGGCTGAAGGTCTCGGCGGCACAATGACGTCGGTCTCGGGCACCGGAGTGGTCGCTATTTTCGGTGCCCCGGAGGCGCATGAAGACGACCCTGAGCGAGCAGTCATATCGGGTTCCCGCATGGTCGCGGCCATCGCCGCTGCCTCTGGCGACGGGGGAGGACAACTACTGTCGCTCCAGGTGGGTGTCGAGACAGGCCCGGCGATCGTGGGGCGCCTGTGGTCGGAGGCAGGCACGGGTTATGCGGCAGTGGGTTCTGTCGTTCACGTGGCGGCCACTTTGGCTTCGGCGGCGACGGCCGGCTCAATCCTTGTCGGTCCATCTACGAGAGCGGCCACCGATGGCGCCTTCGAGTGGGGCCAAGGTGGACAAGCCCGTGGGGGAGAGGCGTTAGTGGGCTCGGTCTACCTGCAACGGTCAAGACCAGGAGGTGCTCACCACCGCGGCCATCGTGGCCTGTCGAGGCGGGCACCCCTGATCGGACGCGAAGCCGAATTAGCGGTTCTTACTGAGGCCTTGCGACGCACCACTTCCGGGAACGGCTCCGTTCTCTTCATCGTTGGTGAACCAGGGTTGGGCAAGACGCGCCTTGTCAAGGAGGGCCGAAACCGCTTTATGGGTTGGGTTGGGGCCGGGACTGGCCGTCTGCCCCTCTGGATGGAAGGTCGCTGCGCGTCGTACGCCTCGTGGACGCCTTATGGCCTCTACCGCCAACTGTTGGCATCTTGGACCGGGGTTGGTGCCGAAGAACCCGGGGAAGTCGTGCGTCCCGCGTTCGAACGGGCCATGCGGGCCGTGTTCGGTGGCGACACAGGTAACGCGGACTTCCTGGCTCATATGCTCGGGTTGCCCGCCGGCAACGAGATGACGGCGATATCTCGCCTCAGCCCGGAGAGCCTGCAACGGGCAATGTTCGCTTCTGTGAGCCGGCTCGTTGAGGGCGTGGCAGCGAGAGGGCCTGCCGTGGTCGTCTTAGAAGACCTGCACTGGGCCGACGCAATCTCGCTTCGCTTGACCGGGGAACTCGTAAGGCTCGTCGAACAGGTTCCGCTGCTTTTCCTCGCCACTCTTCGCCCCGAACCTGATCCTGGAGTGGCGGCGCTAGAGAAAAGCATGAAGAGGGCTCTGGGCCCACGCTTCCAGCGCCTGGAGCTCTCAGCCTTGAGCGATCCGGCGGAGCGCCAATTAGCTCAGTGGTTGGTGGGCAAAGCTGCCGGCGACGACATCCTGGCGGCAGTGCGCAAAGATGCGGACGGGAACCCCCTTTTCCTGGAGGAACGATTTTCAACGCTTATCGAGACCGGCGGACTCGTCAAGGCCGGGAGCATGTGGTCCCTCGGCGACGCGCCGGCGAACCAGGTCCCCAATGTGTTGGAGCGTCTTGTGCGCTCAAGGGTGGACCGACTGCCCCCACTTGCGAAGGAGGCAGTCGTGGCGGCCTCGGTGCTCGGCCCCGAGTTCGCACTGTCTGCGCTCGGAACCGTTGCGGACATGGGCGAACGGCTGCTCCCAGCGGTCGCCGAACTATGCCGCGCCCGCCTCCTGGTGGAGGTCGGTCGGGTCCCTGAACCGCGATACCGTTTCCGCCATGCCGTGATCCAGGAGGCGACGTACGGAGGGTTACTCCGCCGACAGAAAGCCAACCTCCACGCCCGGGCCGCCTGGGGCCTGGAGGCAGGGGCCGCCGGTCAGGCTGAAGACGTGGCTGCGGTCCTGGGCTATCACTATGCCATGGCCGGCGAACGGGACCGGGCCGTCCACTTCTTACGAATGGCGGCCAGGCACGCCGCGGCGGAGTTCGCAATAGAGGAGGCCGTATTTTCATATCGGCGAGCGCTCGAGGTCCTCGAGCAGGGACAGCGTGCTCATGGCCGGACAGGCGCTGCCATCGAACTGCGGGCCGAGCTCGGAGACGTCCTGTGGCGGACCACCCGTTTATCAGAAGCAAGAGAAGTACTTACCGCAGCCTTGGCTCTCGTCGGCCCGGACCAAAATCTGCAAGCCGCTCGTCTCTACACCCGTTTGGGACGCGTCGAGGTCGAATCCGGGTTCCAGGGAGATACCGAGTCGTGCCACTCGGCCGCTATGGTGGCGTTTGACGCTGCTGAGGAACTTCTCGGCGAGTACAGGGAGGAACGAAGCGAGGAGTGGGTCGGCATCTGGCTCGAGCTCCTGATTGATGGGCGGACCAACCTGCACAACTGGCGTTCCGAGCCAGAAATGGCGGCAAACGTCCTGGCCCACGCCAGGGACGTGGCCGAGGTGCGGGGTTCACCCAGTCGCCGGTCCGGACTGTTCGTGCAGCTAGCGACTCAAGGGATCGTCCAACGCGGCGGCGCTTACGACGAGGAAACCGTCTCTCTCACACGCCGTGGCGTGCAGGCCGCACAGGACGGGGGAGACGAGCACGACCTCGCACTTTGCTTTACCGCGCTGGGAGAGGCGCTTCTCAATAACAGCCAACTTGCCGAGGCTGACGAGATGTTGAGGATGGGTCTCAAGTTCGGCGAGCGTGTAGATGACCCGCAGGCCCGGAGCTGGTGCCTTGCTCTGCGCTGCCTTCTGGAGGTCCGTCGCCACGATGTCGACGCTGTCCGGTCGCTCTCGCGTCAAGCTCGCAGCGCCGCTACAACCGCCACGATGCCGCTGTGGCTGGCCTCGGCAACGGCCACCGAGGCCTGGTTGGCCTGGAAAGACAACCACTACGAGGATGTGCTCCGCCTTTCCCACGAAGCGATTGACCTCTGGAGGACCGTCAAGTTTGCCCCCAGCCTGGGGCCGATCGGCCTCAAAGCAGTGTGCCTTTGGCCACTCGTGTCGGTGCACCTGGCATGCGGGCGCATTGGCGGCGCAATTGAAGCTGGGTCACAGTTGCTCGACGCCCCCGATATAAGGTCCCCCGACGATGTCCAGTCGCTCCTCTCGTCGGCCAGAGTGGCGTGGGACCACGGAGACGAGGCTTCGACGGCGAGCGATCTTAACGTCGCGGTCGCCCTTGCGTCACGACTGGGATGCTATTGAGCGTCCCGCCGAGGCCTTGAGACGGCCACGCTGGCGCTGCATCTTTCGGTGCCGGTGCCCACACGTTCGAGCTGTGCTTCGCCGGCTGCTTCCTTGGGTCCCTTTCGTAGAACGTTTAACGAACACTTATCACTTCGATATTCGTCCACTACCATACGAAGCGTGGACGGAGCGGGAATTGAGGCGTTTTCCGGGCCCGTAAAGCTTTTGGACTTCGAGGAACCGGGGGCCCTCGCTGACGACGAACTTCTGCTTGACGTAAATGTGGCAGGCGTCGGGAACTGGGATGAAATTGCACGCGTCGGCGGCTGGGACCTCGGACGCCAGCCTCCGATAGCACTCGGGGTCCAAGCCGCTGGCACAGTGCGCGCTGTCGGCGGCAAGGCGGGCGGGTTCAGGGTCGGGGACCGAGTCCTGACCCACTCAGCCCCATTCCGCTATCAAGGCGCGTGGTCACAGTATTTCGTCGTGCCCGAAGCGGCCGTGGCCGTCCTCCCCGAGGCTGTTCCCCTCGAGGCGGCCGGAGGTTTTCCGGTCCCGGCGCTTACCGCCGACCAGGCCCCTGCGGGACCGGATAGCTTTGGCGCCGGGACAAACTGTGCTTATTAATGGCGCCGGCGGCGTAACCGGTAACCTGCTCGTACAGCTTGCGGCCGTTTCGGGCGCCAACGTAATAGCGGCCGCCAGCCCGGCAAGTGCAAATCGAGCGCAACACTCGGGTGCCGCATTGGTCGTTGACCGCGGTTCCCCAAAATGGCTCTCCGAAGTTCGGACTTCGACCGGCGGGGAAGGCGTGGACGCCGCGGTTAATGCCGTCCCCGGGCAAGCGGGAGCGATCCTGGATTTGCTCCGCGATAACGGCAGGCTGGCCACCATAACCTCGGACCCACCCGCGAGTACCCGCGGTATCCAGGTGAGCTCGATCTACGTGGCGCCGGACGGCGCCCGACTACAGCGGCTCGTCGCCATGCTCGAGTCCGGGGCGCTGAACATAGACGTGAGTGCCGTGTACCCGCTCGCGGCCGCCGCGCAGGCATTAGACCACGTGCGGCGCGGGAGTAGGGGCGGCACTATCGGCCTGCGCATCCAGGGGCAGGCCGAGGGTCCGAAGGCGCCATGACCAACGCCGAGCTCCGCCTGCACCTCCCGCCCTCTGCCAATTCCCCTGTAATGACCGGGGGCCGGGCCGTGGGAACGCTTGGAGGGCCCCGGCGGCTGAAAGGCGTTCTCCGGCACGCGGCGCCACGTGCCAGACGTGTACGTGACCGGTCCTATACGGTGTTGCGATGGAGATTGTCGAGCCAGCGAGAGTGGAAGAGCGCCCGGAAATCCCGTACGTGGGGATTCGCGTCGTAACGCCTTTCCGCGGGATGTTGGCGGCCCGAGACCGTCTTCTGGCAGAAGCGCGCACCGGCATCAGAGAGGCCGGGATCGAGACGGTCGGCTATGGCTTTCTCCGGCTGCACGTTATCGACATGGATGGGCCAATGGACCTCGAAGCAGGCTACTTCACGACTGCACCCGCGCATACCGAACATCCGAGTCTCCGGCCCGGTTCGATGGCCGCGGGGCCGTTACGCGACGATGAAGTACCAAAACCACGCCCGCAGAGCGAACCAGGCGTTGCAGGACTGGGCGCACGACAACGGTTTGGTGCTCGACCGTCAGACGGTCCCCGCAGGCGACGCATTTGCGTGTCGCTATGAGGCTTTCTGGACCGACCCGGCGGCCGAGCCGCGCAAGACGAGGTGGACGGTCGAGTTGGCGATCCGTTTGGCCGATTAGGTCAGCCGCTCCACGAACGGCGAACGGCGAACGGCGGGCGTCGGCCGAAGGGGCAAATAGCGCCCCAAGCAGTTTCGCGTGTTGGGCGCCCTCAGTCTTGGCCTTGTCTTAGGCGGGGCTTATCCCTCGTAGAGAACCCGTTCCGATATACCGGTTATGGACCGCCGCTATGAGGCCCACCCAAGTTTCGCGCCGGCTCGGCAGACCGAAGTTGATGTCGACCTGGCGCGGCAGCGGGCTCATTTCCGCCTCCTGGCCGAGCTGTACCGCCAACGGCGGCCGATCGCAAAACGACGGAAGTGGCCGGCCGTGCGTACCCATGCTGTCGTCACACCGATAACCGCCGCCCGCAAGTGGCAGAAGGCCCGCGAGGGGGCCTCCTGAGGCTGCCGGTTGCAGCAGCAGAGCCGAGAGCGTTATCGGCCCAACTCGTGTGCTCGCCTGCTCGCCAGTGTCGCGGTCCGAGCCATTGCGAGCCACACAGGGAAGTGCCTGCGTGGTCGCCGAGCGCGGTTTTTCTGATGCCAGGGCCGGTGCACATATCGCCGGCGTATCTAAAACCACGTACGTGCTGACAACATCATGCTGTTTTGACTGGAGGCATGACTTACAGCGGACGCGCAAAAGTAGCAGCCGTACCTGGTCGACGGTTCGCACGGCGATGCCAGCGGACGTCGCCGCGATCGTCGGATTTATCGATGACCGGTCGCGGGCTGCGGCTCGGAGGAACGAGGCGCCCACGGCGCCTGTGGGCGGCCGCCGCGGTCGTCCTGGGAGTGACCGTCGCCGGCTGCTCGGGGGGCTCGAAGTCGCCGGCCGTCCCTACCGCGGGCTCGCAACCGCCCACGACCACCGCTCGGTCAGCAGGACAGGGTGCGTCGGGGCAGAGCCCGCTGGCCCAAGCTGAGGCCTACTCGCAGTGCATGCGCAGCCACGGAGTGCCGAACTTTCCCGACCCCGTATTGACACCCAGCGGGGGCTACGGGTACCGGACCAGCGGAATTGACCCGAACTCGACGGCGTTCCAGGGCGCCCTGCAGGCGTGCAAGGCGCTTCCCTCACCGTGGCACCCCACCGGGCCGCAGCTTTCCTCTGCCCAACAGGAGGCGTGGTTGACGTGGGCCAAGTGCATCCGCGCCCATGGAGTGCCGAACTTCCCCGACCCTACTTTTTCGGGCCGCGCCGTCCAGATTTCCAGCGCGGGCGGGTCGAGTTCGCCACAGTTGCAGGCGGCCATGAACGCATGCAAGTCACAGATGCCGTCCGCTGGTGGCATTGGAGGGTGACCGGGAGCGACGCCGAGGGCTGTCCATCGGCTTATGGGTGCCGGGGAGCCTCAGGGTGAGGGTGCTGGTCGTTGAGGACTGCCAGGCTCTCGCCGACCTGGTGGCCGAGGGCCTCTCGGACCAGGGCATAGCAACCGACGTGGCCTATGACGGCACCCAAGCGGTCATCAAGCTGGGGGTAAACAGCTACGACGTGGTCGTGCTGGACCGCACCCTGCCGGGCGTCCCGGGCGACACGCTGTGCCGGATGATCAGCGGATCCGACGGGCACGCCATGGTGCTCATGCTGAGCGGTGCCTCCCTACCAGAAGAGCGGGTGGACGGGCTCGGCCTCGGCGCCGACGACTACCTGGTGAAGCCCTTCCATTTCCCAGAGCTGGTCATGAGGGTGCGAGCCCTTTCCCGGCGCCGGGCGCGAGCCATACCGAGGGTCTTGCGGACC
Organism: uncultured Acidimicrobiaceae bacterium; assembly: GCA_963754115.1. Taxonomy (GTDB): domain Bacteria; phylum Actinomycetota; class Acidimicrobiia; order Acidimicrobiales; family Palsa-688; genus Fen-671. The sequence goes on along the minus strand of CAVWFC010000003.1, from coordinate 1,400,374 downwards.
GGTGGGGTGGAGCTTGACTGCTTGTCCCGCCTCGCCCGCCGCCAAGGCCGTCCGCTGGCGCTTTCGGCGAAGGAGCTGGCCGTCCTGGAGGCGCTCATGGCCGCCTCGCCTGGCTACCTGAGCGCGGAGCAGCTCCTGGAGAAGGCCTGGGACGAGAACGCCGACCCTTTCACCAAAACCGTGACGGTCACCATCGGCAGGCTCCGGCGCAAGCTGGGGGAACCCCAGGTGATAGAGACGACCGTCGGGGTGGGGTACCGGCTGGTCGCGTCTCAGGATGCCGAATGCTCGCGGCCAGGCCAATTTCGGGCCGCCGGCTGAGGCGTCCGGCGTGCTCTGCCGTTCGTTAGTCGCTGCTCCCGCCAAGGCCCGGTGCGCCGACAACAGGTGACCTCAACGAGGGTCGCAGCCGGCGGCTCCCATGACCAGAACACGCAGTTGTGACCACCGGCACTTGCCTGCCACTGGGCGCTGGCGCGGCCGGTAGTTGCACCGTGACGGAGAGCCCGCCAGCGGGGCGGGGGGCAAGGGTAGGGCCCGTCGTGTGCTTGGGTGATGCTCTTGACGATCGCCAGCCCGAGGCCGACACCTGCGTACCCGGTGCGTACGCGTTCGGTGCCACGAAGGAACGGCTCGGCAAGCCTAAGAACTAACTCCGGGGCGAGCTTTTCGCCGGTGTTCTCGACGGTGAGCACCACAGACTCGGCGTGGACGCTGGTCATGACCCATACGGAGCCGTGTTCAGGCAGGTTGTGGACGATTGCGTTGTGCACGAGGTTCGTGCCCAACTGCAACAGGAGCGCCTCTGAGCCGACGGTAGGAGTCACATCGCCGGATATTTCAATTGTGACGCCATGCTTTTCCGACAGGGGGAGAAGGGTTTCAGTAGCCTCTTCGGCGATCAGGGAGAGGTCGAGCTGCTGTCGGGTGAAGGACCGCTGGTCGGCCTGGCTGAGCAGGAGCAATGCCTCAGTGAGGTCGATGGCCCGGGCGTTGACGACGTGGAGGCGGTCGACGAGCTCGTTGGGGCCGCAGTCCAGGTCAGCCCGGGCCACGTCGAGAAGGGCCTGGGTGATTGCGAGCGGGGTGCGCAGTTCGTGGGAGGCGTTAGCGGCGAACCTCTGCTGTTCGGCGATGTTGGCTTCGAGGCGCCCGAGCATCGTGTCGAAGGCGTCGGCGAGCTCGCGGAACTCATCCCCGCGACCCGGTAGCCCGATCCGATGGGAGAGCGACCCGGTGGCGGCCGTACGCGTGGCGTCTGTTATACGCGTCAGGGGGGCGAGCATCCGGCCGGCGAGAAACCACCCTCCCAGAAGCCCGAACAGCAGAAGGGACGCCAAAACCCCGGCTGCCCTCGGAGCGAAAATATGCAGGAGGTTGGACCGGACGGGAAATGGACCATGAAAAGGGGTGTCAGCATTGACGAGGAGCGCACGGTCGGGCACGTAACGCAAGAGGAACACCCACACGGCGGCGAGCATCAAGGCACCTGCGAGGGCGAGGAACGCTGCGTAACTGAGGGTCAGTTTGAGGTGGGCACTCAGTCCAGGGGTTCTATCCACGGTTTCCTCCTTCATGGCCGGTGCCTGATTGAGTATCGATGCGGTAGCCGACGCCGGCCACGGTGGCGATGACCCAGGGTTCGCCAAGACGTTTGCGTAGTGCCGAAACGGTGATGCGCACGGCGTTGGTGAACGGGTCTGCGTTCTCGTCCCACGCCCGCTCCAGTAGTTCTTCAGCACTGATCACACCGCCTTCGGCCGCAACAAGGACCTCGAGGACGGCGAACTGCTTGCGGGTGAGGGCGATGTATTGGCCGTCACGGTAAACCTCGCGGCGGAACGGGTCCAGGCGCAAGCCTGCGATCTCCCGCACGGGTGGCCTGATGTGGCCGCGGCGGCGGTCGAGAGCTCTAAGACGGAGCACGAGCTCGCGAAGTTCGAACGGCTTGGTGAGATAGTCGTCGGCGCCGAGCTCGAACCCGGAAGCCTTGTCGTCGAGCCGGTCGGCCGCAGTGAGCATCAGGATAGGCATGCCGCTGCCGGAGGCGACGATGTGCCTGGCGATCTCGTCGCCGGACGGCCCCGGGACGTCGCGGTCGAGGACGGCGATGTCGTAGGGGTTGATGCTCAGCAGTCCCAGAGCGGTGTCACCGTCGCCGGCGATGTCGGCGGCAATCGCCTCCAGGCGTAGGCCAGCACGGATGGCTTCGGCCATATAGGGCTCGTCCTCGACGATCAACACACGCACGTGCTCGGGATGCTACGTGCCGTTGCGTATCGTCGGCGTATCGAAAACAATTGTGGGCCGTTCTGGACCTATGTCACGGAGTCACGGAAGAAGTCTTCTCTGGCCTGGCGCCTTCGGCCGGCAGGACTCGCAGGGCGAGGTTGAGGGCGTCATCGTAGCTGAGTTTCAGCCCGGCACGGCTGAGCAGCTCGAAGTTGTCATCACCGAGAGCCTTGCGGATGAGCGCGAGAGTCTGTTCAAGCCTGATTTGGCGAAGGAATTGCAGGTGCGCAAGGGGGTTCTCCGCGGTGAACGAGTGCTCCAGGGGAACATGCCTCGACACCATTGCGTTGTACACGCCCACCAGCCGGGCGGCGTCCCCGGGTTTCCCAGGCGGGCCACGCAGCAGATCACATTGGGAAAGTCTGCGACGGCCGCGTCCTGTTGGCCCAGACGCCGGTAGCTGACCACTACCCTCCGTAACCAAATGGCTGCTTCTTCGAAACTGCCCTCGAACAACGTGGTATCGGCCAGGGCGCAGCAAGCCGTTCTCAAGTCCACAGGCAGGTCGAGCTCGCCGCAGATAGCAAGGTCCTCCTCGAGCAGTTCGGCGGCTGTTTGCGAGTTCTCATCGGCCAGCTCGAGTGCAGCCAGGTTGACAAGCCACCAGCAGCAGCGCGAAAGGTCTCCGGCTCGCCGCTGGTAGGTCAGCGCCTCGGTAAGGAGCTGCTTTTTCTTGCCTTGTCCCGTAGCGGCCAAGCCCAGAGCCCCGGCGGCGTTGCCGATTAGCCGGTCATCAGCCAGGCTACGCCCAATCTCGAGCGCCTCCTCTGCGCAGCGCACGGCTCCAACACGATCTCCCGTCCACTCCGCCGCCAAGGAGAGGGTCGCCAGTACTTCTGCAATTAGGCCCTCGTCACAGAGCCGACGGGACACCTCGAGGCCCTCGTTCATCATGGCGGTTCCAGCCTGCCTCTCGGCCTCAGACCGCACTACAAAGACCCCGGTGAAAAACACCACAGCGCCCACGAGGCAAAGCGCTTTTGCCCTTACCTCGTCAGGTACTCTGCCCGACCGCGCCAGGACGCTGCGAACTGCCTCGAGGCCGTACGTTTCGGCCCGGGCCGGAAGAAACGGGATGTGAACATCCGCAAGACTTCCTCGGACCGACATGGCTGGGAAAGCAGGTAGCCCAATGCGGACCGGAAGTTGTCCCAATCAGAGCTGAGCTTTTTCAGCCAATGGGCCTGGTCCGCTCCCAAGATCATGGGCTCGGCCCGCTCGGCGAGCTGCAAATAATACTCGGCGTGATCAGATCTCGCCCTTTCCAGGGCGGCTGCGCCGTCGGTCGCCGACAGCCGCTCGGCACCGTACTGGCGGACCGGCTCCAACAGCGAGTAGCGGAGAGAACCTGAGGATCGCTGCGCCACGACGAGGCTCTTGGCGACCAGCGATCCCACTAGGTCCGCCACATCCGTGGCGCTTACTGCCTCGGAAGAGCACAGTGCTTCGGCTGCCTCCAGGTCGAAGCTGCCCGAAAAGACCGACATCGCCATTAGCACCAACTGTTCGGCGCGGGAGAGGAGATCAAAAGACCAGTCAAAGGCGGCCTGCAGGGTCCGTTGGCGGGGCAGGGCCGTGCGGGACCCTCCGGTGAGCAGCCTGAAGCACCCGACCAGGCGCTCGTCGAGCTCGCCAAGGGACATGCCGGGTACTCGGGCGGCGGCGAGCTCGAGAGCGAGGGGGATCCCATCGAGTGTCCGGCATATGGACCCCACTACCCCGGCGAAAGGTTCCTCGAGGGAGAAGGTTGAGTCATAGGAGCGGGCTCGCTCGACGAAGAGCCTGGCTGCGTCGGAAACTTCGAGGTCTTCGAGAGATGCCGCGTCTTCTGTAGGGAGGCTGAGCGGCGCCAGCCGGTAGACGTGCTCGCCGCCGATGCCAAGCGGCTCCCGAGAGGTTGCCATGACTCGCACACCGGGGCAGGACCCGTGGAGCACCTCAGCCAGTTCGGCGGCGGCTCCAATGACGTGCTCGCAGTTGTCCATGACGATTAGCAGGTCCTGCCCGCGGAGGGCATCGGCGAGGACCTTTAGAAGTGGCCGTCCAGGCTGCTCGAGCACGCCGGCTGCGGCGGCCAGGGCTGCCGGCACCTGGCCCGGGTCCGAGACGGGTGCCAGTTCGACGAAGAAGGCGCCCCCGGCGTGTTCTTCGGCCAGCTGTGCGGCTACCTCCACGGCCAACCGGGTTTTCCCCGACCCGCCGGCCCCGGTCAGCGTCACAAGGCGCCAGGACCGAACCAGCGAAGCGACTTCGGCTTGCTCGGTTTGCCGGCCGACAAAGGTACTGAGGAAGGTGGGGAGGTTGCTCGTCAGCTCGACGACATCGGCGGAGTAAGGGGCGGCCAAGACAGCCGGCTCCCGCGCCGTCGTCTGGTAGGCCTGCTCCAGGGCTGCTGAAGGCTTGAGCCCCAGCTCCTCCAAGCCATTACAACATCGTCGATACGCCCGGGTGATCAGGTGGCGTTGGCCTCGCGCGGCGTAAGCGCTCATCAGGGCGCTGGCGGCCTCCTCGGAGGCCGGATCGTGGACTACATAGCCTTCCCAGGCCTCGATGACACCCTCTCGTCCGGACCGACCAAATCCCCGGGAGCGGTCCTGGGCCAGGGCCATGCGGGCCTCCTGGCGGGCCAGCTCGAGGCCTTGGCGCGGCCTGAGCGACCAATCGGTATAGGCCTCGTCTTCCAGCAGGACGCGCTGTTCGGACAGTACATCCACCAATGCGGTATCACGGCCTTTCCCCGGGGGCATCTGTAACGCGGCGCGAAGGTTGTGCTCGTGGAGTTCCAGGTCGACCTCGACTGGCACGTCGGGATGGATGTAGATGTGGGTACGGTCGGTCCTCAGCATCCCTGCTGCGGGGCCGCCTAGTTCGGCCAACACCGCTCTAGCGGCGGACAGGGCGTTGTACATGGCGTTCGTGCACGCCGGGGGGGCGAGGTCGAGAAAGAGGGTGTCGGAGGCAACTTCCCTTGCAATCCGACGCCCTGGGCTCAGGAATACCAGCTCCACCAACCTCTTCGCGCTCAGGCGCGGCCACGGCCCGGCGGTTTTGGTCCCGAAGGAGATGGCAAACGTGCCCAGGAGCCGCACGCGGACTAGCGGGCCGGGTGTCGTCTGGTCATGCCGATCGGTGGCCACGGTTGCCACGGCCCAATTATGCGCGCCAGGGCCTCGCCCGAGCCGGGAATTTGGCCAAATAGTGAATGATGGCTGTGAAGGGTCTGTCGCGACGTGAACACTTGATTCGAGCGACACCTGAGGTGGCTTTTACTCGAGTTGTAGGAGCACCGTCATGCGGCCTGATCACTGGCGTCTAAGGCTGCCAAGAACCACCAAAAGAAGGTGAGGGGGCTCAGGCGCCCCGCGTTCGCCGTCCGGGCTCGACGAGCGCCTGGTAGATCAGCTGATGCAGGCGGGACCGGATCGGCCAGGTGCTCGATGGCCGCAGCTGCGTGAAGAAGCCGGCGGTGATCCGCTCCCGCGGGTCGACCCAGAACGCCGTGCTCGCCGCCCCACCCCAGCCAAACTCGGCCTGGCTGCCGCTCACCTTCGTCCATGCCGGGTTGAGGACGACCGAGAACCCGAGCCCGAAGCCCATGCCTCGCCTCGACGTCTCGGAGAACCCTGGGAGCGCCATCGCGTCGAGGTCCACTCCACCGGGGAGGTGGTTAGACGCCATCATGCGGATGGTCTTCGGGCTGACGAGGCGCGCTCCGTCGAGTTCGCCGCCGGCGAGCAGTAGCTGGCAGAACTGGTGGTAGTCGCCGGCGGTGCCGAAGAGGCCGCCACCACCGGAGAGGAAGTCGTGGATCTCTGGCCGCGGACCTCCGGTGGTGCCACCGCCTTGAGGGTCTCGGGGTCGGGAACGTACAGACTGGCCAGGCGGTCGGTCTTGTTGTCCGGCACCGAGAAGGCGGTATCTGTCATGCCGAGCGGTTCGAAGATGTGCTCGGCAAAGAAGGTGTCAAGCGACTGCCCGGAGACCACCTCGACCAGCCGGCCGACTACATCGGTGGCCCGTGAGTACAACCAGTGGGTGCCCGGCTCGAAGAGGAGGGGCTGGCCTCCCCATACGTCGACCACTGCCTCGAGGTCGGTTTTGCCGGCATCGGTCGCCACCTTCTGAGCCTTCACGTAGCCCTGGTCTACCGGGTGGTCTGTCTGGCCGTAGGTCAGGCCCGACGTGTGGGACAGGAGGTGCCAGATCCGGACCGGTTCGTGCACAGGCGTCGTTTCCAGGTCGTTGGCGCTCCCGCCGGTGTAGACCCGTCCGTTACGGAAGCTCGGGATATACGCCTCGACGGGGTCGTTGAGGTCGAAGTTGCCCTGCTCCCACAACATCATCGCCGCAAGGGAGGTGATCGGCTTGGTCATCGAGTAGATGCGCCAGATGGTGTCGTGCTCGACCGGCAGGTCCGCCTCGATGTCCCGCCTGCCGTATTCGGCGACGTAGACGAGCTTGCCGTCGCGCGCCACGGTAACGAGCCACCCGGAAAGGCGTCCGTCGTCGACGTAGTCGCGGAAGTGCTCTTCGATCCGATCGAGCCGCGTGGCGTCAAAGCCGACCTCTCCCGGGTCGACCTCCACCTTGAGATCCGTCACCGCTTCCTCGCTCTCCGGTCGCTCCTTGTGCCTGTCGAGATACAGGCTCAGGGGGGAACTTGCCCCCTCGATAACCTAGTGTCATGGCCCGGAACTGTCGCGCCCTTCAAACGTGCGGCGAAGACCAGGACCGGATAGTTCACGACGTCGTGCCCACCCGGCCGGCAAGCGGACGCTCGTTCGAGACTGGTAGGCGCTTACCGGCACGAGTGCGCTTGGTCCCACCCGGGGCTCGCCAGGAACAGTGGAGTGGCGAGGATGTGCGTCCTGGCGAGAGGTCGCGTGGCCACTGCCCTTTGCGGTCACTCGCTCGAGTAAGAGCGACGGCGGCGACGCGGGCTTACTCGCGAACGAGTTTCAGTGCCAGCCTGGGAACGGCGAAGGATGCGAGAAAGATCGGCAAGAACCTTTTTCCGGTGCATCGGAAGGCGACAGTCTCGCCCTCTGCGGCGTCGAAGGTTTCAGTGCTGCTCGAGTTCCTACGATCGCGGACTTGCAGGGAATGACGTCCGGGCTCGACTGGCACCTCTATCGTGCCGTTCATTTCGACCGACCCGACTCGCTCGCCATCGACCACGACATCGTACGGGTTACGACGGACCTCCGCTCCGATTGCTTTATGCGTCAACTTCAGCGTTGCCGGCAGCTGTTGATCTCCCCTCGTTTCTGAACGGCGCTTACGCAGTGGTGGGCAGCGAACGCAACGTGTCGAAGCCCGTCATCAGCGCCCCAGCGGCGGCCGATAAAAGGTCCGAAGGTACGTGCAGGCTCAACCCGGATGACCGGGGACGGAGAACGGCTGAGGGCTGAGGCCTTATACGGCGCCAACCACCGCTTGGGGCGGTCAGGTCGGGCTATTTCGTCACCAAACGTGGTCAGCCTCATCACATTTGTTTCATTCTCGTCGCGGTTCGGCCATTCCGTTGCGCTAGCGCCGCGAAAAGTCCCATAAACGCAACGAGAATGCGCGATCGCGACGGGAAAGTGGAGTTTGTGATGAAACGGTGATGGCCGAAAACCCGGTGGTTCGAGGTCGAGGTCGAGGTCAATGTCATTGGCAAGGTCAATGTCAATGTCAAAGGCCCCGGACGGCGGCCCAGCGGCCGCGCACCGTCCCCATTTCGCCCGGTACCGATGACCAGCCGCCGCCGTCGCCCGGGCGGCGCCCGGCTTATCACGAACGATTCGCAGTTGAACGCGAGCATCGCGGCCACGTCCGGAGCCGCAGTAAGCCCGAGCCATCGCGCCCGGCCGAGCGCGGGGCGCCCTGCGGATGGCCTCGATGAAAAACCACACGGCACTTCGGGGAACTCCCAGTGACGCGGCCGTCAGGCTGGCCCCGTGGCCCGGGCGGGCACCGTGGCCCCGGCCTGGGCGAGAGCGACGTGACAGGCGGCGAACTGCCCCGGAGCGAGTTCACCGAGGCTTGGTGTCACGTTGCGGCACAGTTCTATAGCGAAGGGGCAACGAGGCTGAAAACGGCACCCCGGCTGAGGGTTCACCACCTTTGGCGGCTCGCCTGCGTCTGCCGAGCTGGCATCCTCGAGCGGCGCCTGCGGGTCCGGTACCGCCGATAACAGGAGCTGGGTGTATGGGTGGCGAGGCGAGGCGAGCAGTTGTTCGGTCGGCCCAACCTCGACGACGTGGCCGGCGTACATGACGATGATGCGGTCGGCGATGTAGCGAGCGGACGCCAGGTCGTGGGTGATGTACAGGATCGAGACATCTTCGTGTTCACGCAGCCCGGCCATCATGTTGAGGATCCCGACCCTGATGGAGACGTCGAGCATCGACACCGGCTCGTCGGCGAGTATCAGCTTGGGCCGGATGGCGAGGGCCTGGGCGAACCCCAGCCGCTGGCGCTGGCCGCCGCTCAGCTCGTACGGGTACCTGGACAGCATCGCCTCAGCAGGCTGGAGGCCGACGGCGTCCATTACCCGGACGGCCTCGGCGCGACGCGCCGCTCCGTCGATGTCGGGCCTGTGAAGAGTTATCGCCCGCATGATGCCGTGCGACACCCGGTAAGCAGGGTTGACCGAGCTGTACGGGTCCTGGAAGACCATCGGTACCCGGCCCCTGTAGCGGAGCGTTTCTCGTTTTCCGTGCACGGCGGTCAAATCCTTGCCTTCGAAACGCACCTCTCCCTTTGTGGGTTTGTAGACCATGGCCAGGATCCGGGCGATCGTGCTCTTGCCACTCCCGCTCTCGCCGACGAGCGCCACGATCTCGTTGTGACCAATGGTAAAACTGACGTCATCGACAGCGTGCAGCGACTTCTTGGCCCACCACGCTCCCAGGTTGAAGTGGAGCGTTACGTTGCGGACCTCCAGCAGCGGTGCCTCTTGCCCGTCCTGGTCGCCGGGGCGTGAAGTCAACGGGGAAGTAGCGCGGGCCGCTCCAGGTAACCCGAGGCTGCGCGCCGACTGGCCGGCGCGGCTCTCGGTCTCGCCCGCACCGTCCATGTACAGCAGGCACCGGACGGCCGACCCACCTCTCACGTACACCGGCGGCTCGATCGAGGGGCACTCCGCCATGACGTCGGCGCAGCGGGGGTGGAAACGGCAACCCGAAGGTGGCGACGCCAGGTTGGGAGGGGCACCGGCAATGCCGGTGAGTGCGATCTTTTCCCCTCGGATCGAAGGAAAAGCCTCCAGTAGAGCCCGTGAATAGGGGTGGCGAGGCGTGCCGAATACTTCGGCCGTGGGGCCGAGCTCGGCGACTTGACCGGCGTACATCACCAGCACGCGGTCTGAAAAATGACGCACCAGCGAAATATCGTGCGTCACAAAGATCACGGCGAAGCCGAGCTGGTCCTGGAGGGCCTTGATCTGGCGCATCAGTGAACGCTGAGCTACGACATCGAGGGCGGAGGTGGGCTCGTCCATGATGACCAGCTGCGGTGTGAACAGTAACGCCATTGCGATCATCGACCGTTGGCGCATTCCTCCCGACAGCTGATGGGGGTAGCTGTCGAGGTGCACCGGGTCGATCGACACCAGGCGCAGCACCTCGGCCGACCGCCGGGCGATAGCGTCGCGCGACATGGACGAGTGGGCTTGGCAGGCGTCCTTCATCTGCTCGCGGACGGTCATAACCGGGTTGAGCGCGTTCATGGCGCTCTGCATCACAACCGAGAACTCGCGCCACCTCACGTGGCGTAACTTCTGATCGCTCATCTGCGCCACCTCTTTGCCCCTGAATACAACCGTCCCCCCCGTTATATGTGCCGGGGGGTTCAGCAGTTGGGCTATGGCGTACATGAGCGTCGATTTCCCGCAGCCGGATTCCCCGACGACCGCCAGGAACTCACCGCCGTCGAGGTTGATGTCGACGTCGTCGACAGCCACCACAGGCCCGGCATCGGTCTCGTAGGCGACCGACAGACGGCGGACCTCGAGCAGTGGGCCCGGCCGGTTGCGCCGTTGACAGGCGCCTCAGTCGCGGGGAGTGCTTTGCCCGTCCGGGTGGCTGGCGACCCGTCAGGCATTGCTGCTGGCCCCTTCGGCGCCTGGCCAGGTAGGTGCCTTCTCTGTTCCCGGCCCGGCACGATGCCTGCTCATCCGCAAGGAACGGCGACGGGACGTCCGGCGCACCGGCCGGAGCGCAGGGTTGGAGATCTCGTCAAAGGCATAGTTCAAGAAAGCGAAAGCCGCTCCCAGGAGAGCGATGCACACACCCGGCATGATCGCCCACAGTGGCGAACCAGCGTCTAGAGCCTCGTTGTTTTGCGCCCAATAGAGCATGTTGCCCCAACTCAGCGAGTTGGGGTTCCCGAGCCCGATGAATTGCAGACCTGCCGCGGTCAGCACGGCAAAAACCGCCGTCCCCAGGAACGACGCAACGATGAGCGACGTCAACGTCGGGATGATCTCGGCCGCGATTATGTACGTGCTCTTTTCTCCCCGGACCCTGGCGGCCATGAGGAAGTCCCGTCTGCGTAACGAAAGCGTCTGGACCCGTAGCTGCCTGGCACCGTAAGACCATCCCAGGGCGCCGAGGACGATGATCATCTCGGCCAGTCCGGTGCCGCGGAGGTAGGCCGCGATCACGATGATGAGCGGGAATATGGGGATCACAAGCAGGATGTCGGTGACCAAGGAGAGAGCCCCGTCGGCGAAACCGCCCAGATATGCCGCCGAAACACCCACGATGACCGCGATGACCGTCGCCAGCCCACCGGCCGCGAAGGCGATGATGAGTGTCTGGCGGGTCCCCCAGATCAGTTGGGACAGGATGTCCTGGCCCTGAGAAGTCGTCCCCAGCCAGTGGGCGGCGGAAGGGCCAAGGCCAGGTTGGAAGGTAATGGCTGTGGGGCTGTAAGGCGAAAGTTCGCCCGGGATGATGGCGAGCACGAGGAAAATCAACAGCAGTGCGGCACCGGCCATTGCCTTGCGGTTCCGCCGTCCCGAACGCCACAACACTTCAGTTGTCGTCTCTCGTCCGCGGGTCGAGGAGGGCGGTCAGTACGTCAGCCGCCAGGACACTGACGAGGACGGCCACAGTGATGAGCAAAAAGAGGGCCTGCATAAGCGGATAGTCGAGGTTGTTCACGGCGGTCAGCAGGAGAGTGCCCACGCCCGGGTAGTCGAAGACGTACTCGACCAGGATGGCGCCCGACACCACCAGGCCGAGCGACATCGCAAAGCCCGTGAGGTTGGGAAGGACGGCGTTTTTGCCCGCGTACTTCCACATGATCCTCCAGGGCCGCAAGCCTTTGGCGCGTGCCATTCGCACATAGTCGTCGGCGAGGACGGTTATCACGTTGTTCCGCATCGTCAGGATCCAGCCGCCTATAGCGGTTATCAGGATCGTGAAAGCAGGCAATATCGCGTGCTGCAGCACATCACCGGCATAGTGCCAATTGAGGGCGGGTGAATCTGTGAACACGTTGTACGCGTGCTCCGATGGGAGCAAGCCGAGCGTTATCGAGAAAAGATAGATCGACAGGAGCGCCATCCAGAAATAGGGGAAGGCCGAGGTTACGACGAAGATCGGCGGTAGCGCGCTGTCAAGCCAGCCGCCTCGCTTCCATGCGCTGATCAACCCTATGAACGTCCCGAGGATGAAAGCGAGCACCGTGGTGATACCGACCAGCCCCAGGGTCCACGGCAGAGCCTCGGAGACGAGTTTGTCGACCGAAGCGCCAAAGCTGGTGGTCAGCGAGATACCGAAGTTGAGCGTCACGACGTGCTTCCAGTAGTCGACGTACTGGCTGAAGAAGCCTTGTTTCTCCGTTCCCCCGAGCAGCGCCAACAGCGCGTGCAAGGCCTGAGGGTTGAGGTGCGGGTGCTGCGCGACGAGGACTTGGGCCGGGTTGCCGGGCATGAGCCGCGGGATCAGGAAGTTGAGGCTGACCGCGGCCCAGAGCGTGACGATAAAGAACCCCAGTCTGCGGAGGACGAACCTCATGTTCTGAGCCTACAGAGGCTTTCAAGGGCCTTTGAGTCAGGAGAGCCACCGGCCGCTCTGCTGACGCCTGGGTGTGTTGTCCGTGGGCATCCTCAGGACCTGACGGCCCGACGGCCGCCGGCGCGATGTCCCGGGCCTGGCCTTGTAGCGTGGCCTTACTTGTAGTACAGGTGCAGGAGGACGACCCCCCAATCAGGCGTAAGGTATTGGCCTGGCTGAGCGTAGGGGTCGGCTTTGGTTACCCAGCCCGCGATGTGCTGGGTGTCGTACTGGTACCAGTCCACCTGCTCGGTAACGGGGATTATCGGCACCTGCGACAGCATCACTTGCTCGAGTTGGTCGATGACCTGGTGCTGGGCGGCCGTGCTGGTCGTTGCCGCGTACTGTTTTATGAGAGCGTCGGTCGCCGGGCTCGAATAACGCTCGTAGTTGCTAGCCGCTGGCGACCCGACCGCGGCCGTGTTGGCAGAGTCGAGGACGGCGCGGAGCTCGTAGTACGGCGTAGGGCCGCCCGAGTCCCAGTCATAAGCCAGCTGGAAGTGGCCGTCAGCTATGTCGGTGGAGTAGGTCGAACCGGAAAGGTTGTCCGGCGTCACCTGGATACCCACTGCCTTCAGATCGCTCTGGATGACGTTGACCGCTGAGACCCAGTCCGAGAATCCGGCGTTGTTGATCAACGTGAAGGAGAGCGGCTTGCCGTTCTTTTCGAAGATCCCGTTGCCGCCCTTCTTGTAACCGGCGGCCTCGAGGACCGAGATTGCCCTGGAGGGGTTGTAAGCATACGCATCGCCGTACTTGGCCGCCAAGCTCGAGTCGTACCAGTCCGAGAACGTCGGCGTGACGATGTCCGTCTGGTTGGACCCCGGCTCCTCGCCGTATTCGCCGATCTTGCCCACCAAGGGACGGTTGATGGCGTAGGCGATCGCCTGACGGACCGCAACATCGGAAAGCAGCGGGTTAGTGAGGTTGGGCCAAAGGTTGACGTTGTAGACCGGCGCGAACCAGTAGTGGTAGTTCTTCGGGTTGGCGGATATGTAGAACTTGTTGATATTGGGGATGAACTGCGAGCCCCATTGGTCGACGCCGCTCTTCAAGTCCTGGTTGGCCGAAGTATTGGAAAGATAAGAAGGGTAATTGACCGTCTGGATATGCGGGAGCCCAGGTTGCCAGTAGTGGGCGTTCTTGGTGTAGCGCATATCTGCGGTGTTGCAGTTGGCCAGGACGTATGGGCCGGTGCCAACCGGTTGCGGGTCGAGGAAGGTCGTCGGGTTTTTGATCGACGACCAGATATGAGCAGGCACGATCGGCGTCTCGTCCGCGATGTAATAGAAGTACGATGCTGCGGGCGCCTTGAAGTTGAAGGTCACCTGGTCGGTCCCATTGAGCGCCACGCTGCTCAGCACGGACCAGTCCGAGTTGAGGTCGAGCGCGGGGAACTTCTTCAGCAAGTTGAAGGTGAACGCGACGTCCTGAGCACTAAAGGTTTGCCCGTCGGACCAGGTGACGCCCTTGCGGATCGTGAAGGTAAGGCTCTTGTTGCCGTCGCTCCACGCCCATGACGTAGCCAACCACGGGGTAACGGCGCCATGGTTGATCGAGTCGACGTACGCCAGCTCCTCGTAAACCGGGCCGAAGGAAAAATAGTAGTCCGAAGCGTTGAACGGGTTGAACTGGCAGGGCCAGGTGAAACCCCACTCGTCGGCGATATTGAGCGTGTTGGCCCCGGCGGGTACGCCGTTGGGCCTGGGGACATTTCCGAACGCGGGGCTCGCGGCACCGGTAGCAAGCGTCCCGCTGAGGGTTATCGCGCTTGCAATCGCTGCGAACCGGCGTACCAATTTCTTCGACCTCAACGGTCGCCCTCCCTATTTGTAAAGAACCTCTGAGTGCGCCCGCCCTGCTTGTTTTTGTTCGGCCAATGAATCTGTCGCTCGGTCTAGACCACTGATCCTCCCACAGGCCTACGCCCTTGTCAACGGGGGTGGGCGGGGCCCGATCGTGACGGCCCGGATCGGCCGGCCAAAGAGCACGGCCGAGCACTCAGCGTACTTGTGGCTACGCCGGCGGTCAGCTCAGCGGTTGAGGACGGGCGTTTTTGGCGCTCGAAATTCGCCCTTGGTTAACACGCCGGCGGCCAGCCGGCCCGAGGTCCTTCCCACCAGAGCGGGGACCGGCTCCGGGCTCGTTACGCTAGGTCGGGAAGAGCTTGTAAGTTCCCAGTTATCGGCCGAAGCTGCGTTGAAAGAGCCATTGTGCATCTCGCTGTTAGCCACCGCGGCGGCATCCAGTTGAGGCTCCGGGGAGCTCAGAGTGCCGTACTGGGTGCTCGGGTACCGAGACGTCGCCAGGTGGCTGTTCGCGACCGGGGCCCCAAACCGGCCAGGACCAGAGAGGAGCTGCAGTGAAGGTCCGCTTTGCGGTTTCGCTCGATCCAGGAAAGGCCCAGCCGGGCCACCTCGCCTCGCTCGTCACGGGGGCGGAGGATCGGGGGTTCGACACTCTTTGGTTCGCAGACGTGCCGCTCGTGAACGCCGTCGACCCGACCTTGGCTGTGGCCTTCGCCGCCGGCCTTTCCCACCGGCTGAGGCTGGGCGTCGACCTCGTGCCGTTCGGCCACGAGAGCTTCGTAGTGGCCCGCCAGCTGGCCCAGCTGGACCAGCTCACGGACGGGCGCTTGCTCGTCACCGTTGTCCGGGGCCTCGACCTACCCGGGGAAAGGGCCGCCCTCGGCATCGCCGGACGCGACCGCGGGCGCCTGCTCGACGCCCTGCTTCCCGAACTGCGCACGTGGTGGGCGGGGTCGACGGTGACGGTTGGCAAGGGCGAAGCCGCCGCCGAGGTGACGCTCCCGGTGCTGCCCCGACAAGACCCGCTCGAGGTATGGC
This sequence comes from uncultured Acidimicrobiaceae bacterium, assembly GCA_963754115.1. GTDB lineage: Bacteria > Actinomycetota > Acidimicrobiia > Acidimicrobiales > Palsa-688 > Fen-671. The sequence goes on along the minus strand of CAVWFC010000003.1, from coordinate 1,385,187 downwards.
TCGGTGGGCACGGCCCGCAAGCCGTTCGCCGGGCCGGCCGGCTCGCCGACGGGTGGCTTGGCTCGGGTGGCACGCTCGGGCCCCGCCGAGGCCGGCGAGCTGTGCCGGCGCATCAAGGAGGAGGCAGCCGCCGCGGGGCGAGAGATCGACCCCGAGCACTTTGGGTTGAGCATCCGGTACGCCCGGGCGCCGGGCGACCTGAGCGCGCCTGGCGCGCGACCGATCGTCGCGGCCACCGACCAGGCTCCGGCGCCGGCGACTCCGGTCGGGGCCGGCGCGCTGCGTGACCTGGTTGGGGAGCTTATCGAGGAGGGGATGTCGAAGTTCGTGGTGCGGCGGGTCGCTCCCGTCGCCTCATGGCCCGACGAGCTGGACTGGCTCGCGGATGCGGTACTCGGCTTGCAAACCTGACCTCAACCGTTGGACCAGCGTTGCGGTAACGCCCCTCGGGCGGCGGGGGCTACCTGACAGAAGAGGGAGCCAATAGGGGGAAGAAGGTTGCGGCGGCACCTCGCAACACTGTCAGGACGTCCCCAGGGGGTATAGCAGCGTTCGGATCATCGGGTAACCCTTTGATCTTCAGGGCGTTCTGTTGTGCGTACCCCCGGAGCCAATCGACGAAGGCCTTGCCTATCGTGGACAGGACCGCTCCGAGCGCCTCGTTGTCCTCCGCAAAGGCGGGGACTGGCCGGGGACGGGGTACGGGCCAGGTGCCGGGATCCCGTGGGGTGTCGAGGGTGAAAGCGTCAGAGAAAGTGCGGGCGCCCGCGTCTCGAGCCGTGAACGGGTCTCCCAGGCCCCACCGCTCCCGCAGCGTGGCGATCAGCGAGGTGTGACGGTGCTCCTCGTTGAACACGTCCCCCTCGGTCACCCAGGGCGAAACAATGACGGCCGGGACCCGGTAACCCGAGCGGTCAAAGGCGAAGCCGCACTCGCCGGCCGGTGCGGCCGGGTCGGGCGGGGACACTGGTCCCGGAGCTATGTGGTCGTAGGTGCCGCCGGGTTCGTCCCACCCGATTAGCAAGGTCGTGTCCCACACGTTCGGCCCGGTCGCGGACTGCATCCCCCGGTAGGCGTTGTAGATCCGGGACAGGAACGCCTCGCCACCGAGGACCGCCGAAGGAGGGTCGACGCTGGGGATCACGACGCCATGGCCCAGGACGCGGGCGAACCCCGGGTGATAGTCGTTGTGCCCGATGGTCAGGCTCGGCTCGATCAACGAGAAGTCGGGCAGGTCCCCGTTGGCGGCGTCGGTCTCGAACTGCGCGAACGGCACGAAATGGGTGGCCAGGCGCTCCTTCAGTCGCGGGTAGTGGATAAGGCCGGTGATCGATATCTGCATCGGCTCGGACACGTACACCTTCCAGGTCTTGGCGTGCTCCTCGAGCCGGTTGAAGACCGTCTCGGCCGCGTTGGCCGCCAGCCATTTCCGGGCCGGTGCGTTGACCGTCAACCCCGATGAGGTGGCCGCCGTCCAAAAGGACCGGTTCATGAAGGTCTGGGAGGGTACCTCGCAGAACCAGTGGTCGAACACGCCGAAGCCTCGTGCCAGCCCGTTGAGCACCGGTACCTGCTCAGGGGTGAACCCGGTCATGATCTGGGCGTACTCCTCATAGGTGGGCTGGCGGCCCATCTCGGCGGTGAACGCGCTGATGTAGTCGGTGACAAAACCGTCCATCGTGGGGGCCTGCCCGGGCGGCGGCGCGTTCCACGGAGCGGTGATCTCCTCGCCCAGCTTGAAACGGTTCTGCTCGCTCAAGATGTTGAAGAGCTGGGTATTGGTGTGCGGGTACTCCTCACCGGAGTCAGGGTTGGGGCTGTCCATGTCCGTGGCCACCTTGTACGGCACGATCTTTCTCTCGGTGCCGTGGTCGGCCCATACCGGGATGGGGTTCGAGAGGTCCTTGCCAACGACGCCTTCGAATGTCTTGCCGTCCCCGGGGCCGTAGAGATGACCGAGGATGTTGTCGAAGGAGCGGTTCTCGAACAGGACCACGACAATGTGGTCCATGGCGTGCCTACGGTCAAAGGACATTGGAGGGACCTCGCTTTCGTTACCGCTCCCGGACAGGCTCGATACTTCCACCCGACCGGCCCACCTCGCCAGAAGATCGCTCAAGGAATTGTCGCGATTAGCCACGGACAGAGCCATGGGTGTAGAGCTCCGAAAGGCAGGAAATTGGGTTCCGAAGTAGCGTGAGGGCAGCGTGACACCCGGCTCAACTACGACCCTGCACGAGCTGCCTACCTCGCTCGACGTGGCCGCAATGGCGGTGGCCGCCGCGTTCGCCGCTCACGTAGCTCGCAAGCGCCAGGTACCGCTGTTCGGCGTGCTCCTGGCCGGCGTGGTGGGAGGCCTCGGCGGCGGCATGTTGCGCGACGTGCTCCTCGGCCTGGAGCCCGCCGCCATCACCACGTGGTACTACATACCGGTTGTGTTAGCGGCCGCCGTCGGAGGGGGTTTGACCGTCCGTAAGGTACATTTCAGTCGGCTGCCCTTTGTCGCCGCCCAGGGCATTGCCATCGGTTTGCTCATTGGTATAGGGGTGCAAAAAGCAGTCGAGTACCGCACACCGGCGCCGGCAGCCATTTTGCTCGGCGTGGTGACCGGGACATTCGGCGGCGCCGCAGATGATTTGCTCGCCGGCAGGCGAGCAGTGATCATGGCGGACGACCATTGGCTATTGGGCATCGTAATTTTCGGTGCCGTGGTCTTCTGGGCCCTCACGATCTTCGTGGCCTTCGCCCTCGCCGTGGTCGCCACGGTAATTATCGTCGCTGGCCTACGGGTCCTCAGCGTCCATTTTGGTTGGACCAGCCCTGTTTTCCCGGGCGACGACTTACCCTTTCAGGTCACCTGATCGCCTCAGCGGGTCACAGCCCGGGGCCCAGAGACCGGAGAGGATGGGCACGAAGCCCGAGCGCCCGCACGGGAGCGGTAGTCTTCGCTACCGCTTGGGCTGGATGTCGAAGCCGAGCCGTTGGAGCACACGCACCGCACCGCTCTTGCCGCCTTCAAAATCGCCAGGCGCCAGACGTTCACCGGTGGCAAACTCGTAGGCGGTGCCGAGCAGCGCCTTCGGTGGATAACGGCGCTTTTCCCATATCAGGTCGTACGTCAGGGTTGGGCCGAATCCGTGCTCGCCATAGAACTTTTCCGGGCCGAGCCGGTCGTACTCGTGTATTGCTCGCACGACATGATCGTGGGTAACACCCTCCCAAGCGACCATCGGTGCTTCCTTCTCCTCTGTTGTTTGAGAGTTGCCGCGGGCTCGTATAGCGCTCACGTCCCGCCCGCTCGCATCAGCTGGTCGGCAATGGCGTCCAGGTCGTTGCCGACGTAGTTCGGCTGCGGGCCGACATCCAGTGGTGCGTTCCAGGGGCGCAGTATGAGTGCGGCCTGCCATCCAGCTGACAGTGCGCCGATCGTGTCCCACACATGGCAAGCGACGAGGCAGATGTCGGCGGGATCGGCACGTATCTCGGTGGCGACAAAATGGTACGCCTCCTGGGCCGGTTTGTGCCGCTTCACCGTCTCGTCAACGCTGAAACGCCTTTCGAAGACGTCTATCACGCCTGCCTTCTTCAACTGGTGCCCCGAGATCTCGAGGGTGTTGTCCGTCAGCGTAAACAGGCGAAACCCGTAGTCGCGCAGCCGTCTCAGCGTGTCTGGGACCTCCGGATGAGGCGCCATCGACGCGAAGCGGTTTGTGAGCTCTGCCGCGTCCGAGGCTGCGATGGTTTGGCCCATAGCCGAAGCAAGCATTCGCAGGACCGCACCGCCGATATCGGTGAAGGGGACGTAGACCCCGGCGAGCGTGAGAGCTTCCGAGTAGGTGATCAGGTTGGCGAACCACAGCCGGATTGCCTCAGGTTCTTTGAATATCCGGTCAAAGATCGGACGGATGGACTCGAGGTCGAGAAGCGTTTCGTTGACATCGAAGACGATGATCTCAGGTTTACCCATCAGGACCTCCGTTCCAGGTATATAGGGATGAGGCACGTGATCTCAATAGAATCGTGCCGCGAGCAGGTGACGAAAGCATCCCCCGGTGGGTAGCCGGACCGGGCAGTCCGTGGTTATCCCCCGGTAGAAGGGTGCCAGCCCATCTGTTCCGAGGTCGACCCCGTTTGCTTACTCGGGCGGTGGCTTTTGCGAGAGCTGGCTTCGCGAGGTGATGCCGAGCTTGGCGAAGACCTTCCGCAGGTGGTAGTGGACCGTATGGGAGCTGATGAAGAGCCGTGTGGCAATCTCAGGGTTGGAGAGCCCGTCGCTCGCCAATCGTGCGATCTGGGCCTCCTGGGCCGTCAACTCAGTCTGTGCCATCGCGCAGACTTGCTTTCGTACACCTTCGCCGGCGGCCCTCAATTCCCCACGAGCTCGATCGGCGAAGCCGTCCATTCCCATCGCCTCGAACATGCGGTAAGCAGTCCGTAGCTGCTCGCGTGAGTCAGTCGACCGGCGTTGGCGACGCAGCCACTCCCCGTATAAGAGGTGAGCCCGGGCCAGGTCGGTGCGCATCCTCGTCACCGCGAGAAGCCGAATGGCCTCCCGGTAGTGCCCCTCGGCGTCGTCTTCGTTGGAGACGAGAGCCTGGCAACGGGCCAGCAGCCCGAGTGCCCAGTTCGTTCTAACTGCCACCATCATTTCGGCCAGCCTGCGAAGGACGGGTCCGGCGGTCCCGGTCTCGCCGGCGCGCGTAGCGGCCTCGATCAACTCGACGCTTGGCCAAATATTCGAACCGATGTCGCCGTCGTAAGCGATCGCCTCTTTGGCGGCCGCCAGCGCCTTGTCGTACTGGCCGAGCCCATTGTGAAGGACAGCATCGGCCCACCTGGCAAAGGTTATCCCCACGCCCTCGCCGCGCCTGGTGACCTCCTTGATAGTGGACTCGACGAGGTCAAGCGCCTCGGCTTCGCTGCCGCGCAGTGCGGCCAGGCCGAACGCCCCGTAGGGCGCCAGATTGCTCCCGATGGCCTCACTGATCGCACGTGTCTCTTGGCTCAGCGCCTCGGCCGCGGACAGGTCCCCGGAGAAGAGCAGGAGGTAGGTGCGCGCCAACAGGGCTAGAGGTAGCTGGCTCAAGGCCCCGGTCTCGCGAGCGAGCTGGAGGTAGCGAGCCGAGAGCCTGTCCCACTCGTCGTCGTCCCAGGTGCGCATCGCAGCAACGATGGCGCACCAGAGCCAGCGAAACTCTTCGTCAGGGCTCATGTCCTTGCCGAAGTTCGAGAGGGCCGACTGCAATATGGGCGCCCCCCATCCGTACCCCTTGGTACCGGTTGTCGCCAGGCCTTCGAGGAGCCAGTCGAGGGGGCCGGAGGCGCGGCGGTCCCGTCGTGTAGCCGTCGCCAATGTGGCTACGTCCATGAAGCCCGCGCCAACGTTGGCGAGGCGGCCAACGAAGATGGCGGACGACAACGCGTCCAGATACGTCGCCCGAGAAAGCTTCCAATCGATATCTTCTAGCCGTCTCGCAGCTGCGAGCAAGAGGGGAGTTGCGTCGCTACCCCGGGTGGTCATGGACGCCAGTTGTGCGCGGACCAGGTCCACCTGCGCCCTTTCCATTTCTGTCAGCGGGCCGGACTCGGCCAGGGCCAGAAGGTTGGCCGCCTCCTTGAACGAGCCGAGCCGTATCTTTCCCTGAGCCGCGACGAGGGCTCTCCCTGCCCTTTGTGCAGGATCGTTCGTCAGGTTGGTCGCTCTGTGCAGGTACGCGCCCGCGGCCGCCAAGCAGCCCCGGGCAAGCGCCAGATCAGCGGCCCGTTCGAGCTCGGCGGCGACGTCATCGTCGGGGCCCTGGGCTGCTCGGCGCCGATGCCAAGCGCGTCGCTCCAGATGGAGCTCGGGGTCCGTTTCTTCTGCCAGCGCTCGGTGGACGGCGCGTCGGTCCTCCGCGGGGCCGGACCGGTAAGCAGCGGACCGCGCCAATGGGTGCCGGAACTGGACAAGGGTCGAGAACTCGGCGATCCCGGCGTCGGTCGCAAACTCCGCCGCATCCCGGCTGATCCCCAGGCGTTCGGCTGCGCGCCAGACGAGCAGGGGATCCCCGGTCGGTTCGGCGGCGGCTACCAATAGCAAGCGTCGCGTCTCAGATGGGACCGTCATCAGCCTCTGTCGGAAGCTTTCTTCGATGGTGCTTTCGAGCGGCATTAATCCCGGGAGCTCCAACCCGACGGCGAGGTCCGTAGCCGTCAGCCCGCGGGGAAGCTCCAGCAGGGCGAGGGGGTTGCCTCCAGTCTCAGCGACAATCTGCTCGCGTACTCGCGAATCGACCTTGGCCGGCAGTACGGAGTCCAGCAGCGCATGCGCATCGGGGTCGGGGAGCCCGTTGACGACCAACTCGGGTAATCCAGCCAGGTGCTCGGTAATGACGCGCGTGGCGATGACCACGCCGACCGATTCTGTGCCGAGCCGACGGCTTGCGAACGACAGAACAAGAGCCGAGGCGAAGTCGAGCCACTGATAATCATCGATGATGCACACAAGGGGTCTCTCGGCCGCGACCTCGGATAGCAGGCTAAGTACGGCCAGGGCAACCAGAAATTGGTCGGACGGTGGCCCCGTGCTAATGCCGAACGCCGTCCGAAGGGCGTTGCTTTGCGGTTCTGGAATTCGGTCGAGCCGGTCCATCATCGATGCACAGAGCTGGTGCACGGCCGCGAAGGGCAGCTCCATCTCCGTCGGCACCCCTGATGTCCGCGCCACGCGGCAGCCCTCTGCGTGCTCAGCCAGGTAGTCCAGCAAAGCCGTTTTTCCGATGCCTGGCTCGCCGTGGAGCACCAGCGCACCGCTGCTGCCGGCGCGCACAGAGGACACCAGTTGGTCGAGCAGCCTCCGTTCGGTCTCGCGGTCCCGTAGCTCTGGCGGCCAGGGCCATCTCAGCTGCGTGAAAGACCTCGACATGCCAGGAGCATAACCGTTGCGGGGATGCCCAAAAGTGGGCGACGATGAGAGCGGGCCAGGCTGGCCAACTACCCGGGCCGCTGCCCACCGGGGGATGCTCGGCCTGCTGGAGTGCCGTAACTATTGGGCCGTGATGGGTTCTCGGCTTTCAATGTCTCATGTACAGGTCTTGCGGGGACAAGCTGTCGTGCGTGAGCGGCGAGTGGAATGACGGACGTTCATCATCAGTTCGCCGTCGTTGGCGGTCATCGGCTCTTCTACCGGGAGGCTGGTCCCCCGGGCGGCCACACGGTCGTGCTTTTACACGGCTTTCCCACTAGCTCCTTCATGTTCCGCCACCTGATCCCGCAGCTCGCCGACCGGTACCGGGTCGTTGCGCCTGACCACCTTGGGTTTGGGCTCTCGGACGCACCGTCAGTCAGTGACTTCGACTATACGTTCGACGCTCTGGCCGACCTTACGAACCTTCTCCTGACCGAGGTCGGGGTTGAGCGGTACGCCATTTACGTCCACGACTATGGCGCTCCGGTTGGATGGAGGTTGGCACTCGCCAGCCCGGAGTCGATCAGTGCGATCATCACTCAGAACGGCAACGCCTACGAAGCCGGTTTCGAGCAGGCCTTCTGGAGACCGGTGCGGCAGTACTGGTACGAGCAGAGCGCGGCAAACGAAGAAGCTCTGCGCCAGGCCTTGACTCTCGAGTCGATCAAATGGCAGTACCTAAACGGTGTAGCCGACCCGAGCTTGGTCAGCCCGGACACCTGGCACCACGATTACGCGTTGATCTCTCGCCCCGGCAACGACAAGGTGCAATTACGGCTCTTCGCCGACTACGCGACCAATCTCGATATTTATCCGAAGCTCCACGCCTATCTCCGGGACAGCGGAGTGCCGGTCTTGGCTATCTGGGGGAGCAACGATGAGATTCTTTGGTCCTGCCGGCGCACTCGCCTTCTGTGACGATGCCGTCGACGCTGAGGTCCAATTGCTTGACGCTGGTCACTTTTTGTTGGAGAGCCAGCTCGACGTAGCCGTCGCCTACATCCGGGGCTTCCTCGGGAGGACACTGCGGTGACGAAGGAGTTCCCCGATGCCAAGGGCCAATCAGGTCGTCGCACCAACGTCTGGAACTCCGGCTGTTCACCCCGGTCGTTCGCTCCGCTCACGGGGTATAAGACCGGTGGCCCCGGCGAAGCGCTGGCCCACATGAGCCCAAGGAGACGTCATGCCCGACAACGGCGTTGTACCCGAGCCGACCGTGTTCATCCTCTTCGGCGGCACCGGGGACCTGGCCCACCGGCTGGTGCTGCCCGCCTTCTTCCGCCTGGCCCAGGCCGGGCTGCTGCCCGAGGACTGGCGGCTCATTGGTAACGGCCGCGGCCACGTCTCCCACGAGGACTTCCAGGAACGAGTGCGCAAGAGCCTGGAGGAGTTTGGGCCGAAGCCGGCCGAGGGGCCATGGGAGCAGTTCAGGTCGCGCCTGCGCTTCGCGGGCGGCGGGTTCGAGGCGTCCGACCCGGGCGAGCTTCCCCAAGTCCTCGAGGACGCAGAGCAACAGCTTGGCGGCACTCCCCAGCGGGTGCACTATTTCGCCGTGCCGCCCTCAGCGTTCGCCAAGCTCACCGAGTCCATCGGCGCCCACGGCCTATCGGCGCGTGCCCGGGTCGTCTACGAAAAGCCGTTCGGCACCTCGATGGAGACCTTCAAGCAGCTGGACAAGATCGCCCACGCGGTGTTCAAGGAACAACAGATCTACCGGATCGACCACTTCCTCGGGAAGGAGGCCACTCAGTCCATCCACGTGGCCCGCTTTGCCAATGGGCTGTTCTCCGGGAGCTGGGACCGCGACCACATCGAGAGCGTGCAGATAGACGTCCCCGAGACCCTCGACGTCGGGACGCGGGCCGAGTTCTATGACTCGACCGGCGCCATTCTCGACATGCTGGTCACCCACCTTTTCCAGCTGGCCGGAGAGGTCTCGATGAGGACCCCGAGGTCTTTTACCGCCGAGCACATCGCCGAGGCGCGCGCGGAGGTCATTGGCTGCTTCCGCCCGCTCACCTACGACGACGTGGTTGTGGGCCAGTACGAGGGCTACCGTGACATCGACGGGGTGCCCGGCGACTCGCGCACCGAGACGTTCGTCGCTGCCCGCCTGTGGGTTGACAACGACCGCTGGGACGGGGTGCCTTTCCTGCTGCGCACCGGCAAGTGCATGACCGAAAGCCACCAACGGGTCAGCATCCGCTTCAAGAGGCCGGCCGAAGCCGTACCTGAGCTGGCTTGCGACTGCAATACGTTGAGCTTCGAACTGTCGGGTGACGGCGAGATCGCCCTGTCGTTGGTCGCCAAGCAACCTGGGCCGACCATGGCCCTGGCCGCCGGTTCTGCCGTCTTGCCTCTTGGTACCGCCTTCGGCTCCTCCGGCCTCCCGGCCTACTCCCGGCTCATTCACGACGTGATGCTCGGGGACCGCTCCCTTTTTACGCGGCCTGATGGCCTGCACCACGTTTGGGAGGTGGCGGCCGCCTTACTAGAACGCAAGCCCGACCCGATCACCTATTCCCAGGGGTCCTGGGGCCCGGGGGAGGCCCGGTCCCTGGCCGGCGAAAGCGGCTGGATCCTCGGCGAGTAGCCCTGCTTTCCTGATTTGGGGGAAAACTCTGGAAATTGACGGACCTTATGCTGGGCTTCGGATAGGCCGAGCGGAGCCAGTGGTGGTCAGGGGACGCGGCGGTCCCCAAAACGGTCGCGCAATGTCTTTTTGGAGAACTTGCCGACCGATGTCTTAGGTATTTCGTCAATGAACTCGACCTCGTCCGGTAACCACCAACTGGCTACTCGCGGCCTGAGCCACTCGATCACTTCGTCCTTGGTCATCGTCTGGCCAGGCTTCAGGGCGATGCAGGCTATGGGCCGTTCCATCCAGCGCTCCGATGAGATGGCGACGACGGCCGCTTCGGCGACGGCCGGGTGGGCCATCAGGTGGTTCTCCATCTCGACCGAGGAAATCCATTCGCCGCCCGACTTGATGAGGTCCTTGGTCCGGTCGACCAGCTTGACGTAAGCATCGGGCGAAACAACGGCGACATCGCCGGTTCGCAGCCACCCGTCCTCGGTGAACGACGCCGAGCCGCGCCCGTCCTTGTAGTACTCCCTGGCGATCCACGGGCCGCGCACCTGGATCTCCCCGCTCGCTTCACCGTCCCAGGGCAGGACCGTCGTCCCATCCGGATCGGATACCCGTACCTCGACCAGGGGTACCGGTAACCCCTGGGTAGCCCTCATGTCGGCAAGTTCGTCGTCGCTGGCCGAGGCCAGCTCGCTGCGCACGTGGGCCACGGTGGCAACGGGACTGGTTTCTGTCATGCCCCACGCCTGCAGGATTGGGAGCCCAACTTCGAGACGATAGGACTCCGAAAGGGCCCGGGGCACGGCGGAGCCCCCGCAGAGGATGGTACGTAAGTGGTGGGGCCGGCCTGCCAGCAACGGCCGGGTGCCCGCCCAGATGGTCGGCACCCCGGCAGAGATGGTGACGTCCTCGTCCAGGATGAGCCTCGACACCGCTTCTGGAGAGAGGTCGCGGCCAGGGAAAACTATCTCGGCACCGACCATCGCCGCTACGTGGCAGAGGCCCCAGCCGTTGGCGTGGAACATTGAGGCTAGGGGAAGCACGATGTCTGTCCCTCGAACACCCAGAGAGTCGCTCATCGCCGCCCCCATCGAGTGAAGCACCGTCGACCGGTGGGAGTAGACCACGCCCTTGGGGTCCCCGGTTGTGCCGCTCGTGAAGCACATCGACGCCGCCCGGTGCTCATCGCTGACCACACCGAAGGGGTGCGGTTCGGCCGCTGAGAGGAGTGCTTCGTAGTCAGAGATGCGTGGGTCCTCGGGGACCGGGGAGCTCCCGGGTTTCCCGCCAGAGTCGTCCATAACCACCACGTGCTCCACCGTCTTGCACTCGTCGATCACTGGCCACAGCACCGGTAACAGGCTGCGGTCGACGAATATGACCTCGTCCTCCGCGTGGTTGATGACGTATACCAATTGGTCGACGAACAAGCGGACATTGACGGTATGCAGGACCCGGCCGGTACAGGGCGCGGCGAAGTACAGTTCCATGTGCCGGGCCGAGTTCCACGCAAATGTCGCCACGCGGCCGTCGTCGGAGACGCCGAGGTTGTCCAGTACGCGACCCAGCTGCCGGGCCCGTTGTGCCCATCGCCCGTACGTCGAGCGCTCCAGGCCGGCGTCGGTGGCGCTCGTCAACCGCTTGTTTGGCCACAGGGTTTCGGCCCGGGCGAAAATCAGGTCGAGCGTCAGCGGTACATCTTGCATAAGGCCCTGCATCGAGACCTCCCCTGTCGCGCGTGCTCGTGATTGGCTTACTGCGATGGCCAAATCAGCTCATTTGGCGCAAACATGATAGCCTATCTCGAATAGGCGCGTCGTCCCCGATCGGACAAAAACCGTGACCGGCTGATGCTACGAGGGCCCTGAGCTCCCTGGGGCGATGCTTGGTAGCGCGGGTTCGCTGAAGTTCCCGAGCGGGAAGAGCCAGGCTACAAGGCCATAGACGGCGACGAAGGCACCCCAACCGATCAGCAGTGCCACCCACTCGACGGTGTAAGGCCTCAGGGTGAAGACTGCCGCAAACAGCCCCAAGATGGCAAGTGAGTTGCGAAAGAACGTCGCCGTCAGAAGTGCGAGCATTCGTCTGCCCTCGTAGACGGCAAACACTCCGCTGTAGGGGAACGTCACGACGAACGCAGCAAAGTACCGGCGCAGGGACAATAGGGCATAGGCCATCCCAAACACGAGAATAGCCTTGGCCCAAATCGGGGCACGCCGGTTCGTCGGTCCTGGTGGGAGAGGCTTGAGCGCTCTCATTTTGAGCATGATGAACAACCAGAGGGCACAGTAAGCCACGGCAGCGACCGCGAAGTTCAGGGAGGTATACCTCGATAACAGGTATGCCGCAAGCACATAAGTAGCGGCGAGGAAAACGTCCGCCAGGACGATGTTCCACCCCAGTTGCAGGTGCAGGAGGAGCATTCCCAACAGGAAGACGCCCAGCAGGACGATACCGATGACGCTGAAACTATCGACCTGCGTGCCGGTGTCGATCAGGGCAATTGTAATGGGGATCGGGAGACTGTAAACAAGCGCTTGGGCTTTCGGGACTTTTAGGACAACCATCAGGCATATGATGATGCTGATTGCCCCGGCGGAGAGCAAATTGTCAATAGTCGCCGACATTATTGTCCTTGAAGGTGGTCAATAGACCTGGGCATCGCCAGAGGTCATGGTGGCACGTGCCCTCAGAAAGGGACGACCGTCGGGCTTTGGAGCACAACTTCGGCCGGTCAGGGCCGACGCCCAGATGCTCGTCGTAGAGAGGCAAGTTCAGCACCTCATAAAGGTTATAAAGGCGAAGCGAGCGTGGCGCACATGTACGGTGCTCGCTCTGCCGGAACAGAGGTCTGGTCGAGGTGCAAGTTCGTTTGTCGCCCAAGTAGGTTGAAAACGTGCCATCGCACACGCCGTCCACACGGTAAGCACGAGCCACGTCGGCTGCAGGGATCGCCGGTCGGCCTGACCTGCGCGGGCCCGTGCGCTTCCTGTACTGGCTGGCGCGCTGCCAGCGGGGCCGCGTCATACTCGGGGCGGCCTACGGGTCGGCCTGGATGGTCAGTCTTGCGCTGCCTCCGTACTTGCTGTCGAAGGCCATCGACGAAGGGCTGCGGGTGAACGACTCGGGCGCGTTGCTCGAGTGGGCCGGGGCACTGCTCGCTGTCGGGATCCTCAATGCGGGGCTGGCTATCGGCCGTCACCGCACCATGACCCGGGTCCGCATGGACGCCAACTATCGCGTCACCCAGCTCACGGTCGACCAAGTGAACAGGCTTGGCGCCGCCCTGTCCCGCCGAGTGACGGCCGGTGAGGTGGTCATCATCGGGCTCGGCGACGTGAGGACGATTGCGATGGCGCTCACCGTTACCGGACCGGGCGTCGGGGCGGTGATTGCCTACGGCGTCGTGGGCGCGCTGTTGTGGTCGGTGTCGGGACTGCTGGCCATCGTCGTGCTGCTGGGCGTGCCGGTCCTGGCCGTGCTCCTCGGTCCACTTCTCAGGCGTTTGCTTTCCGTCCAGGCCGCCTACCGCCGGGCACAGGGAGCGTTGTCCGAACGGCTCGTCGATGTCGTCGAGGGTCTGCGTGTGCTCAATGCGTTCGGGGGCAAGGCGGCCTACGCCGAGCGCTACCGCACCGACTCGCTGAGACTGCGTAACCAGGGCTATGGGGTCGCCGGTGTGACGAGCTGGATCGATGCCCTGGCGGTCGGGCTGCCGACGGTGTTCGTCGCCGGCGTGACCTGGTTAGCGGCACGGATGGCGGTGGACGGCTCCATCTCGATCGGCGAGCTTGTCGCCGTATACGGGTACGCTGCCATGCTCGTCGTGCCGGTGAGCTCCTTCATCGAGGGTGCCGACCAGATAAGCCGAGCGGTGGTCTCCGCCCGGCGGCTGCTCCGTTTCCTCGGCCTCGTCCCCGATCACGAGGGTGCGCCGCTCCAGGCGGGCCTGCCCCAGGAGCCGGCCGAGCTGCTCGACCTTGACTCCGGCGTGCGCATCGAGCCGGGCCGTTTCAGCGCTCTCGTGAGCGCGCACCCCGAGCAGGCTGCAGCCGTCCTCGAACGCCTCGCCGGCTTCATCCCATCTGCGGCGACCTGGGGCGGGACGCCGCTCGCGGCAATCGCCCCCGACCGCTTGCACGCCCGCATCCTGCTCGCCGACAACGACGCGACGCTGTTCGCCGGGCCGCTGCGATCGGTGCTCCAGGGCCGGACCGATGCCGGCGACGCCACTCTGGCCTCAGCGCTGCACACTGCCTGCGCCGAAGACATCGTCCATCAGCTGCGCCACGGGCTGGAGGGGCGCGTCCAGCAGGGTGGTACGAACTTCTCAGGTGGGCAACGACAGCGGCTTCGCCTAGCCCGGGCCCTCGTGGCTGCCTCCGAGGTCCTGCTTGCGGTCGAGCCTACGTCCGCCCTCGACGCTCCCACGGAGGCGCTGGTGGCCGAACGGGTGCACAAGCTGCGCGCCGGCCGGACGACCGTAGTCACCTCGTCGTCGCCCCTGGTGCTGGCCCACGCCGACGTGGTCGGCTGGCTCGAGGACGGCCAGCTGGTGGCGTCCGGCACGCACCACCAGCTCCTCGTCACCAACCCGGGCTATCGCGCTGTGGTTGGCCGCGGCGACGAGCTCGCCGACGACCCCGGAGCCGCCTTTTCCGCCGAGCCCCCACCAAGTTCGTCATGAATTCTGCGGCCCTTGATGGCGCCCACCTGGCGGTGGCCGGGCCGGCCCAGACCCGACGCGCCGTGTTCCGGCTCGTCCGTCCGGACAGGGTCGCTCTGGCTGGCACTGTGTTCGTCAACTGCCTGGCGGCCGCGGCAGGGCTAACGGCGCCGTGGCTGCTCGGCAAGATCATCAACGACGTACAGGACGGCTCCGGTCCCGCCAGCGTCAACCGCCTGGCCGCGACCGTGCTCGGCTTTGCGCTCGCTCAAGTCGTGCTCCGGCGGTGGGGGTCTAAGCTCGGCACCCGCCTCGGGGAACGGGTCCAGGCGAGCCTCCGCGAGCAGTTTGTCGACCGGGTTCTGGCGCTACCGTCTGCTGTCGTCGAGCGCGCCGGCCTGGGTGACCTGACCGCCCGCGGCACGGGGGATATCGGGGTGATCGGCGCTACCCTCAGCGGCGTGACGCCGCTGATGCTTGTCAGTGCGCTGCAAATCATCTTCATCGTGGTGGCCGCGGTGGTGGTGGAGCCGGTGCTCGGTCTGTGCGGCCTCATCGGCCTGGCCGGTATCCAGCTGGCCCTGCGTTGGTACCTGCACCGCGCCCGCACTGCCTATGTTGCAGCCGGCGCGGCGACTTCAGTGCTCGCCGAGCAGCTCGTCGCCAGTGCCGCCGGTGCCCGCACCATCGAGGCGCTTGGCCTGCAGGAGAGGCGCCGCGAGGTGTGCGCGCAAGCGGTCGCCGCCTCCCGCCAGGCCCAGGAGCGCACGCTGTCGCTGCGAACCGTCCTTTACCCGAGCATTGACGTCTCGTGCGTGGTCCCACTGGTCCTCGTGCTCGTCATCGGGATGGTGCTGATCGAGCATGGCCTCGCCAGCCTGGGTTCGGTGGTTGCCGTGGCGCTGTACATGCAGCAGCTCTCGGTGGCGATCGGGGGCATGCTGGCCTGGATCGAGCAGACGCAGAGCACTGGCGCTTCGTTAGCCCGGGTCGAGGGCATCTCTCTCGAGGCGCCTCAGCGCCCTGCCAACAACGAGGCGCCTACGCCGGTCGATGACCGCGTGGAGGCGCGGGGGGTTTGTTACGCCTACGATGCCGAGGACGGCGACGTCCTTTCGGACGTAACCCTCACCGTCCAACCTGGCGAACGATTGACGCTTGTCGGGCCGTCCGGTGCCGGCAAGACGACGCTGGCCAGGTTGCTCGCGGGATCCGACCGCCCGCGCGCCGGGCACGATCACGGTCGGCGGGGTGCCCGTCACCGACCTCAGCCCGGAGCAGCTGCGCCAGCAGGTCCAGTTCGTTACCCAGGACCAGCACCTGTTCCGGGGCACCATCCGCGACAACCTCTTGCTAGGCGCGCCGGCCGCGACCGATGCCGAGCTCCACCAGGCGCTCGAGATGGTGTCGGCGGACTGGGTAGCCGAACTGCCCGACGGAGTGGGCACCGGGGTCGGCGGGCGCCTGCAGGTGACGGAGGCCCAGTTGCAGCAGCTGGCACTGGCCCGGGTGGTCCTGGCCGACCCGCACACCCTGGTGCTCGACGAAGCGACCGCGCAGCTGGACGCCCGCTCGGCACGGCGCACCGAGCGAGCGCTGGCGGCATTTCTGGCCGGGCGCACGATCATCGCCGTTGCCCACCGGCTCCAGACCGCGCGTGATGCCGACCGGGTGGTGGTCATGTTCGGCGGGCGGGTCGTCGAGACCGGGACGCACGAGGAGCTGCTGGGCAGCGGCGGCGCGTACGCGGCGTTATGGCGTACCTGGAGAGGCGAAGAGACCAACGCGGACGAGCTCGGCGATGTTCGCGGCCGAAGCGCCCGTGGCACAAGGGGCAGTGCCGGGCAGCCAGCGTCCCTTGAAGACCCTCCGTCATGACGGCATCAAGTTCGGTGGCGATCGTGAGAAACAGCTGCGGGATTGGTTGTTATGTATCGGCGCAACGGTGATGCCGGCTGAAAAGTGATTTGCCTGGCCCTCCGCTGGTTGCCACGATGGCGCGGTGCCCGAGGCAGGAGAGGCGGCGACGATACGTCGCCTCGAGACCCAACGGCTGGTCATGCGGCCCATCGGGATGACCGATGTGGACCAGCTGGTGGCGCTGGACAGCGATCCGGAGGTGATGCGCTACCTGACCGGCGGAAAGCCGAGCACCAAGCCCGAAGTCGAGGCGCTGGTAGCCCAACGGCTCGGATCTCGCTGGATGGCCTACGAGCGCGTAACCACCGGGTTCGTTGGTTGGTTCGCTGCCAGGGCCACTCGCGAGGGCGAGGGCGGGTACGAGCTCGGGTACCGCCTGGCGCGTCGCTACTGGGGTCAGGGCTTAGCTACCGAGGGAACCCGGGAGGTCATCCACGAGGTGTTCTCGGGCCGGGGTGCCAAGCGGGTTTGGGCGCAGACGATGGCCGTGAACACTCGGTCCCGGCGGGTCATGGAACGGTGCGGGCTCGCATACGTGCGTACTTTCCACGTCAGCTGGGACGATCCCATCGAAGGTACCGAGCAGGGCGAGGTGGAGTACGAGTTGTTGCGCCAGGAGTGGCAAACCAGGCGGGAGCTCGAGACGGGTCATACGTAGGCGTTCAGAACGGCCGTCCTTGTCGGGTCGAAAAAGCGAGGCTTTGTAACCAGAATTGGTTACCAGGCCGGGGCCTCGGTGCCCTTCTGGGACCACGGGGCGCGCCTGATGGCCGCTTCCTGCGACCTCCCCGCTAATTCACCCGAACTGCCGGAACCCGTAGGGACTGCACACAGGGTGAGCGTATTAACGGGCTCTGCCACTGCCATTGATATTGATATTGCCATTGATATTGATCGTGGGTCGCTTGCGGTCCTCACACTTTCATCACAAATTCCACGTTCTCGTCGCGATCGCGCATTCTCGTTGCGTTTATGGGACTTTTCGTGGCGCTAGCGCAACGGAATGGCCGAACCGCGACGAGAATGAAACAAATGTGATGAAGCTAACCACGTTTTGTGACGCAGTGCTCCGACCTGACCGCCCCAAGCGGTGGTTGGCACCGAATAAAGCGACGGCCCGAGGCCGTCGGAACTCGCCATCAGCCATCAGCCACCAGCCGTCAGCTCCGGGCCCTCCGGCTGAGCGGACACCTGGTTGGCTCACCCTGCTGGGGACGACAGGGACGAGCAGGTGAGACGGGTGGTCGGGGCACCAGTGGACCCGGCATTGTCCGGATGGTTTGGTGACGTAGTGGGCCGGGAGTTGGCCGTCGAAGGGGAGCCACCTCCACTCCGCTCCAACCGGTCACCTGGATAACTAGTGCACCGGGTTCCAGGCTTTGTGCACGAACTCCAGGCGGTTGCCGTCAAAGTCGGCGACGTTGGCGGCGTAGTAGCCGGGCGCGAAGTAGGTCCGGTCGGCGGGCCCACCTTCGTCGGCACCCCCGGCTTTGATGGCGGCGGCGTAGGCGGCATCCACCTCTTCGTTGCTGTCACACACGATGCCCAGGTAGAGGCCGGTCTCGCCAAGCTTGCGCTGACGGAGCCAGATGCTTGAACCAGGTCCCGTACCGGAGACGTAAGCGCGATCGCCCAGACCGTAGAGGTCGGGGACGTTCTCGGGCCCCGACGCAGCATCGTAGTTGCCGAACAAGCTCCAGCCGAGCGGCTTTAGAGCTTCGGCGTAGAAGACCAGGGACTTCTCGACGTCGGTGACAGAGATGTAGACGTGGTCAATCATTCCCGGGCCCTCCGTCCATGCTTTCAGCGTGGTCGCCCCTCGGCAGTGACCGTCGGGACAACTCTGGTACAGACAGAGATTGCCCGATCTAGCCCACCCCCCGCCTCGGCCGAGACCGGCGCCCGGGCCCATGGAGCCCATGGCCGCCCGCGACTCATCGGATCCGTCTCCCCATCTCCCGGCAGGAGTAGCCGCCAAGCTGCTCAACTTTCTCCTGGAAGCTGGGCATAGCCAACAATTCCCACAGCGGGGCCAGGAGAGCGCTCTCGAGCACACGAGCCCTAAGCACGAGGTCGTAGGGCTCCCAGGCCACCGGGACGAAGTTCAACCCGAAGGCCTGCGCCGCCGCCCGGATGCCGAGGCCGGCGTCGGCCCGCCCCGCGGCCACGGCTGCTGCCACCGCCAGGTGGGTGAACTCCTCTCTGGAGTACCCGGTTACGCTGGGCGGGGTCGATGCCCCGCCGGTCCAGCTCGAAGTCGAGCAAGGCTCTAGTGCCCGCTCCTCGCTGCCGGTTGACGTAACGCAGGCCAGGGCGGGCCAGGTCATCGGTCCCGGTTATGCCGGCGGGGTTGCCGGGCGCCACCAGGAGCCCCTGTTCCCGATGGACCAGGCGCACCACCGCGATCTCCGGTCCGTCACCCAGGAGGCGGTCGACGTACGGGAGGGTGTACTCACCCGACACCGGCTCCAGCAAGTGGGACCCCGCCAGATGGCACAATCCGTCGCGCACGGCAACCAGGCCGCCGAGGGAGCCCACGTTGGACGAGGCCAGGCTGATGAGGGGATCCGTGGCCCGCAAGGTGGAGGCAGCGACGTCGAGGATGAGGTCGTGCGAGCCGATCGCAACGATGGTGCGCCCGACCTCGCCCAGCCCCCGGAGCAGCTCCACGTCCACCAGCTCTCCGGCGTGATGACCCTACGAGCTCGAGTACGACCTCTCGCCCCCGGAATGAAAGCACGTGGCCCCAATCGGTCCGAACCCACGGGACGCGGTCCTGTGTTCTCGACGGGGGCGGTCAAGACGGCTCCCACAATCCCCCCACCTCCTGAAAAACATCATGTAACTCAACGCTTGTCTCGCTCTGCTCGCTGCTGGGACGACAGCGTCGTCGGACCGTGGTCGATGGCTGGTGACTGCACCATCAAGTACAGTCCCGTACACGCCACAGCCGAATGCTGGGTGCCGTCTCATGAGAGGGTAGGAATGACGACAAGTGCCGGGGAAAACGTCAAGCGTCCGTCAGTGGTCGTACTTGGGCCTCTGCCGAAAGAGCTTCTCGACCGCATCCAGGACCGCTGCGACGTGACCGTCGTGGAGGACCCCGGCGATCGCTCAGCGGTAGAGCTTGCGCTCAAGGACGCGGAGGGCGTTCTTCTCAGCAACCGGATCAAGGTCGACGATGCGCTTCTCGCTGGCGCCAAGCATCTCCGCGTCATTAGCAATCACGGCGTCGGCCTGGACCATATCGACCTCGAGGCGACTGAGCGGAGGAAGATCGAAGTCCTGACGACCCCAGTCCTCATGGACGCCGTGGCGGACCTGGTTATGACGTTCGCGCTCATGCTCACGCGGCGGATGCCGGAAGCAATCCAGGCGGTCAGGACACGACACTGGGGCCGGTTGCCGCTCGGCCACGACCTCCGGGACAAGACGCTCTTCATTATTGGCTTCGGGCGGATCGGCCAAGAAGTGGCGCGTCGCGCCCTCTGCTTCAAGATGAAAGTCCTATTTTTCGACCTTCGAGATGACCTTCCTGAAATGGACGGCGCGGAGCGGGTTCCCGACGTGCACTCGGGTCTCGGCGTCGCTGACTTCGTGTCGCTCCACGTCGATCTCAATAGGGGCACGCGTCACCTGATCGGCGCCCGGGAGTTGGAGATCATGAAACCGTCGGCTTACTTGATCAACACCGCGGTGGAGGCGTGGTCGACCAGAAGGCGCTCGCGAAGGCACTAGCAGAGGGCCAGATCGCTGGCGCGGGGCTCGACGTGCTCGAAGAGGAACCGCCATCGGCTGATGACCCGATCCTCGACGAACCAAAAGCGATCATCGTCCCGCACATCGGATCCGCGACCGAGGAGACAAGAAGGGCGATGATCAACAGGGCGGTCGACAACCTCATCGCCGGCGTTACTGGTGCGGCGCCGGTCACCTGACCGCTGACCGGTGTCGTGCGGCGCTGGAGACGGAACCTACGGCGCCGGGCCTACTACCGGGACTTCCCGTCCAGCCTCCGCCGACGCATACAGTGCGTCCACCAGTGATTGGGTGACCAAGGCTTCGTCCGCAGTCGCCGTATGAGACGCAGGCGTACCGCCGGAGATCGCGGATACCACCTCCTCGATTTCCCTGGCCAACGAAGCACTCATATCTCGTCCTGACGGTCGGCCATTCGTTATGTCTACGAGGTTACCGTCGGCTTCCGCGATGATCTCGAGGGGGTCGAAATGGGCCTGAGCTTTGTCCCCGATAAGGTCGAACCCGTAATTCCAGCCGGGCTTGTTCCAAATCCATGACCCCTCGATAGACATCCAGAAACCGTTCTCGAACCGGACGTGGCCGAATATTATGTCCTCGGTGTTGTAGCGTCCTCGATTGGCGAGCGCATGTGCGCTAGCTCCACGCTTCTTAGGGAAAAGCGTGGCCATGGACGCGGTTGCAGTCACTGGACGCGGACGGCCCACCAACCACCAAACGAGGTCCAGCATATGCACGGCCGTGGCCGCCAGCGCTCCACCTCCAGACAGTTCCCGTATGTAGTGTCGGCCCACCAGGGCACATCGTCTGCCAGCATGTAGCCACGCGCGCAAACGGGCAAACCGAGCCGGCCTTCCTCTATAAGTTGCTTTACTGTTAAGGCCGAATCTGTGAACCTCATGTTGAAGCCAACGAAAAGGTTCTTACCCGTCGCGTGTGCCGCCGCCACGATCTCGGTCGCATCCGGGGCGTTCAAGGCCAGGGGCTTCTCGCAAAGCACGTGCGCGCCCGCATTTAGAGCGGCGGTACACAGGTCTCGGTGCGTGTTTGGCATCGTGCAGACACTTACGAGGTTGGGCCGGCATTCAGCCAACAGGTCCTGGTAGTCGGTGAAACAGTTGGTCACTCCAAACTCTGCACGCGCCTCCTCGAGGCGCTCAACGCTCACGTCACATATCCCGACTATCTCCACACCGAGACGAGCCAGGATCTCCAGATGTAACTTGCCCTGGAACCCGCAACCGATCACGGCGGCTTCTACCACGGGCTATCGTCCTCCGCAGACAGCCATGGGATCGGCTTGTGCCCGATTGTTGCCGGGACAAGGCAAGTCATGACGTCGGGCGAGGTGAACGGCGTGCCAGATCAGTGCAGTGTAACGCCCGGTGGCCAGCCCGCCCACTTCGAGCGGCTTCGGGGTCTCGTCCGTCACGAGGGGCGTCGCAGCCGTGAGCCACCTGCGCGGTGCAGTCCAGGCTGCCGGCCACCGCGATCTCGTCGGCCTTGGCGCCGTCGGGCGAGATCGGTCGACGGCGCACCTTCCGGCATGCGCTCGCCACGAAGGCACGTCCACGGCCGCGGCGACCGTTGTCACGGGGCCGTACATCTCAAGGTGTACGTGCTGGCCCGAAGACACCGCCCGCCAGGCGGGTGACCCGGGCCGTCCCTGGCACGCAGACTACAGGTGAGAGCGGCAATTTCTTCGATGGTCGGAGGTGTACAGATGAGACCCGCCAATATCTCGGCACCAGTTGAAGATCTTCCGGTGTCGGGCGTCGCCCGTCACCTGCAGACGGGCCTTGGCCCGCGTGGCCTGGCCGAGGAGCCGGTCGAGTTGCGCCAGCACCGGTTGGGGTTCGGTCGATGTTTGGTCCTTCAGGGCTGCGACGACTCCTCGCATGTGGTTGAGCGTCTCACGGCCGGTTCCCTGGATTGCGACGAACGCGTCCTCGGCCTGGTCCGGTTCCTGCGCCAAGGCAGCCAGGCCAGTCGATGCGTCCGCGGCGATCCGCGCCACCCGGTCCTGGAGGAAGCCGCCCAGATCATCGGTAATGCGGGCCTGGTCGGCGGCTACCGCCAACCTGGCGTTTTCTTCCCGCAGCACACGAGCCTCAGCTGTGCGCGCCCTCAGCAGACGACCGCGGCGTTGCGGCGCTGTAGCAGCCGACCGGCGACCACGAGGCCGACTGCCACCGGCACCATCAACACGAGCACGCCCGGGCCGCCCAGCTGCGGGTCTGAGTACGCCTGGAAGACAAGGTTGACGAGCAACAGCCCCGTACCCAGGGCGGCCGGGCGCCAGCCGATAGTGCGCCAACCGACCACGAACGCTACGTAGAACATCGCTGGCAGCCCAACGCCGCAGCGGACCATGTGGTCAAACAAAGCCCAGTTCAAAACGGCCCCCGCGGCCAATACGGCGGCCGTCGTCACCGGCTGACGCCTGGCCAATACAACCGGCGCCGTAGAACAAAACCGCCAGAGACGCGCCTATACCCCCGTGGTTCGCAGAGTCCGTCAGCCCCGTGATTGACGTCAGGCCCAGGGCGCTTAGCAGGAAAGCCCAGGCGATGTCCGCCACACCGACGTCGTGCCAACCGAAGACGGGCGCCGTCAACCGCTTCATCAGTCTTCGCGTGCTCACGACGCCCAACCCTTGGTCCACACTTCGTATTGTGGCCGCCGGGCTGCCCACGAGCAATCGTGCCTCATTTCGAGAGACCCTCCCGTGAAGCGCAAAGCGCCATCGATCGTGTATTCGTCATTGGTGGCACGCTGTTTGCTGCAACGGGGTGGCAAGGTGCGGCTCACAGTTCGATCTGCCCTTCACTGAGTGGACGTACTCACAATGCTCTTCTTGGCTCGTGGTGTCGTCCGCCGCAATGGTGACCTTTCGGGCCGTGGCCGTACACCTCGGGAGATACGCGTTCGTGTGCAAATACCGTCGCCCCGGCCGATGACCACCCTGGTCCGCTCCCTGATACTGAAATGCGAGCGGCGAGTGACCGTTCAAACTCGACTTACGGAGGCACGGAAATGCTCTTCAGTGAGAAGTCCTCGGCGCTCACAAACTCGAGCCGGTTGGGCCAGGCGATGGGAATGCTCGTTGCGGCATGCGCGGCCGGCTGTATCACGCTCGGCGCTCAAGCCTTTAGTGGAGAAATGGCCGACGCCGCGCCAGCAACAATTGTGCTCCACTATTACCAGGTGCAGACGGACCTGACTTTTTACAATGCGTCGAACGTGGCCATCCACCGCTACCCGCCCCTTGGTGGTCACGTGAAGGAAGACGACATCGATTATGTGGGCTCCCAGGCTAGCCACGCCGCCATGTGGACGGTCAGCGACCACCTGTTCTGCACCGTCGTCCCAATGCCTGCCCATGCTCAGTGCTTTGCGGTGTTCGCGGCGAGGGACGGGCTTATCTACGCGGACGACTTCGCTACCAACCTGGCTGACAACACCGGCACAATTCGGGTGGATGGCGGGACCGGTAGTTTCGCCGGTTACAGCGGGTCCCTCACGGACACGACCATTGGCAACAGCAACGACAGTGCGGTTGTCATTACGCTGCGAAAGTGATTTTCTGATGATGTCAAAGTGGGCTATATCTGTTCGAGCTGGCCACCTACCGCAGCGAGCGGAACGCGGCCCGAACCTCTTCCGAGAGGAGTTGTGGCTGTTCCCAGTCGGCGAAGTGACCGCCCTTGTTGAGCTCATTGAAGTAGAGGAGCTTGGGGTAGGCTCGCTCAGCCCAGCTGCGTGGCGCTTGATAGCGCTCGCCGGGGAAGACGCTCACTGCAACCGGGATAGGGATGTTCTTTATCCCGGGTCGTTGTTGACTCAGGCGGCGAATGGGCGGTACTGGTGGACTAGGCCCGCCGTGTAGCGATGCGCGGGTATGCAGGCCACGATTGATGGCATCACCGGAGGAACACCAGCGGGGTCATCCCGAACACAACCAGGAGGTAGCCATGACCGAGGCCGAAGGACACGAGCGGGCGCCATTCATCGACTATGAGAACCTGCCCGCCCCGCGGGAGGGGATTCTGGTCACCCAGTTCATCACCGTGCGGAGCGTCGCCCGGTCCCGCACATTTTACTCCGAGGTCCTCGGCGGCCAGGTGGTGCTGGAGGAGAACCCGTGCATCGTCAAGCTTGCCAACTCATGGGTACTGATGAACCCTGGCGGTCCCCCCACCCCCGACAAGCCCGACATCTCGGTAGTCGATTACGAGCCCGGGAACACGGTCTCGAGCTTCATGAACCTGCGCGTCGCCGACATCCAGGCGTGTTACGAGCAGTGGAGCTCGAAGGGAGCCGAGTTCGTCACGCCGCCGATCGATCGCGGTGCTGAGATCCGCTGCTACATGCGAGACCCCGACGGCTACATGATCGAAGTCGGCCAGGCTACCGGAGTGCTCAAAGGGGAGCTGGCCAAGAAGCGACCTGAGGACTTGCCCGGATAAGAGCCAGGGGATGACGAGGCGTGCCGACGGCGACGAGCCGCGCGGCTGGCAATTTGCGACCGGGGCGGTCCCGGCCGTAACGGCTCTCGGCACAAGTCCCTCGACACGATCGGGGTGATGCCGGGCTCCCACAAAGCAACTGGATATGACTGTCCATGTGCTGCTAAACCCGATGTGACCGGAGCGAGCCGCATCGGCAGGGGTGTGGCTCCGTCTGTCCGACACCAGAAGGAGATCGATGCACGGCCCGTCCCGACTTTCTGCCCCTGGGTCGACGCCTGTACCGCCACGGTGCGCCGTGGCGGTACGGTGCGCCGTGGCGTTCTCGGCGCGGCGTAAGCCTGCATACATCGTCGTGCCTGCCACCGGGAGCGTCTGTGGTCTCTCATAGCACGGGCAGGTCGGGGACTCTCATCCGTCGGGGCCCACTCGCCGGGCGGTACGCCGCCGTGGCGGCGATGGTCATGTTCGCGCTGATCCCCTACCTGGCGTTGTCTGCTGCCCTCGACCCGCTGACGCCGATCATCGCCAAGCAGCTCCATACCAGCCTTCAGACGATGAGCTTTGCCGGTGGCCTGGCCAACGCCGCCTATGCGGTGGGCACCGTGCTGGCCGTCCAGTTGGCCCAACACCTGCCGCAGCGCAGGATGCATGCTGGCCTACGCCGTATTCCTGGTCGTCGGGTCGGTGCTGACGGCAGCCGCGCAGGACGCGGGCATGTTCATCGTGGGCCACGTGGTCCAGGGCCTATGCACCAGCCTGCTGCTGATCGCCGCCGTCCCGCCGCTGGCGCTGGGGTACCCGCGCGACAAGCTCCGCGACACGGCCGTGATCATGAACATGTGCATCTTCGGAGCGGTCGCCCTCGGGCCGTTCATCGGCGGCCTGCAGGCCGAGGCGAACGCCTGGCGACCCCTCTTCTGGATCGTCGCCGGGATATCGGCCGTGGCGCTGCTACTGGCCGTGCTGACCTTCGATGACGCGCCGCCCGCCAATCCCGACTCGCCCCGAGACCTGCCTGCGATCGCGCTGGCCACCGTCGGCTGCGTGGCCGCCTTCTTCGGTGCCTCACAGCTCACGACCCACCGCTTCCTGGACCCGGTGGCGATCGTGCCGATGGTGGGGGGCCTGGCGACGATCGTCGTCCTGGTCGTCTACCAGTACCGCGCCAAGCGGCCGCTGCTGACCATCCGCACGATGATGACCAGCTCGATACCCGTCGCCGGCATCACGCTGGCGCTGTTCGCGGCGGCCGCGTCGGTGTCCGCGACAGCACTCACCGTCGAGGTCCTGACGGGGCACTACAGCCCGCTCCGCATCGGAGTGCTCTTCCTCCCCGAGGTCGGCGGTGCGGTGATCACGGCGGTCGTGCTCGGCATGGTCATTCAGAAGCGGGCCATCCACTACCTCCCGTTGGTCGGCATGATCGTGCTCGCTGCCGGCATCGCGGTCTTCCGCATCGAGGTGCCTCCGAGCCAGGCGCTGACGCTGGTGGGCTCGAGCCTGACCGGGATCGGGCTCGGGGCGACGGTCGCACCGGCGCTGTTCGTCGCCGGCTTCTCGCTGGCGTCGGCCAACCTCCAGCGAGTGTTCGCCATTGTCGAGCTCCTGCGTGCGGTGGCGGCGTTCATGGTCGCGCCGATCTTCGTCTATTTCGCCTCGACGATCTCGGGCAGTCTCGACGACGGCACCGGCATTATGCTCTTGGTCGGCCTCGGGCTCGCGATCGCCGGCGCCGTCTTCGGCGTCGCCATCTACGCGCTCAGTGGCGCGCGACCGCAGGCGCCGGACCTTGACGGTTTCCTGTCCGGCACCAGCCGGCGTGGGACTCTCCGCCTCTCCTGGCCAGACTTGGCTCGGGCTCGTCCGACCGGGCCCTCGAACCCGAAAGCGCCAACTGACATGGCGTCGGCTCAATCTGGCTCCGTGGAGCCGATCGGCCCGGTGCTGTTCGCCTACGACGGATCCGATCTCGCGGGGTTCGCTATCGAGCAGGCCGCGAGACAGCTGGCGACGGGCCGAGATGCGCTGGTGCTGTGCGTGTGGCAGCCGGTCGATGTCGGGTTCGTGCCCGTCAGCGAGCGCCACTTCGACGCGGACCAGGCCACCGAAGTACGAAGGGCGGCCGAGGAGACCGCCGCAGCACGGAGCGTCGCTGGCATCGAGGCTGGGTTCCGGGCGCAGGGCATGACGGTCCAGGCCGCCCCGACCTGGAAGGGGATCGTCGAACGGCCGAGGAGCGCCAGGCCAGCCTGATCGTGCTGGGCTCCCACCGCCATGCCGGCCTGGCGGGGCACTTTCACGGCAACGTTGCCGCCGCCGTGATCGCCCACGGGAACTTCTCGGTACTGGTCGTGCACCCGCGACCGTAGGACGCGCTAGCCATTGCCCGCCCGCGCCGGCGCCGCTTGAAAGGGGAGGTTGTCGGCGGCGAGGGAAGGTCGGAGGTTCCTAGGCCCGCAGACCTTCCCTGTCACCCGAAGCTTCGGGGTATCCTGCCGCTTCTTTGAAGGTTCTCGGCACGACTGCCCGTTCGCTTGAGTTCCCATTGCCGATGAGGGCGCCTGCGTTGGCCAGCCTTCGATGGCATATTCCTGGTCGAAGAACGGTTGCACCCCAGAGCGCGGTCCCGCGGGGACGCAAAGCAATGGCATTTACTTTACGGCCGTGTCCATATCGCTTAACCGTCCGTATCGCTTTGCAAGGTCCGCCGCATTCTGCGCTATAGCGCCGGGCAATTGCTCCGCAGGTGCCCGGAACGTCAGTCCGGAGATTGAGCAAAACTCTTGGGCGTCCAGTTTCGTCCGACTTTGTCCGGGGCGGCAAGGCTAAGGTCCCGAGTTCACTGAGCTGGGGCCTATCGGCGCCACGATTACCTCGTTAGACTTGATGGTTCCCTCCGGTCAACGCGTGTTGCGTGACCGGACCGCTGATCGTGCGGAGTCATTGACGCGGCCAGGAGGGCCTACCAACGATCGCGAGGCGCAATGACCAGCAGAGGACGGGACAACAGATCGGCGAGGACCGATCGCGACCGCGAAGACCGGCCGGTCCACTCGGGGCCGCGCCAGCCACGCCGGAACCTCGACGAAGAGGTGGTGGCCCTAAGGGAACGGGGCCAGAGCTATTCTGCGGTGGCCAGTGCGCTCGGTATAAAGCGTGCGGTGAACGCCCAGGAAGCGTTCATCGGGGTGATGCGCAGCCTGCCCGAGAAGGAGCGTCTGGCGCTACGGGAACGCGAGTCGGCCCGCCTCGACCAGTTGGAGGTGCGTATCCGCACCCGGGACGCCGATCAGCCCGTCAAAATGGAGCGTCACCTGGCCGGGCTCGAGGCGCTTCGTGAGACGATGAGGTAGCCCGGACTGGCAACCTTCGACGACCCGAGAGGCCAGGTTCGCCGTATCCGGCGGCGCTTGAGGGTCCGGGCTGGTAAGCTCCAGTAAGCCACGGTCCTATCATGCTGGCCGCGCGTCGTTGCTGGCGCCCTCTCAGGTCTCCTGCAAGTTTCCGAGCGTGATCAGCAGAAGGAGAGGCAGCCCTATGCCTACCGGCGCCGTGAAGTGGTTCAACTCGTCAAAGGGTTTCGGTTTCATAACGCCCGATGACGGCGGCCCCGATGTTTTCGCCCATTTCTCTTCGATCAACGGCTCCGGTTACCGAGAGCTGGCGGAAGGCCAGAAGGTGGACTTCGAAGTCGAACAAGGCCCCAAGGGCCTGCAAGCCAAGCGGGTCACGCCACTGTGACTGATAGCCCGGTCGGCTCAGCAGAGGTCCCGGTAGCTGAAGGCATCCCGTCGGAGAGCACGACGGTCCAGCCCCCCGTCACGGCGGCAGATAGCACCCAGCGCGATGCTGAAGTACTTGCGCTAAGAGAACAGGGACGCTCGTTCTCCAGCATCGCTCGTGCTCTTGGCTTCGAAGGCGCCAGACCCGCCAATGCGGCGTTCAATCGGGCGCTCCGACGCTTGCCGCCGTCTGAGCAGGAGAGCTTGCGCGGGCACGAGATGTCGAGGCTAGATGCTATGGGCGAACGGATAAACCAGAGGCAGGATCTCGATGACGAGGAGAAGGCTCGTCGGGCTCGCAGCCTCGACCAGCTCCGCAAGAAGCTAAGCGCTTAGGCGTTGCTGCGCTACAGCCCCGTGGGCTACAGCTATTGCTGGTCAGCATTATGCGCTTTTTGCCAACCAATTAAAATCGTGAACAACGCCGGATCCTTTTGCGGAGCCAATGCACCTGGATGCATGGGTAACGCATAGACCGTTCCGTTCGGGCCCTTGGGGCGGGCGCAACAAACGGTATTTTGCAAGTTCCCGTAAGCCACGCAGCCTCCGCAAGGACCAGCGCCGGGACACCTACCGTCTTTGGCCCATTTTGTTAGCGAACCCGCTCCCGCAGGAACTTCCCGATCTGCTCGGTGGCCTCAGCTGCCTCGGGGGTGCCGAGCAAGAGCTGGTAGACGTGGGGCAGGCCCTCGCCGACCTCGAGGGTGACGTCGACCCCGGCTTCGGCGGCTGCTCGGGCCAGGCGTTCGGAATCGCTGAGTAGCAGGTCGGCCGTACCTACCTGCACAAGCAACGGCGGGAGCCCGGACAGCGAGGCGAACAGCGGCGACGCCAGAGGCGTCTTAGGGTCAGCCCCGGCCAGGTAGTCGGAGGCGAACTGACGGAGCATGGCGGGGGTCGAGATCGGGTCCTGGTCGACGCGCTCGGTCATCGAGGCCCCCGAGCTGGTCAGGTCCACCGTCGGGGACATCAGTACGGCGGCGGCCGGCAATGCCTCCCCGGCGTCGCGCGTGGCCACGAGCAGGGCGACGGCGAGCCCTCCGCCGGCCGAGTCGCCGGCCACCGCAATTGACCTTGCGTCCAGGGCCTGGTCGGTACGCAGCCAGCGCCATGCGGCCAGGACGTCGTCGATGGCGGCCGGGAAAGGGTTCTCGGGGGCCAGGCGGTATTCAGGGAACAGCACTCGCATCGCCGCCGGCCCGGCCCAGCCGGGCGGCCAGCTCGCCGTCGCTGCGAAGCGACCCGAGCTCGTAACCTCCGCCATGCAAGAAGAGGAGCACTCGGCCGGTCTCGGACCCCGGGGCGGTAAGCCAGTGGGCTGGCACCCCGCCGGCGGTCACTTCCGTCACGGCAACGTCGTCAGGCACCGGGTGAAGACGGTCCCCGGGGACGAAGGCGGCGCGGCGCTCTTCCAGTGTCGCCGGGGCCTGGTCGGCACGGTCTTTTGCCGGTCCCTCAACGCGTCGATCGAGTCCTGCATGGCCTGGCTTGGCATGTCCGCATCTCCTCTCGCGTCGACTGGCCGGCCCGAGCCCCTCGGCACCAGCGCCCAGCGTCCAACGGGCGGCCTCGCCCAATACGCACCGAGGGGCGACTCCCTTGAACGACCAGTGACGGTCTTCTTGTCCGGGAATACTTCGCTCAGCCGCCCGGTCTTTACGTCATAGACGAACCCCCTGACCGGGACGTCCTCCGAGATCCATGGGTGTGACCTGGCCTTTTGGACCTGCTCCTTGGTGTTCTCCTCGGCGTCGGTGAAGCTGTAAAACCTGGCCGGCGCGATCGGCGCCTGCCCCGTCTCCTTGCGGAGCCGCTCCTCCAGCTCGCTGTCCGTGAACCTGAGCATCCCGCAGTCGGTGTGATTGATGATCATTATCTCCCGGGTACCCAGCAGCCTGGTCGAAAGGACAAGCGACCGGACGGCGTCGTCATCGATCACCGTGCCGAAGTTCCTGATCATGTCGACGTCGCCCTCGGCGAGGCCCAGCATTTGCTCGATGTCGCTCAGCCGGGGATCCGCACAAGTGACGATCGCGATCTTGGGCGCCGGCGGTTTGTCACGGGCGGGGTCGAAGTCGTTGGCGATGGTTGCATTGGCCTTCAGCGCCTCGTCGATGATACTCATGGCCCTTTCTCCTTCTGTGGAGGTGTACCGGTCGCCCCGGTATGGCTGTCACCCTCGCCGCTGTCATGTCTGACGGTTGGGATGTTTACTTGACCATGACGGGTAAGGCGGAGGAGGTGCGGGCGCATGCCGCTTCGCGCACACCCTTACCAGCAACTATCGAAGCGATCGGAACGCGGCTCGGAGCTCCGATGTAAAGAGCCCCGGCTGTTCCCAAGCGGCGAAGTGCCCGCCTCGGTCGAGCTGGTTGTAATAGATGAGGTTGTTGGGGTAGGCGCGCTCGGCCCAGCTCCGCGGTGCTTGATAAAGCTCGTGGGGAAAGACGCTGATGGCGAACGGGATGGTGATGGGCTTGGCGTCGAAGAAGTCCGCCTTGTTCTCCCAGTACAGACGAGCCGAGGAAACCCCCGTGTTCGTCAACCAATAAAGCGTGATGTTGTCCAGGAGGTCGTCGGTGGTGAGGTCGCTGTGGTAGGTCCCTTGAAGGACCCGTTTGACGAGCCCGGGCTGGCCCGTGCCGTCGCCGTGGTCCAGCATGAACGCCGCCAGGTCGATGGGTGAGTCCGCCAGCCCGTACATCGTTTGTGGCCGCGTGGCCATGAACTGTGCGTAGGCCACGTGTTTGGCATAAAAGGTGCTCAGCTCCTCGTAGGCGCTTAGCTCCTCGCCTGAGAGGTCCGATGGCGGCGGGTCGCCGCGCTCGAAGCCCTTGACGAGGTCGGGCGGAGCGGTACCCGGCATGTTGGAATGAATACCGAGCAATTCCGGAGGTGCCTGTTCACCCATCGACTGGGTGACCGCCGCGCCCCAATCGCCGCCCTGGGCCACGAACCGGGTGTAGCCGAGGCGCTTCATCAGCACCACCCAGGCGCGGGCGGTGCGGACCGGATCCCAGCCGGTGGCAGTCGGTTTGCCCGAGAACCCATAGCCCGGCAGCGACGGGACCACCAGATGGAACGCGTCCGATGCGCCCCCGCCATGCGCCGTGGGGTTGGTGAGCGGCTCGATAACCTTCAGCTGCTCGATGATCGAGCCGGGCCACCCGTGGGTGATGATCAGCGGCAGCGCGTCGTCGTGGCGGGAACGGACGTGAATGAAATGAATGTCAAGCCCGTCGATCTCGGTAACGAACTGAGGCAGCGCGTTCAACTTGGCTTCTGCCGTGCGCCAGTCGTATTTCTCGCCCCAGTAATGTGCCAGTTCCTGCATCATTGCGAGCGGCACGCCCTGCGAGTCATCGGTCACCGTCTCGCGCTCGGGCCATCTCGTTGCGCTTATTCGCCTGCGCATGTCGTCGAGCGCGTCTTTGGGAAATCGATGCGGAACGGGCGAACGGCCGTGTCTGTTGCCATGGGCTCCCTTTCTAGGACGAGCCTCGGCGCAAACTCAACAACCGAGACCTGATCAGTACCAGACGCGCGACACGACTGATGCCGCCGAAAAACAAAAGACGCGCCACGTCCGAAAACAATTGACCAACCACGAACCGGAGCGGAGACGAAACGACAACCGTACCGACTAAGGCACGCTCCAGACGGCCCTACATCGACATCACGTCAACAGTGACACGACGCCGCAATTTTTCGACGTCCTCCGTTCCTCGGCGGCGTCATCAAATATCGGCGTCGTCAATGGTGCCCAAACCAGCTTGGGACCACCGTGGAGGCCACCCTAACGGCCTACGGCTTGGATAGGCAAATATGTTTGGGCCGTCTCAGGCATGAACGGCACTCATTAGCGTCACAGCCGACTTGAGGCGCCCTTGGCGTCAGACCAGCGCTCGACGACGGCAATGTCGGCGAGGAACCGGACCGTAGCCGTCAGGGGCCCAGTGGCGGACGGCCTCGTGAAGGCAATCCTCGAGAAGCTGGGCCGCGCCGGCCCCGCTTTCCGCGCCGACGTGGACCAGCAGCTCGTCGTGTAGACAGAGCACGATCTGGGCGCCGAGGCGCCCGGCCCGGGCCCGCACGGTCACCGCCCACACCTTGAACAGCTCCGACGCCGCTCCCTGTACCAGCGCATTGCGCCCGTAGCGGCCTCGTGCCGCCGCCGCGCCCCGGTCCTCGCCGACGCCATCGGCCTCCGGGCCGCCCGTGCTCATCGGGACCAGCCGGCCCCCGTAGGTCCTGAGGTCCCGCCCGGCCTGGCCCGATCGGTAAGCATCCGCCAGGTACCCCATGGCCACCGGGTAAGCGGCTTCCAGACGGTGTAAAGCTCTGGCACCGTCGCCGGTCGTCTGGCCGTACATCGCCCCGAGGACGGCCACCTTCGCCGTCGCTCGATCGATGTCGAGGTGCTCGGCCACCGGCGCATACATGTCATCGTCGAGCGTCGCCCGGGCCAGCACCTTGTCCCCGGAGACCGCCGCCAGCACTCGGGGCTCGATCTGGCCCAGGTCGGCCCGCACAAAGACGTGGCCGGCCTCGGCCACCACCGCAGCGCGCATTTCCACGGGCATGTTGTGCAGCCCGGCGGAGGCGGTCATTCGTCCTGCGGCACCGTCCGACCCCGTCCAGCGACCGCGCAACCGGCCGTCCGGCGCCGAGGTGCTCGTCGAGCCAGGCGTAGCCATATGTGGTGGCTACCCGTTCGGCTTTGCGCCAGGTGAGAAGAGCATCGACCAGAGGGTGCGTGCCGGCGAGCGCCCTGAGCCGCCACGCCCGTGTATCGGGGAGCTCGATCCCGGCCCCGGCCAGCAACGAGCGCACCTGTCCCGGGCTGCGCAGGTCGACGTGGTCGGCCGCGGGAGCATGGCGCAGCACCTCTGCGTCACGCTGAGCGCGCTGGTCGGCCGCCTCCATGTCGGGTGCGCGGGCGAGGCCCCACGACCCGGGCGACGACCCCTTCGGCGATGGCGCGGTCCATCGGCAGCCCGTCGGCGGACAGCTCGGCGCAGAGCAGCTCGGCTGTCGACTCCGAACGGGCCAAGGCGCCCGCCCTCGGACGGTGGCCGAGCTCGGCCAAGCTCGCCTGCTGAAGCAGCCGCCACCTGCACTGCCAGCTCGGCCCATCGAAGGACCCGGCCAGTGGTGCGAGCCCATTCTCCACCCGCCCACTCCGGCCGGAGATAGCCGTCGGCCTGAACGGGGTCCTCGCCGTCGCCATCGTCCTCGGCGTAGCTGAACAGGTCCGGTGGCGCCATTGTCGGGACCGTCTCGAGCGCCAGGTGGTGCAGTTGCGCCCACACTCGAGCCGGGTCGGCCCGCCACCCGCCAAAGAGCAGACGATGTACCGCGGCGATGTCCCAACATGTCGCGACCCGCACTCCGGCCCCGATGAGCGGGACCGCCGTCTCGCTCGACCACCACGCCCATCGGGGCCGCAGCGCCTCCTCGACGAGGCCAACGACGACCGAGGCGTCCATCGCGTCCTCGGCCCGCACGACCACGAGAGCCCACCGGCGCCCGTCGCCAAGCCGAGGCCGACACCGGGGGCGTACGCCAGGCCGACGGGCACCCACGCCCGATGCCCGCCGAGCGGAGCATCTCCACCACCTCCCCACCCGGCGCTAACACAACCTTGTCACTGAGCACGTTCTAGTGCGGGATGGACCGGTTGCCAGCCCTCACCTTCTTTGGCTCATGTCGGAGGTGGCGGCTGCGTCGATATCTAACTGGAGCCACTCGGGCCAGCGTCGGCCGCCCTCCCGTCGCCCCCTTTAGACGAGCCGGGCGACCGATAGGGTGCAGGCCCCGGATCGGGCGGACTGGTTGCGGGACTGAGGGCCCCTCGCTGGGGCACGAAGGGTCGTGGGGCGAAGGCCTCAGCACCGCTGGCGGGACGGCGGTGAGGTGGCCGTCGCGGTTCTGCGATCGCCTGTCCGAGGTGGAGTCGCGGGCCCGACCAGGGCGCGGGCGGGACCACCAACTTGTCAGCCAGGCGGTAGGCGACCGCCTCGTAGTTGACCCGCCAGCCGTGGAAATCGGGCCAGGCCTCTTCGGCGCTCCGCTCGATCGGGAACCCGATCTCCTCGAGCATCTTGACGGCCGCCTCGAACTCGCCAAAGGTAAGGGCGATCGGCGCCTCCGGTAGCGGGTCGGGGTCCAGGTGCCAGCCGAGCATCGAGCCGATCCGGTCGAGACAGGTGAACCCCATCCTGAGGCACAGCCGGGCGTTAGAGGACGCCGTGGCAGGGGCGAGGGCGAGGTGCATGGCAGCACCATCAAGCACTGCGAGGAGCGCAAGTAGCCACGAGAACCAGGGTTCAGGTGACCGGAACATCAGCATCACCGGGTACGTGGTGTGGCTTTCGGCCACCGCGGCCGCCCACTCTTCCCAGGCCGAGTAGAGGTCGGGGAGGGTGTCGATGATCCCTACCAGCTGGTGCCGAGCCAGCAGCTCGGGGCCCCACGCCGGGACGCCGGCCCTGCTTTCGAGCATCGCCACCAGGGCCTCTCGCTGACTGAACGCGCCGTATAGAGCCGGGAGGTATGCGATCTGTAGCGCCACCACGACCACCCAGGTGGCGCCCGCGGCCACGTCCAGGGGGACGTTCTCGGGGCCGCCCGGGTGGACGGCGCCTACGGTGAACACTGACCCGAGTGCCTGGAGGAGGCCGTTGGCCAGGTTGTGGGTGGTCGACTGCAGCATCAGGCCGAACCCCACGATGAAAGCGGCCCCCCAGACGAGGAGCTGGCTAAGCAGGGCGGCGGGTGCAGCGGGAGCCAGGATGGCGTCCTTCGCTTCGAAAGAGCTCGCGAAGCGGGCCAGCCCCAAGAATGCCAGCCGTACGGCCCGGTTCACCCAGAGCGACACGCGGTTAAAGCCGGCCGGCCTCCGCGGCAGCACCATGGTGGCCAGGACATTCGCCCATGTGGCCACCACCAGCAGCAGCCCCAACGAAAAGATGAACGCGTTCATAGTGTTGATGCCCCAACTCGGCTGTCGCCGCAAGGGACAGGGCACTGTTGACGTGTGGTCACGTGCTCGAGCCGGCGGGCCCGGGTCGTGGGGGTGGCTGTTGGCACCCACCCCATCCTTCCCTAAACGGGCTGCGGCGGTTCCTCGTTCTCGCGCGTCAGGTGCTCACCCGGTCGAGTCCGGCGGGTGCACCGTGTCCCGCCAGCGTGGACTTGCGCGTCTTGATGTCAAGACATCTTCGGCGCCTCGGCGGGTCAGTAGGACCGCTAACCCCGGGGTGGGTCCACGGTCTGGAGGTCGGCCCAGGGGATGCTGGCGACCACCTCGTACTCGGGCAGCCCGTCCCAGCTCGCCGTGATCGGGTCGACGCCCGAATGCCCTTCTGCCGTCCAGTCATTTGGTTGTTCGGCTTCGGTCATCACCGCGCCCGCGTGATCGACCACGACCGCCCCGTAGTCCTGCAAGGCCGTGAAGACCATCTGGGCGAAGGGTGTAAGTCCAGAAGGCATCGAAAGGCCCTTGGGCAGGCGGAACCATTGGCCCTCACCGGGCTGTCCCTGATCTGCCCCGCAGTCCCCCCGGTTTGCTGGATAGACGTAGCTGTTGCAGGTCGGGATTTCCAATGCGATGGCGTGGTTAATATCGGCCTGACGGCGATATCGCCTTCGGTGATCGTCAAGGCCAGGTAGCTGATACCGGTGGCGGAAAGCCCGTAGGGCCACGGGAAAACGCCCGTGGACGACAAGGTGTCGAGTTTGCCGCCCCAGCAGGCAGAGTAGCTGCCGTCGGCGTTCTGTGTGGCTTGCCACAGCTCCCAGTCCGAACCGGTCGACGGTTGGTAGATGACGAGGGGGTCGTCGCTCGAGCCGTTCAACTGGAGGTAGGAAGGGATAGGGATTTCCGGACCGGTGCTGGCCAAGAAGTTGTTGCAGCCAGGAAGTACCGAGACCGGGACCGCCGGTTGGTTGCCCGAGACCGTGTAGATGGGCATCGTGTTGACGCCCACGGAGCCGTAGTACTTGGTGTAGTCGGTGACGATGTCCCCCGCGAAGGCGGTCGAGCTGGGATCGAGGGGCCACTGCTGGACATTGCTCTGGAAGAGGTCGGCAGGCGACCACGACACCGGAGCGACGGCAGTCGATGGGTCGGCCGTGGTCGTCGTTGGCACCGTCGTGGTCGTAGTCGGGCCGGTCGTCGGCGCGGTGGCCGCCGTCGCCCTCGAGCAGTACCGCCACCGATCCTGCTCCGCCACCCCTGGGGCTCAGGAGCCCGGTCGTTGACGTGTCGGTGGCGAACATGAGGGAACTGTTGACGACGTCGTAGTCGACCCCGGCGGTAGCGCCAGCGGAGACGTCGGACCAGCCAAAAGCCATGCCAAAGTACAGCTCGCCCGGCTCGATGGCCTGCAGTGCGGGGAACGGGTTGGAGGAGCTCCCTGCCGTATCGGCCGACCAGGTGGCGCCGGCGCCGGCGCTGAACTCCTGGGCGCCGACCTGGACGTTGCCCACCGCCGAGCCCCACCTCAATGTAAGAGTGCTAGGACCGGGCGAGGCAACGACGCCGTACCAGGTCTCCATCACCCTGTCATCATTGCCGTCCTGGTAAACCGACCCCGCCCGGGCCCAGGACACGACCCCGCCGCCAGACACCGATGCCAGGCTTACCGCCCAGGTGTCGTCATCGGCCGCCACCACCAGCACGTCCCCGGCCGCCTGCGGCGAGACGGTGAACGACAGCGAACTGGCCCCCAGGTACTGGGCACGGCTCACCAAGGGGCCTGCCGCAGAGATGGCGGGCGCGCTGCTCGGGGAGGACGCGGATGCGCCCGTACCGATCAGGCCCATCGCCGCGCTGGCTAGCAGACCCACCCCGCTCGCAACCAGGAGGCGCAGCCTGGCACCGCTACTGAGGGGGCTCTTGCTCTTCGGCTGGTGGGCGCCGCCGGCACGCCACCCTGCACGGGCCATATCGTCCTATCGGCGTCATGCCTGGGAACCTGAAGCGACTTTCCGGATTTGCGTCTACCCGGCGCCGGGCGGTCGACCCAAGCCGCTTCGGGGGCGCGATGATAGCATCCGCCAATGATCCGACGGTGCCTTATGGCGGCCGTTGTAACGACAATCTGGCTCGGCGGCACCTGGGCGGGGCCACCTCTGGCGTCCGCCTCCACCCGGGGCCTTGCTAATCCTCCGGCCAACCGTGCCCTGCCCGCCCTCGCGGAGGGCACGGGGTCCTGCAATGCGGCCGGCAACCATTGCCAGTCCCCCTGTTACCCGACTGAGGCTTTCGTCTACAACTCATCCCGCGCTTGCACGGATTCTTCTGCTCAGCGCGATCGACCAGGCTCAAGCAGCCGAGAACCTTCCGGGCTTTGTGCTCCCGTCCAACTATTTCTCGCTCGGTGCAACGAGGCAAATGTTTGTCTTCATAAACCTCGAAAGGATATCGAGGGGTGTCCCGCCGCTTGTGGGGCTGTCCCCTTACTTGAGTGCTACGGCCACATCGGCGGCCGGCCACCTGGCCGACCCTCCGTTCCAGGCTTCTTATGGCCCCGTCCAGGTCTGGGCGCCTCCTTCAGGCGGCAACTACGCCTTCGGGGGCGCGTGGGGTGGTGGCTCTGTCAATGCTGCGGACGTGGTTTTCGGCTGGTTCTACGGCGATGGGTTTGGTAACGGGTGGCCCACTTTCTCTGGGTGTAAGAGCGCAAAGGGGGCGATGTGCTGGTGGCACCGGGAAGAACTGCTAGGACTGGACGGCTTTTCTGGAGGGACCGCATGCACGGATTGCATCGCGGGGGCTGGGTACGCGTCGCGGCCCGGGAACTCGAACGAGTCTTATGACTTTCTCATTGTGCGCCCCGTTCAGTTCCCCGCCGCCCTGGCGTTCACGTGGGACAGTGAGCTCGGGTACCCGCCCGCAGGATGGGAGAAAGTGGCGGCCCCATAGCCTTTGACGGCTCGTCTGACTTGAGCGCCCATGGCGCCAACCCCGTTTTGGCGCCGCTGCTTCAGGCTGACCGGGACGGGACCGTCCTGTCCTCGCCCGGCCGGTCCATGCCTGCCCGCAGGCCGTGGATGACCTGCTGGCACACGCGCCCGAGCTCATGGACCTGGCCTTGGCTCAATGCGTCGAACAAGCACTCACGCACGGCAGTGACATGGCCCGGGGCCGCTTTCTCGAGTGCGGCTAGGCCCTGGGTGGTGAGGACGGCGACCTCGCCCCGGCCGTCGGTCGGACAGGAGCGCCGCTCGGCCCACCCAGCCGCCTCCAGTCGTGCCATGGCGTGCGACAGCCGGCTCCGGGAAGAACCGGTTCCCTTGGCCAGATCTCTCCATGCGCAAGGCTTGTTCGGGAGCCTCGGACAGGTGGACCAGGACCTGGTAGTACGAAACGGGCATACCCGCGTCCCGTTGCAACTGAGCCTCCAGCCGGTCCCACAGCAGCCGGGTGGCTTCCAGGAAGGAGCGCCAGGTCCTTTGCTCATCCTCGTCTAACCATCGTGTCTCCTCCACCTCTCCCATGATAAGCACTGCCGCGGGAATAGTTGAATACTCAACTACGTTGGCTCCATAATCGACAGGTAGTTGAGACTTCAACAATGAGGAGCAACCATGAGCACCCTGACTGCGACTGAGATCCCCGGCTACGTTGCCGGCACCTGGAACATCGACCCCACCCACTCGGATGCGTCGTTCACCGTGCGCCACATGATGGTGAGCAAGGTACGGGGCCGTTTCGGGAAGTTCAGCGGCCAGATCGTGACGGCCGACGACCCGCTCGAGTCGACGGTAGCCGCCGTGGTGGACGCCACCAGCTTTGACACCAGCAACGTTGACCGCGACAACCACATCCGGTCGGCCGACTTCCTCGAGGTCGACAAGTACCCGACCCTCGAGTTCCGCTCCACCGGCCTACGTGCCCGTGGGGCAGGGGAGTACGCCCTCGACGGCGAGTTGACCGTCCACGGCGTGACCCGACCGGTCACCTTCCACCTCGAGCTCAACGGCTTCAGCAAGGACCCCTATGGCGGGTACCGCGCCGGTTTCTCGGCCACGACCGACATCAGCCGGAGCGACTTCGGCGTCAGCATCAACCTCCCGCTGGAGGGTGGTGGCGTCGTGGTCGGGGACAAGGTCCAGCTCAACCTGGAGCTCGAGGCCGTCCTCAGCACCCCTGCTTCCTGACCTCATTCATTGTGGTGGGGCGGCGCAGGCCCGTCCCGAGGAGGGCTCTAGCGGTCCCGCCCGCGAGATGATCGAACCGGCTCTCGCGGGCGGACCGGCATGACTGTGGGTTTCCGGGATCCGACCGACCCGCTGCGGAGCGACGATCCCTCGTGGGAACGCAGCTTGGAAACGGCAGGAACGGCCATCGACCCCCAGGAGGTACCGGAGTGAGCACGCCCGAGACGACAATCGAGAGGTCCTTATCTGACTTGGCGCCGGTCCCTCGCTCGGCGATCGGCCCACGCTCAACGACCAGGGCTACTACGTTTCCGAAGTACGTTATGACGAGTGCAACGGGGACTCGAATATCCGGTGCGAGCTGGGTCCGGGACTTGACGCCCAGCTTTCTGAACACGTTGCGCAGGTGGTACTCGACCGTGCTCGCGCTTATGAACAGCTGACCGGCGATCTCCAGGTCGCTTGCGCCCCTGGGCCACGAGTTGTGAGATTGTCCTCGTGGGGTGTGAGGTCGGTTCGCGTCTCGAGGGTGCGTTTGCGAGCGTGCTCACCGGTAGCTTGCAGCTCGGGCGGGCCGTTCGGCGAACGCTTCCATGCCGAATTCGCTGAACAGCCCGTTGGCGGCGCGCAGCTCATCACGGGCGTCCCGGGTTTGCCGCTCGCGTCGCAGCCATTCACCGTAGAGGAGATGGGACCGCGCCGGGTCGAAGCGCAACGCCGTCGGTTTAAGCCGCTCGATGGCCTCGCGGTACAGCGTCTCGGCCATCGTGTGGTGGGTGAGCAGGGCACGACAGCGCGCTTCGATGGCCAGGGCCCAGCCCGTCCCGCTCGCCGAAGTGGCCTGCGCCAGGCGTTCGAGCGCCGCCGTCGTCGCCGCTT
Source organism: uncultured Acidimicrobiaceae bacterium (assembly GCA_963754115.1). Lineage (GTDB taxonomy): Bacteria > Actinomycetota > Acidimicrobiia > Acidimicrobiales > Palsa-688 > Fen-671. Next base: position 1,345,004 of record CAVWFC010000003.1, on the reverse strand, counting down.
GCTTCCCGATGCGGCTGGCCGCCTCTATCAGCTCAACATAAGCCCAGGGCGAGAACAACACCTCGCGGGGGTCATCGAGTAGCTTCTCTGCTGCCGCGAAGGCGTCGCCGTAACGGCGACGGCGTTATTGAGGACCGCAGTCGACCACAACGCTATGTTCCAACCCCAGGCCGTCCCCTCTGGCGAGAAAGTTTTTGGTTGCGGTGCTTAATCAGCTCACGGGCGGTCCTCTCGTGCCCGCGGAACGCCGCCACCGCCACTGCTGGTTGGTAGTCGATCGCTTCGGCCAACGCCTCCACCTGCGACCCACGAAGCCAGGCCGCTAGTGCCAGTTTCCCGGCCAGGAAATGCATGGCGGTCCGTGTAGCCAGGACGAGCGGGAGCACCGTGAGGGCACCGGCATCGCGGGCAACTTGCACTCGACGTGCCGGTGAGGGGCGTCCGAGCTGTCGTAGTGCCAGTTGAACCCGGCGAGCTGCGCCCGGCCAGCCACACTCACCAACGCAAGCCCTCGTGGGCGCCCCCGGGATGTCGTAACGAGTTTTCCCGCTGGCCCGGCTTCCCCCGCATAAGCCGAAATGCCGCGACCGTGGCCAACAAGGCGATCGGGGAAGTTCACCAGTAGGCACCACCGCCACGATGCATAAGCGGTGAAGACCCGCCCGCCAGCGCGCCAATGGCGGCCCACGCACCGGAGACAGCCCCGTAGGCGCCGAAGGCTTTGGCTCGTTCCCCGGCGTCGGTGGAAGGTGATGGTCATCGAGGGCCGCAGGGGCCATGAGGGCGGCAAATGCGCCCTGCAGCGCCCGGGACCCCAAGAGCATGGCCTGGTCGACAGCCGAGCCGCGCAGAGCGCCGACGCAGCGACAAAGCCGACCAGTCCTACGATGAGCATCCGCCGCCGGCCCCCGAAGTCGGCCATGCGGCCGCCCAGGAGCAGTAACCCGCCAAAAGCCAGGGTATAGGCCGTGATGGCCCACTGCCGGTTGGCGACCGAGATATGGAGTGCTCGCTGAATAGACGGGAGTGCGATGGTCACGATGGAGCCATCGAGCACCACCATCAATTGGGCGATCACGACGACCGCCAGAATGGACCAGCGTCTCGGGTCGGGCTCGACCGCAGCCGGGCTGACCGGCGTCGTCGCGTTCGTCTCGCTTACGCCTCCAACTACAGGCTCCATCTCACTTCTCCTTCACGGCGCCATTGACCAGCGACGCCGAACGGTTGTCCTCAGACGCTCCGTTGCTGGTTCCTGAGGTCTTGTATGGGTTTATCGTGGGCCGGCAGCGGTCGGTTCGCACCCCGGAAACCCTTAGTCCGGCCCATGCCCTAACGAGACTTGACAACTATGGATTTCCAGGATGCGACGTTGCGGTCTGGAGCAGCATCATTGCAACCTGTCGGACGGCGAGCGGGAGACCTTCTGAATTGCAAACGGGCGGTCCCTGGTTCGTACTTGTTCGACCAAGAACCCAACTAATAGCCTGCGAAGCTCCTCATGGAGCAGGAGCCCAGCGATCGTGTTAAAAGCTCCACATCATCATCGGCAGCACCCGGCCCGGCCGGGCGGCGGACCTGGTTCTCCCTGGGTCATTCACCGAGCACAGGACCACGGGGGTTTGATGTCGAGGTACTGGACCTGCGCGACTGGGCGTTGCCAATGTTCACGGAAACGTTCGAGAGCGTCGGTGACTTCAATAACCCGACGTCTCGTCCCCCGTCGTCCGCTCGTGGAACCAAAAGATCGCTGAAGCTGACGCGTTCCTTGTCGTGACACCCGAGTACAACCACTCGGTACCGGCGGTGTTGAAAAACGCCATTGACAGCGTGTTTTTCTCTTTTGCGTTCCGCAATAAGCCGATCGCCGCCGTCGGTTACAGCGGCGGCACGGCCGGCGGGGTGCGCGCCATAGAGCACCTGGCCCAGATCGCCGTCGAAGCGGAGATGATGCCCCTGCGCACGATGACCATCTTCCCGCAGGTGTTCCAGGCCTTCGCCCCCGATCACCGGCCGGTGAACCCCGTTGCCGATATCAGCTTGCGCATCGCCCTGGACGACCTCAAGTGGTGGTCTGACGTCCTCGAGAAGGCCCGTGCCGACGGTCAGCTCCCGCCGGCCGCATTTCGGATCCAGGCGGCCGTCGCCGCTCTCAACGAAGTCGAGGACGAGGCGGTCTAGGCTATCCCGCGGCACGGGCATCCGGGTGAGAGGATGAGCCTGTCATGCTCACCGCGCCGCGCTGATGAAAGTGCGCCCTTGCTGGGGCGCGACCAGGAGCAGAGCCTCCTCAGGTCTTTGTTGGACGGCGTGGCGGTCCGTGGTCAGGCCTTGGTGCTGCACGGTGAGCCAGGTGTGGGAAAGTCCCGGCTCCTGGCAGACACGGCCCGGACGGCGCGGGAGCGGGGCATGACGGTGCTCACGACCACGGGTGTCCAATCCGAAACGGATCTCCCATTTGCCGGCTTGCACCAGCTCCTCCGTCCAGTGCGTGGCCGCGGAACGGAACTGCCCCCCGTCCAGCGCGCCGCCCTTGACGCCGCCTTCGGTCTGACGCACGACCGGGCTCCGGAGCATTTTCGTATTGCGATGGCGGCGCTTGACCTCCTGTCTGAGGTCGCCACGGATGCCGCTCTGCTGCTTATCGCTGACGACGCCCAGTGGCTCGACCGGCCGACGTTGGAGGTCCTTGCTTTCGTGGGGCGACGGATCGAGTCCGACCCCATCATCTTCCTGGCTGCTACTCCGCGATGGCTACTCATCAGTGCTGGACGATGCCGGTCTGCCAGAGCGGCGTCTCGCTGGCCTCGACGATGCGACCGCAGGAGAATTGCTCGACATATCGGCGCCTCAGCTCTCACTCGCGGCGCGTGACCGTGTCCTGCGGGAAGCGACCGGGAACCCCTTGGCCCTGCTGGAACTGCCGGCCGTCGTTAGCCAGCACGAAGAAGAGCTACGGGCACCAGGACTGTTGCCGTTGACCGAGCGCCTCGAGCGGGCGTTTGCGGCGCGTATCTCCGAGCTGCCTGATCAGACCCGGTTGGTCCTGCTGGTGGCTGCGCTGGACGACGGAGACGAAATACGCGAGATCCTGGACGCAGGCAGTCAAATCGTCGGGACCACACTGGGCCTCGAAGTTCTTGCTCCGGCTGTTGCCGCGCAGGTCATAGAGGTCGATCTGCACACGCTCCGCTTCCGCCATCCGCTGATCCGTTCGGCGCTGGCTCAGAGCGCGGCGCTAGGTGCGGGGAGAAGCGTTCATGACGCCTTGGCCAATGTGTTGGCGGATCAACCCGACCGACGGGCCTGGCACCGGGCGGCCCTGCTGTCCGGGGAGCACGAGGAGATTGCGCTCGAGCTCGAACAGGCAGCGTCTCGGGCGCAGGCGCAGGGCGCCATCGCGGTGGCCGTATCGGCGATGAGGCGGGCCGCTCTAGTCGGTGAGCCGGACAGGCGCAGCGCTCGTCTGCTCTCCGCGGCCCGCCTGGCTGTCGAACTGGGGCGGTGGGACGTTGTGCTGCCGTTGCTGCCGCGAGCTCAACCAGTTGGATCTTGGCGAGTTGGAACAGGCCCGCGTCACGTGGATCGAAGAGACAGCCGTGACCCGCCCGCACGTGGATACCCGGCGGTCTGTATCTCTGATCGCGGCGGCAGAACGAGCTGGAGCCGCGGGAGATCACGACCTTCATGTGGACCTGCTGTGGCTGGTCGCTTCACGGGCTTGGTGGGTCGACCCGGGGCCTGAAGTAAGACAGCTACTGATAACGGCGTCGGACCGGCTGGGAGACGCAAATGCCAAGGACCCGCGCGTATTCGCAACCCACTCTTATGCAGATCCCTTGGGTCACGCCGCTGGCGTCCTTGGCCGCCTCAACCGGGAAGCGGCGGAGGAGCGGCTCGACCCGGAGGCGGCACGGTTCTTCGGCCCCGCCGCGCTCGTTGTGGGCGCATTCGACCTGGGCAACGACTTTCTCAGGGCCTCGGTCGACGGGTTGCGGAGCGAAGGGCGGCTCGGGCCGCTGCCGCGTCTGCTGTCTCTCTACTCGTGCATGGCGGCCCGCCGCGGCGACTGGGAAGCGTCGGTTACGGCCGGTGAAGAGGCGAGACGTCTGGCCGAGGAGTTCGCCGAACCGCAGTGGGCAGCGGCCGCCGACACCGCCATCTCGCTTGTGGCCGCGATGCGCGGCTACGAGCAGGAGGCGGAACGTCTAGCGGCGCGGGCTGAAGCCGTCGCAGAGCCGGCGGGAGCGAACATCACCATGGCCTTTGCCCAGTTCGGCAAGGTTTTGGCCGCCCTCGCCACCGGACGCCACACAGACGCATTTTCATCCGCCGAGCGATTGTTCGATCCCGTCAATTCGGCCTACCACCCCGTTATCTCGTCCTGGCTGATCGCGGATCTCGCTGAGGCTGCTGTTCACATCGGCCGGCTCGACGTCGCCCGTGCACGGGTGGCGCAGGTGGAGGCGACGGCGGGTGGGCAGCCGGGCGCGTGGACGGCGCTGGTCCTCGGGCATGCGCGTGCTCTGGTCGCCGAGCCAACCGATGCGAGCGAGCGCTTCCGTGAGGCACTGGCGGGTGACCTCACGCGATGGCCGTTTCAACGGGCCAGGATCCAGCTTGCCTATGGCCAATTTCTGCGCCGGCAGCGGCAGGTTGGTGAGTCGCGCGCGGTTTTGCGGGCCGCCCGCGACACGTTCGACGCGCTCGGGTGCCAACGTTGGAGCGACCACGCCCGGCGCGAACTGAGGGCGTCGGGCGAACGGAGCCGGCGCCGTGCTTCCGAGGCGCGCGATCAACTAACGGCGCAGGAGCTGCAGATCGCCCAGCTCGCAGCCGAAGGCCTATCAAACCGCGAAATCGGTCAGCGGCTGTACCTTTCCCATCGCACGATTAGCACACACTTGTACCGTGTGTTCCCGAAGCTCGGGATCACTTCTCGCGGTGAGCTGAGCGCTGCGGTGCCGCCTCGATCGGCTGCTGGAAGTGTTCTTCCTGGCGACGATGAGCAGCCTCACTAGGGGGCGTCGATGACGGGCGGGACGTACGACACGCCCGGCTAAGTAGGTAAGGCGGTGATTAAGAGTAAGTAAAAGTACCGTCACTTGACGGACACGCAAATGCCTTGCGTACACCTACCGTCGACCCTGACCAAGGTCGGCCTCGCCAGGGGCCGACGAACGAAAGGGAGGTCATTCATGACGGATGTACGTAACGTCGTCCTCGTCCACGGCGGTTTCGTCGACGGTTCCGGTTGGCGGGGTGTTTACGACTTGCTCAGGGCGGACGGCTTCAACGTGAGCATCGTGCAGAACCAGACGCTGTCGCTCGACAGCGACGTCGAAACCACTCATAATGCGCTCGACCTTCAGGACGGGCCGGCGGTCCTGGTTGGCCATTCCTACGGAGGAGCGGTGATCACCGAGGCCGGCCGCCACGAGCGCGTCAGCGCCCTCGTCTACATCGCCGCCTTCGCTCCAGACGCGGGTGAGTCCGTAAGTGCATTGCTGGCCGGTCTGCCCCCGAGCGGGCCGGTGCCGCCCATCCTGCCGCCGCAGGACGGTTTCCTGTTCCTCGACCGGGGGAAATTCGCCGCTTCATTCGCGGCTGACGTCCCTGCGCCAGACGCCGCGTTCATGGCCGACTCGCAGGTCCCCTGGGGCGTCGAGGCTCTCGACGGCAAGGTCAGCGAGCCGGCTTGGCGGGCCAAGCCGAGCTGGTACCTGGTGACGGCTGATGACCGGATGATCCCGCCGCCACTGCAGCGGACAATGGCAGAGAGAGCCGGGTCGACCCTCGCCGAAGTGGCGGGTAGCCACTCGATCTACATCTCGCAGCCTCAAGCGGTTGTCGCGTTGGTACAGCAGGCCGCCCGGCTGGCCCCTACGGTCGCCACCACTCGGACCTGAGCCCTGCGGCCACGAAGGCCGCCCGATCCCATCACCGTTGGCTCGCAGGGCGTCCAGCGTCCTGCCGGCCATCCACTTCGGGGGGCGTGGCCATGAGGAGTTCCTTGCCGCCGCAGTAGTCGGTAGTTGGGCCTGGGCGCGGGTACTTCTGGGCATCATTTTTTTCATCGGTGCTATATGGTCCTTCATCGACCCGATCGGTACGTTCGTGTCGATTGCCGACGTGCTCGGTTTTCTCCTGATTTTCAAGGGGACGCTCGATCTGGTCAGCTCTATCCTGAGCCAAGGGGTCAACGCAGTGTGGTGGCTCGGCCTGATCGTTGGGCTGCTGGAGCTCTTCCTCGGCTTTTGGGCGTCGCAGCGATATTTTGCCGCTCAGGCTTCACTTCTGTTGCTATTAGTGGGCTTTTATGCTCTGTTCAAAGGGATCTCGTCGATTGTGTTCGCCTTCCAGGTTCGTTCGGCGGAGTAAAGGTGTCCTCTGCCCCCTGGGCCGGTGTGCGGGAGCGTTAAGTGAGGACTTCGACGTGGTCACCGTCGGCCAAAAGGTGGCCTGTACCTACTTTTTGGCCGGCGAACCTGGCCGAGCAACCCCAGATGCGGGCACCGACGCACTGTCTGCCGAGGTCATGGTGGATGGCATGCGCCACGTCGAGGACGCGCACAGGGGGACGAAACGCCACCGGAGGCTCTTTGTCCCCTCCGTCTTTGCGCAGGTAGACGCGCATCAGCCCCGTGAGGCGCCAGATCCCCGCACGCAGGTGGTCCAAACTTTCGTCATCGAGCACCGACACCGGAATGAACTCAAAGCCGGCTAAAACCTGTCGGAGCGCCGCGACATCTTGGTCAGTGGCCTCGTCGGAGCGGGTCGCCGCCACCAGGCAGGGAAGGTGGATCCCGGTCTCGTCGATCTCGCGTCGTATGGCCAGGAAGTCCTTTGGGGACCGGCGGGAGTCGTGGCATAACACCATCGCGTCGGCATGACGCAACACGCCGAGCAACGCCCGTCCACCTCCCCTGCCAGAGGAGGCGCCCTCGATTAGACCCGGGATCTCGACCAGTTGGATCTCGACCTCATTTATGCGGGTAACGGCGGCGACGGGCCGGGTCGTGGTGAACTCGTAGTCACCGGTCTTGACCTGGACATCCGACAGCGCTTGAAGCAAGGTCGACTTCCCCACGTTGGGCGGCCCTACCAATGCGACCTGAGCGGCGCCTTGGCGGCGAACCTGGATCGAGTCCCGGGCCACCACCTGGGCCCTTGAGCGGGTCTGAGCGATATCGGCGTTGACCCACTTGCGGATGTCCGCGTAGGGGCCGTTCCGGTAGTCAGGCAGCTCGGTCAGGACGGCCCGGAGCTCACGTAACCGCTCGGCGCCTTCCTTTCCGATAAGCCGCCGTTTGATCAACTGCATTTGGGTTCGATGCGGCATCGGCATCGCGTACCTCCCGTTTTTAGGGCGGGATAGCACGCGGACCAAAGATGACCGGCCGGGCCGGCCAAGGGGCGCGTCCTGTACCCGCCGCCTCCTCTGGACCTTGGTGAGGAAGCGGCGAACTAGCCGTTTTGTCGGGTCACCGTCGCCCGCCAGGCGACCACCCGGTGAGGCGCATGAAGCCACTGCACATGAACGACATTAACGCAAGGGGAGCGGAGGCGCCAACGAGTTTTGGGCTGGCCCCTGCACAGCGCTCTCGAGCCTCAGTTACGGTCTATCCGGCATTCCATAGTCAGCACAGGCTGAAACCCAGCCGGGCCGGGGCCCGGGAAATCACTGTGGTCGCTTTGGCCGCGCTTAGTTCTCAGCCGATGCTGTTCGTCGTGACGTCCAGGATGCCGGCGTCACTGCCCCGATTAGGCAGGACAATGCTCAGCTGGCCAATGCCACTAACGGGCACCTGGACAGAGCTGCTACGCGTAACTCTAAGCTCCGAGACGGTCTTGCCCCCGACCTGGAACTGGATGGGGACGTCCCCGGCGCGGAACTGCACCGGCAGTGGCCCCGAGTCTGCTGCGTCGAGCGCCACCGTGGCCTTCAGCGTGGAGTACGAGTAGTTCAGCTGCCAGGTGAAGTACGTGTCGCAATTAGTGCCTATCAAGGAGAACCCGGAGGTCCACTTCTCTCCCGAGATCGTCGTCATGGGCAAGGTCGGGGTGGCCTCACGGTACGACGCCGTGTTGTTGCACTTCGCCATCACCCGCGGTTCGCCAAGGGCCTGGAGGTTGGCTGCTCTTGCCGTACCCAGCGCCCTGATGCCGGCCACGACGTGGAGCGCCTGGGGCAGCGTCAGGAGGGAGGTGTCGATGAACATCTGGGTCTGCTTAGCCGGGCTGGTGCCGAACTGGTACGGCTGTGCCCACTGGAGGACGTAGCCGCTCTTGACCCCACTGGCCACGGTGCAGTTCTTTAGCACCGCTGGGTCGCAATAGACCGACACCTTCACGCTGACCATGCCCTTGGGGATGCCCACGTTCCAGATGCCGACTTGCCATGAGATGCCGGGGTTGCTGCAGATGTCTGGGTACCCCTCGGCGATGGAGAAACCGGGGAGCTTGCCGAAGTTGGAAGTGGGAGTGTACGCCTTGCCGTAATCTGCGTAGAGGGACTCGTCTTGACCGGCGGCACATGGGAGGAGTTTGAAGCTGGTCAGAGGCAGGCCGAGCACAGTCATAGGCTGGTAAACCGGGTACGTGAGGCCGACCTGGGCATCGTCGTACGGGTTGGGGCCACCCATGGCGGCGGCCGGAACGGCGAGAGCCGCCAAGGTCGCGCCGGTGAACGCCACGGCCGCCACTACTCGGGCCAACACTCCACCCCGGCAAGAGTGGCGGTGGCTGGCCGTTTTCTCGTGCGCCCGGCCTGCGCCGGCGCTGCACCGCTCGCGCCTATTCTCCTGGGACTTGCAGTGGGCCACTATCCGCCTTCCTTTCGGTTGTTCGCGTTCAAATCTTCCAGCCTCGACAGCCATGCGCAAAGGGCGGCTCCGCGCAACGGCCGCCCCAGGTTAAGCGACTATACGCTGTCGGAAGTACGCTCTCCGTAGCCCTTGGGTTTGGGCCCGAGGTTGGTGTTACACAAAGACCGCGGAGGCGCTGGGCCGCGGCGGCCGTTGCGCCTGCTACAAGGCCGCTTCCCGGGGCTTCGAGCAGGGCTCGCCGGGTCGGGGGTGCGTTGATGCTGATAGAGGCAAACTCGCCCGACTCACTTGATTGCCAGTCCGGACGGCCCGTAGCGGCGCAATCCAGAGGTCCAGGGCCTCTACGGGCCGCGCTTGCGTTCATAGTACGCACAAAGTAGTGTTAACACCGCTTGCGGCGGCTGACCATCGAGACGCAACGGATTACCTGGTTATGTCCCTCTGGAGAGGGTTCCTCCTCAGGGTGGCTGCAGCGACGCTCCCCGTCCCCGGTAATTGCGGATCGGGGAGTTGCGTTGGGGAACTCGCTGTCGGAGCCAGAAGGAGTCCTCAGAATTGGCAACAGACAGATAGCCGTCCGGTGACCGGCGGCCGGTAGTCATCACGGCGGCTTACCTAAATAAAACAGCCTTTCCCTCGAGCTAGAAAAAGGAGCGAAGCAGAGAGCCTGGCGGACATCAGCGTTTAGGGCGATCAAGGGGCGAGCGTCACCTGGTGGCGGGTTCATCGACTGGCCGAGCCCGGAGACAGTTGCGCAACAGAAGCTACAGAAAGGCAGAGCGGAAATGTTCAAGCTGCTTGGGCATGGGCACGCGCACCGTAGTGTGAGCAGTGCGACTGAGCAAAACCGAGAGAAAACCTCCAGACGGCGCCGGCCGTGGCGGCGGTGTGGGCGGGGCACGGCGCTGAGCCGGGTGGTGGTGGCTCTGGCCGGCACCGGTGCCACCGTGACGGCACTCGCTGTACCTGTTGCTGCCATGGGCAGCCCCAACCCGTACGAGAATGCCCAGGTTGGCCTCACCTACCCGGTCTACCAGCCCAAAACACTGCTCGGCCTTTCTATGAGCAGTTTCAAGCTGCTCGCCTGTGGTGGCGGCCAAGACGAGTCCGTCTACGCCACCTATGGCAAGGCATATGCGCCTGAGTCCAACCTGGGCAAACTGCCCGGTTTTTCCCTCGCCGAGGGATACCCGACGGTTTGCAACCACCCCGGTACGTCCTGGCAAGTGGGTATCTGGAACGTGGGCATCCCCAAGACCATGGTCAGCGTACGGGTGTCGGTCTATTGCAGCCCGGCAGTGCTGAAGTACTGCACGGTGCCTAATGGGGTGAAGGCCGGCTACGTCTTGCAGTGGGCACAGCCTTACGAGTTCGGCACCAGCCCGGCGAAGCAGACCCAGATGTTCATGGACACCTCGCTTCTTACCCTGCCTCAGGCCCTGCACGTCGTGGCCGGGATCCGGTCCTTGTAAGCACCGGTCCACTGGATAGCCGGCGTTACGAAAGCCGTTGACCGGCAACCCGGGGCCAGCCTCGGGAAGCACCGGTCCGGCCTTCGCGCCGGGAGGCAAGAAATGCGCCGCTTTTAAGCGGATCAACCACTCCCTCAGCCCGGCCTGGGCGGTCGCCATCATCGCCATTGGCGCATGCCGCCTATTGGCCGAAGTCGGCCACGGCCACAGCTCGGGCCGCGTCTTGCCTCAGTTGTTACTTGGTGGCCGTGCCGGTCATCATCGTCATATATATGCTCAGGTTCGCCAGGAGCTGTCCCGAACGAGTGGCCCACAGCCCGGCGTGACAGCCAATCGGCGTTGCCTTGGGGGAGGAGCTGTCGCTTGGTTCAGGCCAGGTGCCATGCGTGAACGGAGGACCGTTACATGAGCGGGTCACAGCAGGAGGTTCACGTCCCGGAGGTCCGAGCGGCGACGCTCCTGAAAAAGAGGCAGCTGTGGGCCTTTCCTCTCGTAGTCGGGTCTGTCGTGATCGGGCTGATGACCATCATCTATTTCGGATCGATCGTCGACCCGACGAGCCACCTTCATGGGTTGCCCGTGTTGCTGGTGAACCAGGACCGGGGCGCCCATACCTCTAGTGGGAAGGTGGACCTGGGCGACGAGGTCACGTCCGCCCTTACCGGCTCTCCCCGGGTCTCTACCAGGCTCGCGCTCGACGTCACGACGCTCGGCAACGCAGAAGCGCAGATGAACAAGAACAACGGGTACGCCACCATCGTCATCCCGGCCGGGTTCACCACTTCGGTACTGGCGCTCGCCGCGCCCCCAACCGCGGCCACTCCGGCCGCTCCCGCCACCCCGCTCCCCGCCATCGAGCTCCTCGAAAACGACCGGGCGGGGACCCTCGGGGTCAGCCTGGCCGCCGGCGTCGTGCAACCCGCGGTCAGCGCCGTGTCCAAAGAGCTCGGCTCCCAGTTGCTGAAGTCCACCGCCGCCAGCGGCCAACCCAGCGCGGCGCCGAAGGCTCTGCTCGAGGACCCGGTCAGCCTGGACAGCGTGGCGTTCCGCCCGCTGCCGTCCCATGCCGGGCTCGGGCTCAGCGCCTTTTATGCTGCTCTTCTGGTTATGATGTGCGGGTTCCTGGGTGCGACGATTATCAACTCGTCGGTCGACACTGGTCTTGGCTACGCCACCAGTGAAGTGGGGCCCTGGTGGCGCCAACGGCTCCCTCTCAGCATCACCCGCTGGCAGACGCTGCTGGCCAAGTGGGCCCTGGCGGTGCCCATTATGCTCGTCTTCACGGGCGTCCTGCTGGGCGTGGCGGCGGGGATCTTGAGGTTGGACGCGCCGCACTGGGGGTACCTGTGGCTCTATGGCTGGTTTGCCGCCTCAGTCGTCTGTATCGGCACGCTCGTCCTGTTCGCCGCTCTAGGGAGCTTTGGGCAGCTCATAGCCATTCTGGTATTTGTGTACCTCGGCTTGGCGTCCTCGGGCGGTACTATACCTCTCGAGGCGCTGGCCGGTTTTTACAAGTTTGTGGCCAATTTCGAACCGTTGCGCCAGATCCTCTCCGGCGTCAGGGCCATTCTTTATTTCAATTCGGCACTCGACGCCGGCCTCGGCAGGGCACTTATCCTTACGTCCATAGGTCTCGTCTTCTGGGTCCTGATCGGTGTCGTGGTTACAATCTGGTACGACCGGCGTGGTTTCTACCGCATGGAGCCCGAAATCCTCGCCTATACATACAGCGCGGTGCACGGGTACAAACAACGGCATGAACAGCTAAGCACGGTCGACGGGCCAGAGGCACCGGCCCGGGAAGAGGGGCCGGTGAGCTCGTCAGGCGAGGCTCGGCCTGGTTGAGTTGGCGGAGCCCGGGGCTTGCTCGACGTCACCTTCGCTCGAGGTCACATTCGCTCGAGGTCATGTAGCTACGAAACCGGGGCCCAGCCGGGACCGCGCCGGGTGCGGCCGAGACCGGGCTCTTGCCGCTCGAGCAGACATTTCATTCAAGACAATTGACAATTGTCCCATGTCGGATGAAGATCCGGTCCTGTGACAGCGAAATCTATTGGTACGCCGAGGTTACGTAAGGTCTGGTGGCGCAGGGTGGGCGCTTTGGAGCCGACGCGATGAACCTGCGCTGCTTCAACCCGCAGTTCTTCATCGCCTCGAAGGTCGGCGAGGAGGCGCTCGAAGGCGACGAGGAGCGTCGTGCAAGGAAGCTCGATCATGATCTGGGTGTCCTCATTGACGCGTTGAAGGTCCTCTGTGCAGCAGTTCCAGCGGATCAGCTTCTGCACGACGACCGGGTAGCTCTTGACCGGCTCGAGGAGCTGGGCCGAGAGGTACATTCGGCCAGGGCACACGACGGCCACACCGGGGTCAGCACCGCAGACGTCGACGACATCATCAGGAAGCTGCGACAGCTTCGCCAAGATGACCCGCAGTCAGCCGATGACATCTTGCGCCGGCTTGTCGATGAGGCGGGGCCGGCAACCGCTCAAACTGTGACCGCCTAACATCTGGCGGACGACGGGCGCCCTCGTTGTCCGAACGATCCCTGCCCCTGGGCATTTGCGAAGTACTGCCGCCGCCCCGTCACCACCTTCGTCAGCGCGAGAACGTAGCTGCCGGCGGCCCCGCCCTGGCCGCCGACCGTGCCACCGACAGCGTCACGAGGTCTGCTGGGTGCCGTGCCCGCTTGCCCGCAGGGCCCTGCGCCGGCCGACGAGCGGGGGCGCCCTTTGCCGCCGGGCGTGAATACTCAACGGCCTCGCTGCCGCCTCCCTGGGCCGGCGAAGGTGTCAACGGCGGATTGTCTTGACGCCAACCGGGTGTGAGATGGGCCACGGCACCCAAACGGTCACACATTCATCACAACTTCGAGTTCATTCTAAATGTGATGAATGTGTTGTCGAGTGCCACGAGAGGCAACGTTTGTGCAGGAACTCGCCGATGAGCACGCCCCTGGGCTCTGTGACCGGGGCCTACCGTGGGCCTGGTCCGTTAGGGCCCTACGTGTTGCTTGGGAGACACGAGTACTCGCTGAACTCAGTGCCGGTGCCGACGGGGTTGACCTGGTCGTTCGCGCAGTGCTGCCGCACCCACGCCAACCTTGGGTCGCGGGGGGACAAGAGCACCGGGATGACGAAGAGCGAGACACGACCGGTGGCGACCAGGTGCTTCAACGTGGCGAGCGAGGGGGACGGGTCCTCACCGATGTAGCCGCCGATCGGAAGGTACTCGTCACCCGTGACCATGATCCAGGGCGCCGCCAGCGCAGTGCTGTAGAAGGCAGCCACGATGCCCGTTACATCGTTCGCTACGGTCAGATCCGTCATGCGCCAAGGCTAACGGGGCTCTCGACCCTGGAGAGCGCGCTGTCCGTTCACGGAACAGAGATCCGCCCCCTGATCCGGTCAGACCGTGAGACTGCAGGCGGAGAGCCGGGCGACGATCACCGGATTGTCCAGGTTCGCCGGGATAATCCGTCCTTGCTGCGCTAAAAGCGGGCCGCCGCAACGCTGTTCCATCGGACCGCCGATCCGGGCGTGGTGCGCTGTCGAGGGGTCGCACGTAGCATGCCTGGCATGTCGATGCCGACAGCCGACGCGTTCGACGCCGTGCTGGGACGGATGTACCAGCGGTCGGGTGTGGACGCGCTGCCTGCCCACCTGGAGAAGACGTATGGGGTAACCCCATCGAAGGTTTCCCGGCTCGACGTCGGAGTTTTCCGTGTCGACCGGAGCGATCGTGGCGCTCCACTGGTGGCCCGGTTGTTCTCCGCGGCGCGGCCTTACGCCGCAGCTGAGGCCGATCTGGCGGTACTGCAATATCTTGCCGAGAAAGCATTCCCGGCCGAACGGCCTTTCGGCGACCACCCGCTCAGCTCCCACGAAGGACAAGCGGTGCTGGTCACCGAGTTCGTCAAGGAGGCACCTAAAGCTAAAGGTCCCCCGCAACCGGTTGGCATGTTGGGGGCCATGATCGGTCGGTTGCACGGTCTAGCTGTGCCTCCCGGCGCCGATCGGGCCGCCGGGGCGTTGCACCACTTCGCCGAAGGGACGATGGCCGACGAGTTGCGAGCGGCGGCGGGGTGGCTCGATGCCATCGAGGCTCGTGCCCCGCCGGGAGCGGGACTGCCCTGCAGACGCTGCGCGCCGCCGTGGTGACAGCGGACGGTGGACACGGGCTGCCTGAGGCTTTTGTCCATCCCGACCCGGTTCCAAAAAACGCGGTATTCACCGCAAGTGGGCCAGTGCTGGTCGACTGGACATCAGCCGGACGCGGTCCCCGTCTTGCCTCCATGACCCTGGTGCTGAGGTCAGGTTGGGCAGCAGCGCCTTTCATGAGAGGTTATGGCCGTGTAGTCACCCTCACCAAGGACGAGCGGGAGCGCCTCGCCGGGCTACTCTTCAGCCGGGCTCTCATAAATACTGCCTTCCGCGTCTGCCGGGACCCGAACACCACCTCAGCCGCAGCCAAAAAGCTGGGCGCAATCCGGGGTGAAAGCGAACAAAAGGCGAGCGAGCTCCTCGCCGTGTGAGCCTTATGTACTCGGGATGTGCCCGGGCGTAGGCGAAGGCCGACTGGCCTGGTCCGGCGCCCACCGGGTCAACATCGCACTGGCCTTGGTGCCAAGACAGGGAGCCTAGAATCCGAACCGACCCGCACGACCCGGCCAAGGAGAATCGATATGTCCATGCGCGCTTCAGACCAGGCGGCGGCGCCGGTCCCCGTGTCCACCGCGTTGAAGGGGTTCCCTCCGGCGCGGGCGGCGGAGCTGATCCAACGGTTCAGCTTCGACGAGATGATGAGTGCCGGAGACATGTCGCTGTTCATTTTCTTGAACTTTGGAGGGGCCTTTCGGTTGGCGGACGTGGCGCGAAGCGGCCCCACTGTGCCGCTTGAGCACTCGTGGAACTCAGCCATCGGCGAGACCCGGCTCAGTGTTCCGCAAGGTGACCTGAGCCTGGAGGAGTACCTTGTGCATGTCGAGTCGCGAGCCCAGGGCTTTATCGTCGTCCACCGCGGGAAGGTTGCGTTCGAGGCCTACCCGGGCATGCGTGACTTCGATAACCACGTGTGGATGTCGATATCCAAGACGACGACGTCACTAGTGGTCCACCTCCTGGCGGACGAGGGAAAAATCGACGTTGGGGCACCGATCGACTCTTATCTGACGCGTCTACGCGGTACTGACTGGGCAGGTACAAGAGTTCAAGACGTTCTCGATATGGCTACGGGAATGGACGTCGTAGAGAACGAGGAGACATTTCTAGACCCGAGTTCTACGTTCTCGCGCTTTGCCGCCGCCGGGGTCGGTGCACCAGGTGCAAGCGGCACCGTCGAACGGCAATTGGACGTGATCGCCGGGGCTAAGCGGGTCCGCCCACCGGGCGAGACATTCGAGTACTCGTCTTGCAACACGCTCCTGCTCGTCTTCATGGTCGAAGCTCTGACAAACCGACGTTGGCATGAGCTCTTTGGCGAAAAAGTGTGGTCAAAGATGGCGGTCGAGGGCGACATGCTTGTAGCGATGGCGCCCGACGGGACCGCTCAGGCAAGCGGCTTCCTCAACACGCGGCTGCGCGACCTGGCTCGCTACGGCATGCTCTACACGCCCAGTTGGGCTTCAGCGGCGCGCGAGCAGGTAGTCTCTGATAGCTATGTCCGCCAGATCCAGACCAGCGGGCGAAAGGAGATTTACCTCGCGGGCGAGTTCGGCCGGCGCGTGACGACGCAGTCCTTCCCGGACGACCCACCAACTTGTAATGCGTGGCAATGGGATTCCATCTGGCCCGACGGTGACATGCACAAGGGCGGGATCTTCGGCCAGGGTCTCTATGTCTCACCCGATAAGGACCTGGTGGTCGCCTACTTCTCGACAGCGGCGAGCACGGCTCTGACCCGGTACGCGCGTCGGGTCGCTACCGACCTCGGCGGCGCCGGCGCCGGCTGACCCGACCGAACCCACACAGCTCACCGAACGTACACAGGTCACCGGCAAGGACAAAACCTATTGGCACCTGCTTGCCTGGGCGCGGTGAGAGATGGGGTGCAGCGTTGCGGCTTACAGTATCCTTCCGCGCCATGCCGGCTAACAAGGGACGGCGACCGTGAGGCAGGCGGTACGGGGGGCCGGCTGGGCCGGGCTCTACGTGGCGCTCGTGCTGGTGCCGCTCGTGTTCGCGGCCATAGGCACCCCTCCGGCCGGCCGGGGCTTTTGGACCGAGTTCTCGGTGGCGCTGGGGTTCGTGGGGCTGGCGATGATGGGCCTACAGTTCGCCTTGGTTGCCCGGATCCAGTCCGTCGCCGCCCCATTTGGGGAAGACGCCCTGGTGCAGTTCCACCGTCAGATGGGTTATGCCGGCACCCTGTTCATCTTCGCCCATCCCTTGGTGCTGGTGCTGCTCGTCAGCACCACCTACGGACGGTTGTTCAACCCGGTCACCGCGCCCTGGCGGGCTCGTTTCGGGCTTCTGGCGGTCATCTGCCTGCTGGCGGTAATGGTGACGTCGATATGGCGCAGTCAGTTGCGGATCCGCTACGAGCACTGGCAGGCCGCCCACGCTGTACTTTCCACCGTCGCGGTCGTAGCCGCACTGGTGCACGTCGAGTTGGTGCACTACTACATAGCCAGCTTGTGGAAGCGTGGGTTGTGGGCTGCTATGACGGCGGGGTTTGTCGGGGTCGTGGTGTGGGTGCGCGTCGTCAAACCTGTCACCAGGCTGAGACGTCCCTGGGAGGTCGAAGCAGTAGCTCAGGAGCCCGGCGCCACCTGGACCGTCACCCTGCGCCCTGTCGGGCACGACGGTTTCAACTTCACCCCCGGCCAGTTTGGTTGGCTGAGCCTCAACCGGTCCGCGTTCGCGTTTACCCAGCACCCGTTTTCCTTCTCTTCCAGTGCCGAAGACGGCGGGCGGGTCCAGATGAGCATCCGGGAGCTAGGTGACTTCACGCGGTCGGTCGGCTCTATAGCGCCGGGCGCCCGCGCCTATCTTGACGGCCCACATGGCGTTTTCTCTCCCGATCGGCACGAGGGCCCTGGATTTGTCCTGATCGGCGCGGGCGTCGGTATGGCCCCGCTCGTAAGCATGCTGCGGACATTCGCCGACAGGGGCGAACGCAGGACGGTCGAATTGTTTTACGCAGTTAGGCGTGTTGAGGATGCGACGTTCAAGGTCGAAGTCGACAGCTTCGCCTCCCGCCTGCCAGGCTTCCAGGTGGTGTACGTCCTCGGGGAGCCTCCGCCTGGCTGGGAAGGCGAAAGGGGCCGGATCGACGGGGACTTGTTGTCGCGGCATCTTCCGAGCCATTACGAGCGGATGCAGTACTTCATTTGTGGCCCGAGCGCGATGCAAGATGACATGGAACAAGCTCTCGCTCGCCTCGGCGTGCCCGGCGATCGGGTGCACACTGAGCGGTTCAATTTCGTCTAGAGGACCACGCCATGCGCCACGTTTACACCACGCGGATCTCCATCACGGTAGCCGTTCTCATCCTCGCCGCCTGTTTGGTCTTTGCTGCCGCCCAGAGCGGCTGAGCGGCCGTTCAGGTGGCAGGAGGGCCTTTAGAGCCGGTCGCGCGTTCTCATCGGGCCTCACGCCAGGTTGCGAGAGGCATAACCTGCGGCGCCCGTCCGGGAGCTCGAAAGCGAGCAAGTCGTGGACCAGGCGACTGGCAGGGCGACCTCGCCCGCCTCGCCCGCCTCGCTCGCCAGGAACGCCAGGCCGCTGAAGCGGGCACGATCCCGGGCGTCCTCGGGCCCAACGGGGCGGGCAAGACAACCGCCGTCCGGGTCCTTACGACCCTTCTACGCCCAGATGCCGGGTCGGCCAACGTGGCCGGTCACGACGTCGTAGGCCGAGGCTCCCGAGGTGCAGCCAGCGGATCGGCCTGGCGGGCCAGTACGCCGCCCTCGACGAGTCGCTGACTGGCCGGGCGAACCTCGTCATGGTGGGCCAACTGTGCCCTGATGTCACAACCGGCGGACGAGTACTTCAAAGCGGCCCCACCACTCGAGGTCCTCGCGCCCGTGCGGGTCGGGGAAGAACGCCGCCGTCTCTGCTCTAAGCCACCGGCTTACGGCTTCTGTGGGGGCCCCGGACTCAACCGCGGCAAGCGTGTTGGTCTGAGTCAGGAGGTAGTTCACAAGCTCTTCTCTGAGCATCGGGATTATCTCGGTGAACGACCCCTTTTCAATTGCCTCGAACTCCGGTCGGTGGTCTCCGGCGCCGGCAACCGCATTTCTGGGTGGGGATGGGAACCGCGCCAGGTACACGTCGTTTTGCCAAGCCCGGAACTCGGCATTGCCTGGCATGTGCCCAACAAATCCGTGATCGTAGAGCACCAGCAAACCGCCCGGCCGGAGAACCCTGGTCGCTTCAAAGAGGAACCGGTCTTGATCGAACCAGTGAAAAGCCGACGAAACCGTGACCAGTCCCACCGACCCCGCGCGGACAGGAAGTTCCTCGGCACAACCGAGGACATACGGGGAGCCGCTGGTGGCGCCAGCGACCGCCACCATAGGCCCGGAAGCATCAACCCCGACAGCACCAAATCCCAGCCGTTTCAGCGCTGCGGTCGATTGGCCCGTCCCACATCCAATATCTAGCACCGGCCCGATAACCGGGGGAAGGACCGCGCAGATCCGTCGCAAGCTGCGTTCGTGATGGTACGGACGGTACCTCTGATAACGCTCGGCCTGGGATGTGAAAAGGTTCCGGACCACCACTTCTCAGCGATGATACCGTTGCTCCGTGGCGCCGGATAATGCGGCCCCGGGGTGTCAGTGCGCCGGTGGACGCCGAAGCGAGCCGCCGGCGCGGTGTTCGTCTCGGTCGCCCACGCCTGGCACAGTAAGTGGTATGACCAGGCAACGACCGAGCAGGGCCATGGGTGAGGACGGCGGAGCGTGGCTCGTGCTGACGCGAGACGTCTCGCAGTCCGTGCGAGCGGCGGCCAACCCGCAGGTGAGCGCGGCCCTGGTCCTCGACGCCGACACGGGCCTGGTGCGAGGAGTTGCAGTGGGCGCTAGCGAGGTCGACGCGGTCGCTCAGGCCCTTTCGCTTAGCCTGAGCCGACCAGCAGGTGGCCTGTCGCCCGGGCGTCCTTGTGAGCTGGTCTGTGCGCCCGGCTTCAAGGCACGCCTGATGGACATCCTGTCTTCGCATGCTGTCGGCAAACCTTCGCCGGCTGTGCGGGCGATGGAGACGCCAGCGGAGGCGGAGGATATTTTCGACTCGTTGATTGGCCACATGGCGGGTCGTCCCCAGCCGGCGGAGCCTCCCGCTCCGACACAGTGGGCCCTGCTATACAGCCAGGCGCTCAGCTTTTACCGAGCCCAACCCTGGACGCGTTGGCATGACGGCGTGGTACTGAGCTTGCAGACAAACGTACCTGGAATACGGCGGCGTTATGCGGCAGTTGTCATGGGCAATGCCGGTGTCCAGCACGGCCTAGTCATCTACCCGGGCGATGACCTGCCGGCGGGGCTGGAGGGCTGGGAGCCGGGGCAACCAGTACCAAACCCGCCAGGGACGGTTGCCTTGATGCTCGATCCACCTTCGGAGCTTCCGTCGGACTTGCGCGAGAAGGCCTTCCGCTATGGGTGGCCACTCGACGCAGACCTCCTACCCGTACCGCTCAGGCTTGGACCGGATGACGCGGGTGGGGACCCGGGCGCAGGGTAGACCCGGTTGATGGCCGTGGGGTTGGCGGCGGTGACGGCGCACGATGCCCGCGGTCCCGTGGCGTTGAGCCCGGACCGAGGCGTCACCGCCGGAGAGGTCGTGCTGGAGGACGGGCGCAGCGCCAGCTTCTCGATTGCCCAGAAGCCGCCGGATCGGCGCCCAGATTTCCCCGACCTAAGGGTGCAGCTAGCGGGCCACGACCTTGTCCCTGAGGATACGCCCATCGTCCTCGGCCACCTACCCTGGGCATCGGTGACGGTGCTGCGCACGAAGGCGCGGATCTACCGCCCATTTCCAGCGGGGGCGCCGAGACCAAGTGGCGCGGAGGTACCGCTCGTTGCGATCCTTCCGAAGGCTGAAGAGGGCGACGCAACGGCTGGCAAGGTAGCCGATCTCGATCCCTACGGTGTGGGAGCCGTTACCACTGACGACGGCCAGGAGGTATTCGTACTGGCTGGTGGCCATGACTCTCAAGTTCTGGTGCAGCTGCCCGTGGACAGTCCGAGTGTCAAGGACTTCCGCCGCCGCCTACGAGCGACCAAAGGCCTACACGTGGTAATGGTGGCCGACGAAGCGACGAGGAGGGGCGAAGGCACCGTATGCGGGTTCTTTGAGTGTCACCAGCCGCCGCCAAAATCTCCGCCGGGGGCGAACCGGCCGAGTGGGGGAAAGCCTCGCGGGGGAAAGACCAGTGGCAGAAAGCCCAGTGGCAGAAAGCCGAGTGGCAGAAAGAGCAGTGGCGGGAAAGGAGCGAAGCTCGGGGGGTAGCTTTTCCCTATGGTCGTGACCACCACAACGAGGCTCCGCCCTCGGTCAAGTACCTGGCGCTGAGCCAGCGGGTGTCGCGTAACTTGCCTGCTGACGCCCCTCGTTCCGCCCACGAGCTGAGCGTACTTTCAGAGAACGGCGAAGATGGCGTGCTTTTCGAGCTGCGCCGCCGCATCGCAGACATTCCTCATAGTTTCGTTGAGTTCGGGATAGGGCGCGGGAGCCAGGGGAACCGCATACGGCAAGCAGATGTCTTTGGCTGCAGCGGACTTTCATAGAGTAGGACCGCGCCTTTTACGACCAACTGAGGGCAAAGTACGCGGGCTCAAAACGAGTGCGCACGGGGTGCAAACGGATTACGTCCCAAAATGTGGGGTCAGTATTTGAGAATGCGGGAGTCCCGAGAGAGCTCGGCATCCAGTCCATCGATATCGACGGCAAACGATTATTGGGTATGGCGAGCGCTGGAGGCTTACCGGCCCGCTGTCGTCGTCATCGAATATAACTCCACGCTGCCCTTTGACGAAGCGTTGACCCAGCCCTACGACTGTGCAGACCCGGAGCTGACCAACTTTTCGGGCGCCTCGCTCGATGCACTGGAGGGGCTGGCGCAGGCGAGGGGCTACGAACTGGTGCACACGGACCTTGCCGGTGTCAACGCGTTCTTCGTCCTCCGAGAGTTGGCGGCCGTCTTACCCCGGGGGCCGGACGTGCGCCACGGGATCAATTATTACCTTATGAGCGCCATGTTCTCGCACCCCGCCCCCAGCCCGAGGACAGACTGGGCGCGCCCCGAAGCCGTGAAGTGACCAGGCTCATGACGGGGTGGCGGCGGCCGAAACCGCCGACGCGGCCAGAAGGCGTGGGCGCGGCTGAGAAGGCGTGGGCGCGGCTAGAAGGCGTGGGCGCCCACCCGAGCCAGCGCCGCCGAGCCGAGCCGCGCCGAGGCTCCCCGGTCGGTGGGGAACCGGCCCGCGGGACAACAGGCGCGGGCAGTTCAGCGCTGGGCGCAATCCTCGGATCGCGCAGGTGTCCACCGAGGGGGCCGGTCGCCGCCAGCTGAACCGGGTTGCGTTTCAGGCAGGTCTGATGGCGAACCGGCGTTGCGCCGGAGGAAAGGTCAGCTCAGTGGTGGTGCGGCTCCGCCTCGCTCAAGTGCCTGATGGCCCACTCAGCAGTGACAGACATGATGATGCTGACCGCCGCCAAGACCAGCGCAACACGAACCTGCTTGCTCATCGTGGAGCCCTCCATCTTCTCTACTTGCGATCGGAGTGGGACCACTTCCAGGCCGGGGGCCCAGGAGTAGCCACAAACGCGGTGAAACCCCCGACTGTACACGAACAGTTCACGACATGAACACTTCGCGGCAGGCCGGTGGAGTGCCCGGGCGCCTCTGGGCGGCCGCTGCAGGCTCCGTGAGCCGCGGCTTTGCGTGTACGGAGGCACTCGCTTTGCCCCGCCTGTCTCTGAAAAAGCGCCCGTGACTCGATGGGCCCCACGAGGAGGCCGCTTTGACCTTTAGGTGGTATCGATACGGTCATCTAGTTGCGCAGCTATACCCTCCAGAGCCTGCGCCGCCTTGGCCAGCGTGCCCGGAGGCACGTGGTCGAGCACGCGCGCCCGCACGCTGGCTAAATGGGCAGGCCACGCGGAGCGCAGCTTGGTCAAACCTTGTGAGGTCAGCTCGGCCAGGTTGCTCCGCCCATCGGCGGCACTGGCCCGTTTTGCCACCAACCCGTGCGATTGCAGGCCGTCGACCACGCGCGTGGTGCGGCTGGGGGAAAGTCCGGTGGCATCGGCGAGGTCGGCCATACGAAGTTGGCGATTTGGCGCTTCCGACAGGTTCATGATCACTGTGTACTCGCTGGCCGTGATGCCGGCGGCCCGGACCATGTCCTCGTGTAGCTGGCGAGGTAAGCACACGACGATACGCATAAGAGCACGCCAGATAATCTCTTCAGTGGGGGTCAGCGGCTCGGGGTTCGCCATGGCGGCCCAGCTTAACTTGCTTGTGGCAGCAACAGTCGGCAGGGTCGGCGTCCCCGTGGGGCACGCTGGCTGGAAGTAGTTACCGGGTGTACAGGGGCTTGCGTGGTGCAGCGTCCCGTGGCTCGCCATACCCTGGAGCGGAGCCGGTGCCAGCCGGAAGGCTCCGTTCAGCGAACCAGGCCCGGCTCCGGGCAGCCGCACGGGATGGTCGGTTGACTGGTACCTGGGACGCTATAGGTCCCACGACCGAGACAGAGGTGGCAGATGGCTTACGAAAAAGGCCCGGCCCTGTCGGGCTCACGACTGGAGGACCTCGACCTCTCACGTTCACGCTTGCACGCACCCAACTTCCAGGGGGCCAAGATCACTGACGCGTGGTTGTACAACGCCGATATTTCGGGGGACCTCGAAGGGCTCCGCCTGAACGGGGTCGAAGTGGCCCCCCTAGTGATGGCGGAGCTGGAACGCCGGATGCCGGAGCGGGCCAAGCTACGGGCGGCCGACCCAGGGGGTTTGGCCGACGCGTGGGTGATGGTCGAGGACCTCTGGCAGTCGACAAATGCCCACGCTCGCGAGCTGCCCGAGGCGGTGCTCTACGAACGAGTCGACGACGAGTGGAGCTTCGCAGAAACCCTCCGTCACCTCGTCCTCGCCACCGACTGCTGGTTGCGGCGAATGGTGAAAGGCATGGACTACCCTTTCCATCCCTGGGGGCTTGCCGGCTCGTGGCTCACCGACCCAGCCACTTGGGGGATCGACCCCCTGGCGAGCCCATCCCTCCTGGATGTCCTCGAGCTTCGACGGGACCGTATGGACGAGGTCCGACAGACAATCGGCGCTCTCAGCGCTGAGGAGCTCGACAGGGTCTGTACCCCTCCTGGTTCCCCCGGTCACCCGACCAACGACCACACCGTTCGGGCCTGCCTGCAAGTGATCCTCAACGAGGAGTGGGAGCACAACGGCTATGCCAGGCGAGACCTCGCCTTCCTTGAGAGCCGATGAACCTGCGCCCACCAGCAAGGACGAGGGCTCCGCCTCCATGGCAACCTCTCGATGCCGGAGAGGTTGCGATCTTTCCGGGACATAATGCTGTCGAGTGCATGACAGGCAACGTTTGCCCTGTTGTACATCTGAACTCTGGAGCACTGAGGCGGTATTTGCCGCCCGCACCCGGGCACCCGTTTACGGAGCCAGCGCTATGGGCGGTCCGAGACAGTTGTCCTCGCGCCACTAAAACTGCATATCAGCGCCAGGGGCTCGTTTGGAGCAAATTCAAGATGTCATAAAAGGCACGAGCGCGCTAGCCTGTACGCCACGGCGCCACTGCACCTCAACCTGCGCCGAGTCCCCGGCTCTGTCGGAGCGACTGGCCCTTAGTAAAGGAGGCTACATGGCAAAGGAACGGGAACTTGCCATTTTCATCGCACTTTACAATAGTGTGGATGACGCGAAATTCGATTTCGATGCCCTTGACAACCTGCACCGAGACGACTTCATTGGCACGTTCGACGCTGCCATTGTCGACCAAAAGAACGGGAAGCCGCACATTGTCAGGCGGATGGACCGTCCGGTCGTGCGTGTTATCCCGGAGGACCTCGGTTTCGGGCGACTTCGGCACAAAGAGCTCAAGGAAGCGGCCGCCGAACTCGGGGCCAATCAGGTGGGCTTCATAGTGATCGGCCAGCCCAATCTGGAAAAGGGCTTTGATATAGCCGTCACGCGAGCAGTAAAGGTCGTGAAGCAGACGGTAGACGCCACCACCGAGGAGATCGCCGAGGAGATGAAGCAAGCCGCGAAGAGCTGAAGCCCTGCCAGCGCCGTGGTACGGCCCCGCAGTGCGACAGTGCCCGCTCGGCGGAGCTGACCATTTTCCGGATGGCGTACCGGGTGGTGGGAGCGCGTGCCCGTCGTGTCGGCTGCCGGGCCTCTTCTGGGTATACCTCGGAGGTGCCTGTACCCGTCGATAACCAGTTCCGCCTGCGTCGCCTGCGCACCCAACGGCAGCTTGCCCCCTCCGACGGGCGCCGCCGGCGGCCCGGCCGGGTGAGCGAACCCCACGCCGGCGATGAGGCCCCGGGCCGCCGGCACCGGCGGTGGAGCAGCCGCCAGCTTCACCGGCTCGGCGGCCTCGCCTCGCACGCCTGGGCCGGGGTCATCGTGGCCCTGGTGGCACTGGCGTGGGTCGTCGATGGCGCCGTCACCGGCTTCCCGACGTACTGGCCGGCCATCCTCCAGTCGGTCACAGCGGTGGTCACTGTGGTCATGCTCTTCGTAATCCAGCACCTCCAAGCGCGAGACCGGACCGTAATGCAACGCAAGCTCGACGAGATCCTCCGGTCGCTACCCAACGCCGACAACCGGGTTATCGCTGTCGAAGAAGCCCCCGACGATGAACTCGAGACCCTGACCGAGCTCAACCGCCATGACCGCCTCCGCTAGCGCGGCGTCAGGCTATGCCTGAGCGTCGACTCGAGCCTGCTAGCTGCGCTTCAGGCACCAGGTGCGTCATGTGACCGGGGTCATATAACGCCCAGGGCGGTCGCTCGTCTAACGGCCGACGCTCGCGACGTTACGCCGAGCTTCATATACGTGTGACGGAGGTGGGTCTTGACGGTGTTCAGCGAGAGGTGAAGGTCGGACGCCATCTCGGCATAAGTCAGACGCTCGGACAGCTTTTCGAGGACGCGGATCTCGGCCTCGGTGAGCGGATCGGGCAGTCCAGGGGCCCCGACCTGCCGCCGACAACTTGCCGTCCTCGAGACGGGCGGCGACGAGAGCTGACAGGGCCTTCCCGCGTGGATAGGAGCTCCCGCTCTCAACCAGGTGGTCCACAAACTGAGGTGCCGTGTCGAGCACGGTTTGAACAAAACCGGAGCGCTCGATAGAGGTCAGGGTCTCACCGACCAGCTCGTGCGCCCTTGGTGACGCCAGCATTGCCGCGGCGCTAGCCTGCAGCAGACGAAGCTCCAGGAAGCAACGGTCTGTGGCACCCGGCTCCGGAGCGTCACGTAGCTCGTCCCCGGCCCTTCGTGGGTCGCCAGCGGCGAGAGCAACCATTGCAGTCATGACCCGACGCCGGTCGTGCGGCAGGCGCGCCATGGCTGTCTCCGCACCCCTCAGGTCACCGAGGCTTAACCGAAAGCGGGCTTCAAGCTCGTCGGCCTGCAATAGGAGCGGGGACCGATCGCTCCTCAGCGCCTCCCGGGCTTGCGGCAAGGACGCCAGCGCCTCGTCGAGTTCGCCCCTCGTCGCCCAGAGGCGCGCCCGGTCCAACTGGGCGAGGTAGTCGAACACGGGGCGGCCGCCGGTGCCGACCAGGTCCAGCGCCCGCTCCATCACGCTGGCGGCGGTCGCCAGGTCGCGTCTTTCGAGCGCTAACAGGCCGGTTGTCCGGAGGGCGCAGAACTCGTAATAGTGCCGGTCGAAGCCGAGCGCGCTCGCTGCCTCCAGCGCGCCCGCGGCCAACGTCGCTGCTTCAGCGAGAGCGCCCACGGCCAAGGCAGCTTGGCTAAGAACGGAGGGGCAAAGCACCTCCCGGTCAGACTTGTCGGCTCCCTCTGAGCTGTTGAAGGCAACGGCAAACTCGCGGGCGCCAGCGAAGTCGCCCAGCAACGACTTGCAGTACATCGCGCCGGCGTCGAGGCTGGCAATCCAGCTTTGGTCCAGGCGGTTAGCGCGGGCCTCGAGCCAGCGTGAGGCGACGCTGCTCGCCCTGGTCGACCCGTTCGAGGAGCCTTCGCCGGTGGACCAGGTGGGAGACGGCCTTCGGGGGGGAAAACTTGGAAGAGGGGAACCTGGGGTGGCGAGCACCGGGCCCAGCGATCGTCTTATTTCGCAATACATCAGTCATAACTTCGAGGGCGGTCGAGACGGTAACGGGCAAGCAGGGAACGGCTTTCCCCCCACCTTAGATGATGACAGGGCGGGCTCCGCCGTGCGTGCTGCCGTGCGACCGTGGCTCCTAAGCGGACCGTACCCGTCGCCGCCACAATTTGCGCTGGACGGGTATCCCGACCGCCGCGACGACGGTGAGGAGGGCGATGTTGAGGGCGAGCTGCTCGGCAGACCCGAGAGCCGATTTACCGTTGCCGAAGGCCAACGAAACTCCGATATCGGCGGCAGCAGGGATAGTTGTCACCGAGATGAAGACGCCAATGAGCGTGCTCGCCCGGGCTTCCGTTAGCGAGACCACGCCGACAATGCCCGCCAGTACGGCCACTATGACTGAGAACCAGTCGGGGGTGTTGATGAGGTGGCTAACGGGCCGTATACCGGCGGCGTAGGCAACGGGCTCGAGGTCTGCCCATCGAATAATTAGACCAAGGACGAGCGCAGCAATGACTGCAAGTGTGAAGCCAAGCGTCAATGCGTAGACGGAGCTGGCGACCCGGGCCCCATTGCGGTTTATCAGTCCATAGGCGAGCGACACGATCGCTCCGTACTCCGGCCCGACAACCATTGCCCCGACGATGAGGATCTGTGAGTTAGTCAAAAGCCCGACCGCACCGATCAGGCCTGCGATGACCAACAGCGCATACCAACTGGGCGGGAAGTCGCCACCTGACCGGATGCGGGCGTCGACTTCTTCCCAGACCGGCGCGGACTCGTCAAAGCCATGAGTTTTAGCACCAGGGGCGGTGCCAGAGATCGAAGTGGCGATGTCTTCCAACGAGATGGAGCCGCGTTGGCCTAGGCCCACCGATCGGAGGAGTTCGAGGACCTCGTTGGCTCCCACGCGCTGCACATCGAACTGCACCGAGTCCCCATCAGGGTTCCGGACCGAACCAAGCCCAACCATCACGTTTGACACGGCCTTGTTGGCTAACAGCGCCGCCAGCAAATCTTCGGTCACCTCTGGCGGGGAAACGGCGCGCACGTGGATCATGGAAGGTCTCGCTTCAAGCGAACAATGCTGACGACCGCGCCATATTGTCTTTTCGGCCCCACTTCCAGTCGGCGGCCCGAATGCGACGTCGCCGATGGCATCTCAATGTCTGCCCGCTGGTCCGGACAGTTCAATTATCATGGCAAGGGACCGGTCGCTTGGCGGCAATTCTCTGGCCGAATATTCCGAGCCCTATCCTCCTGCCCATATATTTTCGCCAACATCACCCAAACCGTGTGACGTGGGCGCGTGGTCCCGGCGGCGGCCTCGCCCGCCGGCCGCCGTGGACCGGGCACAGACGGGCTTGGTGCCCCCGACGAGCCCAACATCACCGGGGAGACCCGGGACGAATTGACTTAGGAACTCCCGGCCTGGAGATCATGATATTTGTGAGACTTCGACATCGGCGCTTGGTGGGGGCCGCGGGCGTCCTCTTACTGGGCGTCTGGGGCTCGCTCAGTGCCGCCCTCTTCGTTTGGCCTTCGCTGGACCCGGTGAAGGACGTCCGCGCTGATGCCATCCTCGTGATGGGCGGGCCTGGCCCTCGCCTGGAGGTCGCCCTCAAGCTGGCCAAGGAGCATGCCGCCCCCGTGATGCTGGTCTCGGTGCCATCCGTGCGCTGGAACTGTCCCGATCTGGACGTGCCAGGCGTCCAGGTCGAGTGCTTCCGGCCAGACCCTTTTAGCACCCAGGGGGAAGCGCGTTACGCGGCCAGCCAAGCACGCCATCACGGCTGGAGCAGCCTCATCGTGGTTAGCTCCGTCCCTCAGGCGACGCGTGCCCGTTTGAGGGTAAAGCGTTGCTTCCCCGGGACCGTGAAAGTCGTCGCAGCACGACCTTCCCTTATCCGTTGGGCCTATGGCGTCGTTTATGAGTGGGGTGCCTTGATCAAGGCCCTCGTCTGGCAGAGGTCGTGCTGAACCGTGGGCCCACGGGGACGGAGGTGGTACCTCGTGCGCCTCTGCTATAACGGAGCGGGTAAGCCGTTGCTCCCGGCGGGGGAGCCTCGGCTAAACCCAGGGCAGTCCAGGACAACGGGAGTGGGACCAATGAATGTTGCTGGCGCGATTGCGAAGGCGATGAAGGCCGAAGGGGTGGACATCCTGTTCGCGTACCCGGTCAACCCGGTTATCGAGGCCGCCGCGGAGGAGGATATTCGCACCGTCATCGTGCGCCAGGAGCGCACGGGCCTGCATATGGCAGATGCGTATTCGCGTGTGACTTCTGGGGACAAGCTGGGGATCTTCTGTATGCAGCACGGCCCGGGCTCGGAGAACGCGTTCGGCGGCGTCGCCCAGGCGTTTTCCGAATCCGTACCGGTCCTTGTTGTCGCCTCTGGCTATCCTCAGCGCCTCGCCCACTATTACCCTAACTTCAACTCGACGCTCAACATGCGGCACGTCACCCGTTGGGCCGAGCCGCTGACGACGGCTGCCGCCACCCCGGATGTGCTGCGGCGGGTCTTCTCCGAACTGCGCAACGGCCGTCCGGGCCCGGTCCTCGTTGAGGTGGCCGGCGACCTGTGGGCCGAGGCGGTCCCCGATGGTGCCGGCCACAAGCGCACGTTCACGGCCAAATTCGGCCCGGACCCGGCCGCGGTCGCCGAAACCGCGGCCGTGCTGGCAGCCGCGGAACGCCCGGTTATCTACGCTGGTCAGGGAGTCCACTGGGCCAAAGCCTGGGCCGAACTGCGGGCGCTGGCGGAGTCCTGGAACATGCCGGTAACCACCTCGATTGAGGGGAAAAGTGCGTTCCCCGAGGACCACCCGCTCTCCCTCGGGAGCGGCGGTCACGCCAATCCCCGCCCAGTCAAGCGGTTTCTTCAGGACGCCGACGTTATCTTCGGCGTGGGTTGCAGCTTCGCTCTCACCGGCTACGGCGTGAGCATGCCGGTGGGGAAGACGATCATCCACGCCACGCTCGATCCGAGGGACATCAATAAGGACGTCGAGGTCCAGTACGCCTTGGTCGGCGACGCAAAACTGACCCTCCAGTCCCTCCTCAAGGCGATGGCCGGGCTCGACCGGTCTCGCGCGGACGCACGCGGTCACCTGCCCGAGCAGATCGCGGAGATCCGGAAGCACTGGCTCGAGGAGTGGGCACCGAAGCTCACAAGCAATGAGGCGCCGATTAGCCCCTACCGGGTTATCAACGAGTTGAACCGGATCGTCGACAAGGACAGGACCATCATCACGCACGACGCCGGCAGCCCGCGCGACCAGATGACCCCGTTCTGGGAGGCGACCTCGCCGTTGTCTTACATCGGTTGGGGCAAGACGACCCAGCTCGGCTACGGCCTCGGGCTGGCGATGGGGGCGAAGCTGGCGAAGCCCGACCACCTCTGCATCAATGTCTGGGGAGACGCCGCGATCGGTTTCACCGGCATGGACCTCGAGACGGCGGCGCGGGAACGGATCCCGATTCTCTCGGTCCTCCTCAACAACCACTCGATGGCGATAGAAATCCCGGTGATGCCGGTGTCCCAGAGGAAGTACGGCGCCACTGATATAAGCGGCAATTACGCCGAGCTGGCCAGGTCTTTGGGCTGCTACGGGGAGCGGGTCGATGACCCGGGCGAGATCGTTGCCGCCCTGAAGCGCGGGATCGCAGCCACCGAGGCCGGCCAGCCGGTCCTGCTCGAGTTTATGACCTCCAAAGAGATCAATATCTCCACGGGCTAATTGAAAATTGGGCAAACCGCCTTCCTTGCATTCGGGGTACATCAAGCCGGCGTACCTTCTGGTAAAGGCCGAGCTGCCGGGGACGAATGAGAGGTAGGTCCTTTACCATGGGAGCGGATAATGGGAGCGGATAATTGTCACCAGCGCGGCGTGACGGGCCTGAAGGTCGGGTCGATCCGGAGCATGTAGGCGGTGTCGTTGCGAGTGCGGATGCCGCACCGCTCATATTTTTCGTGAAGGCGGGCGAGGGCGTCACGGTCCAGTTCGACTCCGAGCCCCGGTCCCCGCGGGACTTTGACAGCACCGTTCTCGAATGTGAGAACACCAGGCTCGATTACGTCCTCTTCCGGTTGCTTCCAGGGCCAATGGGTGTCGCAGGCGTACCCGAGCTCGGGTGTGGCCGCGGCCAGATGGGTCATGGCCGCCAAGCTGATCCCCAGGTGCGAGTTGGAGTGCATCGAGAGGCCGATGCCGAAGGTATTGCAGATCCTGGCCAGGTCGCGGGATCGGCCGAGGCCTCCCCAATAATGATGGTCGGAGAGGATGATCGAGACCGCGTGTTCCGCCACGGCAGGGGCAATTTGCTCGAAGGCGACCACGCACATGTTGGTTGCCAGCGGGATAGGAACCTCCCGGGCCACCTGGGCCATGCCGGCAATGCCGATGGTTGGGTCCTCCAGGTACTCCAGGGTCGTAGCCAGCTCTTTGCCCACGCGGACCGAGGTCTCCGGGGCCCATGCACCGTTAGGGTCGAGCCGAAGGGGCAGATCCGGGAACTCCTGGTGTAGCGCGCGAATAGCCTCGATCTCCTTGTCGGGCGGGAAGACCCCGCCCTTCAGCTTGATGGCACTGAACCCGTACTCGTCGATCATCCGGCGGGCCTGGGCGACGATCGCTTCAGGGTCGAGCGCCGGGCCCATTCGTCGGGGTTGGCGCCCGGGTGGCTCGCCAACTTGTAAAAGAGGTAGGCGCTGAACGGGACCTCGTAGCGCACTGCCCCCCCGAGGAGGTCGCTCACCGGACGCTCCAGGGCTCTGCCGATGACGTCGAGGCAGGCCAGCTCTAACGGGCTGTACACGCGGTCGACCGTCCCTTCGGGGGTAAATGCGCCGGTCAGCCCGTGAGTGTCCGCTCCGACCGTGCCGGCGAGGCTAGCGGCGACCCGAGCGCGGGCCCGGTTCTGCTCGAACACGTCCATGCCCACGATCGAGCGGGCGGCAACGTGCAGCTGGCCAAGGTGCTCGAGATCGCCGTAAGTCTCTCCGAGCCCCGACAGCCCGGCGTCGGTCCGAACCTCGACGATGGCACGCAGAGCGAACGGTTCGTGTACGCCGACGTGGTTCAGCAGTGGCGGGTCCGAAAAGGCGACGGGCGTAATAGTGACGTCGGTAATGCGCAGGGTGCTCAGCGACCGATGCTCCTTGCCAGGCCCCGGCCCTCGTCGACGATCTGCTCGAGCCGCTCTACCTGGTCGACTGAGGGGTCGGTCAGAGGCGGACGGACGCCACCTACATCGAGCCCCTGGAGACGGACGGCCGCCTTCACCAGAGAGACGGCAAAACCGGGGGTCTCTTGGCGCAGGTCGGCGAACGGCCTATAAAAGCGGTCGAGCAGAAGCTCGGCCGTTCCCGCGTCATTTCTGGCCACCGCACGGTAAAAGGCGAGAGATATCTCCGGGGCGAAGGAAAAAACGGCGGAGGAATAAAGTTCGACACCGATCGCTCTGTAGTCAAGGACGGTCAGCTCGGCCGTCGGGAGGCCATTGAAGAACGAGAACTCCCGTCCCGTCCCGGTAAGGCTGGCTTGTACCGCCTTGACCAGGCCGGCCACGCTCGCAATGTCACCGGTGCCGTCCTTGTAACCGACCACGTTAGCGATGGCAGCGAGCGCGACGGTGGCAGCAACGTCGAACTTGGCGTTGTCCCGGCTGTAGAGGATGAGCGGTAGAGGCGCTGCCGATGCTACGGAACGAGCGTAGGCCACGAGCCCCGATTGCGGGCCGGCGACCAAATAGGGGGGCAGGAGCAGGATCCCGTCCGCGCCCGCCCTGTAGGCGACTTGAGCACATCGTTGCGCGTACGGTAAAGGCCCACCGGCGCCGGCAAAGACCGGGAAGTTGCCGCTCGAGATCTCGACGGCACGGCGGACAAGTTGAGAGTGCTCGTCACTGTCGAGGGCGTGGAACTCACCCGTGCCGGCGGCCACGAAAATCGCCCCTGGCCCGCCTGACAGGCCGTCCTCGACGTGCTTGCTGAACGCCCCCAGGTCGAGTTCGCCGTCAGCCCCGAATGCCGTAACGGGGAAGAAAAGGACGCCGTCAAACATGGTCACGTCCCAAGCTACTTGAGTCCTTGGCCCGCATGCACGGGCTCGGCGACCATGGCGCCCGGCCCGAGCACGGGGACCGGGAGCTCACCGGTAATTGACCGGGAACTTACCGTAAGTGTTGCTGTTTTTCCTGGTCAGACGGCCGGACGGGACTGACACTGACAGGTGCCCGCACTCTGCGGGGCAGTGCTCCTTCATTGTCTTCAGGGAGGTCCTCATGAACGGCCACAAGCCGCTTTGTCCAGCGGTATGTCGTCGCTTTGGCCGGCGTAGCTGGCAACTTTGTGTGGCACTCGTGGTGACCGCCACGATCGTGGCTGCCGGGCTGGTGGACGCCGTGCCGGCCTCGGCGCAGACAACTTCTGGGCCTCCCGACCTTTTGAACCTCTCGGCGCTGGAATTGCCGGCTACGGCCTCCGCCACGGGGACCAACTGCTCCTCGACGTGTTATGACGTCTACTACCCGGCCGGCATCTACTCGGCTACCCCGGGTCAAATCAGCTCCCTGGAGGACCTCGAAAGCCTGGCCGTCAGTGACACGATCGCCGACCATTCGCTCAATTCGGGCGACGCTAACGAGGTGTTGAGCTGGGGCCGGGCGGACGCCGACGCCGAGCTTTGGGCCCTGCTCGTCCAGGCCATCGAGGCGGTTAAGGCCAACACGGCCACGACTGATCAGACGAACGCCGTCGACTGGTTGACGAACGTTGTCGTGCGCGAGGGTGTGCTCGCGGCCGACGATGCCGGCCGGGAGTACACGAAGTGGGCGGGCCTCGGCACGGCCGCCTACCAGCAGCTAATAGACAGCGCGCCGTCACTGAGCGCCCTCGAGAGCTTCCTGGGTGGGGTAGTCCAGCCCTATACGGACGGCGGCTCGGCGAGCGACCCGGCACAGAGCGCGGACGGCGGCTACTGCGTGTACCAGTCGCCCTCGCCGTACGAGAGCGATTACGTTGCCAACGTTTACAACGCCAATACCGTCCCGCAGACATGCTTTACGCCGTGTTCCAACCCGCTCGGTTGCAACATCACCACCCCGACGTCCGACCAGTTCACCAAGTGGGGCGAAGCCGACGCGGACAACACCCTGTTCGACAACTCCTCGTACGCGGGCGCGGCCCGGAACATCGCCCTCGGGGCCAGCCTCGGGGCGGTGGCGACGGTGGGGTCGGTGGCGTCAGGGCTCGGTACTACGTTCACCCTCGGTTCGACCCTGGCGCAGACCTCCTTCCAGGAAGCCGTCTTCCCCTATGCGGCCCGGGTTAACTACCTGGCCGAGAGTGAAGCCGTAGATGTCGCCGAAGAGGCGGGCGAGTCAGGGTCCGAAGCGGCCCAGGAAGTTATCGACGCCGCCATCGAAGTCGGCGGCGACGTCGCCGCGACCGGCGTGGGCGTGATCGTTTCGGCCGTAATCTTCGCCGTTGTAACGGCCGTCCAGGAGGGCCTCATCGTGTTCGGCTCCAACGGGCTCCCCGACGAACTGGCCCAGAACATAGTGAACGCGCCAAGCGCTACGCCCGACCTCAGCACCATGCTCTCCAACAGTTCGGAAATCCAGGGCCTGTACGGGCTTTTCGTCGGCGCCACCCTGCCGGCACCAACGTTCACGGGGTGCGACAACAGCTCATTGTCCATCACCACGAGCGGTGGTTTCCCGGTCGCGAACACGCCTTGCCTGAACGCTACGCCGGTCCCGGCCCAGAGCCCTTACGACCCACAGTGGGTGGTGACCCCCAAGGGCGGGACAACCTCTATGACGCAGCCGACGCTCTCGTGGCAGGACACCTCGACCGGTCTTGACTCCACTACTTACCTGAACGGCAACTGGTTCATAAGCAGCACAACCGTGGGCGGGACGGCGGCCACCACCCAGAACTTGCGCTTACAGTACACAGACTGGAACGGGGACGAGCAGACGGCCTGGTTGTTCGCCAACGACAGCCCGGCGCAGTTCCTGACGGTGAGCGACTCGGCCCTTGGCGCTGACTTCGACCCGAGCACCTGCCTAACCGACGGCACCTGTTCGCTCACCTCGTCGCTCGACGTCATCGGTCAAGACGGCAACGACTACAGCGTTTCTGTGACCGGTGGGGCCGAGGTGCCGCCCCTGCCGGCCGCCACGCCCCTCTGCCTTGTTTCCTCGGTGGGCCCCCCAGTTGTTTCCCGCCCGGCGCCTCCTCGACTACTTTGAGCGGCCCGACGACCGTAGAGGTCGGCCAGGCGGCTACGTTCACGGCCGCCATTTCTGCTACCTACCTCGGCTCGAGCCAGCAGGCCCAGGGAACGGTGGACTTCAGTGCCAACTTCACCGACCTGTGCGCCGGTGTCGGCGTGCAGGCCGCCTCCTCGACCCAGGCCAGCTGTACGACAACCTTCACCCAGACTGGCACCGAGTACCTCTTCGCCACCTTCAGCGATGGGGTAGGCGACTCCTCGTCGCAGGCCGAGCTCACGGTGGACGTGGTCAACCAGGTGCCCACGACCACATCAGTGACACCTTCCACCACCACACCGGTCGTGGGCCAACCGGTCACCTACACGGCCACCGTTAGCGACGCCACCGGGGCCCTACCAACCGGGTCAGTCACGTTCACCAACGGGAGCATGGCTCTGTGCTCAGCCGTCGCGCTGTCCAGCTCGGCTCCCTACAACGCCAGTTGCTCCACCGTTTACGACGCCCCGTCAGCCGGTCAAACGGTAACGGCCACGTATTCGGGGGGGACAACGACGCTGGGGTCGCACGGTCAATCGATGGTCCCGGTCGGGCAAGCGGCGACGGCCACCGTCCTGTCGCCCTCGCCTGGCACGCCCGTGTTCGGACAAGCCGTGTCGCTTACGGCCCAAGTTAAAGCGGCGGCACCGTCCACCAACGGGCCAGCACCAACCGGGCTGGTTACCTTCACAGTGGACGGCCAGCAGGTGAGGGCCCCGGTCGCCCTCGCCGGAGGAGATGCCACGAGCACGCCAATTGCCAATCTCACCCCGGGCGTGCACCAGGTGGCCGCCACGTATGCGGGTGACACGAATTACACGGGTTCGTCCACCTCCTCTAGCCTCTCAGTCGGCTGCACCACCACCATCACTACTTCGTACAGCGGTGCTTTCACTGTCAAAGCCGGTACCTGTGTGGAAGGCGGCACCATTATCGGTCCTGTGAACTTCGCTCCTGGCGGCACGCTCGCCGTGATCGGCGGTGGTATCACGGGCCGATAACCGCGAACTCGGCTTCGAGCGTCCTGGTCTGCGGGTCGACGGTCCAGGCGCCGATCACCATCACCGGCGGCGCCGGTCCGGTTGCGTTTGGTGGGCCGGCCGGGTCGGCCTGCGCTCCTGACCGCCTGGTCGGCCCGGTGACGTTAAAAGGCGATAGCGGGCCGTAGCGATCGAGGGCAACAAGGGTGACGGGCCCGTCACGATCACTTCGGCCACCGGAGCGGTTGTGCTCAGCTCGAACAACATCTCCGGACCGGTCACGCTCACCGGCAACACGTCCGCTTCGGCGCCGGTAGTCTCCGCCAACACCGTGGGCGCATCCCTGTCGTGCAGCTCGAACACGCCAGCTCCCACGGACGTCGGGTCTCCAAACTCTGTGAGCGGCCCGGCCAGCGGTCAGTGTGCCGGCCTGACGTGATGTGGACTACGTGGCCACGGTCCCGATGGCGAAGACGACCGCATGGTCGGGGGGCAGCTCATGGCCCTCCTTCCATGCGGTGGCGAAGGCGTCTTCCTCCAGCGCCTGTTGCGCCGCCGTCACCGTGGAGTCGACCGTGGCCCAACGGTACGGAGGCACTGGCGCACCCATCTTTGCTCGCCATGCCTGCACCGCCGAAGACAAGAAAGCCGACTCCCGCAATTGTCCCTCCGCCCCCATAGCCCGGGCCACCTCTTCGAGGACCGTCGCCACCAGGTAGTACGGACCGGCCGGCCAGCTCTGTTGCAAAGCTTCCCGCAACAACGGGAGGGCGGCGGCCGTTCGGCCAGAGTCGGCCTCTATTTGGGCCGAGAACAGCAAGGCCTCGAACACCCCGACGCGCACCCCATGCGTGCGAAAGAGGTCCAGCGCCTCCGCCAGGAGCTGGCGCGCCCGGTCGAAGTCGCCCCCCGCGGCCGCGGCCACGGCCAGGCTGTTGAGCGAGTAACCGGTCCCCCAGGGTGTCCCGAGCTGGCGGCTTATGTCCAGGCTCTGCGAGCAATAGGCCACCAGCATGGGGAAATCACCCCTGTCCCGGGAAACGGCTCCCAGGCCGAGCAAGGCATAGGCCTCCCCGCCCCGGTCGCCCAGCGCTCGCCTGTGCTCCAGGGCTTCCCCGTAGGCCGTCTGGGCCTTGTCCAGTTCGCCGCGCTCCTGCATCACGAGCCCTATACCAAAGGTGGCAGTTGCGACCACGGCCAGGTCCCCTGACCCGCGGGCCAGCTCGAGGCCCTTCTCAGCCAGTCGGAGAGCTTCGTCGTAACGGCCGTGTTCTCGAGCCGTCATCGCCCGGTGCTCCATCGCCTGGGCCACTCGGCCGGTCTGGCCCAGTTGCTC
Organism: uncultured Acidimicrobiaceae bacterium; assembly: GCA_963754115.1. GTDB lineage: Bacteria > Actinomycetota > Acidimicrobiia > Acidimicrobiales > Palsa-688 > Fen-671. The sequence continues at coordinate 1,307,842 of CAVWFC010000003.1, read as the reverse complement.
GTAAAGGGGTAAGGCTTGTTCGAAGAGTGCCTCGGCCGAACTGAAATCGTCCTGGCCGTCCGCCAGCCAGGCCGCGCCACTCAAGGTCTCGGCCCGCAGTTCGGCCTTTGCCTGCTCGGCACCCGGTGCACCGAGGAACAGTCCCAACCAACGCCGGCCTTCGCTCAGATGGCCCCGGCGTTGCCAGAACACCCACAGGGTCCCCGAGATCTCGAGCCCCAGCTCCACTTGGCCGCTATCGCGGCCCATCCCAGTGCTGCCCGCAAGTTGGCGTGATCGGCTTCCAGCAGGGCGAGCCAAGCTTGCTCACGCGGCCCCCCCAGTGCCCGCTTGGCCTCCTGGGCCAGGGAAAGGAAGTACAGGGCGTGGCGGCGGCGGACCTCAGGTTCCTCGTCGCTTTGCTCCAGCTGCTCGAGTGAGTAGGTACGGACCGTCTCCAGCTGACGGTAACAGATTTCCTCCTCTGTCCCGGCCGCCGGGACCGGGTCGCTGTCTGGCTCGAATTGCGAGACGTCCTTCCCGTACCCCAGGCCACCCGGCGCCAGGCTCAACTCACCGGAGAGTACGGTGGCCACCGGAGGGCCCTCCCTTTCCACCACTTCCAGCAATTCGGACTCGACCAGGGCGCTGAGCCCGTCGAGCACGTCCGGGAAGGACGACGTTCCAGTACCACTGGCTTTAGGCCCCTCGTGGCCCGGCCCGAGCCCGCACACCGCCGTAACCGCGTCGAGCGTGCAGCGCCCGGCAAACACCGCCAAACGCCGGAACAGGGCCTTGTTGTCGTCGGCCAGGAGGCCGTAGCTCCAGGCGATGACGTCGCGCATCGTCCGCTGGCGGGCAGGCAGGTCCCGGGGCCCTTCGCCCAGCACCCCGAGCGACGCCCCCAGTCGCGCCAAGAGGGCGGCCGGGCTCATCACGGACAGGCGGGCGGCGGCCAACTCGATGGCCAGGGGTAGTCCGTCCAGCTGCTGGCACAGCCCTGCCACCGCGGCCGAGTTGGCGCCGGACAGCACGAAGTTGGGTTGCCGCAAGCGCGCCCGCTGGACGAACAACGCCACCGAGGGGACGCGCGCCAGGGCGTCGAGCTCCAGTGTCTTTCCAACGGGCGGACTGGCCAGGGGCGGCACGGGGTAGACCTGTTCGGCCTGCAACCGCAGGGCCATCCGGCTGGTAACGAGTACCTTCACGGTCGGGCAGGTAGCACAGAGCTCTGCCACGACCTCCGCCGCTTCGAGCACGTGCTCGAAATTGTCGAGGAAAAGCAGCAAGCGGCGACTAGAGAGGTAGTCGACCACGGGGGCCATCTGGGGCCTGGTGCTCGGTTCGGCAACACCCAGCGCGCGGGCGAGGTAGTCCGGGACCAGGTCGGCTACCGACAGAGGGGCAAGGTCGACGAAGACGACGCCGTCCCTGTAATTCGGCCCCGCCCTGTTGGCTACCCTCAGGCCAAGGCTGGTCTTTCCCACCCCGCCCGGCCCGGTCAGCGTCAAGAGCCGCGTGCGGTCTCGGGCGAGCAGGTCCGTAACCGTCGCCTCCGCTTCCTCGCGCCCTACCAGGGTGGGAGGCAAGGGCACCGCGCCAGGCCTTTGGGGCCGGGACGGGAACGGCGTGGCGTCCGTCTCTGGCCGGGACCGGGCCCGCATTAGCCAGGCCGTCCGCACCGTCTCACGTTCGGCCGCGCCAAACCGAGAGCGGCCATAAGCTGCTCCAGGCTGTGACGGCGGGGCCAACTGCGGCCCCGTTCGATGTTCCTCAGCGTCTCGACGGACAGGCCTTCGGGGGCTCTGCCTACCACCTCATCTTGAGTAAGCCCCCGGCGCTCGCGCAGCTGGCGCAGCAGCGACGCAATGTCCTGGGGGACTTCCCCTGGTGTAGGCAGGCGGCCTCCCTCTAGTTAGCCTGACGGGGCCACTTGCGCCACGTCGGGTTCAAAGCCGTGCAACTCACTTGGAAATGACGTTGCTCAAGTTGTCCCCGGTCCAGGCGCCCTGGAAACCCATCGACCATTCCACCCAGCTGCACGATCATCCACTCCCGCCGCTCCTGTGAGGGCCTTCTGTGCCAAGGGCAACGGGAAGAAAGTTTAGATTATGCGCTCGAGGTTCAGCGCCGACACGCCGTCGCGCGACGAGGGCTACAGAGCGAAACCTCGCTAAGAGCCGAGGACGCGAGCCTTCATAAACTGCTTGATGCCGAGGATTCTTGAATGCGCCTCTGGCAAAAGGGAAGGTGGCTCTCACGACCTGGCGCGCCTCGGGCCAGTTGACGAACTGCGGCTCGCGGAACTCGTACGGGTGCCTTCTGACCTCTACGGTGGCACCGCCCGCGGCTCGCACGTTGCGCACCCAGTCGGACTGGTTCCCGAACGTCAGCGGGATAAGGACTTGGCCGTCCTTGACCCGGGCACCGACGGGCGTGACGTACTTGGTGCCGGAGCGGCGGCCGACGTGGTGTACCCGGGCGGCCATGCGAAAGCCTGGTCGGCCAGCCATTTTCACCGAAATGGGGTTGAGTATTCTGGTCAAGGGGCGCATGACGTTGCGCACCAGCCACGACGGGCGGACGGCTTGTAAGCACTGGGGACATCGAGTGGCCTCCTTTTGGATCGCTAAATGTAAGGACGGCCGCACTGGCGAAAAAGTGACACCCCGATCGTCGGGTGCCGACGCCACGGCGAGGGTGCCGCACTGCAGTCGCCGGCCCGAGCACACGTAGTCGCCTACGCTCGGCCATGCGCTCCGGTGACGTCAGTGGTCCCGCCGGGAACGACCCCGGCCGGGGCGAATCCGCCGAAGAGCGGGCTGACCGTAACCTCACCGAGTTGCTCCAGGAACTGCGGGTAGCAGGGCTCGGGATCCAGGTCCTGTTCGGCTTCCTGCTCTCCTTGCCGTTCACTACTCGGTTCCTGAAGCTGGACGCCACCCAACGGGACCTTTACCTCGCCGCTGTCCTGCTTGCGGTGGCTTCGATCGTTTTGCTGACAGCTCCCGTCGCCTACCACCGGGTCCTTTTTCGCCAACATCGCAAGGACTGGCTCGTCCGGGCGGGTAGCCGGACGGCCATCGCCGGCTTGGCGTGTGTGGCGGCCGCCGTATCCAGTTCCGTGGCCCTGATTACGAGTTTCGTGGCCCCAGGGCCGTTAGCGGTGGCCACCGCCGTAGGCGTACCGGTCGCGTTCGTTGGCCTTTGGTTTCTCCTACCCGCCGTCTCGCGCCGCTCTTGATCGGTACCTGATTGGGGTGTAACGCCCGGGGGAGGCTGATCGGGGAAAAGAAGGGGCGGCCCGCCCGGGCCGCCCCTTGTCCAATTTCGTACTTTTGTGGGGGCGGCACTAGTTCCCGCTGTACGCCTCTACGTTGAGGCCGCCAGTGCCGGGGACGGGGACGGCGGCGGTGCCGGCGTAGCCATCGGACTGGAGCTGGGCCATCGAGCCGAAGCCGAAGAGGTCACCCTGGTAGCTCACGTACACCGGCCCGAGTGCGCTCAGGACCACCCCGCTGGCGAGACCGGCAGACTTCTGAGCCGCGGTGACGGTGCCGCTTATTTCGGCCGCCCTGTCGGCGGCGTGGATGGCCTTGAGCGCGTTGCCGTCGGGGATGGCGAATGCCCTACCACCGGCAAAGACGAAGTAGGCACCTGACGAATCGACGATGGCGCCGTCGGCGCTCGTTCCGAGTGCGTTGCCGGCCGCGCCTTCGGAACCGGCCGGGTGCCCAACGGCCAGACCACCGAGGCTTGGTACCGTCACGACCAGGGCGGGGTCGTAGCCGTCGGCCGCGAACTGCTTCGGGGTGGCAAAGCCGTGCAGCTCGTTGTCGGTCCCGGCGACGTAAATCGTGGCTTGGCCGTTCAACAGGCCGCGTGAACACCAGCGTCCCGGGCCGTGGCGTCCTGCTGGCAGGTGCGCCGGCACCTGAGGGGGCAGCCAGGACGGTGGCGTGGTCCACTTTCTGGAGCTTGGCCAGGTCGGCCGAGCTGGCGATGGCAAACGCCCTGCCACCGGCGAAGACGTAGTCGTTGCCGCCGAAGTTGACGATGGCGCCGTTGGGGTAGCTGACATCGGCGTGCGGGAACGGTGGAGCCACAGTTGGCCCGGTCACGGCGCCGAAGAGGCCGATCGAATAAGCGCTAGACGGGGTGCCGGGGTTGACGACATTTTGGGCCGTCAGTTCCAGTTGGTCCCCGGCCGAAATGCTGTTAGGGAGAGTGATGGTGACGTCGTTGGTCCCTCCGCCGACGACGGCAGCGCTAACGGTGCCCGAGCCCGAGGCCCGGGTGGAGTCCTGCACGGCGTAATAGCCAGGGGTGCTCGGGAAGATCGTGCCGGCTGGGCCCATGATCCTGAGGGTGGAAACCCCACCGGTCAAACCGGTGCTGGCATGAAGGTTGGAGATGGTGTAACCAGCGAGCGATCCGGCCGACGTTGGGCACGGGCGTTACGACCACGCCCGGGCTGGGGCTGGCGATCGGGCTGGCGGCTGAACGGGCCAGGGCAACGATCGTGTAGGAAGCAGCGTCGACAGGTACGGCGTCGGAACTGGTCGATACCGCGAAGTCAGATACCGCACCGGGCTGCGGGTTGGTGACGTTGGCCAGGGTTACAACCAGCGAGTCGCCAGCCTTCACGGGGCCCGAGACCGGCACAGTGGCCGAACCGCTACCGAGCAGCGCGCCGGCGGCCACGTAGCGCCAGCCCTGGGTGATATCGCTGACCTCGACGCCCGTAACGGTGCCGAAGTTGGTCGGTCCCGCCGCCTCGCCGAGGAGGATGAAGTCGCCTGTGCCCAGCGCGCTCGATGCCTTGAACCCGACGGTGTAGGTAGCTGATGAACCCGCCAAAACGCTCGACTCGTACACCGTGGCGTTGGAGACCGAGCTGCCAAAGGTGATCGAGTTAGTGGTCTGCGGGGCGCCACCACCAGGCCCCACTGTGATGTCGTTGGACTGCGTGGTGCCGGCGGCTGGAGGGTTGGTCCCTAGCGCAGAGATGCTGAGGGCCCCGCCGGTCATGAGCGGGGTGGCCAGAGTCAAAGCGACCTGGCCACCTTGCGCATTGGCACTCTGCACGGGGTCCGCGACCGGAGCGCCGCCCGGAGGAGTGTACGTGACGGTGTACCCCGACGCCCCGCCCGAATAAAGGCTGAGCGCCTCAGTCCCGCTCGTGACCCCGACGCTGAGCACGACACTGTCCTGGTCCGCCAGTACCGCAGTGGAGCTGACCACCGGGATGTTGGAGATGGTGTAAGTCGAGTTGGCCCCAAAAGCGCTGGAGCTGGCGGACAGCGTCAGCCCTGGGGAACCGACCACAACCGCGTTCGATGCAGCCGGCGTCTCGTCCATCGCGGTGGTCACGGTGAAGCCGAAGTGACCGGTGGCGGACGGGGCGGTGGCTCCGAAGTCGACATTGACCCTGGAGCCGGCGCTGATGGTGCAAGCGCTGTTCAGTTCGATGGTCAGGGCGCCCGCGGTCGAGGCGCCGGGGCCGCCAACTCCGGGCGTACCGGTTTGGAGGCAACCATTGGCTGTCGCCTCGACGCTGCTGGGAGCCGAGCCGAGGACTTCCGAGGGGGTGACGGTGATCCAATTGGCGCGCCCCCCCGACAGGCCGGCTGGGACGGTGAACGAGACGTCAAAGCTGACTGGTGTCCCCGCCCCCACTGTTGCGGGGGTGGCGATGACGGCGCTTACGGGGCCGAGGGGGCCAGGGGAGAGCCGATGGTGTAATTGCCGCTTGTAACGTCGGCGTAAGCCGGCAGGGCGGTGGCGGCCAGGCCGGCACCGAGGGCGCCCATGGTCAACACAAGCGTTCCGGCAAGCAGTTTGGCGGAGCCCACGCCGCGGCGCCCGGTAGTGCGGGGTGACTCCTCTTCGGGATCGTCAATATTTCGGATGTCGGTTGTCATTATGAACTCCTGGAAATAGAACGACGTTGTTTGCATGACGACAGGACGTGTTTACGACGGCCGTTTGCACCTAAGGCGAGTGGCGCGGTAAAGCGAGTGGCACCTCTGTGGTGACCGGGCCTTGCTTTTGTGTGCAATTAGAGTGTCCAACCTCGGCGCCGCTGGTGCCCTACGGATTCTCCGTAGTTCTCGTCCCGGCAGCTCCTCGACAGCGACCACGGCGGTCGTCTCCGGCGGCATTTGCACGGAAGGAGTGGTGTGCTCGGCAAATCCTTATGGTCTAAGTAGTGCTGCCTCCAGGAACGTTTGCCCGGTTGCCAGCGGCAAACACCGCCGTCGGCGCTTCAGAGTTGGGGTGTGCAACCAGGCAAACGTTGCCTGTCGTGGCACTAGGCGCGCTGAACCCGGCCGCTGCATAAGTTCATCGAGCCGCAGTGCTCCGTTTGTTTCAGTGGGCGCGTGCCTGGGCGAACCGAATGAGTTATTCGGCCCCCAGGACGGCGAGAAAACGGGCCCGGGGTGTTCCCGTTTGTCTTACTCCCGGTACGTTGACGGCGTGCGGTGGCCAGGTCGATGTGCGCACGTCCGGGCGGCCGGCACCCTACCGGTTTCCCGTAGTTCTCCTTCCGGGGGAAGACAGCCAGTCCTGGTCAGAGGGCGAAATCAGTTTGGGCACCGGCATCGTTGTTTGCGGTGGCTACGCGGCCAGCATCAATGGCACTGGTGGGACAGAAAGGACGCCTAACGAACGGAGGCGCCGTGGTCACCATGCTGAAATGGGGCTGCGTCGGGCCCCAGGCGGATTCTCGTAGGAGCAGGAGCGGCCGCCTGACAGGAGGTGGGAGACGCGTTGCACCGACGCCGCCGGCAGCACAGAGCGAATGAACTCGAGCTCGCTGGCACACGCCGTCCCGTGCTGACGGGCGACGTCGAGGATGGCGCAGTTGAGCTCAGCTATGCGCCAAAAGCCGTCGGACGCCTTCTCGGCCCGGGCCAGGTAGCCGTCCTCGTCGAGGATGGCGGCGAGCTCGGTGACGGCGGCGTCGAAACCCAGGCCGGCCAGGCGGGCCTCGGCCCGCGTCCGGCGCTGCTCGGCCCGCCGGTTGAAGGCCTCCTTGACCAGCCCCGGGTCCGCCTCCTCGATAAAGCCCAGGAGCTGGTTAGCGAGTTGGCCGTATCGTTTGGGGAAGAGGGTCTCTGCCGCCGGGGCCAGGCAGTACCAGCGACGAGGGCGGCCCCGTCCAGACCGCTCGTCGCGATGGGCCACCAGCCCTTCCTCCTGGAGGGGGGCGAGCTGCTGGCGGACGGCCGCCACGGTCAAGCCCAGCTCCGCGGCCAACCCCTCGGCCGTCGCTTCCCCGCTCGTCTTCAGGGCGCAGAGGAGGCTCGACCGCGGACGGCTCATGCCCGTCAGGGCCACGCGCTGGCCGGCACTCTCGGTCGGCGCCAGCTCGACCGGCTCCGACGGGCGGGTGGGGGCGGCGGCGGTCACGGGAGGACCAGGTGGCTGTCGCCGAACTCGTGCCACAGGTAACGGTACTGCAACGCCTCGGCGTAGGACGCGGCCACCAGGTCCCGTCCGGCCACCGCCTGGAGGAGGGCCAGGTGGGAGGCGCCGGGCTCGTGCCAACCGGTTATCAGCCCGTCAACCGCCCGGATGGGCCGGGAGGTATCCACCACCAGTTCTGTCCAGCCCTCGCCAGGATGAACGGTGCCAGTCGGGTCGGCCACCGTCTCCAGGGCCCGCACGGCGGTGGTGCCAACGGCGATGACCCGGTGGCCGGACCGGTGAGCCTCATTGATTACCGCCGCGCTGGAGGGGGGGACCCGGTACCACTCCGGCGTCGGCGGCTCGTGGGACTCCAGGGACGAGACCCCGCAGTGGAGCACGAACGGGGCGAAGACCACGCCCCGGCTGACCAGGCGGGTGGTCAGACCGGCGCTGAATGGCCGGGCCGCGCTGGGCATTTCGGCGCTGCCCGGTACGTCGGCGAACACTGTCTGATAGACCTCGATTGGCCACGGGTGCTTTGCGTACGGGTAGCGGATCGGGTAGCCGTGGCGGGCCAGGTAGTCGAGCACGGGTTCGGGCAGTTCGAGGGAGGCGACCCAGAGCCGGCCGGCGGTGAGCCCCGGAGCCGCAGGTATGCGCAACACGGCCCGGCCACCTGCCGGGAGGTTGACCAACGTGCCCGTTCCGGCGTCCAGCCAGGGCCGGGTCTGGTAACCCTCATCGGCCGGGTCGAGATGGCGGTGCCGCAGCTCCACCACCCAGAGCCCGCCAGGGAGGCGGCCCGAGAGCTGAAGGGCGGCGGGCCACCGGCGGCCGTCGCCGGGAGGCTGGCCGGCCCACCGGCGGCCGTCGCCGGGAGGCTGGCCGGCAGGGTGGCCGAGGTGTTGACGACCACCACGTCACCGGGTTGCAACAGGGAGGGCAGGTCGGCGAAATGACGGTGCTCGAGAGCGGGTGTCGTCTTGCGTGCCACCAGCAGGCGGACCTCGTCCCGCCGTAACCCGCGCGCCTCTGGCGGGGACGCGGCTTCCAGGTCCGGAGGCAGTTCGAATGCTTCGAGAGCCGGTAAAGCAGCCAGGGTGGCCATCACGCCACCTCCGCCAACCGCAACCGCCCCGAAGGGCGCCTGGAGCCGATGAGAGCCAGGAAGGCGGGCACCACTGTCTCGGGTTCGGGACGGTCGGAGATATCCTCTCCGGGGAAAGCGTCCTGGTGCATCCGGGTGCGGAGGTCGCCGGGGTCGACGGTCCACACTGTCCAGCCCGGTTCCTCGACGGCGAGCACCGTTCCCAGGTGGTCGAGAGCCGCCTTCGACGCCCCGTAGCCGCCCCAACCGGGGTAGGCCTCGACCGAGGCGTCGGAGGTGACGTTCACGACCCTGGGCCAGGAGGATCGCCGCAGGGCCGGGGCTACCGCCTGGACCAGGGCCACGGGGGCGACGGCGTTGGTGGCGAAGACTTCCAGGAGGACCTGCGGTGCCAGGTCGGTGAGCGGGGGGAGGGGGGACGGGCCGAGAGCGCTGGCGTTGTTGACCAGCAGGTCGAGGGGCCGCTCACCCACGGCCTTGACCAAAGACCGGCGGTGGGCCGGGTCGTTGACGTCGCCGGCCAGGGCGGTGACCGTCCCGCCGAGGCGCTCCAGTTCGGCGGCCGTCTTTTCCAGCGCCTCGGCGCCCCGGGCGTCAATGACCACCGACCACCCCTTGTTGACCAGCGCCCGGGCCAGGGCGGCCCCGAGGCCTCTGGATGCCCCCGTGACTATCGCTACAGGCATTGGGTCCCTCCTCGTCCTCTTTTAGATAGTAATATCTATTTTTAATTGTGCTGGAGGCCAGATCATTCCCGGCGACCGCACATTTTTCGGGCGTCAAGGCATGCGAGGCAACGCGCGAGCGCCCCGGCCGGGAACCGGCGTCCCGGGGCAGCTGGTTGAGCCCGGGTCGGCCATGTCGAGACCTGGCGGGCCGAACTGTTTCGGTTGTCCTGGGGGTCGATTGTTGAGCGCCGCTCCCCGGTGCTGTAGGTAAGACCGGCCCGGTGCCCAGATGTCCGACCGCGAAGTCGTCAGGAGGAGCTGAGGATCGAAAGTGAGGTCCAGTTACTGACGGCGGTGCTGCACGAATTGGCGCTGGATGACGTCGCCTGCGGTTACACCTGGCAGTTCGAAGTGAAGCGCCGACGGGGCTGTCTGCCGGGAGCGGCCGGGCAAACGTTCACGGAGACAGCACTAGCTCCACAGCCGGTCGTGGCTGATCTCTGAGTCCCACGTCGAGGTGTCTCCGAAGAAATCCGGGTCAGAGGGGTCCAGGAACTCACGGAACAGCTCCTGGTTGATATCGGTGAAACCGAGGCCGGGAGCGTCGGGGACTGAGATGCAACCGTTTTGCACCAACGGGACGTCCAATCCGGTCACGAGCTCGTCCCAGTGGGCGACGTCGGCGGCGTGGTGCTCCAGGACGAGGAAATTTTCGGTGGCTGCGCCGATATGCACGGAGGCCATGGTCGCTATTGGTGACGCCGCGAGGTGGAGCGCCATGGGCACCCCACTCTCTTGGGCCAGATCCCCGATCCTCTTGGTCTCGGCGATCCCACCTGCGGTGGCGGGATCGGGATGGATCACGCGCACGGCACCCTGGTCGAGGAGCGGCTTGAAGTTCTCCTTCAAATAGATGTCCTCTCCGGTGCAAGTGGGTGTATTTATGCGCGCCGTTAATTGCCTCCACTGCTCCGTGAGCTGCCAGGGCAGCAGGTCTTCGAGCCAGGCGAGCGTAAAGGGCTCGAAAGCCTGGCCCAGGCGGAGGCATGAGTCCAGCGCCATGTGGCCGAGGTGGTCGACCGCCAACGGGATGTCGTAGCCAAGGCCTGCCCTTACTGTTGCGATGTATTCCACGAGGAACTCGATCCCCTGGCCCGTCACCTGGACGCCGGTGAACGGGTGCATTGTCGTTTTGTCGGCTCGAGCGCCCGGCGGAGCTATAAGCGCCCCGGGGACGTCCCAGAGCAAATCGGTACCCACGTCCATTTTCAGCCATTTGTAACCTCGCTCGCGGCGCTCCAGCAGCCTCTCTCCCATTTGGCTGGCGGACGCGCACGACGGCGTGTCTGCGTAGCACCGCACCTCGTCGCGGAACTTGCCACCGATCAGGGCATGTACCGGTACGTCATAAGCCTTACCGGCCAGGTCCATCAAAGCCATCTCGACACCGCTCACGCCCCCGCCCTGGCGGGCATGATGGCCGAATTGCTTTATCATGCGGAACAATTTGTCCACATTGCATGGGTTCTCACCGACCAGCCGATGTTTCAGCATCAACGCATATGTCTTACTGGCGCCGTCGCGAACTTCACCATAACCCGTAATCCCTTGGTTGGTATCGATGCGGACGATACTCGATCGGAAGGGCACGCCTCTGAGGTTGGCGATGCGAAGATCCGTTATCCGCAGCTTGCTCGAACCTGTTCTCCTATTGACGACGTCTTCAATTGCACTTGGCACGCGCGGCGTCCTTCCTATTTAGGGGCACACGACGACTCTAACGATGTCTTTTGGTCGTGTGCTCTACCGCGCTGTTGGCGGGGAGGAGGGAGCAACAACCTGGGGGGAGGCTCGCCGCCAGCGGCACTCACCCCGCCGCTCGGACCGCCCCCGGTCATCCGGGCCGCTCTATCGCCACTTCGCTAGAGTGGTTACGTGGCCCTGAAAACGGCCTTCACCGAGTTGCTCTCGATCCGGCACCCGGTCGTCCTGGCACCGATGGCCCGCGATGGGTCTACGAAGGGCCTGTCCTGTGTAGGCCCAATAGCCGGCGCCGACCTGGCGGCAGCCGTGTCGAACGCTGGGGGCCTAGGTCTGATCGGGGGTGGCGGAGGGGGCCAAGAGTTCGAGACGGAGCTCGACCTCCTGGTGGCGCGGACGACCGAGCCCTGGGGCGTCGGCTTTATCACGTGGGTGGTGACGCGGGAGACCGTTGAGCGGGCGTTGAGCCATCACCGGCAGCCGTCATGTTCAACTTTGGGGACCCGTCCCCCTTTGCCGACCTCGTGCACCGGCCGGGTCGGTGCTGATCGTTGGTGTGACCGATCTGGACGAAGCCCGTCTGGCCGTCGCCGCCGGCGCCGATGTGATCGTTGCCCAGGGCAGCGAGGCCGGTGGCCACGGTGGCCGTCGGGCTACGCTGCCGTTCGTCCCCGCGGCAGTCGACCTCGTTCCGCCGACACCGGTACTTGCCGCCGGGGGCATCGCCGATGGGCGGGGGCTCGCCGCTGCACTCGTCCTCGGCGCTTCGGGGGCGATACTCGGGACTCGCTTCGCGGCAACCCGGGAAGCGAACATTGCCCCGTGGCGAGCCAAGGCGATCATCGAGGGCCGGGGTGAGGACACTGAGCGCAGCCGGGTCACGGACCTGGTACGAGGCGGAGGAGATTGGCCGGCCAAGTGGACAGTTCGCACACCCTGGGTAATGCCGTCCTGGAACAGTGTCGGGGGCGCGAGGACGAGCTCGAGGCGGAGCTCAAGGATCCAGCCACCAGGGACGCTTTTGAAAAGGCGGCGGCCGACGGGGACCCCTCCCTTGAACCGGCGTGGGGGAGCGAGGCTATCGACCTGATAAACAGCGTCGTGCCGGCGGGGGACTTGATCGAGACGATCGTGAACCAGGCGGAATTGGCACTTGCGACGGCGGGGCGTTTATGAGAGGCCGAAGATACCCAGTCACCCATGCCTCGGCTTCTAAGTCAGCCCTGAAGCAGCGCGCCAAACGAGTCGTGACGATCGGCTGAAAGTACCTAACCCGACCGCCACCGGACATCGGGATGGAACTGGCCGAAAAAGGTCGTCGCGAACGGCTCGCTCGACTGGCGGTAACACGCTCCCCGACGACAGCGAGGAGGGTCCTAGGACAGACGCTTCAGGCTGCCGATCCCGAGCGAGCCGTTTGCCACGGACGAGGCGGTTGCGGCGGGGGAACCGGTCTCGAGCAGGCCGGCGGTTGGCCGGCTGGAAAGAGCGGCCGCTTCCTGCTGTCGCACGTACTCCTGCGGGTCCTTGTCTACGGGCCGAACGCCGGCGAAGTTCTGCGCTTCGAACGTGATGAACCGGACGGCCAGCTCATGGCGCTGCGCCAGGCTGACCCAGCGGCGAAAGTCGGTCAAGCCTTCGCGTTCCTCTTCGGCCATGTGATCGCCGTTCGCGGTGTTGACCGCAGCGACTGCGTCGCGCCAGTCGGCGGTGCCCACCTGGTGCCGGCGAGAGGCCGCGATCGCGTCCCGTATCTCGTTGTGGTCGTAGATGGCGTCGAGTGTCTCCGGCTCGGCACGGGCCACCGGGCGCGGGGCCAGCGCCAGCTTTACCAGCTCCGGATAGAAGATCGCTTCCTCGGCCGCGGCATGGACTTCAAGGAAGACCGACAGTCGAGCCCAGACGTCGGAGAGCGCCGCCGCGCCGGCAGAGTCCATCTGCTCCAGGAGGGCAAAGCGTCGGCGCTGCTCGTGATGGTCGTCGAGGATCAGCTGCGTGATGTCCATGGTTTCTCCTGGTGCGGCGGTACTTCAACGACGCACGTTACTCGCCACCCGCCGCCGATGGCCTGAGCTTGAGAATTGCTGGCAATTGTGGCCCGCTCCCGCCGTACTAATCCTCAGCACGCCCACCATCGATCGCCAGGGCCGTGTGCCTGGCCAGGACGTCGAAGTCGCTGTCTGAGTGGAGGACAGAGACGGAAGCTCGGATCGCCGTCGCACCTATCAGGCAGTCGATTAGCCTCCTTACCGTTTCTCTGTGATGACGGCAAGCGCGGTATATAGACGCAGCTTCCTCGTAGTCCGAGGGCTCCGTCGGTATCAATGATGCTCGAGCGAGTAAGCGCCTCAGGTCTCTAAGGTGACGATCGTCACGCGCTCCAGCGAGCACTTCCATCCGGACGGGGTGACAGGTGGCGATCTCATCGTCCAGGAGGGAATCGACGCGGTTGCAAACGAGGCTCCCTGTGTCACGCAGGAACTCGACCCAGGCCGAGGTGTCGATGAGGATCATGTTGCCCGGTTGGAGCGCATTTGGTCGAGGTCGCCGGTCCATCCTGATCCTCGGAGCTGCCGGGCCTCGTCGATGGTGAGGGGCTCGCCGGCGAGAGACGCAACGCGAAATTGACGGCGTCCCGCTTCGTGGTGAGCTGGTACCGCTCCATTACCACCCGGCAGGCACCTTCATCGATGTCAATGTTGGTGGTGACATACACCAATGATACACCAATGGGCGTCTCCGTGCTAGGGTACCGAGCCGTTTAGAGCAAATCTTCAGGCGCAGCAAGGGTTTCGACCGCTGACGACGGCCGGTCGTTGACGATCGATAGCAATTGTCCCGTCCTCGCCCGAGAAGCGGCGTGAACCGAGCCGTCCTTATTGGCCGCCCTTCGGCCTGCTAGGAGTAGGGGAGCCCGGCCGGTATTAGCTGCTCGCAAATCTCCCGCGCTCTCAGGAACGTCGGCGACTTTGCGATGCTTGCGTTCATCTCGGGCGGCTTGGGGAAGGTCACGCTAGTTTCGGAGAACTTGGGGTCGGGGAACTCTGGCACGCCGTGGGAGCGCATACAGGCCGCTGCCCTGATGTAAGCGAGCTGGTCTTTCGGGGTGATCGGCGCGGCGGATGAAGCCGCAGAGGAGCCTGCGGAAGAAAGTGCCCGCAGGCCCGTGCGCGCCCTCGGGACCGCCGGCGAGCCCGTGTCGATGTTCACGGGCCTGACGGGGACGGCGCCGCCGTTTGGCGTCATCACGAGTTCAGGGAAGTTCGGCACTCCGTGGTGGCGCATACAAGAGACGAACTCCTGGAGCTGGGAGCCCTGCGAGCCGGCAGCCGAGGCGACCGGCGTCGAGGTCGTAGTGGAGCCGATGTGGGCGACGCTCGCCGGGCCTGCTCCACTACCGCAGGCGGCGAGGAGGGCCGAGAGACAACCAACCAGGGCCGCCACCGGGAGCGCCGGCGCTGGCTTCCTCTTCGACACCAGTTTGCTCCTTTTATTAAAAGCTCAGGCTCATAGCAGCGTTTCTCTCCGCAATATGGGCCTCTGAAGGGCGTGCCTCGGAATGGCTATTGGGATCTTGTCTTAGCTATATGGCTCTCTGTCTCACTTTGACAGGGCGGAGAGCCTGAGGCCATGGAGGAAAACACTGGTTTTACCCCTATGGCATGTGGTGTGGCCGTGCGTCGTTACGGCCAGCCGCTTCGTCATGCTAGACAGGCGAACGAGTCGAGAAAGCCGGCGCCGCGCCGGAACAGAAAGGAGAGCGATGGGTGAAGCGGTCCGAGTGAGCCACGTACCCTTCCGGGTCTGGGACCGGGATGCGGCGCAGAAATTCTTCATCGACGTCCTCGGGTTCGAGCCCCACCCCCGTGGCGAGATCACGTACGTGCGCCTTGGCGACGTGCTCATCGAGTTGCTGCCCACGGAGGAGCCGGAAGACCCGACGACCGTGCCGTACGTCTTTGGGGTCGAGGTCACGGATCTCGACGCCGCCTTCGCCGGGTGGTCGCGAACGGCGCCAGTGTCGTTCGTCCGCCCTTCAGCCCGATCTCGTTTTGGGGGCGCCAGGCGGTGATCGGCGTCCCGGGTGGGCCAGCGATGGCGCTTCGCCAGTACGAGGCGCCTGACGGGCCGGCCTTTGCCGGGTGGCACCCGCGAGACTGAAGTGTTCGGTGGTCGCAGCTCCTCTGTTGTGGCACCCCGGATGAGCCGGTGAGCCCGACGTAGGCCGGATCTGGACCGCAGAGGACCAAGGATCCCGGTCACCTGGGCTTCCGCGCGACACTGTTGCGGTGCCCACAGAAGCAGGGCCGTGAAACCGCAGAGAAAGAGGTTGCCGCATGGATAATCGATCCTCATCCCGACCGACGATCGTGCAGGCATGCCTCGACGTCCAATCAGTGGACGAGGCGCTGGACGTAGCCCAGATGGCGGTCCGTGCCGGAGTTGACTGGCTTGAAGTCGGCACACCACTGATCCTGTTCGCCGGGATCGAAGCCGTTCGCTCGATCGCCGCGGCCTTTCCCGACAGAACGATCATGGCCGACATGAAGCTCATGGACGGTGCCTACAAATATGTTGTGGGGGCCGCACAACGTGGTGCATCGATGGTCTCGGTATGCGGCGTGGCGTCGGACGCCACCATCCGGGCGGCCGTCTCGGGCGCACGGGCAACCGGGGGCCGATTGGTTGTGGATCTCTATGCTTGCCCGGATCCCGTTGGGCGGGCCAAGGAAGTCGCCGCCCTCGGTGCCGATATTGTGTACTTGCACTACGGGGCCGATCAGCTGACCGAAGACCCCCGTGGTGACGAGACGATGTCGAGGCTACAACAACTACGATCGGCCGGCTTCAACCTACCTGTCGGTGTAGTTGCGTTCGATACTGAAGGCGGGTGCCAGGCGTCGACCAGGGGCGCCGATATCATTCTTGTCGGGCACCCCTATCTCACTGGCGCTGGTTCTGAAGCGATGCTCAAGGATTTCGTCAGCGTGGTAAAGCAAACCGCGTCGCTGGACGACTCCGCGCTGACCGGCGATAGGTGACCGGGCATGAAGGCGCTTTTGTTAGTCGCCCCCGGGGCCCTGGAATATGCGGACGTGCCCGAACCGGTGATCGGGTCGCCGACCGATGCCATTGTCCAGGTCGCCGCGGCGGGTATTTGCAGCAGCGACACACATGGTTATACAGGTGCCGGTGGGCGACGTGTCCCGCCCCTCATCATGGGGCACGAGTTTTGCGGAACGATCGCGGAGCTCGGTAACGACGCTGGTGGGCTTGCCCTCGGGGACCGGGTATTCCTTATGAACAAAGAATTCTGTGGGCGGTGCCAGGCATGCGTCGCCGGTACCGAGAGCCTGTGCCGGGCCGGACCGCGTGTACGGAGCGGACCTTCCGGGCGCTTTTGCCGAGCGGGTACGCGTTCTGGCCCGTAACGCGGTGCCGTTGCCCGCTTCGGTTCCACCCCCACAGGGCGCGCTCGTTGAGCCATTGAGTGTTGTGCTCCACGGCTTGTCACGAGTGAACGTTCAACCTGGGGACTCGGTGGCCGTCGTTGGCGCCGGCGTCATAGGGCTGCTATCGGTCGCCGCACTGGCCCTTCACAGCCCGAGGCACGTGGTCCTGATCGAACCCAACACGGTGCGCCGCGCCGCGGCCAGCCGGGTTGGTGCTACCACGACGATCGATCCAGCTAGCGCGTCACCGGCTTCGGTGGTCGAGGACCTTACAGACGGCTCGGGCGCCGATGTCGTCGTCGAGGCCGCAGGCACCTCAGCGACCGTCGGGACGGCCATCGATGTTGTCCGGCACGGCGGAACAGTTATCTGGCTGGGCAACGCAAAACGTTCGGTCGAGATCGACGAGTTCCAGGTCGTGTGGAAGCAGCTCACGCTGGCGGCCAGCGTCGGGATGACGAGAGAATCAGTGCGCAGTGCCATCTCTTTGATCGCTCGCGGTCAAATTGCTTCGCAGGAGATCATTAGTGATGTGGTGCCGTTATCGGAGGGCGTAGCTGCGTTTCACCGTCAAGCCAGGGACGCTGATGTCGTTAAGACCGTTCTGCTCCCGTAATTTCAGCCCCACACCTCGGAGGCCGTCTCGACGACGAGCCGCAGTTTGGCCACCTCCTCCTCGAAGCTGAGGCGGTTCCCCTCCACGGTCGACGAAAACCCGCATTGGGGCGACAGGCAGATCTGCTCGAGCGGCACGTACGCGCTCGCCTCGTCGATCCGCCTTTTGAGGTCGTCTTTGTGCTCGAGCTGACCTCGCTTCGTGGTGACGAGCCCAAGCACCACGACCTTGCCCTTTGGCATAAAACGCAGTGGCTTGAAGTCACCGGACCGGGGGTCGTCGTACTCCAGGAAAAACCCGTCGACGTTCAGCTCGTTGAACAATGCGTCGGCCACGAAATCGTAGCCCCCCTCCGCGGCCCAGTACGACCGGAAATTGCCCCGGCACGAATGGGTCGTCACGACCATGCCTTGAGGCCTGGCCTCCAGGGCGGCGTTCAGCTGTTTGATGTACCGCAGGTGCTGGTGCTCGGCGTCGTCGCCGCGTTCGGCGATCATTTGGCGTTGGGCGGGGTCGTTCAAGTAGGCGAGCGAGGTATCGTCCAGCTGGAGGTACGTGCAGCCGAGCTCGCCAAGGCGGCGGACCTCCTCGGCGTAGGCCGCACTGAGATCGGTCCAGAACTCGTCGATGTCGGCGTAGACGGCCGGGTCGACGGCCGCTGCCCCGCCCCGGTAATGCACCATGCTTGGTGACGGGATCGTGAGCTTGGGCACGGCGGTGGTAGTGAGGGACTTCAAGAACATGAACGCGTCGGCGAATATTGTGTGGTCGAGATGGACCCTGTCTCGGACCTTTAGGGCGGCTGAGGTGAAGGAGGTCGAGCCCTCACTGTTCTTGAAGGCGACCTGGAGCTGCTCGTCGCTGCGGCTAATGCCGCCTAGCTGGTAGATGAAGTCCATGTGCCACGAAGTGCGACGGAACTCCCCGTCCGTGGCCGAGCGGAGCCCGATCTTTTCTTGCAGGGCGACGATTTGGCGCACGGCGCTGTCTTCGGCCTCCCGGAGACCGTCGGCATCAATCCTGCCCCCGGCGAAGGCGGCGCGGGCCCGGATGAGCTCGGGTGGGCGCAGGAGGCTGCCGACGTGGTCCGCACGAAAAGGAGGGGTAGTGCGGGTAGACACGCGCTATTCGCTTACCGCGCCGACCGGTCGAGGGCCATCATGCTTGTTTTCGGCCAGAGTGCCGGCGTCAGAGGACTGCGCAGCCATCCGCGTGGCGACCCGCCGCAACCGGGCCATCCAGGAGAGAAGGCGGTCACGGGCGCGCTCACCATCGGCGTCAAGGCCCTCGACGGACTCCACCCGCCAGTGTGTCATCACCACCGGTACCAGGACCTGCTCGTAATGAATGCGAAAGTCATAAATCTTGGCCGAGGCGATGGCAGCGGCGTGGGCCGCGAACCCGTCGATCTCCGCACCGGGCATCTGGAACGACGCGACCTGGCGGTCAATGGCAGCGACCGTTCGCGACGGGTCTGCCCGTAGTGCCGCCGTCACCAGGTCCCTGTAGAAAAGGAAATGCGCGTTCTCGTCGGCGGCCACCCGCTTGAGTATCACAGACCCGAGGTCGTCCAGGAGACGCCCGGTATTCCAGTGGGCAATTCGCGTGGCCAGCTCTTGAAGGGTCAGGTAAACGAGCCCGTCGGTCAGGCTTTGGCCTCGGCCGCCGGCGCGGAAGCCCGCCGAGACCTGGCGCATACGGGAGCGTTCAAGCCCCGCCAGGTCGAGTTTGCGCGTGACGCAAAGCCAATCCCGCAACACCATGGCGTGCCGCTGTTCCTCGGCTGCCCACCGGCGGCTCCCACTCTCCCAGTGCAGAATCGGTGCCAACGACACGAGCGATGGCGTGGAAGTAATGGGGCAAGTTGTCCTCGGTGAGCAAGTTGACGAACAGCGCCGAAGAGACCCCGGCCGGCAAGGGCGCCCCTTCGGCCTCAAATCTCTCGCCGGGCTTGAACCTGCGCCCGAGTTCCCAGGGCACCAGCTCGTGTGGGAACCACTCCCTAGCGTGGGCCAGATGCCGGTTGAGCAGATGTTCCGCACACTCGTCCAACGTTTGGCGAAGTGCCCCCGGCCTCATGTGTTGTCCTTTCGGGGCTCGACACGCGCCACCCAGCGAGGTACGGCGACCGCTTTGGGGTCGCGAGCGCGGCCCGCCCGTCGCGAAGCCACGGGACCTTCGCCGAACAATAAAGATGTCGCCTCTGCAAGGGCCACCTCCGAGGACTAGCGCCTGGGTATCGCCCCCATCCTCCGGTACCCTCACTGTCGAAGGTAACCAATGGTACATGACAACGGGCGGCTTGCTAACGCAGCATCTGTCAGGCGGCCGGTTGCGGCCTACCTTTGTACTGGCCCGCGTCAGAGCCAACCGTCCGGGGAGGACAGTTAGCGACCGTGAGGACCGACCACGCGAGTCGGCGCGCCGCGACGAGTTGGAGGTGGGTAATGCCGCCGAGCCCCGATCGCCGGGCCTCAGGCCTACGCGCCAGCGAGTGGGTGGTCGTCGCCGGTAGAGATGTCGCTTCGCGAAGTGTGTAACTGTAAGAGCCGTGGCCGGACTTCGGTCCTGGCCGGCGCGAACTGACAATTCCCGGGGACGCCTCCCGCTCGAGGCCTCTTTTGCTTTGGTGGGTTCAGTAAATAAATCGCCGGGCTCACCAGGCCAATTATGCTGAGCAGAAATGCCGCCGCCCGCGAGGGGTGCAGAAGTATGAAGTTCACCCCTTTTCGCTGGCACCTTTGTCTCGCTTCCAGCAGCGCAGTCGCCCCCACCACGCCAAAGTAGGACACCTGGGCCAGGTCGATGACAATCGACGACGGCTGTCGCTCGAGAGCAGCATGGACTGCGGCAGAGATTTTCGGGCCGTCTCTACGTCAATTTCACCCGAGACGCCGATAAGGACGATCCCGTCGCTGCTAACCACACAGACACAACTGCGGACCACGTGATCCGGGTTGGCCGAGACGACGAGACGCAGGTGCCGGGCAGGCACGGTCACGTCAGCCTCTTCCGCCTGGTTGCACCGGGTTCGGGAAGACGCGTCAAACCGAGGACCTAACTCGCTAGTGGTGGTGGGCTGCGCCTTCAACCCGGGCCCGTGTCGAACCTGCCCCGCACGCTAGCAATCAATCTGTCTGTCGTCAATGCCCGTTCGAATTGCGTACAGCCTTTGATTACTTGGTTTTTCAAACTTCTCGGTCCCAAATGGCCGGTCATGGCAGTCGTCGACCTGGGCTTCAGGCTGGAGTGGCCACCTGCGAATGGCCTTCGATAGCGCGACCTGTAGGAACATCTCAGGCCTCGTCTGAGTAGGGGACGGGGTGGTTGCCGCCCAGTTCGACGAAGCGCTCGTTGATGGCATGGGCGATGACGTCATGGTCGTGGGCGTCCGGCTGGAGGGCGCCGTAACAAAATGCCTCGACCTCCAGTGCGCTGGACATACCGCCCAGTTCGAAGTACCGCAGGTACAGCTCGCCGTGTGTAAGGCGGGCCGCCCGGCGTGCTCGGTCCAGACCTTGGCCGCTGCTCTCAGCCATGAGGGCTCGGTTCCGGGCCGGAGAGGAGGCCTTGGGTGGATGCCACCACCTCAGCGGCAACCTCGGCTAACGGCTGGCCGCTGCCGACCGCGGAACGACGCATCATCGCGTACGCGTCAGACGGGCTGATCCGGTTGCGGTCCATCAAGATCCCCTGGGCTTGAGCAATGGCCTCGCGGCCGCGCAGGACGGCGGCCAGCCGTTCAGTCACGTCCCGGTCGGATATGCCGACACCGGCGTCGGTAAGGATGGTCGTGGCGTGGGCGGCGAAGCCGGACGCTAGCTGCTGTTCGGGTTCGGCGAAGGCGTTCGGGGCCCTGGAGTAGATGTTCAGCGCCCCCGCCGGGCGTCCCGCCGCCAGGAGGGGGGTGGACAGAATGGCGTTGATGCCATTACAGAGCGCTCGCGGGGTGAAGGCCGGCCAGCGGCTTTCGTTGCCAAGGAAAGTGCTGTGGGACCGCTTTCCCGTCACCGTTGCCTCTACGCAGGGGCCTTGGCCGGTGGCGTATTGGTCGGCGTCCATGGCTGCTACGACCTCGTCGCTGGCCGCCACCGTTATCAGCTGTCCCCGGTGGTTGAGGGTCACACTGACCCCGTCCGCTGCGCCGATGGTGGCATGGGCCAGCGAGACCACCAGACCGACGGCGCTGTCGACGACGTCGTGGGAGGCAGGGATAGACGTGAGCTGGCGAAGCTGGCTATCCGCTGACAGGCGGCCCCCAGGCGGGAGGCGAGCGTCACCGCCGGGTTGCGGCATGCCCGGTGGGGCGGTAACCGGTAGCGCACGGGGCGGGTCGGTATCTACGCCGGTTATGCCCATGGGGTCGATCAGGCGTGCCACGAGGCTCGAAGCCCTCTGGACGACCACCCGGCCCCCTCTCGGCGTGAGAACGGCGGCGCAACTGGCTATGGTCCTCAAGCCATCAACCCCCATGAAAGTGCACGCACCGAGGTCCAGCAGCAGCTTTTGGTGGCCGCTCTCAGCGAGGGCGACCATGATGAGGTTCAGGTCGGCGGCTGTAAGAAGGTCGATCTCACCTCGCACCGCCGCCACCACGGTGTCGGCGGCGAAGCGCACCGAAACGTCAAAAACCTCGCGCTCTTCACCGAAGAAGGGGTTCATCTCGTCCCTCTGGCGTAAACATAACTGGCCAAAGGTCCGTGAGGGCCTGCTCGCGGCCAGCCGTCGAGCCGGGCGGGGGACGACTACTCACCCTCGGGCGGCCGAGACAACAAACCGATAGGGCCATTGCCCTGCTCTCAGGGTCACGCTGGAGCCGTCGGGCACCAACTGAGAGGCCCTCGCTGTCGAAGGCAGCACCACAGGGGTACAGAACCACCCTACCGGGTATGGGGCCTGTGTACACCTTGAACGCGCACCAACACTCGCGTACCGTCTTGGTCGAGCAGTTAGGGATGGAGAAGTGGGAGTCACGTGAGCGCTACCGAACCACCCGCGGAGGGTGAGGAAGCGACCTCCGCCGACGCGGCGATCGGGCTGCCGGAAGTGGCCCGGGCTTTGCTCGCAGACGGAAGCGTGGGCACAACGCTCGCCCGGATCGTCGCCACCGCAGTCGAGACCATCGATGGGTGCGACTCAGCCGGGTTCTTCGTGGTCAAGGGCGGCGATGTTACGGCCCCCGCGGCCGCTGGTGCCCTGGCCGCTCAGCTGGACGTCCTTCAACGCGAGCTGAACGAAGGCCCTTGCCTGGACGCTTTAGCCCAAGCCGGCCCGGTCTACGCCCAGGACCTGGCCGAACCCAGCCCCTGGCCCGCTTTCGCCCGCGCCGCGGTCGACGCTGGTGTCCGCAGCTCGCTGTCGGTTCACGTGGCCGCGGGAGACACGCCCGGCGCGCTCAACTGCTACGCGGCGTACCCACGCGCGTTCGGGGCCACCGACCGAGCCAAAGCCGTCATGCTGGCCGTCCTGGCCGGCCTGGCGCTGTCGGCCGCCGAAGCTCGCCAAGCCGAAGACGCCCGGATCGCCAACCTGGAAGCCGCCCTTATCAGCCGCAACTTGATCGGCCAGGCCCAGGGCATCTTGATGGAGCGCGAACGCATCACAGCCGACCAGGCTTTCGACATCCTGCGGCGGGCGTCCCAGCACCTGAACATCAAACTGCGAGACGTCGCCCAACGCCTTGTCGACACCGGGGAAGGCCCTTCATAAGCGCCTGCCCAGGCTGGCCGCGATGACCTCAGGAGCGCGCTAGCGCCGAGAGACCTCAAACCACACGGTCTTGCCCTCGACGCCAGCGCGTGATGCCCCACCGGGCGGCCAGGAGGTCGAGGAGCATTACGCCTCTTCCCGAGGTCCCGTCGACCCGAAGGCCGCGAACCACCGGCAGGACCGCGTAGCCGTCGGTCACCTCGATCCGGGCCAGCTCGTCGTCGCCGTCTACCGTCAGGCCCACCCGCCCGTCACTTGCGTGGGGGCTGGCATGGACGATGGCGTTAGTGACCAGCTCGCTGGTCAACAACACGGCCACTTGCGCCGCCGCGTCGTCCTGCCAGCCGGACAGCGCCGACTCGACAACACGACGAGCATCTCTTACCGCCCCACCAACTGGGTCGAGCTGCACGGTGACTCGAATCGCTGCCCTCACTCACGGTCCAATCAAAGAGAAGCAGACCGAGCGGACGCCGTTCGCCCCCACCGAGGACCTGCGGTTAGTACCTACCCTTAACCGCCGAAGGTCATACCTCGCTCGCGGGCGGCGACCGATGAGAGGCGTATGTCTGGCAGCTAGCGGACAGCCGGTAATTCGCTCCCGCGGCTCCTGCTGGCTCCAATATGGCCCGGCGTGTCATTCCCCGCGTTGTTTCGCCAATGCGGCTTCGAAGTCGTCGAGAGCTCGGTCCACGGGGCCACGACCGGTGGAAGGGGTCCTGCGTTACCCGCAGGCGTAGTCGTTATCGACGGGCACAGGGCCGGGCGTGTACGCGTACTGCACGAGCCAGGGCGTGCCGCCGGCGAAGCCGATATCAGCAGAGGCAAGCGTCGAAGGGTCGCCGGCCGACAGCGCTCGTTGGCAGTACGACTGGGCGCTGTAATAGCCGTCGCTCAGACTGGTGGCGCCGGCCACCCAGATGGGCAGCGGCCCCGGCGGTACGTACGAGCCCGTTATCTGGCCCCATTGGTACCAGGTGCAATAGATGCCGGCCGTTTTGCCGGCACCGGCGAGCGCGTCGAGCGCGCCCTGGACAACTGCCGCGTTCGCCGGTTGTGCCGCTCCCGACGTGGCCCATCCTTCGGCTGTTTCGACGTCGAGCCACCAGATTCTGGGGCTGGACACCTTGGGCGCCAGCAAAGGCCAGGTCGGCCTCGGCGTAGTTGTAGCCCCAGTTGTAAGCGGCGCACTCCTGGTTGGTGGCGGCGCACGATGCCTTGGGCCCCGACATTTCAAGCGCGGCCCGACTGCCTGACGGCGCCGGTTGGAGGATGATGTACACGGAAAGCCCTTGCCCTACCCACGCTGCTTCTGCCGAGAAGCAGCTGTTGAAACCGCCGATGGTGCCGTCGTTTACGCCCACGACGGCAAAAGTTGGTGCATTGGGCAGGGATTTCGTCACCGGAGAGCCATGTGCCTGGCATTGGGGCCAAGAGACGTCGTAACCGTTTGACCCCGGCGTGTACTTGCTCGGCAGCGGGGGCGACGAAGGCGGAGGCGGCGGAGGCAGGTACGAGGGACGCAACGCCATAGGAACGTAGAAGCGCCCGGCAAACGACAGGCGGCCGTCCTCGGCCACCAGGGCAAACGCCACGGTGCGCTCAACCGGGCTCGGGTTGGCCCCGATCAGGACATGAGCCGAGAAAGCCCCGTCCCGGCAGTCCGTGGTGGCGTTGTGGGAGTAGACAACGGGGATCGATTGGCCCGAAAGCAGCTCCAATAGGCAGGAGCGGGTGTTCTTCACCCTGCCGGTCACGGTCACCGTGCCCCCGCTCGGGCCGAGCTCACTGGGGGTGGCGTGTACGGACAGGACCTCGGGCGCCAGCAGGGGCGCCAGGGACACGTAGAAGCGCCCGGCAAACGACAGGCGGCCGTCCTCGGCCACCAGGGCAAACGCCACGGTGCGCTCAACCGGGCTCGGGTTGGCCCCGATCAGGACATGAGCCGAGAAAGCCCCGTCCCGGCAGTCCGTGGTGGCGTTGTGGGAGTAGACAACGGGGATCGATTGGCCCGAAAGCAGCTCCAATAGGCAGGAGCGGGTGTTCTTCACCCTGCCGGTCACGGTCACCGTGCCCCCGCTCGGGCCGAGCTCACTGGGGGTGGCGTGTACGGACAGGACCTCGGGCGCCAGCAGGGGCGCCAGGGACACGTAGAAGCGCCCGGCAAACGACAGGCGGCCGTCCTCGGCCACCAGGGCAAACGCCACGGTGCGCTCAACCGGGCTCGGGTTGGCCCCGATCAGGACATGAGCCGAGAAAGCCCCGTCCCGGCAGTCCGTGGTGGCGTTGTGGGAGTAGACAACGGGGATCGATTGGCCCGAAAGCAGCTCCAATAGGCAGGAGCGGGTGTTCTTCACCCTGCCGGTCACGGTCACCGTGCCCCCGCTCGGGCCGAGCTCACTGGGGGTGGCGTGTACGGACAGGACCTCGGGCGCTCGCAAAGGGGCGGCGGCGGCGAGATCGCTCCAGGTCGCCACTATGAGCGCGGCCACCAGTGCTATAAACATCGCCGTGCGAAAGTGCGTCGGATGCGGCACCTGCGCACCTTAGAGGAAGGCTGGCCCGCGACTTTGGCACCCCCACGGGCGTGCTTCCGGGCACCTCGGCGCCCACGGCGGTACGAGCCCCGACAAAACCACCTTTGAAGCGAATTTTAACCGGGAATTATTGGCTATCTGGTGACGCCAAAGTGGGGTCTAAGCCCACTTTGGAGTTACCAAATCTGGGACGGCTCATCTGGGACGGCTCACGTTGTCCACGGCCGCGAGCGCGCACGAGAATGAGGCTTCTTTTGACAACCACTGGCGAGCCGTCCCCGTTGGACACGGGTGACGGGGCCATCGAAAGCAAAAGGGTGTGCAAACAATTGGCATTGGTGGTGTTCAACGGGACCGTGATGCGGGGCGAGCCGGCCCATGACAACTTAGGGGGCGCGCAGTTCCTGGAGGAGATCAGGACGGCGCCTACCTACCGCCTTTATTCCATTCGCGACCAGTACCCGGCGATGACAAGCTGCGATGAGGGTGGCGCGGCCATCGAGGCCGAGCTTTACGACGTCCCTGATCAAGTCTGGGTTCGCATCCGCGATAAGGAGCCGCCGGGGTTATTCCGTGGGCCGGTCGAGCTGGAAGACGGCCGCCAGGTCGAAGGCATGCTGGGCGAACCCGGGCTCTTGTCCGACCCGGGTGCACGGGACATTACGACGTTCGGAGGGTGGCGGAAGTACCTGGCCAGCCTGCGCTGAAGCAGACCGGGCAAGAGCGAACGCGAATACCCACTCCGGGAGGTTTCCCGCGGACTGTTCGTGGCCACCCAGGGCGGTGGTGGCTACAACATTTGCACTTTCAACCCGGCTTCACTCAAATGAGGGATGTTTCGGCCTAGGGGGATCCCATGATGCCGCTCATAAACCGCGCCACATTCAGCGCCCCTCTCCGTCCCAGAAAGAGCTCGGCGGCGTTTGGCTCGATTCGGTCCGGCGGATCGGCCATTTTCACGAGGCCACTTCCATAAGGGGCACGTCCCCAAGAGCGCTGGAGACAAAAAGGAAATGACATCTTCGGAGACGGCACCTCAGATACCGGTCGAAGCTCCCGGCCCGGGACCTGGCTGCAGGACCCTGTACATTTTCCACGCCCGGCCACGCAATATTGGGCGGAGACACACCCGGAGCCGTTCCGGCGTGGTGTGGCGGACTTCACCCGGTTCTACGGGATGCTCCTTGACACCATGGACATGGCGTACCCGGGTGGCATTGCGTACCGGAGAATGGTGCCCGTAGCCGAAGACCAGGTCCCTCAGCGTCTCCAGCGGGCGGAGGAAGTGTTCGAGGGCAAGCTCTGGCGGGAGCAGCTGCGGGACTGGGAGGAGGTGGCCAAGCCGACGTCCGTCAAGGCCCATCGCGAGTTGCAGGCCGTTGACCCTGACGCCCTCTCCAACGAAGAGCTGGCGGAGTACGTGGAACGCTGCCATGCCCACCACTCCGAGATGATCTACCAGCACATGCGGTTTACCGGAGCCGCAATGCTTTCCATCGGGGACTTACTGGCGCACCTGGCTGACTGGACCACGGTGCCTTCGTCCGAAGTTTTGGCGATGATGCAGGGCGCCGCGCCGGTGTCAGCCGGTGCATCGGCCGAGCTGGACCGTTTGGTCACGGCTCTCAACGAAGACGCCTCTGCCCGAGCGCTGCTGGAGTCGGAGGGCGACGCGGCACAGGTGCTGGACAAACTGGGCGCCCTCGATAACGAGGTCAGCGAGGCCCTATCGGGCTACCTTGACCTCGTCGGTTACCGGTTGCTCGACGGTTTCGACATTTCCGGCCACTATGCCCTCGAGATGCCCGACGCGCTCCTCCGTGCGGTCCGGTCTTTTTTGCGGAGGAAGGGAGGCGGGGCCGGAGGTGTGGAAGCCCGGACCGCGGCTATCCGTGCCCAGGTGCCGGAGGAGCATCGGAGCGAGTTCGACGAGCTGCTCGAAGAGGCGCGGCTTATGTACCGCGTCGCGCGACGAGCGCGGCGTTTTCAGCGACATTTGGGCGTCGGGCATCGTCCGCCGGGCGGTGCTTTCGGGCGGACGGCGGTTGGCCCGGGCCAATCAGGTCCACGAAGCTGAGCACTTCATCGATGCGGGCCCTCAGGAGATGGTCTCGATGCTGACAGGGGCAGGTGGCCCCAGCGCCGACGAGCTCGCCGCCCGCTTTGCGTACCGGACCTCACACACGGCCAAAGACGCGCCTGCGGTCCTGGGCCCTCCGCCGTCGCCACCCCCCGACCCGTCCGGCCTACCCCCGGCCGCCGCCCGGGTGATGCGGTCGACGGGCATCGCTATGGGCGAGGTGTTCGGGAGCTCCGAGGCCCCCCACGAAGAAAAGCTCCTGCCGCGGTTTAGCCGCAAGCGGCGGTGCCTACGAGGGGCCGGCGCGGCGCGTCTCGGAGCCGTCCCAATTCGACCGGATCAGGCAAGGGGACGTGCTTGTGACGGAGTCGACGTCGGAGGCGTTCAACATTCTCCTGCCGCTCCTTGGCGCCATCGTGACCGACGCCGGCGGGCTGCTGTCCCACTCCGCCATTGTCGCCCGCGAGTACGGGATACCCGGAGTGGTGGGGACGCGGGAAGCCACCGAACGCATACCCGACGGCACCCGGGTGCGAGTCGACGGGGACGCCGGTGAGGTGACGATCTACTCGTGAAAGACGTAGTGCAGCTGGCTCAGGCGGACGACGAGGCCATCTTCGGGGCCAAGGCGGTCGGCCTGGGCGAAGCGTGCCGGGCGGGCCTGGCTGTCCCGCCCGGCATAGCACTGGGCGGTTCGGTGACCGAGGCCGTAGCGGCGGGACAGGAACGCGCTATCAAGGAAGTCACCAAGGCGGCGGGCGCCCTGAGTGCGCCACTGGCCGTCCGGTCCTCGGCAGTCGATGAGGACGGGGCTAACGCCAGCTTTGCCGGCCAACACCTGACGCTGCTCAACGTCCCCTCAAAGGACGATGTGGCTGCCGCGATCAGGAGAGATCTGGTGGTCGGCCAACTCGGACTCGGTTATCACGTACCGCCAACGAGTGGGCCTCTTCGCTCGCCCGAGCGTGGGCGTCGTCGTGCAGACGTTGCTCGACCCAAATGTCGCAGGGGTCATGTTCACTCAAAACCCGATCACGGGCGCCGACGAACGGGTGGTCGAAGCGAGCTGGGGGTTGGGCGAGATCGTCGTGGCGGCGCGTGTCATCCCGGACCATTTCCGTTTTGACCGCTCGGGCGCGGTGCTTGAACGCGTCCCCGGGCTCAAAAAACTGGCCGTCCGCTGTGCCGCCGACGGCGGCACCGTCGAGGAGAAGGTCCCCGTCGAATTGGTCGAAACGTTGTGCCTCGATGACTCCCTGCTCGCGCAACTGAACGACCTGGCTCAAAAGTGCGAGCAGGTGTACGGCCCGGCCCGGGACATCGAGTGGGCCTATGCCGAGGACCGGCTCTACTTGCTCCAGTGCCGGGCGGTTACCCGCAGTGGCCCGTCGCGCCCGGGGGTTGTCATCCCCCCCGAGCCCCGTGAAGTCGTCGGGGCGGTCCCTCTTTTTACCGGCTTGAGCAAGCGTGATGTGGCCCACATAGCCAGCTTGTTCAAGGAGCGGAAGTTCGCCGCCGGCGAGACGATAACCAAAGAGGGTTCCGGCGCAGCGGCGTTCTTCGTGATCGAGTCCGGTGAGGTGGCGGTCTCCGTCCGGGGCAAACCCGTGGCGACGCTGGCACATGGCGACTATTTCGGCGAAGTCGCCCTCATCGACGAAGGGGCGCGGTCAGCCACGGTCACCGCTAGCACTGACGTGGTCTGTTACGGGCTGACCTTCTGGGAATTTCGGCCCCTGGTGCAGCACAACGCCACGATCGCCTGGAACCTGTTGCAAACCCT
Source organism: uncultured Acidimicrobiaceae bacterium (assembly GCA_963754115.1). Taxonomy (GTDB): domain Bacteria; phylum Actinomycetota; class Acidimicrobiia; order Acidimicrobiales; family Palsa-688; genus Fen-671. Next base: position 1,278,732 of record CAVWFC010000003.1, on the reverse strand, counting down.
GGCCAGACGACTACGGTCCTCCCTCTAGTGCCACGACAGGCAACGTTTGCGTGGTTGCACCCCGGAACCTTGAAGCGCCCCCGGAGGATTTTGCCACCGGCAACCGGGCAAACGTTCCTGGAGGCAGCACTGGCTAGGCCAGATAGGCTGGTCGTCGGAGAGGGCGTCAGTCATTGCCCGACCGGCGCTAACCGCTTTAGGCACCAGCGATATCAGTACATCATGCGCGGGTCGCGGTAGTGCTTGAACTCCAGCAGGTTGTCGAACGGATCTCTTAGCACGAAGGTGCGGTGTTCCTCCGCGAGGCCCTCGAACCGCGTCGAGACGTCGTAGAAGAAAGGGATCTTGCGAAGCTGTGCCAACTCGTAGAGCTGTTCGAAGGACTGGCGGTCGTGGAAGGTGACCCCGAAGTGGCGAGGGTAAAGCGAAAGCGGTTCCTCCTGTGGCGTGACCGCGCTGAGGTGGCACACGAGCTGGTCGCCAAAGAAATCGACCGTAATGCGGTCGGGATAGGTCCGTGCCAGCTTGCAGCCGAGCAAGGTGACGTAGAAATGTTGAGCTTCGTCGAGGTCACCGACGGGGATAGCGAGGTGGAAGACGTCGTTAGAGGTCCTCATTGGAATCTCACCTCGCCCGGTTGCTCGAAATCGATAAGGGTGTCGGCTCGCAACCCAAGGCGCAAGGTCTCGAGCGAAAGCACCGCCGTGGCAGCAACATTGCCCAGGTTGACATCAGGCCCTACCCGGCGCACCATGTAGGCCTGGGCAGCGGTAGTGGGCGCCTCGAACAGCAGCCTTTCCACCGGAAGCTCCGCCAGCACCTCCTCGACCAGGCCCTCCTTCAGGTCGCCGTTGGCCCGGAAAATCCCCGAGCTTGCGCTTTCCCGAGCCTCCAGGGTCACCAGGCGAGCCCCGGCGGCGAGGTCGTCTTCCACATATTCCACCCACTGCCGCGGGCTCAACCGGTCCGAACGGTCGCTGTCCTTGAAACCGACCTCGGAGATAACCGTGAAATCTGCCGCCAGTTTGCGGACATAGCCTGCCTTCTCCTGATTGGAAAGGTCGATGGTCCCGTTGGAGACCTCGACATACCGGCAGGAGAACTGCTCGCAAAAGACTCGAAAGTCGTCGAAGCGCTCTTGCAGGACGAACTTTTCGAACAACGTCCCGCCGAAGTAGTAATCGATGTCATTGCCATTGAGCAGCTCGATCTTGGCCCCGAGCTCACCCGAGACGATGGCCGTGCCCCAACCGAACTTCACAAAATCGAGGTAATCCGCCGCACTGGCGACGATGTCCCGCAGCGTCCCGAGCGGTAGCCCCCCGTCTATTGCCATGGTGAGCCCGCTTTGACGGGGTTTTGCCGTCCGCGCCGGGAGCTGAAGTGTGCTGTTGTTCATCCTGGTTTCCTTTTGTGCGAGAGCGGGGCCGCAGAAGACGCAGTTGTTTTCCAAGGTTTTCCGTCAAGGGTTCAAATGGGGCACGGTGAGGTGACGAGAGATGGTGAAGGTGCCGTACGCTCGACCACCATCCCGTTGGTGACTTCGGGCCAGGCCATTTCGTCCGGCCCGGCACCGTCCAGCCAGGCCATTACCACTCGCACCACCCCACCGTGGCATACGAGTACGAGGTCGCCGTCTGGTTGGTAAGTCAGCAGCTCGTTGACGCAGACCGTCAGCCGAGCGTAAAACTGGCGGACTGTTTCGCCCCCCGGCGGGGCGACATCGGCGTCGACCACCCGCCCACCGCCGACGCCGAGCTGATCGGGGCCGACGACGGCCTGCGGCATACCCTCGACGGAGCCCAGGGAACGTTCGCGGAGCCGGCGGTCGTGCGAGACGGGCAGGCGCAGCGCTTGACCGATTGGTAACGCTGTCTGCGCGGCGCCGCCGGAGGTCGCTCGACACGATGGCGGCAACTGCGTTCCCGGCTAGCAAGTGGGCGCAGCGGTGGGCCTGTTCGGTCCCACGGACGGTCAATACCGGCAGGTCCATGTGGCCCTGGAGGAGACCGAGGACGTTCCAGGTGGACTCGCCATGGCGCACGAGCCACAGCCGGCGCGGTCCCCGATGGGCCACAGTTCCCGATGCCACAGGATCCAATAAGGTCACATTTCCACTGTGGCCGAGAAAGCTTGGTTTGGCCCCGCGGGTGCCAGAGGAAATACCTCAATATCAGCTTAGCTTTGCCTTAATTGGAAACGCTAAGTTTGCCGTCATGCCGTGGCGGGGCCTACTAAACAACGGGCGCGTGATGAGCGGCGGCTGCGCGCCGGGCCCATCCATCTGAAGCGTCATTATGGGCGCATATGGCGCCACGAATTGCGGCCGGACGGGTTGCCGATGAAGGTTGTCAGGACAAGGCTGGCGCCGGCCCCCGTCCAGGACGAAATTGCTGAGGTTACGGCACGCTCAATATAGTGGGTCTGGAATGTGGGACCGGAGCCAGCAGCGCAGCGCGCACGCGCTCAGCTGCTACCCGGCCAGACAAAAGCCAAGCAAGGTCGGGCGCGTTCTCAGGTGCATGGTCGCACTCGTTACTACTGTGGCCGGGTTCGCCGCTCCGGCCCCGGCCGCGTGGTCCCTCGGGACCACTGCCGCCGTGCCTGCTACCGGGCGGCCCGGTCGCAATGGCTCGCTGGGGGCGAGTGGTGTAGCGGATAAACCGCTGTCTGTCGCAACGGGCTCGTGCCCTGCGGAGGCTCTGCCGTCCAAAGTACCCGGCCGCCCACTGATGGTAGTAGTCGGCGCCTCCTTTACCGCCGGAGTAGGCGCATGCTCTCCGACCGCCAGCTGGGCTTACCTGTTAGCCGGCTACCTGGGCTGGCGAGCGCTCATCAAAGGTGTGCCGGGCGCTGGTTACGTGAGTGCCGGTAAAGGTGGCAGGGGCCCTGTCGGGAGGCTCCTGGCCGAGGCTGACCTTTCCCGGGTGCGTCCCTCTCTGGTCGTCATCCAGGCGGGTCACGACGATATCGGGATGCCGCTGTCATTGGTAGCCGAGCGCGAGACCGCGGACCTTGAGTTCGTGCGCAAGCAGGTACCGAGCGCCCGCATAGCGATCATTTCGGTGTTCGTCCGAAGCGGTGCTAAGCCTTCGCCATCCGACCTCGAAACCGACAACGCCATTGTGGCGACGGCGGAAAAGGTCGACCCCAGCGTGATTACCTTCAACCCTCTGGCCGGGCACTGGCAGTTCGATCGAGCGCCGGGCGGGCTCCACCCCGACGAAGCCGGCGAGATCTGGATCGCCCGGCACGTGGCCGACGGTCTCGTAGCCAGGGGTGTCCAGGATTTCAACGGTCAAGGATGCCTTACCAGTGGGTAATCCCGGTGCTTGGGGCGGCGTCCATGCGCTGGAAATGCGCCTTGGTCCGACGTATGCCCTCGGTCATGACGAAAAGTCATCTCCTGTCCAGCCGCGCTCACCGGTCGCGGGGGTGCCCGCCACGAGTTGAGGGGGCCGAGGCCTCGACGCCTGAGCACGCGACCACCGCTGGCGGGGCCGTCCACAGGTGGCTTTGGCGCCGGGCAAACGGGCAAGGACCGAAGTAAATGCGGCCGAACAGACGAAGGCGACCACGACCGCCCCTATAACTACGACCGGCCAGGACAGCGATGTGGCCAACTTCCCCCATCCGAGCATGGCAAGAAGGCTGAGGAACAGCACCTGGCTCATGTAGATGCCGAAGGAATTGTCCGCCCCTGACTGGGCGGCGGCGCGGATCCACGCCGGAGCGCGCGGATGCGCTACGACGACGCCGAGAAGGTAAATGGCGCCGATCAGGGACATAAAGAGCGGCACAACGACGGGCTGAAAGGCGTCGGTCAGGTTAGTCCCGCCCAGCCCCGGGACAATCTTGAGGTCGGCCAGCCAATACGATGCCTCCGCCGCGACGAGCGTGATGCCGCTCACCAGCAAGATGAGCCGCCAGTGACGGCACAGCCATGCGTGTACCTCCCGGTAGTACAGAGCCGTCAGGCCCCCGGCTACCAGGTAGAGCTGGTAGTACCAGACCTCTCGGGTGCCCCAGAAGCCGCTCATCCATCCTGGCATCAAACCCCAGTGCAGCAGGCTCGTCATGCCCAGCTCCGCGGCGGCGCTGATGGCCAGCAGCAACCACGGTCTCCGCCCGCCTCGACGGAGCAACCTGAGGAGCAATGGGTAAACGATGTAGAACTCGAGCAGGAGAACGAGAAAATAGAGCTGGTAGTAGCCTGTCAATAATAAGAAGCCCAGGTGTGACAGGCTGGTCGAGACCGAGCCGGCTAAGCCGCCCGTCGGCCGGTAAGGACCGGGGACGCCCGGCACGTTCTCCCAGAAGAAGTAGAAAAGCGTCCACAGCGCATAGGGAATGGCCACCGCAAGCAGGCGACGTCGCCAAAAATGACCGAGGTCCTTACGCTCGAGTTTGGGGTAGGCGTACACCAGCATGGCCGCCGATATGAACATAAACGCGTAACGCCCCAAATGGGTGACCAGGAGAGCTGCCCCTGCCGTCGCACTGGCGGCCGGAGCGAACAGCAACAGGCTATGGGTGGTTATTACTACGCCTTGCTTGAACGGGCGCATGTAATCGACATGATGGAGCCGGGGGCGGCCGGACTTTGCCGCGACGGGGGCAGGCGTGGGCGCGGACTTCCGGCTGCCGGTACCAGGCGTCATGGTGCCGGCGACCGCCGTCACGACCGTGTCACCATGGCCAGTTCGACCCGGGCTCGTTGTCGGGAGACCTTCCCGGTCGGCCCTGCCGGGAGGTTGTCGACGACGTGCATGGCTGCCGGCACCTTGAAGGCGTTCAGCTCGGCCCGGCGGACACGACTGTAGATCTGCGACGAGATCCGTCCGCTCGGGTGCCGACAAGTCCGGGGCTACCAGATAGGCGACGGGCACCGCACCGAGCACCGGGTCGGGGAGCCCGACGACCACGGCGGCCCGCACCCGCCGGTCGGCGAGGAGGACTTCTTCGACCTCCCGGGGGTAAATGTTCTCGCCCCGCGGTTTACCACGTCGTCGGCCCGGCCGACGAGAAAGACGTAACCATCCTCGTCCTGGTAGCCAAGATCGGATGTCGACAGCCACCCCTCCGGGTTGAAAGCGCCTTCGCCACCCACGGCATACCGGGCAATTACACCTGGCCCTCGCACCTCTATGAGGCCGACCTCACCACTCGGGAGGGCTCGCCCGGAGCGGTCAACGACCCGTAACTGGCAGCCAACGGGCGGTCCGACCGAACCGGGCTTGCGCACGCCATCGACGGGATTGGCGGTGATCATGCTGGCGGCCTCCGTCATGCCGTAGCTCTCGACTACCCGCAGGCCGGTGCCGGCCTCGAACTGCTCGAGGGTGGCAATAGGCAGGGGCGCCGACGCCGAGCGAACGAAGCGGACATTGCTCATCACTTGCCGCCTGACATCGCCCGGCGCGGCGGCCAGTGCGTCGGCTGTGGCCAGGATCGAGATGATGGCGGGGACCGCGTTGACCCAGGTGGCACCGTGGCGGGCAACGTTTTCCCAGAAGTGCGTCCGGTGGAACTTGTCGTCGAGTACGACGGTGGCCTGGCCCGCCAGAGTCGCCAACAAGGCCACTACTTCGGCGTTTACGTGGAACAGGGGTAGGGGGGAGTACCCCTGCTCGCCGGGTCTCAGCCCGTGGTGGCGGGCGATCCCCTTGGCCACATGGGCCAGTTGGCCCTCGGTCAGCCTCACTACCTTGGGTGCGCCGGTCGTTCCGCTGGTGCCGAGGAGGACCGCGCCCTCAGGAGCACTGCTGGAGCTGCCGCCGGCTGGGCGGTCCGCTTCGCCTGTGGTTACCGTTCCCGGGGCTGGCTTAGAGCTGCCCTCGGGCACGTCTACGATGGCCCCTGCGCCAGGGCCAGCGCCGTTCTCGAACAGTCCGGTGCGGATGACGGTGGCCACGGTGCCGGTCAGTGCCCTCGTGCGTCGCCGCTCGGGCGTGGGTGCCTTCGGGTCAAGGGGGACCACCGTCCGGCCGGCGGCAAGCAGGGCAACGAAGGCGGCGGCGTAGTCCAGGTAGTCTTCACAGCGCACCGCTACCGGACCATCGGGCGGCGCCCCGGCGTGGTTAGCTGGGTGGGCAGCGCACTGGCCAGCGTGGCCAACTGAGCGTAGGTGACCGTGCGGTCATCGCGAGCGCCCTTTAAGAAGAACTGCTCCGGCCGTTCGTCCGCGCCCGTCGCTACCCAGCGTCGGATTTCGCCCCTCGCCAGGTCGCCGGGCTGCGGCCGGCGGGCGCGGCCAGCGCCTGCGGGCGGAGCATTGTTGTCCATTACTCCACGGTACGAGCCCGCCCGCGTCCGCAATCTGAGAGTTTGCAGAGGAGCTCTCAAATTCTTTATAAAAGTTGCTAAAGGTTTCGCCTGCCCCTAAATTCCGCCCGCATTTCAGTCGCCTGTATCGCTCCAGAAAACGTTTCAACTTGCCACATTGGGAGTATTCCTACCCCCGAACGCCTTGCGTTCGCCGGCCCGCTGTGCGACCTTTAGCCATTGAGACGTTCCTGAAGGCATACGTTGACCTCGTCGCCGGCTTCCTTTCCGATGGCCCTGCGAAGGTCGGCCTTAAGGGGCAGCTTGTGCGTACCATCTCCCATGGCCATGAACGAGCTCTCGAAGGTGTGACCATCGACCGTGCCTCTCACCTTGACGAGGCCTCGGGTCCCAAAAAATTGGGCTGAGCCGGGCATAGTCACATAGGTCCAGCCACCTTTCGCCGGGCTCTTCGCGAGCTTGTCGCTGAAGCTCTTCGGCAGCGTGCTCATATAACCTCCCGTTGGGTCGCTTAAATTGATGGTAGGACCCGAGCCGGCATGGGCGCCGTGGGGCAGTATGGGTGCCGTGGACCAGTTGCTCCCGACGGTGGGCTTCGCCCCCTGCTTCCCCGTCACTGACTTGAAAGCGACGCTTGATCACTACCAACGGTTGGGGTTCGACGTCATGGACTGTTCCAGCGAGGACCGGTGGGCATGGGCGCGCCTCGGCGCGGCCGAAATCCACTTCTTCGTAAAGGGAGACCACGACCCGGCCCGTACCGCGGCGGCGGCGGACTTGACAGTCATGGACTGTGACGCCCTGGCGGCGAGATGGAGCGCAGCCGGTGTGCCCGGGACGAGCGATCCCTATGACACTCCGTACGGCATGCGCGAGGCCGTGCATGTCGACCCGGACAATAACCTGATCAGGATCGTCACGCCGCTTAGCTCGAGCTGAGGGAACGCAAATCGCGTCGATAGCCACAGGGACATGCCATGCAGGGCCACAGCTGGCTTGGCTGATTAGGAGGCACGGGAATCTCGAATCATCGAGGTCGGCCGTCGTCATCACAATTCTCTCGTACTCGTTGCGATCCGGCCATCTCGCGTTGCGCCAGGGCCTGAAAAAGTCCGGTAATCGCAACCGGTTCGCCGAATCGCGACAGGAACGAGCGAAATGTGATGGATCTGTGATGAAGTCATAAATGGAAGCCGGCGACAATGGCAAGGCGAAGATAGCGATTGGTTGAGAAAGAGATAATTCTGGCTTTGTGGGCCGAGCTTCAGGCCACGATCGAGCTCTGAGGCCTCCTCCCAGTTGAGGGACAGGTCGGCGGCACTCAAGGGAAGTACTCCGCACTGCGCGGGCGTTCTGCCCCTTGAGGCAGCTTCCGGGCCAGCACGACCAGCCTCTGATCGGCGGCGACGTGGGAAGCGATGCGCTCCAGCAGAGCGGCTGCGTCCGGTGCCGCGCGCTGAGCATCATCGACGACCAGGGCGCACCGCTCCTGGGCCAGGGCGTCTAGCAAGGCGTCGACAGCCCCGGTGGCGTCGGCACCGGCAGCCACCGCGGCCGCCGCCGCGTCGGAGAAACCCGCCTGGAGCACGGCCGCTCGCAACCGGCCCACCAGGAGGTTGGCGTCGGTACCCGAGCCGCGTGGACACATTGCCTCGACGACGACTAGGTTTGTTTGTTAGCAAAAGTTAGTTGTGCTCAGGCGCAAGCCAGGGGACGGGGGGACGCATTGCCCGTACGCCGATCGCGACGCCCGGATAAAGGCCCGGAAGGGCCGGACGAGGACCAACTGTCCCGGCACGGCATCCGCCGCGCTGACCGCCAACTGATGGTGGACATGAACCGCAACCTCGTCCTGAACGTGCTCCGCACCGGGGAGGCCTCTCGCGCCGATGTCGTCAGGACCACGGGGCTGTCCCCGGCGACCGTGTCGCTGATTGTCTCCGAACTGATCGACAGCGGCCTCGTCAACGAGGTTGGCGAAGGCAAGTCGAGCGGGGGCAGGCCGCCGCTGGTGCTGCGCCTCGACGACGAACGCAACTACGTAGTGGGCGTCAAGCTGATGCGGCACGTCATTTCCCTCGCCGTCACTGACCTGCGGGCTGAGGTCGTCTATTCCGAGGTAGTGGACCTGGCGGCCACCGACCGCGAACCGGAACCGGTACTGAGCGCCCTGTGCCGAGGGGTCAAGGGCGTCCTCCGTAAAGCCGGCGTCGGCCTCAACCAGGTGGTCGGTGTCGGGATCGGCATGGCCGGCCTGGTCGACGCCGAGACAGGTATCTGTCGCTACTCACCGGCGTTCGGTTGGCGAGAGGTCGCGGTGGCAACCCCGATCGCGGCAAAGCTCAAGCGGCCCGTTCTTGTCGACAACGACGTCAACACCCTGACGGTCGCGGAGCAGTGGTTCGGCCGGGGCCACGGCGTAAACGACTTCATCGTGGTGACGGTGGGCGAAGGCGTGGGCGCCGGCATCGTGGTCGACGGGCGGCTCTACCGCGGGACTCGGGGGGCCGCGGGAGAGATCGGTCACATGCGCCTGGACGGCGAAGACGTGCTGTGCCGGTGCGGAGGCCGCGGTTGCCTCGAGGCGCTGAGCTCGGACGGCGCCGTCCGTCGCTACCTGGCCGAAGCTCTCGCTCGAGGCGAACAAAGCGCGATCCCAAACGATCGCACCTCCTCAGTTACCATCGCAGCCGTGCGAGCGGCGGCGGAGGCGGGCGACGCCGTCGCCAGCAGGGCACTCGAGCTGGCCGGCCGCATGCTGGGCCTCGGCATAGCCAGCATTGTCAACTTGCTCAACCCGAGGCTCGTCATCCTCTCGGGCGAGGGGCCCAGGCGGGGCCGCTGCGACTGGATGCGGCGCTCGCCGCTGCCCGCGAGCGGGCCTTCGGTGGCGTCGCCGAAGACGCCGAGTTCGTGGTCGACTCGACCGACGACCTGGCCTGGGCACGAGGCGCGGCTTGCATCGTGCTTGGCGAGCTCTTCAGTTCCCCGATCCACCGCTCGGTCGACCTGGCACCAATCGCTCGGCGCGAGTCACGCGCGCTATGGCCGGGAGAAGCTGAGCAGTGGGCACCGGGGGCCGACGCAGGGCGAACGACGGCGATGGTCTCGTCAGCCAGGGCGGGGCTAAGAGCGAGCAGGCCGCCGGCAGCGTGAAGTCGATGCTCAGGCACCAGGTGGCATCGGGCGCTATTTACGCTTCACTCGACTTCCCTCCCTACCGCTACTGTTGGCTGCGCGACGGCTCGTTTGTGGCCTACGCCCTCGACCGCGCCGGCGAGCGCGAGGCAGCCGAGCGGTTCCACCGGTGGGCGGCCGCGGCGGTGGCCAGGATCAGTACCACGGTCCGCGCCGCTACCGAACGGCGCCTGGCCGGCGGCCCCAACATCGCCTCCTCGATGCCACCGGCGCGCTACACAATTGCGGGCACCGCGGAGCCCGATGACTGGCCCAACTTCCAGGTCGACGGGTATGGGACATGGCTCTGGGCGCTGGCCGAGCACGTTTCCCGCTGGGGGACCAAATCGCTGATCGACGAGCTGGGTGAAAGCCTCGAGCTGGTTTGCAGCTATGTAGAGGCGGTGGGGCTCGACCCCTGTTACGACTGCTGGGAGGAAAACGGCCAGGCCGTCCACACCTCCACGCTGGCCTGCGTCCACGGAGGCCTCTCAGCTGCGGCCGAGCTCCTTGGGCGCCCGACCGCGCAAGGAAGGCCGAAGAGGTGGCCGACCACATCTCGTCCTGCCTGCGCAACGGCACCCGGTTCGCCAAATCGACCACCGATCAGGGCGTCGACGCCAGTCTCCTGTGGTTGGCCGTGCCTTTTGGCCTGGTCACCGCCGCTGACCCAGCTTTGGCCGCCACCGCCGCCGCCATCGCAGCCACGCTCGAGCTCGAGGGCGGCACCAGGCGTTATGCGACGGACCAGTACTACGGCGGGGGTGCTTGGCCGCTGCTTACGGCCTGGCTCGGTTGGTGGGGCACCAGTGCAGGCGACCTGGGCGTCGCACAAAGGTGCGCAGCTTGGGTCGAGCACTGCTACGACAGGGCCGACCGCCTGCCTGAGCAGGTCGGCGGGGTGCACCGCGACCCGGGCTCGTACCGCCTGTGGGTGGGCCGTTGGGCCCACCCGCAGCTGACCTGGCGTGGTCGCACGCCATGTACTTCGTCCTGTGGGACGAACTACAGAGGGCCGTCTCCGGTCCCTCTTCCAACCAGGGGCCAGCAGGCCCGCCCCTGGCGGCGACTGACCCTCGCCGCCAGGGCGGCTGCCCCTAACCCTCCCAAGCAACCAAGCCAAAGGACCCTCGACCATCGAGGGAGCTCAGAAAGAAAGGGGCTGAAGTGAAACCTAGCAACAGGAAACGCAATCGGAATAGGCCCACCACCCTGGCGGTGTCACTGTTAGCGGGGGCCTGTGCAGTCACTACCGTCACGGGCTTCGCCGGCGCCGGCGTGGCCGCCGCGTCCACTGCTCCCACGGTGACGCTCAAGTTCTGGAACCAGTACAACGAAGTCGACGGTGAGCAAAAGGCCATCGTCAACGTCGTGATACCGGCTTTCGAGAAGGCGAACCCGGGTATCAAGGTCCAGTCGATCTATTACAACGACAACGTCATAGAGCAGAAGTTCATCGCCGCCGCGGCGGCCGGGAGCCCTCCCGACGTCATGCGGGCTGACATTGCCGACGTACCGGCGCTGGCCGCCCAGGGCACGCTGACCGACCTCGGCAAGGTGATACCAAACTACAAGCAGCTCACTGCGCAGGCACTGCCGGGGCCGCTCGCCACCACCGTCTGGAAGGGCCAGAACTACGCCCTCCCGCTCGACACGAACACCCAGGCGCTGTACTGGAACAAGGACATCTTCAAAGCGGCCGGTCTGTCCGGGCCGCCCACCACGCTCAGCCAGCTTGTGACAGATGCCGAGAAACTGACCAACAAAGCCAAAGGCGTCTACGGGCTCGGGGTCGACGGCACCGATATCTGGAATGTCGCGCCTTATATATGGAGCTCGGGTGGGGCGTTGACCAATAGCAGCCTGACCACGGCCACCGGTTATATGGACGGTAAGGCGTCCGAGGCTGCGGTGCAGACCCTCCTCAGCCTTTACAAGGCCGGTGATATTGGCACCGATTTCCTCGGTGGCACGGGATCGGTCTCCGGCGAGGAGGGCTTCCCCAAGGGACAGTACGCCATGTACATCGATGGCCCGTGGGCCGTCCCCACTTTTGCCAGCGACAAGAACGTACCCCCCTACGGGATCGCACTGTTCCCGTCGGGGCCGGGCGGGACCGTTTCCACCGTTGGCGGTGAGGACGTCATAGTCCCACAGGGCACAAAGAACCTGACTGCAGCGGAGAAGTTCGCCGAGTTCCTCGATTCGCCGCTGTCGCAAGTCGAGATGGCCGAACAGGGCGACATGTCGGTCTTTAAGACGGACGCGGCGGCCGAGGTGAAGAACGACCCCGACGACGCCATCTTTACCAAACAGCTCCTGACTGCAGCAGACCGCCCTGTCGTCCCGGGTTACCAGACGCTCGACACGGACTTCAGCGATCAGCTGCAAAAGAATCCTGGACGGGAAAGAGTCCGTCGGGGCCGGGTTGACCACGGCCGCCCAGGAGGCGAACAGCGCCCTGGCTACCAGCTGACAAAAGGCGCGTAATTGATCGGCAAGCAGGTAGCCGAGCAGCGCCCGGCGGTGGCCCCGCCGGGCGCTCTCGCGAACCCCGCACCCACGGCTCCCCGAGCCGGACGGACCAGGCGGGTGCACCCGACTCCCTACCTGCTCCTCCTCCCGGCGGCCGCCCTCTATGCCATTTTTACGATCTACCCGATAGTCCGCCAGGTGGAGATCAGTTTCTTCAACTGGCACATAGAACCCGGCGCCGCCAACCCCTTCGTCGGCTGGGCCAATTTCAACCAGGTCTTCCATGACCCGGAGATCCGCACCGCCGCCTTCAACACCTTGTTGTACATCGTGGTCACGGTCCCACTACAGATGCTCATCGGCCTGGTGGCCGCCGGCTTCCTGACTGACCGCCTCCCGGGGCGGACGCTGTGGCGCACGTTGATCTTCATCCCGGTACTCACGTCCTGGGTGGTGGTGTCGTACCTCTTTTCCTACCTCTTCAATTCCTCACACGGGGGGCTCGTCAACGTTGCCCTCAGTGCGCTTCTCGGGCACACGGTCCAGATCCACTGGCTACAGCAAACCTGGACCGCCAACGCCGTCATCTGGTTCCTCGGCGTGTGGAAGGGGGTGGGATGGTCGTTCGTGATGTTCCTGGCCGCTCTGCAAGGTGTGCCGCGCGAGACCGTCGAAGCCGCCCGCGTCGATGGCGCCAGCGAGCTCCAGGCCTAGGCACGGGTCATCATCCCGGAGATCCGGGCCACGACGACGTTCGTGCTCGTGCTGCTCGTCATCGGCGCGGCGCAAGTTTTCCAGTCCGTGTACTTGATCACAACTGTCGACGGCGTACCGGGGAACCCTTACGGTTCGACCAACGTCCTTTTCACATATGCCTATTACCAGGCGTTCTCGGTTTTCGCCTTCGGGTATGCGGCCGCCATCGCCACCCTGTTGGCGATCGTCATCTTGAGCTTCAGCGTCTTCGAAATCCGCTTGTTACGGAGGAACGACGAGTGACCACAATCAATGCTGTCTCTGCCGCCCGGCCGCGGCCAGCCAGGAGGCTGAGGCAAAGCGAACCCGGGCTGTTCGGCACCCGGCGGATGACCAAGGCACGCCTCGCCCTCGCCATTCTGTTCGCCCTGCTGTCGGTCTTCCCGCTGCTTTATATGCTCTCCCTCTCTTTCCAGCCCGTCGGCGACATTTTGTCGCCCACGCCTCAGCTGTTCGTGAGCAACCCCACCTTCGCCAATTATGTGGCGGCGTGGAGCAGCAACAGTTTCAGCCTCTACTTCCTCAACAGCGCGCTCGTCACCGTGGGCACGATAGTGCTGACCGTGCCGTTCGCCGCGCTGGCGGCGTTCGCTTTTGCTCGCTACAAATTCCCGCTGCGAGAGCTGATTTTCTACCTGTTCTTGGGCAGCCTGGCTGTCCCCGCAGTGGAGCTGATCCTGCCTCAGTACCTGTTGATGCAGCGACTTCACTTGATAGATTCCCGTACCGGGCTGGTCCTTATTTACACCGCTTCCAATTTGCCTTTTGCTATCTTCTTCCTCCGCGGCTTCTTCGAGGGCATCCCCAAGGAGCTAGAGGAAGCCATGCGGCTCGACGGGGGCAGCACTATCCGGGTCCTTCGTTCTCTAATCGCACCGCTATCCGCTCCGGCGCTCGCCACCGTCGCCGTGCTCACCTTCAACTTCGCCTGGGACGAGTTCACCGTTGCCCTCACGCTCATCAATTCACCATCCAAGCGGACCTTGCCCATCGGCCTCGAGGCGTTCCAGGGTGCCCACCAAACGGCGTGGGGGCCGCTCTTCGCGGCGTCTATCATCGCAACTGTCCCTACCCTGCTGGTCTACGTCCTCGCACAACGGTGGTTCCAGAGAGGGTTGAACGTGCGTGCGCTTAAGTGAGCTCAAGACGGGCTATCAAACCGGCGAGGACATTGTCCTGGCCGCGTCGATTCTGCCGCCCGGCACGACCAGCGTTGTGGCCCGGTCGGCACGGGGGCGCACGTGGCGGGCCCGTGCCGGCCATCAAAACGCCGTGCTGGCCGGCCTGCCGGCGGGTACCCACGTCGTCGAGGCGTGGTCCGTAGACGGCGCTCTCCTGGCGGACGAGATCACCACAATTTCGCCCTACCCGGGCTACAACCCCGTCCTCGGTTTCGCTACGTCTTTCGACGAGACCTCAATTGGCGAGGTGGTTTCGTGGCTCAAAGCACTGCGGTGCACTGTCGTGCAAATTTACGACTGGATGGAGAGTTACGCCGCGCCCCTCCCGGCCACTGAGGCCTATCGTGACGTCCTCGGCCGCGCCGCCTCCCGCACGGCCCTCCACCAGTTGATCGGGGGGATCACGGCATTCGGTGGGGTCCCGCAGGCGTACGCGCCCGTGTACGCGGTCGGTCCCAGGTTTGGGGCCGAGCACCCCCAGATGCGGTTGTACCGGGGCGACGGCCAGCCCGAGTCCCTTGGGGACCTCCTCGACGTCGTTGACCCCGGCCGCCAGGATTGGCATCCACTGGCTCGATAATTACTTCGCCGCCGCGGGCACACTGGGTTTCCGGGCTTTCCATTTGGACACTTACGGCTACCCACGGGCGGCTCTCGACGCGGCGGGCCAACCCGTCGACCTCGAGGCCTCGTACGCGTCTTTTTGTCCAGGTGGTGCGGGCCGCCAGGCCCGACGCTGTCCTCAGTTTCAACCAGGTGAACGGCGTGCCGCGAGGCTTCCCGCCACCACCTCCGCCGTCGTTCCGGTACATGGAGGTCTGGCCTCCAAACGACCGTTGGCGGCACCTCGAGGGCCTCAGAAGTCGTAGCGCCGGCAACGGCAATTGGCAGGGCGACACGTTTGCCGTGTACCCGCCGGTTTGGGATGGCGAACGGTCGGCCGCGTTGAGGACGGTCCTGCTGACCGAGGCGGTCATAACAAGCCTTGGCTCTAGCGCGCTCCTCTACGGAGACCGGCGGGGCGCGCTCCGCCGCCCTTATTACCCGGATTACGAGCGGCTCGGCCGCGAGGAAGCGGGAATGGCGCTGGCCTGGCACCGTTTCGCACTCCGCCTGCGGGACCTGTTCCTCGACGGCGAGGACACCACCTGGTATGACGTCGGTGACGAGAACGGGGCCGTCAGCGTTGAGTGGGATGGTCCCGTTCGACCGGAACCCGTTGGTGGGGCTGTGTTCGCCCGGGTCGTCCGCTCTGCCAACGACATCACCGTGAGCGTCCTCGACCTGAGCGGAAGTGCGGAGGGGTCGTGGTCCGAGCCGACCGGGCCCGGACGATGCCGGTCCACTATCGTCCGCGTGCTACTTGACGTCCCCGCGAAGTGGACGGCGGCCGCGGCTGTCCTCGGGCGGGCTGGCGAGCGCTTTGCAGCAGTGCCGTTTACCGTCGTCAGCCACCGTGAAGGGTCAGCCGCCATGGTCCGCCTGCCGGTCGACGGCGGGTGGTCGGTGCTCCACCTTCGCCGAGAAACGCCGCCGCCGACCTGACAGCCCTCGAGGTTTATGAGACCGACCGACTTGACTTCGCGGAGGCCTACCTTGTCGTGTGCGCCGAAAGTACCGATGTTGGGCGAGTCGCGTCGTTCGACCGTTCCATCGACCGGGTGGGTACCGTGGAACGGGGGAGCCGCCACCACTCTGACGACCCGGCGAGCGGACGAGCATTTCACGCCTCTCAGGCCCGAGCTTGTTGTAAAGCGAAAACGAACGCCGGTTGCCAGCGTCCGGTCCAAACGTTGAGCAGGAAATCGGGCGATGTGTAACCATTAACGGACATGAGCGATCTGCATACGGCTCTGCCAGCACCGCCTGACCCCCGCGCCCAGGCAGCCTCCGTCGCGCTGGCGGTGGCCGAACAGGCCGGCGTCGAGATCCGCGTGCTCGGCTCCGTCCGGGAGTTCGAGGCCGCATCACGCCTGATCGCCCAGATTGGGGCGATGCCGACTGGGCTGAACCGAAAGCGCCGGCTCAATTGCTCCGCGCCCTCTCGCACGCAGGCAACTTCATCGCTGGCGCGTTCAACGGCACGGAGCTGGTTGCCGTCTCGGTCGCCTTCTTTGGGCGCGAGGGGCAGGTGACCCATTTACACTCCCACATCACGGGGACCGATGCCCGCTTTCAGAACAGGTCGCTCGGGTTTGGCCTGAAGCAGTTCCAGCGCTGGTGGGCTCTCGATAATGGCATGGACAGCATTCGCTGGACGACCGACCCGCTCGTCCGCCGTAATTTGTATTTCAACCTCGTCAAGCTCGGGGCGACCGTCATCGCCTACTATCCGGACTTCTACGGGCCGATGTTCGACGGTATCAACGGCGATGAAGAGAGCGACCGGGTGTTCATTAATTGGGACCTCTTATCCCTCCGTGCCGTGCAGGCCGCCGATGGGCATGTTCCCGAGCCGTCGGTCGAGGGAGCAGCGCACGTCCTCAGTCCCGACGGCAACGGAGAACCTGTCCTAACGCCAAGTGACGCCGCCACGCTCCTCGTCTGGGTCCCTGAGGACATCGTTGGAATGCGGCAGGACGACCCCGCCCGCGCACGCGTGTGGCGCCAGGCCCTCCGAGAAGCCCTCGCCGGCCCCCTCGGGAAGGGATTCCGTGCCGGGGCGATCACTAGCGACGGCTGGTGCATCCTCACCCGATGAAAGTCGACGCCGTCGTGCGGTCTTTCTTCCGCTGCCTTGAGCGGTGCGACGGATCCGTCTACCGTCCGGGGGAGCGGTGACGGGCCACCCCGCTTTGGTCCAGCTGCTCAGCTCTGCCGAGGACGAGATGGTGGCCGAACTCGGCGCGCTCGTGCGGTGCGAGTCGCCCTCGGCCGACCGTGCCGCCACCCGGCGTTGCGCTGGCCTCTTCTCCGACCTGGCCCTTCCGTACCTGCGGGCCGAGCCCGAGTGGCTGGTCGTAGACGGGGTCACCCATCTGCGCTGGCGGCTCGGTGATCCCCGTGCCAGCGCCCGAGTGCTCCTTTTGGGCCATATCGATACGGTCTGGCCGGTCGGCTCGCTTGAATCCCATCCTTTCTCGGTAGACGGCGGGCGCGTAACCGGGCCGGGCTGTTTCGACATGAAGGCCGGGCTCGTCCAGCTGGTGCACGCCGTTGGGGCTCTCGATCCGGCCACGCCTGTGACTGTCCTCGTGACCAGCGACGAGGAAACCGGTTCGACGACATCTCGCGCTCTCATTGAGGAGTGCGCCCGCGCCGCCGTGGCCGCACTCGTCTGCGAACCAAGCGCCAACGGAGACCTGAAGAGCGCTCGAAAAGGAGTCTCGCTTTATCAGGTCGAGATCGTCGGCCGTGCCTCCCACGCTGGGCTCGAGCCGGAAAAGGGGGTCAATGCCGCTGTCGAGCTCGCATACCAGGTCATTGCGATTGCCTTATTGGGCGACGCGGCGAAAGGCACGACGGTCACTCCGACGCTGCTCAGCGCCGGTACGACGAGCAACACCGTTCCGGCCGGAGCCAGCATCACCGTCGATGTCCGGGCCCTCAATGTCATCGAGCAGGAGCGCGTCGACCGCGCCCTCCGACGGCTCGTACCACGAGTGCCAGGATCGAAGATCGAGGTGCGCGGCGGCGCGAACCGGCCGCCGCTGGCGTTCTCCGCCTCCGCCGAGCTCGTAGAGCTGGCGCAGACCGTCGCCCGCGAACTCGGTATGGCCCCACTCGAGCACGTTGCCGTCGGCGGAGGCTCGGACGGTAACTTCACTGCGGGAGTTGGGACGCCGACCCTGGACGGGCTCGGCGCGGTGGGCGCCGGCGCCCACGCGGATAACGAGCATGTCCTTGTCCGCCATATGGGTGAGCGGGCCGCGCTACTTGCCACTCTCGTACGAGCGCTCGTGAACGGTGCGGAATAAGACCTTCTGCTCATAGAAACGAAAGGTGGAGCAACGTGATGTGGATCAAAGGGGTTGAACTTCGGCGAGTCAACTTGCCACTGGTGCGGCCCTTCGAAACGTCTTTCGGAGTTCAGTACCAGAGGGAGGCGTTGCTCGTTCGTGTCGTTACCAATGAGGCAGAGGGTTGGGGGAGTGCGTCGCGATGGCGGAGCCTCTGTACTCTTCCGAGTTTGTCGATGGCGCCACTGAGGTAATTCGTCGCTTCATCTTGCCGAGGATCGCCGCCGGGCACTGCACCAGTGGCGCCATGGTGGCTCCGCTCCTCTCCACCCTCAAAGGGCACCCGATGTCCAAAGCGGCTGTGGAGATGGCCGTCCTCGATGCCGAGTTGCGTGCCGCGGGCCAGTCGTTCGCGGCTTACCTCGGGGCAGAGCGCACGAGGGTCCCCGCCGGGGTGTCGGTCGGCATCATCGCGTCCACAGGCGAGCTCGTCGACCAGGTCGCCGGGTACCTGGAGGCTGGCTATCTACGCATCAAATTGAAGATAAAGCCCGGGTGGGACGTCGAACCCGTACGTGCCGTGCGCGAGCACTTCGGGGACGAGATCTTGCTCCAGGTCGATGCGAACACGGCCTACACGCTGGCCGACGCCCGTCAGCTGGCTCGGCTCGACCCCTTCGATCTCCTCCTCATCGAGCAGCCGCTCTCTGAAGACGACATGCGCGGCCATGCAGCACTGGCTCGCTTGATCCGCACGCCGATCTGCCTCGACGAGACCATCACCTCGGCGCGCTCCGCGGCCGACGCGATCGCTCTCGGCGCCTGCTCCATCGTCAACATTAAGGCAGGTCGCGTCGGCGGATACCTCGAAGCCCGGAGGGTGCACGATGTATGCGCGGCGAACGGGGTACCGGTGTGGTGCGGCGGGATGCTCGAGACGGGGCTCGGGCGAGCGGCGAACGTCGCCCTCGCGGCGCTACCCGGGTTTAGCCTGCCCGGAGATACCAGCGGCTCGGACCGCTACTTCGAAACGGACATTACCGCGCCCTTCGTCCTCGAGTCGGGGCACCTGGCGGTGCCGACCGGCCCGGGCCTCGGCGTTGAGCCGATCGAAGAGATCTTGAAGGAAGTGACGACTTCGTCGGACTGGCGCTCGCTCTCGGACGACGCGTGACTACCGGAGCGCACAACGACCCGCCGGCGCGACGCGTGCTCGAGCCAACGCGACTTTGAGTTGCTAAAAACCTGGTTCGAGGACACCATTGTCTCGCTGACCGACGAGAACGGCCGGCTTTATCGCCTGGAAGAGGTCTGGCACCGCGACCTGAGGGCGCCCATTGACACCCCTGGAAAGCTCTAGGTACGATCCCAGGGCAGACACGGTTCCAGGTCGCTGGCAGGACGCCGCAGCGAGGACAGGGGGCTGATGCATGCTTGAGCCTAGAGGCCGAGGGGATAAGGGTAATTTCTCGCTCGGGCCCGCCGGCGAAGTCGCCGGTCCGCAAATTCGGGGTGGGCTGACAGGGGGTAAAACGCAAGCGCGGTGCCGCGCCCGTCACCAGGTGCTCGGTTTCTCTTTGAGCCTCTATCGCGTGGTGTCCTCAGCGTGGGTGTCCGAGCCGGCCGCAACAAAGGATGGAGGACCTAAATGAAGCCAGGAAGTGAGCCCTATATGAGCGGTAAACCACTTTCCCGACCCGGCTTGGCCCTTCGGGCCAGCCGCAAAACTGTGCCATGCCTGGCCGTGGCCACGGCCATGATGGCGAGCGTTACGCTGGGTGCTCAGGCCGCTGCGGCGGCGGCCGGGCCCGTTACGCCAACGGGGCCAGCGTCACGATAACTGCCCAGACACCGGACCTGAGCGGCCTGATCACTGCCAAAGACAACACCGAGCTCGCGGCCGTCACGCAGGCCTGGGAGAAAATGCACCCCGGGGTGACTGTTGAGTGGCAGAATGGCGACCTCCACAACGCAGGCACGCCCAACAACGCATTGCTCGTCACGCAGGCGTCGGCTGGTGACGCGGCCGACATCGTCTTCGAAGAGGCAGGTACCGAGAATGCAGTCCCGGCTGGTGTGCTTCTCGACCTGGGGCCGTACCTGAATGCCAAGGACCCGTACGACAGCAAGTACCGCACCTGGCTGGACACCTTTGACCCGCTCGACCCGCCGTACATGAAGGACGCGGAGGGCGTCTATGAGCTCATAAATGCATCGGACGTCGGGGTGGCCATGTTCTACAACAAGGCGATATTCGCTCGCGCCCACATAGGCGTGCCCCCGCAGACGTACGCGCGAGTGGACCGCGGACATGCAAGCGATCAAGACGAACGTGCCCGGCGTCTACCCGTTCCTCTTTGCCACGGGAGGCGCATGCGACCCCGGCTGGTGGGAGTCGTACCTCGCCAGCACGCTGCTGGCCCCGTCGGTAAAACAAATCGACGTAGACCACGAACAGGTCCTAACGGGTTTGGACATAGCGACTGGCGTTGGGAAGAACGTCATTTCTATGAAGAACCCTGCTTATGGGGAGGTCTGGCAGCTTTTGGGCCAGCTTCAGCCCTATCTGGCCCCAGGCGGGTCCCAGTACGACGCCTGTGCCACTCCTGGCACCACGACGCCGCCACTGTCTCCGGAGTCTCTGATGGTGCAGGGCAAGGTGGCTATGCTCCTGGGCGGCTCGTGGTGGCCCGCCCAACTGGCATCGCTGGGCTTCGCCGGTAAGTGGGGCGTCTTTGCCGACCCTACGGTCACCAAGGCGACCACCTCCTACGCAACCGGCCTCAACTCGACGGGGTCACTTGGGGGCCCTACGGAGCGGGCACCTGGTCGGTCACCACGGAGAGGGCGGCCCACAACATGACCCCGAGCACTACTGCGTTGGCCATCAACCTGCTGGAGTACCTGACCGCCCCAAGTGTGATCGCCAAGTGGCTCCCTCCCGAAGGGAACGGGTTCTCAATGGTAAAGGGTACGCCGCCTGACCCCAGCCAGGGGACCCTGCCGAGCGTCATCGTGCCCCAGGCGTTGCCGCCGGTGAACGTGGGTAGCATTTTGGGTAATGCCTTGACGGCCGCGGCCGGGAGCGAGGGCTTGCGCCTCGTGCAGGAGTACACGGGTGGGAGCCTTTCGTTCTCGGCCTTTTCCGACCAGTGGCAAACCATCCTGACCCAGGCCGCTGAGCAATGGGCAGCGAAGACGAAGGTCCACGTCCCTGGCCTTTAGATAACAAAAAGCGCTAAAGCGGGCACAGTTGGGTTGTTTTGACGCGCTGACAATTGGCCCGGAACTGTCGGTACATCTCTCAGCCGTACGCCCGGTCCGAGACGATGCCACCAAGCGAGGCGACGGCCTGGAAGGTGAGGTACGATTCTGCGTAGTCCTGGTGTGCCCAGGTGACGGTCGCCGGGCTTATGCAAGTTACACCGGGGCAATCGGCCGCTCTCTTGGCTGAGCCAGGACCAGCGAACGTGACTGTCCACTCGTACGGGCCGTCGGGCCGGTAGGGCTGGAACGAAGGCACCTTTTCTACAGACAACTTCGCCACCTGCTGGATAGCCGTCGCCGTTTTTTTGGGCGTGAGACAACGCGCGCGATAACGGCCTACCGCCGTCTTAACCGCGACACGCGAGGAGGCGGGCGTATAAGTCCCGGCGTCGCTACAGGTCACGTTGTCCCCGGTTACGAGCCCGACGGGGGCCCGTAGGCACCGGCGAGCGCGGCGTTGATGAGCCCCTCGCTGGCGACCTGCCCATTGAGCCGGACTTCCAGGATGGTGGCGGGATCCCACGTGTGGCTCAGTACGCCGGGCTGCCCCGCGGCCGCATGATAACCCACGAAGAACACCAGGTCGGCCCCCTCTTGTATGCCCTCCATCATTACGAACTGTTTGTCGTTGCCGCAGAGCAGATCTGCTCGCGGTCAAGGTCCTCAATGGTGATGTTCCGCATGGACCAGTGCCCATCGACGACCAGGACTTCTGCGGCACCGCCATCTATGGCGCCGCTGATTGCGGCATTGACATCCCCCACCAGTAGGTGGCGGAACCGTTCCCACGCCGCCGTGCCGGGTAGGCAGTCTTCAGGCGCTACCACCCCGGTGGCGCCTTCCATGTCTGCAGAAAGCAAGACTTTTAGCAACTTTTCTCCCCGAGATCAATAATTTGACGACGGCCCGCATGACAGCGCGGTCCGTACCGGGCACTCTGACAGGTGGGGAAAGAGCTTGGGGCAACCCGTCTCAAGGCTATAAGGCTGCCACAGGCCGACCCTTGACGGAAGTGGGCCGGGCTTGGCGACCGCCCCTCGCTGGCGGGCGGGCCGTCGGGGTGGTCTTGGCGCCTGGCTCGGCGTTGCGACGTGGCACCGTCGAACCACGGATATGTAGCTCCGGGGAAAGTGCGACCGAAGCAGGCCGATTTTCGCGAGCAGATCGCGCCAACAGGTCGAGACCGGTCATCGCGATGCCGCGCACCGGCTGCGCAATACTTGTTATTGTTGGCCGGCTTACACCGCTAAAAAATGTGTCGTCACAGCCAGTTATGGCGAGCTCGCCGGGGATATCGCGGCCGAGGTCAATTGACCCCTGGACAACTCCAAGCGCGATCAAGTCGTTGGCGCACACCACGGCGTCCACTTCTGGCCAGTGGTTGGCCACCAGCTTGGCCGACTCATAGCCCCAGCCTAAGCTGAAGTCGCCCGTCAGCACCCGTGCGCCGGCTCCGGGGTCATAGTCCCGGGTGACCCGTTCGAACGCTCGCCGGCGAGCCGCGGCGGGCGAAGCCGAGCTCTCGGCGCCGACGAAGGCGAACGCCATGCAACCTTGCGCAGCCATGTGGTCCACGCATAGCTGTACGGTTTGCCGGGGGTCGGTGACGACCCGGTCAACGTTGCGGCTCGCGTAACGGTCTATCTGCACGACGGGGACGACTTCGGCCGCTTCCTCTATGGCTTGGCGGCTCTTGGCCCGGTGGGTAGCGCTGATCAAGAGCCCATCGACCCTCCGATTGGTGAGCTCAGAAATGCAATTTTCCTCCCAGCCGGGGTCGTTCTCGGCGTTCATCAAGAGCATGCTCAAGCCCGCCGACCTGAGCGCGTGTTCTACTGCCTCGGCGAGCTTGGGAAAGAACGGGTTCAGGATGTCGGGGACGACGAGGCCGACGGTCGACGTTGACCCTATGCTGAGGGCTCGCGCCACCGGGTTGGGCCGATAGCCAAGCGCCGCCGCCGCCTCCGCAACTCGTTGGCCAACATCCGGCCGCACCCGGCGCGCACCGCTGAGAGCTCGAGAGACCGACGCCACCGACAAGCCTGCCGCGCGCGCGACGTCGCGGACCGTGACCGGGAGCCCGGTCAAGCCCGTTGCCGGGAAGCGGTCTTTGTCGCTCGCCGCCCCGTGGTTGGAATGCCTTGGTGCCATTTGAGAAGTGACGTTAGAGTAAGCGATTACCGGATATCAACGGAATGCCCGCCCCGCGGCCTTGACAGCATACCCGGCGGACGCTACGGTAAGCGGTTACCATGTGTCAAGAGAGAGGGGAAAAAGGCAGCCCGTACCTCGCAGTTCACCCGCGTAACGGCTCTCAGGTCCTTGGCTTTTGCCGGCGGGACCGCGCTGGCGAGCAAGTGCCGCCAAGAGGCCGGCACCCGGTGTCATCGTTGCCTTATCTCCGCCAAGGCCGTTGCGCGGTCTCGTTACTAACGCGGTGCCGTTTAAGGACTGAAGCGTCCCATGACAAATGGTCAACGTTACCGTCAGACCTACCGACGAACTCTGCTCGATATGCACGGCCCCGATCGGGACAAAGAGTCCCCGTCGCAGTGCCACCCCGAGAAGCTGGCAGAACTTTACGAGTCGATCAACGTCCCCGAGCGCCTGGCTGAAGCCGTCGCGTTGATACCCCCGGGGGCGCGTGGGTACGATGACAGCCTGCGGGCACCACCCGCAGCGAGGTTAGGGGGTTGATGCCGGCTTGAGCCTAAAGACCGGGGCGGTAAACGGTAATTCGTCACTGGGGGGCGCCGGCAAAATTGGTGGTCCACAAGCCGGGGGCGGTGGGCCGACCGCGGGCAGGTCCAGGGATGGTGCCGGACGTGCCGCCAACGCGGTCGGGCGCTGTCCTGGAGCGCCTATTGCGAGCGGTCCTTCTGTTCGGGCCCGCTCTGGCACTTGTCCTGCTGTTCTCGTATTACCCTGCCGTCCGCAGCCTCGTAGGAGGCTTTACCCAGTGGGACGGGTTCAACCCGCCACAGTTCGTCGGCCTGGAGAACTTTCGGCAGTACTTCGCCAGCCCGACGTTCCACCCGGAGCTTGTCAACGTCGGGATACTGATCGGCGGTACGATCCTCATTAGCATCGTTGCGTCATTCTTCGGCGCGGAGCTCGTAGCGGCTCTGCGCGGACGGGCGCAGACCTTCACCAAGTACGCCCTCGCCTTGCCGATTGTCCTCCCGATCGTGATCGTGGTTGACATTTGGGCCTACATGCTCACTCCTGTCGACGGTGTCGTCGACACTTCCCTCAATGCGTTGGGGATACCCGCCGTCAACTGGCTTTCGAACCCTCAAACGGCACTTTTATCGATCCTCCTCATAGGCTTTCCCTGGGTGTCGAGCCTGAGTTTCCTCATTTTTTTGGGGGGATCCAGCGCATTCCCGACGCCTTCCGGGAGGCGGCGTCGCTGGACGGAGCGAGCCGGCTAAGACAAATCTTCAAGATTGACGCGCCGCTTGTTCGACCGCAGTTGCGTGTCGTGGTGATCCTGTCCGCCATTTACGCGGTACAAAACTTCATCCCGATCCTGATCTTGACAAATGGTGGCCCGGGCAACTCCACCATGGTCCCCGGCCTGGACATGTACGACTCTGCTTTTCAGAACGACCAGTACGGCTACGGCATGGCCATCGGCTCGTTGATGTTCGTCTGCATCATTGTCATCACGATCATTGCGACCAGAGCCCTGCGGGCTAAGACCTGATGCACCCCGACATGTGCACCCGTTGCTCTAAGCGACCGCGGTGTACCTCTACGTAAGTGGCCGACCAGGCCATATCCGACCAGACAGCACAACGGGAAACTCAGAAGAACACCAAAACGAAGGATGGAGGACCTAGATGAAGGAAAGAAGTGAAGCCGATATGGACGGACAATTACCTTTGCGATCCGGCCGGACGCTACCGGCCGGTCGCAGAACTGTGACAACTCTGGGCGTCGCCACGGCCATGATGGCGAGCGTGACCCTTGGCGCTCAGGCCGGTGCGGCTGCGCAAGCCCGGCAGGCTGACGCCGCCAGCGTCACGATTACGGCCGCACTGCCAGATCTCACCGGCCTGATCAGTGCGGCAGATAACTCCGGGTTACGTGCGGTAACCGCGGCCTGGGAGAAGATGCACCCCGGGGTGACCGTTAGTTGGTACGATGCCGATGCCCACAACTCGGGCGCCCCGCCCAACGCACTGCTCGTCACTCAGGCGTCGGGTGGTGACGCCCCCGACCTCGTTTTCGAGTCGGCGGGCACGGAGAACTCAGTCCCGGCAGGTATCCTTCAAAACTTGGGGCCGTTCCTGCACGCCAAGGACCCCTACGACACTGCCTACCCCGACTGGCTGGACACGTTTAGCCCCCTGGACCCGCCGTACATGACGAGCTCTCAGGGCGTCTATGAGCTCATCAACGCTTCGGCCGTCGGCTCGGCCATGTTCTATAACAAGGCGATATTCGCAAAAGCGCACCTCAGCGCCCCTCCGACGACGTACGCCCAGTGGATCGCGGATATGCAAGCGATCAAGACCGACGAGCCGGGCGTCTACCCGTTCCTTCTGACCACGGGGGGAGCATGCGGCCCTCTGTTCTGGGAGGGCATTGTGTCGACCGCGTTGCTGGCGCCCTGGGCAAAAGAGCTGGACGTCAACCACGAACAGGTCTTCACCGGTTTGGACGTGGCGACGGGTGTGGCTAAGAACATCATCTCTATGAAGAACCCCGCTTATGCGGAGGTATGGAAGCTCCTGGGCCAGCTCGAGCAGTACGAGGCTCCGGGCGGGTCCCAGTACGACCTCTGCGCCACCCCTGGCACCACCACGCCGCCCCTCTCGCCCGAGTCTCTAATGGTGAAGGGCAAGGTGGCCATGCTGCTGGGCGGGTCGTGGTGGCCCCAGCAACTGAAGTCACTGGGCTTTAGCTCCAACCAGTGGGGCGCCTTTGGCTTCCCGACGCTGACCAAAGCGACCACCCCGTACGCATCGGGCGTAAACGTAAGCGACGTGATCTCGTCCCCCAACGGGTCTGGTCAGTGGTCGGTGACCACGCAGAAGGCGGCCCACAACATGACCCAGAGCACCACTGCGTTGGCCATCAACCTGCTCGAGTACCTCACGGCCCCCAACGTGATCGACACGTGGCTTGGCCCCACAGGCAACGGCTTCCCGGTGGTAAAGGGTGCACCGCCCCTGCCGGGCGGCGGGGCCCTGCCGGGCGTCGTTGTGCCCACGACGTTGCCGCCGGTTGGGATTTATGGGTTAGAGGGAGATTTCCTGACGACCGCCACGACCACCAACGCTAATCGCCTCATCGAGGAGTACGCGGCGGGGAGCGTCTCGTTCTCTTCGTTTTCCAGCCAGGTGCAAACGCTCCTGACCCAGGGGGCCCAGCAGTGGGCAGCCACGGCCAAGGTGCACATCCCGGGCCTATAGCGGACCGGGACCGGTTCAGCGGCGACGTCAAGAGCGCCGGCAACTAGCCGGTTATTAACTCAGTAAGACAAGAGAGAGGTCGGAGGGTCGAGATGGCACAACAAGCCTGCAGGGTAGGCTACCCGTGAGCTCGGGAGCGTTATCTCCTGACATCTCGGCCCCGACCTCCGTAGCGGGTAGCCGCCAGTACTCGTGGAAAAGCGGGCACGCCAGAGCGCGCAAGCGTAAGCTGAGCCGTGCTGCGCTGGGGATGTGCGCGCTGCTGGTTGTAATACTGACGTACTTCCCGCTGCTGCTCATACTGTCCAATTCGCTCCGCACGGCGAGCTCCCTGGCGCACGCGGCCCTTATTCGCTCTTTACTCAGTTCGAGGTGGCCAACTACCGCATGGCTGCAAATGCGGTTTGGCCCTACCTTTTCAACACGATCATAGTCACGGCGCTATCTGTAGCCATCGGCGTGCCCGTCGCGGCGCTGGCTGCGTACGGTTTTGCGACAATGAAGTTCCGCGGCCGGGAGCTAGTGTTCGCGGCTTTCCTCGGCCTGCTGTTGATCCCCTGGACCCTTACCTTGATCCCCCTGTTTGCGGAGATGAGGGACTTCCGGTTGTACGGTAACTGGGGGGCACTGGTCTTGCCCTACGCAACGGCATCGCTGCCGTTGCTGATTTTCCTGGACCGGGCGTTTTTTGAAGCACTGCCGACCGAGGTGCTGATGAGCGCCAGAGTGGAAGGGGCGTCCGAAGTCCAGGTCCTCCGGAAGATCGTCGTGCCCTTGGCCAGGCCTGTGCTCCTCATGGGCGTCGTCCTCGTAGCGATCTCGGCGTGGGGTGACTACATCTGGCCGCTGGTAGTCCTGCCGGACCAGTCGAAATTGACCATTTCGGCCGGGCTGGAAATTTTCATAACATCGTTCGGCGTGTCGGGGCAGGGGGGAGGAGCGCTGTTCGCAGCCTACGTAGTGGCAACGGTCCCGCTGCTGGTGTTGGTGGGGGCGACGATGCGACAGTTTGTAGCGGGCGTGACATCAGGGACCGGGTTGGAGTGACCGCACTGGGGCGGCAGTGACGACAGTGATGGCAGCGGCGACGAGCCGTGAGCCCACTTTTCGGTAACCAGTTCGACCGTTTTCGACAGCGTCACCGTCAGATGGCGTGACGGTCTGGAAGAGAGGGATGATGGCAAACGACGTCCGTGCCGGCAACGTCACGTTATCGGTGGAGGATGAGGGTTCCGGACCGGCTGTGGTGTTCATACACGGCTGGTCCTGTAGCGGGCGGTTTTTCCAGCGGCAGCTCCCTTACTTCGCCCGGTCACACCGCGTGGTCATACCCGATCTGCGCGGTCACGGCCGCTCGGAGAAGACCCTGAGCGGGCACACTTTGCCGCAGTACGCAGAGGACTTGCGGGAGCTGTTTGGCTCACTTTCACTTGAGCGGCCCGTACTGGTCGGATGGTCCATGGGCGCAGAGGTGGCGTGGGAATACCTGCGCGCCAACGCGGCTGACGTTGCCGGCCTGGTAATCGTGGACCAGTCACCGAGCGACTTCGCTTGGGAGGGTTCCGAGCTCGGCGGCATGACTCCGCAAGGGCTGCTTCACGGATGCGCCGGGCTGCAAACAGACCAGGCTGCTGCGGTGGCGGAGTTCTGCCCCGCAATGCTGTTCGAGCCTGACCCGGCGACCGTGGCCTGGATGACAGAAGAGCTCATGCGCGTACCACCCGTCATCGCGACGACCATGCTTACAGACGAGGCTCTACGGGATTACCGTGAGTTCCTGTCCCAGATCACGGTACCGACGCTCGTCATATTTGGCGAAGACGACAGGTTCTACGGGCACAAGGTTGCCCAGTACATCGCCCGGAGAGTTCCAGGGTCGCGTCTGCGGATGCTCCCTCGCTCGGGCCACTGCCCCTTCTGGGAGCAGAGCGACGCCTTCAATAACGCCGTCGCCGAATTTGTCGCTGAGGTGGCGTCCTGAGCGCCACGTGGTGCGGGACCCCAACACTGACAACGGTCCCGATCACGGGCTTGTATGGTGGCGCTTGGTGGATCCCGTACCGCTTCCAGGAAGCTGGCTGAGAGAAAGTGTTGATAAGGCATCGTGATAAAGCTCTCTGTTATTGAACGGCTTGGCCTGACACCGGTGATCAACGCCAATGGTGCGGCCAGCCGGCTAGGTGGGAACCTGCTGAGCGCCGCCGCCCAGGAGGCGATGATCGCGGCCGGGCAGTGCTTCGTCCCCCTAAACGAGTTGCAAGCTCGCGCCAGCGAAACAATTTCGACCGTAACGGGGGCCGAGGCGGGATGCGTGGCTTCGGGGTCGGCTGCATGTTTGTTCCTTGCCGCCGCGGCGTGTATGGCGGGCACCGATGTTGCGGCCATGGACCGGTTGCCAAATACTCAAGGTCTTCGCAACGAGATTGTTATGCACCGCGCCCACCGCAACCCCTACGACCACGCCCTGCGGGCAACAGGTGCGCGGCTGGTAGAGGTCGGTTACCTGGGCACGCCGAGCAGCCCGGGTACGCGGGACTGGGAGGTCGGGAGTGCGATTACGGACCGCACCTGCGCCTGCTTTTATCTCGCCTCCGGCTCTCCGTCCACAGAGGCAATGGCGCTTCCAGCATTTGCCCGCATCGCCCATCAGCACGGCTTGCCGCTCATAGTCGACGCGGCAGGAGCGATGCCCCCGGCCAGCAATCTGACCCGGTTTATTCGTGACGGGGCCGACCTTGTGGCGTTCAGCGGCGGGAAGGGGATCGGCGGCCCGGCGTCGTCCGGTTTCTTGGCCGGTCGACGTGACCTCGTCCTGTCGGCGACTCTGCAGCAGCAGGACATGTACATCCATCCGGCGACGTGGTCTGGCCCGTTTGGTCCCTCGGGGCCTATCGTCTCGGGAGACCCCCCGCGCCAGGGCATGGGCCGGATGCTAAAGGTTGGGCGCGAGGAGATAGCCGGGCTGATCGCCGCCCTCGAGGATTACGTTCAACGCGATCACGCCGCCGAGGACGCACGTACGCAGGCGATGGCCGCCTCAGTCGCCACCGGCCTAGAGGGGATTAAGGGAGCGAAGATTTCGCTGGTAGGGCCTCCTCAGGCGTCATCGCACGTTGTCATTGACTTTGCCAACCATGGTGGGCCGTCACGCGCCGCGGAGGTGGCACGAAATCTCCGTCAGGGCTCGCCACGGGTTTTCTGCGCAGACGCCTGGATCGACAGGAGCATTCTCATCGTTCAACCGACGACCCTTCGCGAAGAAGAGGTGGAGGCGCTCGTCGAGCGGTTAACCGCAGAGTGCGAGTCTGAAGGAAGCTGATAGCCGGACCGGTCAGTAAGTGCCAGGCCCCGATTGAGCCGCTCGAAGTGCCTCTCGCTGGCTACTCGGCTGGGCTCCACGTAAGCGTGGACCGGTGCCAGGCGTTGATTGGCAGGGCCGTCTGCGTAGGGCCCTTCGCCCGGAGCTCCGGTCAACCCGCGTCACTGGGTGCAGGTCCAGGCCACCTTTCCGGAGAGCGACTTACCCGCATTGACCGGCGGGGCGTTGGAAAAGGTGAACGAGCCGGACCCGTTCGCCCTTACTGTCATCGAAGCAGTGGCCGCGGGGGCTACGGCGTTGTAGGAGTTCGGGCCGACGATTATGTCGGTACCCCCGCCTTTCAGGATCTCTTCCTTTGAGAAAGTCCCCGGGCCTTTGTACATGACGCCGGCGGTGAAAGAGATGTTCTCGGCGCTCCCGGTCGGAGGCA
This sequence comes from uncultured Acidimicrobiaceae bacterium, assembly GCA_963754115.1. GTDB lineage: Bacteria > Actinomycetota > Acidimicrobiia > Acidimicrobiales > Palsa-688 > Fen-671. The sequence continues at coordinate 1,248,520 of CAVWFC010000003.1, read as the reverse complement.
GAGGGCTCGGAACATCGAAGTGGTTTGGCCCTCCGACGAATGCTGCGCCCGTCCCGTGCGAGCCGATCGCCGCACACGAACGCGCTACCAGTTCGGGGTCGACGAACGAGCCGTGTTTCGAGACTGCCCCGGTCAATTGGTAGCTGCCCTTGAGGTCGACGCCGCCCGCGGCTGCGGCCGCCGTCACGCCGACCCCCAGGAGGATGCCCGTGACGAGGAAGGCCCCGCCGATTGCGTATATTCCCGCCCGGCCACCAACGAGCTTCGGCATGTGCAGAGGCTAGCAGTCAAAACGAGGGGGGAGCGTCTTCGTTGCCATACGGGTGTAGCCGCGCGCCCGGAGGTCCGCAGGCCCGCAGGCACCTGGCACCTGGCACCTCGGAGAGCTGACCTTCCTGCAGGAGCGTTGCCATGGCGGCGCTGAGTGAACGCTCCGAGTACCGACCTCGATCAGCTGATGTCCTGGGCCCACCTACGCAAACGATGGTTACCGCAGACGGAGGCTAGGCACCCGCTTGGAGTCGCGGCTGTTCTTGGTGTGGAGCGTGAGCGAGTGGACTCAGCGCGGTTGCTGCGACAAAGGCGTCGGGCATGCGCAAGCGGAGGAGTTGACGTCGAAGGAGCCCCGCTCTCTCTGCGACCCGGCGGTCAACCGGCAATTCTGCCATTCCGGCGAGGAGCCGTCTGACGTAGGCTTTTACTGTTGGCGCCAGCCAGAAGTTCGGTGCGCGCAATCACCGAATAGGCGCTACGTCCATCTGAATTGCCTCGCAGCCGACACACCTTCTCGACGCGCCTTTTGGCAAGGTTTTTATTAGAATCGTGCCGGTGGAGCTGGCGACGGTGCGCCCCGGGTTGGTGTTGCGCTCTTTTGTCACCGCCGATGGCGCCGCCTACGCCGACATATTGAAAGCGAACGGGCCTCACCTCACGCGCCACGGCGACTATATCGACGCGGTGTGTGCCTCCGCCGAAGAGCACGCCGTGAGCTTTGCCGCTGCCAATCCGCTACACAACTTCGGCATTTACGAGGCCGACGTTCTGGTTGGCAGCGTGACGCTTGTGCCCATAGCCCCGCCCAGGTTTGGGCTGGGGTACCTGCTGGCCGAACAGGCATGTGGGCGAGGAATTGCTACGTTGGCGGTGCACGCTGCGGCCGAGCATGCCTGGCAACGAGTCGCCGCGACTGACCTGTTTGCTGGTGTCACCCACGGCAACCGCGCCAGCGTAGCCGTGCTGCACCGCGTCGGTTTCCGGCTCGTTGGCACGTTCGAAACATACGATCGCTATCACCTGGACCGAGAGACACAGGCCATTACGACTGTCGTTCGGCACGGTAGCGTTCGCGATTGATGCCCTCCGAGGAGGGCGAACCGCCCATTTGCGAGCTTCGTCGTGACTTCGGCCTCGACGTGAAGTTGTTCACGCCGTACCCCGTCGGATTTGAGAGTGAGTGCTGGATCGTCGACGAGCAATGGTTCGTGAAGGTGTGGCATTGTGACGGTTCTCGGGCCGACCTCGGACTGCTTGACCGGCTGGCCGACAACGGATTGCCCGTGCCGCGCCCGTTGCGCCCGGACGTGGTGCTGACTAACGCCGGGCGTCCTTACGCGGTGTTCCCATACGTTCCCGGCCGTTACCCGACTGGCGACGACTGGGCCGAAGTGGCGGGCATGCTCCGACGGGTGCACGACACCGCAACCAACGGACTGGGACTGCCGACGCCACCGCTCACCGACGAACCGCTTGAGTTCCTGCGCTCCGGGCTGCGCCACCCCTGGGTCGCCGATCGTGCCGACGAACTGTCGGCCTGGCTCGACCGCTTCGAAACCGTAACAATGTATGCTCGCGCCGCCGACGTGCCAAACGTGTTGAGCCACGACGACTTCGGTGGGCTCAACTTGCTTCTCGACTCGGTCGGAAGGACCGTTGCGATTGTGGATTGGGACTGGGCTCGCCTCGGCCCTCGCGAACACGACCTGTGGCTGGTGATCGACGAGGCTCACCCCCGTCATTTCCTGAGGGCGTATGGCATTGCGGGCCTCGCTGTCGACCGCGACCATCTGGAGTACGGCTTGCTTCGCCGTGCCCTCGGCGACATTTCGGCTCGACTCGCAAAAGAGGTGGACCGACCGGGCATATCCACCTGGGGCTTTGATCGCCTGTGTCGCATTGATGACACGCTCGCCCTGTTCATTTAGGCCGTTTTTAGAGCGTGCCAGGCCCACCCGGCTGAGCTGGGTGGGCCGAGCCGCGAGAGCCGAATCTTGAACAGAGCGGAGGCCCTCACGAGAAAGGCGGGAAGGGCTCTCTCCGGCGGGTCGCTCGAGACGAGCTAGAAGTGGTACCCGACGGCCGCATAGGCGGCTTCGAAGGCTGAATGCGGAAGCTCCACCAGGACCTCGAGCCCGCGAATATCCTCGGACCGATGGTGGACGAACCACTTAGCGGCGGCGGGGTCACCGCCGTGTCGAGGGTAGAGGGGACTATTCGCCGCTCTACCGGCTGGTGGTCGGACGCCGTCCATGCTCTCCTCGAATGTCTCAAGGCGTCGGGCTTCGAGGCTTCGCCGCGGTTCTTGGGCACTGACGAGCGCGGGCGGGAGAATCCTCTCCGAGCTACCTGGCGAGGCGTGCCTGGGGCCTGAGTTAGACGGCGACGAGCTATTGATCGGCGCCGCCCGTCTCATCCGGCGTTACCACGACCTGGTCGCCCGGTGGGACCACCCCCATGACGGCTGGCAGCGCGGCCCCGGAGTCGGTCTGAGGGGTGAGGTGATTTGCCACAACGACCTGGCTCCTTGGAACTTTCTTCACTACGACGGCCGGGTGACGGGCCTCGTCGACTGGGACGTAGCCGCGCCTGGGGCTCGAGCCTGGGATCTGGCCTACTTCGCGTACCGCTGGGTCCCCCTTGCCGCCCCTGAAAACCGGGCTGCAATGGGCCGCCCGTCCGACCCCGCAATTGCCCACAGGATGGGGCTCCTGCGCGATGGCTACCGCTGCTCCGCCAAGCTTTGGGCCAACGTGATAGAGGCCATCCCTGACCGGGTCGAGGCCGCTTACAGCACCGGCAAGGCCTGGGCCGCCGAGAACCGCCCCGGATGGGCCAGGCAGTGGGATCAACCATCACCCTGGAAACATGGAGCTGGGTTTCTGAGAGACCTGGAATGGCTATGCAGAGACCCCATCTGGCGGCAGACCGATGAGTGAACGGACCAGCCGACCGCGGCTCTCACCGGACTGACGCCAGCTTCGGAGCCATCGAAACCTCCCGATGGTACGGTGACGAATGTTGGCGACACTGACGAAGATTGGTAGAGAGGGCGTCGCTGCCCATGACGCCCAGTTCGACATCCCTCCCGACGACCTGAGACGCCTGTGTGCCCACCTGGCTGGTCGACTGTGCAAGTACCAGCCGGTCCTCGACGCCGGCTGCGGGAGCGGCCTGATGTTGGTGCCGCTCCGGCGCGCCGGCCTGAAGATGGTCGGCGTGGACATCGACCTCGACATGATGAGCGGTGCCCTTGGCCGGGATCCGAGGCTTCGGGGCCAGCTTGCTTTCGCCGACCTCGCCGCTCTTCCGGCCCGGCGATCGGGCTTCGGGGCGGTCCATGCCGCGCACGTTTTCCACCTCTTCGAGGACGCCCGGCCCATCCTCGGCGAACTGCTCCGCGTCATCCGGCCTGGGGGCCGCCTCGTTATCAACTTTGGTAGCGGCCGCCAGCCTCCGCCGGACGGCCTGGACGTTGCCGCCCTCACGCGGTACTTCACGACTCAGTTGGGCCTCGACAGGCCGATCACGTTGTCGTCGCCCTCCTCGGCACCAGGCGGACCACCCCGCAGCGTCGACGACTTCGACCACTTCCTCGCCGACCTTGGCGCACGCCGTCTGGAGGACCTGGAGGTGCTTAGCACCGTGGGCAGGTCGGTGAACTACTTCCTAAACCGCATGGAGGCCAACCCCTTCTCCGTACCGAGTGGTGTTAGCCCCGCTGTTTTGCGGTCCGCCGCCGACAGGACCCGCGCCTGGGCCGAAGCTCGGTTCGGAGATCCGAACGCCTTACATCCGGCTCGCCGTCTGACACAGTACCTGTGCTGGGAACCGCCGGCCTGAGCGCCTCTATTAGCGAGGTAACGGCAGCATTTGTTCGTCTCCATTAGTCAGTTCAGCTCGTCGCCCACGCGAAATTTTCCAAATTTGAGTAGCCGTCCTCGTGAGGACTGCGAGTTGGACAGCAATTCGCTCGCGCTGCGCTTTTTCCGGTCCGGTCTTATTTGTCGCCCGACTGGAGACCGGCAAGCTCGACGAGCGCGTCGTAGAGCTGGTCGGGATACTCGGGACGCACCTGGTGGTAGCGCGAGGCCACCGAGGCGAAAGTCGCTCTCAATTTCTCCCTGTCACCTGCCACTCAACCATCATCGCTTACCCAAACCGAGGAGTGGTTTACGCCGGTTGGAGGTTAACTGGCAAACTTCCGGGATGGTACTAGCGGCTGAGCCCCGTTCAACAGAGCTGGCAGGTTTTGTCCTTGTTACCCGTAAGAAAAAAGTACTGCTCGTCAGACAAGCTTACGGGCCCGGTCTCTGGGCGCTCCCCGGCGGTTTGGCGGTACCGAGTGAAACCGTGGAGGCGGCGGCAGTGCGGGAAGCTCGCGAAGAGACGGGCCTCGACGTGGAGCTTGGACGAGTCGTGGCCCTCGCCGACCGCGGCGCGGTGGTACTTGTGGTCTTTGCGGGCACCGTGATTGGCGGACGGCTGCGGCCCGAGCCTGGCGAGATCGAAGAGGTCCGCTGGTTCAGCCAGGCGGACCTTTTGTCACTTGGTGATGCCTTCGCGTTGGCGCGAGAGCTCTCCTTGGCCGCCGTTCAAGGGTTTGTACAAGGGGGTCTTCAGCCGGGATCGGTCGTGGGGCCCGGCGGGAGCGGCCACTCGGTGTTCTGGTCGCTGTCGGAAAAGGGCGATAAGCCCGGGCCAAAATAGTTGGCCACTTTTGGGATCGTTCGATCCTCGCTACAGACGTTTCTCGAACTGGTAGCTGTGGACAAGCGCTGTTACCTCCAATCGGCTCCCGGTGGAGTGGCAAAGGAACACCTCGGTCCAGGTGCTTGGCTTAGCCTTAAGTCGACCGTGGCCAGCGTCACTGACGACGACTCCGCCACAGCCACGTACCAGGCGTCATAAGCGGTGAGGTTTTCACGAAGCCCCCAGGCCCGCGGCGCAAATCGCTCATAGCCGAACAGCTCGACTTGCAAGTCCCGCAGCTCGGCGTGAGCCATCGAGGCGGTGTCGGCCGAGATGTCGCCCGCAATACCCGCACGATGCAATATGTTCGCCACTTCCATCGGCATCAGGTGGGGCGCGGCCAAATTGTCGCTTGCGAGTAGCTCATCCGCCCACGTGCCCGCCGTCCCGCTGTCTACCAGCGCCGCCACAACAAAACCCGGGTCGACGACGACCGTCACTATCGCCGGTCAGTATCCCGGTGCGCCGGTATCGAGCTGACCGGTAGCGCGCTGCCGACGGCCCGTTTCCGCTCTCCCGTACCCTTGCTAGCAACGCCTCCGGGTCAGGCCGGCGCGCAAGCTCGATCAGCTGAGCACGCAAGTACTCCTGCAGGGAACGCCCACTAAGGGCAGCGCGAGCCGCGAGCTCGGCCCCCGTCTCGTCCGGGACGTCCCGGATCGTGATGGCAGCCACGATGTCACTATGCCGTTGCTGACAGCATAAGGCTGCTACTCGGCCTGTTGATCGCCGACGGATGACATTCTCGTTCCGCCGAGGGCCTCGGCCATGGGGCACGGATCCCACCGCCAAAATGGTACCTACAGCCATCCGGCCCACCCCCCGTCCGGACGGGGCCGGACCGTCCGTCTAGGAGGTGCACCGGGGGGTTAACCCCACCCTTTGGCGGGCTAGCACCAACCGAAAGACGCCGACCAGCCGTATTCCACCAGGGAGGGGGTCCCCTTATCGTTAGTAGGGATGATTACGGCACACTCACTAACCAAGCACTACGGCGGATCGACTGCCGTAGACAACCTCACCTTCGAAGTGCCGCCTGGTGTGGTCACCGGTTTCCTGGGCCCCAACGGCTCCGGCAAGTCCACGACCATGCGCATGATAATGGGCCTCGATTACCCCGACTCGGGGTCAGCCCTGATCGGTGGCAAACCCTATTCCGAGTTGGCCTGGCCCCTCCGTGAGGTCGGCGGCCTCCTCGACGCGAAAGCGTTCCACCCGGCTCGCACGGCCCGAAATCACCTGCGCTGGCTGGCCCTTACCAATGACATCCCTCTCCCCCGCGTCGACGAGGTCCTGGACCAGGTGGGCCTGAGCTCTGTCGCCAACCGGCGGGCGGGCAAGTTCTCGCTGGGCATGAGCCAGCGCCTGGGCATTGCGGCGACCCTGTTGGGCGACCCGGGTGTGTTGCTGTTCGACGAACCGGTCAATGGCCTCGACCCGGAGGGCATCCGCTGGGTCCGCCTGTTCCTGCGGGGGCTGGCTGCGGAGGGCCGGACCGTGTTTGTGTCCAGCCATCTGATCAGCGAGATGTCGCTGACGGCCGACCGGCTCGTCGTCATTGGCCGGGGCCGGCTGATCGTCGAGACCAGCGTGGCCGATTTCGTGGCCAGGAGTGGCGGTGGAGCCGTCCGCCTCGTCACGCCCGACGTGGCCGCGTTCAGCTCGGCCCTCGCCGCCATCGGGGCCAAGGTCTGCGATGGGGACGGCACATCCTTGACGGTGGAGGGCCTCACCTCCCCGCAGATCGGTGACGTGGGCGCGCGCGATGGCTTGCGAATCTACGAGCTGACGCCAATCACCGCGTCCCTGGAGGATGCGTTCATGGAACTGACCCAGGACGAGGTGGAGTACCGCCCGTCCACGATGGCCGCGGCGTCGGTCGCCGGCTAGAAGGAGTGATCGATATGACCTACGCCATCCAGGACCGCCCGTTGGGGCACTACCGAGCAAAAAACGTGTTGAAGTCCGAGGCCCTCAAGATCTTTACCTTGCGCTCGAACGCCATCATCGTCGGCCTGACCGTTATCGCCGCCCTGTTGGTGACCGGACTGGTAGCTAACGCCGATTTACACCACAGTTCCGGGTACTACCAGGGCTTCGACCCGACCCAAAACTCTCTAGTCGGCCTGATCGTCGCCGGCCTGACGGCCGGAGTTTTCGGGGCTTTGCTCATTACCAGCGAGTACGCCAGCGGCACCATCCGCGCCAGCATTGCCGCCACTCCCAGACGGCCCATGCTGCTGGCGGCCAAAATCGGTGTGGCCGCCGCCGTGACTGTGGCGTTCTGCGAGCTTCTCAGCTTCGTTTCGTTCTTCCTCGGCCAGGCCGTCCTTTCCGGTGGCGGGGCTCCGTCGGCGAGTATCGGTTCGCCAGGGGCGTTGCGAGCCGTCGTAATGACCGGCGTGTTCATCGCGCTCATGGCGCTGATGTCGTTTGGGTTCGGCTTGATCTTGCGCAGTACGGCGGGGGCTATCGCCGCCTTCGTCGGCGTCATATTCGTGCTCCCGCTCGCCATGCACGGCATCTCCGAACCCGACCTTCGTTACGTACCGACGAACATCCTCACCGGCTCGATCATGTCCACCGTCAACCAAGGGCCCGGGGGGGTAGTTTCGCCTCTCTCTCCGACCGTAGGGTTATTACTAATGGCTCTTTACGCCCTAGTCGTCCTCGTCGTCGGCGCTGTAGTGTTCGTCCGGCGAGACGCCTGAGCGAGGTTGGCGCCGAGGGTCGCCGGGTGCAGACACGCTTTCCCGCCGAGCGAGCTGGACAGGTCAGGCGTCTGACCCGGCTGATCGGCCGGGAACCCTTTCAAAAGCGCACATGGGCGGAGCTGGGTTATTTCCTTGCCAGCTCCGCCCTGGCCTGCCTGGTGGCGCTCGCTCTGGCTGCACTGGGGTTTGCCGGGCTGGCGCTCACGTTCGCGCTCGTCGGCGTCGCTTGTACTGGCGGCCGGCTTGCGGGCCGCTCGTGGCTTTGGTCGCTGGCAACGGGCGCTGGCGGGGAGGCTGTTGGGCGAGGAGATCCCCGGACCGGAGCCCGTCACCGCTCGTCCGGGGTTGTTCGGCTGGCTGCGGGCGTCGTTTGGTGACTGGGCCGCATGGCGGGCCGTGGGGTACTTCGTCGCCAAGGTGCCGATCACCATCTTCGGCGTCTGGTTCGCCCTCAGCGTCTGGGTCGAGGCGCTGTCCGGCATCGCTTCGCTCTTGATCGGCGGTGGCGCGCCCGCGAGGTTCGGCTTCTTTGGCCGGTTCCTGGCCCCGGGCTCTAGCGGCGAAGGGCCGCCCGCTTTCGCCACCCGCCTCGCCCTGTTTGTGAGCGGGGTTGTCTTGCTCTTTGTCGCCCCGTGGGCCATGAGGCTCGTCGTTTCCCTGGACAAGAGGATGATGCATCTGCTGCTTAGCCGCGACGCGGCGGCGTCGAGGGTGAGGAGCCTCGAGGAGTCGAGATCCAAGACCCTCGACGCGGCCACGGAGACCCTTCGCCGCATCGAACGCGACCTCCACGATGGCACCCAGGCGCAGCTCGTCGCCCTGGCGATGCGGCTCGGCCAGGCCAAGGAGAAACTCGACCATCTGACCGTCGAGGATCGGGACGCCGAGGTACAGGCGATCCGGCGCCTGGTCGACGAAGCTCACCGCGGCGTGAAGGACGCCGTCACGGACCTCCGGGACCTGGCCCGCGGCATCCACCCGCCAGTGCTCGACACTGGTCTCGAGAACGCCCTGACGACCCTGGCCTCGCGCAGCCCGGTGCCGACTGATGTGACCGTTTCGGTCCCCACCCGGCCCAGCGCGGCCATCGAGGCGATCTGCTATTTCTGTGCGGCCGAGCTGCTCGCCAACGTCGTCCAGCACGCCCGGGCGACGCCGCGCCTCGCTGAGCTGCGTTCAGCACGGGCCGTGGCTCAGGATCGTGGTGCGCGACAACGGTCGAGGTGGCGCCAGGCTCAACGGTCTCGGTCCGTCATCCAGCGGCCTTGCGGGCCTGGCCGATCGCGTCCGAGCAGTGGACGGCCACCTGAGTATCGCCAGCCCTCCGGGCGGCCCGAGCAGCATAACCGTCGACCTACCGTCCCAATCCTGAAATGGCCCAATCCTGAAATGGCCCGATCCTGACATGCCAGACGCCGAGGCCATACGTGTCGTGATAGCCGAGGATTCGGCCATCCTGCGCGATGGGTTGGTCCAGCTCCTCACCGACAGGGGTTTCGCGGTGGCGGGCGCGGTTAGCGACGGCGCCAGTCTTGAGCAGGCCGTCGCCGCCGATCCCCCCGACGTGGTGGTAGTCGACATCCGGATGCCGCCGACGTTCACTGACGAGGGCCTACAGGCCGCCATTCGGCTCCGCCGGGATTACCAGGCGGTCGGGATCCTGCTTTTCTCCCAGTACATCGAGACCCGTTACGCCGCCCAACTGCTGGCGGGTGGTGCGGCCGGCATCGGTTACCTGCTCAAAGACCGGGTCGCCGACGTGTCCGACTTCGTCGAAGCACTGGTTCGGGTGGCCTCGGGAGGCACCGCCCTTGATCCAGAAGTCGTCACCCAGCTCATGGGCGCCTCTCGCCGCACCCACACGTTGTCCGAGCTGAGCGCCCGAGAGCGGGAGGTCCTGGCCCTGATGGCTGAAGGGCGGACCAACTCAGCCATTGCAACCAGCCTCGTCATTTCGGAGGGGGCGGTTGAGAAACACGTGGCCAACATTTTTGGCAAGCTCGGGCTGCCTGCGACGTCCAGTGATCACCGACGGGTGTTGGCGGTTCTCCGCTACCTCGAAGGATGACCGGGTGCCCTCGGCTCGCAACCCTTCGGGGCTCGCTCCCCGGGGTGTAGAAACAGGCGATTGCTGTCGTCCCTAAAACGTCGGAGTGGGCGAACAACGAAGCCAAGCCGCGGTGGTTGATCAGTACGACTTCCAGGTAGAGAGATACCTCAGACCAAAGGGGGCGGTTGGGTGCGGGCCACGAACAGGTCGCGCTCCTGCCCTGGCTACGACGAGCCCTGTTCGGACCGGCGTGCGGCGATGATGGCGGTGTCGCCGGGCCAATCCCAGAACAGCCCGTCGGGTGAGCGCCTGCCAAGCAGCTGGCGGACGTCCTCGGCGAACTCGTTCACGCGGTCGCCAAAGAGGTGTGGTGCCGAGGTGGTCATCGAGAAGTAGCCGGATAGGACGCTCTCGGTGTCGCGGAGCAGGTCGGGGATTCCCGGAGCGAAGACGGTAAAGGGGGTCCCGAACCGGGTTCGGACGAGCACGTCTTCAAAGGTGTGGTCGCGGGTGCGGGTGTAGCCCTGGCCGGACCGACGGTTCGAGCCCAGGTACTGCTCAACGAGCGCCCTGATCTCGTCATGGGGGATTGGCGGGTGACCAGGCCCCCGCGGGACCGGGCGGCCCTCGACCGAGTGGACGACCATGACGATGGCACCCCCCGGTTCCAGCAGGTCGTAGACCGTCTCTGCCACCCGGTGCTCGTCTGTCCAATGGAAGGACTGGCCGAATGTCACCAGCCGGTAGGCGCCCGGGGCGGCTGCCGGCAGGTCTTCGGCGAGGGCGTGGGCCCAGCGGACATTAGAGACGCCTTCGTCCCGTGCCCGGCGTCCGGCTTCGGCCAGCATGTCGGCATCGGGGTCAAGGCCGACCGCCTGGTCAAAGAGGTGGGCCAGTCGCAACGTAAGGATGCCGGGGCCGCACCCGGCGTCGAGCAACCGGCCGGAGCCATCCAGTCGCAACGTCTCCGTCAGGACGGCTTCGAGTTGGCCGCTGTAGGGAGGGCGGCCCACAGCATAGTGAGGGGCACTGCCCCGATAGATGGTCGGGTCGTACGGCACTGGTCCAGCATGGGCGCACAGGAGCGGGTCAGGACCGACGGAAAGGGCAGAGTTCGTCTCTGGGTGTTGGGCATGGCGCGAGCAGCGGGCGGAGGGCCCGACGCTGGTGGGTAAGGCCGGTCGACTTTGGCGCCGCACCGGTTGCCAGAACCTGGAGGGGCTGGCGGGGTACATTCCCGCCAGCCTTGAACTCCAGGTCATAGAGGACTACCGGGTCAGCCTGGCCTGAGGTGCGCCCGTCACGCCGTTGGCCCTGAAGCGAGGTCAATAGTGCTGGTGTGAGAACTGCCAGAGGAGTCCACCCATGTAACGGACACCTTTTGGCCCGGGTGGAACTCGACCAGGACATTGCGGAGGGTTGTCGGCGAGGAGACCGTATGGCCGGCTATCGACGTGACGGTGTCGCCCTGCGAGAGGCCCGCGCCGGCGGCCGGGGAACCCGAGACCACGCCCTCGATAGTGGCGCCGGAGACACCGGACTGAGAACCGTTATACCCAGAAGTACTGGCCACTTCAACCCCGAGGAACGCAGAAGCCCCAATGTGGACCGAAGACGAAGCCTGACCGGACTCGATCTTGTTTGCGATCGAAGCGGCCTCGTTTATCGGGATGGCAAAACCGTCGGTGCTGGAGCCAGTACCACTCTGGGAGCCCCCGGGCTGGAACTGGAAGGTCGACGAACCTGCCGTATCGATTCCGATGACCTGGCCGCTCATATTGACAAGCGGGCCGCCGGAATCACCCGCCTGGATGTCGGCGTCGGTCCCGATCAGGCCGGTCAGCTGTTCCGAGGAGCCGCTGGACTCGTCCGAAGCGGTGATGTCCTGGTCGAGCGCGGTAACCGTACCCGCTGCCGCCGACGGTGTGCCGCCGACCCCGCCGGCGTTCCCAATACCCACCACGCTCTGGCCGACGGCCACGGCACTGGAGTCCCCGAGCGTGGCGGTCTCGAGGCCGGAGGCGTCCTTCAGCTTGAGGACGGCTATGTCGGACGTGACGTCGTAGCCCACAACAGTGGCGCTGTACGTCTTACCGTTACCAACGTCGGTAACCTCGATGCTCGTCGCCCCGTCGACGACGTGGTTGTTGGTCAGTACTTCGCCGGAAGACGTGAGGACGATCCCCGTGCCGGCCGCTTCACCTTCCCCGTAGTCGAGGGTGGAGACCACGTCCACCAGGGCGGGGTCGACCTTGGCCTCGAGCTGGGCCATGGAAAGAGTGGCCGCAGCGGTGCTCCCGTTCGCCGTCCCGTTCTCTTGCACCACGCGGCCGATGCCGAACCCAGCCAGGGCGGCCGCTACTAGAACGCTTGCTGCGATTAGCCGGCGACGGTGGCCACGCCTGGGTGCGGGGGTGCCCGCAACTGCCCAGCCCGGTAGGACCGGTGGGGCCGGCGGTGCAGGCTGGCCGGTGATGGGCGCTGCTAAGGGCGTGTCCGGGCCGGGCCAGCCGAAACTGCTCGCCCCCGAGGGGATAGGGCCGCTCTGGCTTGGCCCGGTCGCTTCGCTGGCTTCGGGTGCTTGACCCCGGCTGCGAGGGTCTTCGGGGACAATGGTGCTCACTGGTTGCTCCTTCCGTTTCGTACCCGGCTCATGCTCGTCTCCGGAACTGAAGAACCGATGTGACTTGGCTCAAGCCTTGCGAACAACTAGCTGAGAGAAGCCGAAGGGCAACGGCGGTGCTGTCCCTTCCTCTGCCACCGGGGAGAGGCACCGCTCCGCCATGGTCGCCTCCCTGGACAATCGCCCCTTCTCCGCCATAAGGCCAGCGCGCATCTCGGCGTTTACGCGGGTACCGTGCCGTAATGGACGGCGTTACCGGTTGAAATCAGAATGTCCTTCTCGCCGCGGCTGGAAAGCCCTGTCGTTATGGGCGTTTTGGCATGCTACTGCGAGATCGTCCTTATCCCTGCTATGAAATCCTTGACGCCCTCAAGCGCGGCGTTCGTAGAGGATCTCGTCGTCCGCCGTCCCCACGACCGTGAAGCCGGCCTTTTCGAGCACTCGGCGGCTCCCGGCGTTTGACGGCAGGGTGCGCGCCCGGACCGCCGAGACGCTGGGTTGTCCGAGCAGCCAATCGCTGATGGCTATGACAACCTCGGTGCCAAAGCCTTGCCCACGGTAGGGACCTGCGAGCCCGTAGCCGATCTCCACGCAACCAGCATCGTCGACCGGGGCCCGGATGCCGCAGTCGCCAATGACGCCGGCAGCGCTCCGGACCAGCCAGCCGGGAGGATGGCCGTGCTCGAGAGCCAGGGTTACGCCGTTCCGCGTGCCCTCCTGGGGCCATCCATCAGCCGCTCCGAGGTCCGCAACGTCGCCGCTCGCGATCGAGCGTGCGACATCGTCGGTTATGGGCTCCAGGTGGAGCCGGCTGGTCTGCAAGGGCTCGAAATGCTCGATCACGAGGCGAGTCTTGCCAGCCGGGACGCCTTGTGCAATTGGCCTGCGTTAGGAACCATCAATCACGCACAGCTACGCCTCGCTCCCGCTTCGGCACCGCGCTCATGCCCAGACGAGGAGCAATAGGTGTCCACCGTTCACGTTTTGGGTAGTAACTGGTCCCGGCGCCCCGGTTACACGGTCCATCGGGCCCTACTTTTGCTCCCGCCACGGCCGTTGGGGTCGAATTTTGACCACTTTCCGGTATGTAACTGGTCCCAACGAGGCCCTGAGAGGCTGGAGCGCGCTCTCTTTAGCCGGCAAGCAAGCCGAAAAGCGCCCTTGATGGCTGACGAATTGAGATGTGTTGCCGCGATGGTGGAAACCGTTTGCAAACTTCAAGGTGATCACTCCGCGAGTGGCACTGACGAGCTGGCGTGGCCCGAGGTGGCACCCGCAAGGAGTCTGCAATGCGCTCGGTCGCGCCCCCGTTGCGCCGAACAAAGCGTGGCACTAGCTCCGGCACTACGTCGGTTACATCAAGGTCCTCGACCCGAGCGCCAAGTTCCGAGCGACGACAGCGGTGAGTGCGCCTAAGCTGACGCGGACTAACGGAGGGCGCGTGAGCGGCGAAACGACCGGGTTCTCGCGGGGTCGGCTCTACCACCTGTCGTTCACACTGTAGACGCCGGGCGGCCCGGGCCTTAAAGGGTCGGGCCTGCTCCGCGCGATCGAGTGGACGGCGCGGTCCAACTGCTGTGCCCGTGCCGCGTGGCGCGTATCGACGCCGCACAGATGCTCGGCAGTGGCGACTTTATGGCTTACGGTTCGTATGGCGATTTCGTTCGGGCAGTCGAACACGGCCGGGAACCCGGGCGCCGTCTTGACAGTCAGTACGGGGCAGGTTTCGGTGTCGATCGACTCGCGCAGTAATGGCCCCACCTGGAGTTGGCCCACGTCGGTGCCCGGCGGCACGATGCCATGGATGCGGCCGAGGACGCGGTCGCCGTGCGGAACCGTGGCGCGGCGGTCGAGGACAGCGGCCGTGACCGGGGAAGGCGCGATCACGGTACGACACGCTTCGGACCCGGTCTAACATGCCCAAAGCTGACCAGTGGTATTTGAGGACGTCGCTTATGGTCGAGATGATCGCGTGACCGGCCGAGCCGACAGTGAGGGGCGTGTATCGGAGAGGACGGAAGGCCGCGCTGCCCGTGGGCGGGTGAGAGTGCGAGCTCTCTTGCCCGTTACCACGACAACGTTTGGGGCAAGAAGACCAGGGCTGAGCCGGAGCTGTTCGAAGCGCTGACGTTGGGAGTATTCGAGGTGGGGCTCAGTTGGACGATCGTGTTCAACAAGCGGGATTCCTTCCGCCAGGCTTTTCACGACTTCGACGTTGATGCGGTGGGCGCCATGACGGACAAGGACGTCAACCAACTTCTTCAAAATCCGTCGATCATTCGCAACCGGGCAAAGATCGAAGCAACGATCACTAATGCGAAGGCAATGAGGTCTTCGTCAGTGAGCCTCGCGTCGCTGGTGGCGAGCCACTCGATCAGTCGTACCCGGTCTCCACGAACCGTGGCGGACATCCCGAGCACTACAGCGGAAGCAGAAGCGCTGGCAGCACAACTGAAGAGTTATGGCTTCAGGTTTGTCGGCCCGACGAGTGTGTACACGTTTATGCAGAACGTTGGCGCCGTGAACGACCACGTTCGCGGGTGCTTCCGGTCCGTGGACTACAAGCTCGCTGACAAATAATGACGGGCTGAAGTGAGATGGTGGACGGCTTGAACCAGCCAATGTCCTGTGGCGGGTCACTCGGGATTGGTGACGGCGGTCCGCCTGAGCGCTGAGTGGGCCGGTGCAACCGTTGGGGTATTCGCGCGGTGACACGCGGAGCTGTTGGATGAACGCAGTCCGAAGGTCCCGGGCTTCGTTGGGCCGGTTCCACTTCGATTGCCCAGGACCGGTCGGGTCAGGGTCGCGGCGTGCTGCCATTTGTGGTCCCTCTCCGCCCATCGAGCAGCCACGGAGCGGCCGGGATGAACGTGAGGTTACAGATCGAAGCAGTACGCCGGCCTCACCCAGGCATCACGGGGAAGGCGTCGGCACGGACAGCGCACGGTCCTGAGCGGGGTGGCCACCGGGCAGCGCGCGGTTTGTGGCCGCCACAGCCACGGTACGCGACGGCGGCCCTAGAGTGGCATTGGCGCCCCTTGGCGAGCGCTTCGCACGGTGCCCAAGGTCGCCCTGCTGTAATGGGTACTGCTGATCTTCAGCGCAGGGCAGTGGCCGCGGATTGACCCTACGAGGGAGCTGACGTGAAGAAGGGCAGAAGTCGAATATGCGCCGCAACTCTCAGCGCCGTCGCCCTTGCATCGTCAATCGCTCCCGACGGGGTTCGTGCGGCTGAGATCCCGCTTTCGAACGCGCAATAGCCATACGGGTAACGTCGTCGCGACAACTGCGCCTGGAGTCGCAGATGACGCTGCGCAAGTAGGGCCTGCGCCACAACCACTTCCCCACCCGGTCACCGTCACGATCGGGACCGGCGCCGCCCCGATCGTGGCCTTCGCCACCGCTTCTCTGGCTGACTATTTCGGAGAGTTCGCGCGCGAAAACCTCAAAGTCAACCTCGTATCCCAGCCGGCCACAAACGAGATCGTCCTCCTCGAGTCCGGTCGCATGCAAATGGCGGCCATGGGCCTCGTTGCGGGCGTATTCAATGCGCTTGACCAGGGGACCGACTTGCGGATGGTCCTCCAGGGCGGTGTACAGGGGCCGACCGATCAAGACGGCGTGTGGGTCAGGAACAACCTCTTGTCCAAGAACGGCACTTTTGACGCCTGTCAACTGAGGCATGACCACTACAACGTCGCCATCGGGCCAGATAACAACATCGGCATCCTCCCGCTGGCATTACTCGTGCAGAAGTGCCCTGGTACCACACTGGCGGACGTGAAGAGCCACATGACTTTATCGCCGTTGGCCGGTGCCGACGTCGTCGCCGCCCTGGAAACGGGCGCTCTTGACCTCGCCTACCTTTACGACCCGCTGCCCAGCATCCCGGGTATCACGAAGTACGCTACCTTCGAACAAAAGACGCCACCCGATAACCTCGACGGCTGGATGATGGGGCCTTTACTAAAGACGAACCCGACTGTTGCCACTGCGATCATGGGCGCCATGGTCCGGACCCAGGACACCTACCTCCAGGGGGACTATACGAAAAACCCTGTCGTCCTGGCCGCGCTGGCCAAAATGATGGGGGAGCCCCAGGCACAATTAAGAGCGCTCCCGCCGACGGTCTTCCACGATCGAATATCTCCCGCCGGTATCGTGCAACTGCAGCAGGCCTACATGCAATACGGGGGTTTGCTGACCTTCCCGAGCCCGCTTCCCCCTTCTCGGCTGATCGACCCGAAGTTGCTGGCGGCGGTAGCAAGCCAAAGCTAGTGCCACGACAGGCAACGTCTGGCTGGTCGCCCACCCGAACTCGCAAGCGCTGACGGGAGCGTTTGCGGCCGCGCTGGTTGCTTCTCAGCCGTGGGGCCGCTCACCCTCGGGCCGAGGACAAGTGGACGCAAAGCCAAGAGGCCCACGTGGTGCCGTGAGGCACGGGTGGGCCTCTGCGTCTCCTATGAGGGCTCACTTGCTATGCGTGCCCTGTTGCCCTGGGCGGCCGCGCTGGCTGCTCTATTCCTGCCAACCGTCTCAGGCCTTACCCTGTGCACGGCCGCGTCGGCTCGTCGGAGCGGGTAGGCGAACGGCGAGGACCGCGGTGGCCGCCAGGATAACCAGCAGAGCGCCGGCGAAGAACAGTATGGCGGTCTGGGCGCTCACGTACAGGGTGCTTACCCCGATACCGAGGACAGGGACGATGAGCCCGAGATAGCCGAAGAGGAACAGCGTCGAAGCGGCTTGGCCCCGGTTCGCCGGCTCGGCCTGGCCTATGAAGGCGGCGAGCGCAGACTTGAACACTACGCCCGCTCCGGCGCCGGCTAGCGCTCCTCCGACCAAGAACGACGCCAGGTTGGCGTCCTGCATGGCCACGGCGACGACGACGAGCCCCACTGCCTGGACGGCGGTACCGGCAAGCATGCGAGCACGGTTGGAGAGGTGGCCGGTGCCTGTCTGGGCGAGGGCGGCAGCTCCGAAGACGACAAAGGGCACTGCCCCGGCCAGAAGGCGGCTGGGATGGTGCAAGGTTGTTGCGACAAAGCTCGGGGCGAGCGAGGTGAACAGACCGAACACAGCGAAGGCGACGAAGGCACCCGCGGCGGCCATTACAGATGCGGCGTGGTCACCGCCACCGAAGGTCACCCGCTGAGGCCGGTAGCGGGGACGGTTCGCAGAGACGGGGACGGTCTCGGGCACGAAGCCCAGCCCGGCAATAGCGAGGAGCAACAAGGCGGCGAAGACCGCGTACGGGACAACAAGCGGCGAAGTAACGAACTGGGCCAGCGCGCCCGAGACCAGGGCGCCGACCCCGAGCCCGCCGAGGTTGGCGGCCGTGGAGACGACCTCGAAACGGCCGGGGGCCTGAGCCCGGCCGGCCAAGCGCGTGGAGATCTCGCAGCTGAGCCGTGGCGGTGGCGGTGATCATCCCGATACCAAGCCCGCTGACCACTCTGGCAATGATCAGGCCGGGAAGGGCCGGCCAGGCCAGGAAAACGACGGCGGCAAGCACCTCGCCCGCCAGTGCCGGCACAAGGATGCGGCGCCGGCCCAACCAGTCGGACACGTGGCCCGCCAGGAGCAGGCTGAGCATCACGCTCACGGCGTACACAGCGAAGACGACGGTGATAACGAAAGAGGAAAAACCGTCGCGCTGTTGATAAAGGACATAAAGGGGCGTCGGTACGGTCGAGAAGGCCATCGCGGTCAGGAACGCACCCGCGGCCAGCCAAAAACCGGAGCGGTAGCGGCGCCCGGACGGCGACGCGCCGCCGACCTGGAAGTGTCGGGGCCGGTAACCTTGCCCAACTTGTTGCGGAATTATTGACAAATCGCCGTGTCGGCCGGAGCTTGTGGGGGACGGTGCGGTGACCATGGTCGTGGCGGTGCTCCTTTGGTGGTCTGCCAGTACCATGGTCCACCCGACAGACTCAGAAGTCCAATAGAAATATCTGCATAGATTTAGCAGTATTATTGATCAATGGAACTGCGGCAGCTGGAGGCCTTCGTGGCCGTCGCCGAAGAGCGCAATTTCACCCGGGCGGCGACCCGGCTCTATGTCGCCCAGTCCGGCCTTTCTGCCACCATCCGGTCCCTGGAGCGTGAGCTTGGCGCCCCCCTCTTCGCACGCACCACCCGTCGGGTCGAGCTCACGGCGGCGGGGGCCGCCCTGCTCGACGAAGCCCGCCGGACCCTGGCCTCGGCGGCCGCCGCCGCCGAGGCGGTCGCCGCTGTCGAAGGGTTGCGACGGGGGTCATTGTCCATTGGCATCATGCAAGCCACGGGCCTGTTTTTTGACCTTCCCGGGCTGCTGGCCCGTTACCGGCGCTCGTATCCGGGCATCGAGCTGCGGCTGCAGCAGGCTAGCTCGGCCGACCTGGGGCGCCTGCTGGGCGAGCACAACCTGGACGTCATTTTCAGCTCGGGGTCCGGCAACGCCTTTTCCGGGCAGGTGTCGGTCGGCATCGCCAGCTCTCCACTTGTCGTTGTATGCAGCACTGAGCAGCCCATTAGCACCAAGGACGTCGTCAGCCTGCGTGCTCTCGCCGAAGTTGCACTGGTCGGCTACCCGCTTGGCTGGGGGGTGCGGTCACTCTCGGACTTGGCACTGCGCTCGACGGGCATGGAACCGCGCTATGCCTTCGAGGTCAACGACACGGCCACGCTGCTTGACCTCGTCGAAGCTGGCCTAGGCGTCGCCCTTGTCCCCGAAGCCATCGCCGGTCCGAGGAGGTCGACACTTCACGTGGTCAGGGTCAGCGGTCGAAAGTGGAACTGGCGCATCGACGCCCAGGCGCTCGCCCCCGGCCCTTCCAACCCCGCCGCGCGTCGCCTTCTGGACGATGTTGGCCGAAGGCTGAGCCACGCTCTTCGTCTCGTGGCAAATGCGTTGTTGGCCTATGGTCGACGCTATGGAGCTCTGGGGAGTTATCGGGTCGCCGGCCGGCGGGATACCGGAATTGTCAGTGCGGGTCCGGCGCTGGGAGGAGGTGGGCGTGGACGGGGTGTTCGCCACCGACCACCTGTTCTTCGACATGGACGGCTCCCGTCGGACGGCCCGACGCCAGCCGGACCCGTACATCCTGTTGGCTGCCGCCGGTGCAGTGACAGAACGGGCCAAACTCGGCACGATCGTCGCCAATGCCGGTCTTCAACACCCCGCGTTGCTGCTGCGGCACTTTTCTCAGATGGCTCGTCTGTTTGGTGGTGAGCGTGTCTACGCCGGCCTCGGAGCCGGTTGGAACCGCGAGGAGTTCGAGGCCCTGGGTCTGGGTTGGCAGTCCCACGGTGAAAGGATGCAGCGCCTGGAGGAGACCATGGCGCTTGGGCGCCAGCTCTTCGACGACGGCTACGGGCATCTCCACGGGGAGCAGATCGTCGCCGACGACCTACCCCTTTCACCCGATCCCGGTGTGCCGCCGCGGCTGATGATCGGAGGCGGCAGCACGCGGGCGCTCCGGATGGGTGGCAGTTACGCCGACCACGTCGACCTCAACTCGCCGACCAAGGCCGGGAAGGTGAGTGCGACTGTTGGCGGTGCCGTCACCGTCGTCGAGGACAACCGTAAGCGTCTTGCTGCCACCGTGGCCGGGCTGGAGGAGAGCGTCAGCATCCTGACGGCGGCCGCCCGGGAGGCCGGGCGGCCGACCCCGACCATCAGCGTGATGTTGACCCATGTGGTCAGCTGCTCGACAGCCGAGATCGAGCAGAACGAGCGGCGCCTGTGCGAACAGTACGGGCTGGCCCCGGTGCCCCTCGACCAGTGCCCGTTCGCCCTGGTCGGGCCGCCGGAACGTATGGTCGACTTGCTCGAGGAGCGGGCCGAGCGGCTCGGCCTGGCTTCGGTGATCCTGCCCGGGGGCAACGAGGTCGAAAACTTTGCCATCTCAGTGATCTCTGCGGTGAAGGCCTAGCCGGCATAGCAAGTTCGTCCCTAAACGCCTTCGTGGTACTCCACCTGGCCCAGGCATTCTTTTATGTCCGGTGCTGACGGGTCGACGGTCAGACTTTGCGTTTGGCGGTTCAGCGCTGCCATTTGGGGTGTGTGCGCCGCCAGGTCCAGGTCGACTGAATGTGTGCTCTCATCGCCGATTCCGCGCCGGCGGCGTCGCGTTGCGCCAGCCGGTCGAAAATAGCCGCATGGCCCTCCTGCGTAAGAAGTAACAGCTCCTCTAACAGGTCGTCCGGTAACCCGATAAACCGCTCTGCGACGCGGGCGTACGAGTGGATGGCCGTAACCACGGCCGTGGCTAGTTGGTTACGTGACGTTTGCATGATCGTGGCGTGGAAGAGGGTGTCGAGCTCCAGGTACTCGTTGAGCCGGGGGAGGTTGGCTTCAAGTGCGGCACATATCCGGCCGAGTTCGGCGACCTCGACGTCCGACGCCCGTGTCGTGGCCTGGGCCGCCATCTCGCCCTCCAGCACGATGCGGACGTCTATGACGTCGTCGACGAAGCTGAAATCAGGGTCATGGCGGACGCGAGCGTGCAGGATCCGCGGGTCAAGCAGGTTCCAGGAGGAGGCAGGCGCGGTCCACGTGCGCTTGCCTGCGTGTTTCTCGACGAGCCCCATCGTCTCGAGCTCTTTGAGCGCCTCCCTTACCACTGTGCGGCTTACGCCAAAACCTTCAGCCATCTCCGCTTCGCTTGGCAGGGGGGTCTCCGGCGGGATAGCGCCACTTACCACCTGGTTTGTAACCACATCCACTACTTCTTCGCCGAAACGGGCGCGAGTTCGCTGAGCCTGTGGGAACTCGAGACTGCGTTCGCCGCTCCCGCCAAGCCGGGCGACCTGGGCTGCCATCTACCTAGCCGGCTTCTTGCACCCTTGTAGCATGTGTGTTATAACCTATCATACAAGTAGTCTAGCATACCAGGCCGGACCGGGGCCTGATGGGCAAGGAGTAGCTGTTGATACCCGTTTTGCGTGCCAAGCTGCGCCCCCCCACTCCCGAGGCCCACTACGTCTACCGTCCGCGTCTGTTCGAGCTTCTCGATGAGCTAGTTGTCGAGCCGCTCACCCTTGTTGTCGCACCGGCGGGCACCGGTAAGACGACTCTCCTGTCGGGCTGGGGAAAGCGGACGACGACCCTCAGCGCCTGGCTCTCGCTGGACGAGGCGGACACGGACCCGGTTCAGTTCTGGTCAGGGGTTATCGCAGCGCTGGAGACAAGCGCACCGGGGTGCACCGGCCGGTCTCGAGGTTTCTTGCGAGGCCGGGACGGTGTGAGTGGGGCGGTAGCTAAATTGCTGATCGAGTTGGAAGCCAGTGACGGGCCTGACGTCGTGCTCATCATCGATGACCTCCACCTGGTGGACGACGAGGGGACCATCTCCCGGTCGTTGGCCCAGTTCGTAACGCACCTGCCCCGTTGGCTCCATGTGGCCCTTCTGTCCCGGCGGCAACCTCAGCTCCCCCTGGGCCGGCTGCGTGCCCGGGGCCAACTGGGGGAGCTCGGTTATGCGGAGCTCAGGTTCTCGCGTGACGAAGCTATCGAGCTGGTCACGCGGCTCCTGCCGTCGATGCCCGCCGACGAAATCGCCAGTGTGGCGGACCGCGCCGACGGGTGGGCCGCGTGCGTCCGGATTACAGCCATCGCCGCCCGGTCGGAGCGGGCGCAGCGCGGCGGTGACCTGCCCGGGGTAAGGGCCGAGCTACAGGTGCTTGACTACGTCCTGGACGAGGTGCTGGCTGGCGAGGATCCCGAGCTGGTCGGTGCCCTTATGGAGGTCTCGGTCCTCCAGCGGGTGAGCCCCAGCCTCGCTCAAGCCCTTATGGGCCGACCTGACGCGGTCGACGTGTTGCTAAGGGCCGAAGCGAGGGGCCTGTTCGTGCAACGGCTCGACCGCGAAGGCTTGTTCGAGGTGCACTCGTTGGTGCGCGACGCCTTGCTGAGGGAACTAGGTCGGCTGTCACCCGACCGGCTGGCCGAACAGCACCTGCGCGCCGCCCGGTGGTTCGAGGCGGCGGACGAATTCGCACTGGCCCTGGAGCACTATGTGCTCGCCGGCCGACCTGAGACGGTGCTTCGGGTCTTGGCTGCCAACCAGGCCGATTCGTATGGCAAAGGTCAGGGGACCACCATCGGTCGCTCCATCGTGGCTATGCCCGAGACGGTAATGACGGCCGAACTCGAGCCCATGATCGATTTCGCCTGGTGCCACCTCCTCGTCGACCGGCGCCGGTTCCTGGAGCTCGTCGACCAGGCCAACTGGTGGGCAACGATGTTTGGATCGGACAGCATCCTTCAACCTCGTTTGAACATCCTGGCCGCCACTGCCGCCGTGGTGGGCTGCGACTGGGAAAAGTCCGGGGACTTGGCCCACCAAGCGCTGACAGCCATGGGAGATGCGTGGTGGCGCGACCCCCTGGGCCGGTTTGGCTGGAACCTTCTCGCCCGTGGCGTGGCCCTGTCGGAGCGCTGGGACGAGAGCCTGGAGGACGTAAGGCAGGCCGACCTGGCTTTGAAGCGAGACCCACAACGACGAGTTGCATTCGAAGCAACCCACGCTTTAGGTCTGGCGTTGGCCGGCCACCCTGTAGACGCGGCTCAGGGTGGCGGGCGGTCTCCAGCAGGCTGCGGAGACAGCCAACATGTCGATCCTTCTGGGTGAAGTCACGGCCGCAGAGGCACTCGCCCATCTCGAACTTGGTGACCGGCCGCGTGCGCTCGCCGAGCTCGAATTCCTGACCGGCACGCCGGCCGAGCCGTTGTTTTACGTGCAGGTACTCAGCTCAGCGGCCCTGGTTGAGGCCTTCCTCGACACCGGCGCTGTTGAAGCGGCTCGAGAGCGGTTCGAGCAGCTAAAGACCCTGGTGGCGGGCGAACCCGGTGCTTCCGGCGCGTGGGCTCGGCTGGCCAGGACGGGGACGCTGCTGGCCCTGGCCTCCGGCGACATAAGGGAGGCGCGCAACTGGGTGAGGATGGTCGACGACAGCTTCTGGGCGGGCGTATGTGATGCCCGCGTGCACCTGGCCGAAGGCAATTCGTCGGCCGCCCTGGGCGCTCTGGACGGGGCGGCACCCCGCTGCGTGCGCCACGAGGTTGTACAGGCGGCGATCAGGGCTCGCGCGTTGTGCCACCGCCGCGATGAAGCCGTGAAGTCAACGAGTACCGCCATTGACCTGGCCGTCAGCACTGGCATGTTGCAAACGTTGGCGTCCGAGGGAGCTGAGCTGGCGGAGCTGGTAGAGGCGGCCGCCTGGCGGGCACCGGCGCACTGGATGGACCGTTTCCGCCGAGCGGCCACACCGGCCACCGCCACCCGCTTGACGAGCCCGGCCGACATGGTCGAGAAATTAACCGAGCGGGAGCTCGGCATCGCCCGCTACTTGCCCAGCCGCCTGACTGTACGCGAGATCGCCCAGGAGCTTTTCATCTCCCAAAACACGCTGAAGTTCCACCTGAAAGTCATCTATCGAAAGCTGGGTGTGAGTTCCCGGGCCGAGGCCAGTGCAGCATCTCGACGGATGATGGTCGCCCGCTAAAAGCGTCCCCGCGCCGGGCCCAGCTCCCTTTGGGCCTCTCAGTGGCTCGGCTGTGTGCCTCGTTTTATGGCCTGATAGGCCTCCAGGCTGCGTACTCGCTCCACGGCGTGGTCAACGATGGGCGCCATATAGCCCTTTGGGACGCCACCCGGCGCCCGCCACGGGTCGTGCACGAACTCGGTAGCTACCTCGGCCAGTTCTGGCACCCACCGCCGCACGTAAGTACCGACGGGGTCAAACTTCCGGCCCTGGGAAACGGGATTGAAAACCCGGTAATAGGGAGCGGCGTCGGTGCCTGTGCCTGCCGTCCATTGCCAGCCGTGCTGGTTACTGGCCAGATCGCCGTCGACCAACCAGGTCATGAAATGGCGCGCCCCCCGCACCCAGTCGATGTGAAGGTCCTTTACCAGGAACGAGGCCACGATCATTCGTACCCGGTTGTGCACCCTCCGGACCAGGCCCGGTAATAGGCCGAGTACACCTTGAACGGCTCTCCCTTTGCTGACAACAGACGACCAGGGCTCACCGCGTAGGGCGAACCGGAGCGGACCAGGGGGACAGGGGAGAGGGCGGCTTCCACCCGGTTGTCTCTCGCGCTGCCGTAGGGGGCCGAAATCGGAGCTGATATGTACGGGGCTGGCCGCCACTTCGCGCACGATCTCAGGCACTGCCCGCTCGGGTTGGCCTGACCTTATGACAAGGGCCCCGCCCAGGCGCCGGAGGTCGTGGTCCAGCGCACTGAGCGAGCGGCACAGGAAGGTGGTGCGGGGCCGCCCGGAGGCGGACAGTAGAGCAGGGTCTAGCACGAACAAGGCTAGCACCGGCCCCTGAGAGGAGGCGGCGGCCAGCGCCGGATGGTCGAGCAGGCGCAGATCCCGTCGGAACCACACGATTGCGGGCGCCAGATCATGCTCCTTTTTTGTCAGCGGTCAAAATCCGGCGCCAACGGCGATGGCGTGGCCAAAAGTAAGGCCCGGCGTCTTAACAACGGGCCGTTGGGACCAGTTAGTGCCATAACGCCGACGACAGGCCCTGTTTTGCCGCCTCAGCGACCGTTTTGGGTCCAGTTATATACCGGAAAGTGGTCAAAATCCGACCCCAACGCCCATGCCATGCGACACGAGACACTGGACATCGCTTGCGCCCGACGGAGCCTGACCGCGCCGGGTCACACCGGGGAGCGCAATAGTGCCGCCATACCTCCTTCAGCCTGTAGTTGGGGGACCACCCACGCGCCGGCTCCCGTCAGAAATGCCATCGCCAGGGCCACATCGACAAGCCGCGCCGAAAAGGGGTCGCCACCCAAGGCAGCCACGTCGTCGCGCTCCAGTCCAGCGCCAAGCGGGTCGACGGACATGTACGCGCTACGGTCATCGTCTAATTGGGTGCGGACCAACAGGGTCTCTACCTGAGCGGCTGTAAGGGAGGTCAGTACCGGCCCGGCGCCCTCCACGCCAAGAGACTTAGCCCGCATCTCCCCGAACCGGTCCAGGAGCTGAGACGCACGGGCATCGACCACCTCTTCTGCTGCCGCTTGCACGGACTCCGGCTCGTTATCCTTTGCCGCCTCGGCCGCCCGGCTCAGCGGCAGTTCCTTCAGCAGGGGGCGCAGGGTGGGGCTGGCGTCCTTCTGCAGGAGGCCCACGGCCCGTGGGTCGCCTCCGAACACCACGACCTGCGGGTGAACACGGGTTATGAGACGGTCCAGGGTGTCAACAACGTCTTTGGCGTCCTGTTCCCACTTGTTCTCCACCCGGCGCTCATGACGCGGGTACGACGATCCGCCCGAATGCGCCTCGTGCAGCAAGGGGTCACGACGGTCCCGGTCCCCGGCGACCAGCTGTGCCTCGCCCCGGTGGCCGTGAAGGACGATTTCGGCCCCCGCCTCGTCGCAAAATACGGTCACATAAGTGACGTCGTGTTGGCGCCATTCGATCACGGGGCCCAGCGTGGGTAAGGCGCCGATGAGGGCCAAATCCTGGCCCGGGGACGTCGGCCCTCGCTCAACCAAGACGACCTCGTCGCCCGAGGCAACGACGCAGGCCGGCCCGGACCTGGGGCCACTGTCGGGCACCCGGGAAAGGGCAGCGGCCATGCCTCTGATAATGGACGCATCGATGCCCTGTTGTTGCCACCGCCGGCTCGCATCGTCCCAACGGACCTCAGCCTCACGGCCGGCGAGCTCCGACGGCGGCCCGGAGTCGAAGTACACAGTCACGAACGGGCCTGAGCGCCGGTAGACGGCGGCGAGATCCGGGTACTCAGCTGGTCCCACGCCACGGGGGAAAAATTCGGTCAGCTCCACGACCGTCACACTAGATCGTCCTTCACTCGTGTTGTCACGATCGACTTTCGAGAAATGGCGCTCAACCTAGGTGTGCGCTTTCTTCACAAGTCGAGAACGATATCGGTGTCCGGCCGGGCACAGCATATGAGTACCTCACCCTCTGGTGGGAGTTCCAGCGGATCGGGCCGGTACGAGATGGTGCCCGACAGCATTGAAGTGACGCAGGTGTGGCAGACGCCGGTCCGGCAACTCCAGCGTGTGCTGACGTCGCACGCGTCGGCAAGTTCGAGCACGCTTTTGAGCTGGCTATCGAATGGCGTTGAGATGCCGCTCCGGACGAAGGTGACAAGCGGTCCAGTGCCAGGGGGCCCACTCGGTGGGTGGGGGGCTCGGTGGGCCTGGTTGACCACGCCGGGGTTACTCGAGGGCAGCGACCCAAAGAGCTCCGTATGGATGTTCGAGGGGTCGACACCGAGAGCGGTCAGAGCGTCGTGGATATCGGACATGAAGCCCGAAGGACCGCAGATGTAGGCGCTGGCACCAACTGGAATGGTCAGCTCGGTGAGCTTCTCGCTTGTGATACGGCCCGGCGCTGCGTTGGTCGGGAGTTGCTCGTCCGACGTCGCGGCGCTATAGAAAGTGTGCTCGTGGGCGTGGGGCAATGTGGCCAGCAGGGCGTGGGCCTCGGAGATGAGGGCGTCGTCCTCCGGGCGCCGGGCTCCGTGGATCCACCAGACGTCACGGTTGCTTTGCTCTGCCGCCAGTTGCTGCAGCATGGCGAGGACGGGCGTGACACCGATGCCGCCGGAGATGAGAAGGACCGGGGTGGAGGTCCCGGTGGCGAGGAGGAACTCGCCCCGGGCGGCGGCCACGTCGAGCGTGGCGCCGGACGAGATCTTGTTCGTCAGGTAGGTGGAGACGGGATCCGTGAGGCTCCTGCTTGATACTGACGCGGTAAATTGCGGCGCCCGGCGCCGAGGACAGCGAGTAGCTGCGCACCGGGGCCGGTTGGCCCGCTCCGGTAACCCGGATGGTCACGAATTGGCCAGCCTGGGCGGGGGGAAGCGGGCTGCCGTCGCGGTTAGCCAGATAAATCGAAGCCACCGTGGCGGTGTCGTGCACCACCCTGGTCACTTGCAGGGTTCGAAAGCCTTTCCAGGCCGGCTCTGCCAGCGGAGGCTCAGCCGAAATGTGGTCTCCGCCTGCGCTGGTCAGAAGGTCATGGAAGGACTGTTGCCAGCCGGGGCTCAGAGCAGGAATTCCAACTGCCACCCGAAGCTTGGCGGAGTCACGACCGGGAAGGTAGAGGAGGGCGTCGGTGTCGGCCACGCTAAGGGAACCGGTGCCGCTCTGGGTCTTTGCGATCCGGTCTCCGGCTTGTACCTGCCCTTCCTTGATCACGCGGATGTAAAAACCAGGGCGATGGTGGCTGACAAGAAGCGATGCCAGTTCCGGCTCGCCAAGGCGCATACCGACTCGAAAGCAGGTGACGCGCGGTTGGGTCACTTCGAACTCAGCCTCGCCGATCGTGTACCTGTCACCGATGCATACCTCGTCGTCGGGCAGGCCGTCAACGGTGAGGTTCTCGCCGAACTGTCCGTAGGTAAAATCATTGCGGCCAAAGTGTTTTTGCCAGTACCAGTAGGACTGGATCTGGTAGACGAGGACCGCTCTCTGCTCGCCGCCGTGCCCCGTCGTGTCTCCCTGCCCGTCGCCGTCGATGTTGAGGCGACGGACCATCCTGGGGCCGTCTACTGAGTGCTTCCAGACGCCGGTGTACACGGTTTTGCCCTGCCACGGCACATCTTGAGGCATGCCGACATTGACCGACAGGAGCAGGGGTGTGCTGCCTTCCCGCTGGCTGGCCGCCTCGGACGGCACAGAGCCAAGCGCTGGCATACCCTTCATGACGACATACCATCGGGGGGCGACTCGTACTCGCATAAAGCGAGCGGGTGTGTCGTGTCGGCGGTGACCCCATCATTATGCCGCACGAGCAGCTGCCGGCTGGTCTGGCAAATGTCGATACGGCGGTAGGGGGTCGGCGGCGTACCGACAATCCGTTCGTCCTCCTCGTGAAAGGCGTCCGTGGCCCTCCACGCAAAGGCCACCCGATCTTTAGTTCCTATGCGTGGTGGGGAAGCTCTAGGTGCTGCCAGGCCGACCTCGGGGTGCTGTACTCGCCCACCGTAACGGTGTACCACGCGGTTGCGCCAACCCCGCCGCCGGCACTCGTCCTCGCCTGCGCGAGCCCACCCGGCACGCAAACTACCCATTCAGTCGAAGCCCCGGCTACCCACTGGGGGATGCGATGGCGAGGTGGTCAGGTGCAACCTTTACCTGAGTGCTGCGCTGCTCCCGAGCGGGAGTAGGGCCAAACCTGCACCAACCTGAGGACGTACGGACGCGAAGGAGGAGCACGAAATGTCCGGAACGGATATGACCGTGGTCCTGACGCACGGCGGTTGGGCCGATGGGTCCAGCTGGAGCAAGGTGATCACCGCCTTGCGGCCCAGGGGGGTGCGCGCGGTCGCCGCGCCGCTGCCGATGACCTCCCTGGCCGACGACGTGGCCGCGCTCGATCGAACGCTGGAGAGGGTCGAGGGGCCCGTCGTGCTCGCCGGGCACGCCTACGCCGGCGCAGTGATCGGGTCGACGAGGGATGAGAAAGTGGCGGCGCTCGTGTATGTCGCCGCAGTGGCCCCGGACGAGGGTGAGAAGGTTTCTGACGTCTTCTACAGAGCAGAACCGCACCCGCTGGCGCCCGTTCTTGGCCCCGACCACCACGGGTTGCTCTGGCTCCCCGACGAGGCGTTCGGCCGAGCTTTCGCCCCGCACGCGTCGGAACTGGAGCAGGCTGTCCTGGCCGTCATTCAGAGGCCATTGGCGGCCGCGTGCATGGCTGTCCCTGTGCCGCGCCCGGCCTGGAAGGACCGGCCCAGCTGGTTCCTCGTCCCCGAAGAGGACCGTATGATCCCGGTCGAGACCCAGCACTTCATGGCTGAGCGAATGAAGGCGCGCGTACACACCGCACCGGTCGATCACACACCCATCGTCACAGCGCCGGCCTCGGTCGTCGATGTCGTTATGGAAGCCGTGCGCCACGTCCAATCCGGCTATGACACCGTCGGTACGCCGGGAAGAAAAGACGACCGTGATGGCTGAGATTGCCTACCGCGCGGCAGACGTGGACGGCCTCACGGTGTTCTACCGTGAGGCGGGGCCGCTGGACGCACCCGTGTTGGTGCTCTTGCACGGTTTCCCGACTTCCAGCCACATGTTCCGCCAGTTGATCCCGCTGCTCGCCGACCGGTTTCACCTGGTGGCTCCCGACCTGCCCGGGTTCGGCAAATCGGACATGCCGGCACGAAGTGAATTCGACTATACGTTCGAGCACATCACCGATGTGATCGATCGCCTCACGGAGATCCTTGGCCTCGAGCGCTTCGCACTGTATGTGTTCGATTACGGCGGGCCGGTCGGGTCCGCATCGCCACCCGGCACCCCGAGCGCGTGACAGCGATAATTTCCCAAAACGGCAACGCTTACGCGGAAGGGCTGAGCGACGGTTGGACCCCCATCCAGGCCTACTGGAGGGAGCCGTCGAAGGCCAACCGGGAAGCGATCCGGACGTTCGTACAGCCGGAGACGACCATTTGGCAATACACACACGGTGTCCCCGACGAGACAAAGGTCAGCCCGGACGGGTACGGGCTCGATAACTATTACCTGGGCCGGCGTGGCGCCGATGAAATTCAGCTCGACCTGTTCCTGGACTACGCCAGCAACGTGGAGCTATATCCAGCTTTTCAGGAGTACTTCCGCACCAGCCGGCCGCCCCTGCTTGCCGTGTGGGGTAAGAACGACCCCTTCTTCCTGCCGTCCGGGGCCGAAGGCTTCAAGCGCGACTTACCCGACGCCGAAGTTCGTTTCCTCGACACCGGTCACTTCGCTCTCGAGACCCACGTCGACGAGATCGGAACTGCCATGGCTCAGTTCCTCGTCAGGACGCTTGGGCTCGGGACATGACCCGGACGAGCTCGTGCCGTGAGTTAACCCCGAGCTAGCTGAAGACTTTGCGCAAGTGGTGGCCGACGGGATCTGCCCGGAGCCGACGGCCTACGAACGCCAGGACTTGGGCAGAGGCCCGGTCCAACCAATGGCCGTCGTCGAACGACACACAACAGGGGCCTCTGCTCGCCTGCTTCGCCAGAGCAGGCTGAGAACCGCTAATCCGACAAGCGGCCGTTCCGGCGGGCTGCCCTCACGAAGAGAAAACGGTCCGAAGGGCGTCCTGTCGAGGACCGGGCGGGTTCGGGAGCAGGTCAAACAGTGGGGCACAGACTTGGTGGATCCCTCCGAAGGCCAACTCCGTCTCCGATCTAACGCCAATTGCCCGCCGCATGCGCTAGCGACCGGTGGAAGTTTCGCCTTCCGTTTACTGCCGTCGTACCGGAACTTAATTCCATGCGACTAGGGTCCGGAGGGAATCCCCGCTTCTAAAACATGAGGACCGGCGGGCGATTGTCGTCGTTGGAGATGTCGCGTCCCGGCGATCCCAGGGCGTCCGACTGGCATAGCTTCGTCTGCGGTCAGAGATCTTCAACAACGTAACGAGCGAGGCGCTGGCGTTCCGGGCCGGCGAGGTCAACCTCGACCCCCAGGTAACGAAGCCCGCCCTTCACCTCGATCCCTGGAGCCAGGTTGGTCACGACGCCCAGTTGTGCCGACGCTTTCCTGACCATGAACACTGAGAGCCCGCCCTGGAACGACGTCCACGTGCGCCGTGCCATTGCGTACGCACTCGACCGGCCAGACCTCATCATCGCCAACGGCGGCTACGCCGCCCCGCTCTACACTTTCATCTCGCCGGCCGCGCTCGGGACGGTCGGGAGCGCGGTCCAAGTCGACGGCTTCCTCGAGTCCATAAACGTTTATGCTTACAACCTGGCTATGGCCAAGCAGGAGCTGGCCCAGTCGGGCTACCCGCACGGCTTCAAGGGGAGCCTGCTGGAGTACGACACCGTTACCAGTCAAGTGGCTGAAGTAATAGCATCCGAACTCCAGAAGATCGGGATCGACTTGCAGGTCAACCAGGTCACCGACGCCACCTGGTTGGCAAACGAAAGTGGCCCCGATGCCAAGAGGGCGGCCTCCTTTACGAACGGCGGTTGTAGCGGCCCGGACGTAAGCAGGTACGATTTTTACCTCGGTAGCGTCGGCCTCAAGTTGGGCAACTACAACGAGGCAGCCTGGGCTCCGCCGTCTATCGACCAGTTGCTTGCCGCCGGGCTGGCGACGTCGGTGCCGGCCAAGCGCTTCGCCATCTACTCCGACATTGTGAGAACCATGGCCTCGGACGAGCCGTACGTGCCTCTGTTCCTGCAGGACGCCATAATCGCACTGTCCAAGAACTTCGTTGCGCCCCAGTTCAATGCGTGGTTTGTTTGGGGCGACTACGCCCTCGGTATCAAGCCCGCTACCTAGCCGAAACTTAGGTGCCACCTGAGGGCCGCCACGACCCCAATTGTGGCCATCCAGAGCGTCGTCGGAACCGGACATTTGAACGGCTGATGAACGGCTGCTGAACGGACCCTGTTAGAAGCCTGTTAGGGCCTCGTCCTACACCGTTCCTATGCAAACCGGGTGTTCGGGCAAGGAGCGGTTATGGGCCACGGGTCGGTAGTGAGAGGTTTGATGCTCGCTTTATCAGCAGCAGCGTTGTCGGCAGGCAACGTTACGCATGGCCAGTGGGCCGAGTACTCGTACGAAAGAGGGGCGATCTCTTACCTGCTGCCCTCCACCTGGCAAGTGCAGGACGAGGTCAGTTTGGAGACGATCGGGTATCTGTCCGCGCCTTACCCCGCTTATACCCTTATCGCCGGGGGTGAGCCAGCAACTCTGGACGGCGTCCCCAATCCTCCTTCTGTTTACTCCCTATCCGAAACGCCAAGTCCCTGGTTCGTGGTCGTGGTCGTGACTGGCACGTCTGCCGCTCCGTCACCTGAAAAGGCATACGAACTGGCCCCCGAGGGGGAAGTGACGCTCGAGAAGGAACAAGGACTTCACGCCAGCGCTGTCAGGCTCACGAAACCTCTGGACGTCAGCTCGGGAGGCG
Organism: uncultured Acidimicrobiaceae bacterium; assembly: GCA_963754115.1. Classification (GTDB taxonomy): domain Bacteria; phylum Actinomycetota; class Acidimicrobiia; order Acidimicrobiales; family Palsa-688; genus Fen-671. The sequence continues at coordinate 1,216,216 of CAVWFC010000003.1, read as the reverse complement.
TCGGTGGTTCGGAGGACCGTTCAGAGGTCATCGTCCCCGGCGCTGGTGACATAGAGCTTGACGGGGTTGTGTACACCGCGGGCCGCACGGCCTGGATGGCGATGGCGGGGTGCACGGTTGCGTGTTACAACGCCAACGCAGTCACGATCGGCGAGGTCATTAATAGCGTGAAGGTAGGACCTGCCGATTGACCAGGGCGGGGGTTTCGAGCGAGCAGGCTGGGGCCAACAGGACGTTGCCGACGGGAGCCTTTACGGGCGTCGTCCGCGACGAGAAGATATTGACCCGGCCGTTCCCAGCTAATAAGTTTTCGAAACGTGGAGGCGGGGCTCGATCAGACGATCGAGAGCTCCCGTTTGTCTCACTCCACCGTCGCAGGGAGCTCGTTCCCGCCCGTCGCCGACTACGGCTTTATTTCCGACTGCCAGGTGACAGCGCTGATCGCCCCGAGCGGCAATGTGGAGTGGCTGTGCCTGCCCCGCATGGATTCCCCCAGCATCTTTGCCGCCATATTGGACCGGCATGCCGGTCGGTTCCGGATCGGGCCAGCGGACGTCAACGTCCCCGCAGGACGGCGGTACCTGCCGGGGACAATGGTGCTCGAGACGACGTGGGACACCCCGACGGGCTGGGCAGTGGTCCGTGACGTCTTGTTGATCGGGCCTTGGCGCAACGAGCGCGAGCGGTCGAGCACCCATCACCGTGTACCTACAGACCACACCGCTGAAGGGGTGCTCTTAAGGACCGTGCGCTGCCTGAGCGGCTCGATCGACTTCTTGCTCGAGTGCGAACCGGCCTTCGAGTACGGACGTCGCCGGGGCACGTGGCGCCACATCGGTGAGGGTTATGGGCAGGCGGAGGTCACGGCCGGCGAGGAGAGCCCGGTGGTCCGATTGACCACCGACTTGAACCTAGGGTTCGAAGGAGCTCGAGCCATCGCCCGTCGCCGCCTGCGAGCGGGCGATGAAGTCTTCTGCGCCTTGTCCTGGGGAGACGGTTCGCCTCCCCAGACGTTCGCCGAGGCGCATGGGCGCCTGTCGAGGACCGGTGACTTCTGGCATGAGTGGGTGAGCCGTGGCCGGTTCCCCGACCATCCCTGGCGCACCTACCTCCAGCGCTCCGCTCTCACGCTCAAGGGATTGATCTACGCCCCAACCGGGGCGCTGCTGGCGGCCGCCACCTCGTCGCTGCCCGAGACGCTCGGCGGGGAACGAAACTACGACTACCGTTACAGCTGGTTGCGGGACTCAACCTTCATGTTGTGGGGCTTGTACACCCTGGGCTTCGACCGCGAGGCTGGCGACTTTTTTTACTTCATCACCGACCTGGCCGAGGGTGCCGAAGACCTCCAGATCATGTACGGGATCGGTGGTGAGCGCGAGCTGACCGAGAAAACTCTCGACCACCTCTCCGGCTACGAGGGATCCCGGCCCGTGCGGGTCGGCAACGGGGCCTGGGACCAACGCCAACACGATGTGTGGGGCGTGCTGCTCGACTCGGTGTACCTCCATACGCGTTCTTCCGAAGGGCTCGACGAGCGGCGTTGGCCGATGCTGGAGCGCCAGGTAAACGCTGCCCTGGCTCACTGGCAGGAGCCTGACCAGGGGATATGGGAGGTCCGGGGCCCGCCGCAGCACTTCACGGCCTCCAAGGTGTTGTGCTGGGTGGCGGCCGACCGGGGGGCCAAGCTGGCCGAGCTTCGCGGCGACCAAGACAATGCGACCCGTTGGCGCCGGGCCGCCGATGAAATACACGCCGACATCTGTGAGCACGGCACCGACAAGCGGGGCGTGTTTTGCCAACACTACGCGACGACCGCGCTGAGACGCTTCGCTGCTGCTGATGCCGCTCCTCGGTTTCTTGCCGCCCGACGACCCGCGGGTGCGGGCGACGGTCCTGGCCATCGCCGACGAACTGACGGAGGACGAGCTGGTGCTCCGCTATCGCGTCGAAGAGACCGACGACGGCTTCAGCGGAGAAGAGGGCACCTTCACGATCTGTTCTTTTTGGCTTGTCTCGGCATTGGTCGAGATTGGAGAAGTAGGGCGCGCTCGTGCTCTATGTACCAAGCTCCTGTCCTTCGCCAGCGAGCTTCACCTTTACGCCGAGGAGATCGATCCCCACACGAGCCAGCACCTCGGCAACTTCCCTCAGGCTTTCTCGCACCTGGCGCTGATCAACGCAGTCATGCACCTGATCTCGGCGGACGAACAACTCGGCTTGGACGGGCTTCGGCCACCTAGCGGCTGACGGTCACTGGCTCACGTCCACCGGCCGGCCGTTGCTGGCTGACGCGTTTGCTTCAAATATGCGTGTCAGACGCTATTGACGGGGGAGAGGGGTGGATTACCGCTGAGCACGCGTACCACTTCTTCGGCCGCAAATTGGCGGACCGTATGGATCGCCTCTTCGGAATAGTACGCCGCGTGGGGTGTGATGACCACGTTGTCGAGACCGAACAACGGGTTCGTCGGCTTCCAGTCGCTGCACCTTGGCTCCTCTTCGATGTCGTCGACGCCGGCGCCGGCGATCCACCCTTCCTTCAATGCTCGGTACAGGGCGTCGTCATTGACGATCGGCCCGCGGGCGGTATTGACGAGCACCGCGCTGCGCTTCATCTGACGCACCCGAGCCTCGTCGAAGAGGTTGCGGGTGCTCGATGTGAGGGGGGCCTGGATCACCAGGAAATCCGAGTGCTCCAGCAGTTCGTCAAAGGAGACCGGTTTGGCGCCGTGAGCCTCGATCTCGAAACGACTGAGGTACGGGTCGTTGGCGATCACGCTCATGCCGAACGCGGCGCCTCGCGCCGCGATCGCCTGGGCGATGGCACCGAAGGAGAGCAAGCCGAGCACGCTTCCACGCAGCCGATGGATGGGCTGGCCCGACTGCCAGCGCCAGACGCCGGCCCGGGTCTCGCTGTCATAGGAACGGATCTTGCGTGCTTCGCAGAGCAAAAGGGCCATCGCGTGATCGGCCACCTCGTCCTGGCACCACTCGTTCGGGACGTTGGTGACCAGGATCTTGTGCCGGGTGGCGGCATCCACGTCGACAATGTCCACGCCCGTCCCGTACCGCGCAATCAACGCGGCACTTTTCCAGCCCTTCGATGGCGCGCTCGCTCACCGGCGCGTACTGGGCGATAATGGCCTGAGCGTGACGGGCCACTTTAATGATCTCGTCTTCGGTCTTGCACTGGGCTGCGATCAGCTCGAACCCCGCACGTTCAATGATCGCCCGCTCGACCTCGACATCGCCGTAGTCGTAATCAGCTATAACAACCGTTTGTTTCTCGTCAACGGGCATAGCGTCTCTTTTCCTATCTCGAAAAGGTCGTCTCAGGTTAGGGAATGTTTGGGCCTAAGTAATGGCTGCTCCTTCGGACGTGCTCCCCGCCACCTGCGAGTACAGGGAAAGGATGCCGGTGCTGTGCCGAGGTGGCGGCGGTGCCCAGTGCCGGCGGCGTTCCGCCAACACAGCTTCCACCTCTGCCTCGGGGAGCGGCGAGCCGTTTATGCCGACGACCGCCAGCCGCCGCTCCGGGATGTTGAGCTCGATCAGGTCGTCGTCTTCGACGAGGGCGATGGGGCCTCCCTCGAGCGCCTCTGGCGCCACATGCCCGATACACGGTCCCCTCATCGCCCCTGAGTAGCGACCATCGGTGACCAGCTGCGGTCGTTGCTGTTGAGCGTCGTGTCAGACGAAATAATGGCCGACGCAAAATACATCTCTGGCATGCCGTTGGCCCGTGGGCCTTCATAGCGGATCACGACGACGTCGCCCGGTGTGATCTTTCTCTTCATCAGCGCGTCGATCGCTCGGTGTCCTCGAAGTCGAACGTGCGGGCCCGCCCGACATGGACGTGCATTTCGTGGGAACAGAAAAAGTCTTGACCATGGCCCCCTCGGGGCCAGATTGCCCCGCAGTATCGCGACGCCGCCATCGGTCCCGAATGGGTTGTTGCGAGGACGGATGATCTCGTCCTTAGTGAGCCGGAAGTTGTTCTGGTAACCGAGCCGCTCGCGCATAAGAACCGGCTGTGCTCGATGTCTTCGAGGTTCTCACCCAGGGTCTTTCCCGTGACTGTCAGGCAGTCCAGGTGAAGCAAATCTCTGAGCTCCAGCATGACGGCGGGCACGCCGCCTGCGTACCAGAAGTATTCGACCGGGTACTTTCCCGTTGTCTTGACGTTCGCCAGTACCGGAACCTGTCGGTGGATCCGGTCGAAATCATCGATCGTGATCTCTATCCCGGCCTCCCGGGCGATTGGTGGCAAGTGGAGGAGGGCGTTGGTGGACCCGCCGATCGCCGCGTGCAGGGTGATGGCGTTCTCAAATGCGGCATGAGTCAGGATGCGGCGGGGCGTGAGGTCATCTTCGATCAACCTCATGACCTGTTTGCCTGTTGCCCGGGCGTAGCGCAGGAGCCTTGTCAGCGGTGCCGGGGTCAGGGCGGACCCGGGTAGTGCCAGCCCGAGCGCCTCGGCCAAGACCTGACCGGTTGCCGCGCTCCCCATGAACCGGCAGGCACCACAAGTTGGGCACGCCCCATGCTGCGCCAGTTCGAGGTCCGCCTGGGCCATCTCGCCCCGTTTGACTGCCGCCCCCATCTCCCACATCTTGTTCGACGTGACATAATCGGGGGCGTTCAACTGGGTACCGCCAGGCAAGTGGATGGCCGGGAGATTACAACGAGCGATGGCGAGCAGGTGCGCCGGCACCGATTTGTCGTTCCCGGAAATCATTACCATCGCGTCGTGCGGATGGCCGAGTGCGTGGATCTCGACCATCGCCGCCATGATGTCCCGCGAAATCAAGCGAGTAGCTCATGCCGTCCGTAGCCTGGACGACGCCGTCGCAAATGTCGCTAGACCGTAAGAGACTCGCCGGTTTCCCACCGGCCTCGAAGACACCATTGCTCACCTCTTCGATCAGCGGCCCGAAATGAAATGTCCCCGGGTGCCCCATGCCGTAGGCGCTCTCCACGAGCACCTGTGGCTTGGCAGGTCCTCCTCAGTCCAGTTCATCCCCAGGCGAAGGGCGTCACCCTGGTGGTTTACCCGACGGAGGCGTTGACTACGTAGAGATTCCCGATCTAGAGCCATGGACGTTTCCCTCTTGCGATCGATAAAGGATTATCTGTAATTCCTCAGGCACCCGGGGCCGGACGTACGGTACCACGACGTGGTGTTGGCAATAAGCGTGCAAGGATGGTCCTCACCTCATCCATCCACCAACATATTAACAACCCAGGGCGCGCCGGGACGAAACGAAAAGGTACCCATGCTCGCCAGGACGCAGAACGCACGATGAACTCCCGGGCAACCTGAGTTGAACGGGTGGCTTCCGGCCCCGCCCCTACCTGAGAAGCGCTTTGCTTGCTAGTGCTGCCTCCAGGAACGTTTGCCAGGTTGCCTGCCGCAAGCACCCTGTTGGCGCTTGCAAGTTGGCGTGTGCGACCGGGCAAACGTTGCTGTCGTGGCACTAGTCGTCAGGACCCGAGCGAAAGCGCCCGTTCGACCTCGTAGTTGATCGCATCCCGGGAAACCATTATCGACCGGGCGCAAGGAGGAGCCCGGCAAGGATCGTCACCGTCCCGGCCAGGACCAGGGCGAGCCCAGCGTTAGCAACCGTGTCGGAGGCGCTGGTTACAGCAACCCCTATGGCGATCACGCTCAGGACCAGGACGGAAACACCAGCGAAAATGAGGAGAACGGCGTTGTGCAACAAACGGTGCCGCCGGAGCAGGAGGGGCAGTTGGTGATCGATCTGCCTGAGCATTTCCCGGCCGCTCGCCGATATGTCTGTGGTTGACAGCAAGGCGCCGGCACTGTCCGTGAGGATCTTCAGTCGCTCATTATCCATGGCGCGCATGCGGGCATCTATTGACATGTACATCGTCAGCAGGGCACCTGTGAGGATCGCCGCGGTCGTAACGAGCACCACAGGCGCCACCATCGCCTGGACTGCCATAACACCGGTCGGGGCCACAAAACGCACACTACGATCAACGGCTCATTAGTTGGCGACCCGTTATCGCCGCTTCCAGAGCCGGACCCGCCGGCGCCCCGGCCCCGTCTGGCGCCCTACTTCGACGTCACCGGGACCTGTAACGATATATCATGATCGTTCACCTCAGTTAGTCGGCATGTGGAAAGGAGACGGTGTGCGGCCACCAGACGACAGAACTGGCCCGGGGGGACGACCTGGTCACCACCACCCGTTCCACGGGGGCCGCGTGCGTCGCGGGGAGGTGCGCGACCTGCTGTTGGCCGCATTGCTTGAAGAACCGGCGCATGGCTATGAGCTGATGCACCGCCTGGAGCAGGGGAGCGGTGGGCGCTGGCGGCCGAGCCCGGGGTCGGTCTACCCCTTGTTGCAGTTGTTCGTGGACCAGGGCCTGGTCGAGGGTCTAGATGTCGACGGCCGCCGGGTGTTCAAACTGACCGACGCGGGCCGGGCGCAAGCAGATGAGCGTCACCTGCTCGAACTGGCCGATGCCGGTACCAGTCCCGCCGGTTCGCTGGGCACGCAACTGCGAGCCGAGCTGGAGCAGCTGTACGGGGCCGCTCGCCAAGTGGGAGCAGTGGGCGACGCGGGCCAGTTACAACAGGCCATCGAGATCGTCCGGCGCGCTCGGCACGCTGTTTACCGGCTCCTGGCCGACGAATAGGGCAGGTGTGAAATGAGCACTGTTGATGAGGTAGCCAACCGAGCCGAGGTCAACCTCCTGTCCGCCTTAGCCGCCGAAGTCAATGTCCGCCTCGCCCGCCACAGAGAGCCGGCTCACAGGCGGATGACGGCCTTGCCGTGCAGGCCGCCGCGGCGGAGCTGGTCCAGGATTTGACCGGCCGCGTCCAGCCCAACGCTCGAACCGACGCGTGCCGTGATCGTGCCGTTCGCCAGCATCTGCGCCACCGTGGTCAAACCTTGAGGCGAAATAAGGGGGTTCTGGTTGGACGCGTGATTGTGGGCCGTAATGTGGCGCTGCGCGAACCAGGCTTCATCCGCGGCGAAGATCGTCGAAACGAGGTGCCCTCCCGGCCGGATGATCTCAGCGTCGCGGCGGATGACATCGGGCCCGTCCACCAGGTCCAGGACGGCGTCGACGCCGTCGGGGTGGTCGGCCTTCAGCGCATCGATGACATCAACGGCCTGGCTGTCGTAGACCTCCTCGGCCCCTAAAACACGCGCTTCGTCGACATCGCCGCGAACGGTCGCAAGGACGTGTGCGCCGTGGAGCGGGCCATTTGTACGGCGTAGCCACCGACCCCGCCAGTGGCGCCCATAACGACGACGAGCTGGCCGGCGGCCACCTCGAGCAGGTCAAGCGTGCGCAACGCCGTGATCGCCGGGATGGGCAGTGCGGCTGCCTGGTCATCGGCCACGTCCTCAGGGATAGCGGCGAACGGTTCTAGTTTGGTACCCGGGACAACGGCGGTGTACTCGGCATAAGTGCCACGCGTTCGCGCCATGCCAAAGACCCTGTCGCCGGCCCGCAGGCCTTGGGCTCCGTCGGGGCGCCGGTCGACCACGCCGGCAAAGTCGATGCCCACTACGAACGGGTAGGACGAGGTGGCCGTCAGGCGTCCCAGGAGGCTGTTGTCCAACGGGTTGACCCCGGCGAAGCGCACGCGGATCAGCACGGCGTCATCTGCGGCGGGGACCGGCAGGTCCTGGACCGACGCCGGCTCACCGAAGCTACGGACTGCGAACGCCCGCATGCATACCTCCTAACAGCGGTTACCCGTCCAGAACATAGCCGAGGCGATATCTCCCGGGGCCAATGAGCCGGCCGAACGAATGACGCTCCCCGCAACCGAAGCGCCATACTGGGCTGCGAGCCTAACCTTGACGTTTGGTGAGCTATCCCGAGGAGGACGCTCATGCCAGCAGTAACTGCCCCCGACTGGACTGTCCTGAGGCGGCTCCCGGCGCCGGGCCGGGCGACGTCGCCCGAGCGCAGGGTGCTGTCGGTATCAACAGCGCCTGGCGGTCTGGAAGGCGAAGGGTTCCCGGTCCGGCGCGCCTTCGTGGGCCGGACCTTTGCGGAGCTCGACCCCTTTGTGCACATGGACCAAATGGGAGAGGTCAACTACGCTCCGGGCGAACCGAAGGGGACGCCCTGGCACCCCCACCGCGGTTTCGAGACCGTCACCTACATGATCGACGGGACCTTTGCCCACCAGGATTCCAACGGAGGTGGCGGGCTGATCACCGATGGTGCCACCCAGTGGATGACGGCCGGGCGGGGCATCCTGCACATCGAGACCCCTCCCGAAGAGCTGGTTATCTCTGGAGGGCTATTTCACGGGATCCAGTTGTGGGTCAACCTGCCCGCCCGAGAAAAGTGGATCCCTCCTGCCTACCAGCCCCTCGAAGCCCGTGATGTGGCTCTGGTGGCATCGCCTGACGCTGGCGCCCTGGTCCGGGTCGTCGCCGGCGACCTGGCCGGCGTGGCCGGGCCCGGGTCCACGCATACTCCGATCTCGTTCATGCACGCGTCGGTAACCCCCGGGTCAGTCCTCGAGCTGCCGTGGAACCCTGCGTTCAACGCGCTCGGCTTACGTCCTGGCCGGTGACGGCACGGCCGGGGCTGACCGCCAACCTGTACACACCGGTCAGCTGGTGCTCTTTGGCCCCGGCGAGTGGCTGAGCATCATGGCCCAACCAGGCCAAGACTCACGCTCGGACAACCTCGAAGTGCTGCTTCTCGGCGGCAAGCCCATCGGGGAGCACGTAGAACACTACGGGCCGTTCGTAATGAACACCCGCGCCGAGATCGGGCAGGCCGTCGAGGACTTCGAGGCCGGTCGGTTGGGCCGCATCCCGCCCAACGCGCTGATGCCTTATGTCCCCGACCCTGCGCCGGCCCGAACCGAACGCACCGGTATCTGACGGTTCGCCTCGCCGGGCCCGGCCCGCGGTCTGCACCCTTAGCGGCGGTTACATCTCTTCGGTACTGGTTGTGCAGTCTTGGCGCTATCGTTGGTACATGGCGGCCACGCGTCCCAGTCATGACCAGGTGGCGCAGGCGACTGCCTCGGCCGAGGCGTCGATGCGACCACAGTCCGTGCCGGTCAACGTCTACGAAACGCCGGCGGCATTGGTCGTTCTCGCCCCCCTTCCCGCCGTAACCGCGAAGGACGTCACTATCGAGGTGCGGCCCGGCTCACTGCGGTTCTGGGCGCGCCTTTCGCAGTGCCGGCCCTCGTGACTTCCTCGTGCATGAGTGGGAGTACGGCTGTTACGAGCGAGAGATCGAGCTGCCCGCCGGTTTTGGCCAGGGCGTGGAGGCGACTCTCACGAACGGTCAGCTCGCCATCCGCGTTTTTACGAGGCGAAGTTACCGCGCCGCTGAGCACGCAGCCGATCGCCGGGTAGGTCACTCGGTCAGGCCCTTTTTGTGGCATAGCCCAATCCTTTTTAGCCGAGCGGGATTCTTTCTTCCCACCAACCATGAGAGTGCTGCGAGCGCTTGCGGCAGCGTGTAGTCCTGGCCGGGGTCACCTGCGTCCAGGTCCTTGACGCCTTCGCTGTCCAGCAGTTTGCGCAGTTGTGCGGGGAGGTGGCCGTGGAGGAACGGGATGTCCTGCGTGACGAAACGCTCATCGCCAGACTTGTCAATCAGGAAGAAGCCGTCCGAATGGTCCACGTCGTAGGTGAGCGGCTTGCCTGTCCACCAGTCCACCTCGGCCGGGCGGCCCTCCGGCACCTTCTCGTAGTAGACGCCCAAAGGCTTCCAAAAGGCCTTGATGGCAGCTTCGCTCCCGGTCAGCAACGTCCAGTCGACCCCAAAGCGGTCCTCGTAGGCTCGCAGCCGGGCTGGCGTGTCCCGGCCCGGGTCGACGGTGACCTCGACGAAGGCCACCTTGGTGCCCAGGCCATCCGCCTTCGCTGAGGCTTGCAACTGCTGGAAGATCCCCGTGGTGAGAGGGCATTCCTCTTGGCAAAGAGTAAGGAACGAAGAGAGCACGACATACTTTCCGCGGAAGGACCGTAAGGAAGTGGGTTGCCCGTCCTGGTTGACCAATCGAGTCGACGGCATCGGGCGGGGCGTGGTGAAAACGGTGCCGAGGTCGGCCGATGGTGCCGGTGGCCGGGAACCGCCGCAACCAGCCAAAGCGACCGCAATGGCAGCGGCGATCACAGCGACTGTGGCCCACCTACCGGTCACGAAAGCTCGCCACATCATGGATCGAGAAAGTGTAATTCCCGCTCGAGGTCCGGCCCAAGGCGGCTGGCCGTGCTGGTGTGGTTGTTTCCTGAGCAGTGCTGACACGTCCACATCGTTATGAGGGTGTCAAGAAGGCTGCCATATGCGACTAGATTCCGGCCGGTGCCCGACTTCGCCCTGCCTCTGCGTGAAGAAGACGTCGACCCTGACCCGCTGCGTCAATTTGGCGCCTGGTACAACGAGGCGGCCGGGGCCGGGTTGCGAGAGCCCGGGGCTATGGCCGTGGCCACCAGCACGGTAGAGGGTACCCCGTCGGTACGCATGGTGCTGCTCAAGGGGTACGACGAACGAGGGTTCGTGTTCTATACCAATTACAACAGCCGCAAAGGTCGCGAGCTCGAGGCCAACCCCCGCGCCGCCCTGCTCTTCTACTGGGACCCGCTCGGCCGGCAGGTGAGGATCGAGGGGCACACGGAGCGCACGTCGGCAGGGGAGTCGGCAGCCTACGCCCGTAGCCGGCCACGGGGTAGCCAGTTGAGCGCCCTGGCGTCGCCCCAGAGCCAAGTAATTGCCAGCCGCCGTGAACTCGAGGCCCACGTGGCTGACCTGGCCGAGTCGTATGGGGACACCGAAGTGCCCGTCCCGGGTGCGTGGGGCGGTTTCCGGCTGTCGCCAGATAGTTTCGAGTTCTGGCAGCACCGCGAGGACCGGCTTCACGACCGCCTGGTTTATACCGTCGACAGCGACCGGGACATCGTTCGCTGGCGGCTACAGCGGCTCGCCCCGTAGCGTCGAACATTGTGGACGCCAAGGTGCTGATTTACGAGGAGGCTCGTAAAGCCGTTGGCGGCGGCGTACCTGTTGGTGGCGCCGGGGTTCTCGTGGACGAGCAGCTGGGTGCGGCCGTGGCCAGGAGAGCCAAGGCCGACGGCTTCGTGCTGGCTATTCCTGTCGAGAAGGGCGGGACGGCGCTCCCGCCACCGATGAAGAGGGCCCGGTCCGGCACCCGCCTCAGTGGTGGCTCGTCGTAGGCTTCTCGGTTGAGGGTCGACAAGGAGGGAACAAAGTGTCCACGGAAAAGCAAAAGGAAGCCGCCCGTCAAAATATCGAGAAGGCGCGAGAGGTACAGAGCGAAAGGGCGCACGGAGAGGATATCCCGTACCCTCCCGGCCTGAGCACGGCGGAGCAGGACAAACTGCCAGCGGACGAATTCGCCTTCCCGCGGGAGAGGAAAGAGCCGCTTGTAGATGCCAGCCACGTGCGCAACGCGGTCGCCCGCTTCGACCAGGTCGAAGGTGTGACCGATGAGGAGCGAGACGAGGCCTGGGCGCGCATACAGGCGGCTGCGGACCGCTTTGGTGTACATCTCAACGAGCAGGACTGGCGCGAGCTGTTCGCTCGGGGAAGGTGACAGTGCGTTAGCGGCGTCCTGCCGCGCTCTAATGCCGTGGCTGTCCACCCCACCCACTACTGCATGGTGACGGCGACCTTTCCGGTTACCTGCCCCGTTTCGAGGGCGCGGTGCGCGTCAGCGGCCTGTTCCAGCGGGAAGGTGGCGCCAACCTGTACCCGCAGGTCGCCGGAGTCGAAGTTCACCGCCGCTTCCTCGAGAATTGCCCGCTGGCGCTCACGATGCTCCGGCCATCCAAATACCGACGGGGCTGGCATCCACGTAAAAGACACGCGCAGGTTGCGTTGCCGCATAAGGGTGACAGCCTCGTCCTCCCACGGGCTCTCCACGTTGGAAACCAGGTCGCCGTACGGGCGCACCAAGGAAAAGCAGGCGGTGAAGGTCTTCCCGCCTACCGTGTCATGGACGACGTCGGCGCCCGTACCGCCTGTCCAGGCTCTTATTCGCTTCTCGACGTCCTCGTGCCGATAGTCGATGCACAGCTCAGCGCCGAGTGACGAAACCAGTTCCGCTTTTGGGCCCGGGTGACCGTAGTGGCCACCCGGGCACCGGCCAGCCGGGCGATCTGCACAGACATGTGCCCCACGCCACCCGCCCCCGCTTGCACCAGCACCATCTGGCCCTCGCCAGTCCGAGCGCGATCTCGCTGGGCCTCCCAGGCTGTGATCGTGACCAGAGGCGCCGCCGCCGCCTCAACGAACGACAACCGTCCCGGCTTTTGAGCCAGGTACCGTTCGTCTATTACCTTCACTTCCGCGTAGGTGCCGGGAGCGGGGCCGAACCCGCCATCGCAGAAGTAAACCTCGTCCCCCGGTCGTACCCGCTGCACGGCGCTCCCGGTGGCTTCCACGACTCCGGCGCCGTCCCACCCGAGGACGGCCGGCAGGGCCCCGCTGATGAGCCCGTCCTGGCGCAGTTTGTAATCAATCGGGTTGATGCCAGCCGCTAATAGGCGGACGCGCACGTCGTGGTCGTGCTTGATCTCGGGTTCCGGGACTTCGGCCAGTTTGAGGACCTCTGGCCCGCCCACTGCGGTCATGAGTACAGCACGCATCACTTGCCTCCGTTTGAGCCCGCCTCACGAGCCACTTATGTCAGTCGACTGATTACCCCATAAGGGCCATGGAACAATGCGACTACCTGGTTTGGCCGGTGACAAAGCCGGTGCGCCAAGGCGTCGCCGTTTATGCGCTCGGCACCCGCTGAGGGGAAGCGCTAGCCCAGAGGATGCCGATAGGTGATCGTGAGTCGACGGCGTAGCAAGCCCGCGGGCTGCACGTTGACGACCTGCGGCGGACCACCCGCGGAAGTTCTGTGGTAGGCGGTCCCCTTGGCCTCGAACGCGTCCACCAGCCGTTGACCAATTTCGGCCGGCGTCCCACCGACCACCGTATAAAAAGCCGTTATGGGGTTTTCGCCCGGTTGAGCGTCGAAGGTGCGGCCACTCCTCATGAACTCCGCAATCTGGCGGTCCCACGCGACCAGGATTTCGTCTCTGGCGTCTTTGACTTCCTGGACGTGGTGGTCCTCGTGCTCTTCGACCAACCGTGAGAACCGTGCGTCGTTGGGCTCACCCGCGACCCTGAAGTCCACATTACCTGGCGTCGCCCTCGCCCTCGTGAAGGCCTCTTCGAAAGCGCCGACCGATGACGCGATCTGGTCACCTGGGGCGCTCCCGTGCCATGGCGGGGCTGCGGGCAATGCCATGCGGTAGCTGACGGTGTTGTCCGCCTCGGCGCTGACTCTAACGGTGGTGGAACCGTCTGGGTTCGGGGTTTGTGCGAGGGTCGCCCCGGTGATGACGGTATTGGCGGCCACCGCGCCGCCCGGGAACTCATGGCCGTTGACGACCGCCGGCGTGATGCCAAAGTCGTCATAGTTCGTTACAGTTCCTACCAGGTTGATGTTCCGCTGCCGCGGCGCCTCTTGCCACCTGACGGTTCGCTGCACCCGAGGCGAAAGATCGGGGCTCCCCAGCCGCCCGCTTTGGAGCAGGGCGACGACGTTGCGGTTGCCCGAAGCCCGCTGTAAAGCCAGGATGGCTTGCCTCCCGGGCCGACCATCGCTGCTCTCCAGGCGGAGCGGCCTCGGTTTGAGCTGGTTTCGCCGGCGCCCGTCTCGGACGGAGGGCTGGACCTCAGGCCGCGGGACACCGACCGTGCTAGCTCCACAGCACAATGATGACGGGCCCCGAGGATAGAGTCAACGCTGTGGTTGACCGGCCCTGGTGGTCCCACCGTTCGTAGAGCCTGCGGCGGGACCAGGGGCCTGGTTAGCGTCGGGCGTAGCTTCCCCCATAGCCACACCTGGCGCGGACGATCCTTGGCACGCAGCGCGAAACCAATTAGAAAGAAGTACTCATGGTTCTTCACGATGAATCGGAGCCAGGGCAGAGTGGGACCTCGCAATCGCGCGACCCGTTCCTCGCACAGGCGCGCGCCCGTTTCAACGAGGTAGAAATCGATTACTGGCCGCAAGTGCGGTGGTGGCTCCCCGAGGGCGTAGCTACCGACCGAACGCTCGACCAGAACCTGGAGGAGATTCTACGACTCGGGGTTCGGCGGCGTCGAGATCATCGCCATCCCTGAAAAGGGCGTCGACCACGCAATCTACGGCTGGGGATCCGAGGAATGGAACGAGGACTCCAGGCGCGTCGATCAAGGAGGCGACCAGGCGGGGGCTGGCGTTCTCCCTCACAAGCGGCGCGGATTGGGGGACTGCCAACATCTCCGACACGCACACCTACGCTGGGCAGCCCTACGATCTCGACAACATCGCGGCAGCCCAAGAGCTCGACTACGCCAGCGTTGTGGTGCGTGTGGGCGAGACCTTCTCCGGCCCGTCCCGCGCCTCACCCTGCCCGACAAGGCTAAACAGGCCAAGTCCGTGGTCTTCGTCGGAGCGGTCGCCGTAAAGGTGGAACGCGAACGGAAATCCGTAAACGTAGGCAAAGGTGTGTTCACGCAGGCTCAGGGCATGCTTGATTCGAAAACAACACTTGATATCACGAACAGCGTGAGCGGTGCCCGCGAGGCTCTAGCCTTTGAGTTTACCGCTCCCGGGGACGGCGACTACGAAATATTCGCTTTCTATATTCACGGCACCGGCCAGACGGCGGACCCTTCCAGCAGCGTCAACTACACGATCAACTACTTTGACCCATATGGCGTAGAAGCACTGACCGACTACTGGAGCCGCAACGTCTTGACGGACCAGGTCAAAGCCGATTTGCAAAGAAGTGGCCGTGGCGAGCTCTAATGAAGGCATATACCCGTGGTACTCCGAGCGTTTCGACGGACGGCAGCCTGCCTCTTTTGCGTATCGAGAGTGGGCCATGATGTTGGCACGCAACCAGAAGTTCCTGGGCGTCGGAATGCCTCGACGCGACCTCGCCGTTCTTCGCACCGATTACGCGTTTGCCAACTACGACGTTCAGCTCCCGGGTGCTGAGGGCAGCTTCCGCGACAACTACAGCATGCACGATCAACCTTATTACTGGAAGGATTGTCCCTCCAGGCGGCGGGGTACGGCTACGACTATTTCTCTGCCCAATTGCTGGCCGACAGAGAGAACATTTCGCTCCGCGACAATCTCCTGCAGCCTGACACTGTGGGATATCGGGCCGTGATCGTCTATCAGGAGACGTTGGAACTCGACGGCGCCCGAGGTCTGCTGCAGGTAGCGAAGAGCGGTGTTCCCCTGTTGTTCGTCAACGGTGTGACCGAGACGATCAACCATCTCATGCCAGACGTCACCCACGCAGAGGCAGCGTCGCGAACGTTCTCGTTGCTCGACGATCCCGACGAGCTTCGTCGGGTTGTAGAGAGCATCAAGGCGCTGCCGAATGTTGCTACGGTGGAGCGTCAGGCGGACGTTCTCAGGGCCCTTCAGGACCGGTTCGATGTACGGCCCCGTGCCGGTTTCGCCGATCCCAGTCCGGAACTGCTCAACATTTCCCGCTACGACGAGACGGGAGGTGCCCTCAACACATTTGTCTATTCCTACAAGTTCCATACCGATAAAGGCGGACGTTCGCGCGAGACAACTCTCGTCCTCGAAGGGGAGGGAAAGCCTTACGTTCTCGATGATTGGACGGGAGCGGTCGTCGAAGCTCCTGGCTGGTGGGCGGCTGACGGCTACACCTATGTCCCGGTCTCTCTAGCGCCTGGCGAAGCCCTTCGCGTGTCGCTCGATCTGAAAGGCCCTCGTAACGAAGGTCGAAAGAGGATCCCGGCCGCGGGCGCGAGCCCTGCGAGCCGCGTTGCTTGGAAGATCGACCTTCCGGTGTGGGACATCACGGTCGAGGACTGGAACGAAGGCGAGAAAGTCGTAATCACGGAGACCAAGTTGGGCCACGAAACCCGTGAGGGTCATTTCACGACCCGCAAGACGAATCTCACCTTCGCAGCCAGCCCGCTCGTGCCGTGGAAGGATCTCCCGGCGAGTGCGGAGCAACTCCGCGCGCTAGCCGGTGACCACCCCGAGGCATACGGAAAGCAGGTCCCCGGCCGGGCCAGTGGCGAGGCCGATCGGACCAGTGTGGGCACCCCCAGCATGTTTCACGTCTCCGGGATCGGCACCTACACAACCACGTTCACGGTCCCGGCCGGCGCACCCCAAGCGAGGAAGACATTCCTTGAAATCGGCTCCACGGGCGGCGGTCTCGTAGTCGTTCATGTCAACGGTCTGAAGGCGCCCGCCGTGAGCCCACGAACACTGCGAACGGATATCTCGGATTCTGGTCGCTCCCGGCGAAAACAGTATCGTCGTCGAAGTCGCCTCGACACTGGCCAACCGCATGCTGCAGAGGGGCTATGAGACCGAGGGGCCATATCAGGACTACGGCATGACCGGCGAGGTCGCCATCGTGGCCTACGACTGACCTGCCAAGCGTCTGGGCCGAGGCCGAATGGGGCCCGCTGCGTGATTTCAGTGGCGCCCTTGCTTCGGAGAGTGGCCGAGTGTAGCCTCACCACGTCCCGCTGATTCGCGCCGCCCGGAGACGACCCGGGCCGGTTTCGCTGGCTTCCCGAGGCTTAGACAAGGAGCATCATGGCCGAGCAGATGCGCAGCACCCCTCGCACCGAGTCAACCAACCGGGTCCTTGCCGATTGGCGTGAGCGAACCGTCCGCCCCGAAGTCGGGCGTGGGACCAGCCTCCCGGACCGTTTGCGTGATGCGCTGGAGCGAGCCTATGGGCTCGACCTTGGCGCAGTTCGCGTCCATGATGACGAGACGGCTGACCGTGTGACGCGATCGCTGGGCACGGATGCGTGCACAGTAGGGGCCGACGTGTTCGTGGCGGCCAGCGCACCCGACCTGGCGTCAGACGCGGGGGTCGAACTCGTGGCCCACGAGGTCGCGCACGCCCGCCAGCAGTCCCTCGGGCGACGGTCCATCAACCTGAGCGCAGCCGAATACCAGGCCCAGGTGATGGCCCGGGCGTTCACCGGCGGGCGCCTTCCCGAAGCTGCCCCCCGGCACCATGCCCGGCCGCTTCAGGACCGTGACGCCCCGTTGTTCCAATGCCACTCCTCATGGGAGCACCGCATGCTCGGCGACTTCCGCACGCTGGACTTCGACACCATCGCAGCGGGCGGCGCCAACCGGAAGGCGTTCCTGCAGCGGGTGCAGCAGTACCTGGCCATGTGGGAATCGAACCCAAAGGCAGTAGGCGCCGATCGGATCATCAAGGACTTCGACTACCTCCACCCGCTTACCCTCAAGGGCAGCGGGCTGGTGGTGACCTACGGCGAGCTGAACACCCTGGCCGACTACCTGGCCACGCCCGGGGACCTGGACGGCCGCTCGGAGGCCGACCTCCTGCCCATCCTCCAGCAGGTCCGCCAAGAGGGGTACGCGTGGACCACCTGGGTGATCGAGGACCAGTGGCTCAAGAAAGGCCTCGTTTTCGGCGGGTTCGAGGGTTCGGTGGCAGATACCCTCGGGTCGGAAACTGCCGATGCGTTGTGGGAGACCTTCAAGATGAACTCCCACACCGAGCAGTGGGGCCCTCACGGCATGGACAAGTACAACACCTTGCTCGGCCGCAACGCGTGCCACTTTGCACCGCATTCGTGGTACCGGTGGGAGGAGTTCTACCTCCAGGCCAGGGCGTACGCCGAGGAGGCATTCCATGCCACCGGCGACCGGAAGGCGCGGCTGACGAATATGGCCTGGATCCACCACGGCTACGCCGACCACTTCCTCCACGACTCGTTCGCGGCTGGTCATCTGGTCAACAAGACGCTAGTCATGCAGTGGTACCTCGACTGGGTGGGCAACACCTGGACGCCGGTGCCGGACTGGGACCTCGTGCAGTTCATGACCGTCGGCCGCCAGCCAAACCTGGCGGGCAAGCAGCTCTACAGTGCGTTCCTCAACAACGCGGCCCGCGGGCGTGTGCGGGACCCACAGACCGCCCACGAGTGGTGGACGCCCGGCGCTCGCATCGCTGCGTCGGGGGTAGTGGCCGATGGGAGTACGGTTGAGGGTTCCTACAAGCGGTTCCTCGCCTTCCTTGGAGCGGGCGTGGTGCAACTTTCCAGCAACGCCGTGCACGACCATTTCAACGGTGAGTCTTTATGGGTGTCATCGAAGGCCCACCCATCGGCATTCCAGATTCTGGGGCGACAACACCATGCTCCGGGGCGGCGACGGTTACCGTTTCGCCAATGAGGCTGCCCAGTTGTCGCAGCGGTCCATCCAGGAGATCCTCGCCAGCGGCAGCACTCTCCACACCGTGCAGGAAATCTCTGACCACTTCCCGGCCAAGGTGCACGACAACGCGCAGAACAGGAGCGCCTCGCGTTCGCTGGAGGACTGGGCTTACGGTCTGAAAGACCAGGCGAGCGGCTGGTTCGACGGCTTGAAGAACCGGGCCGTCGGCACCCTGCGCCTGCGACTCGAGCCGATCAACATCGACAAGGTGGGCGGCTGGGAGTGGCAGAAGGTTCAGGGTCAGGCCGGCGACATCGCGGTCGGTGGCGACGGTTCGGTGTGGGCTCTCGGGAAGATACCCGCAGGGGGGAACGCCCCCGTTTATTACTGGGATGCGCCGACATCTTCGTGGAAGAACCCCAAGGCGGGGGGGGCCGGCGTGCGCATCGCGGCCGGCGGCGACGGCGTCGTGTGGGTGGTGAACTCCGCTGGGAACTCCTACTGCGCTCGCCCGCACCAGGTCGATCTTTGGGAGAGGGGCGACACCGCGGCCGTCGGTGGCCTCGTCGACATTGCCGCCGGCAGTGACGGCTCGGTGTGGGGCCTGGGCACAGCCACGGTCTCGGGGGGCCACCAGCTGCTGCGGTGCATCCGCGGCAACGGCAAGCACAGCTGGGAACGCGTTCGGGCGGCGCGACGAGTATCTCGGTCGGCCCCGACGGGCTGCCCTGGGTGGTGAACTCCAATGGCGTTGTCATGCGCCTCGTCCCCTCCAAAGGACAGGACCGCTACCAGGACAAAGACGCGCAATGGCCCAACATCACGCCCGCAGGCCGCAAGGCGAAGGACATCGGGCTCGGCACCGGCTCGATGATGTCAGCGTTCGTGACCACCGACGAGGGCATCTACGGGTGGAACGGCCGGTTGCCCACCAGCAGCGGCACCGCCATGCCCGATTGGGAGGCTGTGGGCGGGGTGGCGGAGCGGGTCGCAACGGGCCCCGACGGGCGCCCATGGGTCGTGAACGCGAGCGCTGACGTGTTCCGCCTCGGCCCACGAGAGAACGCCCTGTGCGTATTCACGACGAGCGACGCGGGCAAGGTCAGAGGCACGGCCCGCGCCGCCGACGGCTCGCTGTTCCAGGACGAGCACGTATGGATCAACGGCTCGACCGACCTGCGACGACGTCATCAAAGGCAACAGCGACGCCTGCGTCTACGGTATCTGGCTCACCCGCTCGGTGATCCCCGGCGTGTTCTACACGCTGCACATCGACGGTCAGGGCCGGCCGGCGGCTTGGGGTCGATGTACATCTACATAGAGGACGAGGGCGGCTTCAAGGATTACAAGCAGTTCTTCTTGCGAACCCATCACACGCTCACGATCGACTACAACGGCACCAAGGCCGGCATCAAGCGCATCAGCTGGTCGGACGGCAACGACCCGGGGTAGGTTAGGTGCTCCAGCCGGTCCGGGTGATCCAAGCGCCTCGGCCGCCCTTCGTCCCGGTGTGCGCCTATTGATGGCCCGATAGAGGCGCAGGAAGGTCGCGCGTCAATGCCCAAGACATCTTCGTCCGAGCGGTCCAAGCTCGGGGATTTCAGCGAGCAACTCATAACCGAGTTCCGCCGTGACGGCTGCACGGTGGTCCGGGGGCTGTGCTCGAAGGAAGAGGTGGCCTCTGTGCGGTCGAAGATCGCTGAGGCGGTCGCCGACCAAACCAAGGGTGTTGCCGCGTTACCCGAGCGGCCCAGCACCTACGCCCGCGCCTTCCTCCAGGTCGAGAACATATGGCGGACCGTCGACAGCGTTCGCGACTTTACGCTGTCCCCCCGCTTTGCCGAAGTGGCAGCCCGCCTCGTGGGCGTGCCCGGCATACGTCTTTACCACGACCAGGCGCTGTTCAAGGAACCGGGCGGCGGGGTTACGCCCTGGCACCAGGACCAGGGTTACTGGCCGCTCCGGGGTTGGGGGCCGGTGACAATGTGGATGCCCCTCGTAGACCTGACGGCCGAAATGGGCGGGAGCATGAGCTTCGCTCGCGGGAGCTGCCACCTTGCTCTGGGGGACCTGGAGATCTCGGATGACTCGCAGGTAGGCGGCGAGCACCTGGTCGACGACCACCGTCTCGACGTGGTCAATTACGGCCCGCTGGAGGCGGGGGACGCCACCTTTCACGCCGGCTGGACGCTACACCGCGCCGAGGAGAACTCCAGCTCTTCAATGCGGGAGATCATGACCGTGATCTATTTCCCCGACGGTATGCGAGTGGCGACGCCGGAGAACCGGCGCCAGGCCAGCGACCTCGCTCGCTGGCTCCCAGGCTGCGCGCCGGGAGATCTTGCTGCCAGCGAGCTAAACCCGCTCCTCTACAGCAAAACGCGGTAAGGGATAAGACGTACTTCCGGTACAACCTTTGCGCGTTATTGCAATTAGGCGGCGCTTTGGCTGTTGAGCTCGTCTAAGCCCGCCCGGTACTGTTTCGGTAACCGGGCGGCCAACGGGGTTACCCGCCCGTCCACTCGTGCCTTGGAGGCGCTAAGCCGGGCGACCATATTCGCGCCGTCACCTGCGGCCGACGCAGAAAAACTCAGGGCCGGGGCGGCGTACATCGTGCCGACGAGGCGTTGCACTTCATCGAGGAATAGACGGGCTTCGGGGTCGTCAAAGAGGGACGGTGAGGCGGCCAGGATCATACTGGACAGGCTGCGGACCTCCTCACGCACCCCCGCCAATTGTGCGTCGTCTGTCGCGTGCCAAACTGATAATGCGTCTGGCTGCGCGGTGAGCGCCTCGTAGGCCCGGAGCGCTTGCCCGTAGACAATTAGCACCTGGACGGCCACCGAAACGGCTCGGTCCTTGCGTTGCCGGCGAGCGAGGATCTCATCGATAATGAGCACTGTTGCCCCGACGACGAGCAGGCTCGAGACTACATCGCCTGTAAAGGAATGCGTGTCCCACCAGGACCGCACTGCCGTCACCCATATCTCGCAGGCGACGAGGGCTAGCAGCGTTCCGGCGATGGCCGCTGCCCCTACCGAGCGCAGGAGCGACCCACGCCACTGTCTCCGGGCCACGGCATCCGGCCCGGAGGCTCCATCAGCCATGCCAGGGAATTATGTCACGGTTGTGCACAAATCGGC
Source organism: uncultured Acidimicrobiaceae bacterium (assembly GCA_963754115.1). Taxonomy (GTDB): domain Bacteria; phylum Actinomycetota; class Acidimicrobiia; order Acidimicrobiales; family Palsa-688; genus Fen-671. Next base: position 1,194,829 of record CAVWFC010000003.1, on the reverse strand, counting down.
CCGTTCCCGGGTCGCTTCTGCGCTCCCGGTTATTTGGTCAGTACCGTTGCCGTGCCAAATCGGGTGCGTTAGTGCTCACTTGGGCCGGTGGCCGGCCACGCGAGTCGCGAGCCGGTACAACGACGTCGACGCGGTTATGAACAGCTGGTCGCGATCGGGGCCTCCCCACGCCAAATTGGCGGCGACTTCGGGCATAGCCACCAGGCCAAGCGGCGTCCCGGCCGGGTCAAAAATCTGGATGCCGCCCGGACCGGTGCACCAGATGTTGCCCTCGACGTCGACCTTCATGCCGTCCGCCGCGCCCGGCTCGTCGCCCGTGACCTGCGCCAGCACTTCGCCACCCGTTACCGAACCGTCGTTGCCGAGCCGGTACGACCTGATGTGGCTCCGCTCGGTGTCGTCGACGAAGAGAGTGCGCCCATCCGGGGAGAAGCAGAGACCATTTGGCTGGCCGAAGCTGTCGTCGAGCACCTCGAGGTCACCGTGCGGAGGCAGCCGGTACAAGCCCCGGAAGCCTAGCTCGGTCTGTCGCGCGCGAGCCCGAAAGGTTCGTTACGGCCATAGATCGGGTCGGTGAAGTAAATGCTCCCATCGTCGGCCACGACGACGTCGTTCGGGCTGTTGAGCTCGCGACCATCGAAGCGGTCGGCAATCACGACCAGCTCGTTGGCTTCCTCCCGCACAACCTTGCTGGAGGCGTGCTCGCAGCTGATAAGGCGGCCTTCACGGTCGTAGGTGTTGCCATTTGTCATCCGGCTCGGGCGGCGGTATTCGGCGATGCCCTGGCCTGGCGCCCATCGGTACAGCGCGTTGCCAGGGATGTCGCTGAACACAAGGAACCCCCCAGCGTCCGACCACGCCGGTCCCTCCGTGAAGCCAAAGCCTGTCGCCAGTGTCTCGAGTTCGGCGCTTGGATCGACCAGCTGCTCCGGCCTTGAGGCGGAGGCGGCACTCATCGCAAATCCTCCGCAGCTTCTGCTAACCCGGTCAAGCTTCCAAAATCCAGCCCTATTCCGAGGTTTGTAACGCCCGTGATTACCGCTATGTGAGTCACGCGCCAACCTCGTTGAAGTCCGCTCCATGGGCCGAAGAGCACGACCTGGCCAACGCCGGCCACGCCTGCTGGTGCTCCGGCGTCGCCACCCAGGCCATCCTGTTTTGTTCCGTGTCGAACTCGATCAGCAGGAGCCACCGGGAGCTCTCATCGGGCCGCAATAGCCGGACGGCGCGGAACCCGGGCTGCGAAGTGATAGCGGGCTGGAACTGGTTGCGGTAATCGGCAACCAGTTGTTCCTCTTTGCCCGGAGCCACCTCCATATCGACAACGTGCACTGTGCCTCCTAATTGAACGGCCTCCAAATTGAACGCAAAACAGGCTAATTGATCGCGCTCAGGTCGTCTCGGTCGTCGCCGGTACGGTGCCGGTGAGCACCCAATGTAGAGCGTTGAGCTGGAAGCGGAAGGCTGACGGTTTCCAGAGCGCGTCCAGGTTGTGGCCGATAGTGCTCACGACGACCCGGCCCTCCCCTTGCTCGTGGGCCCAGGCAACGACCGAGTCGCTGGTCGCGCCGGCTCCGGAGTCAGAGGCGAAGCGGAGACCGTCAGTGTTGACGCCACGCAACAGGATGTTGCCCGGGTCGCCGTCATAGATCGGGAAGTGCTGCTCGTCGGTGAGGACGAAGTCGGATACACCGGTAAGGAGCTCGTGGCTCGATCCGGTCCGGACGACCTTCCAGTTGCGCTCAGGCGGGTGGCCGTCGTACACACCGCGGGTAACGCGGCGGTAAGCGGCACTGTAGGTAGATACCGAAAGGTTATTGTGCAGCGACAGCATCCCCCCGCCAGCTGTGACGAAGGCCTCGACCGCTTCACCGAACCCTTCGGTCACCCAGGTCGTCGGCGGGCCACCCGGGGGGTCGTCCATCAACAACGTGCTGTAGTAGGAGTAAGCCTCGGGACCGACGTAGCCGTTGGGGAAGATGAGCCCATCGCGGAACACGATCAGCGCGCGCCGGCCCTGCAGCAGCTCCTCAGTCGACTCCTTCGACGCGAACCACTCGTAGTTGACGGTGTAGTCCAGCTCCACGCCGGCCTCGCGGGTAAGCCTCCAAAGATGTAACCGGATGTAGTCGGCATTGTGGTAGCGGTCTCCGATCAGCGCGAGCACAGGTGCCCGGCGCTGGCGGTCGGCCAGGTCCATGGTTACCTCCTTTGGGTCAGCGTGCTGCCTGGAGCAGGGACAACTGTAGCGGGCCAGCCACCGCGCCTCCTGGACCTCCTCCTGTTGCGTCTTGTCGAATTTGCGGTCGTAGCGTTTGCCCCGTTTTTCCTAGACAGCTTTGTCCAGACGGGCGTTGGCGGTGGCGGCGGCGCGCGCCAGGTCCGCCAACAACGGCGGGACGTCGAGCCGGGGGACCACGACCTGGATGATCCAGGGCACCGCCGGCTCATCATTGGCTTCTCTGAGCGCACGGTCCAGGTCGTCCTCGGTCACCGCACGGGCGGTACGGCAGGGGCGGCCTGGTCCAAATAGCAACGGCGCAGCCGTCCAATCCCACCGGGCGATGTCGTTGTACTCTGCGTATGGGCCGTGGATGGCCCGCTCCACCGTGTAGCCGTCGTTGTCGACGACGAAAATGACAGGGGAGAGGCCTGCCCGGAAAATGGTCGACAGCTCCTGGACCGTCATTTGCCCGGCGCCGTCCCCGATGAGCAAGACGCCCCGCCGGCGCCGCTCGGCGAGGCAGGCGCCGAGGAGGGCCGGCAATGTGTAGCCGATAGAGGCCCAGAGAGGTTGACCGATGAAGACGACGTCGGTGGGCAGGCGACGGGTGGCTGCCCCGTAAAAGGAGCACCCCTGGTCGGCCAGCACAACGTCGCCCGGACGGATGAATGCGGCCACACGGTCCCATAGCGAGCTCTGGGACAGCTGCTTGCCGGGTTCAGTCGGGGGAACGGGCTCCGCGCGATCGACTACGGGGAGGGCGCGAGCGCGGGGAGGATCTGGTCGCCAGCTCACGGACGAGCACGGTCGTCGCCTCGATAGCATCGGCCAGAGCCACCGGGGAGAACATCGCCGGGCCAACACTGGCCGTCCTGGCCCCAATTTCGATCGTCCGCGTACGATTGATCCGCTGGGTGAAAAAGCCGCTGTTGAGGTCGGTGAACTGGACGCCGGCCAGGATAAGGACGGGCGCGTCTTCTACCAGTTCCCGGACCGAAGGATCGCTGGCGGCACCGGCATAAACGCCCGCGAACGTCGGCGCGCTCTCGTCTACCAGGCTCTTGCCCCACAGCGAGGTGGCGTGATCGAGCGGGCCCGCAGCCAGCAATTCCGTGATCTGACGTACTGCCCCGAGGCGGTGGACCAATAGCCCGGCCAGGACCCGGACATCGCTAACGTCCCGGGCGGACTCGATCAATTGTCGGGCGGCCGCGATATACCCCGCCAGTGAAACCGGGTCGCTCGACACCCGGTGCACTTGCAACGGGGTGATCGGAGGCGCCACCGGGGCGGAGGCGACCTCGGCGGGCAACAAGATGTAGCCAGGGAGCCGTTCGCTCAATACGGTACTGAGCACACGGTCGATTTCGGTCACCGCGTTGTTTGCCGTCAGCGCCGCCCGGCAACAGGTAATGGGTTCGTGCATCCCATGAAGTGGGAGAAGATCCCGTCCCCGAGAGAATGGTGGACAACCCGATGAGCGGCCTGTGTGCTGGTGGCAGGGGAGCCGACTATATGTACCACCGGCACATGCTCGGCAAAGCTGCCCGCCACCGCGTTTATGGCGCTCAGTTCGCCCACACCGAAGGTCGTGAGTAAAGCACCAATGCCGCGAAGGCGGGCATATCCGTCGGCGGCATAGCCGGCGTTGAGCTCGTTCGTGCAACCCGTCCAGGTCAGACCGGCCTGGCCGACGATGTGGTCCAGGAGGGCCAACGTGTAGTCCCCTGGCACTCCGAATACGTGGTCGGTGCCCGCCTCAACGAGGCGACCGGCCAGGTAGTCCGCTACGGTGAAGCGCTGGCGGCTGGCGGCTGGCTCTCCTCCGTTCGCCGGGGGGGCGGCCCGCGAAACGCCCAAAGCCACGTGGCTGTCGTTGTAGTTGGAGGTTCCCATGCGTGTATCGTCCCATTCCTCGACGTCAGTGGCACCACGGGAAATCCGTAGTTCACCACGGCCAGACTCACCGGGAGGCTCCCTATGGAACTCGGTGAAAGTCGCCCCATGGCGTCGCATGAGGCAGTCGGACCAGGGACAACCGTCACTACTCAGGTGGCTAAAGTGGTGCCGCGGGAGATTCTGCCAGCCCCTCCTGCAAAACGGCAGGAGGCCCCCTGGAGTGCAAGTTAGCTCTCTCGTACCTGTGGGTCTCGTAGGTCGCGCGACGGAGCTGGCCGCCATCTCGATGGCCGCGAAGTCGGCGGCGGACTACCGGCCTTCGGTGGTCTGGGTCGAGGGCGGCGCGGGTTGGGGTAAGACGTCGTTGTTGCGCCACGCGCTGCAGAACTTGCCCCCGGGCTTCACCGTCGTCACCGCGGAGGCGGACGAGTTCGCCTCCGACGTCTCGTTCAACCTCCTCGAGCAGTTGGGGGTGCGGCAGGCCAGGGCCGTTTTTCCTGCCGGCCTGGAGCTGCTGGAGTACTTGGGCCGGTTGCAGTCGGCAGGGCCGGTTGCGGTTGCCGTCGAGGACCTCCACTGGGCCGACGCGGAGTCGCGCAGTGCTCTCTTGGTGGCAGCCCGCCGCCTGGGCCAGGACAGGGTGCTCATGGTGGTTACCAGCCGCCCCGAGCCCGTGCCGAACGACGGCTGGGAACGGTTCCGCTTCGACGCCAGCCGTTGCCTGGCAGTCCCCATGACCCCCCTCACGCTGGCGGAGGTTTCCGAAATGGCCCGCGCCAGCGGCGTCAGCCTCTCGACGGCGGCCGCGGAGCGCCTGTACCGCCACACCGGGGGGCATCCCCTGTACGCCCGCACCCTGCTGAGCGAGTTCTCGCCCGCGCAGCTCGCCAACTCCGACGGCGATCTTCCCGTACCCCGCTCGTTGGCCTCGGCCACGGTGGCGCGCCTGGCCGAGCTTCCCCAGGGTGCTCGCAGCCTGGCCGCCGCCCTCGCCGTGCTCAATCACGGCGCACCTCTCCAGGTCGTGGCCCGGGTCGGTCGCGTCGCCGAACCCTCACGAGCCCTGGACAGCCTTATCTCCACGGGTTTTGTGACGTGGCAAGCGAGCAACGCCCAGGGCCTGTTGGACTTCTCGCACCCGATTTACCGCGCTGCTGTCTACAGCGACTTGGCTCCAAGCCGGCGTCAGGAGCTTCATCGCGCCGCCGCGGAGGTGACCGGCGCCCAGGCCCTGGCCCACAGGGTGGCGGCCGCCGATACGGCTGACGACGTCCTGGCCGACGAGGTGGAGGCCATCGCCGCCATCGAGGCCCGGGACCATCATTTCGGGACTGCCGCCGCGCACCTGTTATCGGCCTCACAGCTCAGCACGGCCCCCGAGAAGGCCGAGGCCAGGCTGCTGCGCGCCGCTCGGCTGCTTCTGGCCGCCGGCCAGACCGCTCAAGTCAATGCCCTTCGGCCGCGGCTCGAGGAGTGCCCGCCTGGCCCGGACCGTAGCCTGGTGCTGGGCATGGTGGCCTGGGACCAGGGGGAGCCGGTGCTGGCCGAAAAACTCCTCACCGAGGCGGCCGGCTTGGGAAGCAGCATGCAAATATCCGCCGGTTACGTGGCCGCTACAGCGGCGGCGGCCGACGCTCTGGCCCAGCTTTCAGTGGTCTACGTGGCGCAGGTCAAATCGCGTGAAGCCGTGGAGGCGGCTGCTGCCGCTCTGCGCGTACGAGGCCGTCGAGCCGAGCGTGGAACGGACGGCCTCGATGTCAGCGGCGCTCGGCGCGGCGATGTTATGCGGCGCCTTTGCCGGGCTCGACCGTCTGGCCGACCGCCTGCCGGCGGACCCGGAGCGGGCCGAGCCGGCGGACGTCGACCTGGTCATCACCAGAGGCGCCCTGCATCGCTACGCCGGGCACCTGGCCGCGGGGATAGCCGATCTGCGGGCAGCTGTGCGCCTGGCCCGTCATGCGGCGACGACGCAGCTCCCGCGTGCACACCTTCACCTGTTGCAACTCCTTATCGACGTTGGTGAGTGGGACGAGGCGCTCGTCCAGGGCCATGTCGCGCTGTCCCTGCTATCGGATGAGCGTCGCACATGGGTCGAGGCGCAGCTCCACGCGACGCTGTCGCGGTTGCTGGCGTCGAGGGGTCAGTGGGCGGAAGCGGAAGCGCAGCTCGCGGCCGCCCGGACCGCCGCCGCCGAACTTGGTACGCCCGAGGCCTTCGCTACGGCCATGGCGGCCCAGGCCGCCCTCGCCCGGGTCAGGAACGAACCAGCCAAAGTAGTCGAGGCGCTCCGGGTCCAGGCCAGCAGCGAGTATTACGGGTGGTCCAAGATCAGCTCGCTGGTATGGACACCGACCTACATAGCCGCACTGCTCGACCTGGGCGATACCGAGGCGGCGCGTGCTCAGATAGCGCGGTTCCGCCAGGAAGCGGCGGAGCGCCGGCTCAACCTCCAGGCCCGGATCATGGCGTTGCAGGCCTACCTGAGCGCCTCCGAAGGTCAAACGGAGCGAGCGGTGGGGGAGTACCGGCAAGCCATCGAGCTGATCGGCCCCGACGTCCCGCTCCTGGACAATGCGTTCATCCACTACGGTTTTGGCCGCTTGCTCCAAGCCCTCGGTGAACGGCGCGAAGCCGTTACCCAGCTTCGGCAGGCGTACGACCTTTTTGCGTCCGTGGGGGCGGCCCCCTACGTCCAGCGAGTCGAGGAGGCCCTGGCGCTGACCGGGATCGGTGCACCGGCGGCCGCCAAGCGGTCACCGCTGGACCTGACCGACCGTGAAGGCGACGTGGTCTCTCTCGTCGCCAAGGGCCTCAGTAACCGCGAGATAGCGGGACAGCTCTATGTGAGCGTGAACACGGTCGAGTACCACCTCCGCAACGTTTTCGCCAAGCTGGGTATCAGCTCCAGACGGGAATTGCGCGGCGTACTCGTGAGCTAACGAGGTAGGAGGGTGCCGTGGAGGTCCTCCACATGTCAGTCGCGGGCGAAGGCCGCCCTCGCCTCCATCGCCAGGTCGACGAACGGCTGGCCGCTGACATCGATGACGGCTTGCTCGATGGTGCCCCCGACGAAAGCCCAGGGGGCCTCGCCCGGGTAGTCGTCGGTCACCGGCTCGGCGCCTTCCCGGCCGATGTTCAACCCCTCTCCGGCGATTGAGAACTTACCGGGCTGGGTCTTGATCCGGCCCTCTCCCACTTTTCCTCGCCAATGTGTAGGGTCAGGGTTCCTTCGGGGGGCATGCTTTGGCCCTCGCGCTCGAACGAGGCGGAAAATACCGCGTGCCCGGTCCGGATGGCCCCGGCCGCCTCGACGACCTGTTCGGACAGCCCGACGAAGTTGTAGACGTACTTGAGCTTGCCGTCCTTGACGTAGAGGGCGTGGCCACCAAAGCGCGAGCCGTGTGAGAAGAGGACCCCACCCGCGTCGGGGGTCTGGATGTCGACTTCCACGGCGATGGTGTACGAGCGGTTGCGAATATTGGGGGCAACCGACTCGGGCACCTCGGCACCGCCGGGGTAGTAGGTGTAACGACTACGAGGCTTGGCAATCTGTGGCCGCTCCGTGCCGAGCACCTGTATGACATTGCGGTTCTCCAGTGGCAGAGCGTGGTACTGGCCCGCCAGTGTCCACCAAATGGAGATCAGCTCCTTCAGCTTGTCAGGGTGCTCAACTGCCAGGTCGTTGAACTCCGTTGGGTCGCTTTCGGTCTCGTACAGCTCCCAACGCAAGTTGGCGTAGTCGGCCCACATATCGGGGGCCGACGGGGTCACATTGGCGGCCTTCCAACCCTGGTGCCAGATGCCCTGCGTCCCGCCCATGGAGTAGAACTGGGTCTGCTTTCCGGCGCTGGCGTTTACGTCGACGAATGTGGTAGCGAAGCTGACCCCCTCCAGTGGGTACTGCGTGTACCCCTTGACCTCCTCCGGAAGCTCGATACCGAGGGCCTCGTAGATGGTGGGCACGATGTCGACGGCGTGGGTGTACTGCCGGCACGTCCCACTGGCCCGGATGCCAGCCGGCCATGAAACGATCATGGGGTCGGCCGTACCGCCCTCCCAGTTGGAGTAGCGCTTCCACAATTTGAACGGCGTGTTGAACGCGCAGGCCCAGCCGGTGGGGTAATGGTTGTACGTGCGGGGACCCCCTAGCTCTTCCAGGAAAGGCAGGTTCTCCTCGATCAGGTCAGGGAGCCCATTGAAAATCTTGTTCTCGTTCACGGAACCGTTGGGCCCGCCCTCGCCGGAAGCACCGTTGTCTGAGACCAGCACGATCATCGTGTTCTCGAGCTGGCCGCTTTTCTCGAGATAGTCGAGCAGCCGGCCGATCTCGTGGTCGGCGTGGCTGAGAAAGCCGGCGTAAACCTCGGCCATCCGGCAGAACAGGCGCTTCTCGTCGTCGGTAAGAGAGGCCCACGGCCGGACTACGTCCAGCTCGGACCAGGATTTGGTACCGTCCGGGCTCTTTTCTGCCGCGTAGGGGTTGATGGGCGAGAGCTGGGCGTGCTCGGGCATGATGCCCATCTTCTTTTGGCGCTCGAACACGAGCTCCCTGTACGCCTCATAGCCCATATCGAACTTGCCCTTGTAGCGGTCCGCCCATTCCTTCGGGGCGTGGTGCGGGGCGTGGCAGGCGCCCGGGCAGAAGTAGAAAAAGAACGGCTTGTCCGGGGCCACCGCCTTGGCGTCGCGGATGAACTCCAGCGCCTTGTCCGTCAGATCGGTGGTGAGGTGGTAGCCCTCCTCGGGTGAGCGGGGCTGCTCAACGGGGTGGTTGTCATAGACCAGGTCCGGGTACCACTGGTTGGTCTCCGCGCCCAGGAACCCGTAGAAGCGCTCGAAACCTCGCCCGAGCGGCCACTGTCGCTTGATGGACGCCAGGTTCATCTCGTCCTCGGGGGTGAGGTGCCACTTGCCCACCGCGTAGGTGTTCCACCCGCGCTCGCCCAGCACTTCGGCGATGGTCCCGCACTCAAAGGGGATGTGGCCGTTCGAGCTCGGGAACCCGGACGCCGCCTCGGTAATCGTGCCCATCCCGTTGGTGGTGTGGTTGCGGCCGGTCATGAAGCACGAGCGAGTTGGCGAGCACAATGCAGTGGTGTGAAAGTTCGTGTACGTAATGCCCCGTTCAGCGATGCGCTTTATGTTGGGCGTCTCGATCAGCCCACCAAAAGGCTCCATGGCCGAGAACCCGACATCGTCTAGCACGATGAACAGCACGCTCGGCGACCCTTCAGGGGCGATCGGCTGCTTGTAGGGCTCCCAGTCCGGAGTGGACTGCGTTACGTCGACGTTGATAACACCCTTGAAAGGTCTTGCCACCTACCGGACCTCCGTGATCGTTGTTGGAGCGAATCTATCTAGCCGGACGTGGACGTCGACACTTCAGAGCTCTGGGCACCGGCGGCGTCGAACAATGGGCCAGGTTGGTTGACGGCTTTCGTATCCGCGAGCTCAAGACATCACCTGCTACGCCTCGTGATCGGCGGCAGTTGGTACCCGCCGTCGAAAACCGACGGACGGGGCTCGTACATGCGCAGGATCGGCCGGAAGTCGCCAGCGGGAGCGGGGAGCCAGTTGGCCCGCTCCTCGGGCGTGGCCGGTGGTTCGGTCTGTAAGAAGATCGTCAGCGACCCGTCCTCGGCGTAGTGGAGCCCAGCGGTGCCGTCACCGATCGAGTAACGCCCAATCGGGTCGTCCACTAAGTAAAAGTTCGGGGTGTCGTACATGGTGACCGACCAGAAGGCGCCAACGGGCGGGGTCTTGCCGAAGCGCAACTGGTAGCGGGAGCTGCCGTTGAGCTGATGGCCATCGGCATCCTGGTCGACCATGGCGTAGCGCTTCGTAGCCGTGGTTGCCCCACAGGCCGCCCCTGGCCGAAGCCGCCCGCTGGACATAGCGCGCCTCGGGCGCTGCCTGTAGCTTCCATTCAGGGTCGTCGAGGGCGCCGACCTCGAAAAAATCGAGGTTGTAGTCGAAGATGTGGTACGTGAGGTGGCAGCCGTTCTGTTTGCGGCTGGAACCGGAACGAAGGGACCGTTCCAGCAGGTCGTGGTCCTGAGCCAGGCCACGGCGAAGGTCGCCAAGGAGCGACTGGTCGGGGTCGGCGTACGGAGACTGGGGCTCGCGCAGGCCAAGCGGGGCGAAACGAGCCTGGTACTCGAGAATCTCTCTGGGCAGGCGGGAAGGCCTGCATCCAGACCCGCATCCGCTCGAAGAACCGGATGTCCTCCTTGCCGCGGGGGCTGTCTCCGGCATGCCCCGTCCGGCGCTATCGCCGGCTGGCGTGAGCTTCAAGCCGTCCTGCAGAGCCCGGACCGCGGGCATGTCGTCCGTACCGTTGACCGCCCAGCGGCCCACGATGGTCGCTAACGCGGTCGGGAAACGTATGACCGGGGCCTGCTCGCTGGACGTTGCGGCGTCGCCAGGCAGGGCCAGGGTGAAAGAGGCCGCTTGGGTGCCTGTGGCCCGGTGACCTACGTAGGCGAAGTTGTTGGTCCACGCATCCACAAACTGGAGGACGTAATAGCGCCCGCTTGTACCGGGCACGTCCAGGCGGACCGGGCCGCCGCTTTCGTCTACCTGGGCGATGGAATAGACGGTGTCATTGTTGATCGAGACAAAAGTATCCCGGGGGCTGGCCAGGCCCGTGGCGTGCCCGAACTGGTTGAAGGGTGTGGCCGGCACGCCGCCTACACCGTTCTGAGAGAAGCGGACGACCCTGTTCTAAGTCGGACACCAGGGGGAAGCCATAAATAAACGCCTCGGCAGCCAGCGCCGCCCGGTCCTCACTCGCCATCTTGGCTCCTCCGTTAAAGGCTTGACCAGGAACTGAGACCAGCCCGGCAGGGTAGTTTGCCCGACTTCGATCAGGTGGCGGTCGGGGTCATCTGTTCAACCACGCGTTCCCTGTCTACAGGTAGTGCTCGAACCAGCGCACTATGGCGGCGTTGGGGGCGGTCCGGTTGGCCTCCTTGGCGAAGCCGTGACCCTCGTCCAGGTACCCCCGGTCGAGCCGGCCACCACCCCGGTCGGCGAGCCGACCAAAGGCCCGGCGCTCCTCGGGCACCCTTGAGGTCTGCGCGGCAGCAACCATGCGGCGCGCTACCGGGCGGGCCGCCACCGGGCTGGCCCAACCGATTTGGTTCAACGCTCCTAATTGGCTTCAAATGGGCCCGTAATGCGACTTGGTTGGCCTCTTTCGAGGTTGATGAGCGCGAACTGGTAACTCCAAAGTGGGCTTACGGCCCTATTTGGCGTTACCAGATAGCAGACGACCTGGCTGCGGCGAGCACAATTGACCTGAAGGACGCTCGCCAAACGGGCGAGGACGAAGCGGATGCTGGTCGCCAGCGGCCGGTCCCTTCCCCGAACGGTCAGACCGCTTGATTAAGCGTCTAACCTCTGGCACGGCCCGGAGCGCCCGCACGGCGCGCCGACGGCTCAGCACGAAACGGCCGGAGAAAGTTGCTGCTATTAAGCCCGCTTTCTGACATTTCGGACATTTCCGGTCTCAGGCGTGCTTGCTTCCTGAGGTTCGGAACCTACCCTGTACTGACGAGGTTTCATTTCAGAGAGGCTGGGTGGTGGCGTCGTGAGATGGTCTTCAGAGTCGGCCGTCGCACGCGCGCGCGCCCAGGGCCCGGTCCCGGGCGACTGCCTCCGGCCGCCAGCCAGGCGGAGAAGGAAACACCCGGACTGCCGCTAGCGCGCGCCGCACCAGAGCCAGCTTCTCGAGGCCGTACAGGCGCGGGCCTGACAAATACTCGAATTTCCGGGCGTCGGTCCGAAGGGGGCCGGGCCGCGACACTACCCAAACGTTGGCGCCGGGGAGCGAGCGACCACGGCAGCCGGGGCCCTCTTGGGCTGCTCCCCTTTCGATCCGGTCCTTCCGGCTGCTCTTCGGGAGCGCCCTGACTTCGAACATAGGCGTCTGGATGCAGGCAACTATGACCGGCTTCGTCATGGCGCGGCTCACTCACGTACCTTCACTGGTGGCCGCCTTGCCGCTGGCCGCATCGTTACCCGGAGTGATTTTCGCCCTTCCCGCGGGAGCCGTGTCGGACGCCGCCGACCGCCGCCTTGTCCTTCTGTCGGCCAAGACGCTTTTTTTCCTTTGTACCGTGGGACTGGCACTGGTCACGTTGGCGGGCGGGTTGTCGCCGTTCGCCCTCATCGTGTTTTCCGCCGCACTGGGTACGATTGGTACCTTCAATGCCCCGGCATGGTGGGCGACGCTCGGCGACCTCGTCCCCGAGGCTTTGCTCTCGAGAGCTTTTAAGCCTTGACGGTCTCCAGTGGAACATCGGTCAGATCGTGGGCCCGTTGCCGGCGGTTTCCTGCTCGCGTCCGTTGGCGCCGGCGGGATGTTCGCCGTGGCCGCTGCGCTCATGACAGCTATCGTCGGATTCCTTATTATTTGGCGGGGCCGCCAGAGGAGCCGCCTGTCGACCCCGGGAGAAGGGGCTTCGGAAAAAATACTCGGCGCGGTGACCGCCGGCGTGCGCTATTTGGCCAATGCCCCCGCGCTCCAGGTCACCTGCTTTCGGTCCTTCCTCTTTGTTCTCCCCGCGGGCGCCCTGGGCGCGCTGCTGCCACTACTTGCTTCCAAGGACTTCGGCGTCGGGCCGGAGGGCTATGGCCTGCTTTTAGCCGCAGTGGGGGCTGGTTCTGTCATAGGAGCACTGGTACTTCCTCGCTTGAGTGACCGGCTCCACCTGGACTGGATGCTGGGCGCCTCGAGCGTTGTCGAGTCCCTTGTCGTACCGTCGTGGGGGGACTACCTCCGGCAGCGCTCTCGTTACACGACTGCCGACCTTCGCGTCCTCGACGCGGCGACGGCCCTTGACGCGTCGCCCAACGGGCCAACGGTCAGCCACTTCGTCCATCCCGAATCTGCCTTCTCGTACCGACGAAGAGCTCGCTGGCGGAGGCTATTGAGCGCCAGGTACTCGTCGGTGCCGCAAAAATCGACAGGTTCCTAGTGGTGTCGCCGGGCTGGTGGCGACCTTCGGCGGGTGGCAGGCTTAGGTGATGGACCCACCTCCCGGGCCGCTGATCGGCCGGGGCAGGCACGCCGACGTGTTCGACATCGGGGATGGGTTGGTATTACGCCGCTACCGGTACGACCGGGACACCGCCACGCAGGCCCTTACCATGGCGGCTGCGGCGGAAGGGGGTTTCCCGGTCCCGGCCGTGGTGCACAGCAAGGGCCGCGAAATCGTTATGGCTCGTGTGGAGGGACCGACGATGTTGGCCGACCTCGCCCGTAGGCCGTGGCTCCTACGACGCCATGCAGCATTATTGGCCGGCCTGCACCGTCAACTGCACGCCATCGAGGCACCGCCCGGGCTCGAGCAACCCGTCGGTCCCGGCTCACGATTGCTCCACCTTGACCTGCAGCCCGAAAACGTACTGATTACGGCCGATCGAGGCCCGGTGGTACTCGACTGGGAGTGGGCGGCAGCCGGTCCGCCAGCGGCTGACGTCGCCCACACCTGGCTGCAGCTGGCCACGTCCGAGGTGCCCGGTTCGCGGTGGCGTCGCCTGGTGGGCTCGGCTGGCGCCCATGCGTTCGTTGGCGCCTTCCTGGCTCGCTTAGACCGGGCCGAAGCGGCCGTTTGCATGCCGGTGGTGCGGGAGTACCGCCTGGCCCGCCGGGAGTTAACTCCCGGCGAACGCCAGGCCGTCGCCCGGTTTGCGGTGAGCGAGCGCTGACCCGCGGGCCAGCATCGTGGAGCACCAACAAGTCCGTTCTTACAGGCCCCAACCTTTCAATAGAGGTGCCCGCGTTTTGCCTTTGTGGCGGGCCTTCGCAACTGTGCAGTAACGGGCCTACGATCTGATTGCCCGCTTTGAGAGCGTGGCGCACCCATCGAGCAGGGAAGCGAGGAGACCGAAATGAGCAACGGGCCAAGCGTCGTACTTGTCCATGGCTTCTGGGGTGGCGCCGCCCACTGGGCCAAGGTGATCGTGGACCTCAACGGGCGCGGTTACAGTTCGCTCCACGCCGTCGAGAACCCCTTGACATCCCTGTACGACGACGCCGAGCGCACACAAAAGATGGTCAACCAGATCGATGGGCCTGTCCTGCTTGTTGGTCACTCCTACGGTGGCGCAGTCATAACCCAGGCCGGTGACCTCCCGAATGTCGTCGGCCTTGTGTACGTCGCCGCATTTGCTCCGGACGACGGTGAGAACCTGGGCCAGATCAGCGAATGGAACGCGGCCGCCGCCCAGGCCGCCGGCAATGTTTTGCCAGACTCGGACGGGTATGTGTGGATCAAGCAGGACAAGTTCCGCGAGAGCTTCTGCCAGGACCTGCCCGCCGACGAAGCGCTGGTGATGGCCGTCACGCAAAAAGCGCCGGTGGGTTCGACCTTCGGCAACGCCATCTCCAACCCGGCGTGGAAAAAGAAGCCGTCCTGGTACCAGGTGTCGACAAACGACCGCATGATCCACCCCGACACCGAACGCCGTATGGCCAAACGCATCAATCCCCGGAGCACTATCGAGCTCGATGCCAGCCACGCGTCACTGGCCTCGCAACCCGGCGCCATCGCCAACCTGATCGACCAGGCCGCCACCGCGCTCACTTAACAGGATTAAGTGGGTTGGCCCGTACGGAAAATGGGCCACCCGATCTCCGTCCGCCACGCCGTCGTGTCGGAGGTGTCGTGGCTCCCGACCAGGTAGTACTCGCGGATTGGGCCGTCTACGGCCAGTTCGTGGGTGGTCACGTAGGCGGCGAGCGCCCCATACGCGCGGTCGATCTCCTTGTGGGGCCCGAGTGGACGATCGTCGCTAACTCCACCGGCGGGACTATCGTCGGCGCCACTCGCCCGGTGGCGCGCAGCGTGCCCTGACAGGGGATAAAGATCATCGCCTGACCGAGCTCGTCGGCGAACAGCTCGTCGGCAAAAATCCCACCGGCTGGCCCCGCGGCCGGTACGGACTGGGCGGCCAACGTGGCATAGAGCTCGCCCAGGGCGCCCTGTAGCCACAAACCGGCATCGGTTATGGCGATGACCTCGCTTATGGCGGCGGCGGGGCTGGAATCGACCTGCCGGTGACTGATGGTTGACGGGAACGACGAAGGGGCTTCCAGGAGCTTTCGCAGCGAGGAGACGGCGTCCTGGGTTTGGGCCAGGCTCGACTGCAGGGCGTCGAGGTGCGCGGTTATGAGACGGTTACGGGTCTCGATGTCAGGCGCTTCCAGTACGGCGCGTATCTGTTCGAGCGGCATCTGCAGGTCACGGAACCGGCGGATCACCTGGGCGGCCGGCAGCTGTCCGGTCGAGTACCGCCTATAGCCGTTGACGGGATCGACGTCGGCCGGCGCGAGAAGACCGATCTGGTGGTAGTGGCGCAGCATCTTCACGCTGATGTGCGTCGCTCGGGCGAAATCGCCGATCGACAGGGCGGCCGTCGTCATCCCCCCAGTTTGCGGTCTCCCACGGTGGGAG
Source organism: uncultured Acidimicrobiaceae bacterium (assembly GCA_963754115.1). Classification (GTDB taxonomy): domain Bacteria; phylum Actinomycetota; class Acidimicrobiia; order Acidimicrobiales; family Palsa-688; genus Fen-671. The sequence continues at coordinate 1,179,244 of CAVWFC010000003.1, read as the reverse complement.
GGTCAAGACCGGCATGCCTTCTTGACACTCCCCGAATAGGAGGCCGCACGATCAGTCAAGGAGCCTCGAACTGAAGGCCGAGCAGGGTACCCGAAAGGAGCCGAACCATGGTCCCCACCAAGCTCACCGGTGTCATCGCGGAGCATATCGACGCAATGAACGCGCAAGACACCGATGCCATCGTCGCCACGTTTGCCAAAGACGCCTACGTCAACGACAACCGTCGCGAATTCGTCGGGCACGACGCCATCCGCCGCTGGGTCGCCAAGGAGCTCGTTGGCGACAAGGTCACGGTCGACGTCCGCGAGGTGCTCGACCACCACGGCGACACGATTGTCCGCGGTGTGTACGACGGTACGTTCGACCGCACCAATCTCCCGGACGAGGTATTGCTCTCCAACTATTTCAGCGTCCGCGAAGGCAAGATCGTCAGCCTCATCGTCATCTTCAACCGTCCAGCCGGGTACTGAAGGTGCCGTAGCCAGCCAGGCGCCACGGGGGCCGACGTGGCCCTGGATCCCGACGAGCTCAGGGCTGGTCACCCGCTCCAGGGGCATAGGGTCTGCGCAATCCGGGAGCAGGTATCAGTGGCTCCCGGCGCGGGCTCATATCTCTGAAGGATTTCCATTGTTCAAGGTCGTTCGATCAGGGAGGCAAGCGACATGACCAACAAACTCTTTTCCGTCCCGGGCCTGGCTAAGACTGGACTGGCCATAGCCCTGATAGGCGGGGTATGGGTGCAGCCGGTGTCGGCGTCGCCCCTTTCTGCGGCCGGGACCAACATGAGCGGTAACCCATTCTTCCCGCTGGTATTGAGCGCGAAGTGGACCTACGCGTACACCACCAGCGCCACCAGCTTCACTACTACCCAAACGGTGGCGAGTAGTAGCTCCGCTGCGGCGGGTACACAGGTACAGCTAGACACGACGGACAGCCTGCTGCCGGGCAAGGTCACTTCCCTGACTTACACCATCGGCAAGGGGGGGACCGTCGAAGTACAAAGCTCCGCCGGTTCTGGTTCGAGCGCTACCAGCTTTTCCAGTAGTTACTGGATCCCCACGGCGTCCCAGATCGAGAGCTGTGCCGCCTGCCACTTCTCCGGCCCGTTCTCGGCCTCCTTCGGCGGCCAGTCCATGAGCGGGACTCTGAGTGAAACGGCGACGGCCATGGGGTCGCACACCGTGACCGTCCCGGCCGGCACCTTCTCCACCCAGCAAGTGAAACTGACTATCGGCATGCACGCATCGGGCGCGATGCCAATGACAATGAACATGACCTTCCAGCTGTACCTGGCCAAGAACGTCGGTATGGTCGAGAACAGCGGCGGCAGCATAGCCATGAACATCCTGGGCCACTCGGTGACTACGCCGATGGGTACCGACAAGCTCACGAGCTACAAAATCTGACCAGACCGCAGGACCGTTTTGCGGAGTACCCCTGGTCGCTCCGTGCCCCTCTTTTACCGGCCGAGCTGGAGGGGCACGGTCAGGTTTCAAAACACCCCCCTATTCAAAGCGGGCGTTGTTGGGTCGGGTGACCCGGGCCAGCACCGGCAGCGTCGACGATATGACGACCAACGCGACCAGGAGGCCCACACCCATGGCGGCGTAGTAGGCGGGGCCGGGAAGGGCCAGGTTCGGCTCGTGTCGTAGTTTTGGCAAAGCCTTTACCAGAGGTATAGCCACTCCTATCCCCGTAGCCGCCGCCACCAGCGAAGCAGTGACCAACGGCAGGAGCCCCTCGAGCAAGACGACTCTGTAAAGCACACGGCCTGAGGCGCCGCTCAGCCGCAGCAAAGTAAACGGCCGCTTTCGTTCGACAATGCTCCCGGCGGCGGTGACGGCCAGGTTGCATGCGGGCACGAGCAAGGTCAGGCCCACGATGGCGAGGGAACCGTCTCGACGTTGGTCAGGTCGTCGTTCCTTATCTGAGCGACCTCGCCAAATGTTTCGGGTTCCAGGTCACCCATTTGCCAAAGGGTGAGGCCGCTGCCGTTGGCAGAGGGGGCAGTGGTATTGAACAGCGTCAGCAAAGTCCGGGCTTTTTCGAGCGTCGCGCTGTCATTGGCCCTTACTAATAACGTCCCCACAGCGAGGCCCGACGTGTTGGCCTGAGCGGCCGGGTTGCTCGAAGTCACCACAGGCATGTCGATCTCCAGAGGGTTATCGGTCAACATGTCGCCGTTGGCGTTCGCGTATACGGCGCTGACCCCAGAGGCGCACTTGCCGAGAGCAGGCAATCGCCGCATGCTGGCGCAGCTGATAGCTGTCGTACTCCGCGTCGGCTCCTGACGGCTGAGCCCGTTGGACGCCTCGGCTGCCCGGTGCGGAGGATTGTGCCCCGACGAGGAGGTGGTGTAACAGGCCGGGTTGGTATAGATGGGGACCACCGAAACGCCCCCGTGCTCCTCGAGCTCTCGAACGAGCCCTGCTGCCCGGTCCGCACCAGGAACACCCCGAGCCCAAGAAGGGTGCCCAGGAGAGAGCCCACGACCGCTTCGACCGTCGCCATGACGTTGACCTGGCGGGGCGTGGCCCCGACCAACCTCATGGCGGCGAGCGCTCCTTCCGGCGGGCGGCGGCCAGGCGGGTGGCCGTATTTATGAGCATCAGCAAGGGGAACAGAACGACGATGGCCGCGACCCCGAACGCCAGCCGGTATATCCCGGTCGTGCCCTGGACGTTTTTCACGGAGGATATGCGGCCGACTTTGATGGTCCCGGGTAGGAGGGCCAGGTTGGCCGGTGAGTAGCCGACGATGGCCACCAGTTCGGTCGGCCCGGACAGGGCCTGGTAACCGATGGTCCCGACCTCGGCCCCGGGGAACCGCTGTCCCAGTTCATCACGGGGGATGGTCTTGATCAGGTCGGCCAGCGCCGGTGAGGCGTAAAACTGGCCGGCGCCCGGGAGCCTGGTGAGGCCCGGCACCACGGGTACGCCCGGTCCGAGCGCGGCCACATCGAGCTGCTCGACGAACCGGCCGCGGTAAATGTTCTCGCTATAGTTCCACAGCTCCAGATCGGAGGCCGGCGTACTGGCCGGGGCGGCCTGGGTACACTCCCAGCACGCCCGGCCGCTCGTCACCTGGAAAGCGTGTTAACCGGACAGCACGGCCATCAGCACACTGACGCCGATGGCGACGGCGACGGCCGTCAACAGGAGGCGGACGATTGCTTCGCGCCCGGTTCGAAGCGTCAACCGGAGGCCGAGGTGGACCATTAGCGGGCCACTCCTGCAACTTGGCTGGTCAGGACAAGGCCGTCGCGCACCACTACCTCACGGTCGGCGAACGCGGCCACCCGGGCATCGTGGGTCACGAGTACCACCGTCGCCCCTTCGGCTCGCGCGGTGTCGACCATCTGGTTCATCACCATCTCGCCGGTCGGCGAGTCGAGCGAGCCTGTGGGCTCGTCGGCGAAAATGACCATCGGCTGTGTGACCAACGCCCGGGCCAGGGCCACCCGCAGGGCCTGGCCCCCCGACAGCTCGCCGGAGCGCCGCCTTTCGAGGCCCTCGAGGCCGAGGCGCCCGAGCCAGTACGTTGCCCGCTCGTACGCTTGTTTCCGGCCCACCCGGTCGAGCATGAGGGGCAAGGCAACGTTGTCCGCTGTGCTCAGCTCGGGGACGAGCTGGCCGAACTGGAACACAAAACCAAGCACCTCCGGCGCAATTTCGTGCGCTTGGCCTCGTCGAGAGAGTCGACCCGTTGCTCGTCGAAGCGGACTTCGCCGCTGTCGGGCTTGAAAATCCCGGCCAGGCAGTGGAGCAGGGTCGACTTACCCGAGCCACTGGGCCCATGACGGCCACGATCTCACCCCGGGCGACGGACAGGTTGGCGCCCCTCAGAGCTGGCGTCTCTCCGAACGACCGGACGACATCTCGGGCCTCGATGAGGTACCCCGGGAGCGCAGGGGCCGGCAGCTTGGCGGCGCCCACCGCGAGACGACCTCGGTCAGCGCGGAAAGGCGGGCTTCGGTCAGGTCCATCCAGCGCAGGTCGGCTTCGAGATGAAACAAGGCGTGGTCGGCCAGGAGGCCGTCGACGACATTGCCTTTGCGTTTCAGGTCGGTCACTTCGCGCATCTGCTGCATGTGGACGGCCCTCTGTGTCTCCAGGTAGGTCCCGGCCTGCCGGCCGAGCATCAGCGCCAGCACCACCTTGGCGAACAAAACCGTCTGCAGGTAGGGCTCGGGGTCGACGGGCGCAGCCAGCCATTGCGCCAGTTCCTCCCGCCCTGCATCGGTGATGGTGTACCGCTTGCGGTCCGGCCCTTCTCCGGGCTTGACCTCGGCCGGCGACACCTTGTTGTCCCTCGCCAAGCGCGAGAGGGTGGCATAGACCTGGCCGAACGGGAGTGGTTTGGCCCGGCCGAAGTAGTTGTCGTACTCGCGCTTTAGCTCGTAACCGTGCCTGGGCTCGCATTCGAGCAGTCCGAGCAGGGTGTTGGGGATGGTCGGAGCGTTCATGGGCCTAATATACGTGAGTGTATACATTGAGGGTATACAGGCGACGGGTCGGCCTGGCGGGGATTTCGCTCATATCCCATCCTGTGGAGATAGCTGGCGGCGAGAGAACCGGGGGTTACCCTGGAAAACCCCCAAGCCCGCCCGCTCGCCCCTTGGGTAGTGCGCCGAGGGGCCTGTGCCGAGCGTCCGGTGGCGTTACCCTCGAGCACTGACTGCCAGCTTGAAGTTGCGGACAGCGGCGTAATGACGCCGGGTGCCTCAGTCTGTGCTCAGTCTCGCCTGCCCTCATCCTGCGAACTTCGTCGAGGATCGTCGTTCGCGTCCACATAATTGAGCCCGAGGGGGCCGAGGGCCGTTACTTGGCTGACGTACTCCCCCGACCTCGCCCAGTGAAAGTGAGGTGTGCCGCCCGGTAAGACAATGACACTTCCCGGTGGGTAAGCCTGGAGTTTATCGGGGTCGAACTTATCCCCGAGGCCGATATAGAAAACTCCCGAGATGACCGTGTAAACGCGGTCTTCCGGGTGCCAGTGCGGCATAAGCCTTACGCCGGAAGGCACCCTTACCCTTATAACGTATGGCGCCGGCTGAGAGGGATCGCCGACCACGACCGCCAGCCGAACCGAGGGTGGGAACGCTGGGAATGCTTTCCAATCGATATCGTCAGGCAGCACCGACATAAAGTCGGCTTGCCCGATCTGATGGGTTCGGCTCATTGGCAGCCTTCCTCCTTTGACCGAAGTAGTTTTACCCCCTGGGAGCAACGGTGCGGGTCGGAGCCCAGCCGGCGGCTTCGTTCGTCGAGTGAGCACCGCGCCCCTGGTCCCGGGCGCGTCCCGGCGCTTCAAGCGTGAGCATCCCCGTCCCGATACCCTCTGATGACGAGCCCGGTCGTTGGCCGGTCGGTCGCCCGGAGCTTTGTCGCCTGGCTCTCGTCGTGTTTGAAGACCAGGTGAATGTAGGGAGGATCGTTAGCGTGAACGCTATGACGGAGTTTGGGCCGGCACCCTTCGTAGTGGTTGCCAACCGTTTACCCCTCGACCGGACCACGGAGCCGGACGGCTCGGTGGACTGGCGGCCGAGCCCCGGGGGGCTGGTCACGGCTCTGGAGCCGGTCATGCAGCGCAACCAGGGCACCTGGATCGGGTGGACAGGAGCGCCGGATGAAGCGCTGGCGCCCTTCGACGCTGCCGGGATGCACCTGGTGCCGGTGACGCTCAGCGCCGAGGAGGTAGGCGACTACTACGAAGGTTTTTCAAACGCCAGCCTGTGGCCGCTATACCACGACCTGGCCGCCGTCCCCCAGTTCGAGCGGCGCTGGTGGGAGGCCTATCGGGAGGTGAACCGGCGGTTCGCGGACGTCGTCGCTGACGCCGCGGCGGAGAGGGCGGTTGTCTGGGTACAGGACTACCAGCTCCAACTGGTGCCAGGGCTGCTCCGGGCGCGGCGCCCCGACCTGCGGATCGGGTTTTTCAACCACATACCGTTCCCCGCTTACGAGATCTACTCTGAGCTCCCGTGGCGACGTCAGATCGTCGAGGGTTTGCTCGGTGCCGACCTGCTCGGGTTCCAGCGCCGCGATGACGCCAGCAATTTTCTCCGCGCCTGCAGAAGGTTAGCCCGGGCGAGTACCCGCGGGTCCGTCATAGAACTGCCATCCGGACCTACGGGACGGGCCGGGGGGCGGCAGCTGCGGGCCGGATCCTTCCCCATCTCCATCGATACGGCCGGCCTGGAAGCGCTCGCCCGCCGCGACGACACCCGGCCGGCCCGTCAACTGCGCTCCGAGCTCGGTGACCCCGAAGTGGTGCTATTAGGGGTGGACCGTCTGGACTACACCAAAGGCATCTTGCACCGCCTGCGAGCGTATGGCGAGCTCCTCGACGAGGGGGCGCTCGACCCCAAACGCGCCGTGATGGTGCAGGTGGCCAGTCCCAGCCGGGAACGCGTCGAGGAGTACCAGCGCCTGCGCGACGAGGTGGAAGCCGTTGTTGGTCGCATCAACGGCGACCATTCTTCGGTGGGCATGACAGCCATCCGGTACCTGCACCAGTCCTTTTCCAAAGAGGAGATGGCGGCGCTGTACCTGGCCGCCGATGTCATGCTTGTCACCGCGCTGCGAGACGGCATGAACCTGGTCGCCAAGGAGTACGTGGCCTGCCGTTTCGACCTCCGGGGAGCGCTGGTCCTGTCCGAGTTCGCGGGCGCCGCCGATGAGCTGAGGCAGGCGTTCCTGATCAACCCGTATGACATCGACGGGACCAAGGCCAGCATCCTGCAAGCCGTCCGGGTGTCACCCAGAGAAGCGGCCCGGCGAATGCAGGCCATGCGCCGCCGGGTCATCGAGTTCGACGTTCACCATTGGGCCAACACGTTCCTTGGCGCTCTTGACATGGTCACCGAGTTGCCCGCGGCCTCGTGAACCATCAGGCCCTGGTAACGCAGCTCCGTCCGCTCACAAGGGACCCGGCGCATGCCGCCGTGCTGTGCGACATTGATGGGACGCTGGCCCCGATCGTCACCCTGCCAAGCGAGGCCCGGGTACCGGCGGACATCTCGGGCCTGCTTCGCACCCTCAGCCGTGCCTATGCGTGCGTGGCATGCGTATCCGGCCGACCCGCGCAGCAAGCGCGGTGCCTGGTCGGGGTGCGAGGAATCGTTTACGCCGGTCTACACGGCGCCGAGCTGCTCTTCCCGGACCAAGAACAGCCACGCCTGGCCCCCTCCCTCGAGGGTTGGCAGGGCCGCGTCGAGGCTTTTACGGCCGAACATGAAAAGCAGCTTCAGGTGCTGGGGGCCCGGGTCGAAGACAAAGGTCCGATCGCGGCGTACCACTGGCGTGGCTCGCCGGACGAGGAAGCATCGTTGGCGCACCTTCAGCGCGTTGCCGATGAAGCAAAAGAGGCCGGGTTGAGCGTTCGCTGGGGTCGTAAGGTGCTTGAAGTATGGCCGCCGGTGCAGATCGGAAAAGGGCGGGCGGTGTGCGAGCTGATCGGGGCGAGCCGGGCGCGCGGCAGCATTGTACGGCGGCGACGACGCTACAGACCTTGACGCCTTCGGTGCCCTCGACTCCCTTGTGGCCGGCGGTCGCCTCGACACGGCGGTGCGGGTAGGAGTGCGCTCCGAGGAGGGGCCGGCTGAGATAATTACGCGTGCCGATATCGTGATCGAAGGCCCGCAGGGTTTCCGGCGCGTGCTGGAGGTGCTGCTGGGTTAGGCCAGCGAAACTCGATATTGGGGCTCGTTTTGTGCTGAATGGCCGAAACGCGATGCAGTAACGCTCGCCCGAGGTCCCCGGCTGATGAGGGGGGACCGCGTATGGTTATTGGCAATGTCCCACCATCAGCTGCTGCTGGTCGAGTATGTGGCTGTTGGGTTCGCCATCAGCTACGTATTCGGCTTCGAGCGGCACTTGCGCGGTTCGCCCGCAGGGGACAGGACCTTTGCGATTATCGGCACATCAGCGACCGCAGTCACCGCCGTAGTAGGCCATACCTCACCTCAAGCAGTTGCCGGTGTTGTTACCGGGGTCGGCTTTATAGGCGCCGGTGTGGTGTTCCATCGCGAAGCCGACATAATCCACGGTCTTACAACTGCTGCGACCGTTTTTAGCGCCGCCGCTATCGGGGTGATTGTGGGGTACGGCGACATTTACCTGGGGCTGATAACGGCGGCGATGCTGCTCCTGACCCTGGAACTACCGTACATCAAGTACGTCCGCGTCCTGTCGTCCGATTACCTGATCGAGCGCCGGGAAGACAGTGCCGGTTCTCGAGATAGCAATGGCGCGACGGACAACGATGATGAAGAGGGCGGGCTTCAACGTGGTTAGGTTTTCGCCGGGTTAAATCTGTCGTCCCGCGGGCACGGCCTCAGTCAACGGCAATGGCCGTCGTACGAGCCGCAGCCCGCCGCGAACCAGGTGAACGCCACCCACCGGGACCGGCCCGAGCTGCCAGAGCATGAGCGATGTCGTGGTCGTGGCTAACTTCTTGTGGGTGCTGAGATCGAAGTTCGCACCACCCCTGCGGTTAGCGTTCGGTACCAGGCGGCAAGGCGCATGGTTGACTCTCGTCTTCCACGACAGCCCCGGCTCGACCGTCCAACGGGGGAATGACGAGCGGACGCTCCGGTCCGGGAACATTGTCGACGCCGCCTCCTAGGCCCCCGCGCTCCCAGGTCGCCGCCCTGCTCGGGGCGACGCTCGCGACGTCGATGTCGAGCTTGGCCCAGACCACCGTGTTGGGGCTATTGGTGTACGAGCTCACAGGCAGTGAGCTGTACCTGGGCTTCCTGGGCCTGGCTGAGTTCGCGCCCGCGGCGCTGCTGGTGGTGGTGGCCGGGCACGTCGTCGACCGGTTCGACCGGCGGCGCGTCGCCGCGCTCGGTGCCCTTTCGAACACCGTCGTGGCCCTCGTGATGGCCTGGTATGTCCGGGATCCTCACGGCCTGTCGACCGTCCCGATCTTTCTCCTCGTCATTGCTTTTGGCGCCGGACAGGCATTCCTGGCGCCAGCCGTCCGTTCGATACCCCCGGCGATGGTGCCCATTGCCGGAGTCCCCTGGCTGGTGGCCCGCCGCTCCATCGCGGGCGAGATCGCCACCATTATCGGCCCGATCCTGGGTGGGCTCCTTTACACCGTGGGCGTGTGGGTGGCGCTCGTCGCCGTGGCCGGGCTCTCTTTCGTCGGCGCGGCAGCGATCCTCGCCGTTCGGATCCCGGACGATCAACGTCTGCGCACGATTGAGCTCAGCCCCGTAGGCGACGATGAGGTTGGCCATGTGCTGGAGGAGGGCATCCCCGCTTCTAGGGGCGGCCTCCACGAGGCGTTAGAGGGTTTACGGTTCGTCCGCACGACACCGGTCCTTCTTGGCGCCATTTCGCTCGACCTCTTCGCCGTGCTCTTCGGCGGGGCCGTGACGCTCCTGCCCGCCATCGCGGTGAACCTGCACGCCGGGCCGGTGGGGCTTGGCTGGCTCAGGGCGTCCGTAGGCATGGGCGCGGGGACAGCGACTTTGATCATCTCGTTCCGGCCGATCGAACGCCGGGTCGGTCCCGTTTTGCTGACGGCGGTGGCGTTCTTCGGCGTGTGGACCATCGTCCTCGGCTTCGCCCGTTCGTACGCGCTGGCCTTTATTGCGATGTTCGCCCTCTCCGCGGCGGACGCGGTCAGCGTTTTCATCCGTTCCACCCTGGTCCCCCTGGCCACGCCACCCGCCATGCGGGGCAGGGTCCTCGCGGTCGAGAACGTCTTTATCGGCGCCTCCAACCAGCTCGGAGGGTTCGAGTCTGGCGTGCTCGGCCAACTGCTCGGCACCACCGGGTCCATTGTCCTCGGTGGCTTCGCAACGCTGGTGGTGGCGCTTATCTGGGGCGTGCTCTTCGCCCCGCTCCGGCGGATCGACCGGTTCCCGACCCCGCCGCCGGCTGTCACGTCAGGCGAAGAGCTACCGGACGGCTAGCCCGCCGAGGTACATCTACGGGGACGGCGCATCAGGCGGCGCGGAACGCTTCCGAGACCGCCTGTACGGCCTGCCGCTGGTCTTTGGTGATGTGATCGGGCACCGTAACCCTGATCCCGACGAGGAGGTCTCCCGTAGCCTTGTCAGTGCGTACCCCGCGGCCACGTACCCGGAGCGTCCGCCCGTGCGGCGTGCCGGCGGGCACCCGCACCCGGACGGGCGGCCCGTCCAGGGTGGGAACGTCCAGCTCCGTGCCGAGGACGGCCTCGGGCCACGTCACTGGCGCCTCGACTGTCAGGTCGAGACCGCTACGACCGAACACGGGGTGGCTAGCCACCCGCACAACGGCGTAAAGGTCTCCCGCCGGCCCGCCGTTAATGCCCGGGCCACCCTTGCCCGCCAGGCGGATCCTCTGCCCATCGGTGACTCCGGACGGCACACGCACCTTGAAGGACTGCGGACCGTCCGCTCTCTGGAGGGTCACCTCGGTCGTGACGCCGTGGGCGGCGTCCTCGAAGCTCAGGCCGAGGACCGCTTCGAGGTCGTCCCCGGGCCGAGCCATCGTCGTGCCACCGCGGCTCGCCCGGCCCATGAACCTGCTCAGCAGATCGTCGATGTTGCCACCGTCGAAGGTGGTCCAGGTAGAGCCGTCGAAGGTCGTCCAGGCCTGCTCGTCGTCGCCTCCGAAATCACCGCGCTCGTACGAGCTCCGCGCCCGTTCCTCCCGCTGTGACCGGGCGGCCCCTGCCACCGCCGCGCCGGAACTCGTCGTACTCGGCCCGCTTGGCCTCATCGCCGAGGACGTCATAGGCGGCCGTCACGTCCTTGAAGCGCTCGGCCGCTTCGGGCTCGTCCGGGTGGATATCGGGGTGCAGCTCGCGAGCCAACTTGCGGTAGGCGCGACCAATGGACTTTTGGTCCGCGTCCTCCGCTACCCCAAGCACTGCGTAGAGATCCCTCTCCAGCCAATCGGACTGTACAGCCACTCCTGCCTCTGCCTCCTTCTAGCAAACTTGAGTGCACCATTATCAACTTCTTGGCGGTCTCGAACATTCCCGCTCCTGCGGCCGTTGCGCCCCCTGAACGGGGTCAAAGCCTCAGCGGGCTTGATGACCGGGGCGAGCAAGCTGGCGCGGGACCTCGAGGACGCAGCCAACGACCCCGTCCTGGCCAAGGGGGGCCAGGATGGCCACGTACCCCGGCGTCGGCGGAGCTGGCCTCGGGTCAATCGCATAAGGAGGGGTAACAAGCCGCCCGAGACGCGCCCGGCCACATGGCGCTGTCCGCCGAGATCGGTGTTTACTGCCGACATGAAAGGGCCGAGCTGCGTCCCGATGACGCCGTTATCAAGGCCTTGGGCCTCAGTTGCCTACTTCTTCACCAGCTCGTACTTATAGGTCGTCCCCTCTTTCACACACTCCAGCTTGGCGTCCTTGCCAACCTTTGCCACCTTGCCCACTTCGGCCTTGGTGCACGGGTCACCGATCTTCTCCGAAGTCTTTGTGGCCTCGACTTTGTGAGTTGAAGCGAGGGCAGTTCCCGTGTTCAACCCGAAGGACCCTGCAATGAGGCCGAGCGCAAAGGCGCCCGTAGCAACACGTTTTGCGAGTACGAGCTTCATTTAGAGTTCCTTTCCCTTACTTGCTTTTCTGTTTCGCAGTCGAAATACGTACCCCGGCCCTGGTGTTGAGAACCAAAGGTTGAGAAAGCTCTGAGACGGGAAGGGCGGTCCCGGTTGGGGACGTTGCGCCTGAACAGGGACGTCCGGGAGCGAGCCATCCTGAAAGAGCGCTGAAAAAAGGGGCCAATCGGCTCCTGCGACGGCTGGCCGCGTCAATGGCCTTGTCACCGGAGTTCGACGCCTGTCGGCGAAACTCGACGCCTGTCGCGGCACGGCAGGGGCGAACGCCGGCGGCCGCCACCCGGGCCCGGGCAAGAACGCCAACACGATGGCGTCGGCCGGCGACTGAGACCGGCTTGGGCTCCGGTCGAAAGGTTGCCTACGATCGGGCCCATGGTCGACGGACTGCCTGGCGCGACGCCCGTCGTCCTGAGCAAGGACTTCGTCCAGCCTCCCACCAAGCCGCGCCTTCGGGGTGTATCGCACCAGGTGGCGGCGTTTGTGTTCCCCCTTATGGGGTTGGTGGCCATCCTGGTGGCCGGGTCGCCGGCAGAAAAGGTGGCTGTTGCGGTCTATACCGTCGGGGTCAGCTGCATGTACGCGACGAGCGCCTGCTATCACAGGATTAACTGGGCACCGGCTTCAAAGAGCCGGATGCGTCGGCTCGACCACTCCATGATCCTGGTCGCCATCGCCGCCACCTATACCCCGATTGCGGTGCTCGGCTTGCCGGCGACGACGGCACGCGCCCTGCTCGCCGTGGTGTGGGGGCTCACGGTAGCAGGCGTACTGGTCTGCAATCTTTGGCTCAGCTCGCCCCGGTGGCTAATGTTCGTCTTCTACCTGGGCATCGGTTGGTCCGCTGTGGCGGTCCTGCCCAGCTTGTCCAGCGGGCTGGGGGCGGCGACCTTCTGTTTGCTGCTGGCGGGCGGAATTGTGTACTCGGTGGGGGCGGTGGTCCTGAGCCTTCATTGGCCCGACCCGATGCCGGCCGTGTTCGGTTACCACGAGGTCTTCCATGCGCTCGTGGTACTCGCCGGGTTGTTGTTCTACGTAGTCGTCATCGAACTGGCAACCCACGGCTGATTTTCGGGAGTAGCAGAGACTGCCCGGCCGTTACTCGCTCTTTGCTATACCGCCGCTGCGGATGTAAAGGGCAGACGGCACAAACGATCTGATCAGCCTCAGCATCCGGGGTGCCCACACCATCATAAACCGCGTTCGCTTCAGGACTGGTGACCGTGGTGCTGGAGAGGCCGACTTCGCCAGTTGACGTCTGCGTCCTTCACTCAAGAGCTCGTTGCTGTGCGCCGTAGTTAGTTTAGAAATGCCGTACGGATGGCTGTTCACCGTTCCTCCTCGATGCGATTGTCTTGCGCTGAGTCGTACGGACCGCCGAGCCCTATCGTCGGGAACTGCGTACGGAAAAGCAGAGCCCTGCGTAAGCAGTTACGGACGCGTTAGTGGCCTGCAGCGACAAATGTCACGAACGGAGTCACGCCGTCGCCGGTCCTCCGGATTAAGGGCCCGAGGGCGGCGGGGAGTGGAGCGACGATTAGGAGCGGCGGATCTTCACGGCTCGATAATCAATTTCCTGATTGCCGCGATCGAGCGGTTTATTGACGACGTCGACGTACGCACCGGCATTGACCTCTATAACTGCCCGCCCCTGATTAAGGCGCGCCGAGCCTGCCTTGTGGACCAGGAAAACGTACTCCTCGCCCGATAGTCAGCGCCAGTTGGTCAGGGTATGTACGTCGTCGGCAGGTGCCATGAGGGCGACCAGTTGACGACGCAGCTGGTGGGGTGCCCACCGCGCGCGCGCCCCAGCCGGGAAGCCCGTAGCCAGCGCGTCAGCGATAGAGGCGGCCCGGATAGCCGAACCGGTCGAGGTGTAGTGGATGCCGTCGGTTGTGAACCAGGCCGGGTTGGCCAGGTGTGCCCAGTTGAACACCCGCATGTTCGGGTACTCGGAGCAGGCGGCGAGGAGAGCGTTGTCCCACATCTGCATGTTCGCTTCGGCATAAGCCCCGCTGCTGACCAGGGTTTTCACGTTTACCCACAGCACGGGTTCGTGCCCGATCAGCGACATCATGCGCTGTATACGGGCGGCCAGGCCGACGTTCGAGCCAACGTAAACGTCGGCTGCGTCGTTGGTCCCGAGGGCGATCACCCAGCACCCCCGGTAACCCTGGGCCACCAGGCCCTGAGCGATCTCGTAGCCGTTCTCGTCCCCGGGGAGGGTCTCGACGATGGAATTGGCGCCGACGACCTCCATGATCGACTGGGACACGCCGACCCTGGCGTACTGGGCCGGGATCCTCTGGGCCGGATCCGGCAGGAAGTCGGCCTCGACCAGGCCATCTGACGTCGAGTCTCCCAGGTGGGCCACCTGTTTGCAGCTTGTGTGCAGGGGTGCTGCGCCCGTGGTCGCCGCCACCCGCTCGGTGGCAGAGGGGGCGGCCGCAGCAGCTGTTGCGGCGGACGGGACTAGCGGCGCAACTACAGCGAGGCCGAGCGAGCCTATAAGGAGCCCGGTCGCCGTGGCCCGGAGCGCCGCGCACCCGCCACCGCCAGCAGCCCGGCGGTCCCGTCGGGAGCGCCCCAGCCGGGTGGAACGACGGCCGCCGTGTGGAGAGCCAGTGAGGTACATCACAACACGTGGGCCGGTGTTACGGCGACCGTGGCCGGGCCAGAGGCAACGTCCAATACTGCGGGCACCGCAATGTTCGTGACAAAGAGGTTCGTGACAAAGAGCACGAGGTAATCGTAGAGGTCGCTGCGCCGGGGTGCAGCCCGGCCAAAGATGGTGGCGTGGTGTCGCCACCCGCCGTGGGGATGGCGCCAACGTCACATCAACCCGCGCTGAGGGGTCAAGTAACAAAGCGCTGTCTCTTGTGCTCTCTTGATGAAGGGAATAGGTCGATGCGAGTGTTCGTCGTCGGGTCCACGGGTGCGATTGGCCGCCGTCTTGTGGGTCAGCTGTTGGAGCGCGGCCATCAGGTAGTGGGAACTTTCACAACTTCGGTCGACAACGCCGAACGGCTCCGCCTGGTCGGGGCCGAGGTCGTCCAGTTGGACCTGCTCGATGCCGCCGCGGTCCGCCGGGCCGTGGTACAGGCCAAGCCCGATGCTGTCGTGCACGAGGCGACGGCCCTGGCCGGCAGCGGCTTCTCCAGGAAGCTGGACAAGACTTTCGCCCGGACCAACCAGCTACGGACGGCCGGGACCGACGCCCTCCTGGCTGGCGCACGGGAAGCCGGGGTCGGGCGCTTTGTGGCTCAGAGCTTCGCCCCGTACCGCTACGCTCGCCAGGGCGGGATGGTCAAGACCGAAGACGACCCCCTTGACGCCAGCCCACCGCAGGGCGCTCACGAGACGAACGCCGCCATGGCGTACCTCGAGCGGGCCGTAACCGGCTTCGGCGGGATAGCCCTGCGCTACGGGGGCTTTTATGGCGACCCTGACGACCAGCTTGTCCGGATGGTCCGCAAGCGGCGCTACCCGGTTATCGCCGACGGCGCGGGCCTTACTTCGTGGGCCCATCTTGACGATGCGGCGGCCGCTACCGTGCTGGCGCTCGACCACGACGGGCCAGCCATTTACAACATCGTCGACGACGAGCCGGCGGCCACCAGCGAATGGCTTCCTGTGCTGGCCGAGGCCCTTGGCGCCAAGCCCCCCCGCCACGTGCCGGCATGGGTGGTCCGTGCCCTCGTTGGTGAGGACGCTGTGATGGGGGCAACGCAGTCCCGGGGAGCGTCCAACGCCAGAGCCAAGCAGGCGCTCGGCTGGACGCTTCGCTACCCGTCGTGGCGGATTGGGTTCGAGGCCACTCATTCACTGAGTGCTTCCGGCCACCGAGCCCAACGCGGGCTGGCGACGCATTGAAACAAGCGCCGACGGCCGACTACGACACGGCTGGCTGACTGAAAGGTACCGTCACGGTCAAGCTGTCCGAGAACCACCGCGGAGATGCGTATTTCGGCCAGCCGCAATGGGTCTGAAGGTAGTTCATGCTGGCCGTTACCCTGCCCGTGATGGAACCGGTGCTACTGGCCGGGAACCCGTACGTATCGTAGATGGTGTAGGTCAACTTTCCGGTGTACCGGCTGCTGTCTTTCGTGACCGACCCCGATACGCGCAACCCCTGCGTACCGCGAAAAGCCCAGTAGAGATCGGGGTAGCGGCCCTCATTGGAGAAATTCAGGAGGGTGAGGGGGGAACTGTTGGTTGACTGGGACAGCGGGCTGACTGGAGTTGGCAACGTGACGGTCACCTGTCCCTGGTTGAACCCTTGCGCCGTGTACACCTGTACTTTGCGGTTCATATCGACGAAACCGGAGTACGTCAGTAGCTCGCGAGCCAGAGCGGTGGTCTGACCCAGGGACACCGCGCTGCCCGTGCCGTCGAGCCAGTGCTGGAACAAAGACGCCGCATCCGAAGGAAAAACGGTGTGCTCGGCGAGCTTGCCCTCCACCAGAGCCTCGAGTTTCCTGAGCGTGCTGCAGGACGTGTTGGGGGGTGTGGTCACGTCCGCTGACGCATCGGGCTTGTAGGGAATTTCCCCGTTCACGACGAGCGCTGAGCTGGTGGACGCCGCAGCCTGGCGCTGGATTTGGGCCGTCGCCGCGCTGGCGCTTACTGGCGACAGCGTCAGGAACGTCGCCATCAGCCCGACAATGGGGGCCACCGCCAGCGGCACCAGCACGCCAAGGTGTGACCCCTTGAACCCGCGAGCGCCTACGTTGTTGCTGTCAGACATAGACCTTCCCAAAAAATGACCGTCTGGAATTCTCAACTTTAAAACCGAGGTTACCGCCGAATAGTTCCCTCGTCCTCGCGTGGCTCGCGCACAACAAGGCTAACGCCGCCCCGAAAGACAAGCCCCGAAAGCCGACAACGGCGTTTACCACCGCTTTAGGAGATCTCACCGGGCTGAACCATCATAGTTCCATCACATTTAGCCCATTCAGATTGCGGTTCGGCCGTCTCGTCGCGCCGGCGCCGCGAAAAGTGCCGTAAACGCAACGGGATGGCGCGATCGCGACCAGAAGGTTGAAATGGTGATGACGCACAACGTCGTACACGGCGCTGCCATCACTTCCCGCCTCTGTGGCCACGGAAAAGCAGCCCCCCCGCGCGCTACGCGTCGGCCAACCAGGCACCGACCACCGAGCCCATTACTGGTCCACCCTGCCTTGCGCAGCGCAACTGGCAGTGGCTACCGTCGCGAGATGAATTTACTGACGTCAGTGCGAGGCCGCCTCGCCGCTCCTGTCGCCATCGCCTGTGTCGCATTCGCCGCCGTAACCTCAGCCAGCGCCGCCCAGGCTGCACCCGTCGGCAGCAAAGGGCCCGACGCCGCCACGGCGTCAGGCACCGTCAACGTCGCGTACGCTTCGTCACTCGAGTACCTCGACGAGAAGGTCGTGGGCCCGGCGTTCACGAAGGCCGACGGCTACACGTTCTCTGGCCGGGGCGGTGCCTCCGGCGACCTGGAGTCGGACATCGCCTCCGGCGAGATCACCCCGAACGTGTTCGAGAGCGTCGGCGGCGACAACATCACGCCGCTAGAGCCAAAGTTCACGAACGCGTACGTGCAGTACGCCGGCACGTCGATCGTGGTCGCTTATAACCCTAAGAGCAAGTACGCCAGCCAGTTCGCCGCCCTGGCCAGTGGCAAGGAGCCGCTGAGCAACCTCTTTACGCTTATGGAGCAGCCGGGCTTCAAGCTCGGTCGGACCGACCCCAATATCGACCCTCAGGGCCGTGACTTCATCTTCATGCTCGAGCTGGCGCAGACGTACTACCACCTGCCCGCCGATACGGTTACGAAGATCCTCGGTGGCCCGGAGAACTCTGCGAACTCTCCGGAAATCTTCAGCGAGGCGTCTCTCGACGCCACGCTGCAATCCGGTCAGCTCGACGCCTCCAGTGCCTTCATTACCCAGGCCATCGAGCTGCACCTGCCCTATATCAAGCTGCCGGCCGCCATCAACCTCGGCAGCTTCGCCGACGCTGCGCTGTACAAGAAAGCGAACATTACGATCGCCGGGGGCAAGGTCAAGAAGGGAAGCCCCCAGGTCATCGACATAACCCTCATCGGGACGCCCACCCCGGCGGCGGTCGCCTTCGTCCAGTACACATTGTCAGCCACCGGCTTGGCGGAGTACAAGCAAGGTGGGTTCATGTTGCTCAAGCCGACCGCCTTCGGGAGCCCGGGGACCCTCCCATCCGCCATAAAGAGTGAGCTGGGCACCTGATCAGGCCGTAGCGGCCGGCGGTGTCCCTTGGCCCGCAGCCGACCTCAGTCGTCAGCCCGAGCGGCCGGGTCGAGGTCGGCTAAGCGGCGCACCCTGGGCCGTCCACTCGGTGTCGGGCGCGGTGGCGCTCGTTGGTGCGCTGGTGATCTGGGTCGCGCTGCTGGGCCCGGTGATCGCCCTCCTTACGCACTTGTCGGGGAGCGCGATCGTCAGCTCGCTCACGGCCCCCGGGGCGCTCGACCCGCTTGTCGTCTCAGTCACCTCAGGAGCAGTCACCCTCGGCGTGCTGCTATTGGTAACAACGCCGTTGGCGTGGATGATGGCGCACGACCGGCTCCCGTTCCCACGCATCTGGGAGGCGGGCGTGCTCTGCAGCCTCCTGTTGCCGCCCCTCGTCATTGGCCTCCTGCTGATCTTCATGGTCGGGCCTTACACGCCCATCGGGGAACTGCTGGGGCGAGTTAACCTTTCGGCGACCAACACTTTCCTTGCTCTCGTTATAGCGGAGGTGTACGAATCGGCGCCTTACTACGTCCTCGCCGCCCAAGCTGCCTTTCGAGGGGTCGACCGGGACCTAGAGCGGCAGGCCGGGCTGCTGGGCGACCGGCCGGTGCGGGTTTTCCGACGAGTTACGTTGCCATTAGCCCTGCCCGGGTTAGCCACAGCCCTGGCCGTTGCGTGGGCCGGCGCGCAATGGGTGCGTTCGGAGCGGTGATAATTATCGCTTACCACCCGTTCGGGATACCGTTGCAGATCTACACCACGCTGCAGGAGACAGGCTTGGCCTCGGCACTACCGTTCGCTTTGGTCCTATTGGTCGTCGCCCTGCCCCTACCGCTGGTTGCCTATGCCTGGAGCGCCCGTGCTGGACGCCGACTTCGAGGTTGAGCGGCGCGAGTTCACCGTGCGCGCTGCGCTGCAGGTAGGGCCGGGCGAGCGACTGGCGTTGTTCGGGCCCTCGGGCGCCGGCAAGACAACAGTTCTCGAGGTAGTCGCCGGCCTGGTCCAGCCCAGCCGCGGTCGGGTGGTACTCGGTGAAAGGGTACTTACCTCAACGTTCCCGCCCCGTTCTGCGGTGCCCCCCTGGCAGCGCCGGGTTGGCCTGCTCCGTCAGAACCCGGGCCTGTTCCCTCACTTGTCGGTTATGGGGAACCTCACCTATTCCTCGGGAGGGGACAGGGTCGGGGAAGCCAAAGAAATGGCCGATCTGCTGGGGTTAGGCGACCTTTTGCCGGTGATGCCCAGGCGCTTGTCGGGAGGCCAGGCCCATCGAGTGGCCCTGGGCCGGCTGCTGCTGGCGCCCTGTGACGCGTTGCTCCTGGACGAGCCTTACAGCGGGCTCGACTCGACCCTTCGGCGGTCGCTTACCGACCTGGTAGTCACCCTCGTGTCCAGGCGTGACGTCCCGGCTCTACTGGTCGCCCACGAGCTCACCGAGGCCCAGGCATTCGCGCACCGCCTGGCGGTGCTCGACTGGGGTGGCATCTTGCAGGTCGGCCCGCCGGGCGAGGTGGTGCGCCGGCCAGCGTCTCGGCGGGTCGCCGAGCTCGTCGGCTACCTCGGTTTTGTGCCGGTGGGCCGGCCGGGCGACAGTTCGGGCCCGGACCTCCCGGACGACAACACGGCCACGACAGGGGCTACGGCGGGGATCCATCCTGAGCGCGTTATCACCGGGGCCCACCCAGAGCGCGGGCTGGTGCTGGCGGGCGTCGTCACGGATTGCCGGCCGGCGGGTGGGGGCTGGGAAGCGCGCTTGCGTACCGAAAGCGCCACGATCAGTTTCCGGTTACCCGAACAACCCGTGCCCGCCGGGCACGGTTTTGTCGTTACCGCGCTCGACCCGCCCTACTTCGGGGCCGGTGGGGCCGCCATCGAGACGCACCCGCCCGGGGCCCGGCGGGCCAGTTCGACGTCAGTAAGGGAGCCATGAAGGCCAACGACGACCTTGTCGCCAACAGCCGTGCGGGAGCTCGCCACGGGCCGGGGGAAGATGTGCCCAACGGGACCCGCCTTCGGCTCGCTCGACAGGCGCGGGGGTTCTCTCAACAGCAACTGGCCACGATGGCCGGTATCTCTCGCCAGGCCGTCTCTGCGGTGGAGTCAGGTCTCTCCGATCCGTCGCTGCGCGTTGCACTGGCCCTGTCGCGGTCGCTCGGGCTGACCGTGGAGGAGATGTTCGGCCCCGACACGACCGAGCCGCGAGTGGAGGCCCGTGCGCTGTCGCAACTGGGCGCGGGCGGTACCCGGGTGTCCCTGGCACAGGTGGGGGAGTCGTTCGTCGCCGCACCGCTATCTGGCGCCGCTGCCGTCAGGTCGGGCTTCGTCCCCGCCGGTGGCCTGACCGACGAGCCGGGCCCAAAAATCGATGTTCCGACTCGAACAATTCGGCCCCTTGGCCCACCGCGGCCGACGCTCGTAGTCGCCGGCTGCGACCCCGCGCTCCCCTTGCTCGAGGTGCCGCTCGGGCTCCTCGACCCGCCTCTGTCGCTGCTCTGGTGGCAATGCGCGAGCCGGGAGGCGTTGGAGCTGGCGGCTAACGGGCTGGTCCACGCGGCCGGGAGCCATTTGCGGGACCAGTCTGGTGACTACAACGTCAGACAGGCTCGAGATCGGTTCCGGCAAGGGGCTGAAGTCGTCCGGTTCTGCTCATGGCGAGAGGGACTGGCGCTACGACCAGAGATGGCTCTCACTGCGCGCAGCGTCACCGACGTGGCTGCCGCCGGTCTGCGTTTCGTCAACCGCCAGCCCGGGTCCGAGGCCCGCCTGCTCCTTGACCGCGAGCTGGCGCACCTCGGGATCGTCCCCGACCAGCTTCACGGCTACGACACTCAGGCTACGGGTCACATACAGGTCGTCTCGGCCATCGCGGCGGGCCTCGCCGATGCCGGGATCGCCAGTGAACCGGCGGCGCTGGCGTACGGTCTGGCGTTCGTCCCATTGGCGACGGAACGGTTCGATATCGTTATCCCGGCCGCAAATAGCGGGACCCGAGAGGTACAGGGCTTGCTCCGCGTGCTGCGGTCACGGTGGCTACGAGATCAGCTCGCAAGCCTGCCTGGCTACGACCCCACCGGCTGCGGTGAGCCTGTTGCGAGCCTCCAGCCTGTGCGTGGGGGCCAGGCAAAAGGATATGTGGGGGAGGGCACGCCGCGCCGTCCCGACCGTGGCCGAGCGGGAGGGGCGCCATAGGCGGCCAGCAGCCCTCTGGTGGGTCGACGCCGCGGGCTGCGCCGGTCTCGCCGCCTAACGACGGCTCGGGTCAGCCCAGCGGAGCAGGAGCCGCAGGCAGCCGTCGAGAAGTAGCCCCATTATCCCTATCGATATGATGCCGCAGAACACAAGGCTCGTCCGCAGGTAGTTCCCGGCCTGAAGGATGAGATAGCCGACGCCGGAGGTCGCGGCGATCATCTCGGCCGCGACAATGCTCGTCCACGACCCCGCCATTGCTATGCGCATGCCGGTGACGATCCCCGGGATAGCGGCGCGGACCTGGACGTGTGCCAACGTGTAGCGTTTGGACGCCCCGAGGGTCCTCGCACACAGCTCGAGCTCATGGGGCACGTTGTCCAGGGCGGCCAGAGTGGCGATCACCATGATGGGGAGGACGCCTATGAAAATGAGCACGATCTTGGGCAGCTCCCCGATACCGAACCACACGATGAGCAATGGGATGAACGCTAAAGGGGGCAGCGGTCGGGTCACCTCGATGATCGGGTCGACCAGGTGACGGACCGGTCGTATGGCGTGCATGAGCGAGCCGAGGGCCACACCGGCAATCGTCCCGAAGCAAAAGCCGATGAGGATGCGTTCGGTACTGACCAGGATGTCCTGCCACAACGGGTCGCTCTCGGTCGGGTACGGCTGGCCGATGTAGTGATAGAAGGTGCTGGCGGTGGCCTGTACCGAAGGCAGGATCACGGCGTCGCCAATGATCAGCGCGGCGATCTCCCACACGGCTGCAGCCAGTGCGAGGCCAGCCAGGCTCATGGCGAGATGGTGAGCCCGGCGCCGGCGGCGGACGCGGCGCTCGGCGGCGAAGTCGAGCCTTTCCTCCAGGTCCTCCTCGAACGAATCGGACCGGTCTTCGGCCAGGACGCTCAGCAAGTTACCTCCCCGATAGCGGTGTCAGTCCCGTGCCTCACGTGGGCTCGTCTCATCCGGGCCTGTCTCATGTGGGCCTGTCTCATCTGCGGTGCAGCGCGGCGCGGACTGCTCGTTTGGTCTTCAGGAACGTCTCGGTCTCCAGGTCCTCGTACCGACGCGGCCGGCCGAGGGGAACTGCGATCTCCTGGACGATGGAGGCAGGCCGGCTGCCCATGACGCATACCCGGTCCCCGAGCAACACTGCCTCGTCGATGTCATGGGTGACGAAGATGATCGTCATCCTGTGCGTGCCCCACAGTTCGAGCAGGAACTCGTGCATACGCGACCGTGTCAGCGAGTCCAGGGCGCCGAAAGGTTCGTCCATCAGCAGTACGGCCGGGTGGTTGATGAGCGCCCGGGCGAACGCGGCGCGGTGGCGCATGCCGCCGGAAAGCTCGTGGGGGTACGCGTCCTCGAACCCGGCCAGGCCGACGGTCTCGATCATCGCATCGGCCTGCTGGCGCAGGTCGGACCGGGGGACGTCGCGCCGGTGCTGCGCCTTCGGCCCGAAAAGTACGTTGTCCCTGGTGGTCAGCCACGGGAAGAGCATCGGGCTCTGGAAAAGCATGCCGCGGTCGGCGCCGGGCCCCTTGACCACCTTGCCGTCTACCACGACGCTGCCCTCGTCGTAGGGGAGGACCCCGGCCACGATGTTGAGCAAAGTGGACTTACCGCAGCCCGAGGGGCCGAGTAGGCAGACGAACTCGCCCTCGTGGACCTCTAGCGTGACGTCCGAGAGGGCTTTTATGGTCCTGCCGTGCCGCCGGAAGACCTTGCCGACGCGGTCGATGGCGACCAGAGCCCTGCCTGCATCTGGTGGGCCCCCGCGGCCCGGGGCACCCAGGGCCCCCGGGCCGGGCTCGGGCCCGGGGGCCGAGCCGTTATGAGCAGTGGCCAGCGAGGGCATTGAGGGCGAAGGCCGGGTCCACGTGGCTGGCCAGGGTGGCGGCCGAAGGGACCGAGGTGATCCGTCCCTGCGCCTTGTCGAACGTCGCCGTCTTTATGTAGGCCTGCACGGTCGGGCCGGACTCGAATGGATCCGTTGGCCCCCTCTAGCTCGGTCTTTTCCTGACTGGGCGAGAAGTAATAGGAGATGTACTCTTTCGTGGCCTGTACGGCCTGGTTGGGCGCCACGCCCAGCAACCCTGCGCTGGACCGGAAGTAAGTGTCCTGGTCCGGGCCGAGCAGGTCGTTCGTCGCCTTCAGCTCGGTGCACACGTAAGCCTGCACGAGTGAGGGGTCGGACACGACCAGCTTGTGGGTGACGGCCAGGACGTTCAGGCCGGGGTAACCAAGAGCGGCGATCTTCTTGGCATTGGTCAGCGGGACCCCGCCGTGCTCGGTAAGCGTGATCTCGAGCACACCCTGCACGTAGGCGGCCGTGATCTTGCCAGCCAACCACGCGGCGGCCGCGGCTTGCTCGCTCTGGAACCCGACCACGGTCACCTTGCCGGTGAGGTGTTCCGACGAAAGCCAGCCGTGGACCTCGTAATCTTCCGACGAACCCTCGAGATCGCCGATCGTCTTGCCTACGAGCTGGTCCGGAGACGTGACCGACTTCGCCACGATGAGGCTGTCCGAATCGAGGCTCTGGTCCCAGACCACGTCGACGTTGGTCCCGTTGGAGATGGCGGCGACCGTCGGAGGGTTGCCGACGCCGGCGACAACGTCCAGTGCGCCCGCGCTGACCTCAGCCAACCCGGTGACGCCGGCCGTTATGGGGACCCACTTGATGTGGGCGGGGACGTCGTTGGCCAGGCTCGGGGTGCTGCCGATGACCGTCTCCGGCTCGGCGATAAGACCGGTGAAGTAGCCCACCGTGAGGTTGGGCTGGGCGGAAGCCGGCGTGGCCAGGGCCGCTGTCGTCATCGCTATCCCGGCAACTGCGGCGAACAGCGCCGCGCAGCATCGGCCCGAGCGGGACCGCAAGCGCGGCAGGCGCGGCGGGGGGGTGGTCGGACTGTCAGGGCTGCTGCGAGGTCGGTTCATCAACGGGTGCTCTCCTTGCTGGTTGGGACCGGGGAAAGGGAAGGCCGGCTTAGGGCGTGGCCGGCAGGGTCTCTAGGTAGGGAAATCTACTAATCCTGTTCAATCCATAAATACGATGGGTTCAGTCAAGAATTATGTACTCCCGCAGTCACTGTGTCAAGCGGGTTGGCCGTCGCCCGGGCGGGCGCTGGAACAGGATTGAGCCTGAACTGGCTTGGATATGAACTGAACTTGACTGGGCACTGGTTTCGATGGCGAGCCAGGCCAGCGCCTGTGAGGAGGACGCGAAGTGGCCCCGAAGCGACTGATGACCTCAGCGACCCTGGAGCGGTGGAGCTACTGGAGACGAGCCCGCTGGCGCGGGTCGCATACACCGGCCCGGACGGCTTCCCACGGGTGATCCCGATCGGCTTCTACTGGAACGGCACGGAGATCGTGGTGTGCACGGCAACGATCGCCCCGAAGGTCCGGGCGCTGTCGAGCCGCCCCGAGGTGGCGCTGACGATCGATACGGACGCTCTGGCCGCCAAGGCTCTTCTGGTACGTGGCGTGGCCCGGGTCGAGATCGTCGACGGTGTCCCCGACGAGTTCCTGGCGTCGTCTAAGAAGGTGTTCGACGCGGAGGGGCAGCGCCAATTCGAGCAACAAAGTCGTTCGATGTATAAGCAAATGGCACGGATCTCCATTACGCCGCATTGGGCTCGTTACTATGACTTCGCGGCTGGACGGGTCCCGGAGTTCCTCACCCCGCTGCCCTGAGGTAAAAGAGCGGCCATGGCGTGATTTTTGGGACTGCGGTCGCGGCCGGACCGCGTCTCCCGCCTGACCTCGTAGAGTGGCGCAGCAGCCCGGCTACTCTGGGACCGTTACCTGGTCCCAGTGGTCCTGGGAACTTTCTAGTGGGCACGCCAGGGGTTAATCATGGAAAAGAAATGGTGGACGCTGCTGGCCGTTTGTGTCGGCACGTTCATGCTGTTGCTGGACGTCACGATCGTCGTCGTCGCCATCCCGAATATCCAGCAGGGCCTGAGCGCCACCTTCGGCCAAATCCAGTGGGTCATCGACGCCTACGCCCTCACGCTTGCTTCCCTGCTCCTCACCGCTGGCGTGCTGGCCGACCGGTACGGCAGGAGGCGGCTGTTTGCCATAGGCCTCGTCGTGTTCACGCTGGGTTCGCTGCTGTGCGGCCTGGCGCAGAGCCCACTGATGCTCATCCTCTCCCGCAGCGGGCAGGGGGTCGGCGGGGCGATCATGTTCGCCACGTCCCTGGCCCTGCTCGGCAATAGCTTCCGGGGCAAGGACCGGGGGGTGGCGTTTGGGGTGTGGGGCGCCATCACGGGAGTGGCCGTGTCGCTCGGCCCGATACTCGGCGGGGTCATCACCACCGCCATCAGCTGGCGAGCGATTTTCCTGGTCAACGTGCCCATAGGGGTGGTAGCCGTCGCCATCACGTTGTGGCGGGTCGACGAGTCGCGGTCCCCGGACCCGGGACGGCCCGACTGGACCGGGTTTGGCCTGCTGACGGCGGGGCTGATCAGTCTCGTCTACGGGCTGATCAGGGCGGGCGAGACGAGCTGGAGCGATACAGGGGTGCTGATCTGCCTGGTCCTGGGCGGGATCCTGTTGGTCAGCTTTGCCGTCGCCGAGTCCAGGGTTGCGGACCCGATGTTCGACCTGGCTCTTTTCCGAGTTCCCACCTTCGACGGAGGACTGATCGCCGCCTTCTGCATGAACGGGTCGCTGTTTGCGATGCTCCTCTATCTGGTGCTGTACCTGCAGTACGCGCTCGGGTACTCCGCCCTCCAGACCGGGCTGCGCTTGCTGCTCATAAGTGGCCCGACCCTGGTAACGGCGACCTTGGCGGGGCGCCTGAGCGAGCGCGTACCGGTCCGGTGGCTTATCGGACCCGGACTCCTTCTCGTCGGCGCCGGGCTGTTCCTCATGACTGGCCTGACAGGCACCAGCTCGTGGACCCATTTGGCTCCCGGCTTCATCATCTCGGGAGCGGGCGCCGGCTTCGTGAACCCGCCCCTGGCGTCAACGGCGATCGGCGTCGTCGAACCTCAGCGCGCCGGTATGGCGTCCGGGGTCAACACCACGTTCCGCCAGATTGGCATCGCCGTAAGCATCGCCGCACTGGGTACGATCTTCAGCTCCTCGCTCAGACATGACCTCGGCCTGCGGCTGGACCCCATCCCGCAGCTGAGGGCGCACGCCGAGCAGATCGTCACCGCCGTGCGCCAAGGCCAAACCAGTACCGCCTTCGGCTCCGTGCCCGATAACCTTCGTGGGCAATTGGAAAGTGCTATCCGGGCGAGCTTTGCCAGCGGGATAAACGAGCTTTTGTACGTTACCGGGGTGCTGGCGCTGATCGGTGCCGTCTCCGCTCTGCTCCTGATCCGGAACCGGGATTTCGCCCACCGCCAGCCTGCGGAGGCACCGGCCAGGACAACCCCTCAGCCCGTGCCCGGTCCGGCATGACCGGGCCGTTACCCATGTCAGTGCGAGGTGAGAGACGGTGAGTGGTGCCAACGCACACGACCAGACCGGCAAGGCTGTCGATCGCGGCGGGAGCGAACCTACCGAGCAGACGGTGGACGACGAGGAAGACGAGGAGGAAGTCGAGTCGTTCCCGGCCTCGGACCCCCACTCGGACTGGGCCGGGCCTCCCGGCTGAGAGAGGCGCCGGCCCCGCACCTGGTCCGCCCACCGGCGAGGCAGGGAGGTACGCAAATGGTTTATCGCGAACCGGTTACGACCCGCTGCGAGCAGCAGCCGTTCTTTCTCGACAGCAATGGCTTATTGTGGCGAGCCGATTACGCTGATGATTTGTTGGACGGCAAACGTGCCAGCCCTCTGGTTCACGCTCGCTTTCACCACCACTTCTGCTCGATTGCTTCGCTGGAGCCTCCAGTCTGGTCGAGTGCGTCCAGCTCGGCCATATCTGTCTCCGACAGCGTGAAGTCAAAAATCTGGGCATTTTCCTTGATGCGTTCGGGGTGCATCGACTTCGCCACCACAGCGAGGCCGTGTTGCACGCACCAACGCAGCAGCACCTGGGCCGGAGTGCGCCCGGCTCGCTCGGCCACCCGCTGCACCGTCGCGTCCAAAAGATAACGGCCGGAGCCAAATGTGTTGCTTGCCTCGACCACCACGTTTCGCATCTGGGCGGCGACGAGGAGTGCGCGTCGGTACTCGAACGGGCTGAACTGCACCAGGTCGACCACTGGTGCAATAGTCCCCAGCATTAGGACGTGCTCCAACTCGCGCTGGCTGAAGTTGGCGACGCCAATCGAGCGGGCATAGCCCCAGTCCCGGGCGCGCTCCATTTGTTTCCACACCCCGGGAGGCGCCTGGTGGGGCCAGTGCAGGAGGTAGAGGTCGACGTACTCAACGCCTAGTCGCTTGAGGCTACCCTTCGCTTCGGCCACGGGGTCTTTTCGCATCGGGTCGAACTTTGTAGTTATAAACACCTCATCGCGCGGGACCCCGCTCGCTTTCAACGCCTGCCCGACGCTTCTCTCGTTGCCGTAGATCTGGGCGGTGTCTATGTGCCGGTACCCGAAGTCCAGAGCCCACCGCACGGCGTTCACACACTCAGGCCCGTCGGCTACTCGCCAGAGACCGAGGCCGAGCAGTGGGAGCATGTTGGTGTCGGCAAGCACTTTCACGTGCCCGCCCACGGCTTCTGAGACCTTCGACACGAGTGCCTCCTCGCGATGACACCAAATATTCTAAGGCTGCGGCCACGGACAGCGATCAGCGAGAGGTTTGTGCGTGACGGCAGTGATAAGCATTGCCCCACTCCGCTGGCTTTCGTTTATCGAGCGCCCCATTTACCGGTGGCTCCTCCCTGGCAGTTTTTATCTCCGCCATCGTGTCCGTCGAGCCATGCACCGGGCACGGTTCACGTCCGGGAAACAATTGTCATGGCTTCACACGTACTTTCGGGTCTGGTTCGCCGCTTTTCGTGAGCCGGTGGGTCGCCACGCCACCCAGGCGTGCGGTCTTCCTCGGCCAGGGCGGGTATCTAGTGCGTCATTGCTTCCAACGCTGCGCCCGCGGCGCCGCAGGGCTCGGCCGGCGGGGCGAAGGTGACTTTGACTGAGAGCCCACCACCCGGCGATGGGGCGACGGCGACGCTGGCGCCGTGAGAGGTGGCGATGGCCCGGACGATTGACAGGCCGAGGCCGTGGCCGTTCTTGTGGCGCGTGCGCCGCCCGTCGAAGCGTTGGAACGGGTCGAACAGCCGCTTGACTTCATCTGGCGGTACAACCGGCCCGGTGTTGCTCACCGATAAAACGGCCTTGCCCTCCGTGAACTCGGTCGAGATCCGGACCTGGCCACCGCGACGTTGTGCCCGATGGCATTGTCGACAAGGTTGGCGACCAGCCGCTCGACGAGCCTGGGGCCGCCGTCGAGCGGGGCCGAGCGGAGGACGGCCTCGACGTGCAATCCAAGGTGCTCGGCGTCGAGGCCCCGACGCGCCAAAACGGCCCGGCAAATGTCGGCCAGGTTGGTCCCTTCCTTGCGGTCGAGCCCGCTTTCGCTGCTGGCGAGGGTGAGGAGGGCTTCGATGAGGCTTTCCTGCTCCCGGTTGGAGGCGAGGAGCTCTTGTCCGGTTGATCTCCATATGTCCGGGGTGGACGGGTCGCCCAGGGCAACCTGCACGAGGGTGCGCTCCCGGGTGATCGGCGTGCGCAACTCGTGGGAGGCGTTGGCGACGAAGTGACGTTGCGCTTCGAAGGCGGCCTCGAGCCGGGCAAAGAGGTCGTCGAGGGTGTCGCCGAGCTGGCGGAACTCGTCGTCGGCGTTGTCCAGAGCCAAGCGCTCGTGCAGGCTGGTCGAGGAGATCCTTCGGGCCTTGCGGGTTATGGTCCGGATTGGCTGCAGCATCTTGCCGGCAACGAGCCAGCCGGCCAGGAGGGCGAGGACGGCCACGATAGCCAGGGCAAGACCTGAGTTGACCAGGAGCTGGTGCGAGTCTGAGGCGCGCTGGGCCGCTTCCGCCGGAGCCGCCTGGGCGACCTGGTGCACCGCTTCAGAGAGCTGACGGGCCGCCTGTGCGAACTGGTGAGTGGCCTGCGCCAGCTGGTTGTCGACCTCCGAAAACTGGTGGCGGATCTGCGCCAGTTGAGGCGATTGCTGGGGCAGGTGAGGCAGGGACCGGGCCAGCTGGTTCTGAGCGTGTTCCAGCTGGGGCAAAGCCTGCGACAGCGGGGCCGAGACGCTTTTCGCGCTATAGCCCTGTGCCAGCCGAAGGCGGGCGTTTGTCGGCTGGACCAAGACCTGTGCCAGCGAAAGCTGGAGATCCTTGATGGCGGGCGTATGGGGGATCTTCGGTAGGTGGGGAGTTGTGTACGCGGTTGCCCGCTCGAACAGGGCATACGTAGCAGCCAGCAGCGCGGTACCGGAGAGCAAGAAGAGCCCGCCACAGAGAGCCGTGAGCCGCAACCGGGCGCTGCGCCGGGGCCAGGTCATCGGCCCGGCCATGTCGTCGGGTCGGCGTCGCCCGGCGTCGGACAGGCTCATCGTGGCCCTCCTATGCGGTACCCGCTCTCGCGGATGGTCTCGATCACCGGTGGGTCACCGAGTTTTGCCCGCAACCGGCTGATAGTTGTCTTCACCGTGGCGGTGAAGAGGTCGGTTTCGTCGTCCCACACCGTTTCGAGCAGCTCCTCGGCCGAGACCGGCTTTCCGTTGGCGGCGAGGAGGCATTCCAGTACCGCCAGTTCTTTGCGGGTGAGGGCGAGCTGCCGTCCGGCGCGGAACGCTACACGCCGGCCGGGGTCGAGGCTCAGGTCTTCGTGGGTAAGTACAGCGGGTGGCGTGGCCGGGCGTCGACCCACGGCCCGGATCCGGGCGACCAGCTCGGCAAACTCGAATGGCTTGGGCAGGTAGTCATCGGCGCCCAGCCCGAGGCCGTCGACCCTGTCCTTGACCGAGCTGGCGGCGGTGAGCATGAGCACCCGGCTCGTGGACCTGTCCGCGACCAGGGAGCGGCATATGTCGTCGCCGTGGGTGCCGGGCAGGTCGCGGTCCAGTACCACCACGTCGTAGTGGTTTATTGCCAGGTGGTCCACCGCATCGTCGCCGTCAACGACGATGTCGACGGCCATACCTTCCCGGCGCAGCCCGACGGCCACCGCCTTGGCCAGCACTTCGTCGTCCTCGGCGACCAGTACTCTCATGTCCAGATCATGTCTCCCATAGCTCAAGGTGCGTCGGCGGGGCCCGACGACCGCTGACGGCACGGCTTGCCCTTCCAGAGGATGGCCCCTTGTTGACGATTGCCCGGTGCTAAAGATGGCAGGTTGCAGGCAACACGGAGGTGACAATTTCGTCACGGTCATGCGGTTGCCGCCCCGCTGCGAATGGCGTTTGTGGTGACCACCGCCCACGGGGCGATCAGTCGGCCAGCCGCCGCTCGCCGGCTGGTGGGAGCCGAGCCACGCCGAGCATCAGCGTTT
This sequence comes from uncultured Acidimicrobiaceae bacterium, assembly GCA_963754115.1. Taxonomy (GTDB): domain Bacteria; phylum Actinomycetota; class Acidimicrobiia; order Acidimicrobiales; family Palsa-688; genus Fen-671. Next base: position 1,148,827 of record CAVWFC010000003.1, on the reverse strand, counting down.
GTAACGTGACGGTTGCCGGATGTGATCAACATTGCGGACACAACCAGGAGGACGAGCCGTGGCTATCGCGTCGATTGGCCTGCTGCACCCGGGTGAGATGGGCGCCGGCATCGGCGCCGCGCTCGTCCGGTCGGACTACCGGGTTACGTGGGCATCAGCCGGCCGTCGCCGGCAGTCGGTCGAACGCGCCCGGGACGCCGGGCTCGTTGACGTTGAGGCAGTGGAGGATGTTCGCGACGCTTCCGATCTCGTCATCTCCGTCTGCCCGCCACACGCCGCCCTGGACGTGGCCAAGCAAGTCTCGGGCTTTGGGGGGATATACCTGGATGCCAATGCGATAGCGCCTGGCACGGCTCGAGAGGTGGCCGACCTCGTCGAGCGCGGGGCGCTAGCTACGTCGACGGAGGCATTATTGGCTCGCCGCCCACGCCCGTACAAGGTCCCCGTCTGTATTTGTCCGGCCCGAGGGCGGCCGAAGTCCGTGAGGTGTTCGGCGGCACCCCGGTCGAAGCGATTGTTATCGCGGCGGGGAAAACTTCGGCTTCTGCACTCAAGATGAGCTACGCCGCCTGGACCAAAGGCTCGGCGGCGCTTCTGCTGAGCGCCCGGGCGCTAGCGGTGGCCGAGGATGTGGAAGGGCCCCTGGTCGCCGAGTGGGCACGTTCACAGCCAGGCCTCGAGGGACGCAGTGTTGGGGCGGGGCACCAGGCGTCCACGAAAGGATGGCGCTGGGTGGGGGAGATGGAGGAAATCGCAAAGAGCTACCGGTCTGCCGGGCTTCCCGAGGGCTTCCATCGAGCTGCAGCCGAGCTGTACACCCGCCCCCCTCGCCGTGAGGCGGCACTTCCCGACGAGGCGACGCTCACGGCCGTGATCGAAGCGCTGCTCGGGCGATGAGCCTTACGGAGCGTCGTGGCCCGCCCGAGCACGTATTTCCGGGCCGCTGTCGCAGAGCGATTCGATGCACGCCGTGAGCTCCATGGTCCCTGAAAAGGCGGTCTGTTGGTCTTGGCCGGCCCGGCGAGCCCAACCGGTCAGCCGGCCCGTCGGGCTGATCGATACCTCGAGGATTATCTGCATGCAGTCACTATCGGCGTTGAAGGGCACGATCACCCCACGGACACTCCGTAGTTCCTCCTGGGGCTGCCGGGCAAGCGGGCCCCGCCGGGGGACGGGCCGCCCCCTGCTCAGTTCGTTCACCTCTTGAGGAAGGCCAGGTGCTCGTGGACGGACCGGACGGCAGCGGACCCTTCCCCCACGGCGGCGGCCACCCGTTTCGTCGAGCCGGAGCGGACGTCTCCCACTGCGAACAACCCCGGACGGCTGGTCTCGAAGGCCAGCGGTCTTCGGCCGAGGGTGGCCCACGCGTCGTCCAGCTGGTCCGGCGCGATCGCCCGATCGGTGAGGATGAACCCGCTGTCGTCCAGGGCGGCGCAACCCGAAAGCCACTCGGAGCCAGGCTCGGCGCCGATGAACGAAAAGAGAGCCGCGCAGGGGAGCGCCGTCTTTCCCTCGGGACCGAGGGCCCGGACGCCGTCGAGCGTATTTTCTCCCTCGAGGGCAACGATCCTGGTACCGGTAGCGACGGTGATGTTCGGATGCGTCTCCAGGCGGTCCACGAGGTAACGGGACATGTCGGCATTGATATCGGGCCCTCTGATCACGACGGTCACGGCGCTGTCCTGGTCGGCCAGGAACACCGCTGCTTGCCCCGCTGAGTTACCGCCGCCCACGACCACCACCGGGCTCCCGGCGATTTCCCGTGTCTCCACCTCGGTGGCGGCGTAGTACACGCCGTTGCCTTCGAACTCGGCTAGACGGTCGAGCCCTAGCCGGCGGTAGCGGGCGCCGGTCGCCGCGATCACCGCTCGCCCGGCGACGGTGGTGCCGTCGGACAGGTCGACGACCAGGTACCCGGCTTCTTCCCGCAGTGAAACAGCGGCCACGGGGACCCTGAGCTGAGCACCGAACTTCTCCGCCTGGACGAACCCCCGTTGCGTCAGGTCGCCGCCTGAGATCCCGGTCGGGAAACCAAAGTAGTTCTCGATCCTCGAGCTGGTGCCGGCCTGGCCACCCGGCGCGACCATTTCCGCCCCTAGCGTGCGCAGGCCTTCGGAGGCCCCGTACACTGCGGCAGCCAGGCCGGCCGGGCCTCCGCCCACGATAACGAGGTCGAAGTTCCGTTCGGGCAGGCGCCCCATGGCCACTCCCAGGTATTCGGCCAGGCCCCGGGGGCTCGGGCGGCGAAGGACCGTCCCGGAGGAGATGACCACGGGCAGCTCGGACGGCTGGACGCCGAACTGGCGGAGAAGGTTGTCCACCTCGGGGTCACGGTCCGGGTCGAGCCACTGATAGGGCAGCCGTGTACGGGACAAGAACTCCCGGATTCTCGAGCGATTCTGGCGAATAGCGCGACCCGATGACGCGGGTGGAGGCGGCTGCGCCCTGGAGCAAATCGGACCGCCGGGCCATGAAGGTGGCCAGGATCTTGTCGCTTAACCGGGGCTGGGTGGCGATGACCCGCCGCAAGGCTTCGGCCGGCACGGCAAGGACTTCGCCCGGTTCGGCCATCCGGGCCGACAGGAACACACGCGAACCGGTGAGCAGGTTGAGCTCCCCCAGGAACCTCCCGCCGCCGTGGCTGATGATGACACGTTCCTCGCCATCTTGGTGGATCGTGATCTCGACGAGACCGGAAAGCACGACGTAGAAGTCGTAAGTGGTATCGCCCTCACGGTACAGGTACTCTCCCACCTCGACCCTCCGGCGGGCCCCCAGGGCATCGAGGACCGCAAGCTCCGCATCATCGAGCGTCGGGATGTTTTCTTGGCTGCTCACCGCGGGGACGGGGCGTGGCGGCGGGCGGTTTGCTTCGTGGTCAATGGGCCTCCTTTGCTCCTGGCCGCTTCGGGCTCGTGCTTGGCTTCGTTCTTCAACCCCGACCAGGCCGACGCCAGCAGCCGGTCGGCGGCCCCTTGAGTCAGCGGGCGGTGCCCGACGAGCAGCCGTAGCCACAAGGGGGCGTAAAGAATATCGAGGGCGTCGTCGATGTCGAGGTCCGAGCGCAGTTCGCCGGTGGCGATCCCGTGGGCCAAAGTAGCCGCGCCTCTGTCCCGGCGGTGGGCAAAGAACCGGTGGCGGAAGTCTTCGGCCAGAGCGGGGTCGCCCTGGGCATCGGCGACGAGCTCCCGGATCAGTTCCCCGTTCCTGGACGCGAACATCCGGGCCACCCGGCGCATCTGCAGACGGACCGCTTCGTACGTCGAGGCCGGGACCTTCGCGGGAACCGGATCGGTCAGCCCGATGAGAGCGTCCATGATGACAGCCGACTTGGTCGGCCACCACCTGTAGATGGTCTGTTTGCCGACCCCGGCCGCGCTGGCGATCTCGTCGACGGTGACTGCGTGCGGCCCCAACTTGGTCACGAGGGTGCGTGCGCTGTCCAGCACCCGCTGCCGGGCCGCCTCGTCCCTCGTCCGGGCCATCGTCGCAGCTTACTGGTGGGCGGGTCTGAATACGAGACTGAGGGTTCCCGCCCCTGCGACTCAGACTCCTACTATTTGTCGGGTCTCAAGTGCGAACCTCCCAGCTTCAGAGGCTCTGAGACCATTACTCTTTATCGTCTCGTCTCGTTATTGCATGGCCTCTCTATTGGCCATCGTTTCGGCCCCCCCGGCGCCCGGTCCTCAACCAACCCGGACCGTCCAGGTAGCCCTGAGGTCCCCGTTCCGGGAGGGGCATTAGCTCGCCGCTTTGATGAACATGGCGTAGGGGACGTTGGGGGTGTCGTCGGCCTCGTAGCTGGTGTAGCCGGGGAGGGCGAACCTCGAAGACAGGGCCACGGTTTCGTCCGAGAAATAAAGGGGGATGTAGGGGAGGTCTTCCTGCATCAAACGCAAGATTCTCCGCGTAAATGGCGAACCGTTTGGCGTTGTCCGACGTGGCGATGCCGTCCTTGACAAGGGTATCGACCGTGGGCGGGTCCCACTCGGAGATGTTTTGGCCGCCCGACTTGGCGTTCCAGCTACCCAGGGAGTAGTCGACCCACTGGGCGGGGTCGTTGTTGATCTCCCCGATCCCGGCAAAGGTCGTAAGGCGGCCGCCGGGCGCCCCGAACTCGGTTGCGCTCCACGCGTTGGTAGGGACGACCTTGATCTGGGCCTTGATACCCATCTTGGCCAGCTCGGCCACGATGACCTCGCTGCAGTCGATGTAGTCGCCGTAGTTGAACTCGAGAAGGGTAGTGCTGAAGCCCTGCGGGTAGGCCGACAGGGCCATCTCCTGCTTGGCTTTGGCCAGGTTGTAGGAGTACTCGTTGATAGAACTGAAGAGGGAATTGACCTGTGCGGCGGAGCCGATCGTGCCCATGGAAGCAGCCGAGATTTCTGTCGTCCAGGGCGTACCATAACCGCCCGCCGCCTGGATGATGTCGGACCGGTTGAGGGCGTAGGCGACGGCTTGCCGGACGTGGACGTCGTTCCAACCGGGTTGGACCGTGCTGATGCTGAGGTTGGCCCCGCTCAGGCTTGGTGTAGAGACGATCGGTGCCCCCGAAGTAGCGGCAAAACTCTTGGGGCTGGCCACCATTGCGTAGTCGATCTCGCCCGCTCTCATGGCGAGCGCCATGCTGGTCTCACTGGAGAAAAACGAGACCGTGATGCGCTGGACCGGCACGCTCCCGCGCCACCAGTTGGGGTTGGCCGACAGCGTCGCCCCCGAAGTCGGGTCGAAGCTGTCGACGATCCAGGCCCGGTCCCCATTATAAGGGTCCCGGGGCCTCCATAAGTGGCCTTGTGCGCCTCGTAAAACGACTTCTCGAAGACCCCGCAGACGTACGCCGGCTCGTACTGCCAGGTGGTGTCCGGTTGCTTCAAGGTGACGACGACGGTCCACGGGCCGCTGGCCACAATGCTCTTCGCGCTCTGCGAAGGCAAAGGCGTCGCCGGTGCCCGAATTGCGGCACGTGTTCCAGGAAAAGGCCGCATCAGTAGCAGTCATCTCGTTGCCGTCCCAGAACTTGACCCCTTGGCGGATGTGGTACGCGTACGTGACAGGACTGGTTTAGGCCCACGAGGTGGCCAGGTCGGGCTCCAGTTGGCCTTGTGCGCCCGTCATCAACAGGCCCTCGAGGGAAAAATCCGTTATGACGCCTGAGGAGTCGAAGTAGACCCACTTGGCCGGGTCCAGGGTGGATATAGGTTCCTCGGTACCGACCCGCACCAGCGGTATCGTCGTGCTGGGCGTAGCGGCCGCCGCCGACGCGGCACTTACAGAAGGGACGAACCCCAACCCGACGGCAGCGGTTGCCGTCGCCAGGGCCTGGACAACTCGATGAATTTTCATGGGGATCCTCAGGACGCCGGCTTGATTAGGAGCGGGTAGGCGCTGTCGAATGAGTAGGAGTTGTACCCGGGAATAACGAACTTCGAAGACAGGGCGATGACGTCGTCGGCGTCGAAGAGCCCGACGTACGGCACATTATCCTGGAGGTTCTGGAGGATCGCCGAATATTTGGCGAAGCGCTGAACAGGGACGCTGGTGGCGATCCCGGCGTTGATCAGCGAGTCGAGCGCTGGTGGCCCATAGTCGGCAAAGTTCCATTCGCCCGGCTTGGTGTTCCAGCTGCCCAGGACGTAGGTGTACTCGCTCGGGTCCGGGCTCTGACAGCCCGATACGGCGAAGGCAGCCACGCGTTTGCTGGCCACACCCGTCTCCAGCGCGCCCCACGCGGCGATGGAGTCGTCCTGGATGTGCAGGTTGATACCGACCTTCTGGAGGTCGGCAATTATGACCTGTTCGTCATTGATTATGTCGCCAATTTCACTCATCTCGATGCGATTTGACCATCTCGTCGCGCTCAGCGCTGACTGAACCGGTTCAAACGCAACGGGTTGGTGAAATCGCGACCAGTTGAAGGGAAATGTGATCAAACGGTGATGTGTCGGGGCCAGAAACTCCACCGTATGTATGGGCGCGAACGCAGTCTGTATCGAAGCAGCTTGCCTCAGGTCGGAAGTGGATTCGGTGAAGACTTGCACGGTTGCGGTTGACGATCCGCCGAGCTTCGTGATCTTTTGGCTGGGTTAAAGCGAGTCGATCGCAAGCGCGAAAAACGAGGAAACGCCGAGAAAACAGTTGCGTTATATGTGCCGCGGCCACCTGGTGAATCTAACGCCGCAAACGTTCGACATTCGAGAAAGGGTCTCCGGCCGCTTACGAATTGAGCGGCGTAGAATAACCGGCCGTGCTGCACCGACACGCCTGCAACGCCTGACGCCCTCGGGCGTGACCTGGCGCCGGAACGCTCGCAGCCTGGAGTGACACTTAAGTAGTTACTTGACTATGCGAGCTTGGCCCTCTATACTTAAGCATGTGGTTAACCGTTCCGACGAGCTTGACGCGGTGTTCCACGCCCTGGGCGACCCGAGCCGCCGGGCGATGGTGGAGCGCCTTGTCCGCGGTCCGGCATCCGTGAGCGAGCTGGCCGAACCGCTGGCCATGTCGCTGCCCGCGGTGGTCCAGCACTTGGCGGTGCTCGAGTCGGCCGGAGCGGTTTCCACGGAGAAGGTGGGGCGCGTGCGTACCTGCCAGCTCGAAGCCGAGGTCCTTCGCCGCGCGGAAGCCTGGTTGGCTGCGCAACGTACCGACTGGGAGCACCGCCTGGACCGCCTCGGGGCGGAACTGGCGCCGCCCAGCTGAAGCGACTCGCACCCGATAGTAGGACCCGAGCAGAAAGGGAAAGGAACCATGTCCGACCGCAGCATTGTCCACGCCACTTTTACTTTGGACCGGATTTACCCATCAGCGCCTGGTCACGTGTTCAACGCCTGGGCCGACCAGAAAAGCAAGGCTCACTGGTTTGCTGGTAACCCGTCCGATTACGAGCTGGACTTCCGTCCTGGAGGCATCGAGCGCAATACCGTCGTCCACGACGGTAAGCGCATTTTCTGGGAGTCTCTTTACCGCGAGATTGTGACGGACGAACGGATCGTTTATACGTCGGTACTGGCCGAGGACGACATCGTGGCGACGGCGTCGCTGACCACCGTCGAGTTCGTCCCCGAAGGCGAGCGCACCCGTCTGGTGCTGGTCGAGGCAGGCGCCTACCTCGACGGACGAGAGCAACCACAGTGGAGGGAGCAGGGCACCGGTGACTGGCTCGGCGCTCTGGGCGTATATCTGGCCGAAAACGTCACATCGCGAAAGTGAACGTGAACGTGAACGCGGACGTTACGCCTAAGCCCACGTCTGATCGGCCGCCTCCCGACTGACCCGCCTCCCGCCTGACCCGCCTCCTGGGAGGTCGACTCCGGAGTGGCCGGCTCCCGGTGGTTGCTTGAGTGGCACCAGGTGAACCACGCCGCCTGGACATAACCCGGTTGACTCGAGAGCCCGTCCTGGTGGCCGCTCCCCAAGGGTAATTGCGATAGGAAAACCTGGCTGTGGCCCCGCGGCAATTGGCCGTGCCAGACTTCGCTTACCCATGGCTGGCACGGCAACCTTCCCCTCGCGTGGGGCGCTGAGGCGACCACGGCCTAACGTGGCTGACCTTATCGTCGCCGCCGGCGTGCTTGCTCTGCTGTACACGCTGGTGCGATTGGGAGGTAGCTTGCGGGCGACCCACCTCTCCCAGCACGTCGGGTCGTCGGTATCCACGGACCCGGCAGATATCCCGTACTACGCCCTGCGCTCGCTGTTGCGGATGTTCATCGCCCTAGGCGCCTCGGTCGTGTTCTCTCTCATCTACGGCACGGCGGCCGCCCGCAGCCGTCGGGCCGAGATCGTCCTGATACCGATACTCGACATCTTGCAGTCCGTGCCGATCCTCGGTTTCCTGGCCATAACCGTCACCTTCTTCGTGGGTCTGTTCCCCGGGTCGGTGCTGGGCCTGGAAGCCGCCTCGATCTTCGCCATCTTCACTTCTATGGCGTGGAACCTGACGTTCAGTTTCTACCACTCGCTCATAACCCAGCCCACGGAGTTGGACGAGGCGGCCCGGATGTACCGGATGACCAAGTGGGAGCGGTTCTGGAAGCTGGACGTCCCGGGGTCGATGATCGGCCTCGTCTGGAACGGCATGATGAGTTTCGGCGGGGGCTGGTTTTTCCTCGTGGCGTCCGAAGCAATAGAGATCGGTCATCAAAACTACGCCTTGCCCGGGATCGGGTCGTACGTCGCCGCCTCCCTCGCCGCCGGGAGCGTCACCGACGTCCTCGTCGCCATCGGCGTGCTGGTGGTGCTGGTCGTCGGCGTGAACGTCCTGTTCTGGAAGCCCCTGGTCGTCTGGTCGGAGAAGTTCCGGATCGAGACGTCCTCGGCAGTAGACCAACCCCACAGCGTGACCCTGAGCTTGCTGCGCCGGTCTCAGATACCAGGACTGGTAGCCCGAACGGGACGCCCCATCGTCCGCGGCCTCGACCGTGCGACCCGCCCTTTCGGGTTGGCGGAATACCCGCTCCACCCTGACCTCAGCCGGCGCCGGGTGGTCGACTCGATCTTTTTCACCGCCCTCGTCAGCCGCTGTTATCTATGGCGTCTACCTGGCCATGGAGTATTTCAGCCGCACCGTAGGGCTTTCGGTCTTCCCTTACTGCCTCGGGCTGGGTGCGCTGACCTTGGTGCGGGTGATCGTCGTGGTCGTGATCGCCACGCTCATCTGGGTCCCCGTCGGCGTCATGATCGGGATGAACCCGAGGACTCGCCCGGGCGGCCCAACCGGCGGTCCAGGTCCTGGCCAGTTTCCCGGCCCAGCTGCTGTTCCCGTTCGTGACCCTTTTCTTCATCGCCACGGGCATCCCGCTCAACTTCGGCGGCATCGTCTTGCTGGCGCTCGGTTCTCAGTGGTACATCCTGTTCAACACCATCGCAGGGGCCAGCTCCATCCCGACCGACATGCGGGAGATGGTGGCGCAGTTTCGTCTGCCGAGGAACCAACGGTGGAAAGAGATGATCTTGCCTGCCGTCTTCCCGGCTTACGTTACGGGTGGGATCACCGCTGCGGGCGGTGCCTGGAACGCCTCGATCGTGGCCGAAGTATGTCACTTCGGGCATCACCACCTGCGCGCTCTCGGCCTGGGTCCTATATCGCCGAAGCAAGCAGTGCGGGGAACTTTGCCAAAGTACTGGCCGGTGTGGTCGTGATGAGCTTTTATGTGGTGGTCGTCAACCGGCTCTTGTGGCGCCGGCTGTACCGTTTGGCGGAGACGAGGTACTCGATGTGAGCCGACGTCACGGGCACGGTGATCATCGACGTCGATTCGGTGAGCAAGACCTTCACCGCCGCTGAGGGAGGTCGAGCTGACCGTGCTCGACCGGATCAGCATGCAGCTGCGAGAGGGTGAGATCGTGGCCCTTCTCGGACGCTCGGGGTCGGGGAAATCGACCCTGTTGCGCTGTATCGCGGGGCTGATCGCCCCGACGAGCGGGACCGTGCGCTACCGGGGGGTCCCGCTCAACGGCGCCAATCCCGGGGTCTCGATGGTATTTCAGACCTTTGCCTTGCTCCCTTGGCTCACGGTCCAGTCCAATGTCGAAATGGGCCTCGAGGCTCAGGGCGTCCCGCCAAAGGAGCGCCGGGAACGGGCGCCCTGGCCGCCATCGACTTGATCGGCCTCGACGGGTTCGAGTCGGCGTACCCCAAAGAGCTCTCGGGAGGGATGCGCCAACGGGTGGGCTTTGCCCGCGCCCTCGTGGTGCGCCCCGACGCCCTCCTTATGGACGAACCGTTCAGCGCTCTCGATGTCCTCACCTCAGAAAACCTCCGCTCCGAGTTGCTGAACCTGTGGTCCGGACAGACGGGCTCGTCTGGATCCGCAGAGCTTCCCGACCAAGGCGATCCTCATCGTCACGCACAACATCGAAGAGGCGGCCCAGATGGCCGACCGCATACTGGTCTTATCGTCGAACCCGGGCCGGATCCGCTCCGAGATCGCCAACCGGCTCCCTCGGCCCCGTGACCGCCGCACACCGGAGTTCGAAGAGCTTGTGGAGCATCTATACGGCATAATGACGGGCCGGCGTGAGGCGGACGAAGCCGTCGCCGCACCGGCCGGGGCGACGGTACAGGCGGACGCCTCTCCGATCGAAAGCCCTCTTCCGCACGCCAGCGTCGGAGGCCTCGCCGGGCTGCTGGAGATCGTGAACAATGCCGGCGGCCGCTACGACCTACCCGAGCTCTCCCATCTCCTCACCTTCGAGGTCGACGACCTCTTGCCCATCACGGACGCCGCACAGTTGCTGGGGCTGGCGGACGTCGACGATGCCGATATTCAGCTCACAGCAGAAGGGAAAGAGTGGACGGAGGCCGACATCCTCACATCCAAGTCCATATTCGCCCGTTGCGCCCGCGAGAGGCCCGCTCGTACGCTCGATCGTCAGGGCGCTCGAGACCACCCGGGACGGCACGCTCAATGAGCGGCTCTTTTTGGACCTGTTGAGGCGAGGTTTTTCCGAAGAGGAAGCGCGTGCCCAGCTCGACACGGCCATCGACTGGGGCCGCTACGGCGAGTTGTTCGATTACGACGCCAACACCGGGGAGCTATCGCTCACCAGGGCTGACGATGCCGACTCAGCCGCATCCTGAGCCAGGCTCGCCCCGGCGCCGCCGTGCCACTTGGGCGCAGGACCGGGGTTTCTCACTGGCGCGATCAGCGCCATGTCGTGGCACCATTGGTCATATCGGCCCGTTAGTCATATCTGCACCTCCCATATCGGGCCGCTACTGATGACAGGTTGTTACTCAGACCGGGCCCTGCCCGGACGCCGGGGGCCCGGCCTTACGGACAGTTCGATCTTTTCGCCAGGGAGTGACCTTTCGTGACCGCTAACGACAGTCAAGTACCGAAGATCCTCGATATCCCGATCGGCCTGCACGCCGCCGGTCTCCGCCAGGAGTTCGACAGCCTGGGCAAGGTGGAAGTGCCGGCAGACCACTACTGGGGGGCCAGACCCAGCGCAGCCTGGAGCACTTCAACATCGGCAACGACCGGATGCCCAAGGAGGTGTACCACGCCTACGGGTACGTGAAAAAAGCGGCCGCCATTGTCAACACGGCCGCCGGGCGCCTGCCGGCGTGGAAGGGAGAGCTGATCGAGCGGGTGTGCGACGAGGTCACCGGTGGCCAGCTGGACAGTGAGTTCCCCCTCTACGTGTGGCAGACGGGCTCGGGCACCCAGTCCAACATGAACGTGAACGAGGTCATCTCCAACCGCTGCATCCAGCTGGTGGGGGGCACCCTCGGCTCCCAGGAACCGGTGCACCCGAACGACCACGTCAACATGGGCCAGTCCTCCAACGACACGTTCCCGACGGCCATGCACATCGCCGCCTACACCATGGCTACGGGGAAGACCGTCCCGGCCCTAAAACGCCTCCGCGACGCCATGGCGGCCAAGGCCAAAGTCTGGGCCGACGTGGTCAAGATCGGGCGCACCCACCTGGAGGACGCCGTCCCCCTCACCGTCGGCCAGGAGTGGTCGGGCTACGCCGGCGCCTTAGACGACGCCATCGCCGAGGTCGAGCACGCCACCGCCGGGCTGTTGGTGCTGGCCATGGGCGGCACCGCCGTGGGCACCGGGCTCAATGCCCCCGCCGGCTTCGGCGACCAGGTGGCGGCCGAGATCGCCAGGATGACCGGCGCCCCCTATGTGACCGCGGCCAACAAGTTCACCGCCCAGGGCACCCTCGACCGCATGGTGCGCGCCCACGGCGGGCTAAAGGCGGCGGCCGTCAGTTTGTTCAAGATCGCGAACGACCTGCGCTGGCTCGGCTCGGGCCGCGCACCGGCATCCACGAGCTGATCTTCCCGGCCAACGAGCCCGGTAGCTCGATCATGCCCGGCAAGGTCAACCCGACCCAGGCCGAGGCCATGCTCATGGTGGCCATCCAGGTCATCGCCTCCGACGTGGCCGTGACCATGGGCGGGGCCGAGGGCAACTTCGAGCTGAACGCCTTCCGCCCAATCTTGGTCAACAATTACTTGCACTCGGCGCTGATCCTGGCCGACATGTGCGACCACCTCGGCAAGTTCATGGTGGAGGGCACCAAGCTCAACGAGGCCAAGTTGAAAGCGAACATCGACAACTCGGTCATGATGGTGACGGCCCTGTCCCCGGTCATCGGCTACGACAAGGCGGCCGCCATCTCCTATTACGCCATCGACCACGACCTGGCCCTCAAGCCCGCCGCCCTGGCCAACGGCGTCAGCGAGGAACTCTACGACAGGGTCGTCAACCCGTTGGCGTTGACCCAGGGCGGGTCGGCCGACGTGCCCGCTGCCTCCTAGCTCCTCACTGAAGCTCCAGAAGGCGACCGGAGGCCATGGTTGCCAAACGGGGCGTCTGCCCTGGGCCACCGTCAACCCGGTCCGGCCGCGAGACCACTGGACTGTCACAGCAAAGGAGGGACACTGCGCCATGTCGAATGACAAGCGGCTCTTAGAAGTGGCGGCCGATGGCGGGTCTTCGGGCAGCTCGGCCCCGAGCAATGACAGCGACGGCACGAGCAAGCCCGTTCCACGCGGGCCGATGCCCCAGGACAAACGGGGATGGCGGGTGGTCCCGGCGCCGGATGGCCGCGGCACGCCGGACGAGAACAAGCCCCGCCCACCTCACCTCTGGCGCGGCTTCTCGGATCTTCGTCCTGCTGGTGCTGGCCCTCAACTGGGCCTCGTTGCTTATGTCCCAGGGAGGAGGCGAACCACGCGTGACGGTCCCGTTCAGCCCTTACTTCCTCTCTCAGGTGCAGGCGGGGAAGGTCAAGTCCATCACTTCCACCGGCGACAACATCCAGGGCACGTTCACGACCAAGCTCAAGTACCCGCCAGATGACAAGTCGGCCACGCCCACGACGCTGTTCTCCACCGTGGTGCCGTCGTTCTGGGACTCAACCGAGCTCACCCAGATGCTCCGCTCGGACGGCGTCGAGGTCAATGCTCAGCCGCCGAGCACCGGCTCGTCGCTGTTGTCCGACCTCCTGCTCGGCTTCGGGCCGACCATATTGCTCGTGGGGCTGTTCTGGTTCCTGGCTCGCCGCGCCACCGCTCGTGGTGGTGGGGGCCTGGGCGGGCTCGGGAACTTCGGGCGTTCGATGGCTCGGAGGGTGGACCCGCAGAAGATCACGGTCACGTTCGACGACGTGGCCGGGATCGACGAAGCCAAGGCCGACCTGGCCGAGATCGTCGACTTCCTCCGCGACCCGAGCCGCTACACGCGCCTGGGTGGCCGGATGCCCCACGGTGTGCTCCTGTACGGGCCACCGGGGACGGGCAAAACACTGTTGGCCGCGCGCCGTCGCCGGCGAAGCGCAAGCCGCGTATTTCTCCCTATCGGCGTCCGAGTTCATCGAGGCCATCGTCGGCGTGGGTGCCGCCCGCGTCCGGGACCTGTTCAACAAGGCCAAGGAGTCCGCACCGGCCATCATCTTCATCGACGAGATCGACGCCATAGGCCGTTCCCGTCAGGGCGCGGCCGGCGTCACTGGCGCCGACGACGAGCGCGAGCAGACCCTCGACCAGATCCTGACGGAAATGGACGGCTTCGAGTCAACCGAGGCCGTCATCGTGCTGGCCGCCACCAACCGGCCCGAGATATTGGACGCCGCCCTGCTGCGGCCCGGCCGTTTCGACCGCCGGGTGGCAGTCCAAGCACCGGACCGGACAGGGCGGCGCAAGATCCTCGAGGTCCATACTCGCCACATGCCATTGGCGGCCGACGTCGACCTGGACGCCATTGCGGCCTCGACCCCCGGCATGGTCGGGGCCGATCTCGCCGACCTGGCCAACGAGGCCGCCCTGGCCGCCGCCCGCCGCAACCAGGACCAGGTCCATATGGCCGACTTCACCGGTGCGCTCGAGCAGATCACGCTTGGCGCTCCCAGAGGGATCGTGCTGGCCGCGGCCGACCGGGAACGTACCGCCTATCACGAGTCCGGCCACGCCCTGGTGGGGATGCTTACCCCGGAGGCCGACCCCGTGCGCCAGAATCTCGATCATCCCCCGCGGCCAGGCGCTCGGCGTCACTTTGTCGACCCCCGACTCGGACCGGGTGTCGTACTCCCGTGAAGAACTGGAGGCGCAAGTAAGGGTGGCGCTCGGGGGCCGGGTAGCTGAGGAGGTCGTGTACGGCACCATCTCGACCGGGGCCGAGTCCGATATGGAGCACCTGACCCAGATCGCCAGGCAGATGGTCGGCCGGTGGGGGATGAGCGACAAGCTCGGCCCGGTCACGCTCTTGCCCGCCGACGGCAGCGGGCCTTCTCCCTTTGCCCCGAGCCAGACATCGGAGCAAATGCAATGGCTTATCGACCAGGAAGTGCAGCGGATCGTCGAGGACGCGCACGCCAGGGCTACCGAGCTGCTGTCAAGCCATCGCCAACAGCTCGACAGCCTGGCCAGCGCCCTCTTGAAAGGCGAAACGCTTAGCGCTCCTGACGCTTACGCCGCCGCCAGTGTGCCGCTCAGGGGTGCCGGGCCGACGGAAGGGAGCCTGACGGGCGCGGGCCGGCCCGGCTAATCGATGACCAGGCCGGCTAATCGATGACCAGGCCGGCTAATCGATGACCAGGCCGGCTAGGCGTTGACGAGGTTGGAACGGCCCAATTCTTTACCCGCGCTGTCGAGGGCCACCGCGCAAAACTTGGGGCCAGCGCTATTGACGGCTATTGCCGTCTCGAAGTCGGTTGAGTCCTCTGAGCCGACGGGCTGCAACCTGGACGCCACCTCTCCGGCCAGGACCATCCACCTCTGTACCTTTGTCGCCCCGTTCCAGCTTGCGTACACAATGAAACCGCCGGCCGGGTCGGACCTCACCGCCACGTCCGGCGGGCCGGGGGGATTCCCGGTCCAATCGTACGTGTAGGCCCGGTAAGACTGAACATTGAGCGGTAGTTGCCCGTCCATCAGCAAAGTGCCGTCGGGCGCGAACTCGGAAAAGTAAGGCTGATTGCCCCAGCCCACGAAAACTCGCCCGTCAGCCAGAAGCTGCACGCTGCCCTGGTTGGCGGCGATGAAGCCGGCGGGGTTGAGGTAAGCCTGCTTGAGGCTGACGTGACTGGTCTTGGCGTCCACGAAAAGCAGCAAGCCGCGAGACTGTTTTTCCTCCGCTGGTGATGCGCCGTCGTCGAAAAGGGTCACCAGCCCGTTAGCGTGTGGCACCGCGTGGTGCTGCCAGTAGAAACGGCTCCCGGCGCCCATCGTGAAATTGGACTTTTTCCCGTTCAGGCGCCAAACGACCTTTCCTGTGGAACGGTCGACCTGGTAGAGCGCTGAGGTGTTGCGGGCGGAGATGAGAAGGTTGCCGTTTTGCATTTCCTGCACCGAATTGATGTGGAAATAATCCATCGGCATACCCTTTTGCTTGCCGCTGGGTACGCCCATGTAGCTCTCGCTCGGGGGTACGTGGCTCAGGCTGTCCCAGTCGAACAGGAGCTTCCCCGTGGCCAGGTCGATCTCCTGCGCATGACAGGCGTACACGGGGCCTTTTCGGGGGCCACCGAGCGATGACAGGTTGGTGGTAGTCGTCTGATAGGCGGTGATCAAGGCGGTACCGGCACCAGTGATGGCAAGCTCGTGCAGGTCAGCTTGGAGCCCGTCCCCGGCCCGGACGGTCTTGGTCACGCTGTACTGGCTGTTTGCCATCTGGCCCTCCCCGTAGCCGATGCCCGGGCCGACCTTGCCCTGCCACCACGTGAGCGTGGGTTGGCCCTGGTAGGGCTGCATGTTGAAGTCGAACGGCGATAGCGGCGAAATGGGCTTGAACCAGACCAGGTGGCCACTGCGGTCCACGATCATCAGCCCCGGCTGGCCCGGGACAGGGCCTATGTAGCCCTTAGTGCCGAGGAAGATAAATTCTGGGCTGGCGTCCTGCCACCCCTGGGAGTACGTGTTGATCTTGACGACCGGCGGCTGCAGGTCGGGCCGGCTGACGAAGCTATGGACGTCGTCTACCGAGACGGTACCGGCTAGCCGCAGCGCCGCCGCCCGCTCCCCTTGCCCGCCGAGCCGGATTGTGGGCGAACGCCGGGCGCCCGGGCCAAGTCCAGTCAGGCCCGCCAACCCGACCGCCACCAGTCCTCCGCCGCCGTAGAGGAACTGGCGCCGGCTCAACGACCGGTCGCCCCGCTGATCGCTCTCAATAGTCAAATCATGTCCTTTACTCGTTCCGTTATGCAGCCCGTCCACCGATTTCCCCTGGCTTGCCAAACACCAAACGCGCAACTGCCGCCGCACAAAGAGCCCGAGCTGCTAGACAACGTGCTCCAGAATTCACGTCTGGCGCCACGACAGGCAATGTCTGCCTGGTTGTTCAACTCAGCTCTGGTACGGCAACAGGCTTTTGCGCTCAGCGACCGGCCGGGCAAACGTTCCTGGAGGCAGCACTAGTTGCCGGTCTGATAGACCTACCCGACCGAAGAAAGAAAATGCGCCCATATCCTGAGAATTGTGTAACAGTTCCAGGATAATTCCCGATCGCGCCCGTCCTCGGCCGAATGCAGCCTTCCCCGCGGCCTAGCTGACAGTGGGCCTATCTGACAGTAGGCCTAGGTGACGGTGACCGGGCTGACAGTGACCTGGGCCGTGCGGCCGATGACTTGACCGGCGGCATCAATTGCGTCGACGTCGAAGTAACTGGCGCCGTCAGCGACGAAATCGATCGCCGTCTCGAAACCGACCTTCGGCGCCGTGGTCAGTGGTTGCAGCACTCCGGGCGACGGGCCTCCATTGACCCTCCAGGCGACCACCTCAGTCGCTCCGTTCCAGCTGACCCAGGCGGTCAGCCGGCCTCCACCTGCTGGTTGCACCACGACGGCCATTTCGCTCTCTGGAGGGTCGCCTTTCCAGTGGAACATGAAGCTCCTGTAGCTGGCCGCTCCTTTGGGGAAGCGCCCATCAAAGAGGAGCGGGGCCTCCAGCGTGCCCCACGAGGACGCCGCGTAGACGCTGAAATACGGGCGGAAACCCCAACCAACGACGTGGCCGCCGTCGGCCAGGACCTGGCAGTTCCCCTGGCTGGGGGTATTCATCTCGCCATCGGTGTGCAGGTAGCGGTGCCTGAGGGTCGCCGTCATAGCAGCCACGTCGAGGTTGATCACTTTGCCCGAAGCCACTCTTTCGGGACACGGAGGGGTGGCGTCGTCGAAGAGGCTCAGCCCCGAACCGTCGGCCAGAGCGCGGGCGTCATGCTGGAAGCAAAACTGGGTGCCCGGTCCCATGAGAAAGTCGCTGCGCCTGCCGCCCAGCCGCCAAATTACTTCCTTGGTCTGGCGGTCGACGAGGTAGGCGGTCGATGTGTTCCGTGCAGAGATCAGGAGGTTCCGGTCGCTGCCGGGCCAGAGGTCGATCGAGTTGATGTGGAAATAGTCGAAGTAAGTGGCTGCCGGTTTGGTCAACGACACGCCAAGGCCCACGGCAGGGTAGCTCGCCCAGTCAAAGAGCAGCTCATTGGTGGCGACGTCCACTTCCTGGGCGTGGCTGACGAAGACGGGGATGCCCTGGCGGTGGAGGGACGTGTCGTCGTAGGCGGTGTGGAGGGCGGTGCCCTCCGGCGTGATTATGAACTCATGGAGGTCACAGGGGTAGCCGGTGCTGACGACCTGGCCGATCTGCTGGTAAGTGTTGTCGGCGAGGACGTAGTAGCCGACCCCGTGGGCGTCGACTACAGACCCCTGGAACCAGGTCAACGTCGGTTTACCCTTGTACGTCTGCACGCGGAAGTTGAACGGGATCACGTCTGGGCCGGGGAGCGGCTTGAACCAGACCAGGTCACCCGAGGTGTCCAGGATCATCAGTCCCGGAGTGGCGCCGGCCGGGAACGCGCCCGGGCCGGCCGGCACCTGGCTCCCGGGATTGGCCGCCAACGGGGCCTTCGGGGCGCAGAAGATGTACCCCGCCTCTGACCCCAGAGCCAGGAAGTCTTCGGTCGTACTGATCCCGACCGCCACCGGCGTGAGGTCAGGACGGCTGACGTACCTCGAAAAGGCTGGAGGCGACGGTGGTGGCGCCCTGACCACAGACGGCGCTGGCGGGCTGGCCAAGTTAGCGATCCAACGGCCAGACGACGCCGCCCGGCGAGCGGACCGCGCCCCGAACCCGATCCCTACACCTGCTTTTACCCCACCGGCCAGGAACGACCGCCGGTCGATCGGGCTATGCCCCGCCATTCGCGCGCACCTCTTAGCTTCCTCGTACTTCCGAAAACCCACTTGCGACCTGTCTAGCCGCTGATCGCCCGGTTGAGGTCGCGCTCAGCATGGCAGGTGGCCCCGCCGCGGGGGCGACGGCGGGGCTGCGTCGCGACGGATTGCCGGCCCTTTAGGTGCTCTCCTACCCCCGGTAGTAGACCGGACGGCTCCGCTGTAAAACGAGGAGCTTTAGTCTGGCGACCTGGCGAGGTGAAGCTTGCCCGACAGGGTTGAGGTCGACGTGCCCACAACTATGGTCACATTGCCGTACCCCGATGCCCCGGCAAAAGCTCCGGTGCTCGATAGACCATCGACCTGGTAGGTGCCGCTGATGATCGTCCCCGACGGAGCGGGGCAGGCGTTTGCAAGTTCTTCTACGACGAGCACGCCCTGCGCCAGCGTGATGCGGCGGACGGCGGCGTTTGTCCAGCTGCCAGGACCGCAGGGAGCCACGTCGTGGTCCTGGGTGATGCCTATGACCATCGTGGCTGGCCCGAACCCCTGGACAGCGCCCGTGCCCGTATTGATGATCTGCAATACACCGAGGTCGGGGACCCTGTTGGTGACCTGCTGAGTGGTTTCGACGAAGCTGGCCTGGAGCCGGTTGCCGTTGGCTGCCAGCGCGGGTGAGGTTTGAATCGCGAAAGTCCCCACAGCTCCTAACAGGGCCGATGCTCCCAGCGTCAGGAAGACGCTCTTCCTCATTTTGTGGTTCCTCCTCTTGGTTTGGTGGTACACCCCCAGTTGCTATGCGTTCTTCGGTTCGTAACTGCTGCCGGCAGCACGACATCGAAGACGCTGGGGATCTTAGAATGAAGAAGGTTCTCGAGTCTTAGAATTAAAGAGGTAGCCAGGCGATAAAGGGCCTTGTCCCGAAGTGCCACTATTCCCCGGCCGGCCAGTATTCCGGGTGCGATTCGGTGCACCAGTATTCCGCGTACCGGTATTCGAAATGAGGGCGGTTGGCTAAAGAAGTTGTTTGCCAACGCAAATATATACGGGTAGTATGAGAGGATGACAGACCTCGGCACCCAAAACAACCCGGCCGGGTCGAATGTCGGGATAATTCAGAGACATTCTCTCGGATGGAGCAAGCCCGCCGCCCGGCGACCCCAACCGCCTCGCGTCGCTCGAGCAAGCGCGCTCTTACCTCCGGGACACGGACCCTGTGTTATCCCGGATCATCGACGACCGGCCCGACTTTGACCCCCGGGCGTGGATAGCCCAGTTGCCGCCAATGGACCTGTACGGTGCTTTGCTATTCCAGATCACCGGTCAGCAGTTGTCCGTTGCCTCTACTCGGCGGATCATCGCCCGCATCGAAGCCCTTTTTGGCGGTCACCTCCCGTCCCCGGCGGAACTGCTGGCCGTTGACCCCACCCGCATCCGTGAAGCCGGCCTCTCGTGGCGCAAAATAGGTACGCTCCGCGAACTGGCCGAGCGGATGTCCGACGGCCGGCTCGACGAGGACGTACTGCGCGGCTCCCCGACGAGGAGTTCATAGCCGAACTCACCGAGATCCCCGGGATCGGCCCCTGGACGGCGCAGGGCGCTCTACTTGTGGCGCTACAGCGAGAAGATGTCGTCCTTCCAGGCGACCTCGCCCTGCGCAGGGCGGTCCAGTTCGCATATAAGTTCGATCATCTGCCCAGCCAGCAAGAGGTCCTCGCCGTCGCCGAGAAGTGGCGGCCTTATCGCAGCCTGGCCACGAGCTACCTGTTCTCGGCCGCTTTCGACCGGTCCGGGGCGGCAGCGTCAAAGGCCCCCAAGACGGCTCAGGCGGGACGGTCGCCGCGTGCCGGTTAAACCGGTGTACGACCTTCCCGTACCGGCGTCATTGCCCACTTTTATCGGCGTGAGGGGGGCGCGGCAAAACAATTTGAAGGACGTGGACGTCGACGTCCCCCTGTGGCGCACGGTGGCGGTGGTAGGCGTCTCCGGGTCTGGCAAGACGTCGCTGGCCATCGGCACGTTGTACGCCGAGGGCCTCCAGCGCCTCCTCGATGGGTTGAGCACGTACAGCCGCCGGAGGCTTACCCAGGCCAAGCGGCCCGATGTCGACCGGGTCGACCACCTCCCGCCCGCTTTGGCCCTGCGCCAGCGGCCGCCGGTACCCGGGCCCCGCAGCACCGTCGGCACCATGTCCGAGGTGCTCAACGTGCTGCGCCTCATGATGTCGCGCCTGGGGTCCCACCTGTGCCCGAATGGCCACCTGGTGCCTCCGTCGGTGGCCTCGTTCGCCGAGGAGATCGTTTGCCCGGTCTGCGGTGCTCATTTCGAGCACCCGAGCGCCGAATCGTTCGCTTTCAACTCGTACGGCGCCTGCCCCGCCTGCCAGGGCCTCGGCGTGCGCTCGGAAGTAGACGAGACAACACTCGTGCTGGACCCCGGAAAGACGATCGAGCAGGGCGCGGTGCTGCCCTGGAACTCTGGCGGTCGGCGTCTCTCCATGTACGCCGCCCACGAGCTCGGGGTCCGGCTCGACGTACCGTACCGGTCCCTGACCGACGAGGAGCGTGACATCGTCCTGCACGGCAAGCCGGTCCGGCGCCAGGTGACGCTCAGCTCGGGGCGGACCGGGCGGACGGTGCAGCTCTCCGTCAACTACGACAACGCCGTCGCGGCCGTGGAACGCTCGCTGCGCAGCGACAACGAGCGTTCGCGCCGGCTGGTGCAGCGTTTCCTCGTCACGCGTGTGTGCTCGGTGTGCCACGGGACCCGGCTGCGGCCCGAGGCGCTGACCTCACAGCTCGGCGGCCGCGACATAGCCGAGATCAGCGCCCTGGGCCTCGGCGAGCTGGGCCAGTTCACTTTGGGTCTGGCGCCCGGTCTGCCGGCCGAGCTCAGCCGGGTGACCAACGGTCTGATGGGGGAGCTAGACGGCACGCTCGGCCCGTTGCTCGACGTCGGCCTCAGCTACCTGACCCTCGACCGCTCCGGCGCCTCGCTGTCGACAGGAGAGCGGCAGCGCATCGAGCTCACGTCGACCGTGCGTTCGAGTACTACGGGCATGCTGTACGTGCTCGACGAGCCGTCGGTCGGCCTCCACCCGGCCAACGTCGTCGGGCTGCGCAAGACGATCGCCGCCCTGGCCGCCAACGGTAACTCGGTCGTCGTCGTGGAGCACGAGCGAGAGCTCATCGCCACCGCCGACTGGGTTGTCGAGCTCGGCCCCGGAGCGGGGGCCAAGGGCGGCACTGTGATTGCCCAGGGGACCCCGAGGGAGCTCCAAACGGACCCTCGCTCGGTCATCGGGCCGTTCCTGGCCGGGGCGGTCGCCGTGGCCCGTGAGCGGCCGGCGCACGCTGGTCCCGAGGCCGAGATCACGATCGAGATCGACGACCTTTACAACTTGCACGACCTCACCGCCACATTTCCAGTGGGCCGGTTGACGGCCGTGTCCGGGCCGTCGGGAGCGGGAAAGACCGCCCTCGTACTGGACAGCCTCATACCGGCGGCCCGGGCGGCCCTGAGCGGAACGGCGCTGCCCAGCCATGTCCAGCGGGTCGAGCTTGACGCGATCCGTCAGGTCGTACAGATAGACGCTTCCCCCATTGGCCACAACTCACGGTCCACACCGGCGACGTACTCGGGGGTGTTCGACCAGATCCGGCGCATTTTCGCTGGTTCTTCGTACGCCCGCGGGCGGCGTTGGAAGCCAGGGCACTTCTCGTTCAATACCAGGGAGGGCCAGTGCCCGACCTGCCGGGGGCTGGGCCACATTGACCTCGACGTCCAGTACCTGCCGGACATCACCGTTGAGTGCCCGACGTGCCACGGCGCCCGCTTCACCGAAGCCACCCTGGCCGTCCGGGTCGACGGGCTGACGATTGCCGACGTGCTCGGCCTCAGCGTCGACGACGCGCTGGTGCACTTCGCCGGCCAGGTCCCGGTCCGGGCTGGGCTGCAGCCGATCGCCGAAGTCGGTCTTGGCTACCTTCGCCTGGGCGAACCCACGCCGTCGCTTTCCGGGGGCGAATCGCAACGGCTCCGGATCGCCTCCCGGCTGCGGAGTAGCCAGCGTGGCGCGCTGTACGTGTTCGACGAGCCAACGACCGGGCTACACCCCCTCGACGTGGCCACTTTGGTCGGTGTTTTCGACCGGCTGCTCGACGCAGGGGCCACGATAATCGTCATCGACCATGACCTCGACCTGCTGGCGGCCGCCGACCACGTCATCGATATGGGGCCGGGTGGCGGGCCCGAAGGCGGGCGGATCGTGGCCGCGGGGACGCCTCGAGACATGGCGCGGAGCGCCGTAAGTGTGACGGGGCCCTGGCTGGCCGAGTACCTGGGGCTTCGTGAGCCTCAGCGGGCGCCGGTTACGCCGCCGGGGTAGGGATTTGGCGAGGAGAGGTCAGGCCCGGTATTACCCCGCTTCCCAGCGGAACCACCGGATCCCGATGGCAGCGAAAAAGGCAACGTAACCGAAGCACGCCAGGACCGACAGGGTTTGGCGGCTACCCCACGACGACGGGTCGAGCACGCCGGCGAAGAGCGTCATCACGACGCCAACGGGCGTCCACTTCGAGATGGACTCCCAGGCTGCGCCAAGCACACCGCTCTGGCCGAACAAGCCGAGGAATATCAGCGCTATAAAAACGATGCGCGCCGCCGCATTAACGGTGTCGGCGGACTTCAGCAGGCCGACCATGGTCTGTCCAATGCTCAGGAAGACCGCCCCGCCCAGGACCGATATCAGCAGGAATAGAGCGTACTGGCCTACGGACAGTGTCACGTTATGAATGGCACTGCCCACAATAAGGACAACCAGGGCGATGATCAGGTTAGCCACGACCTGCACGGCCAGCCGGCTGCTCATAATGGCCCACGTTGGGGCCGGTGTGACGCGCAGCCGCTGGAAGACGCCCTTATCGCGGTCGCGGGCGACGGTCAGCGTGTAACCGAGGATCGAAGTCGCGGCCAGCCCGTACGCCGTGCATAGACCGATAACGTAAAATGGGCCGCCGAGGCGGTTAGTGCCCTTGCTCGAGTTTGTCGTTATGAGCAACAAGAGCGGCAGGGCGATGCTGATGACCAGCGCGCGACGGTTTTTGACCAGTACGGTCGAGTCGGCGCGGAGCAAAGAGGTGAGGATAAGCTGTACCGGCGGCCTGACGCTCGGCGCCCTGGTGCTAATCACGGATCTCGCTCCCGGTTAATCCAATAAACACGTCCTCGAGGGTTACGTCCCCGTGGGCGACGGCGCGAACCCGGGGGTCGTCCTTGTGTTTCTCGATCAGGTCGAGAGGCCGCTCTGCCGTAAGCAGCTTGCCATGGTCGATGATGGCGACACGGTCGCATACGGCTTGAGCTTCCTCCATCGAGTGCGTGGTGACCAGGATGCTGCCCCCTTTCTCGCGGATCTCTTCGATACGGCCCCACAACTGCCGCCTCGATTGAGGGTCGAGCCCGGCCGTCGGCTCGTCCAGGAGCAGCAACTGAGGTTCGTGGATGACTGCGATGAAAAGCGACAGCCGCTGCTGTTGCCCACCCGAGAGCTGTTTGAACGGCTTGACCGCTTCGTCCCCCAGGCCGACGACCCGGAGCCTCTCGTCGATCTCGGCGTCCGACAGCACGACGCCGTAAAGCCCGGCATACAGCCTCACGATCTGACGGATCGTTAGCTCGGACTGGAAACTCGTCGCCTGGAGTTGCACGCCCATCCGCGCCTTTGCCTCGGCGGGGCGACGCTGGACGTCGATGCCGTCGAGCAGTACCGAACCGGCGCGCGGCTTTATTAGCCCCTCGATGGCGCTGAGCGTGCTCGTCTTGCCCGCACCGTTGGGGCCGAGAAGACCGAAGGTCTCGCCGTGGACGACCTGAAAGCTGACGTCGTCGACGGCCTTGGTGGCCCCGTAGGCGACGGACAGGTTGCTCACCTCCAGGATGGCCCTTTCCGGAGGTCGTGGTGCTGAGGCGGCCGCGCTGGCGACCGGCTGGGCCACCACCTTCGACGGCCGCAGCGTCACGGTCATCCCCGGTCCCACCTCGAGCTCCGCATCAGCGCCGAGGAGCTTCGCGATGTCGACAGGTACTCGCACCTCTCCGTCCTCAGACGGGGTAACGCGGACTTGGCGGCCAGCGCCCACTGTGGCCATATTCAGACCTTACGACGACGCCTGCGATTAACTGTCGCACCGCGAGACGTCGGGGTGCCGGGCCTGGCGCCGTAACCCCTTTACGGCACCAGGCGGTAGACGGCGCCGGCCGTGTCGTCGGTGACGTAGAGGGCGCCGTCTAAGCCAGGCACCGCGTCCACGGGGCGTCCCCATCGTGAGCCATCGGCGAGCTGGAAACCCGAGACGAATGCCACCGGCGCGCCCAGCAGGTGCGTGGTCGGGCTCCACGGCAGCCACAGGACGGCGGGCGGTTGGGGCGGTTGGCGGTCCCACGAGCCGTGGACGGCGACGACGGCTCCGCTCTCCCAGGGAGCACCCACGTGGCTTCCCTCGAGGAACGTCATGCCAAGAGGGGCGCTATGCGCCGGCAGACCGCGTTCGATGGGCGCCAGGTTGGCGCAGTCCAACACCCGCCCGCCGACGTTGGTCTGGGCGTCGGGCAGGAAGCTCAGCTCACCGTAGTCAAACCTGGTTGACGTGCTGCCCGGCGGTACCCGGGCGTCTGGGTCACAATAGGGCCAGCCCAGGTTGCGACCAGGCGTGATCCGGGCCAGCTCGTCCGGTGGGTTGTTGTTGACGTACGACTGGATGACCCGGTTGAAGGCGTCTGAATAGCCACCGTAGGAGCGGTGGAACGGGTACGGGACGTTGTCACGCTCGTTGACGGCGGCCCAAAGCGTACCGTCGGGGGCAAGAGCCAACCCCTCGGCGTTTCGGGCCCCGATGGTTACGACCCTCAGGTCGCTGCCGTCCGGCCGGAAGGAAATGACCGACGCCCGTGGCGGGTGCCACGACAGGTCGACCGTGTCAACGTTGGAGGAACTGCCCACGTCGACATAAACAGAGTGGTTAGGCCCTACGGCGAGCGTTTTGGTCCGGTGCTCGTCGTCTCCTGCCGGGCTCGTATCGGGAAGGCCTCGTACGATGACCCGGCGACCGCTGGCCGCTCCGGGCCCCCAGTCGTACCTGTCCACCTCATCGGACTCGGCCAGATAGAGCACCTCCTGGCCGGACAGGTCGTCAAATGCCAGCCCTTGGGGTTCCGTCAGACCGGACAGCAGCACCCGCTCGGCCGGGGCGAGGGTGCGGTTCGCTCGAGGCGTCAGTTCGAATATCTCGCCCGCGCTCGGAGCACTGACGAGCAGTTCACCCTGGGGGCTCCAGACTTCGAACCGTGCCCCTGCCACCCGGGCCCAGACCTCGGCCCGCCACCCCTGAGGCACAGTGAGGGACCTTCGTACATTGAAGGGCGCGGCCCCGTTGCCAGGCGCGACATTGAGGGTCACCCGGGCCATCGTGGCCGTGGCACCATTGCTGGTCGTCGAGCTCGCCGGGGCTGCCACTAACCCGGCGGCCAAACCGACCAGGGTCGCGCCGGCGGCCAACGCCCCGAGGCGCGGTGCCTTCAGTGGTTTCGTCACTGGCAACAGGGTACGACAGCCCGCCGTTGACCAACGACGAGGCAATACCAACGACGAGGCAATAAGGCGCGTTGGGCACGGTGGCCCGGACAACCGGGCGATATTTCCGCCAAGAAAATGTGTGGGAGCAATGAGCGAGGAGTTCGTCAATTCGGCTTAGACGCATTTCGACGGTCGCGATAGGCTCAGGCGAGATGGGGAACTTGAAGGCCGTGGGGCCCCCGAGCGAGCACGGCATGGACCGGGTCCACCCACAACTGTCGGGGATGGAAAATGGCGAACCGAGGATCGGAAAAGCAGCTCTCATCGCCTCCGTAGGAGGGGAGCGAGGGTACGCCGACTGGACCAACCCGGACCACCGGCTGCGCCGTTTACTGGCCGAGTTCCTCGGTATGGCCGGGCTCACGTTTATCCTCTCGGGCGGGGCCGCCATCCTGGTCCGTTACGGAGGTCACGCATTGCCAAAATGGCAGGCCGCGCTCGTACTGTCCGCTGTCTCTGCGCTGTGGTTGGTGGTGGCCGTTTACTTCCTGGGTGACATCTCCGCTCACTTCAACCCGGCCACGACGTTGGCCTTCGCGCTGCGGCGCGATATGGGTTGGGTTATGGCCGGCGTGTACTGGGTGGTGCAGTTCGTGGCCGCCATAGCGGGGTCGATGTTGGCGCGCGCCCTTTTCGGGACGGGTGGCAAGCTGGCCGCCACGATGCCCCCGCCGGGTCGGTCCTGGGCTGCCGTGGGGTTCGAGGCGATCATCACGTTCGGCCTCGTTCTCATGGTCCTCAACATGGCCAACGGGCCCAAGTTAAATGGCCCCTTTATCCCTCTTGCCGTGGGCGCTTACATATTTGCCTGGGGCACGATGGGCGGCCCGTTCGACGGCGCTTCGATGAACCCGGCCCGCAGCTTCGGCCCCGACCTCGCCCTGGGCCAGCTGTCGACCTGGTGGGTGTACCTGATCGGCCCGGTTATCGGCGCCGTGGCTGCGGTTGGAGCGGCGTACGTGCTCCGCGGCCCGGCTAAGGCTCAAGAGGCCAGTGCGGCCCAGGGGACGCCGCTCGACCGGGGCGCGTAGACCTGCAAGCGAAAAACTATCGCCATAGCGTGCCTGCGGCCCGCTGCGCCTGTCGCCGTCAAAAGTATGTTGCTCAGATGATCTCGAGGTCGTCCTTCGGCCCCAGCGCCGGGAACTGGACGGTGGGGAGAGCCTGGTACCAGTAGGCGACCGAGGCCATGTCGCAACGGAGGGGCAGGAACCTCCCGTCGTTGCGCCAGCCCAGGGCCTGAATGGTCACCCGGACGTCGCTGCTAAACCGCACCGGGTCGACGAGGTGCCAACGGTAGAGGCCAAAACGCTGCTGCGACTGGTTAAGCGTCCCGTCCGGTCGTATCACCTGGTGCATCCCCAAAAAAGGGGTCGTGTAAGTCTGGTACTGACCGTCGATTATCCAGTCGTACGACCCACCGGAATAGTCCTCGGTGCCGGTCCCGCAGATGGTAGGGAACTCGCCGTCCCCGTCGATGTAAAACTTGATCTCACCCTCGCCCCACCACCGGTTATTTGTAACTCCCACCGCCAGGTACGTGCCCACATAGTGCCCGGCACCGGCCACGCCATCGAGGATCGTGTACGGTTCCAGGTACGGCGTGGGGTTGACCCGCCGGAACTGGGCGTGAAAGTAAGCCGAGTCTTCGGGGACCTCCGTCAGCTCGTAGTTGATCTGGTAAAACGTGTCGAGGTCCTGGATGTGCCGGTTCTCGAGGGTAATTTTGCATCGGGAACGAAAAGGCATGGGCCAGTAGCAGTTCAGTCCCCGGTTCGGGTTAACGCTGACCGGGAGCGAGGATAGCTGGGCGAACCCCGGCCACCCGGCAGCGAAGAAGTCGCCCAGGGGGCACTCGACCGACGGCGTGTCCTGGCCGTCCCAGAAAATACGCAGGATGTTCTCCCGCGGGCGGTCCCGGGCGACGGTGCCGCCGAACCACATGCTGCGGATCACCGCCGGTCCTTCGACGTCGGCCAGGGTAAGAGTCGCACCGGCCGCGATCTTGAAGCTTGGGGAAAGCTTCCAGCCCACCCCGAGGCCCGCGGCCGCCCGCGACCCGGTCCCCTCGGCCGCCCGGCCTCCTGCCCCCCGCTCGCCTGTAGGGTTTTCCGGGCTGATCGAACGGCTCTGGGCGGATGACAGCCGGGCCAGGCCTCCCAATGTGCCCGAAAAACCATCGAACCCTGTCACGTCGTGTCTCCTCCCCGGCGACGCGAGCCCGGCCATCACCCAAATGGCGAATAAGTGCCGGGCCCGTTCCCTCGCCAAATCCCCGGTTATTTAGAACCAGCATGATGACACCGGCCGAAGAAAGCCGTCAAGCTTGCCTGCCGGTGCGACTTGCAAAAACGAGGCCAGGGGAGAAACTGGGCCTGGACCACAAACCGGGCGCCACGGTCGCTTCGGGCTCGCCGAGCCCGTCAATGGCCCCGGCCTGACCGGGGAATGGACCAGGGGTCTCGACGGCGGCGATACTGGCTCCCAGGCAGTCATGTAAACCAAAAGAACCTCAAGGAGAACTTGTGGGATCCTCACCCGGTGACCCCGTGCCCCAACTCCGGTCCACGACCGTCGGGAATTAGCAGTGGGCGACCATCTCCCCGCGCCCCGCCTGACCCTCGTTTACCGCCTGGAGGCCACTCTTGGCCAACCGCTCGACCTCGGCAATACGAGCCAGGGCCATCGTCGCATCGTCCCCCAGACAGGCGGGACGTTCTCCGGCCCGGGGATATCCGGGAAGCTCGTGCCCGGCGCCAGCGCCGACTGGCAGATCCTCCTGCCCGATGGCTCTTCGCTGGCCGACATGCGGTATACGTTGCAGACCGATGAGGGCGGCCTACTTTATGTCCAGTCACGAGGTGGGCGCTACGGCCCGCCGGAAGTCCTTGCCCGTCTCGGCCGCGGCGAGCACGTCGACGCCAGCGAGTACACCTTCCGTACGTCAACTCATATTGAAACTGCTATCCCCGGGCTCGACTGGATGAACAAGGCTGTCTTTATCAGTGTCGGCGGTCGCCAGCCCGCCGGGGTGATCTACGAGACGTACCTCGTGGCGTGAGCGCCGGCGGATTGCCGGGCGCGCCTCGGCCCGAAGGCATCGGAAGTAGCCCTAAATGGCGGGCGCGAGAGCGGTCCCCAGGGCCCGGCGGAGTTGCTGACGCCCTTTTACGCCGAACTTCACGTAGATATTTTTCAGGTGGTACTCGACAGTGTTGGGTGTAATGAACAGTTCGGAGGCTATTTCGTTATTGGTCATCCGTTTGGCTACCAAATGCGCAACCTCCGACTCCCGGCTTGTCATCTCGAGGACCGAGCGTCGCTCGGATGGTTGCTGAGGGAGGCCACAGGCGGCCAGCTCTTCTTCCGTTTGGGCCATAAGTGGGCCTGCTCGAAGAGCAGCGTACAGTTTGTTTGCTCGCCGGAGACTTTCGACTGCCGCCCGGCGCTGTCCCGTCCGGCGCAGCAGACGTCCGTGAGCCAATGACAGCCGCGCCGTGTAAAGAGGGGAGCCCTTGCTCCCGCTCTCCTCGCCCCGCTGGTAGATCTTGAGCGCCCTCTCCGCCTGGCCGCGCTGTTCGGCCAGCCATCCTTCGAGCCAGGACAAGGCCGGCTCCAGGTACGTGACCCCGTCGGCTTGAGCTTGCAGCAGTCTCAGGGCTACCGAGGCGTCCTCGAGCTTTCCTGCCCCGATCAGCCCCTCGACGAGCAGCGGTCGCCACAAAACCCCATACAGCCGGCTGCGGTTGTCCAGGCTGGCTTCATCTTGCCAGTGCTCGAGAGCAACCGTCATGCCCCGGTAGTCGTCCGCGGCCTCGCAGGTCAGCGCGCGCGCCATGGCGGCGTAGAGGCGTTCCTGCCCGTAGTCAAGAGCCTGCGCCGATTCTTCGGCCAGTCTGGCGTAGCGTTCGGCGTCCTCGGTAGCGCCGCGCCCGGCCGGCACGCAGGCTGCCGCCAGGTAGAGCAGGGGTAGCTCGTACCGGCGGGGATGGATTTCAAAGGCGGAAAAGGCCTGGTCCGAAGTCAGGAGCACATCGTCCCAGGCACCACTCAGGTACTGAGCCAAGGCAAGGTAGAAATAAGCCCGCAGGCCGAGCGTCAGAGTGGCCCCTTTGCGAGCCAACCTGAGGCTGGCCGAGAGGTCGTCGACGGCCTGGGCCAGGTCGCCGGCAAGCAGGTGGAACACGCCGCGAAACGACAGGCCGTCTATGTCAGCGGGCCATAACCGAGCGGGGTCGACGCCGAGGTGGCCCAGTTCCGCCAGAGCCTGGCGTGGCCCACCTACCTGCGACGCGCCAATGGCGACGAGGGTGCGGGTCTGGCTCTCTGCGGCCGGGTCGAGGGCGCCTGTGCCGAGCGCCCAGCGGCCCATTTCCACCACCTTTTCGCCCGCCCCGAGCAGTGTGTAAGTACCAGCCAGCCGGTTGGCGACGACGGCGGCCAGCTTTTGGTCCACCCCGCCCTCCTGGGCTTCCGCAAGCGCCCGGGAAAAGGACAGCTCCGCTTCGCCGAGCTGTCCAGACGCGAAGGCCATGGTCCCGAGGACACAGCTACGCAGAGCGCAGGGTGCGGAGCTCTCCACAGCCGGGAGGAGCTCCAGGCCCCGGGCTTCTTCGGCCAGCATCAGGTGTAGGGCGGCCGTTAATAGCCGCCGTTCCCGGTCCGGCCGGGCCGGGCTGACGTCCGATGCCCACTGAAGGTGTGCCGCCGCAATAGCTAGCTGGCCCCGGGCTGCCTCGTCGCCCGCCAGCCTCTCGAGTCCTGCGGCCACCTCCTCGTCGGGGCGGTCCAGTGAGGCGACCCGGTGTGCCCAGGCCGCCGTGCCGTCGACCAGGTCCACCGCGGTGCGTGCAACTGGCGTCGTTTGCTCGGGCTAAGGGCAGCGTAGATGGCGTCACGCTGTAGCGAGTGACGGAGGGCTACGGGGCAACTTGGCTCGGTGGGGAACCAGTCCACCAGGCCCGCTCTCATGGCCGGCTCAATGGCAGAACTGGGGGAACCGACCGAGACGGCGTCCCCGAGAAGGCCCAATGGCAGCCGCCCATTGACGACGGCAAGCATCTCCAGAAGCGAACGAGTCTCAGCCGGCAAGAGCGCCAGCTGGTCCCCGATGGCCGCCGACAACGATGCCGGGAGCGGGGCGTTGTCAGGTCCCCAACGGCCAAGGTTTTCCCTATCGTTTAGCACTGTTTGGAGGTAGAGCGAGTTGCCGCCCGTGCTCTCGTGTATCCGATGGATGATCTCGGAGCGCAGCTGAGGAGCGCCTAGGGCGGCGGCGAGCGGTGCCACATCGTCGAGACGGAGACCCGTTAACTGCAGGCGCAGGCGTCTTTCGACGCTGTTGAGCATCCTTCGTGTGGGC
Source organism: uncultured Acidimicrobiaceae bacterium (assembly GCA_963754115.1). Lineage (GTDB taxonomy): Bacteria > Actinomycetota > Acidimicrobiia > Acidimicrobiales > Palsa-688 > Fen-671. The sequence goes on along the minus strand of CAVWFC010000003.1, from coordinate 1,117,703 downwards.
TCGTCCAGGTTGTCACGGTCGCCGCGCACCGCCACGACCACCAGCACCGCGTCGGCCGACAGCCGGCGCATCATGAAGGAGAGCGCTTCGACCGACAGCCGGTCGGCCCACTGGACATCATCTACGACCATGACCACCGGCCCGGCGGCCTGCAGGTTGCCTATGAGGCCCAGAAGTTGCGCCCCGACCCCGAACGATGACGTCCCGTCCCGGCTCCCACCGCCCAACAGTGGGTACAGGCTCAGCAGCCCATCTGTCACACCGTTTGTGAGCTGCGTGACGATCCCGAACCCAAGGTCTGATTCTGTTTGGTCGGCCCGTGCCCACAGCACCGAAGCGCCCGCTGATGAAAACGCACAGTGCCTCAGCAAGGTCGTCTTGCCAATCCCGGAATCGCCTTCGATGGTGACCAGCCAGGGCTCCCCCCGCCGGGCCCGGTCCATCACCTCAGTGACTCGGGCCAGCTCCGCCTCGCGTCCTACGAAGACGTCGTCCACAGCTTCTCCTGTGCCCGCCCGCCCGGCCCGTGGCATGCCGGGCTCGATTTCTAAGATTGCAGCTCATATCACCTGTTTTATGGACAACGGGACAATCACGGCCAACGGAGAGCCCCACTTTGGCCCGCAGTGGCTCAGTCCTTGACCTACTCAATCGTTGCATACGGTGTTCGTACGTCGGCCCTTAGTAGCTCCAGCTGTCGACGTACCGCTTCCATGGCCTCCTTGAGCGCGCGCTGGCCCAGATCGCCCGATCGTGCTCCGCGAGGTCAGGACGCCCCAGGCTCGCGAACCGGGTTTGGAGCCGCTTCTCGTGCGGCCAGTAGCGGCCCTGGCCGGCGAACCAGGCCGTGTAGGCCCGTCGCATCAAGTCGGTGGCCAAGGAGTAAAACAACAGGCCGTCGCCACGATCGGCACTGGATTGGAGCTGCTCGAGGTAGGGCTGGAGCAGCTCAGGGGAGAAGATGGTTGAGGCTCGCCTGACTAGCTCTGTCGGCACCTCTCGGCGCCCGCTCCCGTAGAGCCCGGCACTCGTCCCGCGGGTCGGCGAGGACTTCCGCCGCCAGCAGGCCAGCCAAAGCGATGACCGGCATCGGGTACCCGGTGGTTCCCTCGCCCCGCTGGACCTGCTCCACCCAGTCACTGAGCTCGTCTCGCGAGACGTGCTTGGCGTCGATCTGCTGGCCGCCGGCCCAGAACCGGTCGAGGATAAACCCCGGTTGGTCGTGCTGTTCGGGTGGTGGGAGCGGGTCGGCCAGTGCCAGCCCCGCCCGCTCGGACGGACCTGGCGGTCGGTCATCCCACACCAGGACGAGGTCCAGGTCGGCTTCGGTGGCCAGGCCCTCCACGAGCGACCCCTGGGCGTAGGCAAAGGCCATGCCGCCGAGGCTGGCGAAGGCGGGGACCACTCGTTCGAGGAGGAGCGGCCGGATGGCCAGGTACGCAGCGGCGGTCACGGTGCCGCCCTGGCCGCTACCCGGTCCCGGTTGGTGACGTCGCTCCGGGCACGCTTCACAGGAGACCCGCCGAAGCCCCGAAGCACCAGGCAAGTATAAGTTTTCGGTCATAGTAAATGTCCCCTTACCAAAATATGGTTCGCTCAGTGGCGATAGCCTGGGGGGCGGCAGTATCCTCACGGTTGATCGTCGGAAGGGTCAGTTATGAACCGTTTTCTCCACCAGGTCGCCGTGCGTCTGGGCAACGGCCTGACCCTTCTCTCGAGCGTGACAGCGACGCACCGGTCCTCGTGGATATCGAGCGCCCGTGCTGCGGGAACTCTGCTGAGGGGACCCGTTTATACCCGTCAAGATCTCAGTGGAGGAATAAGTGAAGATCTCCGACATTTCCGTCAAGACGTTTCGGACGCATAGTGACCGTTGGGACGTAGGCCACGCTCAGCCGTTGCCAAACACGGAGCTGACCCAAACTATCCTCACGATCCACACTGACGACGGCGTAGATGGCCACTACTTCGGTGGCGGTACCCACGGTGATGCCGAAGGGTTGAGCATCGTTGACCAGGGGGTCGTGCTCGGGCGCATCCGCAACCTCCTCCTCGGTTGCGACCCGTTCGACCGGGAGATGGTCTGGAAGTGGCTATGGGTGGCGAACATTCCCGAGAACATTACGAGCGCGGTGGACAACGCCCTCTGGGACCTGGCGGGGCAGGCCACCGGTTTACCTATCTATAAATTGCTCGGCGGCGCCCGGGACCGCGTCAAGGCCTACGCCTCTACCTACCCAAACATCGGAAAGCCCTACGTTTACGCCGAGCACGCCTTGAAATGCCGCGATGAGGGGTATTTGGCCTACAAAATCCACCCTCACTATTTCTGGGACCCGGCCACCGGTCAGCCAACACCGGGCCGGCCATCAAACGTGAAGGCGGACATCGAGACCATCCACCTGGTGCGCGACGCCGTCGGGCCAGATTATGTACTGATGTACGACCCCTGGGGCACCTATATGTCCCTGGAGGAGGCAATTCGGGTGGGCCGGGAGCTGGAGCGGGCGAACTACTACTGGTTCGAGCACCCGATGCCCGAGTACCGGGTCGAAAGCTATGTACGCCTCTGTCGCGAGCTGTCCATCCCCGTGCTCTCTCCGGAGATCGCGGCGGGCGGAGTGTTCACCCGGGCGGAGTGGATCCTCCGGGGAGCGGGGGATATGAGCCGGATCGATGTAAACCGTGGTGGGATAACCGGGGCCAGGAAGACGGCGGTCGTGTGCGAGGCGTACGGCGTCCGCTGTGAGGTGCACATGGCGGGTTTCGGCAACCTGCAGGTCCTCGGGGCTACGTCCGAAGATACGTCGGAGTATTACGAGAAGGGGTTGCTGGCGCCCGGAGTCGATTACGACGAGCCCCATCCGTACCTGAAGTCAAACTGCGACGTGATCGATGGCGAAGGTTATGTAACCGTCCCGGACCGGCCCGGCATGGGTTACGACATCGAGTGGGACTACATCCAGGACAACATCGTCGAGGCCCGCGCGCAATTGAAGCATACCTGGTAGACGGAAGGGGAAAGTCGCGGTGGGCCAAAAATAGGGGGCGCCAAGAGAGGGGCGGAGCCGGAGGCCGAAGCGCCTTTGCGCCCCGGCATTCAAGCCGGCGCCGTAGGCCGCCCCCGCAGGGTCGGCCATGTAAGCACGGCCAAGTAAGCTCGGCAGGTGCGGCTTAGCCAGGAAGAAGCGCGGGTTATCGGGAGCCTTATCGAAAAGGAGCTGACGACGCCGCAGCAGTACCCACTGTCTGTGAACGCGCTCATGCTTGCCTGTAACCAGTCCTCCAACCGTGATCCCGTGGTGGAGTACGACGAGCGCACCGTCGACAACGCCTTGACCACGCTCAAGGCCGCGGGGCTGGTGCGCTTCGTCTACCCGTCGCACGGCCGGAGCGTGACCCGTTACCAGCAACTGTTCGGCGAGCGCCTCGAGCTCACGGACCGGCAGCTTGGCTTGGTCGGCGTTCTGTTGTTGCGCGGGCCTCAGACGAGTGGCGAACTGCGCTCTCGGACCGAGCGCATGGGCGAGTTCGAAGGCATAACCGATGTCGAAAGCGAGCTGGAGAACCTGAGCGAGCGGAGCGAACCGCTGGTTGTCCGCCTGGCCCGACGCAGCGGTCAGAAAGAGGAGCGTTGGGCCCAACTGCTGGCCGACGTGCCGACCGCGGCCCTGGATGAGCGGCACGGCCGCGACGACGGGGCTCTTGCGGAGGGCCCGCAAAGGACCTCGCCGCCGAGGTGGCCGAGCTCCGTGCCGAGGTGGCCGAGCTCCGTGCCGAGGTGGCCGAGCTCCGTGCCGAGGTGGCCGAGCTCCGTGCCGAGGTGGTGCAACTGAGCACCAGACTGGGGGAATTACTTGACTGAACCTATGGCACCTATGGACCGCTTACTTGCGAGGGCGTCCGCTCCGAAAAAAGGACTTGCGTTCGCTCTTCGCTTGAAGTAATTTGAGTTTGAAGCCGTTCTGCGGCCCGGATAATTAGTAATCTGATAAAAATTCCGGGTTCTTATTAGTCGCGGAATTCGCTTGAATTAGGGCGGGATATCGTTTAGGTTCCTCCGGTTATGAATACTGCCGGGGTCGCAGCCGGGATCCATCCGGAGTTAGCAGAAGAACAGGCGGTGCTGGACCGCGCCTATGCCTGCTTGGGGCACATGCGCCAGCGTGCTGAATACCTGAAGGGGCTCGGGTACCTGGGCGGAAATGTCACTGAAGGGGGAGTGGAGGTCCACGACGTCCAACAGTGGGACCGGGACAAGCAAGAGCGGATAGACCAGCTGACTGAACGGGCCGGCGCCTTGTGCTTCGGGCGTATCGACCGGTATTCGTCGCAACGCTGGTACATCGGCCGGCGCCACATAGAAGACGAAGACGGGGAACCGCTCGTGGCCGACTGGCGTGCTACGGTCGCTGTCCCGTTCTACCGCGCTACCGTGGCTGACCCCATGGGCCTCGACCTGCGCAGACGGTTCCTTGTCGAGTCGCGCCAGATCGTCGACATTTTCGACGAAAATCTGGCTGACCCAGGCGCCGTCGAAGCGGGCGCTTATGTGCCCGACCCCTTACTGGCCGAAGTAGGGCGGGGGCGGACCGGCACGATGCGCGACATCGTGGCCACTATCCAGTAGAACAAGACGTCATCATTCGCGCCCCGCTTGAGAGCTGCGTCCTCGTCCAGGGTGGGCCCGGTACCGGCAAGACGGCGGTCGGCCTTCACCGTGCCGCGTTCCTGTTGTACGAGCACCGGTCCTTTTTCGAACGAGAACGGCTACTTATAGTCGGGCCCAACCGTATCTTCCTGCGCTACATATCGCAGGTCTTGCCGTCCCTCGGGGAAGTCGTGTCGGCACAGTTGACCATTGAAGGCTTGGCCGGTGTCAAGTACCAGGTCGGCGGCCCGGAGCCGACGGGGACCGCCCGTCTGAAGGGCGATAGGCGTATGGCCGAGGTCATACGGCGGGCGGTGCTCGACAATGTCGGTAGTCCCGCTGGAGATGTGGAAATCCTCACCACTTTTGGCACTGTGAGGCTCCCGGCGGCCGACATAGCCAGGGTGGTGAACAGGGTCCTGGAGCGCTTCAAGCGTTATGCCGATGGCCGCCAGATCTTGCGCGAGCAACTGGTGGAACTGGCCTGGGCGGTCCATGTCGCCCGGTCGACGTCCGACGTAACTCGCCAGGCCCTCTTCGAAGGTGACGTCCGGTCGAGCCACGCCCTGAAGGTCCTGCTGGACAAGACGTGGCCGACCATCACACCCGCAGGTGTGCTGCGCCGGCTTCTTGCCAATAAACCACTCCTTTTCCGTGCCACTGAAGGGTTACTCAGCCGGGAAGAGGCGGCCTGCCTCGCCCGACCGCCGGCCAAACGAGCCCTCGAACAGAAGTGGAGCCGTGCCGACCTGGCTCTCCTCGATGAAGCCGAGGCCCTCATCGGGGGCGTGAAACAGGCTTATGGCCACATCGTCGTCGACGAGGCCCAGGACCTCTCGGCCATGGAGCTGCGCATGATCGCCCGCCGCAGCCGGCGAGGCTCCATCACCGCACTGGGAGACCTGGCCCAAACCACGTCTCCCGCCGGGCAGACCGACTGGGCAGAGGCGGCCCACGATCTCGGCACGCCCGGGGCGCAACTTGACGAGCTGACCATCGGTTACCGGGTCCCCGAGCCGATCATGGCCTACGCCAATCGACTCCTGCCGTATACCGCTCCCAATGTGAGCCCGCCTACCTCGGTGCGCCGGGTCGGCCAGGCGCCCAAAATCATTTCGGTCGACCCGCTCCAAGTGGTCGCCACGGCCGTCGCAGAGGTTTCGTCGGTCGCCTCAATCTGGCCCCTTACGGGCGTTGTTGCGCCAGAGTCGATTTGCAAAGACGTCGGCGCCGCTCTAGAGGAGGCCGACGTCGCGTTCGTCGACGGTGTGCGCCTGGCGGCGCTGGGCGAGCACGTCACGCTGCTGCCTGCCGCGTCGACCAAAGGACTGGAATTCGACGCCGTCGTTATCGTCGAGCCCGGACAGATCGTGGCCGAGGCCGACGGCGACCTCCGTCTGCTTTACGTCGTGCTGACCAGGACGGTGCAACACCTGAGCGTCGTCCATGCCCGCCCACTCCCATCGGTCCTGGAGGGCACCGACTGACTCTGCGCGAGGATGGTCCGCGTGCGCGACATTGTTTTTGGCCGGGAACGAGTAGGTGAGCCCGATTTCGGCAACCGTTGTTCGCCATGGGCCCGTGGGCCTGGCTCGTGACTGCTCCAACGGGGCGGAGCGTCGTCCGGACGATCGCGGTGGACTACGACGGCACGGTGGCGCACGAGGGACGGCTTTCGGAGACGGCGGCGGCCGCACTCGAGGAGGCACGGCGAGCCGGGCACAAGCTGGTCCTGGTTACGGGCAGGATTTTCGAGGAACTGATCGAGGTCGCCCCGGGTATAAGCGACAGGTTCGACGTAATAGTGGCGGAAAATGGGGCCGTTGCCGTCCGTCATGGTCACCTCGTCAGGCTGGCCGAACCGGTCGACCACGCTCTTATCCGTGAGCTGACCCGGCTCGGTACCGGCGTCCGGCGGGGCCAGGTGATCGCCGCACTTTCTGGCTCGGAGCATCAGGTGGTAGCGGCCACCATCGAACGCCTCGGCCTTGACTGTCAGATCGTGACGAACCGTTCCGAGCTCATGATCCTCCCGAGGGGTGTGTCCAAGGCCAGCGGACTGGAATATGCGATCGAGGCGCTGGACCGGTCACCCCACACAACCTTGGCCATAGGAGACGCGGAAAACGACCTTGCCATGCTGCTGAGTTGCGAGATCGGGGCCGCCGTAGGCGGCTCTGTCGAAGTACTGCGTCAACACGCTGACGTCATAGCCTCGGCCCTCAACGGTGACGGCGTGGCCGAAATCCTGCGGGGCCCCATCCTCCGCGAGGGCCGGCGCGTCTACTCGGCCAGGTGGCAGATCGCTGTTGGCACGGGCCCGACGGGTGGCCGGGTGACCGTGCCGGCCTCCCAGGTCAATATCCTCATTAGTGGGCCGAGCGGGAGCGGAAAGTCTTACCTTGCCGGCCTTCTGGCCGAAGAACTGATCGGGCTCGGGTACGACCTGCTCGTGTTCGACCCCGAAGGTGACTACGCCACCCTGGCTGAGCTTCCCGGCGTTATAACCCTTGGCGAACATGCTATTCCCGAGCCCGACGACGTGATTGCCTTCTTGCGCAGGCGGGGAAGCCTTGTCGTCGATCTGTCGTCGCATGCGCCCGAACACCGGGCGGACTTCATGAACCGATTTGCTCCCCTCGTGGCCGAGTTCCGCGACAAAACGGGACGGCCCGACTGGGTGCTCATCGATGAAGCCCAGGTGCCCTACAGCCAAGACTCCCCTTTGAAGCCTTTCTACCAGCCGTCGGTGTACAGCCATCTGGTTGTGACCTACCAGCTGGAGCAGTTGGACCAGCAGGTCCTCGACAGTATCGATATCACCCTGTCGCGTACCGACGACAACACGACCGTTCTGCTCTCCCAAAAAGGCGCTTCGATGCCGCCCACCGTCGTCAAGGTGGCTCAGCGACAGTTGGGCCATCTAAGGCACGAACACAAGTACTCCGCCATCGGGGTGCCGGCCCAACGCGGCTTCTGGTTCCGGGATGGCGCGGCCCGGCCAGCGGCACCGTCGCCCATAACCTCGAAGAGCTCCGGCGCATCTTGCCGACGTGCTCCGACGGCGCCCTCAGGCACCACGCCAGGGGCCATGACTTCTCCCGCTGGGTCGACAAGGTGTTCGCCGACCATGAGCTGGCCGCCGAGATGGCAACGGTGGAAACCGAAATCCAGGCAAGTGACGATCCAACCCGGCTCAGGCAGGCCACCCGGCGACTCGAGACGCTTATCGCCGACCGCGTTCGAAGCGCAGGGGTCCCCGATAGCTAACGGTCTCGAGCCTCTTGCCGAGACCCGCGCCCGGGTGGCCCAGCGATCGGGCTCACCGGCCGATGTGCCGGGCGTGTCGCCGGCTTCGAGTCGAACAGCTCAGCGCGCTACGGCGTGGGGACGGCGCGGCGGGAGGTAAGGTCACCGTTGGTAGCACGCAGGACCATTCACCATTGACCATTGCAAAGCGCAAACGCCGGCGGGCTTCGCCGGAGAAAGGAGGGGAGGTGGCACGGTACAAGATCTATTTCCGGGACGAACGGGGAGTGCAAGACCTGGAGCTGGACGATGTGCAGCTCGAAGACGGGATTCTACGAGCTGTGGCGAGGGAAGGACGTGATCGAGCGCATACCCGCCGACCAGATCGACAAAGTGGAGCCGGCTCCGCAGTGACCCCCAGCTGTCGATGACCCCGGCCCCGGGCTCACGAGGTGGCGACGCCCGGGGCTGACAGGGTGGCGGTGCGCGGCTGGCTCAGGCCCCAAACCGTCCCGGGCACGGGTGACCTGCGTGCCGGTTGCTCGCTTTCTCGTATAACTCGTACGGCTGGACCAAGTTGTACGCAATTACAATCTTCTCGGTAATTGCGTAGTTACTCCGTCGTATTTGCAGTTACTTGGTGGAAGGCAACTCTTTGATGACCGTGTCGATTGGCGCAGGCCGGGGTCGACGCGAGATGAGAGAGGAGGGCCGCACCAGCTAGTGCCACGAGAGGCAACGTTTGTCTGGTTGCGGACCCTGACTTGGAATCTCCGACAGGGGTGTTTGCCGCAAGCAACCTGGCAACGTTCCTGGAGGCAGCACGAGGTCAGTTGCGAGCGGTGAAAACCTGGAAGGCCAGCGGGGCGTCGTAGCGACCGTCACTCCGCCGCAAGGGAGCCAGGTAGCCCTCGCATGCGGCCCGCGCTTCGGCCAGGCTCTCTTGGGGCACACCGAGGAAACGCAAGTAGGGATCGCCGTCGACCAGGACCTCGGGATCGACGGTGATGGTTTGGCGGTAGGGAGCCCGCTCGATGGCCGACCAACCGGCGGACGCCAGGATCCCGGCGGTGTACTCAGGGTCTGCCAGAGTGAACGGCCCTGTGGCATTCTTGCCGGGCCCGGGCCGGGCGGGGGAGGGGTGAAGGGTTGCAGTGCCACCCCGGAGAACCAGGGGTTGTCGGCCAGGCTTTGCCAGCAGACGAACGTCAACCGGCCACCCAACCGGATTTGCGCTCTGATATTGGCGAAGGCGGTGACCGACTCGTCGAAGAACATAACCCCGAACTGGCTCATGGCTACGTCGAAAGGGTTCCCCTCGAACGCCGCCGTCTGCACGTCCGCCACTACGAACCTGACGTTGGTGACCCCGCCCTCCGCGGCACGCTGGCGAGCCAACGCCAACAGCGGCTCGGAAATGTCGGCCCCGACAGCCGCGCCGGCCGGGCCCACCTGGAGGGCGGCGGCGATCGCGCTCCGGCCCCCGCCGGTCCCGAGGTCGAGGACCGTCTCCCCACCCTCGAGGGCCACGTGGTCGAGCAGGGTGGCAGTGACGGCCGCCGTCATCGGCTCGCGCAGGCGCCAGGCCGCCAACCTGACCTCGTCGTTCCAATGTCGACGCTGCGCCTCGTTAGGTGGTCCGGGGTTAGGTGGTCCGGGGTTAGCTGGTTCCGGCATCGCCGCCGTATGCTACCCGAGAGTTGCCGGCGGTTGGCCCGTCGGCCCTCCCGCGCATATACGGGACCAGCACATTGGACCTTCACATTTTCGTGGTTATAGTTGCGTTTCGCCGTTCCGGTCCGCCGGGGCACCGCCAAGTCTTGACTCAGTCAAGAATCAGACTTATAGTTTGCCCATGCCCAGGGGCGAGTTGCCCGATCCTGCGCACCTCCTCCGCCAGAACGGTATCCAGGTGACCGCTCAGCGCCTGGCCGTATTGCGTGCGGTGGCCAACCGGCCTCATGGCACCACAGACGAGATCGAGGAGCTTGTGCGAACTGAGATCGGTGCCGTCTCGCGGCAGGCGGTCTACGACGCCCTGGGTACCCTGACCGAAAAGGGCCTGATCCGGCGTATCCAGCCCGCCCGTTCACCCGCCCGGTACGAGCACCGAGTCGATGACAACCACCACCACGTAGTCTGTCGGCATTGCGGTCTTACGGTCGATGTCGACTGTGCGATAGGAAGTGCCCCGTGCCTCGAAGCGGCTGAAGACCACGGCTTTGTCATCGATGAGGCCGAGGTCATCTACTGGGGCTCTTGTCCCGGCTGCCAGGAGGTCACACAAGGGCACCGGGGTTTAGCGGCGAGACCATGAAGCATGCGAGCCGGTTCAGCCGAGCGAGCGTGATGAGCCAAATGAGACAAGCGAACAGGGAAGGAGCACCATGACTCAAGAAGACATTGGCGCGATTGATATCACCCCCCCGGCGGTGGCACCCGGAGCGAGGTGCCCGGTCCTCGACGACCCGTACACCTCGACGGGCTCGCTGGCGAACCAGCACTGGTGGCCGGAGCAAGTAAACCTGAGGGTCCTCAACAAGAACTCGCCGAAGATCGACCCAATGGGGGCGAAGTTCGACTACGCCGCGGAGTTTAAGAGCCTGGATCTCGCCGCCCTCAAGGCCGACATCGTCAAGGCGCTTACGACGTCGCAGGGCTGGTGGCCGGCTGACTACGGCCATTACGGGCCGCTTATCATCCGCATGGCGTGGCACAGCGCCGGCACTTACCGTATTGAAGACGGCCGGGGCGGCGCCGGTTCGGGCACGCAGCGTTTCGCCCCCCTGAACAGCTGGCCGGATAACGCCAACCTCGACAAGGCCCGCCGGGTGCTGTGGCCGGTCAAGCAGAAGTACGGGCGCAAAATCTCCTGGGCGGACCTTATGGTCCTCGCCGGGAACTGCGCGCTGGAGTCGATGGGTTTCAAGACCTTCGGCTTCGGCGGCGGACGCGAGGACGTCTGGGAGCCCGAGGAGGACATTTACTGGGGCCGGAGGACACGTGGCTTGGCGATGAGCGCTACAGCGGTAACCGTATGCTCGCCAACCCCCTCGGTGCCGTGCAGATGGGCCTTATCTACGTCAACCCGGAGGGGCCAAACGGCAATCCTGACCCGGTGGCGGCGGCCCGGGACATCCGCGAAACGTTCCGCCGCATGGCCATGGACGACGAGGAGACCGTTGCCCTCATCGTGGGCGGGCACACGTTTGGCAAGACCCACGGTGCTGCCGACGCGTTGCAGTACGTTGGCCGCGAACCGGAGGGAGCCCCGATCGAGGAACAGGGCCTGGGCTGGAAGAACACCTTCGGCACCGGTGCGGGTGACGATGCCATCACGAGCGGGTTGGAGGTCATCTGGACCAAGGAACCGACGAAGTGGGACAACAACTTCTTCGAGAACCTCTTCGATTACGACTGGGAGCTGATAAAAAGCCCTGCCGGTGCGAACCAGTGGCGTCCCACCGACCGGTCGGCGGACACAACCGTCCCGGATCCCCACGACCCGTCCAAACGGCGCGCGCCCATGATGCTCACCACGGACCTGGCCCTCAGGTTCGACCCGGTGTACGAGCGGATCTCGCGCCACTTTTACGAACATCCGGACGAGTTTGCCAAGGCCTTCGCACGGGCGTGGTACAAGCTCACCCACCGGGATATGGGACCGGTCTCGAGGTACCTGGGCCCAGAGGTCCCGTCCGAGGTGCTCATATGGCAGGACCCCGTCCCCGCCGTCGACCACCCCCTGGTGGACGAGCAGGACGTCGCCGCCCTGAAGGGCAAGCTCATTGGGTCGGGCCTGTCTGTCTCCCAGCTGGTCTCGACTGCGTGGGCCGCTGCATCGACGTTCCGTGACAGCGACAAGCGTGGTGGCGCCAACGGGGCGCGCATCCGTCTCGCACCGCAAAAGGACTGGGACGTCAACAACCCGGCCGAGCTGGGGACCGTACTGAAGACCCTCGAAGGGATCCAGGCCGACTTCAACAGCTCGCAAGCCGGTGGGAAGAAAATCTCTCTCGCCGATCTAATCGTTCTCGGAGGGTGTGCGGCCATCGAGCAGGCGGCCAAAGCCGCCGGCCGCGATGTTCGCGTCCCGTTCGCTCCGGGTCGTACTGACGCAACGCAGGACAACACCGATGTCGAGGCTTTCTCGGTTCTGGAGCCGACCGCCGATGGGTTCCGAAACTATTTCCGGCCGGGGGACAAGCGCCGGCCGGAGGAGCTGTTCATCGACCGGTCGAGCCTGCTCGGCTTGACCGCCCCGGAGATGACGGTGCTCATAGGGGGCCTACGCGCCCTCAACGCGAACGCCGGTCGCACGGACCTCGGTGTCTTCACCGCTCGGCCCGAGACACTGACCAATGATTTCTTCGTGAACCTGCTCGACATGGGGACCGAATGGCGCGTCTCCTCCAGGGAGCATGTCTACGAGGGCCGTGACCGCGCCAGTGGTCAGGTCAAGTGGACGGCCACGGTAGTGGACCTCGTCTTTGGCTCGAACTCCCAGCTCCGCGCCATCGCCGAGGTATACGCCAGCGACGATGCTCAGGACAAGTTCGTCCAGGACTTCGTGTCCGCGTGGGACAAGGTGATGAGCAGCGACCGCTTCGACCGGTCCTGACACTTGCTCACCGGTTGAGCCCGGGTGCACGGGGAGCACGGCGCCGAACCAACGGAGGGCCGTGCTCGCCGCTGCGCCCACCACCAACGTGGCGCGACGGGACGGGAAGCACTTTGTTTTCCCGTCCAGTCCAGCCGCAGCGACGAAAAGTCTCCTTGAAATAGCGGGCGAAATTCCCTTACAGGGTAAATACGATCTTGCCGCGCAAACCCCCGGCGCGCAGCATTTCATATCCCCGCCGGTACTCCTCGAGCGGGAGGGTTTCGGCTACCCGGACAGTTAGCTCGCCCTGAGCGGCGCGGCGGGCCAATGCTCCCAACGCATCCGCGTCCGGCTGTACCTGGACCGCGCTGGCACTGACGCCACGAGCCGCTTCGGGCACTGCACCCGGGACCGTGGTCAGGAGCTGGCCTCCGTCACGGGCACACGCGAGAGCTGAAGCGCCCAGGCCCACTGTGTCCAAACAGACGTCAGCGCCGCCCGGCAGCCGCTCGCGTACGAGCTGAGCCAGCTCGTCGCCAGTGCTAACGACAGGCTCGGCGACCAGACGACGCGCTTCCTCGACGTCACCCGCCCGCACGGCGCCGATCACTGACGCACCCCGCTGGCGCGCCAGCTGGACGGCGAGGCCGCCGACCATCCCGGCCGCACCGGTGACCACCACGCTCTGGCCGGCCGACACATTTGCCCCATCGACGAGAAGCTTGGCCGTCAACGCACACACCGGGAGGGCGCTCCCGGCGGCCCAGTCCACCCCGGCGGGCAAGTCGGCCAGTATGCCGGCCCGGACGGCGATTTGCTCCGCGAAAGAGCCAATACCCATCCAGGGTTGGGCCACAAAGCCAATGACCCGGCGTCCGTCCGATGACTCCCCGGCGAAATCCCAGCCCTGTACCTGAGGGAACGACGACGAGCCTCCCTGTCCGACGAAGGCTCCCTCGGTCGCAAAAAGGTCCCATGGCCCGAGGGCGACGGCGCGGACAGTGACGGCGACGTCGCCGTTTTTGAGCGTGGGTGACGGAATGTCAGCCAGCTCCAGGGCGTCGACGCCTCCGAACGAGGTCAAGGTGAGCGCACGCATGCCTCACATACTCGCGCCTCACGGGCGAGCGACCGCTTGAACGCTGAAGCTAGATGCGCGACACTAGATTCTTGAATCTAACGAGGTTGGCGGTCCTCGGCCTACTGGCCGAACGAGGGCCACGCCACGGGCACCAGCTACGGCACGACACCGAAGTGGTCGAGGCAGAGCGATGGGGCGGAATCGGGCCGGGGTCGGTGCACCGCGAGCTCCGCCACCTGGAGGCGGTGGGCTTGATCGAGGCGGTCCGCACCGAGCGTGTTGGCAGGTGGCCCGAGCGGACCGTCTACCGGATAACCGAGGAGGGCAGGAGCGAGCTATCACTGTTGCGCCGGCAGGCGATGGCCGACATCGGCCGCCGGGCGGACCCGGTCAATGTAGTACTCGTGTTCGCGGGCACGGATGCTCCGGCCGAGTTGGACGAGCTCCTCGCTCGCCGCCAGGCAGCCCTCGAGGCGAAGGCGGCGGAGCTAGCCGGGGAGCGGCGTAGAGGTGAGTCGGAGGGGTTCCTGTTACCGTCCGTGTCACCGCTCCAGGCCGCTTCCTTTCGACGCGGGGAACTGATGGTGGCGGCAGAACTGGCCTGGCATGCCGAGTGTGAACAGCTCCTTGGCCTCCCTGCGGCAACGAGGAGCACCGTAGCGGGGCTTAGCGAGCCTGAGCAGAGCTGATCCGGTGGACCTCTCCGGTCCATTTGGCCGCCCGCGGCGTGCCCAGGCCCGCCCACGGGCCTTGGCCAGCCGGCCGTTCGCCCGTCTGTTATCGGCCCAGGTCGTATCTCAGGTGGGCACGCAAATGAACAATACGGCGGAGGCCTGGGTGCTCTACGGCCTCACCCGGTCACCCCTCGCTCTGGGCGTCCAGGGCCTTTGCTTTTCCGCCCCGATGGTCGTCCTGCCCCTACTGACGGGCCCGTTGGCGGACCGGTTCGACCGCCTCACGCTGGTCCGCATTTCGCTGGCCGCCGAAGCGGCCCAGGCCCTCACGCTCAGCGGGCTGGCCGCGGCAAGCGACTTGCAAGCGTGGGTGCTCTATGTGGCCAGCGCGGTCGACGCGCTGACGAGTGGCGGTAGCCATCCCCGCCCAGACCGCCCTTGTCCCCGACGTCGTGCCGGACGAGGCGCTCACCAGCGCGATGGCCCTCTCCAACGCCAGCTGGAGCTCTGCGGCCCTGGTGGGGCCGGCTCTGGCCGGGGCAATACTGATCGGAGCAGGACCTGCGACCGTCTTCGCCATCAACGGTCTTGCCACGCTGGGAGCACTGGCGGCCGTTGCCAAGCTCAGGCCCGCCAACAGGGGCTCGCAACCGCACCACCCGGAGTGGGGCGACCCGAAATGGGGCCACCCGAAATGGGGCCACCCGAAATGGGGCCACCCGAAATGGGCCCGCGCGGAACGGGGCGAGCCGCAAGGGGGCGACCGGCTGGCTGGTGAGCAAGGTGCCTCTTTTCGGGGAGGCGTTCGGTACCTGGCCCGCCATCGAAAAGTGCTTTGGCTGGTGGGTGTGGCGGTAACCGCGATGGCCGGCGCCATTGGCATCGAGACCCTGCTCCCTGTGTTCGCAGCTCGGACATGGCACGGCGGTGCCCTCGACTACGGGTT
The DNA here is from genome assembly GCA_963754115.1 of uncultured Acidimicrobiaceae bacterium. Lineage (GTDB taxonomy): Bacteria > Actinomycetota > Acidimicrobiia > Acidimicrobiales > Palsa-688 > Fen-671. The sequence goes on along the minus strand of CAVWFC010000003.1, from coordinate 1,102,499 downwards.
GTTGCGGGTTGCCCCGGGTGCGGCGGCGCTGGTGGCGGGGCTCAGCCTGTCGATGGGGCCGCGGCCACGCCGGCACGGGCTTGTTTTGCCTCTGTGTTTTGTCCTGAGCGCCGTTTGCTTCACGGCCTTCACCCGTAGCTCGTCGGCCGTACTGGCGTTCGTCTTGTTGGCCGGAGGCGCCGGCCTCGACCGCGGCCCAGATCTTGGCCAGTACGGAGGTCCAACGGTCGGTGCCCGACCGGTTGCGGGGCCGGATAAGTGCTCTTGCTGCCGTGGGCCAGAACGGCATCGCCGGTCTCTGTGCCGTCGGCCTTTCGGCGGCCGCCACGATGACGCGGCCGGCCGGCCGTGATCGGCCTGGCGGGTGCAGTGGCGGTCGCCGGGATGGCGCTCGCCATCGGGGCGGGGCTCCACACCCGGGCCTATCCTGGGCGTCGATGGACGGCGAAACTCCTGACGCCCGTCGGAAACGGCTCTACCAACGGGGCCTTTTTGACCGTGTGGCCGAGCTCTACGACGCCTCGAGACGGGGCTACCCGCCGGAGCTCCTGGAGTTGATGGTCCGCACTGCGTCTCTCCGCCCGGGGAGCGGTGTCCTCGAAGTGGGGTGCGGTACGGGTCAGCTAACCGAGCAGCTGGCCGGCTACGGGTTGGCTGTGACCGCTGTCGATATTGGCCCGTCGATGATCGCTACCGCGCGCCGCCGCCGCAATGTCGCCGCAGTGTCGTTCCATGTCGTTGTTTTCGAGGATTTCGAAGCGCCTGAAGGTTCGTTTGACCTGGTCGTCTCCGCCACCGCCTTTCACTGGGTGGACCCCCGGGTCGGGTTCGAGAAGGCGGCCCGGCTGCTGCGCCCGGGGGGTTGGTTCGCCCAGCTGTCGACGGGTGAGAAGTACGACGACCCCTTTGGCGCTGCTTTGCTCGAAATGTGGGTCGCTCGCAGCGACGACGGTGGCGCTTGGACCAGACAGAGGAGGCTGTCCGAGGCCGAGACCACGTCCGCTACTGGCCTTTTCGGTCCGCCCATTGAGCAACTTCACTCGCAGAGGATGACCTTGCCCGTCGATGTTGTGATCGGCGTTGAGAACACCCGGGCTACGTCGCTCAGCTGGAGCCCGGACGTCCGCCAGGGCTTCAACGACGAGCTCCGTTCCCACCTCGGGTTACGGGCCGAAGTGCCCCTTAGCCAGGAGACGAAATTGACCATGGCCCAGGTACTGGGTCGCCAGTAACCGCGCCCGCCCGGGACGCCCGTGCGGGTCCCGACGGCTCGTCCCGCCTTGGCGAACGACCCTGCCCACGCACGAACAGGAGGGACCAGATGAGCGTTGAGAGCGAGGAGCTGCGGCCTTTCCGCATCGAAGTCCCGGACAGCGACCTATCTGACCTGCGCGACCGGCTGGACAAGGCCCGCCGGGCGCCAGAACCGCGCGGGGGCGACCAGGGGTACGGGGTCCCGAATTCTTTCGTATGGCAGCTCGTCGCCCATTGGCGCGAGAGGTACGACTGGCGGATTTGGGGGAGCCGGCTCAACGAGCACCCGCAGTTCACCACGTCTATTGATGGGGCCAACGTCCATTTCCTGCACGTGCGTTCGCCTGCGCCCGAGCCGTTGCCGCTCGTACTTGTACATGGCTGGCCGGGCTCCGTGGCCGAGTACCTGGACGTGGTCGGCCCCCTGACTGACCCGAGCCGGCATGGCTCGAGCCGGGGCATCGCCTTCGACCTTGTGGTGCCTTCCCTACCCGGGTTCGGCTGGTTGGGGCCCACTCCCGACGTCGGTTGGAGCCCTCGTCGTATCGCCCGCGCCTTCGTCGTCTTGATGCGCCGGCTCGGTTATGCGCGCTATGGGGTGGCCGGTAATGACTGGGGCTCGTTCATCGCACCCGAGATGGGCCGGGCGGCGCCCGGCGACGTGGTCGGCGTCCACGTCACCCAGGTGTTCCCGGCCGGGCCGGGGGAGGTCAGGAACGCCTCTTACGGCCACGTCCAGGCCGAGCAGCCGCAGACCATAGCCCACGCCCTTGCTGACTCGCCTGTCGGGTTACTGGCGTGGAACAGCCAGTGCATGGTCGACCTGGACCCCGAGGCCCTGCTCACCCATGTCATGGTCCACTGGTTGACAGGCACGGCCGGCTCGGCTCCCCGCATCTACGCCGAGGAAGACCGCCAGCTTCCCCCCGACGGGCCGACGACCATCCCGCCCGGTCTGGCGGTCCCGCTCGGCCTGGCCCAGTTCGCGAACGACTGGCCGTCGGACCGCGCCCTGGCCGACGGTCAGCACGCTCGCATCCTGTCCTGGAACGTCTACGACCGCGGCGGCCACTATGCCGCTCGCCAGGCTCCTGACTTGTACGTCGAGGACGTACGGGGCTTCTTCGGGCAATGCATGAGCGATGACGACTAGCGAACCAGAGCTTCACGTGTCGCGGGTCACTGGTTGGAGCAGGTCGACGAGCGCCGGGTGGTCGAAGTACCTGGCCCACCCGAGCGGCCTGGATCGGTAGTGCTTGTCGACGATATTTGGGTCGGCGCCCAGCCTGAGGAGGGTCTGGGCCAGGGCCAGGTCCCCGTTCTCGGCGGCGACGTGAAGGGCCGTGTGCCAGGGCTCGTTGCTGAACAGGTCGCTCCGGCCGAGCGCATTGACGTCGAAGCCGACCGAGACGAGGAGTTCGACAGCGTTGGGCGCGCCTTGAGCCGCCGCCCACGTCACCAGCCCCGTCCTATTCCGTCGCACGGTCGTGACGACTCGCGCCGGGGTGTGCTGCACCGCCTCGGCGTCGCCGGCGAGGACAGCGGCAACGAAAGCATCGTCGGCCCCTAGCCGCGGCGGCCGGGCACCGAGGGGCCTCGAGCTCGGCCGCCAGCTCGCGGTGGCCGTTTACCAGGGCCACCTCGACCGGCGTCGCTCCCATCGGGCTGCGTTGCTCCGTGAAAGGGCTGACAATGTCCACTCCCTGCTCCGCCAGCAGGACGACGCGGCGGCGTTGGTCGTGGGCGATGGCCCAGGCCAGCAGGTTGCGCAGGATCTCGGCCGGGGTCTCGAGGGACTCGCCCAGCAGCCGGTACCAGGGCCCAGTCGTCTGGCGCCCGAGTCCGTAATCGAACAGCAGGACAAGATGGTCGTCGTTCGTGCCGAACATCCGATTGTAGAGGGTCTGCCCGTCGTTGGGGTCGGCACCGGCCTGCAGCAACGACCGTGCGAAGGCGATGGCGTGGGGGTGCCAGGGCTGGCGGCGCTCTCCGTAGCCGAGGACGCCGGTGAGCACGGTGAACGGCGTGGGCAGCGCATGCCAGAACCGTCCGTCGTTCGGGTCAGCACCGGCATCGAGCAGCAGGTGCACCGTCGACATCGTGGCTTCGAGGGTGACCTGAGGGTTGTGGCGAGCGTAGGCCTGGTACAGCAGCGGTGACCAGCCGTTCGGTCCGCCGGTCATGTTCGCCGTAACGCCGGGTACGGCCAGGTGGCGGCGCACCTCGTCCACGTCAGCGCACGCCGCCGCCACGAACAGGTTGTGCTCGGGCAGGCTGGGGTGCTCGGCCAGGAGGCGGGCGGCCGCCGCCCGCTCAGCCGTTTCGTCCCCGCTGTAGGTCAAGCAAGCCAGCCGGAGGAACCGATCGGCCAGCGGCTCGCTGTCCGGCGCCGGTCGGCCGGGGGACCAGGCACGGGCGGTTACGACCTGGACGTAGCGGCGCATGCGGGCCCAGCTGCCGAACCCGTGCTCGTGGGCCAGGACGAACTGCGCCGCCGTCAATGGGAACGCACCGTCCAGCCGAGCGCCCCGGTCCCACCGGGCGGCTCTAGCTAACGCTCCGGGCTCGCCGCGACGAACGGCGCGTCTGAAGTTCACGAGCTTGCGTGCGGAGCTGGTCGAGGTCAGGGTCTTGGGGTAGCGCGGCGGTCGCCATCGCAACCTCCTCTCGGTCTACCGGCCGGTCCGCTGTGCCGGTCGAAAGGAGGGTCGTCAACTGCAACACAGACGAAACTCTTCGAGGGTGGGCTCAGCCCTTTCCGCGGACCCGGGGGCGCCCAACGCGCCACCTCGATGCTATAGGCGCTGGCGCCCAAGCTGAGACGCGGCGGGAGGCCTGGCGCCGAGCCTATGTGCCCGGCCGCACAGCGACCCGGAGGAAGCGCTCGAGCATGGCGTTCACCTGCTCAGGGACGACGAGGGGGCTGAAATGCCCGGAGCCTACGGTCCTGGCGATCATCAGCCCCGGGCACAGTTCGCTGGCCCGGGCCAGATCGGCATTGGGCGTACCGGCGTCGATGTAGAGGAGCGGGGCCCTGCATGCGGCCAAAGCGGCTGCGTCGTCCCAGCTCCGGACCGACTCCTCCCAGAGGGAGCTGGTCACGTGCGCTTGGGTGAGGACGGCCTGATCGAGGGCCCACGCCTCGAGCCCGGGATCGTCATAGGGGCCGAAGAAAGCTTTGAAATAGCTTCGAAGTGCCGGGCCCGGTTCGCTGCCGCCAAGCTGTTCCACAAGATGACGCACTACCTCCGTCCGGTCGCCGCCGGCGCAGAGCAACGAGTCGATCAGCACGGCGGCGCAGACCCGGTCCGGGTAGGTGGCGGCGAGGTCGAGAGCCACCATGCCGCCCAGGCTGTGCCCGACCACCACTGGCTTGTCCACCCCGAGCTGTGCGCACGTCCAGGCGAGGTCGTCGGAGAACAGGCGCATCGTATAGCGCTGCGCGGGCGCATCGCTTTGGCCATGGCCGCGGAGGTCAACCGCGATGACCCGGTTCGTGGCTGCGAAGGCGTCGACTTGCGGTTCCCAGAAGCGACGGTTGCACGCCGCCCCGTGCACCAGCACAAGGGGCGGGTCGCCGTCGCCCGCTTCGTCGTACGCAAGCGCAACGCCATCTCGGAGCAGGTGCGCCACACCCACATTGTGAAGCACAGTGGCCTGGACGGTCATTTCCCGGGTCGACCAGCTGGGGTCAAAGTTTTGGCCGGACCGGGCAAAGGGCGCTGAGCGTGGCGTTCGGGCTTCCTGCTCACCACGAGCTTCCCCCCGCTTGCCTCTCCGCTCTGGCCGTCAGCTTCGGCCTCGAGCCCGAGGCAGTTCGGCCTCTGCCCGACGTAGGTATCACCAATGCCATTTATGCCCTGGGCGAAGAGCTTGTCCTGAGAGTCCCGCGCGCCGCGCCCGCCTTCGAGCGCACCCTGGCCCACGAGGCGGCAGTGGTCCCGCTGGCGGTGGCGGCCGGAATGAGAACTCCCCGGTTGGTTTGTTTCGACCCGAGCCAGTCAGTACTGCCCGCTCCGTACGTGGTCTATGAGAGGGTCAATGGTCATCGCCTCGAGCGGGAGCCGGGAGCCATCTCCAGCTCACCGGGGCCGTGGAGAGACTTGGGCCAGGACCTCGGGAGGCTCCATGACCTGGAGGTCCCTTCCGGGCTGGATTTGGACCCGCCCCTGCCGATGGCGAAGCCCGAGGATTTGCTGGACGACCGCCTCGCCGACGGCTGGGTCAGCTCGTGGGACCACGACTGGCTCTCCGGCTGGTTGACGGCCCTTGGTGCTTACGGCGACGGTCACGAAAAGACGCTCGTTCACGGCGACATCCAGGCCGCCAATGTCCTGGTCGATGTAAGTGGTGGCTATCTGGCCCTCATCGATTGGGGTGACGCCCGGCTCGATGACCCTGCCCATGACTTCGCCGGCGTGCCCATGAGCGTCGTGCCGGCCATGCTGGAGGGCTACGGCGGAGAACCGACCCTCGCCTTCAAAGCACGAGTAGTCCGTCGGCACCTCCAGCTCGCCCTGCTGCTGATGCCGAGGGGTGCGGTGACCGATCTGTCATGGGCCGAGCGCGGGGCTCCGATCCTCGTGGAGCTGATGCGCTTCTTCGCTAGTGGCCCTCCGCCGGGCTGGTCCGACCTGGCGGCCCCGGGACCACGCTGACATCTCGCGCCGACCCGTTTAGCTGACGTAACGGCGGGCCATGCTCCGCAGGCCGCGGTCCGGGTCGGTTTCGGCCGCAGCGCTCAGGACTTCGGCCACGTCTGGGCGGTGCCACACCACCTTGCTGAGAGCGTCGATTGCAGCGGCCCGCAGGTCCGGGTTGGTCTCCGTTTGAAGGAACTCAATCGCCCGCGGGACCCAAAGGTCCTCACCGGGACGACACTCGTTCTCCTTGCAGCGGTCACAGGCAAGCGCGTGCAGCGCCCTGGCCGAGACCTCTGGATCCTGGTCGTCGAGCGCCTGCACCAGGGCCGGGACGGACTCGTCGTCGACCAGGTGATCGAGGAGGTTTACGCACATCCGTCTCACCAGGGGCTTTTCGTGCCGAAGCCCACGCTGGATGGCCGGTACCGCGGGCCGCCCTGAGGCCAGAAGGTATTGCTTGGCACGAGGCCGGCAGGACGACACGCCGAGCTGGGCCACCCAGCCGTCGAAGTCGTTGGACGCAGGACTTCGTCGCACGGTCACCGACGGTACGACCCGGGCTGAGACGACGCTAGCGATTTTCGGGTGGGTTGGCGCGGCGCCGGTTGGTTGGTGATTGGCATGTCGGTCGGTGTACCGGAGCGCTCCGGGTGCGCGTCGGGTCCAGTTAATAGCCGGAAAACGCGGCAAAGATATGCCCCAACGATGATGCCGGGGGCAAAGGTGCGCCCCGATGGGGCCGACAAATGGTGCCGTCGGGTCCAGTTAGTGCCGAAAATCCGGCTGGCGTCGAGCGCTCTACGGCAAACGCGAGGCTGTCGGACGTCGCCTGCCTACGCGGCACCCTGGCGCCGGTCTGCGCGCCCGTCCGGTGCCGGCCTGCGCGACAGTATTGGCGTGGTCGACGATGCAGTGGAACATCGGGTCAGGGTCGTCTGCCTTGCGCTGCCGGAGGCGACCGAGAAGCTCAGTCACGCATCGCCTGCGTTCTTCGTGGCCGGGAAGCAGTTCGTTATGTTGTGGCCCAACGGTCACCACCGCCACCATTTTCCTCACCTCTGGTGCGCCGCTCCCGAAGGAGCGCAGGAAGGCCTTGTGACGGCAGCACCTCTGCGGTTTTTCAAGCCCCCGTATGTTGGGTCAAGGGGATGGCTGGGCTTACGGCTCGATGGCCGGGTGGACTGGCACGAGGTAGAGGCCATCTGCGAGGACGCCTACCGCACGGTCGCCCCGAGGCGACTGATCGTTCTCATGGGCCCGGAGCGCCGCCCGTGAAGTGGCCGGCAGGGTGAGAGGGGGCCACGCGGGGACGGTGCTGAACGCCCGACTCGAGGCTCTTAGAGAGGAGGGCTGGGTCGCCCTTCCCGGTGTCATGCGCCCTGATGAAGCGACGGCAGTGGCGGACCGCTGTGCGCGATTGAACGGGCAGTTCCGGGACAAAGCGGCCGGGGGTACCCGACGGCTGGTCGACCTGGCCGAGCGAGTTCCGGCGGTGGCAGCCGCCATCCACGGCGACCCGCTCGCCCTCCTGGTGCAAGCAGCTCTTCCCGGCGCCGAGCTGACCGAGGTCGCCCTGCGGTGCCCTAATCCCGGTTACGGCCGGCAGAAGTTCCACGTCGACGACGTGGCACTCGACGCGACGGCACCCTGGCGGGTAGTCGTAGCCATCGTGGCGCTGTGCGAGTTCACGCCCGCCAATGGTGCCACGGGGATCATCCCCGGCAGCCACCGGCGCCCTGACCTGCAACGGCGCTCCGGTAGCTTTGACACCGACCCGGACGAGGTCGTCGCCCGTGGGCCGGCGGGGACAGCCTTTGTGCTGTGTGGGCACGTCTTGCACCACGGCCGACAGAACCGCTCGGACCGGCCCCGGCCTGCCATCCAGGCCGTATGGCGCCGGGCACTGGCCCCTGGTGCGGAAGCGCCCGCCAGGCGCAATGCGGTGGACGGCGATATCAACGCAGCCCGGGTGGACGTTGGCTGATAATCGGCTCTTAGGGATCACCGTCTCTTCACAATTTCCTCAATCTCGTTGCGGATTTGTCATCTCGTTGCGCTTAACCGGATCAGACAGCGCGCCAGCGCCTGCCGAGTTCACCAAAGCGCAACGAGTATGGAATGATTATGATGAACTTAACAGCAAATCGTGCCCTGGTGGACACGGATCGTGATCATTTCGAGTAAGTCGTCTGCCGCAGCTGGCGATTTCCACAACAGCAATGCCGGTTTGGGTACTCGACACGCTCCCGGGGCCGTCAGCAGCTACGCAAAGGGCCCCGGAGGCAGCACTAGGTAGCTATTGCTTTTCCTCGATCGTAAACCCGAGCTTTGTCAGCACGGCTACCGCGCCACCTTTCCCACCCTCGAAGTCGCCGGCAGCAAGTCGTTGGCCGCTGGCCAGCTCATAAGCAGTACCCAGTATTGCCTTGTGCGGGTAATGCCTTTTCTGCCAGACGAGCTCATAATTCCGGCTCGGACCAAAACCATGCTCGGAGAAGAACTTGTCGGGACCCAGTCGGTCGTACTCCTCTATGGCCCGCAACACGTCATCACGGGTCACGTCCGTCTTCAGCTTCGCTAGCGCATCTGCCATTGGTTCCTCCTGGGCTTTACTATGGCGGGCAGCCAACCGCGGCCCAGGCCCGGGCCGGGACTGCGGAGGGCTACCGGTCGGCATAAGGGCAGTGTCGGCACCCCTGATCGCAACAGGTTCCCCGGTCCCACAATGTGCGCGCCGTCTGCACGAATAACCCCGACGTCGGGTCGACATAACCTGCATCACCCCGGACCAGGGCCTGGTAATGAGCTTCCATCGCCGCCACGTAATGCTGCGGCTGACGGGGATTGCAACCGGTCGTCGAGAGGGACCAGCCGGACGGGAGGTAGCGGGACGGCGACATCGGGCCGGTCCATTGTCCGGAGCACGAGCCACCAGGAGGCCAGCCCATGGCGGCAAGGCTCGGCCGGGCCGACCACGCAGTCGTCAGGGCAACGGCAGAGCCCGTCGGACAGCCATTCATCCAGCGTGCCCGGGTCGGGCGGAGCCCAACCGCTGTTGCGCTCGAACCAGGCGTGAGTGGCTCTTATCGCGTCCGCCGTTTTGGGCACCACGTGGTGGAGGATAGCCAGGCCAGGCCCTCCGAGCGGGAGGTGGCCACGAGCGGGGCGCCCGCGGCGCTTCGATTGCTATGGCAAATTGCCGGCCGTCTGGTCGCGCACCCGAAGCCCGGCCACCGCCCCGATCATTGCTCGCCGGCCGCCCGACGGCCCTCATGGCGGAGCCTTAGCTGACTTCCTCCAGCAAATTGCCGTCCTGGACCAGCTTGAGGTCGAGCCGTTTATACCCGGCGCGGTCAAAGGCAAGCAGTATGCGACCGGCCGCGTAGCCGATTACTTCACCGTCCCCGAAGACCGGGTGCCGGACTCGTGCGCCGCGAGCAAAAGGACGAGGCCCTTGGCCTTCCTCGCTGGCCGTAGCCCGGTCGTCGTTATCGCAGTGCCCACATGGTCCGGAGGTCGGCTCGCCGAAGTACTCGAGCAGGAAGTTCCACCGGCAACCCAGGTCACTGGCGTAAGCCTGCATCGTTTCGATACGGGTCCGTTCGATGGCCCGCCTGGTTCGGACCAGTTCCGTGGCCTTGGTGACCGCGCCCATGAGGTCGCCCGTTACCGTGACGACGCCATCTGGCTCGACCTTGACCCCACCGGCGTCCGCCAGGGCCAGGGCAGCCGCCTCGGTACGGCTCCTCGACAGTCCCGCCTGGTCCTGGATCGTGGTCAGCGTCATTGGGATTTTCCCGCTACCGACCGCCTGTGCCACGGCCACGAGAGCGGCTCGACTGGGACCCGATCGCGCCGCGTACATCTTGGGCAACGCCAGGTCTTCGGTGCGGAAGTACAGCTCGGCGACCGATGCGTTGCCGTCACGTCCAACCCGCCCGAACTCCTGGTAGTACTCGTCGAGCGACCCCGAAACATCAGCGTGGAATACCCAGCGAAGGTCGGGCTTGTCGACGCCCATGCCAAAGGCAATGGTGGCCACGACCACCTCGAGCTCGTTGTCGTGGAAGCGTCGCTCGACTTCGCTGCGCCGCGCTTTGGCCAGACCGGCGTGGTACGCCGCCGCCCGCAACCCGAGCCCCGACAGTTTGGCCGCTACCGTCTCGACGCGATGATGCGTCGCCCCGTAGACAATGCCGTGGCCCCGGTCGCGCACGGCCTCCACCACGTGCTCCTGAAGAACGTCTATCTTGTCGCCGTCGTCGGTGAAGTACGAATGGACGGAGAGGTGAATATTCGGGCGGCTAAATCCTCGCACCAGGACGGCTGGGTCCTGCATACCCAACCGCTGCACGATGTCGTCACGGACGGGCGGGGCGGCCGTGGCCGTCACCGCCAGCACGACAGGGCGGCCTATGAGGCCGAGTGCCGGGGCGATCCGCAGGTAGTCGGGACGAAAGTCCGGCCCCCAACGGCTTACCAGGTGCGCTTCGTCGACCGCCAGGAGGGCTGGTCGCAAGGCAGCGAGACGCTGAAGTACGTCGGCGTTGGACAGCTGCTCTGGAGCCAGGAAGACGAAGTCGGGACGACGGCCCTGGGAAGACAGGCGGTCCAGGACCGCCTGCCGCTCGCGCTTGGTCTCCACCGAATTGATGGCCACGGCCATGAGCTGGCCCTCGGCTTCCAGAGCCGTCAGCTGGTCCCTCTGCAGGGCGATCAGGGGCGATATCACCAGGGCTGGGCCCTCTAACAGCGGTCCCGAAAGCTCATAAATGGCAGACTTGCCCGCTGCGGTCGGCATAACTGCCAGCGTGTCCCGCCTGTCCAGCACGCTCTGAATGGCTTCTCGCTGGCCGGGACGGAACGACTCGTAGCCAAACAGTCGGCGGGCCGCCTCCAGGACCGGGTCTGCGGCCGGCGTCGAGTTTGGCGAGCCGGGGTGACCGGTCAACCGAGGGTGGGAGGCGCCACCAACCCTTGTCCGCTCACCGCCGAAGCATTGGCGGCGAGGAGGATGACTTCGACGACCGTGCTGAGCGGTACGACGGTGGAGTCGATGATGAGATGGTAGAGAGAGACGTCGCCCGGGTCGACGCCGTAAAGGCGGCGGACGTAGGAAGTGCGGGCTTTGTCCGCTGCGCTCAAGCGGGCCCGCGCCTCGTCGTCGCTGACGCCCTCGATCCTGGCCCCTTGAGCCAGCCGCAGGGCCGGTGCTCCATCCAGCCGGACGTGGAACCCGCAACGGCCGCCCAGCACCACAGCCGCCGCCCGCCCCAGGACCACTCCTCGGCCGGCGACGGCCAGGTCCAGCACCTCGGCCTCGACAGACTGCCGTATCTCGTCGTCGCTCTGGCGGTGTGTCGGCGGCGAGAGGGTCGGCCCGGCAGGCATGGCGTGAGTGAGAGAACCGAGAAGGCGGTGTACCGGAGTGATCTCGGCTTCTTCGGTGCGCAGCTGTTCACCCGGTTCCAGCGTCGGAACGTGGCCGGTATGGCCCGTTACACGGTCGACGTACGGTACTCCCATCCGCTCGGCCAGTGCGGGGGCCACGACGCTCCCACCTGCCCCGTACGAGGCGGAGACAGTTATGACGCACGGCCGACTGACCCCGCCAGACGACTGTCCAGACGATGGCCCAGACGATGGCATGGAACTGTCGCTCACTGGCGGTCCCTCCCTCCTGGCTACGCCGTGGCGGGGGCGACGTCGCCGCCCGCTTCCGCAGTCGTGGCTTTGGGCGCGCCGGAGGGCAGCACCGCGGCAGAGGCGATCGCCGCCACCACGAAAATGACGAGCACCACGGTGAAGCAAACCACGTAACTGTGGACGACGGCCTCTGCCAGCGCCGTGGGCGTATGGCCATGGACGAGCAGATAGCTGGTAACTGCACTGGCGGCAATCGTGTTGAGCAAGGCGGTCCCGATCGACCCGCCGACTTGTTGGCTGGTGTTGACCATCGCCGAGGCGACGCCGGCGTCCTCGACCCGGGCGCCGGCAGTGGCGGTATTGAAGGCACAGCCAAATACCAGGCCCAGACCCAACCCCACCAGGATCAGGCCGGGCAGGATCCCTGATGCGTAGCCGGTGTGCAAGCCCAGTTGGCGCAGGAGTGCGACGCCGCCGGCAGCGACAAGCATCCCGAGAGGGACGAGCGGCCGAGGGCCGATCTTCGGTAACAGGACGGCCGTCGACACCGTAGAGGTGACCATGATGGCGCCCACTAGCGGCAGGTACGCCAGGCCGGACTTGACCGGCGAATAGTGCAACGTCAATTGCAGGTAGTAGGTCAGGAACAGGAAGATGCCGAAAATGGCAATAGCGGTGAGCCCGACGGCCAGGTAGGACCCGCCGCGGGAACGGTTCAGGACGATCCGCAGCGGTAGTAGCGGGTGCCGGACCCGTTGCTCGACCAGGACGAAGGCGGCCAGCAGGACAACTCCGCCCACGATCAAGCCGATAGTCAAGGGCGATCCCCATCCACTGGTCTCGGCCTCCGACATGCCGTACACAAAAGCGACGAGCCCGGCCACGGCCAGCGTCGTACCCGGGATGTCCAGGCGGACGTCGGGGTCACGGGGCTGGTTGACCAGGAGGCGGAGCGCTCCGATCAATGCCACCACGGCCAGGGCGACGTTGACGTACAGGCACCAACGCCAACTGAGGTACTCGGTCAGCACTCCCCCGAGCAGCAGCCCGACGGCCCCCCCGGAGCCAGCGATGGCTCCATAGACGCCGAACGCCTTACCCCGGTCGGACGGCTCGACGAAAGTGGTGGTCAGGATGGACAGTGCGGCCGGGGCCAGCATGGCTCCGAAGGCGCCCTGGATCGCTCGGGCGGTCGCCAGCATTATGAACCCGGTGGCGGCCCCTCCAAGCGCGGATGCTCCGGCGAACCCCAACAGGCCGATGACGAACATCCGGCGCCGTCCGACAAGGTCCGATAGCCGGCCGCCGAGCAGTAGCAACCCGCCGAAGGCGAGCGAGTAGGCCGTAACCACCCACTGGCGGTCGGCATTGCTGAACACGAGGTCTCGCTGCGCCGAGGGGAGCGCGATGGTGATGATGGTGGCGTCGAGGATCACCATGAGCTGGGCCAAGCCCACCACACCCAGGATCCACCAGCGCTTAGACACCTGGTCGTCGGGAGCGGAAATAGCTCGGGTTGCTGGTGCCGAGGTCATCTGTTCTGTCACCGGCTCGTTCCCACCTGGTTCGTCCTCACATGTGGGCTGATCCCGGTCGTCGTCATGCGGTCACACCCCACGCCGATGGATATGGTTTGCGGGGACCAGCCTTCCACGGCCCGGCGCTCCGTGCAACGGTGCAGACCAACGGTCTCGCTTCCGGACGCGAGGCCTTGATGTCGGGTCGGTGCAAGTGGCCCTGGAGCTGCCCCTTTTACCGGTGCCGCTCCTACCGGTGCTCGGTAATTTCGACCCAAGGCGTGGCTGGAGGGCCGGTTACGCCGGCGTCGACGGCCCACACGCTCCCGGCGTGCGGTTGCTGGGTCAAGCGGTCGCCTTCGAGGTCCTGCCGTGCAGTGGTGATGTACAGATAGTCGAGGTCCGGACCGCCAAAGCAACAGCTCGTCGTGTAACTGGCTGGTACCCGTACCACCGCGTCGAGGCGCCCGTCGGGAGCGTAGCGCCGGACGCAGCCTCCGCCCCACAACGCCACCCACAAGTACCCTTCGTTGTCGGTGCAAAGCCCGTCCGGTACGCCGTCGGCCCGGTCTACGACAGCCAGCGTTCGGGGCTGGCCCACGCTACCGGTAGCAAGGTCGAAGGGGTAGGCCCGTATCTCTTCGGTAACCGTGTCGATGAAGTACATGGTGCGGTTGTCGGGGCTCCAGCCCAGCCCGTTGGAGACACCGATACCGTCGAGCACGGGGCTTACCTTCGGCCCCGGGTCCAGGCGGTAGAGGGACCCTTCGACCCGGGCCTGGTCGTAGCTCATGGTGCCGACCCACGCTCGGCCGGAGGGGTCGCACTTCGCGTCATTGGCCCGGTTGCCGGGCAGGTGCGCTTCAAGCGGGACGACGTCCTTGATAGCCCCATCTGGCTGCAGATGGGCCAACCTGTCCGTGAGGGCGACCAGCCAACCTCCTGAGGCCGCCGGGAGGGCCGCCCCGACGTGGGAGGGCAGCCTCCACTCGGCTATGAGCCGGCCGTGATGGTCACACACCTGTACGGTCGAGCGAAGGATGTCTACCCACGAAAACTGGTTCGAGCGGGCGTCCCAGGATGGGCCCTCTCCGAGGAGCGAAGGGGCCTGCAGCCACAGGTCGGCCTTGAGTGTCCTGACCATGTGTGCTTCTTAGCACGCGGATCCGTCGTTGGACGATCCGGGAGGTCACGACCTTGAGCCCTTGCGCCTGGGCCAAATGACAACTCCGGCTCGAAGAAGTTACGGCCGACAAAGTGCGATGTGCCCGGCATTCACCGATTTGCAGGGCGCTCCCGTACGCGGGGCTCTAGCGCTGTCTCCAGAAGCGTTCTCCTTTTGCCACTGGCAAGCACCGCTCTTGGCGCTTCAGAGTTCGCCTCGGTAAACCAGGCAAACGTTGCCTGTCGTGGCCCCGCCGAAGCGTGGTTGACGGACAAATCACGCCGCGAAGTATCCTTGGTGCTCGTGGAACGACGCCATGACTAACCCTGCCAGTGACAGCCCTCCGCCCCCGAGCGGCACGGGCTGCGTTGAGTGCCTCGAGGCGGGCGGTTGGTGGTTCCACTTGCGACGTTGTGTCTCGTGCGGGCATATCGGTTGTTGCGACAACTCGCCCAGCCAGCACGCCACCGGTCACGCCCGCTCGTCGGGCCACCTGGTCATTCGCAGTTTCGAGCCAGGCGAAGACTGGTACTGGGATTACCACAAGGACCGCTTCACCAGCGGCCCGCCCCTACCGCCGCCGCAACATCACCCTCTCGACCAACCGACCCCCGGCCCGGCTGGCCGCGTCCCACCCGACTGGCAGGACCATCTGCGCTAACAACGGGCGGCTCGGGTGGTAATCGGCAAAAGCCATTGGCGTGTAACCAAACTCCTGAGTGACTATCGCCCTTCAGGGGCAATATTGGGCGACGACGAGCCCGCATTTCTGTGGGCCGTAGAGGGCATTGAACCACCAGCCACGGTGGTCGCCCACCAGGTCCTGGCGGCGAGCTCCCCCGGTCTGCTGGTGCCAGGGGAGGCTGACCTCTGGGACAGCGGTCGGGTTAGCGGGGGGCGCTGGGAGTCGAGGTACGGTGGACGACCGCTCGAGTCGCGGCAGCGATGTTGGTGGACTGTGCGGGTGTGGGTGGACGACGGGGCCTCGAGCGAGCTGGCCGAGCCGGCGTACTTCGAGTTGGGCCTTCGGCCAGACGACTGGACTTCAGATTGGATCGGGTACCCCGGTGGTTGGTACGGCCAGGTGCTGCGTATGCGCCGCCGCTGGCAGGTGCGCGACGGGGCTCGAATTGCCCGGGCCAACGTATACGTGGCTAGCCCGTGCTGGCACCAGTTGACGGTCAACGGTCGCACCCCTGACGACCGTGTCCTGGAACCGGCCCCGACGGTCCTGTCGAAGCGGCTGATTTGTTCCTGTTATGACGTCGGAGATTCTGTTGGTCAGCGGGCAAAATACCCTCGCCCTCCGGCTCGGAGGCGGTTGGTACGGCCGCCCGTGCGTGCGCGTCCAGATTTATGTAGACGGCACGGATGGCAAAACCGAACGGGTCGACAGTAAATCAGCCCTGGCTGATGCGTGGGAGGTTGCCCCCGCGGAAATCCTGTCGAGCAGTCCTTATGACGGTGAAGTGGTGGACTATAGGTTCGCGGAACCGGGCTGGGACGGTCCGGGGGGGCCCGCCGGCCCGCCGGCCGCGGTGCACCTGGGGGACCCGCTGCTGGCGGCGATTTTTGGAGAGCCCGGGTCGAGGGAGAGGAACTGGACGAGGGCGCAGGCAGTCGATGGGCCAACCGGTGCCGTGGTCGTCCCCGTCCTGCCGCCTGCGGCCGTGACAGAAGAACACGAAGCCGTAAGCATCGACGAGCCGAAGCCGGGCATTTTTGTGGCTGATGCCGGCGCCAACGGTGCCGGGTGGGCGCGGCTCCAGGTGAGCGGTACCCGGAGGGGCCAAGCCATCGAAGTGCGCTACGGTGAAACTCTTTTCGACGACGGGACCGTCAATCAGGAAAACCTTCGCAGCGCCCGCAGCCGCGATGTGTTTATAAGCAACGGCCCGGGCCCAGCGGTATATGAACCCACCTTTACCATCCACGGGTTCCGCTTTGCAGAAATCCGCGGGCTGGGCGCAAAGCCGTCGAGGCAGGATGTCGTGGTCCGCCGGGCCCGTACGCCGGCGACCCCGCGGAGCGATTTTCACGGGGATGCGCTGCTCGAGCGCATGTGGGCAATGGTGGTGCGCACAGAAGCCAGCAATACGCTCGGTATGCTGACCGACTGCCCCCAGCGGAACGAGCGCCAGGGCTGGTTGAACGACCTGACAGACAGGCTGGACACGGCCGTGCTCGCTCACGACATCGCGCCGCTGCTGTGCAAGGTCCTGGACGACATAGCCGATTCACAAGCGAGCGACGGCTCGGTCCCGGACACCGTGCCCTTCCGGTGGGGGTTCAGGGTCGCCGACCCCGTCTGCCTCGCTCCGGTCATAATCCCGCGGCTGGTCCTGCGGAACTGGGGTGACGAGAGAGTTATTGAAAGGCATTATCCCGTTGCTCGGGCATGGGCCGCTATCTTTTTTCCCGGTCAAACGACGGTGTGCTCCGGATTACCCATTGGGGGGATTGGGCCGAACCCAACCAGCTCGAGGGCCTGGCCCGGCTGGCCGACGGCTCGCCCGAGTGGCAAAACCCGACCCATCACGATGCGGTTTCCCGGCGCACACCGGGTGCTCTGGTATCCACTGCCTGCCTTCACAAGGCCCTGACCGAGTTATCGGTGCTGGCGAAATTGATCGGTGACGAAGCCGAAGCCGGGCGAGCGGCGGCCTCCGCCGACTATGTCCGCCAGGCCTTCAATCGCTCCTTTTATAACCCGGGGACGGGTTCTTACGGTTCGGGGAGCCAGGGCAGCCTGGCTTGCGCGTTAGCCCTGGGACTGGTGCCCGAAGACAAAATTGGCCAGATGGTCAGGCTGCTGGTCGCCGACGTTCGGGCACACGGCTATCTCACTACCGGCAACGTGGCCACGAAGTTCGTCCTCGAAACTCTCAGCGACGAGGGCTACCACGACCTGGCTCTCATGCTTGTGCTGAGAAGGGAATACCCGAGCTGGGGTTACATGCTCGACCATGGTGCGACCACCCTCTGGGAAAGGTGGGAAGAAGCCACTGGTGGCGGCATGAACTCGCATAATCACGGGATGCTGGGGGCCGTGGGGTCGTGGCTAGTAACCCGGCACGCCGGCCTCCGGGTCTCGGCTTCAGCGCGCGCGCCAGTAGCCAGTGGGACGTCGTGGTGCCCGGGACCAGTGCGTTTTCAGGCGCCGCCGCCAGCACGAGCAGTCCCCGGGGAACCGCCAGCGTGAGCTGGGAGCGGTCCCCGAAGGGTTTCCGTGTGTCGGTCAGGCTGCCGGCAGGGACCGAAGCCCGGGTGGTCTTACCCGCAGCGGACGCTGCCAGCCTCCCGACTGCCAGCCTCCCGAATGCCGGCCGCCCGGACGGCAGCTTGTCCAATGGGTTTGTCCTCGACGAAAAACGTAACGTTGTTACCGGGAGCGTACGCGGGGACTGGGAGTTTTCCTCGGACGACGGGGGCCACCGTAACGGCCACTGACATCTCAGCCGCCTCTTGTTGGCCACCAGGGCAAGGCTGCTCGCGTCCGCGCCCTCGACGGGGACGAAAACCCGTTGCGAACACACGTTCCGGGGGTCGGGAGCCGCGCTAACCTGGCTGAAGTGTGAGGATCGAGCTGTACGTGAGAGGGAGGCAGTCGTGACCGACCAGATGGTGGCTGAGAGCGTTGAGATGCGCGCCATTGAGGACGTGGAGTGGTACGGGTTCGCCGTCATCGAGGACGCCATCGAGCGCGGCTGCCGCCGATGACCTGGCGGAGCGCTGCAGAGAGCTTCATCGCGGCGATCAGCTCGGAGAGGGCACGCTGCTCGAGCGAAGCGCTGATGGTCTCTACGAAACGCTGTTCGGGGTACAGAACGCCGAGAGCCTTACCTGGGCCTGTGCCGGGCACCCTCAGGTCTTGGCCGTGGCCCGCCACTTCCTGGGCGAGGGGCTGCAGCTGGCCGAGTGCGCCTCAAAGATCGTGCGTCCGGGAGGCAAAAGGGGGAAGCTGCACGTCGACTCGGCCCACGATTTCCCGGGACGCTTGCCCGATGTGCCATATCTCATCAACACAATGTGGATGTTGACCGACTTCACCGAGGAAAATGGCGCCACGCTCGTGGTCCCGGGGAGCCACTTGCTCCAGCAGAAGGCGCCGCCGGGCTGGGGTGACTGGGACAAAGCGGTCGCCATGACCGGCCGTAGGGGATCGGTGGCCATATTCCGGTCTGGCATTTGGCACGCTGTCGGTCAAAACAGCACGCGCGATTTCAACCGCGTCGGCCTGAACGCCGCCTACTACCCGGCTTGGTGGAATATCCGCCGGGAATCAAACCACCAACCCATCCTTCCCGAGGTGTTTGCCGATATGCCCCCTGCTTTGCGGGAACTGCAGACCCGGCGTGTGGGCCGCCGCCGGGAGGAAGTGTACGAATAGGGGGCGCCGTCCAGGCCCGGGCCTCAATGCATCGGCCGCCTTGCCGCCATCGAGGCTTCGTTCAGGCGTTCAGCTCATATCAGGCCGAGCCACTCGTGACCGGGGTGTAACCGCTGGATCGTAGCTGCCAACCATTGCCGCTGGCCCGCCGACAGCAACGGTAATACCGAGTTCAGGTCGGCCAGGTCCTTGTCCCGTGCGTGCTTGGCCTTGAACAGCAGCACAAATTGGGGAGCCAGGTAAGGGATCGACGCTTGGTCGTGGCAGATTATCTGGTCATAGGGCAGGACGATGTTCTCGTCGCGCCGGCACACCCAAAGGCCGTTTCGCTGCGGCTCGCGAAAGATGTCGACCCTGAAGACCCGGCCTCTCGGCTCTTCCTGGCGCGTTTCGCTGACCCACGTTTGGTGCATTATGTCGAATGCGGGGCTGTCTAGTGGCCATATCTGAGGCGGTAGCCCGCCGGGGACCAATATCTCGAAACCTGCCAGTGCTCGCCGTACTTCGGCAAATGCCTCCGGGGTGTTGGGCAGGCCCATTTCGAGGTCCTCGTGACCTCGTGTTTGCTTGCCGCAGAAGAGGTCGATCGCCCACCCCGCCGCCACGTACCAGGGTGCGGTCACGCCTTTCAAGATCTGGGCCAACTGAGCCGGGTGCCAGGGTTCCCATGGTGGGTCCCCCAGTGGTACCCCGCCGGGGGGTAGAGGACGCTCTTCGCCGGCTGGGCCCTCTGCCATCGTTCCTGCCTACCACAGGGGCACAAACGCAGGTGCCATCTCCTGTTCGCGCACTAATGCCCGAGACGGGGCTATCAGCCCCGAGGCGCCCCGGAAAGATTGCACCAGAAGCGGGCGGCCGAATAAGCGAGCCCGCTTTGGCGCAGTCGTTAGACCAGGCCCTCAGCCAAAGCTGCCAAACGGGCCCTGGTGGGCCTGCTGGAGCCCAGCGGTCAGCGCGCTGGTAAGAGCGTTTTGAGAGTCACCGTCGAGTGCCCAAACCGACGCGCCGGCCAGGCCGCGGCTGTCGATGTAGGCGGCCTTCTGGAAGACCTCGGCGGGGCCCTCGATCGACCAGAACGTCTCAGTCGTCGGGTTGTACAACCACGTCGCACCGGTTACAGGGTCCATGTGCCACGAAAAGCCGGACATGTCCCCGATCGTGCAACCATTAGTGGGGCTCGAGGTCGAGACGCCCTCCGCGGGGCAGGCCGCCAGCTCGTAGTAATCGGAGGTCCCGGGCCCACCGTCCAGCCCCGCCAGGTACGCGCCGTGCTCGGTCATATCAGGAGATGGCGCCGCCGCGGTGGCCGGCTCGTACAACCCGAAGTCCGAACCCTCGGGGACGCCGGTCCAACCGTGCCCGTAGTACGGCAGGCCCACGACGAGTTGCGAGGGCCGAACCCCACGGCTTTCGTAGTAGTTGACCGTGCTCGAGACACTGATCAGCGGTTCGGCGGTGGTATCGGGAGCGGAGGACGACTCGAAAGGATCGGACTCGAAGCCGGTCGGTCCCTGTGGGTTCCACGGGCCCTGGAAGTCGTAGTCCATGATGACGTCGTAATTGGCGAACCGGGCCAGGCCGGCCGGGTTTTCGTCCACTGCGTTTTGGAGCCCGGCCGGGAGCTCTACAGACAGCGAGTACTTCTCCCCCGTGGTGGCGCTGAGAGCGCCCAGTTGCGTGCGGAACTGCCGCATCAGGAGCACCAGGTCCTCAGTGTCCTGAGTGCTGTACTCGTTACCAGGGGCGCCGTTGTTGTTACCCGGGTACTCCCAGTCGATGTCGAAACCATCGAAGATGCCGGCCGTGGTGCCATTCGGGAAAAGTGTCGTCTGGCCCGAGCTCGTGGCCGGGAAGGCCTCGTCCTTGTTGTACCCTCCGACCACGCCAGGGTCACCTTTGATGAACATGTTGATGCACGACGATACGAAAGCTTGCCTGGCTGCGGGTGTAGACGCCGCTTGTGAGAAGAAGGCCGACCCGTTGTAACCGCCGAGGGACATGACCACTTTCAGGTTGGGGTATTTCGCCTTCAGCTCCGCCAGTTGTTGGAAGTTGCCGGCCAGCCCGTCGGCGCCGGTGTTTGGCTCGGCTTGGCCGTTGGCGCCCGTGATCGCGGTGAGACCGGGCGTCTGGTAGTCAGCCCACACGTCGAGGCTCGAGCAGACAACCGGGTTGTAGTTAGGGAGGTTCGGGTTCTCCTGGACGGGTTGAAGCGGGGTGGCCAGAGCGCCCGCCAAGTCGGGCTCCGCGCCGTCTTGCGGCTCGACACCACCGAAGGCGTACACGAGGTGGGTCAGATCGGCAATTTCGCCTTCATTGTCGGCGTTGGCGAGGTCAAACCCACGGCCATAAATCCCCCACTGCTCGAAAAAGGCCATTTCTACCTTGTGCCCGGCGGGACCGCTGTTGAGGTCGGCTGCCGTCCGCGGCGTGGCGGCCGAGGCGGGCGGGGCGGCGCCAAGCATGACCGAGACCAGGGCGGCCACGGAAGCGGCCGCAACCGTCGTTGAATGCTTCTTCACACTCATTGCCTCCTTTTTCGGCGTGTGCGCTGGTGGCGCCACACGTTACCCGCGATGAGCCAGGTACGAAGTCCCGTCCCCTGGACATGTGGTCTAGACCACTGGTTCCCTCGCGGCAGCGTAGATGGTCTAAACCACTCTGTCAAATGGTCTAGACCAGGCCGTTCTCCTCGCCCGAGCTGTGAACACCCCTGCCAGGGGGGCGCTCAGTTTGAGCCGGCCGCTGCCCGGGGCGCCACGACACGCGGGGGCCACGACACGCGGGGCCACGACACGCGGGGGCCACGACAGCGGGGGCCACGACGCGGTGCCGCCCGGGCGCTCACCGGCTGTTATATCGCCGAACGCTGTCACAACCGGGCCCTTCCGGGTGTCACTAACACATGCCCGGCAGCCCAGCCAACTGAAAGGACGCGTCCCGATGGCAACGTACCTTCCTCCGGTGGAGCGCCCGCATAGCTTGTTCATAAAGCTTGTGTACGCCTTCGGTCGCCGGATGTCCGGCAAGGTGCCCACGAGTACGAGGGTGTTCACCACGCGGATGCCGCCTCCGTTTATCGGCTTTTACCGCAAGGCCTACAGATTGGACAGGAACCTCCGCATAGAGCCCGAGACGGCCCTCGTGGTCCGCCAACAGGTGGCAAGGATCAACGGGTGCTCTGCCTGTGTGGACACCGGCCGTTGGTACGCGATAAGGGAGTCACCCTCCAACGCAGCTCGCTTCGATGCGCTCTGGGAGTACCGGACGAGCCCTTTGTTCGATCGCCGCGAGCGCGCCGCCCTGGATTACGCTACCGAGCTGACCGTCGACAAAGAGGTCTCTCCGGGACCGGTGCCCGCATTAGGCATTACTACAACGAGCGGGAGATCTGCGACATCGTGTGGCTCGTGGCCAGTGAGCACCTGGCCAACATCACCAACATCGGCCTCAACATCGACCCCGACCCCCTGGGCGAGCTCGGCCCCCACAGTTCAGCAGAGGAGCCCACGACTTCTCTGCCCGTCCGGTAGCTGCGGCTCACCGGGGCCGTCGCTGGCCGTCAGCCGGGGCTGGGGCTATCGAGAGGCACGGGCGAGCGGGCGTTCGACTGGCCATTTGGCCAGTCGAACAGAGTTAGGCGGTCTGCGGCGTTCGCCGGACTGGTGGCTCCGTAGGCGCGCCGCCGCTGGTGCCTCCGTAGGTCGGCGCACACGACATCCACGGCGAGGAAGCCTCCGTGACGGCGGGACCGGTCATGGTCGTCAAGCCATGGCCCGGCCCTTCCAGACGAGGGCCCCGCGGTGGTAACGCCGGGCGGAGTCGGCGGTCATGGCTGCGTACAGGCTGGCAATCGCCGGCAGGGCCAACGCCGTGGCCGGTGAAACCCTGTAGTACCGGGCGGTGGGTACGTAGGTGACGGCCATGGCCGCCCACCCGAGGAAACCGGCCAGAGCCAATGCGGGGCTCCGGCGTGCCGCCCCAAAGATGCCGAGTAGGGGAGGGGCCAGGTAAATGGAGCACAGGCCGGCTATCGTCCCGGCCAGAACCATCGGGTTATAGCGCAGTTGCGTGTACGCACTTCGGGTGATCATTTCCCAGATGTCGGACAACCGGGGGTATTCACGCAGGCTCCGGACGTCCGGTGCGAACGGTCCCCCCGCGAGGCCGAGCCAGATGGAGTGGCCGGAGCGCTTCAGGGCCTTCGCCAGTGCGACATCGTCGATGGTTGCATTGGCCACCGCTGGCAGACCCCCGGCCGCCCGGAGGGCTGAGGAGCGTACCAGGACGCACCCGCCGGCCGCAGCGGCCGTGCGACGCCGGCCGTCGTTGACCCAGGGGAACGGGTAGAGCTGGGCGAAGAAATAGACGAACGCCGGGAGCAGGAGCCTCTCCCAGGTGGTGGACGTGCGGAGCCGGGCCATGAGGGAGACTGCGTCCCTGCGGTCCGAAATCGCCGCCGATACCAGCTGGCGGACCGACGACGGCGGGTGCCAGATGTCAGCGTCAGTGAAAAGCAGCCATTCGGGTGCCGGGCTTTGAGCCAGGGCGTGCTCCGTCCCCTGGGCCATCGCCCAGGGTTTCCCGGCCCATCCGCCCGGCCGCGGACTGCCCCTTACCACGTGAAGGGCCAGTCCGTCCGCGTCGGCGTCGACCGTTCTGGCCACGTCGGCTGTGCCGTCGGTACTCAAGTCGTCCACCAGCACGACGAGCGCTTCGCCCGGGTAGTCCTGTGTGAGCAGGGACAGGAGCGTTTGGGGCAGAAGTTCCGCCTCGTCGCGCGCTGGCACAATTGCCACGATGGTGGGCCATTGCCCGGGTGGAGCGCTCGCCGCCGGCAGGCCGGTGTTGGCCAGCCAGTAACGCCCACGGGCGGCAAGAAGCCAGGCCCACGCAGCAGAGGGGAGCAAGACGGCCAGTCCTTTGCCCTTTGGCCGGGACAACGCCAACTCCGCGGCCGTCGCCGGCGCCCTTTCGGCTAGCACACGCCGAGTTTGCCAGACCCCCCGTTGCCTCCTGGTACCCGGCGCTCGGCCTCCCCCACATCGGCCAGGGCCCTGAGGGAGAAAAAGGGCGCATCATCGTGCCGGTGACTTGGTTGCCGAGGGCGGCGCTGGTACCTTGCAACGAAATTATTCAGGAGATAAAGGACAACCTGGACGCGTCGGTGGGCTTCGGTCTGTGCCAAAGCCGGGCGGAGCGGCGGGTAGTAGGACAAGATGGCGCAGGAAACCTTTTCATGGCGGGCTGTTGTAGGGGGCCCGCCGCTGCCTCCCCGGGCCATAGGCGCGCCCGTGCTAACTGGCTCTTTTTCGCCACTGTCGGGCTCCTGGTCAGCGTCATGGTGGGACTTCGGCCCTGGCGGGCGGCGCGGCCAAGGCCGCTCCCTGGCCGTTACGAGGTAACGGGCAGCCCGCGTCGGACGCGGGCGCCCCGAGGTTCCCCGGTGCCGTCGTCGACCTGGCCGCTGGCAACTCGTACCCCGGCTATGACAACGACATCTTCGATGACTGCGTGGCCGCCACGGTCGGCGACCTCATTATCACGAGCTTCCACACCAAGCCGTCCACGTCGGACATTGCGGACGCCTTCTTTTACGCCGGGGGTACCAGCACCGACGGGCTTACATGGCCACAGCTAGTGAGCTACTGGTCGTCGTCAAGGATCGGCGGGACGGTCCTCGAGGCGTCGTCGCCGTTGCACGGCTACGACGTCGAGCCACAAGTGGAACAGTGGTTACGACAGGGCGGCACCGTCGGCGGTTTTGAGGCGCAGAAGGCCGTTATCGACATGGTGAACTTGCCCGATAGTGCGCTGGTGGACGGAGGCGCGGGGAGCCCCGGCAACCACATGTGGCTCGTCGTCGGTTACACGCCGGCCGACGCCCTGATCGTGAGCTGGGGATTCGAGTTCGAGGTCAGTTGGGCCAAGCTGCTGGTCTGGTCGGCGCCCCGCGACGGTTGGGGCGGCTTTGACGTGGTGGCTGTATCTCGATAAATCTGGCTCCGGGCAATCTCAAGGGGAACCGGGTGAGGCACGGTGTCACTGAGCGTCGATCTCGACGGTAGAAAAGTGATGATCACCGGGGCGGCGGGCGGTCTCGGTTCAACCTGCGCAAGGGCCCTCGTCGAGGCGGGCGCTCGTGTCGCGCTCGTGGACAGAGACCGTCAAGGTCTCGAAGCGCTTGCTCGCTCGCTGGCCCCGGAGGCGGTTATCGTCGAGGCCGACCTGTCGGACCACCACTCGGTTGAAGCGGCGGTACGCCAGGCAGACGCCGCGCTGGGCTCGCTCGACGCCCTCGTCAACGGGGTCGGCATCATCCGCACCGAGCCCTTTTTCGACGTGACGGCGGACGAATGGCGCCGGATCCTTCAGGTGAACCTCGACTCCGTGTTCTTTGCCATTCAGTCGGTCGGCAGGTTGATGATCGGCAGGGGCGGAGGAGCGATCGTGAGCATCTCTTCGATCTCTGGTCGCTCGGGACGAGCTGACAACGTGCACTACGCCGCCAGCAAGGCGGCCATTATCTCGCTGACTCGCTCGGCGGCGATCGCTCTTGCCCCCTCTGTGCGGGTTAATGCTGTCTGCCCGGGGGTTTTCCTGACGCCGATGTGGGACCAGATTATCGATGACCGCAACCGGCGTTTTGGGGAAAAGGCCGGGAACCAGTACCTCGCCACCATCGCCTCGAGGACGCCCCTGCAACGGGTCGGCGACCCACGCGAAGTGGCAAACGTGATCGCCTTCCTCTTGAGCGACCTGGCGTCGTTTGTGACCGGTCAGGCGCTGAACATCGACGGCGGGTTGGAGATGGATTGACGTCGAAGGCGGGCGGCCAGCGGGCGCGGCAGAAAGGGGCTGTCGGGTAGAAAGGCTGGCGTGACTGGACGTTCCCCGGCGGCAAGTGCTCCCGCTAGTTCGTACCTTGACTGGGTGCGCCAGCGGGTGATCACGACCACACAAGGCTTGTTCTCGCACGGCCCTTACCCCCTGGCGGGGACCATGTCCTACATGGGCGACCCCGGGCTCTTCGGTCCCGGTTCCATGACCTGGTCAGTCGTAGGCGATACCTCGGTGTTCGTGGGGGCTATCCGCGCCCTCTTGCTGCAAGCGGCGCACCCCGAGGTAGCCGCGGGGGTCTTCGAGCACTCCCGTTACCGGGAGGACCCGCTCGGCCGGCTTACCAGGACCGAGTCCTACGTCACGGCAACATCTTTTGGGGCCATGCCCGAGGTTGAAGCAGCCATTGCACTGGTGCGTCGCCGGCACGGCCCGGTCCATGGCCTCTCGCACCGGGGCCAAACCTACGACGCCTCCGACCCCATGCTCGATGCCTGGGTGCACAACTCGCTTACCGGCTCGTTCCTCGCCGCCTACCGCGTCTACGGCTCGAGGCCGTGCACGGAACCCGACGCCGACGGTTATGTGGCCGAACAGTCCCGCGTGGGCCGTCTTATGGGCGCCGACCCGCTGCCGCTGACCGCCAGCGCCCTGGCCACCTGGCTCGGCTCTCACCCCGCCCTGGCACCATCGCCGGGTTCGGCGCAGGCCGTCCATTTCCTGCGCCGGCCCCCTTTGCCACCGGGTGCGCGGGCCGCTTATGGGCTGTTGTTCAGGGCGGCCGTAGCGACCGTGCCGGAGCGGATCTTGAACATCATTGGTGTGGGCAGACGCCCGGGTGACCTTCAGGTGGGGCGGGCGGCTGTCCACTCACTCCGGTGCGCGCTCGGGGCATCGCCGGACTGGGAGGTTGCCTTGTTGCGGTCGGGTGCGCAGGCCCCCCCGGGGGTCCGGTTCCATCAGCCTTTGCGCCTCCCTCCTGGGCCATCCAGCCAGCGACCAGCCAGGTCAGGGGCGGCTTAGCGCTTTACGCGAAGCCAGCAGGTCAGGCCGGCCTACCTCATAACCAGTGCCCGACCTGTCTGGTGTGGTTGGCGGGACCTCCGTTACGTTGCCGAGTAAGGGAACTGGACAGGAACGGTGCCGGTGCCAGGTACTGGCACGGCCGCCGTACCGCTGTAGCCATCGGTGGAGAACTGAGCCTCCGTCTTGAACGGGTACACGGCGCCTTCGTAGCTGACGTACACGGTCCCAGGGGCACTGAGAAGAGCCCCGGACGCGATGGCGGCCGCGGTCTGCGATTGACCGATAGTGCCACGGAGCACCGCGGCATTGTCGGCTTTTCTGACCGCGATCAGCTCGCTCTCTTTGGCGATCCCGAACGCCCTTCCACCGGCGAACACGTAGAACGTCCGGCCTGACTCGACGATTGCGCCGTCTGCCCGCGTGGCCAGGGCGGTGACCCCGGCACCGGCGACGCCGACCGTGCTCCCGTTGCTCAGGCCACTGATGCTCGGCACCGTCACCACCAGGGCGGCGTCGTAGCCATCGCGGGCGAACTGGGCGTAGGTGGAGAACCCGTGCAGTTCGCCATCAGTGCCGACCACGTAGATGGTCGGTTTAGCGTTGACCGCCTTTGTGGTGAGCAACGTACCGGTCCGTGTGACGGCTGGCGTCGGCGCGTTTACCCCGACAGGAGCGTTCAGGACCGCGGCGCGGTCAACGTTCTGAAGCGCACCGAGCTCGCTCGGGGTGGCCACGAAGGCGTGACCGCCGGCGAAGACGTACGTGTTGGCGCCAAAGCGCACGATGGCCCCGTTGGGGAAGCTCACATTGGCGTGCGGGAACGGCTTTGCTGACGCCCCGCCCGGGTTCGAAGTGGGCGACGAGGAGGTCGTAGGCGGCGTGGTCGTGGTTGTCGTCGGGCTCGGCCCCGTAGTCGTAACGGTGGGTGAGGACACCGAAAGGCTGGCTGTAGCTGTATTGCCCGTCCCGCCGTTGACCGAGCTAACGGCGCCGGTTGTGTTGGAGTACTGCCCCGACGCTGTCGCCGTCACGTTGAGCGTGATGGTGCAGCTGCTACTGACTGAGACGGAGCCCCCCGACAACGCCACGGTCGTCGTGCTGGCGGTCGCCGTGAGGCTGCCGCCGCACGTGTTGGACAACCCGCTGGGGCTGGCCACTAACAAGCCCGTCGGCAGGACATCCGTAAACGCCACACCCGTTTCGGGCACGCCGTTGACGGCAGGGTCGATAAGGGTCAACGTCAACGTCGTTTGGTCATTGACGGAGATAGGCGTGGGGCTGAAGGCCTTGGTTATTGACGGCGGTGCCACCACAGTCACTGATGCTGACGCCGTAGCACCGGTGATCGTACCGCCACCGACTGTTGCCGTTAGCGCGTCAGTCGTATTGGTGGCGACGCCGGCCGAAGCGCCCGTCACGTTTACTGTCAGGGTGCAACTGCCGGAAGCCGGCAGGACCAGGGAACCGACCGAGATCGAGCTCGACCCGGGGCTGCCCACGACGTTGGCGCCGTCATCTGTGATGCAGGTCCCGGTGGCGCCATTGGGGCTGGCCACCGTGAGCTCCGCAGGCAGCGTGTCGGTGAGGCTCACATTGGTAAAGCCGGTGGTGGAGCTCGGGTTGGCGAACGTGAACGCCAGCGAGGTCGTGCCGGCGACGGGCACCGAGCTCGCCCCAAACGTGGCCGACACGGTCGGCGGCACCACGACGTCGAGCGTGGCCGTATTACTGGGCGCGCCCGTGCCGCTTTCGGTGGCGCTGATCGCCCCGGTAGTATTGCTATAGGACCCGACCGCGGCCGCCTCGACATCAACCGTGATCACGCAATTCGCGCCGGCTGCCAGCGAACCCCCCGAAAGCGTAAGTGATGACGATCCGGCTACTGCCGCGACGGTCCAGGCACAGCTATTCGAGAGCCCGTTGGGGGTGGCGACCAACAGCCCGGCGGGAAGGCTGTCGGCGAACCCGATACTGCTCAGGGACTGGGCACTGTTGGGGTTGGCAATAGTGAACGACAGGCCCACCGGGCTATCGACGCCCACCGCCGGCGAAGCAAAGGCGATTGCGGCCGTTGGCGCGACGATCGCCGTAAGTGTCGCCGTGGCCGTGTTGCCTATACCGCCGTTGGTCGATGAGACCGTAGCGGAGTTCACAAATGGGCCCGTGCCGGTGGTGGCCACGTTGACGATTACGACGCAAATTCCCATTACGGGGATGCCCCCACCCGTCAGAGAGACGGCGCCCGAGGAGGGCACTGCAGTGGCGGTGCCGCCGCATGTGTTGCTTAACCCTGGCGTAGCCGCCACAACCATCCCTGACGGGAGGCTGTCGGTAAACGACAACCCCGTCTGGGCATTGCTCGGGTCGGGGTCGGTGATGGTGATCGTCAACATCGACTGACCGTTGACCATTATGGAAGTGGGGGAAAAGGAAAGTGATATCGACGGCGGCGCGACTAGGGGCTGACCATAGGCGTAGCTGCCGCCGAAGACCAGGAGCAGAGCCACGGCCCCAGCTGCCAATAGCCTGCCCCCATCAACCAGCCGGGCCCCCAACTTCGCCAATCGTTTCCCGGGTACCGCCATTGCGATCCTCCTCGCTCGAGCCGCCCCAACCCCATCCGTAGCTCCGGGGCCGGACCTTTGCGCCCTTGCCACGACGCTCGGCTAAGGCGGTCCCCGGTTGGCTGAACGCAAGGTTACTTCCACGGCGAGGCCCGCGACGCCCCCGGTGATCGAGATTTCCCGCGCAAGCTCGATTTCAAGCCGCCGGGACCTCGGGAGGCTCCTCGTTTGGCCCTATTTGGGCTATGTTCGCGGCGGCAGGGCGGTTGGCGCAGTTTTGGGCTAACCGCCCTGAGGCGCCGGCGGGGCGGCGACGGCCCTTGGCAGCACGAACTCCTCGAGTGCCTTCGCGAACCCTTCGTCCTCGTTGGAGGCTGTCACATACGTGGCTTGTTGCTTAACCTCGTCGCTTGCGTTGCCCATGGCGATGCTGAGGCCGCTCCGGCGGAACATCAGGACGTCGTTTAGTTGGTCGCCGAGCGTGGCGATCTGCTCCAGCGGGATTTGTAATACTCCGACATCCGCTCGATAACGACGCCCTTGTTGGCGGTCGGGTGCGTGACATCAAGGTAGTGCGGTTGCGAACGCGCCGCCGACACGTGCTCCCCGAACTGGCGCTGCACGGCCGCTTCACACTGCGCCACCTTTTCGTGGTCGTCGCTCACGCCGACGATTTTCACCACCCCATCAAGGAAGCCGTCGTAGCTCGGTACCACCGTCGGAGCGAACTGGACGGTCCGCGACTCGCGCTCCGCATGGGGTGCATTGGGGTCGGTGACGTACCACTCGGCGTCCCGGTATATCCAGGGGTACAGCCCATGGTCAGCGATGGCCTGAACGACCGCCGGTGCCACCTCGATGGGGATCGCCCGCACATCGACGACGGTCATGTCCGGGCGGACGATAATCCCACCGTTAAAGGCAGCCATCGGGCCGCGCATTTCCAGGGGGTGCACCAGCATCTTCATGCCGCGCGGCGGACGGCCGCTGGTTATGGCGAAAAGGGTGCCTCGCTCGTGTAGTTGCTCTATGGCCTCGAGGGCGCGCGGGGTCAGGATCTTGTTTTTTGTCACGAGAGTGCCGTCGACGTCGGCCAGGACAGCGGCAATTGTCTGCGACACTACGACTGGCGTGTCAACCGTACCGGCCATCTCTATAATCCTCGCTTTCGAAGAATTTGCCGCGGGCTCAATCTGACCAGACCCAGTCACGGATCTCGGGCGGGTCCTCCAGGTTCTCATAAGCGTAGGTCTCGGCGTCGCGGGTCATTGCTTCGAGTTCGCCGATCAACGCCGGCGCCCGGTCGTTCATGCGCGGCACGCGCCTGATTGCTTCGGCCGCCAGGTCGAACCGGCTCATCTGGTTGAGGACGACCATGAGGAACGGGGTGGTGGTAGTGCCCTGCTCGTTGAAACCCCGCACGTGGAACCGGTCCGGATGCGGGTGCCCGTGCACGATCTCGTGGAGCGCCCGCTGATAGCCGTGGAACGCGAAGACGACGGGCTTGTCGGCTGTGAAAAGGGTGACGAACTCTTCATCGCTCATCCCGTGCGGGTGGCTATCGGGTGGGAACAGCCGCATCAGGTCGACCACGTTAACGACGCGCACCCGCAGGTTGGGTGCGAGGCGTCGCAGCCACCACGCCGCGGCCGCCGTTTCAAGGGTGGGGATGTCGCCGGCGCAACCGAGGATGACATCGGGCTCCCTACCTCCGTCGTTGCTGGCCATCTCCAAAATAGAGATGCCCCGGCGGCAGTGCTCGATAGCCCTGTCCATATCGAAGAACTGAAGTTGGGGCTGCTTGTCGATCACTACCAGGTTGACGTAGTTGCGGCTACGAAGGCAGTGGTCGGCCACCGAAAGAAGGCAGTTAGCATCCGGTGGCAAATAGATGCGGGCGACGGTACCTCGCTTGGAGAGCATGACGTCGACCAAGCCCGGGCCCTGATGGCTGAACCCGTTGTGGTCGTTG
Source organism: uncultured Acidimicrobiaceae bacterium (assembly GCA_963754115.1). Classification (GTDB taxonomy): domain Bacteria; phylum Actinomycetota; class Acidimicrobiia; order Acidimicrobiales; family Palsa-688; genus Fen-671. The sequence goes on along the minus strand of CAVWFC010000003.1, from coordinate 1,071,482 downwards.
CGCCAACACGTCGATGTAAGCAGGATGTTGAGCGAGGCCACGGGGTCCCGCCACGGCAGGTTGACCGCTTCCTGGAGCCACTTGGTGTGCTGGACCGTCATTGAGGCCGAGACCATCGCGAACGCCTCGTAGGTCGCGAACAGCCCGTGCCGCCCGCTGAGCAGGTACCCCTCGAGCCACCCTTCGCACAGTTGCTCGCTGAGGACCTCCATGACCCGGCCGTCAGGTGAAAGGTGGTCGTCGATAGCCAGCGTCCGGCCCACGAAACAGCGGTTCTCGACCTCGAAGACGTTGCCCAGGCGGTTTGAGTTCGTCTCGTCGGGACAGAAAATGCGGAAGTTCTTGGCGTCGCTGTTGCGGACATAAATGTCGCGCAGCATCTTGCCTAGTTGGCGGGTCGACTCGTGCCTTTCGGTGGCCGGGTGGTCGAAACCGATGGCGTAATCGCGGAAGTTGGGGATGTCCAGGTCGACGAGCAGCTTGCCCCCGTTGGCGTGGGGATTGGCGCTCATGCGGCGGTCGCCGAGGGGCGCCAGGGCGGACAGTTCCGGGATGAACTTGCCGTAGCCGTCGAAGAGGTCTTCAGGACGGTAGCTGCGCATCCACTCCTCGAGCTGAGCGAAATGCTCGGGGTTGCCGCGCACGTCGGCCAAGGGCACCTGGTGCGACCGGAACGTGCCCTCTGTCGGCAGGCCGTCGACCACCTTCGGGCCGGTCCAACCCTTGGGCGTGCGCAAGACTATGGCTGGCCAACGCGGCCGCTCGAATACCCCTCGCTGGCGAGCCTCTCTTTGGACGGCGCGGTCCGGTCATAACAACGGTCGAGCGTGGCCGCGAACGCCTGGTGCACCGATTCGGGTTCGTCGCCCTCCACGAAGTGGACTTCGTACCCGTTGCCTTGCAGCAGGGCGCGAATGTCGTTGTCACTATCCCGGCCGAGCACGGTCGGACCACTGATCTTGTAGCCGTTGAGGTGCAAGATGGGGAGAACGGCGCCGTCATGGGCCGGGTTTAGAAAACTTGTGCTCTTCCAGCTTCCCGACAACGGGCCCGTTTCGGCCTCACCATCTCCCACTACGGCGACGACCAGCAGGTCCGGGTTGTCGTAGGCCGCCCCGAACGTGTGAGCCAGGACGTAGCCGAGTTCACCGCCTTCGTGGATAGAGCCGGGCGTCTGGACGCTGACGTGGCTCGGGATCCCGCCCGGGGTGGAGAACCGTCGGCAGAGCTCGCGTGCCCGGTCTCATCCTGGGAGACCGAGGGGTACACCTCGGAGTAAGTGCCTTCCAGGTAAGCGAGGGCCACCAGTGCCGGGCCGCCATGACCGGGACCGGCGAGGTAGATCGCATTGGCGTCCCGCTCGTTGATCAACCGGTTGACGTGGACGTAGATGAAGCTGAGGCCAGGCGAGGTACCCCAGTGGCCGAGCAGTCTCGGTTTGACTTGCTCCGGTCGGAGCGGCTCACGTAACAGCGGGTTGTCGGTGAGGTAGATCTGCGCCACCGTGAGGTAGTTGGCCGCCTGCCAGTAGCGCTGCATCTTGTCCAGGGTCGAAGGCGTCAGGGGCCCGGTGACGGCGACCTCTTGCCTCTCGGTCTGTCCTATCTCGTCGGCCGCCTCGACCGCGCTCGAAATGCTTACGTCGAAGTTATATGTAGTGCTCATTCTCGTTTTTTCCTCCACTAGAGATCTGGTATTAGAGATCTGCAATTAGAGATCTGGCATCGGCGATCTGGACTGGCCATCAGCGTTGAGGGGCCGGGGAACTTCACTCTGGAGAAAATCTTAAGAACTGCCTGCCACGGGTGCCGCCACGGCGGGCTCTGGCGGCCGGGTGACTAAGTCAGTCAGTCCAGTCCTTAAGGAGTGGGGGCGCCTGTGCGGTCCACGGTAAGACCGCAGCTCGCCCGTCCGCTTCACCCAGAAGGGATGAGGCTTGGGATTAACGCCAAATGAAATCAAGTTGACGTGGAAGTGAAAAAGTTACACCGCCGTGAACAAAGGACGACATGGAGATTTACGGGTGGAGTTAAGTTCGGTGCCGGTGCAACGAAAACCAGGGAGTTCATTGAAAGTGTAGCTGTGGCCTTTTGTTATGGCAAGCGTCGTGATAGTCTCGGCCTGTGCTGATCGCGGGGATTATCCCCTGAGCGTGTAGCCGGCTCCGGGCGGGAAGACGTTGTTGTGCGGCCGCCAGGCCCCCCAGATGGTAACCCGAGTCGTTGCCACGTGTTCCTGGAATAAACACGAGATCGGCTTGCTAGCCCCTGGAGGAGGTGTCGCGGACCGAGATTTGCGAGCAATTTGCACCAGGCTTCACCCGGCCCGGGTGATGTGAGTAATAGTCCTGTGGCATACGGTGGAGGTTACGACGTCACCGTCGCCACGAACATCATCCGGTGCAATACCAGGCACCGGTTCGGTCCATAAAACAACGCTCGCAAACCTTTTCGCCGACCAGGAAAGCCTTAATAGTGCGCGCCTGCTCTGCGGGCGCCTTACCAAACTGATCCCACTTAGCAACACGTTGATGCTGAAACGTGAAAGGAGCAAAGATGCGCGAGGTCCCTCCGCCGGCAAACAGGCGAGGCACAGCCCGGGTAACGATGACCAACCGACGGGCCGTGGGCTTGGCCCTTATGTCCACCACAGCTGTTGCTCTTCTGCTCACCGCTTGCGGCAGTTCTTCCCATACGAGCAGCCCGACCACCACCTCCAAGAGCGGGTCGGCGACAACTACCACCGCGGCGGCGTCGACCACCACTGTGGCGGCGACAAGCACCACCGGGTCGACCGCAGGGAGCGGAGGTTCGAAGTCCGGTAATCTCTCGGGCACGATCAACGGGAGCGGGTCGACGTTCCAGCTGAGCTTCCAGCAGTCGGCTATCCAGTCGTTCAAGTCGGTCGAGCCTAAACTCACGGTCAACTACGGTGGAGGGGGCTCGGGTAAAGGGCGCTCAGACCTGGCCTCGGGGGTGGTAAATTTCGCCGGGTCCGATTCGCCCATACCGGCTAGCGAGCAGTCCACGTTCAAGGGCACCGTGCTTTACTTTCCCGTCGTCATCGGGCCGATCACCGTTTCGTACAACCTTTCCGGGGTCAGCAAGCTCCAGCTCTCCGGCCTCGTCATTGCCCAGATCTTCGAGGCGAAGATCACCAATTGGAACAGCCCCGCCATCGCCGCCGACAACCCCGGCGTGAAGCTGCCCTCCCAGGCCATCACAATTGCCCGCCGGTCGGATTCGTCGGGGACGACCGCGAACTTTTCCCAGTTCCTGGTCGAATCGTCGGGCAGCAAGTGGACGCTAGGGGCCGGCTCGACCATCAACTGGCCCGCCAACAGCGTGGGCGGCAACGGCAACGGTGGCGTGGCCCAGATAGTAAAGAGCACCAAGGGTGCCATAGGGTACGTTGATTACGCCGACGCCAAAGCGGCCGGCCTGGTCTACGCCTCCATAAAAAACTCCGCCGGCCATTACATCGCGCCGTTGCCTGCGTCGGCGTCGGCCGCGGCCTCTCACGCCAAGATCAGCCCCAATCTGACCTTCAGCGCGATATGGGCCGGGGCCAGTCGTACCCGATCACGTACCAATCCTGGGACCTCGTTTTTGAGAAGCAGTCGAACGCGAACATGGCGAAGGGTCTCCAGTCCTACATCGGTTACCTCGTGGGCCCGGGCCAGAAGCTGCTACCCGGCCTGGGCTACGCACCGCTACCGCCGAACCTGCAGAAGGAGACGGAGGCGCAACTCCCCAAGATCGCCTCATGACCACAGCGACGGAGACGGAGGCGGTCTCCGCCCATCTCCCCACTATCAGCCTGAGCAAGGGCCGGTCAGTGGGCGACCGGAGCTTCCAGTGGTTGGCCGTCGCATCCGGCCTGCTGGTACTCGTCGTGCTGGCCCTGATCGTGTTCTCGACCACTCAGCAGTCCTGGTCGTGGTTCACCACTGAAGGTTGGAAAATATTCACCAACAACTGGAACCCGGCCTTCGGGCATTACGGCGCCCTCGCCTTTATCTTCGGGACCCTCGTGACGGGTGCGATAGCGATCGTGCTCGCCGTCCCTCTCAGCGTGGGCATAGCACTTCTGCTGACGGAGGTGGTGCCGCCGCGGTTGGCGCGACCGATCGTTTACTTGATCGACCTGCTCGCTGTGGTCCCATCCGTGGTCTTCGGCCTTTGGGGGATCCTGGTCTTCGCGCCGTGGATTGCCGGCGTTTACACCTCCATAGCATCCGGGGTGGCCGGCATCCCCGTGCTCGACGCCCTCTTCGGGTCGCCGACCAGCGGCGCTTCGTTCTTCACTGCCGGCCTCATCCTGGCCGTCATGATCACCCCGATCGTGACGTCGCTTTCGCGCGAGGTCATCAACACGGTGCCGGCCATAGACAAAGAGGGCGCCTACGCCCTCGGGGCGACGCCGCCTGGAAATGATCCGTGGCGCCGTCTGGCCGCACAGCCAGGGTGGGATAGTGGCGGCTGTGCTGCTGGGCCTCGGCCGGGCGATGGGCGAGACGATCGCCGCCGCCCTCGTGATCGGTTCGTCGGCTCAGATCACCTCGCACCTGTTCGCACCGGGCGACTCCATGCCCGCCGTTATTGCCAACCAGTTCGGCGAGGCCTTTGGCCTTCAGCGAGCCGCCCTCATCGGGCTCGGCGTCGTGCTCTTCGTGATAACGATCATCATCAACATGATCGCCCGGCTCATCGTGGGCCGGTCAACGTGCCGGTCCCGGGGGGGCGTGATGGACATTCCCGTGCCCGTAAAGCCAGGCGTCGACTACCCGGTAGCCGCCGGGGCCTCCGTTCCCGTACCGCCCGGGGTCGACCTGCGCCTGCCCAGGTCCTGGCGCCGGACCAAGGACCGCATCGCAACCGGCCTGATGGTGCTGGCCTTCGGTGTTGTGATGGTCCCGCTGGTACTGGTCCTCTACTCGGTGATATCCCGCGGCGCCGGCATAATCAGCTGGACCTTCCTCACGGGTGCCATCCCACCTACGACAGCCCCTGCCAGCGAAGGCGGGATCGGGCCGGCCATCGCGGGCACGTTCTTGATCACCGGCTTGGCCACGCTCATGGCCGTGCCCCTGGGCGTACTGGGCGCCATATACCTCAACGAGTACGGAGCGAGGGGCGTCCTTGCGCAGGTCGTGCGGTTTATGAGCAACGTCATGACGGGCGTCCCGTCCATCGTGATGGGCCTTTTCATTTTCTCGATCTGGGTCCTGCATTTTGGTTTGTCGGGCTTTGCCGGCGCTCTCGCCCTCGGCTGCTTGATGCTGCCGGTCGTGATCCGTTCCAGCGAAGAAATGCTGCTGCTAGTACCGAACTCGCTGCGGGAAGGCAGTTACGCTCTTGGGGCCAGCCGGTCGTGGGTGACCCTTACGGTGGTGCTGCCGGCGGCGATCGGCGGGATCGTGAGCGGTTCCTTGCTGGCCGTGGCCCGGGCGGCGGGCGAAACCGCACCCTTGCTCTTCACTATCCTGACGGTAACCGAGACAAACTGGAACGTGTTCAAAGGCCCGAACACAGCTCTTCCGTCTCAGATTTTCGTAAACGCGACGCAACCTTACACGGGCGCCCAGGCCCGAGCCTGGGGAGCGGCGCTCACCCTCGTCGTGATCGCTTTTATCGCTATGCTCCTTGCTCGCTTCGTAACCGGACGCTTTACCAAAAACTCGCGATAGGACGATCATGAACCCCCAGATCCAGCACAACTTTGTTGAGACGGGCCAGGAGGTCCCCGGTGGGGTGCCCGACAGGGAGCCCCAGCGGGCCGATGACGAAGTAATATTCGACGCCAAGAACGTCTCGATATATTACGGGTCCTTCCGGGCCGTCACCGATGTCTCCCTCTCGATATACGAAAATGAAATCACGGCCTTCATCGGGCCGTCCGGGTGCGGCAAGACCACTGTCCTGCGAACGTTCAACCGGATGAACGACCTCATTGGTGGTAGCCGTGTGGACGGAGACATCCGGTACCACGGGATCTCGCTTTACGGTCCCGATGTTTCACCCATCGTTGTGCGCCGTCGCATCGGGATGGTCTTCCAGAAGCCAAACCCTTTTCCGAAGTCGATCTTCGACAACGTCGCTTACGGGCCCCGCATCAACGGCGTGCGCGGGTCGGCCAAACTGAGCGAGATCGTCGAGCGCTCGTTGCGCCAGGCTGCGCTGTGGGACGAAGTGAAAGACCGCCTCAACAACTCGGCCCTGGGCCTCTCGGGAGGGCAGGCGCAGCGGCTGTGCATAGCCCGCACGCTTGCCGTCGAGCCAGAGGTTGTGCTCATGGACGAGCCATGTTCGGCGCTCGACCCGATCGCCACGAGCCGCATCGAAGAACTCATGCGGGAACTGAAGCCGCATTACACCATCGTAATTGTCACGCACAACATGCAGCAAGCAACTCGAGTAAGCGACCGGACGGCATTTTTCTCGGTACTGCTCAACGACAAGAGCGATACCCGGACGGGCGTCCTCGTCGAGTACGACACCACCGAGCGTATATTCAGCGACCCGAGCGACCCCCGCACCAAGGCCTACGTCAGCGGCGAGGTGGGCTGACCCCCGGGGACGCCGAGCAGCGTCTGAGAGACTGTGCTCATGCACAGCTTCAAGGGCGGTCTTGCCGCACCAACCTTCGCCGTGCTGGCGGCGATAGTGGGGCTGCTCACCGGCGGCTCCAGCCAGTCCACGTATGCCAGTGCGGCCCCCGCAACAGCGTCGTCGAGGCCGCCTGTTGTTACCGAACCGTTCAAACCCGTTCTTCCCTGCGACCCCAACACCACTATCGGCCAGGAGGGCTGTGGTGAGCGCCGCCTCCTGTCTGCCGACACGCAGCTCAATGCTGACATCACGGTCATCTTCGGGCTGTTGCACACCACTGTGGCCCGCCGGGACTTCGTCAACGCCCAGGCGGCCTGGCTTGCCTACCGCAATGCCGATTGTAAGAGCCAGTCCGACGTTTACCAGGGCGGCACCGAGCAGCCGGTGGCCGACGTTTATTGCCGCGCCGCTGACGTCTCCTCGCGACGCCAGGACCTCAAGGGGTTCTTTCATGCTTTAACACAGGACCTTGGCACCAAGGCCCCGAAGTTCCCCTGAAACCGGGCTGGAGACCCGTCGTGTGACCACGATTGCTCCCCTGCGGTACGGTAAGTCCATCTCCAGCACTGAGGGCCCGGGTCTCATGGCGCTGATCGGGGCGATCGCGGCCAACGATAGCGGCACGGTGACGCGGCGACTGCAAAGTTCGCCGGCCTTGGCCCAGGCGCGCCTCGATCACGGTGCCACCCGCCAGGAGGCCCGGGAGTATTACGTCGTGGAAGTGGGGCATTACCTGTACGTGGGCGACACCGCGCTGCACGTAGCTGCGGCCGGGTACCGGCGGCCAATGGTGGTCGACCTGGTCTCCGGGGGCGCTGACGTTGCCGCCGCGAACCGCCGCGGTGCCCAACCGTTGCATTACGCGGCCGACGGCAAGCCAGGGTCGCCGATCTGGGGCCCGGGCCGCAGCGGGAGACCATCGTCTGCTTGATGGCTGCGGGCGCCGACCCCAACGCGGCGGACAAGAGCGGGGTCACACCGCTTCACCGCGCCATCCGGTGCCGCTGCGCCGAGGCCGTCAGCGTGCTCCTCGAGGGTGGGGCCGATCCCCGCCGGCCGAACGGCAGCGGTACCAGCCCCCTGAAGCTCGCCATTATGACAACCGGCCGGGGTGGTTCGGGATCGCCGGCGGCGAAATCTCAGCAGGCCGAGATCGTGCGTTTGCTGGAGGCGCACGGCGCCGGGTAGGCGCGGCGCGAAACAGCCGCCCCCAACGGCGCTCGGCTCGTCGAGGGCGACTTGGCCTGTACCGCCCTATGCTGCTTGATGTATCGGCTCGGTCCGGCGGGAGGTTTACATGTACTTCACCGGCTTTCCGTTCTGGCCGGTGACCGGGCTGACCCCACCACCGCCGTAGCCCCCACCGCCGCCGCCCCCACTTCCTCCGGCCCCACTTCCTCCGGCGCCGCCGACGACCTGGTCGACGGCATGAGGCGCCGTACAGTTGAAGCCCCACTGGTTGGAGCTGCACACCCGCATCTGCACGGTCGGGGCCCCTTGCTGGACCACCGGGTAGTCCGTCATGTAGGGGGCGTAACCGGAGCCCGGGCCGTTGTTCGGTTGCCAGGCCACATACGGTGCGGGCGCCAATTGAGAGACCCACGAGGCTGGATCTCCGGGCTCGTACTGTGCGTCTTTGGGATTGTGCGTCCAGGCGCCACGCCTTTGTTCCTGCAGTACGAGCTTCCCGACCCCTCTTGCCTCGCTTGGCGAGCAGGTGGCATCGACCTCCGTCGTGCCGGGAGCGAACCCGCTCCAGTCGGGGTAAAACTCGCAGCCGCGGGGCGCCGGCTCAGGCGAGCCGCCGCGGCCGAACGTCAAAATGACATGGCTGCTGTCCACACCTATGGTCAGGCTGAACCCCTGGGCCGCATCAGGGTACTCGGGCAGCACGTACAGGTCGGCGATCGCGGTGGCGGCCGAGCCCAGGTCGCCATTAAGCGTCAAAATATCTGACGTCAGGCCGAGCATCGGGGCCGCGCCAGCAATCACGGTGCTGTCGACCTTGTTGTCCGCCTTGGACAGGGCGCTCGGGTCGAAAATGTGGAGCAAAACGTTGGCGGACGAAAAGTCCGCGCCAGAGAAGCTGACGAGGGAGGAAGCGACGCGTACAGGGGACTGCGAAGGGTCTGACCAGTCCACCTCGTTTGCGACGTCCAGGGTGATGTGGGCCTGCGCGTCGAAAGTCCCATCGATCGTGACCCAGTCGATCCCGGCCGCCAGGTAGTCCAGGCTGATCGAGATACCGCTTAGCCCGAAGTTCAACCCCAGCTCATTGGGTGCCAGCAGAGCCCCTTCTAGATCGCCGCTGGACGGTAAGTTGCATTTCCACCCGGTAAAAGAGCCGAGCGCGCTCTCGAGATAATCTTCTATTTTGTGGCAGACACCCGGCTCGCTGGCCGCCCACGCACTGTTGAACTCTTGGTCGAGCCCGGGAACAGGCGCCGGCAAGAGCTTCTGGAGGTTACTCCCGACCGCCTTCCCCTGATAGGCGTAGTTGATCACAGGATTGCCGGCCCAGGGGTTGTAATAGCCACCCGCATAAGCGACCGCCCCGGGGAGCACGACGCTCGTCCCGCCCGCCACTGCGGCCGCCAGGAGAGCTCTGAAGGCAGTCCTGCGTGGCCGCCGGATCTCCCTCCGGTTGCTCGTGCCCTGGGCCCCTCTGTCGTCGCCCGCCGGCTGCGGCTCCTCTTGGTCCGGGGTGCCGGCCAGTAAAGTTGTTTCGTTCGTTGCCCGGTCGGCCGCAGTCATCTTGCTGGCGGTTTCTTTCGGGGAAATTCTATTGGGCTCGGCCGTGTTGTACGTGCGCATTTTGTAGCTCCTTTTCCAGGTCGTAGTAGTTGGCACGTACATGGGGACGCAGCCGCTGGGCCATGGTTACGATGGTCGCCCTCCTTTCCGAGGTTCCATCAACGGTTCCTCACATTTAGCCAACAAATCGTCAAGGGGCGGGTTTGCCCCGGGGCCACGCCGTGCCGCGGAACTCGCTGTGGGTGCCACCAGGCGTCGGCTGCGGTCCCGCTCGGAATGCCAACGTGGCTGAGTAAACAGCCGGTGGCCTGTGCCGTGGCAGGGGCTTAGGAGCCTCCTTGGGACTACGGCGGCTCGGGCGTGCCAGCGCCTGCGGTCCCGGGCGTGCCAGCGCCCGGCCGCGCCAGTTCCTCGAAGCGACGCTCGCCAGGGCCAGGCCCGTCGCTTGATTTGGAAGGCGATTTGGCGGCTGGCAATACTCGTGGGCGTCACTGGTTCCAACCGCTTATGAAACCAGGCCCGGCCCCGACCGGTTGGGCTGAGGAGGTCGACGTGCCGCCAGCAAGGACCCGGGTCGAGAGGGGACCAGGGGAAGCAGGGCCGCTCCACGAGCAGCTGCTCCGGCAGCTGGAGGAGCGCCTGACGCAGGAACAAAGCGAGGGCCGCCTCCCCAGCCTTATTGCCGGCTTGGCGCGTGACGGCGGCCTGGTGTGGTCGGGGACGCGGGGCACCCTCGGCCTCGGTGCGGCCGCTCCGGCTACGGAGTCGACGCAGTACCGGATCGGGTCTATAACGAAAACTTTCGTGGCGGTGAGCATTATGCGCCTCAGAGACGAAGGGGCGCTCGACCTCAACGACCCCGTGGGGGAGCACCTGCCCGAGCTCGCCCAACTGCCGGTAACCGTTGCCCAGCTTCTGTCGCACACGTCCGGTCTCAAGGCTGAGCCGCGGGGGCCGTGGTGGGAACGAACGCCGGGCATGACGTTTGCAGAGCTCGCGTCCTCGTCGCTTCGCCCCCAGGATTCTGCTGTGGCGGCCGGGCCGGCGCTTTCACTATTCCAACCCGGGCTACGCCATCCTCGGCGAGGTGGTGGCCCGCAAGCGGTCGGCACCGTTTACCGCGGTGGTACGCGACGAACTGCTGGTGCCGCTCGACATGCGTCGCACCAGCTTTCGTCCCGAAGCGCCTCACGCTGAAGGCCTGGCCGTGCACCCGCACGCCGACGTCGTCCTTCACGAGCCCGAGCACGATGCTGTCGCCATGGCGCCGGCCGGTCAGCTTTGGTCAACGATCGCCGACCTGGTCCTCTGGTCGGAAGTCCTCGCCGGCCACCGCCCGGAAATCTTGCCAGCCGGCTCGGTGGCGGAAATGGCCGAGCCGATCGCCATTACCGATGTCCCGGAGCAGCCGTGGACGGCTGCCTACGGGCTGGGGTTTCAGTTGTTCAACTGGAGTGGGCACCACCGGTACGGCCATACCGGGGGTATGCCCGGCCACTGGGCCATCCTCCTCCTGGACCAGGAGACCAAAGACGTTGTCGTGGCGTTGGCGAACTCGACGTACCAGGGTTTTCGGCCTGACTTTTTCAATGGGCTCCTTTTACTCCTGGCCGCCGAGCAGCCCCGGGCGCGGAACCCCTTCGAGGCTGCCTCGGTTGGGCCGGACGACCGGCAGCGAGAGCTGCTCGGGACCTGGTACTGGGGCCCAGCGGAATATCGAATGAGTATTGCCTCCGATGGGCGTCTCCTGCTGAAAGGGGTCCCGGCCGGTCGCGACTGCCCGTTCCGGCCCGGCCCCGAGGGCACCTACGTTGGTGAGTCAGGGTATTTCGAAGGGGAACGCCTGGTGGTACATCGCCGCGCCGACGGTTCGCCGGCCCACCTCGACATTGCGACGTTCATATTCACCAGGGCCCCGTACGAAATAACGGCGGACATACCGGGCGGGCTCGACAGCAGGGGCTGGACTACGGCCTGACGGGCGCGACGGCGCATGGATGTGGAGCTGTCGTCGTCCGTTTGGCGACGGTCCCATCACAAAGTCATCACATTTTCTTGAACCTGGTTACGATTTCGCCAGGCCGTTGCGATTCCCGGGCTTTTTGCTACCGCAGCGCAACGAGAACGCGCGATCGCGACCAGTACGCGACAATTGTGATGACGGCGTGTGAAACTCGCCTCGATCCGTACCGCAAGCCCTCGGGCTCGGGTGAAGTGCGTTGCTACTGGCCGGCGAAGGTCGTCAACGACAAAGTATTGCCGTCGGGGTCAGTAAACCAGGCCACACGGTCGCCGTTCGGGGTCGTCCAGATGCCCAGGTCATCCTGGTCCAGGGCGTCGAAGTGCAAAAAGCGGACACCGAGGCCGGACAAGGTACCCACTGTCGCCGAGATGTCGGGCACCACCCAGCCCGCGATCGTAAACGTCTGTGGCGTGAGCTCGGGCACCGGGGTGAGGCGCAAAAGGGTCCCGTTAGCGTCTACCACCAATGCAAAAGGCGTCTCGGCTATGACTGTGAGCCCCAGCGTGCCTTCGTAAAAGGGGCGGGCCTTTGCCGTGTCCCGTACAGGGATGAAGCCCATGAACGACGACTGGCCCAGCACGCACCTAAGGTACCCGCTAGAGGCGTCTCGCCGCGCAGCCGCCAAGATCCTGTGGCCGGGCCGTTACTTTTGCTCGAGCACCCGGCTCAACTCGTCCCGTTCGGGCCACGGGAGCGGATCGCCCCTCTGGTCGATTACGCCGGTGCCGTTCTCGGCGACGGCGATGACCGCGGCCTGGTACCCGTCGCCGGAAAGGGCCGCCAGGGCCCGCCCGGTTTCAGGACCGTCGAAGGCAGCCAGCAGTGTCCCCGACGCCAGCGTCGCCCACGGGTCGGCGCCTACCGCTGCGCACAGCGCAATTGCCGGTGCCCACCACAGCACCGCACCTCGGTCCACTCTGAGCCGGATCCCCGAGCTGGCGGCCATCTCGTGAAGGCCGGCGGCCAGGCCACCCTCGGTGGGGTCGTGCATGGCCGTGGTCCCCAAGCGCACGGCGAGCAAAGCGGCCTCCACCACCGATATCCCCGGGGCATCAAGTGCCGCCATGGCCGCACTGAGGGCTTCCCGGTCGACGGCCTCGAGAAGAGCGGTGCACTCATGGGCCAACACAGCTGCCCCTTCGATCGGCGCACGGCCCACCTGGACAATGGCATCCCCCGCCTTCACACCGCCGGTCTTTACGACACGGCGGTCCTCGGCCAGGCCGAGCATCTGGCCGACGACGACCGGCTGGTTAACGGCGTTCGTCACCTCGGTATGGCCGCCGACCAGGACGATGCCGAGGTCGCTCAGCGTGGCCTGCATTTCCGCAAAGAGCGATTCGACCTCCGGCTCCGTCGTCGCCGGCGGTAACAGCACCACGGCCGTAAACCACCGGGGCCGTGCGCCGGTCACCGCCACATCGTTCGCGTTCACCGTGACGGCGAACCGGCCAATGTCGCGACCGGTCAGCGTGACGGGGTCGGTGGCGACGACCAGGACCCCGCCGGGCATGTCGATGGCCCCGGCGTCTTCTCCGAGTGCCGGCCCGAGCAGCACCTCAGCGGGGGAGGGCCTGGCACGGGCCAGCAGTCGGGACATGAAGCCAGCGGGGAGCTTGCCAACGGGCAGGTTGCCAGCGGGAGGAGGCACGGCCCCAAGCATCCCGCAACGAACGCCCTGCGGTGAGCATCCCGCCAGCACCCGGAACCGGCAATCCCGCAAAGGGACGGGGCGGGCGTCTTACCTGAGTTGCGGGACGGGCACCCGAGCGGAAGTTATGTGCGCCGCGCCCAGTTGCCACGACGGCGCTTGCTGAGGAGCGCCACCAGGACCGCAGACGCCAGCACCTCCAGGACGAAGGTAAGGAACCAGCTTCCGAACAGGACGCGGCCAACCAGCCCTCCGACCAGTGAGCCGCCGACGCCGCACAGCACGGTCCACCAAAAGCCGATCGGGTTTGGCCCCGGCACGATCAGGCGTCCGAGCCCTCCGATAATAAGGCCGCCGACGAAAACGCTGAGTAAGAAGATCATGGCGTGACGACCCTGACGTTGACTTGCTGAGCGGGGAGGCCGGCTGCCTCGGCCCCGCCCACCACTCGCAATGTGAAGTAGACCATGACAACCATTGTCGTTGGAACGGGCGGCGCCGCGTACTAGGGGAACACCCTGATCGCTCCCTGATCTATGGACCGCAGCCCCCGGCTATGCGCCACAACCAGCGGGCATCGACCGGGGCTGAGCGACGCGGTGCGGTCGTTAGATGAGAGCTAGATAAGCAAAAGCCAGATGAGCCAAAGCCAGATGTACGGTGGGGACGTGAGGGCGGGGCCGGGAGCCACGGAGCGGCTCCTGGATCGACCCCCGGCCGCAGCGGAGGCTGAGACTGAGGCGGAGGAGCCATCTCCACCGCCCTCGTCGCCTCCCCGCCGGAGGCCGACGCGCTGGTGGTCCCGAGCGGTGGTAGCGGTTGTCGTCCTGGCCCTCGTCGGTACCCTGGTAGCCCTGATCGTCACTGACGTGCGCCTTGCCGGGCGCCCGGCGCTCAGCACCGGTGACGTCAATTCGATCGTGAACCACAAGGTCGGCAGCGCCGTTGCCCAGCTTCAGTCCCAGCCGCCGGTGGGCGAGACGGTGTTCCAGGCCATCCGGTATGGCCTCGTCCTTATCGAGGCCCAGCACCAGGGAACTCCCGGCAGCGAGGATCTGGGTACCGGTGTCATTGTGGACAGCCGGGGCGACATCCTGACCGCCCTCCACGTGGTGCGGGGGGCGACCGAGATCAACGTGACGTTCTTCGACGGCACCGCTTCGACAGCCACTATTGAGTCGTCGGACCCAACCCACGACATCGCCGTACTGACCGCCGCCCACCTGCCCTCGATCATGTCGCCGGCCGTGCTCGGCGCCGCCCCCCAGGTCGGCGATCAGGTATTCGCCGTCGGCAACCCGCTCGGCCTCGTCGGCTCGTTGTCAGCCGGGGTCGTTTCCGGGCTGGACCGGACGTTCAGGCTCGCTAATGGGCGCACCATGTCGGGGATGATCCAGTTCGACGCCGCCGTCAACCCGGGCAGTTCCGGCGGCCCGCTGCTCAACACGAAAGGACAGGTGATCGGGATCGTGACTGGCCTCGCCAACCCGGCCGGGACCAACGCTTTTGCAGGTATCGGTTTTGCTGTCCCGATCGCCACGGCCGGCCAGGCCGCGGGCGCCCCTCCCAAATGAGCGCGCCCCGTCGGCGAAGCACCCGGCGGGCCGGACGTCTCGCTCGAGGAGGTCCTCTACCACGTCAAGCGAGTCATCGTCGGGCAGGACACGCTCCTCGAAAGGATGGTCGTCGCCCTCGTCGCCCGGGGCCACTTGCTGGTCGAAGGCGTGCCCGGGTTGGCCAAGACGCTGGCCGTAAAGACTTTTGCCAGCGCGCTCGGGGTCCAGTTCCAGCGCATCCAGTTCACACCCGACCTCGTGCCCGCAGACATCGTCGGCACGAGGATTTATAACCAGAAGCTCGGCCAGTTCGAGGTGTCACTGGGGCCGATCTTCGCCAACCTCGTACTGGCCGACGAGATCAACCGGGCGCCGGCCAAGGTCCAGAGCGCACTGCTGGAGGCCATGCAGGAGCGGCAGGTCACGATCGGGCGCGACACACACCTCTTGCCGGATCCTTTCCTCGTCATGGCCACGCAAAACCCGATCGAGTCGGACGGGACCTACCCGCTCCCGGAAGCCCAGGTCGACCGGTTCATGCTCAAAGTGCTCGTGGACTACCCGACTGCTACCGAGGAATTCGTCATCGTCGAGCGCATGATCACCGGCCTCGAGGACATACACGAGGTGATGGACGCCCAGCAGCTCAGGGCGCTCCAGAAAGCGGTGCAAACGGTTTTTGTCGACCCCGCTTTGATCGAGTACGCCGTTCGCGTGGCGGCCGCCACCAGGGGACCGCAGGCCATCGGCTTGAAGGACCTGGCGCGTTACATCACCTATGGGGTGAGCCCGCGGGCGTCTATCTACATGGTCATGGCGGCCCAGGCCCTCGCTCTCGTCAGGGGCCGCCAGTATGTGCTCCCCGAGGACCTGCGCACGATGGCACCCGACGTCTTGCGTCATCGCCTGGTCCTCTCCTACGAAGCACTGAGCGATGAGGTCACCCCTCAACACGTGGTAGACGCCATCCTGGGCCGGGTCCCGGTCCCCGATGTGGTGCTGCGCAGCGTGAGGAGCTGACCCGTGCGGCGACAGGCCAGGTTGGGCGGGCGGCACACCCGGGCCTCGGATAAATGACACGTTCGTCTGTCGCCGGCAACGGGGCTCACGCCTCGAGGGGCGGGACCGGGTCTCGGCCAGTAAATGGGCCTGTAAATGTGCCAGTCAGTGGGGTTGCGGCTGAGGGGCCGGGCCCATGCTCGTCCCGGACCGGGTCCTGCGCCGTCTCGAGTGGCAGGTCGTAAGGCGGCTCGAGGGGCGTTTGCAAGGTGATTACCGAACGCTGCTACGTGGCAACGGGACCGACTTTCTCGACTTGCGCGCCTACGAATGGGGCGACGACGTCCGCCACATCGATTGGAACGTCACCGCCCGGATGGACGAGCTGTTCGTCAGGGAGTTCATGGAAGACCGCGAGGTCACCGCCTGGCTATTGCTGGACCGGTCCCGGTCGATGGCCTTCGGCGCCGAGGAGCGGACCAAAGAACGAGTGGTATGCGAGCTGGCCGCCGTCTTCGGCCAGCTGTTCGTGCGCAGCGGCAACCGGGTGGCGGCGATCATCTACGACGGCTCGAGCCAAAGGACGGTCCCGCCGCGACAGGGCCGTAACCAGGTGCTCACGCTCGTCGCCGAACTCCTCCGCCCGGTGAAGGGGGGCCCGGTAACCGATCTCGGCCGGCTGCTCGATACTGCTGCCCGCGTGGTTCGGCGCCGGTCCCTCGTCGTGCTGATCTCCGACTTCATAAGCGAACCCGGCTGGGAGCGACCGCTGCTACGCCTGACCGAGCGGCACGAAGTGGTCGCCATCAGGGTGGTCGACCCGCGTGAGTACGAGCTTCCCGACGCCGGGCTGCTCTTCGTCGAGGACGCGGAGACGGGTGAGCAGTTGCTCGTCGACTCGAGCGACCCGGTGCTCCGGCGTCGCCTGCTGGACGTGGCGCAGCAACAGGACGAGGCCGTCAAGCGGGCGGCCGCGCAAGCTCAGGTCTACCTCCATGTCGTCTCGACCGAAGACGACCTGGTGAGCGCCTTCGTGCGGATGGCAGACAGGCGGCGACGACGGCGATGACGTTCGGCTCGCCCGGGTGGCTACTGGGCCTCCTCGTCCTTCCAGCCGTGGTGGCGGCCTACGTCTGGTCCCAGGGGCGCCGGCGACGGCGACTGGCGGCCCTGGCGGCGGGCGGTCTGGTCCTGACCGACGCTGCCCGGTCACGGCGCTGGCGGCGGCAGTTGCCCTTTGCCCTGTTCATGGGCGCGCTGGCTCTGCTCGTAGTGGCCTGCGCCCGGCCGATGACGACCATTAAGACGCCCCGGCGGGTGGCCACGGTGGTCCTTTGCATGGACGTGTCCAACAGCATGGCTGCTACCGACGTCAAGCCGTCGCGTCTCGGCGCCGCCAAGCTGGCCGCCGAGGACTTCGTCCGCCAACAGTCAGGAAATGTCCGGATGGGGGTGGTGGCCTTTGGCCCGACGGCGGTGATCGTGCAGTCACCCACCCTTGACCACGCCGATGTACTGAGCGCCCTGAGCCACCTTTCCCTCGGCGGTGGCACGTCCCTGGGTGCGGGGATCCTGAGCTCGCTCGATGCCATCGCGGGCAAGCCCATCAGCGTAAACCTGGCCGCTCTGGCCCAGGACAACTCGGGCCAGATCAACATCGGCTATTACGGCGGGGACACGATCGTAGTGTTCTCCGATGGCGAGGACACCAGCCAAACCAACCCGGTGACAATGGCGCGCGTGGCCTCGACTGCGGGCGTGCGTATCCAGACCGTGGGCGTCGGTACTACGGCGGGCACCACCGTGGAGATCGACGGTTTCAGCGTGGCCACGGCCATGGACCCCCAAACCCTCAGGTCTGTCGCCCAGGTTACAAATGGCTCGTACCACCAGGTCGACGACCCGACCGCCGTCCGGGCCATCTCCAGGACCATTGACCTCCACTTCACGATCCTGACGCAGTACACCGAGGTCACGGCCCTCTTTACCGGGGCCGCTGTCGTGCTCCTCGTCGTGGGCGCCCTCGCTTCGGTCCTGTGGTTGGGCCGGGTGCTGACGTGAGCTTTGTGTGGCCTGCAGGCCTTCTTTTGCTCCTGACCGTCCCTGCCGTTTTGGGCATTTACATCCTGGTGGGAAGGCGCCGCCGCCGCCAAGCGGTCAAGTACTCGAGCCTCGCTCTCTTGCGGGCTGCCATACCCCCCCGCTCCCGCTGGCGTCGGCACATACCCGTTGCTCTCCTGCTAACCACTTTGGCCGTACTGGCGGTGGCGTCGGCCCGGCCCCAGATCACCTCGGACGTACCCGCCGCCCAAACGTCGATCATCCTCGCCCTCGACGACTCGGCTTCAATGTGCTCGACCGACGTACTGCCCAACCGGCTGAGCGGGGCACAAAAAGCCGCTCGTGAGTTCGTTAACGCCCAGCCAAAAGGGACGCGCATGGGCCTGGTCGTCTTTTCCGGGTTCGCCGAGCTGGCGGTGGCGCCCACAAGGGACCGGAAAACACTCGACCAGGCCATCAACAACATCAGCGTCAGCCCGGGGACGGCGATCGGGGCCGCCATTCTCCAGGCGCTGGACGCCATCTCGGGCGTGGACCCCCACGTCCAGCCCGTCGGGAACGCGGTGCTGAACGCTGCCGCCGCCCCGCCGGAGTTCAGCGGCGGGCCGGGAGCGTAAGTTTCCCGAGCGGCGCGACGGGCACGCAGGCGAAGCCCGGCACCCACGGTTACGCTCCTGACGTCATCGTCCTGTTGACCGATGGGGCCAACAACCGCGGTATCACGCCGCTCCAGGCCGCCCCTTACGCCGTGGCCCGGAAGGTCAGGGTCTACACGATCGGTTACGGCACGACGCACCCCGGACCGCTCCGGTGTTCGCCGCAACAGGGTGGTTTCGACGGCGGGTTCGGGGGGTTCTATAGCGGCGGCGGGTTCGGAGGCGGTGGCGGCTTCGGCAACCCCGGAGGTGCATCGCCTCTCGTGGCGGATATGCCCCCGCTTCGCGCCGTCTCCCGGCTCACCGGCGCCGTCAGCTACTCGGCTCAAGACGCATCGGAACTGAGGAAGGTGTTTTCCAACCTGCCGAAGCACATTGTCGTGCAAAAGGAACGCCACGAGGTCAGCGCCGTATTTGCCGCCATTGGCGCCCTGCTGGCGCTGGCTGCTTTTGGCGCATCTGTCCGCTGGAGCCCTCACCCTTAGGGCGACGACGGGCCGGGCCGCGGTGGACCGTTAGTCGTTGGCGAAGCGAGCGGGGTTCAAGGTTTTCTGGCTCCGTGACGATGAAATAACTGACGAGTTCCCAATCCTCCGATCTGTCAGTCCCCCGATCTATCAGTCGTCTGTACAAACCCCGCCGCCCGAGGTGGCTCGGGCCGCGACAAATTTTCGCCACTGGTCCAGTACCCTTTGCACCGGCGCCGTAGCCAGAAGGGAAGCCTCCATGCCCGTCCTATCGCGAGACGAAGTCGTCTCCAAGACCGCTCGAGCCTCGGCTGTCACGTCGGGGACCAAAAAGATGCAGACCGACCCGGGCATCAAGCGCCTGGTCCCGCTAAACGGCGGCGAGCACGTATACCTCCGTCATCCCGTTACCGGTAAGTCGCCCAAGTACCGCGTCAGCTCGGAAGACTTTATCGACGCGCTGGCTGCCCTCGGTGACCAGTGGCGCCCGCAGTTGCTGCTCGAGCTGAAGGAGCTGGGCTGGTCAGAGGGCTACGACGCTCTCGACGCTCGCTAGCGCCACCACGGGCGGGCCAGGACCGGCACCCGGCGGATATATGGATCAGGGGACAGCACTTTCTCTGCCGTAGGTAGGGACAACTTCTGTTCGAGGCTGCATGACGCGGTCAAAACCCGTGTAGCGGACGGGGCCTACCACTTGCAGGGCAACGATGGCGCGTATGTCACTGCTGGAGGCCCCAACCCGCAGCTCGACTTCTCCGGGGTCAACACGGCGGCGCCCGGAGACGCCCGTATAGGACGTCAGGTCCGCATGCATTTCGATAAATACCGTCCGGTCGGCGCCGGGCTCCAGTTCAACCCGTCGTGCCGCGATCAGTTGTTGAGCGGGGCGGGCCACTTCAGCCGCTCCGTCGTGAAGGTAGACCTGGACGACTTCCGTGGTGGCAATTGAGCTTTCGTTGCGCAGCCGCACCGAGAGCACCGATGTGCCATCCGTAGCCCAGGCTTCGCCTGAACAGAGGGTCACCTCCTCCCAGGTGGCCGGTGCGTACGAAAGGCCATGGCCGAAACCGAAAACCGGCGTCGGGTCCACGCTACTAACGTCACTGCGTTGCGCGAGGTTGGGTGCCAGATAGGTTGCTGGTTGGCTGGCACCACGGCCGGGAAAGCTGATAGGCAGCCGGCCCGAAGGGTTGACGTGCCCGGCGATGACATCGGCAAGGGCAACTGCCCCTTCTTCTCCCAGGAAGAACCCGCACAACACCGCGGCCAAGCGGTCCAGGTGGCGCCCGATGTCGTACGGGCGCCCGACTAGCAATATCAGTACGACGGGCGTCGCGGTGGCCAGTACGGCCTCCAGTAGCTCTTCTTGCCGGCCCGGGAGCCGCAGGTCGGTGGCGTCGCAACCTTCACCGGAAGTGCCGTTGCCGAACAACCCGGCCCGGTCTCCCAGGACGACGATGCACAGGTCAGCCCCCGCCGCCGCCCGTACGGCGGAAGCGATGCCCTCGTCGGAACCGCCCAGGACGGGGCACCCCTCCTCGAAGGCGACCTCGTAGCCGGCGGGGTCACCCCGAAGAGCATCGAGCAATGTCGGTATGGCCACGCCGATCCCCGCCTCGGGATGGTGCGCCCCCACGTGCATCGGGAACGAATAGCAACCGAGCATGGCGCTGGCTTCCGATGCCCTGGGCCCCACCACCGCGACGCGCTGACCGCCCGGGACGGGTAAAACGCCGTTGTTGGACAGGAGAACTATGGAACGGCGGGCCAGCTCGCCGGCCAGCGCACGGTCCTCTACCCGGTCGAGGTCGCCGTCCTCGTCCTCCAGCACGGGCGCATCGGGTTGCCATCCTTGGTCCAGGAGGCCGAGGTCGCATTTCTGTGCCAGTACCCGGCGTACGGCTCGCTCGACCGGCTCGGGGCCTACCATGCCCTTTTGTACGGCGGCGTAGAGCTCGTCGGCGAAGCAGGCGACGTTAGGCAGCTCGACGTCTACCCCGGCGCTCAGAGCCTTGGCCGCCGCTTCGCCCGGTGCATCAGCTACCCCGTGCAACGAGTGCAGGAACGATATAGAAAAGTAATCAGAAACAACTGTCCCCGAAAAGCCGTAGCTCGTCCGCAGCAAATTGGTGAGTATGGCCGCGTCAGCGGCCACGGGGAGACCGTCGATCTCCGTGTAGGCGTTCATGACCGACCTGGCCCCGGCACGCAACGCCATTTCGAACGGCGGCAGCAGCACGTCACTCAGTTCACGCCTGCCGATCGAGACGGGGGCCAAGTTGCGCCCGGCCCGGGAGCTCGAATACCCGACGAAATGTTTCAGGGTCGACACGATGCCGGTGCTTTCGAGGCCCCGTACGTAGGCGCTGCCAATGGTGCCTACCAGGTACGGGTCCTCGCTGATCGTCTCCTCGACGCGCCCCCAGCGCAGGTCTCTGGCCACGTCCAGGACGGGCGCAAGCCCCTGGTGGATTCCGAGGCGGCGCATGGAACGGCCGATCTGGGTAGCCATCCGCTCGACTATTTCGGGGTCGAAACTGGCGCCCCAGCACAAAGGCGACGGGTAAATCGTCGCCCGCCACGCCGTAAGGCCGGTCAGGCACTCTTCGTGGACCATGGCCGGGATCCCGAACCGCCCTTCCCGCATGATCCGTCGCTGTAGCAGCGCCAGACGCCGCGCACCGCTGACGGGGTCGACCGGCGCCGTCCCGTACGGCCTGGTCAGCTGGCCGAGCCCGAACGGGGCGATCTCTTCCCAAGCGGGCGACCCGGAAACAGACTCGTCCTGGTGCGGGGCCACTCGGCCCGATTCGTCTATACCGGCCCAGATCGAATATAGCTGGGCCAACTTTTCCCGCAACGTCATCCGCCCGACGAGGTCGTCGACGCGGGCCTCTATCGTCGCCCTGGGGTCACGCCACAGCTCGACATCGTCCTTGGCGCCTGTGCCAGAAAATCGAGTGCCAGTCACCTCGGCCTCAGGCATGAACGGCTTGCGTGGACTGACGAACAACCAACCGGGTAGGCAGGACAGCAAGTCGCGGCTCTACTGGCGGCCCCTTACCATCTTGACGAGCATCTCGGCCGCCTGGCGCCCCATGCTGCGGATCGACTGGTCGACCGTCGTGAGCGTGGGGCTGCTCAAGGCCGACCCGGGGATGTTGTCGAAACCGACGACTACACGTCCTCGGGCACCCGGAGCCCAAATTCATCGGCAACCTCAATGATGGCGAGCGCGCGAGGCGTCGCTGGCGGCGAAGATGGCCGTAGGACGCTGGTTTCTCGCCAGCAGTTCCCGTATCGGGCCGACGGCTACGTGGGGGTTGTAGTCTCCGAGCTGCACGAGGCTTTCGTCAATATCTACGCCGGCGCCGGTCAGGGCGCGGCGGTAGCCCTCTTCGCGCTGCCTGGCCGACTCGAGGTCCGGTCGTCCAGTCAGCATGGCTATCCTCCGGTGGCCGAGGTCAAGGAGGTGCTGGACCGCCTGCTCGGCGCCCGAGAGGTTGTCGGAAACGACCGTTGGTACGGATGATTGGCCCGTGTGCGGGTCCACGGCGACGATCGGCGCACCGTAATCGACGTCGAGGACCGTTGGTGTTACGAGCAGTGCACCGTCCAGAACCGTCCCGCTCAAACGAGAAAGGTAACGGCGCTCCCACCCCGGGCGAAAACCGCTGCTGGCCGAGTAGACAACAAGCTCGAGGCCGGTGCCCCGCAATGCCTGGCTGGCCCCCTGGAGCACTTCGACGCTGAACGGCTCTATATCGGCCACCAGGATCCCGATGACGTTTGTGCGCCGGCTCCGGAGGCTCTGTGCGGACAAGCTCGCCTCGTAGCTCAGCTCACTGATGGCCGAGCGGACAGGGCCCGGTGCTGGGAGCCACACCGTAACGACCGTTGATGACCTTGGAAACCGTGGCGACCGACACGCCGCAACGAGAGGCAACGTCCCGGATAGTGGCACGAGGTTGGGCGACCACGAAGTAACCGTAGCATACTCGAAAGCTTTAGGAAGCATGATCGATAACGATTGACAGCATCTTGAACTGGTTATATTATCGCCTGGTGCCGGGCTTAGCCCCCCGGTAGGGAGCGCAAGAAGGGGATGATCAGATGCGAAACCTACGAAACTTTCGAAAGGTAGGCCGCTTAGCTGTCTCGAGCCTGGCAACCGTAGCACTTGTGGGCGCCAGCGCTGGCGCGGCTTTGGCCTCGCCACGTGCACGAACAGGCAATGCCAATCAAAAGGTCACGTTGACCTGGTGGAACAATGCGACAAGCGGTGATCTCTTGGCGGTGTGGCAAAACGCCGTCAAATCTTTCGAGGCGACCCACCCGGGCGTCTCGATCCAGAACGTGCCCATTGAGAACAATGTGCTGCAGCTCACCAAGATCCCGGTAGCTCTCGATTCAGGCAGCCCTCCCGACATCTTCCAGCAGTGGGGGGGCGGTAGTGAAGCCACTCAAGTGACTTCGGGAGAGCTAATGAACATGACCACCGCTACGTCTGCCTGGATAAAAACGGTTGGTGCCGTCGCAGACGGGTGGCAGGTAGCGGGGCAGCAGTACGGGATCCCCTACGACTTGCACATCGTCGGGTTCTGGTACCGGAAGGATCTTTTTGCCAAGGCAGGCATTACCTCACCGCCCGCCACCGTTAGCCAGCTCGACGCTGACGTCACGAAGCTAAAGGCGGCAGGGATAGCGCCCATTGCGGTCGGCAGTAAGGACAAATGGCCAGACGCTTTTTGGTGGGAGTACTTCGCCCTCCGGGAGTGTTCGACGAGCACGCTGCAAGCGGCCATGAAGTCGATGAACCTCAGCAACTCGTGTTTCGTCAAGGCCGGCAACGACATGACCGCCTTTATGAAGACGCAACCCTTCCAGAGCGGCTTCCTGGCCACGCCATCCCAGACGGGTGCTGGTAGTTCAGCGGGCATGGTGGCAAACGGGCAGGCTGCCATGGAACTGCAGGGGGACTGGGACCCAGGTGTGATCGCCCCGTTGACGACCAACAAGAGCATCCTCAACGACCTCGGCTGGTTCCCCTTCCCGGCGGTAACGGGAGGAGCCGGTGACCCCCATACGGTCCTCGGGGGAGGGGACGGGTTCTCCTGCTCCACGAAGGCAGGGCCTGCTTGCGTGGCCTTCCTCGAGTACCTGGACAGTGCGTCGGTCCAGAAACAGGTGGCCGGCGCCTCAACAGGCCTCCCGGCCAACCCGGCGGCGGCCTCCGCGCTGACGCTGCCGGCGTTGAAGGACGTCCTCAGCTATTACAAGGCGACGCCTTATTTGCAGACCTATTTCGATATCGCCTTCCCCACCAACGTCGGACAAGCGCTCGACGCCGCCATTGCCAATTTCTTTGCCGGCCAGGGTACGCCGCAATCGATCATCCAGGCGGTAGCCCAGGCCGCGAAGACGAAATAGCAATACAGTTACATAAAGTATGGCCAGGCTGTTGGTCGCGAGCGTGGACAGGCAGGCGCCCTCGCACGCAGCCTCCCCTGGGCCGGCCGGCCGCGGTAACCTGCGGCCGGCACGGCCTCGGACGAGCTGGCGCACGCGCCTCGAACTGGCCTTCCTCATAGGCCCGGCCCTGTTGCTCTTTGTGGGCTTTGTCCTGGTCCCCATCGCCCTGGCGGCCCGCTACAGCCTCTACAACTGGAGCGGGTTCGGACCACTTTCGGACTTCATAGGCCTCCACAACTATCGTGTGGCGCTCGACGACCCCGTGTTCCGGGGAGCGATCTACCACAACCTCATCCTGGCCGGCCTGGCCCTGGTGCTCCAGCTACCCCTGTCGGTGGGAGTGGCCCTCCTGCTCAACCGTAAGCTTCGCGGCCAGTCCTTCCTGCGCCTGGTCGCCTTGCTCCCTATGTCCTGTCCGAAGCCACCACGGCCGTCATATGGCTCCTGCTGCTGGAGCCGGGTGGCTTTGTCGACCAGGTCATGAAGTCCGTCGGGCTCGGAGGGCTGGTGCAGCTCTGGTTGGCCAACATCCACATTGTCCTCTACACCCTTTTCGTGGTTATCACCTGGAAGTACGTGGGCTTTGGGATCATCTTGTTCCTGGCCGGGTTGCAGGGGATCCCACCAGAACTGAAAGAGGCTGTCGTCCTCGACGGCGCGTCACCGCGACAGTCGTTCCGGCACTTGACCTTGCCCCTGCTCGGTGCCCACCATCCGGATTCTGGGCTTTTCTCGCTATCATCGGGTCTTTCCAGCTCTTCGACCTCGTTTGGATCATGACCGAGGGCGGCCCCGCCAACGCCTCCAACACCATGGTCACTTACATGATCTACAACGGGTTCAATAGCACCGAGTTCGGTTTCGGGAGCGCCGTCGCCGTTCTGCTGTTCATTTTCTGCTTCATTTTTGCGCTGTTTTACCAGCGTTTCGCTCTACGCCGCGACATTGCCGGCGCGGTTACGAGGGCGGTGGGCTGAGCAATGGCGGCGCAGGTAGCAGCCCTCAGGACCAAACCGGCACAGGCCGGTCCAGCCCAAAACAAATCATCAAGGCGTATGTCCCTCGGCCTCCCCCTGAGCTACCTGGCTGCGCTTATTCTCGTCGGGGTCACGCTCGTCCCCATCCTTTATGTTGTGATCGGCGGCTTCCGTACGACGGCACAGATCAACCAGTCGCCCGCCGGCCTGCCCCACCCCTGGGTCCTCTACAACTACACCGGCATCCTCAAGTCGTCATCCTTCTGGCATTTCGTCGGCAACAGCGTTTTTATTGCTATCGTCGCCACGGGCCTCGCCGTGGTGCTGGGATCGATGGCAGCGTTCGCGCTGGCTCGCTATTCGTTCCGCGGACGTGAGGTGTTCTTCGGGATATTCATGATAGGGCTGCTGTTCCCGGCCAGTGTGGCCAGCCTGCCCCTGTACCTTCTCCTGCACAGGATCGGGCTCCTCGAGAACCTGTTCGGCGTCGCCATCCCGGAGGCGGCGTTCTCGCTCCCGGTTACCATATTTATATTGCGGCCGTTCTTGCGGGCGGTGCCGGGCGAGCTGGAGGATGCCGCCATTGTCGACGGAGCCGGCCGGCTGACCTTTTTTCGCCGCGTATTGCTGCCTCTGTCGAGGCCGGCCATTACGACCGTGGCCATATTGGCATTTATAACGAGCTGGAACGCGTACCTGCTGCCTTTGCTGGTGTTCAATGACGAGCAGCACTACACGCTTCCCCTGGGCGTGGCTTACTTCCAGTCGACCTATTCGACCAACACGGCCAGCATACTGGCCTTCGCCGCGTTGTCCATGGTGCCGGCCCTGGCCTTTTTCGTGCTGGCCGAAAGACGCATCGTGAGCGGGCTAACGGGCGCCTTGAAGGGGTGACCTCGACGGGCCCTGACGCTCGGGCTAAGCCAGGGCCAGTCCCGGTCGCGGGCGACTACCCTTGGCCACGCCGATAGGTGGGGTACGGCCTTTGACCGTGACGGGCGGTAGCTCGCCTTTGCTCGGTGTCACGACCGCCACCTTGGCCTCCCAAAGCAGGATGGCGCCGCACGAGACCTGGCTTCCTCGCGGCACCGAGCAGGCGGGACGATCGGAGCTGAGTTCGACCTTGCCCGGGCGGGTGGCGAGGAAATTCTCGGCCCTGACATTGCGCGGGAGCATCAGGGTGAGAGGAGCGGGCGTTAGAACTCCTTTGGGAGCAATCTCGATCGGCGCCCACGCCAATCCGGCGGTGACGGGAGCGGAAAGGAATACGAGCAGCTTTTCACCCACGGTTATGCATACCGTTTTGCCATCTTGTGCCATGCCGATCGAAGCGTTGTAACCGGGTCCTGGGCCCTGCACCGCGCTGCACGCCGCAACCGGCTTTGGCGTCACGACGCTGGCGACGACCGGCGAAGCCCCGGCCGAGCCGCCGAAAAGGGCAGCCGTAACGAGAGCGCTGCCAAGAAGCGCCCCCCGTGCGGGCGAGGTTCTGGTCATGCGCACTTTGACCTCCTGCTGCCCACGCTACCGCCACGCGGTGAGGTCCCGGTTGGTGGCCACCGAGGTGTTGCCAGGCCCAACCCTCGCCGTTGTGGTGAGGGTTCGGCCCGGGTTCCTGAACTATTTACGGAGCAGGACTGGTTACGGCACGGCCGCAACGATGATGGTGAAGGCCTTGCTGGACGTGCCGATGCTGTTCGTCGCCGACACCGTAAGCGGGTAGCTGCCCTCCGAGCCCGGTTCGGGTGTCCCTGAGATCACCAGCAAGCCGTCAGTCCCGTCACTGGCGCTGAGCCCGGCGGGCAACGTCCCCGCCGAGATGGACACCGCCGGTGTCGGGTACCCGGTGCTGGTCAGTGCGATGGTGACCGGCTCACCCATATTGACCGTCTGAGATCCGGGGGTGGAGACCGAGGGCGACTCGTTCACGGTCAGCGTGAAAGCCTGAGCCGAGCTCCCGGCACCATTAGTCGCAGTGATGCTGAAGTAATAGATGCCACCCGCGCCGGCGCTGGGGGTGCCGGCGATAACGGCGGTGCCACCGGCCCCAGGCGTGAAGGTCAGGCCGGCTGGCAGCGGCCTGGGTTGCACGATCGTGACGCCACTGCCGGAAGTGGTAATGGTGAAAGAGAAGGGCGTCCCGACCTGGGCGGTCGCCGAACTGGCGCTGGTGACGATCGGGGTTCCCGGCGCACCGGTATAGCTGAAGGTGGCCTGGCTTTCGGGCGTGCTGGGGGCCAGCACGCTTTCGGCCGTCTCTACCGTCACCCGCACCCTGGACCGGGCCTTGCCCGAGGGCGAGGTGGCGTCGACGAGGCCAGTCGTGCCGCAATAGAGGGGGCCCGGTTCGTTGGACACTCCGGTCGCTTCCGCGGTGCCGAACAGGACAGCAACTGCGCACCCCAGGTTCTGGCCACTGATGACTACCGAAGTGCCGCCCTCGGCGGGGCCGGAGCCGGGCTTGACTCCAGTGACAACGGGGGCCCCGGGCGGGTAGACGAACAGCTCGTCATCAGGGGGTGACAACGAGCAACCCGTGTTGCTACACACCTCGACGTCAACAAGGGCGGGGTTCTGGGCCACCGACTCGGTGGTGATCTGGCTGTCGCTATTGGCGGTGTACGTGTACTGCGTACCCAGCGAGAAGTGGTTGATGTTGTCGACGAACAGGACGGCGCCGACCACCTGGTCAAAGCCGGAGCCGTTTATATCGAGCGGGGCCCCCCCCGGTGTCTGGGGCACCGTAAACCCCGTTGAGGGTGCGGGGGTTGGAAGTGTTGACCACGCTGGTGGCGTCGGGAACTCCGGCGTAGTACGCCGTACCGTTCTCGGTGGACGTCCCCGCGATGGAGGAGAAGCCGACCGTGGCGCTCACCGGCTGTGTGGTCGGAGTCGCTCCGGTAGGCAACAAGGCCGGCAGTTCGAGGACTGTGGACGTGCCGCTCTCCTGGAGGGGGAGGACGATCGAGTCCTCGTCGAATGGCCCTCCGGTGGAAAACAGCGCGTAATTTGCCGTGAGAGGGTCCATCCCGGTCCCGGTGACGACAACGACGTTGGTAGTGGCGCCGCCGAACTCGCTGGCCAGGGAGACAGGGTTGCTGAGCACCGTGGACACGCTGGTCACGGTTGGCACAGGGGCATAGTCGTACTCGTCAGGCTGCGGCGCCTGTTCGCAACCGCAGTCGGGGGGCAGGACCGACACGCCCATGGAGTCGAAGTTGAAAGGCCCCTCGTACGGTGGCAGCGGTGAGACGGTGGCGCTCGCACCGCCGGGCGTTGTAACCGTGACCTCGACCTGGCAGACGTCCTGTTGCGGGTTGAGCGGCTGGCCGAGAGCACCGTTGTCGACCGGGCAGGCCGTGGGGGGCGTCAAGGAGGAGAAGGGAGGAGGTGTGACCGTCAGCTCGTAGGGTGAGACGTAGCTGACCGATGTGGCCGCCACCCCGCCGAAGTCGACGACGTCAGCGGTACCTGGCGAGACGAACCCGGACCCGAAGATCGTGACGGTGGCCGGTGACGTATCGAGACCACCGTACGGGCTGACCCCGGTCACGCTCGGCGACCCGCCCGAGCTGGAGTTTTCGTCCACGTACTCGAATACAGATGCCGCGCTCAACCCGCTTGAAGACCCGCGTTGTTGGTGACGACGATGTCGGCCGGCCCCGCCCCGTCCTGCGTCGGGTTGGGGGAACCGGGGGCGACCGTGTCGATGGCGGCCGGCAGGGTCACCGTCAGCTGCGTGTTGCTGTCGACGACGACGCCGGTCGCCTGAGCGTTACCGACCTGGACAGTCTTGACCTGCGGGTTGCCCGTGCTGCCGAAGCCGGACCCGGTTATCGTGACCGTGAAACCGCCGGTGACGGAACCCGAAGCCGGGCTCAGCTTCGTAACGACAGGCGCAGAGTGGGTGGCGGCGAAATGGCACATGTAGTAGGCCAGGCCCGGTCCACCCGTCGGGCTCGTGACCTTGGGCGAGCCGAGGCCGGACGCCATGTTGTAACCGGCCCGGGCCGGGAATGTGAGGCCGTTGTCCAGGCCATAAATGTCGTTGTTACCCGAGGTCACATTGTTGAACGATGCTGCATAGGCCCTGGGGCTGGCGGCGATGCCGTAGAGGATCGAGCTGGCGAAGCCGGCATCTTGGGCACTCCCGCTGGCGAAAGTAACCAGGTCGCTCGAGCAATAAGACGATTGGTTGACCAGGGCGAGCAGAGCGGCCCAGATGGGTGCGGAGGACGAGGTCCCCCCGATCGTGACCCATCCGCTGGGGACTATTGAGCTCAATGATGCGCTGTAGATCGTTATGGCGCCCGTGAACTCGTCCGCTTGTGCGCTCACGTCCGGGACCTCGCGGCACGGGACCGTCTCGTTCAAAGTCCCGTCACAGAAAGTCGGCGTGGCAAAGGGCGCCTCCTGCGCGGCGTTCTTGGCCTCGACAGCTTCAGCGTTGGAGAGATCAGTGGCTGTCGCCGTCAACGCCACGTGCTGCTGCCAACTGGGCATCGCCCAGCTCTCGGAAATCCCGCCGCCCCCTCCACCTTCGGCTGCGCCGTCGTTCCAGACCTGCTCAGTCGGGGGTTGGGTAGCGTCGGTGATGGTGGTGCCGCCGACCCCCAGGACATAGGGCTGGCTGGCCGGGTCGTCGACCGAGAGGAAGTTCTGGCCCGCCGGGGGTGCGGCTAGCCGGGTCTGGTTGCAGCTATCTTCGCCCGTGTCGCCGGCCGCGTTGAGGACTGTCTGGCCCTGGGCGGCCGCCTGCTGGAAGAGGAAGTTCTCTTCTTGCTGCATGCCTGGCGCCCCGGTTTGAAGAGCTTGTTCGCAAAGACCCCAACTAGAGGTGATTTCCTGGTCGGTGTCCGAGTTGATTATCTGCGCGTATTCATCGATCTGGCCGAAAGTGTCATTGGGCGCTTCGAACACATCAATGTTCGCTTCGGGGGCAATGGCCGAGACGTTCTCGACGTCGAGGTCTGCTTCGAGGTTCTGAGTTGTCGGCCCTGGCTGCAGGTCCCCACCGTCCACCGGGATGACGGACAACCGGCTCCCCGTGAGGTCGCCGCCGGTGCCTGACATTTGCGCCGCCTCCGTGGCCCCGAAGTAGCACGTGTCGAAAGTTTCGATATCGCTGGCCAGGAAGGGCTCTAGCTCATATATCGCGACGTGCTGGCCCTGGGCGAAGTCACCCTGCTGGTACAGGCCGAAAGCGCCGTACGCGTTGGCGATCTGGTCGTCGGTGAGGCCCCCGAAGGTGGTGGCGTCCTGCTGAGCGTCGGCACAGGCGCTCGCGGCACCGGGGACCGAAGGGACGGGGCCGGCCTTGGCGGCCGGGAACGAGGACGCCCCCGAAGGCTCCGAGCTCTGCACGATGTCCGAGGACTCGGCCTGGACCAGGTTGTTGAGGCCGAGCACGCCCGTCACGGCGCTCGACACGCTTGAGGGGAGTTGCAGCTGGACAGAGCCGGTAGTGCCTCGCCCGGTCCACCCAGCATGCATGTGGTAGTTGTCGAAGCCGGTATGGAAGGTGTTCTCGGCCTGACCGATATTCCCGCTGAAGTCAACCAACAAGCCGTCACTGGCGACGCCCGTAACGTGCAGGCCGTCGGCCTGGACGGCTTGTTCGACGGCCGAAATGGTAGAAGGCAAGGGGCCAAACCGGCTCTCGAAGGTGCCGGCAGGAAGGTACTGTCCGTACTGGGCCGAGCTCTTGTCGGTCACCGCGCTGATGAAGGCCTCGAGGGCGGCTTCGTCGAGCGGAGCCAGAGCCACCGCTCCTGTCAATGATTGCGAGGGCGCCGTGGCGCCGAGCGACGTGGCCCCGGCAGGCACTTGCGGCGCGCCCTGGACCCGTACGGTCACGGGGGCGGGGGCAACCGGTGCGGCCTGGGCGGAGCCGGCCGATATGGGAGGCAGTGAGCTGATGAACGGGACCATCAAGAACCCCACGCCCGCGCCGAGACGACGGGCGATGGCTGACATTGCCATGAGCACCCCTTTCCGAAACGGGCTGAATTGAGCAGCCCGACCGCTGATGCGGGACGCTAATGCGTCCCCCGGCAAGGGAACAAATCTGTGCCGGCCTGGTCCAATGCCGTGCGACCGGGACGCTCAGCTCGCCGTGGCGGAGTGCGGTTGCTTATGCGCCCCATACTCCCATCACAAATTCTCTCTTCCGGTCGCGATTCGTGCGACTGGTCGCGATAAGTGCCACCATACGAGGCGCCAGCGCAACCAGAATGCAAATGCGCAACGGGAAATGGGGAAAGCGTAACAAGATTGCAAAGCGGAACCAGAATGCAACCGCGCAAGCAGGATGTCGGTGACTGCGCCAAACGACGAAGCTGGACGAGCACATATGGCGACCGTTGGAACACGTGTCCCGTAGTGCCGTCCACGGCACCCGTTACTACTGGTCCACGACGGAACCGTCCTTTGCCAACCGGGTATTGAGCAAACGGGCGCGGTAGGGCCGGCGCTCGGCCGCGTCGGGCGCCAGCTCGATGCCGATACCCGGTCGGTCCGAGATGATCAAAGAGTCACCGTCACGACCGGGCGCCGCGTCAACGATCTGGCGCTTCGTCTCGGAGCCTTCGTCGTGCGGGTACTCCTGCAGCGCAAAGTTGGGGATGCAGGCGGCCAACTGCAGGCAGGCGGCCGTGCTCACGGGGCTCAAGGGGTTGTGCGGTACCACTCCCGCCCCGAATGCTTCGGCTAATGCAGCAATTTTCTTTGTGTGGGTCAGGCCGCCGGCCATGCATACGTCCGGTCGTACGAACTGGACGGCGCCGCGTGTCAATAACATGGCGAATTCGTCGAGCGTGTGCAGCCGCTCGCCGGTGGCGATAGGGACGCTCACCTGTCGGGCCACCTCGGCCATGCTGTCGAAATTGTCCGGCCGGATGGGATCCTCGAAAAACATCGGATGGTACGGCTCGATGCCTTTGCCGAGCACGACGGCCTCCGCGGGGGAGAGGCGGCGGTGGACTTCGATGCAGAGGTCCACCGAGTCTCCGACCGCCTCGCGGTACTGACGGACCCGGTCGACGGCCGCTCTCATCTTTCCGGCGTGGGTCTCGAAATAAGGGATCTCGGGGGGCTCGTCCAGGAACGGGGTCAGGTGCCCGACGGCGCTAAACCCATCGGCCTTGGCTCGCCGGCACCCGTCCACGAGCTCTTCGGTCGTTTGCCCGTACACGTGCACGTAACAACGTGCCCGGTTGCGACAGGCGCCGCCCATCAGCTGATAAACGGGCACACCGAAATGTTTGCCTGCGATGTCCCAGAGCGCGATGTCGATGGCGCTGATGGCGCCCATAATGGCGGCCCCACGGAAGTGGCTCCACCTGTACATGTACTGCCAGTGGTGCTCGATCCGGAGCGGGTCCTCCCCAACCAGGTAGTGGGCAAACTTTTCGACCGCGCGTTCCGAGGGCTCAAGGAAGCCCCAGGCGCCAGATTCGCCGAGCCCGGTGATGCCGCTATCGGTGTGCACCTGTACGAACAGGTACTGGTCGACGAAAATGGTCTCAACCCGCGTTATCTTCACTCTCGCTCCTTGTCTCTCAGGCTCAGCCTCTGACGAGCCGCAAGCCGATCGTAGCGAGAGTGCCCGGACGCCCCCCTCTCAGGTGCCGGTGCCGGAGGACTGGCACTCCGGCTTGCCCACCGCTTGGCCCACCATCAAGACCTGGCTTCGAAAACGTTGTTGAACGGCGTTTCTGCCACCTTGCGGAAGCTGGCGAAGCCGGCGCCAAAGGCGATGGCCCGGATCCGTGCCTCGCCCGCTTGGGCGCCCAGCGCCAACCCCACCTCCTGGGATAGTGACGCGGGAGTGCAGAGCAGCGTCGAGAATCAGTAGTAGGCCCGACCAACCGGATTGAGGTTGTCCTCGACCCGGTCCCCGGCGGCCGGTTCAACGATCATCCAGGTACCGTCGGGGCCAGCGCCTGGCGGACGTGGCGCGGCGGCACCACTGGGTCGCCCATGTCGTGCAGGCAGTCGAACATCGTGACGAGGTCATAGTCGTCGCCCTGGTAGGCCGACGCCGGTGCTATCTTCGAACTCTCACCCGGTCGTCCACCCGGCGGCTTCGAGTCGCGCCGTTGGCGGTAGCTTCTCGATGCCATCCTTGTGGTAGTCGAACCCGACGAAGGTTGAGGCCGGGAAGGCCTGGGCCATGAGTACCGTCGATGCCCCATGGCCACAACCGACGTCGGCTACTCTTTGCGCCCGCTCGAGCTTCGCCACTACGCCATCGAGGGCGGGAGCCACTCGGCCACAAGGTGGGTGTTGTAGCCAGGTCGGAAGAACCGCTCACAGCCCTTCGTGCACATCGTGGACATGGTCGTGCCAGCCGATGCCCGCCCCTGTACTTTGCCGCCTCGGTGATCCGGGGCGAGTCGAGCGACCGAGCCAAGGGCGATCTGGAAAAAACCGGGAAGATAGGCCGGGCTGGACTCGTCCGTCAGGGCCACCGCCTGCTCGGCGGGCAGTGTTATACGGCCGCTGGCAGGGTCGTAGGCTCGACATAGCCGCCGGCCGCCTGAGCATTCAGCCACTCCTCGCGCGTAGCGCTCCGCAGTCCCGGCCCGCCCGGCCAGCTCGCCGATGCCTGATCGGGCCCGCATCGGCCATCGCGCTGTAAAGCCCGAGCTTGTCGCCCATCACCACCAACGCGGCATTCGAGAGTTGCGCCGACCTCGTCGACGGCTCGGAATACGAAGCTCATCAGCTTGTCCGTATCGATTGCCGTCGGTTCCTGGACCGTTGCCATTGTGCCCTCCCGGATATGCAGTTGCCGTAAATGTCACTGCCGAAGGTAAAGACGGCACGACCCCGTTCGCTTCCGGATCCCCACCTAGTCTTCACTCGCGCCAGGCAGTCAGGTATCAGGGGGCCCCCGTAAACTCGGCTCTGTGCTCCACTGCCGCGAAAAGGAGTGCCGGGCAATCTGTGACGTGCTGGCGCACGCCCGTCGCGGCCAGAGCGGGGTCCTTGCCATGGTGGGCGAAGCAGGGATGGGTAAGTCGGCCCTTATCGGTTACGCGGAACAACAGGCCGCCGCCATGCGTGTGCTACGTGCCCGCGGCGTCCAGTCCGAAACCAGGATCCCGTTTGGGGGATTGTTCGAATTGCTGCGCCCCGCGCTCGGTTTGCTTGACCAGATCCCCCCACCACAAGCGGCCGCCCTGAAAAGCGCCCTGGCTCTCGGCCCACCACGGGCCGAGGACCGGTTCGCCGTCGGCGCCGCAACCCTCAGCCTGTTGGCGGCTTACGCGGAGACGGCCCCCCTGCTGGTCCTGGTGGATGACGTCCATTGGGTGGACGGATCGACCTCTGACGCCCTGTTGTTCGCCTTCCGCCGGCTCCTTGCCGATCCCATTGCCGTCGTCGTTAGCGTGCGCGACGGCGAGGCATCGCTGCTCGACGGATCCGATCTGTCGCAAATGCGCCTCGAAGGGCTCGACCGGACCGCTGCCGGGCAGATATTGGCCAGGGGAGCCGTCCGGCCCGTCCCGGAGGACGTCGTCGAGCGGCTCCATCGACAGACGGGGGGCAACCCGCTGGCGTTGACGGAAGCTTCGGTAGAGATCGACCGTTTCCGCCAGGGTGTTCCACTTGACACGCCGCTACCCTTCGTGACCAGCGTTTCCAACGTGTACCTGAGACGAGCCCGTGCGCTTTCCCCGCGGGCCCTGCGTACCCTCGTCCTGGCCGCCGCCAACGATACCGGCGAGCTCTCGGTGTTGACGCGGGCGGCGCCGGCCCTGGACCTGGAAGTCGCCGACCTCGCCGGGGCCGAGAGAGCCGGGCTGGTGGCGACGGTAAACGATCAGCTCTCCTTTCGCCATCCACTGGTCCGTTCGGCCGTTTACAACGACGCCGCGCCGGGCCTGCGGCGCGAGGTGCACCGCGCTCTCGCCGATGCCCTGCCCGACGCGGAGGTGGACAGGCGGGCCTGGCACCTGGCCCTCTCGGTAATCGGGCCGGATGGACCGGCCTGTTCTGCTCTGGAGCAAGCAGGCGTACGGGCGCGGGAGCGGAGCGGTTACGAAGTCTCCTCGCGGGCGTTCGAACGAGCGGCCCAGCTCGCTCCCGACGGGCAGTGGCAAGCCCGGCTCCTGTACGCCGCTGCCGATTCGGCCTGGCTGGGCGGTTTGGCCGAGCGCGCTCAGGACCTCCTGGAGGCGGCCGCCGGCCCGCCATGACGGCCGCTCTGAGAACGAAAATCGACCACTTGAAGGGCCACATGGCCGCCCGTCTCGGGCGGGTCGGTGATGCCCAGGCCATACTGGTGCGGGGGGCCGAAGCAGCCGCCCCGCTCGATCCCGAGCGAGCGGTAGTAATGCTGGCCGAAGTGGTAAACGCAGCTTTTTACGCTGGCAACCCGGGTGCCATGGCCAGCGCCGGCGCACGCATCGCCGAGATCGCGCCTGCCTCTACCGGCCTCCGCTGCTCGTTTTTCGCCAGCATGGCCCGCGGCATGGCGCTCATCCTCACCGGCGACGCAGAAAAAGGCTCCGAACTCGTTCGCCACGCTGTATCTCTTGTGGAAGAGTCGGATGAGCTGGCCAGCGAGACGACCTTGCTCGCCTGGGTTGCCGTCGGCCCATTGTTCCTCCGGGAGGCTCGCTCCGGTAGGTCGCTCATCGCAAGTGCCCTCGAGTCGGCGCGCTCGCACGCCGCCATCGGCGTCTTGCCTTACATCCTCAACCACATAGCCATCGACCGCGCCACGACCGACCGGTGGGCGGAGGCGGAAGCCGGTTTCCACGAGGTAATTGGCCTCGCCCGCGAGACCAAGCAGATGACCGAACTGGTCGCCGCGCTGTCCCGCCTGTCCTGGTTGGAGGCGCGCCAGGGCCAGGTCGAACAGAGCCGTTCGCACGCCAAGGAGGCCATCGAACTGGCCCGCGGCCTGGGTCTTCGGCTCGGCGAAGTTTGGGCCTGGGCCGCCCTCGGCGAGCTGGACCTTGTAACGGGCCGGTTCGCCGACGCGCTCACCTCGTTCAACAAACAGCAAGAGGTCCTCGAGGAATGCGGCATTGGCGATGTCGACCTCTTCCCGGGCCCGAACTTGTGGAGCTTCACTTGCGACTTGGCCAGCGGGACTTGGCGGCGGAGCTCTCGACCGCCTTCGAAGCCCGGGCCGCCGCCAAAGGCCTACCCTGGGCGCTTGCTCGTGCCGCGCGCGGCCGCGGCCTCCTGGCGGCGGAGCACCAGATGGACGACGAGTTCACCCGGGCCTTCGAGATTCCATGCGCAAACCCCGGACATTTTCGAAGCGGCCAGGACGCACCTGGCTTATGGTTCACGGCTACGGCGGTACCGCCAGAGGTCCCGGGCCAGACAGGAGCTGCGCACGGCTGTAAGTCAGTTCGACTTCCTCGGAGCGGAGCCGTGGGCGAAGATGGCCCGGGTGGAGCTGGCCGCCACGGGCGAGACCGCCCGGGAGCGCAGCCCCTCGACGCGCGACCAGCTAACTCCCCAGGAACTCCAGATCGCCCTGCTCCTGGCGGCCGGGCGGACGACAAGGGAAACGGCCGGTTCGTTGTTCCTCAGCCCGAAGACTGTCGAGTACCACCTGCGCAGCGTCTACCGCAAGCTCGGTATTGCGTCCCGCGACGAACTGGCCAGGGCCATGGAAAACGACGAGCTTACGGCGCCGGATGGGGGAGGCAAGCAGTAGGGCTCAGACCAGGCCCAGGGCACTCGCTCGTTTGACGGCGTCTGACCGGGACGTCACGCCAAGCTTCATATAGGTGTGCTGCAAATGCGTTTTTATTGTGTTGAGCGAAAGGTGGAGATCGGCGGCTAGTTCCGAGTAACTGAGGCGCAGGGGCAATTTTTGCAGTATGCGGAGCTCGGCCACGGTGAGAGGGTCGGGGAGCGGCGCATTGTTAGGCAGGGCCGGGTTACTTTTCCGGGTTGCCGGCGCGCCAGAGATCAACCGGGTGCAGTAGTCGGTACGGGGGTAGCGCTCGGCGTGAGATAGCAGGCGAGCTGCCAGTTGGGGCGCGGTGTCGAGCACGGTTTGGACGAACCCTCGTTGCTCGGCCAGGCTCAGGGCGTCCTTCACCAGCTGGTCGCAGTCGGGCGACCCGTGCACGACGGCGACGCTGGCCCACAGCAAACGAAGCTCCAGATCGGTGCGAACGGTGATCGTACGAGTGCCCGCGAGGACCGCCCTGTCCAGCGTCTCGGCCGCCTCATCTGGCTTACCAGAGGCCAGGGCGACCACAGCTGAGACAATGGCGCCCCGCAGGCCGGGAATGCGTAAAGCGAGGGCCTCGGCGCCCTTACGGTCACCGAGTGCCAGGCGCAGCCGGGCCTCGAGCTCGTCCGCTTCGCCGAAGAGGAACGAATGATCACTGCGCAAGGCCAAGCGCGCTACCGGCAAAGATGCCAGCGCGTCCTCGAAATTGCCGTCTGCGGCCCATATTTTGGCCCGGTCCAGCTGAGCGAGAAAGTCGAAGACCGGCCGGCCGGCCGCGAAAATGTCCAGCGCACGTTCCGTCAGCTCGGCTGCTGTCGACAGGTCGCGGCGCTCGAGCGCCAAGAGGGCCAGGGTCCGCTCGGAGTGGTAGGAGAAATAGTGGCGCCGAAAGTCCAGCCGGCTCACGGCCTCCTGGGCGCCACGGGCCAGGTTGTCAGCGACACTCAGCTCCCCTTCGTACAGTGCGGCGAGGCTCTTTACGCCGGGGTATAGCACCTCGCGGGGCGGCTCCCGGGGTTCCAGCGCGGCCAGCGCGTCGGCCAACTGGCTGGTTGCGGCGAACTCCCCCCTGTACGCGTGGCAGAGCACATCGATGGCATCGATGGCTTCGACCCACTCGTTCCGTTCTCCGGCCTTTACTGCCGGCCTGGGCGCCCGCGTACTATGCTCCAGCGCTTCGTCGAGCTGGCCAATAAAGCAGCAATGAAGCGCATTGACAAATGCCAACCTGAGCGCCGCGTCGGGGTGGCGTACAGGGTCGAAAGGGGTCTGCTCGGCCAGGGCCAGGGCGCGCGCACCCCGGTCGAACGAACCCCGCAGCAGTAGCTCGGCCGCCAGCGTGGCCAGGATTTCGACGTTCCCTGCAAATAGCTCGGGTTGCGCCTCGTCTACGTCGAGTGCGCTACCGAGCCTCCGGTTGACCGAGAAGTCCGCAATGACCCGCTCGGCCAGCAGGCTGAAGGCGCTAGTTGGCTCTCCCGCCGCCAAAAGGTGACGTGCCGCCCGGCCGATCTCGCCCACGTCGGCCAGGTATTCGGCCGCGGTCATGTTCAGGAGCCGCTCACGGGACGGGTCGCGGGCGTGCAGCTCCGAACGGAGGACCTCACTGATCAAATGGTGGTAACGAAAAGTGCGCGCCGCCTCATCGACGAGCACGACGAACAGGTTCGCCGTATAGGCGTGCTCGAGAAGTGCCGGCCCCAGCGGGCCGCACATCGCCGTGCAGGCCCCATGGGAAAGTTCGTCGAGGACCGAGGTGGCCAGCATAAAGTCCACGACGTCTGCCGGCTGACGGTACAGGACCTCGTCCAGGAAATAACCCGCCACCGTGCGGCCCCGCAACTCGATACGCCGAGCGGCGTCCGCCGGGTCAGCCGAATCGTGGATCGAGATCGCCGCCATCTGGAGCCCCGCTGCCCATCCCTCGCTCCTCTGATGGACCACGCCGAGGTCCCCAACCGACAAGCGCACGTCGAAGCCCGAAAGGAACTCGGCCGTCTCCTCCGTCGAAAATGTCAGCTCCCTGTCCCTGACCTCGGCGATCTCCTCGGCCGCGCGCATGCGGTGTAAGCGCAGTTGAGGGTCGACGCGGTGGCCAGTACAAGTTGCAGCGTGGGTGGACGGTACTCGAGGAGGAGCGTGAGGGCCTCGGCCGCGCTGTCGCCGACGAGGTGCACGTCGTCCAGCACGAGCACCAATCTCCCGGTCTTGGTCTCCAGGTCGTCGTACAGAGCGGCCACGGCATCGGCCGAGATCTCGCCGTCCAGGGTCAAGAGCTCGTAGGCGTCTTCGCCGATGCGAGGATTACCGGCGGCTCGGCGGCACGACTCGATTATGCCGGCGAAGAACCGCACCGGGTCGGCGTCGGCCCCGTCACAGGTGAGCCAGGCCGACGAACCTTGCGGCCGTACGGCCAGCCAGTCCGCCAGCAGCACGGTCTTGCCGGCACCCGGTGAGCCGACGACGAGGGTCAGGCGACGAGCCTGGCCCCGGTCCAGGTGCTCGAAGAGCCGGGGCCGGTGTACGAGCCGCGAAGGTGCCCTGGGGACGCTGAACTTTGATGAAGGGAACCTGGGGCCGCGTTGGCGACCACCCCCACTCCCGTTACCCTCGCTCATCCTTGAGTCGCCGAGCTCCTAGGCCGGCTTGCCCCTGGCCGCCAGCACCCCGTCGACCCAGTTCTTCAGCACATGGGGGGGCGCCGCTCCGACCTGGCGGGAAACGACCTCGCCGCCGTCGATGAGCAGGAGCGTCGGTATACTCCGCGCCTCGAAGCGAGTGGCGGTAGCCGGAGCCTTGTCCACATCGACCTTTACGAGCTTCAACCGCCCGGCCTTTTCACGAGCAAGCTGTTCGAGCGCAGGGCTGACCATGCGGCACGGCCCGCACCACTCTGCCCACAGGTCCACCAGCACGGGCACCCGCGAGGCTATGGCCACTTCGTCGAAGTCCTCGTCGCCCGCCTCCGTGGACCACGTGAGGGAAGACCCGCACTTGCCGCACTTGGGGACGCCGGCAGCAGTGGCCGGCACCCGGTTCTTGGTACCGCACGTGTCGCACGGCACTATGTCAGCCCGGGGCACCGCCACTACCGGACCTTATCCCGCGGTGCCCAAGATGGATGGGCCGGACGCAGATGGAAGACCACGTATCCAACTTAAGCCAACTGACGGCGTACCCCGCTTGACCGTGCTCACAGGCGAGGGCCTCGATCAGTACCACGCGGAGATGGAGCGTGATCAGGCCGCCCTGGGGCCGGTGGGCTCCCATGCATCAACGACCTGGCTCTGGTGGATGAATATGTCCATGCCACCCAGGTCGAGCCACACAGACGTGACGCCACTACGACCGGCCGAGACCACGGTGACGTTGTCGAGGTGTGAGCCGTCAGCCAGAGCAAGGCTGACACAATGACCTTCGAGCTCCTTCAACCGGAACGCGCTCGAGTGCCACTGGCGGGCTCATTCCGTGTGCCTCCCTTCGTCTCCGTAACCTGTTGGACCGGCCACTCCTGCACCTATGGTTAATCGAGACGGCGGTGCGACCGGAGATTCAGCGTTCTTCGTAAATGAGTACGGAGCCCTGGCATAAACGGTTCCCGGTCCATTTTTTGGCCCGGCACCGGACCAGTGGTCGGGCAGCCGGCCGGCCACTCTCGATGGGCCGAGCCGGCCCTCAGGAGGCGACCGTGAGGGGAAGTGGTCAGTCAGGCCCCCGCCGCCAGGGCACACCGTTTTCGTCCGCCCGCCGAAGGCGTTCCGCCTCTGCCCCAACTATGGAATTGTCGATCATTACCTCATTTCCGCGTAGTAGCTGCACGCTTGTCCACCACGGCCGGGCGTCACAAGGACTGCGGTGCCCGGCACAACAGGGCCGGCACAGTGCGAACGAGTACCGCATCCGGGGTGGCCGTCAGTCGCTCCAGACCCAGTCGCGGATTTCCGGCGGGTCCTCGAGGTGCTCGTGGGCGTAGTCGACCGACTCACTGATCCGCGCTTCGCACTGGGCAATGAGCTGCGGTGCCCGTTCGCTCAAACGGGGCACGCAGCGGATCGCCTCGGCAGCCAGATGGAAGCGGCTCATCGAGTTGAGCACGACCATCTGAAATGGCGTCGTAGTCGTGCCCTGCTCGCAAAACCCTCGTACGTGTATACGGTCGGTGTTGGGGTGCCCGTGCACGATCTCGTGGACCGCCCGCTGGTAGCCGTGGAAAGCAAAGACGACGGGCTTGTCCTCTGTGAACAGTTCGACGAACTCTTCGTCTGCTCATCCCGTGGGGGTGGTACTCGGCCGGGAAGAGCCGCATCAGGTCGACCACGTTTACGACGCGTACCCGCAGGTCCGGCACGATCCGTCGCAGCCACCACGCCGCCGCCACCGTCTCGAGGGTGGGTATGTCCCCGCGCGCAGCCGAGGACTACTTCTGGCTCGGCGCCGTCCTCGCTACCGGCGCGGGGCAGTATCGATGCGCCCCGCCGGCAGTGCTCTATGGCGTCGCTCGAGGTCGAAATACTGGAGCTGCGGTTGCTTGTCGATCACGATCAAGTTGACGTAGTCGCGGCTGCGCAGGCAGTGATCCGCCACCGACAGGAGGCAGTTCGCATCCGGAGGCAAATAGATGCGGGCTACCGTGCCTCGCTTGGACAGCATTACGTCGATCAAGCCCGGGCCCTGGTGGCTGAACCCGTTGTGGTCGTTGCGCCAGCACGTCGAGGTCAGGAGGACATTGAGTGATGCAACAGGCGCCCGCCATGGAAGGCTCCTGGCCTCCTGGAGCCATTTGGTGTGCTGCACGGTCATCGAAGCGGAGACCATCGCAAATGCCTCGTAGGTAGCGAACAGCCCGTGCCTGCCGGTCAGCAAATAGCCTTCGAGCCAACCTTCGCACAGGTGCTCGCTGAGCACCTCCATGACGCGGCCGTTGGGCGAAAGATGGTCGTCGATGTCCAGCGTCCGGCCGACGAAGCAGCGGTTCTCGACCTCGAACACGTTGCCGAGACCGGTTGGAGTTCGTCTCGTCGGGGCAGAAAAGGCGGAAGTTGTGCTGATCGGCATTGCGGACGTAGATGTCGCGGAGCATCTTCCCGAGCTGGCGGGTGGACTCGTGCTGCTCGCTGGCCGGATGGGGGACGGGCAGGGCATAGTCCCGGAAGTCGGGCAGGTCGAGGTCGACCAGTAACTTGCCCCCGTTGGCGTGAGGGTTGGCGCTCATGCGGCGGTCGCCCATGGGAGCCAGGGCCGCCAGTTCGACCACGAACTTGCCCTCGCTATCGAACAGCTCTTCGGGGTCGTAGCTGCGCAGCCATGTTTCCAGCTGGGCAAACTGTTCGTCGTTGCCGCGCACATTGGCTAATGGCACCTGATGGGCGCGGAACGTGCCCTCCACCGGCAGACGGTCGACCACCCTCGGCCCTGTCCAGCCCTTTGGTGTGCGCAGGACGATGGCGGGCCAGCGGGGGCGCTCGAACACCCCGCGCTGGCCAGCGTCGCGCTGTATTGAGCGGATCCGTTCGTAACACCGGTCGAGGGTGGCTGCGAACGAC
This sequence comes from uncultured Acidimicrobiaceae bacterium, assembly GCA_963754115.1. Lineage (GTDB taxonomy): Bacteria > Actinomycetota > Acidimicrobiia > Acidimicrobiales > Palsa-688 > Fen-671. The sequence goes on along the minus strand of CAVWFC010000003.1, from coordinate 1,028,996 downwards.
TGGTGCACGACGCTCGGGGTCGTCGCCCTCGACGAAGTGCACCTCGAAGCCATTGCCCTGCAACAGGGCGCGCACGTCGTTGTCGCTGTCCCGGCCGAGGACCGTCGGCCCGCTGATCTTGTAGCCGTTGAGGTGAAGGATTGGCAGGACAGCGCCGTCGCGGGCCGGGTTGAGAAAGCTCGTACCCTTCCAGGCAGCCGCTAGCGGGCCCGTCTCTGCCTCCCCGTCGCCCACCACGGCGGCCACGATCAGGTCCGGGTTGTCAAAGGCGGCCCCGAAAGCGTGCGCCAGCACGTACCCGAGCTCGCCGCCTTCGTGGACCGAGCCGGGAGTCTGCACGCTGACGTGGCTGGGGATGCCGCCGGGGGTCGAGAACCTCCGGCAAAGGTGCCGCAACCCCGCGATGTCCTCGGACACCTCGGGATAGATCTCTGAATAGGTCCCCTCTAGATAGGCCTGGGCCACCAGGGCGGGGCCGCCGTGACCGGGACCGGTCAGGTAGATCACATTGGCGTCGCGCTCGTTGATAAGCCGGTTCAGGTGGACGTAGATCAGGCTGAGGCCGGGGGAGGTGCCCCAGTGGCCGAGCAGCCTCGGCTTGATGTGCTCCCGGCGCAGCGGCTCCCGCAGCAGCGGGTTGTCGAGCAGGTAGATCTGGGCCACCGTGAGGTAATTGGCGGCATGCCAGTAGCGCTGCATCTTGTCCAGCTGGGTGGGCGTGAGCGGCCCGGCGACAGCTGTACCCTGACTGTTGGCGGTCCCCGTCTCATCGGCCGCGTCGACGGCGCTCGAAATGCTCGCGTCGAAGTAATAGGTGCTGCTCATCGTCGCTCTGTCCTCCGTTAACGGTCGCGCCTGAGGGGTGAAAAGTGGCCTGCGTACGTAGCGTCCTCGCCCGCTGGGCGTGCGTCCAGGATTATGAACGAGTTCATGAATGTAGCCATGGCTCCAGCTTCCGACGCTTGGTGCGCGCGCTTAGCGTACTGTGCCGGTCGGTGCCCCGCTTCATTCGATCGGGATGAAGTACATATCGCTCGGCCCGGTTGAAATGCCGCGGCGGGGCGCGAGCCGCCCGTTTTCAGTCGAGCGCCACCTCGCGGAGTTTTCCCGTAGTGACGTCGTACACGAAGCCGCGGATGTTTTTGTGAGGCACAAAGGGGTTGGCTTTGATGCGAGCAGCCGTCTGCTTCACATCCGCGGCCGCCTCCGGAAAGGCCTCCAGTGCGAAGCTCGGCCGCAAACCCGTGTCCGCCAGGATCTGGTCCTTGACGGCGTCGTCGCTAAAGGTCTCCATACCGCAGTCGGTGTGGTGGACGAGGATCACCTCCTCGGTCCCGAGCAGGCGCTGAGAGATCACCAGGCTGCGAATGGCATCCTCAGAAGCAACTCCCCCGGCATTGCGGATTACATGGGCGTCGCCTTCTTGTAGCCCAAGTGCCTTGGCCGGGTCCAGACGGGCGTCCATGCAGGCCAGCACCGCAACCTTCTTGGCGGGCGGCATAGGCAGAGCACCCTTCGCAAAACCGGCAACATAAGAAGCGTTGTTCTCGATCAACTCCGAAGTTGAGCTCATGCTCACTCCTCTCGCAGGCAAAAACAGTGTCGCCCTGGAACGGTATTTCCGCACGACGATTTAAAGGTTCACGCAGTTCCCAGTTTATCGACGCGGTTGCGGCGCCGCATTTGCGGAATGTTTTTGCGACTTTTACGTGGGGCCCAGGATCACTGAGGCTGGGGGACGATCCGGATGTAGGGCTTGGGTTCCTTCCAGTCCCCATAGATCGACTTCGCCTCGTCGTTGGAAACTGAACCGGCAATGATGACGTCCTCGCCGGGTTGCCAGTTGACGGGGGTTGATACCCGGTGCTTGGCGGTGAGCTGCAGCGAGTCGATTACCCGGAGGACTTCGTCGAAGTTGCGGCCCGTTGTCATCGGGTAGACGAGGACCAACTTGATCTTCTTGTCCGGGCCTATGACGAAGACGTTGCGGACCGTCTGGTTGTCCGCCGGTGTACGAGCCTTGGCATCACCCGACGTACTGGCAGGCAACATCTCGTAGAGCTTGGCCACCTTGAAGTCACCGTCCCCGATAATCGGGTAGTTGGGCGCTGTCCCCTGGGTCTCTTCGATGTCCTGTGCCCACCGTTCGTGGTCACTCGTCGCGTCCACTGAGAGACCGATGATCTTGACGCCTCGCCGGTCGAACTCGGGCTTGATCTTGGCCATGTAGCCGAGCTCGGTGGTGCACACCGGCGTAAAGTCCTTCGGGTGGGAGAACAGCACCACCCATGAGTCCCCGATCCAGTCGTGAAAGTGTATGGGGCCCTCGGTTGTCTGGGCCTCGAAATCCGGTGCCGTCTCGCCAATCTGCAAAGTCATGTGTGAACCTCCGAAGGGGCCAGGTGGGGCCTTCAATGTACCGGCCCGGTCAAGAATTTAGAGCGAGCAAGGTCGACGTCGCCTGCCCAGCTAGTGATGGCGTTTTGCCCGTCTGCCACATGCAGGCCACCAGTCTCCGCTGGGCCATCCGCCTCAGTTAGAGGATCGGCCCGGCCCCGAAAGAGCCTCTCCTGTAACCCACTCGATGTACCGGGCCGCACTCCGAGCGACAATGGCCTCGGCGTCCTGGTACACGGTGAGGTCCCACCACCCGCTGTAGATGCGGTCGTACCTTAATCCGGCAACGGCGGCGAGGATCCGTTCGACCTCGGAACGGGGCAAGGGAAGACGGTTGGGGGCGCTGCGCAGGAAGGTCACCCGGTCTTGCCCGGGTGTGACCATGATCGTGTCGCCGGCCAGGAGCACACCGAGTCCGCCCGCGCCGTCCGCCCAGTGAAGGACGCTACTGCCGTCGAAGTGACCACCACACTGCACCAGCGTCACGCCGGGCAGGGCAGTGAACCCGCCGGACCAGAGCCGGGCCCTCGGGTCAGGTCGCTTCAGCCACTGGTGGTCCGCTGCGGTCAGCAGGATCGATGCGTCGAACGCCTGCGCCCAATCGACGATCGTCCCGTAGAAGTGCGGATGGCTGGCCGCCACGGCGGTCAAGCCCCCAACCCGACGGACTGCTTGTATGCCGTCCTCGTCGATGTAGCCAGGAGGGTCCCAGAGCAGGTTGCCGTCGGGGGTTTGGACGACGAGACCTCGCTGGCCGATCGCCACCGGCGGGTCAGCGCCGATACCCAACAGGCCTGGCTCCACCTCGCGGACGTCGCTGCGGTGGCCGTCCGCTCTGAGCTGTCCGAGGCTCGTCCACCTCTGACCGGTGCGAGGCACCCACTGCCGTTCGTCGCTGCAGATGGAGCACGACGCCGGGGGTTCCGGGCCGGGCGCCTGCTGGTTTGCGCACGTGGCGCAAACCCAGGCCGTTGCGCTACTGCTCGTCTCGCTGCTCATGGGGGTTGTGTCCCTAACCTAGCGCCACGACGGGCGACGTTTCCCTGCTCGAACGTGCCAGTCGCCCGCACAGTGCGAGTCGGGTGCTCGGTGACAGCCTGGAAAAGTGACAGCGGGCCGCCTCACGTGACGGCCACGAGACCGTAGACCCCGTTGCCCACCATGATCGCTCCGACCACGAGCATCACGCATACGAGCAATATCCTGCCATGGGCCCGTAACCAACCATTGAATATCGCAAGGTAATGGGTCGTCTTTAACGGGAAGGCAAGGTACAGCCCGATCGGCAGCCACACGAGCAACGCATTCGTCACCACGACGATGATGACCGCCAGTATGGTCAGGTCGATGCCGGCGCTGGCGGTGGCGATAACCTGCAGCGCAGCCAAAAACGTGACCCCCGGGGCAAACACGAGCACGCCGACGATAAAGGCGCTCACCGTTCCGGGCCGGGTGGCCATCCGGAAGACGAGCCCCTGCTTTTCTCCTGCTTCTCGGGCCGGCGGCTGTTTGCGCCTGGCCAGCACCACCCCTATGGCCAGCAGCACGATGCCCAGCCCGAGCCTGAAGTCGTAGCGGGGCGTCCGGTCAGCCGTGCGGTCGAGGTCGGCGCTCCGGAGCACCAGGAGGGTCACCACGCCGGTGACCAGGCTCATGAAGATCGCCCCCGCCAGGTAAAAAGCAGCCGTTACCTTGGGCCGCTCGGAGCCGAGATAGACGGCGACGATGAGGAGCGCCGTGGGGGACAACGATGCCAGGAGTGCCAGACCGGTGGCCTGCAGGAGCACGGTACGGGCTAATGGGTGCCTGGACGGCGTGTCTCCGCTGGCGGGGGGCGGTATGAAGACGTCCGGTATGAAGACATGTCGGCGTCAAGCATGGCAGCGTCGTGCACCATGAGCAACGTCACTGGAACGGCCGGAAGCGGTCGGCCGGGAGCGTCGCCGTACCCGGGGCCCGGGGCCGTAAGAGTCCCGGCGCCGTAAGAGTAGAGCCCCTACCGTGCCGGCGGGGGATGGCACAGCCCGATGACCGGACGTGCGGGTAGGCCCGGAAATCCCGTGGAACCCCGCGGCGCCGTGTCATACGCTTCCGGGATGGGGACCGCCTTGATCGAGTTTGCCGTCGCTTCGACGCTTCTGATCTTGGCGCCTGGCCCGGACAGCATGCTCGTGTTACGTAACGCCCTGCGGGGTGGGCGCCGGGCGGGCCTGGCGACCGCGGCCGGCACCGTGACCGGCCTGCTGGGCTGGGCCATAGCAGCTGCTCTCGGTATATCGACGCTGCTCACGGCCAGCCGGGTCGGCTATGACGTCCTCCGTCTGCTTGGCGCCGCATACCTCATCTGGTTGGGTTCGGCGGCCCTCTTGCGGCGAGGGCCCAAACGGGACCTCGCGAACGAAGGAGCGTCCGTCCCGCCGGCGGGCGACGCTCATGAGGTCAAAGCAGGTCCGAACGCCAATATTGGTGCCAATAGGTGTGCCGATAGGTGTGCCAATAGGTGTGCCAATAGGTGTGCCAATAGGTGTGCCAATAGGTGTGCCAATAGGTGTGTTAGTAAGCGTCATGCTTATCTCAACGGCGTGGTCTCTAACGTGTGCAACCCGAAGGTCGGCGTGTTCTTTGTCGCATTTCTGCCCAACGTTTTACCCGCAGGCGTACCCGCCCGCGAGTTCTCATTGCTCCTCGGCGGCTGGTTTGCGTTCGAGACGGGGCTATGGCTGGCGGCCGTCGTCCGTTTGGCGGAATGGGCTAAGCGCTGGCTGCTGCGGCAACGGTGGCAGCGACGCCTCGAACAGATAACGGGGCTCGTTCTCGTGGGTTTTGGCCTCAAGCTGGCGACCGAGACCCGCCGGTGATCGGTAATAGCCGGCCCTCTGCTCCCGGTCGAGCGCGTTGAACCCGAAGCTCTTCAGGGCCACGTGGAGCTCCCCTCGTCGCCAAAGCCCGGAGGCCTGGCCGTCTCGATCTGGACCGCCGTCCTCGACACCATGATCGGCGCGATGAAGTCGCTGAAAAGTTGTTTGTGCACCGGGTGGTCCAGGTACTCGGCCAATCCCGCGGGCGTCTCCACCACGGCCGCCACCCCGAAGTCGGCGTTGCCGTCCCTCAGCCCCAGGTCCGGCCCAAACCGGTAGTCGGTGATGCAGTCAACCTTCTGACGGAAGGCACCCAGCTCGTCACAGAGCCGGGCAACGTCGGATGGCGTGACGCCTTCCTTCCAGCGGAAGGCCACCATGTGCAAGATCACTTCTTTACCGGTCCCATGAGGTTTTTGGTGCGGCGACGAATTTCATGAGAGAGATGCTACGGCCGGGCAGCTCCACTGTCGATGGCTCGCGATGGTTCAGTGTCGATGGCTCGACCCGGCGGGAGCCCCCGCCGGGGTGGGTGGCGTAGCGGCCGCGCAGCCGCGCTGGTACCGCACCTGCCCGTCGAGGGCCCCGCAGTCGAAGATGTGCCCGTTTGAGGAGGCGCTTGGTGCTAACGGTAGGCTCGGGCGGTGCCGGAGGGTCTGTCCAGCGTCGAGGCCGGTAAGGGACTGCAAGAACACGCCGAGCACGATGAAGAGGACCGTGAGCACGACCGCAACCGGGTCATTTCGATATTTGAGGCGGCTCTGCTGGCCATAGTCGCCGTTCTCGCCGCCTACTCGGGGTACGCCGCGGCCAAATGGTCGACAGAGTCTTCCCTTTCCCTGGCCCAGGCGAGCGCGGACCGGGCCAGGGCCAACGCGGCCAGCCTCGACGCCCTCAACACCGTCAACCTCGACCTGACGACGTTCAACGACTGGTTCACGGCCTACGTGGCCGGGAACCGCCAGGCCATGGCTATAGCGGAGAAAAGGTTCGACGCCAACTTCCGCGGTGCGTTCGACGCGTGGCTGGCTACCAGCCCGGAGACCAACCCGGCCGCCCCCGCTGACCCGATCGCCATGCCTCAGTACCGTCAGCCCGCAAAGGTACTGGCGGCCAAGCTCAACGCACAATCGACGGTCGACTACGCGGCCGGGGAGAAGGCCGGTTCCAACTCGGACGACTACGTCCGCACAACCGTGTACCTGGCAACGGTCCTCTTCCTGGCCGGCATCGGGAGCCATTTCGGCTACCGCTCCATCCGCATCGGCCTGTCCGGTGTCGGGTGCGCCATACTGGTGGTCGCCATCGTGCTCCTTGCCACCGCCCCCAAACCAACGTTCTGACGGGTAGGAAAATTGGGACAGTCAGCCAGTAGTAGGCTCACACCGAGCTCCGGCGCCATGCGGCGCGAGTTCATTATCGGCACTTATACCGAACGTCTCCCTCACGTCGACGGCACGGCCGAGGGGATCCTCTCGTGTGAATTCGACGGGGCGGAGGTCGGCCCGGCTCGCCTGCTGGCGTCGACGAGGAACCCTTCGTACCTTGTCCTCAGCTCCGACCGCCAACGCCTTTATGCCGTAAACGAGACCCTGACGTTCGACGGTCAACCGGGTGGCGGGGTGACATCTTTCGCCAGAGACCCGGTCAGCGGGGACCTTTCGCCTTTGAACGCCGTGCCCTCCGGGGGGGTGGCACCGTGCCACCTCGAACTGAGCCTCGGCGGCCCGTTCCTGCTCGTGGCCAACTACGAGTCGGGCTCGGTAGCGGTCTTCCGGCTCGAGGCGGACGGGAGCGTAGGCGCCATGACAGGCCACGTACAGCACGAGGGGGCCGGCGTGCACCCTGAGCGCCAGAGGGGGCCCCACGCTCACATGGTGGTCTTTGACCCCCATAACGGCGCGGTGCTGGTGTCGGACCTTGGACTGGACCTGGTACTGGTCTACGTTCTCACCGAGAACGGTTCGCTCCTCGAGCGGCCCGAGCGGCGTATAGAGCTGACACCTGGCGCGGGGCCGCGCCATCTTGCCTTCCATCCCGACGGTCATCGCTTGTTCGTGGTGAACGAGCTCGACAATACGTTGGTCGCCCTCCGCCGTGAGGACGACCGGTTTGTGCCCACGGCCCGGGTGTCCACGCTCCCTCGAGGGTTCAGCTCGGAGAGCGGCGCAGCCGCGGTCCGGGTCTCGCCCGCGGGCAATTGCGTAATGGTCACTAACCGGGGAGCCGAAAGCGATTCGATCGCGCTTTTCCGATTCGTTGGCTCGGACGGCTCGCTCGAATTGGCCCAGGTACAGCCGACATTTGGCCGCGCTCCACGTGACGTGGTCGTTGCCCCCGATGGCAGAATTGTGATAGTGGCCAACCAGGACACCCATAGCCTGGTTGTTTTCGCGTTAGATGAGGCGGCCTGCCAGCTTCGAGAAATGACGAGGGCCACGGTGCCGACACCCGTTTGCCTCACCATCGTGTAAAGGGTGGAAAATGGCACAGACCAGGGTCGCCGTCCTGGACGATTATCAGCGAAGGGCCAGCGAGTACGCCGACTGGGCATCGCTCGGGCCCGAAGTCGAGGTGGTGTTCTTTCACGAGACCATTGACCAAGGTGACCTCGTCAAGACCCTGAGCGATTTCGACGTGCTCGTGTTGATGCGGGAGCGAACTGCTTTCTCCCGGCTCGTGCTCGAAAAGTTACCCAGGGTGCGATTGCTCGTCACGACGGGTACGCGCAACGCCTCCGTCGACGTCGGTTACCTGAACCAACGAGGAGTGGTCGTATCTGGCACCGGCGGCAGCGCGGGAGCCGCTCCGGGCGTCCCGAGCACGGCGGAGGTGGCATGGGCGCTCATCCTGGCCGTCTGCAAGCGAGTGACGATCGAAGACCGGGCTATCCGCGAGGGACGTTGGCAACTCGGCCTGCCCGCTAACCTGGCCGGGGCCACCCTGGGCCTCGCCGGGCTCGGCCACCTGGGCAGCGCGATGGTCGCGCCGGCGCGCGCTTTTGGCATGGACATCGTGGCCTGGAGCCAAAACTTGACCGAAGAACGCGCTGGTTCGCTCGGGGTCAGGAGAGTCACCAAAGCGACGCTCCTATCGAGTGCGGACGTGCTGTCGGTCCACCTGGTGCTGAGCGACCGGACCCGGGGGCTCTTTCAGGCCGAGGATTTTGCGTTGATGAAGCCCACGGCGATCCTCATAAATACGTCCCGGGGCCCGATTGTCGACGAAAAGGCGCTGATCGCTGCCTTGCGCAACGGCACGATCGCCGGGGCGGGCCTGGACGTGTACGAGCGCGAGCCGTTACCTCCCGGTCACGAGCTCACGAGCCTGCAAAACGTGACCTTGTTACCTCACCTGGGCTATGTGAACGAAGCGGGGTTCCGCCAGATGTACGGCCAGGTTGTGGCTGACATTGAGGCCTTTTTGCGGGGCGCCCCATTGCGCGTAATCACCTAGGGTGCCAAGCGCCGACGTGTCCCCGGTTGGTAAGGCCGGGCCCTGAAATGGCGGCGCGGCATTTGCGGGCCGGAGGGCCTCCCCGGTCCATCGTCAATTAAAGACTCTGCTAACTAAAAGGCTCTGCATAGCCGGCGGCGGCTGGGCAGACTCGTCTGATGGACGATAGTCGGGACCTGAGTGCTTTGGTAACGGTCCGCCCAGCGACCGAGGACGACCTGGACCAGCTGGTCGAAGAGACCTGGGACGTGGCGAAGGAGGGGCGCTGGATCGGCGCCGAGGTCCCGTTTGACCGGGCGGCGCGGCGGGACCGGCTGGCGGCCGCCGTCGCCAGCGATCAGTCAACGCTACTGGTCGCCGACTTGAGCGCGGCCGGTGGGCCCGGCTTAGTTGGCCACATTTCCGTAATCATCGCGCCCTACGGAGTGGCTGAGATCGGCATGTTGATCATCGAGGAGTGGCGGGGGAGGGGTCTCGGCCGTGCGCTCCTCGACGCCGCTATCGATTGGGCGACGCGGGCCGGTGCGCACAAGATGGCCCTGGAGTTGTGGCCTCACAATGGCGCTGCGCTCGCCCTGTACCGCCGGGCCGGTTTTGTCGAGGAGGGCCGCAAGGTCCGCCATTACCGGCGGCGCAACGGCGACATCTGGGACTCCGTCCTGATGGGCCGCTCCCTGCCGTAAAGCCGTTGGGCGCCTACCAGATGCTGGGCACGTGTGCCCGCCACGGCCGGGCCTCTTCGAGCTGTGCCGCCAGGGCGATCAGGGTCGCCTCTCCCGTCGGGCGCCCGATGAGCTGGACGCCGATAGGCAGGCCTTCCGGCGTCCAGTGCAGCGGCAGGGTAATGGCGGGCTGTCCGGTGATGTTCGCGGACAAAGTGAACGGTGACCACAGGAATTGCGCCTCGTAGTCGCGTTCAGGGTGGTCGTCGTCGCGAAAAGCGCCGATAAGTGCAGGGGGTTGCGCGAGCGTTGGCGTGAGCACTGCGTCGTACGCGGACCATGACACTACGGCCTGCCTCCCGGCCAGTTGAGCGGCGGAAAGCGCAGCCATGACCTGCGCCCCGCTCAGGCCCGGCCCTGCTCCCTGAAATATCGTGTTAGCGGCAGCAGGTCGCCCTCTCTGCCCTCGGGGACGGACCGGTTCACCGCGCCCGCCATCCAGATCCGGTCGAAAATGCCCAGGATGTCATCGTTGAAGGCGGGCTGGCAATCAACGACGTCATGGCCGAGCTCGACGAGCAGCGCCGCCGTTTCGTCGAAGGCGACGATGCAGGACGGGTGGAGCTCGGCCTTCGGGAACAACGGGGCCCGGTCGATACCGATCCTCATCCGGCCCACCGGCTGGTGCACCGCGTCCAGGAAGGTCGCGCCCTGAGGGTGGGGAGGGGCCCAGTACGGGTCACCGGGCATCGGTCCTGCTATTACGTCGAGGAACGCGGCTGCGTCACTGACGGTGCGGGCGATCGGCCCGTAGACGGAGATGCCGGCAGGGTCTGCCCTTGTGGGCCCCAGGCTGACCCGGCCCCGAGAGGTCTTCAACCCGACTGCCCCGCACACGCTGGCCGGGATCCGTATCGAGCCCGCCCCGTCGCTCGCCTGGGCCACGCTCACCAGCCCGGCCGCCACTGCCGCCGCCGCGCCTCCGCTGGAGCCACCGGCCGACCTGGACAGGTCGAAGGGGGTGCGGGCCGGCGGGGCGACCTCAGGTTCGGTGTAGCAGGCGAGGCCAAATTCCGGCGTGTTGCTTTTGCCCAGGCTCACGAGGCCTGCTTGGCCGAGGCGTGCCACGACGTGGTCGTCGACCGTAGGTACGAAGTTTGCCCAGGCCGTGCTGCCCGACGTGGTCCGTACCCCGGCCGTGGATACCAGGTCCTTTATAGCCGTGGGCACGCCGAAAAGTAGGGGGAGCTCGTCAGTGTCGCGCAGGCGTGCTTCGGCTTGCCTTGCCGTCTCCATCGCTCGCTCCGGCGTCACGGTCACGAAGGCGCCGACCGTCGCCCCCAGCTTGTCGATCCTGGCCAGGCAGTGGTCCACCAGCTCGCTCGGGCTCACTTCTCGGCGGCGGACCGCAGCGGCCTGCTCGAGGGCGCTCAGGTCATGGAGTTCGGGCATGCCCGCATGCTAATGCCACGGCAGGTAACGTTTGCCTGGTTGCACACCTGCACTCTGAAGTGCCGACAAGGGTATCTGCCGCCGGCAACCGGGCAAACGTTCCTGGAGGCAGCACTAACTACTGTCAGGGTGCGTGGGCTCTTTCCCATCCCGCGGTCAGGTACGGCAAGACATCGCTATCCCACGTGAAATCGACTGGCGTCGGGAAATCGACCGGGCGGACGAGGAGCAAAGTATACGATTCCTGCCAATTGTGAGCTGCAGGAGAAGCGAAACCGGTGCCTGCCACGCATTCAGCGCACCGCGCGCCGGTCGACTCACCGAGCAGCTCGTCGCGATGGCCCCAGCAGCCGCTGGCGGTCGGGCTGGTGCAGTCGTAGTTCCACGTGGCCTTGCTGCCGCCCCACCCGTCGTCGTAGAACCAGCCAAACACAGCCGCCACCGCGTTGACCGAGTCGCCTGCCCAGGTCCCGGCGTATGCATAGGTCCCTCCCTGCGGTGGTACCCATACGTGGACGGGACCATACGAAGCCTGGAAACCGGGGTCCTCGGCTTGCTCCGCCGCCCTGGTCGCCGCCGCATCGAGGTAGGGGGACAGACCAACTATGGGGGGGACGCCTCGAGCAATCCTTTCCAGGTTGACCAGTATGAACAGCTGCTTGGCCGGGCTGAGCCCGAAGTAATTGGAAGGAAGCGCGAAGCCGGCCAGGTGTTCGGCCGCTTGGGCCTGGTCAAGGGCCGCTAACAATACATCTGTGCAGCTCCTGGACGCGTTGTAACGGAAATGGCCATCAGGGTAGCACGGGGACTGACAGCTGAGGCCGCCGGCCGGGGCATCTAAACAAGTCCCCGTGCTGTTGGCAAACAGGGGCAAGGGCCGGTTTGTTTTTGGGTTCGTTAAAGCGTCAGGTACCGACGCCCGGGCTTCACCGGGGCGCTGGACAAGGGCAAGGCCAAGTATTACGGCCGCCGCGATAACAAAAGCCGGTGTTATTAATTTCCGGTGAGCAACCAGGCAATAGTACGTGGGCCGGCGCGTCGTGCGCCAAGTGTGACCTACCCGTGTTTCGGGACAGCGCTCAGGTGTGGGCGTCTACATCCCACAACGGAACACGAGATAGCCACCGGGCCACGCACTAGCCTTGAGGCAAACTAAGGCATTCGGCCCTGGACCAAGGAGGAACACATGTCTGACCTGGAGACCCGTGTGGCCGTCTACAAAGACGTTGTCCGGGCAGAGCGGGACTGGGGAGAGCTCGAGACGGCCGCCAAAGCCGGCGAGATCAAGATCGCCGACGGCGCCCTCGTTCAGAACCGGGACGGCGAAGTCGTGATAATGCAGCGAGAATCCCACCACGGTTGGGGTAAGGGGGCAGTCGTAGGAGCCATAATCGGCATTATCTTCCCGCCCTCGATCATTGCCTCCGCTGCGGTGGGCGCCGGGGGTGGCGCCCTGATTACCCGCATCCACAGGCGCCTGGGCCGCGGCAAAGTTTTGGAGCTAGGTCGTACGTTCGACAGCGGGGGCTTCGCCATCATCGTTGCCTACCCGAGCGAGTTCGCGGACGCCGTGAACGCCAAACTAGACGGCGTTACATCGGGCTGGACCGGTATAAGCGGGACCGTCGAGGAAACGCAGGAGGCTACAGGAGCGACGACCTGAGAGCCGGAGCCAGGATAGTTTCGGGATAGTTTCGGGATCGATTAGCGGACCGGAGCCTTGCGCTCCGGCCAGCGGGGGGAATATCCGACCCGCTCATGGCCGACGTGGAAAATCGAGTAGGGCCCATTAGCGGTCGTAGGCGGTTAATGATGCCGCGGTGGGGCTGACCCGCCGCGAAAGCATCGAGACTGGCTTGGTCCAACCACACGGAGAACGTCCAGAATGTCCGGTGGACGAGGTCGGCGTCCAGGCCGTAGCCGACCAGCCCGGGAGTGGAGCGCAGCTGGCGCCGGATGGCCGTCGTGCCCCGCAGGAACCCGGGGATCGAGCGGTACTGCCGCAAAGGCAGTTTCGACGACATGACGACGTACGTGAGTTCAGGGACCACCGTCTGGCGGCTGACCCAGGGCAGTGCTGGCATTGCTTGCTCGCTCCCCTCAGCGTGGGTGGTCCGGGCATCTTGCGCTTCGGCACGCGCCGCGGGCGCTTGTCATGCGTGTCCGGCAGGGCGATCTCCAAGCAGATGTTGACGGTGTTTACATCACTCAATCTATAGATGAATGTGTACAATGTCAACATCCCCTATCATCATGGCCGTCTCCGGGAGACGTTGGTGGAGGCCGCCCTCGCTACGGCTCGCGCTGAAGGCCCCGACGCGGTGGTCCTGCGAGGCGCCACGCGCGCCGCCGGAGTAACCCCGAGTGCCGCTTATCGCCACTTCAGCGACCGGGACGAGCTGCTGGCCGCGGTATCCGAACGATGTATGGACCACCTGGCTGACCTCATCGAGGTTCGCCTGGCGGAAATACCCCCTGACCTCGGCCCGGTGGCTGCCGCCTGGGCGGCGCTACGGGGCGCGGGGCATGCTTATGTCGAGTTCGCTCTTACCGAGCCCGGGTGGTTCCGGACGGCCTTTGACCGTCCCGTGCCGGAAGGGCCAGGGGGGCTCGAGCCGACGGCGGGCGCAGCCCCTTTGCGATCCTGAACGACCTGCTCGACCAACTGGTGGCCGTCGGTGCCATCCCGGCCGAGCGCCGGCAAGGTGCGGAGTTCGCCGCCTGGGCCGTCGTGCATGGCATCGCCACCCTTCTTGTCGACGGCTCACTTCGCGATCTGCCGTCCGCCCAACGAGACCCGGTCGTTTCCAGGGTCATCGACGTGGTCGCGGGCGGGCTCTGAGCCAAATCCAAGGCAGATTAGGCCTGCTTCGCGATGGCCCGGACCCCCGGGACAAAATCGCATCATGGGTGCGCTGGGTCAGGGCTTGACGGTGACGTTCAACCCGATCGGGACGAGTTCTTCCCACGTGTTGCCGGGGGTAAGGGTGATGCTGGCGCCGGTCTTATCGTCGATAAACACCGCAGGGTGGTCGAGCAACGGCCGTTCCCAGTGAGCGTAAAAGACGGTGCCGTCCCGCAAGACCCAGGCTGTCCCACTTCCTTTGAGGGCGAGATCGTTCTCGAGCGCTCCGGTGTCGTCTTCCGGGTAGGGCGTGGGATGCTCTTCCACGAGCATTATGACCACGTTTGAAGCCGTTATCTGCACGTTGTCACCCTGGAGAGCCCGCCCGGTATCAGAATAAGACCGGTACCAGAGCCCGGTGTCAGGGTGCCACGTCCAGGTCGTTACGTCGAGAGGATAGCTGATGTTTGCCACGGCGGCCGGGTACCCGCCCAACACCGGTCGCCCGTAGCTGAAAATAGCAGTCGGCGGCTTTTCGGGGTAATGCATGGCGGCCGCCGCCGCGTAGAGGGCTGCGGTAGAGGTCTCGAGGTTGTGTGGCGCCGCTCGGGTGGGGTCAGTCGAGTACGCACTACCCGCCTTTACCGCACCTAAGTCAGACAGCAGCGACGTCTTCGAGTCGATCTCGTCGACCGCCCACTGGATACCACCCGAGTAGGCGAAAAGCATTCGGCCGAGAGGTTCAAGGATTTTGGGGTCGACGAGACGGGCCGAGCGAACTGGCTCGATACGCGCCGCCGAGTCGCATTGATAAACCGCTATAAACCTCGTTATGCCGCCTTCGACGGGTTCTTCAAATACTATTTCAGCTTTGTCGAGGCCCCACTGCGGCCGGGCCTGAGGCAGGTTTTCGACCTTGACGGCGAGGGCCGCCCGCTGAGGAACGTGGCCGTCCGGGGCCTCGAGCCCGGTTAGTGGGCAGAGCGGATCCTGGTGGACGATAGCCGCCCGCCGGGTCTTGGTCTTCGGTCGGGGGCGCGCCGTGGTAACCGTTGTCAACGGGGGTGTGGTCGAGGTAGTCGTCGTCGTCGTCGCCGGCGGCGTCGTTGTCGCCTTGATAGCGCTGCGGTGGCTGTCCCCTCCGCACGCACCCGTCAGCGCGACAAGGGACGCGACTACCACCGCCCCCACCACCCTGCGCCCGCCGTACGCGCCCTTAAACATATCCAACGCTACATACGCGACGTTACCCGAGTGGGTGACCCTCCCAGCGGTCACCCTGCCCGCGTTTCTCGTCCACGTCCCGGCGCCGCGTCAGGTGGGCGCGGCTGCGCCCTGGGCGTTGTCCAAGCCGGCACATAGGATTTTCGCCCCGACCTGGCACGTGAGCGGCCGGGTGAAGACCGTTGCCCACATATGTAGACCTCATCGTCAGCTATCCGTAACTGGCCAGTTGTGCCAAAGCGGCTAGTTGTCCGCAGGCGAGCAGTGACTTTCGAGTGCTCCCAAGGGGACTTTCGGCCCTAGGGACCGGTGGTCTCCATAACCGACGCTGGTAACAGAGTCAAGCCACAACGAAAGGAAACCAAAATGCGCAGGAAATCATTCGACGCAATCGTCAGTGTCGGCGGCCTGTTGCTTACCGTAGTGCTGGTTGCCGCCGGCGCCCTGCTTTTTTGGGGCTACAGCTACGCCAACGGGACGGTGAGCAGCCAGCTCTCCGCTCAGAAGATCACCTTTCCGGCGGCGGCCGCATTCGCCCACGCCAAGGCGGGCACCGAGATCACGCCGGCCATGATCCCTTACCTCGAAAAGTACGCCGGCGAAGAGATGACCACAGGTGCTCAGGCGGAGGCCTATGCGAACCACTTCATCGCCATTCACCTGCAAGAGATCGGTAAGGGCAAGACTTACTCGGAGCTGAGCGCCGCCGCCATGGCTCTGCCAAAGGGTAGCGCTGCTTATACGACGGCCGAAGCTCAGGTCCAGACCGTGTTCCAGGGCACGACCCTGCGCAGCATGCTGCTCAACGCCTATGGGTGGTGGCAGATGGGCCAGATCGCGCTCATCAGCTCGCTCATTGCCTTCGGCCTGGCCATCGTGACGCTGGTGCTGTCGGGCCTGGGGCTGTGGCACTCTCGCCGGGTCTCGGCGGACGAGGAGATCCCTAACTTCCACGGCTCGGCGGCCGGGACCGGTGGCCCTGACCAGACGCTGGCGGCCAGCCCGTCGTAGCCCGGCTCCCAGATGCAGGGCCAGCATCCGCAGGTCCCACCGCCGGGGGCCCCGGTCCGGGAAATGTCTCCGGGCCGGGGCTCCGGCGCGTCCGGCCTGTTCCGGACCAGTAGCCGAGGTTTGAGCCTCCCGGTCCTCGCCTGGTTTGGGCCTTTCGGCTCTGTCGGGGAGCGCTGGTCTACAGGCACAATGGTCCAGAGGAAGGAAGCTATGGCTCTTCGTTCACCACGCTCCCGGGCGGACCGGCAAGGCGCCGAGGCGGCGGCCGATCATGAGGACCGGGCGGCCGATCGCGGTGGCGCACAAGCGAAACACGACCACCTCGCTTTGCTCGCCCAACGAGTGGGGTCGTTCGTGCAGGCCGACGCGGCTGTCATTGTCAGATGTGCCTACGCCGACCTCGTCATCGAGGTAGCAGACCCGGCAGCACCCTGGCTCGAGGCCGGCACCGTGCTCGCTACGCACCCATCGCTTGGGACCGAAAGTAGCGGCCGGATGGCGTCGCTGCTCTCGGGAGACCGTCGCTGGTGCGGTTGCCTGCCGCCTAACGGCTTCTCGTATGCGCTCCTGATTACCGGACCTGCCCTGGCCGTTTCGGGCCACCTTGTCTTGCTGGCCAACCGGGAACACGGTTTCAGCGACCTCCGGGCCCGGCTGGGGACCGCCTACCTGGCCCAGGCGACCCAACCCGCTCCGCTGGCCGTCGTCGACTTGAGGCCGGTCAAAGCGGGGCAAGACGTCCCGACGAACGCTGTCGGACCGTCACCGGTCACGGTGCTGTCGTAGGCGCGCCGGCTCGGCTGTCTCCAGCCCGTTCGCCCGGTCGTCCAGCGGCCAGCCGGCCGGTCGTCCCACAAGGAACGGGTTGAGCAACCGGGCAAACGTGTTTCGTAGACCTAAAAGTAGGCGGGCGAGGGTGCCGGTGTGTAGAGCCGGCGCCCGCTGAAGTGGGGGTTGAATATCGCTATCCAGTGGTCTTTCCGGCCGAGGGCCCAGGAAAGCACAGCCTGGCTGCGGGCGACGAGCGAAACGTGGTCGACCGAGTCGGTGATATCTTGCCCCTCGCCGACAACTACAACATCCCACCCCTCGTGGGTTGACGGGTCGATATGGTCGGCTTCGAAGGCGACGTGGGCTAGTGGCGCCCGCTCCTTTATTACTGCCGACCCGGTTATAAAAACGACGGTGCGGCCATGAACAGCGAAGTTCACGGGGAATATCTCCGGATGGCCCTCCGCAGTCACAACCGCCACCCGGCCGAACTCCACTTTCTGCAAAAGTTCAAGGCACTCGGGCTCGTCAATGTTGTCCAGCGCCGTCTCCCACATAACTGCCTCCTCTTATTGCGGGCCTGGCGAGACCGTGCGTCAGGGCAGAGCCGGCTCCTGCTGGAAAAGACCCGGGCGGGCCGAGCCTTCGCCCCGGGGGTCGGCCCCTCGCTGCTACGGTCACCTGCTCACCCTCTCACCCTGGAGTGTGGCCGGAGCAGGGCCTAAAGTCACAGAGGCCGCCGTCGATCGGCCTTTTTCGCCCGAAGTCACGGGGTTCGCGCAGGAAGGGTGGCTAAGTGCCCCTGGCCAGCGGGGCCGCCAGTCAAAGCGGGTGCCTCCGCCATCGGCCGGGGTAAGTCGCAGGTGACCGCCCAGGCGCTCCGCCCGTGCACGGGCGTTGGCGATACCGCTGAGCCGTCCCGGCGGCCCGACGCCCACGCCGTTGTCAACCACTAGTAACTCCAGTTCGCGGTCGACCGTGACGCGCACCTCGATGCGAGTGGCGCGAGCATGACGGGCACAGTTGGAGAGGGCCTCGCGCAGGACCGCGGTGGCTTCGAGTTGTACCGGAAGGTCGATCTCGCTATCCACCAGCCCGTGAAATGA
This sequence comes from uncultured Acidimicrobiaceae bacterium, assembly GCA_963754115.1. Lineage (GTDB taxonomy): Bacteria > Actinomycetota > Acidimicrobiia > Acidimicrobiales > Palsa-688 > Fen-671. Next base: position 1,011,214 of record CAVWFC010000003.1, on the reverse strand, counting down.
GACGACGGGCTCAAACCCGAGGGCCTCGGTGGCGTCCGTAACCTCGGCCAGGATCTTGGCCCGACAACCCGTGCCGGGCGCCGATTCGAGAGCAAAGATCGCCTCTCTTATCTCTTTGATGGTCGTGTCGAGGTCGTCGATGGTTGACGACACCCGGTCCGATGCCAGGTCGTTGTCGATCAAGTTCAGCGCTCCCTGCAATCGCAAACCGGCCCCGAACAGCCTCTGGATCACCAGGTCGTGGAGGTCGCGAGCGATCCGTTCACGATCCGCCGTGATAAGCAAACGGTCGCGCTCGGAACGCACGGTGGCCAGCTCCAGGGCCAGGGTGGCCTGGCTGGCCAATGAGACCAGCGCTTCGTCCGTCGCCGGATCAGGTTGCACGCTCTCGCCACCGATGAGGGCCAGCGTCCCCGTTTTCGCGTTATCCGCCGGGGGGAACGAGATCGGGACGGTGGCCCCCATGAGCTCGGTCCCCAGGCTTATCTTCGAAGCGACCCCCAAATCCGCCAGAGCGTCGAGCTGCCCACGCAAGCAGTGCAGCGTGCCGGGATCGCCCACGGTGGCCATAATCCGGCGGTCCCCATTGTCATTGATTACCAGGGCCGCGGCCGTGGCCGTGGACAGGTCCACCCCCCATTTACAAACCAGATCCAGCGAGCTTTCGAGGGAGGCCTGCGACAGCAAACTGAGCCGGATCTCCGCCGTCGCCGTTTGCCATCGCGCCTGGCGCCGGAGCTGGGCCTCGGCCGCCTTGCGGACCCTGATATCGCGTACGAGCACCGAATAACCGCTGTCCTGGCCGAGGTCTAAGTGCGACACCGAAATGGCTACGTCGACCGGGATGCCCTCGGTAGTTGACCATCTGGTGTTCGCCGCGGATCAGACGTCCGCCCCGATCGGGCCGCGTCGAGCAGTTCTTCGAGGACGACGTCGTCGGGGAAGAACTGGCTGATATGGCGGCCCACGACGTCGGCTTCGGCGTACCCGAACATTGTTTTGGCGGCCTGGTTCCAGCTCGTTATTACGCCATCCCGGCTCATCGAGAAAATGCCGTCTGTTGAAGAGCGGACGATGGCAGCCAGCTGGGCTAGGGCCGACTGCGACGCCTTTCTCTCCGTTATGTCCCTGACCGCGGCGACCACCAGTAGCGTTTCCCCGGTCCCGATCGGCGCCAAACTGATGTCTACCGGGAACTCTGAGCCATCCTGGCGCCGTGCGTAAAGATCAAGGCCCGCCCCCATTGGGCGGGCGTGCAGGCTGGAGAAATACTGTCCGCGGTCCCGGCGGTGGGAGTGGCGGTACCGCTCAGGGACTAGCGCCTCGATCGGTTTACCCTCGAGGTCGCTGGCCGGGTAGCCAAACAGGGCTTCCATGCGGTTGTTGACGGCCACGATCACGCCCTTGCCGTCGACCGCTACGGCTGAATCCGGCATTAGCGACAGGAAGGTTTCGAGCGCCGGGCGTCCCTCGTGGCCCCCCAGGAGGACATCGGTAGCCTGGTGGGGGCGCCCGTCTGCAACCATACGGTGCTCAATCTAACCTCGGCTGCAGGCCCCTTTGCCCCCCTTCGTGGCGGCACCGCCACGGACCAGGTGGTGGCGCCGGTCACCCCTGTCCGGGCCCGCCCGTCTGTCCGCCCGGCTGTCCACCCGGCTTTGCCCGTGCCGCGTAGACGGCGGCTTCTGTCCGTCGCGAAAAGCCCATCTTCTGCAGGAGGTTGGAAACGTAGTTCTTCACGGTCTTTTCGGCCAGGAACATCTCGGCGCCTATCTGTCGGTTGGTCTTGCCTTCCGCGATGAGGTCGAGGATGCGGCGTTCCTGAGGTGAGAGCTTGGCTATACGCGGGTCTTCCCGTTCTCCCCGGAGACGTTCCATGACACGCGCTGTGAGAGCCGGGTCAATCAGGGACTGACCTTGGGCTACCCGGCGCACGGCAACGACGAGCTCGGTGCCCCGGATCTGCTTCAGCAGGTAGCCACTGGCACCGGCGAGTATGGCCGAAAAAAGGGCGTCGTCGTCAGCAAACGAGGTGAGCATTAGACATTTCAGCTCGGGCCTGGCCGCCCGCAGGTCACGACATACTTCGATACCGCTCCCGTCCGGTAAGCGTACGTCGAGCACGGCCACATCGGGCCTGGCCGGTGGACGCGCGCCATCGCCTCGGCCGCGTTCGATGCTTCTCCGACGACCTCGATGTCCGCTTCCGCTTCGAACACCTCGCGCAGCCCACGGCGGACGATCTCGTGATCATCGAGCAAAAAGACCCGTACCGTCATGCGTCTCCTCGGGAACGGCTGGGCCCAGGTTAGCGGTAGGCCGGGCTCGGCCTGGCCCACCGGCGGCGGACCTCGAGGCCGGCCCGGTCCCCCCGGTCCCTTCCGGCACGGCCAGCTCTGCCTGGGTGCCCCTTCCTATTGGCGAACGATCACCACCGGGCAGTGAGCGTGCGTGGCCACAAATTCTCCCACCGCCCCGATCAGCATCCCGGTGACCTCTCCGTGACCGCGGGCGCCTACCACAAGCAGGCTGGCGCCGACACCGTCGGCCGTGTCGATGAGGGACCGTGAGGCCAAGCCCTCCATGATGTGGGTTTGGACGACGAGCTCGGGATGATGGTCTTTGACCGCTTGTTGCGCGTCATCGAGCACCTTTTGCGCCGGATGGACCGGGTCGAAATCGTCCGGGAGGGGGACTTGCCAGCCGAGCATATTGGGCATTTTCCAGGCCACCACAAGATGAAGTTCTGATTGCCGGAGGGCCGCCTCGGCTCCCGCCCATTCAAGGGCGGCAATCGACGGCTCCGACCCGTCAATGCCCACCACGATCGGACCAGAGTTGCTTGCCGTCATCGAACCTCCAGCAGCCGCGTGCCACGTCCCTCGGGGCACCGTTTGGGATCAGCCTCGCACAAAATGGCTCCCTGGCCGGTTCCCACGGCACCCGGTCGCGGCTACGCCGGAGCGGCGATCGCGCCGGCGACGACCGGAACCAGGTAGCCGTCTGCAGCCGTCCCGTCCGCGTCCAAACGATGGGGCCCTGATGATCGCGAGGGCTCAGTAGGCCCAGGGCTCAATAGGCCCAGGGGTCGGTAAGCCCAGGGCTCAATAGGCGTGGCCCACGGAACGGAGGACACCGCGCTGGTGGAAATCTTCAGGGAGTTCACCTTCGAGGCGGCCCACCGGCTCCCCTACGTACCCCCTGGCCACAAATGCGGCCGCTTGCACGGACATTCGTACCGGGTGGCCGTGCACGTGGAGGGCCCGGTCGCGGACGACACCGGCTGGGTCCGGGACTTCGCCGAGTTGTCGTGCGCCATCGAGCCGCTGCTGGCCCGCCTCGACCACTACTACCTCAACGAGGTGGAAGGGCTCGACAACCCGACCAGCGAGGTGCTGGCCCGGTGGATCTGGGAGCGCTTCAGACCGGCTCTCCCGGACCTGTCTCAGGTCGTGGTTCGCGAGACCTGCACGTCGGGGTGCGTGTACCGCGGCGAACCCGATGGCCGTCTGACGAGCTCGTCGTCCTGGCGAGCGGCGGAGCGGACAGCGCCATTCTGGTGGCGGACCAGGCCGCCCGGGGCCAGGTCGTCCAGCCCCGTCTACATCCGGTTCGGCCTGGCGTGGGAGCGGATCGAGGAGGCGCACCTCCGTCGGTTCCTCGACCTGGTCGGCGCCCAGGGTGGCATCCGGCCCCTCGCCGTCCTCGAGCTGCCGATCGCCGACGTGTACGGGGCCCACTGGAGCGTCTCGGGAGCGGGCACTCCCGATGAGACCACCCCCGACGAGGCCGTCTACCTGCCCGGGCGCAACCTGCTGCTCCTGGCCAAGACCACCGTGTGGTGCGCCCTGCGAGGGATCCGGCGGATCGCCCTCGGCACACTTGCAAGGCAACCCGTTCGCCGACAGCAGCCCGAAGTTCCTCTCCGGCTTCGCCGGTTTGGCCGGCTTGGCCCTGGGTCACGAGCTCGAGGTGGTGACCCCGTTCGCGGGGCTCAGCAAAGCCGAGGTGCTGGCGCTCGGTCGTGGCCTGCCGCTCGAGCACACCTTTTCGTGCGTCGCGCCCGTCGGTGGACCACCATTGCCAGACGCTGCAACAAGTGCGCCGAGCGGCGAAAGGCGTTCGCCGAGGCCGACATCGAGGACCGGACCTCCGTACGCGCCGGGTCTGACGATGGGCCGCACCTTCCTCGCCCCCGTGTCGTACGGGCTCGGCGACCTGGTGGTCTCGCTTCCCGCCATCCAGGCCCTCATCATCGACGGCTCCGCCGGTGTGGCTGGTGGCCCGGGCGCCTTCGCAGCGGCTCCTCGCCGAGCGGATCGCCGGTCTGGCCGGCGTGGTCGACGAGGCGCAGTCTCGCTTGCGGCCCCGGCGACCGGCTCTTCGACCTCCGCGACCATCCCCTCCAGCGCGACTACTGGTGGGGGTCGCCCGCCTTCGAGGCAGAGTTCGGCCGCCTCGACATCAACGACATCCTCGAGCGCATCTGCGCCGACTTCGGCATCGCCGCCGACTTCGACGCCGCCCGTACCGCTCCAGGCGCAACCCGCGTACCGAGCTCGGCCGCACGGTCCTGCTCGTCCACGAGACCGACGGGAGCGACAAACGTGGCCGGACGACCGCTGGGCGGCGCTCGCCGCCCTCCTGCGGGCCGAGGGCCACGACGTCGCCCACGTGACCAAGGGCGACAGCCCATCACCGCTCGACGCCTCGACGTCCCGGCCGTGGTCGCGCCCACGCCCGGCGAAGCGGTGGACGTCCTTTCGGGCTGCCGGGCGGTAGTCGGTATCGACACCGGCCTCACTCACATCGCCGTCCAGCAGGGCACGCCGACAGTGACAATCTGCCGGCGCAGCTCGGTCTACGTGCGACCGTGGCCGCCACTGCGCCGCTTTGCGAGGGGCACGCTGCACCGACGACTGTACGGCCGCGGACAGTGCCCGTACGCCTATAACCGCACCGTCAGCCTGCGAGACTTTCGGCCCCGGCCGCGGGGCTGCCCGTCAGGCTCGCTGTGCCTGGCCGGGACCCGGCCGGAGCAAGCGGTCGCCCTGCTTGCGGGAGCTGCTGTGACCGACGCGTTCACCCGGTGCGACGTCGATGCGGCGCGCCGAGGCCGGTGTGCGCAACAGCCAGCCCGAAGGGATCGGCCGGGTGGTCGCGCTGGACGAGCTGGTGTGCTGGAACAACCTCGGCCGCAACGTGGTCTTCGCCGACCGCGCTCCGCCCGTGCTGTGTTCGGCACCACGCTGTTCCCGGCGAAGACGAGCCGTCGCAGTACGACCTGGACGTGCATGCCATTCTCGACGTGGCCCGAGTCGACCTGGTGGTGGTGCTCAACCACCTGGGGGTCGTCCGGGGCTTCCGGCGTGCCGAGATCCTCGGGATGACCGGCGGACGGCTCATCCAACCAGCTGCGCTGTGGTGGTTCGTCGCCGACGTCGAGCGAACGGTGTGCGTGGGCGGCCGCCTGGTGGGCTCGGCGCCCCGGTCCGGTGGCGCTTTGGGCCTGCTCGTGTCCGCCCCTCTCAGTGCCGCTCAGGACGGCGCCCCTGTGGCGACGGAACCAGCCGGGGACGCCCTGGGCGAGGTGACAGCTCTCGGCGCCGTGCCGTCGGACGCCGTACGGTCTACTGACGGTCCGCTCGTGGCCGTGGGCGGGGACGACAAAGTAGCGCTGGTACCGTTGAGGAACGGCCAGGTCGGAGGGCCGAGGTGGGAAGCGGGCGTCGGGTTCCGGGTCGCCACACTGGCCTGGCACGACGGGGCCGTGTGGGCCGCCGGACCCGGACAGCGCGACCGCCGTTGATGACTACGACTGGGAGCGGCTGGGCGGAGGCGGCTTTGCTGCTGTTGACCCCGCCGACGGCGGACGTGCTGGCGGCCGGGCCGTTGCCGGACGACGTCGCCTGGGGTACCGGGGGTGTCGCGGTTGCCCCCTTCGGTTCGCTCCTGGCCGCCGCCGGCCGCACCGGGCGTCTGCACCTCATCGATCCCCACAACCACGAGGACCGCCGGTCGAGCCTCCCGGTGGCCTCACAGTCGCTCGGGATCGCCCACATGGCCGTCGCCTCTGGTCGGGCACTTTGCGGGTTCAACCGGGGCGGGTACCGGCTTCACGCCTTCACTTCGTCGCCCGCCGGCCCGGGCTCCCTATAGAGCTTGAAGTGCTCGTAGGGGACGAACCTCCTGGTACCGGCCCGCAGCTCGTCCATGAAAGAGTCGAAGGCGAGGGACAGCGCCCCTATTTGAGACTCGATGGCGGGGACCCGCTGGGCGTAGCCCGGAACGACGCGAGGCTGCGGCCAGGTCCGTGCTCGCCGGATGACGAGCACCGACAGGCGGTCGAGGACCATGCCCGGGCCCTCGGTCGCCATCGGGCGCGCGGCCGGGCTGCATCGAGGGCGGAAGATCGATGGCCAGTCGATCTCCTGGACCAGCCGGTGGCGGCCGAGGTTGAGCCGGTCGATCTCCCGCTTGGCCCTGGCCACCATGGCGTCGCTGGCGCCGGGGTCGCGGGTCGTGTCCTCCAGGTCCCACTGCCGCAGGTTGGACTCGGCCAGTGCCCGCACCGCGACCGCCCACGGAAGCTCGCCGGCGCCGCCTGCTCCCGATACAACCCGGTCCATCTCTGCCGTCACCTGAGCGGCGAGGGGTAAGGGCCAGCGCGGCGGTGGGAAGTGCCCGTCCCTGCTGACCGTCTCCCGGGATGAGGGTTCTCTCACGGGCAGGCCCGTTTCATGGTGTGCTCTGGAGGTAATCGAGGATCGTTCGCGACACGAGCGAACCCTGGCCGAGAGCGCTCGCCACGCGCCAGTAGGCCCCGCTGACCACGTCGCCGGCCGCGAACACGCCGGGGCAGGATGTCCGCAGCTCGCGGTCGGTCGACGACGAAGCCGCGGCGGTCGAGGTCGAGCTGGCCGCGGAACGGCCCGGTGTCGGGGTCCCGCGAGATCTTGACCACCAGCCCGCCCGCGGGCACCGTGCGCCGCTCGCCCGTAGCCAGCTTGACCAGGGTGACCTCCTGAAGCCGGTCGTCACCATGCAGAGACTCGACCTCCCAACCCGGGAGGTCCTCGATCCGCTTGTCCGGCCCGGAGGCGGGCGACGATGTCGTGCCGCGCCGGTCAGGTCCACTCCGACGGTGGGCGAGCATGACCGACGAAGCTGTCGGCGCCAGGGCGAGGGCGTCGAGGGTGGCGCTGTCCCCGCCCCCAATAACCACCACCGGGCGCCCGGCGAAGCGGTCGGGGTCGGTCTCGATCTCGTAGGTGACGTCCCCGCCGAAAGCGCCTGCCGGAGCCGCTGCCAGGTGTTCGGGCCTCGTGCCGCTGGCGATCAACACCGCCTTGGCACGGAACCGCTCGGCGCCCGCCTCGACCCATCCGTCGGCCAGCCCGGCCGCGCTAACGGGGTGGTCGAGCAGGACGCGGTCTCCGAGCATTTTGGCCACCTCCTGCAGCTCGGCCTGCAGGGCGTCCCCACCGGCGTACCAGCCGGTGGCCACGTTGCGCACCGGGTGGGTGATCTCGACCAGCTGGCCCCCGAGCGCGGCCTAGCCTCGAGCAAAGCACGTCAAGGTTGATGTCTGCGCACTCGAGCGCGGCGTTCACCCCGGCCGGGCCGCCGCCAATGATGAGTAGCTCGACTTGACGTTCCGTGGGACTGCTTTGACCAGCGTCGGTTGCGGACATCACATGCTTTCTATCGGGAATTACCGCACTCGTCTTGAGCAGCTCGCCCTCTGAGCCAGCTCGCCCTCTGTGCCAGCTCGCCCTCTGTGCCAGCTCGACCTGGTGCCGGCAGATTTACGACAGGATGTGCAGATAAGGATCACACAATTCACGGGTTCGCACGTGCAGGAGGCTGCCGGCCTGCTCACGCACGCCCACTCCGGGCCCGGGGACGCCGGTCCGTGCTCGCTCTTACCGCGACGTCGATACGGCCCGTCGCCGCGTGATCGAGGCGCTGGGTACCGGGCCTGCCGTCGTGGCCCTCGAGGGTGGGACCGTGTTGGGTTTCATGATCGCCCCCTTACCAAGCAGGCCCGGCCCGGCCCGCTCCTGGCTGGGAGATGCCCACCATGCAGCTATCCCTGCGGGCGCCCGAGCTGCCTACAGGAGAATGTACGAAGTGATCGCCGGGGAGCTCGTCGCGGCCGGGTGCTTCGAGCATTCAGTTCCCGTTCTTGGCTCCGCGAGCACGACCAGGGAAGCGTTGCACGAGCTCGGCTTTGGCGTAGACCAGGTCAAGGGTGCCCTGGACCTGAGATCGTTCCAGCCATCCCCGCCGACGCCGGAGAGCGTCCGGGCCACGACTGCCGACGATCTCCCGCAACTGGTCGAACTGGCCATCGAGCTGCAGAAGTTCCACTCCAGGGCGCCGATGCTCCAGCCCGCCCTGCTCGACGTCGCAGCCACTCGAAAAAGCCTCCTCAGGGATATCGGTGACGAGGGCACCGCCGTATTCGTGGCCCAAAACGAGGGCGTCGCTATTGGCATGATCGGAGCCGAGCCGGATCCCTACTACAGAGCCTCCGCCCGCGTCGGCTACAACGTCGTAACGGCATCAGCGGCGATCGCGCGGTCTCGGCACGGCGATGCTCGACCAGGTGTGCAAATGGGCACTCAGCCAGGGGTTCCGGTATTGCACCGTCAGCTGGACCTCGGCCAACCTGCTCAGCGACCCCTTTTACCGCGCCCGTAATTTCGCCCCTATTCGGCACCGGCTCCTCCGCAACATAGACCCGGCCGTGGCGTGGGCCAATGAGAGGCTTGTTTTACAACTTTTTCCGTCTGGAGTAGAAATCCCCTAGTACCGGGCGTGACAGTACCCTCGGTCGTGACGCCGTAGGCAACAAAGGAGGCAATATGGCAGACCTGGAGACCACGGTGGCCGTCTATCACGATCTCCGTAAGGCGGAGTCGGATTGGTCCGATCTCGAGGACGCCGCAGAAGCTCATGAAGTCGAGATTGCAGACGCCGCCTTAGTCGAAAACAGCGCCGGCAAACCGGTCGTACTTCACCGCCAGTCTCACCACGGTTGGGGCAAAGGAGCCGTGGCGGGGGCCGTCGTCGGAGTCTTGTTCCCGCCGTCGATCCTGGGGGCTGCGATCGTCGGTGCCGGCGGTGGCGCGCTCGTCTCCCACATGATGAGAAGCCTTGGACGGGGCAAGGTGAGAGACCTGGGCAGGACGTTCGATAACGGGACGATCGCGATCGTCATCGTCACGCCGGTAGGGTCGACCCCGATGGCCACGGCCAAACTGCAGGGGGCGAGCGAATTTGAAAGCTGTGAGAGCGGGACGAGCGAGGACACCCTGCGGGCGCTGAGCCTGGGCACGATGGGGACGATGGGCGGCGCCGGAGTGACGTACGCATAAATAGGGAGCGGCCCTTTTTCGTTTGGTCCTCGATGGCCTTTTTCGTTTGTCCCTGGTGACGTAGTCTTCGCCGCCATGGTCCGGACCGACGAGTGGCCTCTACCGCCCCGCCTCCCTGACTACGGCGCTCTCATGGCCGACCTCGGGGTCCCGGGGCTGAGCGCGGCTGGGCTGGTCGAAGGCCGGTTGTGCCTACTGACCGAAGGGTCGGTGACGCCTGGTGGTGGCCCGATTGGCCCCAATACCGTTTTTCAGGCCGGTTCGGTCAGCAAACCCGTAACCGCCCTGGGGGCGATGAGGCTTGTAGCTCAAGGCAAGCTCGACCTTGACGGCGACGTAAACGGCTACCTTCGCTCGTGGCGTGTCCCTGCCGTTGGTGGTTGGCAGGCGCGCTTGACGTTACGACAGCTGCTCAGCCACACCGCCGGGCTGACGGTCCATGGGTTCCCGGGTTACCGGCACGACGAGCCCTGTCCCACGATCACAGAGGTCCTTGACGGCAGGCCACCTGCGAACACGGCCCCGGTGCGGGTGCACTGGCTTCCGGGCCACCACTTCAAGTACTCGGGCGGAGGCTTTGCGGTCCTGCAGCTCGTGATGACATCGGTCACAGGGTTGCCGTTCGCGGACCTGATGGACCAGCTGGTCCTGTTCCCGGCCGAAATGGGGCGCTCGACGTTCTCCCAACCCTTACCCGTCCCGTGGCATCACGATGCCGCTGCCGGCCACAACGCCGACGGTGCCGTCGCCGGGCAGTGGCATACCTACCCGGAGATGGCGGCGGCCGGGCTCTGGAGTACGCCCAGTGACCTCGTACGGTTTGCCGGGACGATTGTGGCCGGCCTTAGAGGGGACAAAGGGGCGCTTTTACCCCGAGAACTGGCGCAGATGCTCGTTACTCCGCACGCTCGCGTCAGCGAGACGACGCGGATGGGCCTTGGAGTTGTGGTCACGGGCGCAGATGGCGAACTGAGCTTCGGCCATAGCGGGGCGGACGAGGGGTACCTGACGTTCTTGCGTTTCGCGGCGAGCGGCGACGCCGTAGCGGTGATGGCCAACGCGATGAGCGCCGGTCGTCTGCTTCACGAGGTCGCCGCCGACGCCACTTCTTTCAGCCCGGGGCTCGGGTCAGTTGCACCTTTTGTGCCAGCCGGTTATGCGGACCTTTCCGGCGATTACGTGGCTCCAGATGGGAACTATATAGAGGTCGTCCGCCACGGCAACGGTTTTGCCCTCGTGGCTGCGGGCCAGGATCCGCTGCCGCTCGAGCACTACGCCGGGAGCTGCTGGCTCGCACCCCTCGACATCGAGGTCGATCTAAAGATCCCGGCCGGACCTGACGAAACTGCAGTACTGCAGTTGCGTCAATTGGGCGAGACCGTCGTTTACGTTCGCCGCGCGACCAAGCACCGGTAGGTCAGCCCACACAGGTAGGGCAGCACAAACAGGTAGGACACAGAAGCAGGAAGGTCGTCATTGCCGCTCGGGGCCGCGAACCAATGAAGCCGTGGAGGTCGATCGTCAAAGCCAGGTCAAATCGAGTCCGCGCCCCTGGACGGCTCCTGCGGGCCGTTCTCGTCTTGGCTTCGCTGGTCGCGTCGGCGGTCGTCGTCCCCGCTACTTGTGGCCTGGGCCCGCCGGCCCTGGCTGAGACAGCGGCTGTTGGGGCTCCGGAGTACAGGCTTGTAACAGAGCCGGCCGCCGGCCTGGGCCCGATTTACAGCCTCATACTGTCGGCCCGCCACACGCTGGACATGACGATGTACGAATTGAGAGACCCGACTGCCGAAGCGGATCTCGTCGCCGACGCCAGGCGTGGCGTAGAGGTCAGGGTGGTTCTGGACCATAACCTGGCCGGTTCCTACAATGCGGCCCCCTATGGGTACCTGGGGTCGCACGGTGTCGCCGTTCATTGGGCGCCTCAGTCGTACGACGTAACGCACCAAAAGACGATCACCGTGGACGGCGACGTCTCGGCCGTTATGACCCTCAACCTGACGAGCGAGTACTACTCGACGACTCGCGACTTTGTCGTAGTCGACCGGGACCCGGCGGACGTCTCCGCCATAGAGGCGGTGTTCAATAATGACTTCGCCGGGCGCTCGAGCTCGGCTGAGCCAGCTGGCGCCGACCTTGTCTGGAGCCCCGGCGCGGATGCCAGGGTGGTCAGCATTATCGGTTCGGCCAGGCACACCTTGTACGTCGAGAACGAAGAAATGAGCGAGTACACCGTCGTCGATGCTCTTTCCGCGGCGGCCAGACGAGGTGTCGACGTGAAGGTCGTGATGACCTACCAGTCGTCGTGGCGCCAAAACTTCGACAAACTCGCGGCCGCCGGCGTACACGTGAGCACGTATGCCCCGAGCGCCCGCCTGTACATCCACGCCAAGGTTATCGACGTCGACCCTGGTTATCCCGACGAGCAGCTGGATCTCGGGTCACAGAACTTCTCCTGGGCGAGCCTTCAGTACAACCGGGAGCTGGGCGTCGACCTCGGACCGGCGCAGGCGAACATTATCAACAGCGTCGCCGCAACCGTCGGTTCGGACTTCGCCGCCGCCACGCCATGGCGCCGCTAAACAGCGCACCAGCGGCTGAGGCGGCGCTCCTGCCACTCAGGAGCCCTCGTCTTTCAAACTGGCACCGAAAAGTGGGCTTATCACCCAATATCGCGTACCAGTTTGCGGGACTTTAGGCTTTCGCCGTGGCGGGGATAGTGGCCAGGTCCGCAGGCTAAATCGAGCACCGCCTCGCCTGGCCCGGCGACCAGAAGCTGCAGAACAGCCATGGCCACCGGGCTGGCCATCGGGTCGACCGCGCTGACATCGGCCAAATAGCGATCTGACAGGTCGTCCCATCGCCCTGCTTGCTGCATAAAGCCGACTCTATGCAGCCGTTTGCCGGCGCCAGGAGGCGCGCTAGCTGACGAGCACGAGCGGCGTGGCGCCCGCTTCGACCATCCTCTGGTACTCCGCTTCCATCGGCCCCGCCTTCTCTCTGGTCGGACGGTTCCGGCGATCGGGGTCTTCGGCCGGTTGATGGGCCTTGGGGTAGTGGCTGTAGATCATCATCCGCCTTGGCTGGCCCGAGCGGTTTGGCTCCGAGTCATGGACGAGCATCGAATGGAAAAAAGCCACGGTCCCGGCCGTCATGTTGAGTGGGATGAGCTCCGGGTTTGGCCCGAGGGCGCCTCGAGCCACCACGCCGCTACCTGATTTTGGGTCGGCCAGCTCCACGTCGAGCAGATGGGAGCCGGGCAGCACCCGGATCGGACCTCGGCCCTCACAATCGTCGAGAGCGATGGCTGAAGACATGGTGCTCTGCGGGTAACCGTTGTAGCGGTAGTAGCCCCAGTCATGATGGAGCTGCCACGCCACGTCGAGGACCTCGTCGGATTCGCGCTTCGGCTGCAGGTCGATGTCCTGGCCGGCCAGGTCGACGACTTGCTTGTAGTTGAGCTTTTCCTCCATCAGGACGGGCTCGTCGTCCATCAATTCGGCCATGGGCCCCAGCAGCCTCGGGTCGCCTGAAAGGCTGGCCATCGTGGCCGACAGGTCGTTCACCGGCTGGACCTTGCGGACCAGGGCTCGGCCCCCGTCGATCAGGTGGGCGTCGAGACGGGGATTGCGTTGCTTCATGAACACGCTCGAGTTCAGGACCAGCTCGAGGATGGAGTTCGCCCCGCGCCTCGCGTCGTCCAGCTCCTTTCCGCTCAGCACCCCGGCGCGCACGAAATACCCCTGCTTGGCAAACTGCTCGCGCTCCTCTTCGGTGAGGGCGGCGGCATTATTTCCTGAGCTCATTCGTGTCCCTCCTGCCATGTCTTGGCCCTCAGCTCGGGCGACGCACCGTCGTGGTCGTCGCTGTACGGGCTGTGCCGGAGCTCGTGACGCGTCACAAACCCCCCAATGCATCATGAGCATAGGGCTTGACGAGCTTACGCTTGCCGAGCTTAGGTTCGGCTGAGCGCCACGGGCCACTGGTGCCACTAGCAGGCCAGCTACCGCGGAAGCCTGTGGCAAACTCGCCCGATGAACGTCTCCCCGGCGAACTACCGCGACCTTGGCGACTACAGCGACTGGGTCGGCCACGAGCTGCAGGCGAGGCGCCCGGGGTGGTCGGCAGCGCCAGAGGCGCCTTCGCTTGACATAAGCGCCTTGCGGGCAAGGGTGCTGGAGGCCCTGGGCGTACCCACCTATCCCGAGGAGCCCGAAGCCCCCACCGTCCTGGCCACGTGGCAAGAGGAAGGACTGGAAGGGGAGTTCATCAGCTGGTCCGTCGGTTACGGTCCCGCGACGGAGGCATATCTGCTTCGGCCGGCGGGCGCTCCCGGCCCCCTGCCCGGGGTCCTTGCCCTTCACGACCACGGCGGCTTCAAGTTCTACGGCAAGGAAAAGATCGCCGACGGCGCCCACGGCGCCCCACCGGCGGTCCGGGAGGGACGCGATAACCACTACGGCGGCCGGGCCTTCGCTAATTCGCTGGCCCGGGAGGGTTTCGTTGTGCTCGTTCACGATACCTTCACGTGGGGGAGCCGGCGCTTCCGTCTGGGTGAGGAGCTCGCGGCCGCGGGCGCGGGGCCTCGGCCAACCGACGGTAGTGCAAAGGAGGAGGGCGGGGACGGGGCCTGGGCGGGCGCTCCTGGCAACGATGCGATCGCCGCGTACAACGCCGCCGCCGGCCTGCACGAGCACGTCGTCGAGAAGTACTGCCGGTTGCTCGGGACGACCTATGCCGCCGTTGTGTCCCGTGAGGACCGCATGGCGCTCTCCTATCTCGGTTCGCGCCCTGAGGTCGACGCCGACCGCCTTGGTTGTATTGGCTTGTCCGGCGGCGGGTTACGAGCCGGCATGCTGCAGGCATCCAGCCCGAAGATCTCGGCGGCCGTAGCCGTCGGGCTGATGACCACTTACGAGGGCTTGCTCGACCACAACGTGGTCTCTCACACGTGGATGCTCTACCCGGCGGGATGGCCAACGCTGGGGGACTGGCCCGAGCTCGTCGGCTGCCGGCCCAGCTCGCCGTTGCTGGTCCAGTACGACCGGGACGACGAGCTCTTCACTATGCCGGGGATGACGGCCGCCGATCACCGTTTGCGCCAACTATACGAGGCGGCTGGCAACCCGGCCGGCTACACCGGGAGGTTCTACGACGGCCCGCACAAGTTCGACCTCGAGATGCAACAGGACGCCTTCGCATGGCTCTCGTCCCGGTTGGGGCGCCCTCCCGCCCCGAGCTAGCACTCCGGCTACGACCGGCTCCCGAGGAGGTCAGGCAGCCGTACCCCCGCCCGTCGACCCGGAGGGATGACGCCTCAGTTAGGGTGGGCGAGCACCAGGCCAGCGCGAGCAAAAAGGGAGTGGGCAATCGATGATCCGGGTGACCGTTTGGGGCGAAAACCTGCACGAACAGCGCGACGAGTCGGTCCGGAAGATCTATCCGCAGGGCATGCACAACACCATTGCGTCCGGGATCAGCGAGAACCTGGGAGACGCCGCCACGGTGCGGACGGCCACGCTCGACCAACCCGAGCACGGGCTGAGCGACGAGGTCCTGGCCGGGACGGACGTTCTCACCTGGTGGGGCCACATGGGCCACGACCAGGTGGCGGACGAGGTAGTCGAGCGGGTGCGGCAACGCGTTTTGCAAGGCATGGGCCTCGTGGTGCTTCACTCAGGGCACTGGTCGAAGATTTTCCGGTCGCTGATGGGCACGAGCTGTAATTTGCGGTGGCGCTCTGTCGGCGAACGCGAGCTGGTCTGGACCGTAAACCCGGCGCACCCCATTGCGCAGGGCATACCGCCCGTGTTTGCCATCGAGGCCCAGGAAATGTACGGAGAGTTCTTTGACATACCGCAACCCGAAGAGCTCGTGTTCATTTCAAGCTTCAGGGGCGGCGAAGTCTTCCGCTCCGGTTGTTGCTTCAACCGAGGTGCGGGACGGGTCTTTTATTTCAGCCCGGGCGACCAGGAGTACCCCGTCTACCATCATCCCCTGGTCCGACGCGTGGTGGCTAACGGCGTGGCGTGGGCGTGCCGAAGCGACGGCCCGCTCCCGGTGCCTTACCGGCTCGAACAAATGCCTGAAGGCTGGATAGATGCCTACGTCGCCGGGACGGTACCAACGGGGCCCGGCCAATGAGCGGCTTGCGGGCCGCCCTGGTCGGTGCCGGCGGGATGGGTAGAGCCTGGGCTCGAACGCTCACCGAAAACAAGGACGTCTCGCTGGTGGCCTGGGTCGACGTACTCGAAGAGCGCGTCGCCGAGGGCATTACGGAACTTGGCCTCACCGACCTGGCGGTCAAAGATGACGTCGAGGCGGCGCTCACCGACCTCGCACCGGACTTTGTCGTCGACGTTGCGGTACCCGAGGCCCATCACGACATAACCCGGCGCTGCCTACAAAGGCGGGTTGCCGTGCTGGGTGAGAAACCCATGGCGGCCACGCTCGATGAAGCACGCGACCTCGTGCGCCTCTCTGAACAGTACGAAACGCTCTTTGTCGTCAGCCAGAACCGCCGGTACAACACCGGGCTTACGTCGTTCAAGCAACTGGCAGCGGGCCGCCTTGGGAGGCTCGGGCAACTAAACGCCGAGTTTTACCGGGCTCCCCACTTTGGCGGCTTTCGCGACGAAATGGAGAGCCCACTGCTAATCGACATGGCGATCCACACTTTCGACGCCGCTCGTTACGTTACCGGCGCCGACCCCCACAGCGTGCTCTGCACAGAGTTCAACCCCTCGTGGAGCTGGTACCGGGGCGCCGCTTCGGCGGTCGCCGAGTTCGAGTTCACCGGCGGGCTTCGGTTCAGCTACCAGGGAAGCTGGTGCGCACAGGGGCTCGAGACTTCCTGGGACTCGTCGTGGCGCGCCATCGGCGAGCTGGGGACGGCTACCTGGGATGGCTCCGGCCATCCCGTCGCCGAAGCCCTGCCGCCAGACGGCCATGGGCTCGGCTCGCCGGCTAATAGCCGCCTGCAACGTACCGAGGCCCCGCCGGCCGAAATAGCGGGGGAGGGCATCGCGGGTTCGCTCAACGATTTCGTCCGCGCCCTGCGGACCGGGCTCGCACCGATGAACGAATGTCACGACAATATCTTGAGTTTGGCCATGGTCATGGGGGCGCTCGAGTCGAGCCGGAGCGGGCGACGCGTGCCGGTGAAGGCGTAACCAGTCGAGGCAGTAAGGAGTAACTATGCAGACCAGCCCCGTCACGGTAGACACCCTCCTCCAGGGTTACCGGATTGGCACGGACCACGGTTCCATCGCTTTTTGCGGGGTAAACCTGGTCGAAGGCCTCGATGAGGCCGGCGCGCTGAAAACGAATCGTCGTAGACACGGGCCATGCGGGGCGCCGCCGGGCACTGGAGGTGGAGCTCGAGCGCCGTTCCCTCAGCGCAACAGACATCGACATCGTCGTGTGCACGCATGCGCACTGGGACCATATCGAAAACCTCAATATCTTCGAGCGAGCCCAGATCGTGCTTCATCCCGACGAGCGCCGCTACGCCAAGCACCCGCACAAAAATGACCTCGCCTGCCCTAACTGGATCGATGCCGTGCTCTCCTTTTACGGCGACCGGCTACGAGAAGTCGAAGAAGGGACGCAGATTATCCCCGGAGTGGAAATAATCGACGCACCCGGGCACTCCGCCGGGACCATAGCCGTCGCCGCCACCACCTCCGACGGCGTAGCCGTTATGACAGGCGATGCGGTCCAGAACAGCATGGTCGCCGTCGAGCGCCGTAACGCCCTGGTGTTCTGGGACGACGAGATGGCGACCCGCACCATCGACAAGTTGGTGACCATCGCGGATGTGATCTATCCCGGCCACGACCAGGCCTTTCGGCTCGACGCCGACAACAGGGTCAGCTACGTCCAGGATTTTCAGCTCACGCTCAGCGGGGTGGCCGGCGACCAGCCCGGCCTGGTCTTCGACCCCAGCACGGAGCTGAAGCAGGTGATAATGCCGGGCATCGAAGAGCAGGGGTACCGCAGCACTGCGGGCTAGCGCCACGACCGGCAAGCTTCACCCGTTTTGGACCGTCCTTCGCACCGGAGCGCCCCGCTCAGGCCCCAGCCGAGATATAGGCGGCCCCGGTACGGCGGAGGCGTTCGTGCGTGCCGGCCATAGCGGTGACCCCGGGAAGGTACTTTTTGGCGACTTTTGTTACCACCGTGTAATTGGGGTCGACCACGTTGGCCACGGGCGTTTTCGCTATCTGCGTAACCAGCTGGTAAGCGTCCATGGGGGACAACCCGGTTAGCTCACCCACCCATTGGACCATCTGGCTGTGGGCGATCCGGAACGCGTCCTCGAGTGGTCGCACCGACCCGGCGATCATCAGCTCATCGTCGCTTTCGATACGCGGCCAGGGTGTCCGCAGCCCCTTCAACAGGTCGACTACCACCACAGAGTCCATCGCCGCTTCCACCGCCACTCCGCACGTCTCTCCCTCACCCTGGCGGGCATGGCCGTCGCCAAAGCTGAAAAGAGCGCCAGGGACGCTGACGCCGAGGTAACACGTGACCCCGGCTCGCATTTCGGGTGTGTCCATATTGCCGCCGAAGTCTCCCGGGACCAACGACGAGCGGACCTCGCCAAGAGCGGGGGCCACGCCGACCGTGCCGTGCATGGGGTCGAGCGGTAGCTCCACCCGGAGGTCGGAGTCTCGTGCTTCGTAGCGGACCAGCCGGGACTCCCGATCGATCAGGTAGATCCAGGTCAATTCCGGCAGTGGCGGGTGCAGCATGGCCGTGAGGTGGGTGGCCGTGAGGGAGCCGAACAGCGGCGTGGTCGTGCTGGCCCCGTACTTCCCCCTCGGCTCGATGCTGGCGAAGTGAACCGCGAGGGTATCGCCGGGTTCGGCTCCTTCGATGTAGAACGGCCCTGTCTGAGGGTTGAAGTAACGCGGGTCACAGACCTCGGTCACCTTGTCGTTGACCGAGCGTACGCGGCCGGCAAAGGCGTCCAGGGTGCTGGTGACCAGGACCGACCCGGGTAGCAGCGTCGCCACTGGCTCCGCGCCGCCAAAGGTGTAAGTGAGCCGCCCAGGGTCCCCGTCGTGGTCAACCTCATGGCGCAGGACGGCCGGGCCACCGGCGGCCGTCACGCCGGCTCCGGATCTGCTTCAAGGGGCCAGAGCCGTTCAGTCCCTGGTTGGAGCGAAATTGTCCGCATTTGGCCGTGTCCTTTCGGTTCGCTCAGTCGAGCGGGCGTCGCCCGAGCGTAGGCCATCGCGGTTCCTACTATCCGGGTGAAGCCGACAGCCTGAGGCCAGCGTTACGGTTCGATGCGATGTTGTTTGGTGCCGAACGAGAAGGCACGGGAAGCCTTACTGATTGGAGGTAGTTATGCTAATGCGTCCAGTTGAGCGGATGGGCCGGCGTGGGGTGGTGGGAGTGGCGGCACGCACTGCCGTCGTGGCCGGGACGGCTACGGCCGTTGTTGGCCACGAGGAGCGCCGCAGCATGGAGCGACAGGAGCAAGCGGCCGAGGCATCCGCGTACGAGCAGCAGCAGCCCGAGGCCCCGCCGGCTGATGCCCCGCCGCCAGTCGCTGAAGCGCCCACCCAAACGGGCATATCGGACGATACGGTCTCGCAACTGGAGCGGCTCGGAAAGCTGAAGGAAGAGGGCGTTCTCAGCGAAGAGGAGTTCGCGGCTGAAAAGGCCAAAATTCTCGGTATTTAGAGCCAGCTCGTCAGCTCGGCCGTAAGCGGCTGCCCCGCCGCCCGGGCCACAAGAACCGGGCCCGCAATGACGGGGGCCACAATGACGGGGCCCACAGTGACGGGGCACTTGACGGCCGGTGAAGGCATGTAGCGCCGGTGGACCTCCGGCCGCGCCGGTCTCATGCAACGGCTGGGCCGCGACACCCCCTTTGTCGTCGGTGCTCATAACCTTGGACCAATCTGCCGAGGTTTAAATGAGGCCGACGATGCTCCCTATAACCTTCGCTCGAAAGACGGCACGCCTACGGGGCGCGCCGAAGCCTGCTCTGCGCTTCGAAGGCGTCTCTCATCGCTACGGCTCGCACCTTGCCCTGGACGACCTCTGCCTCGAGGTGGCCCGGGGTGAGACGGTTGCCCTGCTCGGGCCAAACGGCGCTGGCAAGTCAACTACGATCTCCCTCCTTTTGGGCCTCTTACGGCCGCAGATGGGCAGCATCGAAGTTCTCGGCGCGACACCGCATCGCGCCGTCGCCCAGGGGCGGGTCGGTGCGATGCTGCAGACCGGACCGGGGAGCGGGCTACCGTCTGGAGTGCGCGTGGAGGCCGCCCTCCAACTGGCGCGTCGCCTGTACCCGCGACCCGCTCCTTTCGACGTCACCGTCGAGCGGGCGGGGGTCGGCGGTCTGCTCGACCGCCAGACCCAGCGGTTGTCGGGGGGGCAGGTCCAGAGCGTGCGATTTGCCATCGCCATTGCCGGCGACCCGGAACTGGTGTTCCTGGACGAACCCACTTCGGCGATGGACGTGTCGGCCAGGCGCTCGTTCTGGAGGATGATCGGTCAGTTCAGCCGTGAGGGCCGGACGGTGCTGTTCGCCACCCATCACCTGCACGAAGCCGACCAGATTGCCGACCGGGTGGTCGTTGTCAACCACGGACGGGTGGTGGCCGACGGCCCAGGAGCGACGCTAAAGGCGGCCGTGGCCAGCCGGCAGGTGAGGTTCGTGTGCGAGCACCCCGACCCGGCCCGGCTCGACCAGCTCGAAGGCGTAACTGACGTCGAGGTCCATGGTAAAGGCGTCGCCCTCGCCTCGTTGGACGCCGACGCCACCGTGAGGGCTTTGGTGCGCCACCACATAAGTTTCACCGACCTCGAAGTCACGGGCGCAGGGCTGGAGGACGCATTCGTCGCCCTGACCGAGGCCGACAGTCGTGCCGTAGACAGGAGCGCCTGATTCAGCGCGCTCCTGGCGTTCGTGCGTTTCGAATTGGGCCGGCTGTTGCGCAGTTGGAAGTTCCTGTTGATCACGGTGGGTTTCCCCGTGACCTTTTACATGCTGTTTCTGGGCAATCAGAGCGCCGGGGGCATTATCGACGGGACCGTGCCGTGGCGCGTGTACTTGATGGTGTCGATGTGCTCCTTCGGGTCGCTCGTGGCCGGGCTGACGGCCGGGGGCGCTCGCTTGTCGGCCGAACGGGCCTCGGGGTGGGCCCGGCAATTGCGGGTGACACCCATCCCCGCCTGGTCCTACGTGGTAACGAAAGTCTCCGCCAGCATGCTCGTGATCCTGCCGGTCATTGCCCTGGTGGACGGCGTGGGTGCCGCGTTTGGGGGCGTTACCCTTTCTGTTGGCCAGTGGTTCGGGCTGACGGCGCTGTTGTGGGTGAGCTCCCTCCCCTTCGCCCTGCTCGGTGTTTTCATCGGGTTCATGGTCAGTGCGGAGGCAGCTTTTCCCGTCGTAACCGCTCTCATGTTCGTGCTCGGCTACTTCGGCGGCCTGTTCACCCCGTTGGCGGACATGCCGCAGGCGTTGCAAACTGCCGCGCACACGCTCCCGAGCTTCCACAACGCCGCCCTTGGGCTGGCTTTTCTGGATGGCCAAGGTTTCGGCTTCGCGCACTGGCTCGTGCTGGCGACCTACGTGGTCGGCTTGAGTATGGCCATCCTCCTCAAGTACAGGATCGAGGAATCGCGCAGCGTCGCCTGACGAGGGTGATGCAGCTTCCCCGGCAGGCCCAGTCAGGCAGGGCCAGTCAGGCAGGGCCAGTCAGGCAGGCAACGGGTGGACTGTGCCGGCTAACGGTCGGCCGGCGTGGCGGCCAGAGATGGGGCTGTCCGGGCCAGGAACACGACGCCGACCACCATCGCCCCGAACCCGATAGCTCCGACTGCCACCTTCCAGGCGCCACCTTCGAAATGCTCGCCATAGAGCCAGATGCCCAGGATGATGCTGACGAAAGGGTTGACGATCACCATTAGCGGCTGCGAAACGGCCAAAGGCCCGTTGTGCAGGGCCGCCTGGGTCAAGACGACTTCTACGACCACGGTAACGATCAGGCCGTAAAGTGCTCCCCGCCCCAGCGTCGCAAGCACTCCACTGACCCCCAGCGTGTCTGTGGTCGACTTGAGGAACGTCGCCAGCACCGCCGCCGTAACCCCGGACGCAGACGCGTACAATGCACCGCGTCTGACCGCCGACCCCCGGCTGGCCATGGCCGTTATCAACGCTGTCAGGCCGCCAAATGTGAGCAGTGCCGGCAACCAGGCTTGTGCCGTCGCCCCGGCGTGGCCCCCTTTTGGCTCCGACATGATGAGGAACACAGCCAACCCGGTGGTCGTGACCAATGCCGACAGCCAGGCGGCCGGGACAATAACGCGGCGCAACCAGAGGCGGCCGATCACCAGTGAAAACACGAGCTCGGTAACGAGGATCGACTGCACCACCGAAATACGCCCCTTGTAGAGGGCGAAAGCCTGGAAGACGAAGCTGGCGACGACGGCCACGACGCCAAAAAGCCATAGGGGGTTGCGGACCAGGTAGAGCGCCAGGCGCCAACCCTTCTCCTTGGCGGGCGCGGCAGTGCTGGCCACGTGCTGGGTTACGACGGTGAGCGCACTCGCAATGGCAGACAGGAAGGCCAACAGGATGCTGAGCACATCCTCTGATCCTAGGCTCGGCTCCCCGCGGCCCTCGGAGCCGAGGTTCTGGTGGCGGGCGGTGAACGGGGTACCGGTGAGACCATCGCGCCCGATTTGCGCCACCACAATCTCGCAGAGAGCGCGTACCGGTCGCTTTGCTCAGGCGGACTTTTCAGTCGGGACCGAACGGAGACAGGTCTCTACAGGTCTTCTGGGCCGATTGGACCTGGGGGGAGTTGGGGTCGGCCCCGCTACCGCTGAAGCCGACTGCCTTGCCCCCGTTGCTCTCGGTGGGGTCGGGGAAGTTCGGTACGCCATGTGCCCGCATACACTTCGCGTACTTCAAGAGGCGGTTCATAGCCTCCTGGATCTGGGCCTGTGTCGGCCCGTTACCGTCGTTGGGCAGCAAGTGGTCGCAGGCTCTGTTGGCCGACCGGTATTGAGGGGTGCTGGTATTGACGCCGTTGCCCATCTCGACGCCGCGCGACCGGCTGGTATTGACCAGGATGGGATTCGGGAACCCGGGGTCCCCGTGAGAGCGCATGCACCCGGCATAGGACAGAGCGTCCGAGTACATCTGCTGAAGGTTGGCGAACGGCCCCGAACCCGTTGCAGACGCCACAGTTGTTGTCGGGGCGTCCTTACCTATGTGTGCGACAGCCTGCGGCGCCGTGCCCCCGCCACAAGCGGCCAGGAGCAACGTCCCGACGATGGCCCCAACTGTCAGACTGGTCCGTCGCGGGTATCGCCACCGGCCGCCGGCCCACTGCCCATCGTCTCGGCTTACAGGGACCGTCAGCTGCTCGTCGCACTTGTCGTGACGGTCACGCCCGCGCCGGTCGACCTCGAGCCCACGAAAGGGAAATGTGGCGTCGACCCGGGACCGGAAGGGTCGGGCAGCTTCGGTCTCATAGCTACTTCGTACGCCTCCCGCAGTAACACCGCGATAACAGGCGCTGTTACATTTGTCTCGATGCACCCTGGGCGCTCGCGCTAGGGCATCACATGTGCGCGGACCGTCCTGGACCGTCCTGGACCGTCCTGGACCGGTCTGGACGCGCCTGCTCCGCCACTGCGGAACTCGCGCCCGGGACCGGCCGGAGCGGGTTGACCGAAAACGCCACAGAGGCTTATTTTTTCCACTCGTAAAGGGTAACCTCTTTGCAAGTCACCGTCGTGCCTCCGATTTTTACGGTTTTGTTGAGTTGTGACTTGCTGCAGCTGGCGCCAATATGGATATTTTTCAGGCTCACAGCAAGCGCTGTACTGGCACTGGCACCAATGCAACCCCCGGCGATGCCAAGAGCCAAAATGGCCGGAGCGAGCCGTCTTCTCAGCGGAGTTCTCATTTGTAATTCCTTTCGGCCGCCTTTAGGCCTTTCGAGCACTTCTACGCCTTGCCTGGACTTTTAGGTAGTGGACTTGTGGGCGTCAGGGGCCGATCGCGAAATAGCAATCGCCTCCCTTTACGCGCCTCTACCGTACTGGCCCTTGCGGTCAGCCTGTTCACCCCGACAGTGTGAGATCTGGGCCGGGGCCCTGCTCACCAGCCGTCGTAGGCGCCAGGCAAGTCGAGGATGCCGGCAGCTCGCAGCCGTTCGATGACCACCGCCCGTCGGGGCCCGGGCCCCGGTCAGCCAGTCCTGCCACACGGGGTACCGCGTGTGGTCGAAGCCCCGGCCGCGTTGTTCGAAGCTGTCGGTCATCCAGCGGCACACCTTTACCCTGTCCTCCTCGGTACCCGGCGCGGCAACGTACTCGGTCGCCCAGGCCAACCGGTCGCGCCCACCAAAAGAGCCGTGAAAGATGTGCAGGTCGAAGGCGACCACATCGCCCGGGCGGGTCCCGGCCACGAACGCCGGCACTTCGGTATAAGAAGCCGCCTGGTAGGACCGCAGGTGGGACACAGCGTCGCGGTAGTGCGAGCAGGGCACGAAACGCAACGCCCCGTTGTTTTCATCGAGCGCGTCAAAATAGGCGGCAAACTTCACTCCCTGGACGCCGATGCCGTCGTCGTTGTGCCAACCGGCCTCAGCAAAGTACAGGATGCCCTCTGGCAGCCCGGGCAGCACCGGTGCACCCAGGAGCTGTCCCGCTGCTTCTATAAATATGGGGTCGTCGCAAACGAGGGTGGCGCTCACCGGCGTGAGCCGGGAGGTCATGGGCACGTAGTGGCCGCTGATCCCGTCGATGATGCGTTCGTCGTAGGTGGCGACGTAGGCATCATGGAGAGCGGTGTCGACTTCTGTCCGCAGGGCTTCGGTGCGGCCATCGCCCAGAAAATCCCGCAGTACCACAAAGCCGAACGTCTTGAAGTGGTCGATCTGTTGAGCCGTGAGCATTTGTTCCTCCGTCGTCCAGTCTTTGGCTTTGTCGTGTTATTGGCCCGTCCAGTATTCGAACGGTAGAAGCCAAACCAGGGGAGGAGCCCGGGCACGGGCCAGGCAATGGCGGCTCGCGGCGACGGTGAAGTGTGTTGGGGCCGGTCAGAGGAACTGCATGTACTTAAAGGCTAGTCGGGCCGGGACGGCGGCAACGTTGGCAACCACAGGGTGGCCAACAAGTGTGCCCGTCCGGCTACCCGCCTGCAGACGGCTGAAACAGCCAGGTGAGAGCGGGCCGGGAAGGGGAACGGCTCAACCTTGAGCGGCAAAGAGCTCGTTCACGTAGGCGAGGTCCTGAACGCAGAAACGGTCAACGTCGTGCTCTGCGTCGTACTCGGCGGTGAGGCAGAGGGTACCGGCATACTGCCGGCGCTGCAGCTCGGCCACGATGCGGGGCCACGAGGCCAACCCGTGCCGGCCCGTTGTGAAGTGGCGCCGCCACTGAGCGTTGTCGGCCTCAGGGCCGTTGGTCTGCTCGTAGTAGGCGTTCTTGAAGTTCACCATCACCAGCCGGTCCCACACGACGTCAAGGCCGCTTTCCGGCTCCATCCCACCTAGGGCGTCGTGGGCGGCATCCCATATGGCGCCGATGTAGCGCTCGTCGGTACCGCTCAGCAAGGACCGCAAACCTATGGCGACGTGCACCTGGTCGCCGTAGTGCTCCTGGACGCCCACCCGGACCCCGTAGCGCTCGCATAGGGGCTGTGTCCGCAGCAGCATGTCACGGAGGGCGGCTTCGGAGCGCAGGTACTCACCGCGCGTGACGGGTGCCATCACACGGATAACGGGGACGCCGGCATCGGCGCAGGCCGCGAATATCGGCTCGTCGAGACTGCTGGCAATGCTGCGTACAGTTAAGCCCTGCTTGGCGAACGCTGAGACGAGGTCGGGTAGCTTGTCCTTAACCGATTGGGGCTCCACCTGGAACCCGGGCCTCACTGGTACCTCGGCACCGTCGAAGCCAAATACGGCGACACGTTCTGCCAGCTCCTCGATCGAGTCACCCGGCCAGGGTTTGGTAAAGACGGCGAAGTTAACGGACGCGTCAGCTATCCCAGGTGTACTCACGACCACGCTCCGTCCTCCGGGGATCAGTCCCGATCTGCGGATATAGCAACTGGATCGATACACCTTAGATGGCCCCAATTAAATGCGTCAACTTGCCCGATAGTGCCGCACCCGCGTTCGCGGAGCCGGGCGAGTGGCGCGACGACCCTGTGACGGGGAACGTCCTGGCATGAACGTCCTCGAATGAACGTCCTGGCATGAACGTGCAGCCATGTACGTGCCCCCAGGCGCGGAGCCCTGACACCCAGGTCTTGAACCCCATTCGTTTGACAGACGACCCGACGGCTCCTACGATCGGTGCATCGTTTCACTAGCGGGTGACTGGCGCACCAGCGTTGAAGCGCGCCACCAGGGCGCTCCCCGGGGGTGCACCAATCCACCCGGTCTCGCCAAACCTCGCCATCCTCGCAAAAAACGGCCAAACTGTGGTCTATTACGTTGAGGTCCACCTAGCGATGTGCGTGCCGGGCGTGGCCCGGGCGGGCAGGAAGGAGGCAACATGAAGGGGGTAGTGGTCACAGAGGCACTTGGAGAGGGGGACCGGGCCTTCTTCGAGGCGAACAGTTACCTGCGCCTGAGCGGCGTGTTCGGCGCCGCGGAGCTGGCGGCTATGAGCCAGGAGCTGGACACTTTCATCGACCGGTTCGTCGTACCGCACAAAGGGTGGGACGGCGCCTGGCGAGAGGCCTACCTCTCCGAGGAGGAGAACGAGCGGTCGGTGCTGTCGACCGCGCACGAGATGGAGCTGTTCTCTGCCGCCCTCGGCCGGGCCATCCTGGCACCACGGATCGTGAACGCCGTTTCCGGCCTCATCGGGCCTGACGTGGAGTTCCATCACATGACCCTGCACGCCAAAGGGCCCGAGTACGGGACTCCCTTCCCCCTGCACCAGGACTACCCCTTCTACCCCCACAGCGATGGCCGGTATGTGCTGGCGCTTGTCCATATCGACCACGCCGACGAGGAAAACGGGTGCATCAAGTTCCTCCCCGGCAGTCACCGGGAGGGACCTTTGCCCCATGTGTCGGAGCACGGCGAGGCCGGGCACCCTCACCTGCCGCCCGAGGACTACCCGTTCGAGAAGGCGGTGTCGTGCCCTGCAGAGGCGGGCGACGTGGTGCTGTTCAGTATCCACTCCGTGCATGGCTCAGCTCTCAACCGGACGAACAGCTGGCGACGGCTGATCCGGATCGGCTACCGCGACCCCCGCAACCTTCAGCTGCGGGGCCAGGCGTACCGGCGGCCGGGCTGGATGGTCGCCGGTACGCGCCCGAAGATCGACGGCGTGACCGTGTTGCCGTACGAGCCGATGAAGATCACCCGGCGCAGCAGGAGCAAAACGGGCGCCAAAGCCGCCACGGCCAAGGCCAATGGCGCGCCTGGCACCGGGAACGGACAAGGAGAGAACTGATGCCACGCAAGGTCCACATCGTCACCACATCGGGGTTCCCGTACTACGACGCCGGATTGGCCGACAACCGCCAGCGCGCTCTGCGTTACGTGGAAGGGGCCGGTCAGCGGGGTGCCGACCTCGTGTGCCTACCGGAAACGTTCCTGGGGATCGAAAACGTGGGTGGCGGGGAGGCGTTGACAGACGCCACTTTCGACCAGATGGGCAAGCTGGCTCAGAAGTACGGGATCTGGGTCGTAGCGGGCTCGTTGCTCCTCGATCCAGAGAGCGGCCACAAGTTCAACAACGCCATCGTCATCGACCGGGCAGGCGCCGTTGCCGCCCTCTACTCCAAGGTGCACCCCACCATCGGCGAATGCGAGGACCGGGAGATCACGCCCGGGCGTGACCCCATCGTCGTCGATACCGACTTTGGACGGCTCGGCCTGGCTATCTGTTACGACATTGGCTGGCCGTCGCATTGGGCCGAGCTGGCGCGCAAGGGAGCCGAGATCGTGGTCTGGCCGTCGGCTTACGACGGCGGCTTCCCGCTCCAGAGCTACGCGTGGCAACACCGCTACTTCGTCGTTTCCTCGGTGCTGAGCTCACGGGCCAAGGTGCTGGACATAACTGGTACCGTCCTCGCCGCCAGCTGCGATTGGAGCCCGATAGCAGAAGCGACCGTCGACCTCGAGAAGGAGCTGTTCCACGCCGACAGCCACGAGCAAAAGCTGGTGCAGGTCAAAGACGATCTGGCCGATCGGGTCTCGATAGTGGCCTTCGATGAGGAACGGTACTTCACGCTCGAGAGCAACGACCCGGAATGGCCGGTTTCCCGGATCAAGGGCCACTACGGCCTGGAGAACTTCGCTGACTACCATGCCCGGGCCACCGACGTGCAGGACCACCACCGGGAGGCGACGAAAAAGCCGGTCACGGTATAGGACGAAAAGTGACCGGCACCGCACAGGACGAGCAGGGCAGGAAACGGCGTCAGAGCGGCGGACGAGACGGCCCCGGTCCCGTCCGGTCGGCCCTCAGGTGACCGCGGCCTCGACGCTCGCCTTCGGGCGATAACGCATTTTCTTCGAGCCAGGCTTCTTCCTCAGATCTCGAGGCCGGGGGGCTTGACGATGCCCTCACGACCAGCCGAGGCGCGACCACTATCGACGAGCGCGTGCCGTCGTGCCACGAGCCCCGGTCGTCCAGCACGAGCTTCATCGTGGCGCGAGCCATTTCCACCAGCGGTTGGGCGACAGTGGTCAGCGGGGGCTGGAAGAAAGAAGCCAGGGTGATGTCATCGAAACCGACCACGGATAGCTCGTCGGGTACGACAAGCCCGAGGCCCCGAGCACCGGCGATAGCGCCGATGGCGTACATGTCGTTGATGGTCATGACGGCCGTGGGCGGACCGGGCACGTCCATCAAGGCCACGATGGCCAGTTTCCCGAGTTCGGCGCTCTCCGCGTCCCCGTAATGACGGTCGTCGCTCGGCGACCAGACAAGCTCTTCCCGGAAAGAAATCCCGGCTTCCTCGAGCCCTTCGCGGTACCCGGCAAAACGCGCTCGCCGCCCGACGGTCGTAATGGCACCGGAGACAAAGGCGATCCGTTTGTGCCCGAGGGACGTGAGGTGCCTGACGGCCAGGAGGGCGCCCAGGCGGTTATCGACCGTGATACCCACGAGTGGCGGGTCGTCGGGCTGCGCTTGCCGGTCGAGGGTGATCAGCCGCAAACCCCGCGCCCGCGCCGAGCCGAGGTAGTCGAGCGAGGGGAGCGACGAGCCCAGCACGACGGCGGCCGTGCCGCTGGCGTCGAGCTCGTCGAGGTAAGCCCGCTCGCGCTCGGGGTCGCGCTGAGAATTGCAAATAAGCACCTGGTAGCCGTGGAGTAGCGCTTCGGCCTCGAGCACCTGGGTGAAGCCGCCCCAAAACGGGTTTGCTACTGATGGCACCACCAGGCCGATCTGGTGCCCCCGTCCGGTCCGCAGTTGCCGGGCAACCCGGCTGGGCTGGTAACCGAGCTCCCTGATCACCTGCAGGACACGTTCACGGGTGGCTGCCTGCATCCTCGCACCACGCTCGTTGAGCAGGTTGGAAACAGTGGTAGGCGATACCCGGGCCGCACGCGCGACGTCTCTAATAGTTGGAGCAGACACAGCGGCCCCTTTCTTGACGACGAGGAGGGGTATCGATACACTACTTGAATCCCGCGGGTACCCGGAAGATGTGGATTGCGGACAGCTTGGGTGCTCAAGCACGTACCCGGAGATAGCGAGCGGTGCCCGATCGATGCGCCCGCCCGTCCGTTCCCGGGTAGTGCGGCCAGCTCCCACGGCGCCCCGGCTACACTCCTGGGCTTGCCCCACCACCAGTCATCTGTTTCGTCAATGCCTTTGGGCGGAGCACCCTGATCGAGGTCCCTCGGCAGCTACCCCGGCCCGATGACGACGACGTCAGCCTCAAGACCAGCACGACTAGCACGACCAGAGATAAAACGACCAGAGAAAGGTCACCTGAATATGACCGAACAGGATGAACCGCTGAGCACATCCACTCGGGCGTCTGGGAAGGGCACGGGCGTCTCCCGGCGCGACTTCCTGCGCGGCGCGGCGGCAGCGGCTGCGGCTGTTGCCGGGGCGTCGGCGCTGGACAGCCCGGCCTGGGCCGCCGTCCGCCCGCCGGCCGCCCAGTCGACCGTCGATTTTACGTTCCTCGAGTTCTTCACCGGTGAGCTATGGACGGGCCTGTTCCAGGGCATCGTCGCGCAGTTCGAAAAGGAAAACCCACACATTAAGTGGACGGGTATACCCGTCAATTACAACCAGCTCCCGGCCAAGCTCTTGACCCTGTCCGCGGGGGCGACCCCCCCGACGGCACCAGTATCGACAACATAACGTTGCCGAGCATGGCGGCGCGTGGCGTGGTCAAGGAGCTGGGGCCCTACGTGAAGTCGAGCCATTACGACCTCGGCGTGTTCTACCCGGCCCGTCTGAAGAGCGGGGAGTGGCAGAGCGTGCTGTACGGCATACCGATCGATATGGGCAGCTCAGCCATCTATTACAACAAAAAGGCGTTCGACGCGAAGGGTATCCCCTATCCGAAATCGACGTGGACGTACGAGGACCTGCTACACACGGCGATGAAGCTGACCGTCGACGGGAACGGCAAGAGCCCCGACGAATCCGGGTTCAACCCGTCCAATGTCAAGCAGTGGGGTTTCAACTTCGACTTCAGTACGTACCGCTTCTATTACATCTATACCGGCTACAACGGCGCCCAATATTTCAACCCGGCCGTTTCGACGCTCGAACTTGGCAACCCGCAGAGCATGGAGTCCTTGAACTTCTTCCTGGACATGATCAACAAGTACCATGTCGCCTCTACGGCGACGTACTACAACGGCGTGTCCGATAACGGGGCTACCGAGCCGTTCACCTCCGGCCTGTACGCCATGACCTTCCAGTGGATCGGGTTGATCGGATGGCTGCACGCCAACGGCGTCAAAGTCACTGACTACGACACGATCAATCTGCCCCAAACGCCGACGGCGAAGCAGGAGGTGGGCGGCCAGACATTCGTGATATCGAAGAACTCGACCCACCCGGCAGCAGCATGGTCCTGGATCGAGTTCATGACCGCCGAGTACGCTCAGAAGGCCCTGGGGCTGAGCGGGGCATGGTTCCCGGCACAGGACCGGTTCGCGTCCTTCGCCTGGCCGTCGGACCACAAGCCAGCTCACTTCTTCGAGTCCTTCTACGACCCGATCGCGAAATACGGGCTCTCCGAGTGGTGGTTCACGGAGGACTGGCCGCAGTGGCAAACCTACACAGACAATGCCTTGATCGACATTTTCTCCAACCTGAAGACACCGAGCCAGGCTGTTTCCTATATCAAGGGGGGCATAGGGAGTCAGCTCTCGAGCTGGAGGAAGGGACTGACATCCAGCTAGTGCTGCCTCCAGGAACGTTTGCCAGGTTGCCTGCCACAAATAGCCCTGTTGGCGCTTACAAGTTGGCGTGCGCAACCGGGCAAACGTGGCCTGTCGTGGCACCAGTGATGGCCATGACCCGGCGTGACGCGGCACGGCAGCGTCGCCGCGGGCGCGCCGGGTAACATCGGTTCGGCACGTCCCGAGCATCGGACGAGCCGACCACGGCAGCAATGAAAGACAACTCATGAGCCAGGCGACAGTGGTTACGGGCCAGGCCAGGGCACCAGCAGTGCAGGGTTCGGCCGCCGAGCGGCCACGTCGTTCACGGGCACGGCGTCAAGAGACCCGTGACGCCTATCTAATGCTGTCCCCGTGGATTATCGGTTTCCTCGGCCTGTTCGCGGCACCGATGATCATCTCGCTCCTGCTGGCGTTCACGGAGTGGAACCTGGTCAACTCGCCCAAGTGGGTGGGTTTCAGCAACTTTGACGCCATGTTCCACGACCCCCTTATCCGTAGCGCCCTGGTCAATACGGCCTTCTATGCCTTTATCTCGACACCCCTGTACGCCTGTATCGGTCTCGGTTTGAGCCTCGCCCTCTACAAGCGTATCCGTGGCGTACGGTGGTACCGCACCGTCTACTTCATCCCGTCGATCGTCCCTGCCGTCTCGGCCACGCTCATCTGGCTTCTCATTTTCGAGCCGCCCTTCGGGGTCGTGGACCACATCCTGAGCCTCCTTGGCCTTCCTCAGCAACCGTTTCTTTCGAGCCCTCAGCAGGCCAAGCCGACCCTGATCCTCCTTTATCTGTGGGGAGTGGGTGCCTCGATGCCGATTTTCCTGGCCGGGCTCAACGCCATCCCGAGCGACCTCTACGAAGCCGCGTCGGTTGACGGCGCGTCGGCATGGCAGGCTTTCAAGCGAGTAACGCTGCCGCTGCTCTCGCCGGTGGTGTTCTTCATATTTGTCACCGGTTTTATCGCCGGGTTCCAGGTCTTCACACCCGCCTACGTCGCCACCCAGGGGACCGGAGGGCCCAACGACAGCACGCTTTTCTACGTGCTGTACCTCTACAACAACGCCTTCCAGTACTTCAAGATGGGCTACGCGTCGGCCATGGCCTGGCTCCTGTTCCTGATTATCCTCGGCTTTACGATCGTGCAGTTCGGCGTCGCTCGAAGGGCGGTTTACTATGAGTCTTCGCCTACAGAGTGAGGTCGGGGAGGCGGACGCCTCCTCCGTAGACCGTGCGGGCGACCATCGGCCCCGCGTCACAGCGACGTCGTCAGGCAAGCGCCAATCGCACTCAGTGAGCTGGTGGGGCCGGCGCAGCCTCAAGCACGTGCTGCTTATTTGCGGCGCTGTGGTGATGGTGGCACCGCTCGTTTTCAGCATCTTCTACTCGCTCATGGACAACGGCCAGATCACAACTGTGCCGCCGCCCCTTGTGCCGCACCCGTTCGTATTCAGCAACTACCCGCAGCTGTTCGACGTGGTGCCGTTCTTGAAGTGGTTCATAAACTCCACCATCGTCACGGTGGGAGCGACGGTCGGCGCCATACTCAGTTCGACCCTCGCCGGTTACGCCTTCGCCCGTCTTCGTTTTCCCGGGCGCAACGTCCTGTTCGTGATCTGCCTGATGACGATCATGCTGCCGGGGATCATCCTGCTCATCCCTCAGTTCATCATTTACCGCGACCTCAAGCTGATCAACAGCTTCGGCCCCCTTATCATCCCGTCGTGCCTCGGCGTGCCGTTTTATATATTTCTGGCCCGCCAGACGTTCCGGGGCATCCCGAGAGCGTACGAGGACGCGGCTCGCGTCGACGGCGCCAACAACTGGTATATATGGCGCCGTGTGATGATGCCGATGTCCAAGCCGCTGATCGCCGCCATCGCCATCTTTTCGATCATTTTCAACTGGAACGACTTCTTGTACCCGCTCATCTATCTCAACGCGACCAACAAGTGGACCCTTGCGGTCGGCCTTCCCGCCCTGATCAGTACCTATCAGGACGAGTGGAACGTGATCATGGCCGGTGCCGCGCTGAATGATCGTGCCGATGCTTATCGTGTTCTTCATTGCGCAGCGCTACTTCCTGGAGTCGTCGATCACCATCGCCGGCCTGGGCGGCCGGTAGCTGCCGGTCTCGCAACGTGGTAACGGTGGCGCCTGGCAAGGGGCGCGTAGCTGGGCTGCTGGTCGGCGCCGAGGCCCGGGAAGCGTTGGCGTCAGGGATTGGGCTCCTCGCCGAGCTGGTCGCCCGCACGCTCGGCCCGACAGCGGGCGGGGTCGTCGCCAGCCGGGAGGCTCGAGGGCCCGAAGTGATCCGATCGGGTGGTGTGCTGGCCCGCCGGATCATCGCCGGGGAAGACCGGTCGTCGACGGTGGGCATGATGCTCTTGCGCCACGGGGTATGGCGGGTGCACGAGTCCGTCGGTGACGGCGGCGCGGGCCGACGGCAGCATTGATCCACTCGCTGGCGAACGGCGGCCTCCGCCTCCTCGCCGGTGGCTTTGGCCCGGTCGACCTGCGGCGCGGCCTCGAGCGGGCATTGCCGCCAGTAACAGCGGCGCTACATCACCAGGCGCGGCCGCTGATGTCGGCGACACGGTACCTGCCGGAGCTGCTCAGGACGGCCGCCGCCGACCCTGACATTGGCGCTGTCCTCGGGTCATTGTTTGCAGAGGTTGGCCCTGAGGTTGCCATCGACGTCGAGGAGTACGCAGGTTTGCACGCCGCTTTCCGGCTGGTTTCGGGCTGTCGCCTGTCGGGCCGTAAAGTCTTCCCGAGCGGCGACCCCGTCACCACCGAACAGGAGCTCGCCGAACCGTACGTCTTCGCCACGACCGCGGCGTTGAGCGAGCCTCGCGAGCGTGGTGCCCCTGATCGAAAGCATCCTGGCGGAGGCGGGCGGACCTCTCGTAATCGTGGCCCCAAAGGTCTCTGACAAGGTGCTGGGGACGCTTAAGCAATACGCGGACAAGAGCCTGCTGGAGACGCTGGTGTGGCAACTCGGGGCCTCGACGCCTCAGACGACATTCTCGACATTGCTCTTGTTGTCGGTGCGCAGCCGTTCATTGAAGACCGCGGCGACCAGGTGAAGGACGCTCGCGTGGCCGATCTCGGGTACACCGCCCGCGTTCGCACCAGGCGGGACTGGATGGAGCTGGCGTACGGCGCCGGTGACCCCGCGGAGCTGGAGCGGCACCGGGCGCGGTCTGCGTGCTCAGCTCGGTACGAGCCGGGACGGGCAAGAACGGCAAAAGCTGCTACGGCGGGTGGGGGTGGCGGCGGGCCGGTTTGCCGTCCTGGAGGTCGGGGCCAGTACCGACACGGACCGCAAAGACCGTATCGCCGAGGCCCAGAGGGCAACGCAACTGGTACCGGCAGCGATGGCTGAGGGCGTCGTGGCCGGCGGCGGGGCCAGCCTCCTCAACTGCCTGCCGGCGCTGGATGCAGTGGCCAGCGGCAGCCCGGGCGAAGAAGCGGCCGTCCAGCTGATGAGACAAGCCCTGTCCGCACCGATGACGTGGCTGGTCCGCAACAGTGGGGCCGACCCGGGGCCGGTGCTGCACGACATCAGCCTTCGCGGCGCGGACTACGGCTACGACGTCAGGGACGGAGCCATAACAGACATGTGGGATGCCGGTGTCGTCGACTCGTGCAAGGTCGTCCGTCTCGCCCTGGAGGTGGCGGTGAGCACGGTCAGCTCCTTGCTGAGCTCTGAGGTCCTCGTCCTTACGTCGAAGCCCGAGCTCTCGGTGCTCCCGTAATGCCCTGCCCCGCGCCGCCGGCACGGTCGAGCTTGACTCGAGCCGGCGGCTCGAGCCCCCGGATCAATCGACCGGATAAATCGACCAGAAACTCCAATCGACCAGAAAAGAAGAGAAGTGGCTGACCGTCCCGTTGTCTCCGTACTTATCCCCGAGCCGACCCGTGAGCGTGTCCTGTCCCCGGCATCCGAAGACAAGCTGGCCTCGATAGCGGACGTGCGCCCGGCTGAGGGGCCCGTACCCGCCTGGGATTTCGACTTGCTGCTAAAGGGGGCGACAGCTTGTTTGACCGGCTGGGGGACCCCCCCGATCAGCGCCCAGGTGCTCGACGCCGCCCCCTCACTGAGGCTCGTGGCGCACACCGCGGGCAGCGTCCGCCACCTCCTCCCGGGCGAGTACATAGGTGACCGGGTCCGGGTCACGCACGCCGCCGCGCTCATTGCCCCCGCCGTGGCCGAAATGGTGGTCCTGCAGATCCTCACCAGCCTCCGTAAGCTCCACCGGTTTGATGCCGGTTTGAGGTCGGGGCAATCCTGGTCCGGGCTGTGCGCGGAGTACCCGGGGCGGCTGCTGCGAGGTGCCGTTGTCGGCGTCGTCGGGGCCAGCCTGACTGGTCGGGAGACGATCCTCCTGCTCCAGGGCCTCGGGGCCGTGGTGCTCGTCTTTGACCCGACCCTGGGCGCTACCGAGGCCATCGAGCTCGGTGTCGAGCCAGTAACGCTCGAGGAGCTGCTGACCCGGAGCAGCATCGTGACGCTGCACGCCCCCGTGCTCCCCGAGACGCGGGGCATGATCGGCGCTCCCGAGCTGGCCTTGATGCGCGATGGTGCTCTGCTCGTGAACAGCGCCCGAGCCGTACTCGTCGACAGCGACGCCTTGCTCGCCGAACTGCGCGCCGGACGGATCGAAGCGGCGCTGGACGTGTTCGACACTGAGCCGCTTCCCGAGGACAGCGAGTGGCGCCGGCTCGACGCGACTGTAATCTCACCTCACATGGCGGGGCACACGATGGAGACGCATGGCCAGCAGGGAAGTGCCATGGTCGACGAGGTGTGCCGCTACCTGCGGGGCGAGCCGCTCCTGTACGAGATCACCCGGAGGATGGTCGACAGCATGGCCTGACCCGTAACGATCGGAGCGCCGGGCACCCGTGCCCGGGCCCTGGCTGGTGGGTGGGACGAGGGGAAGGGCGCACTCGCGCCGAGAAGCGGCAGGATATCGACAGAAAGGACCACACCAGATGGAGGGGAATGGCCAGATGAGCACGCTTGAAGGCAAGACGGCTGTCGTAACCGGGGCCGGCATCGGCATCGGGCAGGAGATCGCGCTCGACCTCGCCCGCCAGGGCGCCGACGTCGCCGTCACCTACTTCAGCCACGACGGGGAGCTGGTGGCCGACACGGTCCGCGCCCTTGGGCGCAAGGCCAGTGCCTACCACCTCGACGTCACCGACAGCGGAGAGGTTGGACGAGTCCTCGACGAGGCAACACGATCGCTCGGCGGCCACATCGACATCCTGGTCAACAATGCCGGTGGCCTCGTTGGCCGCCAGGACCTCGGCAGCATGTCCGACGAGCACTGGCACCAGGTCATCGACCTGAACCTGTCGTCGGCCTTCTATTGCTCGCGCGCCGCTCTGGCGTCGATGCCCGACGGTGGTCGCATAGTCAACATTTCGTCGCAGGCGGCCCGCAACGGAGGCGGGACCGGCGCCGGCGCCTACGCCGCGGCCAAGGCAGGCATGATCGGCTTTACGTGCGGCCTGGCGAAAGAGGTAGCCAACCGCCGCATAACCGTAAATGCGATTACCCCCGGGCTTATCCTCGATACACCGTTCCACGAGCGGTTCACGCCGGTCGATAGCCAGGCGGCCTCGATTGCGGCTACGCCACTGGCCCGCGCCGGTTACCCGAGCGACGTCGCCGGTGCCGTCACCTACCTGGTCTCGGAGGCCGCCAGCTTCCTAACTGGCGTCGTTATCGACGTGAACGGCGGTACGTACTTCGCCTGAACGCGTGCGCCAGAGCCACAAACGGCCAGAGCTGCGAAAGGCCAGGCCCTCCAGGGGAGGAACCGCCCTAGGGTCTCGAGCTCGTCAGCACGAGTTCGGGGACATGGGCGCGCGGTGGCAGGCTCATGACGAACAAACAAGCGGCAGCCACGTCTTCGGGTTGCAGTGCTCGTTCCATTGCCGCCGGGTCGGGCGGCGTCGGCCGATAACGCACAAAAGGCGTGTCGGTGAGGCTGGGGAAAATAACTGTCGTCCGTAGGCCGAAATTGCGGCCTTCCTCCATCGCGGCATGAGCCAGCGAGGCCTCGCCGCCCTTGCTGGCCTGGTAGGAGACGCCGGACATATCAGCTCGTTTAACGGCGAACGTGGCGATGAAGATGATGAGCCCTCCACCCTGGCGGTGCATCACGGGGACCGCTGCCTTGGTGACGTAGAACGCGCCGTCGAGGTTGGTCGACATGACCGACCGCCAGGTCTCGACGGATACCTCTTCGAGCGCCCGCCGCTTGTCGTTTATCCCGGCCGCGTACACGACGGTGTCGAGGCGCCCGAGGTGATCAGCAACGTCAGCCACGGCCTTTTCGGCCTGTTCGGGCGAACTTACGTCAGCGACACTGACAAGCGGTTCCTTGCCCCCACCGTTTTGATCTGCCATCTCGCGCGCTTCCGCGGCCACACGGCGGAGCGGCTCCTCGTGGCGAGCGACCAGAGCCAGGCTCGCACCCGCCCGCCCGGCTTCGAGGGCGACCTTTCGGCCGATACCGCTCCCACCGCCGACAACGAGGACAACTTGCCCCGCCAGCGATTGGCCAACGGGCCGGGCGCGCCGTCTGCGTTCATAGTGCCACCTTGTCCTTCGGTCTCTCGTGCTCGTGGGCCTCGCGTGGGGCGGAGCGCTCGACATGACATTTTCCAGCGCTGGGTCTGGAGTTTTCCTCCTGCATCCTCCCACAACTGGCGAGGCACGGGCTAAAGCTGGTGCTGGGCGCAGTTGCCGGCACCAGCAGCTACGCTCACGGCCTATGAGGGAACCCTTGCGAAGTGCCGCATCGAAACCGACGCCCCGTTGGCACCAATTTCGTCCTCCCGTTACCAGTGAGCCTTACCGGTGCAACGGGTCGCATTGATTACCGGCGCAGGCACCGGCCTCGGGCGGGCTACTGCGCACGTACTTGTCGAAAAGGGTTACCAGTGCGGCCTCGTGGGCCGGCGCGAGCTCCAGTTGCGTCAGACCTCCGAGGAGCTCGTCGACCCGTCGATGGTCGAGGTCGTGGTGGCCGATGTCAGCCTGCCGGCCGACCGGGCCAGGCTCGTCGAGCAGACCCTGGGGCGGTTCGGACGTCTGGATGTCCTCGTTAACAACGCCGGTATTTCGCACTCGGCACCCCTGCTGACAACTTCCCCGGCGGACTGGCAACGAGTCATGGCCACGAACGTCGAAGCAATGTTCTTCCTGTCCCAGACCGTCATCCCCACGATGCGGGACCAGCGATTTGGCCGCATCGTGAACATCGGGTCGGTCTACGGCTCGCTCGGGCGCAATGCCGACCTCTATGCGTCGAAGATCCCCCCGGACACTGACGACGGCCCCGTACGCCACGTCGCCTACCACACCTCGAAGGGCGGCGTCCTCAACCTTACGCGTGACCTTGCCGTGGCCGTAGCGCGCTGGGGTATCACCGTGAACTGCATCAGCCCGGGGATGTTCGAGACGGAGCAGTCAAGGGCTGTCCTGGACGCGAACGTCGTCGAGGCGCTGACCAGGATGACGCCTATGGGACGTATGGGCGAACCCCGCGAGATCGGTTACGCGGTGGCCTTCCTTGCCTCGGAAGAATCGGCGTTCATTACCGGGGTCGACCTGCGGGTCGACGGCGGGTGGACGATCTGGTGACGGAAACCGGACCGGTGAGGATGGCGATCTAATGGCACCGCGCATCGGGGTGGCGAGCATCGTGCAAGAGACCAACACGTTCTCACCGCTTCCGTCGACCATGGCCGACTTCGCCAGCCAGGGCATATTTCATGGGCGCGGCGCCGGCGAGCAGTTCGCTGGTACCAATACCGAATTTGGCGGAGCGTTCGGTCGGGTGGCCGCAGAAGGTCTCGAGCCCATCCCCCTCCTGCGGGCCTGGGCGATGTCGTCCGGTCCTATCCGTCGGTCCGATCTGGACGAAATAGCTGGCCTTCTTTCCGGGGAGCTGGAAGTCGCCGGGCCGCTTGACGGTCTCGTCCTTTCCCTCCACGGCGCCCTTGTTACAACCGATGGTGCGAGCGGCGACCTTTTTCTTCTACGGGCCGCCCGTCGAGCGGCCGGCGACGATGCTGTGATCGGTATTTGCCTGGACCTGCATGCCAACCTGACCCGGCAACTGGTTCTCGAAGCGGATTGCCTTGTGGGTTACCTTACATACCCTCATATCGACCAGGGCGACACCGGGGGCCGGATCGCCGGTCTCGTTTGCAGCCACCTACTCGGGCGGGCACAGCCTGTCACCCGCTACGCCAAAAGACCGCTGCTCATAGCCCCCGAAGCCCAGGGTTTCGACGGGCCTCTCGGGGACCTGCGCCGGCTCGGTGACCTGCGAGTGGCACAGGGTTGCCTGGACGTGTCCATTTTCCCCGTCCAACCGTGGCTGGATGTGGCCGAGCTCGGCTTTGGTGTTTCGGTGACGACGGACGCTGACCCGGCCGGCGCGGCCAGGGTCGCCGAGGAGATCGCCGAGGCCGCCTGGGTGCGGTGTGACGAGTTCGAGGTGGCCCTCGATCCGCCGGAGGTCGCCATATCCCGGGCGCGCGCCTCGGCGCGCCGGCCGGTTGTCCTTTCGGAATCGGCCGATTCACCCACCTCCGGGACTCCGGCCGACAGCCCGGCGATGGTCAGAGAGCTGCTCAGCCACGGACGAGATCTACGGGCATGCGTCTCGCTGGCCGACGCCCGCGCCGTCGCTCGCTGCAGACAACTGGGCGAAGGCGCCCAATTTCAGGGACAAGTGGGCTGCGCGTACGAGCACCGGTTTCACGCCCCGGTGCCGCTGTCGGGCACAGTGCGACGAGTCGGGGAGGGGAACTTCTCGCTCACGGGGCCGGCATTCACCGGGATGTCGGTATCCATGGGCGGTTATGCCGTCGTGTCCGCCGGCAGGCTCGAGGTCTTGCTTACCGAACGGCCCGCACCGACGTTCGACCCCGAAACCTACCGATTTGCCGGGATCGACCTCGAGCGCCTCGACGTGATAGTGGTGCGCTCGGCCAACCTGTTCCGCGCTGGTTACGCGCAACTGGCCGGTGAGAGCATCATCCTGGACCTCCCGGGCGCCAGTACCCCTCGGCTCGAATCTCTCGAGTACACGAGAGCGCCACGACCGCTCTACCCGCTGGACCGCTAGGCCGCTGGACCTCTGGACCGGCAGCCGAGTAGCGGGCCCGCTGTACCGGCAAAACGGGCGACGTGAGCCCTATTTCTTCGACGCTGGCCCCATTTTCTTCACAGTTGCGCCATTCTCGTTGCCATTTTGCATTCTCGTTGCGCTTAGTGGACTTTTCGCGGCTGTAGCGCAACGGGTTGGCGAAACCGCAACCAGTTCGGCGGAAATGTGATGGAACTGTGATGCCGGACCTTCCTCACGGACTTCCCTCAAGGGACCTTGCTCCGTGGCCGTGCCAAAAACCCAGGCAACTCAAGCAAAATGGCCATAGCAACCGGGCCAACGTCGCCCGCCACGGCACCGGGACGATGGTGGCTGCCGGTTGTCCGCGGCCGAGCACCTAATATCGGCGCGATGGAGCACGAGCTGGTCGTCAGGGGCGAGGGAGAGGTCAGGGTTATGCCAGACCGCGCCTCGATACGCGTACTGGTCGATGGCGAAGGTGCGTCGCGTGACGAAGCGTACGAGAGCGCCGCCCGCCTGGCCAGGGCGGTCGACGCCGTTTTGGCCGCGGAGGCCGGCTCCATCGAGCGAGTGACAACCGCCGCCCTCGTCGTCCAACCCCGCACGCGGTGGCGAAAGGGCGAGACTGTCCGCACTGGTTGGCGGGCCTACCGGGCATCCGTGGTAGAGATCCGGCCCTGGAGCGGGTGGGAGACCTCTTGGCCCAGATAGCGGCGGCCGGTGGTGCGATTTCGGGGCTGATGTGGGAGCTGGACCCGTCTAATAGCGCTCACGACCAGGCCAGGAGCCAGGCGGGACAGGATGCCCGGCGGCGGGCGCAGAGCTACGCCGACGCGTTGGGCCTGAGACTGGGGGCGGTCGCCTGGGTGGCCGAGCCGGGGTTGCGGTCGCCGGGCGATCATCTCCCGAGGTCGATGGCGTTCGCGGCGGCGGCGCGGGCGGGGGGAGAGGCGGCGGATGAGACCATCGAAGTGACACCCGAAGAGATCACGATCACTGCCGCAGTGGAAGTCGGCTTCGCGCTCATAAACGAGTGAGCGACCAGCGACCAAAAACCTCAATGAGTACCGAGGAGTTGAACGAGTAAAGTGCAATCGCCCCTATTGGTTGTCGCCTGGGCGGGCGGGCGACGGTCAGGGTTTACGGTTGCCACTGGAGGCCCAGCACGACCACGTCGTCACTCGCACCTACTGGCAGCAGTGACGCCAGCACGTGGTCGATGAGGCCCTCGACGGACAGCTCGACCGAGGCCGTCTGGCGCAGACGTTCAATGCCGGCGGTGATCGGTTCGTCTCTTCGCTCGACCAGGCCGTCGGTATAGGCCAGCACGGTAGTGCCCGCGTCGACCACCTCATGGTCGACATCTCCGCCGGCAACCATGCCGACTTCACTTTCAAGCTGCCGGACGGACTGTATAACCCACCGTTTGAGGAGGAGCCACCCACAGAGAGAACCAGCCAGGATGAACGCGATGACGGTAACGACCAGCCAGAGCGTCTCGCCTTGCAGGTTGCGCGCCCGGGTCACCGACGCGCGTTGCTAGACCTCGATGCCGCGCGCTCAGGGCGCTAATACGGTCTCTCAACGCGTCGAAGAGTGCTTTACCCTGGCCGTTTTCTCCCTTGCTATGGCCGCCGCCACGTCACCGCCGGTTACCTCGCGGACCTGAGAAACGGCGAAGACATGCAACCAGGTCTCGTAACGCGCCGCCACCTGCGCCAGCAGCGCAAGAGCGACTTTATGGCCGGCGAGCTGCTCGTGGAGTGTGGCGATGAGCGACGGCGTTGCCCTCCGGCCGAGCTCGTAAGGCTGCAGGAACGTCGGCTCGGACGTGATCACGAAGCCGCGTTCACCCGTCTCCTGGTCGATGACGTCAGCCAGGAGCTGGTCTGCTGTCGAGCGGGCGGGGAGCAGCGTGTTGAGGGTGGTCCTCGACGCATCGCTCGCCTGGACGGCCAGCCAGATCCCGACGGACCCGGCGACCACGGCCAGGGTCACACTGAGCACCAAAGCCAAAGTGACCCTGCGCGTTACCGAAAGGTGGCTCAGTGACCCCCTGGAGGCCGAAAGTGGCGCCACGACCTGAACGCCTAACAGCACCGGCCGGGCGTGCGGGGCGCGGTGCTCCCCCGTGGCTCCCGGAGAGGATCATCGCAGGTCAGGACAGACTACTGTAACCCCTGGAGTGAGCCCTCGACGTCTGTCCGAATTGGAGCGCGGCGAGCGCCGCTGGGCCATTGCCCGTACGGCTTTGATCGTCGTGCTGGCCTGGGCGGTCCTTCTGATCGTCTACTACGCCGTGCCCGCCGGACGCGACTCCAGTGTCGATGATGTCGTCCGGCTGGTCATAGGCCTTGGTTTCGTCGCCACGACCATCGTCTGGCAGGCCAGCCACATCGTCCGTTCCGAGCTCCCCGAGCTCCGGGCGATGCAATCGCTGGGTGTGATATTGCCCCTGTTCCTGGTCGTGTTCTCCTCGATCTACCTGTCGGTCTCCGACACGTACAAGTCAAGTTTCAGCCAATCGCTTGACCACACGCGCGCGCTCTACTTCACCGTTACCGTATTTTCCACCGTGGGCTTCGGCGATATCACGCCCACCTGGGACAGCACTCGCATCCTGGTCAGCGTCCAGATGCTGCTCGACCTCGTGATTATCGGGGCCGTGGTCCGCGTCCTGATCAATGCCGCTAAGACCAGCCTGTCCCGCAGCGATGAGGGCACATCGGGCCGGTCGCCGTGAGGTCGCTCACTGGTCGCCGCGACGGGGGCACGAGACCGGGTTCAGCGGCCGGGCGGCCGCGCCGCGGCCAAAGGAGCCGCCGACAAGCGGTCACCACCACTTTCGCTCCAGGGCGCGGTCGGTGCCGCCCGTGTGGTCCTTCCTGTCCAGGTCCGCCATGTCCTGGTCCGACAAGTTGAAATCGAAGATACCGGCGTTCTCCTCGATCCGGTCGCGGTGGGTCGACTTGGGGATGACTGGCACCTCGTGCTGGAGGCACCAGCGCAGCAACACCTGCGCGGGCGTGCGCCCCACCCGCTCGGCAATGGCCTTGACGGTCTTGTCGGAGAGATGCCGGCCTGTCCCGAGCGGGCTGTACGCCTCGAGGGCAATGTTGTCCTGGCGACAGGCCTCGAGCAGGGCGCGCCTGTACTCAAAGGGGCTGAACTGTACCTGGTTGGCCACCGGGGCAACGGTCGCCACACCGCGCACTTGCTGCAGGTCGTTGGTATTGAAATTCGAGACCCCGACCGAACGGGCATAGCCGAGCTGCTGTGCCTTTTCCATGCCCGGCCAGGCACGGGTGGGGCCGCCTTGGGGCCAATGCACAAGGTACAGGTCCACATAATCGACGCCCAGCCGCTTCAGGCTGTTCTCGGCCTCGGCCACGGGGTCGTGATGGCCCGGGTAGAACTTTGTGGTGAGGTAGATCTCGTGGCGAGGCACGCCGCTCTCGCGCAACCCCTGGCCGACGCTCTCTTCGTTGCCGTAGGCCTGGGCCGTATCGATATGCCGGTACCCGAGCTCGAGCGCCCAACGCACTGCGTTTACGCACTCGGGCCCATTGGGTACCTGCCATACACCGAGGCCGAGCATGGGCATGTGACTACCGTCGGCGAGCACTCGGGCGCGCCCGTCGTTCGTTGTCGAACTGGTGACCATAACTAATCTCCTTGGGTTGTTCAGGTTCCGGGGCGGCGTGGCGGCCTCAACGGTGGGCAAGCGAATAGTTTGCCCGTGAGCCGTCCGTAATTTCGCACATCGAGCACCGGCGGTATGCCAGGATTAGCCGTCCTCCCCGGGGACAGCTACGGCGCCGATGAGTTGCACCCGGCCAGGCCGTCTCCTCTTCCAGACCATACCGGACCGATGAAGTTATGCAATGTGGCCACAGGCTGACCTGTTTTGAATGTAATTCTGTACCCGACTGACATGAGCGCACGGGCGCCGAACTGCCACGAGAGGCGACGTTTGCCGGGTTGCACACACGAACTCCGAGGCGCCGACGCGGTGCCGGGGGGAAGCAACCGGTCAAACGTTCCTTGAGGCAGCACCAGGCGCTAGCAGCTCTTTAAGCAACATGAGCGCCAAGGAGCACAACCGGATGAGCCTTGTACGACCCGACGACTATGCCAGCCCACCCAACGACTATGCCAGCCCACCCCCTGCCCCTGGCCTGGCCACGGTGACTCGCCTGCCCCGGGCCACCGCCCGGCCCCTGGCGGTCGAAGCGGAGGGACTGGTCCGCACCTTCGACGGTAAAAAAGCTGTCGACCAGGTCAATTTGCAAATCCCTCGGGGCGAGATCTACGGCTTCCTCGGGCCAAACGGAGCCGGCAAGTCGACCACTGTCCGGGTTCTTTGCACATTGCTGACCCCAAGCGCGGGCCGAGCAGTCGTAGCCGGCCACGACGTCGCTACTGAGCCCGAAAAGGTACGCCTCCGCATCGGGGTTGCCCTTCAGGAAGCCGCCCTCGACCCCAAGCAAACGGGTATCGAGCTGCTCCGGCTCCAGGGCCGGCTCTACGGCCTGACGAGGGCCGAGATCAAGCAACGGCTGGATGCCCTGGGGCGTCTGGTCGACATCGGGGATGCCATTTCGCAGCCCATTTCCACTTACTCGGGAGGCATGAAACGCCGGCTCGACCTGGCGGCAGCATTGGTCCACAACCCGGAAGTGTTGTTCCTGGACGAGCCCACTACAGGCCTTGACCCGGTAAGCAGGGC
This sequence comes from uncultured Acidimicrobiaceae bacterium, assembly GCA_963754115.1. Classification (GTDB taxonomy): domain Bacteria; phylum Actinomycetota; class Acidimicrobiia; order Acidimicrobiales; family Palsa-688; genus Fen-671. The sequence continues at coordinate 966,556 of CAVWFC010000003.1, read as the reverse complement.
CCGGATGTGGGAGGAGGTCCGACGGCTCAACCGTGAGCTCGATATGACCATTTTCCTTACCACCCAGTACCTGGAGGAAGCAGACGAACTGGCCGATCGTGTCGGCATCATCAACGACGGCCGGCTTGTCGCCGAGGGGACGCCCGGGGAGCTCAAACGTAACGTGGGCAACGACGTCATCGTGGCTCGCGTGGACGGGGCTACTGCACAAGGCCGCCAAGCGGTGGCCGGCTTGGCCGGGGTAACCAGCGTCGAAGTGCACGGCGACGAATTGCTGATCGCCGCTAATGACGGGGCCGCCACCATTGGCGCTGTAGCCGTGGCCCTCAACTCCGTTTCAACGGTGCGGCACCTTACGTTGCGGACGCCGACGCTGGACGATGTGTTCCTCGAGCTGACGGGGAACCGGATCCAGCCCGAGGGACAGGAAGAAAACGAGCCCGGACGACAGGAAACGAAAGAGGTCAGAAAATGACTGCAGTCGACATCGCCATAGGTGGCTTCGACGGGAACCCTTCCATCCATGCCCGGCCTTCTTCGCCTCTACACGACGTTAGCTCGATCGCCGGGCGGGCACTGCGAAGGGTGCCGCGAGAGCTCGAGACCGTTATACCGCCCATCTTCATTGCCCTTTTCTTCTTCGTGGTCAACGTGGGCACGTTGCAGCACCTGACCCAAAGCCACATCAAGGGCTTCGACATCAAGTCCTTCATGCTGCCCACGGCCATATTGCTCGGCGTTACAGGCGTTTCCAGGGCTGGCTCGCTCGTACTGGACATCCAGGACGGGTACCTGGACCGGCTTTTGCTCACCCCGGTTCGTCGGCTGGCGATCCTGATCGGCCACATGGCGGCCGACGTGGCCATCGCCTGCCTGCTCATGGTGCCGATAATCGCCCTCGCCCTCGGACTTGGCGTGAGGTTCAAGTCGGGACCGGCCGGGGCCTTTTTGTTCCTCTTGCTGGGTTGCTGCTGGAGCCTTGCCTTCGCTGCTTTCGGCTACGCCATCGCCCTGAAGACCGGCAACCCGGCCGCTGTCAACTCGAGCTTCCTGCTGTTCTTTCCCTTCTTGTTCATGACTTCGTCGTACGTGCCGCGCTCAGAACTGAGCGGGTGGTTGTCAACCGTTGCGACCTGGAACCCGGTTACTTATATCCTGGGCGGCCTGCGGTCATTGGTCACCCAGGGTTGGGCGTGGACGTCGCTGGGCGAGTCATTGCTGGCGATAGCGGCCGTTGGGGCCGTCAGCATGTCGCTCTGCCTGGCGGCACTGCGCGGGCGGACCCGGCGAGGTTGAAAACCTGCCCGTAGCTGGCCCGTTTTTCGCTATCGAGAGCTTAGAGCCGTTCGGCCGGACCGTTCCGTTCGCGCGTGGCGGCCCAATCGATTGTTACCGTCGACGCCATTTCCGGGTGCTCCGCCAGCCACTTGCGAGCGTACGGGCACAGCGGCACCACGACCAGGTCCTCGTTTGCCGCTCGCTCGATGGCGGCCCTGACGAGTGCCGCGGCGATACCACGACGGCGGAGCTTCTCGGGTACAGCCGTATGGAGGAGGGTCATGCGGTGGCCGTCCGTCCGGTACACCAGCTCAGACAGACCACCCTCCTGTTCGTTGACGAACCGGTGGCGGGTGGTGTCGTCCAGCACAGGGTGAAGAGGCTCGGTGTCCGTCATAAAACCCGTCCGCGGTCACGCCGACGCCCGCCGCACGATTTATATGTGCCCACCGTGCCACGGTACTCACGTACGGTCTCGTCGCATAAACGACTACGCCAGCTGGTGCGTGCGGGCCGGTGCTGCGACACGGGTCCCGCCTACGGGAACGGGACCCGTCTCGCAGACACACTCCCCTTCGGAACAACCCACGCGGATCTCCGAGGACCGCGCCCATTTCGAGCCGGCGATGAGACGTCCCGCAAGGTGCCGTTCCCGAACTTCCCGATCGGGTATCCCGCTTGAACTCTTGACAGCGGATGAGCGGCGAAGTCGTTCGGCCTCAGTTCTGGACGGCGAGCAAGCGTCGCAACGCCGTTACGCATAAGACGAGGGTTCCTACTGATGGAACGAGTGCCAGCGAGACAGGCCCGTTCCGTTAGGCGGGCCTGTCTCGCTGGTACCGGACCACAGACCAATTACCAAAAGGACCTTTGAGCCCGATCCGTTCAAAGGAGGAGGGGCCAGCCTGGCTCGGTCAGATCGGCGGCATGGCCGGTGGCCGCTCGACGGTGCTGACCAGATCGGCGTACTTGCCTTCGAGGCTCGAGTCCACCGACGCCACCATGGCGTCGAGGACGTGGTAGGCGAGCTGGCCGCTCGCCCGGTTGTAACCGGTGCCGGACAGCGATGCGGCCAGGTTGGCCAGCCCGATCCCACGCTGGTTCAGCGCAAAGCGGTCGATCGGGACATCCTCCCATTCGGTTGCGCCGGCAGGGAAAATGCGCACAGGCCCACCGAACGTGTTTGGGTCGGGGAGCGACAGGCTGGCCTCCGTGCCGTGGATCTCCAGGCGGGGAAGCGCCGACTTCCACACATCGAAGCTGGTTATCAGGGTGGCCACTGGCCCCGTCTCGAAGTCGAGGACCCCGGCGACGTGGGTAGGGACATTAACTGGCAATACCTGCCCCTCCCGGTCGCCGCTCCGTATGCGGCGTTGATCGCCAACGCCACGAGAGAGAGCAGCCACTCGCTTGATCGGGCCGAGCAGGGACACAAGGGCGGTCAGATGGTAAGAGGCCCATGTCGAACAACGGCCCCGCGCCGGGCTGGTAAAAAAAGCCCGGGTCCGGGTGCCACCCCTCGGGGCCGTGGCTGACCATGTTGCCCACGGCGGCCACGGGTACCCCGATCCGCCCCTCGTCGATAACGGCCCGGCAGGTCTGCAGGCCGGCGCCGAGGAACGTGTCCGGCGCACAGCCAATAGCAAGTCCCATTTCTTTAGCCAGGCGCAGCAAGGCGGCGCCTTCGTCCCGGTCGACCCCGAGCGGTTTCTCCACGTACACGTGCTTGCCCGCCTTCAGGGCGGCGCGGCTCACCTCGTAGTGCGCCAGCGGCACGGTCAGGTTACAAATAACGTCTATACCCGCGTCGGAAACAAGGTCGTCGACCAGCATGGCCCGCAACCCGTGCGCCTCGGCCACGCTTTTCCGCGAGCCTCGACGATATCGGCACAAGCGACGTACGCGACCTCGGGATAATCGGGGCGCAAGTATGCCTCACTGATCTTGCCGCAACCAACGAGCCCAACTCGTAGCGGTCCTTCCCGCTTGGCCGCTTCTGTCGTACCTGGAGGTGTCAGTGTCGGCTCCTATCGCGATCGCCCGTTCAAATTCGGCGAGTCTTAGACGCGCAACCTTACCCTCGGTTGAGCGCCGCACGCGTTGCCGCCTGCGGTTATGCGACGGGCTTGGGCCCGATGGTTGATCGACGGGCAGCGTTACCAGGAACCGGGTGTTACCGGGGGCCGATTCGACGCGAATATCGCCGTGGTGACGGCGCACGACGATGCGGTAGCTCATGTCCAGGCCCAGGCCGGTACCTTGCCCGACCCCCTTTGTCGTGAAAAAGGGCTCGAAAATGCGGCGTTGCAATTCAGGTGGTATCCCCGGGCCGGTGTCGGCGATCTCCACCACGACCGAGCTGTTGTCCCGGCGAGTGGTTACCGTAAGTACCCCGGCGCCGCTCATGGCGTCCACCGCGTTGTCGATGAGGTTGGTCCACACCTGGTTGAGCTCGCCGGCCCGCCGCAAATCTTCGGGAGGTCCCGCTCGTAGTCACGTACGACCTTGACGCCCTTCTTCAGCTTGTGTTGCATGATAACCAGCGTGCTTTCCAACCCCTCGTGGACATCGACCAGCGCGAACGGTCCCTTGTCGAGGTGGCTGTACTCCTTCATGGCCCCCACGAGTTCGGAAATGCGGCCCGCCGAATTGCGGATCTCGTTCACCAGGCTTTCAATGTCGACTCCGAGCGCCAACCATCGCACGGCATCCGGCATGGACGAGCCGGCGCTGGCCCGTACGCGGTCGACCCACCCTTGGTCCAGGCCCGCCGACGCCAGCACGGCTGCCAGCTCCCATGAGTCCTCCAGACCGGCCGCTCGCAGCTTGGCCGCCAGCGCGTCTTCGAGGTCGCCGGATTCCAGCGTCGAGAGGGCGGGAGCAGTGCGGGCGCGGTCGACCGCCTCGGCCAGCAGGCCGAGCAGCTCCGAGAGCTCGTCCTGGGACGAGCCCCGGGGCCAGCTGACCATCGTCCGGCGCGCCTCTTGAAGCCGTCCGGTGAGCGCTTCGGCCGCTCGCACTTCGGCCGCCGCCGGGTTGTTGAGCTCGTGGGCCAGCCCGGCCGAAAGCGCGCCCAGAGCGATCAGCTTGTCCCGCTCTCCGAGGAGCGCCTCGGCGTTGGTCAGCCCGAGGAACAACCCGTCCAGCAGGTGCACGGCCATCGGGAACCAGGTCTTGAGCAAATAAGCAAAGTCTTCGGCTTTCAGCTTGAACAAGCGAGCCCTCGTCACCGTCCGGAGGCTCGAGCTGTACGACTGGTCTCCCGAGGAGCCGATGAAGGCCCTGGTGGCCCCCGCATAACTGCCTGGTTGGCTGGCGCTGGTCAGGACCACGTCCGTCCCGTCCAGACGCTTAACCAGCTGGATCTCGCCCTCGAGCAGGACGTAGAAATTATCGGCCCGGGCGTTCTGGCGGTAGACGGTCGAGCCGGCGTCGCAGGTTTCGACGGTGCCGTGCTGCACGAGCCAGTCGAGCTGTTCTTCGGTGAGGCTCTCGAACAGGAAGCAGCTTCGCAGCTCCTCCTTCAACCCGCCGCCCGGCTCGGTCACAGCAACTCCAGGTACCGGTGGACGAGGGTCACGGCCATGGCACCCTCGCCGACCGCCGAGGCGACCCGCTTGACCGATTGCCCGCGAACGTCGCCGGCGGCGAAGATACCCGGGACGCTGGTCTCCAGGAAGTACGGCTGCCGGTCCAGAGGCCAATCGGGCGGGAGCTGACCGTCGACCAACAGGTCGGGACCAGTCAGCACGAACCCGTTTTCGTCTCGCATTATCTCTTTGCCCAGCCATTCGGTCCCGGGCGCGGCCCCGATGAAGACGAAAAGCCAGGAGGTGCTCACCTCCTCCTCGGTCCCGGCCTGCGCGGTCGGCGATCCGCAGGCGCTCGAGATGGTCGCTTCCGCTGGCCCCCGTTATCTCGCTGTTGGTCCGCACTCGCACGTTCGGGGAGCTGCTCGATCTGCTGGATCAGGTACTGCGACATTGAGCGCTCGAGGTCCGGGCCGCGCACCACCAACGTGACGTTGCGGGCCTTGCGGGCAAAGAACACGGCCGCCTGGCCGGCCGAGTTGGCCCCGCCGACGATGTAGACGTCCTGGTCCCAGCAGGACTGGGCTTCGGTCGAGGTGGCGCCGTAGTACACGCCCCTCCCCGTGAAATCGTCGACCCCGGGCACCCGCAAGCGCCGGTACGCCACACCCGTCGTGAGCAGGACTGAGTGGGCTGACAGCTGGCTGCCATCAGCCAACCGGACGACCCTGGCCGACCCGCACACCTCCAGGCTGGCTACGTCCGACGTTAGGAGCATCTCGGCGCCGAACCGGCGCGCCTGGGTGGCGGCCCTCCGCGCCAGGTCACCGCCGGCGATACCAGACGGGAAACCCAGGTAGTTCTCGATCCTGGAGCTCTGGCCGGCCTGACCCGCCAACCGCCTCGCGCTCGACCAGCATGGTACGGAGGCCTTCCGAGGCCCCGTACACGGCGGCGCCGAGGCCTGCCGGCCCGCCCCCGATCACTATCAGGTCGTAGAAATCGCAGCGAAGGCGTGGACGAAAGCCCGAGGGCCCGGGCCACTTCGGCCGTCGACGGCGCCTGCAGCGTCTGGCCCGACTCGGTGATCACCAGGGGCAATTGGTCTGCCTCGATACCGCTGGCGGCGCAGCAGCCTGGCCGCCTCGGCGTCACGCTCGAGCTCCAACCACTTGAAGGGCACCTGGTTGCGGGTCAGGAAGTCCTTGACCTCGTGCGAGGGAGCGGACCACCGGTGGCCTACCACCCGCACCTGGTCGTCGGACTTGGGGCGGTCGTGGGCCTTCCAGTCCTCGAGCAGGTCGTCGAGCACCGGGTACAGCTTTTCCTCCGGCGGGTCCCACGGCTTGAGCAGGTAGTAATCAACGTCGGCCCGGTTGATGGCGGCGATGGCCGCGTCAGTGTCGGCGTAGGCGGTGAGGAGCACCCGGCGCGCTTTCGGGTAGAACTCGCGGGCCTGATCGAGGAACTCGACACCGGTCATGTCCGGCATGCGATGGTCGGCCAGCAATAAGCCAACCTGTTCGTCTCGTAGCTTGAGCTCCTTCAGGGCATCGAGGGCCTCGGGCCCTGACTCGGCCCGGCGGATGCGATAGTCCTCGCCGTACTGCTGGCGCAGGTCGCGAGCCGAGCGACCGCGATACCTCGGGATCGTCGTCGACCGTCAATAGGATCGGCTGCGGCATGACCGCCATTGTGGCACGCTCCCGGGCGTTCGCGTTAAACGAGCGGTCCGGCCGGATTTAGGCCAGGAGTAGCGTTTATGCCCGGACAATTACCGAAATTCGGGCTCGCCACGCGTCACCAGCACAAAGGGCCGGACTGACGCGCCACAAATGCCCACGGTTTGAGTAAACCTCGTAAACCTCTGTTGTCGTAGGCCTTAGTCGAGGAGTTCCGCGGATGTCCCGACATCGTAAACAGGCTGGCCGTTGTCCGACCGGACGCCCTCGGTTAAACGATGTGGGCTCATCTGGCCGTCGTGGCCCAGGTGTACCACGGTCGCCCCTCGGCCGATGACGGCCGCGTCGGCGATCATCCGTCGATGGCAGCGCCAATATACAGACTCCGAGCACATGACGGCCGTACGCTGGTTACGACAGTCGGCCAGGACATCGTCGAGGGCTTCCCAGAACCCCGCCGACAACATGTAATCCGCGTACCCACGGAATGAGTCGTTCCGCAACGCTCTGTTAGGTGATGCTGGGCCGGGTTTGCGCCAGCCACCCAGGCGGGGTTCCCAGCGGTAGGCAATCGCCGCCTCGGGCAACCACTGCTCCATCCTGGCGCGGGCAAAATGCGGGTAGCGTCTCGAGCCGGGAGCAGTACGGACGTCGACCAGCAGCTCCACGGGCGCGGCGCAAAGCAGCTGCGTTAGTTCAGCTTGCTCCAGGGTGCCGTGGCCGAGGGTGATGAGTTCCACTTGTTACCGGTAGAGCAAAAGCCGGGTGACAGGCCCCAGGCTACCGTCTGTCGGCGCCGACCAGTCGAGGCGAGGAGCCGCCCTCAGGCATGAAGTCTGGCACCACGCTCTTGAGGTGGCCCGGGAACCACCAGTTCGCTCTACCAAGCACCTGCAGGGTCGCCGGCATCAGGACCATACGCACCAATGTGGCATCGAGCAGGATGGCGGTCGCCATGGCGAACCCGAAAACCTTCAGAATGCGCAGGTCGCCCAGCACAAAGGCTCCAAAGACACAGACCATGATGGCGGCCGCCGAGGTTATGACACGGCCGGTGGAGGCCAGCCCGCTGGCCACGGCGTCAGCATCACTTTGCCCGCTCATCCACGCCTCCTTGATCCTGGATGTCAGGAAGACCTGGTAATCCATCGAGAGCCCGAACAACAGGGCGAACAGCATTACAGGTATCCAGGGGTCGGCGGGGGCCGTCGTCCCGTTGTCGATCCCGCCGCCGAGCCAGCCCCACTCGAACACGGCCACCATAACGCCGTAGGCCGCGCCCGTCGAAACCACAGTCATGAGGACGCTGGCAAGCGGGATGACCACCGACCGGAAGGCGAACATAAGCAGGAGCACACCCAGCAGGACGACCGAAGACAGGACGAGGGCCAGGTGGTGGGAGATCACGCCGGTCGTGTCGACCGACTCGGCGGTAGCGCCCCCAACCCACGCCTGGGCGCCCGTGCCGGCCAGAGCACTCGGGATGGCGTTTTTTCGGAGCTGGTCGACGAGGGCCGATGTCCTGCTGTCTTGAGGTGATGTACCGGGGATTACCGTGATGACGGCAGCGTTGCCGGATGCGTTGTACTCCGCAGGACTTACCATCGTGACGCCGGGGAGGGCCGAAACGCGGCGGGCGAGCTTGCTAATCACCGAGGGCCCAATGGCCACGGAAGGTTTCTCTCGGGGTGGGAGTTGAACGGCGATGACCAGGGGCCCGGCTGTCCCCGGCCCGAAGCCCTTGGCCACCAGGTCGTAGGCCTGCCGGGTCGTGTACGACTGCGGATCGGTGCCGGCGTCGGTGAAGGCCAGGTGGAGGGACAGAAAGGGGAGGGCCAGGACGACCAGCACTAACAAGGCGGCGCCTCCCGTTGCCCCGGGCCGGCGCTGCACCTGCCGGCTCCAGCACGCCCAGAACGGCGAGCTCACCGGCTCGTACGCCCTTCGGCGCAAGCCAACGTGCAGACGGTCGATGTTGGCCCCGGCAAAGCCCAGGGCTGCCGGGAGGAGGGTCATGGACGCGGCCATGACCAATAGCACAGCGAAGACGGCCCCCAGCGCCGCCCCGTAGATGAAGGGGAGCCCGAGCAGGAACAGGCCGAGTAGGGAGAGCACCACCGTCGAGCCGGCAAAGACGACCGCCCGTCCCGATGTCGCCATCGCTTTGCTCACCGCAGCCCCGGGGGACAGGGCTTCGGCCAGGCCCTGCCGGTAGCGCGTCACGATGAACAGGGCGTAGTCGATGCCGACCCCTAGACCGACCAGGGCGGCAAGCTCGGGGCCAAACGTGGGCACTGTCAGCACGTGGCTGAGCACGTCGAGGAGGCCGAACATGGTGGCAACGGCGACCACTGCGGTAGCGATAGGCAGGGCCATGGCGATGACGGACCCGAACGCCAGCAGGAGGATGATCATGGCGGCGAGGAGCCCGAGGCCTTCGCTCGTCCCGAAAGACGGCATCTGGACCTTCTCAATGGGCGTCCCCAGTAGTGCCACGTCGAACCCCTGACGGTCGGCGCTCCTGGCGGCCGCGATGACCTTCTGGATGTCAGCGTTCGGGAGGCTGTCCACGTCGCCGTTGAACTGGACGAGACCATAGGCGATGTGCCCGTCGGAGCTGATGCGGCTGGCGCCATGGGCCCCGAAAGGGCTCGCCACCGAGACGACGCCGGGCAGGCCGTCCAGGCGGTCGAGCGTGGCCGTGACCCGAATTCGCTCGGGCGGCGATGTGATAGGCGTTGCCGTGTTGAAGACAATTTGGGCATCGGCGCCTGCCTGGCCCGGAAAGTGGCCCTGCAGGAACGCCGCCGCCCGTTGAGACCCCGTGTTCCCGCCGTTGATGCTGTCCTTGAACTCCGATCCGACCGCTTTCCCGAGGAAAGAGACAACGACCAAGACCGCCAACCACCCGAAGACCACCAGCCGCCGACGGGTATAGCACCAGGCTCCCAAACGCCCGGGCGTGCTCTGCTCGGCCGGCAGCCGAACTCGGTTTGACCTGGCCATCATTTTTGCATCCGGGTTTTTGGGAATATTCATGGGGCTCCGATCACGTCACGCTGGTTTTGCGACTGGCCGTTCTCCGGCTGTCGTAGCAATAGGGACGATCCCGCCTCCCGAAAAGTGACAATCCGTGCTGTGGCCCCAGGTGTCACGTTGGCCGCCCGTGTTTCGTCTTAATAGGCGTGCGTGTGAGAAGCCAACGTGGCCCGAGATTTCGGCCCGTCCCGAGATTCAGGCCCGTCCCGAGATTTAGGCCCGTTCCGAGATTTTAAGGTGGTATGAAATGGGAGCAACGACGCGGCCAGGAGAGGCTCAATCACGAGTGGCCCATGCGCCTTTGGCCCACTCCACTGGGGCCCAGTCCAGTGGAGCCCAGTCCACTGGGGCCCAGTCCAGTGGAGCCCAGTCCACTGGGGCCCAGTCCAGTGGAGCCCAGTCCACTGGGGCCCAGTCCACTGGGGCACAGTCCACTGGGGCACAGTCCACTGGGGCTCAGGTCGCGGAGGCCTGGCGGGCCAACCGTCCCTACCTGGTTGACCTGGCGTTCGGGATGCTCGGCGACGTTGGGGCGGCCGAGGACGCCGTCCAGGAAGCGTTCGCCAGGCTGGCCAGGGCTTCGCTCGACGAAATCGAAGACAAGCGAGGATGGCTGATCGTGGTGACCAGCCGGATCTGTCTGGACCAGATCCACTCGGCGCGGTTTCGTCGTGAGCGGGCCGACGACGCTCTGACGATCGACTTCGCCGGGCCGGCCGTGTCGAGCCCGACCCTACCTATGGACCCGGCCGACCGCGTCACCCTCGACGATCAGGTCGGTTTGGCCTTGCTGGTGGTCCTGCAAAGGTTGAAACCGGCGGAGAGAGTCGTGTTCGTGCTCCACGACATATTCCAGGTGCCATTCGAGACGATCGCCACCAGTGTCGGGCGCCCGGCAGCCACTTGCCGGCAGCTGGCGAAGCGGGCGCGGGCAAAGATCCAATCAGAGTCCAGCCGAAGCGAGACGGACGTCGGCATCGACGAGCAGCGGCGGCTCGCAGAGCAGTTCATCCACGCCTGCTCGAGTGGCGACCTCTCGGCCCTCCTCCAGCTTCTCGACCCGGGTGTCTGGGGCGACATCGACCTGGGCCCGTTGGACCGTCGCAGTGGCCAGGGGGCGCGCGGGCCAAGGCCCGTGGCGGCCAACCTCTTGCGGTACTTCGGGCCGGACACCACGCTGGTGTCCACCCCGATCGGCAGCCGCCCGGTACTGCTCTCCTTCAAACGCCAAAGGCTGTGGGCCGTGATCCTGCTTACTATCGAAAACAGCCTGGTAAAGCGGATCCACGTGGTGGCCGACCCCGCCAAGATGGCCCTTCTCGGCTCGAAGCTATCGTCCACCAGCCAATCGGGGCCGTGACCCCGGATGGTAGTCAGGAGCACTGGGGCCTGAGAGCTGCTCCTGGCCCTGCGTCCGGTTGATAATCGCATTGGGGCTCGTCCCGAACTATTGTCAATCCGCTGGTGAGGCTGAACCGACGCTCAGGGTCAGCAGGCGAAGTCCCGGTGGCGCGCAACCCGTCCACGGACGTTGCGCTCCATGGGGAATCGCGCCTCCCGGTCGTACTCGTGCTGGTTGTAGCCATGGCGCTACCCTTCCTCGTCCCGGACAAGCTGGTGGCCGGGCCCCGCTGGCTGATCCCGGCCGTCATCTTTGTCCTGCTCGCAGCGATGCTGATCCTCGACCCCGGACGGATCGACCGCCGTTCGGTGCAGCTTCACTGGTTGCGGCTCGGCATAGTTCTGGTACTGGCCTTCTGCTCGTTTTACGCCACTGTTGTGCTGACCCACCTGTTGATCGCCGGATCGGCCGCCATAACCAATTCGGCGCAAGACTTGCTCGTCGACGGAGGGCTCGTCTGGGTGGGCCTGGTGATAACTTTTGCCTTCCTCTACTGGGAGCTAGACCTCGGCGGCCCGGGCGAGCGGGCACATATCGAGCGCAGGTACCCGGACCTGGCTTTCCCGCAGGATATGAACCCCACGATCGCCCCGCCAGATTGGTACCCGACCTTCATCGATTACCTGTACCTGGGGCTCACAAATAACCTGGCCTTCAGCCCGACCGACGTCATGCCGCTCAAGCCCTGGGCCAAAATGGCCATGGGCCTTCAGTCGGTCGCATCCTTACTGGTCCTCGGTCTTGTTATCGCCCGGGCGGTCAACATCTTCAAGTGAAACAGGCCTGTACGCCGTACGGGCCAATACATCAATCTCACACGACTCGCGATCTATACTCTTTGCAGAGGCGACACGGAAGTGGTCTCACTTCGGTCACTCGGAGGTCGCGATGCCCAATGGTGAGGATTCGCAGCCGGGCCCCGTTAGCCCTGAGGGCTCCGGTACTCCACCGCCGGGCGGGCCCGAGCCGATACCCCCATCACCGATACCCCCAACATCCCCATCGGCAACACCCCCGCCCCCGGCCGCGTGGCCATCCCAAGCACCATGGGCTTCGGTCCCGGCAGTCACCCCTCCGACCACAGACCTCAGCGGCCGGTACCCCATCGATATCGACGTCGAGGTGCCGGACCGGATTGCTCGTTGGCGCCCGCTGGTGCAATCGATCCTCGCCTTGCCCCTTTTCATTATCGTCTATGTGCTTCGGATCGTGGCCCAGCTGTGTGCCTTCGTCGGTTGGTTCGTGGCCCTGTTCACCGGGCAGTTGCCCGAAGGCCTCGGCAGCGTCATCGCCGGCTACTACCGTTATTACTGGCGCGCGTTGAGCTACAGCTCGTTCCTGCGGGAAAAGTACCCACCCCTGGCCCCCGCTATGGGCTACCCCGACCCGGGCGACGACCCGGCTCGGTTCGAGGTACGGCGGGGCGAAAAACTATCCCGCTTAGCCGTGCTGTTCCGGATTATCCTCGTCATCCCTCAGCTGATCGTGCTGCTTTTCCTGGGTATCGCGCTATATCTTGTGATGATCGTGGCCTTTTTTGTCGTACTGTTCGCGGGGCGTTGGCCGCCCGGTCTCAGGGACTTCGTGGTTGGTGCCAATCGCTGGTTCCTCCGGGTTGATGCCTGGTACTCCCTCCTCGCCGACCCCTACCCGCCTTTTTCGTTAGCCTGAACACCCGGGGGCTCGTCCATAACCATCCCGGAGGGCGCGAAGGTGGGCGCGTACCGGGCAGCTAGGGTGTACGGCGAAGTGCTTGTCCACCTAATGCCGACACGCCAGCCACGGCACTACACAGAACGGCTCGAGAGAAAACGGCACGACAGAATACGTTTGCCCGGTTGCCAGATGGAATAGTCGTTCGAAGCGAAGGGCTTGTTGCCAACGCAATCGGGCAATGGTCGCCGGAGGTAGCACTACCTCACCCGCTCGACCATGTAGCCGCGAAGCGTTACGGAGAGCTGAAGCGGGCCTCAAAAGGTTTGCGTAAGTGAGCACGCCCAGAAGAGTGGCCATCCTGCTGCGTTCCGGCGCCTTGGTCGCCGCCGTGGTGGCCTGCGCTGCCCTGGACGCGGGCGCCGCCACCCCGCCCCGCCCGCCGGTCTACCAGGCCGGTGCCACTGGCGGGACAGGTGCGGCCGGTCTCGTCGTCTCGCCTGCCGCTGAGGCGGCGACGGACGGTAGCAGGCCCGGGTCTCGTCCCGGAGAGGCGAACGAGCCTCAGGTGTGCTCGAGTTGTGCCCCACCGCTTTCCTATCACGGTGGTCCGGTCATGGCCACGGGCAGCGCCACCGGGCTTACCGTTACGCCTATTTTTTGGGAACCAAGCGGGGCTCGCTACGTGTTCCCGGCCAAGTACGAGAACATCGTCGAAAGCTATGTCGCGAATGTGGCCGCCGCCAGCGGCAGCCCGGACAACGTGTACTCGATCGACGCCGAGTACTACCAGATCGTCCAGGGCGTCAAGCAGTTCGTCCACTATCGCATCCACTCCGGGGCCACGATCATCGATACTGACGCCTTCCCGCCAGACGGCTGCCGCCCCGCCCCCGGCTACACGGCCTGCCTCACCGACCGACAGTTACGGACAGAGCTGAGGCACGTGCAGGGAAACCTGCGTTTGGCTAGCGGCCTGGCGCGCTTTTACCCGGTCTTTTTCCCGCCCAGGGTAGAGACCGAGGACAGCGACGGGTCCAACTCTGACACCGGGTATTGCGGGTACCACGGCGCCTTCGGACCAGCGGCGGACCAGACGGTATATGCGGACATACCGTACGACCGCAACGCTTGCAATGCGGGGGAGTCACCCAACGGCGACCTCCAGGCTGACGGCGCCGTCAGCACCCTGAGCCATGAGTTGAACGAGGCGATCACGGACCCCGTTTCCTCTCGACAGGGCTGGACCGACAGCCACGGCAACCAGATCGGCGACCTGTGTGCTCAGACCTACGGCCTCCCGCTCGGCTCGACCAGCTCGGCCAACCCCGGTGCCACGGAGTTCAACCAGGTGATCAACGGAGGCCGGTACTACGTACAGCAGATGTTCTCGAACCTCGCATATTCGAAGTTCGGGACCGGCAAAGGCTGCACGCTCAGTGAGTCGTTGGCGGCGGCTGGCGATACGACGGGGGCTGATCCACAGGTCGCCACCGTGGGGTCGACCTTTTCCGACGCCACGCCGGACATCATGCCGGCCAACGGCACCTCGACGTCCACGATCGTCGTTACGGTGGATAACGGGGCAGGGGAGGGCATAACGGGGGACCATGTTCATTTCGCGGTCGGCGTACAGCACGGTGCCGGCTTGTGCGGGAAGCTCAGCCGCAGCGAGCGAATTACCGACAGCAGCGGTAACGCGACCGTCACATACACGGCGTCGCCGTTCAACGTCTCTTGCTGGGTGATGGCCACCGAGTCGGATGGGGGCCGGGCGGCGGAGTCGGTTATTTACCAGGGCACGACCAAAAGCGAAAGCCCTGGCATTGTTGCCTCGTTCCCGACCTCGCTCAAGGCCGGCGGTTCAGCCACTTTTACGCTGACGACCACGAACCCTTCCCCTCGCGCTCTGCCCTATGCCCGCCTGGACTTCGCCGTCCTCGGCGGCACCCCCGGAGCGAAGAACGTCGACGCCGGCCAGGTTAAACTGTCGTACTCGACGGGCGGCCCGAAGGGGCGCTTTATCAAAATCCCTCTCAAAGGGTCGACCGCTACCGGGAACCGCATCGGGGGCTACCTTGGCCCCCAGCAGGGTGCCACCATGTCGCCGGGGTCCTCAAAAACCGTCACGTTCAAAGTGGCGCTAGCGTCGGACGTCCCCGTGTCAAAAGCGGGCCCGCTCGTCGCCTTCGAGGGGTTCCTGGACCAGATCAATGTCGCCTCGGGGTCGGCCTCGACGCTGGCAGGCACGCACGCCACCGAGGTCGACGTGGCCTCGACCGTTCAGACAAACACGGTGCTGTACTTTGCGATCGGCGCCGGTGTGATCGTAATTGTGCTCATCACAGGTGCAGCCCTCATACGGCGCCGGCACAAGGGCCACCCCCAGGGTCCTCCAGCCGGGACGCTCGCGTCGTAGCGCTGTCCGCCCCGCAGATGCAGTACCGACGCAACAAAAGCGTAACTCCAGGCCGAGTTTGGCACGGTCAAATCCTGTCTGGGTACCCAACCCGGTGATGTCGTCGCGCCGTCGGGCCCAGTACCTGCATTTGTTATATTTCATCCAGGAAATCGCCCTGTGCTTGGCCGATGCCGGCGATAAATCTGACCGGCATCGTTAACGCGCTGTTCACGCAAGCAAGTGGGGCGGCTGAACCCGCCCAGGTAAGGTAGGCGCCATGACATCGCTGACTACCGACGGCGCCCGTCGAATGGCCCCACCGGCCATGGAAGGCGCCTGGTCATTGCCCGGTGGGCCCGGTAGCTACTCGCGTTCTCTGGCCGTCTCTCGGGGTTGACTATCATGTCCTGCGGTCGTAAGGTAAACCGATACATCAGATGCATCGATCCATCATTGGGGGCGACTTGGGTCATCGACTGGTTGTAGGGGGTTACGCGGGAGCCGGACAACGACGGCTCCCGCGGGGCTCGGACCTGCCGGGATGACAGAAACGGAGGCATTCGCCGTTTCCTCGGCGCCGGCCGCGGGCGTAGCCACCCCGGTTGGTCGCGCTACCGCATCGGGAGGCAGCTTCGGTGTCGCTCCGGTCAATACCACCGGTCGCCTGCGCCGGACACGGATCCGCAGGCATTTCCAGCTCTATTTCATCATCGCCCTGCCCTTTGCGTTCCTCGTCACGTTCAACTACTGGCCCATGCTCGGGGCGCAGATCGCCTTTCGCAACTACAACCCGGTGCAGGGCATGTGGCACAGTCCGTGGATCGGCCTTAGCGAGTTCCGCCAGTTCGCTCAGTCGCCCTATTTTTCAACGGTAATTCGTAATACGCTTACTCTGAGCATCTACTCATTGGTGGTAATAACGCCGGCGACGCTGATCCTGGCGCTCGCCATCAACGAGGTGAAGCACGTTCACTTCAAACGCTTCGCGCAAATGGTGACGTACGCGCCGTACTTCATCTCCACCGTGGTGCTCGTCGGGATGATGGACCTCGTCCTCTCACCTCAGGGCAGCCTGCTCACCCAGTTCCTCCACCTCTTCGGGATCCAGCAGATCCCCAACTTTCTTGGCAGTCCCGGCGATTTTTCCTCGCTTTATGTGTGGTCCGGGGTTTGGCAGACGGTCGGCTACGGAGCGGTTATCTATCTCGCCGCCCTCTCGGCCGTCAACCCTGAGCTATATGACGCAGCGCGTCTCGACGGCGCTTCCCGCCCCCAGAGGATCCACCACGTCGACCTGCCTACGATCATGCCCACCGTGGTCATCGTCCTCATCCTGTCCGTGGGCGGCGTCCTCTCGGTCGGGTTCGAGAAGGCGTACCTAATGCAAAACCCATTAAACCTGTCCAGCTCGGAGATCATCTCGACGTACGTCTACAAGACCGGGCTCCTGTCGGGGAACTTCAGCTTTGCCGCCGCGGTCGGATTGTTCAATTCCGTCGTCGGGTTCGTCCTGCTCCTGATCACTAACCTCGTCGCTCGCTTTGTCTCCGGTGTCAGCCTGTTTTGACCGAACTAGTTCAGCGGAAGGTAGCACATGACTGCGGTTGAACCGAGGTTGCAGTTGCCGCGAGTGCGGGACTGGGCCGGTACGCGCTCACGGCCGAAGAAAATGAAGGAGTCCCGGGGCGACCGCGCCTTCCTGCTCGCCATTTATGCGTTCCTCGTCGTCGTCATTCTGGTCATCCTGATCCCGGTGCTCTACATCGTGGCGGCGTCGTTCTCCTCGGCCAACGCGGTGATCGCCGGAAAGGTGTGGCTCTGGCCGGTCCACTTCAGCCTGGCCGGCTATCAGGCCGTGTTCCACTATCCCGAGATCTGGACCGCCTACCTCAATTCCCTGATCTATGCGGCCGCCAGTGCGGTGCTGAGCGTCGCGTTGACGGTGATGATGGCGTTCCCCCTTTCGCGTCGGGACTTCTACGGCCGCAAGCTCGTGGTCTGGCTCCTCATCTTCGCCTTCCTGTTCAGCGGAGGGATCATCCCGTTTTACCTCGTAGTACAACAGCTCGGGATGGTCAACACTCCTTTTGCCCTTATCATCCCGACCGGCCTCAACGTGTTCTGGGTCATCCTGGCCAAGACCTACTTCCAGACGAGCATCCCCTCCGAGCTCTACGACGCCGCCCAGGTCGACGGCTGCGGTGATATTCGTTTCCTGTGGTCAGTAGTCGTGCCCATCTCCAAGCCGATCCTGGCTGTCGTGGGCCTATTGGCCGCTGTCACACAGTGGAACTCCTACTTCAATGCGTTGATCTTTCTCAACTCGCAGTCACTGTACCCCCTGCAGCTCGTCCTGCAGCAGCTCCTCGTCCTCGGCAACATTACGCCGTCCGGCTTCAGCAGCATCTCCCCCGAGCAGCTGGCGTACTTCCAGAACCTCGCCACCCTCCTGCGCTATTCCCTGGTCGTCGTGGCGTCGGTGCCGATGCTGATCCTGTACCCGTTTGCCCAGAAGTATTTCGTCAAGGGCGTCCTCGTGGGGTCGCTCAAGGAATAAAGCAGTGCCCGGCAGCACTGTTTGCGCGATCAGAGTAAAGGAGGTGCACAGTTCGCTCGTTACAGGCCAATTTCCCCGGAGTTCCCGGGCTGTCGCTCTGCCGCTCCACTCACCACAAATCAAGACCCGATAGGAGGTAGTAATGTTGGCTCGGTCCAAGTGGAAGCTAGCCGCCCCCACGGCGGTCCTGGCGGCCGCTGCGTTGGTGACCGGCGCTCCGACGACGCCGGTGGTGGCGTCGGCCTCGCCGGCCCCGGTTCAGGTGAGCATCTTCGCGTCGGCGCCCTCAGACGTCGTCAACCTCAACACCAATTGGTTTACCCTCGAGGTAGACAAAATGTTCAACATGCACATCAACTGGGTGCAGGCCCCTGCGAGTGACACCGCGTCGAAAGCGGAACTGTTGCTGGCGAGCGGCAAGTACCCCGACGCCTTTTTCAACCCGGGGATACCGCTGGCCTCGATCTTGAAATACGGGCAAGAGGGTGTCGTGGTTTCGCTTACCAACTTGATCAAGCAGTACGCACCCAACGTAGCGGCCGGTTTGAATAGCGACCCCACGGCCGCGGAGGCCGCCGGCCCACCGAAAGGCCCCGTTTACGACGTTCCCTACTACAACTATTGCTGGCACTGCAACTGGCACACAAAGGCGTGGATCAGCACCCAGCTGCTCAAGCAGTACGGCCTGTCCATCCCCACCACGACCGCGCAGTTCACGGCCGTCCTCAAGGCCTTCAAGGCCCACGGCGTTATCCCCATGACCGGCGCGGGCCCGATCAGCTCGAGCACCTGCTGGGGATGTAATGTCGTAACGTGGCTGATGAACTCCTTCGCCTACGATGCAGGCGACGATAACGGGAGCGGCTACTTCGAAATCGGCCCCGGTGGGAAAGCGGTGTTTTCGCCGTCCACGGCCCAGTGGAAGGCCGGCCTGGCATACATCCACAGCCTGTACCAGGACGGTCTGATCGACAGCTCTGCCCTTATCCAGAGCAACTCCGATCTGCAGCGTGAACTCGCAACGCCTGGCTCCGTGGGGGTGTTCGTCAACGGCGGCCCCAACGGCGCAATCCCGTCGACCGATTACACGGGAACGGGCTGGCTGGCTGTCCCGCCGCTGAAAGGCCCCTCGGGGACCCGGTATTCCGCCTTCTACGGCAACGGCTCGCAGGCCACTACCGGCATGATCATCACCAATGCCGCTAACAGCGCCCAAAAGGAAGCGCTCATGAAGCTCTCCAATTACATGTGGACGACGGTGGGCACCCAGACGATGGACTTCGGGCCGCCGGGCAAGTACTGGAGCGTGGCGAAGCCGGGCCAGTTGGGCTTGAACGGTCAGCAAGCGTTGTACAACACAAACTTCACCGAGTTCTATTCGACGAGCGTGTACGAGAACGTCGGCTGGAACCAGCTGGGCCCGATGGACCAGGGTGAGGCGTGGCGCAACGGCAGCTTGATCGCCGTCAACCCGCTTGGCCCGACCGGGGCACAGGAGCTCCTGCAGTTTATGACCCAGGCCTTCTATGCCGGGATGCAGCCAAAGGAGGTTGTCCCTTCGAGCATCTGGGTATCTCCGACCAATGCACAGACCTATGCCAGCCTCGAGACCAATATCGACGACTACGTCACCCAGTGGGCTGACGAGTTTGTCGACGGGTCGAAGTCCCTGAGCTCGGACTGGGGTTCCTATTTGAAGGGCCTCAATGGGCTCTCGCTGGGCAACTACACGGCCTTGACGCAGCAGGCGATGGGCTCCCCCTTGTCCACCGCCAGTTTCGTGAGCGCTCCCTCGGATGTGACGTTCCTCGAGCATCTGGTCCCGTCGAGTGACTCCACGGACCTGAGCCTGTTCAACGCCGCCTACAAGGCGGAGCGCGGATAGTTGACCTGTTGGCCACGCGCCGGGCTCTTCCCGGCTCGGCGCGTGGCCGCTGGCCCGCCTTTTGAACCCTGGCCTTTTGAACCCTGGCCTTTTGAACCGTTATAGGGCGGCACAGGTCGCCACACGATACTTCCCCTAGCCGAAATGACCCACGATACGAAATGACCCCCTACACGAAATGACCCCCTACACGAAATGACCTGTAGTCGAAATGAGGTAGCACGATGAACCTGTTGGGTCCGGGCGGGCAGGCAGAAGGCCCGCAGGGCTGGGAGCCGGTCGCGCCTCGGGACGCGCTGCGACCACAATTCAGCGTCGAAGGTGACCGGCTGGCGATCAACGGCGACGGGAACCCCCATGAGTTCGGGTACTGGCGGCGGGAGGTGAAGGTCACCGGTGGAGGCGCCTACCGTCTCCAGGTCCGCTTTCGCGTCTCAGGGGACGTCGACATCTCGCTCAACGTCTTGAACATGGTCCTGTGGATGGGGCCGGATCTGAGCGCCGGCGGTCCCCCCACGACCACATAAGCCACCTCTGGCGCTCCCACGGGGCTGTGTGCGGGGAGGGTCAGTTCTCCGTACCGGAGCAGACGACTACGGCCGAGGTCCAGCTCGGGTTGCGCTTCGCTCCAACGGGCTCCATCGAATGGGACAGCGTCGAGCTCGCCCCCTGCGAGCCTGTGAGCCCCCGGACTGCCCGCGTCACAGCTGTCCGCTGGCATGGCGAGGAGCGAGCCAGCCTGTCCGAGAACAGGGACGCATTGGGCCGACTTGTCGACCAGGCGGCCAGTCAAGCGAGCGATCTCTTGTTGCTACCCGAGTACGCGGTGCACAGTGACAGCGGGGTCCCCGCCTTCGAGGCGAGCGAGCTGGTGCCGGACGGGCCGTCTTGCGAGATGTTCGCTCACAAAGCCAAAGAGCACGAGATCAACATCTGTGCCGGCATGCTGGAGCGCGACGGCGGCCTCATCTTCAATACAGCCGTGGTCTTTGACCGGCAGGGCACCCTGACGGGACGCTATCGCAAGGTACAGCCGTACTGGCCCGAGGAGATGTGGGACGGCGTGACGCCGGGCGACGACCTCCCGGTCTTCACTCTCGACGTGGGAACGGTGGGGATCATTACCTGCTACGACTCCTGGTTCCCCGAGGTGAGCCGCCTCCTCGCATTGCGAGGGGCCGAACTGATCTTGTTCCCTTCGGCCGGTTACGAGCCGTCGTTGCTCCCGGCCAGGGCGATCGACAACCGTTGCTACGTCGTGGCCTCGTCGCTTGGCAGCCCGGCCATGATCGTCGATACTCTGGGCCACGTCCTGGCGGCGACCAAGGATGGCATGGTGACGGTGCCGGTCGACCTGGCCCGGCGACCGACTCCCCACGCGAATTCGGGTGGCACGCTCAACTCCTCGCCGGGAGGCCGGCGCTCGTTGCGCCACGCCCGCTCATGGTCGCTCTACGAGGATCTCCTCTCTGAGGTCCGCAGCTGGGACGGCCGCCAGGACCTCGGGTTCGCGTGGGCGCCGGCGGGAGGGGCCAGGCCGGACGCCGAGCTGGACCAAGTCGTCGGTTGAGCACGGCCTCCTGCTGCAGCCCGGCAGAGGCGGAGATAGTGAGCCCGGCGAATATGGCCGCGTCTTTGTCGCGGCGATCGGGGTGACGGCTCCCGGTGCCCCAGTCCTCCGGTCACCCGACGATCGCCGACGTGGCCAAGCTCGCCGGCGTATCGCGGAGCACAGTCTCCAACGTGCTTAATAGCCGCCACAAGCGGCTGTCCGCCGAGACGGCGGCGCGTGTGCAGGAGGCGTTCAAAGCATTGGGTTTCGTGCCCGACGAGGTCGCCCGGCAGCTGCGGCGCGGCCACGCGAAAAGCATCGGGCTGCTCGTGCCTTCGGTTGCGAACCCATTTTGGGGCGAGTTCGTGCGGGCCATCGAGGAGGCCGCGCGCACGCCCTTGGCCACTCCGTACTCGTGGCCAGCACCGATCGCGACCCCGCCCGAGAGCAGAGCTACACCGAAGCAATGTCCCGACAGGGGATCCGCGCCATCATCTTCGGGTCGTCGCCGGTGTCGATCGCCCACCTGTCGTCGCTAGTGGAACGGAACCTTCACATCCTGGTCTTTGACCGCCGCTTTCGCAACGGCGACCTGTACGCCGTCGACTGCGTGAGCGTCAACAACCAGCTCGGGGGACGCCTGGCTACCGAGGCCCTCCTCGACCTCGGCCATAGCCGCATTGGCTTTCTCTCCGGCCCGATCAAAACAGCGAGCAGGCGGGACCGTTTCGCGGGCTACAAGCAGGCGCTCCGGGCCGCCGGTACCGAGTTCGACCCGGCATGGGTCTGGGCCGGCTCCGGTAAGAGCGCCTTCGGCGACCCGGAGGCGGGCGAGCTCGGCCGTGTCGGCGCCAGAGCCCTTGTCACCAATGGGGACGGCATCACGGCGATCGTGGCCGTGAACGACATGTACGCCCTCGGCGCCTATGCCGGTATACGGTCCGTCGGTCTCGGCGTCCCCAACGACATTTCCGTCATCGGCTTCGACGACATTGCCCTCACCATGCTCGTCGAACCGCCGTTGTCGACCATTCGCCAGCCGGTTTGGGAGATGGCCGCGACCGCCGTCGAGCGGCTCGTAGCCCGCATCGCGGGCGACGCCAGCGACGAGCCTTTGAGGGCGGAGTTCGCACCCGAGCTGGTCGTGCGCCGATCTACTTCGGCCGTGCCGCTCGTGGCCACTTCGGCCGACGGCAACAGCACGAGCTCGTGGAGCACCACCCGCCGACCCGCCCATCAGGCCCGTCGTGGTTGACCCCGCGCGCCAAGGGCCTGGCCCGGCGGGCCAAGGTGTCGAGCGCCCGTTATGCGGCACAGGGCCACCGGACAGAGGGCCAAACAAAAGAAAACCGGACAACAGAGAGTAGGGACAAAGTTGGAACACGTGCGAGTTTGTACGGTCGGCGCAGGGCAAATGGCAAACCGGGTCCATTACCCCTCGCTTGCCTCGTTCGACGACGTGCAGATCGTGGCCGCCTGCGACATCGATGAGCAGAGACTTCGCCAGACCGCGCTGCAGTGGGGGATCCCTCAGACCTTCTCCGACTACCGCGAAATGGTCCAATCCGTGCAGCCAGATGCGGTCTACGCCATCGGCCAGCCGCACGTGATGTACGACATCTGGGTGTGGTGCCTCAACCAGGGCTGCAACCTCTATATCGAGAAGCCAATGGGGCTCACGCTCCACCAGGCACAGATGCTTGCCTACCTGGCGGCCGAGCACGAAGTGGTCACTCAGGTGAGCCACCAACGGAGGTCGAGCCCTCTACTCCAGCTCGCATACGCCGAGTGCATGGCGAGAGGGCCAATTACCCACGCCGTCTGCGAGTTTTACAAGTGTGCCCCCGAGGCCATGTTCGGCGCCCGCGACCACATGATGGACGACGGCGTGCACGCCATAGACACGTTGCGCTGGATGTGTGGGGGAGAGGTGGTCGGCGTCGAGAGCCGATGCCGGCGGATCGGCGTCCCGGACATCAATTGGATCGGGGCCACCCTCGAGTTCGACAACGGATCGGTGGGTTACCTGCTCAACAGCTGGGTGAGCGGCCGACGGGTGTTCCGGGTCGAGATGCATGCACCCGGCATCGCCGTTGATGCAGAGGTCGAGGGCGCAGCCCGGGTCTACGCGGAAGGAGATTACGACGGGAAAAGGTTAGAAGCGACCGAGGTCGCCGGGAGCGACGAGCTCTTTGTCTACGGGGGGTTCCAGGCCAAACATAGAGAGTTCATCGACGTCCTGCGCGGGCGCGCCGAGCGCACCAGCTCGCCGTTCAGTGACACCGTGAAGACCATGGAAGTGGCCGAAAAGATCCTGGCCCAGGACCTCCTCCATGAACGGCACTCCACCTCTTCACCGGTTCCCGGCGGGCGCGCGGAAGAGAGTACCGAACGGTGACCACTCCCGACGTGGCAAAGCCGGCTGCACCCCGCAGGACCGTGCCCACGCAAGAACCATCGCCGGCGGCGCCCTCGGCCACCCTCGTGCTCGAGCTCCGCCGGCGGGCGCTGTCGACAGATGAGCATGGGCGGCGACACTGGGTCGACGAAGCCCCAATGGAGCGAGTGGCGGCTTCACGGGTGGCCGTGGTCGTGTGTGACGTGTGGGACCACCATTGGTCCACGGGCGCATCTCTTCGCGTCGAGCAGCTTGCGCCACGCATAGATGGCTTTTGCCGGCGGATGCGTTCGGCCGGCGCCCTTGTCGTACATGCGCCATCTGGCACGATGCCCGCTTACGAGCACAGCCCGGCGCGTGCTCGCATTTCCGGGTACGGCCCCTTCAGTGCACCGCTCGCGGTCGACCTCCCGCCGCTGCCCATATCGTGCGTCGATGGCGGTTCTGACACCGAGGACGAATTCGCCCCCAACACAGCCGTCTGGACGCGCCAACACGCGGCGGTCCACATCGACGAAGAGCGCGACGTGATCACGGATAACGGACTGGAGCTGGCTGCCTATCTAACCGAGCAGGGAGGTCCACCGTCCTGACGACGGGCGTTCACACCAATCTGTGTGTGCTGCGCCGTTCATTCGGGCTGGTGGCCCTCGTCGGTCACGGGTTTTCTCCCGTCCTTGTAGCCGACCTCACAGATGCGATGTACGACCCGGCCGACCCGCCGTACGTCGATCACGATGCCGGGACGGCGCTGGTCGTTCGGTACATCGAGTCATTTGTCGCTCCGAGCACGCTCAGCGACCGGATCGTTGTCCTCTAGCGAAACCAGATCTACTACCGGGCAAATCTACTGCCGGGCAAATCGTTTACCGGGCAAATCTATTATTGGCAAATTGACTGGCATAGGAGCAAAAGATGCCTCGCAAGGTTCATGTCGTCACGACATCCGGGTTCAACTACTACTCCACAATCGAGGAGAACCGCGACCGTGCTCTTCGCTATGTCGAATCCGCTGGTCGTCGTGGAGCTGACCTCGTATGCCTTCCCGAGACGTTCCTCGGGATCGACAACCTGGGGGCCGTAGAAACCTTGACTGGCGAGTCCTTCGCAGCTATATCGCAGATGGCTCGGCGGTACGGCGTCTGGGTGGTGGCTGGCTCGTTGCTCGTGAACCCCGACGACGGCTGCAAGTTCAACCAGGCGATCGTGATCGACAGGTCGGGCGCCGTGGTGGGGTCCTACGCAAAGGTGCACCCGATGATCAACGAATGCGAAGACCGGAACATAACGCCGGGGAGCAACGCAGTTGTTGTTGACACCGACTTTGGGCGGCTCGGCCTGGCCATCTGCTTCGACATCGGGTGGCCCGACCATTGGAGCGACCTGGCGCGTCAGGGGGCCGAGCTCGTCGTCTGGCCTTCGGCCTACGACGGCGGTTTCCCGCTGCAGTGCTATGCGTGGTTGCACCGCTACTACATCGTCTCCTCCGTGCTGAGCGCGGCGGGCAAATGTATTCGACATCACGGGCACTGTGCTCGCCACGACCTCCGACTGGGCCCCGGTGGCAGACTTGACCATCGATCTCGAGAAAGAGCTCCTGGACGCCGATGAAAATGAGGGAAAACTAACCCGGGTGGTCGACGAGCTCGGTGACAAGGTTTCCATTGTCACTTTCGACCAGGAGCGCTACCTCACTCTCGAAAGCAACGACGCGCAGTGGCCTGTCTCGCGCATCAAGAGCAAGTACGGCCTGGAAAGTTTCGCCGACTATTATGCGCGGTCCGCCGCCGTCCAGGACCATTACCGGGCCATGGCCGGCAAGAGGGTCCCCGTGTAGACCCAGTGCTGCCTCCAGGAGCGTTTGCCCCTTTGCGGGCGGCAAAAAGGCCCGTCGGCGCTCCGAACTTGGGGTGCGCAACCACGCAAACGTTGCCTGTTGTAGCTCAAGAATTGACGACGCGCTGGTGCGTCGATAAGCTCAGCCCGTGGGACCAATCCCGTTGCACACGGGCCGCTGACTTCATCAAATAGCTGTTGTGTCGTGATACGAGTACACAGGGCCAGATCCGCGGTACCGATACCTTTCCCCGCCGGGGCGCAATTAGCCTGGCTAAACCCCGCTCGAAGGACGCAGCGCGCCACCTCCTCCTCAGGGTGCTCCCACCCCTTGCCGGCCGGCCCGCAACGGCGCGGGCCGAGCCGGCAAGCCATGACGTAACAATATTCTGCTGGTCACGAAAGGGAGGTTTCACATGTGGTACAGACGACCAATATTTCGACCGACTGTTAGTGCGGTATTTGTGATTGCTGCCATGCTCAGCGGCGTCGGGCTCGGTGCACAACCGGCATCGGCGTCAGCCCCACCCCTGTACGTCTCAGGCAACCAGATCGGTGGCCCCATCCCGCCCGGCTGCAACCCGTTCCTTCCTACGAGCGGCTGCGTGACGATGGACGCTGTCGACGTGGTCTACGAGCCGCTATTGCAGTTCGATGGGGCGAAGGCGGGCGTCATCTACCCCTGGTTGGCGTCTTCCTATGCCGTCTCTAACGGGAACAAGACACTTACCTTTAACCTGCGCAAGGGCGTCGACTGGAGCGACGGAAAGCCGTTCACGAGCGCCGACGTCGTGTTTACCTTCGATCTTCTGAAGCGCTTCCCTGCTCTGGACAGCAACGGCTCAAACTTTGCCAGCGTGACGGCAGAAGGCCCTTACACTGTCCGCTTTACGTTGTCCAAACCCGACAGCACTCAGCTCTACCTCATCGCCGGCGATACCTACATAGTCCCCGAGCACATCTGGAGTTCCATATCCAATCCCACCAAGTACGCGGATGACAACCCTGTAGGCACGGGCCCATATCTCCTGTCAAGCGACTCCATCCAGAACATTGTTTTCAACGCGAACCCGCACTACTGGCAGGCCGGGCTCCCGAAGGTCCAGCAGGTAGTGTTCCCGAACTACGAGTCCAACGCCACGGCCAATGTGGGCCTGTTTGCCGGGAAACTGCAGTGGGTGGGGGACCAGGTCCCCGACATCAGGCAGGTCTACTACGACAAGTCGCCAAACAACAAGGCGTGGTTTGGCCCCAACAACACAGAAATGATATGGCCGAACCTGTCCGTTTACCCGTTGAACCTTGTCGATGTGCGGCGCGCCATCTCTGATGCCATAGACCGCCCTGTGCTCTCGGCCCTGGGCAGCGACAACCAGCTACCGGCGGTGACGTCTCCTACGGGGCTACCCCTTCCACTGTTCGACAACTATCTTGCCCCGCAGTACAAGACGCTGAAATACCACGTCAACGACGTCGAAGCGAAGAACCTCCTGAAGGCGGCCGGGTTGAAGATGGGCCCCAACGGGTACTTCGAGGGCAGCAACGGCCAACCGATCACGCTAACGGCACTTCTGCCCGCCCCCTACACCAATGAGATCACGGCTGCTCAGGTCTGGACCCAGGACGTCAGGCAAATTGGCCTGAACGTGAAGATCGACGGTGTCTCCGTCGCCGAGTGGATTGCGGCCGTTGACTCGGGGAACTTCCAGCTCACGGACAATGGACCTCCCGTTTCCGGGCCGTCGCCGTACTACCAGTTCGATGGTTATCTCGACGACACCCTGATGGGTAAGGTGTCAGTGGGCGACTACGAAGGGTTCCGCTCGTCGACCGCACAGCAGTTGCTCGCTCAGTACCGTTCCGGCGACGCCAGTCAGCAACAGGCCGCAATTTGGGGCCTCGAGAGCATCATGGTGAATGATGTCCCGGTGATCCCGGAGGACATTTCCAGCAACGAGGACGAGTACGTTACGAAGAACTTCGTCGGTTTTCCCAGTGCGGGCGACCCGTACGCGGCAGGATCGCCGTACAACTTGCCCGACTCGGAAATAGTCCTGGTCCATCTCCGGCCGCGGTGAGCCGGAGGTAGAGCGGTAAGCGTGAGCGTCCCTCCAAACCTGGACAGCCGGCCAAGTCACATCGTGCGGGCCTGTTTGGGGACAGGAGCGTGGAGCACGCTGGACGCGTGGCTCACGCACTGCCTCCCGGCGGGGGACGCTCACGGCCCGGGCGCGACGACGCGCCCGGGCCTCTGGCCGGGGGTGACCTGTGAGTTTTGTGGTGCGCCGTGTCGTGTTCTACGCGATTACCGCGTGGGCGGCCATCACCATCAATTTCCTGATACCACGTTTGATGCCGGGGAACCCGGTGGAGCTCGTGCTGGCCCGGTTCAAAGGACGGTTGTCCCCCGCCGTGGCCAAGTCGTTGATCGTTTTATTTGGCTTGAACCACAGCTCTCTCTTCAGTCAGTACATCGATTACTGGTCGAAATTGTTGCGCGGCGACCTGGGGACGTCGTTCACGTTTTTCCCGACCTCAGTCGTCGGGGTCCTCAACGAGACCCTTCCCTGGACGATATTGCTGATCGGGCTGTGCACTGTCGTTAGCTTTGTACTGGGCACGTTTGTCGGGACCATAGTGGGTTGGCGACGCGGCTCGTGGCTGGACTCGGTGTTGCCGGTTACGATGTTCTTCTCTGCCATCCCCTATTTTTGGTTCGGGCTGATATGCGTGCTCGTTTTCGCGGTGGACCTCAAGTGGTTCCCCGTATCTGGTGGTTATGCTTCTTCGACGACACCGGGATGGTCGGCCGCGTTTATAGGGAGTGCTCTGTACTACGGGATGCTCCCGGCGATAACGATCGTCGTCTCCTCCGTCGCAGGTTGGGTGCTGGGGATGCGTAACATGATGGTGACGACTCTCGCCGAGGATTACATGGTACTGGCAGAAGCAGAGGGCCTATCGCGTCGTCGTGTGATGTACGCCTACGCCGCTCGCAATGCCATTCTGCCATCGATCGCCAGCTTTGCGATGTCGTTGGGGTTTGTAGTCAGCGGGGCGATCCTGGTCGAAATAGTCTTCTCGTACCCCGGGATCGGGTACGCCCTATACGAGGCTGTTACCAATGAGGACTATCCGCTGATGCAGGGGATCTTCCTAGTGATCACGCTCACCGTCCTGGTGGCTAATTTCCTAGCCGATATGGTGTACGTAGCATTGGACCCCCGGACGCGGACCGAGCGGTGAAGGCGCTGTCCATGGGAGGCACCCGGTGGCAGTGACACAGCAGAGCGTCGAAGCGGCGGCGGGTGCCTACGGGGAAGGGAGCCAAACAGGCCGGCCCGGTTCGGGCTCCTATCGTCGCTGTGGTCGTGGAAGATCATGCCCGGGTTCGTCATCCTGGGAGTTTTCATTTTCGTGGCCATTTTCGGCCCGATGCTTGTCCACACGGACCCCAACGCCATGTCGGCCGCGGTGCTGCAGCCTCCGAGTGCCGCGCACCCCCTGGGCACCACGGACACGGGCCAGGACGTCTTCGCTCAGCTGGTCGACGGGACGCGGGTCTCGATGCTGGTGGGGTTCTTCGCCGCTTGCGTGGCGACAGTGTTATCACTGTTGGTCGGACTATCTGCGGGGTACCTCGGTGGTACGGCCGACGAAGTGCTTTCTTCGGTGGCGAATATCTTTCTCGTCATCCCGGGGTTGCCGTTGGTCATCGTGCTGGCGGGGTACCTGCCATCGAAGGGGTCGCTCTCGGTGGCGATAGTCATTGCCGTAACGGGTTGGGCCTGGGGGGCACGCGTCCTGCGGGCGCAGACGTTGTCCCTCCGGCGGCGAGATTTCGTGGACGCGTCCCGGGCGACGGGGGAGGGGACGCTGCGGATCGTCCTGTCGGAGATCCTGCCGAACCAGCTCGCGATCGTAGCCGCACTGTTCCTATCGACGGTGACGTACGCCATCTTGACCCAGGCGAGCCTGGCCTTTTTGGGTTTGTCGGATGTTTCGACGTGGTCGTGGGGCACGATGCTTTACTGGGCACAGAACGCCGGCGCGCTGCAGAGCGGCGCCTGGTGGTGGTTCGTGCCCCCCGGTTTGGCTATCGCGTTGGTCGGTACCGCTTTGACCCTGATCAACTTTGGCATCGACGAGTTCGTTAACCCGCGGCTCCGGGTGGCGGGCGTCGGCACGAAAGCAGCCGGGAGAGCGCTCCGCAGAGAAGCAGAGAGTGCGCCGTACGGCGGTCCCGGAGCAGGCGGCGCTCGTGCCCCCGGAGGCAGTACGAGCGAAGAGGGCCTGGCGGGAAGGGCGCAAGCGTGAGCTCATCGGGTGAGCCGGCTCCGGGGCCGGCGACCGGTAGCGCGGACGTCGTGCTGGAGGCGCGTGGGCTATCAGTGGACTACGGCACGGGGGCGTCGGCTCTCCATGCGCTCGATGGCGTGTGGCTGTCCTTGCACCGGGGGGAAGTCCTGGGCGTTGCCGGTGAGTCGGGGTGCGGCAAATCGACGCTGGCTTACGCGATGACCAGGCTGCTGCGCCCACCCGGGCTGGTGGTTGGCGGGGAGGTCCTTTATTACAGCCGCGAAGGCAAAGACGTCGACCTGCTCCGGATGGGGGACGAGCAGCTGAGGCAGTTCCGGTGGGAGGAGCTCGCCATCGTGTTCCAGTCGGCGATGAACGCGCTCAACCCCGTGTTGTCCGTGCACACGATACTGAGCGACGTCCTCCGGGCCCACCGTCCGGCAATGACCAGGCAACAGCGCGACGAGCGGATCACTCAGCTCATGCTGACAGTGGGGATTTCTGCGGACCGCGCCAGGGCGTACCCGCACGAACTGTCGGGGGGTATGCGGCAACGAGTGATGATCGCGCTCTCACTGGCGCTCGAGCCAGAGATCATCATCATGGACGAACCGACGACGGCGCTGGACGTCGTTATGCAACGGCGGATCCTGGCCCAGATAATGAGCCTGCGGGACCGTTTCGGCTTTTCCGTTATCTTTATCACGCACGATGTCTCGCTCCTGGTGGAGCTGGCGGACACGATCGCGGTGATGTACGCAGGAAAGGTCGTGGAGCTGGCGCCGGCCGCCGAACTGTACCGGTCGCCTCGTCATCCCTATAGCCAGGGCCTGCTTGGTTCGTTCCCCGAATTACAGGGCCCACGGCGGGCGCTGACCGGGATCACCGGTTCGCCGCCCGACCTGCGTGCTCTACCCGGTGGTTGCCCGTTCCATCCCCGGTGTGCGTTCGCAGATCCCGCCTGTGCCGTCCGGGCCCCACAGCTTTTGCCCTCCCCGGTACCGGGGGACTCTCCGGGGCGCTTGGTGTCCTGCCTGTTGTACACGGAGGCCGACCTGGGCCCACCCCCCGGGTCGCTCACGCCGGTAGAGACCCGTGCGCCCTGAGGAGCCCGGGGTGGCCGCGTCCGGTGACGGGATTACCGGGTCGAAACCTGAGGCCCCGGCGCTTGAAGCAGTCGGCGTGAGCAAGGATTTCCGGCTGCGCCGCTCCTGGCGCGACGCCTGGCGGGGGCCGCACGAGTACGTCCACGCCCTCGATGACGTGTCGTTGGCGTTGTACGCCGGGCGGGTAACCGCGCTGGTCGGGGAATCCGGCTCAGGCAAGTCGACCGTCGCCCGCGTCCTGGCCCAGCTGTACCCGCAGACGTCGGGGACGATCATGCTGCAGGGCCAGCCCGTGCGGGTACGCGCCCGTCGGGCGTTCCGGCGTTATGTCCGTCACGTTCAAATAGTCTTCCAGGACCCGTTCAGCTCTCTGAACCCGACACGCACGGTCCGCCATCACCTCGTTCGACCCCTGAGGATCCACCGGCGCGCCCGTAACCGCGCCGGGACCGATGCCATCCTCGACGGGCTGTTGCGAGAAGTGAGCCTTATACCGCCAGAGCAGTTCCTGGAGAAGTTCCCGCACGAACTGTCCGGTGGGCAACGGCAACGGGTCGCCGTTGCCCGGGCGTTGGCCTCACAGCCCTCGGTGCTCCTGGCCGACGAACCGGTATCGATGCTGGACGTGTCGATCAGGCTCGGGGTCCTCAACTTGCTCGACCGTCTGGCCGAAGAGCTCAGGCTCGCAATACTTTATATAACTCACGACATCGCGTCCGCTCGCTATTTCGCCGAGACAATGCTCGTTATGTACGCCGGTCGGCTCATCGAGGGCGGTCCCTCCGAGACGGTGACCCAGCATGCCGCCCACCCCTATACCCGCCTGCTGATCGCGTCTGCGCCGGCTCCGAACCGCGACCGTCGTTCTATGACAATAGCCGCTGATGCCGAGGAGCCTGCCAGCTTGATCAACCCTCCTTCGGGCTGTCGCTTCCACCCGCGCTGCCCCGAAGCTATGGATATCTGCGGCCACGAAGCGCCACCCCGCTCCGATCTTGACGGCGACCATTGGGTCCATTGCTGGCTCTACGAAACACCGCTTCGCGGCCGGGCGGGCCACGGGTGAGGAGCAACCAAAATCACCAGGTATACTCGAGCGTTATGGGCCAGCTAAATGTCTAGTGAGACCTCTCAGGGGCCGAAAAGCCATTCTGCGCTACTGATCTGCGACATCTGGGACGCCCACTACTGTACGAGTGCGGCGGCCGGCACGGAGCGTCTGGCACAAATGGTCGACCGGGTGGCGGGCGAATTCCGGAGCCGGGGCGGTCAGGTCATACATTCCCCCTCAGAGACAATGCCCTATTACGGCGACCATCCGGCCAGGACCTGGGTCACCGAGCTGCCCAGGGCCACGGTGCCTGCCACGAGGCCAGTTGCCGACCCGCCTATCCCGGAGCCTGTTTCAATATGCCCTGACGTGCCCACTTGCGTCCCCGGGCCTCCCTGGCCTCATACGCGGGAGAACGCCGCCATCGAGATCGACCCGTCCGACGCGGTCCTCGACTCAGGAGAAGACCTTCTAGCCGTTATAGATGCGCGAGGCATTGGGCACATTTATATGGCAGGGGTCCACACAAATATGTGCATCCTGAAACGGCCGTTCGGGATCAGGCAATTGGTCCGTTGGGGGATCTCGTGCTCACTGGCGAGGGAGCTGACCGAGGCTATGCCGGCCGACTTTACGCCTGCGGTTTGCCGCTACATTGAAGACAACTGGTGCCCTACCGTCAGCACGGTCGAGCTCCTGAACGGCGCGTATTGACCGCCGCCTGGCGCTACTTGCAGGGACGTTGGCCCGGGTGCTCAACACGCACATGCGAGGCGCCGTACCGAGGCCGTGATGACCAACCAGGCCAACATTGGCTGTCGTGCAGTAAAAGGAGGCACATATGACGATATCGACCGGTACATCGCCTTCGTTGGCCCTAAACGGAGGCCAGCCGGCGGTCCGGGGCCCGTTGCCCTCGATGTACCCGGGGGGCATGCGCATCGGGAAGGAAGAAGAGGCCGCAGTTGTGGATGTAATTCGCTCGAGACGACTTTTCCGGTATTACGGCCCGGGCGAGGGAGAATCGAAGGTCGCAGCCCTCGAGGCCGCCGTCTGCGCCAAATTGGGGGCCGGGTACACGCTGGCCGTGTCGTCCGGCACGATGGCTTTGGCGGCAGGTTTGGCTGCACTCGGGGTGGGGCCAGGAGACGAGGTAATTGTCCCGGCCTACACCTGGATCGCGACGCCTGCAGCGGTGTTACAGGTTGGTGCTGTGCCCGTTATTGCCGAGGTCGATGCTGCCCTAAACCTGGACGCGCAAGATGCGGAGCGACGAATTACTCCTCGGACGCGGGCATTGCTGCCCGTCCATATGCGGGGCGCGCCTTCCAACATGGACGACCTGTTGGGGGTCGCCTCACGGCGGGGTGTCGCTGTGATCGAGGATGTGGCGCAGGCCTGTGGCGCCAGCTACCACCGGCGCCGGCTGGGGGCGATCGGAGATATCGGTGCTTTTAGCCTCCAGTTCAACAAGATCGTTACATCAGGAGAAGGCGGTTTGGTTACCACAAGTGACCGTGGCCTGTACGAACGAGCGCTGATGTTCCACGACCTGGCCGCATCGCGGCGCGCCTCACTCAATGAGGACGAAGCTTTTCTGGGCACCACATGCCGGCTCTCGGAGCTCCAGGGTGCCGTGGCTCTGGCCCAGTTCTCAAAGCTTGACGAGATCCTGGCGGATATGCGTCAGAGGCACTCGACGATCAGGACCAGGGTGGCGACGACAGCCACTCAACACGGCGTCACCTGGCGACATCAGTGGGACCCCGAGGGCGACGCCGGTCTCGCGCTCGTGGCGTATTTGCCCGATGCGGCGACCGCGCATTACATCGTGACGGCGCTGAGGGCGGAAGGTTTGCCGGCAAGCGTCATGTTCGACCCCGAGAAAGTTGACTTTCACGTCGCCGCGCACTGGGGGCCACTGTTGGCGCAGCGCTCGTGGTCGGTCACCACCCCCTGGGAGCTTGGTGACGGTCACCCACCCATTGACCCAACGACCTGCCCGCGTACGCATGACCTCCTCGGGCGGGCGGTTAACATCGACGTCAGCCCCGACCTGACCGAGACCCAAACGGACCAGGTGACGGCGGCTATCGACAAAGTGTTTTCCTCCCTGCCGCTGAGGTAGCGAGCTGCCGAAGGTGGACGTGTCAACACCGCGACCGTCCACCAGGCCCGGCCCGGCTCGAATACACCAAGCCGCGAGTGCATAGCGCCTGGCCTGCACCCGGGCGAACGGCGGGCACATCGGGTCAGGGATGGTGGTACATACTGGGAGCAGTGGCCCAGCGCAATGTGCTCGGCGAGGAGCTTCAGCCGTGTGGCCATGAGCCGCTCACGGGCTTCTATCGAGATGGGTGTTGCACCAGCGGGCCGGAGGACGTCGGCTCCCATACCGTTTGTGCTGTCGTCACCCGGGACTTCCTGGAGCACCAGCGCCGGATCGGCAACGACCTCATCACGCCGGTGCCTGAGTACCGGTTCCCGGGGCTCGTGCCGGGCGACCGCTGGTGTGTGACAGCCGTCAACTGGCTACGGGCCTACCGGGACGGGGCCGCTTGTTATGTTGTGCTGGCGTCCACCAACGAAGCGGCGCTCGAGATCGTGCCGCGGTCGGCCCTGGAGCAGCACGCCGTCGACGTGCCACCGAGCCTCCAGGGCCTCGAGGCGCCGGGCGACTGACGGGCCTGCTGTGCGCCAGGTAGGCGCGGTGAGCCGGGAGCAGGCCCGGGAGGGGAGAGCCAGCGGGAAAGCGAGAGGCCGGAAAGGGAGAAGACGGCAGTGGCGTCATAGGATGACCCTCCGGGCATAGTACGTGTGGGACCGTTCGGCGACTGGAGGAGACCGTCATGACAGTGAAGACCTTGGACGACGTACAGGAGCTCGCGCAGCAGCTGAGAGTCGACTCGATCCGGTGCAGCACCTCGGCCGGGTCCGGTCACCCCACTTCAAGCATGTCCGCCGCCGACTT
Source organism: uncultured Acidimicrobiaceae bacterium (assembly GCA_963754115.1). GTDB lineage: Bacteria > Actinomycetota > Acidimicrobiia > Acidimicrobiales > Palsa-688 > Fen-671. Next base: position 931,916 of record CAVWFC010000003.1, on the reverse strand, counting down.
GCTGGCTGTTTTAGTAACCCGGCATTTTCACTATGACTGGAAGCGACCTGACGAGCCGACGAACGACCACCTGATCTTCTCCAAGGGTCATGCCTCCCCGCTGCTCTACTCCGTCTTCAAAGCTGTGGGCGTCGTATCGGACGATGAACTGGTCAAGGAGTACCGGCGGTTCGGCTCCCGGCTGGAGGGCCACCCGACCCCCATCTTGCCGTGGGTAGACGTCGCCACGGGTTCCCTCGGCCAGGGTTTGCCCGATGCCGTTGGCGTGGCCCTGGCTGGGCGCTACCTCGACGAGCTGCCATACCACGTTTGGGTCCTCTGCGGTGACAGCGAAATGGCGGAAGGGTCCATCTGGGAGGCGCTCGACAAGGCGGCTTACTACCACCTCGACAACCTCACCGTGATGGTGGACGTCAACCGCCTGGGCCAGCGCGGGCCAACCGAACTGGGCTGGGATCTTGATACCTACGCCGCGCCGGGTCGAGGGGTTCGGTTGCCGGGCGATCGCCATAGACGGCCACGACCTCGGAGAAATCGAAAAGGCGTTCGCCGATGCGGCTGAGGCTGACCGCCCCACCGTCATCCTCGCGCGCACCCGCAAGGGCCGGGGCTTCAGTGAGATCGAAGACCGCGAGGGCTGGCACGGCGTCGCCCTGCCGGCCGAGATGGCCGAGCGGGCCATCGTCGAGCTTGGTGGTGAACGCCACATCACGGTGGAGAGCCCGTTACCCAAAGGCGGGAAGGTGCGGGCCCGGCCGAGTGGTGAGGTGAAGTTGCCCCGCTACGAACTCGGGGCCAAGGTCCCGACCAGGCTGGCCTTCGGGCAGGCACTGGCCGCCGTCGGCGCCCGTTCGGATGTCGTGGTGTTCGACGGAGAGGTCGGCAACTCCACCCACACCGAAGAGTTTTACAAGGTATACCCCGAGCGTTACTTCGAAATGTTCATTGCCGAACAGCAGCTGGTGGCGGCAGCCGTCGGTATGTCCGTCCGTAAGTACGTGCCTTTCGCGTCCACGTTTGCTGCCTTCTTCACCCGTGCCTACGACTTCATCCGTATGGCGGCCATTTCCGAGGCAAATATCCGCCTGTGCGGGTCGCACGCCGGCGTCGAGATAGGCGCCGACGGTCCCTCACAGATGGGCCTGGAGGACCTGGCCATGCTGAGGGCCGTGCATGGCTCGACCGTCCTGTACCCGAGCGATGCGACAAGTGCGGCGTACCTGGTTCGTGAAATGGCCGATAGGACCGGGGTCGTCTACATGCGCACGACCCGCGGCGCCTACCCCGTGCTGTACCCACCCGAGGAGGAGTTCCCGATCGGCGGCGCAAAGGTGGTGCGCTCGAGCCCCCAGGACCAGGTCGCGTTGATAGGTGCGGGGGTGACACTGCATAACTGCCTGCAAGCGGCCGAAGAGCTTGGCCGTGCCGGCATCCACGCCCGTGTCATCGACCTCTACTCGGTCAAGCCCGTCGACACGGGCACGCTCGTCGCCGCCGCCGAAGCAACTGGAGGACGCCTGGTCGTCGTCGAGGACCACTACCCCCAGGGTGGCATCGGGGGCGCCGTTCTGGAAGCGCTCAATGACGCCGGGCACCCGGTCCACATCGTCCACCTGGCTGTTGCCGACTTGCCTGGCTCAGGGACCGCTCAAGAGCTCATGGAGGCGGCCGGGATCTCCGCTAGCCACGTCGTACAGGCGGTCCGTGGGCTCCTCGGCACCTGACACCCCCGGGGCAAGCTCAACCCCAATTGCTGTTGTTCCAATTTCGGCGCGTTATTTCCCCGTCAGCTCAATCGACCCAAAAAGCGATAGCGACGGCCACTCCTACGAGGACGACCAGGCGCCGGAGGTAGATGGGGTCGATGACCCGGACCAACCGTGTGCCGAGGGTGGCCCCGATGACCGCCGCCACCGCCATCACCGGGACGAGCTCCCACGCCACACGTCCGGAAATAGCGAAAAAGCAAGCCGCCACCAGGTTGATGACGAAGGACAAAGCCTGCTTGAGGGCATTCACCTCTAGCATCGGCCTGGTGGTGAGCAGGCCGAGTACGGCAATAAGCATGATGCCTAGCCCTGCCCCGAAGAACCCCCCGTAGACACTGGCGGCGAAAACGGTTATAAGAAGGGCAGGGTGGCCATACTGGGTGGGCTCCGGTGCAAGGGGCGGTTTGACGCCGGCGGCAACCTTGTCCGTCTTGGTGCTATCCGTCCCAACAGCCGTTGTCTCCGTTGCGATGGCGATAGTCCCGGGGTCGTCGCCGGCGTCGCGCTTGCGGGGCCGTAGACGCTCCTTGAGCCAGTCCTGGGCCAGCAGCAACGCACAAGCCAGCAGGATCAGGTACGGCACCACGGCTCGGAACGCATGGGCCGGGATGGTCACCAGCAACACCGAACCGGCCAGGCCACCGAGCAAAGCGACGATAGCCAGGACCCGGGCCTGGTGGAGCTGGTGCCGGAGGTCGCCTCGCTGCGCCCACGCCCCCGACAGGTACCCGGGGACGAGCGAGACGGTATTCGTGACGTTGGCCGTGACCGGCGGGACCCCGAGCCCGACCAGGGTTGAGAAGGAGACGAGCGTGCCACCGCCGGCCAGAGCGTTGATAGCACCGGCGGCTCCTGCTGCTCCGGCCGCCGCCAGGTAGCCGAGGGCAGTGAGCTGCATGTCAGTCACCCTCCGGGAATAGGACAGCGTCCTCGACGGCCGGTGGCACCGGCGCGACCAGCTCGGCGCCGTTGTGGTTGGCATTGTTGACCCCCGGGCCGACGGCGTGCGCCAGCAGGAGGTCGTCCGGGGCGGGTACCAGCATCCGCTCGAGTCGTTCCGGGCCGATCACTCCCGGCTGGAGCCACTCGCCCCAGGTGCTCGATGGGAGGATAACTGGCATGCGGTGGTGTACAGGAGCCATCGTCATGTTGGCCCTGGTCGTGATTATCGTGCAGCTTCGCAACGGCTGGCCTTCGGTGCCCAGCCAGAAGTCCCAGAGGCCGGCAAGGACCACTGGTTGGCCGTCCGCCCTTTGAAAGTAAAAGGGTTGGCTACGTTTCCCCGATCCGTACCGGGGGCGGCGCCACTCGTAGAACCCCGAAAAGGGGAGCAGCGCCCGGTGCGAAGTGATGAGGGACCGGAAGGCAGGTTTGTTGCTCAGGGTCTCCGATCGGGCGTTGATCAGTTTGGCACCGATCCGGGTGTCGTCAGCCCAGTTCGGGACCAGTCCCCAGCGCAGAGCCTCCAGCCTCCTGGCCCCATTCGAGCGCGTCCTGACACTGTAGACGGGTTGGGTCGGGGCCACGTTCCAGCTGACGGGCAGTTCAGGCGCGTCGACCTCGTCCACGTCGAGGAGCTGGGCCAAGCTGTCTCGAGACGCCGTCGATGTGGTACGGCCACACACTCCGCCAGCGTAGTTTCATCCCGGACGGTGTACTGCGGGTTGCGTCCGCGGCAGGCGCTCAGCGCCCCCCGCGCAGCCGTGGTCCGAGGCCAACCGAACCATGGCTCGTCGCATTTGCGCCGACGAAGGGGGCCTGGCCAGCGGGTCGGCGGACCTCCGGGACCGGGCCGCGGCGAGGAACAATGTGACCAAGCGACGCGAGGCGGCGGGCGCGTCTGTCCTGGTGACCTGCACCACCGCCGCGTTGGACACCAGCAACAAGAGCAGGTCTTCGCCCACAAAATCTTGTCGTAGCTTTCCCGCTGCCTTCGCGTTGTCGATGATCTCGATCGCAAGGTCGTTGGCCTCCCGCCGCAATCGTTCGACGGGTGCGCCGGCAGGCAGCGTCATGGCCAAAATGTCACCGAGGCCGCGGTGGCGCTCCTGTAACTTGCAAATCTCCTCGACGAAGACCACGAAGCCCTGCCACGGGTCGGAGGTGGCACGCGCCCGGCGTGCGACGTCCACGTACCGTCCGACCTGACCGACCAGCGCCTCGGCCACGAGTTGCTCCTTGCCGCGCGGGAAGTGGCGGTACAGGGTGCCGATGCCCACCCCGGCCTCACGGGCGATCTGCTCCAAAGAAACGTCGATGCCCTGGTCGGCGTAGAGGGTTTGGGCCGCAGCCAGCAGCGATGACCTGTTTCGCTCTGCGTCGAAGCGTTGACGTCGCCCCGGTGTGGAGCCGGCCCCCCTTTGTTGTCGGTCAACCACATGAGGACATTAGCTAAAACCGGAGGCGAGCCTCCGGCGTTCCTGTCCTCACCGCCGCCCGATCGAACGACCGCTCCTGAGCGCTAATATACGGAGGAAGCCCTCCAGATCGGCGTTCAATTGGCTTGCTGGTGGGCGCGCGGGCAAGACGCGAAAAACAGGCGTACAAAGGAGAAAGAATGCGGAGAAGTGCCACTTTGCGATCTGTCATGCCGATGATCACTGGCGTCAGGGGCGCGGTATGAGCACGAGGCACGACCTGGCTCTCCTGGCCGGCCGAACGGTCCTCGGCTCCTACCTCGCCGCTCACGGGGCCCAGAAGCTCTTTGGCTCCTTCGGTGGCGGTGGTATTCAAACGACAGCGGCCGGGTTTCATCGGATTGGCCTGAGGCCGGGGCCAGCCATGGCCATGACGGCGGGGTTGTCCGAGCTGGGCGGCGGCTTACTGACTATTTCCGGTTTCGCCTACCCCCTTGGCCCGGTTGCCCTGGTCGGCACGATGGCCGTGGCGAGCACAACACACCGCGCCAACGGGCCGTTCTCGGCCAAGCGCGGCTTCGAACTTCCCTTGACCAATCTGGCCAGCGCTCTCGTCTTGGCCATGGTTGGCCCGGGCCGCTACTCCGTTGACCACGTCGTTGGCTCGCGGTTGCCAAAATGGCTCACCGCTCTCACCGTGATCGGCGCCACCGGAGCGAGCGCCGCCTCGATAGCCATGTTGTTCCGGGCCAAACCGGAGCCCACACCGGCATTGCCCAACGACACAAAGGTCGGGCCGGGCGACGAACAAGCGAACGCAGGGGGACAGCAGGACGATTCCGGGATGGCCCAGATGAACCCCGGCAATGGGACGTCGACTAACCCGGCCGGCGTTGCGTCGTCTCCATCGTAATGTCCTTCGCTACAGACTGGTCTGAGACCGGCGCACGGCGTCCACGGCGTCGGCGCTCCCGCTGAGACTTACGTCTGCGGCCGAACGACGACCGGATAAGTACAAGACAAGCTCGCTGGGCCTCCCGTTCAACGTGGCCACGTCGCCCGCACCAAAGGCTCGTTTCCGCCCGTCCGGGCTGACCAGCTCGAGGGCGTAAGGTCGCACCTTGCGGGCCAATCGGCGCCCGACAAACCCGGTCATGCGCCACGAAAGGTCCTCGATGTCGGGGATGTCGAGGCGCGGCGGGCGCCCATTGGCCCGGCGGGCGTCTTCGTGATGTATGAAGTACTCGAGACCGTTGACCATGGTCCGTAGGCCCGGGATGCGCCAGGGCAGCGGCGCGCCGGAGCGCACCCGGCTTACCAAGGACGAGTAACCCTTTGCTTTCTCCGCCGCCTTGCGCTGGGCCGTCCAGCGTCGAAAGTGCTCGCGCAGCACCAGGTGGGCGGCGAGGTCAGCCGTTGTCCACCCTTCGCAAAGAGTGGGCGCGTCCGGGCCGAGTTCGTCCAGGAGGTCGCACACTGCAAGCGTTCCCGTTCGTCTAAGGGCACCGCCACGTCAGGCCACTGTAAATGAAATAAAGCCGAGATGAAATAATGTCTGGCCGTCAGCGGGGCCGGAACGAAATGCAGTCGGCGGGGCCGGAACGAAATGCCTCAGCGGGGCCAGAACGAAATGCCTCAGCGGGGCCAGAACGAAATGCCTCAGCGGGGCCAGAACGAAATGCCTCAGCGGGGCCAGAACGAAATGCCTCAGCGGGGCCAGAACGAAATGGCAGTCAGCGGGGCCAGAACGAAATGCCTCAGCGGGGCCAGAACGAAATGGCAGTCAGCGGCGTCTGGTCGGGGTCGTCGCCAGGGCGGCTCAGGTCACGGTCGAAGACGCGGCTCACCGAGTTCCCGGCCAGGTCTTCCAGGACGGGGTCAATAACGAGTTGATGCGCTCCAGCTGCCCACCGGCTCTGCGGGACCAGCCGCCAGGACCGCTCTTCTGGCCCGATCTCTCCGGCGCCCCCGACGGGGTAGCCATCTGCGCTGGTTACTTTCAGGCAGCGGGTGAGCAGCCCGTGATCGAGGGGCCGGTCGAAACGTACCTCCAGGGGTTCCCGGCTCCCACTGGCCGGCCGCGCCAGGGCCAGCCGGCGGGGTCGACACGACCGCGTTCGTCCCCGCCGACGTCGTAATGGCGCTCGGCGCCCGCCCGCAGGGGCCGGCCCTGAGCGTCGGGGAAACCGTGGTCGACGACCAGCCTGATTGCTTGGCCCGCCCCCAGCGGGTACCCGGCTTGGCGGTGAGCGGCCAGTCCTCGCTTGATGCGGGCAGGGTCGAGCAGCACCGTCAAGCGCCTACGATCAGGGTCCCACAGCTCGTACTCCATAGGTAGCAGCGCCCCGCGGATGGGCGCGCCGCCGCTGTCGGCGACGCTTATGTCCCGGCCGGCGAAACCCTCGCTCATTCGGGCCGAAAACCAGACATATAGACGCAGGAGGTTGCGTGGCACCTTTGCCGCCGTCGGGTAGATGGCGAGCACCTCGGTCGTAGCAGAGCCCTCCGTCACGCGACGGACGAGCACAGCGGCCGTTACGCCATCGATGTCGACCCTGTAGGCAGTGCCGTCGAGGAAGGCGAAGCGCGGCACGAAGCACACGTCGTTGGCATCACGGACCAGGCGACCGGCCATCGAGGGCAGCTCCCCTGTGGTGGGCATCAGGTCGGCCGAAATTGCCGCCGGACGTACCTGGACCCGGGCCGCCGAGGACAGGTCCCTAAGTCGTACGCACTCCACGCCCTCGAACCGCGACCAACACACATCCGTCACCGGGGCACCTGTGTGGTTGGCCCCTCTGAGATCGACGGCAAAACGGCTACAGCGACGACACCTTGAAAGAGCGCAGGTGATGACGGCCGCTTTCGTCTGCCTGGAGGGCGAGTAGGTAGCTGTCGTTGAGGTTGGCCAGGCGCCGGATGCCCTGGATATCTTCGGTCTCCCTGGGCACCCCGACGGGCTCAGTCGGCTCAATCAGGGGAGCCTGGTCGTCGATGTCCTTGCAGGCGATCTTCAACAGCCCGTAGGCGCTGTTGGCCACGAGCAAGTACTCCTCGCCGTCCTGGACGAACGAGACCATATCCAGTGGCTGGTTCATGGCCCCGAGATTCGCCACCGTACGGCCCACTGTCTTCGTACCGGGCTTCAGCTCGGAGAGCGGGAAGTGCACCACCGGGGTGCAGGTGTAGGTGGCCAGGATGCTGCTGCCACCCTCGTACGGGACAAAGGCGCGGATGGGCGCAGCGGTCTCCCATTTGCCGTGAGAAACGTGGAATATCTCGAGGTTGTTCGCGTCGGCCGCTTCGCCGAAGGGGAAAGGGATCCGCCGCAGCTTCGATGAGAACTCCTCGTTGGAGAGGCCCGCCACCAGCAGGGCGCCATCGACGTAGACCATGTCCGTGACCGTCGAGGTGCGGATCGGCCGTCGCAGTATGCGGATTTTCCGCCCGCGAACCTCGATCTCCTCCCCCTCGTCGCCGGAAGGTAGTGTTATGTCGCGCCTCTCGTCGTCCGCCGCCGGGGCATCGCCGATGGCTACGTCGGCAACGGGGATATCGTCAAGAGCTACGTCGGATAACGACGCATTCAGGCGGTCGATCCGCACCAGCACCGCCTGACCGCTGTCGCCCCGACCCCGCTGAACGGATAGGTAGACGTTTTGCGAAACCGGGTGTACTGCCATGTCCCGTATGAAGACGTCGCCGACTTCGCAACCGACGAACGAGGCCACCCGGGCGTCAATGTCCTCCACGTCGACGGGTTCCGGCCCCGCCTCCGGCCCCGGGTCGTTGACGTCAAGGGCGAAGATCCGGGCCGAAACGTTGTCGGCCATGAACAGGATCCCCTCCGGCCCGAAGGCAATCGGCCCCGCCGATGCGACGTCTGCTCTGCCAGGGCTCAACGCGAACACGCTCATCCCAACCTCCTTGCTGGCAACTGAGCCGATCCTACGGCCATTGACAAGCGGAGCTTGGCGCAACGACAGGCAGCACAGCCGTCGTCCTGGGCCGAGGCTTTACGATCTACAAAGTCCCCCGACTAGACGAAGGCAAGGAGCTCGAGTGCGCCTGCTGGTTCCCCACCTCCCCCCAGGACGCCAATGAAAGTCAGTGAGATTTTGGGGCCCACCGTCCAGGGGGAGGGGCCGAGCATCGGGCGACGGGCGGGCTTTGTCCGGCTAGGGCGCTGTGACCTCGCTTGCAGCTGGTGTGACACGCCCTACACCTGGGACTGGAAAGGGCAGAACGGGGTGCCATACGACCCCGCCAAGGAACTGCACGAAATGAGCACCGGCGCGGTGGTCGAGCGGGTCGAGGAGATGGGGGTCGGTCTCGTGGTGGTGACCGGGGGAGAACCCTTCGTCCAGTTACCGGCGCTCATCGAGCTGGCCCGGGCGCTCGCCACCCGGGGCTACGAGCTCGAGGTGGAGACCAACGGGCGCCATGCCCCCCCGGCTCGCTTGACCGACGCCGTGGCCGCTTTCAACGTGTCACCCAAACTTCCCAACTCCGGTCAGGACCTTTCGGTGACCATCAAGGACGACGCGCTAAAGGCGCTGCTGGCCACGCTCAAGGCCCGGTTCAAGTTCGTGTGCCGCGACGCCGCCGACGTCGAGCTGGTGGCCGATATCGCCAGGCGCCTGAAGGTGCCGGGCAACCGCGTGTGGGTGATGCCCGAGGGTCGCACTCCACAAGCGGTGCACCGGCATTTGCGGGAGGTCGCCGGGGCGGCCATCGCCAAAGGGTTCAATATCAGCGGAAGGTTGCACGTCGACATCTGGGACGACGAGCGGGGCCACTAGTGCAAGCACATCAGAACGGGTAGTACAGTAAAACTGATATCACTTTGATAGTATCATGTCCAGTGGCACCAAGCTCAGGGTTGGGCGGTGCCCTCCAACAGGTCGCTAAGTCAGAGGGAGGTTTGCAATGCAGATAGCAACACCGGACACCGCTCCGCCGAGCACGACAGGCGCCGGCCCGAGCGAGCGGCCTTATGCGTCCCTGCCAGGTTTGCCCATCCTCGGTGGGTCCATCGCCCTCTATGTGGTCGGCATCGTCCTGGTCAGCAAGGGCGGTGCCGGCCGCTGGGCCGGGGTCACCCTATTGGTGGTGGGGGCTCTCGGGACCATGGGCCTCACCACCATTACGCCTGGCCAGGTTCGCGTCATCCAGCTCTTCGGGGGCTACCGGGGCACTGTGAGGGCGACGGGGTTGCGCTGGGTGATCCCGCTCTCCGTGCGGCGAAGGGTGTCGGTCCGGGTCCGCAACAAGGAAACGCCGACGGTTAAGGTCAACGACGCTGACGGCAACCCGATCGAGATCGCAGCCGTGGTCGTCTGGCAGGTACGTGACAGTGCCCGAGCCACCTACGGCGTCGAGGACTTTGTCGCTTTCGTAAACACCCAGAGCGAAGCCGCCCTGCGTCATATTGCCAACAGCCACCCCTACGACAGTGCCGGCACCGAAGCGCTCTCCTTGCGCGACCACACCGACGATGTCGCCACCCAGTTGGCCGATGAGATCGACGCCCGTGTCGTCCCCGCCGGCGTAGACATCGTCGAGGCCAGGATCACCAGGCTGTCCTACGCGCGCCGAGATCGCACAGGTGATGCTGCAGCGCCAGCAGGCCAATGCCGTCGTCGCCGCCCGGTCGCGCATCGTTGAGGGGGCGGTGGGGATGGTCCAGATGGCTCTTGCCCGCCTGGCCGCCGACGGCATCGTAGAGCTGGACGAGGAGCGCAAGGCGGCGATGGTTTCGAACCTGTTGGTCGTACTGTGCGGGGACCGGGGTACGCAACCGATCGTCAACGCCGGTTCGCTTTACCAGTAGAGTCGGGACGGGGCAGGTGGCCGAGCGCAAGAGCGTACTGCTCCGTCTCGACTCTCTCGTCCACGATGCGTTGGCGCGGTGGGCGGCGGACGAGCTGCGCAGCACGAACGCGGCAGATCGAGTTCCTGCTACGCCGCGCCCTGAGCGACGCCGGGCGCAACCCGCCGGCCGGGCCGATCCCGAAGCGAGGGCGGCCGCCTAAAGGAGGTGACGGCTCGTGACCCCCGGCGGCTACCGCCGGTTACCCGGCGTCTGTCCTAGCCGGAACGCTGGCGCGGCTACCTTCGGACGACTCGACCGGCACCTACCCGGCCAGCTCACCGAGCTCCACGTCCACGTCGGTCAACCTGGACAGGTCGACGGGCTCCCGGCTCCTGAGCAGCGCTTCGATGGCGTCGCCGACATCCCAAATGTTGACGTTCATGGCTGCTACTACTCGCCCCTCCAGGATCCAGAACGAAATGAACTCACCGCCCGCAGGATCCCCCCGGAAGACGACGGAGTCGTACTTCGGTGCCAGCCCCGGTACTCCATACCCAGGTCGTACTGGTCGGAGAAGAAGTAAGGGATCCGGTCGTATATCGTGCGCTGGCCGAGCATGTTGCGGGCCGCCGCCGGGCCCTGGTTGAGCGCCGCCGACCAGTGCTCCAGGCGTATGCGGATGCCGTACACCGGGTGGAACGCGTTGGCCACGTCGCCCGCGGCATAGATCTCCGGCACGCTGGTGGCCAGGTACTCGTCGACCAGCACGCCATTGTCGATCGTAAGCCCGGCCGCCTCTGCCAGCTGAGTGCGGGGGGCGACACCGACGCCGACTACCACCATCTGGGCCGGTAAGACCGTGCCGTCGGTGAGACGGGCCCGCTCCACGCTTGTCGTCCCTTCGAGGGCCGCGACTCCGGCGCCGAAATGCAGGTCGACGCCATGGTTGGCGTGCAAGTCACCGAACACGGCCCCGACCTCGGCCGAGGGCCCGTTCGACGGGTACTGAGGCCATTTCGACCAGCGCCACCTCTGCCCCCATCTGGCGAGCCGAGGCCGCTACTTCGCACCCGATCCAACCCGCCCCGATCACCACCACCTGGGGCGAAGAGGCAAGGGCCTGGCGCAGGTCGTCCGAGTTGGCCACCGTGCGGAGGTAGTGCACGCCGTCGAGCTCGGCTCCCGGCACCGAGATGTGCCGCGGCGCCGCCCCAGTAGTGAGGAGAAGCCGGTCGTACCCGATATGCTCGCCCGCCGCCGTCGTGACCCGGGACTGGCGGGCGTCCACTCCGGTGACCGAGGTCTGGAGCCGGAGGTCGATGTCATTGGCCCCGTAGAAATCGGCCGCGTGCACAGCCGCAGCATCAAACCCGCTCTCTCCCCGCAGGTAGTCCTTGGACAGCGGCGGACGTTCGTAGGGCCGGACCGGTTCGTCACCGATGAGGACGACTTCGCCGTCGAACCCCTCGGTACGTAAGGTCTCGGCTGCCTTGGCCCCGGCGAGGCTGGCCCCCACGATCACGAACCTCTGCTTTGCTGGCACGGCTCCTCCTTGCCCGGTACGGCCCCCGTCAGCCCGCGTCGGGACGGGACGTGACGTGGCCGCTCGATCACCAGGGACTCTAGCGGGCCGCCTTCAACCGGCTGACGCTGCGTCTATGGCGTTGGCACTGTCGTTCACGAAGAGCAGCTCGTGGCCTCCCGGCCCTACTGTCACGCCGAATAGGTCGCCGGCGCCGTCTTTAACCAGTGCCCTTGTCGCCACTTGATCCCCCTTAGGCGTGATCTCAACGGCGTCGCCGTCGTTGCCGTTCACAACCACGACGTCTCCGTTCGGGGCCATAGTCATCCCCAGAGGGGCATTGAGCGCCCCGTGTGCCGACAGCGTGCTGCTCCCGTCTTTGATCGCGCTGGCCCGGCTGAGAGCGTCAGGGATCGCAGTAATGCGGTCGTTCGGGGTCTCGGCCACGTACAGGGTGCCGCTTTGGCTCAGGGCCAACCCGGTAGGTGCCAGGACAAAGGCAGCCTTGTTGGCTTTCCAGAAGAAACCGGTGCCGATGACGGTCGAACTGGAAATGGTCGGAGCTTTACCTGCCGGGATGGAGACGTCGAGCCGGACCACCGAGCACAGGCCGCTCGTCGGAGTGTCTTGCAGACCGGCGGGCCGGCTCAGCGCATTGGAAACGAACAGCCTGGCACCCGCGGCCGTTGTCGCCTCGGCCATATCCCAGGGCCCGTTGATGTCCTGGTTGGACCAGGTCTCGACGGCCGTCCCGGCGCTGTTGAGGACGATCAGGCACCCTGCCGGGTTGACGTTGGGGAGCGAGCCCGACTTCGCTGCCGGCAGGCTGCCGGCCACTACCCATCCTCCCGGGAGGATGGAAAGCGCGGTCGTGAGGCCGACACCACCCGGGCAGGCCATAGCCCTGGGCAGGCTCCCGAGTTGTGCGAACGTGCTTTCCTTTCCCGTCGGCGAGATCTGCATGAGCGTTTTGCCGGTCCCCTGGACGTTCGCTTTGTCGTTGAAATTGCTGACCAGGATGTCGCCTTTCACGAGCCGGCCTGTACTGGCCGGGACGACGACGATCCCATAGGGGTTGACGTCGCCGTTGGCGGGGACCGTCGAACCGACCTGGTGCGCGGGAGCCAACGTGGCCAGGAAAGCGGGAGGCGGAGCGGCCCCCGCCGCCCCGGCCCACCCACCGGCCGTTGTGAGCACAGTTGCACCGACAGGCAACAGAAAGCGGCGCGAAAAGCGTGTCAGCCCAAGCTTTGGTGTCATGAAGTTCCTCCTCGAGGGCGCACGACATGTGCCCGCGCTTCTATACGGGCGCGCCCAGCCGATGGATCCCTCTTTTCAGCCCACCGGGGGACCACAACCTGCGGGTGCCGAATTTACGTACACACCTTTACCATCGCGATCCGCATGCACTAAATACGGGGAACTTTCTGAGAGGCACTGCCTTCTGGACGCACTGCCTTCTGGACGCACAGCCTTCTGGACGCGGCACCCCTCTAATTGGGCCTCTTTTATTAGTTCAAACGGTCGCCCGTTTGGCGCTCCCAATTGCGACGGCGATTTTCCGGAGGTTGGTCCTGGTCGCCGGCGCCGCAATACCGGCCGTTCCCACCATCGGGTGGCCAGCATCTCGACACGACCACCAACGAGCCCTACGCTGAGCCATAGTGGCAAGCACGCCCCGGACCAGCTCGACGGCTTCGCTGGGCCGGCGTCTTATCGGCGGCCGGCCGAAGAGCCGGCACCGCGACGTTGAAGGCGGGACTCAGCGAGCGGCAGTGCTCGGCGCCGGCGATGGCCTCCTGACCAACCTGTCGCTCGTCCTGGGCGTCGCCGGTGCCGCCTCGACAGACGCCGCCACGGTCCGCCTGGCCGGCGTTGCCGGTCTCTTGGCGGGGGCCTTTTCGATGGCTGCGGGCGAACTGGTATCGGTGCCGGGCCCAGCAGGAGCTTGTTCAGAGAGAGGTAGAGAAGGAGCGTCAAGAGCTCGCCGACGAGCCCGAGGAAGAGCTGCAGGAACTGATCGGGATGTACAGTGCGCAGGGCCTCTCGCCCGAGGACGCCGGCACGGTGGCCCGGCTCCTGTCGGCCAACCCCAAGGTGGCCCTTGACACTCATGCCCGCCTGGAGCTGGGCGTCGACCCCGAGGCGCCGGGTTCGGCCGGCCGTGCCGCCATCTTTTCCTTCCTGTCATTCGCCCTGGGCGCCGTCCTGCCCCTCTTCCCGTGGTTTTTCACGGAGGGAACGAGCGCCGTTGTCGCTTCAGTGGTCATCGGCGGCCTGGCCGCGCTGGCGCTCGGGGCCATGATCGGCTCCTTCGCCGGCCGCAGTGTCTGGAGGACGGCGCTACGCCAGTTGGCCGTGGCCGCCATTGCCGCCTCGGTCACCTACGGCGTCGGGTCGCTCCTGGGCGTGTCGACGAGCTGACGGCTGCCCGTCAGAGCAATTGGCGGCACTTCACGGGCATTTGAGAGTCCCGGAGATCTCCGAAGAGATCGACTGGAACTGAGATGTGACCTTGTCCCAGCCGGCTGACAGCTCGGACAGAGAGCTGACGTTCTTCAGGTTGGCCAGGTCCTCTTTCAAAGCGTCGACCTGAGGGCTGAGAGTCTTCTTTTGATCGCTCGCCAGCTCGTTGACCGATTTGCGCAGGTCGTCAAACGCCTTGTTTACGTTGGCCAGGTCATCCTTGGCCTGCCCGAAGTTCAAGCTCTTCAGCTGCGTGACGACATTGTCCACCGCCGTGTGGAGGTCGGCGCGGGCGCTGCAGACGTGTTGTGTGGCGGTTGCTTCACTGGTGCCGCCGCAGGCTCCCAGGAGCCCAATGCTTATGGCGGCGACCGCCAAGGACGCACTGGCCCTCTTTATGGTCCTGGGCCTTACGGTCCTCGGCTTTCTGGTCGCCGGCTTTACTGTGATCGGGTTCACGGTTCCTGTGCACTCCTCGGGAGACGACGTCGCTCCCCCGATAGTAAGGAACCGCGTGCACGGGCCGCGGCGATGCCACCGCGAGCGGGGTTATATCAGCCGATTTCGTCGTCGTCGCGAACCGGCTGGTCCGCTCCGGCACAATCGTGGGGGAAGTCGACGAACGAGTGACAGAGCCCGCACCAGCCGTATATGCCGTCGGCCTGGTCCTGCACCCGGTTGATCAGGCTAGCCATGGGCCGCTCGTCTTCACGGCGCCGAGGCACGGTCCCTCTGGCCCTGGTCCCGGGTGTTGTCTGCCTTCAGCATGGTCATAAAAGTTGTCGGCCACGAACGTCCTCTTCTCCATAGGAGATCCGAACTGGTCCCGTAGTACAAGATGGGTGGGACGGCCCGCGACACCAGGCAGGCTGTACGCCAAATGGGGTCAGCCAGGCCGATCTCTGCTCACTACACGAACTGCTGGACGGCTCGGTTCAATACGCCACGGCTCCCCAATGGGCACGACGTCACCCGCCCGAAAAGGGGGGTTAGTGTGTTAGTCCGGCCGGGACGGACGAGGCTGAGAGTGGGGTTAGAGCATTGCTCTACAGAAGCGACCGGGAGGCCGGGATGGGAATAGCAACCGACGGTGAGGCCAGGCCTCGGCAGCGCGCCTGGGGGTGGCCCGCAGGGGGTCGCACCCGCAACCTGGTGGTGGGCACCGCCCTGGCCGCCATAGTGTCCCTCGCCTGCACCTCGTGCGGCTCGGGCCCGTCGCACACGCTGACGTTGTCAGTGTCGTCGGGCCCACCGGGGACGTTGGTCAAAGTGAGCGGCAACGCAGGGACGGGCTGCACCGTCGGCAAAAACTGGTTCGGGTTCCAGTTCGAACGCTACGGCGACTTGACCACCGGTCCGGTGACCCAGATGACGACGCCGGTAGCACCAAACGGTTCCTGGTCGGCCACCTTCGTCGTGCCCTCTTACCTGGGCGGCTCCGCCGCCCGCGGGACGGGCGCACAGGACAGCCCGGGGCACTACGAGTTCGCCGCCCCCTCCTGCAAGCAGCACATCGTGGCCAAGGGTTCCTTCCAGGTGACCGACGCCAGCCTCCCGGCCAAGACGGAGAAGGACTATGTCGGCATCGTCTCCACGCTCGACGGGCAGGGGTACTGGCTTTTCCAGGCTGACGGTGGTGTGGCTGCCTTCGGGGACGCTAAGAAGTACGGGTCGCCCAGCGCCGGCAACACGGCGCCGGGGCCACGCGTGGTCGGGCTGGCCCGGACGTACGACGACGCCGGGTACTGGATGGTCACCGCCGACGGGCACGTTTACAACTTCGGCGACGCCCATGCCTACGGGTCGTTGCCGGGCGCCCAAACGACGGCTGCGCCGATAGTCGGTATGGCCACCACACCCAACGGCAAGGGCTACTGGCTCCTCGCCTCTGACGGGCGCGTCTATGGCTTCGGCGATGCTCATGTCCAGGGCATGCCCGGCGGCCAGATGGCACCTTACGACGCGATCGGGCCCGGCCTGCGGGCGGGTACGTGGTGACGGCGTCGAGCAACGCGGCGACGTACCTTTACCCCGGCAACATCCTCAGTGGGGGAGGGCTCGGGGCAGCTCTTTCAGCGATGCTCGTCAGCACGGCCGTAACCCCTTCGGGCAACGGCACCTGGCAAGCGGGGACCGACGGTGGAGTGATCACCACAGGCGACGCCAACTTCTACGGCTCGGTACCGAGCGAGAACGGGACCATTTCGGCGCCGATAACGGGGATCGCAGGTAGCCCGGACGGGCACGGCTACTGGCTGGTTGGTGCCAACGGGGCCGTTTTCAGCTTCGGCAGCGCCCACTTCTTCGGGTCTGTGCAGTCCACCTCGTAACGTAACCCGCCCACCCCTCTGGTGGCCCGCACGCACAGCGGCGGCGGGCCACCCGTCACAGGGGGAGGGGGTCAGACAGCAACCGCCCTCACGACGCCAGGGGCAGGTCGGTGTTAGCGCCTGTCCCTGACTGCTCGTCGGCCAGGGCCACGCGCAGGACGTCGTCGACGGTCTCGGCCAAGGTGAACGCCATCTTCGCGCGCACCTCTTCGGGGACGTCCTCCAGGTCGGGCCCGTTGCGGGCCGGCAGCACGACGTGCTGCAAGCCGGCCCGGTACGCAGCCAGCACCTTTTGCTTGACGCCTCCGATCGGGAGCACCCGGCCCTGCAGTGTCACTTCACCGGTCATGCCGACCACCGGCCGCACCGGGCGCCCGAGGAGCAAACTGGTCAGCGCCGCGACCATCGTGACCCCGGCCGAAGGCCCGTCCTTGGGGACGGCGCCGGCGGGCACGTGGACGTGGAACCGCTTGCCCGCGAAGGCCCCCTCCGGGATGCCGAGCTCCTGGCTGTGACCGCGTACGTGTGACAACACGATCTCGGCCGATTCCTTCATGACGTCGCCTAGTTGGCCCGTAAGGGTCAAGCCCTCAGGTCCGTCCATCGTGGTCGCTTCGATGAACAGCACGTCACCTCCGGTCCCGGTTACAGCCAGGCCGGTCGCCACGCCCGGGACGCTGGTGCGGTCGGCCGCCTCGAAGAAGAACCGCGGCCGCCCCAACCACGAGCGGACGTCGGCCGGACCGATGACCACTGGAGCCTGCACGGAGCCACCGGCCAGCTTGGTCGCCACCTTGCGCAGCATCCGGCCCGCTCGCGTTCCAGGTTGCGCACGCCGGCCTCCCTCGTGTAGTCGGCCGACACGGCCCGCAGGGCGGCGTCGCTGACCTCCACCTCGTCGGACCGCAACGCGGTCCGCTCGAGCTGGCGGGGGAGGAGGTGGTTGCGGGCGATGGCCAGCTTTTCCTCCTCGGTATAGCCGTCGATCCGGATGACCTCCATACGGTCCAGCAACGGCCCCGGGACCGTCTCTGTCACGTTGGCCGTGGCGATGAACAGCACCTTGGAAAGGTCCAGCTCGACTTCCAGGTAGTGGTCCCGGAACGTGTGGTTCTGCGCCGGGTCGAGCACTTCCAGGAGCGCCGAGGAGGGGATCTCCTCTGTAGTCGGAACCGACCTTGTCCACCTCGTCGAGCACGATCACCGGGTTCATGGTCCCGGCTTCGCGCGAGGCGCGAGCCAGGCGGCCCAGCTTGGCCCCGACGTAGGTCCGACGGTGGCCCCTGATCTCGGCTTCGTCGTGTACTCCTCCCAGGGATACGCGCACGAAGCGCCGGCCGAGGGCACGGGCAACAGACTCGCCAAGCGACGTCTTGCCCACCCCTGGCGGCCCAACGAGCGCCAGTGTGGCACCTGCTCCCCGTCCCCCAACGGGCACGAGGCCGCGCTCGGCCTGTAGCGCTCTCACTGCCAGGTGCTCGAGGATCCTCTCCTTGACGTCGACGAGCCCGTCATGGTCCTCGTCGAGGACGCGTGCCGCTTCGTTGACGTCGAGACGGTCCTGGGAGGTCACCCCCCAGGGGATCTCCAACACGGTGTCGATCCAGGTCCGGACCCAACCTTGCTCGGGGCTTTGGTCACTCATCCGCTCGAGCTTGGTGATCTCGCGCTCGACGGCGCTGCGAACGGCATCAGGCAGGTCCCGTTCCGCGAGGACGGTCCGGTAGTGCTCGGGCGTACCGTCGTCGGCGTTGCCCTCGAGCTCACCGAGCTCCTTGCGGATGGCGTCGAGCTGTCGCCTGAGGAGGAACTCACGCTGCGTCTTTTCCATCCCCTCTTCGACACTGCTCTTGATCTGCTGGCGCAGTGTCAGGTCGGCCAGGGTACCGCGTGCCCAGCCAAGGACGAGGCGGAGCCGCTCCTCCACGTCGAGAGTTTGAAGCACCTGGACTTTTTGCGCCAGCGATAGCTCGGGCGAGTAGCCGGCCAGGTCGGCTATCTGTGAGGGTTCAGTCACGTCGCGCAGCCGTTCGGCAATCTGGCGGGCGCCCCACGACAGAAGGATGTTCTCGAGCACGGCGCGGTACTCGCGCGCGAGCTCGGATGTGGTGGGCGTGGCCGGCGCCTCGGTTATGGGATCCACCTGGACCCATAGGGCGCGCCCGGTCCCCGGGACGCCGGTGCCTATGGCGCCGCGCTCCAGGCCCCTGACCACCATAGCCCGCGGCCCTCCGGGAAGCTCTCCCATCTCGACGATCTCGGCCACCACACCTATCGATGCGTAGCGGCCCTCGATCCGCGGAACGAGGACCAGGCGGCCCCCGGCCGAACCGGCGGCCTCAGCTGCTACCCGGGAGTCCTCTGTCTCGAGGGCCATAGTAAAGACCATGCCCGGCAGTACGACACCCGAAGTCAGGGCCAGCAGGGGCAGGGTCTGGGTCATTTGAGGCATCTTGTCTCCAGTCAGCGGTGGCTCTCTCTCCACCGAATGCCTGTTCTACAACAACGCCCGGGCGCGATTCGTTCCCGCCCCGAAAACTGCTGAAGACCCAGCTCCCAGGGAGCAAGGTACCTGTGACCGAAAGGTGGGCCTGAGCGGGGTTTAGTGCTCGCTGACCGTGTCTACGATCAGTACCGAACAGTTGGCGTGGTGGGCGACCGAGTTCGGGACGCTACCAAGCACACGGCGCATACCCCTCATGCCCTTGTTGCCGACAACGATGAGGTCGGCGCCGACGTGGTCCGCCACCCCCACAATGGCCTCGGCCGGGTCCCCGGCGGCAGGGTGGTACCGGGCCTCGACCCCCACGCTCGAGAATCTTGTCACGGAGGTTCGCCAAGAGCAGGTCGGCCGGGTCGGTAACCTTGTCCATGTACTCGTCCGGCAGTTGCTCGGCGCGAGTCGCCAGGGGCCGATAGGCAGTCATGACGTGCAGAGTGCCGCCGATGGCCTTGACTAGCTCGACCGCCGTACTAACGGCACGGGCGGCCGTCTCGGAGTCGTCCGCCGCAACGAGAATTGTCTTGAACATGGCACCTCCGGTCGCCGGTAGCCCCGAGGCTTTGACTGCGATTAAGCCTGGAGCCACTGTTTGGACACCTCCTGGTAAACGGCGCCGATTATAGACGCGATGAATATGGAGCCAGACCTGTACTCAGGAGGATGCGGTACATGTACTCGAAGGTAGGAAGCAAAAAGAACGTCCTCGGGGCGGCATTGCTCGTCCCTGTGGCGACAATTTCCGTGCTCGCCAGCGCCGCCGCCACTGCCGGTGCCAGCGGACTAAAGCCGCTCACTGAACCTGTTCCGGCCTACACCGTCCATGTGATCCTGTCGGGTTCGACGCTCACGCACTCCTTCACGCCGGCCGGAGCGGGCTCCCCGACGACCAGGCCCCTCAGCGACCCGGACGACATAACGCTGCTCGGCGATGACATCTTCGTCGGTTTTCAAAATGGCGTCGGCCCTCAGGGACAGGCCAGCGCCGACGGCAACCTCGATAGCACGGTGGTCGAACTGCGGCTGAACGGCGACCCGGTAGCCCAGTGGGATGTCGTGGGGAAGACCGACGGCGTGACCGCCGACCCTGAAACGGGCGAAGTGATCGCCACCGTCAACGAGGACGCCAACTCGAGCATTTATACGATCGACCCGACCGCCCCGGCGGGCGCACAGGTCACGCACTACGCCTACAACGAGGCGCTACCTCACTTCGGTGGGACGGACGCCATCTCGGTCTACCGGGGCCGAATCCTCATCAGCGCATCGGCACCCGGGACGACGGGCACGGCCGCCCCCCAGGCGAGCTACCCCGCCGTGTACTCGGTGCGGCTCGACTCGAGCACCATGACGGCGACAGTGACGCCGCTGTTCTTCGACGAGGACAAGGCGACCGTCGTGAACATCGGCAGTCCCGGCTACGGCCAACCCACGACGCTCATGCTCACGGACCCGGACTCTAACGAGGTGGTCCCCGCGGTGCTCGTTTCGGGGGCGACTTCATGCTGACGAGCCAGGGTGACATGCGAGCAGATCTACGCAAGCGGCTCCGGCCGCGGCCACCAGGCCCTCTCTGTATTGTCACTTTCCCAGTCGGTGGACGACACGGCCTGGCCCATTGAGCCGCGAGGGACGCTGTACTCGACCGACTCGACGAATGACACCATCGCCAGCGTAAGAGGGCCATTTGTCCCTGGCCAACCTCTCGTAGTAGCGACGCCCTGCGGGGCCGACAGTGCCCCGGCAACGTGCCCGGCGCCGAACTTCCCGGCCAACTACCTCGCCAGCCTCGACCCGGCCACGGGCCAGGTCACGCCCGTTACCGTCGAGGGAGCTGCCTACACACCCCAGGGCGGTCTGCTGTTCGTGCCCCGTAGCAGACCCTGAGGCGCCCGAGGTCAACCCCAGCCCGACCGCGTCGGCGGCATGCCGCTCGCCCCCGCCGCGGTCGGGCGGACGCCAAGCACCTGGTGGATCGAAAGCCCGCCGTCCTCGAACCCGTTGGCAGACGCCGACATGTACAGGCGCCAGCGCGGGCACGCGGTTCGCCGACAAGCTTTACCGCCTCGTCCCACGAAGCTTCCAGGTTTGCTACCCAGGCGCGAAGGGTCTTTACGTAGTGCTCGCGCAGGGACTCGACGTCGCGCACTTCGAAGCCGGCCCGCTCCATCTCCCGCACCACGTCGGCCACGTCGATGAGCTCGCCATCGGGGAACACATAACGGTTGATGAACATCGCGCCCCGCATCTTGGACCCTCCGGGCTTCGAGATGGCGTGGTTGAGCAATCGCCCGCCGGGAACGAGGAGGGAAAACAGCTTCCCGAAGTACTCGCGGGCGTGCCTCGCCCCGACGTGCTCGAACATCCCGATAGAGGAGATGGCGTCAAAGGTCTCGCCTCGAAGCTCCCGGTAGTCCTTCAGGCGCACGTCCACGTCGTCCAGAACGCCGGCCCGGTAGGCGCGTACCCGGGCCGACATGGCCTGCGAGGGGCTGAGCGTGATGGCCACGGCCTTGGCCCGGTAGGCCTTGGCCGCGTGTATGGCCATGGAGCCCCAGCCGCAGCCCACGTCCAGAAGCCGCATGCGGCCGCGGTCCGGCAGGCCCAGTTTCCGGCAGATCAGGTCGTGCTTCGAGCGCTGCGCCATTTCCAGCGAGTTCTGCCCCGGCTCGAAGCGGGCACACGAGTAGGTCATCGCCGGCCCCAGAACCAGGCCATAGAACTCCTCGCTGACGTCGTAGTGGTGCCTGATGGCGGCGGCGTCGCGTCGCTTGGAGTGGCGCCATCCCGCCAGGCGCACCTCTTCCTCCGGTGGCCTCGGGGGCAGGCCCACGCCGCCAAGGTGGCGGGCGGCATGAACGCCGTTCGCCACGATGGCGCCTCCCGCTCGCGGCGACCGGGACACGGTGGCGTTGTCGTGCAACGCACGCAGAACCGTGTACAGGTCGCCTTCGATGTCGATCTCGCCCGCGATAAAGGCCCGCGCCATCCCCAGCTCGTTCGGTGACCAGACCATCCTGCGCAGCACGTTTGGCGACTTGATGAAGACGGTCCCGGCCGGCCGCAGTGGCCCCGTGCTGCTCTCGTCCCAGAACACGAAGCGGACCGGAGGCTCCGTCACGAACAGTTGGTTGAACATCGGCGCCAAAAGCCTCGCTACCGTGGCGGCCGGGCCGGAGGGCGCTGGGAGCGATGGCACGTTCGCGGCGGCCCCGTCCCCTGGCCATCTTGTTGCAGGGAATACCGGCCCCGACTACCTAGTTCGATCATCAACTGAAAAGTAGCCGGCCCGCCGGCTCCCGAGAAGATTCGGGCCCGGCCGGCGCCGAAATGACCCGAAACGGTGCGGCGGACCGGGTTGCCGCTTGGCTGAGATGGCAGTTCGCTGAGTTCGGGTTCACCGGCTCATTGCCATCATTGCGGGAGCCAATGTGCCAGGCTGAGGCCATGCGTTTCGTAGTGCTCGGGGCCGGCGCCGTCGGCGGCGTGATCGGGGGCCGGCTCTTCGAATATGGCCACGACGTGGTCTTGATCGCGCCGCGGGGAGCATGCCCGGGCCATAAAGGCCAATGGCCTCACCCTGGCGTCAGCGGCGGGGGTGGCTGTCCTCCCCGTGCCGGTGACCGACAGCCCCGACGATGTCGCCTGGCGCATCGACGACGTCGTGCTGTTGGCGGTGAAAAGCCAGGACACGGAGGTCGCCCTGCGGCACCTGAGTTTTTCCGCTCCCGCTTCGGTCCCTATCGCGTGCATGCAAAACGGAGTGGCCAACGAACCGGCCGCCCTGCGCCGCTTCGACCGCGTCTATGGCGTGTGTGTGATGTGCCCGGCAAGCCATCTCGAGCCAGGCGTCGTGGTCGCCAGTTCGTCGCCGGTAACCGCCTTGCTCGACATCGGGCGCTACCCGGCTGGCGTCGACGACGTCGCCGAGCACGTCTCGGCCGCCTGGTCGGCGAGCACCATAGACTCGCTCGTCCAGCCCGACATCATGCGCTGGAAGTACGCCAAGCTGCTCCGCAACCTCGGCAACGCCGTGGACGCGGTGTGCGGTCCGGGCCAAAGGGACACTCGCCTGGCCCAGTTGGCCTTTGCCGAAGGAGAGGCGTGCCTGATGGCCGCCAACATCGACTTCGCCTCCGTTGAAGAGGACCGGGCGCCGGCGTGACGACAGGCTCCACCCGGGCGACGACGTGAGCGGCTACCCCCGCGGCGGTAGCTCATCGTGGCAGAGCCTGGCCCGAAGCGAAGGGACGATCGAAGCGGACTACCTAAACGGGGAAATTGCCCTTTTGGGCCGGCAGTACGGGGTGCCGGTCCCCGTCAACGAGGTCCTGCAGAGGGTGGCCAACCAGATGGCACGTGACCGCATCCCGCCCGGGTCCATGAGCTGCGACGACGTCCTCGGGCTCCTGCCGGAGAGGACCGGCTGAAGCCCAGCCGATCGACCGGGCGATTTTTCCCCGGCTGAGGCACCGTTCGTGTCCATCCGGGCTCGGCCCGTTCGTCGTCCTAACGACCGGCGCACGGAACAGGCGGCGCTGGCGCTGGCGCCGGCAGCGTTGCTGACGCCGGACCGGGACGATAAGGAGCGGCGCACGATGATCCCCTTTGACGGCTACCAGGTTTACAAGGTCGAGCGACAGTACAGTGAGAGCGAGAGGCGCCAGGCCGACATCCGTGCCGGCGAGGCCGCCGCCACGTTCGCCGAGTTCCTGCGTTCCCTGGCGCAACCGGCTCGGGCCATGCTGGAGCGGTTCCGGGCCGGGCGGACGAGGAGCGAGATCACCGAGATCAATAGGCCCGCGACCCGGGAGGCCGGGGGTCGGCCGAGGGCTGCCCGTTCATGGAAGGCTCCCGGTCCGGGCCAGGCCGGGAGGATGGGTGAGCTTCGGCTTTGCCCACCGCCCGTGGACGGGCTTGGCACATCATCCCGCAACGCCTGGTAGCCGACCGGCCTGCCGGGGCCAGCAGGCACGGGACCAGAAGACATGGAAGGAGCGCGCCAGTGAGGTTCCTCTTGGTCCATTACGTCGACGAGGAGGTCGAGTTCAACGCAGACGAGCTGGCCGACCAGGACGCCGCGCTCGCTTCGTGGGCCGAGGAAACGAGCCAAGTGGGGTCGAGATCAAGGGCAACCGCCTTCAGCCAGTCAGTGACGCCACTACTGTCCGCGTTCGTGACGGCCAGGTGATGGTCAGCGACGGGCCGTTCGCCGAAACAAAGGAGCAGATCGCCGGCTACGACGTCGTCGAGTGCGCCGACCTCCATCAGGCTGTAGACGTAGCCTCCAGGCACCCCACGGTCGAGATCGGGACGATCGTAGTCCGGGCGTTCTTGGAGGCCTGACCCCCGGGAGAGGACGGTGCGGGTACGGGAACGCCTGGCTGTCGCCGCTCGACTTGTGGGACCTACTCGCATTGTCCCGCCACCGGCGCCGCGCCCAGCGCCGGCGCCCGTCGAGCCTCCCGGGCGGCGACGTGGCAAGCGACCAGGTGGTCGGGCACCAGCTCGAGCAGCTCGGGTACCAGTGCCCGGCACTGCTCTTCGGCCAGAGGGCAGCGCGGCTGGTACGGGCAACCCCCGGGTGGTTCCGGCCCGAGAGCGAGCGCTTCGCCTGCAGCAGCTATCCGCCTGGTCGCTTCCATTTTTGGGTCAGGCAGCGGTACGGCGTCGGCCAGTGCCCGCGTGTAAGGGTGACGCGCCGCTTCCAGGACGGCTTCGTAGGGGCCGGACTCGACGACCTTGCCCAGGTACATGACCGAGATCACGTCGCTGATATGGCGTACCATCGCCAGGTCGTGGCTGATGAAAACGTAGGAGAGCACCAGCTCGTCCTGCAGTCGAGCCAGCAGGTTCATTACTTCGGCTCGTACCGACACGTCGAGCGCCGATGTGGGCTCATCGAGCACCAGCACCCGCGGCCCCACGGCGAGGGCACGGGCAATGGCGACGCGCTGCGCCTGGCCTCCGGACAATTCGTGTGGGTAACGCTCCTTGAAGCGGGGCCGAGGGCAACCATGGCCAACAGCTCGTCGACGCGCCCCCGGCGTCCAGCCCGGTCGCCGGCAAGCTGGTGGACGGCCAGGACCTCGTTCAAGGCGGCCGAAACAGTAAGGCGGGGGTTCAAAGAAGAGAAAGGGTCCTGGAACACAAGCTGGATTTCGCCCGCCATGGAGCGCCGGCGCCCGGCCCCGGCCGGTTCGCCCATGACCTCGACCCGGCCCGACGTCGGTAACTCGAGGCCGACGAGTAACCGGGCCAAAGTGGACTTTCCGCAACCGCTCTCACCGACGATGCCGAGAGTGGTGCCTTCGGACAGGACGAGGGAAACACCCCTCAATGCCCGCACGGTGACGCCCTTGCCGGTGCGGTACTCCTTGACGACGCCGGTCGCCCGGAGGACTACCTCGGCCATTCTTCGGGGCTCCTCCAGCATGCGGCCGAGGTGCGCGGGCCACGGGGCAGCAGTGGCGGCTCTTCTGTCGCGCAGCGCTCGATGGCGAAGGCGCAGCGTGGACGGAAGGGGCAGCCACTCTGCAGGCGGCCCGGATCCGGGGGCGTACCCCCTATTTGCGCCAGCGGCTGGCGGTGGCGGGTACCGCTGTGAGGCAGAGAACCGAGGAGCGCCAGGGTGTACGGGTGGCTCGGCCGGGCAAAGAGCTCCTGCGTGGGCGAGCTTTCGACTACCCGGCCGGCGTACATCACCACCACGTGGTCCACGATCCGGGCCACGACACCGAGGTCGTGCGTCACCCAGACGACGGCCATGTGCGCCCGTGCCTGCAGATCGTCGACGAGGTCGAGGATTTGCTGTTGGATCGTGACGTCGAGCGCCGTCGTCGGCTCGTCGGCGATGAGCACCCGGGGCGAAACGGCTAGGGCCATGGCGATCATCACCCGCTGGAGCATCCCGCCCGAGAGTTCGTGAGGGAAGGAGCGCTCCACCCTCCCGGGGTCGGGCAACCCAACCTGAGCCAGGACTTCATCGCACCTGGCGTGCGCCGAGGCCCGGTCGACGCCGTGGGCGTGCAGGGTCTCCACGACCTGGGTGCGGACGCGCAGGAGCGGGTTGAGCGACGTCATCGGGTCCTGGTAAACCATGGCGATCTCGGCCCCGCGTATCTTTTCGAGGCTCTTGTCGTCCATGTCGGTGATGTCCTGGCCCGCGAAGCGGATCTCGCCCCTCAGCAGCCGGATCGGCGGGCTCGGGAGGAGGCGCAACACCGACAAGACCGTAAGGCTTTTTCCGGACCCGCTCTCTCCGACGATCCCGAGCTTCTGACCGGCGGGCACGTCGAGGTCGACCCCCCGGACGATCTCGGTAGACCGCCGCCGGTGCCGCATGCCGATGGCAACACCCCGAAGCGACAGCAACGGCTCGGGAGCCGCCAACGGCGCCGTCAAGGCCGTGGAGCCCCTGGTCCCGGCCCCTTATTACGGGCACTGGACGAGCGGACGACCAGGCGTGTGGGCGGGCGCTGGCCCGGTCGGAGCGATGGCATCGCCACGGCGCGACCCCGGCGTTATCGAACCAAGCACCGCGGCGTGACGAGCGCCAGTGCACGACGGGACCGTCGCCGGCAGCCCGCACAGCGTCAGGAAC
This sequence comes from uncultured Acidimicrobiaceae bacterium, assembly GCA_963754115.1. Lineage (GTDB taxonomy): Bacteria > Actinomycetota > Acidimicrobiia > Acidimicrobiales > Palsa-688 > Fen-671. The sequence goes on along the minus strand of CAVWFC010000003.1, from coordinate 905,554 downwards.
CCGATGATGGCGAAGACCAGGGCCTCTTTAGCTGCCTCCGGCACGCCAACCTCGTCCGTACGCCTGATCTCCACGCCCGGCAGCCGTCCACGGAGCTCTCGCATGAGAGCCGGGTTACGGGTCCCACCCCCTGCTACCAACAACTCCCCGATGGCGAAACGGCGCAACGAGGCGGCGATAATGTCCGCCGTCGCCGCGGTGAGCGACGCCAGCAGGTCGTCGGTGCCGAGGTCGCCCAATTCGAGGCGCTCGAGCCGGCTGGTCACGTAACCCAGGTTGAAATACTCCTTACCGGTCGATTTGGGCGGCCGCAACGAAAAGTACGGGTCGTCAACGAGCCGCTCGACAAGCCCGGCCTGTGCTTGGCCCCGGTCGGCCCGGGCGCCGTCACGGTCGTAGCTTTCCTGTCCGTTGGTCCGCCACGCGATCGTCGCATCGAGGAGCGCATTGGCCGGGCCGATGTCGAAGGCGACCGGGGCCCTCCCCGGTCCAACGACGGTCACGTTGGCGATGCCGCCGAGGTTGAGCGAACCGCTCACCGCGACCGGGCTGGGACCAAGAAGGAGGACGTCGAGCAGGCTGGCCAGGGGTGCGCCGTGCCCACCGGCGGCGATGTCGCGGTTGCGCACATCGCTTACGACTGTGGCACCGGTCCGTTCGGCGATCCACGCCGGCTGTCCCAGCTGAAGCGTCCCCCTGGCCCGGTCCCCTTCCACCCAATGAAAGACGGTCTGGCCGTGCGAGCACACGGCGTCGATGTCCCCGCAGTCGTCGACCAGGTTCTTGGCCACATCCCCGAAGAACTGACCAATCCAGACGTCGAGCTGACAGACCAGCTCGACCGTCGTTGTGGCCGGGGGCAACATGGCCGAGATCGCCTCTCGCACGGCCGGCGGGTAGGGGACCGAGCGGTGCTGGACGATCTCGCACACGAGATTGTCGTCTTGTAGCTCGAGCTCGGCCAGCACCGCTTCGACGGCATCGAACGATGTGCCCGAGATCATCCCGATCACGCGCACGGCTTGCGTTCTCTCTCCATCACTGGCTCAGTGTTTGGCTCACCATCTTGTGCTCTCGGTGCGGCCTTAAGTACCGACCCGGCTTTGGGCGCCTGATCTATCTGGCTCTCTGTATCTATTTGGCTCATTGGCTATTTAGCTCACTTAGCACGGCGCCGTGGGTCAACCGTGTCGCGCAGCCCGTCGCCGAGGAAGTTGAAGCCGATCACGGCGATCACAATGGCGATGGACGGGGCCGCAAACGTCCACCAGGCCGTCGAGGCCAGCGAACTGGAGTCGCTGACCATCTCACCGAGCGAGGCCGTCGGAGGAGGCGGGCCAAGACCGAGGAAGCTGAGGCTCGCTTCTGCCAGGATCGCCCAGGCCAGGGCCAGGCTGGTCTGGACAGCCACAATGCCGGCGACATTGGGCAGGATGTGGCGGAACAGCAAGCGGCTGTCCGAGAACCCGAGGACCTGGCCAGCCTGCACGTAGCCGGCGCGACGAAGCGAGAGCACGGGGCCGCGCACCACCCGGACGAAAATAGGGATGTAGGCGATGCCGATAGCAACGGCGCTGTATTGCCAGCCCGTCCCCAACGCGGTGACGATGGCCAGGGCCAAGAGGATCGCCGGGATGGCGAACAGCATGTCCGTGAGCCGCATGATGACGACCGACGGCCATCTACCTATGTAACCAGCCACGATACCCGCCACGGTGCCCACCACCCCGGCGATCGCCACCGCCACGCAACCGATCTTGAGCGAAACGGCGAGGCCCTGCAGCACGAGCGAGAACATGTCCCGGCCGAACTGGTCCGTGCCGGCCGGGTGGCTCAACGACGGGGACTTGAGCACGGTGAGCGGGTCCTGGAACTGCGGGTTGTACGGGGTGGCACCGAGGGCGCCGGCGATGGACGCCAGGACCACGAGACCGACCAGCACGCAGCCGGTCCGGCCACTGGAGTTGCGCCACAGGCTGGCGAGCAGTCCACGCCGCCCGTTCCCGTCGAGAGGCTCGACGGCGGTTACCCGCCCCGGTTCGGCCACCGTCACGAAGCTCGAGTCCTCGGGTCGATGACGGTGTAGAGGACGTCGGTGACCATGTTCACGATGATGAAACCTCCCGCGAAGATCAAAGTCACGCTCTGGACGACGGGGAAATCGCGGTTGTCGATCGCCGTGATGAGCAACCGCCCGAGACCGGGCAGGACGAATATCTCTTCCACCACCACGGTCCCGCCGAGCAGGTAACCGAACTGGATACCCGACATGGTGAGAACAGGGACAAGGGCGCCCAGGAAGAGGTGTTTCCACGTCACGAGCCGCTTTGACAGGCCCTTGCCCCGGGCGGTACGGGCGTAGTTCAAGCCCGAGACCTCGAGCATGGCGGCCCTGGTCGTCCTCATGAGCGCGGCACCAATCCCGATCCCGAGCGTCAGGGCCGGGAAAAAGATTTGTTGCAGGTTGAGCCACGGGTCCGTGGTGAAACTGACGAAGCCTTCGGACGACGGGAAATAGTGGAACGCAGAGGCCAGGAAAGTGACGAGGAAGGTGCCGATAACGAAGCTCGGCACGCCCAGGCCCACCACCGACACGCCCTGCCCGACGCTGTCTACGACGCGACCCGGGCGGAGAGAACCGAACACGCCGAAAAGCACGCCGATCAGCTCCCCGATGATCATGGAGACGACCGCCAGCTCCAGAGTGACGGGCAACGCGGCGCCGATGAGCGAGGCCACCGAAGTCCGGGACGAAAGCGAGATACCGAGGTTGCCCGTGAAGATAGCCCCGAGCCAAGAGCCGAACTGACGGAAGAACGGCTCGCCGACGCCGTAATAGTGGTCGAGGGCGACGAGCTGGGCGTGGCTCAGCAGTCCGGCGCTCACCCCGAGCGAGGCGGTCACCGCGTTACCGGGCAGCAGCCGAAGTATGAGGAAGATGATGACCGCCACCCCGAACAAGGTGACGAACATGCTGACCAGCCTCCGGGCCACTGCGATCAGCACTGGTTGCCCCCGGGCGCTGCGAGGACAAAATTCCTGGGGACGTCAGGTGGAGCCAGCCCGGCTCGGGCCTCAGCGACCGACGGGGCGGCGGTGAGGCCCGTTCGAGCCATCATTCGGGCGATGATGCGGTCAGGAAATTGTGGCCGAATGCAGTGAACGCAGCGAGGTCGTCAAGGTGGGAGCCAAGGTAAACCCGTGGAGGGACCGGGCCACCGCGGCATAGTCGTAGGCGGTGAACAGCCATACCCAGACTGCCTTGGACGTCAATTGGTTGGAAAAATTGGTCCAGACGTTTTTCTGCGTGGCGACGCTCGTGGCTGCGTCACCGAGAGCCAAGAGCTTCTGCAATTCCGGCGAGCTGTAGCCAGCGGGCACATTCAGGTTGGCGCCGAAACCGAAGTAGCGCCCGTACATCGTGTACGGGTTGGGGTTGGAGCTGTTCCAGGCAAAAGCGGCCTGGAAATTTCCTTTCAGCCAGTCCTGGATATAGGCATCTTCGGCCAGGTTCTGTATGTTCATTTTGATCCCGACCTTGGCCAGGTCGGACTGGACCACTGTGGCCTGCGCCGCACTGGTCGGGTCGAGCTCGGTCGATGTCACCGCGGTGAACGTGAAACCCTTCGGGTTACCGGCCTGTTGCAGGTAGCTCTTAGCCTTCGCGGCGTTCACCGTCGGGCAAATGGCGGCGACCGGGTTGGAGGCGTACTGGCCCAGAGGTAAGGGACCGACCACCTTGCCCGCTCCGAACACGGCGTCTTCGAGCACCTGCTTGCGGTCGACCGCACAGGCGATAGCCAACCGGTTGTCAACTTTGACGAGCGGGCCTCTCTTGTCCTGGAGCATGAGCGTCCGGTACTGGAGCTGCTGCACTGATTGGACACTTATGGAAGAGGGCAGGTGTGTCGCTATTTGTGGCTGGGTCAGCAGCCCGAGTTGGACCGTGTTGGCCTCGACGGCGGACGCGATCGACTGCTCGGACGGGATCGTCTCGATCTTTATGCTGCCAATTGACACCTTGCCGCCCCAATAAAAGGGGTTCGGCTTCACGACGAAGGTGTTACCGGGGCTCCAGCTCACGAACTGGTACGGTCCCGTCCCGTCCGGTATCTTGGCCACCGAGTCGTCGGCAATGGCCTTGAGCGACAGGATCGACATGTTGACCGAGGTCAGGCTGTCGAGGATCGAATTGTCCGGCCGGCTCAGGATGAACTCCACGGTGTAGGGCCCGTGGCCTTGATCTTTTGCACGTTGGCCAGGAACGACGCGGACGCGTCGCCTGTCTTGGGGGCGAGCGCCCGTTCCATGGACGCCACGACGTTGGCCGATGTAAAAGGCGTGCCGTCATCGAAGGTCACGTGCTTGCGCAGCTGGAAGGTGACTAGCTTGTTGTCGTTGCTGTAGGCCCAACTGGTGGCCAGGTCAGGCACCAGCTGCACTTTCGAGTTGTACTGCACCAGCTGGTCGTAGATCAGCCCGAGCGCCTGGAAGTCGAGAAAGTTCGTGACGACGTCCGGGTCAAGCTTCTGGACGCTCGACGTGTCGCCGATTACCAGAGAGGTGCTTGCAGCCGCGGTGCGCGCCGCCGGGACCGTTTTCGCCGACGCCACAGCGGCCGGCGCCAGCCCGCTGAACGCGGCCAGCAACCCGGCGCCCACCATCAGCGCCGCGCCTCTGCGTACGTACCCCTTCCTGCTCCGGACTTCGACAACCGTTTTGTTACGGACCACTGGCACACCTCCCCGTGCTGGTCGCGCCACCCTCGGGCCGACCTCGCCTGACGTTATCCCATGGGCCACCGCTGAGGGTGGCGCCGGGCGTCGGCAGCGACGCGGCGAACATATACCACTGCGTATTGGTCCGATCAAATACTGGTCCCGCACCGGCGGCGAAATGTGTTTGCGCATCGCTGTTATGCAGGGATGACAAGCGACAGCCGACCCTGGTTGTGCGAAAGTGGTGCGCCGGCTGCGCTGGGCGTAAATCGAACCTATTGTTTTTGGTACGGTCCAATGCACCATCAGTGCCAATCATCAGTGCCAATCATCAGTGCCAAATCGTTAGTGGCGACAAGGGGCCGAGCATCGAGCAAGGACGGATAGACTTGAGCACCGCGGGAGCTGGGACAGTCGATTTGCGGCCGCCAATACCCACGGCCGGGGCGCCGTTGCCGCCGGGCACCCGTCTCAGGCTGGCAACCGTCGCCGATGCCCCGGGTCTGGCCAAGGTGTTCGTATCCGCCTGGCGCTCCGGGTACGTGGGGATCGTAGACCAGCCCGTTCTGGACGCGCTCGATGAGGTGGACATCGCCGATTGGCTGCGGACGATCATTTCGTCTGGTGGGCCGGCAACGTGGGCGGTCGAGTCGGCTGATGGCGAGATCCTCGCCTTTTCGCGGTACGGAGAGGACCCCGCAGATACCCGGCGCGGCCACATCTACTCCCTCTACGTAGCACCTCCGGCGGGCGGCCGCGGGATCGCGAAGGCACTCCTGGACCACGACCTCCGGCTTCTGGCCGAGCGGGGGCTAAATACGGTCACCCTCTGGGTTTTCGAGCACAACGTGGCGGCCCGCAGCCTCTACTCGTCCTTTGGTTTCCTGCCCGACGGTGCCCTGAGGGTGGAGCCGCAGTACGGGGCGCAAGAGGTCCGGCTTCGGCGAGCGGCCGCTCACTACGAGGGACGGCGCCTGCCGTCAGGACGACTGGCATGAAGGCGACTGGCATTAGCACAGGTTCGCACTTACCCCGCCCCGGGCTCTCTTTCGATATATGCGACAACGGCCGGCTGGCCAGGTCGCCGGAGACCGACCGCTTACGCGCCCTCATTTCGTCACTTTTGGCCAACGGCTTCCCACCCAGCGTGTCCCTTGCGGTTGTCGGCACCGATGGGGTCGTGCTCGAGAGTTACGGAGGCTACGCCTGTGCCGTGGACGCGCCCGTGCCAACGACCGCGGGGACGATCTACGACCTGGCGTCCTTGACCAAGGTCGTCTGCACGGTCACGCTGACACTTGTGGCCAAGCAGCAGGACGCTCTCTGCCTCGATGACCCGGTCACCCGATGGCTCCCGGCCTTCCCCGGGGCCGCCACCACCCTCCGGCAATTGCTCACACATACGGCCGGTCTCGTCCCGCACCGGCGGTTTTATGACACCCTGAGAGGACGGGACCAGATCGAAGCGGCGGTCTACGAAGAAGCCAAAAACGCGACACCCGGCCAGGACGTGGCCTACTCGGACCTCGGCTTCATGCTCCTCGGTTGGGCGCTCGAAGCATGTTTCAGCCAGCCGCTGGACAAGACCTTCGGCGCGTTGGTGGCCGGCCCCCTGGAGATGGCCGGGACCCGCTTCCGCCCGCCGCCGAGCGAGCGTCGCTCCACCGCCGCCACCGAGCTAGACGGTGACCAGCGGGGACAACCCGGCCTGGTCTGGGGCGAGGTGCACGATGGCAATGCTTCAGCCCTCGGCGGCGTGTCCGGGCACGCGGGGTTGTTCGCCCCTCTGGACGACATGGCGCGGTTCGTGCAACTGCTGCTGGTCCCGGGCTCCGGAGGAGTGCTCACTGCCGAATCCGTGGCCCTCATGAGCACTTGCCAGGCGGCGACGGCCGGGGACGTCCGCGGCATCGGCTGGAGACTGCAACCAGGGGAGTGGGGCGCGTGGCCAACGGCGACGTTCTGGCACACGGGTTTCACCGGCACCTCGCTCCTCGTGGCCCCGGCGTGGGGCGTCGGCGTAGTGCTCCTCACGAACGCCATCCACCCCCGGCGACGGCTGGCCGAGCAGGCCGCCATGCGCGCAGAGGTCCACCGGCTCCTCACCGGCATGCTCGGGTGAACGCCGAGGCGACCGGCGACCCGTTAAGTCTCCTCGGGAACCTTTCGACCGAGGCGGTACGCCCGGAGCTGGGTTCACTTGACCTGCTCGACGCCGCCGACCTGGTCGAGCTCATGGCCGCCGACTCTCGCCGTGCGCCAGAGGCTGTCGTTGCCGCCACGGGGCCCATACGAGCCGCCGTCGATGCCGTTTGCAACCGGTTAGCAGGAGGGGGGCGGCTCGTGTACGTGGGCGCGGGTACCGCGGGCCGGCTGGCCGTTCTCGACGCCGCCGAGCTCGGGCCAACTTTCAGCGTCCCGCCGGGAGTGGCTGAGGCGGTCATCGCCGGCGGGGACGACGCCCTGCGCAACCCCGCTGAAGGGGCGGAGGACGACCGTGGGGCCGGCGCGGCGGCGATGCGAGGGCTCCACCTGAGCGACAACGACGTCGTCATCGGCGTATCGGCTAGCGGCCGCACCCCCTATGTCCTGGGGGCGATCGAGTATGCCAGGTCCGTTGGTGCCTCGACGATCGGGCTGGCTTGCAACCGGGCCACTCCGCTGTCGGCAGCCGCCTTCACTTCTATCGAGCTCGTGGTCGGGGGCGAAGTCATCGCCGGCTCGAGCCGCATGAACGCCGGGACGGCGCAAAAAATCGCCCTCAACACGATTTCGACGGCCGTTATGGTCCTTCTTGGCAAGACCTACGGCAACCTCATGGTCGACGTCAGGCCGACGAACGAAAAGCTGCGAGACCGGGCCGTCCGCATTGTCCAGGCCATAACCGGTGTGGACCGAGGCCGGGCCGCCGAAGCGCTAGAGAGCGCCGGTTGGGACACCAAACTCGCCGCTCTGGTGGCGTCCACGGGCCAGGACGTCGGTTCGGTGGCGCCGGCGCTCGAGGCCGCACGGGGACATCTGCGAGAAGCGCTGGCCCTGGTTGGCGCCGCCTCCTCCTCAGTCGGACCAGGTCCGGCGCGTACCAGGGCCACGATCGGCGGGGCGCACGGCGCCACTGATGGCCCGGGGGTGGCGCCTTCGCGGCGACGTCAAGTGTGGGCCCGGCTTGGCGTCGGTGCCGCCCTCGTCGACGGCGTCCTCATCCCGGGCGACCTGGCTGTCCACGACGGAGTTGTCGTGGCCGTCGGCTTGCCCGGCGGTGGCCCGGGTGTGGCCATCCCTGGGTTCGTCGACCTTCAGGTCAACGGCTACGCCGGTGCCGACGTCGCTACCGCTTCCGCCGGCGAGCTGGAGGCCATGGGTATGGCCCTGGCACGCGACGGCGTCCTGGCGTACCAGCCGACATTGATCAGCGGTGACCTCGAAGTCACGCGCGCGGCGATCGAGCGGGTCACCGAGCTGGCCCGCCGCCAGGAGGGCTCGAGCGGTGCTCGGAGGCTCCGGGGCGCACGGATCCTGGGCACTCACCTCGAAGGCCCTTTCCTGTCGGCACAACGCGCCGGCGCGCACCCGTTGGAGCGTCTTCGCGATCCCGATGTCGCCGTCGCCCAGCGGTTTCTTGCCGCGGGCCAGGTAACCATGATGACCCTGGCGCCGGAGCTCCCCGGGGCACTGGAGCTGATTGCCAAGCTTGCGAGTTGGGGGGTCGTCGTATCCATGGGCCACAGTGCCGCTACGGCGCCGCAGGCCGCCGCCGCTGTCGACGCCGGAGCGTCGGCGGTAACCCACCTCTTCAACGGGATGCCGGCAATTTCGGCCCGGTCCCCGGGCCTGGCCGGGCTGGCGTTGAGCGATCCCCGTCTGAGCGTGCAGGTGATCGCGGACGGCAAGCACGTAGCCGATGAGCTCCTGCGGGCCGCCTTTGCCGCCGCTCACGGGCGGTGCTCGATCGTTACCGATGCTACGAGCCTCACCGGGCGAGAAGGCCTCGTTGGCCGAGAAGACATCGGCCGAGAAGTCAGGCCGCTGATGCTCGGCGATGTGCCGATAACGGTTAGCGAGGGCGTAGCTCGACGGCCGGATGGCACGATTGCCGGCGGGACGGCCACACTGCTCGACGGCCTGAGGCACCTTGCGGCTCTGTCGGTCCCGCTGGCCGCTGCCCTCGTGGCCGCCACAGAAGGACCGGCCCGGGTCCTCGGCCGACGAGACGTCGGCCACCTGCGCCCCGGTTGTCCGGCGGACCTCGTCGTCCTGGACGGCCGGATGGGGGTCCAGGACGTGCTGATCGAAGGGCACTCGGTCCTGGCCGGAAACGGCTGAACGAGCGCCCCGGGCCGGCGACCGGGAGCGCGCACATCACGGGCGAGCCGGCCTACATCCCGAGAATTTTTGCCTTTTGTGCCGTGAATTCTTCGTCGGTCAGTATCCCCTGCTCCTTCAGCTTGGCCAGGCGCTCCAGCTGGGCGACGGTATCGTCTGATACGCCGCCGTCTGCCGCAGGGGGCGGGGCGGCATTGGCGTATTGTTGCGGCGGCGCCATGGCGGCGGCCTGCTGTTGCTGCTCGTAGGCATCGGCCTCGGCCGCTTGCTCCTGCTTACCGGCCTGGTGGCGGGCAACGCCGCCAGCAACGGCGGTCGCTGTCCCGGCCACCACGGCGGTACGGGCTACAGTGCCGACCAAGCCCGGACGGCCCATTCGCCGCACTGGACGCATCAACATCCTTTATTTCTCCATTCGAATACGGCGCCGCCCACGCGTGCGCGCTCCGTTTATCCTAGACGCAGGCGAGAGAGGACCACTCTCATCCTGTCCCGTCTGTTGCGCTTTCAGCCGGCGGCGTTCGCCGTGAGCGCTTCCTGTACGGTCTCGGCGTCCAGGCGGTCATGGGCAACCAGGCGACCGCCAGCGCGACGGATGGCGCCGACCAGGTCACGGGCCAGGTGTTTTCCCACACGATCATCGCCGCCGAGCTGCCCGGCGATAGAGCGGCACCGGCAGCCTGCAGGTCGTCATCGCTCAGTAGGCCGCTGACTTCACCATCAAGGTTGAGGAACGGTGCCGCGTCCTCTTCGTCCAGATTGTCCAGCTCGATGGCCGTGACAAGCCCGTCGTTGTCCTTCGTGATGAAAACGAGGTCCAGGATCGCCACGACCCCCCGCTCTACGAGGTCGGCCATCTTGGGGACTATCTCACCCTTGAAATGGCTCCCGGGGAACTCGATGATGGCCAGCTCTACCGGCCCCGTAACACTGTCTGTGGACATGCGATCTCTCCTGTCTCTGCTTTGGCTCTGCTCTGCCCACTGATAGTGGCAGCTCTGTGGCTTTGGCTTCTTTGACCGCTTATCGGGCCTATGGGTTGGGCGACCTGGTTATTCGCCTCCAAAAATAGCTGCCCGGCCCTGACCATTTGGGCCCTGCTTACCGGGGGATATCCAACCAAACTGTGCCGGCGTTACGAAGGTACGAGGAACGGCTGGAGGCGGGAAAACGCGGGCCACTGAGGACGACTCTGCGGCATCCTCCGATGCGCTTCCTCCATCAGCTCTTGCTCAACCGCTTCCAGGAGCGCCTCTTCTGCGAGTTCCTCTGCCGCCGCTTCTTCCATTAACGCTACGGCCAGCCCGAGCCCCTCAGCGATGGCGCCCGCCGCGGGCGACAGCCCGGGCTGTCCCGATAATCGGTGCGACTGCGATGAGGATGCCCTCGGCATCTTCGACCGTAAGGCCGCTCTCGGCTGCGGCCGGCGCGTTCACGGTATAGGAAATGGCCGGGGCGCCAACCGCCGCCAAGGCGGCGATACGGGCCATCATTATGTCCCGGTCCGGGAGGTCGCAGCGTTCGATTGCAGCGGCGGTCATGGCCAGGGGCGAGCCCGCCAGAGGAGTATCGGACAGGGGTATCGAGGACATAGCTGATCCTTTCGGGTTTTGGAGGCGACGACCAGTGGGCCGCGGCAAACACCCCCGTTGGCGCTTCAGATTTCGGGTATGCAACCAGGTAAACGTTGCCCTTCCTGGCCTAAAAAACAGTCTCTCGGTTATCGACGGGATGTCCCCGGGTTTTCAACCGGATGTGACCGCATCATCTATCCGCTCTGAACCCGCAGCCGCTTGAAAATTCAACCCACTTGCGAACGGCGGCCTCGAGCGCGGACGACCTATCGAGACCAACTTGGCGCTATCGAGACCAACTTGGCGGCGGTGATGGAAGTCAGTCGGGCGCCGGGACGGGCTCCCGGGAGTCCTTCCAGGCGTTGGCAAGGGCTGTCCCGGCGGCCAGGAACTGGCTCCACTTGGTTTTGGCAATTTCGTTCGGAGGGTGCTCCATCCTCGCTACCCAACGGATGCCCTGCGAGACCAGGTGCAGTCCCCGATGACGGGGCCGAGAAAGGCCAGCAACCCACCTACACCGAAAAGGATGGCCGCTCCTGTGACCTGGCCCGACTCGAAGGTCACTCTTTCCTTTGGCTCGAGTCCCATCTTCTGCCTCCTGAGATTTGAACCGACCTGGGACCAGCTCAGCGCCCATCGTAACGGCCCTTGCTCGGGGCGAGTACTGTCGCCTCGAGGGCCTTGGGCGTGGCTGCCCAATCACCCGATCGGTATGATGGCAGCGCGGCCTGGTACGCGGGATCTTAACCGTTGAAAGCGTTGTCTACCAGCGGGAGGAGAGGGCAGATGGGTGCGGAGTCTGAGCGGGTAAAGGGCTTCGGCAAGCTCGAGGACGGGCTGCGCCAAGCGAGCGACTGGTACCTGTGGGGCCCTACTTGAGCGAACGTCAATGGGGGACTGTCCGCGAAGACTACAGTCCCGACGGCGAGGCGTGGACATATTTCCCACACGACCACGCCCGGTCAAGGGCGTACCGATGGGGCGAAGACGGCCTCGCCGGTTTCAGTGACGTCGAGCAGCGCCTGTGCCTCGGGTTGGCGCTCTGGAACGGGCGGGACCCGATCCTCAAAGAGCGGCCCTACGGATTAACCGGGGCTGAAGCGAACCACGGCGAGGACGTGAAGGACTACTGGTGGTACCTCGATGCCATTCCGAGCCACGCCTGGAACCGGTGGCGCTACCACTACCCCCAGGCCGCTTTTCCCTATGAGAACCTGCGCCAGGAAAACATGCGGCGAGGGAAGAACGAGCCCGAGTACGAACTGCTCGATACCGGCGCGTTCGACGAAGACCGTTACTGGGTGGTCGAGGTCCACTACGCGAAGGCCGACGCCCTCGATGTCTTGATGTCGGTCCAGGTGACCAACAAAGGACCCGAGGCGGAGACGCTCCATGTACTGCCATCGGCGTGGTTCCGCAATACCTGGTCATGGGACTTCGACGCCCCCAAGCCCGAGCTCGCCGCGGGTGGCCCTTCGTCGGTCGCCATCCGCCATCCTTTCCTCGGGGAGCTCGAGCTCGTTGGAGGCCCCGCTCCTGGTGGGGCGGCGGCCACATTGCTTTTCTGCGAGAACGAGACCAACGACCATCGCCTCTACGGCGTGGCGACAAGCCCGACGTACCCCAAAGACGGCATCAACGACCACGTGATCGGGGGGCAGTCGACCGTCAACCCTGAGCTCAAGGGGACCAAGTGCGCTTTTTGGTACCAGGTCACGGTGCAACCGGGCGCCACCGCTGAGCTCCGCCTGCGGCTGCGGGCCAAAGGGGCCAAACCCGACGGAGCAGCCGCGTTGGGCAAGACCTTCGATGACGTGATGGCCAAGCGGAAAGCTGAAGCCGATGAGTTCTACGGCGAACTGACGCCAAAGGCGGCCTCTGCCGATGAGGCGATGGTAATGCGCCAGGCCTTCTCCGGAATGCTCTGGAGCAAGCAGCTTTACTACTACGACGTAAAGCGTTGGCTCGAGGGGGATCCGCCGCAGCCGGCCGCGCCGCCATCGCGCCGCTGGGGGCGCAATTCCCGGTGGCAAAACTTCGACGCCTTCGACATCATGTCCATGCCCGACAAGTGGGAGTACCCCTGGTTCGCGGCGTGGGACATGGCGTTCCATTGCGTCGCCCTGGCCCACGTCGACCCGGCGTTCGCCAAGTACCAGTTGATCCTTTTGTGCCGGGAATGGTTCCAGCACCCCAACGGTGCCCTACCGGCCTACGAGTGGGATTTTGGCGACATCAACCCGCCGGTGCAGGCGTGGTCCGCCCTCGAGGTCTTCGCTATCGACGGTGGCAAGGACCTCGACTTCCTGAGCCGGATATTCGACAAGCTCCTGGTCAACTTCACGTGGTGGGTCAACCTGGAGGACAAGCAAGGTTGCAACATCTTCGAGGGCGGATTCCTCGGCCTGGACAATATCGGCCCCATCGACCGCTCCCACCTCCCTGTCGGGGGCACCCTGGAGCAATCGGACGCCACCGGATGGATGGCTACCTACGCCCTGTCCATGGCCGCTATTGCGATCGTCCTCAACCGCATCGGCAACCGTCCCGCTCAAGACCTCGTGCTCAAGTTTATCGAGCACTTCGCCGCTATCCGTGACGCCATGGACAGCCAGGGGCTGTGGGATGACGTCGACGGGCTTTTCTATGACCGGCTTGTAACTCCCGACGGGGCCGCCGTGCCGGTGAAGGTCCACTCGATGGTGGGCATCATCCCCATGCTGGCGTGCGCCGTGGTCGAGGAGGGGGCGTTGCAGCAGAGCATGCTGGTAGCCAAGCAGTTCCCCCGGCTACTGCGCGACCATGGCCTCGACGACCTGGACAAGCTGACCGACACCGGCCTCGTGCAGGGCCAGGCGCCCAATCGCCGCCTGTTGCTCGGGGTGGTCGGCGTCGATCGGCTGGAGCGGATCCTCACCAGGCTCTTCGACGAGCGCGAGTTCCTGGCCCCTTACGGTCTGCGGGCCATCTCCGCCTTCCACCTCGACCACCCCTACGAGCTGTCCGTCGAAGGGTTGCAGGCCTGGATCGACTACGAGCCGGCCGAGTCCACCACGCCGATGTTCGGGGGCAACTCCAACTGGCGGGGCCCCTCTGGTTCCCTGTCAACTACCTGGTGGTAGAAGCCCTCCGCCGTTACGACCGCTTCTTCGGCGATGCGCTCAAGCTGGAGTACCCCACAGGTTCAGGGAAGAAAATGACACTGGGCGATATCTCACAAGACCTGCGCCACCGCCTGACGTCTATCTTCCTGGTCGGCCCCGATGGCCGCAGGCCATGCTTTGGTAGCAACGAAAAGCTCCAAACCGACCCCGCCTGGAAGGACAACATCATGTTCAACGAGTACTTTCACGGCGACAACGGCGCCGGGCTGGGCGCCACTCACCAGACCGGGTGGACCGGAGTGGTGGCCGACATCATCCGTCGCCGGCACGGCGACGTAGGCGCTCTCGGTGACATACTCCGGATGGTCGCCGGGCGCGCCGCAGAAAAATGACCAGCCTGGCCGAGCGGGTCACCGCCGCACTCCCGGGCAGCGCGTTCCCGTTGGGGGCGACCCCGGGAGACGGCGGCACCAACTTCGCCATCGCGTCGGGCGTGGCCGAAGGGATCAAGCTCTGCCTCTTCGATGGCGCCGGCATCGAAACACAGCTCCCCCTCGAAGAGGTCGACGCCGGCGTGTGGCACGGGTTCGTGCCGGGGGTGGCCCCGGGCCAGGCTTATGGCTTTCGCACCACAGGCCCTTACAACCCGTCAGCGGGAGTACGTTGCAACCCGGCGAAACTGTTGACGGACCCTTACGCTTTGGCCCTGATGGGTAAGGTCCGTTACGGCCCCGAGGTCCTCGGTTACGCGGGCGACGACCCGGACCAGCCGAGCCCGCTCAATTCGGCTGCCTTCGTACCGAGGAGCCTCGTCGTCGACTCGAGCTTCGAGTGGAGCGACCATCCCAGGCCCAAATACCATTATTCCGAGACGATTATTTACGAGGTGCACGTCAAGGGTTTTACGATGGCCCACCCGGGCATCCCGCCCCAATTGCAAGGGACGTACGCCGGGCTCGGTCACCCGGCCGCCATAGCGCACCTGTCGGATCTCGGTGTAACCACCGTCGAATTGTTACCCGTCCACGAAAGCGTCCCGGAGGCCTTCCTCATCGACAGAGGCCTCACCAATTACTGGGGCTACAATACGATCGGGTACTTCGCACCTCACCAGGCATACTCCGCCGAGGTACGTGCCGGCCGGCCGGGCGGCCAGGTGGCCGAGTTCAAGAAGATGGTCGACGCCCTCCATGGTGCTGGGCTCGAAGTACTGCTGGACGTGGTGTTCAACCACACCGCTGAAGGTAACCACCTCGGCCCGACGCTGTGTTTCAAAGGTCTGGACAACCCCGCCTACTACCACCTCGTCCCCGGCGACCTCCGCTACTACATAGACGACACCGGCACTGGTAACACCGTAAATGCCGGTGACCCGCTCGCCCTGCGGTTGATCATGGACTCGCTGCGCTATTGGCTGACCGAAATGCGCGTCGACGGTTTCCGCTTCGACCTGGCCGCCAGTTTGGCCCGTCAAGAGGGCGGGTTCGACCAGGTGGGCGCCTTCTTCGACATCGTGTCCCAGGACCCGGTGGTGGGACGGGCCAAGCTCGTTGCTGAGCCATGGGACGTAGGCCAGACCGATAGCTACGAGCTAGGGCGCTTCCCCCCGGGGTGGAGGGAATGGAACGGCAAATATCGGGACAGCATGCGCGACTTTTGGCGTAGCCAGCCGGGCCTGGTCGGGCAGTTCGCCACGCGATTTGCCGGTTCTTCCGACCTCTTCGCCAGCGCGGGGCGCCGGCCGACGGCGTCGGTCAACCTGCTCACCGTCCACGACGGGTTCACCCTGGCGGACCTCGTGTCCTACGACAACAAGCACAACGAAGCCAACGGAGAGGACAACCGGGACGGCACCGACGACAACCGGTCCTGGAATTGTGGGGCCGAGGGCCAACCGACGACCCGGACATCATCGCCTTGCGCGCCCGGCAGCGGCGGGCAATGCTCACGACGCTCCTTTTGTCCTTTGGCATACCGCTTCTCCTGGGTGGCGACGAGCTCGGCCGGACCCAGCAAGGCAATAACAACGCCTATTGCGAGGACAACGCCATCAGCTGGTTCGACTGGTCCCACGTCGAAACCGACATGCAGGCCTTTACAAAGCGGGTCGTTGCGTACCGGCGCGCCCACCCGGTATTTTGCCGGCGCAGGTTCCTGGCCGGCACCGAGGCTTCTCAGCTGGGCTGGTTCACTCCGTCCGGCACGCCGATGACCCAGGGAGACTGGGACGACCCCAACGCCCGGTGCCTCGTTTTGTACCTTGACGGTCGGGATGACCCCGACCGCGCCGCCGACGGTAGCCCGCTCGTCGACGACGACTTCTGCCTCATGGTCAACGGGTGGTGGGAACCGCTCGATTTCGTCGTCCCGCCTACGCGGCCGGGCCAAATCTGGTACTCGGAGATTGACACATTCGACCCGACGACCCCGTCCACGCCTGTCCCGCCTTCCGCGGGTGGCCGCGTCACGGTCCGGCCGCGTTCGGTCCTGCTGCTGCGCGGCCCGGTCGGCAACAGGAGTTAGTGCCACGACAGGCAACATTTGCCCGGTTGCTCGACACAGTCCTACAAAGGCTCGATCTTTTCGTCCATCTCAGGTATGCTCAGCCCCGTCGTTCAGGACCGCGTGTGGTTGACGCGGGACATAAGAGAGCCGAGCCGTCTACACCTCGGCCATCGCCCAGGAAAGGTTGATAAATGATCGCCAGCTCCTATCCACTGCTCGACGCCTTCTTGACGATGCTGTGGATCTTTTTGTTCATAATCTGGATTTGGCTGCTGATCGTCGTCTTCGCGGACATCTTCCGTAGCCGTGACCTGTCGGGGTGGGGAAAAGGCCTCTGGGTGTTCTTCATAATTGTCTTGCCCTGGCTGGGCGTCCTCGTGTACCTGATCGCGCGGGGCGGCAAGATGCACGAGCGCCAGATCGAGCAGGCCCAGGCTCAGCAGCAAGCGTTCCGCCAGTACGTACAGGAAACCGCCGCATCGAGCAGCACCGACACGGCCGACCAGCTGTCCAAGCTGGCTGACCTCCGTGACAAGGGTGTCATCAGTGAGGCCGAGTTCCAACAGCAAAAGTCCAAGGTGCTCGCCAGCTGAGACTGTCGAGGAGGAGGAGGTAGCGCAGGGTGCAACCAATGTTGGCTATGGCCGGAGGCTTTTACGTCCTGTGGGTAGCGATATATCTCGTGCTTATCGTTACCCTCGGCATAATGTCGCTCAGGAAGGGCCACTGGGTCATGTTCATAATCGGGATCTTCTTCCCGATTTTTTGGTTGATCGGCGCCATCTTGCCAAGCAGGAGGGTCTGAGCGCAGTTAGCGCTGTCCCCGGGCCCGTTGCGTTGCTGTCAAAATGGGAGTGGCTTTATACTCCCATTTTTGACGTTATCCGGCCGGACGCGATCGCTCCTTGAAGCGGGCAAGATTGCGGGTCGTCGTTTTGGTCTGCGTAAGCCCCGGCGAATTCCGCAGTGGCTTTTTCGAAGACGTTTGAGCTCCCCGGGTAGACGGCGATGGTGTGCCGGTCACCCGAACGGGCACCGACAGGGCAGTGCCCGGGCACACAGCCGTTCGTACCGCCCCACGCCGGCCGGCCCCGGGCCACGTCTCAAGCCGCCACAGGCGGAGCGCGGTCGCCAGTACGGGCGTGACGTTCTCGGCTACCGAGGTCCTCAACCAGGGCTTGGCTGCCCCCGAAAACCAGGCCACATCTGCCGAGGAGGGCGGGTGCTGTCAGAGGCGGGCCTGGATCTCGCCCGCCATGCGCCGGGCATCACGCGGTAGCAGCGGCCCCACGTATTCCATCCGGCGTCTGCCGCGCACCATGAGGACCACCTGTAAATACGCTCCAGGGCCTCGCCGCACGAAGGTGACGTCCTCGATACGACTTATCGGTATCGAATTCTCGGTCCGGTTGAAAAGGCCCCTACCAGCCAGGACTCGCTGGTCTGTGACCACGTATGTCTGTCGTTTGCGCCAGAAACCATAGAGCCCGAGCGTGTAGACGTACTTGGGGATCGACAATGCTCTCGAGGGGCGGAGGACCATGATGATCGATTCCCCGTCCCGCAGCGTGAGCCCACGCGGCCTCTTCCAGCCGTCCTCTACGGCCTGGTTTTTCTTTGTCATCGTGACCAGTATCGCACCGCGCAGGCAACGGCAGCGAAGGCACTCTCAGGAGGCAGCTATTCAGCCAGACGGGCCCGGTCGGTGGGCGGTTGCCATCGCCACGAGCCAAATCCTGGCTGGCCCGTCTCGGCTTACTTGGCCGGCTCACTTGGCCGCCTCACTTGGCCGGCTCACTTGGCCGGCGCGCGACCAACGGGTGCCCGCAGAACCTCAAGGGCCAAGAGGAGCAGGATGACGATCACCGCCAGCAGGATAATTGCCCCGGCCGAGGGCTCGATAAGCAACAAGATGATCCCGCCGACGCCGACGACGCCGATCCGCAACGGGTTGACGTACCGGGCCACAAATGTACTGACAGGCCCGGCTGGCAGTCTCCCTCCGAGACGGCGCGTTCTCGTTTGACACCCAGCGCCTGATGGCTACGGCCTGAGTAGCGGGGCCGCCGACCCAAACCCCGAGGGCAACCAGCAAGGCGACAACAAAGACAATGCGGATCCCCCACCGCAAGTAGCGCACAATGGTGTCAAAAACGTACGACGACGTCTGCGGAGGGGCTATGTCATCGGGGACGCCCGAGACGTAGGCGTGGCGGAGGACCAGTAGCAGGACCCCGACGATGATCATCCCGACGCAAAGGCCGAGGGCGGAGGCAATCAGGGCGCGTCTGTGCCGTCGGGCGGCCAGGATGCCCAGGGCGACGAGAGCCAAGCCGATCCACGGCAGCCAATCGGCGATCGTGTTGAGCGCCCGCACGCCGCTCTGTGTCTGCTCCAGGCCCTTGACTTCCGCGATCTGGACGGTAGCCCCCACCACGGGCAATTTGGATGCAACCGTTATGCCCGACACTACCAGCTGGTCTTTTACTCTTTTGACCAGTGAGGAAATGTCCAGGTAGATCTTGCCCTGTCTGATCACGATGACCTCGCCGGGCACCCTCCTGCCTGTCAGGACCGTCACAATTTGCTTGTGCGCCACCCGGTTGATCGCGACCCACAAGGTGTAGAAAGCCTTGCTTTGCACCACCCTCGTGGCGGCCGTATGGATGAGCCCGTAGACGGCGCTCTGTAAAGGAGCGGCCAGGAGCGCAGCGGCCCGTGGCGGCAAAGCCTGTTTCACGTACGCCTGGACATCGAGGTGCGCCTCGACCTGCTCGTCGATCTGGTTGACGATCACCGTTTGAACGCCGGGATTGGAGGCCAAGGGCGCCACGGTCTGGACGTAGCGGTCCGTATTGAGCAGAAGGTTCCGCCCCCAGATGGTGACCGGGGAGAGCGTGAGGCTGAGCACGCCGAGCACGATGAGCACGACGGCCAGAGCCGCCCGGATAAACCCGCCGACGCGACCTCCCGACGTTGGCTTCGGGCCTGCGGCCGCGTTCCCGGAAGAGGAGGGAAGCGGCTCTACCTGAAGTCCCGGGACTGGGCGCGCGGGCTGGGCCACGGCTTCAACGGGTTCGGCCATCGCTCCTGCCCTGTGCCGCATACTGACGGGCGCGACGCGCTGACGGCGCACCGTCCAACTGGCCGAGTACTCGCCAGATCGTCGATCTCATCAGCATTTCCCGTGTACCTCACCCGAGAGTTCGGCGTCCATAGCGCGTCTCCACACTTTGAGGCATTCTGCCGGTACAAACAGGCTAGTGCGGCCCGGCCCCGGATCTAGAGGCGGCTGGCGCTCGGCCCGATCATCACCCGGACGATGTGTTTTTAAGTGGGTAATGGGCCGGTCACCGCGGGTACTGGCTTCGCATCGTGGGTACTCGTGTTTTGGTTATGGGCACTGCACCGCCTATTTAGGCCGCGTGCTTCAGCTGATGGCGGACGACGAAGGCACCTACGATGTCGAGTACCCCGATAACGATGAACCAGATGCCCAAAAGTAGGGCCAGGGCCGTGAGCGAACCTACGGGCACGGCGACGACGACGATCCCGGCCGCCAGGCTGACGAGCCCGAAGAAGATCGACCAACCACGTCCCCTCCGGTCCCGCTCAGTGGTTGCCACCATTATCTCGATCGCTCCCTGGACGATCCATGTGATACCAACGATCAGGGCAATGAAGACCCAGGCCACGTCAAGGTGGCGGATTAACACCACTCCCAGCACGATGAAAAACACGCCGACGATCGCTGACCACGCCCGGTGATCGATCCTGGTATCGAGGGCCCGGACGAGCTGCAGTATCCCTCCGAATATGAGCAGGATCCCGGCCAACACCGATATCACGTTGACCGACGTTGTGGGGTGGATGGCGATGACGATCCCGATTACCAGAGTGATGATCCCGACGATGAGCCCCGCCTGCCAGGACGTGGCGATGATGAGGCCAACCGTGCTATCGCCGCTGTCGTAGTGCTCCGACATCTACATCTCCTTGCCGGCTTCAGTGTGGGCAGCACCCGCAATGCCTCTTGCAGCCTTCCTGGCCTCTTGTGTCAAGTATGACGCTCACGGGGCCTCTGCCCCGGGATCCCCCTCGGCCCGGGACCGTCCGTGCCCGAGGACTGAGGCCGGCAACGGCGAGAAGACGAAAAGGGAGACCCTGGCCCGCTTGCCCGGAGCACGAAAAGTACAATTGCCGGGGACCCAGTGGGTGAGAGTGCCAAGGATGCAGCGGTGAGACGGCCGGAGGGGCCCAGACAGATACGTTCAGAACCGAAGCCACCCCGGTGGGCACTAAGGGTTGTCGACTGCGGTCTTGTCGACGGTGGTCGTGACGTAGGGCCGGTGGGGCCAGAAGTAGCGCCACAGCGCCGGCGGCGCCTACGACCGTGACCCAAGCTCAGGACCAGCACAGGGCGACGGCGCCACCCCGTTCCCGCCGTGCCCTCTTCGCCGACCGGGTCAGCCGGCTCGTCCTGGCCATCAACTCCGGCGACGAAGGCTCGGTCGAGGCGGCGGTCGTCCAGCTGAGCCAGTCTCGACGGATCTTCGCCCCCCTGGCGCTGGTCGTGGGCGCCTTCGTCATGCTCTTCGACGGCGTGAAGCTCCTCTTCTCCGACTGGCGGCTGTCGCTCATCCAGGTGCTGCCGGCCATGTGGATCTGGGTGGCCTTGGCGGACCTGAAGTTACACGTGGTCGGCGGGCGCGAGTTCCGGCTGTGGTACGGGCCCACCGTCGTACTCCTCATCGTTGCCGTGGCCCTCCTCAGTGTGGCCAGCTTCTACCTCAACGCCGTGTTTGCCTTCGCCATTTCCCGGCCCGGCAAGCCGGCGATCGGGGCGGCCTTCGTCCGCGCCCGGAAATGCCTGGGCACGATAGCCAGCTTCGGCCTGGTGGTCGGTTTGGCCCTTGGGTACGCGGCCATTGTGGTGCCTCGCTGGGGGAGCTGGTGGTTCGCCTTCTCGATGAGCATCGTTGTCGGCGCCATGATGCTGACGTACGTCACTGTCCCGGCACGCCTGGTAGGGATCAAGGCAAAGACGTCGCGACGGGACAAACTGGCGGCGTCGCTGGTAGCAGGGACAGTCGGAGCAATTGTGTGCACCCCGCCCTACCTGATCGCCCGCATCGGCATCCTGCTGCTCGGGTCACGTGCGCTCTTGCCGCTCGGCATCCTGTTGATGATCGTTGGCTTTGGGCTGCAGTCGGGCGCCACCGGAGCCGTAAAGGCCGTAAAGATGAGCTCCAAATTGATGGCTGGCAACGCGCCGGCCGTGCCTGAGCAAACCTCGACCGAAGAGGCACCCGGCCGGGGCCAAGCGGGTCGATGACGCCCGTGCTAGCCTCGGCTCGTGACCACGCGGGCCAGTAACCTCGCGCTCGGCTTGATCGCTCTTCTGAGTGTGCCATTTGCCGTCACCAGCCGGGCGGAGATAACCGCCACCGAGCAAAGCAAGAGCGCGGCGCAGATCTTTACTGATTCCGAAAACGCCATGCGAAATGCCAAGAGCTTCCACGCATTGGGGCATTTCAACGACGGCGGCACGGCGACATCGCTCAACCTGAGCATGTCCCCGGCGGGTGGCGGAGGCAGCGTGCAGCTCCCCGGGGTGACGATGGAGCTGGTCGTCACGAGCGCTACGATATACCTCAAGGCCGACGAGCAAAGCTGGCTCAAATTGACGGGGAGCCAGCCAACCGCCGAGCTGGTGGCAAACCGTTGGATCAAAGCCAGTAAATCGAACCCCGATTTTTCTTCCCTTGCCGATCTGACAAATTCGAAGGACTTTATCGGCCAGCTCACCGCGGGCGCGTCAGAGCTGGCCAAGCTACCGGCGACAGCCAGCTGGGGCGGCTATAAAGCAATTGTCTTGACAGACGGGCAAGGCGACAGGCTGTACGTGGCAGACACTTCGACGCCGTACATGCTGCATCTTCAGGGAGAGGGGAGCGGGTCGAGCGGGGCTGTTAGTTTCTCTGACTTCGGCAAAGCGCCGATGCCAACCATGCCTGTCAATGCGATCACCCTCCCCGGTACGAGTTAGACGTTCTCTAAAAACCCCCTAAACCTGGCGGTAGCGCGTCAGAATTCGTGAGGATGACAGCCCGGGCTATTGATGTCCGGGGCAACGTCGACCGTGCCGCGGTGCCCCCGATAGAGTTGGACCACCGAGCAAACTGGGGGACGTGACCGAGCTAGACCCCATCGCTGCCTTTCGGTCGTCCGCGGCCGCGGCCGTCGACGATCTGCTGCGCGGCCGGCCGGAATGGGCCACCACCCTTGGCGATCACCGCTTTGACGACCAGGTCGACGACCTGTCCATAGACGGTTTGGCGACCAGGGCCAGCAGGCTGCGCGCCCGACGCGCCGAGCTCACTTCTCTGGCCGCCGGGGCCCTTGAGGCGGAGGACCGGGTCGACCTGGAAATGCTGGTGGGCGAGCTCGACCGGGTCATCTTCGAGACCGACGACTTCAGCGCCGTCACCTGGGACCCGCTCCAGTACAACGTGGGCGAGGCGCTCTACCCTCTCCTCACGCGCCATGTCCTTCCTGTCTCGGACCGTCTGCGGGCCATCGCCGCCCGCCTCGACCTCATCCCGGGGCGCCTGGCCCTGGCCGAACGCCAGCTGGAAGCTCCTCCGCTGGTGCACGTCCAGACGGCTCTCAGCCAGCACCCGGGCAACGTCGCCATGGTAGGGGAGGAGGTCGCCCGCCTGCTTGACGAAGACCCCGGTCAACGTCACCTCGTTGAGCCGGCTCAAGCTCGTGCGCTCCAGGCCCTGGAAGCGTATGCCGGCACCCTGAGCCAACTGCTGGATGGCCCTCACCGGAGCCCCCGGATCGGCCGAGAGCTGTTCGCCCGCAGGCTCGCCCTGGCGCTCCACTCGCCATTGACGCCGGAGGACCTGCTGAAGCGAGCCGAGCGCAGGATCGACGAACTGGACGAACAACTGGCAGCTGCGGCGGCCGAGTACAACCAGCACGCGGGCAACCAACATGAGGCTAAGGGCGACCAGCCGGTGCGATCGGCCCTCGGCCGGGTGGCCGCGCAGGCCCCCAACGACGACACGATCGTGGCCGCCGCCGAAGCAGCACTCGCCCTCTGCACCGAGGCCGTGCGCAGCCTCGGGTTCGTATCTGTGCCTGACGACCCGCTCCGGATCGAGCTCATGCCCGTCTTCCGGCGAGGTGTCGGAGGGGCGTATTGCGACCCGGCGGGGCCGCTCGAGAACGGTGGCGAGACCTCGTTTGCCATCGCGCCGACGCCCGATGACTGGTCGGCCGAACAGAAGGCGTCCTTTTACCGCGAGTACAACGACGCCATGGTCGTGGACCTGACGGTTCACGAGGCCATGCCCGGCCACATGCTGCAGCTGGCCCACGCCCGTCGCTTCGAGGGTTCGACCCTGGCCCGAAAGGTGCTGCAGAGCGGCAGTTTCATCGAGGGATGGGCTGTCCACGCCGAGCGCATAATGGCCGAGGCTGGCCTGGGGGGCCTGCCCGTACGGCTTCAGCAGCTAAAAATGCAGCTGCGCTGCGGAATCAATGCCGTTCTCGACGTCTCCGTTCACGCTGGTGAGCTCGACGAGAAGGGCGCGCTAGAGCTCATGATGGGACGCGGTTACCAGGAGGAGAGTGAGGCGCGAGCCAAATGGCGGCGAGCCTGTCTCACCTCGTCCCAGCTTTCCACCTACTTCGTCGGGTACACCGAGCTGGAGGAACTGTTCCCCCTGGGCACCGGGCTGGGTTACAACGAGGTGCTGGCGCACGGGTGCCCGCCGCCCACGCTCCTCGGCCGCCTCTTGGCGGCGTGACGGGTGGCCCGGTGGCCGGTGGCCCGGTGGCTGGTGGAGGCGTGACAGATGGCGACCTGACCGCACCGGCGTCAGGTGTGCAGCTCCGGCTTTACGAGCCGGGCGACGACGAGGCCATTTACGACATCTGCGTCAGGACCGGAGACTTCGGCGCCGACGCCCGGGGCAAGTACACCCACGCGGACTTGTTGGCGGACGTTTATGCCGGCCCGTACCTCCTCTTCGAACCCGGTCTGGCTTTTGTGCTCGACGTCTGTGGGCACCCCGTCGGTTATGTGCTCGGGACGGCCGACACAGCCCGGTTTGTGAGCCGGTACCGCCGGGAGTGGATCCCCCGGCTGGCGGGACGGTACAGCCAGCCGTCGGCTTCGTTGGCTGGCCCGGACGGCGAACTTCTCGCTTCGCACCACCGACCAGAGCGAATGTTGACCCCCTTCCTGGACCGGTACCCGGCCCACCTGCATGTCGACATCCTGGCCCCGTACCAGGGCGCCGGGCACGGCCGCCGGCTTCTCGACGCTTTTTTCAGAGCCGCGGCGGACGCCGGCGCCCCGGGTGTCCATGTGGGTGTGGCCCGGGCCAATACCCGCGCCCACGGGTTTTATTTGCGCCTGGGGTTCCACCTGTTGCCGACGGCGACCGCGCCTGATGTCCCGGCGCTCTATTACGGGCGCGCTCTCGCCGCCGGGCCCTGAGGTGCCGTGCGCGGTTTACCACGCGTTACCCGCCGGTGGCCGGTGGTCGGGGAGAGACGTCCTGCGTCGAGCCGACCCAGGCCTGCAGGAACCAGCTCGACGACCACCGTTTGTCCTCGCCCACACCGGTCACGACTTCGATGCCGAGCTCCGTGCACACGTCCCACTCGGGGATGTTCCGGGCGTCCACACGGTCGCCCCCTTTGGTGAAGACGTGAGGGCGGAGACGCCGTAGCGCCTCGGTAACGGTGCTGTCCCCTTCGATCTCGAACGGTACGACGTAGTCGACTCCTCTGAGCGCGGACACGATCAGGCACCGGGTCTGAAGGTCCTGGAAGGCCCTGCCTTTCTTGGCCGTCAAGAAACCGTCGCCGTTCACGATGACCACGACCACGTCCCCGTACTTCCGGGAGTCCTGGATCGAGCTGATGTGGCCGGGGTGGACAGGGTCGTAGCCACCGGAGGTGGCGACAATGCGCCCCTGGGGCCGGCTGGCCTGGAACTCCTCGAAGCTCAGGATGTCTGCGCCGAGGGACCGCACTACGTCGTCTTGCATCACAAGATCATGGCGGCGCCGGCGCCGGCGCGCCAGGGGGTCACGCCTGGCGCCTGCAAGAGGCGCAAAACCGGCAATCCATCTCAGACCAGCCATCTCAGACCAGTCATCTCAGACCAACTCAGGCAAGGTCAGGCCATCGTCACCAGGTCCAGCAGGTCGTCGGTCCAGGAGTCTTCGTCCCCCTCGGGCATCAACAGCACCCGGTCGGGCGCCAGCTCGCTCACGAAACCGGCGTCGTGGCTGACGACGATCATCGCCCCCGGCCAGGCCGAAAGAGCCCGGCCGATGCCTTCACGCGACGGTGGGTCGAGGTTGTTGGTCGGTTCGTCCAGCAGCAAGCAGTTGTGACGGCCGGCTACGAGCTGAGCCAGCGCCAGCTTTGTCTTCTCGCCTCCCGACAGCGTCGCCGCGTCCTGGAACGCCTTCTCGCCGACCATGCCAAACATACCGAGCAGACCGCGCAGCTCCGTATCCGTGGCGGCCGAGTGCTCGCGCATATGGTCGAGCACACTGCGGCCGCCGACGATACCTTCGTGCTCCTGAGCGTAATAACCGATGCTCACACCGACCCCGGTCCCCCAGCTGCCTTCGGTTGGAGAACTCAACCCGGCCAGGATCCGCAGGAGGCTCGTCTTGCCCGCCCCATTAAGGCCCATCACGAGCAGCCTTTCACCCCGTTCGAGGGCGAAGCTGACATCTTCGAAGACGGGCGGGCCGTTGTACGCCTTCGTCAACCCCTTTGCCTCCACGACGACCCGGCCGGTGTGCGGCGGGGCGGGGAAAGCGATCTTGTAGCGGCGCTCCCGGCGGTTCGGCGCCGGTGCCGCGGTGGCCCGCAACCGGGCCACCCGGCTATCGATGGCCTTGGCCGTGCGAGCACGTTTGGCCGTTTGGTGGCGCATCGAATCAGCCAATGCCGCCAGGCGCTTGATCTCTGCCGTCTGCCGGCTGGCGACCTTGGCCCGGCCAGCCTCGTCTTTCGCCCGCGCCTCCCGGTACTGGGAGTAGGTGCCCTTGTACTCGACGAGCTCGCCCTCGTCCAGGTGCATGACACGGGTAATCGATTCGTCGAGTAGCGCAATGTCGTGGCTGACCACGAGCAACGCTCCTCGATAGGAGCGCAGGAACCCCGCCAACCAGGCTTTGGCGTCGCTGTCCAGGTGGTTGGTCGGCTCGTCGAGAAGCAGCACGTCGCTACCGGCGAAGAGGATGCGGGCCAGTTCGAGCCGCCGGCGCTCGCCGCCGGAGAGGACCCCGACAGGGAGGTCGAGGCGGTCGCCGGCCAGGCCCAACCCGGCCACCAGCTGGCGCACTTCGGCCTCGGCGGCGTACCCGCCGGCATCGGCGAAGCGTTCTTCAGCCCGGGAGTAGCGTTGGATCGCTCGTTCGGACGGGTCCTCCTCCATGGCCAAACGGAGCTTCTCCAGCCGTTCCGCCGCCTCGTCCAGCTTCCGTCCGGAAAGGACGTGGGCCAGCCCCGTCGACCCCACCTCGGCGGCCAGCTTGCGCGGGTCCTGGGTCAGGAAGCCGAGGGCGCCTGTCAACCGGACGCTGCCACCGGCGGGGGCCAGCTCACCGCTCAGGACCTTGAGCAGGCTGGTCTTCCCCGCCCCATTGCGGCCAACGAGGCCAACTTTGTCGCCGGCGCGCAGACCGAAGGTCGCATCGCTGAGCACGACGCGCCCGCCGACCTCCACGCTCAGATCCCGAGCCTCGAGCACCTATCCATGATGGCGGTGCGGAGCTCCTTCTACCCGGAATAACGCCTCGCTCCCGGAATAAGGGGACAAGGCGGCCCGAAAGCGAGCCGCACGCCCTACTTCAGGTAGGCCAGGTGAGCCCCGTGGCGCCGGCGGTACTCGGTGAGAAGATCGCGGGCGGCGCTGAGCCCCGGTACCAGGGGGTTCAGGGCGAGCGCCAGCTCGGCCAACCGGGCGTCACCCGTCACGGCCGCTTCCACCAGGGTGCGCTCGTACTCCTTCACCTGAGTTACGAGGCCTCGGGCCGACCGGGGGAGTGGACCAGCGGCCACTGGCTGAGCGCTACCACCGCCGATGAACGTTGGCACTTCGACCACGTCGTCTGGATCCAGGAAGGGCATGCTCGTCCCGTTCCGGGTATTGACGATGACGCGGTCCGGACGGGCGTTGGTCAGACCGGCGATGACGCGGAGGGCGACGCCTTCGTACCCTTCCACATCGGCGCGACCCAGTGGCGCGGTACCTTCCGCGGCTCTTCGGGAACGGGCCTCCGCCTGCTTGTTGTCCCCCTCGGTGTCGGTGCGCATGTAGGTATCGCGGCGCACTCCCAGCAGCAGCGAGTAGGTGGACCAGGCGACTTCGACATCGCCCTTCTCGAACGACCTGGCCACCCCGTCGAGCAGTTCCTCGTTCAGGCGCAAGACGTCCTGCCCGCGGGTGGTACGGGCGTGCGCCACGTCTTTGACGTAACGCTGGGGGTCGTAATAGTAGAAGACGTACTCAGTAGGAATGGCCCCGGCCCGCCTGACCATTTCCGGGTCGAACGCCCCGAAACGGTGGTCAAAATGCTGAAGCTCTTCGTAACGGTCGAGCAGATGACCGAGCCGTTCCACTCCTCCGACGCTGAACGACGATATCCAGCCCAGGTGATTGAGGCCCGAGTAGAGGGACGAGACCGACTCTGGCGCCGCGCCCAGGAACGCCCCGAGTTGCTCGAGAGTGCCGCTCGGGGTGTCACACACTCCCACCGCCCGCACCTCGCTATAACTGGATATGGCCTGCGTGATGATACCGGCCGGGTTGGTGAAGTTGACGAGGACGGCGTCGGGAGAACAGCGAGCCAGGATCTCGCAGTACGAAAGGACGACGGGGATAGTGCGCAACGCCATGGCGGCACCTCCGGCCCCCGTCGTCTCCTGGCCCACCAGGCCTCGCCGCAGGGCGACCTCCTCGTCGATGACCCGGCCCTGGTCACCTCCGACCCGGATGGCCGAGAACACGAAGGCGGCGTCCAAAAATGCCTCCTCTGGCTCTGCTGTCACCGTCACCAGCCCGGGGTGGCCCAGTGCTCCGGCCAGCTCTACAGCCAGTCTGCAAATAGTCTGCCGGCGCATCGGGTCGGGCTCGCACAGGGCGATCTCGTCGAAGACGTTGGCACCGCCCGTCAGCAGAGCGCGCACAAAAGCCGGCATGCGGACGCCGCCACCACCCAATATGGCCAGCTTCAGCACCGGCGGTCTCCTTCTGCTAGTGGCAGCTCCAGCACCGCCAGATCTCCATTGAACCGGGCTCTGTTGAACTGGGCTTTATTGGGCTGGCAAACGGCCGAACTGGCGGCCTGTCGCTCCCGAAGTTAGACCTGTCCGTCCTGGCGGGCCGCCTCCGGCTCGGGCTCTTCGTGTACGGGACTTGCACCCGCCCGATCACGACGTCGGTCCGGTCGCGGAGAGCCCTCTCCAGGACCACGTCGATGTGGTTGTGCAAGAACCTGTACTGCGGCCGCTCGGGGACGGCCACGGGGATGAGGACCATTATTTGCTCCTCTTTCCGGCGCCGGAGGTCGTCTATAAACGCAACGAACGGCCTCTCTATCGAGGCGTACTCGGTGGTCAACACCCGCAGCGGGACTCCGGGGCCCGACTGGACCCGAATCTCGCTCGACCTGGCGGGCAGAGCTCTGTTCGGGGCTCGCGCCGCCGTCTTCGGTATTAGTGCCACGTTCTTCCGGCCCGGCCCTGTCTTGCTCTGGGGCAGTACCGTCTTCCTCCGGGCCAGTACCGGCCACGCTCGCCGCCGTTCCGCTGGCACGTTTGCTTCCCGCTCCGCTGGCATCCTGGCTTCCCGCTCCGGCGGCGTCCTCTATGACAACGCATACCGCCACCACTTGCTGACTTATCCCGAGGGCTTCCGAGATACCCTGCTCGGCCAGGCGAGACACCCCGTTGACGGGTACCACGACAATCGTGGGCCGGGCTGCGGGCCTCTCGGGGACCTGGCCAATTTCAAGGGCGGACTGCGCCCGTTGGTAGTAGGCGTGGACCCGGGTGAAAAAGAAGATGAACACCGGTACGGCAACGACAACTACCCACGCCCCCTCGGTGAACTTGGTGACGAGGAAAATAATCGTGGCCGCCGCCGTCGCCACCGCCCCAATGGCATTGACGGCCGACCGTCTGCGCCAGCGACGCGGTCGGGTCCTGTGCCAATGGACAACGAGCCCCGCCTGCGACAGCGTGAACCCGGTGAACACCCCGATGGCAAAAAGAGGGATAAGCCTTTCGGTGTTGCCGTCTACGGCCAAGAGCAACAACGCCGAGAGGCCCGCCAACGTCCAGATGCCGTTGGAAAAGACCTGACGGTCGTCGCGCAAAGAGAAAAGGTGCGGCAAGTAGTCGTCCCGGGCCAGAAGGCTCCCCAGCACCGGGAGGCCACCGAACGAGGTGTTGGCGGCCAGGGCGAGGACGACCGTGATGGTAAGCGAGATCACGTAATAGAACCAGTGCCGTCCGACGGCGTACGCCATTATCTGGCTCAGCACGGTTTGGCCTTGGCGTGGCCCTACGTGCCAGCGGCGGGCGAGTACGGCCAGGCCGATCAGCATGACGGCGAGGATCCCGCCGAGGAGCGCCTCGGTCCGCTTGGCCAGTTTCACCCGCGGCCGTTTGAAAAGGGGTACGCCGTTGGCGATCGCTTCTACGCCGGTAAGGGCGGAGCAGCCGGCCGAGAACGCTTTCAGGACCAGCAAGACCCCTATTGTTTCCAGGTTTTGCGTGGGGACCAGCGACTGGCCCGGCTGCGGGACGTTCAGCGCCAGCGGGTGGACCAGCCCGATGGCAATGATCACCAGCAGCCCGACGATAAACAAGACGGTCGGGAGCAGAAAGGCGCGGGCCGCTTCGCCGAGGCCTCGCAGGTTGGCAAAGGTGACCACGGCGAGGATGGCCAGGCACATCGGCACGGTGGCGGACGACAGGCTCGGGAAGGCAGACGTCAGCGAGCCCACGCCGGCCGCAATTGATACGGCCACTGTCAAGGTGTAGTCAACGACGAGCGAGGCTCCGGCCACCAGGCTGACCTTCGGCCCAAAGTTGCCCCGCGAGACAGCGTAAGCGCCCCCACCACCTGGATAGGCGTCGATCACCTGGCGGTACGAGAAGACCAGGATGACCAGCAGGGCCACGATGGCGATGGTTATCGGGAGGACCAGGTCGAGGGCGCCGGCGCCGGCCGCGGCCAGCACGACGACGATCGCTTCCGGCCCGTAGGCCACCGATGTCAGCGTGTCGAGGGAGAGCGCCGAGAGGCCTTCGACCGGGTTGATCTGTTCCTTGGAGATGTCGCGAGCCCGCAGGGGCGGGCCGAGGAGGACGCGTCTAACCGAGGCCGCACCAGAAGTCGCGAACGGGTTAGTGCCGAGCCGCGGGTATTCGTCAGGCACATTTCCAACAGTAGGGAGCGATGGCCGAACAGTACGGAACGATCAGCGCCAGTGCCTCCGGCGTCAGCTCGTCCGCGTCCTCGACCGCGTCGTCGACCAGGTCCGTCCGGCCCAGTAGGCGCTCGCCAGGCCGATCAAGGCGAGGGCCCAGAGCTCGGGGTACCAGCGAAAACCGACGTAGCGGAAAACGATGTCGTGCTGGCCGGCAGTGAGGTGGATGCCTACCAGCGCCGGGGCCAGCATCTCGGTGGGCGTCGCTTTGCCGTCCACCCAGGCGTGCCAGCCCGGGTCGTACGAGACAGACAGCAGGAGGGTCCCTGCTTTGGCCATCGTCACCTCGGCCCGCAAGAAACCGGCAGGCAGGTTGGCGACCGTACTGTCCACCGTTCCCGGAGGGCGGAGCCCGGACGGGACGTCGAGCTGAGGTTCCGCGGGAAGGGGTGGGGGAGGGCAGGCCCGGCCAGCCGACGGCCCAGTCCTCTCCGCGGGGGACGGTATACAGAAGCGCCCACGACTTGGTACCGATATCGGCGCGGTCGGCCGACAATGTGCCCGTGACCTGCAGGAGGTCGACGTAGCCGTTCGAGGGGATCTTCCATAGGGCATAAATGCCGTCGACCATCACACGTGTGGCGGGGACCGGAGGGGCGAACTCGGACGGGATCAGGACATAGCGGATGCCGAAAAGCGAGTAATCCGAAGGATTGTCCTCGTCGAAATTCGTCTCGGGGTCGAGCATCAACGACAAGGTCGGTACCACGTATGTGACCTCGTCGACATCTTCGTTCTCGAGGTACTTGTAAACGGGGACGAACCCGACCGTAAAGCTGTGCCCCCAGTTGTTGGGGAGCCCGGCGTACGTGCGACCGCCGCCGTGCTCCTTTATGTACGCGATCAGAGGGGCGATCATGGCGCCCTGGGTGGCATCCGCCGTGCGCTGTGTCAGGATGATCGATGTATCGCGCTGGTCGTAGCTCGCGATCTCCCTGCCGGCCGGGAAGGTCCACGCCAATAGCCCGGCGGCCACGCAGCCGAGAGCTACGTAACGCACACGTCTCCTCCGGGCCAGCGCGCCCGCCACGCTCTGGGCAATCTTCCAGACGACCACGACCGCGGTGCCGGCGAGGTAGATGCCCGCGAGCTGGCTACCCATCGTGAACCGGCGAAAATATAGGTCCGCATGCGCTGGGACCAGGGTGGCCAAGCTCCCCCACGTCGTCGAGCCGAAGCTGAGTAGCAAACTGGCCACGAACAAAGCCAAAAATGTGCGGTTGAGCGAGTCCCGCCGCCAGCGGATGACGGCGCACAGGGCGCCGATGAACACAAAGGTGGTGATAACCGGCAGCGCCCGCCTGGCATCGAAGAACTGACCGGTAAACAGCCAGACAAGCTCCTGGCGTACGCCGTAGCCCCGCACGTACTCCGTCTCGGCCAGGGGCTGGTTGATGGCGGACCACTTGCTCAGAGCGATAAGGGGGACTATCACCCACGCCGCCGCCGCCAGCGAAGCGCCAAAAAGGACCACGGCCCGGACCAGTCGTTGGCGCAGCCGCCCGCTCGCCGCCAGGGCGATCACCACGACACCGAGGAGGGCCAGGTACCCGCACATGAAATGGAGGGCCACGGTAAACCCGATAAGAGCCGCCGCGGGGCAGAGAAAACGGGCGTCCTTCATAGCTCGCCACGTGCAGGCCCAGGCGAACGGCAAGGCCCAGGACCCGAGCAACTGCGTCCAAACCTCCGCCCCCCCGATCCAGACGTAGGCGCCGTGCTCGAAGCCGACTCCTGTATAGCTAACGACAAAAGGCGAGATCACGGCGGCCGCCGCGGCGGCGGACCGGGGCATGCCGAACAACCTGGCCGAGGCATAGACGGCGAAGGGCCACAACGCGAGCAACAGGTAAAGGGACCAGCGGAAAGCGGTGTTGGCGCCTACTACCGTGCCCGCCAACCCCGTGAGCACGGACCCCAGGCTCTGGTAGTGGAGGAACTGCGCCGACCCGAGCCCGATGTCGGCGAACCATGAAGTAAAAGGAAACCGGCCCGCCGATATCAACCTCGTGGCGTCCCGCACCATTTGCTCGTGCACCGAGGCGTCGTTGAGGTAGGCCACGTTGAGGGTTGTGGCGCGGAGGCTCCACAGGTTCCAGCCGGCGACGGCCCCCACAACGGCAAGTGGTACCCAGTGCCACAGCGGTGAGCGGGCCGGCAACGGCTCCGGTCCGGGAGCTGAGACCGCCGCTATCTGCTCGTCGTCCTCAGGCGGAGCGAAGTCCTCGCGCTGTCCCACGACCGCCGCGCGCCCTTCTAGCATCGACGGGAACTCTACGTGGCGGATCCTCGCGTTACCATTCACTCCCGGGCGAATGTGCCCCTTGACCAGCGGCTAGAGCTGGACTCCGGGGCCCTTCGCCCCCCACAGGAGCGCTCTGTACGGTCACCCGGGGGAAGGGGCTACTCCACCCGACCGTAGGAATGCGATCTCTTCGAGCTCTTTGGCACTGAGCTCGCGGGGCGCCTCGCCGCGCTCTGCCTTTTCCTTGTACACGTACCAGCGGATCCCTTCGACCACGTCGGGGTTGGCCAGGGTAGTTATGTCGCCAACGTCGGCGAAGTTGGAGATGCTGGCGATGACCCTGCGCATGATCTTTCCCGAGCGCGTCTTTGGCATGTCCGCGACGATCCAGACGTTCTTCGGCCGGGCCACCTTTCCGATCTGGGTCTCGATCGCCGCCTTGACCTTGTCCTCCACCTGCCGGCCCGGGGATAGGCCCGGCTTGAGCGACACGTACATCTCGACGACCCGGCCGCGGACCTCGTCGATGACCGGCACCGCCGCCGCTTCTGCCACTTCGGGCACGGTCAGCACGGCCGATTCGAGCTCTTTGGTGCCCAACCGGTGCCCGGCGACATTTATCACGTCGTCGATGCGACCAAGGATCCGGTAATAACCGTCGATGGCCTGCAGCGCGCCGTCGCCACAAAGGAACGGCCAGTCCCGCCAGTCCGTGCTGGACCTGTTGTGAGAATACTTGGCGTAATACGTCTCGACGAACCGCTCCGGCTGGCCCCAGACGGTTTGCATTATGCCGGGCCACGGGTTGCGCATGCAGATATTCCCGGCCTTGCCCGTCCCCGGCTCGATTACCTTGCCCTCCTCGTCGAAGATGACGGGGTACACCCCGAGCGCGGCTGGTCCGCAGCTGCCGGGCTTCATTGGTTTCAGGGCGGGGAGCGTGCTGCCCAGGAAACCACCGGTCTCGGTCATCCACCATGTGTCGACGATGGTCGCCTCTCGCTTGCCGACCGTCTCGTAGTACCATCGCCAGACTTCAGGCTCGATCGGTTCTCCCACCGTGCACATCAACTTGAAGTGGTAATCGTATTTGGCCGGCTCTTCCGGGCCGACCTTGCGCAGCATACGGATTGTGGTTGGCGCGGTGTGGAAGATGTTGACGCCGAGGCGCTCGGCGATCCTCCAGGGCCGGCCCGGGTCGGGGTAAGCGGGCGCCCCCTCGTAGAGCACGCTCGTCGTACCGAGAGCCAGCGGCCCGTACACGATATAGGAGTGGCCGGTGATCCAGCCGATGTCCGCAAAGCACCAATAGGTGTCCTCGGGGTGGACGTCCAGGTAGTACTTCGACGTACCGGCAACGTACGACAAGTAGCCACCCGTCGAGTGCTGCGCCCCTTTTGGCCTACCGGTAGTGCCGCTCGTGTACATGAGGAACAGCGGTGCCTCCGCAGGCATCGACACCGGCGGTACCACCTGGCCGTGGTAGTCGCCGATGACATCGTCCACGAAGTAATCGCGCCCCTCTACCATGGGGCTATCGGAGAGGTAGTGGCCGGGGTGCCGTCTCCATACGAGGACCTTTTCGATCTCGACGCCCTGCTCCCTGGCCGCGGCAATAGCCTCGTCGGCCTTGGCCTTGTGGTCCAGGAGCTTGCCGTCACGGTAATAACCATCGATGGTGACCAGCACCCGGCTGCCCGAGTCGGCTATGCGGCCGCCACAGGCAGTGCCCGAAAAGCCAGCAAAGACTTCCGAGTGGACGACCCCGAGGCGGGCGCACGCGAACATGGAAACCGGGAGGTCGGGGACCATCGGCATGTGAAATGTCACCCGATCGCCCGCTTCGAGCTGGCAGAAACTGCGCAAGAGACCCGCAAACTCATTCACCTGCCGGTACAGCTCCCGGTAGGTT
This sequence comes from uncultured Acidimicrobiaceae bacterium, assembly GCA_963754115.1. GTDB lineage: Bacteria > Actinomycetota > Acidimicrobiia > Acidimicrobiales > Palsa-688 > Fen-671. The sequence continues at coordinate 870,630 of CAVWFC010000003.1, read as the reverse complement.
ATGGTCCTCGTCTCTTCCCTCTCGGGTTCCGGCACCCAGATAAAAGCAGCCTTATTGGGCGTTGTCGCCACGTGGCGGTCGACGCAGTTGTAACAGGCATTGAGCCGCCCGCCGACGAACCACTGCCAAAACGGAGGGTTACCGGTGTCGAGCGTCGTGTGCCAGTACTGGTCCCAATCGAGGAGCTCAGCGTACTCCCGGAAACAGTCCGGGAAGTGGTCCTCGGTGAACCTGTCGTATACGGCCGGGTCCGAAGCGTTGGCCTGACCGATGAAACGCGCCGATGGATAGAAGTACTCCTCCTCGCGCCAATGGACCGCTATCTGAGCCTCGCTTATCGAAGCCCCAGCGTCTTCTCGGCCTGTTCCTTCTGGACCGGCGTGCTCCAGGTTTGTCATGGTCCACCTACCTCGCGATGGTGAGGGCCTCCCCGGGAGATGTTAGCAACCCTGCGGCTACCGGCGGTAACGAACGAGTGCTGTCCCCGGGAACGTTTTGCCCGGTTGCCGCGAGCAAACACCGGTGCCGGCGCTCCAGAGTTGGGCACCCAGGCGAACGTTGCCAATGGCGGCACTAGTGCCACGACAGGCAACGTTTGCCCGGTTGCGCACGCCAACTTGCAAGCGCCAGCAGGGGTGCTTGCGGCAGGCAACCGGGCAAACGTTCCTGGAGGCAGCACTAGTAGCGGTAGTCAGCCGGCTTGTAGGGGCCTTCTAGCGCGACGCCGATATACGCAGCCTGGCTCTCGGTGAGCTGGGTCAACCTGGCACCGAGCTTGCCCAGGTGCAACCGGGCCACTTTCTCGTCGAGCTCTCGAGGCAGAACATGTACGCCTACCGGGTAACGCCCGGCGTTGTGGAATAGCTCGATCTGCGCCAGCACCTGGTTGGTAAAGCTTGTCGACATGACAAAGCTCGGGTGGCCAGTGGCGCAGCCCAGGTTTACCAGTCGCCCTTCGGCCAGAATTATCACAGAATGCCCGTCAGGGAATTCCCAGGCATCCACCTGCGCCTTAATCGGGTGCCGTGCAATACCCGAGTAGCGGGCCAGGCCGGTCACGTCGACCTCGTTGTTGAAATGCCCGATATTGCAGACGATCGCGTTGTGCTTCATAGCGGCCATGTGCTCGGCCATAATCACGTCCCTGTTGCCCGTGGCCGTGACGAAAATGTCGCCCGTCGAGACCACGTCGTCCAGCGTCACCACCTGGTGGCCCTCCATGGCCGCCTGGAGGGCGCAAATCGGGTCGACCTCGGTCACGACCACTCGCGCTCCCTGCCCGGCCAGGGACTGGGCACAGCCCTTTCCGACGTCGCCATAGCCGCAAACCACCGCCAGCTTTCCGGCCACCATGACATCGGTGGCCCTGAGAATCCCATCGATCAGCGAATGGCGTACCCCGTAGAGATTGTCGAACTTGCTTTTTGTCACCGAGTCGTTCACATTCATCGCCGGGAACAGCAAAGTCCCGGCCGCCGCCCGCTGGCGCAAGCGGTTGACTCCCGTCGTGGTCTCCTCGCTGACGCCCCTGATCCCGGCCGCCATCTTGGTCCAGATCCCGGGCCGGGTGCGAAGCGCCCGCTGGAGCGTAGCGGTGATGATCCCGTGTTCCTCGCTGTCGTCCGGCCCTATATCGGGTACCCGGCCGACGCGCTCGGCCTCTACTCCGAGGTGCACGAGCAGTGTGGCGTCTCCGCCGTCGTCGACGATCATGTTCGGGCCGTCGTCGCCCGGGCCGTCGTCACCGGGCCAGGTGAGGGCCTGCTCCGTGGCCCACCAATATTCCTCGAGGGTCTCACCTTTCCACGCGAAGACGGGCACCCCGGTCTTGGCAATTGCGGCCGCCGCGTGGTCCTGGGTGGAAAAAATGTTGCAGCTGGCCCAGCGCACTTCAGCGCCAAGAGCGATCAGCGTCTCGATCAAGACAGCGGTCTGGACGGTCATGTGGAGGGAGCCGCTGATGCGCGCGCCGGCAAGAGGCGACCGCCCGGCGTACTCTTCTCTGAGGGCCATCAGCCCGGGCATTTCCACTTCCGCCAATCCGATCTCCCGGCGGCCGAAGTCGGCCAACGACAGGTCGGCCACGCGATAGGGGACGCGGTCGGGCGCGTTTTGTTCGGGAAGCTGGGTTGTTGGCATGTGGGCTCCTTTTCACCGATGGGCGGGGACGCGCCGACGGCGCGGCGCCGCAACTACCAGGTTTTCGCAGGCGTGAGCCTGGCTCTTGGAGGCCGGGGCCATCGAGCCCTTCCCCATCGGGTCAGCCCACAAGCATTGTAGCGCTGCAGGGACGTTCGGCCCGGGGCCGGTGCCGATCCCCGTCCTCATAGATCCACCAGACATCTACGGGCGGCGCAGGCATCCACATAGGTTGCGCAGGCATCTATGGGCCCTCGGCCGTCCGGGCACGGCCTGGCTGCGCCACTGGCCACAACACTGAGCGTCGGGGTCTAGCGCGGGCGAGCGGGCGCCGGGCAGTGACCCTCGGGGCAGTTGTCGGGCCACGGCCCAAATTGCCCGACGGCGCGGCGCGGTGCCGACGTACCCAGACGTTCTTCCACCAGTTCGCGGACCATGCCAGCGAACACAGGGGCACTTGCCACCATGCCGGCCCGTACGAACTGCACTCCTTTTTTGCTGGCCACCTCGGCTGCCTCTACGTCGAGGTCGTGCACTACCTCCATGTTGTCGCACACGAAGCCTATGGGCACTACGACCACCCCGCTGGCGGTCGACCCCTCTATAACTTCTCGCACGTCTGGTCCCAGCCACGGGGAGCCGGGAGCGCCCGACCGGCTCTGCCATGCCAGGCGCCAGCCCACCGCACCAGCCGCTGCGGCCGTTAGCCGGGCCGACTCCGTTACGTGCTCGACGTAGGGGCTGGTGGCAGCCATCGCCACGGGGATGCTGTGGGCCGTAAAAATAACGTCGGTCCCCCCGTTGGCGCCCTCCCCATTGACCCTCGTCTTGGTGCCCGGTCCAGCTCGGGACGCGTCCCGTCGCGCCGGTCGGCACGCTTCGAGCGCCTGGCTGAGGCTGGCCGCCCATGATCCGACCCAGCCCGGGTGGTTGTAGTAAAGGCGCAGCTTGTCGACGACCGGAGCGCCGGCCCCCACCCGCTGCCGGGCGGCGGCTATGTCGTCGAGGTACTGGCGGCAACTGCTGTACCCGCCGTAAGCTGACGTCACAAAGGCGAGAGCACGCTCGATGCCATCGGCTTTCATCTGCTCCAGCACATCCTCGAGCAGAGGGTGCCAGTTGCGGTTGCCCCAGTAGAGCTCGAGCCGTAAGTCGGCCAGCTCGCTTCGCAGGGCCGCCAACAGCGCCCGGCACTGGGTGTTGAGGGGACTTGCCCCCCCGGCCGCGTAGTAGTGCTCGGCCACGGCCGCGATACGGTTCTCGGGCACCCCGCGCCCTGCGGTAACCCGCCGGAGGAAGGGCATTACATCTTCCGCTTGCTCCGGGCCTCCGAACGACACGAGCAGGAGTGCCTGATAAGAGCCCATTGTCGTGACGCTAGCCCAGGCCGCCACGGAGTCAGAGCTGGCAAGGGTGGTCGACGGCGTACTTTATGCCCGGGATGGATTAGCCAGGCCGCATTGGGCCACATTTAGGCGCGTCAGGGAACTAAAGGCGACTGGCCGTGGCCGTCACCCAACCCGGTATATCGACACATACCGAACGCCCCAGTCGGCGCATTCCCCGTAGGACGGTTCCCATATGTCGATGTGGTTGCCGATAATTGCGCCCCCGGTGTCGTCAGCGGTGCGGTCGCCGATCCCGGGCACGTAGATTTCCGTACCCATCGGGATGACGCTCGGGTCGACCGCGACGCTCTCAGGGCCGCGCCAGCGCGCCGCTGGCGGTCGGCCCCGTAAGGTCGTAGCACGTCACCATGAAAGTGCCGAGGGGAGTAAGAGCAGGCGGCGCAGCCGGCGTTTCCGCCCCCTCCACGCGGCTAACCTCGAGCCGCGGGGCCGCGGAAGCGCGTGTCGTCACGACTACGTAGCCGGAACCGGTGCTCGTGGCGGCCAGGGCGCTGGCCTGGCTCCCGGGTGGGGTCGTCGCCGAGCCATGCTTGCCAACTGCGCCAAATGAGTACACCTTGCCGCCCGGGGCAAGGAGCCAATAGCCCTGTTTTGCAGCCGGTGCGGCGATAGCGCTGACGGTTTGGTGCTGCAGCCCGAGCGAGCCATAAAACCGGGCGGCGCCGAAAGAAAAGACACCACCGCCCGCCGTAGCTACCCAGTAGCCGCGGCCCGTGGGCGCCGGCGCAATGCCAACAACGGGCCTACCGAGGCTGCTGCTCCCGAGCGACCCGTAGAAACGAGCGTCCCCGAAGCTGTAGACGCCACCGTTGGCGGTCGTCAGCCAGTAACCGTGGCCCGTGTCCGAAGTCGCCATGGCCGTGACCGGTGTCGGCAAGAGCGTTTTACCGAGGGACCCGTAATACCTGGCATCGCCGAAGGTGAAAACGCCTCCATGTCGCGAAACGAGCCAGTAGCCACGGCCGGTCGGAGTGGCGGCAATGGCCGCTATCGGGCCTGCACCGGGGTCACTACCGAGAGAACCGAAAAGATGAGCGCTGCCGAAGGCAAACACGTGGCCAGCCGTGTCGACGGCCCAGTAACCGTTACTGCCGGGTACCAGGGCCACGCCCACCAGGTCGGGACCGGACTTGCCCGGCGCCCCGAGAAACGGGGCATCGCCGAAGGTCTCTACCGCACCGGGACCGCTGGGCCTGGGCAGGACCGCCTCGTGGTGAGCCTGAGCAACATGTGACGCCGGGACCGTTGTGTGCGCCTCGGCACCACTACGAGCACCGGCGCCGTCAGGGGTGCCTGGAGCGACATGCGCCCCGGTCGTCGCTGCGCTCCGGCCCGCCGCCCCGCCCCGGGTGACGCCGTGAGCACCCGTCCCCGCCTGCGCACTCACTCCAGGGTTGGCCGGCGTCGCCGTCCGGGCCTGTCCAGTGTGGCGGGCCGGGCTGGTGGCGGCGGCCGGGCGGGCCGGCTGGCTGACCGTTGTGCGCGGAGAGCCGTCCGCGGTGAGGCGCTGAGGCGGCGTGGGAGCGGCCCCACTGGCCGAAGCCAGGCCGAGAGCAAGCAAGGGCAACGAAAAAACGGCTAACGTCGTCACCAGCGCGCGCCGAGCGCGCGTGGTCCTTCCAGAATGGACCGGAATTGGCCCCGTTAGACGTAAGCGCCGGTCATTGTCCCCCGGATCCCTAAACCCGGCGGAGCCGTCTGACGACGTAATTTTCTCAGCTATGTCGGCGTGCGAGGTCGCGGGTCGGCGTTGTTGTACCACTGGGTTTCTCCTTGGTCGCGTACGAACTGCTGCCGATCGGCCGGCAGGGGCCGAAACCTGCGAGAGGCAGCAAAAACGCACGTGGCCCCGAGAGCTGGGAGCCCTGGCGAGGCAACTGCTATGCGGCAGCCATTGGCATTGGCATTGGGCACCGGGTTCTTTCACCGAGGGGTAACGTTTCCCCGGTAAAAGGCCTGGCGCCGTGAGCCGCTCGACTTACTTGTCTTATTGCGTTCAATACATTACGAGCGGATTACGCATTCGTCAAGTCGAACTGCATTTTTATATCCTGACCAGGAGGGTTATTGGATTCTGAAATCAGCCGTTATCGCTGGCCAGGCCGTACAGGCTCGATATTGAGACATCGCTGAAAGCGCGCGTTCGAGTACTTGTTGGGTGCATCGGGTTCATTCGTGCGCTTCAGGCGAAAAGTCGGAAATGGGCCTTCCGCTCAGGCCGAACGTGCTGCTCGAGACACCATTTTGGACCGTCGGGGCGCTCGTCGGGAGATGAGGCAACCCTTCGCCCGGACATCGGTAGGCCTTCGCACGGACATCGGTGGGACGGTGCTGGTGCATTGCCGGGCAAGTAGCCAGGGGTGCCGTATGATGAGGTTATGACCGATGCGATGGAAGACGCTGGAGACGCTGTGAGCGTCGAGCGCGAGGAGGCCGTGCAGGGTGCCGGCGGGGAGGTAGTTACGAGCGCCGTCGACGTGGCCGAGGCCTGGTTGGCGCAGCTTTCGGACCAGATCGCAGTACCGGCTTCCGACGTGCAAGACCACTTGCTCGACCTGTGGGCGCGTTGGACGAGGGTCCCGCGCGCGCAGAGGTCGAACGGTGGCTGACAGAGACCCTGCGGCGCCACGTCTACTCCGTATCGGACATCAACGAGCGCCTGGAGACCCTGCTGCCGTCAAGTTGACGGGCCGCTCGGGCCCTCACCGCGGCCTCCGGCGGGCACGGCTCGTCCAGCGGCCGTCGTCGCCCCGGAGGTCGAGCGGCAAGCCGAAGCACTCGGTCAGGTTGTCGGCCGTCAACGCCGATGATAAAGGGCCGGCCACAAGTACGCGACCGCGCTCGAGCAGCAACACGTGAGTGAAGCCCGCCGGGATTTCTTCTACGTGGTGCGTGACCATCACAGTTGGAGGAGCGGCCGGGTCAGCCTCGAGACCCGCCAACCGGGCCAGCAACCGCTCCCGACCTCCCATATCGAGGCCTGCGCACGGCTCGTCGAGCAGCAGTAGCCCGGGGTCGGTCATCAGCGCCCGCGCCAGTAGCACCTGCTGGCGCTCGCCCTCGGACAGCACGCCAAAGCGGCGCTCGGCCGCTTCCCTGAACCCGGCCGCCGCCAGCAGGTCGAGAGCGCGTCTGTGTTCTGCCTCGCTGTAAGTGTGCCACCAGGGTTCAAGCGCGCCGTGTTTGGCGGAGACGACGACCTCCCGAGCGGAGAGCCGCGGGAGGATCATCCGGGCCACGCTGCCAGACACGACAGCGACGCGTTGTCGCAGAGCTCGCACATCTGTCCGTCCGAGGCGTTGCCCGAGCACCTCGACGGTGCCGCGCGTGGGATGCAGGTAGCCCGACGCCAGTTGGACCAGCGTCGTCTTCCCCGCGCCGTTCGGGCCGAGCACGGCCCAGCGCTCACCTGCGCCCACCTGCCAGTTGACGCCAGACAGTACCGTCGCGTCTTCCCTGTCCAGGCATACATCCATGAACCGGAGCGCAGCGCACTTTGTACCGCTCAGGTTCTGAAGTGCCATCGCAACCGACGCGACGCTAGCGGCACCGAGTGCGGGGCCCGCAAGCCCGTGGGTGCGCTCGCCGGCGCCCGTACCGCCCATTGGCTGGCCGAGAACGTAAGCGAGACGCGACAATGGCAAGGTGCCAGGACTGTTAGCCACCGTCGACGCTATCTTGGCGCCCGTTTTCGACGAGCTCGAGCCGGGGTCCGCTAGCGGCCTGCGCATCTCGCAACGAGCCGACCTCCAGGTCGATGGGTCATTGGCGCTGGCCCATGCGCTCGGCCGCCCACCTCGAGAGGTAGCGGCGGACGTCTTGGCCAAGGCTATGGCCCGGGGCCTCGACGAGATTCTGAGCGCGCCGAGGTCACGGGCCCCGGTTTCATCAACCTGACGCTCTCGGGGGACTTCTTGGCCCGAGAATTGCGAAAAATGGCGGCGGACCCTGCACTTGGGGTCTCACCGTCCTCGAGCCCGCTGAAAGTAGTCGTCGATTACGGCTCGCCCAATGCGGCCAAACAGATGCATGTCGGCCACCTTCGTTCGACGATAATCGGCGACTCGCTCGTGAGGCAGCTCGAGCTCGTCGGGCACACCGTCATCCGCGAAAACCATATAGGAGACTGGGGCGCGCCCTTCGGGATGCTTATCGAGCACTTGCTCGACGTGGGCGAGGAAACCGCCATCCACGAGCGGGCAGTTGGGGACCTGGAGCGGTTTTATCAGGAAGCCCGGGCCGCTTACGACAATGACCCTGCTTTCGCCGAACGCGCTCGTGGCCGTGTGGTGCTCCTGCAATCTGGCGACCCCGAGACTGTCCGGTTATGGCGCTTGCTCGTTTCGCAGAGCGTGAGCTATTTCGATGACGCTTTTCACCGTCTCGGGACAAAGCTCACCCGCGATGACGTTGTGGCCGAGAGCTATTACAACCCGTTACTGCCGGGCATCCTCGAGGATTCTGACCAAAAAGGGACTTCTGGTAGAAAGCGACGGCGCTCTGTGCGTTTTCCCTCCCGGATATACAAATCGCGAGGGTGACCCCCTACCACTCATAATCCAGAACTCTGTCGGGGGCTATACCTACGCGGCAACCGACCTGGCCGCTATCCGCGACCGGGTGGACCGACTTGGCGCCCGCCTACTTATCTATGTGGTCGGGTTGCCTCAAGCGGCGCACTTGTCGATGGTCTTCGCGACGGCACGGCTGGCCGGTTGGCTGCCCGAAGGTACCGAGGCCGTGCACGTCGGCTTCGGTAACGTACTGGGCGCCGATGGCAAGATGTTCCGGTCAAGGCAGGGCGGTACCGTAAAACTGTCGGAATTGATCGACGAGGCCGTGCAACAAGCCGAGGCGGTCATCGCCGGGCGCGATGAGGAAGCGGACAAATTGCCCCCCCATGAGCTCGCCTTCGTAGCGGAGGCGGTCGGTGTCGGAGCGGTGAAGTATGCCGATCTCTCGACTGACCGGGTTCGCGACTACCGGTTCGACTGGGACCGGATGCTCTCTTTCGACGGCAATACTGGCCCCTACCTCCAGTACGTGCACGCCCGTGTCTGCAGCATATTTCGGCGTGCCGCGTGGAGACGGGTGAAGCGGATAAGGCGAGCGCACCAGCCGGTGGCCTCGGTGAGGTCCTGACAGTCGATGAACGCGAGAGAGCGCGAACTGGCCAAGCGTCTGCTCGGTTTCGCGGACGCCGTAACTTCAAGTCTCGAGACCTACAGCCCACATAAGTTGTGCGGCCATCTCTTCGAGCTGGCGAGCGCGTTTACGAGCTTCTACGAACACTGCCCGGTTTTGCGGGCGGAAGGCTCGTCGACCCGGAGATCTCGCCTCGCTCTGTGCGCTCTGACGGCAGCCACGCTCGAAAAGGGGCTCCAGTTGCTGGGGATACAAGCGCCGCCACGCATGTGAGAGCGCCCTGACGCCAGGACCGGCACGGTTTCACCGGTTGCAGTCGACGTACGGGCCGAGCGACCACCCCGTTGGCTTTGTGGGCACGGTCGATTTTGGCTTACCCAACCGGGCCAACGTTCCTGGAGGAAGCGGCGCTCATCCGCAGGCGGAAAGGCCAGAGGAGTTATCCACAGGTGCTCGGAGGGCTCACGATTTTTCAGCACCGGAGCCGTTTGGCGACGGCCGCTGCCCGTGCTACTTTAGCGCTCCGAGGGTGCAGCATCGATAACGAGCAGTTCCCTCCCGGTGGGCAAGCCGGAGGCCGACGGGCTGGCAGGTTGATAGTCCGGAACGGCCAGGAGAGGAGGGAACTGGAACATGGCAACTGGAACTGTGAAGTGGTTCAGCTCTGAAAAGGGCTACGGCTTCATATCCCAAGAGGGGGTGCCCGATGTCTTTGTGCATTACAAGGCCATCCAAGGGCAGGGGTATCGCACCCTCGAAGAGAACGAGCCGGTTGAATTTGACGTTCAGGAAAGCCCGAAGGGCCTTCAAGCTGTGAACGTGGTACGTATGGCTATGCGTGCCGAGTGAGAGCCCGGCGGGACAGCCGCGTCTTCGCATAGTCTCCGGGAGCTCCTCTGAGAAGAGGTTGCGGCTGTCCCCCCATACGTATTGGCCCCGGAGCGAAACCATTGAGCATTAGGCGCCCATGCCTTCGCGCTCTGGGCACGCCTGGGCGGCGGCCCCGTCCGAGTGACGGCTTGGCCCTGGTTCCCCCTTCACTTCTGTAACTTCTGCCAGAGCACGGAGACTTTGCGGTCTGGCTCAAGGTTCGCGCGTTCCCGCCGATCTACAAAGGAAGCGTCCCAACGATGCTGTGAGAAGAAGCTGGGAGGTGCCCTACGGCGGACCGCCATTGGGGAAGGTTTTGCCAGTCCGCTGCGGCATCAACGCTGGTCGCAGCGGTTATCGTCGCGGGTGGCGGCAACGCCTGGGCCAGCGGCGGCTATGGCGGCTCCAACGGCGGTTACGAGAACAACTCAAGCGCGCCTGTTCAAAGCAGTGCCTACTCCAACGGCAGTGCCTACTCCAACGGCAGTGCCTACTCCAACGGCAGTGCCTACTCCAACGGCAGTGCCTACTCCAACGGCAGTGCCTACTCCAACGGCAGTGCCTACTCGAACGGCAGTGCCTACTCGAACGGCAGTGCCTACTCGAACGGCAGTGCCTACTCGAACGGCAGTGCCTACTCGAACGGCAGTGCTAACTCGAACGGCAGTGCTAACTCGAACGGCAGTGCTAACTCGAACGCGGGGGACTATTCGGGCGGCGCGGTTGCTAGCCAAGGGGGTACAGGCTGGGCCGCCAACCAGGGCAGTGGCACCAACCAAGGCAGTGGCACTAACCAAGGCGGTGCTGGCGGCGCGGGCAGACCGGGTGGGGGAGGTGGCCAGACCTATTCCGGCAGTGAGAGCTCTTCGGCCAGCCAGAGTTATTCGGGCAGCCAGAGTTATTCGGGCAGCCCGAGCTACGGTGCCAACCGGGGGAGCATTGCTGGTCAAGGGTACGGGGCGGGCCAGGGCAATAACGGCCCCGGCGGCGGCGAGAGTAAGGCCGCGAACGGAGGCGGGCAGGGTGGTGGAGGGGCAGGAGGCAGCGCGAACACAGGCGGCCTGAGTAGCCAGGGAAACGGGGCCGGCGCTGGCGGCTCATTGCCGGGTTACTCCTCGGCTGCTTCAGCCACTTCCAGCGGTTCAGGTAAGGGTGGTTACGCGAGCGGCACCGTCAACAGGGCGGGGTCATCGAGCCAGCAGGGGAGTGCGCCGAGCCAGACCAGTGAGGCGAGCGGCTCGCAGGCGTCCGGCCAAAGCAGCGCGCGGGCTAGCAAGCCGAGCACCGGCAACCCGATCAGTGGCAGCCACGGGAACGTTGAGAGTAGGGGCAGTGGCGGGGCCAACGGCGTTTCAAACGGTGGGGGAGATACCGGACCCGCAGGCGCAGGCAGCGGCACGGGTGCCGGACCGGTAGACGCTTGCCCGGAAAGTTTTGCGTGGGACGGGGGCTATGGCGCGGGCAATAACGACAGCTGCCAGACAAACGACGACGACAGTGACGGCTACCTCAACGGTCATCTGCAGCCGGCGCACAGTTCACCACACCCGGATGGCGGTACGCCCACGGGCGGGGACGTTCCGGCGTCGTCCTCGGCGACCGGGTCCTCACTAACACGGTCCTCATCGACCCGGTCCTCCTCATCGACCTCGTCGTCGTCGACCTCGTCGTCGTCGTCGACCACGAGCGTCCCGGCTCGCCGCGACAGCACTTCGCCGCCTCCGGCTCCGGCGGCGACCACCCTCCCTCCCGCTACTACTGCCGCCCACTTACCGCCGCTCACCTCACCTTCAGTCGCTGCGCCTATTACGAGCCCGCCCTCTACAACACCTTCGACGGCTCCTCCTGTCACACCTCCGCCCACGACCACCGCGGCTGCGGCTCGCCCTCCCGTGCTGGTGCCCTCCACGACTGGGCCTCCGACGACTGGGCCGTCCACGACAGGGCCATCCATTGGCGGGCGCCACGTGGCGGTGCCGCCATCTAGCACAGTCCCTCCCGGGGCCCACCGGTCGACTCATGCCACACCCACGCCAGCGAAAAAGAGCGTGCCGCCTGCGAAAAGGACTACGCCGCCTGCGAAAAAGACGCCCACCCCCCGGGCGGCCACCACTGCGGAGACGGCGCGGCCCCGAACCGGGCTTGCTGCGCCTGAGCCTTCTGGGATTGGGGCGCCCGTAACCGCACCGACCCTCACGGTCCCGACATCGAGCGCACCGCCACCAACTACAGCCCGACCAACGCCACCAGCGACAGCGCCACCAACGACAGCGCCACCAACGACAGCGCCACCAACGACAGCGCCACCAACAACGACGCGGCCTCGGCCCGCTGCACCGCGACCGGGAACTCAAGCGGTTGGCGCCACCAGCCCGGTCCCACCCAGGACGGGGCACCCGAGAGCCCGACCTGCCTCTAAAAGCCAGCCCACCACATCGGTGACCTCCGCAGGGCGCAAGGCCCTACCCGCCGGCCTTGTGGGCGGGAACGACGAGCAGGGTAAAGGCTCTCGAGGGCTCTCACCGGAGCTCTCGAAGCCCATCGCGCCGGACCGACTGAGCCCAGGCGCCACACGCACACCGGGTTTAGCGACGCGGTCCGGGTCAGCCAGCTCTTCCCATCCGGCGCACACTTCCCCCACAACGGTCCCCTTTGGCGAGAGGAGCGTCAGGGGCCAACAGGCTGTGGGTGCGGGAGATCTTTGGGCTGGCGGCACGCTCGAGGCGGCGACGAGGCTCAGCGTCCCGATCGCCCTCGGAGCGGTCGTCCTGATCTTCTTGATCGTCCAGTGGCTCATCGACTGGCGCGACCCCAAGTTCGTGGAAGCACCGGCCCGGAAAGACGACGACTCAGTTGGCTTCGACTGAACCCCGGGCCTTCTCCTCCGGGATGAGCGGGCCCAGCACCGCCGAGCGCAAAACCGGGGGGCCCAACACCACCGAGCGTGCTGCCGCCCCGGATGAGCACGCTTCTGACAGGAGCCGTCGCCGGTCACGTGGCAGCAGGCACTCCGCGGCCGGCCTGGCGATCGCCCTCAGCGCGCATGTCGCGCAAGTCCGGACCGGCCAACAACGGCTCGCCGACGCTGAGCACACCAGCCTGCAACAGCGGTTCGGCGCCCTGCAAGCGGTGCGTCTGGCCATCGTCGGGCTGGTTATAGCGGCCGCCGCTTTCGTCCCCGCTCAGCTGGGCCTCTCGGTCGAGCAGGTGCTGCCGCTCAGCCTTGGCTACCTAACCGTCTGCTTTCTCGGGGAGGGCATCGACCACTTCATCCGCCGTCGGCCGTACCGGTCCAGAGCGCCTATTCAGCAGATTCTTGCTGCCTATCGATTCGGTCTACCTGGCGGTCCTGACGGTGCCGTCTGGAGGGGCGCAGAGCGACTTCATCCTGCTGTTCGCCGTGCAGCTGATCGCCGTCACCCTTTTGGCCAGCCCCCGGACGGGTGTGCGACTGGCACTCTGGGACTCGGTCCTGTTGATCGCCATCTCGGTGCTGCAGTTAGGCGGGCCGGTCGGCCAGTTCCTGGGCGCCTCGGGTGTGGTCAGCCCGTCGCCGGGTGCCGTGGAGGTGCGGATCATAGGTCTCTGGGCCGTCGCCCTGAGCACTGCCTATTTCTCTGCCCTCAGTGAGCGTGAGTTGCGCCGCTCCAAGGCGCAGTTGGACGCCCTTACGCAGATGGCATCCGAAATGGAGCGGGCTATGGAAGCTGGCTCGGGCGCCGACGAAATTGCCGCCATCTTGCAGAGGGCCGTCTTGGTGCCGTTCGGTTTTAAACGAACGGCCCTCATCCGGGAGAGAAAGGGCCGTGTGACCGGAGCGTGCCTGGCCGCCGGAGACCAGGTGATCACCCGGGTCCAATCCGGCCTGCTCGAGAAGGGTGCTTTGAACGGGGCCGTTGCCGCTCGAGCTCTTTCTGTGAACGCTCCCGTACTGGTGCGGGACCTTTCAAGTCGCGACGACCCGGCCTTAGCTGCCCTTGTCCCGGCGGCGAAGAATATCGTCGTGGTCCCGCTCAGGGCCGGCCGGGGGCGCCTTGGCGTGCTGGTGGGCGAAGCCGGGCCTCCCGCGTCCCGACGGGTCAGCCGGCGCTCGCTCGACATGCTGAGCCGTTTTGCCATGCACGCAGCGCTGGCGCTCAACAACGCAGACTTGAACGCCGAAGTAGCCAGGCTGGCTGCCTCCGACAGCCTCACCGGCCTGGCCAACCGACGCGAGCTCAGCTCGGCACTTTCGAGAGAGGCAGCAAGGACGGCGCGGACGAAGCAACCTCTCTCCCTCGCCGTGATCGACATCGACCACTTCAAGGACATCAACGACACCTTCGGGCACCTGGTGGGCGATGAAGTGCTCCGGGAGGTCGCACTGGCAATGGCGCGTAGCGTCCGTGACGTCGACCTCGTTGCCCGCTATGGAGGCGAGGAGTTCGCCATCGTCCTTCCTAACTGCGCCAGCGACGGAGCCCTGGCCGTCGTGGAACGGGTGCGATCGGCCGTAGGGACGGCCTCCACAGTCAAGAAGGTGACGGTCAGCGCGGGGATAGCCACCTCGCGCGGCGAAGAAAGCGACGCCCAAAACCTCATGGCCGCGGCGGACGAAGCGCTCTATGCCTCGAAACGGGCCGGTAGAGACCGTGTCACCCTGGCGCCCCGGCTGGTGCCACCCGCGTGTTCGCCAGGCCCCTCGGCGGTCGGGCATTCGGACGGCGCCACTGGAGTTTGAGCGGCGCCACTGGAGTTTGAGCGGCGCCACCGGAGCTTGAGCCGGTCCACGTCGGCCGCTACTGGCTCCGAGCAGCTACTGGCTCTCGACCGTGTGGCGGAGACCGGCAGCCAGTTCTGCGGCCACCTCCTCGGTCTCGTAACGGTGCCGCGGCCACAGGAACCCTCGCAACCCGTCGCCAGCACGACGTGGGACCACGTGCAGATGAACATGGGGCACGCTCTGGCTCACAACTTCGTTCAGGGCAAAGAAGGCCCCTTGCGCACCCAGCACCGACTGTTGAGCAGCGGCGATGCGTCGGCCTGCGTCTAAAAGGGGACCGAGGAGGTCCCCGGGCAACTCGGCCAGGCTCGGGAAATGGGTGCGGGGCACGACGAGGGTGTGCCCGTCGAACACCGGGCGGTGGTCGAGAAAAGCGACGAAGGCCGCTTCGTCCAGGACCATGTGAGCAGGGATGGCTCCCTGTATGACCCGGTCGAAGATGCACTCTGACGTGAGCACGAGATTACGCTCTGTCTGGCATATGTCCGAGATCCCCTTAGGCACCGCGCCCCCCGAGACGGTTCTTCCCGATGCCCCACCAGACGCCGAGCGCGCGTTGGCGGAGGCGGAGTCAGCTCCCGACCAATTCGCCGCTCTCGCCGCCGTGGCAGCTCGCTATCCCCGTTACCTGGCCGCCTGGGCCGCTCTATCGGAGCACAGCGAGGACCCCGTCACGGCCTACGCTTTCGCCCGGACCGGCTACCACCGTGGCCTCGACACCCTGCGCGCCGCCGGCTGGAGAGGTTCTGGCTATGTCCGCTGGCGTTATCCGTCCAACCGGGGGTTCCTTCGCAGTCTCGAAGCTCTGCGGCGGCGGGCAGAAGAAATTGGCGAAAACGACGAAGAGGAACGTTGCGCGTTTTTCCTCAGGCAGCTGGACCCGGATTGGGAAAAATCGGGGCGTTCGTGACCGCTGAGCTCGTCGGGCCATTCCCGCCGGGGGCCGACCCGGACAGCTACGACCGTTTACGTCGGCGGGTCTTGTGGCGGATGCCCGCCGGTATCTACTTGTTGGGCAGTGCCGCCGGTGACCGCCGAAACCTGATGACTCACAACCTCGCCATGCAGGTGGCCACGGAACCGAAGCTGCTCGCCGTCGCCGTCCGCAATGACGCGCTGACTAATGAACTGGTCCACGAAGGCAAGGTTTTCAGTCTTTCTTTTGTAAAAAGGGACGATCGGGCCATCGTGCGGTCGTTTACAAAGCCGGCTATCGAGGGCCCGAGCCGGGCACGTTGGGAGGGGTGCCGGTGAGACTGGGCTCGACGGGAGCACCTGTTCTGGCTCAGGCGGCCGCCTGGCTGGAGTGCGAGCTACGCCAGGAGCTCCGTCTGGGCGACCACACGCTCTTTATCGGCGAGGTCGTCGACTGCTCCTCCCCGGACGAGGAAGCGCTGGTCCTGCGCATGGAAGACACCAGGCTCAACTACGGCGGCTAGGGCGCCCCGGCCCGTCCGCAAGCCCCGGGTGCCATATCTCGGTAAGCTCGGGATGTGGCTACGCCGGCAGCAGCTACGATCGGTTTTGACGAGGCCACGGAGCGGCGCGAACAAGTACGTCAGGCGCTCCTGTCTTATCGGGAATCGCGTGACAGCGACGCGCTCAACTTTCTCGTGGTCGCCTATCAGGGCTTGGCCTACTCCCTTGCCAGCCGGTTCGCGCAGCGCGGGGAGGACATCGAGGATCTCAACCAGGTAGCCCTGATCGGTCTCCTCAAAGCCGTCGAGCGCTTCGACGTCTCGCGCGGCACCGAGCTCACCACCTTCGCGACGGCGACGATCCTTGGCGAGCTGAAACGCCACCTCCGCGACCGTGGCTGGTGGGTCAGGCCGCCGAGGCGGGTGCACGACCTTTACATAAGCACCCAGCAAGCGATCGACGAGCTCACTCAGCGTTACGGGCGCTCACCGTCCGTCGCCGAGGTAGCGGATTATATCGACGCCTCGCTGGAGGAGGTCGTGGAGGCTCTCGATGCCGGCGGCTTGCGTAGCAGCGCTCCTCTGGACACCAGCGGCGCCGCTACCGACGACATCTACGTGACGGGAAAGCTCGGGATGAGGGACCCAGGCCTGGCCGAGGTAGAGGGCCGTCTCTTGTTGAGCCCGCTCCTGGCCCGCCTCTCAGAGCGAGAGCGGCTGATGATCAACCTGCGGTTCGTCGCCGGTTGGTCGCAGACTCAGATCGGGACGCTTATCGGTGCTACACAGATGCAGGTGTCACGCATGCTGGCTCGCAGCCTCGCCCAGTTGAGGGCGTGGTCAGAGCCAGAAAGACGATAGGTGGGCGCCGGGCACGGCCGACAAAGCACCGGCGAGCGGGCCAGCGTCGAGGCCCCCGAGATCGTAACCACCAGGGACAGGTTGGCATGGCTTGTCGACGAACTGCGCGCCGCCCCCCGGTACGCCCTCGATACCGAATTTCACCGGGAAAGGACGTACTGGCCCCGTTTGGCGCTGGTGCAGGTGGCGTGGCCGAGCGGGCCGGAGCCGGCAAACTCGGACCGGCCGGCAAAGATAGTCCTGTTGGATCCGTTGGCGGTCGACCCGGCGCCACTGGCAGAGGTGCTCAGGAGCCCGGGGGTGATGGTCGCCCACGCCGCCACCCAGGACCTGGAGGTGCTCGCCCGCGCCTGTCACATACTGCCGTCGAACCTGTTCGACACGCAGGTCGCAGCGGGCTTCCTCGGCCATGGCTCCGCCTCCCTCGCTTCGCTCGTCGAGCGGTTCATCGGGGTCCGCTTGGCCAAGGGCGACCGCTTGACCGACTGGAGCCGGAGGCCCTTGACCTCCTCACAAGTCTCCTACGCCGCCTCCGACGTGGCTTATTTGCTGGCTCTTGCAGATGCGATTTCGGGCCAGTTGTTGCCCCGGGGGCGGTTGAGCTGGGCCGAAGAGGAATGCGCCACCCTTCTCGAGCGTCCTCAGAGTTCTACCGAGCCCCTGGAGGCGTGGTGGAAGCTTCGCGACAACCGCCACTTGCAGGGTGCTTCTCGTGCCATTGCCCAGGAAGTGGCCGCCTGGAGAGAAGAGAAGGCTCGCTTGCTGGATGTCCAACCCCGCATGGTGCTGCCTGACCTGGCGCTGCTCTCCATTGCTCACTCTCCACCGGCTACGGTCGCGGCGCTGCGCGAGACAAGAGGCATAGACGCCCGGCACCTCCGGGGAGGCTCCGAAGAGGAGATTATGACGGCCGTAGCCAAGGGGAAGACATTGCCACCCACAGCGTTACGCTTGCCTCAGGGAGAACAGATGAGCAAGGAGCTCAGACCGGCCGTCTCGCTGGCATCGGCGTGGGTGGCGCAGCTGAGCCGCGACGAGCAGGTCGACGCCGCCATCCTGGCCACCCGCTCAGACGTCGTCGAGTACCTGTCGGGTAAACCCGGAGCCCGCCTGGGCGAGGGCTGGAGGGCCGGGTTGGTGGGCGTGCCGCTCGCCCGGTTGGCTAACGGCGAAGCCTCGCTTGCCCTCGACGGCCACGGCCGGCTCTTGCTGGAGGAACGTTCAAATCAACGTGGGCGCCATAGCGACGGCTCCTGACCCCTACGGTCCAGCACTCCAGGGCCGCCACCCGGCGACCGGGCACTCGGGTACCTGGCACCAAAGAGAGCTTGCACCCAGGGGCTGGGTACCCACGGTCTGGGCACCGACGGTCTTGGCGGTCAGGAACCTGGTTCTGTCCCTTCGGCGGGCCGGGGACGGAGGTCGATGGTCAACGTGAGGATGCCGTTATCCAGTTCCGCCGTTGCGTCGCCGATCATCGCGTAGTCCATGTAGTCCGTCCGGGCCTGGTCCATGAACCGCTTGCGCTCTGGCCCTCGAGCGGGGGCAGGCCTCGCTGGCGCACGGCTTTCGCCCGCTCTCGGAACCGGCTGAGCATGGCATCGACGTCGAGCTGTTGTGGCATGGGGATATGGTATGGCCGGGCCCCGGCGAGACTGGCCAGTCCTCCCGCCTAGTCCTTTGCCCCCGTCCTTCCGGCCAGTCCTTCCGGCCAGTCCTTCCGCCGGGACCGGTGCGCCTACCTGGATGTCGGAGAAGGCGGTAAACTGCGCATGTTCTCGCACGTCTCGGCTCGGGAGTCATTGTGAAAAAGGGACGGCATCGGCGCTTCGAAGAAGCGCGTGATTTGAAGCGTGCTGTAAAAACTGAAGAGACAGAGGCCGAACCGTGCCCGGAGTGCGGCGCGGAGCCAGGCAAAGAGCACGCTTCGTGGTGCCTCGCCACCGAAGAGGACGAGTACGACGAGGACGACGACGAGGATGAGTACGACCCGAGTGACAGTCACCCGTACTGAGCCCGCCCGCCTGTAGCGGGCCACTACGGCGGCAGCGACCGCGGCCGTCCACGCCCGGGGTACGGTGACCCGGTCCAGGCAACCGGTGCCAGGGGCTCTCTTGTTGTCCCGTAGCATGGTGAGGTGACAAGCAGTTCTCGACCGGGCAGTTCTCCGTACCCACGGGTAGCGGACAGGCCGGACTTCCCTGGAATAGAGCGGGAGGTGCTCGAGTACTGGGCGGACGACGCCACCTTCGAAGCCTCGGTCAAAGCTCGCAGTGCCGACAAGGAGTACGTCTTTTACGACGGCCCGCCTTTTGCCAACGGCCTCCCGCACTACGGCCACCTCCTCACGGGATATGTGAAAGATGCCATCCCTCGTTATAAGACGATGCGAGGTTGGCGGGTGGAGCGACGGTTCGGCTGGGACTGCCACGGGCTCCCGGCGGAAATGGAGGCCGTAAAAGAACTGCAGCTCCCGACCCGGGTGGACATCGAACGATATGGCGTCGGCCGGTTCAACGATTATTGCCGGGCCTCGGTCTTGCGTTACGCGACCGAGTGGCAACGGTATGTTACCCGGCAGGCTCGGTGGGTCGATTTCGCCAACGACTACAAGACGATGGACCTCTCCTATATGGAGAGCGTGATGTGGGCGTTCAAGCAGCTTCACGAAAAAGGCCTTCTTTACGAGGGTTACCGGGTGCTGCCGTACTGCTGGGAGTGCGAGACGCCGCTGTCAAATTTCGAAACGCGTCAGGACAACTCGTACCGCTCCCGGCAGGACCCCGCCGTAACGGTGGCTTTTCTCCTGGCGCCGCCCCCCGAAGGGCACCCGGCACGGGCGCTGTGGAGCGATGGGTTACCGGTGAAGGCCCTCGTCTGGACGACCACCCCCTGGACATTGCCCTCGAACCTGGCTCTGGCGGTCGGGCCTGATATCAGTTACGCAGTGCTAAAAGGTGCCGACGCCTACTACATAATCGGGGCGGCCCGGTTCGAAGCCACAAGCGAGGCGTTACCCCCTGCGTTGGCGGGCGCCGCAAGAGTGGGCACCCTGGTCGGCGCTCAGCTGGTAGGCCTGTCGTACCTCCCGCTATTTGATTTTTTCCGTGACCAGCCGGGGGCTTTCCGCGTTCTCGGCGCCGACTTTGTCTCTACAGAGGAAGGCACCGGGATCGTTCACGTCGCTCCGGGGTTCGGGGAGGACGACCAGCGCGTCGCTGAGGAGGCCGGTATCGGCGTCGTCTGTCCCGTCGATTCGCGTGGGCGTTTTACCGCGGAGGTCCCCCCGTACGAGGGTACCCAGGTCTTTGACGCCAATCGCGCCGTGATAGGCGACCTGAGGCGGCTGGGTGCGCTCGTTCACCAGGAGACCTACGAGCACTCCTACCCGCACTGCTGGAGGACAGACACCCCGCTCATCTACAAGGCGGTCGGCTCCTGGTTCGTCAAGGTGACGGAGGTAAAGGAGCGCATGCTGGCGCTGAACCAGGAAATCAACTGGGTGCCCGCCCACGTGCGCGACGGGGCCTTCGGCAAGTGGCTGGAAGGCGCCAGAGACTGGTCGATTTCGCGAAACCGCTTCTGGGGTGCCCCCGTGCCCGTCTGGAAGAGCGACGACCCGAGGTGGCCCCGTGTCGATGTCTACGGCAGCCTGGACGATCTGGAGTCGGACTTCGGCGTACGCCCCAATGACCTCCATCGCCCGGCCATAGACGAGCTCGTGCGGGCCAACCCCGACGACCCGACCGGCCGTTCGATGATGCGCCGGGTGGAAGACGTGCTGGATTGTTGGTTCGAGTCCGGTTCCATGCCGTTTGCCCAGGTTCATTACCCGACCGAAAACGCGGCCTGGTTCGAGAGCCATTTTCCGGCCGATTTCATAGTCGAGTACGTAGGGCAAACAAGGGGCTGGTTCTACACTCTTCACGTCCTCGCTACGGCGCTCTTCGGCAAGCCTCCGTTCGAGAACTGCCTTGCTCACGGGATAGTCCTGGGCAGCGATAAACAGAAGCTGTCCAAACGGCTGCGCAATTACCCCGACCCCGAAGAGATGTTCAGCACTTACGGCGCCGACGCCATGCGCTGGTTCCTTTTGTCGTCGCCGGTCATGCGCGGCGGCGACCTCGTGGTCGAACAACGGGGACCGGCCGAGGCTGTCCGGGCGGTACTGAACCCGCTCTGGAATGCGTGGAAGTTCTTCGCCATGTACGCCAACGCCGACGCTTACGAGGCTAAGTGGCGCGAGGGCTCCTCCGAGGTGCTCGACCGCTACGTCCTGGCCAAGACGCGCGTGTTGGTGGAAAAGGTGACTGCGGCCATGGACGACTACGACCTCTATGCGGCGTGCGTAGCCGTTACCGCGTTCCTCGACGCCCTGAACAACTGGTACATCCGCCGGAGCCGGGACCGGTTCTGGAGCCGGGTCGGCTCGAGCCAGGCTTCGGATGAGAGCAAGGCAGTCGCCTACGACACCCTGTACATGGTGCTGCGCACCCTGTGCCTCGTCGCCGCCCCGCTGTTGCCAATGGTGTGCGAGACGATCTTTCGTGGCCTGACGGGAGAGCGGAGCGCTCATCTCGCGGACTGGCCCGAGGCCTCTGCTCTCCCCCAAGATTACGAACTGGTAGCTCGGATGGACTGCGTCCGGGCCATTTGTTCGGCCGGGCACTCGGTGCGTAAGGCACGCGATTTGCGTGCCCGGTTGCCCCTCCAATCAATAACGATTGCCGGCGCCGGAGCACTGGCGCTCGAGCCGTACCGGGAGCTGATAGCGGACGAGCTCAATGTAAAAGAGGTAAAGCTGATCAGCGACGTCAGCGAGGTCGCCGACGTCGTGCTGCAGGTTGACCCGTCCGTCATCGGACCACGCCTCGGACCGGTGACTCAACAAGTGATAAGGGCCGTACGCCGGGGTGATTGGTCCCGGACCGCTGACGGCGGGATCGAAGTAGCTGGTCATCGACTGACCGACGACGAGTTTTACGTCTCCCTGGTGCCGAAAGACGTCGACGCCGGCAGGGCACTGCCCGGTAATGAGCTCGTGGTCAGTTTGTCGCTCGAGGTCACTCCAGAGCTGGAGCGCGAGGGCGTGGCCCGGGACGTGGTCCGACAGGTGCAGGAAAATCGTAAGAAAGCGGGCCTGGACGTCTCCGACCACATACGGTTGGTGTTCGATTTCTCACATAACCCTGCGCTGCGCCAAGCGGTTGAGGAGCACCGGGCGATGGTCGCCGGCGAAACACTGGCCGACGAGGTCGTGTTCGTTGACCACCCCATCGCCGACGGGGTACGGGCGACCGTCTCTGACGGGCGCGCCTTCCACATGGGGATCGTGCGGCTGCCGGAGGGACGATGGCCGGGCGAACCTCAATAGTGCCACCATGCCTTTGCGCCGCGGTGGCGTCGTCGGGACCAGTTGAATACCGGAAAGCGGTATATAACTGGTCCCAACGACCGCCCCGCGGTGACAACTGAGCCCGACGACAGTCGCTGCCACCAGGCATAACCATAGCCCCTATGCGTTCCCCTGGTGGAGCGCTGGTTCCTTGCCCTCTCCGTCATCACCGTCGTTGCTCTTATCGCCCAGGCCAACCTTGTCCGCCGGCGCGTCGAGCGGTCGAGCCGCTAGCAGCAAGGCGGTACCCACCAGGGCGACGACGATGCCCATGATCAACAGGGCAGCAGCGAAGCCACGGGGCACGTTCTCGTTGTAAAGCACAAAACCGAAACCGATCAGGCCCAGGGAAGCTACACACGCGTTTACCGCTGAAACACTGGCGGCGTTGGCGTGGCGGAACGCTTGCTGCAGGAGGCTTTGCGCCCAGATGGACATGATTATCATCAGCCATGTACCTACGCTAAGGGCCACGGATTTGAGCCCTCCGGCAAATCCGTAGACGGCAAAGCGGTCCCCGACTTCCTTTGTGAAAACTCCCGTACCCGCAAACAGAAGCCCGACGGCGGCGCCCATCGCCACCCCCGCCGCCTTTTGCCGGCCAGGGCTCACCGGGTTGGCTCCTTCGGCCCCATCGCGGGCGAAACCCCCGACCCGAGAGGCAACCGCCGCCACAATGGCCGCTGCCAGCATGCATATGGCCCCGACGGTGAGCTGGGTTAGGTTCGAAAGCAACGCTCGCGTGACCTTGCTGTGCACGACGCTGATCGCGGTGAGCACGCCGCCGGCGCTGGCCATGGCGACACCGAGCAGTTCCAGGCGGCTGAACCGCTCGCCGAGCCACCGGCCACCTCCGACGACCAGCAGGCCTCGGCCGGCGTTGCGCAGCGTGGCCGTGACGGGTACGGGTGCGAGCGTCAGAGAGGCCGCTTCAGCCACCCAGGCCAGCGAGCTGAGCCCCATGGCCAGCAGCCACAGAGGGCGCCGGGCGAGCGCCGCCAGGAGCCGCATCCCCCGTCGACTGGGTGCCGTCCGCATGCCTTCTCGCTTCTCGAGCGCCGCGGCGGCAGCATTGAACATCCCGGAGATGAGCGCGAGTAGGCTACCGATCACCAGCATGGCTATGGGCCTACTAGGGACGGGGAGTACACGACTTGGGACAAGAATGCGCGGATGACGGCTCTAGACGATAACCACCCCGCAAGCCAGCTCCCCACCAGCGCCGACCTCCCGAGCAGTGCTGGCCTCCCTCCAGGTGACGTCCCTCGCAGTGTCGTGATCATCTCGGCCGAAATGGGCGAGGGCCACAACGCGGCCGCCGCGGCGCTAACGGAGGCCATAGAAGAATGCTGGCCCGGTTGCCAGGTCGAGCGCCTCGACACGATGGAACTGCGAGGCCTGCGCTTTGCCAAAGCCGCCCGCTGGGCGTACGGCTTCCAGCTGGAGGTGTTGCCGTGGAGCTACGAGATCTTCTATGACAGGCTGTCTCGCTCCGACCGGTTCGCGAGCACGGCCAAGTCGGTGGTGGGTGCCTTTTTTGGCCACCGGCTCGCCCGGGCGCTCGACGGCAAGGACCCTGACCTCATAATTTCGACTTACCCGTTCGGCTCGGCGGCACTCGAGTGGTTGCGGACGCACAAAGGCTTTTCGACGCTGACAGTCACGTACGTGCCCGCGTTCCACGTCCATCCTTTGTGGGCATACCCGGGTATCGACCTTCATTTCGTCATGTACGACAGCGCCGGTACCCATGCCCGGATGCCAGGTTTCGAGGAGACGATGCGGCTTGGCGCACCGCCCGTGCGGCGGGGCTTCGGGGACTTCAGCCGGGCTGAAGCGCGTGAGATGCTCAACATTTCGCCCGATGCGTTCGTCGTGCTGTTAACCGGCGGCGTGTGGGGGCTCGGGGACATAGCCCCCGGAGCGCAAGCTCTAGTGAAGCTTGAGCCTGCTGTCCACGTGGTGGCGGTATGCGGCAAAAACGCCAATCTCGAGGCAGACCTTCGCGCTCTGGCGGCAAAGAGCGGCCGGCTGACGGTTTACGGGTACGTGACCATAATGGCTCAACTCATGGCGGCAGCCAATGTTGTTGTCACCAATGGGGCGGGCGTAACGGTGCTGGAGGCGCTGCGCACGCCCCGCCCGGTTGTCGCTTTTGCCCCGTTGGCCGGCCACGGCTTGGCCTGCACGGCGGAAATGGTCCGCCGTGACCTCGCCGTACAGGCGCGCGAACGTGCCCGAGCTGGTCGAGCAGATCCGCCGTCTGCGCACCGATCCCGACCTGCTCCACAAGATGGAGCGGGCGGGGGAGTCCTGGGTGCAAGGCCGTGACTTGCGACGCAGCATTGGCGAGATCCAGGCCCTGTACGTGGAGCGCCAGGCGGCCAAAAACGGGAAGGGCCCGGCGGCACGAGCGACGCCAACAACGTCCCGGCCCGGACCTAGTGGCAACGACCGGTAGCCTTTGCCGGCTGGCCAGCGACGCCTTGCCGGACTAACGCCTGGACACGGCCGGGCGCTGCTACTCATAGCCCGGACCGTACCTCCCGCAGGAGACCGCTAGCCGTCCAGTGACAGCACGGAGGGTACGGGTGGCCGCGCTGAAGCTAGACCCGTGAGCTGGACGAAGCAGTCGCCGACGACGCGTGTCTCGGTATTGCTGCAACCGCCGTCCTCGAACGCCTGGTAGGTCAAGCCGACGGACCTGGCGGTGCGTACTTCGCCGTCCTGGCCGAGCGCCTGCAGGTGCGACCAGCGGACCTCCGTCGGCGGGTCGTCACACCGGGCGAAGACCTCCGACCATACGACGGGGCTGGTCAGCGCGTCCGCTTCGACTAAAAGGTCCCTGACCGTGGTGGTTTCGCCCGACTCGAGGTCCGTCACGTCGGACCGCCACTTACCGGGCGCCGGTGACCAGATCCGCAACCTGTAGCGGCGCCCCGGCAACCAGGGGAAGTGGCGGGTATGCGGCCCGTCGACAGGCGGTAGGGCAGAACCCGTGCCGGGCAGCGTGCCATCGCCCGCGGGCGCCGCCCCGGAGGCGTAATAGCCGCCCCAGTTGACCGCGCCGGCGGGAGCACCCGGGTGCCACTGAAGGCCGGTGTGCCCGGCCCCGAGGTCCCGTCCGCCGGCGACAAAGGAAACCTGAAGGGCCCAGAAGTAAAGCCGGTCCACGGCCGGAGGCGTCACGACCTCGACCACGACGCTGACTTCTTGGTACGGTCCCCGGCCGGGCATTTGCCACCAGAGATGAAACGATGACGCCCCATTGGCCGAAGACGGGGTGCCGCTGAGCCTGACGCCGCGAATGGCTGAAGCGGGATAACCAGCTCACCCGAAGGAACTTAGTTCGTCGGGTATAGCCCGATGTGCGTGGCCACCTGGCCCGGCCCCTTTTCCCGGTCATGCGGTAACGCCGTTGGCCGGGCCCATTGAGGAAAGCATTCTCGGGACAAAGCGGATCACCGAAGGTCCCGGGGGGCAGCGCTAGGCTGGTTTTTGACCTAAACGCTGGTGCCAGCTCGGCCACTAATTGAGAGACTTATGCCTCCTCCAGGAACCTTTGCCTCGCGGCCGAAGGCAAATGGGCCAGCAATCGGACAAGACCTGGCCGGCGACCGAGCAAACGTAGCCCGTTGTGACCGCGGCTCCAAACGCCCGCCCCTCACGCCAAAAAGCATTGCGCGAGGCCCGGTACTTATGGGCACGATTGTGCTCGGCGGTCCCCCAGGTGGAATTAGCAAAACTTAGGACGGAAAGGTGGTGGCGGGGTCATGCACGGTCAGGCTGGGCGCGTGAACAGGCGCGGGTGGACAAGCGGAGCGCGAAGAAGGGCGCTGGCCGCTCTGGCCGGGTTGGCCATGTTCGGAGCTAGCGCGACCGTGATCCCGGACGCCACCGCTTCCACGGCTGCGGCCGGCAATTGGGCGCTGACTACGAGCCCCACCCCTGCCGGTATGGTGCGCAACCAGTTGAACGGGATCTCGTGCCCGTCGGTCACCGTGTGCGTGGGGGTCGGCTACGCCCAAAGCCCCGCGGGAAGCTCGGTACTTATCGAGACGCTCGGGACCAGCGGTTGGGCACTGGCAACGGCGCCCAACGGCCCGGGGTCATATATGAACGTGCTCGAGGGCATCTCCTGCACATCGCCATCGTCGTGCGTCGCCGTGGGCTACTCCCAGCAAAAGGGCGGACCGGAGCAGACCCTGGTCGAGACGCTGTCCGAAGGGTCGTGGACGGTAACCAGCAGTCCGAGCACGGGCGCGGGCAACAACCAGCTGACCGGCGTCTCGTGCTCGGCACAGGGCGCGTGTGTGGCCGTTGGCTACTACGAGAGCACTCAGGCCACGTGTCCGCTGATCATCGTCCTGACCGGAAGCTCATGGGCCGTGGCCAAGGTGCCGGGCGATGGCGCGGGCGACAACCAGCTCAACGGCGTGTCGTGCGCGACTGATAGCGCGTGCGTGGCTGTCGGTTATTACGTCAGCACCGCTGGTGTTGACCGGGCGCTGGTCGAGACCCTGACCGCCGGCGCGTGGTCCGTTACGAGCAGCCCGGACCAGGGCCAGGAGGCCAACCAGCTGAGCGGGGTGTCGTGCACGGCCGCAACGGCGTGCGAGGCAGTGGGTAGCTACCGAACTGGGCCGGGCGCTTACAGCACGCTGGTGGAGACGTTCGCTTCCGGTGGCTGGGCGCTGACGTCGAGCCCCGACGTCAAAGTAAAAAGCAACCAGCTCGAAGCTGTTTCGTGCACCTCTCCGACTTCATGTGCCGCCGTGGGCGAATTCTCCAACGGTGGCCAGGCGGCGACACTGGCTCTCAAGCTCGACGGGACCTCGTGGTCGCGTGTGACTACCGGCAACCAGGGCCCCAACACCAGTGAGCTGGCCGCGGTCCGTCGCGCGGCCGGGAGCCCGGCCAGCTGCTCGGCGGTGGGCTACTTCGTCGATGGCAACAACGATCAGGCCCTGGCCGAAACGGCTAAACCGGCGTCGTGGGGCATCGTTGCCAGTGCCGATTTGCTGGCCCCGTACCAGGCGCTCAACAGCGTTTCTTGTCCTTCCGCCGGCTCTTGCGTTGCCGTCGGCGGGTATGACGATGCCGCCGGCAACCAGCAGGTGCTGATAGAGCAGCTGGCCGGCGGGACCTGGGAGATGATGCCTGGTGGCAACCCGGGCGTGACCACCAATAACCTCAACACCGTTTCGTGCGCGTCAGCCGGGTCCTGCGTCGCCGTCGGCTACTACATCCAGAGCAACTCCAACAAGGCCCTGGCCGAGACGCTCTCCGGAGGTAACTGGGTCGTTACTCCGCCACTGGA
The DNA here is from genome assembly GCA_963754115.1 of uncultured Acidimicrobiaceae bacterium. Classification (GTDB taxonomy): domain Bacteria; phylum Actinomycetota; class Acidimicrobiia; order Acidimicrobiales; family Palsa-688; genus Fen-671. The sequence continues at coordinate 843,311 of CAVWFC010000003.1, read as the reverse complement.
CGAAGGAACGGGCGGGGACCAGCTCAACGGCGTTTCGTGCCCTGAGCCCGGCTCGTGCGTCGCCGTTGGCTTTTATACGGCGACCGGCGCCCAGCGCCGTGTGCTCATAGAGACCTTGAGCAATGGGGCTTGGACCGTGCCCCCGAGCGCGGCGCCCGGCAACGCCAGCGCCGCTTACCTCGAGAGTGTCTCCTGCACCTCGGTGACGACGTGTGTAGCCGTGGGCTACGACTTCAAGGGCAACGCCCGGCGAACCCTGATCGAGGCGTTGGCCAACGGGACGTGGACGGTGGTGCCGAGCCCCGACCAGGGGACCGGAGACAACCTGCTCGACGGCGTATCGTGCTCTTCGTCAACCTCGTGCGTGGCGGTCGGCTACTACTTCACCGGCAAAGCGCACCTTGGACTGGTCGAAACCTTGACCGGGCGCACCTGGGCGGTGACCACGAGCCCCAACCCGAGCGCCACCGGCGACTACCCGGCCGGGGTCTCCTGTACTCAGTCACGGCGCCTGCACCCTGGTCGGTTCGTACTCGATGGGAGCGGCCGGTGTCAGCAGCGGCACCGAGAACCTCATCGAGACCTTCGGTGGCGACACGTGGTCGCTGACGCCGAGCACCAGTCCCGGTGCCGGAGGGGGCACATTGGCCTCTGTATCGTGTGTCGCGTTGGCCTCGTGCGTAACCGTCGGCCGCTACAACGATGGCGCCGCCCAACCCGCCCTGGTTGAAACCGGCCCGGCGGCACTGGGCCTGGTGGCAACCACAACGACGATCACCTCCTCTCGGAACCCTTCAAAGGTCGGGCAGAGGGTGACCTACACGGCGACCGTATCGCCGGTGCCTCTGGGAGGCACCGTCACCTTCGCCGACAACGGTGCCGTCCTCCCGGGCTGCAGCAATGTGGCGCTGAGCCCGAGCACGGGCAAAGCCGGGTGTGCATCGACCTATTCGTCCGCCGGGGAGCAGTTGCTGCAGGCCGCCTACTCCGGCCACACGGGGTTCTCACCGTCGACATCGGCCCTTTTTGGCGAAGTAGTGGACCAGCCACCGCCGGTGGCCCAGGGTTACTGGTTGGCCACTACGACCGGCGCCGTGTTTGCGGTCGGGGCGGCCAGATCGCTCGGTGGCATCTCGACCCCCTCGTCCGACCCGGTGGTCGCCATCGCCGCCACCAGCAGCGGAGGTGGCTACTGGATAGCAACGGCGGACGGGACGGTGGCCGCCTTCGGCAATGCGACCACGCATGGGGACCTGCCCGGGGCCGGCGTGAAGGTCTCTGACATCGTGGCCATCGCTCCGACCGCCAACGATCGAGGGTATTGGCTGGTTGGCCGGGACGGGGGATTGTTCGCCTTCGGTAACGCCGCCTTCCATGGCTCCGTCCCGGGAGCCCACAAGCGCGTCAAGGACATCGTCGGGATGGTGACTTCTCCAGGGGGGGCCGGCTACCTCTTGGTCGGTTCCGACGGCGGGGTCTTCGCCTTCGGGACGAGCCATTTTTACGGGTCGCTACCGAGCGAGCACGTTCGCGCCAACAACATCCGGGCCATCCTGGCCGCGCCGGGCGGCAAGGGTTACGTGCTGGTTGGTTCTGACGGCGGTGCCTTCATCTTTGGACGGGGCGTCAACTTCCATGGCTCGCTGCCCGCCGAACGCGTCCGGGTGAACGACATCGCGGGGATCGCCCTCACGCCCGACGACGGCGGGTACTTCATGGCCGGTTCAGATGGTTCTGTCTACAACTTCGGCGACGCCAAGCAGCAGCCGGCGCCCGCGGGATTGGCGGCCCATCTTCCCGTGACGGCCATCGCCGGGGTCTGAGAAGGGCGCGCCCCGCCGCCGCTCGACGACCGCAGGACCGCTGCTCGTCACGTCGGGTGGTCGACCAGCGATAGAGCAAGGAGCCCCCTTACCCGGGCTGATCGAGGCGTGCTATTGCGCCCTGGTGACCCAGGTCCGCAAGCTCTTGCGGTCCAGCTGCTCCCACTCCGCCGGCCAGGCCGCCCGCTGAGTGCTTTGGCGCACGCGAGCCCCGGCGATGAGCTGGCCGGCCGCCACCCCCGTGGCGACGAGCACCGCAGTGTCGGTTCCGGTAGGCGCAAGAGCGGCCGTCTCCCGTAACCACTGCTCGGTCACCACCGCGTCATGGAGATCGCCGAGGACGTCCTGCAGGGCAGTGGCGGCCTTTGCCGTACGGCTGGCGGCGCGACGGTTGGCTTCCGAGGGCATAACGTTGCTCGCCACATCCGCCAGGTAGCGCAGCCGCTTGGTCTGTATCCGCACCCTGTGCAGGTCGTCGTCGGAAGGCTTGTCGCCCAGCCGGCCCACCGCCTTGTACAGCCGACGCCACTGGCGCTGCGCCAACGATGGGACGCCCTCGGCCGCGGGCTGGGAAAGCAAGGACCAAAAGTCAGACGGCACGAGATCCCGAGCCTGGCCCGGAGGCGACTGCTTCGAGCGATTGCAGGAGCTCGAGGTAGCGCCCGGTGGCCATGGTGCCCCGCAGTTGTTCGTGAGAAAGGCGCTGGTCGTCTCTCGCCCGGGAGAGAAGCACGGCGCTACCCGCGGAGTCGGCGGGTTCGAGGTCGGCGCAGTCGTCCTCCAGCGACAGGAGCCGCACGTCTGAGTCTCGGACCGTGCCCAGGCTGCCACCGAGCCACTTCAGCTCCTGGCCCAGTTCTTCGAACCAGCGCTCCGGGCTCTCTGGGCTCGCCGCAGCACTCTTTTCAGTGCCGTTCCCTTGAGCGGCCCTATCTCCAGTGGCGTTATCTCCCGTGTCACCCGCTCCTACCTGCCCGGGCCGCGTTGCAGCATCGGCACCGAGGTCAAGGTCGACGTCCACCGCACTCCCGGCGACGGGAGCAGCACCGCCCTCGACCGCATTTTCCGGCGGCCCGGTAATGAGCGCGGCGAAGGCACGGAACACAGTGCGCAGGCGCCGGGCCGCTACGCGGCTGCGATGAATGTGCTCGGGGTCCGGGTCCTCCAGGCGAATGGCCGGGTCATGACCGAGCACCGTATCGAGGCAGGCGCGCGCCTGTTCTTGCAGGACCTCCGCCATCGCCATACCCGGCCGCGGCTTCGACCGGCCCCGCGCCGTTGCGCTCGGCCTGGCCCCCGCGGCCAAGAGCCAACACGGTCGCCAGCTTGCTCTTACGAGAGCTACGCCATGCCCCGGCCTTTTCCAGCCTGTCGACTACTGCGTCGAGTACCTCGAGAGCGCTGCCTTCGGCCAGCTCGACCTCTACCTCGCTGAAGCGGACGTCGGCGTAGCCGTCTTCGCTCGCGTGGAGCTCATGCCTGCTGAGAAGGTCGGTCCCCGTCACGGAATCTTGGTCCACTTCGGCTAGCCGCCGGCCGTCGGAGGTGCGCAGCTCGGTACGTCGCCGCGTGGTGGAAAGGTGAGCTACGGGCTGAAGCGGGTGCCCGATCGTGATGGCCTGCACGAAGTCGGCCACCTCAGCGGGCACCGGCTCGTACTCACGCGGGCGCTGGCTGCGGCGTGGCCGGCCATTGCCGGTAACGAGGCCCCGCTGAGCCCCCGTCCTGCTCTTCACCCTCCCGGGCTGGTTACCACCCGGCCACGTAACCTCAGTTCGCGAAAGCACGGCGCTGTCCGACGGGACCGGTAGCTTCAGTGTCCAGATCCCGGTTGTCTCGCCCTGGCGCCGGCTGCCTTCGCTGGCCGCCACCCTTTGCTCGGGCGCCAGTCCTTCCTCAGGCACCGGTCCTTCCTCAGGCACCAGTCGTTCATCAGGCGCCGGTCCTTCCTGAGCCGGCAGTGCCGTCTCTCGCCGGAAGCGTAGAGTCATCTTTTGGCGAGCCAGGTGCAGGTCGTTGGTGTCGTAGTACGTAGCCTCGAGGGCGAGGTCCGGGAGCGCGAACGCCTGGACACCAGGAAGCACGCCGGCCAGGTCGGGTACAGACCAACCAGGGTCGGCGTCGAGCTTGACTTCCTGTTCGAGTTGCTGCACTGCGCCCCCAAAAATACGGTCCGGACGCTACCGCGGGTTGCGGTGGCGTGGGGGAGCACTCTAGCGGATGGACGTAAGTGCTGGTAGGCAGTCTGCACGTCTTAACTTTTGGGCGTTTGTAGGCCTTTCATGACGGTACCTGGACGCTCCGGTGGGGACCCTCCGGTAACCTCCAGGATCTGAGACGACCACGATCTGAGATGACGAGCGCGACGACCTCCGCTCCGGCGTTCCAGGGCCCGATGGCATCGCCGGAGCGATCTCTGGCCAGATGGACCACCCTCGGCGTGGGCGGCCCGGCGGCGGCATTCGTCGAGGTCGGTGACGTCGGCTCGCTGGCCGAAGCCCTCCGAGTAGCAGAAGCGGCGGGTAGCCCGGTGCTCGTTCTCGGCGGTGGCAGCAATGTAGTGGTAGCCGACGAAGGCTTCCCGGGGACGGTTATCCGGATCGGCATCAAGGGCGTCGATTTCGACAGGTCAGGAGATGACGTGCTGGCTCGCGTCGGCGCCGGAGAGGGCTGGGGAGAGTTCGTCAGTTGCTGCGTGGCCGAAGGCCTATCGGGGACCGAGTGCCTGAGCGGCATCCCGGGGTTCGCCGGCGCCACCCCCGTCCAGAACGTCGGGGCCTACGGCCAGGAGGTATCCGACACGGTCGTTGCCGTCACGGTCTGGGACCGCACGGCGCGCTCGGCGGTGCAATTGGCCCCTGCGGACTGCGCTTTCGCGTACCGGGACAGTGTTTTCAAGCGCAGCTCCCGTTACGTGGTTACCGAGGTCAGCTTCCGCCTGGCCCGCTCCTCCTTGTCGCAGCCGCTGCGCTACAGGGAGCTCGCCGAACGCCTGGGGTGTGAGCTCGGCCAGAGCGCCCCCCTGGACGAGACGGCTGAAGCGGTGATCGCTTTGCGCCGGGGCAAAGGGATGTTGCTCGATCCCGGCGACCCGGACAGCCGCAGCGTGGGGTCGTTCTTCACCAACCCGCTGCTGGACGAAGACCAAATGGGCCGGCTCCTGCAGTTGGCGCCGGCGGTACCCAGGTTCCCGGCTCCCTGCGGCACCAAGGTGCCAGCGGCCTGGCTGGTCGAACGGTCGGGGTTCGCCCGTGGCTACGTCAAGGGTCGGGCAGGCATATCGAGCAAGCACACCCTGGCGCTGACGGTGGGCCCGGGCGGTACCGCAGCGGACGTCCTGGCCCTTGCCCGCGAGGTCCGGGACCAGGTCAGGAGGTGTTTTGGCGTTGTCCTCGAGCCGGAACCGGTCATCGTCGGGCCCATCTGTGAAGAAGATATGTATGTTGAGAAATGACTATGGAGACGATCCGAATGTTCGTGTATGATTAAGTAGTCCCTGCGGCTCTCCCTGCCAACAGCGGACTTAGCTCGGGGCAGGTCCCCCCCCTTCCGGCCCCTTGAGCGAGACCGAAGGACCGGCGTCCCCCGCCGGTCCTTCTGTCGTTCTAGCCTTCGTTAGGTTCAACGTCGTTGTTGCTCGAGCGTTTTCAGCTGGCAACGATGCCGGCTGCCGCAGCTCCCGGCCATGACCCGAAAAGGCGGATGATGAGCTTATAGCGAGCATGTTTACGGCGTTTACGCCGTAGTCGTAAAGCTTGAGGCCGTTCAGATCACAGAGTCATAACAAATGCCTCCAACCGGTTGCGCTTTTCGCGAACCGGTCGCGTTACTGCCCTGATTAACCGGTTAAACGCAACGGGTTGGGCGAAATCGCGACGGGTTTAGGCAGATGTGATGAAAGTGTGATGACTCCCACTCCGAATCACGCGCTGTGCGCATAACATGGGACGGATAGCGGTCACAGAGAAAACCGACAGCCGCTCCGCGCTCCCGCTGCGGTCCGGCGCTAGAGCACCCAGAGGACGCCTGGGGGTGCCGCAGACGGGTGCCACCGGCAGCGGCGCCCGCATCAGGCTCCCTCAGCGGGCTTCCACCAGAAGGCCGAGAGACCGGAGCTGGTCGGCGGGCCGGTGATAGCCGCGTTCGAGGTGGCGGACGCCGTGCAGCAACGTAGGCCCGGACGCCGCGGCCGCAGCAATGACGCTCGAAAAGCCTGCCCTCACATCGGGCACGTCTACCTCGGTGCCCTGCAGCTTTGACGGGCCTCTCACCACGGCCGAGTGCATGTAGCTCGTGTCGTGGTACCGGCACGCCGGCCCGCCGAGACAAGTGGCGTAGAGGCCGATCTCGCCGCCCATCGCCTGGAGGGCGGGGACGTAGACGAAGCGGTCCTCGTAGACGGTCTCGTGCAGGACCGAAACGCCCTCCGCCTGGGTGAACAGCACCATGAGAGGGGTCTGCCAATCTGTCATGAAGCCCGGGTGGACGTCGGTGGAAACGGCCGCCGGGCGAAGCCCGTCGGGCGCGAAAGCGGCAATGCCGTGCTCGTCGATGTCGAACTCCGCCCCCATCGCCAGCAACGTGGTGACGGCCGTGACCAGCCTGTCCTGGCCGCAACCGATGACCCGGACGGCACCCCGGGTGATCAGCCCGGCCACCAGGTACGAGAAGGCTTCGTTGCGATCGCCCTGGAGGCGAGTCTGCGCCCCTTTCAATTTCGGGACACCCTCTATCACCATGCGACGGTCCCGGGACAACTCGATCCTCGCCCCCATCCGTTGCAAGAACAGGGCCAGCTCGAGCACCTCTGGCTCGATGGCCGCATTCCGGATCACCGTCTTGCCCTCGGCCAGGGCGGCGGAAAGCAGGGCCGACTCGGTGGCGCCAACGCTCGGGTAGGGGAGCTCGATGATCGCCCCTTTGAGGCGCCGGCAGCGGGCGCGGATCCCGGCGTCGGTGACAACGACTTCCGCGCCGAGGGCTTCGAGCGCCTGCACGTGGAAGTTCACCGGCCGGCCGCCTATCCGGTCTCCGCCAACCACGGGCACAAACGCTTCGCCCGTGAGGTGCAGCAACGGGCCCAGCAAGAGGACGGGGATCCGGTTGAGGCCGCTGAACGAGAGCGGTACCTCGGGAATAGCTTCTTCTGGTGGGGTTATCTCGAGCTGGCCGTTCTCATGAGAGACGCCGGCGCCTATAGCCCTGAGGATGCGCGTCGTGATCTCGACGTCGCCCACTTCGGGGACATTGGCGATCGTGCTGGGCCCTCACCGAGGAGGGCGGCAACCATGTGCTTGGTGACGGCGTTCTTGGAGCCATGGACCTCGACGTCCCCAACAAGGGGACCGTTCGGCTGGATCAACCATGCGTCGGACACGGCTCGATCTTCGCAGAACCGCAAACCCTGGAGATAACTATCAATTGGGTAGCGTTACCCATGTACTCAGAGAGGGGTCACCTTGGAGGTTAGCGACGTCCTCGTGGACGGTTTCACCAGGATCCGTGACGAGGTCCACCATGCTGTGAGGGGCTTGACCGCCGACCAGCTTTGCTACCGGGCGGATAAAGAGGCGAACACGATCGCTTGGCTCATCTGGCACCTGACCCGCGTCCAGGACGACCACGTGGCCGAAGTTGCCGGCCACGAGCAGGTGTGGGTGGCCGGACGTTGGGCCGAGAGGTTCGGTCTCGACCTCGACGTATGGGACACGGGGTACGGGCACCGCGCCGAACAGGTGCCCAAGGTGCTGGCCAGCGCCGACCTGCTGCGCGGTTACCACGACGCCGTGTACGAAAAGACCGTGCCTTACGTCAGGCTTCTGCCCAACGACGCGTTTGACCGTATCGTCGACCGCCGTTGGGACCCGCCCGTGACCCTTGGTGCCCGGCTGGTGAGCGTGATCGCCGACGACCTGGAGCACATCGGCCAGGCTGCCTTTGTACGGGGCCTCGTGGAACGGGCCGCCGCCAGCTCGTAGCTACGCCGGCTCCCGGGCGGTTCGGGCCTGCCAGGCCTCTACGAGCTCGATCAGCTCGTCGGGGGTTTGGGCGCTCCCGGTGCCAAGTACAAGGCCTGGTTCCTGCCACGCGGGCGGGCTGTCTTTGGGGCTGCGCACGAGCACGAAGGTGGACGCCCTGGTAACGCCGTAGTCGAACCACGTCTCCGACCCCATGTGGAGCTCGGCGCCGGACGGCAGCAGCTCCTTGGCCAGCGGCTCGTCCTCCATGGACCGGCTCGGCGTGACCACGGCCACACCGGCTGCGAGGCGCCCGCTGGCGATGGCGTCCGCAAGCATGCCCCAGAGTGGTTGGCATGAGGCGCAGGACGTAGTGAGGAAAGCGAGAAGCGTGTCGGCGTTGCCGGCGTCGGCTACGGTCAGATTAGGTGGAGGCACATTCGGTGGAGGGACATCCGGCGGAGCATCCGGCCAAGGCGCATGCGGTACAGGTGGCGTACCCGAAAAATCTGCACCCTCTGGAGGCACATCTGGTGAACCTAGCATGCGAGTAGGAGTGCTGGGCGGGACAGGTCCGGCCGGTTCCGCCATTGCCGGGCGGTTCGCTTCCGTTGGCCTCGAGGTTGTAGTGGGTTCGCGCAGCTTCGAAAAAGCTGTCGGCGTGGTGGCCGAACTGGCGAGCCGGTGGGGCGCGGTAGACAAGGGGTTGGTGGCCGGTAGTAACGCAGATGCCGCCGGTGCTGACCTGGTCATAGTGGCCACGCCGTGGGAGGGCGCCGTCGGTACGGTCAAGGAACTGGCCCCGAAGCTGTCGGGCAAGATCGTGGTGAGCATGGTCAATGCCATGGCGCGATGGGGCGAGCGGTTCGTGCCCCTGACGCCGCCCACCGGGTCGGTGGCCGTCGGCATCGCAAAAGCGATCCCGGCCAGCCGGGTCGTGGGAGCCTTCCACCACCTCCCGGCCGGGCCATTAGGCGACCCGACCCATAAGTTGGAGTCCGATGTCATGGTGTTCTCCGATGACCGGGCGGCGACGAACGAAGTGATCCGCTTTGTCAACCTCGTCCCCGGGCTGCGCGGCGTGGACGTAGGTGGCCTCGAGTCAGGCATGGCCGTCGAGGCCCTCACCGCGGCACTGGTCGAAGTGAACCGGCGGTACAAGGCACACGCTTCCCTTCGTGTCACCGGGATCGATTGAAGCCCGGCAAGATGCGTCTCTACGACACGGCCAAACAGAGAGTTACGGACTTCGAGCCGGTGGCAGGCCCGGGGGCACCGTCTCCATGTACACCTGTGGCATCACCCCTTACGACGCCGCTCACCTGGGGCACGCCGCCACGTACCTCGCCTATGACATTGTGCGGCGGCGCCTTCATGACCTTGGTTACCGGACCGTGCTCGTCCGCAATGTGACCGATGTGGATGACGACATGCTCCGCAGGTCCCGCGAGCTCGGCGTGTACTACCTGGACCTGGCGGCAGAGGAAATGGCCCGGTTCTCGACCGATATGGACGCCCTGGGGCTCCTCCCGGCCGACAGCGAGCCCCGTGCCACCTCGGCCATTCCCGACATCCTTGGCTTCGTCGGGATGGTGCTGGCCAACGGGCACGCTTACCGGGCCGGCGGAGCCGTCTACTTCGACGTTTCCTCGTGGCCCGAGTTCGGGTCCATAAGCCACTACGGACGCGAAAAGATGCTCGAGCTAGCGAAAGAAAGGGGTGGCAATCCAGACGACCCCGAGAAGGCCGACCCCCTCGATTTCGTCCTCTGGCAGCCGTCAGCACCGGGGGAACCGTCGTGGGAGTCGATGTGGGGGCCCGGGCGCCCGGGCTGGCACATCGAGTGCTCGGCACTGGCTTTGCGCGAGCTCGGGGTCACAGTCGACCTGCACGGCGGTGGCTCGGACCTCATATTCCCTCACCACGAGTGCGAATCGGCGCAGTCGGAGGCCGCCACCGGGCTGCCTTTCGTACGGCACTGGGCACACACCGGCATGGTCTGCTACGAGGGCGTCAAGATGTCGAAATCGTTGGGCAACCTTGTGTTTGTCCACGACTTGCTCGAGACGTGGGAGCCGGCCGTGGTCCGGCTCGCCGTCCTTGCCCACCACTACCGGTCGGACTGGGAGTGGGAGGCCGCGCTGCTGCCCGAAGCGGCCGCCAGGCTCGGGCAATGGCGCGCCGCTACCAGCACGGACGGCACCAGGACGGACGACACCAGGACGGATGGCACTACCACAGGTGGCGCCAGCAGAACAGGCACCGTCAGAAGTGTCCTGGACGAGGTCAGGGCGGCGCTCGATGACGACCTCGATACCCCCCGGGCGCTAGGACTGATCGACGCAGCCGCGGCTGACGTGAGCTGGCGGCTTCAAGGCGGACGGAGCGGGGAGCAGCCGCCCACCGGCGTCCTGGAGGCCGCCGCGCTGCTCGGTGTACCACTTTGATCCTGAGGTCTTTTGCGACCAGGGCCGCCCGTCCCCGGAGGCAGGCGCGCCGTCGCCTCCCCGGGCCACGGGCCAAAGGACCGAAGCGGTAGCTTTGCCAGCGGGCCCCTATCATTGGCGAGATGTCATCTGCCGATGTGAGTGCCGGCCCTCGTTCCATCTCCGTCCGGCTCCCGGACGGTTCCACCCGTGATTTGCCGGCCGGGTCGACGGGCGCGGACCTGGCCGCTTCAATTGGGCCACGGCTGGCGCAGGCTGCGGTCGCCATCGTCGTCGATGGGGCCGAACGTGACCTTCTGACGCCTCTTCCCGACGGTTCCAGCGTCAGCATCGTCACCGTCACATCAGACGCGGGCCGGGAGATCCTGCGTCATTCGACCGCGCACGTGATGGCCCAAGCGGTGACGCGGCTCTGGCCCGGGGCCAAGTACGCCATCGGCCCGGCCATAGAGGACGGTTTTTACTACGACTTCGACCTTCCGGACGGCGCCCGTTTCGTCGACGAGGACCTGCCCAGGATCGACGCGTCGATCCGCGAGATCGTCGAGGAAGACCAGCCCTTCGTCCGGGAGGAACATTCGGTACCCGAGGGACTGGCCCTTTTTGCCGACCAGCCCTACAAGCTCGAGATCATCGAGGGCGTGGGTGCCGCTCACACGCCTGAGGCCACGCATGAGGAGAGAGTCGAGGATGAAGAAGCCGTCAGCGAGGGGGCCGGGCCAGAAGGCGTCAGTACCTACCGCAACCTGTCTCGGGCCCCGGACAGAGCAGACGGGGACTTCATCGACCTTTGCCGTGGGCCGCACGTTCCGACTACCGGGCGGCTCGGGCCGTTCAAATTGACCAAACTGGCGGCGGCCTATTGGCGAGGCGACGAACGCCGGCAACAGTTGCAGCGCATTTACGGCACCGCGTGGGAATCGCAGCAGGCGCTCGACGATTACCTGGAGCGGGTCGAGGAGGCGGAGCGGCGTGACCACAGGCGGCTCGGGGCGGAGCTGGACCTCTTTCATTTCCCGCCCGAAATAGGCCCCGGGTTGGCTGTTTTCCACCCCAAAGGCGGGTTGGTCCGCAAGTTGATGGAGGACTATTCCCGGAGTGAGCACGAGCACGGCGGCTACGAGTTCGTTTACACGCCACACCTGACAAAGTCGACCCTGTTCGAAATATCGGGCCACCTCCAGTGGTACGCCGAGGGCATGTACCCGCCCATGGAGCTCGAGGGCGTGAAGTACTACCCGAAGCCCATGAACTGCCCGATGCACATTCTCGTGTACAAAAGCCGCCAGCGCTCTTACCGCGAGCTACCGTTGCGGCTTTTCGAGTTCGGGACGGTGTACCGCTACGAACGGTCCGGGGTGCTCAACGGGTTGCTGAGGGTACGCGGGATGACACAGGACGACTCTCATATCTTCTGCACCGGCGAGCAGCTGGCGCCGGAACTGATCAGCTTGCTGCAATTCGTCCTCAAGCTCTTGCGTCGTTTCGGGTTGACCGAGTTCGAAGCCGAGCTTTCGACCCGGCCGGAGAAGTACCTCGGCACGCTCGAGGAGTGGGACCGGGCCACCGAAGCCTTGCGGGCGGCCCTGGTGGCCTGCGGCCTCTCTTACACCATCTCCGAGGGCGGCGGTGCCTTTTACGCGCCAAAGATCGACGTCCACGTGCGCGATGCCATTGGCCGGCACTGGCAGGTCTCGACCATTCAGGTCGACTTCCAGCTCCCGCAGCGCTTCGAGATGGAGTACGTGGGAGCTGACAATTCCCGCCACCGCCCTTACATGATCCACCGCGCCCTTTTCGGTTCCGTGGAACGCTTTTTCGCCATCCTGCTCGAGCATTACGCCGGCGCCTTCCCTACCTGGCTGGCCCCGGTCCAGGTCCAGGTGCTCCCGGTTCGCGACGACCACGAACGCTACGCGACGAGCGTCGTGGACATGCTCCGGCGCGCCGGGTTCCGGGCTGAGGTCTCCCTGGCCGAAGAGCCTCTCGGGGCGCGCGTGCGCAGGGCCAAACTGGAGAAGATCCCGTACGTCCTGGTGACCGGCGAAGAGGACGTCGCCCAGGGCACCGTCGGTGTCAACAGCCGCGGGAGCGAGCGACCCGAGCGTGGGGTGCCGTTGGCCGGCTTCATCACCAGGTTGCAGGCCGACGTAGCCAGTGCGGCGGGCGGTGAGGGTGAGAACGACAACGGTGCGGACCAAGGTGCGGCCCCGCGCCCTGCTTCAAACCCGGCGCAGGTTAACCCGGCGCCGGCTGGCACATCAGCGGCCAACCCAGCCGGTGCCGGGACTCCCGGCGCCTGATGGGCGCCCTCGACCACTTGTGGGCTGGTTGGCGCACTGACTTCGTCTCGGGTGCCGCCGCCGCCGAGGTCGGCTCAGAAGCGGTTGCCTGCGTTTTCTGCCGCCTGCTGGCCAGCGGGAAGGCAGACGAAGACATCAACGTGGTGTGGCGCCACCCGTCGGGGCGGGTCGTGGCCATGCTCAACGCCTACCCCTATACGAGCGGCCACCTCATGATCATGCCGACCCGTCACGTGGCGGAGCTCGAAAAGCTCGAGCCCGACGAAGCGTCTGACCTGTGGCACGGCGTCAGATCGGCCGTGGGGGCATTGAAATCGGCGTACAAGCCGGACGGCATCAATCTGGGCGCCAACCTCGGGAAGGCCGCCGGGGCGGGCGTGCCCGACCACTTCCATATGCACGTGCTGCCCCGTTGGGCGGGGGACACCAATTTCATGACCTCGGTGGCCGATGCCCGGGTACTGCCCGAGCCGCTCAACGAGACCGCTGCCAAAGTGCGTTCAGCCTGGCCGGGCAGGGACGAACACTGACGGGTGGTACTGAGGGCGCCTCAGTGCCGCCCCTGCCGACTGCCCTTCGGGAGAAAATAGTTCGATAGACGAACTAACGCGCCTATCCTTGTGTTGTGAGTTCCTTCACCCCGAGCGCGGACGCCAATGGCCACGGCCCGCTCGGGCGCGCTGACGACGGGAACGGGAGCCACACCGGGGTAGCCGATGCCGGGGTAGCCGATGCCGGGGTAGCCCATACCGGGGGGGACCGCACGGTCGCCCTCGGCCGTCGGGGCCGGCCCGCCAAGCACAAGGTCGACTACAAGTGGGTCGCGCTGGCCAACACCACCTTCGGCGTGGTCATGGCCACGATCGATTCGTCGATCATGCTGATCGCTCTCCCGGACATTTTCCAGGGGATCCACCTTGACCCGCTGCGCCCGGCCAACAGCTTCTACCTGCTCTGGCTCATCCTGTCGTTCCTGGTGGTCAGTAGCGTCCTGGTCGTTTCGTTCGGGCGCCTGGGCGACATGTTCGGCCGGGTCAAGATGTACAACCTTGGCTTCGCCATATATACGCTCACATCTCTGGTCCTCACCGTGGACTGGCTGCACGGGCAGCCGGGCGCCCTCTACCTCGTGATTGGCCGGGTGTTCCAGGGCGTAGGGGCCGCCTTCCTCGTCGCCAACTCGAGCGCCATACTGACCGACGCCTTCCCGGAGAACCAGCGAGGCCTGGCCCTCGGGATCAACAACGTGGCCGCTATTAGCGGCATCTTCTTCGGCCTGGTCCTCGGTGGGATCCTCGGCCCGATCGATTGGCGTCTGGTGTTCCTCGTCTCCGTGCCATTTGGGCTGGCGGGGACGCTTTGGGCCTATTTCAAGCTGCGCGAGACGCCGAGACGTAGAGCGGCCCGTATCGACTGGCCCGGCAACATCACATTCGCGATCGGGCTCATCGCCATCATGATCGGCGTTACCTACGGGATCCAGCCGTACGGCGGCCACGCCATGGGCTGGACCAACCCCGTCGTGCTGAGCGAGCTTGGCTTTGGCGTGGCCATGTTGGTGGCGTTCGGCCTCATCGAGCGTCGTACGGCCGAGCCGATGTTCCGGTTGCAGCTGTTCCGCATACGCGCTTTTACAGCGGGCGTGCTGTCAAGCTTCCTGGCTGCCGTGGCCCGGGGTGGCCTCATGTTCATGCTCATCATCTGGCTACAGGGGATATGGCTCCCCGCCCACGGCTATAGCTTCTCCCAGACCCCTCTCTGGGCCGGTATCTACATGCTCCCGCTCACGGCCGGTTTCCTCATCGCCGGCCCCATTTCGGGGGCACTATCGGACCGGTTCGGTTCCCGTCCCTTCGCCACCGGGGGGATGCTGCTGGCCACGGCTACCTTCCTCTTGCTCGAGCAGCTCCCGATCGACTTCTCGTACTGGATGTTCGCTGTCTTGCTGCTGCTCAACGGCCTGGCCATGGGAGCTTTCGCCAGCCCCAACCGGGCCGGGGTCATGAACAGCCTGCCTCCGCTGGACCGGGGGGCCGGGTCCGGCATGAACTCCACCTTCCAAAACTCGGCCCAGGTCCTTTCGATCGGCATCTTCTTTACCCTCGTGATCATCGGCCTGTCCGCCACGCTCCCCGCCAGCCTCAGCCATGGGCTCATCGGCGAAGGGATCTCGAAGACAGTGGCCGACAAGATCGCCAACCTGCCGCCGGTGTCCACGCTGTTCGCCGCCTTCCTCGGCTACAACCCGTTGGCTCACCTGCTCCCGGCCAACGTCCTGGCCAGCTTGCCGCCCGCCAAGAGCGCCGTGATCACCGGGCGCTCCTTCTTCCCGCGGCTCATCGGGCCACCCTTCGCGTCTGGCCTCGACACGGCCTTCGACTTCGCCGCCGCCGGCTGCGCCATCGCGGCGGTCGCCTCCTGGTCGCGGGGCAAGCGCTACGTGTACCGGGCCGACGGCGGCACCGCTTCTCCCGTCCCTGCCTCAATGCCGCCGGTCAAAATGGACGTAGTCCACGCTGACGCGGCCGCCGCCGGCGTTGACGGAGTGGCGGGTGTCGACGGCCCCGAGGCTGGTGGCCCGGCCACTCCTGTAAACGGCGTTGCTGCCCTTAACGGGGCGGGGGGCACGGTGACCACGGCCAACGGCGCGGGACGAAGCGTCGGGGTTGACGCTCACGAGACCGGGCCAGGGGTACCGGGGCCTCAGGCCTCCTGACCCGTTGGCTCATCCGCTGGCCGCGGCTCGACGATCATGATGGCTACGTCGTCGTTGAGCTGGCCCGCGGCGTGGCGGTTCAGCTGGTCGATGAGCCTGGCGGCGGCCGAGTCCAGGGAGCCGGCGGCGAGCCCCGGCGCCGCTAGATCCAGGTCAAAAAGCTGGCCGGCGCGGTTACGGGTTTCGATAAGCCCGTCCGTATAGAGCAGCACCCGGGTGGCGGCCGGCGTCTCGACCCGGTCCAGCGCCGGCTCGCTCCCGACGCCGAGGGGACTGGCAGGCACCGAAGCGTTGAGTGTTCGGACCTGTCCGTTGGGCGCGATGAGCAGCGGGGGTGGGTGGCCACAGTTGGCGATGATCATGCCCGAGTGGTCGAACTGGCAGAGCACGGCAGTCACGAACTCCTCGCCGTCCACATCGCCTTCGGTGGGGTCACGGGCGTAACGGGCGACCACACGGTCGAGATAAAACGCCACTGAGGTGAGATCGGCGTCGGTGAACGCCAGGGCCCGGAAGCCCCCGAGGACGAGGGCGGCGAGGCGAACGCTCGGCATCCCGTGACCCCTGACGTCGCCGACGAAGGCTCTTGTGCCGAAAGGCGTATCCAGGATTTCGTAGCAGTCCCCTCCAACGGTGGCGGCGCGGGCCGACGACTGGTACCAGGTCGCCACAGCCACCGAACCGACCTGAGGGGCGGGCTTGCGGATGATGGCACGCTGCGTTGCTTCCGCCACTGTCGCCAGGTCCATCAGCCGCTGCTCGCGCTTCGTCCGCAGCAGTGAGGACTGAGCCGCCAGCAAGGTCCCGGCGCAGATCACGGCGATACTGGCCACACTGGCGTGAGCTTCGTTACCGTCCAGCAGATCGAGGCCCACGGCGGCAGCCACCGCGACTCCCCCGATGGCGATCACGCCACCCGGACGTACGCCACCAGCAGCGAGGAACGGCGCCACCACGAGCGCGCCCGAGATGTTGTTACGACCCGGGAGGTACAGGTCGATGGCGACCAGGACGATGAGCACCGCCACGGAGGCCACGGCCCAGTACAGCTCGCCCGCCCTTGACCCCTGGTCGCTCAACGCCTCCGTGACCGGCGGCCACCAGCTGGTCGGCCGGGTGCGCGTTGGTGCCCGGGGGGACTTCCGCGCCCTGATAGTGGCCTCGCCGGCCTTCGAGCTCGCTACCGGTTCCTCACCACCGACAAGATTGATGCGTCCGGACCACCCTAACCGTGGCCCACATCGAGAGGCCCGGCACCCCTACTAGAGGCACGCACAAAAGAAGCACGCATAAAAGTCAAAGATCAAAGGCGCGCATGAAAGGTTCGTGAGAGGGGCGCGTCGCCGGTCCGCACTTTTCACTGGTCCACGAAAGTGACTAGTCCAGACGAGGCACAAACGGCGAAGCGGTGCGCCAGACCGGGTATGATTGGTGTGGTTGCGTGCTGTGTGGGCCAGCGTTGTCCCGATCTGCACCGGAAGCGTTGGAAGTAACTACATGGGAGGCGCATGGCCGCGACGGCAGATATCGGTGGCTCTTACCCCGGCTTCGGGCGGAGTTCGGACGCGAGCACGGGCCTCTACCGGCCTGAGTTCGAGCACGACTCGTGCGGCGTCGCCTTCGTGGCCGACCTGCGGGGCCGGCCCACCCACTCTATGGTCGAGATGGGCCTGGCCAGCCTTTGCCACCTCGAGCACCGGGGGGCCAAGGGGGCTGACCCGGAGACCGGTGACGGAGCGGGTGTGCTTGTGCAAATCCCGGACCGGTTCCTCCGGTCCGCCTTCGACACCGACCTGCCCCCCGCGGTACGTACGCCAGCGGCATAGCCTTCCTGCCCCGTGAGGGGGAGGAGGCGGACGCGGTGTGCCGGCAGTTCGAAGCACTCGCCCGCCAAGAGGGCCTCCCGGTAGTCGCGTGGCGGGATGTACCCGTCGAGGAAGGATTGCCGGGCGCCGCCGCCCGCGACGTAATGCCCGCTTTCCGCCAGGTGGTCGTGGCCGGAGAGCGCGGGGAAACCGGGTTGGAGCTCGAACGGCTCTCGTTCATGTTGCGCAAACGGGCGGAGCACCAAATCCCCGGAATTTATTTCCCGTCATTGTCGGCTCGTACGCTCGTGTACAAGGGCATGTTGACGGCACCTCAGTTGCCGGCGTTCTATCACGACCTCGCCGACCCTCGTTTCGAGTCGGCCCTCGTGCTCGCACATGCCCGCTTTTCTACCAACACGTTCCCCAGTTGGCCCCTTGCCCACCCGTACCGTTATGTCGCCCACAACGGCGAGTTCAACACGGTCCAGGGAAACCGCAACTGGATGCGGACCCGGGAGGCGATGCTGGGAAGCAACCTCCTCCCCGGGGACATATCCCGGATCTTCCCGGTGGTAACGCCGGGAGGCAGCGACTCGATGAGTTTTGACGAGGTGCTCGAGCTACTTCACCTCGGCGGCCGGTCGCTGCCGCACGCAATGATGATGATGATCCCCGAGGCCTGGGAGAACAAGCAGGAACTTTCGCCCGAAAGAAGGGCTTTTTACCAGTTCCACGCGTGCATGATGGAGCCCTGGGACGGGCCGGCGGCCGTGGCCTTTACGGACGGGCCCTCATCGGCGCGCAACTAGACCGCAACGGTTTCCGGCCGTTGCGGTACTGGGTCACTGAAGACGACGTCGTGATAATGGCCTCCGAGGTGGGTGTGCTGGACGTGCCCGCCTCCAAAGTCGTGTTGCGGGGGCGCATCCAGCCGGGCCGTATGTTCCTCGTTGACACCACCACGGGCCGGATTGTCGACGACGACGAGATCAAGGACGGGCTGGCCTCGCAGCACCCCTACGGCGCCTGGTTGGCGGCGGCGCGCATCGACCTCGAGGATCTTCCCGTGCGCCGGGCGCTGACGCCCCAGTACTCGAGGCTCGTGAGCTTCCAACGTCAGTTCGGTTACACCGAAGAGGAAATCCGCCTGGTGCTCGAGCCCATGGTCAATACCGGCGCCGAACCACTTTCCTCCATGGGTGACGATACGCCTCTGGCCGTGCTCTCCCGCCGGCCCCGGCTGCTTTACGACTATTTCCGCCAGCTTTTCGCGCAAGTTACCAATCCTCCCCTCGATGCAATACGTGAGGAGCTCATAACGTCGCTGTCGTCGTCGGTTGGCCCCGAAGGAAATTTGCTGGAACCAGGCCCCCGCTCGTGCCACCAGATCATGCTCCCCGGCCCGATCCTCACCAACGACGAGCTGGCAACGCTTCTTTATCTGAACGAAGACGGGTTGGTGCCCGGCTGGCAGACCTTTGCCGTAGATGGGCTGTTCGCGGCCAAGGGCGATGAGAGCCCGGGACAACGGCTGCGCCAGTCCCTCGACGACGTTTGCGCCCAGGTGGAAGACGCCGTTCTTGGCGGCGCCAGCGTTGTAGCCCTTTCTGACCGCCACGCCAATGCCGACGAGGTCCCGATACCGTCGCTCCTGCTGGTCTCCGCCGTCCATCATTTCCTGGTGGACAAGAAGTTGCGCACCCGGGTCGGATTGATCGTCGAGACGGGTGAAGCGCGCCTCGTGCACCACATGGCCTGCTTGATCGGCTACGGCGCCGCCGCCATAAACCCCTACCTGGCTTTCGACACCGTCGTGGACCAGGTACGGCGCGGTGCCATCACGGGCATGTCGGCTCGCAAGGCACTCAACAATTACGTAAAAGCGGCGGCCAAAGGCGTGCTCAAGACAATGTCGAAAATGGGCATCTCCACCGTCGCCTCCTATACCGGCGCCCAGGTCTTCGAAGCGGTGGGCCTGGCCTCCGGGCTGGTGGACCAGTTCTTCGAGGGGACAGCTACTCAGGTCGAAGGGATCGGGCTGGAAACCATAGCCTGCGAGGCCCTCGCCCGCCACCGGGCCGCGTGGCCGGCACGGCCCACTGAGCTGGCGCACCGCGACCTCGAGCCGGGAGGCGAGTGGCAGTGGCGGCGCGAAGGCGAGCTGCACTTGTTCAACCCCGACACCGTGTTCAAGCTCCAGCACGCAACCCGGTCCAAGAGCTACAAGATCTTCAAGGAGTACACACGGGCCGTTGATGACCAGTCGCGCAACGTCGCCACGCTGCGAGGCCTGTTGCGACTGCGGCGGGCCGAGGAGACGGGGCGCCGCCCGGTGCCGCTAGACGAAGTCGAGCCGGTCTCGGAGATCGTAAAGCGGTTCTCCACCGGCGCCATGTCGTACGGGTCCATTTCCAAAGAAGCCCACGAGACTCTGGCCATCGCCATGAACCGCATCGGCGCCCGGAGCAACAGCGGTGAAGGCGGTGAGGACCCTGAACGCAACGTGCCGGGCCCGGACGGCGACAACCGCCGCAGTGCGATACGCCAGGTGGCGGCCGGGCGTTTCGGGGTGACGAGCGATTACCTCGTCAACGCCTCTGATATCCAGATAAAGATGGCCCAGGGCGCCAAGCCCGGGGAAGGGGGCCAGCTCCCCGGCAAAAAGGTGTACCCGTGGATCGCCAAGACCCGCTACTCCACACCGGGCGTCGGTCTCATATCGCCCCCTCCCCACCACGACATTTATTCCATCGAGGACCTTGCCCAGCTCATATACGACCTCAAAAACGCCAACCCCAGAGCGCGCATAAACGTGAAACTGGTGTCGGAGACCGGGGTGGGCACGGTGGCCGCCGGTGTGGCCAAGGCCCATGCCGATGTGGTCCTTATTTCGGGCCACGACGGTGGCACCGGCGCCTCACCCATGAGCTCCACCAAGCATGCCGGGGGGCCGTGGGAGCTGGGCCTGGCCGAGACCCAGCAGACCTTGCTGCGCAACGGCCTGCGGGACCGGGTCGTGGTGCAGGCCGACGGCTCGATGAAGACCGGCAGGGACGTGATCGTGGCCGCCCTGCTCGGCGCCGAAGAGTACGGGTTTTCGACTGCGCCGCTGGTCGTCGAGGGTTGCATAATGATGCGCGTCTGCCATCTCGACACGTGCCCGGTCGGTGTCGCCACCCAGAACCCCGAGCTGCGCAAACGCTTCCGGGGGACCCCGGATCTCGTGGTGAGCTTCTTCGAGTTTGTCGCCGAGGAAGTAAGGGAGTGCCTGTCCGAGCTTGGGTTCAGGGCACTTGACGAGGTCA
The DNA here is from genome assembly GCA_963754115.1 of uncultured Acidimicrobiaceae bacterium. GTDB lineage: Bacteria > Actinomycetota > Acidimicrobiia > Acidimicrobiales > Palsa-688 > Fen-671. Next base: position 822,952 of record CAVWFC010000003.1, on the reverse strand, counting down.
TCGGCCACAGCGAGCTTCTCTACCCCGAGCTGCCCGCTGATCACCCCAAGGTGGCGACCCTGGACCTGTCCCGGGTTTTGTTGGCGCCGCCTCCGGGCGTGCCGCTCCGCGCGGTCCGCTCCCAGGACCACCGGCTTCACCAGGCCCTCGACGCCCGGCTGATCGAGGCCTGCCGCCCCGCGCTCGACGAGGGGCTCCCGGTGAGGGGTTCGTGGCCGGTCGCCAATTCGAACCGTGCCGTCGGCACGATGCTCGGTTCGGAAGTCACCAGGAGATATGGGGGCGCCGGCCTTCCCACAGGCACGATCGAGCTAGAGCTGACGGGTTCGGCCGGCCAGAGCTTCGGGGCCTTCGTGCCCTCCGGGGTCACCTTGCGCCTCTACGGCGACGCCAATGATTACCTGGGAAAGGGGCTCTCCGGCGGGCGGATAATCGTCCGGCCGCCCTTCGACGTGCCCGACGGCTTCCTGGCCGAGGCCAACATAATTGCGGGCAACGTGATCGGCTACGGGGCGACCAGCGGCGAGATCTTTATCAGAGGAGTGGTGGGGGAGCGTTTCTGCGTCCGCAACTCCGGCGTGCTGGCCGTCGTCGAAGGCGTTGGCGACCACGGCTGCGAGTACATGACCGGTGGGCGCGTCGTCCTGCTCGGGCCGACCGGGCGCAACTTCGCCGCCGGTATGTCCGGCGGTTTCGCCTACGTCTATGACCCCCACGGTCGGCTGCCCGAGCGTGTCAACGCCGAAATGGTCGAGCTCGAGCCCTTGAGCGACGATGACGAGCAGTGGCTCGAAACCGTCCTCCTGCGCTACGCCGGCGAGACGGCTTCACCCGTGGCTGAACGGTTGCTGGTCAACTTCGGTGCCCTCAGCTCAGCATTTGTGAAGGTCGTGCCGACTGATTACCGCCGTGCCCTCGAAGCCGCCCGCCTGTCGGAAGGTGAGCCCGAAGCGGCCGCCGCCATAATTATGGCCGCTGCCCATGGCTGACCCGGACGGCTTTTTGAAACATAAGAGGTCGGAGGCCGAGCACCGGCCGGTGCACATGCGCGTCCGTGACTGGGCTGAAATGTACGAGCCGGTGGACCTGGCCCAGCTGCGCACGCAGGCCTCGCGGTGCATGGACTGCGCCATACCGTTTTGTAACAGCCTCGACGGGTGCCCGCTCGGGAACCTGATCCCGGACTGGAACGACCTCGTCTACCGCGACCGCTGGCGCGACGCCATCGACCGGTTGCACGCCACCAATAATTTCCCCGAGTTCACGGGACGGATGTGCCCGGCGCCCTGCGAGAGCGCCTGCGTGCTGGCGATCAACGACGACCCGGTCACGATCAAACAGGTCGAAAAAGAGATAATCGACTACGCCTGGGAGCACGGCTGGGTCACGCCGGTGCGACCGGTGGCCAGGACCGGTCGGCGGGTAGCCGTAGTCGGCTCCGGACCCGCCGGCATGGCTGCCGCTCAGCAGCTGACGAGAGCCGGTCACGAAGTCGTCCTTTACGAGCGCGACGACAGGCCCGGTGGGCTGATCCGGTACGGCATCCCGGACTTCAAGATGGACAAGGCGCTGTTGGACCGCAGGGTCGAGCAGATGGAAGCCGAGGGGACCGTGTTCGAGTGCGGGGTCGACGTCGGCGTCGACCTCTCGGTCGAGGACCTGCACTCGAGCTACGACGCCGTCGTCCTGGCCATCGGCGCCCTCTGGCAAAGGGACCTCGAAATCCCCGGCCGGCACCTCGAGGGCGTGCACCTGGCCATGGACTATCTCGTACCTTCCAACAGGGCTCAGGCCGGCCTCCTGGCCCACCCACCCATCGATGCGAACGGCAAGCGCGTGATCATTATCGGCGGCGGCGACACCGGCGCCGACTGCCTCGGTACTGCACATCGTCAGGGGGCCGCTTCGGTCCATCAGTTCGACATCCACGAACAGCCTCCCGACGAGCGTCCCGAGAGCACCCCGTGGCCCCTGTGGCCCCTGGTGCTCCGTGACTCGCTCGCCCACGAAGAGGGCGGCAAGCGGGTATTCGCCGTGCACACCGATGCTTTCGTGGGCGACGGCGATGGGCACGTTACGGGCCTGCAGGCCCACCGGGTACGCGAGCTGGCGAGGCGAAGGTACGAGAACGTCCCGCAAAGCCAGTTCGAGCTGGGAGCCGACCTCGTGCTGCTGGCGATTGGCTTTCGAGGGCCTGACCGCCAGCTGGTCGACAAGCTCGGAGTCGAGCTCACCCACGGAGGCCGCGTCGCTCACGACGGCTCCTGGACTACGAGCACACCGGGGGTCTTTGCTTGCGGGGACGCCACCAGGGGAGCCAGCCTGATCGTGTGGGCCATAGCTGAAGCCCGGGCCGCCGCTGCCGCCGTCGACCGGTACCTGGTCGGTGAGACTTTGTTGCCCGCCGCCCTCTAGCGCCTGCTCCTGGTCACAGGGCGACGGGGTGCCTCGAGACTGGCGCCCCCGTGCACCCAAAGACCAGTGAGCCCAAGGCCCGGTACCCGGGTACCTGAGCGCCAGCCGTTAGCCTCGTCGGGGTGGAAGTCGCACACTACCCGGGCGAGTGCCCGGCCCCCCCAACCGGTACGGTCGTGACGATAGGTGCCTTCGACGGGGTGCACCTCGGTCATCGCGCACTCATACAACGAGCTCGCCGAACAGCCGCCGAGATCGGCGCCCTGACCTGCGTCGTCACCTTCGACAAGCACCCGGCGAGCGTCGTGCGCCCGCAATCCGCCCCCTTGCTGCTGACCGACCTCGACCAAAAGCTCTCGCTACTGGCCGCCTGTGGTGTCGACCTCACTCTCATTATCCGTTTCGACAGCGACCGAGCCGCCGAGCCCGCAGAGGACTTCGTAGCCGAGGTGCTGGTCGGCTGCCTGAACGTCCGGGCGGTCGTCGTGGGCCACGACTTTCACTTCGGGCGCAACCGCGAGGGCGACGTCCCCCTCCTGCAGCGGATGGGTGCACGAATGGGTTTCGACGTAACCGGGATCCGCCTGGTCCGCGTGGCCGGTCGCAGCGAAGCCGCCGGCGCGGCGGCCGGCAAAGTCGAGCAGGCGGCCGGCGGGGTGCCGATCTCCTCGACCAGGATCCGGCGATTGATCGCACTGGGAGACGTGCGACCCGCCGCCGCCCTTTTGGGCCGCTGGTACGAGCTACGGGGGGTTGTGGGCCACGGTGAGAAACGAGGCCGCGAGCTGGGCTTCCCTACCGCCAACCTCGAGGTGCCCACCGAAATGCAGCTTTGTGACGACGGCGTCTACGCCGGCTGGTACCTCCGGCCCGACGGCACCCGCCACCAGACGGCGATCTCGGTGGGACGCCAGCCGACTTTTTACGCCTCGCGTCCGTTCTCTCTCGTCGAGGCCCACCTGCTGGACTTTCAAGGTGACCTTTACGACGAGGTCGGCACCGTAGAGTTCGTGGCCCGGTTACGTGGTCAGGAGAAGTTTGCGTCCGCCGAAGCCCTGATCGACCAGATGGCCAGCGACGTGGCCCAGACGAGGCGCACACTGGCCCTCCCGTCTCCCTGGTAAGGCGGTTGGTAACACCTCCTCTAAGCGACACCCGGGTTCGTGCCGCTACCCTGGGGCTCACGCCGACCGGGAGTGGCGTCGCCCTCGTGATAGGGCCTCAATGCCCGGACCTGCTAGGATGCCGGGGACCGCTAAACTGAAAGCGGCGTTGTGTGCGGCAACCGCTCAGGCGACCGGGGATCTGCCTTGTCGCGAGCGACCCGCATTGCGTCGAACTGCCAAGTAAGAAGCGTCGGATTAAGAGCTGCCAGATAAAACCTGGCAGACAAGAACTCAGCCAATCAAGGAACCACCAGCATGGCCGAAAAATCAGCGACCATCGAGGCGTACCGTCTGCACGAAACGGACACGGGTTCGCCCGAGGTCCAGGTCGCTTTGTTGAGCGAACGCATCGCTCATCTAACGGAGCACTTGAAGGTCAACAAGCACGACCATCACTCCCGGCGCGGCCTAATGGTGCTCATCGGGCGCCGCCGCCGCCTTCTCGATTATGTGAAGGACAACGACGTCGAGCGGTACCGGGAACTAATTAGCCGGCTGGGGCTGCGTCGCTGAACGCGCGCACCGATGGGCAGGCTGTGGTCAGCTGCCAGTCGAGGACTTCCCGTCAGGCATACTCGCGCGGCTGCCGGCCGCGCGGTTGTCGGGGGGCGGTCGTCAACTGACAACTGGCTCAGCCCTGCTCTCCATCCACGGCCTTCGCTAGCCGAGGGCCTCTTGACTGTGGTCGCCGGTTCTGCGCGGCCACTGCCCGAAAGGAGAACACGACTAAATGGGGGAGCCCGTTTCTGTCTCAACGCCGGTCTCTGGTACCGGCAAGGCCATAACTTTTGAAACTGGCCTACTTGCCCAGCAATCCCAGGGCGCCGTTGTCGGGCGCATTGGCGACACCCTCGTGCTCGCCACTGCCAACGCGGCTGCGAGCGCGCCCGAAGGTATCGATTTCTTCCCCCTCACGGTAGACGTCGAAGAAAGAATGTACGCGGCCGGAAAGATACCCGGCTCGTTTTTCCGTCGTGAAGGGCGACCGACGGAGAGTGCCATTCTCACGGCCCGCCTTATAGACCGCCCGCTGCGGCCGTCGTTTGCCGATGGTTATCGCAACGAGACACAGGTGGTGGTCACCGTGCTCGGCGCGGACCAGATAAACCCCCACGACGTGATCGCCATTAACGCCGCTAGCGCCGCCCTTATGATCTCAGGGATCCCGTTCGAGGCGCCAATTGGCGCGGTCCGGGTCGCTTATTCGCAAGAGGGCAAATGGGTGCCGCACCCCACCTATGGCGAGGGCGACGAGTCGACCTTCGAGCTGGTGGTGGCCGGCCGTTCCCTGCCCGATGGCGACGTCGCCATCATGATGGTCGAAGCCGGCGGGTCCGAGCGGGCGTGGGAGTACTACACCGCGGGTGCGCCCAAGGTGACCGAAGACGTCATTGCCGAGGGCCTCGAAGCCTCGAAGACTTGGATCAGGGAGTCGATCGAGTTGCAGCTGAAGCTCAAGGCCGAGGCCGGTACTCGCCCGCCGATGGCGTTCCACAGCCGCCGCGATTACTCGCCCGAGATTTATGAGCGCGTACAGGAGCTCGGGGCGGACCGTATCAGCAAGGTGACGACGATCTCGCTCAAATCGGAGCGCGAGGCGGCGATGGAAGAGGCAGCCGGCTCCCTCGTCGAAGAGCTGTCAGGGGAATTCCCCGGGCAGGAAAAGGAGATCTCGGCTGCCGTCAAGTCCCTCTCCAAGAAACTTGTCCGCCAACGCATCGTCGAGGAAGGCGTGCGCATCGACGGCCGCGGCACCCGTGACATCAGGCCGCTGTCGGCTCGCGTCGGGATAATCCCCACCGCACATGGTTCGGGCCTGTTCCAGCGAGGCGAGACCCAGGTGCTAACGGTGGCCACCCTCGGGATGCCGCGCATGGACCAGCTCCTCGACACCATCGGCACCGATGAAAAAAAGCGCTATATGCACCACTACAACATGCCTCCCTCAGCCAACGGCGAGGTCGGACGAGTAGGCAGTCCTAAGCGCCGCGAGATCGGGCACGGCCTGCTGGCCGAGCGGGCTCTCTTGCCCGTCGTGCCGCCTTTCGAGGAGTTCCCTTATGCCCTGCGCCTCGTGTCTGAAGTGCTTTCTTCCAACGGCTCGACGTCGATGGCGTCGGTCTGTGCTTCGACCCTGTCGCTCATGGACGCCGGCGTCCCCATCAAGGCGCCGGTCTCCGGTATCGCCATGGGCCTCGTAAAAGATGGTGAGAGCTACGTCACCCTGACCGACATCCTCGGAGCCGAGGACGCCTTCGGGGACATGGACTTCAAAGTAGCGGGACCGGCTGACTTCGTGACGGCGCTGCAGCTCGACACCAAGATCGACGGGCTACCCGCTGCCGTCCTGGCGGCTGCTCTGCACCAGGCCCGCGAGGCCCGTCTAGCCGTCCTCGAGGTGATGGACGCCGCTATAAGCGAGCCCCGTGCCGAACTCCGCGACACCGCTCCGAAGATCGTGACCATGGGAATCCCCCTCGACAAGATCGGCGAGGTCATCGGCGCCAAGGGCAAGATGATCAACTCGATCCAGCAAGACACGGGCGCCGATATCGCCGTCGATGACAACGGCGTCGTCGGCACCGTCACCATCGGTGCCAGGGACGGCGGCGCGGTGAAGGAAGCGCTCCGGCGGATCGAACTGGTGCTCGACCCCCCTCGCGCCCAGGTGGGCACCACCTATCGGGGGAAGGTCGTGAACATCACCAAGTTCGGGGCCTTCGTCAACATCCTCCCGGGCCGGGACGGGCTGGTGCACATCTCCAAACTCTCCAAGCTGGCTCAAGGCAAGCGGGTGGAACGAGTCGAAGACGTGCTCTCGCTAGGTGACGAACTGGACGTGCACGTCGACGACATTGACCCGATGGGCAAGGTCTCCCTTTCGCTCGAAGACAGCCCCGACGGCGCCGTGGCCACGTCACCCCCCGCCGCCGATGGCGAAACGGATGGGAACGGGAGTGCGTACCAGACCGTCTCGTTCGAAGACAGTTGGGAAGAAGAGGCACGGTCGACCTTCGGTGACCTCGGGGCCGGCTCGGCCCGTCGACCAGCCCGCCACAGGCGCGGGAGCGGGTCGCGGTACCCGGGACCGAGCCGGCGAGCAGCGGAGCCAGAGCGGCCCCCGGCGCAACCCGCGCCGTCGCCACTAGCAGCCCGTCGCCCGCCCGGTCATGCCAGGAGACGAGCTTCAGCCGAAAAGGCGGGCCACCCCGCCGCGACAAGAGCGGCAAGAGCGCGGGCAGCGAGACGTGGTCAAGACCACGGTCGGTGACGGCGGTTTGACCGTCGTCACCGAGTACATGCCGGACGTGCTCTCGGTCAGCCTCGGCTTTTGGGTGGGTACGGGCTCGGTCGACGAGCCCGGGCCTATCGCCGGTGCCTCCCACTTCCTGGAGCACCTTCTCTTCAAAGGCACCGACCAGCGCAGCGCCCGGGACATCGCCGAAGCCGTCGACGCCGTCGGCGGGGACATCAACGCGTTCACCACCAAGGAGCACACGGCCTTTTACGTTCGCTTGCTGGCCGAATCGGTCGACCTTGGCCTCGACATCCTGTCGGAGATCATTTGGGCCCGGCGCTTCGCAGCGAGGAGCTCGAAGCCGAGCGGCAGGTGATCCTCGAGGAGATACTGATGCACGCCGACGAGCCCGCCGAAGAGGTCCACGACCTTTTCAATGCGGCCCTTTACCCCCGCCACCCGCTCGGGCGGGACGTCCTCGGCCTGCAGTCGACGGTCCAGGCGACGACCCGGGACCAGGTGGCCGAGTTCCACCGCCAGCATTATCGGACCGCCAACATCGTCGTGACCGCCGCCGGCCGGGTAGAGCACGCCAAAGTCGCCGACGGCGTGGCCAGTCGCCTCGACAAGATCGCGAGCGAGATTGGCCGTGACCTGCTGTGCGGTGGGGCTCGTCCCGCCAGAACCCCTCCCACGCTGCCCGCTCAGAGGAGGATGGTGATCAAGCGCCCCACAGAGCAGGCCCACATTATGGTCGGGATGAAGGGCTTCGAGCGGGACCACCCCGAGCGACAGGTCCTCAACGTGCTCGACCATATCCTGGGTGGAGGCATGTCCAGCCGCCTGTTCCAGTCGGTCAGGGAGGAAAGAGGGCTCGCCTACAGCGTGTACTCGTACCGGTCGGCCTACCAGGGCGCCGGCGACCTGGCCGTTTACGCAGGTACAGGGCCATCGCACGCGGTCGAGGTAGTGGAGCTGATAACCGAGGAGCTGGACAAAATGGCGGCCGGGGGAGTGAGCGAGGAAGAGCTTCAAGCCGCCAAGAGCCATATCCGGGGAGCCACCGCATTGGGGCTGGAGGACTCGGGGGCCGCATGAGCCGCCTGGGCCGCTCGCAGCTGGCTCATAGCAGGGTCCCCTCGCTGGCCGAGCTCGAGGCGGAGGTGGCGGCGGTCACCACCGAAGACGTCGCCCGGGTGGCTAACCAGGTCCTTGGTGGGCCACGCACGCTGGTCGTGCTCGGGCCCTTCGACGAGGACGCCTTCCCGGAATGGCACGGCGACCGGACCGACTGAGGACAAGGCGGCTCGGCCATGGTACGCGTCGGGGTGTTTGGCGCCGGAGGCCGGATGGGCACCACCGTCTGCGCCGCGGTGAACGCTGACCCCGAGCTCGACCTCGTAGCGGCCGTCGATCCTGCCCACGCCGGGGAAAAGGTCGAGCCCGGAGGGACCGTTATTGGCCAGGGGCCTGAGACCCTGTTGGCCGCCGGTGCCGAAGTGGCCGTCGACTTCACGGTGGCACCGGCCGCCGCCGCCAACGCCCGCTGGTGCGCCGGCAATGGGGTCCACGCCGTCATCGGTACGACCGGTTTCCCGCCCGAGGTGCTGGGCGAGATCAAAAAGGTGTTCGAGGCCGGCCCGGCTAACTGCGTCGTCGCCCCTAACTTCGCCATTGGGGCTGTGCTCATGATGCGTTTCGCCGAGCTGGCGGCGCCGTGGTTCGACACGGTCGAGATCGTGGAGCTTCATCACGACGGCAAGCTTGACGCACCCTCCGGAACGGCGCTGTTGACGGCGCAGCGCGTCGCCGCCGCGCGCGCCGCGATGCCAGCCCTGACGGTGCCAGCCCTAACGGGCCCTCGACCTGAACAAGCCGGCGCGCTGGTGGCCCGGGGGCACGAAGCGGCGCCCGGCGTACAGGTGCACTCGGTCCGCCTGCGCGGGCTGGTCGCTCATCAGGAGGTGCTGTTGGGTACGACCGGGCAGGTGCTGACCCTGCGCCACGACTCCCTGGAGCGGACCTCTTTCATGCCGGGCGTGGTCTTGGCCATAAAACAAGTCTCTTCGCGGCGCGGCTTCACCCTCGGGCTGGACGCTCTACTGGGTGTCTGACACCTCGTGGAGGGGCCGGCGCCGTATCGGCCCGGCCCGCACGCCGGTCCTCGGTGCGCCCATTCCCTTGGGTTGCCAGTCCCGCGTTGGCTTATGCCGGTCGCTAGGCTGGCCGACGATGACTGAGGAGCTTGTCCCGACGATAAGGAGCTTGTCCTGATGGGGGAGCTCGCCCTGATGGGGTGCCGGGCCTGATGGCGGCCCCCGGGCGCTTTGGCGCCGTTATATGCGCGATGGTCACCCCCTTCGACGACGAAGGCGGGCTCGATGTCTCCGGCGCTGCGAGGTTGGCCCGGTGGCTGGTTGACAATGGCAACGACGGGCTGGTGGTGGCGGGTACCACGGGTGAAGGCGCGGCGCTGGGCGACGAGGAAAAACGCCAGCTGTGGGCGGCTGTACGGGGCGCTGTCAGCGTGCCTGTTATCGCCAGTACAGGCACGGCGAGCACGGCCCACTCGGTCGAGCTGACCAAGATGGCGGCTGACACGGGAGCGGACGCCGCCCTGGTGGTGACTCCTTACTACAACCGTCCCTCACAGGCGGGGATAGAGGCGCACTTCGGGGCGGTGGCCAGGGCCAGCGCCCTCCCCGTGATCGCGTACGACATCCCCAAGCGCACCGGTCGGGAGATCCGCACGGCTACGCTAAGAAAAATGGCGGCGGACGGTGTGATCTCAGCTGTCAAAGACGCCTCTGGCGCCCCGGCGGCCAGCGCCGCCCTCATTAGCGGGGCGCCCGCCAGCTTCGAGGTCTACAGCGGGGACGATGCCCTTACGCTGCCTTTGCTTGCGGTGGGCGCGGTCGGGATAATCAGCGTGGCCTCGCACTGGGCCGGCGTGCAGATCGGCGAAATGATCGCCGCCTTCAGCAAGGGGGACACCGAAGCGGCCACGCTCTCAATGGCCGGCTGATCGAGTCGTGGGAGTTCCAGGGCAACGACGACGCTCCTAACCCGGTACCCACGAAGGCGATGATGCGCATCCTCGGTCTACCCGCCGGTCGCTGCCGTCTGCCGATGGGCCCGGAACCTGAAGGGCTGGTGGCGCGGGCCAAAGAGGTCTGGGGCCACCTGTACCAACGGGATTTTCAGCCTGCTGCTTAGTTGATTAGTGGCTAACCCGAATAAAAGCTCGAAGCCGGAACGAGCTCGACCTAAAAAGCAGTCCGAACAGCGAATGATTTCCCGATGACGAGTCCAATACGTATCGTTTTCCTTGGCGGCCTTGGCGAGATAGGGCGCAATTGTGCCTGGTTCGAAATGGACGGCCGCGCCGTCCTGGTCGACTGTGGCCTGATGTTCCCGGACCCCGAAATGCTCGGGGTCGACCTTGTACTTCCCGACTTCACTTACATAATCGCCAACAAAGACAGGCTCGAGGGTTGTGTGCTCACACATGGCCACGAAGACCATTGCGGCGCTCTCTCCTACCTGCTGAGCGAGGTCAGCTTCCCCATATACGGTTCCATGGTCTCGTTGGGCCTGGCCCGCAACCGGATCGAGGAAGCCGGCGTGCTCGACCGCACCGAGTTGATCGCCGTCAGCGACGGAGAAAGGAGGCAGATAGGCCCGTTCGACATCGAGTTCTTGCCCGTGACCCACTCGGTCCCGCATGGGTTCGCCCTCGCCTTCCACACGCCGCAGGGCGTAATCCTTCACACCGGTGATTTCAAGCTGGACCTGACCCCTGTAGACGACCGCAGGACCGACCTCACGCGGATCGGTGCTCTGGCCGAAGACGAAGGGATCCGGTTGTTGCTGTCCGATTCCACCAACGCCGAGGAAGAAGGCTACACACGGTCTGAGCGAGCGGTGGGCCGGGCCCTGACGGACCTCTTTGAGTCCAACCCGGAAAAGCGGATCATCGTGGCGTGCTTCGCCAGCCACATCCACCGCGTCCAGCAGGTGGCCGATGCGGCCATTGCCTCGGGCCGCTACATCGCCACCCTCGGCCGCTCCATGGGCAGGAACGTAACCTTTGCCCGCAACCTCGGCCTTTTGCGCATACCCGAGGAACGCCTCATCGATATCGAGAAGATAGGCGGCCTCGACCCCAATAAGATTTGCATTGTCTGTACGGGGTCACAGGGCGAGCCGATGTCGGCACTGTCACTGATGGCAGCAGGCGAGAACAAGTGGGTCAGGACGGGCGACAGCGACCTGGTCGTCCTGTCTTCTCACGCCATACCCGGCAACGAGACCAACGTCGGCAAGGTCATCGACGGCCTCTGCCGGTCCGGGGCGGAGGTCGTCCACTCGGCCCTGGCGCCCGTCCACGCCTCAGGCCATGCCATGCGCGACGAGCTCAAGCTGATGATCTCCATCGCCCGGCCTCAGGCGTTCATCCCGGTGCACGGCGAGTACCGCCACCTGATGCACCATGCCCGGTTGGCCACCGAGGTCGGCGTGCCCGCCGGTTCGGTCCTGCTGGCTGAGGACGGCGATGTCGTAGAGGTGACGGCGGAAGCCATCGAGTTCGTTGGAGAGGTGCCCGCCGGCTACCTCTACGTAGACGGCATCGTCGGCGACGTCGGTGGCGGCGTGCTGCGGGACCGCCAGGTCCTGGCCGAAGAAGGTGTGGTCGTCGTCATCGTGACGGTGGACTCCCAGACCGGGAACGTCCTTACCGGTCCGGAAATATTGACCCGGGGGTGGGTGCATGCCCCTGAGTCCGAGAAGCTTCTTGACGAAGCCCGGGAGGTCGTCCTGGCCGCTATCGAGGACCCGGAGCTTTCAAAACCAGGCGCGGCGGACATCGAGACGCTCAAGCGCCGGGCGCGTTCTGCGCTCGGTCGCTTCGTCCACGAGCGGACCAGGCGGCGGCCGATGATCCTCCCCGTCGTCATGGAGGTCTGAGTAGCGCCACGGCGGCCGTGTTGGCCCGGTTTGCCCGGCGCCGTTCTACTCCCGCAACCGGCCGTTGCCCCGCCTGCGACCAGGCGGGACGTCCCTGGTGAGAGGAATTTAACCCGCACCCGGAGCGCTGGCGCGCGCCAGTAACCCGTGTTGTTGTTGAGGCTGATGTTAGTTTTGAGGTTACTGTGGCCACCAAGACGACACGCGGCACCTCCCGCGCCCGGAGTGGGGGCGGGGCTCGCAATACTCCGGACGCGTTCGCGCCATGGCCGCGACGACACCGATGCGCCCGCCCCCCGGTGGCGCCAGTCCCTCCATTCCATGGTCGAGGACCAGTCGGACGACCTGTGGGGCCTGGCCTTCTTGCTCCTCGGAGTGCTATCGGGGCTCGGGATTTACGGCGAAGTCATCGGCCCGGCCGGTCACGTGCTCCGGAGCGGTACAGCCGACCTGCTGGGCCTGGCCCGTTACGCCATACCGCCGGCCTTGGCCGTCCTGGGGGCGTACCTTATCTGGCACCACCAACGTCCTGAACCGGGACGGGTCACCCTCGGGCTGGCGCTGGCCTTGTTCGGGACAGCCGGTTTGCTCGAGGTGGTCGTAGGCAAGGACACGGTCCACCAGTCCTTGCGGTCCATGGGCCAAGCCGGTGGCCTGGCCGGTGCAGGCGAAGGCGTACCGCTGCAGGCCGGTATCGGGAGCTGGGGCGCCGCCCTGGTGCTCGGCGCCATCCTGTTCGTTGCCTGCCTGATCATTACCGCCACCCCGGCGCGGGCCGTCGCCGGCAAGCTCCGGTCGTTCGGCGCCAGTGCCATTCGGGCCACCAGATGGCTCTTTTTCACCACCGCCAACCTGCTCCGGGCCGGCGCCCGGGCGGCGGCCGCGGCGAGGCACCCGAGCGTCCAGGGCCCTGCTCTGGCCTACCCCATGGGTGTCAGCGGAGCTCGACCCCGACGAGGACTATTACGACGACGAGGAGCTCCCGCTCGGTGACGTCACCCCCGCCGCGGGCTGCCGCCCGGCCCTGACGACGAGTATGGCGACGGGTACGGGCCCGACGACGGGTACGGGATCGACGACGAGGAGGGGCAGGAAGTGGCGGCACCCCGCTCGAGCGGGCCCGTCACGGCCGAACAACTGTCCATCGACCTCGGGGTACCCAAACGCGCCGCGCCAGCGTGGCGGTTGCCGCCACTGGCACTGTTGAGGCGGAGCCGGCATACAGAGGTCGACCGGCGGCAGGTCGAGGTGCTCGGCCGGACGCTCGAGGACGCCCTCGCCGCTCATGGGGTGGAGACCCATCTTGTGGGCGCCACCGTCGGCCCCAGCGTGACCCGGTACGAGCTCGAGCTGGGGCCGGGCGTGCAGGTACGCAAGGTCACGGCGCTGCAGCGCGACATCGCCTATGCCATGGCGGCGGCCGAGGTGCGCGTGCTGGCCCCCATACCCGGGCGATCGGCGATCGGCGTCGAGGTCCCCAACCGGCAACGACAGGCGGTGGCGCTGGGCGACGTCCTGGCCTCACCCGAAGCAGAAGCCGCCCGCCACCCCCTGGAGGTCGCCGCCGGCCGGGACATCGCCGGCCGGGCCGTCCTCGTGAACCTGGCCGAGATGCCCCACCTGCTGATCGCCGGGGCCACCGGGTCCGGTAAGTCGTCGTGTATCAACTCGATGCTCACGTCGGTTCTCGTCCGGGCCACCCCCGACCAGGTGCGGATGATACTGATCGACCCCAAACGGGTCGAGCTGGGCCAATATGCGGGCCTCCCGCACCTGCTGACGGCCGTCGTCACCAACCCCAAGAAGGCGGCGAACGCCCTTCGCTGGGCCGTACAGGAGATGGAGCGGCGCTATGACCTGCTGGCCGAGCTCGGGATGCGCGACATCACCAGCTACAACGCAGCCTGGGACCGGGGTGAGCTGTCCGGCACGTACGAAGACGACCCTTGGGCCGGCCAACTGACGACAGGCGAAGGTGGAGCCGGGGTGCCCGCCTCCCTGATGAGCGCCCGGTCGGGCCCCAGGCGGGCCAACAGGCAAACTACGAGAGGTTGCCGTTCATCCTGGTCGTGGTCGACGAGCTAAACGACCTGATGATGGTCGCCGCAAGGGATGTCGAGGAGTCGATCTGCCGGATCGCGCAGATGGCCAGGGCGGTAGGCATCCACCTGGTCCTGGCCACCCAGCGCCCGTCGGTAGACGTTATAACCGGCCTCATCAAAGCAAATATCCCTTCTCGACTGGCGTTCGCCGTCTCATCGCTGGCCGACAGCCGCGTCGTCCTCGACCAGCCGGGCGCGGAACGACTTATCGGCAAGGGCGACATGCTGCTCCTCACGGCCTCGTCGAGCCTGGCCAGGCGCCTTCAAGGGCCATGGGTCGAAGAGGAGGACATCCACAAGGTCGTCGCCCACTGGCGCCGGCAGGCGGGGCCTACCTACGTGGAAGGCGTCGAGGGGAGCGAAGCATCGCCCGGCAGCGCCGGCGAGGCTGACGAAGCCGACGACCAGCTCCTCGACGCCGCCATGGAACTCGTTGTCCGTAGCCAACTAGGCAGTACGTCGATGCTCCAACGAAAGCTGCGAGTCGGGTTCGCCCGTGCCGGGCGGCTCATGGACCTCCTGGAACAGAGGGGAGTGGTGGGCCCGTCAGAGGGTTCCAAAGCTCGCGCCGTCCTCATGACGGTCGAAGAGCTGGACGAGCGCTAGCGCCCGTGCACCGCGTGGCGAGAGCGCCGGCATCGTCGGCCAACCTCGGTCCCGGTTTCGACACACTGGCGGTGGCGCTCGGCCTCTACGTCGAGGTGGAGGTCAAGGGGCGCCACGAAGGCCTGTTGGTGGGGGCCGAGGGCCAGGGGGCCGGGTTGGCCGGCGGGCATTCGCACTTAGCCGCCCGTGTGGCTATCGAAGTCGCCGGCCACGACCGGCTCGAGGTGCATGTGCGCTCGGAAATCCCGGTATCTCGCGGGCTCGGGTCATCGGCCGCCCTGGCAGTGGCGGCGGCCGCCGCGGCGGGCTCGAGCGATCCCTTCGCGGAGGGTTTTGCGGTCGACGGCCACCCTGAAAATGCCGCCGCCTCGGCGCTCGGTGGCCTGGTCGCAGCCGCCGTGGTCGAGGGCCGGGCCGTAGCCCGCCACCTGCCGCTCGACCCGGAGCTCCGCTTCGTGGTGATCGTGCCCCACCGGGAGCTGTCAACCACCAGCGCACGGGCCAGCCTGCCGAGCACCCTGCCCTACAGCGACGCGGTGTTCAACCTGGGCCGGCTGGGCTTGCTGGTGGCGGGACTGGCGGACCGGAGCCAGCTCCTGGCCACGGCCGGCGACGACCGGCTTCACCAGGGGCCCGGTTCGAAGTTCTTCCCCGAGGCTCCCGCCCTCCTGGAGGGGTTGCGCGATGCGGGAGCGCTGACCTCGTGCTGGTCAGGGGCAGGGCCGAGCTTGCTCGGGATTTGTGCTGCAAATGGCGCGGCGGGCGTCGCCAGCCGGGCGCAGGCCCTCCTGCAACGTTACGACGTCACCGGCGACGTACTGTTGTTGCCCCCCGACCGAGCCGGTGTCCAGGTGAGGAACGTCAATTGACCAGCGCGCAAGCCCGGCCGGGTGTGCGGTGGGCCGCTACTCTTGGTTGAATGCCCACCAATACCGCGCCCGTGATGCCACGCGGCGCCACGTATTGGCTGGAGACCCTGGGTTGCCCTAAGAACCAGGTCGATTCCGACAAGCTGGCCGGCCTGCTCGAGGCCCAGGGCTATCAGCCGGCCCGGCGGCCGGACCAGGCCGACCTGCTTGTCGTCAATACCTGCGCCTTCATCGAGGCGGCCCGGGAAGAGTCCATCGGGACCGTGCTGGACATGGCCGGCGTCAAAAAAGACGGCGCCCAGCTCACCGTGACCGGGTGTATGGCGGAGCGGTACGGCGCCGAACTGGCGGCCGCTCTCCCCGAGGTCGACCTCGTGGCCGGCTTCGGCGCCCCGGTGCAGTTGACGCGCCGGCCATCCGGGCGGCACAGGGCGCGGCCAGTGGACGAGGGTGGTGCGCTCCCGGCCTTTGACTTGCTCAACCTGCCCCGGCCAGCCGCCTCTGCCCCCTGGGCCTACGTCAAGGTGGCCGAGGGTTGCGACCGGCACTGCGGGTTCTGCGCCATCCCTTCTTTTCGCGGCCCGCAAAGGTCGCGTTCGAAACCCGACATCCTGGCCGAGGTCGAGACGCTCGGTGTGGCCGAGGTCGTACTGGTGGCACAGGACCTGGTCTCCTGGGGCCGCGACCATAGCGCGGTGGGCGGCCTGGTCGAAGCGGGAGCACGGGCTGACAAGAGCGCCAGGAAAGAGAAAAGACCTGAGGGAGACGGCCCGGACGGGCTGGTCGGGCTCGTTCAAGCGGTAGGGGAGCGAGTCGACCGTGTGAGGCTGCTCTACCTCTACCCGTCGGGATTGAGCCACGAGCTCATCGAAGTGATAGGCAACAGCGGCTGCCCCTATTTCGATCTTTCCCTGCAGCACGTTTCCCGCCCGCTGCTGAGGAAAATGCGCCGGTTCGGCGACGGCAACCGCTTTATCGAGAAGATCGAGGCCATTCGCGACCAATTTCCCCAAGCTGCGTTACGTTCGTCGTTCATAATTGGTTACCCCGGCGAGACCGAAGAAGACCAGGACGCCCTGCTGGAATTTCTGGCCGAGGCCCGTCTCGACTGGGTCGGCTTCTTCGCCTTCTCCATGGAGGAGGGGACGTATGCGGCCGGCCTGCCCGACCAAGTCCCGCCTTCCCTGGCACTGGAACGGCTGCGAGAATGCTCCGAACTGCAGGACGGCATTACGGCGGCCAACAGGACAAATCTTGTCGGGACCACGTGCCGGGCCCTGGTCGACGCGCCCGGCCAGGCGAGGAGCCATCGAGAAGCACCGGAAATAGACGGTGTGGTCCGCGTCCCAACGCATTTGCCGGCCGGTTCGTGGGTACAACTTCAGATTACGGACTCCATCGGCCCCGACCTCGTCGCCCTACCGGTGGGCACTTAATGCCATGAGCGAGACGACCCGGACCAGCGCCCTCTCGGGGCTGAAGACCGCCGCCAACGGGGTCACGGTGGCGCGCCTGGCCGCCACTCCCGCTGCTCGTGCTCCTGGTCCTCCACGCCACACCATCGTGGGCGGCCCTTTTGTTCTGGGCCGCCCTGGCCTTCAGCGACTTCGCTGACGGCTGGTTGGCCCGCCGGCACGGCCCGAGCAGCTCGGGCGCCTTCCTCGACCCTCTGGCGGACAAGTTCCTCGTGCTCGGCGCTCTGGCCGCCATGGCCGCTCTTGGCGAAGTCACGTGGGTACCGGTCGCCCTGCTGGCCGGCCGGGAGGTCCTGATCACCTCGTACCGGATCGCCGTCGCCCGCCGGGGCGTAAGCGTACCGGCCCGGCTCGTAGCGAAGGCCAAGACCCTGGTCGAGTTCATAACCGTGGCCCTCTTGCTCCTCCCGGTTGCCTGGCCGTCGAGGCTTACCTTCTCCCACCTGGCCCTGTGGCTGGCCGTCGTCCTCGCCTGGGCCAGCGCCGTTCAATATCTCGTCGACTCCCGATCGAGGAGGCGCGCTGTAGCCACCGGCGCGTAGGGTCGCCCAGTAATGGATTGCGACGTCCTCGCTATTGGGACCGAGCTACTGCTCGGCCAGGTTATAGATACCAATTCGGCCTGGATAGGCGAACGCCTGGCGGAAGCCGGGATCCCGAGCTACCAGCAGACCAAGATCGGCGACAACCACGGCCGCATCGTGGCGGCGCTGCGGACCGCCCTCGGACGGGGGAGCGATGTCGTTTGTTGCGGCGGGCTCGGGCCTACGCAGGACGACATCACCCGGGAGGCAATCGCCGAAGTAATGGGGGCGTCCCTGGAACGGGACCCCGACCTGGTAAAGCGGTTGAACGAGCGCTTCGCCGGGCGCCCGATACCGGAGATCAACTACAAACAGGCGGACGTACCCGTCGGCGCGACGATCATCCCGGCGGTTGGCACCGCCCCCGGGTTGGCTTGCCCCGTCGGCGACAGGGTCATTTATGCCGTGCCCGGTGTCCCCTCCGAAATGCGGGAGATGGTGGCCAATTTCGTAATGCCCGACCTGGTGCGCCGCTCGGGCCAGCATGCGGCGATCCGCAGCCGGTTCCTCCGGGTGTGGGGGATGACGGAGTCAAGGGTCGCCGAGGTGGTGGCGCCACGCGTCGAGGCCCTGGAGGCTCCGGGGGCGAATACGACCATCGCGTTCCTGGCCAGTGCGCGAGGGTATTCGTGTACGCATCACCACGAGGGCCTACGGCGACGATGCAGCCGCGGAGGCGCTGCGGGCACTCGACAAGGAAGAAGCCGAGTTGCGCGCCCTGCTGGGCGACTCGGTCGGGGGCGTCGACGAGCAGGGGATCGAAGTGGTCGTCGCCGCGCTGCTGGCCGAGTCCGGCATGCGGCTGGCCGTGGCTGAGTCGCTTACTGGCGGCCTGGTGGCCGCCCGCCTCACCAACGTCCCTGGTGCCAGCGCATGGTTCGCCGGGGGTGTCGTCTCTTACGAAGAAGACGTAAAGCGTTCGTTGCTCGGCGTTGGGCCGGGCCCCGTAGTGAGCGAAAAAGCCGCCGCCGAAATGGCCGAAGGCGTAAGGAAACTGCTGAACGCCGACATCGGCCTGTCCCTGACAGGGGTGGCCGGGCCGACGACACAGGAGGATCAACCTGTCGGCACGGTTTTTGTGGGCCTCGCCGGCGGGACCGGGGGCTCCAATCCGGGGGAGCCCGAGGTCGAGCAACTCGCGCTGCGGGGTGAACGGATGGTCATACGGGAGCGCTCCGGGACGTGGGCGCTGGACCTACTGCGACGCCGCCTTCTCGAGCACCGCTAGGGCTCAACCGAACCAGTGAAAGGCCAGCACCTCGGTCACGTGCTCCCGCAGGCTGGCTCGACGCGAGATCAGGCGGTCGCGCTCGGCGCGCAGGTGGCCGACTTCGTCTGCGCTCTGCCAGCCCATGGGCATGTCGAGGATCGCCTCGGCCTGAGGGTGCGAATAGCCAAACGGCTCCTGTTGCAGGGCCATCAGGGCCGAGTTGCGGTCCGGGGAGACCTGGATGGCCTGGTTGACCTGGTCAAAACGCGACGAGACGTCAAGAAGACCACTCAGCACGTGGAGGCGCCCATCAAGTTCTGTGAGCTCGCTGGCCAGGCTGGGCGAGCTCAGGTCCAGAACGACACTTGTGGGGTCTTCGGGTGCATGAAACGTTGCCATTGCACCTCCCCCGTGAGGCTCGGCTTCGGCACCGTCGTTGACGAACTGCCGAGCACGCGGTTTGTGAACACGGTGTAAACAATTATCGCAAAAGTATACGGAGGAGGCCAGAGCTAATAGAGCCCTGAATGGTGAAAATGAGCAAGAAATGGCCTGCCCGGCTGCGGGTGTTTGCCGCCGGGAGCGCAGTCGGGCGAAACCTTGACTGTCATAGCCGTAGTAGTGCCACGACAGGCAACGTTTGCCTGGTTGCTCGCCCGAAGTCCGAAGCGCCAACAGGGACGTTTAGCGCGGGCAACCTGGCAAACGTTCCTGGAGGCAGCCCTAGACGTTTGGACCGTGCCGAGCCGGCTCGGGCGCCGTCGGAAGCGACGCCAACGCTCTTTGTTTAAGACAAGCGGGACGGCGGCCACGGGGCGAAGCCGAACACTTGGGAAGGCCCCCGGCCGGCCCAAGTACCGGGGGCCTGCGCCCCCGGTGACCGGGCCAGCGTGGATCGGTCAGACCAGACTGGTCAGACCAGACTGGTCAGAGCAGTCAATCCTCCAGCACCAACGGGTCGTCCTCTGCCCGCTCAGCAGGAGGGGCGGTGCCGCCAACACCAACCTTCTGACGCACTTTCTCAGAGATTCTCGATCATGAGCTCGAGGTTCTCGGCCAGGAAGACCTTGGCGTTTTCACGACCCTGGCCGATCTGTTCGCCTTCGTAGGTGTACCAGGCACCAGACTTTCGCACTATGCCGAATTCGGTAGCCACATCGAGCAGGGTGCCCTCGCGGCTGATGCCCTTGGCGAACATGATGTCGAACTCGCATTGCTTGAAGGGTGGGGCGATCTTGTTTTTCACTACCTTCACCCGGGTGCGGTTGCCAACCACCTCGGCGCCGTCCTTGATGGACTCGATACGACGTATGTCGAGGCGGACCGACGAGTAGAACTTGAGCGCCCGCCCGCCCGGGGTCACCTCCGGGCTGCCGAACATGACGCCGACCTTCTCCCTGAGCTGATTGATGAAGATGGCAATGGTGTTGGACTTGCTGAGAGTCCCGGTGAGCTTGCGTAGCGCCTGGGACATGAGCCGAGCCTGGAGGCCGACATGGGCGTCACCCATCTCACCTTCGATCTCGGCCCGGGGCGTAAGGGCCGCCACGGAGTCGATGACCACGACGTCGAGAGCTCCCGAACGGATCAGCATGTCCGTTATCTCGAGTGCCTGCTCGCCCGTGTCCGGCTGTGATATGAGCAGGTCGTCGACGTTGACACCGATCGCTCTGGCGTAGTTTGGGTCCATCGCATGCTCAGCGTCGATGTAGGCACATATGCCGCCGTTGCGCTGCGCCTCGGCCACGACGTGCATGGCCAGCGTGGACTTTCCAGAAGACTCCGGGCCGAACAGTTCGACGACACGGCCGCGGGGTAGACCACCTATACCCAGGGCCAGGTCCAGGGACAATGCTCCTGTAGAGATGGCCTCTATCTGCATATGGGTGCTCTCGCCCATCCGCATAATGGCGCCCTTGCCGAACTGCTTTTCGATCTGGCCGAGGGCCATCTCCAATGCCTTGTCACGATCCACCGGTACCGTCCTCTCGATCTGTATCAATCTGTCCTCAATCCGTTGCACTGCTTGCTTTTCCGTGCTTGACATCTGCAGCGATGCCGGCGAGCACATTACGAGCCGGGTGTGACGGTTATGACCGAGCAGGGCATGCCGCTGGCCATGTTTCCCCTTCTGGCGAGTGGGGCAACCACCGGCTAGACCCGGCCTCGAACTTCACAACTGTAACTCGTGGCGAGCCTAATAGCAAACATGTGTTTGGTGGCGGATGCTGCGCTGCTTCAACGACAGCGTCGATGACCGGGGTCAACGACAGGCTCAACGACAGGGTCAACGGCACCGGGCGAGCGGCGCCGCGGTCAGGCGCCAGCAGTAGTACCGGGTGGCAGAGCGACGGTTTCGAGGGAGCGGTAGCGGGCGCCGTCGGGGTGCAGCTCGCTTCGCACGATCGAAAGCGAGCTCACCGGCCACGACATGGCGAGCGACGTAAGTATGTGGCCGGCTCGCCGGAGGTCGGCTCCCCGCCGCCCCCGCCCGAGGGTCAAGTGCCCATAAAAGCGCCGGTCCGG
Organism: uncultured Acidimicrobiaceae bacterium; assembly: GCA_963754115.1. Lineage (GTDB taxonomy): Bacteria > Actinomycetota > Acidimicrobiia > Acidimicrobiales > Palsa-688 > Fen-671. The sequence continues at coordinate 801,793 of CAVWFC010000003.1, read as the reverse complement.
CGCCGGATCGCCGATAGTGGCGGTAGCGCGTTCGACCGCCTCGGCGACGGGCCCGAGGCCCGCGACCGGCCAGATCAGCAGCCCTGGCCCGAGGAAGCGGGTGGCGGGACCACCCTGGGCGGCAACCGGCTCGGTAAGGCCGTGGACAGCTTCGGAGAGCCCGGCAGTGGCCAGGTCGACAGCGCTTGGCTCGATCTCACCGAAAAAACGAAGCGTTACGTGCCATTGCTCCCGACCCGACCAGCGCAGGCCCTCGACCGGAGGCCTCGGGAGCGCGGCCAGAGCGGCGACGACGTCGGGGGTGGGCCAAACGGCGACGAAGCAACGCATTCCAAGCCGCTACCTTAGGAGCGCTCGGCGAGACCAACCGGGGACAGCAGCGCTATAAAACGTACAGAGGACCTGGCGCCAGAAAAGCCGGCTCGCAGAAATACCCGGGCACACGGAGCGACCGGGTCACAGAGACTGGCTCACAGATACTGGGCAAGCGGGAAGGACGCCCGCGCGGCACGGCAGGCAAACGGGCCTCTTTTGCTCTCGGTCGCCCCGGGAGCAGGCTGGCGGGGACCCGCTCAACCGAGGCGACCGGGCCCATGATAGCCCTTGATTGCCTTTCTGCCCCGTCGGGCCGGCCCTCAGGCTTTAAGCTTTCAGGGTGACCTTGGAAGGCCAGGAATGGCCGGCAAACAGTGAGGCTGGCGGGCCGCGGCGGTACCTCGTGCGGACGTTTGGCTGCCAGATGAACGAGCACGATTCCGAGCGACTGGCCGGGCTCCTCGAGACCGAGGGAATGGTGGCAACGGACAGCGCCGAGGATGCCGATGTCGTCATTTTCAACACTTGCTGCATACGCGAGAACGCAGACAACCGCCTCTACGGCAACCTGGGCCAGCTCCGGGCCTTGAAGCAGCGGCGGCCCGGCATGCAGATCGCCGTGGGCGGCTGCCTGGCCCAAAAAGACAGGGAAAAGATCGTCGAGAGGGCGCCGTGGGTCGACGCTGTGTTCGGGACCCACAACGTGGGTCACGCGGCCGGGCTTCTGGAGCGGGCGCAAGAGCCGACGGCCCGGTCGTCGAAATCCTCGAAGCGGCCGCCACTGAGGCCGACGAGTTCCCCTCGGCGTTCCCCGTACGGCGGGAGCTGCCCGTTCTCGGCCTGGGTTACCATCCAGGTCGGCTGCGACAACCACTGCGCGTTTTGCATCGTCCCTGCGGTGCGGGGCCGGGAAATAAGCCGCCCATTTGCCGAAGTCGTTGCCGAAGTCGGCCAGCTGGCCGACCGGGGCACGGTAGAGGTGACCCTGCTGGGCCAAAACGTCAACTCTTATGGGCGAGACCTCGCATTGAAAGCGCGCAACAGCAGCCGATTGGAGGGCGCACTCGCCTACGAACCGGGCTCGGAATGGGCGTCGCGCCGACCCCCCGTGCGCCCGGCCCGCTTTTCGCCGACCTGCTCCGGGCCGTGTCCCGAGTCGACGGGATCGACACGGGTCCGGTTCACCAGCCCCCACCCGAAGGACCTCCGTCCCGAGACAATCGACGCCATGGCAAGCGAGAAAGCCGCGTCTGCCCCCACCTGCACCTGCCGCTCCAGTCGGGCAGCGACCGGGTGTTGGCCCGGATGCGCAGAGGCTACACAGCGCACGCTACCTGGAACGATTGCGAGCGGCGCGCGCCGCAGTGCCGACCTGGCCGTCACGACCGACATAATCGTCGGTTTCCCGGGCGAGGACGAAGAGGACTTCGAACGCACCCTCGAAGTAGCAGCCGAGGCCGAGTACGACAGCGCGTACACGTTCATTTTTTCCCCGCGGCCCGGCACCGAGGCGGCCACCCGGACCGAAGATTTCGTCCCCCCCGACATCGCCGGGGAACGTTTCGAACGGCTGAGACAGCGTGGTCGAGCGCAGCGCGCTCTTGCGCCACCAGGCGCGAGTGGGCCGTACGGAGGAAGTACTCATCGAAGGCCGGGCCAAAAAAGGCGGGATGGGCGTATATTCCGGGCGCAGCCGGCAAAACAAGCTCGTCCACGTGGAGGCCGACGCCATGCGTCCGGGGACCCTCGTCGAGGTGCTGGTCGAGCAAGCGGCCCCGCATTTCCTTAAGGGGAAATTGTTGCGGGTAGTAGCCCCGCCCCGGCACCGCAACCTCATACCGGTGGCCACCACCTGAACTGCGCTCAACCAGGCACGGTTGAACCAGGCACGGTTGAACCAGGCACGGTTGAACCCGGCATGGTTGAACCCGGCATGGTTGAACCAGGCATGGTTGAACCCGGCATGGTTGAACCCGGCACGACCGGACCCGGTAGGAGGGGCCCCTTTGCCCTCGTAGGGCCGACCGCCTCCGGCAAGTCGATGCTGGGCGTCCTCGCCGCCCTCGAGCTAGGTGATGTCGAGATCGTCACCGCCGACTCCATGCAGGTTTACCGCGGGATGGACATTGGCACCGCTAAACCGGCGTTGGCCGAAAGAGAAGGTGTTCCCCATCATTTGATCGACGTCGCCGACCCATCGCAGGACTGGGACGTCGCTCAATTCGTGACCCAAGCGCGAACGGCCATCGCCGACGTTTCGTCGCGTGGCCACCGCGCTCTTTTTGTCGGGGGAACCGGGCTTTACATGCACGCCCTGATCGACGGTCTCGCCATCCCCGGGCGCTGGCCCGAGGTTTCGGCGGAGCTGGGCCAGGTCCCGACGGACCAGCTCTACCTCCGCCTGGAGCAACTGGACCCCCGCGCCGCTGGGCGTATCGACGCCGCCAACCGGCGACGGGTGCTGCGTGCACTCGAGGTGGCCATCGGTAGTGGCCGCCCCTTTTCGAGTTACGGGCCGGGGGTGGGAGCGTTCCCGGAGACCAGCTGGCGCCTGGCCGGGGTCTGGTTACCTCGAGCCGTCATCGTGGCGCGCATCCAGACGAGGTTGACGAAGATGGTCGAAGCCGGCTTCGTCGAAGAAGTCAAGGCCTTGGCCAATCGGCCAGGGGGCGTCTCCCGCACTGCCCGCCAGGCCCTCGGCTATCGAGAACTGCTGGCGCACGTTGAAGACGGTGCCGACCTTTGTCAAGCGATCGAGCTAGCGGTGCGCCGGACCCGCCAGTTCGCCCGCCGCCAACGCATGTGGTGGCGCCGTGACCCGCGGGTGCGCTGGTTCGGCGCGGCGGAAAACCCCCTCGCAATATTGCCGGCCCTGCTGGGAGACTGGAAGCGATGAGCCAGACCGAGACTGTGGCAAAAGTGGTCGCCCCGCCCGTCGCGACAGAAATGGCAGGGCGGAGGCAGGAGCTCGAGCTGCACAAGTACGAAGGCCTCGGTAACGACTTCCTGGTGCTGGTCGACATGGAAGGCCGCCAACGCCTCGACCCCGGCCTGGCCCGGTTCGTTTGTGACCGCCACCTTGGTTTTGGCGCCGACGGCCTGTTGCGAGCTGGCCCCGCCCCCGCAGGTTCCTCAGCCAAAATGACCTTCGAGCTTCGCAACGCCGATGGCAGCGAAGCTGAAATGAGCGGCAACGGGCTCCGCTGCCTGGCCCACGCGGCCATCGATACCGGGCACGTGCAGGCCCGCCCGGAGGACAGCTTCGCCGTGCTCACGCCCGTCGGCCTACGCAACGTCCACGTGCGTGATTTGCTGGATGGCCAAATGTGGGCCAGCACCGAGATGGGCGAAGTGAAGGTCACCGGCAGTGAAGAGCGCTGCAATGTGGGCCATGGCCAGGTGTTCGTCGACGTCGGCAACCCGCACCTGGTAGTGCTCGCGCCGACCCGCGCACGGTCGACGTCGCCGCGCTGGCCTCTCTCAGCGCAAACGCCGGGGAGCTGACCGGAGGCGTCAACGTGGAGTTCGTCGCCCTCGGCCCGGGCCGAGACGAGCTCACGATGCGGGTGTGGGAACGAGGAGTCGGAGAGACACGGGCGTGCGGGACGGGCTCCGTGGCTGCGGCTGCGGCCTTGCACCATTGGGGCAGGGTGGGGGAGAAGGTAACGGTCAACCAGCCGGGAGGTGCGGCCCAGGTCGAGCTTCGGCCTGACGGTGTAGCGGTCTTGAGCGGCCCCAGCCAACGGGTCGGTCGATGCTGGCTCGACCTTGGCCAATTGGCCCGTTCTCGGGGGAGTGACCCGGCATGAGCCTCATCGAGCGCGCTTTTAGGGAAAAGATCGTGCTTGTCGGCGTCACCCTTCCTCCCGCCGGCCCGTCGTCCTTCGCCGCCGCGTCGGAAGCAGAGACCGAGCAACACCTGGACGAGCTGGCTCTGCTGGTCGGCACGGCTGGCGCCGACGTGGTCGCCCGCGTACACCAGCGCCGCGATCGACCCGACCCCGCCACATTCGTCGGCCGAGGCAAGGCTTTGGACCTGCGCGACGTCTCCGAATCGGCCGATGCGGACACCGTCGTGTTCGACGATGAGCTCTCCCCGGCGCAGTCGCGCAACCTGGAAAAGATCCTCGGGCGGACGGCCATCGACCGCACTGCCGTGATCCTCGACATCTTCGCCCAGAACGCCAGCAGCGAAGAAGGCAAGGCCCAGGTCGAACTGGCGCAACTTCGGTACCGGCTGCCTCGGTTGCGGGGCCGGGGCGCCGACCTTTCCCAGCAAGCGGGCCGTATCGGGACGCGCGGGCCCGGCGAGACGCAGCTCGAGGTCGACCGGCGCCGCCTTGTTCGGCGGGTGCACAAGCTGGAATCCGAGCTCAACCAGCTCGAGCGCCGGCGCCGGCTCCAGCGCCAGGGAAGGCGACGCAGCCGCCTGGCGTCGGTTTCGCTCGTCGGTTATACCAATGCCGGCAAGTCGACGTTGCTCAACACCCTGACCGGTGCGGGCGTGGAGGCCGACGAAAGGCTCTTTGCCACCCTCGACCCGAGGACGCGACGCTTCGCGCTGCCGGGCGGTGAGCCCGTGCTCGTCTCAGACACCGTCGGGTTCGTGCGCAAGCTGCCCCACCAGCTCGTGGAGGCGTTCCGGAGCACCCTGGAGGTGGTCAAAGAGGCCGACCTCCTTGTCCATCTGGTCGACAGCTCAGCTCCAGAACCCGAAGGTCAGATCGAAGCTGTCCGCACCGTACTGGCCGAGATCGGGGCCGCCGATATCGCCGAGGTCCTGGTCTTCAACAAAGCGGACCGGGCGCCGGACGTGGCTGCCGAACTGGCCGCCCGGTACCCGGGCGGCCTCGTCATCTCGGCCGCCACCGGCCAAGGCATCGAAGACCTGCTGGACGCCATCGCGCACCGCTTACGGGCAGGCGGCCAGGTCGTGGACCTGAGTATCCCTTACAGCCGCGGTGACGTGCTCGCGGCGCTGCACAGGGAGGGGGAGGTCCTCAGCACCATCGACGGGGAGGAGTCCACCGCCGTGCGCGCCCGGCTGCCGCGGGCGGCCCTGGCGTTGTTCGCCCCGTTTGTGGTGGCCCCGTTTGCAATGTCAACGACCGGTACTTCCGAGGCCGGCCCGATCGCGAACTGGCCCAATCGGGCGAGTGAGCGCGGAACGGAGGGTACGTGACCTTGAGCCCCGAGCAAGTTGCCGGCACCGCACCGGTCCCCTTCCGGCCGCCTCCGTACCCTTACGAACGGCTTGGCGCCTTGCGGGCCAAGGCGGCCGCGCTGCCGGGTGGGGCGGTCGACTTATCCGTCGGTAGCCCCTGCGATCCTCCCGGTGCCGCCGTGCTTGCCGCCCTGAGCTCGCCCGACCTGAACGGCGCCACCCGTGGCTACCCGTCGTCCGCCGGTTCTCCCGCCGCTCGTCAAGCGGCCGCGGACTGGATGCGACGCCGGTTCGGGGTGAATGTCGACCCTGCCTTGATAGGGCTGTGTATAGGGACCAAAGAGCTCGTGGCCGGCATCCCCGGCTTCCTCCACCTCCGCGACCCGTCGCGCGACACGGTCCTTTACCCCGAGCTGTCGTATCCCACCTACGAGATGGGCGCGCTTCTCGCCGGCCTCAGGCCCGTGCCGGTGCCTGTCGACAAAGAGTTCCGGCTGCGCCTCTCGCCAGACGCCGTCAGCGAGGAAGACGCAGCCCGGGCCCTTGTCCTCTGGGTGAACAGCCCTGGCAACCCTGCCGGGCAGCTCGACGACCTCTCAGCCGCCGTCAGGTGGGGCCGGCAAAGAGGTGTCCTGGTAGCCAGCGACGAGTGCTACGCGGAACTGACCTGGGAGGGGACGCCGCAAACCGTCATCGGGCGAGGGGGTGGTGCGCTCGGGGCCGAGGGGGTCCTGGCCGTTCACTCTCTGTCGAAGCGGAGCAACCTGGCCGGGCTCCGCTTTGGCTGGTACACGGGGGACCCCGAAATCGCCGGGTTCCTGCGCTCCGTCCGTCAGCACGCCGGCTTCATGGTCCCGGGGGCGGTCCAGCTTGCTGGCGCCGCCGCCCTCGCCGACCAGGAGCAAGCCGAGATCCAGCGGGTGCGGTACCGGGAACGGCTCGGCCGGCTGCGGGAAATCCTCGCCGTTGCCGGCGTCAAGGCGCCCATGCCCGAAGGAGGCATCTACCTGTGGGCGCCGGCCCCCGACGGCGATGCCTGGGCGCTCACCGCCCGGCTGGCGGCCGAGGCGGGCCTCGTCGTCTCGCCGGGCGAGTTCTACGGCCCCGCTGGCTCCGGCTACATAAGAGTGGCGGCGGTCGCGCCCATGGAACGCATCGAGCTTGTCGCCTCACGGCTCGGGGTGCCCTAGCCGCGCCGAGGCCGGTGGCGCTAGCATCCGGCACCTGTGGACCTGCAAGACGAGATCGAAGCCCTCTGGCTCAGGCGCGACGACCTGGGGCCAGCCAGCCTGCCCGAGGCGGACCTGGTCCGCCAGGCCATCGCTCTGCTGGACTCGGGCGAAGCACGCGTCGCCGAACTGTCCCCCGACGGAGAAGTGGTGGTCAACGAGTGGTTGAAACGCGCCATCTTGTTGTTCTTCAGGGTTTCCGCCGTCGAGGTGACCGAACTGGGCCCTTCGAGTACGCCGACCGGCTGCCTCTGAAGCACGGCTTCAAGGAAGCCGGTGTGAGAGTGGTGCCGGGTGCTTCGGCCCGGTGGGGCAGTTTCATAGGCAAGGGTGCGATCATGATGCCGAGCTACGTGAACATCGGGGCACGGGTCGGTCCGGGCTCGATGGTCGACACCTGGGCTACCGTTGGCAGCTGCGCGCAGGTCGGCGAGGGAGTGCACCTGGCCGGTGGGGTCGGTATAGGCGGAGTGCTCGAACCACCGCAGGCGGCGCCGGTAATGATCGGCGATCATGCCATGATCGGCAGCCGCTGCATGATCACACAGGGGGCCAAGGTCGGCGCCGGCGCCGTCCTCGGTGAAGGCTGCATCCTCAACAAGGGGATCCCCGTGATCGACGCGGAGACGGGCAAGGAGCTTTCGCGGGCAGTGTCCCGCCCTGGTGTGTGGGGATCGGGGCGACCCGTCCGCGCACTTATGCCGGGGGGACCTTTGGTTTGGCGTGCATCCTCATCGTCCGTTGGCTCGACGAAGGTCAACGGCACTCGACGGCGCAGTTGAACGACATCCTGAGAGAGCACGGAGCCAGCGTTTGACCGACTTGCTGGCGGTAACGGCCGAGCTCGTGGCGATACCGTCGTTGTCTCGCCAAGAACGGCTCATGGCAAACCATGTCGAAGCCGTCCTGCGCCGCGTCGTCGGGCTCGACGTAGCGCGTGTGGGCGAAAACGTCGTAGCTCGCAGTGCCCTGGGCCGGTCGAGCCGGCTCGTCCTGGCCGGCCACCTCGACACCGTCCCGCCGAAGGACAACGAGGTCCCGAAGGTCGACGGCGGCACGTTGTGGGGCCTCGGGTCAGCGGACATGAAAGGCGGGTTGGCGGTGATGCTGGACCTGGCGGCGGGCATCTCAAAGCCAAGGTGCGACGTCACGTACGTCTTTTACGAAGCAGAAGAAATCGCCCGCTCTTACAACGGCCTTTTGGCGCTGGCCGCGGCCCGGCCCGAGCTGCTCGAAGCAGACGCCGCCATCGTCTGCGAACCAACGAACAGCGCGGTGGAGGCGGGCTGCCAGGGCGTGCTCAAGGTCGAAGTAGTGATGGCCGGAAAGCGGGCGCATGTGGCCCGGCCCTGGGCCGGTAGCAATGCCATCCACCGCTTGGCGCCCGTGTTGTCTGCCGTGGCTAACTGGCCCGGTCGTAAAACCGAAATCGAAGGCTGCCGCTACATCGAGTCCTTGCAAGCAGTAGCGGTGCGGGGGGGTGTGGCTTCGAACGTCGTACCCGAACAGGCCACGATCGAACTGAATTACCGTTTCGCCCCCGATCGTGACCTTGAAGCCGCCGCCGGGCAAGTGATGGCCGTCGTTGCCCCGTGGCTGGAGGAAGGCGACGAATTTCGCGTCCTCGATAGCGCCCCGGCGGCGCCGCCGTCGCTTGGGCACCCGCTGCTCGCGGACCTGGTGAACGCCACAGGCGTCGCCCCCTCAGGGAAATTGGGGTGGACCGACGTCGCCTTTTTTGCCGAGCGGGGCATACCTGCGGCCAATTTCGGCCCCGGGGACCCAGAACTGGCCCACACCGCAGGCGAAAAAGTGACGCGGGCATCCCTCGAAGGAGCGCGTCAGGCCCTCGGGCGCCTGCTCGAGGGTTGACAAACAAGGCGCCGCCAGTCCTGACCCTAAGGCCGGTCCCGGCGTCAGCGCCCCTCTCCGGCGGAGCGCGGGCCGTGCTGGCGCATGAACGCAACCAGTTCGGCTTCGCTAGGCGGGTCCGCCCCCGGCCTTGTGCATGTGAAGGACCCGGCCGCGACGGCCTGGGCCAGGGATGCCCGCAGGTGCGTTTCGCTTACCTTCTCTACCGCTCGAGGACTGAGAAGTCCGTGGCCGGCGAAATAGGCAAGCAGCGCCGAGCTAAATGCATCGCCGGCGCCTATGGTGTCGGCCACCGTTATTTCTGGTGGGGCGCTGTGGGCGCGGGCACCGTTCTTGTGAACGGCCGTGGCACCAAAGTCCCCCCTCGGTGATAATCACCACGGATGCACCGAGAGAAATCCAGGTTTCCGCCACGGCGGGCGGGGCCGACCCCGGGTAAAGGGACTCGATGTCCTCGTTGCTCGCCTTTACTATGTGGGCGCTCGAAATTACGGTCTCCAGACGGGCCCGATAAGCGCCGATGTCACCGGCGAGCCCGGGACGCACGTTGGGGTCGAACGAGATCAGTACGCTCCCGGCCCTGCGCAGTGCCGTCAGCCAGCCGGCCAGGACAGCGGCACCCGGGTTCAGAGCCAGTGCCAGCGAGCCCGTGTGGACGGCGGCAACACCAAAATTGCGTCCCTCCGGACCAGCGAGATCCGGTAATTCATTTTCCGTCCACTGCCAGTCCGCTGTATCCCGGCCATAAAAGGTGTACGACGCCCGACCCTCGTTGTCGAGAGTCACTACCGCGAGCGTGGCCGCTTCGTCCGCCCCGACCGACAGGCCGAGATCGACTCCATTGGCAGCCAGATGGTCGCGCAACCAGGGCCCGAACCCCTGGCGTGCAAATCGACCGGCAAACGCCGTCCTCACGTCCAGACGAGACAGGCCCAGCGCTACATTGGCCGGCCCTCCGCCGGGCATCGCTACGTAATGCAGACGAGGTTGAGGGGTCTCTGTCCCGCCCGTGTCGGTACCTTCGCCCGCAGGAGCCAGGTCGACGAGGCATTCACCGACGACGAGGACTGTCCCGGTGCCGCCACCTCCGGGGCCGGCGCTGCCACCTCCGGGGCCGGCGGCGGCCGCACTGCTCATCGGGTGACAGTAGCGTGCCGCTCTCGGCGCCCTCAACCAGCAAAGCCTCCGTCGTGTAATAGCCCCCTGACGATCCAGGGCCTGGTGCGTGCGCTCCGCGTTGCGGTCTAGGGTTGCCGCTTATGCAACCCGTCGTCCTCGGCCCCGAATCAACCCACGTTGTTTTATCGCGGGGGCGACGCCATCGCCGAACTGCGGGGGATTGCGGCCAGTGACGCGAGCGACGGCTTCCGGCCGGAAGACTGGATCGCTTCGACCACACCGCGCTTCGGTCAGGCCACCGTCGGGCTATCCGTGCTCCCGGACGGCCGCTACCTGCGCGACGTGATCGAAGCGGCGTCAACTGATTGGCTCGGACCAGAACATGTGGCCTACTTCGGGACGGACACGGCGCTGCTGGTGAAATTGCTCCAAGCCGGCCAACGCCTCCCTGTCCATGTCCACCCGGACAGGTCCTTCGCCTTGCGCCATCTCGGCTCTCGTCACGGCAAGACCGAAGCGTGGGTGGTGCTCGGTACCGACGGCCCGAGCCCGGTCGTGTACCTCGGCTGGACGCGAGATGTCGAGACATCTGAACTCTCCAACTGGGTGGCGCAACAGGATAAAGAAGCGATGCTCGGGCAAATGCACAGGCTGGAAGTGGAACCGGGGGACGCTGTCTTCGTCCCCGTGGGCACGCCGCATGCCGTGGGAGCGGGCGTCTTCTTGCTGGAACCGCAAGAGCCAACTGACTTTTCCATCATGCTCGAGCTCGAGGGTTTTGGTCTCGATCCGGCCCAAGGGTACGCAGGCTTAGACCGGGAACTGGCCATATCATGTGTCCGGAGCAAGGCTTTGCGCGGCCCGGAAGTCGAGCAGATGCTGCTGCGAGCGAACCGGGCCGGCGCGCCTTCGAGCACCGGCAACGGCGTCGCCGCTGGCGTCCAGAACGTCCTGCCCGACGGCTCCAACCCTTACTTCAGGGTGCAACGGGTGGGGGGCGGCCCTGACGTCAGCCTCGAACCCTCGTTTGCGGTGGTCGTGGGTGTTTCAGGCCATGGCACCCTTAGCGGAGACGGTTGGCACCTGGACGTTCAAAAAGGGACGACTGCAGTCGTGCCCTGGGCGGCCGGCCCGAGCAAAGTCGAAGGGCCCGTCGAACTGCTGAGGTGCCTACCGCCCCTACCGGCAGACTCGGCAAAGGACGACCCGGGTAAAAACTGAGAAAAATCAGCCCTCTCGAAAACGTGGTTCAGGTGGGTCAAACACACTGGACAAGCGGCAAAACTTATTGCCGGCGCCCGCGCCGCTCAAGCGGAAAATGACTTTAGCCGGACCGCGCCGCTCCTGATCGCCGGCTCAGGCCTAAAGCCTTCTGAGGACGGTGACCACTTTGCCGTATATCGTTACCTCAGCGGCCGGAAAGGTCATCGGTCCCATGTTGGGGTTGGCGGGCAGCAGTACAACTTCGTCCCCACTGCGCGAGAAGGTCTTGACGGTTGCCTCTCCTCCCGGGATCCCGGCTGCTATCACGTCACCGGGTAGCGCCTCCGGCTGCTGACGGACCACCACATAGTCCCCGTCGAGGATGCCGACTTCGATCATCGAGTCGCCCCGGACCCGCAACATAAAGAGGTTGCCTCCTCCCGTAAAGTCGTCTGGCAGAGGGAGGAGCTCCTCTACGTTCTCTGAAGCGAGGACGTTGGTCCCTGCTGCGATATCACCCACCAGCGGGACGTGGCGCGTCGGGCGTCGCTCGATGGCGGCGCCGGAGGTCGCGTCGTAGCGGACTTCCAGGGCGCGCGGCTTGGTCGGGTCGCGGCGCAGGTAGCCCTGCCTCTGGAGGGTGTTGAGGTGCGCCTGGACCGTCGACGTCGACGCGAGCCCGACGGCGAAACCGATCTCACGCACTGACGGGGGGTAGCCGCGCTCGCGGACCTGCGCGGCGATGAAGTCGAGGATCTCCTTGCGCTTTCCTGTCAGCAGAGTTTCGTTCAAGTCGCTTGCCTCCGTTCGGGGTACCGGCTGGCGTTCGGGGTACCGGTTGGCAGCTCGTGGCCGATGAGCTGGTCTCGAGCTTGGTCTGCTCCGCTTGCGGGAATCATAACCCGGTCCGGTCGCACAGTCAAACATATGTTCTACACACACTATCAGGGATCCCTCTTGACAGGGAACATTTGTTCGTGTAGATGTGGCTGAGTACGAACATGTGTTTGCGATCGCCAGTCGGCTCACATGTGAGACCCCATGCGGGATGTGGGCGGCGCGACAGACGGAGGCACACCAATTGGCAGCGGTGAGATGGCCCGAAGTGAGATGGCAGGAGTTAACCGACCCGCCGGAGGCTACGTCGGAGGCTAGGTCGGAGCCCGTTCGTGGACCAGCCCGAGCGGCCCCCGCAAGGACAGGTACACGGGTACGGCGCACCGGCCCCTCGGGGACGCCGGCACGCCGTAGTCGCACCATGACGTCCCGGCATAGGCGGAGAAAATTCCTCTGGCGCCGGGCGCTGGTGCTCGTGAGCATCGCCGGCCTGGGCGCGCTGGCGTGGGATCTTGGCACCCACGTAGCAGCTATGGCGGCGGAGTCCTCGGAGGCTCCTCCACGTGTATATGTTTCCCAGCCCGGGGACACCCTTTGGTCCATTGCCGTCCGCTTCGGCGGGGGTGGAGACCCCAGGGCACTGGTTGACCAGCTCGAGTCCCAGATCGGCGGAGGAGCCCTGCAACCAGGGGAGCACTTGTACCTGCCCTGAGCCTTCGAGCCCGGCCAGCGCGGAGCTAGCGTGCCCCTTAGACCTGTGCGCTATGTGCACGGGTGGTGCGATACCCAGGAAATGGCAGTTGAGTTGTAGGGTCGCGCGTAGTGCGCTGCCCCCGATGTGCTGGCCTTGAAGACAGGGTCGTCGACTCGCGCACCGCGGAGGACGGGGCAGCCATCAGGCGCAGACGGGAATGCTTAACGTGCGGCCGGCGCTTCACAACTTACGAACGGTTGGAAGACGTGCCCTTTGTGGTCATTAAAGAGGTCGGGCCAACGCGAGCCCTTCGAGAGGGCGAAGGTGGTCGCCGGTATGCAGGCTTCGGCCAAGAACCGGCCTCTTTCAGCCGCCGCTCTCGAGCAGATTGCGGCTGAGATCGACGAGAGCTTGCGCCTCGAAGGACCAGAGGTCACCAGCCAGCAAGTTGGCCTGGCCGTGCTCGAAGCCTTACGCAGCCAGGACCACGTGGCCTACCTCCGTTTTGCCAGTGTTTACAAGGATTTCACAGAGGCCGTGGATTTCGAACGCGAAGTCGGGTTACTTGACCAAGTTGACAACGCCCAAAGGCCGAAGGGAGCCAGGAGCAAACCTGCCGTCCCCGGAGAAGGCGACGGAGCCGGGCTAATGCCATGGCCCGGCGGCACATCGGCCTGATCCCGCACATCGGCCTGATGCGGCATCAGGCCGAGCGTATGGTTCTGGGCGGCCGCTGCCGGCGACTCGCTCAAAATGGACGGGGCCAGTAGATTGCCTCTGGAGACCAGCCGGTAACCACCCGACGGATGTCCGCGGGTGCTCGGCCCGCTCGCACAGCCGGGTAAATGGCGCGGCCGCGAAAGATCCGGTTAACAAAGGGGAGTTTTATGCGAATAGGCGTACTGACGGGTGGCGGCGACTGCCCGGGGCTGAACGCCGTCATAAGGGCAGTAGTACGCAAGGGAGAACTCCGTTACGAAGACGACTTCGTCGGCTTCATGGACGGCTGGCGGGGCCTGATCGATAACGTCACCACACCACTCGACTGGGAAAGGTGCCGTGGCATCATTTCTCTTGGGGGGACCATTCTCGGCACCAGTCGTACCAACCCCTACAAGATCGAAGGCGGCGTCGACAGTGTGCTGGCCACTCTCCAGGACCAGCAAATCGAAGCACTCATAGTCATTGGTGGAGATGACACCCTGGGTGTCGCCAACAAGTTGCGGTCGGAAAATGTCGAAGTTGTCGGCGTCCCGAAGACCATCGACAACGACCTGTCGGCCACCGAGGTGACCTTCGGGTTTCATACCGCCGTGCAGATCGCCACGGACGCCATCGACCGCCTCCGGACCACCGCAGAATCGCACAGCCGGGTGCTGGTTTGCGAGGTGATGGGACGCCATGCCGGATGGATCTCTGTGTACGCGGGCATCGCGGGCGGGGCGGTCGACGTCCTGATCCCGGAGGAGCCGTTCGACGTAGACGCCGTTTGCGCAAATGTGAAGAGTCTCCATGCCCAGGGCCGCCACGGGTCGGTGGTCGTGATCGCCGAAGGGGCTACCCCGGGGAGGGTTCCCTCAGCCTCGTCTCGAGCGAGGTGGACCAGTTCGGCCACGTGCGCCTGGGCGGGATAGCCAATCTGCTGGCCGAAGAGATAGAGCGTCGCACCGGGTTCGAGACCCGGGTGGCGATCCTTGGGCACATCCAGCGGGGCGGGACGCCATCCGCGTTTGACAGGGTGCTCGCCACCCGCTTCGGGATCGCCGCTATCGACGCCGTCCACGGCGGCGGCTTGGGCACGATGGTCGCCCTCCAGGCGGACAAGATCGTGCTCGTGCCGTTGAACGACGCGGTTTCCGAGCCGAAGCTCGTCCCCCACGAGTTCTACGAAGAAGTGGCAAAACCCCTTTTCGGTTGAGGCTAGTGCTGCCTCCAGGAACGTTTGCCAGGTTGCCTGCCGCAAACACCCCTGTCGGCGCTTCCAAGTTAGGGTGCGCAACCAGGCAAACGTTGCCTGTCGTGGCACTAGGAGGCGGTGGCCGGGCCCCGGTGAGCAGAGCGCTCAACGGGGCACTCAACTGAGGCGTCGTCGCCACCAGGAGGTCCCCGGACAGCATTGACAGCCGACCGCCCGCCTCTTCACAGATCAGGCCGCCGGCAGACCAGTCCCAATCGTTCAACCCCGCCTCGTAAAACGCGTCGAAGCGCCCGGCCGCTACCCAGCACAGGTCGAGCGCGGCGGACCCAAACCGGCGGATGTCGCGCACCGTGGGCAGGAGCCGGGACAGGACGGCGGCCTGCTGCGCCCGGCGCTCAGGGCTGTAACTGAACCCGGTGGCCACCAGCGCAGTCGAAAGGTCGCTCCGGCCGCTGGCGACGTGGCACGCAATGCCGTTGCACCAGGCGCCCTTTCCGAGAGCTCCGGACCAGGTCTCGTTCCTCGACGGGTCGACGACCACGCCGGCGACGCGCCGACCGGCCACACGAGCCGCGATAGAGACCGAGTAGGCCGGGATCCCGAAGCAAAAGTTCGTGGTCCCGTCGAGGGGATCGGCTACCCACGACACTCCGGACGTGCCCTCGTGGGTGGATCCCCTCCTCGCCCTGGACCGAGTCAAGGGGGCGGGCGCGCCTCAGGGCCGCAAATATGTACGCCTCAGAAGCTCGGTCCGCCTCCGAGACGAGGTCGGTTGGCGATGACTTCGTGGTGACTTCCTCGAGCTCCACAGCCGAGTACTGCTCGACCAACTGAGCGGCTCCAGTGGCGGCCTCGAGCGCCACCTCCAGCAACTCGTCTACCAGCGCTTCGGGGACAGTGGTGGCGGTCACCTCACCCTTCTAGCGCATGCCTGTCCTAATCACGCGCATTGCCTGGCACTACGGCTATTACCTCGTACCCAGCGATTGGCTCGAACCCAGCGATTGGCGCCGGCGTCGCCGATCGGGGCTACAGCGTGTAGGTTAACCTTGATGGTCGTGAGCACGGGCATTGGGGACGCCGCACAGGTGAGCGAAGCCGAACCAGTGCCACGTCGCGCTCTGGCTATCTACGCTCATCCCGACGACCCCGACGTCTCCTGCGGCGGCACCCTCGCCCGCTGGGCCGCTGCTGGCAGCGAGGTGCACGTATGCCTTTGCTGCGACGGGGACAAGGGGTCCCTGGACCCTGCTACCGACAACGAAGCCCTCGTCAGGGACCGCCGCCGCGAGACCGAAGCAGCGGGGAAGGTGGGAGTGAAGCCCACTACTGGCTGGGCTACCGGGATGGAGAAGTAGCCGACACTGCTGAACTACGGGAGCGGTTGGTCGCCCTCGTGCGGGGACTGCGCCCCGACGCCGTCCTGGCCCCCGACCCGACGGCCGTGTTCTTCGGGGCCAACTACATCAACCACCGGGACCACCGGATGGTTGGTTGGGCCGTACTGGACGCGGTCTCCCCGGCCGCCGCCAATCCGCACTACTTTCCCGGGCGGGAAGACGCCTACCAGGTGCCGCTGCTGTACCTCTCAGGGACACTGGAGCCGGACACGTGGATCGACATATCGGCCACGATCGACACCAAAGCCGCCGCGCTAGCTTGCCACGCTTCTCAGATCGGGGACGGGGGTGAGTGGTTAGGCACCGTCGTCCGCGAAAGAGCGGAGGAGACGGGCAAGGCTGGCGGGGGTCCTCTATGCTGAGGCGTTCCGCAAGGTGGTGCTGGCTTGAGCGAAGAAAAGCTCGAAGCTGGTCGACCGCTCTCTGAGGGCTCGCCGCGCCGCGGGGAGCAGCCGGCCCGCCATCGGGCTCTGTCCTCCCGGAGACCAGCCCCGCGAGCCGGATCCCTTGACAGCGGCTTCAGCACCTCGGGCCGTTGTGTCCTTCACGTTGACATGGACGCCTTCTACGCCGCTGTGGAGGTCAAAGAAAATCCAACCCTTTCGGGACGGCCAGTGGTGGTGGGCGGTACGGGCAACAGAGGGGTCGTTGCCTCCGCCAACTACAAAGCGCGCGCTTTCGGCATACGCTCGGCGATGCCGTCGACGCGAGCCGCGGCGGTTATGTCCCCGAGTGGTGTTCCTGCCGCCCCGCTTCGAGCTGTACCACCGCTACAGCGAGCGCCTCCACGAAGTGCTCCGGTCCTACACCCCGTTCGTGGAGGGGCTCGGCCTCGATGAGGCGTTCCTGGACATGAGCGGCAGTGGCGCGCTGTTCGGGCCGCCGGACGAGGTCGCCCCCAAGGTCCGTGAGCGGGTGATCACCGGCCTGCGCCTCGATTGCTCCGTGGGAGCAGGGCCAAACAAGCTGATCGCCAAGTTGGCTTCCAAAGCGGCCAAGCCGCAGGCCTCGATGCACGGCATACGGCCCGGGGCGGGGACGGTTGTGGTAAGTGAGGAAGCGGCCCTCGGTTTCCTTTGGCCCCTGCCCGTAGAAGCTCTTTTCGGGGTCGGACCGGCTGGCACCACACGACTGCACGAGATCGGTGTCACGACTGTCGGCCAACTGGCAGCCCTTCCGCTTGATGCTGTCGTCTCGGCACTCGGCAAGACTGCAGGCAGGACGCTGCACTCGCTCGCCTGGGGCCGCGACGCACGCCCTGTTGTCCCCGACCGGGCCGTCAAGTCGATCAGTCACGAAGAGACGTACCCGACCGACATCGCCGACAGGGACGAGCTAGAGAGAAGGCTCGTACTGATGGCCGACTCCGTTGCAGCGCGTGTCCGCAACCACGGTTTCGTAGCCCGGACAGTCACCATCAAGCTCCGTTATGGAGACTTCACCACCCTGACCCGCAGCCATACCTTCACCCGCCCGCAGACGGACGGGCCAAGCTTTTGGACCACCGCAAGGGCGTTGCTCAGCTCGCTGGAGCTAAAACAAGGGGCCCGCCTTCTCGGGCTGAGCGCATCCGGGTTAATACCGGCCGAGTCGTCGCCAGGTGAGCAGCTCAGGCTGGAGTTGACCGCGGACGGAGCGGGAGCGGGAGCGGGAGCCGAAACGTCCGTCGCCCGCGGTACTGACATGCGGTCAGGCCAAAGTTGGCCAGAGCCCAGTCGCTCGGGGGCCAGTCCGCCGGACTGGGCAAGGGCGAGCGAAGCGGTAGACGCTGTCCACCGGGTTCGGCACAGGGGCGATAAACCCGACCACCGCGCTCACCGGGCAAGGGGCAAATGACCGGCCGGAGACCCCCGGCCCGGCCCCCACGGGCCTGTTGGACGACTAGAAAGGGCCATCATTTGGCTATAGGTTCTCGGTGGTGATATTGGGGGATGTGGGGCGTAAGCGCTGGGCCACGGCTTTTGGCGCCGCCCTGCTGGTCTTGCCACTGGCCGCCGCCCAGGCTCACCACCGGGCGGCAGAGCCGGCGTTGCCCCGTGCCAAGACCCTTTATACAAGCGGGACGGCGACGTCGGCACCGACCAACTTCAACCCGCTTGACCTCGCTCAGGACTACACCGGTACCCAGGGCCTCCTGTACGAGCCTCTTTTCCTTTACGACCCGGTGCGTGGGCAATTCATCCCGTGGTTGGCCACAAATGGCACGTGGGCAGGGCCGAGGACCTACAAACTCCAAATCCGTGACGGAGTCAGCTGGGCACAGAGCTCGACCGGGTCGGCGACGGGGGCCCTCACGGGAGCCGATGTCGCTTACAGCGTGAACCTTGCCATGCGGGATAAGGCGGACCCGTACTACGGCGACGTGACCAGCGTAAAGAGCGCGAGCGCAGTTGGCGACACGGTAACCGTGAGCTTCAACCAACCTGTCGACTGACGCGCAGTGGCAGGATTTCCTTTGGCACACGCCTGTGGTCCCCGAAGCCGTTTGGTCGACAATGGCGTCGGGTGCCCGGTTTACCACGCCCAATAGCGACCCGGTCTCGACTGGGCCGATGTTGCTCCAGAGCACGAGCCCAACCGAAGCCTGTTACCGGGACAACCCCAATTGGTGGGGCAGGACACAGCTGGGGCTGTCGTTCAAGTTCGAGTTCCTCTGCGACGTCGTCAGTCATTCGAGCGGTGCCGGGCTGTCCGCCCTGATTGACAATCGCACCGACTGGAGCAACGAGCTCCTCCAGGGTGTGCCCGACCTGGTCGGCGGCAAGACCGCCGGTTACGACATAAAGACCTACTACCCGGGCTCGCCCTACATGCTACCCGCCAGCACGGTATGGCTTCAAATGGACACCGCGGCAGCACCGATGAACAATGTCGATTTCCGCAGAGCGGTCGCTTACGCCATTGACCCTTCGGCAATTATAGCAAAGGTCTATTCAGGCACTGTCGACGCCGCCAGCCCGACTGGTTTGCTGCCGTACCTCAACAACTACATAAACAATGTTGCCGTGCGCAGCTACGGTTTTCACTATTCGCAGTCGATGGCCAAGCAGTTCCTGGCCAAATCGGGCTACCAGGGCCAGCCTTTGACGCTGGAGGTGCCGACGGGCTGGACGGGCTGGATGGACGCCGCCACCACGTTGTCCCAGCAGATGGCCAGCGTGGGCATCCACGTGTCCCCGAGGTTCGTGCCTTTGCAGAGGCGTGACACCGACGTCGAAGACGGCGACTACGACATGGCAGTAGTCGACGAGACCGGTCTTGGCTCCACGCCCTGGAGCTATTTCGACGCCGTTTACCAGCTCCCGATAGCACCAAAACAGGCAGAGCAGTTCAACAGCGAGCGATTCTCGGACACCTCGGCCTGGGCACTTGTACGCCAGGCCGCTACGACCCCGACGTCCGATCTAGATTTACTGCGCTCTTTGTATACGGTGCTGGAGTCTGACTTCCTCCAGGAGCTGCCGGAAATACCACTGTGGTACAACGAGCACGTGGTTCCAGGCGAGCACCGCGTACTGGCAAGGTTACCCGGCCAGTACCAGCCGCCAGGACCAGTACACCCCGACGATGTGGCCCGGGTGGCTCGGCTCCACTACCACCGTTTACACGCTGGCCCAGCTCAAGCCCCACTGATTTACCGCGGCCGGTCACGCCGCCGCCGTCACCGGGCCAAAATAGGCAGAGCAGGTCGGTGTTCGGCGTATTCGCGATAAAGCAGGGCCACCTCGTAAGGGGCGATGTGCAGCGTTTCGATCCTTTCACCGGCCGGCGCCCTCGAGATCGCCCCGACTCGTGGCACGAGGCGGATATCCATCACGTCGGGCGAGATGTTCATGGCCAAGAAGGCATCTTTTCCGCCGACACGTAAAGCGCCGATCGTGACTCGCGGGTCTTCCGCCCGCAGCGGCCGGCTAACCCCGGCCATATCGGCCAGGGCCGAATACAACTGCCAGGTGGCCTCGGGGTTGGCCGCCGGACTCGACGCGGCCATGTACTCGATCGGGTACGTGCAGAGCACGACCCACCCGGCACCGATGCGATTGCGCAACAGGGCGGGACGGCCCCGGTCGTCGACAGCCAGGACATCGGCGCCACTTGCGTCCACAGGTAAATAGGCCGAGCCGGTCCCCTCACCAGCGGCCACGAAAGTGAGCCTCGTACCCGGGGCCAGATCGCCGATCTCCTGGACGAGCTCAAAACTGACTTCTCCCGCGGGCACGACGTCGGGGATCCCGTAACGGAGGTGGTGGGTAACGCCGAAGGTCTGGTCGAGCCAGGGCACCCACGGCCCGGGGTGTTGGGCCCGCTCCCGCCGAAGTACGAGAGGTAAACGGTAGCCCCGGCCCTGGCGACATCGGTCATCAATCGCGCCCCCGGAGCCGTGACCAGCTTGGCGCACGGCATCAAGTAGAGCTTGTGCCGGGGCGGCCGGGCGTCGCCGTCCCGGAGAAGGTCGCGCTCACGAACGAGCTCGACGGGAAGGTCGGCTTCGCGAGCCGCGATATACGACTGGAACAGGTTCTCCCGGATGTCCGCCCTGGGTACCGGCGACCAGGATGCCTCGGTGTGCTCGAAGTGCTCGGGCACGATCAAAGCCACTTCGGCCGCGCCACGCTGCCAGCCCGTTTTTGACAGCTCGCCAAGCAAAGCCGAGAACCGGGCCAGCTCGACACCTTGAGGCTTCGGTTGGCCACCTTGATCGGTAATGCCGAAATGCATCTCGAAGGGGTGGTGCCTGTACGGGTCCTGGTTCAGGAGGTTGTCGTAGTCGCAATTGTTCCAGGCCAGCCACCCACGGCCCCGGCCAGCAGCGTCGAGTGCAGCACCTGCCGGTAATAGTGGGCGGCATTCTCGCCCGAAGCCATATCCGAGGACAGGCCGAACTCCTCGAGCACCACGGGCTTGCCGAACGAGGCGCACAGCTCACAGGCGAATGCCGCCGTCAACATTTGACGTACCGCGTCGTTCGACGAAGGGTAAACGTGCGGCCCGATGAAATCGACCAATGGTGCCAGCCGGCGCAGCGAAAAACCGTTGTCGGTGCCCGTGACTTCTATGCCCCAACACCCGTCCCCGGTACTGACGGGCTGAGTGGCGCCCGACGAACGGAGCGCCTGGACCAACAGGCGCGCCCAGGCGGTCACCGCTTGCTCGTCCCCGTTACGGCCATAAATCGGCATCTCGTTACTGAGCAACCACGCCGCTATGGCAGGGTGAGCGGCGGTTCTCCGGGCCACCTCGGCGACGTACCACGCTTGCTGGGAGACGAGCCAAACGTCACGGTAGAGGTCGCGGTCACCTCGCCAGGGAGGGTCCCAGTTTTGACCGGACATATGGCCGACCAGGAACGTGGGGACCGTATGCAGCCCGGCCTCCTCGTGGAGGTCGAGGAAGTCGATAAAGCGCGACATCACCTGTTCATCGAGGGTCTCGGGCGCCGGCATGAAATCCGGCCAATAGCAGAACGAGCGAGTCAGCGTGCTGCCGAGAGAGGCCATCGTGGCCAGTTCCTCTCTCACCACCTCGTGGTCATAGTGCTCCCACATGCGCGGCCCGCCTGAGCGCGACCAGAAGTTGGTGCCGACCCATATACCCGGATCTCTCGGCCAGCCCTGGTCGTTTGTCGTCGTGTTGCACATTTGCCCTGCCCGCTCGAAGATCCTTCCGGGAGGCGTTACCCGATCGGCGCAAAACAATAGCCGAGCGGCAGACCAGTCGGACAGGGCCCCGCAGACCAGGCCGCCCCTCTAAAGGCGCGAGGAAAAATAGCCGGCCGAGGGTGTACCTTGGGCGAGGAGACTCGATGCGGGTACCAACTGCAAGAAGTGGCGTCATGAATGATCAACCAGTACCGAGGGCAGGCACGCCAAGAGCTGGCATGGAGGTATAGGCCTGTGCCACTTTCGGAACACGAGCAGCGCATACTCCGCCAGATCGAGCGCCAGTTGCAGCAGGAGCGAGGGCTGGCGCGTGCCTTGCGCATGCCCACCGACGTCGGCGAGGCCCGTCGCAACGCCCGCCGGGCGTCGCTGGTTTTTCTGCTCGGCCTCGTGCTGCTTTCTGTTTCGTTCGCTACGTACTGGTTGGTGGGGTTGGTCGGCTTCCTCATAATGCTGGCTTCGGCCGTGACCCTGGTGCAGAGCGTCCGCCGCATCGCCCGGGACCACTGGGGCGGTGGGCCGGGGCCCCACGGTGCCGCCACGGGCGGGGAGCCACTGAGCGGGGGGAGCTCGTGGGGCCGCACCGACGGGCCCGCAGGCCGTAAGTGGTGGCCAGGCCGCGGCGGCCCGAGCCAGGGACGGGGCGACGACAGCCTTGGCGAGCCTTGAGCCGGGACCGCCGGTCGGGGGCCAGTAACAGCAGGCTGGCTGATCGACCCCGGTCGGAGCGGTCCCAGGGCGTGAAAATCTACGTCCTCCTGGCCGACAGAGGTACCCACAACCCCCAAACCGGGACCCTGAACCTGCTCAACGTGGGTTGGGCGGTCACCCAGTTAAGACGTCCTCCCGGGCCTGCTGTCCCTGTCCCTCCTGCTCCTCTCGTCACGGCGGCGCACGTCGTCGTCGTGTTCGTCGAGGCCGAGCTGGCCATGTGCAACAAAAACCTGGTCCTGGAGATCGAGCTTTTGAGCGAAGATGGCGAGGTGGTCGAGATACCCGGTCCCAGCGGGCCCCAGGCCGTCCGGCTCGAGCAGCAGATAATGGTGCCAAGCCCCGCCGGCGTGCCGACGGGGTTCCCGGGCCACGCCACGTCCATGATGGAGCTGCCCACGGGCCTGCCGCTCGCTCCCGGTATTTATCGCTGGCAAGCCCGGCTGAACGGAAAGTTCGAAGACGATTGGTCGGCGCACTTCTACGTGGCGGCGCCGCCGCAGCCGCCCACGTTCGGTTTCCCTTCGTCGTCCGCGCAACCATAGCGAGCTCCGGCGCAAGAGAGAAGTGCCGTAGGAAAGCCGTCCATAAGAGAGGCAGGCCGGGCGAGTGGGACAGGAGGCGAGTGGGACAGGAAGTGGAACAGGAAAGGTGAGACCAGTGGGCCCTCTCGCCAGCGGTGCTCTCGGTCAGGTGGCCAGGAGGCCGGAGCTGTGGCTAACCGCATTGGCCCAATGGCGGGCGCTCCTGGACCCACGCTGGTGGGCTCGGTGGCCCCCCGTGCCGGGCCCGCCGAAGGATTACATGTCCTTTCGGCTCCAGACAATGTACGGCTCCTCCAGGGCTCAGGTCAGTGCCGCAGAGCTGGTGAGCTACCTCGAGTGGTGTCGCAGGATGCGGTTGCCTGCGCGCTAAGTTCTTCTTGTGCCACCAGAGACGATCGCCGAGAGGGCTGGCACGCCCGTCCCGGTTCCTCTGATACAAAGGTAGGCGAGAGCATGTCGCGAGCGCTCGTCCTCAACGCCACCTACGAGCCGCTCTGCGTCGTACCCACCAGGCGCGCGCTGGTGCTCGTCATCCAGGCCAAGGCCGAGCTCCTGGCGGCGACCGGCCGCGTGTTCCATGCGGCCCGGGTCACCCTGGACGAGCCCTCCGTGGTGCGCCTCTCGTATTTCGTACGCGTGCCCCACCAGGCCCACGTGGCTCTCAACCGGAGGGCCATCTTTGCTCGTGACGGGCACCGGTGCCAATACTGCGGAGCCCAGGCCGAGAACATCGACCACATCGTGCCCAGGTCCAAGGGTGGGCTGCACGCCTGGGACAATGTCGTAGCCGCGTGCCGACGCTGCAATGCTCGCAAGCGTGACCACCTCCTGGAGGAGAGCGGGATGAAGTTGCGTCACCTGCCGTCAGCGCCGCGCGGCAGGGTATGGGCACTGGCCGCCCTTGGTGCCGTCCTGCCGGACTGGGAGCCATACCTCGGCCTGCCCGGTCAGGTCGTACCGTTGACCGTTGCCGGGGAGGGCGCAGCCGCGCTGTCGGCTTGATCGCCTGGGAGCCCCGCCACGTAACGGGCACCGTCAGGGCGCTCCACGAGCGGTCTACGGCCCTGGTTACGGGCGCCAACGTTGCGCCCCTATCTACCGGGAGGGACTGGTCTTCGGGGACGGCCGTCCTGTCCAGGACGGTGATGTTCCACGACCCCGTGGACTGCGCTCTCGTCCTCGGCAGCGGGCAGGCCGGAGCGGCGGCCGACCCGGACGCGTGCGCCGCCGCGGGCGTCGACGTTGTCCGCCGGAGTAGCGGGGGGGGAGCCGTTCTCGTCGACCCGCGTTCGGTCCTCTGGGTCGACTTCGTGGTACCGGCCGGGGACCCACTCTGGACGGCGGACGTGGGACGTGCCGCCTGGTGGGTGGGTGAGGCTTGGTCCGAGGCACTCGGCCAGATGGGTGTGAGCGGTCTCGAGGTGTGGAAGGGCCCGATGCAAAAGAACGCCTGGTCGTCCCGGGTGTGCTTCGCCGGCCTCGCCGCCGGAGAGGTCACCGCTGCAGGGCAGTCCAAGGTGGTCGGGATCTCGCAGCGGCGGACCCGCCAGGGAGCTCTCTTTCAGTGTGCGTGCTTGTTGATGTGGGAGCCGGCCCAGACGTTGGACCTGCTCGCCCTGTCGAACGACGAGCGGACGGCCGGCGGGCGTGAACTCGCTCGTGTCGCTGCCGGCATCGGTGCCGAGCGCGCTCCAGATATCGCCACGCGCTTGCTCTCGGTGCTCCCGTGACCCTTTTTAGCCGGTGCCGGGTCAAGCAACGTTGGACCGGTAGCACAGACAATTGTTGCGAAGTGGCGGCAGCGTCGGCCCCACCTCGACCCTCATAAACACCCCATAAACACCGTCATAACTTGTCAAGTGCGCTTCTTGTTGTGCAACCAGTTATTCGGGTGGGAACTATGAACGCGAAGGCGGTGTGAGGAAGCAACCCGGACGTGCCTCCCGGCTAATCCGCGATCACCTCGACGGGCGGGATCTCCAGGGCTCTTTCCGCCGCCGCCACAATGCGGACTACGTCGAGGCCGAACCGTGCATCGCACCGGTGCGTCCGGGCGCCCGAGGCTACCAGCTCGGCCAGCTCGGCGATCATTACCTGAAAAGCTTCTACCGCCTCGATTTTCAGGTCAGGACGTGCCCGCACACCGTGCTCGCCAAAAAGCACGAGTTGATTAACCGCGGCTGCCTGCGGCGCCGTCAGGCTGAGCGAGATGGTGCTGGCCGCTACTGGCCCGTGCGGCCGCGACCCGCCGGTCACCGGGGCGCCATGAGTTACGACGAGGTGGACCGTGTCGCTACCGGCCCGGCCACGTCGGGCGGTCACCGAGGTCACCGGGCCCATGACAGGGATGAGGGTGGCCAGGGCATGAGGCGCGATGTCCCACAGCGCGCCTCGCTCGCGTCTCCAGACCGACTCGCGATAGTGGCTCTCCGGCCGAAAGATGTCGTAGTAGTGGATGACGTGGGCGCTGTGCCACCCGCCGGCCCCGGATGCGTCTTGAGCCCAACGCTCCGTAGCCGGGTGAAAGCGTGCGCCGAAGAACACGGTAGACGCCACCCCTGCGTCGTCGACGGCCTGCACGACCTCTTCAGCCGCCGCCAGGTCCAGGGCGAGAGGCTTTTCGAGTAATAAGTGCCGGCCGGCCCGAGCGGCGCGCACCGCCAGAAGAGCCTGGACGTCCGGCGGCACCGCGATAGCTACAGCGTCAACGGAACCCAGGAGCTCGTCGTAGTCGTCGTAACTTCGTGTCCCGAGCTCTCGCGCCAGCTTCTCGGCTTTGGCCGGCGCCCGGCCCCAAACACCGGCCAGTTGTGCGTGCGGCGAGGTTGCCAGCGCCGGGCCGTGGCCCGGCCTGCCCAATAGCCCGTGCCGACCAGGCCAACGCGCAGGGCGCCGCCGGGCCCTCGTCCGACCGGCCCCGGTGCGTCGCTTGCGACCCCGGTTGCGCCGGACCGGTATCAGTTGCCACTGGCTGTGGCTTGCAGCTCCTCGGCCGCCCGGCCGAGCTCGACCGCCCGCTGGCTCAAGAGGGCCTCGGAGTAAGCGATCTGGTCCCCCGACGCCGTCGACGGGCCCATACGCAAGGCTCTGTCGCTGTCGATTGAGGACTGGAGCGCGTCGAGCGAATGGGTGGTCCGTGTGGTGGCCGACTTCGTACGCTGCTCGGGAGCGATAGCGCTCAATGCGGTCAACCCGCTGCGCACACGTGCGATCCGACTGTTCAGGTCGACCCAGACCTGAGCGGCGGTGCCTGGCTCACGCAGGAGCGGGATGCCCGCCTGGACCGCCGACGCCAATGCGTTGGCGTCACTGGCAACGGCCTGGGCGCGGGTGGTGAACTGCGTGCGCTGCCGGTTCCGGGAGACGAAAAAGAACACGCCGCCAACAATGGCCAGGCCGGCCAAGACGGCGACGATGATGATGGCGATCGTCCCGCCTGAAGCGCCGCTGCTCTTGGTCGTGGTCGGGGTGCTCGGGGTCGTTGTCGTAGTCGAGCTCGTTGTGGTGGCCGAAGTTGTCGTAGCCGCGGTGGTCGGCGGCCGGGTGCGGGGCACCGTAGTCGGGAGTACGGTTGTCGCTACTGAAGTCGCAACTGAAGTAGTAGCGGCGGCGGTGGTGGTCGCGGCCGCCGTGGTGGTCGTGCTCAGCGCGGCCGCCGGGGCGGCCCCCGACAGAGTGAGGCCCACGATGACCGCCGCCACGCGAAGCGGCATAAGTCTCATGCGCGGACCATAGTCGATATGGTGCTGCCGGCAGCAGCTTTCGACGTCGTCCCCAACGCGCCATTGTTGCGTTGCCGCTCCGCGGTTTAGCCGGCCAAAGATTGCGGGCGTAAAGGGTTTTGCCGGCCCTAAAGCGGTTTACCGCGCCTGGTGGGGTCGGTACGTGAACGGCTCGCCCGGAGGCCGGCGGGCTCAGACGTCGTCTCCCGGCAAAGGCGAGATAGGCTGTGTATGTGCCAGGAGCGTCTGAGGCGCAACCTCCAAGTACCCCGTCGGCGGGTACCGGGCTCGCACGCAACCAAACAGTGGCTACGGCGCCAGGACCGGGCACATTGCCGTCGAGCCCGGACGGAGATGTCCTCCACCTCTCCTGCCTCCTGGGGATTCCCGTCATCGGGCCGGACGAGCAACACCCGGGAAAGTTGAGCGACGTGATCGCCCGCATGGATACGGACGGCTCGGGAGCAACCTTCCACCCTCTGGTAACGGGCCTCGTGGTGGATTTCGAGGGGCAGGACCGTTTTGCCCACGCCTACCAGGTGGTCAGCCTGTCATATGACGCCGCTCGGCTGTCGGTAGACCCCAAAGATCTAGGCCTTTTTGAAAGGCGACCGGGAGAACTGTTACTGGCCCGGGACCTGCGTTCGCGTCATCTCATACATCTGGAGGGCGCCCGTCTTGTCCGGGCCAACGAGATCGAGCTGGCCAAAATAGGGCAGAACTGGCACGTGATGGGCGTCGACACAAGTTCACGGCCTGTCATCAGGCGCCTGTTGCCCAGGGCCCTGCGCCACCGGGTGCGTGCAGGCAAGATGGTTGACTGGTCGGACATCGAGCCCTTTGTGGCGCACGTGCCCACCGCTCACCTGCAAATCCCGTTCCGAAAGCTGCGCCGCCTACACCCCGCGAAGCTGGCCGACCTGGTCGAGGCGGCCTCGCACGAGGAGGGCGAAGAGATAATTCGGGCCGTGGGCGAGGACACCGAGCTCGAGGCGGACGTCTTCGAAGAGCTCGACCCCGAGCACCAGGTCGAGTTCCTCCGTTCGCGCTCCGACGAGGAAGCGGCCAAGCTGCTCTCCGCCATGGAACCTGATGACGCCGTCGACTTGTTGATGGAGCTCGACCAGGACAGGCGCCTCCCCATCCTCCAGCGTCTTCCGTCGGCGACCCAGCTCAAGCTGAGGAGCCTGCTCAATTACAACCCCGAGACGGCGGGCGGTCTTATGAACCCTGACTTCGTCTCGGTCAGCGACAGCTCGACGGTCGGGGAGGCCCTCGAAGCAGTCAAGTCGTCACCCGCTCCGCCCCAGGCGGCCTCGATGGTGTTCGTCACGGGCGAGAGCGGGCGCCTGGTGGGCACGACACCGATCGTCGACCTCGTGCGGGGCAACCCGGCCGACCTCATCTCGGTGGCCATGAAGCCTGACCCGGCCTCGCTGCCGGCAGACGCGGACGTGCATGAGGTCGTCCGCAAGATGACTGATTTCAACCTGGCGGTGGCGCCGGTGGTGGACGACGACGGCCGCATGCTGGGACAGATCACGG
The DNA here is from genome assembly GCA_963754115.1 of uncultured Acidimicrobiaceae bacterium. Lineage (GTDB taxonomy): Bacteria > Actinomycetota > Acidimicrobiia > Acidimicrobiales > Palsa-688 > Fen-671. Next base: position 773,859 of record CAVWFC010000003.1, on the reverse strand, counting down.
TGGACGACGTGCTCGAGCTGTTATTGCCGTCCGGGTGGCGCCGCCAGTACGGGATGGACGCGGCCGAGTAGCCGTACCCGTCAAGCAGGCACCGGCAAGAAGGCACCGGCAATCCGGTCCGGTTGCGGTGCGCCCAGTGCCAGCACTGGCCGGTGCCGCGAGGCGCCGAGAGCCAGAAGTGCTACGCGTGACCGGTGATAGTCTGTAGCCGTCAGGCAGCCGCATCTTGCCTCTCGATGGGCGGGTGGTGGTGGGCCGGCTGTTACGCCGGGCACTGCGATCCTTGACCTGCGGCTGTGACACCGAAAAGGAGCAGCACTGAGCGCCGACAGAGGAACGCCTCACAGAGCCGGGCGCGCGTGCGCAGGTACCGGGCGAGATGGTCTAAGCGGAGGCCCGGGCAGCGTGGGCGCCTCAGCAGCAACCCGTTAGCCCTACGAGCCCGGAGGACCATCGGCAATGGCCAACGACACGTTGGATGGCGACATGCTGGATGGCGAGCCCAAGGCGCCTCCCGCGGTTGAAGTGGCCCGGGGCGGCACGGCCGTCCTCGATGACGCCCACGTCGGTGATATCCAGGGCGCTCTCGGCACCATTCGCGTATCGGACGTGGGCGCTCGCCTGAGCTGGCGGGCACGTCTTCTCACCCTTGCCGCCATCGTCGGCCCCGGGATCATTGTCATGGTGGGTGACAACGACGCCGGAGGCGTCGCCACCTACTCCCAGGCAGGCCAAAATTACGGCACCAGCCTGCTTTGGGTCCTCCCGTTACTCATCCCCGTACTGATCGTCAACCAGGAAATGGTCGTCCGCCTGGGCGCCGTGACCGGTGTCGGGCACGCACGGCTCATCAAAGAACGCTTCGGTCGCTTTTGGGGCCTGTTCTCCGTGGGGGACCTGTTCATCCTGGACTTCCTGACCATAGTGACGGAGTTCATCGGCGTCGCCCTCGCGCTCGGGTATTTCGGCGTGAGCGAGTACGTTTCGGTCCCAATAGCTGCGTTCGGCCTCGTCGCTATGACTGCAACCGGCAGCTTCCGGCGGTGGGAACGTTTCATGCTTCTCTTCGTAGTCGGCAATTTCCTGATCATCCCGCTGGTCGTGTTCAGCCACCCTTCGGCCGGCCCAATTGTGCACGGCCTGTTCGTGCCGGGGATTGCGGGCGGGGCCAACTCCACGTCGGTCCTCTTGATAATCGCCATAGTCGGCACCACGGTCGCCCCCTGGCAGCTGTTCTTCCAGCAGTCCAACATCGTGGACAAGCGCATTACCCCGCGCTGGATCAACTATGAACGGGCGGACACCGTCCTTGGCTCCTTCATAACCGTCATTGGCGCCACCTTGATCGTGGTGACTTGCGCCTTCGCCTTCGTGGGTACCCGTTATTACGGCAACTTCATCGATGCGGGTACGACGGCTTCTGCTCTAGGCCGGGTGCTCGGCCACGCCGCCGGCACCCTCTACGCCGTGGTGCTGCTCAACGCCTCGATAATCGGGGCCGCGGCCGTGACACTGGGGACCTCCTACGCCGTAGGAGATTTTTTCGGGGCGCACCACTCGCTGCACCGCAATTTCTTCCAGGCGAAGGCCTTTTACGCCAGCTTCGCCGCCATGGTGGCCCTGGCCGGCGGGATCGTGCTCATACCGGGGGCCCCGCTCGGCGTAATTACCGTCGCCGTGCAAGCCCTTGCCGGCGTCCTGCTCCCGTCAGCGTCGGTCTTCCTGCTCCTGTTGTGCAACGACCGGGAGGTGCTCGGCCCATGGGTGAACCGGCCGTGGCTGAACGCTCTCGCCACGTTCATCATCGGGGTGCTGCTGATCATGTCCCTGATCCTCGTCGCCACGACGGTCTTGCCGAACATAAACGTCACCGTCCTCAGCCTCGTCCTTGGCGGGGCCCTGCTGTCGGGGCTGGTAGTGACCGGCGTCCTGTACCAATTGCGCCGGCGCCGCCTACCGGCCGGGCACGTGGCGGCCACCAGCAGGGCCCACAGAGAGAACTGGCGTATGCCGCCCCTTGCCCTCCTGGGTAGGCCGGAGTGGTCGCGTGGCCGGGTGCTGGCCATGTGGTCGCTCAGGATCTACCTGGTGCTCGCCGTCGTGCTGCTACTCGTAAAAGCGGTGCAATTAGGCTCCGGATCTGGCTGATAGGCCCGGCTGTCGTCTGGTCCTCGGTACGAAACCTCATTGGCGTTCCCCCCGGTTTGGCCTTAAGTTGGCCGCAAATGCGCGACTTACCCCCGGTTGACCTCGCCTGCGGCCCTGTTTACACCACCTAAGGCGCGGTCAGGGCCTTAGGCTCGTGGGAGATGCCAACGAGACGCCAGGGGGAGGACCGAATCCTCACCGTCCCCAACGCCTTGACGGCGCTCCGTCTGGCCTGTATCCCCGTCTTCTTAGTCCTTCTCGCTCAACCCGACCACCGGGGTCAGTTGGCCGCCGCCGGGCTACTCGCCGGCCTTGGTGTCACCGACGGTCTCGACGGCTATGTAGCCAGGCACTTCAACCAGGTGACGACGCTCGGCAAGATGGCCGACCCCCTCGCTGACAGGCTGCTGGTACTGGCCGCGGTAGTCGGCGCTTTGGCCGTGGGCGCCGTGCCGGTGTGGCTCGTCGTTCTTATCCTTTTGCGAGAAGCGTTGGTGTTGCTCGGAGCCGGCGCTCTGGCGTTGGCGGGCGCCACCCGGATCGACGTCAGTTGGGCCGGCAAGGCGGGGACGTTTGGCATGATGTTCGCCCTGCCCCTTTTCCTGGCCGGCGGTTCGCCCTTTCGTTGGCACGAAGCCGCTCAGACCGGTGCGTGGGTGGCGGCGACCTGGGGCCTCGTCCTCGGGTGGATCGCCGTGGCGGGCTATGTGCCGCGAGCCGCGCAGCCATACGCGACAGCCGAGCAGTGCGCAGTGGGGAACCGGTGGGAGGCCCTTACCAAAGAGGGCCGGGATGAAGGCCGTCATTATGGCGGGCGGCGAGGGCACACGGCTGCGGCCGCTTACCTACAACCAACCCAAGCCAATGATCCCGATGGCCAACAGGGCGCTTATGGAACACGTAGTGGCGTTGCTCCGACAACATGGCTTTCGCGACATCGTCGTAACGGTCGGGTTTCAGTCCAACGCCATCCAGACCTATTTCGGCAATGGGGCCGAGTTCGGGGCCCCGGATGGTTTACGCCAGTGAGGAGTCGCCCCTCGGGACGGCGGGCTCGGTCCGCAACGCCATGCGGGAGCTCGACGAGCCGTTCATCGTGATATCGGGGGACGTGCTCACCGACATCGACCTCGGGGCGGTCGTGAACTTTCACATCGGCAAAAAGGCGCTGGGGACGATAGCGCTTCGGTCGGTGGCGAACCCGTTGGAATTTGGCATTGTCATGGTCAGAGAAGACGGGACTATCGAGCGCTTCCTCGAGAAACCCTCGTGGGGCCAGGTTTTTTCGGACACCATAAATACCGGGATTTACGTTTTCGAACCAAGGATATTCGATTTCATCGGACCGGGAGAGGTTGACTTTTCCTCCCACGTGTTCCCCCGGTTGGTGGCCGAAGACGGGCTGCTCTACGGCTTCGTGACAGAAGGGTACTGGGAAGACATCGGGACCCTCGACGCTTACCGCCGCGCTCACCAGGACATCCTTGACGGCCGGGTCACGGTGGAGCGGCCGGGTTTTGCCCTGCGCCACGGGATTTGGCTCGGCGAGGGGGCCGAGATCGACCCCCAGGCCGAAGTGAAAGGTCCTGCCATTATCGGCGACTACTGCACCGTAATGGCAGGTGCGAAGCTTGACGAGTACACCGTGCTCGGCCGGAACGTGCGGGTCGGTCGCGACGCCTACCTCGAGCGGGCCATCGTGCACGACAACGCTTTTCTCGGGCCGGGCGTCAGGCTCCGCGGCTGCACGGTGGGCCGGGGCAGCGACCTGCGCCGCGGCGCCCGGGTGGAAGAGGGGGCGGTCGTGGGCGACGAGTGCTCCATCGGCGAACACGCGGTAGTGCACGCCGGGGTGAGGATATACCCCTTCAAGACGGTGGAGCACGGCGCCATTGTCAATTCCTCCATAATCTGGGAGTCGAAGGGAGCGCGCAACCTGTTCGGCCGGATGGGCGTTTCCGGGTTGGCCAACGTCGATATCTCGCCCGAGCTGGCCGTCCGCCTGTCCATGGCTTATGCGACGACAATGCCCCGCGGGGCGACCGTTACCGTGTCGCGCGATACAAGCCCGCGGCGCCCGGATGTTGAAGCAGTCCGTCGTCGTCGGCCTGAACGCGGCCGGGGTCGACGTGGCTGACCTGGAGGTCGCGACCGTACCCGTGACCCGTTTCGGCGTCCTTTCGGAGAGAAGCTCGGGGGGCGTCACTGTGCGGTTGTCCGCCGAAGACGCCCAGTCGGTGAGGATCTCGTTTTTCGACAGCAGCGGGGCCGATATCCCGGAGGCCCTCCAGAGGAAAGTGGAACGAATTTTCTACCGGGAGGATTTCAGACGCTGCCTCGCCTCGGAGACCGGCGATGTTTCGTACCCCGTCCGGGTTCCAGAGCTTTACTCGCGGGTGCTCCTGCAGCAGGTCGAAGCAGACATGATAAGAGATGCCTCGTTCAAGGTGGTGCTCGATTACGCCTACGGGGCCACTTCTTTTGTGATGCCGGCGGTGCTCGGCCGACTGGGCGCCGAGGTGCTCTCCATCAACCCTTACGCCGCCGCCCACCAGACGGTTACCTTCGACCGATGGGAGCACGCCAGGGCCGTCTCGGCACTCGTCAAGGCGGCCGGAGCCGACTTCGGGGCCGTGCTCAACCCTGACGGGGAACGCATCACCCTGGTCGACGACAACGGCCGCATCCTGTCTGACAACGAAGGCCTGATGGCCCTGTTGACTCTGGTCCTCGGCACATCTTCGGGCGATGCCGACCGCGGCATATCCGTGGCGCTACCGGTATCTTCGCCCACTCCCGCCGAGCAAATGTGCGTGCGGGCAGGAGTGACGTTGATGTGGACCAAACTGTCCACCTCTCACTTGATGGAAGTGGCGTCGCGGCCGGGGGTCGAGTTCGCGGCAGGGCAAGAAGGCGGGTATATTTTCCCCCGGTTCCTGACTGCGTACGACGCCGTGGCTGCCCTGACGCACACTTTCGCCTTGCTGGCCACGACGGGGGCCACACTCTCAGATGTCGTCGCCGGACTGCCCCCGGTTTATGTCGCTCATGAGGGGGTGGTAACGCCCTGGGACCAGAAGGGCTTGGTCATGCGTTCCGTAATGGACCTCGCCAAAGACAGGCCGACGTTGTTGGTCGACGGGGTGAAAATCCTTTACGAAGACGGGTGGTCCCTGGTCGTGCCGGACCCGGAGGAGGCGCTGACCCACGTTTGGGCGGAGGGCCTTTCCGAGGCGGGGGCCAGGGCGCGGGCACAGGACCACGCACGGCGTGTACGCGACCTGCTGCGCGGCTGACTGCCGGCGGTATTGCGGGGCGCCGACCAGGATCTCTGAAGAACGTGTTCCGTTGGGCGGCGAGGGACAGTATGGTCTCCAGCGTGAACGTTCCAGATGACCTGCGCTACACAGCCGACCACGAGTGGGCGCGCGCTGGAAGGCACCCGGGTCCGGGTCGGGATCACGGACTACGCCCAGGACGCCCTGGGCGACATTGTCTATGTCCAACTGCCCGGGCCGGGGACGGCCACAGTGGCCGGTCAGCCCCTCTGCGAGCTAGAATCCACGAAGTCTGTATCCGACGTCTACTCCCCGCTCGACGGCACGGTGATAGAGGTGAACAGCGAGCTGGTCGACCTGCCCGAGCACGTAAATGAGGACCCATATGGAGAAGGCTGGATCTGTGTGATCGAGCCCTCCTCGGCGGGAGCTTTCGAGAGCCTTCTCGGCGCCGACGATTACCGGAAGCTCATAGAGGCTTGAAGTCTTGTTCTGCAACCGCTGCGGTCACCGCAACCCGGAGGAGGCAAATTTCTGCTCTTCGTGCGGGGCACGGCTCGAACGCCGGGACGAATCTGAAAGTAGCGGCCTGCAGACCAATACGACAGCAACGCCAGCCATCACCCTGTTGCCGGGGGACGGCACTTCGGAGCCTTTCCGGCTGGAGGCGAGCGACCTCGTCCACGGTGTGCCGCTCGGAGGTGCGGTCCTCGTGGTGACGCGGGGCCCAACTCGGGTTCACGGTTCATGCTCGGGCCCGACGCGGCCGCAACGGTCACGATCGGGCGGCATCCTGACAGCGACATCTTCCTCGACGACATCACCGTGTCGCGCCGCCATGCCGAGATCCATCACGACAACGATGCGTACTGGGCACAAGACGTGGGTTCGCTCAACGGCACGTACCTCAACCGCCAACGCATCGACACTTCGTCGCTGTCGAGCGGGGATGAGTTGCAAGTGGGGAAGTTCCGCCTGCTGTTCCTGGCCCCGGGGCAAGGCCCCATTGCCGGCCACTCGGCCGGCAAGGCCTGAGCGGCAAAGGACTCTGGGGGCCAAAGCTGTGAGCAGCCGTTCGCATCTTTCCATCGGGGAAGTCCTGTCACTGTTACAGGACGAGTTCCCCGACGTCACTATCTCGAAGATCCGTTTCCTCGAAAGCCAGGGCCTGGTCGATCCCGAGCGGACGCCATCCGGTTACCGCAAGTTTTACGAAGCGGACATTGACCGGCTGCGCTGGGTCCTGCGCCAGCAAAGGGACGCCTTCCTGCCTTTGAAGGTGATAAAGGGCCGCCTTGACAGCCAGGGCGACCTCTCATTCGAGGAGGCGGACAACTCGTTCGAAGAGGCAGGCGCCGAGTTCGGGGCCCAGGGGTTGGGTGCCGAAGAGGTGGACGTAGCCGTCACCGTCGAAAACGGCCTCTTCGTCCCTGCGATGGCCGTTGAGGGGCCGGCGCGTGAGACCAGTGGCGACGAGGACCACACCGGCGAGTTGGCGGGACGGCTTTTCGACAGCGGCCCACCGGGACAACCTCATCAGGCCTACGCCACGCAACAGGCGTACCCCGCTCATCGGGAGGGCAGGCAAGGCCCAGTAGCCGAGGCGTCTGTGACACGAGGATCTGGCCCCCAGGCATCTGGCCCCCAGGCATCTGGCCCCCAGGCATCTGGCCCCCAGGCATCTGGCCCCCAGGCATCTGGCCCCCAGGCATCTGGCGCCCAGGCATCTGGGGCGCCCTCGAACGGGGGCGACGAGCCCGCCGGGGCGGGTGCTCCGCCGGACGAAGGAGGCAACGAGGGAGGCGGCGAAAGTGCCCCGCCAGTGACAGCGCCACTGGCTACCGCGCCAACGCAAACCACGCGGGAGCCTGAGGAAGCCCAGACCGATAGCCCGGCTAAATCCCGCCCCGAGCCCCCGAGCGCTGTCCGGCCCGCCAGCTCGAGGGTCAACAGGCCAACCCGTAGGGATGGGTCGCCCGAAGTCAAGGCCGTCCCCGATGACGACGACCTGACCCTCGAGGACCTGGTACGCGAGAGCGGGGTAGACATGGAAACGGTCCAGGATCTCGAACGCTACGGGCTCATCACCCCGAGGGTCATGGGGGGAGTTGCCTATTACACACGGGACGCCGCCATTGTCGCCCGGTTGGCATGGGCGTTCGCGAAGCACGGCGTCGAGGCCCGCCACCTCCGTGCCTACAAGGGTGCCGCCGAACGGGAAGCCGGGCTTGTACAACAGGTCATCATGCCGCTCATCAGGCAGCGCAACCCCGAGGCTCGCCAGGCGGCCGTGCAGGCCGTCGAAGAGCTCTCCAGCCTGGGCGGGGAACTTCGCGCCGCCCTGCTGCGCTCGGCCCTGGCTGAGTTGCACTGAGGCCGAAGCGGACAGCGGGACCAAAAGAGGCCCCGTATATGGGGGCTTTCGGCGGCGGAGGGCCGGGGCGCCTGCCGGGTGCAGCGTCCGTCGTTGTAACGTTCAGTCATGGTCGAGATGCACCTCTCTGCGGTCCGGGTCGAGCTGCCGACCAACACGCCGATCCTGTTACTGCAAGAGGCCACGGGGGACCGCACTCTCCCGATATACATAGGACGGCCCGAGGCAGAGGCGATCGCTGCGGCACTCCAGGGCGTGGTGACGAAGAGGCCCATGACGCACGACTTGATGCGCGATGTACTGACCGAGCTCGGAGTCGTGCTGGACTACGTCGTGATCACGGAGCTGAAGGACCAGACGTTCTTTGCCGAGCTGCGGCTCCGCCGTGGCAACAGCAACTACGTTGTATCTGCCCGGCCCTCGGACGCCATTGCGCTGGCCATCCGGGCGGGCGCCACCATCTACGCCGAAGAAGCGTTGCTCGACGCCGAGGGGATCGTCATCGCCCAGCGCGATGATCTCGAGGACCAGGCGGAGGGCGAAGAACTGGTGGCGCAGTTCCACGAGTTCATCGAGGGCGTGCGCCCTGAGGACTTCGACAAATGAGCCCAAGCGGCGGGCGCTCGGTCAACGGAGCCTTCACCGGCTGACGCTTGCAACTGTGGCCTGATCGGGCCACACTGATGTAACTACTGTTTTGTCACGGGGTCCCTAGGGAGGGCAGATGGAGCGGCAACAGAGTACGCAGGCGACGCCGTCGGCACAGGACGGCTCTGAGGAAGGTTTCAGGGGGCCGCAGGTTTGCGGCATCGTCGGGATCACCTACCGCCAGCTCGACTACTGGGCCCGTACCGATCTGCTCAGACCTTCCATCAGCGACGCCCGCGGGAGCGGCACCCAGCGGGTCTACTCCTACACCGACCTGCTCCAGCTCAAGGTCATCAAGCAACTGCTCGACGCTGGTGTCTCGTTGCGGTCAACGCGCAAGGCCATCGAGTGCCTGCGTTCGTCGGGCGCCGGGGTGGCCAGCGCCAGCCTGGTGATCGCGAACGACCGTAGCGTGCTGGCCAACTCGGGCGAGGAGCTGTTCGACTTGCTGCGCGGTGGCCAGGGCGTGCTCAGCATCGTGCTCGGGATGGAAAGGATCGTCTCCGAGGTCGACGCGGCCATCACTGAGCTCACCGGCGCTCGATCGCAGGAGCGGGCGGACAGGTCGGCGATGGCCCCCGTGCCGAGTGCCCAGGTCGAAACTGCCAAGGGGGCCGACGGCGTTGATGGACATGGGGGTAATGGGTCTGGCGTTGATGGCCACCGGGCTGATGGCCCGGGCACTGATGGCCCAGACGCCGATGGCTTAATCGCCGGTGGCTTAGTCGAACGGAAGGCTCAAGCCGCGCGCTGAGCACCCGGTTCCCAGCACGAGCGGCCCAGCACGAGCGGCCCAGCACGAGCGGCCCAGCACGAGCGGCCGAGCAGTACCGAGCAACACAGAGGACCGGCTTTCGGCGCGGTCAGCCCGGTCCTGGGCGACGGTGGCCCCCCTTGGCGATTTCCTCACCATTTCATCACACTTCCATGATTACCTCATCACAGTTTGATCATATCTTTTTCATTCTCGTTGCGTTCCAGCGAACTCGTTGCGTTTAGAGGGCTTTTTGATGCACCAGCGCGACGAGATGGCCGAAGCGCGACGAGTACAGCGCAATTGTGAAGACGGCATGGCGATGACGACGGCCATGGTGAAGACGCAATGTTGGAGGGGCCATGGCGCTGCCGAGGGCCATGGCGCTGGCGCTGCCGAGGGCCATGGCGCTGCCGAGGGCCATGGCGCTGGCGCTGCCGAGGGCCATGGCGCTGACGAGGGCCATGGCGGTGACGAAGGGCCCTGATCGGCCCCGCGAGTTGCCAACGGGCTTGCCCTCGGCCGTGCCTACGCTGGCCGCGGCATAGCCCGGACCGCCGCTCGGCATTAACGCTCTGCCTGGGCAGCAGTCGCGCTCGCCCGCATGGCCCGCATGACCCGTTGGACGAGTTACCTGCTCGAAACCCAGCGCCCCGTTTTCCCGTTGACAACACGCCAGTTTTGACATTGGCCGAGGAATTCAATCCGACGGCTTGGCCGCCCTTGATGGCTCGGGCATCAACCTGGCGAAGGGCCTTCCGAAGGTACTCTGGAACCCATGAGCACAGAGGCGGCGGGCGCAGCGGAGATCGAAGGTCCAGCCGACCGTGCTCGACGAGACGACGCCGCGCCTCCCCTTCGCCGCAGCCCCCTGGACGCCTGGCACCGGGGCCACGGAGCCCGCATGGTGGCGTTCGGTGGCTGGGAGATGCCGCTCGAGTTCGGCGACGGCACCCTCTCCGAGCACATGTCCTGTCGCCGGCGCGCCGCCGTTTTTGACGTCAGTCACCTGGGCACGGTCCGGGTCACGGGACCTGGGGCCAAGGACCGCCTCGAGCACTCCCTTACTAACAGCCTGAGCAAAATAGCCCCGGGGAAGGCGCAGTACACCCACCTCCTTGATGAGGACGGGTCGGTGCTCGATGACCTGATCGTTTGGTGGGTCGACGAGCAACGCTTTGACGTAATGCCAAATGCCTCCAACACCTCGAGGGTCCTCGAGGCAATAGGGGGGTCCGACGTCACCGAGCAGAGGGCGGTACTGGCCGTCCAGGGGCCCAGGTCGCGAGAGCTCCTGGCCCAGGTGTTCCCCGATTCCTCGCAAGTAGGCCACTTCAAGGTGGCTACCTCGACCTGGCGCGGTGCGCCGGTCGTCGTCGCCGGCACCGGCTATACGGGAGAGGACGGCGTCGAGTGCGCCGTCCCATCCGGGGTGGCAACAGAGTTCTGGGCCGCCCTCGTAGCAGCGGGTGCCACGCCGGCCGGCCTCGGGCCCGGGACACGCTGCGTCTGGAGGCGGGCCTGCCTCTACACGGCCACGAACTGGGCCCCGGGATCACTCCGCTCGACGCCGGGCTCTCCTGGGTCGTCGCATGGGACAAACCGGGTGGCTTCACGGGGCGCGACGCCCTGCTGGCCGAGCGCCAAACAGGTATACGACGCGTCCTCCGGGGGGTTGCCGGAGAGGGCCGGCAGCCGCTCCGAGCCGGGTATACCGCCTGGGCCGACGGGCTGCGCCGGGGAGAGCTGTCGAGTGGCAACTTTTCCCCTGTCCTCCAGCACGGGATAGGGATGTGCTTCCTGCCTCCCGACCTGCCTGACGGGGCACCGCTGGAGATAGAAGCCAGGGGCAGGCGCATCGCCGCCCATGCAACCCGCCTCCCCTTTGTCAAGAAGGCTCACGCAGGTGGTCCGGCCGTGAGCCTCGCCGCAAAATCCCCAGCAGGCTAAGGAACACCCTTGCACTACGTACCTCACACAGAAGAAGACTTCGCCCGGATGTTGGCCGACCTGGGCCTGGCGACCCCCGCCGACCTCTTCGCCTGCATACCGGCCGCCCTCCGGTTGGCCGGTGGCCTCGACCTGCCAGCTGGCCTGTCCGAACCCGACGTCGCCACCGAAATGGCTCGCCTTGCCGGCCACAACCGCATCGGCAACGACCTGGTGTGCTTCGCCGGCGGCGGGGCCTACGACCACGACATCCCTGCCGCCACCCGCGCGCTGGCCGGGCGGTCGGAGTTCGTGACGTCCTATACGCCGTACCAGCCTGAAGTGGCACAGGGTGTGCTCCAGGCGCTGTTCGAGTACCAGACCCTCGTGTCGCGGCTGGCCGGCCTGCCCATCGCCAACGCATCGATATACGACGGTGCCACCGCCACGGTGGAGGCGGTGAACCTGGCCGTGGCCGCCACCGGCCGCACTACGGTCTGGGTCAGTGCCGGGATCAACCCGCGCTGGCGTCAGGTCTTGGTAACGCTCACCGCCGGCAGGGGAGTGGAGGTTGTGGACGTCCCCCTGGTGGATGGGCGCACCGACTGGGGCGCACTGACAGGGCCAGCCAAGGTGCCAGGCAACGCCCCGGCCGCTCTCGTGGCCGCTTCGCCCAACTACCTCGGGTGCATCGACCCGCTCGCACCGGCCAGGGCCGTTGCCGACAGGGTTGGCGCCCTCCTGGTGGTAGCTTTCGACCCCATCGCAGCCGGGTTGCTACGGACCCCGGGCGAGCAGGGCGCCGATGTAGGCGTGGCCGAGGGCCAGCCCCTTGGCACCCCAATGGCGTTCGGTGGGCCGTACCTCGGGATGTTCGCGGTAGCAACACAACACGTCCGGCGCCTCCCCGGACGACTGGTTGGCCGCACCACTGACAACCAGGGGAGGCCTGCTTACGTCACGACTTTGCGGGCCAGGGAACAAGACATTCGGCGGGAGCGGGCTTCGTCCAACATCTGCACCAACGAGACCCTGATCGCCGTGGCGGCGATGGTGCAGCTGGCCTGGCTCGGTACCCAGGGGATCCGTGAGCTCGCCCTTCGCTGCGCCCGCGGTACTCGCTACGCCAGGGAGGCGTTGCTCTCCGTCCCGGGCGTCACCCCGCTTGTCGGAGCGCCAGTCCTGCGGGAGTTCGCCATCAGCGTGCCCCTCCCGCCCGAGGTGGTTGTCGAGCGCATGGCCGAAGAGGGCTTCCTGGCCGGTATACCCGTGAGCGCGGGCAGCGCCGCGGGTTGCTGATAGCTGTCACGGAGAAACGAACTCGCGCTGAGATAGATGCATTCGTGACCGCCATGGAGAAAGTCGCGTCATGAGCCACCACCCATTCCTTAGCTGCACCGACGCCGCCGCTCCGAACCGGACCGTGACGAAGGCCCTTGACATTTGTGCTCGCCGAACAAGTCCCAACGGCGAAGGAGGCAACCGTGCCTAGCAAGACCAAAGGCGCCGCCCCCGCGGGCAAGGCCAGCTCGGCCCCTCTCCTGGGCCACGACGAGGAGCCCACGATCTTTGACTTTTCGGTGCCGGGCCGGCGAGCCTCATCGTTCCGGGCGACCGGGGTGCCTGAGTGGAGGGACGAAGAGCTCGTGCCGCCCGACGAGCTGCGCCCGGAGCCGCCCGCCCTCGCGGAGGTCTCGGAAAGGGATCTCGTCGCGCACCTAACTCGCCTCTCACACCGGCAGTACTCCGTGGACCTCGGCGCCTACCCGCTCGGATCTTGCACGATGAAGTACAACCCGAAGGTGTGCGACGAAGCGGCCGCACTGCCGGGCCTTTGCTACGTCCACCCGGCCACGCCCGAGCCCTACGCCCAGGGATGGCTCGAGCTGCTTTGGAGCCTCTCCGATGCCCTCTGCCGGGTCACGGGCATGCACGCAGCCACCCTCCAGCCGCCGGCCGGCGCGGCCGGCGAACTGACCGGGCTGTTGATCATGCGGGCGTGGCAGGAGGCGCAAGGCCGCGCCCGGAGCAAGGTCATTATCCCCGACTCGGCACACGGGACGAACCCGGCGTCAGTGAGCCTCGCCGGTTACAACACTGTCAGCGTTCCTTCCGATGAGCGGGGCCTGGTGAGCCCGGCAACTCTGCGCCAGCACCTCGACGAGGACGTCGCCGGGATCATGCTCACGAACCCCAACACTCTCGGGCTGTTCGAAGAGGACATCGCCGAGCTTTCCCGTTGCGTCCATGACGTGGGCGGCCTGCTCTACTACGACGGCGCCAACCTCAACGCCATCCTTGGGGTCACCCGGCCAGGCGACATGGGCTTCGACGTCGTACACCTCAACCTGCACAAGACGTTCGCGGTACCCCACGGCGGGGGCGGCCCGGGCGCCGGTCCGGTCGCCGTGACCAGGGAGCTGGCCGAGCTCTTACCCGGGCCCGTGCCTCAGAAGCGGGATGACGGTAGCTTCGCCTGGTCCATGCCGGCTCGCTCGATAGGGCGGGCTCATGGCTGGCACGGCAACGCCCTGGCCCTGGCCCGCGCCTGGGCGTACATACTCGTCAACGGCGGGGACGGCTTGCGCCGCGTATCGGATGCCGCTGTGCTCAACGCCAATTGGCTCTTGAGCCAGCTACGAGGGACCTACGCGGTACCGTTTGACCGTCCGGTCATGCACGAGGTCGTCGTCTCGACGAAGTCGGCGCCGGGCACCCCTCACGAGCTGCGAGCGCTCGATGTCGGGAAGCGTCTTATCGACAAGGGCTTCCACGCTCCCACGGTCTACTTCCCGCTCATCGTGCCCGAAGCGCTCATGATCGAACCCACCGAGACGGAGAGCCCGGAGACGGTGGCGGCGTTGGCGGCTGCGTTGGTCGAGATCGCACATGAGAGCCCAGAGACCGTGGAGGCGGCGCCGCGGTCCACGCCGATCGGCCGGGCCGACGAAGCCCGGGCCGCCCGCTCGCTGGTCCCCACCTGGGACGCCATCGACGCCGCCGGGCGCTAGTGCCTCGCGCTAGCCGAGCGTGAACTCCAGGTTGAGCGGCACGCCAACGCCGGTTCCCGGAACCGTCATAGGCGTGCCATTTACCGCCACTGCCATGGCCGGCGGGTTTCCCAGCCGGATCCAGGCCGGGCCGGTCACAGACCACCTCTGGCCGGCATACAGGATCCCCTCGTACACGACCTGGCCCAGCGGGCTGTTGGCACGGACTTCGATCCAGCAGGGCCCGCTGGCGGTAAAGACAATCGAAGCGGAGGCGGAGCGCAACTGGTAGGTGGCGGTGCCGCCACTGGTCGAGAGCAGCACGGCCGGCTTCTGTGGTGGAGAGGGGGTGGTTGGCGCGGTCGTGGGCCGGGTCGTGGTGCTGGTGGCATGGGACTTGCTCGTGGTAGACGTCCTGGCTGCCGATTGGTTCCCGTTGCCTTGACCGGGTAGCCCCTCGAGCGTGACGCCGATAGCGACCAGGGCCACCACGATGGCCGCCGAAGCCAGCACCAAACCCACCGCTGACCTGGGCCCGCCGCCCTTGCGCGGCTTGCCTCGTCGGCCCGCCTCCTTCGACGCAGACCGGCTCGAATGTTTACCTCCGGGTGAGGCCGCCGCGCTACCACCGACTGCGGCCAGACCAGCCACCACTGCCTCTCCCGCGCGAGCATCGACAACACCGGCATCCGGCCCCGGGCCGCCCGCCGCGGAGGAGCCGTTAGCCGGGGCCATAAGGCTCGAAGGTGGGCGAGTGGGAGGGCCCTGGCCGGCGGTTATGTCAGCGCCAGGAGGGCGCGGGCTGGTCGCGCCAGCGCGGGTGATGTCAGCTGCGCCGACGCCCGCCGCGGCCAGGCCGCCGGCCACGAAGAAGTCCGGGTCGATGGGACGAGCAGCCGGGACGCTGGCGGTGAGATCGGGCGGGAGCAAATCGCCGGCCGGCTGACCGGCCAGTTCAGTCGTCGAGGGGACGCTCGCGGGGACATCCCCCATGAGGACCGTGGGCTGGCCCGCAGCTGCTATGTCAGCGGTGGAAAGGCCCGCGGCTGGCGTATCAATATCGGCCTGGTCGTGGCCGGGTACGCCAAGGGCGGCAGGCGGACGGCTGGTGGCCACGGGATCCGGCGGGGGAGGAACGCTCGACGCGAGCTGAGGGAAAGGGAGCACGCGTGACGTAATGACGCCCGCAGACGCCGCGGCGGCAGGGCTGGCAACGGCCGGGCTGGCAACGCTCGCGGCGGCCGGGCTGGCAACGGCCGGGCTGGCAACGGCCGGGCTGGCGACGGCCGGGCTGGCGACGGCCGGGCTGGCAACGGCCGGACCGGCCGCACCCCCAGTCCCGGCGACGCCAGTCCCAGTGACGCCAGTCCCAGCGGCGCCAGTCCCGGCCACTCCGGTGCCCACCGCTCCGGTCCCGGCCACGCTCGCCCGGCTGGCCGCGGCGACCGCGGAAGCCACTTCTTCGGCCTCGACGGCAGCCGGCTGCCGGTGCCGCCCCCAGAGACGGAAACGGCCGAGCCCCGAATGCTCGCCCGCGCTCGCAGGAGGTGCCTCGTTGCGAGAAGACAGGTCGTCGAAGTAAAAGACCTGAGGTTGAGGCTGGACGATCGGCACCGGCCTGGTTGGAGGTTCGCCCGGCAGGCCCGGTGGGAGCGGCAACCCGGGCAGGGTGGCGAGCTCGTCTGGCCCGGACCGGCCTACCGGGGGGCCCCCGACCGACAGCGGGGCCGTCCCGGGACCAGGAAGGTTGGCCGTGGCCGTAGTCTCCACGGCTGCGCCGGACGGTGACGTCCGCGCCGGGCGCCAGAAGGATGACGGGGGGCCTAACGACGAAATAGCGCGCGGGGGAGGAAGAGAGCTATCCGCCGGGGCCGGGTTGCCAGGACCTATGAGCCGCACATGCGCCTGGTGCTCGGTGGCGTTGGCATCGTCAGCAGGCGACGCTGGCGCCTCGGGACGGTTGGTTAGGCCGGCGAGGGTGTCGAGAGCTTGCTGGTGGCGTTCGACCGTACGTGAGCGGGCCCACATACCGCGGCCTACGTGTACCACGAGGGCCAGAGCACAACCGATCAGCAGGATGATGAGCAACGTCTCCATCTGTGCTCCTTAACGCCCGGTCATCCGCTCCACGTTTCAGAGTACGGCACACCAACCGCGTTTTGGCGCACCCGCGACGGGCTGGCCCCCAGAAAAGAGTACCTGTCGGCGCCCGGTTACAGTTACTACCCTCTGGCTGAGATGACACCGCCCACCCGTTCGCCTAACGCTCGTTCGCCATGGCGCCGCTGAGCTGGGCGCGCCCTGCCGCCGCAGTGACGGCAGGTTTTTGTGCTGGTGCCATCCCGTTCTCCAACATTGCCGCCCGCCGGCACGCCGGGGTGGACCTTCGGACCGTTGGCAACCGGACGGTGTCCGGTAGCGGGCTGTACGACGTGGCCGGCAAAGGCCCCTTGATCGTCGTCGGGCTCTTTGAACTGGCCAAAGGAGCGGTCGGGCCGGCGCTGGCCGGTCGTGACCATCCGGCGGTGGCCGCCCTGGCGGGGGCCGCGTCGGTGGCGGGCCACAATTGGTCTCCCTATATCGGCGGCGCCGGAGGGCGAGGGATCTCCACCTGCCATGGGCGCACTGCTGGTCACCGCACCGGCCGGCTCGGGCGTGCTCCTGGCCGGCCTCGCCATCGGCAAACTGCTGGGCGAAACGGCACTCGGCTCGTTCGCGGCAGACGCGCTGCTTGTACCGGTAACAGGGCTCGTTCACGGGCGGACCGGCGCCATGGCGGCCTGTGCCGTCCTCGTCCCCATCGTGGCCAAACGGCTGATGGGCAACGCCCCACCGGCCCGACCGACGGCGGCGGTTTACCTCAACCGGCTCCTGTTCGACCGGGATACTCGAGACGCAAAAGCGGCAGGGCACCCCACCGGAGAGGCCACAACCTGAGCGTCGGCATCGTGACCGACAGCGCCGCGTCGCTGCCGGCCGACCTGGCCCAGAGCAACCGGGTAACGGTCGTGCCGATGTGGCTGACGATCGGCGACCAGCAGTTCCGTGACGGGGAACTCGACATGGCCGAGCTGGTGAGCCGGCTCGGGGAGGGCTTGAGCACATCCGGCCCTGCACCCGGTGAGCTCGCCGAGGCGGCGAAGGGTGCTGACCAGGGCGACGGCGTCCTCATCCTGACCCTGTCGCAAAAGATGAGCGGGGTCTACCAGGCCGCCCGCGTTGCCATGGGCCTTCTCGAGGGGGAAAAGGTGGCCGTCGTCGATACCGGGACCGCGGCTGGAGCTGAAGGTTTGGTGGTACTGGCCGCGGCCAGGACGGCCGAGGCCGGTTCGGCCCTCGACGATGTGGTGGCCTCCGCCGAACGAGTCCGGCGCCGGGTGAGGTTGGTCGCCACGCTCCCGTCGCTCGAGTACCTGGCCCGCGGCGGGCGTGTCCCGGGCGCCGCGGCATGGGGCGCCCGCTGGCTCGGGTTGCACCCGGTGTTCGAGTTCAAAGAGGCCAAAGTGCGACCGCTCCGCCCCGCCCGCGGCCGGCGCCTGGCCTGTCAGCGGATCGTCGACATCTGGGCCCGTGAGGTGACCCGGGAGCGGGAACGGGGAGCCGCCTTGCACGTGGCCGCTCTTCACGCGCTCGAACCGGCGGTAGCTGATCAACTGCTGGACGCCGTCCGCCGCCGCGTCCAACCGGCTACGGCGTTCGTGGGTTCGTTCAGCCCTGTGATGGTAGCCCACACCGGCCCGGGACTGGTGGGACTGGCCTGGTGGTGGGAGGAACCGGGTGCCCGTACCGTTTCGCCAAGCCCAGGCCCGCCCGGCTCTGACAGCCACCCCGGCTCTGAAAAGCCTACAGGGCTCTAAGGGCCGGACCCCTGGGGCTCTATTCGGCCGGTACGGCGGCGGCCGCTAGTGCCGCGGCCTCCGCGTTGTGGCGCCGGAGGCCCCGGCGGAACCACCAGGACGACAGGACCACTCCGCCGAGCGTGAGCGCCCATGACAGCCCCGTCCTGGCGGCGAGGAACGTAGCGATAGGGACGTTGACCAGGAGAGCAAGGGTCCCGGCCGCGTTGACCAGGCTCACGAGCGCCCATAGCAAGCTGATGCGGACAAACAGCTGGCGGACCTTGGGCCGCTTGAAGAACGACGGCGGCAGCGGCACGAAGTCGTGTGCGAGCTTCTCCGCCAGGGGGCACCCGAGCGGAACGGAAAGGAGGAACGCGCCCCCGAGGAGGGCCGTCCCGAGGGAGGGCTGGAGAAAGTAGACAAAGAGGCTGCTCGAGCTGACGAGCGCCACTACCGAACGAGCTGTGAGGCCGACCGTACCCAGGAGGAGCACACCAGGCAGGCGCTCACGGCGCCAGAGCCGGCGCAGAAGGGCCAGGAAGTTCCAGGCCAAGGCGGTGCAGATGGCGCCCTTGGCCCGAGTAGGGAAAGGGCGGCATAGAAGAGGCCGAGAGGGATGAGGATGGCTTCGAAAACCTGGGGCAGCGCTCGCCTGGCCAGTTCGCGGAGCCGTGGCAACTCGAAATGGTGATGTTCCACACTATTGCCTCGGCTTCGGGCCGCCGTGCTTGAGGCACTCGTCCGGTTTCTCCGCGCCCAGCGCGACGAACCGGCCAGCAAGCTCATTCGACGTCCTCAAGCGAGGCGTTCGCCACCCTCTCTCACTTTCTCTCGTACGTGCTCAACGGTGCGCGTAACTTGCTGGCGCAGGGGGTGATGGGAGACGCTCCTATTGGCATACCCAAAGCGTCACTCCAGATACCGCAATCCTCGCGCGCCGGGGGTGCCCTGAGGTAGTCGGAAGCGCGGGGAGGGCTACCTATTCAGGAACTTATAAGTTTGTCGGGCGTTTCTTCGCCCACCCTCTGCGGCGATTTCGTTTGGCGAGGGTAGGTGCCAAGACCCAGGCTGGAACCGGTGTTCGAGTAGATCCCAGGGTTCCGCGGCCCTGGTCCCGGCCGGGTGCCCACTAATTACATGACAGTCCGTTGCTCTCCGTGCGCACTAGCCTGCAGATAGTTGTGCGATCCCCGCCCCGAGATGGCCCAGGGGACAACAGTCCTCGTGAGGTGGCTCCCGCCGGCGAGCAGAGAGCCGACGGGCCGGCTCAGGCCGTCCCAAAGTCCGGAGCGGCTCCCGCCGGTGAGGCGGCAGCCGTCGGCCAAGCGGCCGGTACCCCGGCCGTCGGGCCGGTGCCGTCGTCGCCCAACGGCCCTGGCGGGCAACAGACAGCCGACGTATCCGCCTCCGCCGGGGGCGCCGCAAGCGGACCTGGTGCGGATGAAGCGGGCACCGACGGTACCGGCACTGACCGAAGAGGCGTCGATCAAACCGGTCAGCCCGTAGCAAAGGATGCCGTAGCAAAGGATGCCGTAGCAAAGGATGCCGTAGCAAAGGATGCCGTCGCAAAGGATGCCGTCGCAAAGGATGCCGTCGCAAAGGATGCCGTCGCAAAGGATGACGGCGTCTCGAAGCACGACAAGCAGTGGGCCTTCGTGCGCCGGGCCCTCGAGGTGGTGGTCCTGGGCGCAGCCGCCCTGTTCGTCCTCAGCCGGGTCAACAACGTCGGCAGCGTGGCCGGAGCGTTCGACCACTTGCACTGGCACTGGCTTTTCGTCGGCGTCGGCGCTGAGGCTTGCTCCATGGTGGCGCTGGCGTGGATGCAGCACAAGCTCTTGCGGGTAGGGGGCCTGCCGGTATCGGTACCCGACCTTGTCCCCGTCACTCTGGCCAGCAACGCCGTGTCGCTGTCGCTCCCGGCCGGAACTCTTTTCGCCGAGGGGTATACGTTCCGCCAGTACCAGTGGCTCGGTGCCAGCCAGGTGCTGGCGATCTGGTCACAGCTCTCGGCCGGTGCGCTGGCTACCGCAGCTCTAGCCGCCGTGGCTGTCGCCGGGGCCGCCATTGCCCCAGGGCTGAGGCTCCAGCTGCTGCCCGGGCTGACCTTCGTCCTCGCGGGTGCCGTGGTGGCGGCCGCTCTGTTCCGCCGGGCACCTCTCCTCGGTTCCCTGATCGGGCGTACCCTGCCGCGGATCCGAGCGGTTCCTGCCCTCCTCTCTTTGCCGTCACCTCCGGTCGGCGCAGGTGGCGCTACGCCAGATGGAGAGCTTCAACCCGCCACCGAAACTGTGGATGGCCTGCTTCGGCTTCGCCGCCCTCAACTGGTTACTGGACGCCGTGGTGCTTACGACCGGGCTCCTGACCGTGGGTGCCCCGGTGCCCTGGAAAGACCTCCTGCTTTGCTACGCCGCTGCGCAGGTGCTGGTGGAGCTGCCGATAACGCCTGGTGGCCTGGGGCTCGTGGAGGGTGGCCTGGTGGAAGTGCTCATACGGTTCCACGTGCCGGCGTCCCTGGCCACGGCGGGCACACTTGTCTACCGGGCCGTGAGCTACTGGCTGTTGCTACTGGTCGGTTGGTCGGCCGCTCTGTACCTGACCTTGCGCAACCGCCGGGCCAGCCGGGCGGCGGCCGCGGCCGCCTCCGCACGAACTAGCTGACGAGGCCCTGAGGGCGCCGTGGGGTGGCCCGCTAAAAGCACCTGGCCATATCACGTGACCCACCGCCTTCGGTGCGCCGCCCTTTAGGCCGAGACGGCCAGCCGCCCGCGTGCTACTGGACCGGCGAGCGTTGTTGTGCGCGCCGCTTACGGTCACGTGCGTTGAGCAGGGCGGCGGGGATCGCGATCACAACCACGAACACAATGCTGGCCGCCCCTCCGTACACCCAGTCGATAGGGGCATTGCTGCTCGAGGCCAGCAACGCGGCTAACTCTCCCATCGTCATGACGTTAGCCGCTCGCTCAGCCACGCCGCGTCCCTGACGGCGGCGCCACCGAGGTCGTTATTGAAATAGGCGTAAACATCGCAACCCTGGTCCAACCACGAGCGCAGGGTTTGGGCCCGTCCCGCCAGCCGCTGCGGCCCATAGTCCCCCAAGTACTTTTCGCCCGAGTTCGATTCCAAATCCGAGTTGGCGTTCTGAGCCGTGGGGCCATGGAACCTCGCGTAGGCCCAGTCCGCGGTGAGAAGCCAGGGGTGGTCCGGCAGGAGGTCATGAACGCACAGCGCCGCGTTATACCGCCGGAGCACCTGGTAGGTGCGTTCGTCCAACCACGACGGGTCCCGGAACTCGACCGCCCAGCGCGTCTTGGGGGCGCCGCCAGCGATCGTCTTCGCGACCTCCAGGAACTCCTCCAGCCGGTCAGCGTCGAGGCGCCAGCGCGGTGGCAGCTGCACAAGGTTCGGCCCGAGGGTGGGGCCAAGGAGCTGGGCTCGTTCGACGAATACCGGCAACCACCTCTCGGGGCCCCGCAATTTCTGACGATGTGTGCCGTACTGGCTTAGCTTCAGCGCGTACGTAAAGTCCCTCGGGGCCTGCGCCGCCCAGGCCCGGAAGGTAGACGGCTCGGGGAGCCGGTAGAAGGTGTTGTTGACCTCGACGGTGGAAAAGCGCTCCGCGTACTGGGCGAACCATTCCTTACGGGGACGGGCGGGGTCGTACAGGATGCCCACCCAATGCGGGTACGACCAACCACTACAACCCACGTACGGTTTCCCGGGCGCCCGGCGGGAGGGGCTCACGGCGTAGCTCGACCGGCTCGGCTGGCCGATCTGGCCCAACTGGCTCGATAGGCCCGGCAGCCTGGACGCCAGGCCCGCTCGGCCCCGCGACCGGCGCCCGGGACTAAAGAAAAGGCGACCGGGGCCAATGGAAAGGCTACAGAGGCGAAAGAAAAGGCGCGATCACCGCCCGCGGCTGTCCGTGGCATTAGCGTCACCACATCCGGCCCAAAATTGATCTGTTCAGCATTGAGCTGCGCACGCGCCGCACCTCTCGGTGACAGGTAGCTTTTTGACGGGCGCTAACCTATGTCCGTTCATCATTTATCGCCTTCCGTACGGTCTGGAAACCTCTTCCGACCCGCCTGCGCCGTTCCCGCCGAGGACTGGGTGTCCCGGTTGGCCGGTTGTTAGAGGCGCGGCGTGGCTCTCCACACGCGCCCGCGTTCAGATCGGGCGCCCGGTAACAACAGCACGGCGTCGGGAGCGCCAACCTTGAAAGCCGACGAGGCCTTCGGTTTGGGCGTCCTGGACGAAACCGGTCACGTGGTGTTCATGAACGACGACCTCGCCGGTCTGTTCGGTATGGAAGCGACCGACCTGGTCGGCCAGGACATCGTCCGTCTCGTAGACGAAAACCAAAGGCCAGCCGCTCGTAAAGCGCTGCGCCAAGCGGCCCGTACGGGCAGGGTGGGGGCGGCATCGTGGCGGGTGCGCACCGACGGCAAGCGCCCATTTGAGATCGCGCTGCAGTCGCGGCCACTGGCCGGACAGGACGGCCAGCAGCTTTACGTGGTGGTGGCCAAGGCAAGGGCCCATCGGCCACGGTCCGTGCAGCGCCAGGCGTTGCTCGCCTCGATAGCCGAAGAGTGCGACGAAGCCATCATCGGGACCGGTCCCAGCGAGCTGATCGAGATCTGGAACCACGCCGCCGAAGAGCTGTTCGGGTGGGACGAGAAGGAGGCCATCGGGGCCCCGATGTCGATGCTCGTCCCGCGCGACCGTGAACGGGAAGCCGAGGAGCTCCTGGCCCGGTCGTGGGCAGGTGAGGTCATCAGGCGCGTGGAAACGGTCCGCGTGTGCAAGCACGGCTCGCGTGTCGAGGTTTCCGTCAGCCTGGCCCCGATGCGCGACCGGAGCGGTCACGTCACCGGCGTCTCGCAGGTGATCCGCGACATCACACAGCAAAAGGCGTCGGAGCGGGCGCTGGCCTATCAGGCCATGCACGACCACCTCACCGGCCTGCCCAACCGCAGCCTGCTCGAGGACCGCATGGCCCATGCGCTGGAGAGGTGCCGGCGCGAAGGCCAGAGCATCGGGGTCATGTTCTTCGACCTCGACCACTTCAAGACCGTGAACGACACCGCCGGCCACGACGTCGGCGACCGGCTGTTGCGGGCCGTGGGCTCGCGCCTGAGGCAGTGCGTACGCTCGGTCGACACCGTCGCCCGCATGGGGGGCGACGAGTTCGTGGTCCTGTGCGAGGACATAACCGACGACGCTCAGCTCGACGTGGTCGTCTCCCACATAATGGGGACTTTTGCCGAGCCCGTTGTCCTGGCCGACCGCCAGATCTGGGTCAGCGTCAGTGCGGGCGTAGTGAGAGGCGGCCCTTCGTCGTCTGTCGCCCAGCTGTTGAGCCAGGCCGACGCCGCCATGTACCAGGCCAAGGGACGCGCCAGGGGCAGCGTGTGCCATTACGACCCGAAGACAAGGCCCGACCTCGAAAAAAGGGCCGAGGGCTCACGGCTCCTGCGATTGGCCCTCGAAGCCAACCAGCTCGTGGCCCACTACCAGCCGATCGTCGACTTGCACTCCGGCAACGTGGTGGGCGCCGAGGCGCTCGTCCGCTGGGAGGACCCGTTGAGAGGGCTCGTCCCCGCCAAGGACTTCGTGCCGCTGGCCGAGGAGCTCGGGCTCGTAGGTGAGATCGGTGACGTGGTCCTTGCCGAGGCGGCGCGCCAGGTGAAGAAATGGTCTCAGGTGGCCCCCCACTTCAAGGTGTCGGTCAATGTTTCGCCCCTGCAGCTGCGCGGGGCCGGCTTGTTGACCAGCGTCCGGGAGCTCCTGAACGAAGGTGTCGACGCTGAGTCCATAGTTCTCGAGGTCACGGAGTCCGCCGTGATGGAAGACACGGCCATGAGCAGCTCAGTGCTGGGCGAGCTGCGCGACGCCGGTTTCGGCATCGCCATCGACGACTTCGGCACCGGTTACAGCTCGTTGGCCTACCTCAAGCAACTGCCGGCCACGTCCATCAAGATCGACCAGGCGTTTACGTCCCAGCTGCCCGACCCGCACGACCTGTCCATCGTCATGGCCATCCTCGCTATCTCCGACACCTACGGCCTCGACGTTGTGGCAGAGGGGATCGAGACGCCCGAACAAGCCGAGGTCCTGAAGGAGCTCGGCTGCCCGCAGGGCCAGGGTTACCTCTTTGCTCCAGCGATGCCGGCAGGCCAGTTCTCGGGGTTGCTCGCCCTCGGCAAGCTGCCGGTCGCCACTTCCGATAGTGGGTGGGAGCTGGTCCGCAGCGGCGCCCGCCGTTAAGGCCAAGATGGACGCACAGAGCTTGAAAGTGAACCAGATCTACGACCCGCGGTATGACATCATTTCGGCAATGCCAGCCGACATGCTCCGCTTGCGCACGACGGCAAACCGCCGCCGGGCGCTCGTGCTTGTCGCTGTGGCCTCCGTCCCCCTGGGCCTCGCCATAGGGCTCATCTTGTGGTGGGCAACGGCGTGGCCGGTCGGGTTGGTCGGCTTCGTCGCGGGGACCATGATCGTAGCCCTCACAATGTGGTGGGCGGCCGAGCCACTGGCCGGACGGGCCCTGGGTGGCCACCCGGCCGACGCCGTCCAGCATGCCCGTTTGCTCAACCTCATCGACGGGCTCTGCGCCACCATCGGTACGAGCCATCCCGAGGTCCGTGTGCGCGACGAGCCGGGCCTCAATGCGGCTGTCTGCGGGCGCCGCCGGGCCACCGCGACGATGGTGTTCACCCAGGGCCTCCTGGACGAGCTCAACCGGGTTGAGCTCGAGGGGGTAGTGGCACAGCAGCTGACCCGGATCCGCTGCTACGACATGCTGCCGGCTACCGTGACGGTGGCGACACTGGGCATCGGCACCACGATGCTGTCCCCCCCGAGCCGGTGACAGCCATGGACCGAGCGGCCGTCAACTTCACCCGGTACCCGCCCGGCCTGATCGGGGCGCTGGAAAAAATGGTGGCCAGGAGCACCGATGTCCGCGGCACTTCTCGGCCCACCGCTCCTCTTTGGTTCGCCGACCCGGGCGGGGGACGGGCGCCGGTTACGCCGCTAAAGGACCGGATCGAGGCGCTCCGGGAGCTCTAGCCCGGGCCTCTCAACCGGTCCCTCTCGACCGGTACTTGAGCTTTAGCCCTGCACGGCGCTGGGAACGCTACTATTCGCGGCACCGATGGGCCGGCGCCCGTGGTGCGGCCACCCATAACGGGCCATGGTTACAGGAACGGGCAGTACCATGGCTGATATGACGTACAGCGACGGGCCGGTTGGGCAGGCTGGAGCCGGAGGAGAGGCTCATCTGAGGGGTACCTCACTGGTCAAGCGCGGCCTGGCCACCCAGCTGCGAGGCGGCGTGATCATGGACGTGGTGACGCCCGAGCAGGCCGTCATCGCCGAGGAAGCAGGCGCCGCCGCCGTCATGGCTCTCGAGCGGGTACCCGCCGACATCCGCCGGGAGGGCGGGGTGGCGCGGATGAGCGACCCCGCTCTCATCGAGGGCATCAAAGCCGCCGTGAGCATCCCTGTGATGGCTAAGGCCAGGATCGGGCATTTCGCCGAGGCCAGAGTGCTCGAAGTCCTCGGCGTCGACTACATCGACGAGAGCGAGGTGCTGACCCCGGCGGACGACGAGCACCACATCGACAAGTGGCCGTTCACCGTCCCCTTCGTGTGTGGGGCCAACGACCTGGGGGAGGCGTTGCGCCGCATTTCCGAAGGCGCGGCCATGATCCGTTCCAAAGGCGAAGCCGGCACCGGCGACGTCAAAGAGGCGGTGCGCCACTTGCGCCAGGTGCTCGGCGATATCCGTAAGTTGACCCAGGCCGACTCGGCTGAGCGTTACGCCTGGGCCAAGGAGCTCCGCGCCCCTGTGGAACTCGTGCGAGAGGTGGCCGAAACAGGGGAACTGCCGGTGCCTTTGTTCTGTGCCGGTGGCATCGCCACGCCGGCCGACGCCGCCCTCGTCATGCACCTGGGCGCCCAGGCCGTTTTCGTTGGTTCCGGCATTTTCAAGAGCTCCGATCCGCCTCGCTTTGCCCGGGCCATCGTGGAAGCCACTACCCATTTTGCCGATTACGAAATGGTCGCCAAGGTGAGCCGGGGCCTCGGGGAAGCCATGCGGGGCCAAGAGTCGACTGCGGTGGCGACCCGGCTGTCCGAGCGCGGCTGGTAGGCAGGGACAAGTTGATGGGAAAGGTGCCCCCAGGTGGTCGCCCAGGGCCCGAACGGCAATCGCCTCGCACGCGTTGGTGTCATCGCGCTCCAGGGCGATTTCCGCGAGCACATCGAGCTCTTGAAGGACCTCGGTGCCGAGGCTTTTGAGGTCAGGCAGCCCGCGGAGCTAGAGCGCGCCGACGGCGTCGTCTTCCCCGGGGGGGAGTCGACGACGATGTCGCTCCTTCTCGAAAGCTCCGGGTTACTACGGCCGTTGCACGCACGGCTAGCCCAGGGGATGCCGGCGCTGGGCACTTGCGCGGGAATGATCCTGCTGGCGTCCGAGATCCTGGACGGCCGGCCGGACCAGAACTGCTTCGGGGCCATCGACATCTCCGTGCGACGCAACGCGTTCGGCCGCCAGAGAGATTCGTTCGAAGCTGACCTCGACGTTGCCGGGCTCGAAGAGCCAATGCACGCCGTCTTCGTGAGGGCGCCAGTGGTTGAGCGCGCCGGGCCGAGGTCGAGGTGCTGGCGACGGTGAGAATGGACGGAGGCTACGCACTACCTGTCGTCTGCCGGCAGGGGCCTGTCCTGGTAAGTGCTTTCCACCCTGAGCTGGTGGCGGAGCCGCGGTTGCACGATCTTTTCCTGCAGACGCGATTATTGGCAAATAGTGATTCATGACAAGGAAGGGCGATGTCAGGCCACTCTAAATGGGCCACCACAAAGCACAAGAAAGGCGCTTTGGACAAGGCTCGCGGAAAGCTGTTCGCGAAGATCATCCGGCAGGTGGAGGTGGCGGCGCGCGAGGGAGGCGGGGACCTGGACGCCAACCCGACGCTGCGGACGATGTACCAGAAGGCACGCGATGCCTCCATACCTATGGACACGATCGAACGCGCCATAAAGCGCGGCACCGGTGAACTGGAGGGTGTCCGCTACGAGCCCGCAGTGTACGAAGGCTACGCGCCTTGTGGGGTCGCCGTGATCGTCGAGGTTCTCACCGACAACCGCAACCGGACGGGAGCCGACGTCCGCGCCATCTTCACCAAGAACGGCGGCTCGATGGCCGAGCCCGGAGCGGTCTCCTGGCAGTTCGAGCGCAAGGGCGACGTCCTGGTGGCCCACGACCCCAAGGTGACCGAGGACGACCTGATGCTGGTGGTGGCGGACGCAGGTGCCGAGGACGTGCGTGACAACGGTGACAACTGGGAAGTTCTGACACCGCCGGCCGAGCTGGCCTCGGTGCGCTCCGCCATCGAAGCCAATGGCTGGCCGGTCACGTCTTCCGAGCTGACCATGCAGCCCACACAATCGGTGCCGATCGAAAGCGAGAACGACGCCCGCAAGGTCCTGCGGCTTATTGACCTGCTGGACGAGCACGACGACGTGCAGAACGTCTGGGCCAACTTCGACATCCCTGATTCCGTGATGGACCTGGTCGAGGTCTGACCTGGTCGAGATTCGAGAGGGTGCCAAAACCCCGGTTGAGCGGGATCCACCAGGTCTGGACGCCAGGCTGCTAAAGTCTCCGAACTAATGTTCGTGCTGGGCGTAGACCCCGGCCTCTCGCGGTGCGGGTACGGCGCCGTCCGCCAGGAAAAGGGGGAGCCAGTTGCGGTCGTGTCGGGCGTGATCACGACGCCAACCGCCAACCCTCTCGCCGAAAGGCTGGCCGAGTTGCTGCGCGAGCTCCGCCTGCTCCTGGCCCGGCTCTCACCGGAGGTTGTGGTGGTGGAGCGGGTGCTGTTCCAGGCCAACGCCAGGACGGCCATGTCCGTAGGCCAAGCCAGTGGTCTAGCCCTGGCGGCGGCCGCGGAGGCCGGCATCCCCGTGGCCCAGTACAGCCCGAACGAGGTGAAGCAGGCCGTCACCGGATGGGGGAATGCCGGTAAAGAACAGGTCCAGCGCATGGTGCAGGTCCTGCTCGACCTGCCGGAAAAGCCCACCCCACCGGACCGGGCCGACGCCCTGGCCCTGGCCCTGTGCCACCTGGCCAATGCTCCCTTGGCGCGGGCTGCCGCCGCCGCTTCCGCTGCGCATGGGGGCGGCTCGAGGACCTCGGTGCCATCTCCGGCCCCTCCACGGTCGATGGGCCTCACAGTCACTTGGCCCTCCACAGTCACTTGGCCCTCCACAGTCACTTGGCCCTCCACAGTCACTTGGCCCTCCGCACTCAATTGGCATTGCCAGGAACAAGCTGTGATCGGGTCGCTACGGGGGACGGTGCTCGACCGCTCGGCGTCGCGGCGACCATCAAGTCGAGCTGCTGGTCGAGGTGGCCGGCGTCGGCTACCGGGTGGTCGTGCCGGCAGGCTGCGTCAACCGGGCCGGCGAGCTCGGGCGCCCGACGTTCCTGCATGTGCACACCCATGTCCGCGAGGACGCGATCGTGCTTTACGGGTTCCCCTCGAGAGACGAGAGGGACTGCTTCGAGGTGCTCCTCGGGGCACATGGGGTCGGCCCTGCGGTGGCCGTCGCCTTGCTGTCGGTACTCTCGCCGGCGACGTTGCGGCGAGCGGTGCTTTCCGGCGATGCTGACGCCTTGACCCTGGTGCCCGGGATTGGCAAAAAAACGGCCGCACGCCTGGTCATGGAGCTGACAACCCGCTTCGAGACCATGGCCGACCTGGGCGCCGCCGGTTTGAGTAACGGGTCTCTAGCCGGGCCGGGGCCTGATGGCCCGGGGCCTCATGAAGCGAGCGCGGCGGACCGGGCTACCCAGCGCGACGAGCTGAGGGCCGCGCTGGGGTCGCTCGGCTACGGCAACGAGGAAGTACGACAGGTCCTTGCTCGGCTTCCCGTCGAGGGCACGACTGAGGAGATGCTGCGCTTCGCACTGAGAGAGCTGGCAGGGAGCCAGTGAGCTCTCCGGACGGCGGCGAGAGCCCTCCCGGGCCTCGCTTGCTGGCGCCGGCCGCCGACCCGGTCGAAGTGGCCGAGGAGGTGTCGTTGCGCCCCCGCCGGCTGGCCGACTTCGTGGGGCAGGCCCAGCTCAAAGAGCATCTGGCGATCATGCTGGAGGCGGCTCGCCGGCGAGAGGAGCCGGCCGACCACATGCTCTTTGCCGGCCCACCGGGCCTTGGTAAGACCTCGCTGGCGGGCATCGTGGCCAACGAAATGGGTGCGGGCTTCCGGGTCACGTCGGCCCGGCCCTCGTCCGTGCGGGGGACCTGGCCGCGTTGCTCACGAACCTGACCGACGGGGACGTGCTGTTCGTGGACGAAATTCACCGGCTGGCCCGGCCGGTGGAGGAGATCCTGTACCCGGCCATGGAGGACTTCCAGATCGACATCGTCCTCGGTAAAGGCCCGGCCGCCCGGAGCATCCGTCTCGACTTGCCCCGCTTCACCCTGGTCGGCGCCACCACCAGGACCGGGCTGATCACGGGGCCTCTGCGAGACCGTTTTGGTTTTGTGGCCCGCCTCGACTACTACGAGCTGGCCGACCTCGAGGTCATCGTGCGCCGCTCGGCCGGGGTCCTCGGGGCGGTGCTCGACCGCGAGGGGGGCAGCGAGATCGCCACGCGCTCGAGAGGCACACCGCGCATCGCCAACCGGTTGCTCAAGCGCGTCCGTGATTACGCCGATGTGCGGGGCGACGGGACCATAGACAGAGATGTGGCCCGGGCCGGCCTGGAGCTTTTCCAGGTCGACGAGCTGGGGTTGGACAAGTTGGACCGGGCGATCCTCGACGCTACGTGCTGCCGTTTCCGGGGTGGCCCAGTGGGCCTGAGCACCCTCGCCGTCGCCGTGGGGGAGGCACCCGAGACGGTGGAGGACGTCTATGAACCCTTCCTGCTACAGCTCGGCTTGCTCATGAGAACGCCGCGGGGCAGGGTCGCCACCCCGCTCGCCTGGCAGCACCTCGGTCTGCCCGTGCCGGCGGGGGCTGTCGGGGCGTCCGGGAGAGGCCCGAAGCCCAGTCCGACGGAGGAGAGCCGCCGGCGACCCTCTGGAAGCTAGCACGTCGTTCGTTGCCGGGCGGAGCTGGGCGGAGCTCGGTGCAATCAGGCCCTGAGCGCCAACTGGTAACTCCAAATGGGGCTTACACCCCAATTTCGAGGTACCAGAAAGCACAAGGCCGGAGCGGATGACCGCCAACACAAAGCACAACCAACACAGAGCACACGGGGGTGCAGCGGGCACATCCTGGCCCGCCGAGCGCATCGGGCCGGAACGGTCGTGCGCCAAACTGGTGAACGACGAAAATGGACGTCCCCGACTACCACCTCCCCGAAGAAGCCATCGCCCAGGTCCCCGCCGAGCCGCGCGACGCCGCCCGCCTCCTCGTCGCCGTTGGCCCGGCCCGGTCGCCTGGGACCGGGGGCGTCTCCCACCCCGGCCCGGACGGCGTGCGCCACCTGCGGGTCGTCGACCTGCCCAACCTGCTCGGTGAGGGCGACGTGCTCGTAGTCAACAACTCCCGCGTCGTCCCCGCCCGCCTGCGGCTCAGGAAACAAACGGGTGGCGCGGCTGAAGTGCTGCTACTCGAACCCCGGCACGGGGCTTCGGCCACCTGGGAAGCCCTGGTCCGCCCGGGGCGACGGTTGCCGCCGGGCACCGTGCTCTACGCCGGCGACGTGCCAGTGCTGGAGGTGGGGGAACGCCTGGCCGAGGGGGCCAGGCTGGTCAGGGGCCTCGTCGACGACCTGGGCGCCTTCGGGGCGCTCGCCCTGCCCCCCTACATCCACCTGGACCTCGAGGACCAGGGCCGGTACCAGACCGTGTACGCCGACAGACCGGGCAGCGTGGCCGCGCCGACGGCGGGGTTGCACCTCACCACCCGGGTCCTCGAGGAGTGCGTCAGTCGGGGCGTCGCCGTGGCCCACCTTGACCTGGCCGTCGGTCTGGGGACCTTCCGGCCGATCAAGGCCCAGCACGTCGAGGACCACCAGGTGCACGCCGAGCGGTACTCCGTCCCCGGGGAGACGTGGGAGGCGTGCCGGGACGCCAAACGGGTTGTCGCCGTCGGGACCACCACCGTGCGAGCCCTGGAGTCGGCCGCAGCCACCGGGGCGCTCGAGGGCCGCACCGAACTGTACATACGACCGGGCCACCATTTCTCCGTGGTGGATGTTCTCATGACGAACTTCCACCAGCCCCTGAGCAGCCTGCTCGTGCTACTCGAAGCCTTCGCCGGCCCGCGCTGGCGGCACCTCTACGACGTCGCTCTTCGCCAGGGCTACAGGTTCCTCTCGTTCGGCGACGCCATGCTGGTCGACAAAAATGCTCCAGATTGACAGGCATGTTCCACGTTGACGCCACTGATGGCAAGGCCCGGGCCGGGCGGCTCGAGACGGCGCGCGGCCAGGTCCTGACGCCGTGCTTCATGCCGGTCGGGTCGAGGGGTGCCGTCAGGCTGTTGTCGGCTGACGACCTGGCCGAACTGGGTGCGCAGGTCGTGCTGGCCAATACCTACCACCTGATGCTGCGGCCCGGCACGGATGTTGTTGGTGCTATGGGCGGGCTCCACCGTTTTTGCGCCTGGGACGGCCACCTCCTGACCGACTCGGGCGGCTACCAGGTGATGTCCCTGCCGTGCTCGGTGGACGACGAGGGCGTGACGTTCCGTTCGTCCTACGACGGCTCGTGGCAGCGCTTGACCCCCGAGGGAGCCGTCGCCGTTCAGGAGGTCCTGGGGGCGGATATCCAGATGGTCCTCGACGTCTGCACCCAGCTGCCGGCCGGTCGCGACGCTCTGACCGAGGCGGGGGAGCGGACCCTGGCCTGGGCGGCGCGAGCTCGGCGTGGCCCACTCACGTCCGGGCCAGCTCCTGTTCGGCATCGTGCAGGGCGGGGTGGAACTGGACCTGCGCGCCCAGTACGCCCGCCGCGTGGTGGGCATCGGCTTTGACGGCTACGCCATCGGAGGCCTCTCTGTGGGCGAGGCCCAGGCGGAAATGCGGGCCGCTGTCGCCGTGACCGTCGACAACCTGCCTGCCGATAAGCCCCGCTACCTGATGGGAGTGGGCGACCCGGTCTCCCTGGTGAGCGCGGTCGCCCTCGGGGTCGACATGTTCGATTGCGTACTGCCCACCCGTCTGGCCCGGCACGGTACGGCGCTCACAAGCACCGGCCGGCTGAGCGTAAAGGCCGGCCGGTTCGCCAAGGACGACTCCCCGCTCGACCCAGGCTGCGCTTGCGCCGTTTGCACCCGCCACAGCCGTGCTTATCTCCGACATCTTTTCAATGTGGGCGAGCCAACCGCCGGCCGTCTGGTCAGCCTTCACAACATCCGCTGGCTTTGTGGGCTGGCGCAACAGGCTCGCCTGGCCGTGCTCGGCGGGAGCGTGAGCGCCCTCGTGGCAGAGGTGGCTCGCGTCTGGGGGCTCCCCCCGGTGCTTAGTTAATGTCAGGGCCAACGAGTAGAATAAGGAGGCTTATGGAGGGGCCGGTTCGGGGCCAGGTTCCTAACCCGGATGGGGCACGCTTTAAACGCACTTTCATGAATAATCTCTCGTTCCTTACCGCGGCGACGACGACCACTACCAGTTCTTCAACTAGCAGTTCTTCGTCGTCGCTTTTCCTTGTCGTAATCATCGGCCTGGTGGCGGCCTTCTACTTCTTGATGATCCGCCCCAACCAGCGCCGCCGCATGCAGGCCATGAGGGAGAGCAGGGCCTTCGACCTCGGCGACGAGGTAGTCGCCGGCGGGATGGTAGGCCATGTGGTCCGCATAGGAGACAATGACGTCGACGTGGAGGTGTCGGACGGCGTCGTCATCACATTCGTGAAGCAAGCAGTGCAGTCGCACGCGCTTCGTACACCCCTCCCGGGGCTCGGGGCCTCGGAGCCGGCGGCGGCCTTGGCGGAGGGGGCGGCCTTGGTGGCGGTGCAGGTGCCGGTGGCGCCTATCGGGGGAGCGGCGTCAACCCCCGGCCCACGTCCGCCAGCGGCAACAGC
This sequence comes from uncultured Acidimicrobiaceae bacterium, assembly GCA_963754115.1. Lineage (GTDB taxonomy): Bacteria > Actinomycetota > Acidimicrobiia > Acidimicrobiales > Palsa-688 > Fen-671. The sequence continues at coordinate 740,852 of CAVWFC010000003.1, read as the reverse complement.
CGCCAGGCCAACTCACACAGCGACGCTTGGCCTGAGGACGCCGACGGCGCCGAAGCCGAAGACAGCTCAGACGGGGCCGGCGAGGCCAGCGCGCGCGGCGCCAGCAGCGGAGGCGACGTGAGCGATTCCGGCGGAGAGAGCGGTGCCGGCCCTCAGGCGAGGAGAGGTAGTACCACCGGTGCGTTCGCGTCCACTTGTCTGGTCGCTCGTCCTGATCGTCGTGGTGGCTATAGCGGGAGTCGCCGCCACCATCATTACCGGTACGACACCGCTCCTCGGGCTCGACCTCAAAGGTGGCGTGTCGGTGGTCGAGAAGCCACAGGGCCATGTGACAGCGTCCGACCTGCGGGAGTCCCAGGCGATCATCAGCAACCGTGTCAACGGCCTCGGTGTCTCCAACTCCAGCGTCACCATCCAGGGCAACAACATCGTCATCGAGCTCCCGGGGGCCAAGAACGACACCGACGTCCTGAAGGTCGTCGGCCAGACGGCCCAGTTGTTCTTCCGCCCCGTCGAGTGCATCATCCCCGAGTACGTGGCGAACAGCTCGGCCACCCCCACCACGACTACGACCCCGCCCGCCGCCAAGTCCAAGTCAGCGGCAGGCGCCGTTCAAAGCGGTGACGTCCACCTCGACGCTAATCTTGCCTCGGCCACGTTCCCGCTCGCAGCGGCGTCGGGTACAACAGCCACCACGAGGACCCCGGTGACGGTCCCGCCCGCCACGACTCCGACCACGACACCGCTGCAAGTGACTTCCACGGCACTCGGGCAGCACATTTGCGGCCTGAGCACGGCCGAGCAGGAAGTGTACGTTCCCGCCCACGGCACGTCTCACGGCGTCACGCCACCAGCCTGGGACCTGGCCGGGTCCACCGTCGTCCTGCCTCTAGTGGGCACCGGGGGCGGTCCCGACTACTCCGCCGGACGGTACGTCCTGGCCCGGCCGAGATGACTGGCTCGATCATCAAGAGCGCTACGGCCAACCTCAACTCCCAGACCGATCAGTGGGAGGTCGACCTGTCCTTCACCAGCCGCGGGTCGACCGAGTTCAACAAGTACGCCGCCGCTCACTACGCCTGCTACGAGCAGGACACGAGCAACCCGCCGTACTGCGCCCTGCAGGCCATCGACCTCGACGCGGTAGTCCAGTCGGCGCCGGCCATCGAAGCTTCGTCCTTCCCGGGGGGCGCCACCATAAGTGGCTCGAGCTCCAACCCGTTCACCCAGCAACAGGCGGACAACCTCGCCCTCGCCCTCAACTACGGCTCGTTGCCCGTGCGGTTCATCCCCCAGGATATCAGCTCGGTCTCCCCCCAGATCGGCACCGACTCACTGAAGGCAGGGGCGGCCGCGGGTGCGTTGGCCGTCATCCTGGTGCTGCTCTATCTGATCATCTACTACCGTGCGCTCGGAGTGGTCGTAGTTGTAAGTATCTGCGTATCGGGTGCCATGCTTTACGCCATAACAACCTTGCTGAGCCAGACGTCAGGCCTCGCCTTGACCCTTTCGGGGGTTATCGGCCTGATCGTTTCCATCGGCGTCACGGCGGACTCCTGTGTCGTCTACTTCGAGCGGCTAAAGGAGGAGGTCCGCAGCGGGCGGACCGTGCGAACATCGGTGGAAAAGGGGTTCAACCGGGCCTTCCGCACCGTCCTAGCGGCTGACTTTTCATCGTTCATCGCAGCCTTCATCCTGTACGTCTTGACCGTAGGCGACGTACGCGGGTTTGCCTTTTTCCTGGGGTTGGCCACCCTCCTCAACGTCGTCACGACCTACTTCTTCACCCGCCCGCTCGTGATCCTGATCGGCCGCCGTGCTTCGGTTTCCGAAGGCGGGTTCCTCGGTGTCAACCGAGGGCTTGGCGTAAGCCCACTGACTCCTTGACCATCGAGAGAAAATGACCACAACTGCGCCCCGTGACCAGCGCCCATTGGGCCGAAATGCGATAATCCGCCTCTACCGGGGGCAGACGCATTTCGACTTCATAAACCGCTGGCGCTACTGGTTCGCCATCTCCGGTGCCATCATCGCCATCGGGATGGTGGCCCTCGGGGTCAGAGGTCTCAACTTCAGTATCGACTTCAAGGGCGGGGTCGTCTGGGAAGTGCCAACTACGGCGTCGGTGTCCGAAGTCCGCACGGACCTGGGCAAGGTCAGCCCGATCCTCTCCCAGGCAACGATCACGCAGCTGACCAACAGGTCCACGGGGCAGACGAGCATACAGGTCCAGGCGCCCGGCGACATCACCGGTAAAACCACCGAGATCAATGCTGTCAGCGACGAGCTGGCCAAGATCGCCGGTGTGCCGACCGACCAGGTGTCGCTCAACGCAATTGGCCCCTCCTGGGGGAGCGACATCACGAACAAAGCGATCGAGGCTGTCGTTGTCTTCCTGATATTGATCTCGGTAAGCATCGCCATTTACTTCGAGACCAAGATGGCCATCGCTGCTCTGGTCGCGCTTTTGCACGACATGCTTATCACCGTTGGCATTTACGCCCTCTCGGGCTTCCAGGTCAGCCCGGACACGGTGATCGCCTTCTTGACGGTCCTCGGTTACAGCCTTTACGACACCATCGTCGTGTTCGACAAGGTCAAGGAAAATACGCTGGGCCTCGCCTCGACCAACCGCGTCACGTATACCGACGTCGTCAACCTGTCGATGAACCAGGTACTGGCTCGCTCGATCAACACTTCGTTCGTGGCCGTAATGCCGGTTTTCTGCATACTCGTCGTCGGTTCCTGGATACTCGGGGCGTCGGCCTTGAACGATTTCGGGCTGGCCCTTTTCATCGGGTTGCTGAGCGGGGCCTATTCCTCGATCTTCATCGCATCGCCGATACTTGCCCTGTTGAAAGAGCGCGAGCCCAGGTACGTCGAGATCCGCAGGCGCCTGGCCGCTTACCCCCAGTCCCGTCAGAATCTTGACGCCCGAAGGCGTCGTCGGTGGCGTCCTGGTCGGGGCCCCGGTCGACGGGTTCGTCGGCCGTTCCGCTCGCTGCCGCGCCGCCTGCTGCAAACCAACCGAAGGGCCAGCCCAACGGCGAGACCGTCACCTCGTCCGGTACTTCCTCCGGTGCCAACGGCGGCGGAGCATTGGCCGCCTCCAGCGGGGCACCCAACGGTCCCACCGGTCCCAACGGTGAAGTCGGCGACGCAACGGAGGGAGCGGGAACCGGGACAGAGATCGAGGCAAACGGCGATGTCGCCCGGGTGGTTGAAGTCGACGTAGCGGAGGTGGCAGTGGCCGGCGAGGTCGAGGCCTCGGCGGCGGCCCGTTCGCCATCGAGCGGCTCGGCCAGCTCGGGGGCGCGTAAGCGCCCCACGACCCCGGAAAAAGTCGCCCCGCAAGCGTTACTAGTGCTGCCTCCAGGAACGTTTGCCAGGTTGCTTACGGAAAACACCCCCTTCGGCGCTTCAAAGTTAGGGTGCGCAAACAGGAGCTAACTCCGAAGTCCTGGCACCGCTGTTTGCCGCCGGCCTCTACGTCGCTCCAGTGGAAGGCTCTGCCGCGGATGGCTCTCAGGTAGAAGGCGGGCCACCATGAGCGGGCCACAGGCCACGTAGTACTCTGGATCAGTGGGGTACGACACAGCGCGGATAAAGGACCTCATAAGGGACATCCCGGAGTTCCCGAAGCCCGGCGTCATCTTCAAGGACATCACGCCGCTCCTCGCCGACCCGGCCGGGCTCGCCATGTGTGTCGACGCGTTGGCCGACCGTTTCAGCGCCACCCGCGTAGACAAGGTGCTCGGGGTGGAGGCAAGAGGATTTATCATCGCTGGCGCCGTTGCCTACCGGCTGAACGCCGGTTTTGTACCTGTACGCAAGAAGGGCAAGCTGCCCTGGCAGGTGTACTCGGACACCTACGAGCTGGAGTACGGCACCGATACGCTCGAGGTTCACGTCGACGCCGTCGACCGGGGGGAACGAGCGTTGATCCTGGACGACGTCCTGGCGACCGGCGGCACCGCCGCTGCCACCCGCCGGCTGGTGGAGAAATTGGGCGCAGAGACTGTGGGTTTCGGCTGCGTCATAGAGCTTGGCTTCCTGGGCGGGCGGGACAAGCTCCCCGGGCTGGCCGTGGAAGCGCTTGTGAGTTATGAGTGACCAGGCATTTTGACCTACGCCCGATGACACAGGTCGAACTATTGAGGGGCACCGCGTGACCACAGTCGAACGAGCCCAACGGGGCCGAGCCGTCGCCACTGTCGAGCGCGTCCTGCCCTGGCGGCGGCAGGGTCAAGCTGGGGCCGAGACCATCGCCCCCCTTCTGCAGGCGTACCACGAACGCCACGCCAAGGGCGACGGCAGCTTGATCACCCGCGCCTACGAAACCGCTGAGCGAGCCCACGAGGGCCAGGTCCGCCGCTCCGGAGAACCTTTTATCACCCACCCTTTGGCGGTGGCCACGGTCCTGGCCGGCCTCGGGATGGACGACATCACGCTGGCGGCCGCCCTGCTCCATGATTCGGTCGAGGACACCACCCTCTCCCTGGAAGAGCTCGAGGCCGACTTCGGTCCGGTAGTGGCCCAGATCGTCGACGGCGTTACCAAGCTCGAACGTGTTTCTTTCGACTCGCGAGCAGCGGCTCAGGCCGCGACGATGCGCAAAATGCTGGTTGCCATGGCCAAGGACCCGAGGGTCCTGCTCATAAAGCTGGCCGACCGCCTGCACAACATGCGCACCCTGGCGGCGATGCCGGAGGCAAACCAGAAACGCTCGGCCCAGGAGACCCTCGACATATACGCGCCGCTGGCCCACCGCTTCGGCATCGCCGACATCAAGTGGCAGCTCGAGGACCTTTCCTTTGCCACCCTGCACCCCCGCCGCTACGCCCAGATCGAGCAGATGGTGGCTACCCGCGCCCCCGAGCGGGACATCTACCTGGCCCAGGTCATCGAGCAGGTCCAGGAACGCCTTTCGGTGGCCCGGATCGATGCTCAGGTCACCGGGCGGCCCAAGCACCTTTACTCGATCTACGAGAAAATGGTGCTGAAAAACAAAGAGTTCGACGAGATCTACGACCTGGTCGGGGTCCGGGTCATCGTCGGCTCCGTAAAGGACTGCTGGGCCGCCCTCGGCGCCGTCCACGGCGCGTGGGCGCCCGTCCAGGGCCGGTTCAAGGACTACATAAATACCCCGAAGTTCAACCTCTACCAGTCGCTCCACACCACGGTCGTCGGCCCGCAGGGCAAACCCCTCGAAGTGCAGATCCGGACCTCGGAGATGCACAACCGGGCTGAGCGGGGCATCGCCGCCCACTGGGGCTACAAGGAGAACGCTTCGCCGAGCGACGTAGCCTGGCTACAGCGGATCGTCGACTGGTCGGCTGAGAGCACCGACCCGGCCGAGTTCCTCGAAAGCCTGAAGCTCGACCTGGAGACCGATGAGGTCTTCGTTTTCACGCCTAAGGGCGACGTGGTGGCATTGCCGGTGGGAGCGACGCCGGTCGACTTCGCCTACTCGATCCACACCGAAGTGGGCCACCGCTGCATCGGGGCCCGGGTCAACGGGCGGCTCGTGCCGCTCGACTCCAAGCTGGCGTCGGGCGACAGCGTAGAGGTCTTCACCTCGAAGGTCCCCTCGGCTGGCCCCAGCCGGGACTGGCTCAACATCGTCGTTACGCCCCGGGCCGCGACAAGATCCGGCAGTGGTTCAGCCGGGAGCGGCGCGAAGACGCCATGGAGACCGGCCGCGAGGAGCTCATCAAGGCGTTGCGCAAAGAGGGCCTCCCGCTCCAGAAGCTGATGGGGAGCGACCAGCTCAAGCAGGTCAGCGAGGCGATGCACTACGCCGACCTCGAGGGCCTGTACGCCGCCATCGGCGAGGGCCACGTCTCGGGACAGGCCGTAGCTCAACGGCTCATCAGGGAACTGAGGGGTGGCGAGCAGGACGTCCAGCTCCCCTCGAGCGTTCGCCAGCCCAGGCGGGCGACCAGCCGCCAGGGGATAGGGCTGCACGTCGAAGGCCTCGACGACGTCATGGTCCGCCTGGCCCATTGCTGCACCCCGGTACCCGGCGACGAGATCATCGGCTTCGTCACCCGGGGCCGGGGCGTGAGCGTGCACCGGAGCGACTGCGCCAACGCCGCCGCGCTGGCGGCCGGTGAGGTGGGCCGGCTGATCGAAGTCGAGTTCGACCGGGACAAGCCCGGTAGCTTCCTGGCCGCTCTGGAGGTAAAGGCGCTCGACCGGAGCCGCCTCGGTGCCGATGTCTGGAAGGTCCTCTCGGACCACCACCTCAACATCCTGCGCAGCGAGAGCCACACCGGGGGCGACCGGGTGAGCAAGATGCGCTTCGAGTTCGAGCTGGCCGACCCCGCCCATCTCGAGTCCGTGCTGGGGGCGCTGAAGCGCGTAGACAGTGTCTACGACGCTTACAGGGCTTTGCCGGGAGCAGGCAATGGCGGCCGAGGGGTGGGCTGAGACCCTGAGACCGGTGCTGAGCTGCTGAGACCGGGGCCGGGCTAGCTCGATGGCTGAACGGGCAGACCTGTTCCAAGCCGCGTTGGAGCGGCGCCTGGAGGAGCAGGCGCCCCTTGCCGCCCGTATGCGCCCGCAGTCTCTTGATGAAATAGTGGGCCAGCAGCGGCTGCTCGGTCGCGGCCGGCCTCTGAGGGCCCTCATCGAGTCGGACCGCTTGAGCTCAGCCATATTGTGGGGCCCGCCGGGCACCGGGAAGACAACGCTGGCCCGCCTCATAGCCGGGGCGACCAAACGGGCCTTTGTCGCCCTTTCGGCCGTTTCGGCCGGGGTCAAAGACGTGCGGGAGACCGTCGACGGGGCCAGGCGGCTGCTGGCCGAACAGGGGAGGGGTACTGTCCTGTTCCTCGACGAGGTGCACCGGTTCAACCGGCCCAGCAGGATGCCCTGCTCCCATCGGTTGAGGCCGGCGAGCTCACGCTGATCGGCGCTACGACCGAGAACCCCTTCTTCGCCATCAACGGCCCGCTTCTTTCCCGCAGCACACTGTTCCGGCTCGAGCCACTGTCCGAGGACGACATACTCGTCCTGTTGAGAAGGGCGCTCCTCCGGGAGGAGGCGGCCGCCGACGAGGACGCATTGAGGTTCCTGGCCGGCCAGGTCGACGGGGACGCCCGTTCGGCGTTGAACAGCCTCGAAGTAGCCATCGCGCTGGCCCGGGAGGCAGGCCGGCAAACGGTGAGCATGGCCGATGTCGAGGCCGCCCGTAGCACGCGGGCATTGCGCTATGGCGATGACGAGCACTACGACGTGATCAGCGCCTTCATAAAGAGCATCAGGGGGTCCGACGCGGATGCCGGCCTGTACTGGTTGGCCCGCATGCTCGAAGCCGGCGAGGACGCCCGGTTCATTGCCCGTCGCCTGGTCATACTGGCCAGCGAGGACGTCGGCATGGCCGACCCTCAATCGTTGCTGGTGGCGGATGCGGCCGCCCGAGCGGTCGAGTTCGTGGGCCTGCCTGAGGCCCAGCTCAACCTGGCCCAGGCCGTCGTCCACCTGGCCAACGCGCCCAAGTCCAACTCGGTCACGACGGCCCTCGGCCAGGCCAGGGCCGATGTGGCCGACATGTCCTCCGGCGCCGTCCCCCGGCACCTTCGCGACGCCAGCTATCGCGGGGCCGCCCGGCTGGGGCACGGGAAGGGTTACGTCTACCCGCATAACGAGCCCGGCGGTTGGGTGGCGCAGCAGTACCGGCCGCCGGAGCTAGAAGGGCGCACTTACTGGGAGCCGACGGGTAGAGGCCAGGACGTCCGCCGGGAGGCGGTCGCCGAGGGCCGGGCCGACGCCCGCGACCGCGGCTCCGGTAGCGAGGAGGCCGCCGCTCATGATGGGCCCCGCAACGGCGAGGCCCATGGTGGTAAGGCGGGTGGCGGCCCGATGAACGAACCAGCGGACCAGCCATGGAAAGAACCATCGACAGAGCCCGCCAGGGACGCAGGAACGCCCGACGCGTGGAACGGCGTGGCGGGCAAACAGGTAGTCCTCACGGGGGCCAGCAACGGCATCGGCCTGGCTGCCGTTCTCGATCTCGTCGCCCGGGGGGCAAGAGTGGCCCTGGTGGCGCGGGACAGGGGCCGGGCCGAAGGAGCGGCGGCTGAAGCCAGGGCCAAGGCGCAGGGCGAAGCGGGGGTCGACGTCCTGATCGCTGATCTGAGCTCTCAGGCCGAGGTCCGTCGGCTGGCGCAAGAAGTCAGCGAGAGGTACAAGAGGGTCGAAATCCTCGTCAACAACGCCGGGGCCATATTCGGCACCCGCCAGCTGACGGTGGACGGCATCGAGATGACCTGGGCGCTCAACCACCTCGCCCCTTTTTTGCTCACTACCCTGCTACTCGAGAAGTTGCAGGCTTCCGGTCCGGCCCGGGTGATAACCACGAGTTCTGATCTCAGCCGGGGCAAACAAATCCCCTTCGACGACCTCGATGGTCACGAGTGCTACGCCCGAGGGCCCCGGATGAGCCGGGGGTTCCGACGCTACGGGCAGACAAAACTGGCCAACATCGTGTTCACCATGGAGCTGGCCCGTCGCCTGGAGGGGACCGGGATCAGCGCCTTTTGCTACCACCCGGGGACCGTGGCGACCAACCTCAACCGGGACAACGGCGCTTTGGCGAACTTGAGCATGACCCTGATAAAGCCGTTCTCCCGCAAGCCGGCCCAGGGGGCGGAAACCCTCGTCTGGCTGGCCGACTCGCCCTACGTGCCCGGCCTGAGCGGGGGTTACTTCGCTGACAGGGAGCCCAAGGAGGTCCCCGCCGGTGCTCTGTCACCGGACGTGACAGGGCGGCTCTGGGAGGTCAGCGAGGCCCAGGTCCGGGCGTCGGCCGGACCTTTGGCCTGAGCGCAATTCGCCCCGCACCAGGGCCACGTCTCTCAGCGCGGGCGAGCTCCGCTACTCGAGCCCGCGCCGGACGATATGGTCCGGCGTCACCGGTTGGCATCGGTCGGGCTCTACTCGTCGGTCGCCGAGTAGCGACGGAACGGCTGGGCCAGTTGGGCGAGGACAACACCCGCCAAACGGGAAGGCCGAACGTCCTGCTCCATGGGGACCGGCCGCGTGTCGATACCGGTCACGACCGGCGGCCCGGCGCCCGGGAACTCGGCCCGGCGGGCGAGCTGGTCCCACACCACGAGCACGAACCCGAAGTTCACGTTGCCCTTCTGACCGAGGTCACGGGAGTGGTGAATCCGGTGGTAGGCCGGGCTCACCACGACCCGATGAAGGGGGCCGAGGCGCCAGGGAAGGTTGGCATGGGCCAACGCGACCAGGCAGCCATAAGCGATGACGGCGGCACCCGGGACGGTCCCGCTGGCGCCGAGCAAAAGCCCCGGCAGCAGCGCCGGGAGGTACGTCGCATGGATGAGCGGGTGGGTCCGGAACGTCGTGAATACGCTCACGTCTTCCTGAGAGTGATGGAGAGCGTGAAGCCGCCACAGCGTGGTGAACCGGTGATTGGCGACGTGCGAGCACCAGTTCATGGCGTCGATCCCGACCAGCGTGAGTACGACGACCACAACACGCGGGACCAGGGGCAGACGGTCCAGGACCAGGAACGGGACATGCCGCTGGATTTCCACGGCAAAGCCCGTCTCCACCAGGGTGAGGACAGGGATGACGACCAGCCCGGCAAGGAGAAAGTAACTGGCGTCAACCAGATGGGCCCGGGCCAGCAACGGCCTGCGCACCGCCGGCCAACGCTGCTCGCATATGAACAGCGCCACGACCATGACAACGATGGCGGGGCCGATAGCTCGGCCCCGCGCCGTCGCGACCGAGGACCACAGGTCGTGGCTGGCCAGCAGGCCGCTCGCCCCGACCACGGCTAACCAGGCCGAGAAACCCGCGATCGACAAAACGCCGGCCCACGCTACCGTCAGGGTCTGGGCCTGGACGAGCGAGGCCCGCCGGAGGATGGCGACCATGATCTAGTAGGAGGCGCCGCCGCTGCCGCTAGGAGCCGTCGTCGCGGTCGTACCGCCGGATTTGACCGGCGTGGCCTTGGGGTGCGCGGGGTTGACCGTCCACCACTGGCCAAAGGCGTCTTTGATGTTGCCATTGATGGAACGCTTGCTGTCCCGGACGTAGGTATACAGGGGTATGCCTTCGTAGGTCACCTGGTGGGACCCGTTCGAGCGCATAATGGCACCCAGGTGGCTCACACCCTTGCCATCGGGCTTCGTCTGGCCCTTGGCCAGCAACACCGGTGGCCAGACAACGGCACACCCGCCGGAGCAATTGCTCTTGTCGTTCGCGTCCTTGACAAAGCGGTACACCGTTGCGCCGGACGATGTGGCCAGGATCGGTCCCCAGGGTGTGCTCTTCTCAATCGTGATGGTCGTTTGGGGAGCAGTCTGTGCCGTCGCCGTGGTCGTGCCGAACGCTATCGAAGCCGCCGCACTGGCGAGCGCGGAAGCGGCGCTGACCACCTTTGCGAATGGGCGGCGGGACCGGGCGACCGGTTTGTCGGACTTGTTCAGAGAGCTCATGATCCTCCTCGGAGTGGTTGGTTTGACCCAAGGTTCTACGGATGACGGGCCAGAACGGCTCCGCGCTCCCGGCCCGCCGCGGCGCCTCGCTTCGTGGCGCCAACCCTGACCCTAGTGCATCGTCCCTGGTGAGAAGGTCGCGCCAGCCCCGCACGACTGGCGTGGGACGGTTCCTGAGAAGTCGCTTAGATCAGCGCAATGGGGCTCGGGCGCCGCGACAACCGGTCGAACGGGCTGGCCGAGCCGAGAAAGCCCATGACCGGGCCGAGGTCTGAGATTTCCGTGCCACGCGGAATCCCCGGGCCCGGTCCCGCTCGTAACTCAAGCGATGACGCGGGGTCGTTTAACCACCGGCACATACACGACAACAACCAGTGGACGGCGTGGCTTCTGAGGTTCAGCGGCCCAGTGCGCCCCTCGAGAGAGCGCCGTCCGGAGTGGATGAAAATGACGACAAAACAGCTGAGAACCGATAGCCGCCTGAACTCGGGGGGCGGACGCCCACCGGACCCCGGGCCTGTGCCGGGAGGAGGGAGGCGGCTCGCCATCAACGTCCTAGCCGTGGTCGGTTCGGGCCTGCTGGCATATTCCGCGGTGATCCACTTCCACCTGTGGGACTCCGAGGGGTACCGGAACATCCCCACAATCGGGCCACTGTTCCTCATGCAGGCCATCGTCGGGATCGTGCTCTCGGTGGCGACGGCTATCTTCCGGAAGTTGCTCCTGGTGGTGGCCGCCACGGGTTTCGCCATCTCGAGTATCGGCGGTTTGCTCATCTCCATCTGGTGGGGCCTCTTCGGCTGGCAGGAGAGCTTCAGCGCTCCAAATGTGGTGCTGGCCCTGTCGGTCGAGGCGGCGGCGGCGGTGCTTCTCGGGATCGCCAGCTTGCTTCTGGTCATCCCGTGGCTGTCCCGCTACCGGGCTCAAGGCCGCAGGCCGGCGTGAGGGCGACCGGCGTGCGCAACAGTCAATACCGGTGCGCCAGGCCGAAAGGCAGCTGTACGCCTCCCGAGGCTTGCTGTCGTAATATCTGTCATGTCATGTTCGGCGTGGGGCCGCGAGTACGGGGCCTGGCCGCACGTGGCATGTCACGTTGAGCCAGGTACGTCTGGCCGGCCATGTCCGGCCAGGCACAAGGAGCCGGCAACCGGGGCCGCGAGCCAATCGCAGCGACCGCCGCCCGGCGAGATCCCCGACGGCGCAATCCCGTTTGGCCCGGAGGCCGTACCTTCTACGTGGCAAAGCGCTACATGACCGACTCGGGCGCCTCTGACGACGCGCTCCTGGCCGGCATGGCGGTCGGTGACGAGCGGGCGGGGGTGGCCTTCGTCCGCCGGTACCAGAGGCGCGTTTACGGGCTTGCCATCAACATGGTGGGTGACCCGGTGCTGGCGCAGGACATTGCCCAGGAGGCGTTCCTCCGGGCGTGGCGCCACGCGCTCGTCTTCGACCGCCGGCGCGCCTCTGTCAGCACATGGATGCTGACGATCACCCGCAACCTGGCTGTCGACGCCCTGCGCCTGCGGCGCCCGGTTGTCACGGACCCGACCGACCTGATGTGGACCAACCTGGTGAGCGGGACCCCGCTCCCCGACGAGCAAGCCGAGACCCAGGAGACACGGGCCAAGATTTCGGCCGCCTTGGCGTCGCTACCCGCCGAGCAGAGCCGGGCGCTGGTCCTGTCCGCCGTTTACGGCTACACGGCGGCGGAGATCAGCAAGGCCGAATCCGTGCCGCTCGGTACGGCCAAGACCCGTATCCGGCGCGGGCTGCTCAAGCTGCGGGCCGCTTCTGCCCGCCTTGACCTGGCCGGCGACGGGGGGGTGCCATGAGCGGGGACACGAGAGACGAGTTCGGCGGGGTGGTGGGTGACAGCCTGCCTCCCGAATGTGCCGCCGTCAGCGGCGACCTGGCCGAGCTAGCCCTGGGCACACTGACGGGGAGGGAAAGGGTCGCCGCCCTCGCCCACCTGGAGAACTGCGCCCGCTGTTCGGCCGAGGTGGAGGCGCTTTCGGTCGCCGCTGACCAGTTGCTCCTCCTGGCGCCCGCCGCCGAACCGCCCGTCGGTTTCGAAGCCGGGGTGTTCGAACGGCTGGGCTTGCGCGGCCAGCGGCCCCGACGACCCGCGTGGCTGACGTCGGGCCCCAGGGTGGCCGCCGCCGTTGCCGCTTGCGTGCTCGTGCTGGCCTTCGGGCTGGGAGCGCTGGTGGGCCGCGGGACTACGAGCGATGTGGACCATTACAAAGGCCCCGTTGCACTCGGCCCGCACTCTCGAATCAACTGTCGCTTCCCTCGTTTCGGACAGTCACGAGGTGGGGCACGTGATGGTTTACGCCGGCAACCCCACCTGGATCTTCATGGACATGAACGACCCCAGCTGGCAGGGGACACTGCGCTGCGAGGTCGTCGTCGACCAGGGCCCGACCGTCGTGCTGGGACGGTTCTGGCTGTCCGACGGCAAGGGGGCCTGGGCCGCCAGCGTGAACCAACCGGCCGGGCGCCTGAGCCAGGCCCGCATCGTGGACGACCACGGGAAGGTGCTGGCCGAGGCCGACCTGACGTAATGGTGGCCCTAAAGCGGGCGGAGCTGTCCTGACGCCGCGGGTAACCTTGAGTTCATGGATGCGAACGGGCTGAGGCGCGCCTTTCTGGATTTCTTTGTCGCGCGCGGCCACGTCGAGGTCCCTTCGGCCGGGCTCGTCCCGCACCACCCCCGGGCACCTCTTTTTACCAATGCGGGCATGAACCAGTTCATCCCGTACTTCCTGGGCGAGGAAGTGCCGCCCTACCGGCGGGCCGTCAGTGCCCAAAAATGCGTGCGCGTCCGGGGCAAGCACGACGACATCGACCAGGTCGGGCGGACGCTGAAGCACTTGACCTTCTTCGAGATGCTCGGGAATTTCAGTTTCGGGGACTATTTCAAGCGGGAGGCGATCCCCTGGGCCTGGGAGCTGCTGACCGAGGTGCTCGGGTTCGACGGTGAACGCCTGTGGATAACCGTTTACACCGACGATGACGAGGCGGCCGATATATGGGCCGACGAGGTGGGCGTCCCGCGAGCTCGCATACAGCGGACCACCGACGACAATTTCTGGGAGATGGGCGACACCGGCCCCTGTGGCCCGGACTCGGAGATCTTCATCGACCGCGGGCCGGACTGGGGCGCCGGTGGTGGCCCCGCGGGTGGGAGCGACGAACGTTATGTCGAGCTCTGGAACCTCGTCTTCCAGACCTACGACCGGCAAGCCTCGGGTGAGTTGAAGCCTTTGCCCAAGCCTGGCATCGATACGGGAGCAGGGTTCGAGCGTCTGCTCTCGGTACTGCAGGGCTCGTTTTCGGTCTGGGAGACCGACGTCGTCCGTCCCATCGTGGCGCGGGCCGAACTGTTGACGGGCCACCAGTACGGCCACGACGCCGAAGCCGATGTGGCTTTGCGAGTGCTGGCGGACCACGCCCGGTCGATGTCGTTCATGATCTCCGACGGGGTCTTTCCTTCGAACGAGGACCGCGGGTACGTACTGCGGCGGATCATCCGCCGGGCTGTGCTGCGCGCCAGCCTCCTCGGGACCTCGCGCCTCGTTTGCCCGAGCCTCGTCGAGGCGGTGGTCGAGGTCATGGGGGAGGCCTACCCCGACCTGGCCAAGAACGCCGATTTCGTGGCCAGCGTCGCCGGCCGTGAAGAGGAGAGGTTCCGCTCCAACCTTCGCTCCGGGATGACGCTGCTGGAAGCGGAGCTCGATGGCAGCGAGGTCATAAGCGGCGAGACAGCTTTCAAGCTGCACGATACCCATGGCTTCCCGATCGAGCTGACGCGCGAGATTGCGTCTGGCCGGGGGGCTGAGGTCGACGACGCCGGGTTTGCCCAGGCCATGGACCGCCAGCGCGAGCAGTCCCGGGAAGCCGAAAGAGGCAAACCCGGCGCGGCCGACGCGAACCTCGCCATCTACAGAGAGCTGGTGGAGCAGTTCGGCCCGACAAGGTTCATCGGCTACTCGGCGCTCGAGGGAACCGCCCGCGTGCTGGCGGTAGTTGACGTCGAGGACAACAGCTCATCGGGAGCGAACACCCTGGAGATCTTCCTCGACAACACGCCTTTTTACGCTGAATCAGGTGGACAGGTCGGCGACACGGGCGTCATATCAACCGAGACCGGCCGGGCGCGCGTCGTCGATACGACGGCCGCCCTCCCGGGGCTGCACCGTCACCTGGCTGTCGTCGAGGACGGTTTTATTGCGCCTGGCCAGGAGGCTCGCGCCAGTGTGGACGAAGAGCGGCGGGCCGCCATCAGGCGCAACCACACGGGTACCCACCTGCTTCACTGGGCGCTGCGCGAGGTGCTCGGCCATCACGTCAAGCAGCACGGCTCGCTCGTCGCTCCCGACCGGCTGCGCTTCGACTTCTCCCACTACGCCCAGGTGACAAGGGCGGAGCTGGACAAGGTGGAGGACCTGGTCAACACGGAAATCCTGGCGGATCTGGCCGTCGTGACCGAGGAACTGCCCCGCGCCGAAGCGGAAGCCAAGGGGGCCATCGCGTTTTTCGGCGAAAAGTACGGGGAACACGTGAGAGTAGTGCATGCCGGCCACGGTTCGATCGAGCTGTGCGGAGGTACCCACGTCGACCGTCTCGGGATGATCGGGCCGGTAGAGATCATTTCAGAGAGCTCGATCGGCTCTAACCTGCGCCGTGTCGAGGCTCTGACGGGGACCGCTACCCTCGAACGGCTCAGGGACAACGAGGCTCGGCTCGCTCACGCCGCCGCGCTGTTGAAGGCCACTCCCGACGAGCTGGCCGGTGCCATCGAAAAGCGGCTCACCGAACTGCGAGAGGTACAGGACGAGCTGAGGGCCGCCCGCCAGGCGGCGCGAGCCGGGGAGGCCGCCGCCATCGCCGAGGCTTCGACCGATGGGGCAGTGGTGGCGCGCCGCGACGGCTTGAGCGCCGACGAACTGCGTGACCTCGCCCTCGCCGTCCGTTCGCAGCCGGGCGTTCGAGCCGTTGTGCTTGGCGGCTCCCCCGAAGCGGGGAAGGTCACCCTGGTGGCGGCGGTAGAGAAGGGCTATCCGGCTGATGCGCCGCAGCTCGTCTCCGCGGCCGCCCGCATAGTGGGCGGCGGGGGCGGTGGGCGCAACCCCGAGCTGGCCATGGCGGGCGGCCGGGATGCTTCTCGTCTGGATGAAGCCCTCGACGTCGCCCGGGCCGGGCTCGGGGGGGCCAGGGCGTGAGCCCGCCGATGGTGCAGCCGCCGGCAGGCACCGCGGCGACGGGCCGGGTGCTGGGCATCGACCTCGGCAGCCGCCGCATAGGAGTTGCCGTTTCGGACGCCGAGCGCAAGGTCGCCAGCGCACTGGCCCTGGTTTTGCGCCGCCGGTCCCACCTCGACGACCACGCTCGGCTCGAGGAGCTGGTCACCGACACGGGTGCGAACCTCGTCGTCGTGGGCCTGCCCTTGTCGCTGTCGGGCGCCGCCGGCCCGGCCGCGCGGGCCGTTCAGGACGAGGTGGTCGAGCTGCAGCGGGTGTTACCCGTGCCCGTTGAGCTCAGTGACGAGCGCTACAGCACCGTGGTCGCCACCCGGGTGCTCAGGCCCAGGGCCGACGGGGACGCGACCGTCGACAGCTGGTCGACAAAGTGGCCGCCGCCACCATCTTGCAGACATGGCTGGACCGCCAGGGTGCCTCGCTGCGAAGCGATGGCGACCGGGCGGGTTCGGCACAACTGTGACGGACGACGACCGCCGGCGGGCGGCGCTCGGCGCCAGCGTGCCCGGTGATGAAGCCCTGGCGGATGCAGCGCCCGATGACGCGTACTACGGGACCTACGCCGAACAGGACGCGGCCGAAGAAGGCCACGGGGCGGACGAGGCGGGGGCCGAAGAAGAGGGCTACGATCCCGGCGACGAGTACTACTCCGATGGAGAGGCGGGCTACACCAACGGAGATGCCGGCCTGCGGTTCGAAGGCGACGACCTCGGGCCGGACGTGCTGTACCCGGGCGACGCCGTGGGCGACGGGGACGCAGAAGAGCTTCTTGAAGAGCCCGGTGGCGGCGACGCCTTCGCCAGCTCCGACGGCGGAGACCTGTACGCCGGGCCCACCGACCGCCTGCACGACCAGCACCAGGGACGGCGTGGCCGCCGGCGGAGACGATGGGCGATCGCCTCCCTCGTTGTGCTGGTGGCCCTGGTAATCGTGGGGGTCGTCGGGTACGTCCAGGTCACCCATGACATCAACCCGACGGGGCGGCCCGGGAAGGTAGTCGTCGTCAGTATTCCCAACGGCGCCTCCACCCACGACATCGCCGGCCTGCTGGCCAAGGCAGGCGTCATCCACGGCCCCGACGTGTTCGAGCTCTACCTGAAGCTGGAAGGCGCCGGCGCCCTGCTGCCCGGTACGTACCACCTGGCCAAGAACGAGGCTTACTCGGCGGTGGAGCTAGCCCTGGAAAAGGGCCCGCCGCCCCTGATCGACAAGCTTGTAGTACCGGAGGGCTTCACGATCCGGGAGATCGCCGCCGCCATCGGGCGGCTGCACGGGATCGGTATCTCCTCGCAGGCCTTCATGCAGGCGGCCACCAGCGGCCAGGTCCGCTCACCCTACGAACCGGCCGGGACGAACAGCCTGGAAGGCCTGCTGTTCCCGGCCACCTATCCAGTGGAACAGGGGGAGAGCGCCGACGACCTTGTCCAGTACATGGTGGACACTTTTGACTATCACGCCGCCCAAATGGGCTTGCGGGCTGCCGCCGCCGCCTTGCATTACTCTGCCTACCAGGTTGTGACGGTGGCGTCGATCATCGAACGGGAAGCCAAGTTCGACAGCGACCGGGCCCCATCGCCAGCGTCATCTACAACCGCCTGGCCCGGGGGATACCCATCGGCGCGGAGTCGACCTTGCTCTATGGGCTGGGGGACCCCACGGGGCAGGTCAACGTCGACAAACCAAACCCTTACAACACCTTGATAAACAAGGGTTTCCCGCCGACGCCTATATCCAACCCCGGGATACCGTCGTTGCAAGCGGCCATGCAGCCGCCCCGCACCAGCTACCTCTTTTGGGTCGAGACCAACCCCGACGGCAACATCAGTTTCGCCTCCAGCCAGGCCGGGTTCGTCCACCTCCAGGCGGAGTGCCGGGCCGTCCACCTGTGCTAAACGCAGACGGCTCACGCAGTCACCGGCGCCGGCCGGAGGACCGCTCGGGCACGTGGCCGGGCGCCGGCACGGTGGTTGTCGGCGTTATCGGCGACCCGGTGGCACATTCACTCTCGCCCACCCTTCACAACGCCGCCCTGGCCGACCTCGGCCTCGACTGGGTTTACGTCGCCTTTCCGGTCCCGGCCGGGAGCGGCCAGGCCGCCGTGGCGGCCATGCGGGACCTCGGGATAAAGGGCCTGTCTGTCACCATGCCTCACAAGGTCGGCGCGGCGCTCGCTTGCGACCGGCTGGGCCCGATGGCGGAGCGGCTGGGGGTCGCCAACACTGTCACCCGGGCCAGGGGAGAGCTGCTGGGCGACAGCACCGACGGCCCCGGCTTTGTCGACTCGTTGACCGACCAGGCATGGGCGCCCGAAGGCAAGCGTTGCCTGGTCCTCGGCGCCGGCGGGGCGGCCAGGGCCGTAGTGCTGGCGCTGGCCGAAGCCGGCGCCCGGCGGGTCGACGTCGTTGGCCGCCGTCGTGAGCAGGCGGAGGAGACGGCTGCCTTAGCGGCCCAGCCGGGGGCGTGAGCACCGTCGACGCCGTTGACACAGCCCAACTGGTAGTCAACGCGACGCCGGTCGGCATGACGGGTACCTGCACTGGCACCCCGAACCAGCTCCCGTTCGAGCTACGCCCCGAGAGGTTGGGGCCGGGCAGTTTGTCGTGGACCTCATTTATGCGCCCGCGGTTACACCGCTGTTGGCGGCGGCCCGCGCCAGAGGCGCGAGCACGTGTAACGGCCTCGGCATGCTCATCCACCAGGCCGTGCGCCAGTTCGAGATCTGGACCGGCTCGAGCCCCTCGGCGGACGTCATGTCGGCCGCTGCGCTGCTGGAGCTCGCTCGTCGCGCCGAGACGGGAGACAGGCGAGACGAGCCAGGCGTGGGAGCCACCACCACCACAGCTGGCGCCGCCGCGGCGGGGTGAACGGTCGTGGTCCGGCCCGACGCGGCCCTGACGCTTCGATGATCCTGCCGCGAATTTCTACGCGATTTCTCAACCCGGCCTTAGAAAGTGCCGAAGTATTGGCCACAAGAACCGGAGGTTGAAAGTGTCACTTGAAGGTACCCTGTCGACAATTGCCTTGCCGGACGTCCTGGCCCTTTTGTCGGTAACGTCCAAGACCGGCGAGCTTCGGGTCGAATCCGACGGCGGCGTCGGCCGAGTTTGGCTTGATGTCGGCCGTATCGCCGGCTTCGACGTCGGCAACCAGCGCAGTGCCGTTGATGCCCTGTTCGCCTTGCTCCGGTTGCCCGAGGGCAACTTTAAGTTTCACACAGGCACCGACCCGCTCAACGCCATTGAGCCCGAGGAAGTCAACCCTCTCCTGGAACAGGCGGACGAGCGCCTCCAGGAATGGCCGTCCATCGCCGCCATCGTCCCCTCGCTGTCGGCCGAGCTGAGCCTCGAGCCGTCGGCGACTGACGACGTGCTCCTCACCCCCGATGAGTGGCGAATGGTGTCGTCCGTCCCGGGCCGCACCGTCGAGGAAGTCTTGACCCTGATGAGCCTCAGCGAGTTCGACGGTTGCAAGGCCATAAAGGGCCTCGTGGACCGCCATCTGATGAAGGTCGATGCCTTCGGTGTGGCGCCACAGCTTCCCGTGCTCAGTCCCCTAACCGTGGTCGAGCAGTCCACGGACGAGACTGTGGGCGAGCGGAGTGACTTCGAAGCTCCGGCGCATGACGACGAGCTGGTCCAGTGGGGAGGGGCCAATGGCACCGACGTCGCTCGGCTCGGCGAGCTGCCCGAGGTCTGGAACGACGAGCCCGGTGACGTCGAGAGCACCGTCGTGGAGGACGAGCCGGCCGAACCTGGCCAGCCGGTCAACCGCGGCCTGCTGCTCAAGTTCCTCGGCTCCGCCCGCAGTTAGTAGCTGGTAGTAGCCGGGCCCGGCCCCGCCGGCACAGCAAACAGAAACCTTATATTTTCCAACGGCGTTTAGCCGAGAGCCGGGCCCGGGCGGCCCGGCTCAATTCTTGACCGCAACATGCCGAGAACCCACTGATGGTTCGATCGCGCTCTGTCGACCCGCAGGCTACAAGGAGAGACCAATGGACATAAGACTGCGTGAGCGCGAGGACGCCCTCTCGGAGGACGAACAGCTCGGTGTAGTCCTGGTAAAAAGCAACATCATCACGGTCGAACAGCTGGGCCAGGCACTGAGCCGCGCCGAGGAGCGAGGCTACAACCTGGCCCGGGTCCTGATAGAGGACAAGCTGCTCACCGAAGAGCAGTTCGTGGGCACCCTCGCTGAGCAACTGGGCCTCGATTTCGTCGACCTGGCCACTTACCCGGTCGACGCCGCCGCCGCCCAGCTCGTCAACGAGACGCTGGCCCGCCGGTACCTGGCCCTGCCCATTGGATGGCGGGAAGGCAAGCTCATCGTGGCCATGGCGGACCCCTCCAACGTGTTCGCCATAGACGACATCCGCGCCCTGACCGGCGCCGATGTCCGTCAGGTGGTGGCCACGGGAGAAGCGGTGACGGCGGCCATCAGCAAGTACCACCGCAGGGACAGTGAAGCTGAGCACATCAGCGCCCAGGCGTCGGCCGCCAGCGGGACCGACGAGGACGATCGCCTCAGCCACATGAAAGAGGTCCATGAGGACGCGCCGATTGTCCGCCTCGTGGACCTGATAATCAGTCAAGCCATCAGCGACCGGGCGTCAGACATCCACATCGAGCCCACAGGCAAGGACTTACGGGTACGGTACCGGGTCGATGGCGTCCTGCACGAGACGATGCGGGTGCCCCGTAACATCCAGGGCGGGATAATCAGCCGGCTCAAAGTGATGGCGGACATAAATATCGCCGAGCGCCGCATTCCCCAGGACGGGCGCATCAGCATGAACATCCAGGGCCGCCCGACGGACCTCCGCGTCGCCACGCTGCCGACTGTGCACGGCGAAAAGCTTGTTATGCGGGTCATCGACAAGCAGACCGCTCGCCTCCGGCTTAGCGAACTTGGCTTCCTGCCCGTCAACATGGAGCGTTATGAGGGCGCCTACTCGAAGCCCTACGGCACTATCCTCGTCACCGGCCCTACCGGGTCGGGCAAATCGACCACCCTGTACGCCACCATCAACCTTTTGAACGACCCGACCAAAAACGTAATTACGGTCGAGGACCCGGTGGAGCTCCAGCTGGACGGGATAAACCAGGTCCAGGTGAATATGAAGGCGGGGCTTACGTTCGCCGCCGCTTTGCGCACCATTCTGCGTTCCGACCCCGACATTATGCTGGTGGGGGAGATCAGGGACCGGGAAACGGCCACGATAGCGGTGGAAGCGGCCCTGACTGGCCACCTCGTCCTTTCCACTTTGCACACTAACGACTCCGCCAGCACGCCCAACCGGCTGATCGAGATGGGCGTCGAGCCGTTCCTGGTCGGGAGTGCGCTCGACTGTATCGTGGCCCAGCGCCTGGCCCGAAGGCTGTGCGAACGCTGTAAGCAAGCTTTCCGCCTGGACGAGCAACAATTGGTCGACATGGGTTGGGACCTGGACGGGATCGATTTGCCTGAGGAGATTTTCCGTGCCCAGGGCTGCGAGGTTTGCGGCCGGACAGGGTACATGGGACGTTTCGCCGTGCACGAGATCCTGAATGTGAACGAACAGATTGAGCGCATGATCGTGGAGCACGCACACGCCGAGGACATCCACCGGGCTGCCCTGGCGGACGGCATGCTCCCCTTACGTCAAGCAGGCTTGATCGCCGTCGCACAAGGCGCAACCTCGCTCGAAGAGGTCTTGCGCGTTATCGCGTAAAGCATTCGCCGGAAATTACCTCCGCCTCATTTCCCTATCAGCCTCAAGGCAGGGCGGAAAGATTCCGAAAGCTAAGCGATGCAGACTGCGTCGCGCAAAATGGGAGAGTTCCTGGTAGACCGCAAGGTGCTCTCGAAGGACGACCTCGAGCAGGCGTTGCGAAAAGAAGCCGACTCGGGTGTGCCACTGACCAAGATCCTGGCTGCCGAAGGCCTCGTGAGCGAACGGGACCTGGCGGCCGGGGTGGCCAACCAGCTTGGCATACCCTTCTGGGATCCCTCGACGACGCCGGTTTCTCCCCTCGTCGAAGGCATCGTCCCCGCCGAGCTGGCCACCAGGCAACGCGTGATCTGCGTGGGTGTGGACGGGGACGCACTGCTCGTAGCCACGGCCAACCCGCTCGAGGAAGAGACGTTGGCCACGATAAGCAAGGTAACCGGTTGGCGGGCCAAGGCGTGCCTGGCCACCGGCGCCGACATCGACGCCGCCCTGCAGGCCACCTACGGCCCGACCACCGATGCGGCCGGCGGGCCTGATGCTGTTGCCGTGGCCGTCTCCCGCCCTCTTCACGTCAACCAAATCCTCAGCAAGGTCGTCGATGCCCGGGGCTCCGACCTTCACCTGACGGCCGGACGGCCGCCGATGGCCCGCATCGATGGCGCCCTGGTACCTGTGGAGGGGTTCGAGGAACTCAACCGCACAAAGGTACGCGACCTGGTTTACGAGATCCTCTCGCAAAGGCTGAGGGAGCGCTTCGAGAACAACCTGGAGCTCGACACCGCCCATGTGGTCCCCGACGTCGGCCGTTTCCGCCTCAACGTCTACCAGCAGCGCGACTCGGTCGGTGCCGTCTTCCGGAGCATCCCCTTCGAGATCCTCTCTCTCGAACAGCTGGGCATGTCGCCGTCAGTACGTCAGTTTGCCGAGCTCCCGCGCGGCCTCGTGCTGGTGACCGGGCCGACGGGGTCCGGGAAGTCGACCACACTGGCCGCCCTTATCGACATCATCAACCAAACCAAGCAAGTGCACATCATGTCGGTGGAAGACCCCATCGAGTACCTCCACCATCACAAAATGGCGGTGGTCAACCAGCGTGAGGTCGGCGAAGACACCAAGGGTTTCGCCAGCGCTTTGAAGCACGTGCTGCGCCAGGACCCCGACGTGATCCTCATCGGTGAGCTGCGCGACCTGGAGACGATATCGACGGCACTGACGGCCGCCGAGACCGGCCACCTCGTCTTCGCCACGCTGCACACCCAGGACGCCCCGCAGTCGATCGACCGCATGATCGACGTTTTCCCGGCCCACCAGCAGCAACAAATCCGCACACAGTTGGCGACGACCATCCAGGGCATCGTGACGCAGCAATTATTGCCCCGGGCCGGCCGGCCCGGACGGGTACCGGCATGCGAGATACTCGTGGCCACCCCGGCCGTTCGCAACCTGGTCCGCGAGGGTAAGACGCACCAGATTTACAGCACCATGCAGGCCGGGGCCAAGTTCGGCATGCAGAGCATGGACCAGGCTCTGGCCGACCTGGTGAGAGGCGGGATAGTCGACCGCTCGGTGGCCGAGGAACGCTGCTCCAACGTAGAAGACCTGCGCCGCCTGATCGGAGCCGCGTGAGCACGACCACCACGCCCGCCCGGACCGTCCGCTCTCGGCCCTTGCACGGGGCCTGCAATGGAAGGACAGCCTGATGTCTCAAACCACATATGCGTACAAGGTGCGTGACAGCGCCGGCAAGGTGCTGGAGGGCACGCTCGAGGCCGACAATACGGCCCTCGTCGTCAGCCGGCTTCGGCAGATGGGTTACACGCCCGTAAACATCGAGGCCAGATCGGCCAACGTAGCCAACAAGGAGCTGCACCTGCCGGGTATCGGCGGGCGGGTGCCCTTGAAGGAGCTCGCCGTCTTCAGCCGCCAGTTTGCCACCCTGATCAATTCGGGCATGACGCTGATCCGTGGTCTGGCGGTACTCGTCGAGCAGACAGAGCATGCCACTTTGTCCAAAGTGATCGCCGATGTCCGCTCCCAGGTCGAGCGGGGTGTCTCCCTTTCCGCCGCCCTGTCGGCCCACCCCAAGGTGTTCAACCGGCTTTATGTGGCCATGGTGAAAGCGGGGGAGGCCTCCGGGTCGCTCGACAAAGCGTTGCTGTCGCTGGCGGACCAGATCGAAAAGCAAGTGAAGCTTAGGGGTGAGATCAAGTCGGCCATGGCCTACCCGGTCGCCGCCCTGTGCATAATCACGGTCATCGCCGCCGCCATGCTGTTGTTCATAGTCCCCATCTTCAAAGGCATCTACAAGACCCTCAACGGCACCCTGCCGGTCCCGACGCAAATCCTCATCGATGTCTCAAACATCCTCGTGCGCGCCTTCCCGATCGTGCTCGTCGTGTTGGTACTGCTGGCCGTCGGCTTCCGCTACCTCATATCCACGCCAAACGGGCGGGTCGCCTGGGACGCCACGAAACTGAAGGTCCCGGTATTCGGCGGGCTGGTGCGGAGGACGGCGTTGTCACGGTTCTCTTCGACGCTCTCAGCCCTGCTGTCGGCGGGCGTGCCGGTGCTGGAATCTCTCGAGATCACCCGGGAGGCGACAGGCAACGTCATCGTCGGCAAGGGCATTGACTCGATCATCGACAACGTGAAGCGCGGCGAGCCGATCGCCAAGGGCCTCAGCGCCCACCCCGTCTTCCCGCCCATGATGTCTCAAATGATCAGCGTCGGAGAGGAAACCGGCGGCCTCGACGACATGCTCGGCAAGGCGGCGTCGTTCCTCGACGGTGAGATCCAGCGGACGGTCGGCGCCCTCACGTCGCTCCTCGAGCCGCTCCTGATCGTCGTCCTCGGCGGGGCCGTCGGGACCATGGTCATCTGTCTCTACCTGCCCATGTTCAACGTGGCCAAGCTGGTCAACCAGGGCTAGCGCAACGACATGGCAACCTTTGCCCGGTTGCCAGCTGACTCCCAAATGGACTTTCTCCAGGGCACCCGCGCAATCGGCCCTGGAGTGCAGAGCTAGCGCTCAGGTCCTCCACACTCACCGGTCGAGCCGGCGGTGCCTTCAGCCCGCCGGCTCGACTATTTCTGGCGGCGTGCGGCTCGAGGAGCTGAGGGCACAGGCTGCGGCCGGAGCCTGGTGGCCGTTACCACGGCCCCACGGTTGGCAATCGCTCGGCTGCGTAGGCCGCCAAAGAGCGTCGCGGGGCCCGGCAGCCCTGCCGCAAGGCGCGTCGCCCACCTGCCCCTGGCAGATAGGCCGCCGTGCGGGCGTCTTACCGCTTACCGCCGGGAGAACACGCGGCGAACCTCGTCTCCAGTGGCACCGGATCGCGTTTGCTTGAAGTAAATAGCCAAGGGCGCCACCGCTATCGGCGATAAATGCCCGAGCTTTAGCGCCTGGCACGAGCCCGGGACCTGTGGGCCCACGCCACGTCGGGGCCGTAGCAGCCAGAAACCGCTCTTGACCTGCACCGGCACCAGGAGCTCCTCGGTGCTCGTGTGCCTCATGTCACCGACCACTTGCGCCCACGAGCTGTTTATTCCCGTTGTGACTAAAACGATGCGCAGAAATCGCCAAACACTTGCTAAAGCCCCCTCTGGATATGACGAAATTAATTGGGAGCGAGCAACGGAGCCAAGCAACCAAGCACTCGACGTGCGGGGGAGCCGAAGCCCCGAGGCTTACCGGGCGGGCCCGATTGGGCCTTCGGGCACGCTCGAAAACCCAAACCATTGAACGAAAGGACAACAGTGCTCAAGCACTTGAAAGAGCGGCGCCAGAGCGAAGAAGGCTTCACCCTTATCGAGCTCATGGTTGTCGTGCTCATCATGGGCATCCTGATGGCGATCGCCATCCCGACCTTCTTGGCCACTCAGGGCAGCGCCCACGATGCGGCGGCCAAGTCCAACGCCACCAACGCCTTCACCAACGAAAAGGCGTACTACGCGGACAACCAGGCGTTCTCGACGTCAGGCAGCAGCCTTGACGATTCGCTCCCCTGGGGCACGGCGCTCAACGACGTGCAGGTCTACACCGACGGCAGCACCAACACCAACCTGCTGATCGTCGCCGGTTCGAAGTCGGGCAACTGCTACTACATCGCTGACAGCGAGGGCACCAGCTCTGCTTTCATCGGCTATGCCGAGACCACCGGCGCCACCACCTGCGCCGCTCCCACGACCGCTGCCCCTTGGTCTGGCATCAGCTCTGTCCAGTCTTCCGGGACCGCTGCAGGCTCTTCGACACTGAACTCCGCTGGCTTGCCCTCCAAGTTCTACCCCAGCTTCTAAATTGCTGAATATGTAGCTCGCACTTCCCAGCGGTTATCTCAAGGCGTCGAGGCTTCGGCCTCGGCGCCTTTTGCATTGTGCCAATGTCACCGGCACGACGAGTACCGCGTTTGCGCCGCCTGTCAGGCCAAAACCCTGTCCTCACCATGCTTTTTCAGAGGGGGAGCGCTGCTACCCGGAGCACTTTGTACATAAAGCAATTCTAAGCAAGAAGTAGAAAAACCTATAAAGCCTTCCGGCTCAATGCCGAAAATCCTTGTAGGCAGTGACAAAAGCTCTCCTCGCCAAGTGGGGTTCGGCTACTCGGAGGTCAAATGCCAACGAGGCCTGACCCAGCGTGGTTTTGGCGGAAGCCGGGGGAAGCAGGGCGGCCTGCTCGGGTCGAGACGGCTCGGGCCCGAACACAAAAAATGGAAAGGACCAACGTGCTCAAGCACTTGAAAGAGCGGCGCCAGAGCGAAGAAGGCTTCACCCTTATCGAGCTCATGGTCGTCGTGCTGATCATGGGTATCCTGATGGCGATCGCCATCCCGACCTTCTTGGCCACTCAGGGCAGCGCCCACGACGCGGCGGCCAAGTCCAACGCCACCAACGCCTTGACCAACGAAAAGGCGTACTACGCCGACAACCAGACGTTCTCGTCGTCCGGCAGCAGCCTTGACAGCTCGCTCCCCTGGGGCACCGGGGCCAACACGGTCCAGGTCTACACGAACACTGGCAACACCAGCCTCTTGATCGCCGCTGAGTCGAAGTCAGGTAACTGCTACTACATCGCAGATACCGAGACTGGCTCCGCCGCCTACATCGGCTATGCCGTCACCAACCAGGCCGCCTCTTCCGGCTGTGCCTTCACGACGGCTTCAGCACTCGGCGCCAGTTCGGTGATGTCGGGGTCAGCGTCTGCGAACACCATCGCAGCGGACTCCAGCACGGCTCCGACTTTCTACGCCAGCTGGTAGGTCCAGACATTTAGCCACCTTCCGGGATTGGTTAAACAGCGCCGGGCCCCGCCCCGGCGCTGTTCCTATTAACGAAAGGATGGGGGCGAGAACAAAAATGATAAAAGAGCCTTCTGGCCGGAGCCGACGGCACGGGGACGGTTTCACTCTCGTCGAACTGATGATTGTGGTCCTCGTGCTCGGCGTTCTATTGGCCATAGCGATCCCCACCTTCTTGAGTACGCGGGGTGACGCAGATAGCGCCTCCGCCGAGTCCAACGCGTCCAACGCGTTGACCAATGAAAAGGCGAACTACGCCTCGAACGATGTTTTCCAGGATCTCACCAACGGGAGCGGAGCCGGGAGCCAGGCCGAGGCGTTAGACCCGACGTTGCCGTGGAGCGGGACGGACACGGTTGTGGCCGGTCAAGTGACGGCCATGGCGGGCAGCGTAACGGCGAGTGGGGCTTTCCACCAGGCTTCTCCGGCCGGCGGCTATGGCTCCGCGGTACTGATAGAGGCAGCCTCCAATACGGCGCCCGATTGCCGCTACGTAGCCGATTATGAGGACACATCCATAGATCCACCCGTTTCCATGATCATTTACGCCGATTCCGACAATGCCGACGGCTGCGCGGGGACGAACGTGACACTCCCTTCCTCGGAACCTTCATTTGGCGGCGGTACCGCCGCTCAACACGTTGAAATGGGGTCGTCAATTACCTCATCAGATTGGTTCACGGCCTGGTAATGGCGTGGACGACAAAAAGACATTACTATTCAAGGGGCACGACAGAATGGCCGATATTGCAACCGTGAACGAGTCAAATAACGGAAAGCGCTTTGGCAAGTTGCTGTCGAAAGACAGGACAGCTCCGTTAAACCGCAAAAGAGTGGCCCGCAAGGCGGTGAGGATCGGCCTCGACATCGGGTCGTCCGCCATCCGGGCCGCCGAGGTCAGCGGAGAGGGCGAAAATAGCCGGATAACCCGTTTCGCACAGGTCGGGCTTCCCGCGGGCGCCGTGGTGGAGGGTGAGGTGCGCGACCAGGCCACAGTTGCCACCGCCATCAAGCGCCTGTGGTCCGAAGGCGGCTTTTCGCGACGAGAAGTCATCGTCGGGATCAGCAGCCAACGGAGCATGGTGCGCCAGGTGGAAATGCCGAAGATGAACTCTGCGGAGCTCCGCTCGGCGCTGTGCTACGAAATGGGCGACCTGCTGCCTATCCCGATCGAACAGGCCGTTTTCGATTTTGTCGAGCTCGGCCCGGAAGGCCTAAAGGAGACGGTGGCGAGACGGTGCAAGTGCTGTTGGTCGTCGCTCAGCGAGAAATCGTGACGGACCACATCAACGTCGTCAACCGGGCCGGCTTGAAAGTGCGCGCCGTCGACTCGTCGCCGCTCGCGTTGCTAAGAGCGTTCCCATCGGACAGCACCGGTCTCGAGGTGATTGTCTCGATCGGGGCTCAGCTGGTGGTGGTTGCGGTCCGGCAGGGGGTCACGCCCAGGTTCTTACGTACGGTGACCCGGGGAGACCAGAGCTTCGCCGGCGCCCGCCGCGAGGGTGCCGGCGCCGAGGCGTCTTCGACGGCGGCAGGCAAGCCGGGCGGCACCACGGCTACCATAGCCAAGCTCGACCCCACCGTGGAAGAGGTCAGAGGGTCCCTCGAATATTTCCTTTCTTATGACCACGGAGCACAGCTGGAAGGGCTGGCTCTGACTGGCGGTGGGGCCCTGGACCCGGGGCTGCCGGGTCGCTTCGCCAAGGTCCTGGGGATGCCGGTCAAGATGGCGCACGTCGCCCTCCAGTACGACGCTGCGAGCCTCGACCTCACCGACGTCCAGCTAGAGGAAGCCAGCTCCAGGTGGGGAGCCGCCGTAGGGTTGGCTCTCTGGGGGACTGTGGGCGCCCCCGCCATTTCGCTCGTGCCCGCCGAGATCAGGGAGCGCCGCCAGTACCATCGGGCACTCACCGTGTCTGCGGCTGGTCTGGGCGTAATCGCTGTAGCCCTCGGAGGCGTCTCCTACACCCGGGTCCAGGCGGCATCCGGGGTGGCAGCCCAGGTCAATTCCGAAAACGCTGTCGCCACGGGTCTTCAAGCAACGATAACCAGGTACGAGCCTTACGTGGCCGTCCGCACCGATCTGGAAGCGCGGCGCACCTTGGCCGCACAGGCCCTCCAGGGGGATATCGACTGGGTAGGCATCATCAACCGAATCGACGCCGCCCTGCCGCCGGGAGTGACCATCAGTTCCATGGACCTTTCCCGCACGGGAACTTCGACAGGCACCAGTACCGCCGAGGTTAAAGCAGTTGGCTCGGCTGACGACCTTGGCCAAATCACGATGTCTTTGACTACTAACGGAGGAGCTCCTTCTGTGGCGCAGTTTGTGAGGCAGATGTGGTCCGTACCCGGGCTCTACGGCCTCTGGGTATCGGGCACCAGCGGGGGACAAGACCAGACCGGAAGTGCAGGGACGACGTTCACAGCGACCGCGAACGTCACTACCGCTGCCCTTTCGGACCGGGCTGCCAACCTTCCCGGGGGGCAGCGATGATCCGCCGTGTAGCTTTGTTAGCCCTGGTCGGCCTCGTGGTCGTGGTCGGCGGGTGGTTCGGGCTCTTCTGGCGTTCGGAGACCTCCCACTTGCACAAGCTCGAGGGTCAGCGCACCGAGGCTATTGGCAACGTCGATCAGCTTCAGGGTGAACTGGCCGCCCTGAAGGCTCTTCAGCTCAAGACGCCGGCCGAACGAGCCGCCCTCAGCACGCTCCAACAGGCAGTCCCCGAAGGCCCAAGTCTTGACCAGTTGCTTGACGCACTGAACAACGCCGCTCTCAGTGCCGGTGTGACCGTGAGCTCTATAGCGACGCCTACACCTGCGGGCTGGGCCGGTTCGACTTCAGGCACGCCGGCCATCGCCAGTGGGGCCGGTGCTCAATCGATGAGCCTGTCCGTTTCCGTCAACGGGACCAATCAGCAGGTGCTCCGGTTCGTGAGCGCACTCGACTCGGAAAAGCGCCTGTTTGTTGTCGATACCTTCTCCCTGGACGGCTCATCCCAGGCCACGCATGGGCAAGCCGCGGTTGGGAGCACTGCGCTGACCGTCCAGGCGTTCTATATCTCGTCCACGTCGAACGACCCGGCGTCGCTCTTCGTGGCGCCAAGTACACAAGGTTAGAACCCGGGGACGGCGCTGCACCCGCCTCCTGGAGCGTAGCCGGCGTCGTCATGCCGGCGTGACGACTATCGCCGTTCCCGCACCGAATTAGGCCAATGTGAGCTAGCGCCGGCCGGCGACGGCCGGCGCTAGCTCCGGGAATAACGGCGATTTCTTACCAAACCGCAGCGCCGACCTTAAGCGCACCCTTATGGAGGCCGAGGCATAAATACGATGAAGTTTCTTATCACCGGTCCTCGCTGCTGCACCCAGCGGGAACAGACCGAGGACGGCTTCACGCTGATCGAAGTCATGGCCGCAGTTCTGATTATCATGGTTGCTGCCGTTGCATTGGCCGCAGTTTTGACTCAGTCCCTGGCTGCACTTAGCCTGAGCCGTCAGACCCAGCAGGCCAGCAACCTGGCCGCTTCCATTGTGGCCGAAGTCGAGGCTTTGCCCTGGTCGACGGTTAGCAACGGGTTGAGCAGCAGCGCCAGCAGTGACAGCCATTTCTCAACAGATGGAAATATCGGCGGCACCGCGAGCAGCTACTGTTTTGAAGGGATGCCGCTTTTAGTAGGCGGCGTCGCCGCGGCCACCTGCCCGACCTCCGGTACGGGCAGCTCGTCCCAACCCTGGTCCAACATTTCCGCCTCGAGCTGCAACACCTCATTGGCGGCCACCCTCAGCAGCTCCACCGCACCGCTCATCCCCCACGAGGGTTGCGTGACGCTCAACTCGACTCAATTCGAGATCTCGGCCTATCCGACCTTGTACAGCGGGACTTCGGTCTCCTCTACAGGCGCTCAGGTCGAGGTAACGGTTGTCGTGACGTGGGGCGGCGGAACAAGCGACTCGACAAAAAGGACCCGCGTGACGGACACAGTTATCCTGGCCAACTGCTCGGCGTCGGCGGTGCGTTGCTCGTGAGGCGCTCGAAAGCGGGAACCTCGAAGAGGCAAATGCCACGGCGCGCCCTGGACCGAGGGTTCACCCTCGTCGAGATGATGGTCGCGTCAGCGCTGGCTTTGATAGTTATGAGCGTCGCCTTTGCGGGAATCGTCGAGTCACAGCGAACCATAAACACCACGATGGCGCGGAACTCCGATGACAACGCCGCACAGTCCATTGTGGACCGCATAGAGCTGGCTGTCCGCTCTGCCACATCTGTTGGTGTCATGTGCTGGAGCGGTTCGGCGTGGAGCCAGTGCAGCTCGGCTCCCGCAACCTGGCAGAGCACACCGTCGACGGAACTATGGATTTACAGCTCATCCGGCGCGACTGCCTGTACTGCTTGGATCTTAACCGGGAGCGCCTCAGGCTACTACCTCGAGTTTGCGACGGGCGCTCACTCGGCCACGTCGACCCCGACTATTGAGCTGTACGGCGTGACGGCGGGAAGTTTTACATATTTCAGCAGCTTTTCCGGGTTGATCGACATCAATCTCGAGGTGCGCCACGCGGGCAGCAGCTCGGCCAACGGGTACGAGGAACAAAGTGCCCCATCACAAATCGAAGCGGAGGCGGACGACCCGAACATGTCGGGGGCGGTTACCTCCGGTTACCCAGGAACTTGCTGAGGTGAAAGATATGACCTTCAATCAAACTGCCGCGAGCCGAGCCAAGCAGCCCTTCGGAGCCAGTCCGACCAAGGCGCGGCGCAGAAGCGATGAAAGAGGCGTTGCTCTGGTCGCCGCGCTACTTCGCGGTCGCCATGGTGACCATGTTGGGCGCCGTGGCCATGACGGTCGCCGTTAGCAACAGCCACCTGAGCGCCGTCACCCGCAAGATCCTGCAGTCGCAGGCAGCCGGTCGCTCCGGGGTCGACGCCGTGGCCGCGAGCGTGCAAGCCGCATTGGCCAGCAACGGCAGCTTGACCTGCCAGTCGCTATCCAGCGCTTTCAACTGGTCTAGTTCCGGTTCTCCGTTGGGGGCGAGCAATGCTGCCAGTGGCGAAAAGTATGACCTCTGGTACTACAACGACCTGACGAGCACGCCTCCTACGGCCACCTGGTTGAGCGCCTTTGCCAGTGATGCTCAGCAAGCGGCCACTGGCAAATCAGTGACGTGGCCGAGCGGGACGGGAACCTGCTCAACGAGCAGCGCGACAACCGTCCTGTCCCAGACTTCACTCAGCATTCAATCGGCACCCTTTTACCTGGCGGTCGCCTCGGCGGGGCTCAGCACGTCGACGGCCAATTCATGGGCAACCAAGCCTAACATCGCCGTCTTCGAGCTCAATGAGTCCGTTACCAGCAGCTTCACTGACGGGCTCTACGGCAACGATTACATAAACACTCCAGGCAACCTCCAGATCTCCGGCGCCGGCTCCATCTACACCAATGGCCAGTTGAACTGCACATCGACAAACCACTACCTCTCGGGCGACGTCTGGGCATTGGGCGGCGTAACGAGCGGAGACTGTAAAGTCTCGGGCAACCTGTACGTAACCGGCGCCGTCTCGTTGACTGGCTGCAGCCCTCCTGACATCTACGAGAGCATCTACTCCACAGGGAACGTCTCGATGAGCGGTGGCTGTGAAGTAGAGGGGAACATCGTGTCCAACGGAACCGTCAACTTCTCGGGTGGCGCGGACGTCCTCGGCAATATATACGCCTTCGGAGCGAATGGGACCTCGAACAGTTGCGGCACCAGCACCAGCGTTTGCCTAGACAGCGGGGCAGGTCAGGGCTCGAGCTACCAGGCCGACAACGTTTACAGTGCAAACGGTCAGGTCACGGTCGCCAACGCGGCTATCGACGGCACCAGTTACTCCCGTACGGCTTGGCCGTCTTGCCCTGTCCCAACGGGTTCGGGCGTAACTTGCTCGGGAGGAGAACTGGCGACGCTTCCGGCCCAGGCCTTCCCCTCCTTGACCAACAACTCGGCGTGGTCCGGCACGACGGTCCAGTGGGACGGCCAGACCTGGAACTACATAAACGACCAAAGCGACACGTGCCAGACCAGTACCGGCAGCTACCAGACGGGCACCGCAGCAAAGGCAATCTATTCAGACATCGAGAGCGCCACTAGCCCGACCCTGGTCGTTACCCCGTGCGCCATGTGGTTCGACGACTTCGGCGGCAAGCTGAGCGGGTTCAAACTCAACACTAACGTGGCTATCTTTGCAACGGGGGGCTTCAACTTCGATAACACGATATCCACCTGGGTGACCGGTACCGGGAGCAACGACCTCTATCTCGTTGTGCCATGTAGCACTACGTGCGCTACGGGAACTTTGCCTGCCAGTGCAGGGGCTCGAACGGAGGCCAAGAACTGCAACCCCTCGTCTGCGCTTCCCACCACCGGCGATATCTGGTTGTCCAGCCAGCTCGCCAGCGTCCAGACTTTCGTGTACACGCCCGACAACTTCTGTACGAATTCGAGCACGAGCATGACCGGCCAGGTTTACTCCGGAGGGTACGTCGACATGTCAGGTGGCTTTTCACTTGCAGCGACTACCTCACTATCGTCGGGGCTCACGACCGGCAGTGGCTGGAGCGCCTCCGTAACAAGCATGCAATAGTCCGCCCGTCGCCCGTCTCCACAACGTTGCGTCCGCGCTGGCTTCGAAGGGCCGGAATGTGTCGACCGCACCGTGGGTAGCGGCACCTTCACTGCTAACCCGGACCTGTACCGGCCGTATGGGGTCACGCCGACGGCGACGGGCAACTGGAGCACAACGGCCCTGACCGTTCAGTAAGCCACTTCGCGACCCGTTAGCTTGGTCGACCCGGCCCGCACTTCACCCGATTCTCAGGCGTTCCTTAGTAATAGCCAAAGCGACTGGGGGATCCTGAAGGAGATGAAGTTCGAGCCGACCGTTGAAGTGGTCGTGCCCGTCTACAACGAGGAAGATGACTTAGAAGCGAGCGTGTTGTGCCTGCGCCGCTACCTCGACGAGCAGTTCCCCTACCCGGCTGTCGTCACGATCGCGGACAACGCCAGTACGGACCGCACCTGGGCTCTTGCCCAGCGCTTGGCGGAAACGTGCCCCGGTGTCCGAGCGGTTCACCTGGGGGAAAAAGGCCGAGGCCGAGCGCTCCGGGCCGTGTGGTCGGCCAGCCGGGCGGAGGTCGTCGCTTACATGGACGTCGACCTGGCCACCGGGCTCGACGCGCTGTCACCCCTTGTAGCACCGCTCATCTCGGGTCTCAGTGATCTCGCTATCGGTACCCGCCTGGCGCCGGGCGCGCGAGGTGACCCGCGGACTGCGCCGGGAAATAATCTCCCGGCTCTCTACAACGGCCTCATCCACGTCGTGCTCGGCACCCGGTTCTCGGATGCCCAATGCGGGTTCAAGGCAATGCGGGCCGACGTAGCGCATGCTTTGTTGCCCCACGTGGTCGACAACGATTGGTTTTTTGATACCGAGTTCCTGGTAGTGGCAGAACGCAACGGCCTGCGCATTGCGGAGGTCCCGGTGGACTGGGTGGACGATCCCGACTCGCGCGTGCAGGTGGTAGCCACCGCCGTCGAAGACCTGAAGGGCCTGGTCCGGATGCGCCTCGAACTGACTGCCGGGCGGGCCCGGCCGAGCTGCCGGCGACGCTACCCCGGCGGCCCTCTCTTTCGTCCGTTTTGCCCTTCGCTCGGCCGGGGACCGTCCTGACGATTTGCTGCCTCGTACTATTCGTGGTGCTTCGCCAACCTTTTTCTGCCTACGGGGCCGCAGCGGCGGCACTTGTCGGCTGTACGACGTTTAACGCCGCCCTGCGTTGGCGTTTAGCCGCCAGTGAAAATCACACCGGAGCGGCGCTGCGCCTTGCGGGAGCCGGCCTGGCGGTCAACCTGATGGCCGCCACCGCGTCGCTCACGGTCGCCAGCGCCCTGGGACGGACCTCCGAGCTGGACCAGGTCGTGGCCCTGGTCATCGCCCTTTGGTCCGCGGCGCTGCTCCGAACGCTTGCCGTGCGTAGGCTCACTGGGGCCGAGCGCGCTCACCATCTGAACGACCGCCGTGATCTGAGCGCGGTGAGGGAACACGACCAGGATGCGATGTTGCACGAGACGAGCCCATGAGCATAGCCCTGGCGCCGCCTTGGCCGAACGGCGCGGATGAGGCAAGAGGGCTGGCGGCGCCGTCCGAGACGGCCGAACGGCCAAAGTGGTCGAGGCCGGCGCTTTTCGCCGTCGCCATAACCGCCGCCGTCGCCTATTTCGCCAACCTTTCGGCCAATGGCCTCGGGAACTCGTTCTATGCCGCGGCGGTGAAGAGCGGGACGGTCAGCTGGAAGGCCTTCTTCTTCGGGTCGCTCGACCCGGGGTCGTTCATCACCGTCGACAAACCTCCGCTCACGTTCTGGGTGCAGGCCATCGTTGCCCGCATCTTCGGGTTTTCCAGCTGGAGCCTCCTCGTGCCCGAGGCACTGGCCGGGGTGGGAGCGGTCCTCGTCCTTTACTACGTGGTGCGGCGCTGGGCCGGCGATGTGGCTGCCATCCTGGCCGCCGCCGGGTTGGCGTTAACGCCTATCGCAGCCGTCATGTTCAGATTTAACGACCCGGACGGGATCATGACTTTCATCGTGGTCCTGGCGGCGTGGGCTCTGTGGCGTGCTCTCGAGCGGGGGACCTCCGGGTGGCTGATCGCCTGCGGGGTACTGCTCGGCGTGGCTTTCCTGGCCAAAATGCTCGAAGCGTGGCTCGCCGTGCCCGCTTTCGCCCTCACCTACCTGTTGTTCGGGCCACCCGGCCTCGGCCGGCGCGTCTTACAACTAACCCTTGGTGGCGTGGCCATGATCATCTCCGCCGGATGGTGGGTGGCGATAGTGCAGCTCTGGCCGGCTTCGTCCCGTCCATATATCGGGTCGAGTTCAGCAACGGCGGTGGGTTCGGCGGACCGGGCGGCGGCTCTGGTGCCGCGCCAGGTGGTGGGCCAGGTGGTGGGGACAGCGTCACCAGCGCAGACCGTACGCTCGTCAAGTACCTGGAGGCGCACCGGGACGGCGCCAAGTACATAGTGGCGGGTAACACCTCGATGGTGACCGACGGGCTAATTATCGCCAGCGGTAAACCTGTGGTGACAATAGGTGGCTTCGACGGGTCGGATGCGGCACCAACCCTGGCGCAGTTCGAGTCGATGGTACGACAGGGCCAGTTGCGGTACGTGCTGGTTTCTTCGGGTGGCTTTGGTGGTTTTGCGGGGGCTGGCGGAGGCTCCAGCCCGCCCGTAGCGGAGTCGCAGCCGGTGGCAGAATCACCGCCCGCACCAGCGCCCGCCAGGGCTGGCAGCGGGGCGAGCGGTGGTTTTGACAGTCCAGGCGCTGGCGGTCGGTTCTTCGGGCCTGGCGACTCCGACGACGCGGCGCCCAACGCCGAAGCCGGCCGTGGCGGCGGTGGCTTCCCCGGTTTTGGTGGGCCGGGTGCGACCAACGGGCGCTCTGGGTTTGGGCGGAACGGTACCGCTTCACAGATCGACTCAATCGTCGAGCAGCACGGTACAAAGGTGACGGTTCCCGGGCTGTCCGCGTCGGAGAGCCTTTATTTGATTACTCGGGTACAGGTCCCCGCCCAGTAGCGAGCGGGGCCATGTGCCGAAGTGGCCCGCGTGAACCGTTGCTTGCGTTGGGCTCGAACACGTTGCTCACGCCGGCATCACTCAGCGTCGGAGGGGCGTTCCACATTTGCAATCTCGAACCGTTGCACCAAGCGACGGTAATGGTCGAGAACTTGCTCCCGCCCCCTGGCGCTAGCTGGTCGAACGGGTCCGTCTCCAGACAGTTGCCCCAGAAATCCGTCACGTTGTACGTGGAGGTGCTGTTGACGGTCCACAGGAAGTTCTGGTCGGTCGCCGGCACCACATTGCCGGTCGTCAGGGTCGGGCAGGGCTGCACTGTTACCCAGGACGGGTTGGGGCTGGCGTCCTCTGTTGACGTCTCCGTAATGTTGTCAGGGCTGGACAGGCAGTACAGCGTGTTGTTGCTGCTCGCCGGCTGATCGTTGGTCTGCAGCTCCACGTAGGAACCCTCATTGCCTGCGTACGTCACATCGAGTTGGGACCACCGCTGGTTCCATGAGGGGTCATAAGGGTTTTTGCCTGATTGCGGCGTCCAGGTGACACCGTCGGGGAACTGCTTGCACATATAGTCGATCATGTAGCTGCTGCCGACGTCCTGGTTGGTTACGTCGAGGCAGTTTCCGAACTCCCCGTAGTTGACGAACTGCTGGGTCGCCGTGCCCGCGTCGCCCGCGCCCACCGCCGGGGTGGGTTGCCATGTCTGATTGGCGGTAAAGTTCGAAGCGCAAGTGGCCAGATCGAGTGCGGTACCGGCCGAGTTGGTCACCTCGTTGATGCAGAGGTCCTGTGATGCCGGGCCTCCGTTGGAACCCACCGGCTCGTATTCGCCGGTGTCGTTGATGCCCCACTGCTGCGAGTCGGTAACGGGGGTGGCGCAGTCCGCCACCATGACCGTATCAGCGGTCGTGTTGCTCTGAAGGCATAGTGGCGTCGATGAAGAGACGGTCGACGTGAACTGCAGTGTGAAGTTCTGGTTGTACTGCAAGGTCTGGTCCGGGTTGCCCGCCGTGGCGCATAGTTCTACGCCCATCTGGTCGCCCGTTTCGGGGGCCGCCTGGGTGGGCCAAGCAGTCAGATCTGCCATGCAAAGGTCGTCGGTGGAGTAATCGAAGTCCTCGATGACGCCGTCTGCGACGTTGAGGTTGGTGTCGTGAAAGGTGTATATCTCCTCGACCGTCCGGCTTGGTACAAATGTCACCCCGCTACTCGGGTCCTTGCCCACGGACTCGATGACGGCGTAATAGGGCACCTGGTCGGGGTAGGAAGGGCTAATAGCGGTATAGCAACTGATGCTTTGGGCCGTGCCGTTGGCGATGTTGGTGTTCGTCGGCTCGACGCTCTGCCAGTAAGTGACCGTCGCGGTGTACGAGGCGCTCGAACTCGACCCGAGGTACCCAGTAAGCGTGAAACCGTCCGTGGTCGTACAGGGAGATCCTCGGGTACCCCATTACCGTTGCCGTTGTTTGCACCTCGCAGCTCACCGATGGCGGCGTCAAGGCCGGCATCAGCCGCTTCGAGGGCGTCGTTGCGTTGGACGGTGCGCTGCGCCATGAGCTGCTGGCTGATAGCGACGCCGGCCGCAATTAAGACCAGAATAGAAGCAGTCAGGATAATAAGCAGGACTATCACCATCTGGCCCCGCTCGTCGCTCGACGCCCGGCGAGGACGGCGAGGACGGCGCGGGCTCGGACCAGGCAGGCTTCGGGGCACGGGGTTCCTCATGCGCCGGTCCAGTTCGCTGTGCAGTCGGTGTCGGAACTGCTGGCCTCCTGGTAGCCGGTTGAATTGAGCGCGGTAAAGGTAACGGAGGAGCTAGTCGTCTCTTTTGCGGTGCCGGTCCCGGACAACGCAGAAAGTGTCACCATCAGCTGTACCTTCTCATAAGAGGAGTTCTGGACAACCTGGAACGGGTCGGCACTGCCGGTCAGGTCTTCGGCCAGCGTTTTGAACGAAGGCGCCGTGGTGGAGCCTTCGGTCCACGACGCCTCCAGCAACTCGCCGGCGCCAAATTGGTACTTCAGCTCCGTGCACGTGGGTTCTTGTGCGCCGCTAAAAGTGGACTCGTACTCGATGTCCCAGTCGTCGTCGCTACCGGGGACACCCTGGTAGGGCGCCCAGATTTGGCTGGCGTAAGCCACCTGGGAATCGAGCTGCATGAAGGCTATGTCCAGCTGGTCAGAAGAGTCCCTGATGGCCTCGGCCTGGAGCGTCGGGGTGAATAAATGGACCATCGTCGCGAACGATCATGGTCAGGAGGATCCCCATTATGAGCATGGCCATGCTGAGCTCAACGAGGGTGAAGCCCTTATCCCCACGTTTGCGTGGGGAGCGAGCCCTCGAGAGCATGACACCGGTCCGCATTCTCTTACCGGGCTGTTTCATCCCTGGACCGCCTGAGATGACGCCAAAGCGGAGTTGTAATTGCTGTCGCCGTCATATGTGGCGGTGGCGGTGTAGGACTGGCGACTGGACACATTGCTGATCGTGCAGCTCGCCGAGCCTCCGCTCAGGTTCGCGGTCGTGGGCGAGCATGTACCACTGCTGACCGACCAGGTGACCGCTCCGCTCGGGGTCGCCCCCGGCCCACTGACTGTCGCGGTGAAGGTGATGCTGGCCGGATGGCCCGACTCAGCTCCGCTGACAGAAACGGCAGGTGCGGCCTTATTGACGGGCAGCGAGACGGTGTTGGTCGACGCCGTGCCGAGGTAATTACTGTCCCCGGAGTACGTGGCGGTCACATTTCTGTAGGTCCCCGGCGCCAGAGTGGTCGACGTGGAGCAGCTCGTGGCCGGCAAGGTGGCTGTGCACAGAGTTGTGGCACCGGCCGCGAAGGTCACCGTGCCGGTAGCGGCCGACGGTAGGCCGGACTCCGTCAAGGTCGCCGTCGAGCCGTAGCTAATGGTGGCCGGACTTATGCTGACCGACATGGAAGTCGCAATTTTGTTCACGGTCAGCGAGGCTGTATTCGTCGACGACGAGCCGGCATAGGAGGTATCGCCCGAGTAGGTTGCCGTCACGTTGTTGTGGTTCCCGGGCGCCAGCGTGGCCGACGTCGAGCAGCTCTTCGCCGGCAGTGCCGCCGTGCACAGGGTGGTACCGCCCGAGTTGAAAGTCACGGTGCCGGTAGCGGCCGAAGGTAGGCCCGACTCGGCGAGGCTAGCGGTGGAGCCGTAGTTGACCGTCGCCGGGTTTACGCTCGCCGAAATAGAAGTCGCCATCCCGGTTATGGTGAGGACGAATTTCTCCGTCGTGCTACCGAGTGAGTTTGTAGCCGCCAAGCAAAGCGGGTACGTTCCGCCCGTACCCGGACCGGCGCCCGCCGTCCCGCTTGCGGGCGTGCCCGACAGGGTGCCTGTGGTGGTGGAGAAGGTTACTCCAATGGGCAAACTGGTGGTGCAGGCGGTGAAATTCGCCTCGCTCGTCACCGGGGCCGGGTAACCCGTGAC
This sequence comes from uncultured Acidimicrobiaceae bacterium, assembly GCA_963754115.1. GTDB lineage: Bacteria > Actinomycetota > Acidimicrobiia > Acidimicrobiales > Palsa-688 > Fen-671. Next base: position 701,053 of record CAVWFC010000003.1, on the reverse strand, counting down.
GGCCACCTGGAAGCTACCCGCGGTGCCCACCGTAAATGTGGTCGAGTTAGTTGTAAACGCCGGGAGCTGGTCCACCGTTAGCGAGTCCGTATTGGTCGACGTCGAGCCGGCGTAAATGGTATTGCCCGAATAGGTGCCCGTAACTGTGTAGGTCCCTGCAGGGAGAGAGGCGGACGTAGAGCAGGTCTTGGCCGGCAGCGTGGCCGTGCACAGGGTGGTGCTGGCGGACGTGAAGGTAACCGTGCCGGTAGCGGCCGAAGGTAGGCCGGACTCGGTCAGGGTTGCCGTGGAGCCGTAGTCGGTGCTCACCGGGTTCACGCTGATCGACATCGAGGTCGGCACCTGGTTGACCGTGAGCGTGGCGCCGCTGGAGGTCGAACTGAGGTAGGCGTTGTCGCCCGGGTATGTCGCCGTGATGGGGTAGGTCCCCGGGACCAGGGTGGCAGACGTATTGCAGCTTGTAGCGGGCAAGGTGACCGTGCACAGGGTCGTGCTGCCCGAGCTGAACGTCACCGTGCCGGTGGCCCCCGTAGTCCCGGTGAGCAGCCCCGACACGGACAGGATCGCCGCCGTGCCGTAACCGACGGCAGCCGAAGTCGAGTTATTGACGGCTTCGCCGATCGACGTTGAAATCTTGACGACGGTGAGCGTGAAGGTCTGGTTCCCGGTGCCGTCTAAGTTCGTGGCGTTGACGCAGACCGTGTACGTGGCGCCCTGGCTCCCCGAGCCGGCCGAACCGGCTGGCGGGGTACCTGACAGCAGCCCGGTCGACGACAGGCTGATGCCCGAGGGCAGCGTCGACGGCTTGCAGGCACCGTTGCCGTAAGCCGCGTCGGTATACGTCGGAGGGGGGAAACCCGTGGTCGTGAACTGGAAACTCCCCGCACTGTAAATGGTAAACGTTGTACTGGTGGCGCTGTTGACGTACGGGAGAGTTGGGTTGACGTCAAAGGTGGGGTTGGCCGTGGTGCTGATCAGAGTCGAAGTGACGTAGTCACAACCTGAACTGCCGCACCCGCTGTCAGGGGCCGACCAGGTGACGGCGACTATGACGCGGTACATCTCGTAATCGGTCGACGGCGGGTCCGTAACGTTGGTGCACGCGTTGCCGCTGGAAGTGCTCGCCGTCTCCCAGCACGTACCCACGTAGTAGTAGACGCTGAACGTGTGGCCGCTCATGGTCTCTGACTGCGGAGACGTTGGGAGTGGTGTGGTGGCGCTGGTCCCGCAGGTTTGACCGGTGTCCGACGCCTGCGCCGTCTCCGCCAGTACCGAGGTTGTGCCGGGGGCAGGAGAGCTCCATTCGTTTTGGACAGCGGTGGCGCCGCGACCGGCGAGCAGCACGCAACCGCTTTGCTGGTCGGTGGCGTCGAGCGCCCTCGCCTGGTCGATGGCGGTGTCCGCCAGCATGGCCGCCAGTTCCCGGTCGTGGGCGCCTGCGCTGGCGCCCACGGAGCTCATGAATGTCGCCGCGAACGGGATCATCACGACGACAAGAAGGCTGATGGCGATGACGACCTCAATTATGGTGAAGCCGTCCTCGCGTCTTTTCGGGCGCGGGACAGCAGCGCCGCTCGCCGAGCTTCGCCGAGATTTCGGATAGTGTCCCACGTCGCAAGTTTCGGCAGGTGATAACCGGTGGTTGAAAGCATTCAGCCCCCCGAATTCCCCTTTATCGCCATTTGCCTCAACCGCAGGTAAACCAGGTCTAACGACGAAGCTGCGTATTTGAATTTGGCCGTGAGCACGGCGGCCGGCACCGGTTCGATCGGCAGCGAGCGTCAAGGATATGTGGCTTGGCGACCAGGGACGGGCCCGGTACGATAACCAGTCGTGCTTCGCTTCCTGACCGCTGGTGAGTCCCACGGCAAAGGCCTTGTCGTGATCGTCGAAGGGCTGCCGGCGGGACTATCGGTCAAATCTGACGATATTTCCTCGGAACTGGCCAGGCGGCGGCTGGGCTATGGGCGCGGCCCGCGGATGCGTTTCGAGGCCGACGAGCTCACCTTGCTCGGTGGCATCCGCCATGGCCGGACGCTGGGGTCGCCCGTAGCGATAGAGATCGGCAATTCCGAGTGGCCCAAGTGGGTCGAGGAGATGTCGCCCGCTCCGGGCCAGACGACCAAGCCGTTGACCCAACCCCGGCCGGGTCACGCCGACCTGGCCGGCATGCAGAAGTACGACTTGCCTGAAGCCCGTGACGTCCTGGAACGGGCCAGCGCCCGCGAGACCGCCGCCCGCGTAGCAGGAGCCGCCATCTGCAAGCTCTTACTGCGGGAGCTGGGCATAGAGATCGTGAGCCACGTCGTCCAGCTCGGCGCCGCGGTGGCCAAGGCCGGGCGCCGCCCGCGCCCGGGCGACCTCGAGGCAGTCGACGGTTCCCCCGTGCGCTGCTTTGACCCCGAAGCAGAAGCAGAGATGGTCGAGGCCATCAAGGCTGCCGCTAAGGACGGTGACTCCCTTGGTGGCGCGGCCGAGGTGATCGCCTACGGGGTCCCCGCCGGCCTGGGCAGCCACGTCCACTGGGACCGCAAGATCGACGGGCTCCTGGCGCAGGCCCTGATGAGCATCCACGCCGTAAAGGCGGTCGAGGTCGGCGAGGGCATCGAGATCTCCGGTTTGAGAGGGTCAGTAGCGCACGACCCCATCGTCTGGGACCCGGCCCAGCAGACCTACGCCAGGGCCTCCAACCACGCCGGAGGCCTCGAGGGCGGGATCACCAACGGCGAGCCGGTGATCGCCCGCTGCTATATGAAACCCCTCTCTACGCTCAACCGGCCCGTACTGAAGACCGTCGACGTGGTTACCAAGGAAGAAACGGTTTCGTTCAAGGAACGCACCGACCACACCGCTGTGCCCGCCATGGGAGTCGTCGCCGAGACGATGATGGCCTGGGTGCTGGCCGCTGAAGCGCTGCGCAAGTTCGGCGGTGACTCGATAGCGGAGGTTCTTCGCAACAAGGACGCCTACGTGTCCACCCTGCGCCGTTGAACCTGTCGCATCGGGAGCCGCCTAAGGGCGGTCGCAACTGCGTGCTCCTGGTCGGGATGATGGGCGCCGGCAAGTCAACGGTGGCCAGGTTGTTAGCACGGCGATTGGGTTGGCCGGTGGTCGACACCGACGCCATGGTCGAGCGAGACGTGGGCAAGAGCGTGGCCGAGAATCTTTGCCCGGGACGGAGAAGCCGTTTTCCGGGCGGCTGAAGCCGCCGCCATTGCCGGCGTAGCCGGCATGGAGGAGCCACTTATTGTAAGCGTTGGTGGGGGCGCCGTCCTCGGCCCGGCTAATCAGCAGGCCATGCAGGCCGCTGGCACTGTCGTTTGGCTCCGGGCTCGCCCGGGCACTCTCGCCACCCGGGTCGGGAGCGGGTCGAGCCGTCCCGTCCTCGCCTGCCGGGGTCGCGACCCGGGCGAAGCCCTGGAGAAACTGGTCGCCGAGCGCCGCCCTTATTACGAGCAAGTCGCTGACGTCGTCATAGACGTGGACGGGATTTCGGCCGAAGAGGCAGCCGCTCTCGTCATGGCCGCCCTGCAGGACGCGCTGCCTTTGGATGCCCGCTAGTGCTGCCTCCAGGGACGTTTGCCCGGTTGCCGCCGGTAAACGCTGCTGTCGGCGGTTCGGAGTTCGAGTGCGCAACCAGGCAAACGTTGCCTGTCGTGGCATTAGCCCCAAGATGAGAGAGCTGATCGTTGACCTGCAAGCACGGTCCTATCCCGTCCTGGTCGGCCCCGGGCCCGTCACAACCTGGCGTCGCTCTTACCGGGGGGGCCCAAGAAGGCGGCCATCGTTACCCAGGAGGCCGTGGGCGTAGATGTGGTGACCGGGCTCGAACAGGGGACGTTCTTCATTGGCGAGGGAGAACAAGCCAAGTCGTTGCGCTCGGTCGAGGACCTCTGCCGCTCCTTCGCTCAATTCGGGCTCACCAGGGCCGATCTGGTCGTCGGCGTAGGCGGGGGAGTGGTGACCGACGTAGCCGGGTTCGCGGCAGCCGTCTACCACCGTGGCGTACAGGTGGCGCACGTCTCGACCACACTGCTTGGCCAGGTGGACGCCGCCATCGGAGGCAAGACAGGGGTCAACCTGCCCGAGGGCAAAAACCTGGTCGGAGCGTTCTGGCAGCCCGTCGCCGTGGTTTGCGACACCGAGGTGCTCTCGAGCCTCCCCCCACGGGAGTACCGCAGTGGCCTCGGGGAGATGGCGAAGTACGCGTTCCTGGGCGTGCCCGACCTCCCCGAACTGGAACTGGACGAAGCGGTCGCGCGCTGCGTCGAGCTGAAAGCGAGCGTGGTCGCCGGCGACGAGCGAGAGACGGAGAGCCTCGGCGGTGGGGATGCCGGCGGCGGCCTGGCCCTGCTCAACTATGGCCACACCCTCGCCCACGCGTTGGAGACGGTCGGTCAGTACGACCTGCGCCACGGTGAGGCGGTCGCCGTGGGCCTCGTCGTTGCCGCCCGGCTGGCCCGCCGGTTGGGACGGGTCGACGACAAACGGGTAGCAGAGCACGAACGAGTCGTGGCCGCCTACGACCTGCCGTTGCGGCTACCTGACGGCGCCGACCCCGAGGAGCTGCTAGTAGTAATGGGGCGGGACAAGAAGGCCACTGGCAGTGGGCTGACGTTCGTGCTCGACGGGCCCGACGGGCTAGAGGTGGTACGGGGCGTCCCGCGGGCCGAAGTCCTGTCAACGTTGGCGGAGGTGCAATAGCGTCCGGTTCCCAGAGCCGCTGCGCTAAATCGTTGGCGCAGGGCTGCCGATCAACAAACCGTATGGCAGAAAGACCCTCTCGCCGCGCCCCCAACGCAGGCAAACTGTGATGGCTGTCCCTCCTGGCCCCGCGGCCGCCCTGGTCCTCGGCGTTTTCGGCCTGCTGGTCGGGTCGTTCGCCAACGTTGTGATCTACCGCGTGCCGGAGGGCCGGTCGATCGTCAAGCCGCCCTCGGGGTGCCCATTTTGTGGCAGCCGTGTTCGGCCCGTTGACAATATTCCGGTGATCTCCTGGATATTGCTGCGGGGGCACTGCCGGAGCTGCCAGAAACCCATATCTCCCCGTTACCCCATGGTCGAAGCGCTTATGGGCCTGCTGTTTGCCGGGATCGGCCTGCGCTTTGGCATTTCCTGGACTGGAGCGGCGGAAGCGGTACTGGCAGCTGGGCTCGTCGTCTTGGCCTTCATAGACCTCGACCATATGCTCTTGCCCAAAAAGATCGTTTACGCCACCTTGACAATTGTGGGCGCGCTGCTGGTGGCTGGCGCTGCCGCTGGTAGCGAGTGGCACCGCCTCCTGGTGGCGGTGATCGCCGCCGTCGTGGCGTGGGCCATTTTCTTTGCCATCAACTTCATTGCGCCGCACGCTCTTGGTTTTGGCGACGTGCGCCTTGCATTGCTTATTGGTTTCGGCCTCGGGTGGCTCGGCGGCGCCTATGCTTTCCTGGCGTTCCTTGTGGCCAGCGTGCTGGGGTCGATCGTGGGCGTGGCGCTGATCGCAATTGGAAAGGCGGGACGGCGCACGCCTATACCCTTTGGGACGTTCCTGGCCGCCGGTGCTGTGATAGCCGTCCTCGCCGGCAGCCCCGTGGTCAACTGGTATATGGGATTGGTGCACTGACCCCGAGCGGGACAGACAAAGTATTTGTTGATTAACGAACACCTGTTCGGGTAGAGTGGTCAAAGCGAGCCTCGAGATCGGGCCATCGGTCTCTCCTTCCATGTAAACCAAAGAGGGAGACGGCCTATGGTTGCAGGCCTTTCGGAGGTCGCTCATCTGCTGCGACAGGTCCTGCGGCGGTTCGACCCTGCCACCCTGTCGGGGCCAGACTGCGCTGATGTGGTCAGGACGCTGGCCGTCACGGAAAAGGTGTGCGCGGCCGCCCGCGCTCGGGCTGCGGCCCGAGCGGTAGAGGAAGGCAGCTACCGCGCCGAGGGCTTCGCCAGTGGGCCAGAGTGGCTGGCCCGGCACATGGGCTCCACGACGAGCGAGGCCCGCCTGGCCCTGGAGACGGCGGCGTCGATCGAAGCCTGCCCGGAGGCCAAACAGGCCCTGGTAGCCGGGGAACTGTCCCTGGCCCACGCCAGTGAGATTGCCGTTTCGGAGGCTGAGGTGCCGGGGGCCGAGCACGACCTGGTCGACCTGGGCCGCGGCTCGGACCTCAGGGCCGTGCGCGACGCTGTGCGGGAGCGGATGCTGCACAGCTGCGACGCCGCCCGGCTGTACCGGCGTCAGCGCCGCCGGCGGGAGCTTCACACCTGGCGGGACCGGTACGGGATGGTCCGGCTGTCGGCGACCATGACGCCGGACGTAGGCGTGCCCATCGTCAACCGCCTGGAGGTCGAGACCGACAGGGTACGAGCCGCCGCCCGGCGCTCCGGGTCAGGGGAGCCCTACCCGGCGCATGCCTGCGACGCCTTCGTCCAGTTGTTACTGGGAGAGGGCCAAGCCAGCCCGGTGCGCTCGGACCTGGTGCTCCTGTGCGATATCAACGCCTACCGCCGGGGCCACGCCCACCCGGGCGAGGTGTGCCAGGTGCTCGGGGGCGGCCCACTACCGGTTGAGCGGGTACGAGAGCTGAGCGAGGACGCCTTCGTCAAGGCCGTCCTCCACGATGGGGAGGAGATAGCCATCGTGAAGCATTTCGGCCGCCACATCAAGGCCGAGCTGCGGACGGCACTCGAGCTGGGGGCGCCGCCCGGCTTTGAGGGCACTGTGTGTGCCGAGCCGGGCTGTGGGCGCCGCTATGGCCTTGAGTGGGACCACGTTGACCCGGTGGCCAACCAGGGACCTACCTCCTATGCCAACCTCCAGCCCCGATGTTGGCCCCACCACCGCGAAAAGACCGAGCGGGACCGGGCGGCCGGGTTATTCGGGCCTGCGGCACCACCGACTTATGAGGCGGTGCCAACTAGGAGACGACGGCCAACCATGACACGACGCCTGCTGTGAGATGACGGAGTGGAGACGTCGCTTGATTGCCGTCGCGGCAACCCTAACCTGCGGCTTTAAGCCCGCCCCGCCGGCGTGCCACCAGCACCTCCAGCAGCACAAGGAGCGTGTCGCGGCAAGAGTTTTTCTGGCGCGCATCCATGTTTACTACGGGTACACCCGGCGATATGCCGAGGGCCTCGCGCACGTCCTCGAGGTCATAAATGGGGGCACCGTCGAAGCAGTTGACACCGACCACGAAGGGAAGGCCCGTTTTCTCGAAATAGTCGACAGCCGCGAAACAATCCTCGACGCGACGGGTGTCGACGAGCACAACCGCGCCCAGGGCGCCGTTGATCAGGTCGTCCCACATAAAGCTAAAGCGGGCCTGACCGGGAGCGCCAAAGAGGTACATGACAAGCGATCCGTCGACGGTAAGACGGCCGAAGTCCATGGCGACGGTGGTGGTCGACTTGCTCGCTCCCGCCAGCCCACGGTGGTCGTCGACGTTGGCCGCCACGACGGTCATGGGCGCTTCGGTTGTGAGCGGCTCGACCTCAGAGATGGCGCTCACAAATGTGGTCTTACCGACGCCAAAGCCACCGGCGATCACGAATTTGACGGCCACCACCCGCCAGCCGGGGGTTGTTTCAGAGGGCACGGACACGTTCTATCATCCTTGTTAGGGCGGACAATTCGACTTCGGCGGGGTCTGTATCGTGGATCGTGACCGCGTTCATTTCCAGCAGGTCGCCGACCAGGACCACGAGCACCTGGACCGGCAGGTGCATATAGGCCGACAGTTCGGCTACAGATATGGGCCGTGCTGATAACGACAGCACGGTCCGTTCTTCCGTCGTCTTGGCCAATTTGGTCTTGGTGGCTATGGCCTCGACGAGCGTTTCCCAACGCAGGTCGGGCCTATTCGTGGTCGTCCGGCCGCCGGTTATTACGTACGGACGAAGAAACCCGGGCGGTACTTGTGTGCCTTGGGCGCTCACGTTAGAGCCTCCTATGGCTGGGTGAGGACCTGGGCCCTCAGGTCGGAGACCAGCGCCGGTGTCAGCAGGTAGCCGATCTTCTCCAACAAAAGGTTGGTCTGGTACCCGACCAGACCTATGTCGCAACCGGCGTCAGCGACGACGCCGAGGCTGCTGCCGCTCGAGATCGAAAACACGAACAGGTAGCCGCCGTCCATGGCAATCACCACCTGGTGCACGGGCTGCCAACCGAAGGCTTTGGCCGCGCCCCGGGACAGGCCCACCAGGCCGGAGATAATCGCGGCCAGCTTTTCGGCGCCGGTGCGGTCGAGAGACCGGGACATCGCCATTAGCAACCCATCGGAGGAAACAGTGACGGCGTCGCAGACGCCTGCACTGCTGTCGACGAAGTTGTCAAGCAACCAGTTGAAGTTCTTGACGTCAGTGCTCGACGTGGAGGTGGTCATTATGCGCACTGCTCCTTCTCGGCCCGGCTCTCGCTGGCGGTGACGACCAGGTACCGGGACATCGCACTGGTGAGGCCGGACGGGTTGTCCGTAGTCGACGTCGGGGTCGGACGGCGGAGGGAATCGTCCTCGTCGGCCAGCGCCGCCCCGGGTACCCGCCGGGTTAATTTGCGAAGGGCGTCGGCCGTGTTGCGGGCTCTGGCTGCGTTCCCGCCGGCAGCCAAGATTTCATCCCTCACCTCATTGACTTCGTTCATCATCGAGCTCGGCGCCGGCACAACCGCGGCGATCGAGGTCACGGGCGGCACGGCCTGGGAGTGCTCGGGGAGTTCAGCCGGCGGTGCAGCGACCGAGCCACCGTACGACCCAAGAGCTGACGAGAGGGAAGTGCTGCTCAGCTCGGTCAGCGACGAAGTCGCCCAGGCCCGGTTGGCCCGGACGTCGAGGTTGGTGCCCGAGCCTACGGGCTCGCTGTACTGGACCAAGGAAGACCAGGCCGGGAGCTGGCCGGGCCCTTCGCCGGCTACGCCTTTAGCATCCCCGGGGTCATTGTCATCAGGGACCTCTGGCACGTCCTCGTCAGCGACCGCCGGCGTACCGGCTGCGCCGTCTTCAGGACGGGCCTCGGCAGGCACCGCCGCCACGGACGCGTCCGTTTCGGCCGGCCCCCCGAAGTCAGGCTCCTCGGCCGGGTCAGTGAGACCGGTGAAAGAAGTGGCGAAAAGGCCGCCGGCCAGCTCGGCCGACGGCAGGCCAAGAGACTCTGAGCTCGCATCGGGCTCCTCCGCGGTTTGCGCAACCTCCACGGGTTCCGCGCCCCGAAGTGCCACCCCGGGCTCATACTCAGCTTCGGGCCGGAGGGGCTGGACCTCGGCGCTTGCCGAGAGGTCGAGCACCGCTTCGTCGATTTCCTGCACAACGGCGGCGGGGATCTTGACCCGTGCTACGAGCCCGCCCGACTCCGAGTTCTGTAGCGACACGGCTATACCGTGGCGAGCCGCCAGGCGGCCGGCAACGAAGTGGCCCAGATAGCGGCCGGGAACATCGCCATCTGCACCCTGGCCGTCGAGGCGGTGGTTGGCAGTCTCCAGCTCTTCGGCCGGCATCCCGATCCCCGAGTCGACCACCACGATCAAGTAGCTGCCCTGGACGGACCGGCCATAAATATCTACGGGCGACCCGGGGGCCGAGAAGGTGAGCGCGTTCTCGATTAGCTCCGCCAGCAGGTGGACGAGGTCGGTGGTGACCGCCCCGGACACCGTCGCCGGGTCGAAATGGCGCAGGCGCAGTCGCTGATAGTTCTCGACTTCAGCCGAGGCGGCGCGGGCCACGTCCATGACGGGGACGGCCGAGCTCCACTGCCGGGCTGTCCCGCTCCCGGCCAGCACCAGTAGCGATTCCGCATTTCGCCGCATCCGGGTAGCCAGGTGGTCCAGCCGGAAGAGGTCGTCCAACGAAGCCGGGTCAAGCTCGTTGAGCTCGATCTCGGTGATGTACTCGAGCTGGCGCGTGACCAGGTTCTGGTTACGCCGGCCGAGGTTGACGAATGCGTCGGCCAGGTTGCGCCGAAGCGACGCTTGCCCGGCGGCGAGCTCGATGGCGGTCTTGTTCAGGGTTTCAAGCGAAGCCGCCAAACGAGTTACCTCCTCGACGCCCTTCACCGTGACCGCGGGCGCGTCGAGCGGCTCACCCGCAGATGAGCCGTCGAGGATGGCCTGGACAGTCGCCGGGAGGGTCTCGGTGGCGAGCCGGTCGGCCTGTTGTGCAAGGTCGGCCAGTGGCCTCGAGACAGAGCGGCTCACCCGCCCGAGCAGGAGGATCCCGAGCAACACCGCCGCCAGGCTCAGGGCCACCAGGGGGGCTGCGTGCTCCATAGCATTGTTGGACTGATCATTGGATTGGCCGCCCAGTGCTATCGCTATAACCGCGACCAGGATCGCTATCGGTACGGCGAAAGCGGCCAGTAATTTTGATCTGATGTGCCGGAACACGTTTGCCTCTCTTGTTGAATTGTCGTCCCCCGTACGGGGGCATGTGTTTTTTGGTGTGTGAGCTGCAGTAGTTTTTATTTCTCGGTTTTGCCTTTGTTGCTGCCTTTGTTGCTGAACGGCTTGGCTTTTTGAGCTAGCTCCTTACGAGAGCGCGCCGCGGCGCATGAGCTCCCGTCATGGTGCTGGCCCCGCCGCACCCGTCAGGTAGGCCGATCGCCCAGCTGAGGATCTCCGGGTCGTCGGTCAGGTAGACCACCTGGCAACCTCGCCTGGCCAGGGCCTCGACGAGGGTAACGACGCCCTCTTCGTCAAAGCGCTCAAACGCATCGTTGGCGAGGGCCACCTCGCTTACCTCGGTTTCGTTTAGCCAGCTCTGGATGGCGGTAACCGGGTCTTCCACCGGGGGCCCAGCCGTGACCAGGTCATCGAGCTCACCCTTGCTCACCCGAAGGTGCGTCTCGGCCGCCCGCTCGATGTGTCGGGCCTCAGCCTCGTTGGCCTTCGAAGCAGCGGCGGCGGCTGACAACTGATCGCGGTAGTAGGCAATTATCACCGGGAGCGGGACGCCCGGGCCCACGTCGGGCGTGAGTACGCTCGTCCGGGTTAACCCGACCGCGAAAGGCGCTCCCAGCGTCCTTCAGGGCAACCAACGCTTCGCCGCTTGCTTTTCGTGCCGCCCGCGAGATTTCGTCTGCCTGGTCCACGGCCGCTTGGCTCTCGGAGATCATGCCGGCCACAGTTACCTGGCGGCTCATAGCCCACTCGAAAAATGCCGGCGTCGCCGGGGTGGCCGAATTCATCCCATCAGGCGTAACCGGGGGCTGGTCTGGCGAAGTGGCCTGCTCCTGGCGTTCGTGCAGCGCACGGTCGAGCTCCTGAAGGGAGCCGGCCAGCTCCCGGGTGGCGACCCAATCGGCTCGTACGGCGTTTTCGTAGACCTCTTGTGCTCCTGCAACGCAGCCGGCCAGGCTTTCAAAGCGAGATAGGTCATCGGCCGCCGCTTGTGCTGTGCGGGCTGACTCCTCTGCCGCGCCGACCGCGTCCTGCAGTGCCTGCTCGGCGTCGCTGACCTCCGACTCTTTTTCCTGTACGGCGGCGGCATGCCGCTGCGCCGCCATTGCCGCCCGCCGCTCGAGCTCGGTCCCTATGTCGGACGGCTCGATAAGTGTGCAGTAGGCCCTTTGGACGGCCGATACAGCGGCCTCCCGTGCGGCGGGGGTAGAGGCAACGACCGCAACGGCCGCGTGCAAGCCGGGGGCGAGGATGTTCCCGTCTACGTCTCGAAGTTCTTGGAAACGCATTTGGTGCACTCCTCTCTACTAAGAGGCCTCGGCTCCCAAGGCGGTCCCGAGTTCGGGCCTCTTAGCTCCTGATTATCTTTGGGAGTACTCGGACGAGAGGAAAACCAACTTGAGTGCGACAGGCGGCACAGCACTCGAGATTTTGGGGAAAGTCCGTTCGCGAGCTGAAATGCAAAGGGCAACAAAGCGGCCGGGGGCACCCGGGGACACGGGGCCTTCGAGGGCCAGCGCCCCCAAAGCCGACCTCCCCACGGCGCCCCCGACAGCCCGACCGGCCAGCCTCTCCCGGCCGGGTGCCGAGGTCTAATCTCTAGCCAGGGAAGCCTCTGCTATGCAGGAAGCGAGCCCGGCGCCGGCGAAGAAGCGGGCGTGCGCCATCATGGAAGGAGCTCTCATGGCCCCCCAAGAACCACCGTCCCGACCTGAACTGACCGTTGTTACCGGACTCCAGGATCCCGAGACGGAGTGGACGGGCAGGCGCCAGGACGAGTCACCCGAGCGGCAACCAGAGCCCATAGTGGTCCTTCTCTCAGGGCCGAACCTTGCTCTGCTCGGGCAACGACAACCCGAGGTCTATGGGCGCGACACGCTGGCCGACCACGTGTCCAGGGCCACCACGGTGGCCGCAGAGCACGGCTTCGCCCTCGAACACGTCCAGTCCGATTACGAAGGTGCCCTCGTCGAGGCCGTGCACGAGGCGCGTGGGCGCGCCGCTGCCATTGTCATCAACCCGGGTGCGCTCAGTCACTACTCCTGGTCGCTTCACGACGCCCTCGCCGCCTTCGACGGTCCCGTCGTCGAGCTCCACCTGACCAACCCAAAGCGCCGCGAGGCCTGGCGCCACCTGTCGGTCGTGGCGCCGGTGGCGACCGGCGTGATCGCCGGCTTCGGGGGCGAGGGCTACCGTTTGGCCGTGGAGGCCGTCGCCTCGCTGCTGCATTCGGGACGTCACAGCCGCTAGGGCGTTACGTCGTCTCACCTGCCTCTGTGCGTTCCGAAAAGAGGCTGGGCTACGCTGACGCCGGATCTGTATGCGCCTTTGCTATAGCAACCTCGCCTGCCCCGATTGGCCTTTCGAACAGACGGTGGACGCCGTCTCCGCTAACGGCTTCGACGGGCTCGAAGTGCGTCTGTTCGACGGTGACGTCGTCACCGCGGCCATAAGTAACGCTTCGCGCCAATGGGCCGAGCGGGCCTGCGCGGTGCCGGGGTCGATGTGGCTGCGCTCGACACCTCCCTTCAGGTGACGGCGGAGGACCACGCCCGCTTCCTGGCCGACCTGAGCGTCCTGTCCGAGGTGGCCGAGCAGTGGGGGGCACCACTTATCAGGCTTTTTGGCGGCAAATTGCCGCCGGCCGCCGGCCCGGGACGAAGCGTTGAAGCGGGCGGCCGACCTGCTGGTCGAGGCGGCGCCCGTAGCTCGCCAACACGGGGTCAGGCTGGCCGTCGAGACACACGACGATTTTTCGAGCTCACACCCGGTGGCGGAAGTGCTCGGATTAGCGGGCGGCAGCGCCGGCGCTGTCTATGACTCGCACCACCCCCACCGGATGGGCGAACAGCCGGCCGAGGTGCTGGCCGCCTTCGGCCCAAAACTGTGGCACGTCCAGGTAAAAGACGCCCGGCGGCTGCCTGGCGACGACCAATGGCAGCTGGTCCCGCTGGGCGAGGGAGAGGTCCCGGTGCAGGAGCTGGTGGGCCTGCTGCCCGGGGCAGGCTACGACGGCTGGGTCTCGCTCGAGTTCGAGAAGAAGTGGCACCCGGAGCTGGCTCCGCCCGAGGAGTCGCTAGGCCCCCAGGCCGCCCTCCTGCGCCAATGGCTGGACGCCCTGCCTTGAGCACGGTACCCGGCAACCCGCCCCTCGGCTTCGGGCTGGTTGGCTGCGGCGTCATTTCGGAGACTTACGCCGCCGCCCTGAGCGGGCTGGACGAAGCACGCGTGGTGGGGGTGACCGACGTCGTCTCCGAGCGCGCTGAGCGCTTCGCCACCGAGCACGGCACCGTGAACGCCGGCAGCCTTGAAAAACTGCTGGCTGCGCCCGAGGTCCAGGTGGTCTGCGTTTGCGTGCCGAGCGGGTTGCACGCCGAGGTCGGCCTGGCGGTAGCCGAAGCGGGCAAGCACGTTGTGGTCGAAAAGCCGATTGACATCACCCTCGCCGCCGCCCAGCGCCTCATCGACGGCGCCAAGGCAGCCGGGGTGTCCCTGAGCGTCATTTCGCAGCAGCGGTACAACCCCGGGATGGTCAGGGTGAAAGCCCTTCTCGACGAGGGCCGGTTGGGCCGCGTGCTCGAGGTCTGGGCCAGTGTCCCGTGGTACCGGAGCGAGGCTTACTACCACAGCGAAAGCTGGCGTGGCACCTGGGCCCTCGACGGGGGCGGCGCTTTCATGAACCAGGGCGTGCACTACGCCGACCTCGTCTGCTGGCTCTGCGGGCAGCCGGAGGTGGTATCGGCGCAGTGCGCCACACTTAACCACCGGATAGAAGTCGAAGACGTCGCCCTGGCCCTGCTGCGGTTCGAGAGTGGCGCCCTCGGGATCCTCGAAGCGACCACGGTGGCCTACCCCGGCTTCGAGACGGTCCTGCGCATCAGCGGCACCCGGGGGACGGTCGTGCTGCAAAACGGCGCCCTTGTGGCAGGTGCGCTTGAAGGCTCCGGGCCGGAGGACTCGCTGGCCCGGGCGGACGCGTTGAAAATGCCGGACGGTCACCGGGCACAGCTGGCCGACATTATCGAGTCGATCAGTTCCGGTACCGAACCGTCCGTTGGGGGCCAGGACGGCTACCGCGCGCTCAAGTTTGTGCTGGACGTTTACGCCGCCGCCGGGTGGGGACCGGCGGCGGCGTAGTAGTCAGGGAAAACCCGAGCTACTCAAAAAGGCTCGAGCCCTCGAAAACAGCAGAAAAACAGCCACTCAAACGACAGCCGCTCAAAACAGCCACCACAAAAGACAGCCGCTCAGAAAACAGCCGCTCAGAAAACGATTGTCTTAGTGCCGGCCACCAGGAGGCGGTCGGTCAGGTGGAGCCGGACGGCCCGGGCCAGCACCACTGTCTCCAGGTCACGCCCGGTCCTGGCAAGGTCGGCGACGCCGTCGCGGTGCGACACCCGCGCCGTGTCCTGTTCGATTATCGGGCCCTGGTCGAGCTCGACGGTGGCGTAGTGCGCCGTGGCGCCAATCAGTTTCACCCCCCTGGCGAACGCCTGGTGATAGGGCTGGCCGCCCGAGAAGGCGGGCAGGAACGAGTGGTGGATATTGACGACTCGCGACGGGTAGGCGGCGATAACGCGGTCAGAAAGGATCTGCATGTAGCGCGCCAGCACGACCAGTTCCACTTTCGCCGCCGCCAACACCTCGAGGAGGCTGGCCTCCTGCTGGCCACGGGTCTCCCGGGTGACCGGCAGGTAATGGTAGGAGATGCCGAAGTGAGCGACCAGGTCGGCGTGGTCGGGATGGTTGGAGATAACGGCTACGGGCCGGCCCGGGAGTTCCTGTGCGTGCCACCGGCCGAGCAGGTCCACCAGGCAGTGGGCCTGGCGGGACGCCAGCACCGCCACGCGCCGCTCTTCGTCGGAGTAGCGGACGGACCACTTCATCCCGAAAGGCGTCGCCACCTCGGCCAGGGCCAGCGGGAGCTCCTCCCGTGACAGCCGGAAACCGTCGAGCCGGAACTCGACGCGCTGGAAGAACATCCCCTCTTCGTCGTCGTTGTGCTGATCAGCCTGCGTTATGTCGCCACCCTGGCGGAAGATGAAATCGGCAATGGCCGCCACCAGGCCCGGTCGGTCCGGGGCGGATAGCAGCAATCGTGCCGTCGTCGCGTGCTTGGCCGGCCCGTCGCCCTGGATCATACGATCTCCAGCGTGCCACGATGGCCCAGGTGAGCGCTCGTCCGAAGGACTCCAAGCAAGTACTCTCCGACCTTCCCCCCATGGACGTGGCCGGCCGCATCAGCCGCCTCCGGACGCTGATGGAAACGGCCGGGTGCGAGGCGCTCCTTGTTTCCGACCTGGTCAACATCCGCTACCTCACGGGCTTCAGCGGTTCGGCCGGCATGCTCGTGGTGCGGGCGGCGGACGCCACCCTGCTCACGGACGGGCGGTACACGGCGCAGGCAGAGCAGGAGCTCACCTCATCGGGGACCGAAGCTCGCTCTGAAGCACTGAAGGCGAGCGACCAGTTGGCCCGGCTGGGCCAGCTGGCCCACGGCGTCCAGCGGCTGGGCCTGGAGGCCGAGCACGTCAGCTGGGCCCAGAAGCGGGGCTGGTCGGCCGGTTGGGCCAAAGGCCTGGAGCTGGTAGCGACGAGCGGGCTGGTCGAAGGACTGCGAGAGGTAAAAGACGCCGGCGAGGTGGCCCGCATCGCCAAGGCCGCCGCCATCGCAGACGAAGCACTGGCAAACACGCTGAGCCTGCTCGAAAAACGGTCTGCGGAAAGGGGCCTAGTCAAAAGGCGCCCGGTCGAAAGGGAGCTGGTCGAAGCATGGTTGGGCGAAAAGCAGGCGCTCGAAGAGCGGCTGAGCGAAGCTGAGGTAGCCCTCACACTGGATACGGAGATGCGGCTCCTGGGGGCGGACGGGCCTTCATTCGACACCATCGTCGCCGGTGGGCCCAACGGGGCAGAGCCACACCACCACCCGTCTTCGCGCAAAGTCGACGGTGGCGAGCTGGTCGTACTGGACTTCGGCGCCAAAGTCGACGGCTACTGCTCGGACATGACCAGGACCATAGCCCTCGGGCAGGACGACCTCGACCCGCAACTGCGGCAGCTGTTCTCGGTGGTCCTGGCGAGCCAGCAAGCGGGGTTGGAGGCCGTGCGAGACGGGGTGCGCGCCGCGGACGTCGACCGCGCCTGTCGTGAGGTCGTGGAAGCAGCCGGCTGGGGAGAACAGTTCATGCACGGGACCGGCCACGGCGTCGGGCTCCACATACATGAGTCTCCCTGGTTAGGCGCAGCGTCTAAGGATATACTGACGTCTGGCCAGGTCATAACCGTCGAGCCCGGCGTTTACTTCCCTGGGGTCGGTGGTGCCCGCACGGAAGACACTGTCGTTGTCACTGAGGCCGGTTGCGACGTGCTGACCATGACGCCAAAACAAATCCGCCCCCTCTGATGACTTGGGCGCTAAACGGACGGAAAGAGGCGCGAACAAATGGCCGCTGTATCGACAAATGACCTGAAGAACGGGATGACCCTCAACTTGCCGGAGGGCCTATTTTCGGTCGTCGAGTTCCAGCACGTAAAGCCGGGCAAGGGGGGCGCGTTCGTCAGGACCAAGCTAAAGAACATGCGCAGCGGCGCCGTAATCGACCGCACATACCGCGCCGACGAGAAGCTCGACCAGGCCATTATCGACAAGAGGGAGATGCAATTCCTCTATACGGACAGCGGGTCGTACGTTTTCATGGACAACTCGGACTACGAGCAGACGACCTCCCCGCGGTCGGCGCTGGGGTCGGCCGCCAACTACTTGAAAGAGGGTGACTCCGCTCTCCTGCAGTTTTACGACGGGGAGATAATTGGCGTTGACCTTCCCGCCGCCGTAGAGCTGACCGTCACCCAAACCGAACCGGGCGTACAGGGCGACCGCGTCTCGGGGCCCGGAAGCCGGCCGTGCTGGAAACAGGCATCACCGTGCAGGTGCCCCTTTTCGTCAACCAGGGCGACAGGGTCAAGGTCGACACTCGCAGCGGTGAGTACTTGACTCGCGTCGGGAGCTAGAGCTGTTCAGCCTGGGAGGCAGGCGGGGGCGCGGGAGCGCGCCCTGGAACTGCTCTATGAGTCCGACTTAAAGGGTCTGACGGTGAGCGAGGTACTGGCCGAGCTGCCCGTTCCCCCCCAGCCCTACACCATCGAGCTCGCACGGGGGGTCGAGGACCACCAGGCGCGCATCGACGAACTCATCTCCAGGCACGCCATCGACTGGTCGCTCGACCGGATGCCGGTGGTGGACCGGGCCGTTCTCCGCATGGCCAGCTACGAACTGGGCTGGTCCACTGATGTGCCTACCAGCGTGGTGATCTCCGAAGCGGTGGAGCTGGCCAAGTCGTACTCGACCGAGGAATCGGGCGGGTTCGTCAACGGGCTGCTGGCCACAATTGCCCACGAGCTCCGCCCCGACGAAGATAAGCTTGGTGCTCGATCGTAAGCCACGTTCCTGGAAGTTCGCGGCAAGCCAGTTCGTTTGCAATCCAGCTCGTTTGTAAGGCAGTTCGACCGTAAAGCCGGTCCGGTGAGGCCGGCACGGGAGAGAGGAGAACCCTGTTTGGGCAAGCGTGAGCGCGCCCTGGTGGTCCCGGTGGGTGGGACTTTTCATGGTCGTGCCGTTGTCATGGACGCAGGGGACGTAAACCGAGCTATTTGGCGGATCGCTCACGAGGTGCTCGAGCACAACCGCGGCGCCGAGCACCTGGTGCTGGTCGGTTTACAAACCGGAGGCGTTTGGATGGCGTCGGCGTTGGCCGATGTGGTCCGGGCCGTAGCGGGTACGGAAGTCCCGGTTGGGAGCCTCGACGTCGCTTATTACCGCGACGACATCGGGCTCCGGCCCGTGGTCCCGGTGGCGGCGACCGAGATCCCGGTCGACCTGGACGGAGCCGTGGTCGTGCTGTGCGACGACGTGCTGTTCACTGGCCGGACCGTCCGGGCGGCGCTCAACGCGCTATCGGACCTGGGCCGGCCGGCGGCCGTGCAGTTGGCCGTAATGGTCGACCGGGGGCACCGTGAGCTCCCCATACGCCCCGACTACGTGGGCAAAAACCTACCCACTCGTCGACTCGAAATGGTCGATGTGAGCCCGGACGGTGTCGTCCTCGGTGACATTGTTGGCGTCGCCGAAACCGCTGGTGCCGCCGCCGGCGTCGAGAGCGAGGTGAGCGCCCCATGACAGCAGTGTCGGGTGCCACCGCGGAAGCAGGCAAGAGCGACCCAGGTACGGGACGGCACCTGCTCAGCGTGGCCGACCTCGGCGCCGAGGGGATCGACGAGGTCATGCGCCTGGCCGACACCTTCGTCGAGGTGGGTCGCCGGCCGATCCCGAGAGTGCCAGCGTTGCGGGGCAAGACAGTCGTCTCCACCTTCTTCGAGGACTCGACGCGGACGCGCTTGTCGTTCGAGGCGGCCGCCAAGCGGCTCTCCGCCGACGTGATGACCTTCAGCAGCTCTTCCAGCTCGCTCAACAAGGGGGAGTCTCTCCGGGACACGGTGCTGACGATCGAGGCCATGGGTGTCGATGCCTTCGTCGTACGGCACGCCTGCGCCGGAGTGCCGGTGCAAGTAGCGCGCTGGCTCGAAAGCGCCGGGGGAGGCCCAGTATCAAGCGTGTCAGTAATAAATGCCGGTGACGGCGCCCACGAACACCCGACGCAGGCCCTCCTCGACTGTTTCACGATCAGCCGGGAGCGTGAGCAACGCTTCGGCTGCCGCCCCGCCCGGCCGCTCGTCCTGGCCGGCCTGAACATCGCCATCGTGGGTGACATCCGTCACAGCCGGGTGGCGCGGTCGGATGTGCTGGCGTTCTCGGCCCTCGGGGCCACCGTGACCCTGGTGGCACCCCCGACGCTGTTGCCTCCCTCCCTCGCCGGTTGGCCCGTCGAAGTCAGTCATGACGTCGATGCCGTCGTCGCCAAGTCTGACGTCGTGTACCTCTTGCGGCTCCAGAACGAGCGGATGACCGAGAACTTCCTCCCGTCGGTCCGGGAGTACACGGCCACGTACGGCCTGACGGCGCAGCGGCCGCCTTCTCGGCCCGTCTACCCTGGTCATGCACCCGGGACCGGTCAGACGGGGCATCGAGATCGCCGCCGAAGTAGTCGACAGTCCCGTATCCGTCATTACGGCCCAGGTGGCAAACGGGGTGGCGGTGCGGATGGCTGTGCTCTACATGCTGCTCGGGTCGGGGGCGCCGCTCGGACCGGGAGGACCGGCTGGACCGGTGGGACCGGGGGGAACAGTTCGCGCGTGAACGACAGGTGCTCCTCCGGGGAGGCACCGTGATCGACTCGACCGGGAGCCGGCGAGCCGACGTCCTGGTAAAAGGGGAGGTCGTTGCCGCGGTGGAACCGGGGCCCGGCAGCAAGCCAGCGGGCGCCGACGTGCTGGATGCCAGCGGCTGCGTCGTGTCGCCTGGGCTGGTCGACCTGCACGCGCACTTGCGCGAGCCGGGCGCGGAAGAAGCCGAGACCATCGAGACCGGGGCGCGTGCCGCCGCCCTCGGCGGCTATACCGCCGTCGTGGCCATGCCCAACACCGAGCCCGCCGCTGATTCGGCCGCCGTAGTGCGCCAGGTCCTCGACCTCGCCAAGGGAGCGTGCTGCGATGTCCGGCCCGCCGGGACCATCACCGTTGGGCGCCAGGGCAGGGTGCTGGCACCTCTGGCGGAGATGGCCGCCCTGGGCGTGCAGATGTTCACCGACGACGGTAACGGTGTCCAGGACGCCTCGCTCATGCGCCGGGCGCTCGAGTACGCAACGGTCCTCGGGGTGGTGATCGCCAACCACTGCGAAGAGGCTTCGTTGGCCGGGGCGGGCTGCATGAACGAGGGCGACCTGTCGAGCCTGCTCGGGTTGCCCGGCCGCCCGGCGGTCTCAGAAGACGTAATGGTGCTGCGGGATCTCGCCCTCGCTCGCTTGACGGGCGCCCGGTTGCACCTGTTGCACCTTTCCTCGGCGTCGTCGGTCGCCGCCGTACGATCCGCCAGGGCCGCGGGCACAGCCGTGAGCGCCGAGGTCACACCGCACCACCTCGTCCTGACCGAGGAAGTCGTCTCGTCTTACGACCCCGTGTTCAAGGTCAACCCCCCTCTACGGGCGGCGGCCGATGTGCAAGCGCTGCGTGCCGGCCTGGTCGACGGCACCATCGACGCGGTGGCCACCGACCACGCCCCTCACCCGCCCGAGGCAAAACAGGTGGCGTTCTGTGAAGCGGCCCCCGGGATGCTCGGCCTGGAGACCGCTCTCGGGTTGGCCCTGGGCGAACTCGGGCTGCCGGTCGAAACGGTGCTGAGCCTCATGTCGTGGAGACCCGCCGCCATCGCCGGCCTTTCCGCCGCCCACGGCGGCCCGGTCAGGCCGGGCGCTCCGGCGAACCTTTGCGTCATCGACCCGGAACGGCGCTGGGTCGTTCAACCAGCGGCCCTGGCCAGTCGGAGCCGGAACACGCCCTTCGCCGGCCGGGAGCTCAAAGGGAAGGCCCGGCATACGCTTTTCGCCGGGGAGCCCGTAGTAATCGGTGAGGAACCACAGCGTTGACGGGCCCGGGCATCGATTGGCGCGACGGTTTGCTGGTGCTCGCCGACGGTTCGGTGTTCGAGGGGGAAGTATGCGGCTTCCTCCCGGCCCAATCCGTCCCGGCGGCGGGAGAAGTGGTCTTCAACACCGTCATGACCGGCTACCAGGAAGTGCTTACCGATCCTTCGTATGCCGGCCAGGTGATCGCCTTTACCTACCCCCACATCGGGAACTATGGCGTCGCCCCGGATGACGACGAGAGCCGACGGCCTTTCTGCCGCGGCGTGATCGTCCGCGAGCTCACCTCGGTGCCGAGCAATTGGCGGGCGGCAGAGACGCTCGCCGGCTTCCTGGCGCGCCACAACCTGGGCGCCATCGGCGGTGTGGACACGCGGCGTTTGACGCGACAGCTGCGTGATGTCGGGGCCATGCCGGGCGCATTTGGTCCTATCGATGGTGGGCCCGGCTCCTTCGACGAAGCCGCCCTGCTGGCGGCGGCGCGGGCCGAACCACCGACCGACGGACGTGACCTCGTAGCCGAAGTCACGTGCTCGAGGCCGTACCGGCACGGCGAGGGACCGTTGAATGTGGTCGCCTACGATTTCGGCATAAAGCGCAACATCCTGCGCAACCTGGGCCAGCTGGCCACGGTGACGGTCGTACCGGCGAGCACCCCGGCGGCCGAGGTGCTGGATTACCGGCCTGACGGCGTGTTCCTCTCCAATGGGCCGGGCGACCCCTCCGCACTGCCGGGGGCGACGGCGGCCGTTGGCAGTTTGCTCGGAGAAGTACCGGTTTTCGGCATCTGCCTTGGTCACCAGATCCTCGCTCAGGCGCTTGGCGCGTCGACGTACAAGCTCCCTTTCGGCCATCACGGTGGCAACCACCCGGTCCGGCGCCTGGCCACCGGGACGGTCGAGATCACCAGCCAAAACCACAATTACGCCGTCCCCCCCGGGGACCTGGACGGGGCCATCGAAGTGAGCCACATCAACTTGAACGACGGCGTCGTGGAGGGATTTGTGTGCCGTGACGTGCCCGCCTTCTCGGTCCAGTACCACCCCGAAGCCGGCCCGGGACCACACGACGCCCGCTACCTGTTCGCCGAGTTTGCCGAACTGATGCGCCGGTGCGGGGCAAGGGCGCGTACTACCGCTCACAAAGGCTCTCACGAAGGCGCTCATGGCGGCACTCACGGAGGGGGCGACACTGCCTAGGCGGGAGGACATCGAGTCCGTACTCGTTATCGGCTCCGGGCCGATAGTCATCGGCCAGGCCAGCGAGTTCGACTATTCGGGTACGCAGGCGTGCCGGGCACTCTCGGCGGAGGGTTACCGCGTCGTGCTGGTCAATTCCAACCCGGCGACGATCATGACCGATCCCGAGATCGCTCACCGTACATATATAGAGCCACTTGTCCCCGAGATCCTCGAAGCGGTCATCGCCCGCGAACGGCCGGACGCCCTCCTGCCCACCCTCGGTGGCCAGACCGGCCTCAACCTCGCCATGAAGCTGTACGAAGCGGGCGTGCTCGAGCGTTACGGGGTCGAGATGATCGGCGCCAACGCCAAAGCCATCGCCACGGCGGAGGACAGGGGGCTGTTCAGGGCGGCCATGACCGAGATCGGCCTGGCCGTACCCGACTCGGGTTTTGCCTACGACCTGGAGGAATCGCTCGATATCGGTGACGCCATCGGCTACCCCGTGATCGTCCGGCCCTCGTACATATTGGGCGGCGGCGGCACTGGGATAGCGTACGACCGCGCCGGCCTCGAACGAGCGGGTGCCATCGGCCTCCAGGCCAGCCCAATTAGCGAGATCCTGATCGAGCGGTCGATAGCGGGCTGGAAAGAGTACGAGCTCGAGGTGATGCGCGACCGGGCAGACAATTGCGTGATCGTTTGCTCGATAGAGAATTTCGACCCAATGGGCGTCCACACGGGCGATTCGATAACGGTGGCGCCGGCACAAACGTTGTCCGACGTCGAGTACCAGAAGATGCGCGACGCCGCATTTGCCTGTATCCGCCGGATCGGGGTCGAGACGGGCGGGTCCAATATCCAGTTCGCCATCAACCCCTCGAACGGCGACATGGTCGTGATCGAGATGAACCCCAGGGTCTCTCGCTCCAGCGCGCTGGCCTCGAAGGCCACCGGTTTTCCAATTGCCAAGATCGCCGCCCGGTTGGCGGTGGGGTACACCCTCGACGAGATCACCAACGAGATCACGGGGGAGACACCGGCCAGCTTCGAACCGGCCATCGACTACGTCGTTACAAAAGTCCCCCGATGGGCGTTCGAAAAGTTCCCCGGCATACCCGAGGTACTCGGTACCCGGATGCAGTCGGTGGGCGAAGCGATGGCCATTGGCCGCACGTTCCCGGAGTCGTTACAAAAAGCGCTCCGGTCGCTCGAGACGGGCCGGGCCGGCCTCAATTGTGACCCGGCCGAGCGGCTTTACGCCTCCATGTCCGACGACGAGCTCGTGGCCAAGTCTTCAGTGGCCACGCCGGACCGGCCGTTCCACCTGGAGGCGGCGCTGCGCCGGGGGGTAACGCCAGACCTGTTGCACCGGGAAAGCGGCGTCGACCCCTGGTTCCTCGACCAAATAAGCCTTATCTCGGAGGCCCGGGCCTACCTGGAAAAATTGGGTTCGCCGCCGGCGCTGGATCGTCGCGATTGGCGACGAGCCAAGCGGCTCGGCTTTTCCGACTCGCAATTGGCGTACCTGTGGGGTACGACGGAGCCCGCCGTCCGCTCGGCCCGTACCGCCTGCGGGGTCACGGCGACCTTCAAAACGGTCGATACCTGCGCGGCAGAGTTCGCCGCCCGCACCCCGTACCACTATTCGACTTACGAGGACACCGACGAGGTGGCCCCGTCAGCGAAACAAAAGATAGTAATCCTCGGGTCCGGCCCCAATCGCATCGGCCAGGGCGTCGAGTTCGATTATTGCTGCGTCCAGGCCAGTTTTGCGCTCCACGATGCCGGCTTCGAGACGGTCATGGTCAACTGCAACCCCGAGACCGTTTCTACCGACTACGACACCAGCGACCGCCTCTATTTCGAGCCGGTTACGGCGGAGGACGTGCAGAACGTGCTGGACATCGAGTCGGCCGACGGCCACCTGGCCGGGGTAATAGTGGCGCTGGGTGGGCAGACACCGCTCAAGCTTTCATCGGTAATACCGGCGGAAATGGTGATGGGCACCTCCCCCTCGTCCATAGACCTGGCTGAAGACCGGGAACGGTGGAACGCTCTTTGCGCCCGCCTGGGCATCCCTCAGGCGAGCGGAGGCACCGCGGCAGGCCTTGACGCGGCTCTGGCCGTCGCCACCTCGGTCGGTTACCCGGTACTTGTCCGCCCGAGCTACGTCCTGGGCGGTAGGGCTATGGAGATCGCCTACGACGAAGAGGACATCGCCCGGGCCATGAGCGCCATGGGGGCGGCCGGGTCGCTCGGCCGCGAGGGAGGCCTGTCCGCCGAACGGCCAGTGCTGGTGGACAAGTTCCTGGAAGACGCCATCGAGGTCGACGTTGACGCCGTACGCGACCGGAGCGGTAAGACGCTGATCGGCGCCGTCATGGAGCACGTCGAAGAGGCGGGGGTCCACTCCGGCGACAGTGCCTGTGTCGTACCGCCGCCGACCCTCAGCCCCGAAACCATCGACGTGATCGAGCGCTATACCAGGGCCATTGCTGATGCGCTCGAAGTGCGGGGCCCGCTCAATGTGCAGTACGCCGTGCAGAGAGGTCCTAACGGTTCACCGCAGGTCTTTGTCATCGAGGCCAACCCGCGCGCCAGCCGCACCGTGCCGTTCGTCTCGAAGGCCACGGGGGTGCCGCTGGCAAAGGTGGCAGCGCGGGTGATGGCCGGCGCCACTCTGGCCGGGCTCCGTTCGGAGGGTTTGCTCTGCCCGCCGGTAGAGGGCTACGTCAGCGTCAAAGAAGCCGTCTTGCCCTTCGATCGTTTCCCTGACGCTGACAGCCTTCTCGGTCCCGAGATGCGCTCGACCGGAGAGGTCATGGGGATCGACACCAGCTTCGGGCTCGCCTTTTCCAAGAGCCAGCTGGCGGCAGGCGACAACCTGGCCGAGGGTGGGAGCGTCTTTTTCTCCGTCGCCGACCGGGACAAGCCGGCCGGCCTCGAAGCCGCGGCTCGCTTCGTCGCCGCCGGCTTCGCTATCGCCGCCACCACCGGTACGGCGAAGTACCTGGAGAAGGCCGGCGTCCCTGTCGAGACTCTGGTGGCCAAGGTGACAACGCCGGAGGCAGGGACTGGCCCGGGCGACGTGAGCGAAGAAGTTGGCGCCGGTGCGGTTGACGCCGTGGAGCTCATCCGTTCCGGCAAGGTCCACCTGGTGGTCAACACGCCTCGAGGGCGCGGCCCCCGGGCGGACGGGGCCTACATCCGGAGAGCGGCGCGCCAGTACAACGTGCCTCTCGTTACGACGGTGGCCGCAGCCCGGGCGGCGGCGGGCGGCATGCTCGAACGGGCCGGGCACCCGTTCACTGTGACATCTCTCCAGGAGCACCACGCCCGGGCTGCTCCTCGACGCGACGGGGCATAAGGCGTTGCGGACGCGAGCAGCAGGAAAACGCCGCTCAACCAACCTGGCCCAGGTCGACATGACCACGCACGTGGGCACCGTGGTGCTACCGAACCCGGTTATGACCGCCTCGGGCACTGCCGGCCACGGTGTCGAGCTAGATCGGTATTTCGACCTGTCGCTCCTGGGCGCCTTCGTCGTAAAGTCCCTGTCAGCCGAACCCTGGGAGGGCAACCCGGCGCCCCGGCTGCTGCCCGTAACGGGGGGGATGCTCAACAGCGTGGGGTTGCAAAACCCTGGCGTCGACGCCTGGGTAAGCGACGACCTCCCTGCCCTCGAGCGGGCGGGTGCCAGGGTGGTCGTTAGCGTCTGGGGGCGTAGTGCGGCGGAGTACGCCGAGGTCGGCCGCCGCCTGGCCGCCGCCCTGAGCCAGTCGCACGGGCCACACGGGCCAGGCCCGTCAGCCGGCGCGGTGGTGGCCGTGGAAGCCAACATCAGCTGCCCCAACCTGGAAGACCGCCAGCGCATGTTCTCCCACTCGTGCGAAGGGGCAACAGCCGCCGTTAGCTCCGTCATCGAGGCGCTGGCCGGGACGCAGCTATCCGTATGGGCGAAGCTGAGCCCCAACGTCACGGACCTCGTTCCCATTGCGGGTGCCGCGCTGGGGGCCGGGGCCGCCGGCTTGACCCTCGTAAATACGTTGATGGGGCTGGCCATCGACCCGGCCGACGGGTTCCCTCGACTTGGGGGGGGAGGTGGCGGGCTGTCGGGGCCGGCGCTGCACCCGGTCGCCGTGCGAGCCGTCTACGAGTGCCGCCAGGCGTTCCCGCAGGCCGCCATCGTCGGCGTCGGCGGGGTGTCCACTGGCTTCGACGCGGCGGAACTGCTCGGTGCTGGGGCCGACGCCGTGCAGGTGGGGACGGCTAGCTTCGTCGACCCGAGAGCGCCGTTACGGGTGCTGAACGAGCTCAGAGATTGGTGCGCCTCTCACGGGCTGTCCCGCCTGTCCCAGCTGGCCGGGGGTGCTCAGCGAAATGCAGCTGGCTCCGGCTCTGACGAGGGCTCCGTGGGCACGGAGCCAAAAGGAGATGAGCCAAAAGGAGATGAGCCAAAAGGAGATGAGCCAAAAGGAGATGAGCCAAAAGGAGATGAGCCAAAAGGAGATGAGATGGCGCCCGGCGGGGTAGCGCACGCCGCGCCCGTGGCCCCGGGCAACGGGCGGTGACAGGCTGTTGAGAGTTGCTTGATATGGTTCGCGACTGAGGTTCGCGATGAGAGAAAACGACCTAGGAGCCTTTATCCCCATGGCCTATGAGGGTGCGATTACGCGACAAACCGGAGCCTTGACGCCGACAGGGAACGGCCCCGGCTCCAATGATGGCGTCGACCGCCTCCGTCAACGGCTCGTCCTCGCCCTCGACGTCGACGACTCCGTGCTGGCGATGCGCTGGGCGGCCCGGCTGCGGCCCTGGTTCGGGGTGGCCAAGGTCGGGCTTGAACTGTTCAGCGCGGCCGGCCCGCCAGTGCTGGCCGAGTTGATGGAAGCAGGGTTCAGGGTCTTTGTCGACATGAAGATCGCTGACATCCCGACGACGACGCGAAAAGCGGCCAGGGTCCTCGGTGCGCTCGGTGCCTCCTACCTGACGATGCATACGTCGTTCGGGCAGAACACGCTGGTAGCCGGAGTTGAGGGGCTGGCCGAAGGAGCGGAGCGGGCGGGTTTGCCGGCCCCCGTGTGCCTCGGGGTCACGATCCTGACCAGCGAGCCCGATGCCCCGCGCGAGCTCATCCGGGCGCGGGTAGAGGCAGCCCGGGATGCAGGCTGTGGGGGCCTCGTCTGCGCCGCTTCCGACCTCGCCGAAGCGAGGGCGACGGCCCCGGGGCTCCTGACCGTGGTACCCGGGATCAGGCTGGCGGGGACCAGCATCAACGACCAGAACCGTTCGGCCACGCCGACCGAGGCTCTCAGGGCGGGTGCCGACCTGTTCGTCATCGGGCGCGCCGTTACCGGGGCGCAGGCCCCGGAGGAGGCAGCGGCCTCGATTGTCGGTGAACTAGCAGCAAACTTAAGCGGTTAATTGGCATCGGGATTTAACACAAGGATCTCACCGCCCCGGTTTGCAACGCGCTAGGGTGCGCTCCATGCCTTTGCCGCCCACTCTTTCCGCAGATCAACGCCAGGCAGCCCTCGAGAAGGCCGCTGCCGCTCGCCGGCAACGAGCTGAGCTGAAGGACCGCCTCAAGATGGGCTCTGTCTCTTTGAAAGATCTCCTTGACCAGGGCCAGAGCGATGAAGTAGTTGGCAAGATGAAGGTGCTCGCCGTCCTCGAGAGCCTCCCCGGTCTGGGGAAGGTCAAGGCTCGTCGCGTCATGGACGAAGTCGGCATCAGTGACACCAGGAGGGTTCAGGGCCTGGGCGACCAGCAGCGTCGGAAGCTCCTCGAAAAGTTAGGTTGACCGGCCCGTTTCACGGTTCAGAGGTTTCACCGGCTCAGGACGCTCGGTGGCCCGGAGGCGGGTGTCGATGACCAGCCCCGAAAGCCCGGAGAAGCCACGGAAAGCCCGGAGAGATCTCGGAAAACCCAGGGAAGTACACAGAGTCCAGGAAATCCGAACAGGGAAGTTCGTGCCGTTGGCGGGAAACCAAGCCGGTCGTCTGCACTAGAGCGGGGTGCGCGATAGGCAAACGTGCCCATGGCGGCACCCGGCGGCACGGAGAGCCGGCCGAAGTTCTGCTCTCCGAAGGGGCTCATAGATGACTAACTGCAGAGCATCCCGGGGCGAAGAGGCGGTGCATTGCCGTTGTCTCGTCGTCCCGCACATCCCCTGGGCTTGTCCCGTTTTGTCGCGCTCGTTCCGCTCGGGCTTGCATCAGCTCCAGGTACCGGTGTGCCGATAGGTCCACCCGCGGGACAACCGGGAGCACCCCCGGAACGACGGCGCCAGGAACCTCTTATTTTCATCGTCGTCGGCGCGGGCGGGGTTGGAAAAGGGACCCTCGTCAACCGCCTCCTCCACCTGCGGAACGGGCTTTGGCTCTCCCGCTCATGGACCACTCGTCCTCGGCGGCCCGGCGAGGCCGAAGACGCTTACATCTTCGTCACCCGGGAACAGTTCATGGACCGGGTAGCGGCCAACGGCTTCCTGGAGTGGACCGAGTTCGCGGCCAACGACCAGCTTTACGGTACGCCCACTCTCGAGCCTCCGGCTGGCGCTGATGTGGTGCTGGAGATCGACCTCCAGGGCGCGTCGCAGGTGATGAAGAGGCATCCCGACGCGGCGTTCATCCTGATCGGCGCGCCCTCGGCCGAGGCACAGGCGCGACGGCTGCGGCTGCGGGGCGACGACGAGGCCAGCGTGGAAAAGCGCCTTGCCCTTGGAGCGGAAGAGGAACGGAAAGGGCGCGAAGTGGCTAGTCACGTGATCGTCAACGACGACGTAGACCAGGCATCGGAGGAGCTCGCCGGTATAGTGGACCTGTGGCGGCAGAAGTCTCGCTGACACGTCCTTCGATTAGACCTAGGAGCACCCCTTAATGGCTGAAAGACGGCCCACGATGATGGATCCGCCCATTGAATCTCTGCTGGAGAGGGTGGACTCGAAGTACACGCTCGTTAGCCTGGCCGCCAAGCGTGGGCGTGAGGTCAACTCGTATTTCAACCAGCTCGGTGAGGGCCTCGGCTCGATCGTGCCCCCACAGGTGACGTCTGTGGCCCGCAAGCCGCTTTCCATCGCGCTCGACGAGATCTCGGCCGGGAAGATCACCTACCACCGCATCGTGGAAGACAGCGTCGAGGAAGAGCCCGAGGAGGGCCCCGAAGCCTGACTCCTGACTGCCTGACTCCTTCCTGACCGCCTGGCCTCCCTGCCGATGTCCAGGTGAGCCAAAGCGTCAGGCGTGCTGGCCTGCGGTACTAGCCTGCCAGCATGAGGCGGTTCCCGCACCCACTGTCTGAAGGGCCTGCTTGAGCGCGGAGGCACGCCCGCTCTCGGGCAAGCGAGTCGTGCTCGGTGTATGTGGTGGGATCGCCGCCTACAAGGCGGTCGAAGTCTGCCGCCGCCTCATTGATGCGGGAGCGGTCGTTAGCCCCGTCCTCACACAGAGCGCCACGAGGTTCGTTGGACCGCTGACGTTCAGTGCCCTGGCCGCCGAGCCGGCAAGGACCTCTCTCTTCGGTGGCGACGACGTCATCCCGCATGTGCAGCTCGGTCGTACGGCGGACGTGATCGTCGTGGCGCCGGCGACAGCCCGCATCATCGGCAGCTACGCCGGCGGTATTTCGTCCGACCTCCTGAGTGCCACTCTGCTGGCGACCCGGGCGCCCGTTATGCTCTGCCCGGCCATGCACGTCGAGATGTGGGAACACGCCGCCGTCCAGGAAAACGTCGCTGTACTGCGACACAGAGGCGTACACATCCTCGAGCCCGCCGAAGGGCGCCTGGCCGGCGGTGACTACGGCAAGGGGCGGCTTCCCGAGCCGGAAGAGATCGTGGCTGCGGTGGCGGCGCTTTTCCCTCTCGCGTCGGGCACGGGCGCGGCGGGCACAGTCCCGTCGGGCCCCACCACAGAGGCGTCGCTGCGTGGGGTTACCGCCGTTGTCAGTGCGGGAGGGACACGGGAGCCGATAGATGCGGTGCGCTACATCGGCAACCGGAGCTCGGGTAAGCAGGGTTACGCCATCGCTGCCGAACTTCAGGCCCGCGGCGCGCAGGTCACACTGGTGACGTCTAGCGACATGGCGCCCCCGGACGAGGTCGAGGTTGTCGAGGTCGAAACGGCGGCGGAAATGGCGACCGCCGTGTTCGGCGCCGCCTCCCGCGCCGACGTCGTCGTCATGGCCGCCGCCGTGGCGGACTACCGCCCTGCCAGCATCATGACAACCAAGCTCAAGAAGTCGAGCGTGCCCTTGACCGTCGAACTCGTGCCGACCGTCGACATCCTGGCCGAGGTCGGCAGCCGCAAGAAACCGTCCCAGGTAATTGTCGGCTTTGCCGCTGAGACAGCCGCGGGGGCCGCACTGCTCGAGCTTGGCCGTGGGAAGTTGGCGGCCAAGAGCGCCGACTTGATCGTGGCCAACGACGTCAGCGCCTCCGGTTCGGGCTTCGGCAGCGACCGCAGCGCGGCTGTTATCGTTTCTCCCGGGTCGGCCACGGACCTGGGCTTGTCGGACAAGCGAGCGGTGGCGGCCAAGCTGGTCGATACCATTACTGACCTGTTAGTTACCAAAGGCGTGCTGGCCAGCGCGGTGCCAGCGCGAGGAGAGCTGGCGCGAGCACCATTGGCGCGGCGGAGGAGGAGCCCCCGGATGAGGCGCTGGGATTTTACATCGGAGTCGGTGACCGAGGGCCACCCGGACAAGATGGCTGACCAGATCTCGGACGCCATTTTGGACGCCATTTTGGAACAGGACCCGTCTGCCGCGGGTCGCCTGTGAGGCCCTCCTCACCACCGGTCTCGTCATGGTGGCGGGTGAGATAACTACGGCCGCCTACGTCGAGATCCCGGAGATCGTGCGGGAAGTCATTTCCTCCATCGGGTACACGAGCTCGGAGGTGGGCTTCGACAGCTTTACCTGCGGGGTCGCCGTGTCGATTGGCCAGCAGTCCCCGGACATTGCCATGGGGGTCAACAAGGCCTACGAAGTACGCCATGGTGTGAGCGGTGAGGACGACCTCTTCAGCCAGGGCGCCGGCGACCAGGGGATGATGTTCGGTTACGCCTGTGACGAGACCGAGGACCTGATGCCGGTGCCCATTTGGCTGGCGCATCGTCTTGCTCAGCGTCTGGCCCAGGTGCGAAAAGTCGGGGTGCTCCCGTACCTGCGCCCCGACGGCAAGACCCAGGTCACCTTCGAGTACGAAGACGGCGTACCGGTCAGGCTCAAAACGGTCCTCATTTCCACCCAGCACAAGCCGACGGTCGATCTTGAGACATTGCTCAAGCCCGATCTTCGCGACCATGTGGTCAGCCCCATAGTCCCTGCTCGGTTCGCCGACGACCAGTTCGAAATACTCACCAACCCGACCGGGCGGTTCGAACGGGGCGGCCCCAGTGCAGATACGGGGCTCACAGGGCGCAAAATAATCGTGGATACGTACGGCGGCGCGGCGCGCCACGGCGGGGGCGCGTTCTCCGGCAAGGACCCGTCGAAGGTGGACCGGTCCGGCGCCTACGCGGCGCGCTGGGTAGCCAAGCACGTGGTGGCCTCGGGAGCGGCCCGGCGCTGCGAACTGCAGATCGCCTACGCCATCGGCGTGGCGCGCCCGGTCTCACTGATGGTCGAGCTCTTCGGCACCGAACAGGTTGACCCGGCCAAAGTCTTGAAAGCCGTTGAGGAGGTCTTCGACCTGCGCCCGGCAGCGATCATCCGCGACCTCGACCTGCGCCGGCCTATCTACCGCCATACGGCCGCTTATGGGCACTTCGGTCGCTCCGACAAGGACCTCACGTGGGAGATGACCAGCCGGCTGGCCGAGTTCAAAGAGGCGGTTGGCATTTAGCCAATTGGCCGGCAGCGTCGCCGGCGGGCCCGCAACTCCCGGCGCGCTGGTGGCCCGCGTACTGCCTGACGTGGCCGGGTTCGACCGCGAGCTCGACTACGAGGTCCCGGCCCGGCTGGCCGGCGACATCAGGCCCGGGACCATCGTACGGGTGCCGTTGCAAGGGCGGAGGGTCCGGGGTTGGGTGGTCGCATACCCGGTCGAGCCACCCGAAGGCATCGCCCTGCGCCCTCTGGCGAAGGTGACCGGTTGGGGCCCCGAGGCCGGGATCCTCGAACTTGCGTCCTGGGCGGCGTGGCGCTGGGCGGGGCGGCGCCGTTCTTTCCTGGTCACCGCCTCACCGAAGTTCGCCGTCCCACGGCTCGTGGCCCGAGCCGGCCCCGGTGCCACGGCGTCGCCGGCTCTCCCGCGGTCTTCCCGCCCCCTCCCCGTGGCGCCCGCCACCGCCACCACCACCGGGGCTGCGGGCGGCGTTGGGGGCGACGACCACCCTCGCGGCGAACGGCCCGGGATCTCGTCAACGGAGCACGCCAGCCGGGCACCCACGTGCTCCGGCTACCGCCGGTGTACAGCGCAACAGAGGTCGTCCAGGCCGCGGCCGAGCACGGCCCCGTGCTCGTCGTCGCGCCTACGAGCGCTAGGGCCGAGGCCGGGTCGGTCGCGCTGCGGCGGGTAGGCATCGACGTCGCCCTGTTGCCGGGGGAGTGGGCGCGAGCCCGCTCAGGCGCAGAGGTCGTCATTGGCAGCCGGGCCAGCGTGTGGCGCCGTGCCCGGGGCTCACCTCCCTGGTCGTGCTGGAGGCCCACGACGAAGCCCTGGTCCAGGAGCAGTCGCCCACGTGGGACGCTCCCCGCGTGGCGGCCGAGCGGGCCCGGCGCTCCGGCGCCACGTGCTACTGGGTAACGCCCTGCCCCACGCTGGAGCTGCTCGCCGCCGCGAACGATGTGCACGTACCGAGCCGGTCTGTCGAGCGGTCGGGTTGGTCTGGTCTGCAGGTGATAGACCGACGCCACGACGATCCCCGGGCCGGGCTGTACTCGGGCCGCCTGGTCGACGTACTGAGGAGCGACAACCGGGTCGTCTGCGTCCTCAACCGCAAGGGCCGTGCGCTGCTACTCACCTGTGGCGCTTGCGGCCAGCCGGCGGCCTGCGAGCAGTGTGGCGCCGCGGTGGCGCTATTGGGCGACGAGCTTTCGTGCCGGCGGTGCGGGGCGACGCGCCCGGTGGTTTGTGCCTCATGCGGGTCTGACTCCTTGCACCAGTTGCGGATCGGGGTGAGCCGGGCACGCGAGCAGATGGAAGCCCTGGCCGGGCGGCCGGTGGGGGAGGTCGTGGCCGGAGATGGCCCCGTGCCCGACACCCCGGTGCTGGTCGGGACCGACGCCGTCCTGTACCGGGAGGGCGAGCTGAGGCGGAGCGGGGGGGTAGGGGCGGTTGCGTTCCTGGACTTCGACCAGGAGCTTCTGGCTCCCCGCTACAAGGCGGCCGAAGAAGCGCTGGCTCTGCTGGGCCGGGCCTCGCGCCTCCTCGGCGGCCGCGCCCCGGGCGGGCAGCTGATCGTCCAGACCAGGGTTCCCGACCACCCGGTGCTGGAGGCTGCCTCGCTCGCCGATGCGGGCCGGCTCTCCGCCTCGGAAGAGCCGGTCCGCCGGGCCCTGCGGCTGCCTCCGTTCGCCGCCCTCGCCCTGCTGAGCGGCCCGGGGGCCGGAGTTATGGCCGCCGGGCTGGAGAGGTTCGGTGCGTCGGGCGGTGCCCGCGCGGGCTACCCGTGGTTCCTTCCATGAGGTCGAAGTGAGCCAGCTCGGCGAGGACAACTGGGTCGTCCGGGCGCCCGGCTACGACGTGCTCTCGGATGCGCTGGCCGCGGTAGGCCGGCCGGCCGAGCGAACACGGGTCGAGGTCGGTGCGCTTCTAGCCCGGTGCGCTTAGCCCGGTGCGCTCTAGCCCGGTGCGCTTCTAGCCCGGCGCACACCTAGCCCGGTGCGCGCGCCACGGTGTTCGACGAGCGGCGGGCTTCCGGGGACGCTCAGCGCGTGGCGGGCTTCCGACCCCGTTGTCTCCGGGCCTTGGAGCGGCGCCCGATTAGCATTGGTCGCTTGGAATGTGCCGAGAGGGATCCAAATGCACTCAGATCCGATAGCCCCAACAAGGAGAACCGATGAGTAACTCCGACAGCCTCCGAGAGTCGTTCGAGCTGCTGAATAACGGCGACGTCGATGGGTTTATCGGGCACCTGGCCGACGATTTTGTTGAACACGAGGTAGGTCCCGGGACAGAGCCGACGAAGGCAGGCACCGCTCAACTCTTCGGCATGCTCACGGCGGCATTTCCGGACCTCCGTTTTGATGCCGAAGACGTTATTGAGAGTGGGGACAAAGTCGTGGCCCGGGTGCGGGTCACCGGCACCAACAAGGGCGACTTTATGGGCATTCCCGCCAGCGGTAAGAAGATCGACATCCAGGCCATAGATATCGTTCGTTTTGGCGCCGGCGGCCTCGCCGTCGAGCATTGGGGCGTAATGGACGTCCTGTCCCTTATGCAGCAGATCGGCGCCATACCGGAAGGCCCACCAGCGTAAGAGCGCCGCGCTACCCGGCCCGGGAGGGTCGGCCAACCGGCATGGGATGTCGGCGTCCTCGTCCAGGTAGTAGCTGGCGCAAATGCGGTGGTAGCCGTCGGCGATCACAAGCGGCACCCCGCGCGAGGCATCTCCCCGCACGAGAAGGACCGGCGACAAGAGCCCGCCGCTGCCCACCTTGTCCAGGTCCTTGGCTACGTGGACGTTTGTGCGGGCCAGAGGTTCGAGGCGGGCCGCCCGGAGCAGGTCTTTGGCTTTCCGGTGCATGATCGGAGTGTTTTTCAAAGCATCAACCACCGAGGCCGTTCGCGGTTCCGACATCGTAAGGCTCAGGTAGTCGTGGGCCGCCGGGTAATCGTGGTCGTCCGGCGAGGCCTTCCAGTGCTCCTTCGAAGTCATCGCGACCGACACTAGCCAGTCGCCTCGTGGATATCTGTGGTGGCCGTGACGTCTTCAGCCGTAACGTGCTTGCCCTTGGCAGTGCGGTGGCCGCTTTCAGGCTTCGCTGCGTTCGGCCGGGTGGGGCATGACCGAGCCTCCCTTTTCGCCGCGCTTCGAGATATGGGGCGAGCAAAGCAAACACGCCGGCGCCGACCAACTCGGAGAGCTCGTCTTTCATATGCCGCCATACCGGCTCGCTGCCGTGGAACGCCTCGCGCGCCTCCGTGCACCACCAGGCGAACTCGTCTCCGCCCGGCCCCCAGTTGGCACGGTCCCATTGGCCGACGACCGACGTGACCGACCCGTCGGGGTTGGAGGTGTCCTCCCGGCGAAGGGGCAACTGCCAGCAAACGTCGGGTTTCAGGTCCATCGGGCGTTCCTTTTGCTCGAGCGCGGCTATGTGCAACGCACACCCCGGCCCGGCGGGAAATCCCGGACGGTTCAAAAAAATACAGGCGCCTTCGACCAACTTGGTGACTGCCACTCCGCTCGCATTGCGGCGAGCCACGCCGCCGTGGGCGCGCCCTGTCGGCAAACTGCCATTGCGCCGGCGTCAGCGTTTTAGCCGCCGCCTTTACCCGGGCCAAATCTTCGTCGTCCGTGAAATGGGCGCCGTAGGAACAGCAGCCTTGCTCCATTTCCGGGGCCGGCCCGGTCAGGACACCCTGGCAACCGCGCCCATAAATACATTCCCAATGCGACAACAAGAACGTCACGTCGAAGCGCCACGTGCGTTGCTCGTCGGGGTCTTCGAAGCTCACCCACTCGTGAGCATCGGCCGGCGTTAGCCGCCACCGCTTGGTGCCATTGCCGCCGTTGCCACCGTGGCGGCGTTTCCCCTCGTCGCCAGGCGGCTTGGGGCCGGAGCCAGGCTTTCCTTTTGACGAGCCGTCGCGGCTCATCGGCACACCGCTTTCATTGGCACACCACTCTTATTGACACACCGCTCTTATTATCGGCCTCGTTCACCGGCCGAGCCCTCTCACCGGCGGACCTTTAGTGAACGCAACTCGAGAAGCAACTCACCGGATGCCACGATGCCCCGCCACAACTGGTTGAGATCGAGGCGCTCATTGGGCGCATGGTAATTGTCCTCCGGCAGGCCGACGCCCATGAAAATCACCGGCGCGCCGAGGACACGGCCGAGTGTTTCTTCGGGACCGCTGCCGCCTTCTCTTGTAAAAAGGGGCTGTTTGCCCCAAACTTTTTCGATGGCGTCGCACAGGATGCGCACAGCGGGATGGTCGGCCGAGGTGACGAGCGGCGGGACGCTGCCAAACGCTGTAGTAGTGGCCTCCACGTAGGCGGGCGCCCGCTCGGCCAGCCAACGGCGGAAGGAGGCCTCGACCTCCTCGGCCACCTGGTCCGGGACCAAGCGGAAGGCGACCTTGAAATTGGCCATAGCCGGCACGATCGTCTTCAATCCGGGGCCCCCGTAGCCCGTGTGCAGGCCGACAACTTCGGCCGTCGGACGGGTACCGATCCGCTCGTAGGCGGTGCGGCCCGCCTCTCCCTCGAGTTGCTTTACCCCGGCCTTCCGGCAGAACTCTTCTGCGTCAAAAGGAATAGAAGCGAGCGAGCCCAGCTCCGTCTTGGACAGCTCACGCACCCGGTCGTAAAAGCCGGGCAAGGTGACGCGGCCGCCGGCGTCGTGGAGGCCGGCGACGAGACGAGCGGCTTCGACGGCAGCGTTGGGTACGGTGCCGCCCCATATCCCGCTATGAAGGTCGGACTTTGCCGTCCGCAAAGTCACGTCGAAGCCGGCGAGGCCCCGCGTGCTCAGGGTGGTCGACGGGATGTCCGCCGCCACCATGGTGGTGTCGGACACCACGATGACGTCGGCCGCCAACCTCTTGCGCTCCCGTACCAGCAGTTCCTCCAGGTGGGCGCTGCCGAACTCCTCTTCGCCCTCGATCAGGAACTTCAGGTTGACTGGCAAGCCACCCCGCTCGGTCAGCAGCCCCCGTGCCGCTTCAGCCTGCATCATGACCTGGCCCTTGTCGTCGCTCGCCCCCCGGGCCAGTAATTCGTCACCCCTGATGACCGGGTCGAAAGGCGGCGAAGACCACTCGGCGAGCGGGTCCACGGGCTGGACGTCGTGGTGCCCGTAAACCAGGACGGTGGGGGCCTCGGTCCCGGCATCGAGCCACTCGCCGTAGACGGCCGGCGCGCCCCCAGGGTGCCCACCGTCTGCGCCGGGGGCACTATCTCCGCCCGCCTGCAGCACCTCCACGTCCTTGAGGCCTGACTCTCGCAAGAGGCGAGCACAGAACTCGCCCGACTTGACGACATCTCCGTGATGCTCCGGGTCAGCCGAGATAGAGGGGATCCTGAGCCAGTCGACCAGAGCCCCGAGGATGCGATCTTTATTGCGTTGCACGTAATCATCGAGCGTGAGGTCGTTCACACGCTGACCCTAGCTTGCCCACAGGCCAGACCGCTCCTTAGGGCTCCTTATGGCCAGACTGCTGCCTATGGGAAGCATTGGTGACGAACGATTGGAAGATCTGCGTTCACGGCTCGACGCCATAGCCGAGGAGCTGGCGGACCTGGGCTACGCCAAGCTGGCTGAGGCGGCCAGGCTGGCTCAGGCGGGCGAGCGTTCCCGGGGTGCCAGGCAGGCCGATGATGCCGGCACCGGCACCGGCAGTGCAGAGGCCGATGCGGCGGAGCGCCGCATCGGCCGGGCCCGGCGCTCGGTCTTGAGGGCAGCTGCGTTGCTGAGCGACAGCGGCGAAGCCGGCGCCGGCGACGAGTACGGGTGACGTAGCGAGTGCCAGCGAGTACGAGGGCGTGTGCTCACGCACCCGGCGGCGCGGTGGCCCGCCACCACCGCACGAGGGCACGAGGGCCGGAGTTCTGCGAGTGCGCTACAACTTTTACATCTGCTCTATAGCCGCACGCGAGCGGCTAAGACAGCCTCAGGCGACAACCTTTACCGCCTCGAGGTCGAACTCGAGGGTGATCCGGTCGCTCACCATCACGCCGCCACCGTCGAGCACGGCGTTCCAGTTGACACCCCAGTCCTTGCGGTTAATGGTGGCCTGACCTTCGAACCCGACGCGCAGGTTGCCCCATGGGTCGACCTGGCTACCGGTGAAATCGAAGTCCACCGTCAACGGCTTGCTAACGCCGCGGATCTCGAGGTTGCCGTTGACCTTGTAGTGGTCCTGGCCGTCTTTCTCCACCGAAGTGGAACGGAAAGTGATGTCCGGGTACTCGTCCATGGCCAGGAAATCGTTGCTGCGCAGGTGGGCGTCGCGGTCGGGGTTGTGAGTGTCTATGCTCGCAGCCTTGATGGTGATGTCGACGTGAGAATCTCGCGGGGTTGTCGGCGTCCAGGAAGACGGATGCGTCGTACTCGTTGAACTGCCCGCGCACCTTGCTCACCATGGCGTGACGAGCAGAGAACCCGATCCGCGTGTGGGTCGGGTCGATCTTGTAGTCGCCCGTCAGGTTGGTGTCGGGAGTAGCGGCCGTAGGGGTGCTCATATTGCATCCTCCTCATCTCGGGTGGTTTCTTGTACCGCCGATCGGCAAGTGCCACCTGGTACCAACATAGAGGATATATCAACTATTCCCGGGACCGGTACGATGGGAGCCGGCTGAGCCCGTCGAAGGAGCCTTGTCGAAGGAGCCGCAGTCCCCGTGAGCAACGCTAATACGACGAGCCTGGCTGAGGTAAATAGGACGACCCCGGCTGAAGCGACCGCGGTCCGGTGGCTCGATGAAAAAGAGCAACGGGCCTGGCGAGCGTTGCAAGCCATGCAGATGCGCCTCACGGCCGAGCTGGCCAGGGACCTCACGGCCCACTCGGGCCTCAGCTACCAGGATTACGCCGTACTGGTGGCCCTCACGGACCAGCCGCACGGTGGGCTGAGGCTGTTCCAGTTGGGCCAGTCGTTGGGCTGGGAAAAAAGCCGCCTGTCGCACCAGGTGACGAGGATGGCCCAGCGGGGATTAGTGGCCAAGACCAGGTGCGGCAGCGACGGGCGCGGAGCCGTCGTCGTCGTGACCGAGAGAGGCCGCCATGAAATTGCCGCCGCTGCCCCCAGCCACCTGACGGCGGTCCGCCGGTTGTTTATCGACCGCCTCACCGCCGCCCAGCTCGACTGCCTGGCCGAGATCGCCGAGACGGTGCTGGCTGTGCTCGTCCAGGAGGACGTGCGAGACAACCTTGAGCACTGCGACGCCGACGCCCGCTGAGGCCCCGGGGTCGGGCCCGCGCCAACAGCTCAGTGACGCGGCAACTGCGAAGGCGGGACGGGCAGACCGGGAGGCAGCGGGGGAGAGCTCGCCAACGAATTGAGGGCGTCGATAAGCCTGCGCATGTGCGAATAGGAGATCTTGTCGAAGCACAGTGCGATCCGGGGCAGGTCGAGGTGGTCGCCTTCGCGCACTTCGGTCGGTAGCGGTCCGGGCAGGACCTCGATCCCGCCGCGGGAGCACATGCCTCCGAACTCCTCGGACAATTCAGCCACCTCACCCGGCGTCGGCCGGGCTTGCAAGCGGATGACGAGCTGGTCGCCGACACGGCGCACCGAGTGGTAATTGCGGTAGAAGCCGACGATCTCGGCCGTGGCTTCGAGGACGTCGTCGGTGATCAGGTACAGGCTGACGTCATCGGGCCGATCAGCCCTCGCGCCGCGACTTCCTCGGTGACGAAGCGTTCCCACGCGTGCCAGTAACTACCACCGGGGACTTCCAGCAGCACCACGGGGGCGGGCTGCGCCTTGCCGGTCTGCAAAAGAGTGAGCAGCTCGAAGGCTTCGTCGAGGGTGCCGAACCCGCCGGGTAGGACTGCATAACCGTGAGACTCCTTAACGAGCAGCAGCTTGCGGGTGAAGAAGTACTTCATGGACACCAACTTCGGGTCCGAAGAGATGAAGGGATTTGCCTCCTGCTCAAACGGCAACCGGATATTTATCCCGAAAGAGTGCTCGGCCCGGCGCCTTCCAGGCCGGCGGCCATGATCCCCGGTCCCGCACCCGTCACGGTCGACCACCCGAGCGCAGCCAGACGAGACGCAAGGTCGCGGGCCTGAGCGTAGAGCGGGTCGGTCGGTAACGTCCGGGCCGATCCGAACATGGTGACCTTGCGGACCTCGCGGTATGGGGCGAAGACTTCGAAGCCCTCCCGCATTTCCCGCAGGGCGGCGTTGGCGATTTTCAAGTCCAGGCGGTCGGGGTGGCCCTGGGCCAGGCGGACGACCGAAATGAGCAGTTCCCTCAGCTGGTCCCGGTTGGCCGTAACCCCGAGCTCGTCCAGCAGGGAACGGATACGGGCGTCGAGTTCAGCGTCCCCCGTGCCAGCGGTCGTGCCACCGGCCCTTTCGTGCGCTGGCGGCGGCGGAGGCACCTCACCCGCCCCGCCCGGTGCCCCTGCTGCGCCCTGTACGGGTTGAAGCGACGAAGCTTCCGTCACCGGTCAAGGCGGCCCGGGCTGCCACAACTCGCTCGCGGGGCAGCATCCTGGCCGACCAACCACAGGACGCGTCCCGCCCGGACCCGGGCGGCGGGGAGATCCTCTCCGGCGACCAGAGCCTCCATGGCCGGGCGTTTGGCCTCGCCGGCCACCGTGAAGATAGCGAGCCTGGCCCGGGCAATGCCGGCGTAGGTAAGGGTCAACCGCTGGTGCTTGGACAGCCCGTTGGGGTCCTCGCTGAACGTCACGAGTTGACCAGGGTCCGCATCAAGTGCTCTGGAGCCGGGGAACAGCCCAGCGGTACGGCCGTCGGCGCCCATGCCGAGATGGACAATGTCGAGCTGGCCGACCTCGCCCAACCGCAACTGGTAGGCGTCGAGGCCCTCCTCGCAGCGCATCGGGTACACGGCGTTAGCAGCCCCCACTCGTTCGAGCAGGGCTTGACGGCCGAGGCGCTCGTTCGAGTCAGGGTGGTCGGGTGGGACACAGCACTCGTCCCCCCAAAAGAAATTGACCGCGAGCCAGTCGATGGCCTGGGCACCCTCGTGCGCCAACCGCTCGTAGCAGGCCCGGGCCGTATCGCCGCCTGAGAGCGCGATGTCGAACTCCTCGCCAGGTCGGTTGGCGAAGGCAGAGATGACCTCTCGGGCAAAATCGCCCGTGAGGTCGTCAGTGACCACCAGCTCTCCGTTCACGGCCTAGACCCTAACGCCTGCGTAAGTACGGTCGCAGCGCATCAACCCGCCACTCGTGTCCCGCCGCGACGGGTACGGGCACGTGGCAGTGCGCCCAGGTTGGTGGCCGCACTAGGAAGCCAACGCCGCCGCGGCAGCGAGGGCGCGTTCCCATACCCGGTCGGCTCGCAGGTTAGAGATGGCGGCGGAGAGGGCCGAAGTAACGGAATCGTCGGGAAGAGGCAACGCCTGGCTGTGAGCGATACCGCTCGAAAGGGTGGCCCTGGCCCAAACGGCGCGGGAGCCATCGTCCCGCCTCACTTCGAACTGGCCTTCTTCGCCCTCATAAACCGCGTCCACCGTTATGTCGACATGCTTTGAGTCGGCGAGCACGAGCTCGCGGGCCCGCAGGTCGAGCTGCGCCATGAGCCAGCCCCCCAGGATGTGGCGAGGGCCCGGCTTACCGCTCACCCGGGCCAGACGGACCCCCGGGAGGTACAGACGGTCCTGCTCTGGTTCGAACAGCCCGGCCAGCAGCTCCCGCCACGGCCGCAGGCGCACCCACGACAGGTCGACGACGGGTTGGTGGTTGGCCAGCTCGAGCAGGGTCCGGTAGGAATGGCCAATTGCCGATGGCCGCGGGGCGACGTCGCGCGTATCGACCACGAGGGCGGTGGCCAGGCGCAAAAGAGGGTCGGTCGGGTCGGGGAGGGCGCCCGGGAACCACATGACGACGGGAAGGTCGGCCAGGACGAATGGGCTCACGATGGACGCCAGGTGCGACGCCGCCTGCCCTCCTACCCGGATGTGGACCTCCTCGAAGAAGACCGGGTGACCAGGCGAAGCGGCCGGCTCTGCTCGCCACAGGCAGGCCTTGGCATCTATGACCGGGGTGCTGTCAGGGTCGGCGCGCAGCAGCACCGCCCGGCAAGGATGATGGGCCCGAGAGAGCGGACCGGGGCGGCGGTGGCCTCCGGGTCGTCGTCGGGACCGATCACCATGACGATGGTCATCACTGCGGTCCTCGTGCCCGCGTCCCGGCCGGCGGCCTGCCGCCGCAGTTCGGGGAGGGCAGCTACGACCTCGCCGAGGCTCACACGAGACCTTTCCCACGTTTCGATCGCCAGGGGCATCTCAACTACGGTGTCCGCCATCGCCGCCCATCTCGCTCGATGAGGATGTCGGCCTGGCCGGGCCCCAGGACCCAGAAGCGTACCCGGCCAGGGGGGCGGAGTCGCTCTCCAGGCGTCCAGCAGCGGCTGGACGATCCGCCAGGCGGCGTCGACTTCGTCGCTGCGGATGAACAGCGTCGGGTCCCCGACCATGGCGTCGAGCAGGAGCCGCTCGTAGGCGTCCGGCGACTCCTCCAGGAAAGCGGCGCCATACGAGAAGTCCATGAGCACGTCGCGGACCATAAAGGCCTGCCCGGGGACCTTGGCCCCGAACCGCAGCGTGACTCCTTCGTCGGGCTGGATCCGCATTACCAGCTCGTTGGGGTTGAGCCCGCGTAGCCGCGCTCTTGGGAAAAGCCAGGTGCGGTACGGCTTTGAACTGCAGGGCCACCTCGGTGACCCGCTTGGGCAGGCGCTTACCGGTCCGGGCGTATATCGGGACGCCGGCCCAGCGCCAGTTGTCTACCAACAACTTCAGGGCCACGTACGTCTCGGTCTGGCTGGTCGGGCTGACCCCCTCCTCCTGGCGGTAGCCGGGGACGGCTTTACCTTCCACCCAGCCGCTGTCGTACTGCGCCCTCACCGCCATGGTGGCCACCTCTTCGGGCGTCGGGATGACGACGGAGTGGAGCGCCTTTACCTTTTCGTCCCGGATGCCTTCGGCGTCAATGGTGCCCGGCGGTTCCATAAGCGTGAGCGAGAGCACCTGCATTACGTGGTTCTGCACGATGTCGCGCAGTGCACCCGCTTTTTCGTAGAAATTTCCGCGTTTTTCGACGCCAATTGTCTCGGCCACCGTTATCTGGACGTGGTCGATGTAATTGCGCGACCACAATGGCTCGAAAATCGCGTTGGCGAAGCGCAAAGCGAGGACGTTCTGCACGGTTTCTTTGCCGAGATAATGGTCGATACGGTAAATCTGGTCCTCGTCGAATACCTCGTGCAGGGCGGCGTCGAGCTCCCCGGCTGTCTTGCGGTCGTGGCCAAACGGCTTTTCTATGACCAACCGGGCGGTGCCGCCGTCTTCGGGGTGGTTGAGCCCGACGCTCCCGAGCACGCTCGCCACCTCCGCAAACACGTCGGGGACGGTGGCCAGGTAGTACGTTGTATTGCACCCGGTCCCGAGCGCCTCGTCCGTTTCCTTCAGCCGGGCGGCCAGGGCGGCGAAGGTGGCCGGGTCGGAATAATCTCCCGCGCAGGTACGAACTGTTCTTGATTATCTCGGCCCAACCGGGCCCCGCACGGGGGACGGCCTCGGCCATAAGGTCCCTGAAACCGTCGTCGGACATCTCGGTCCGAGCCACGCCGATCACGGCAAAGGCAGCGGGCAGGAGACGCCGGCGGGACAACCTCTCCAGTGCCGGCAGCAGTTTGCGACGGGTCAGGTCACCGGATGCACCGAAGACCACCAGTACACCCGGGGGCGCCCGGCGCACGGTGTCCAGGCCTTCTGCCAATGGGTTCGCCGGCAGTGTGGCCAAGCTCATTGCCCCTGCCCTCTTTGGCCGCCCTGCTCGTTGGCCTTGTCTTCGAGGGCCTGCAGGAGCTCGTCGTAGCTCTTCGAAAAAGCCGCCACGCCCTCCTCTTCGAGCTTCGTGGAGACATCTTCCATATCTATCCCGGCTTCCTTCAGGGCGTCGAGATCGGCACCTGCTTGCTGGGGCTCTTGGCCGACGGTCTCGGCCACCGTGCCGTGGTCGAGAAAGGCAGCCACGGTTGCGTCCGGCATGGTGTTGACCGTTTCCGGGCCGATCAGGCTGTCCACGTAGAGCAGGTCGGGATAGGCAGGGTTCTTCGTCGAGGTGGACGCCCAGAGAGGCCGTTGCGGGCGGGCACCGTTATCACGCAGTGCTTCCCACCGGGGCCCACTAAACCGTTCCAGGAACAACTGGTAAGCCAATTTGGCCTGCGCCACCGCCGCCTTGCCGCGAAGAGACAGCAACTTGTCGCTGCCTGTGGCCTCCAGCCGGCGGTCCACTTCGGTATCCACCCGGCTCACGAAAAACGACGCCACGCTGTGCACCCTTGACAGATCCCCGCCGGAGGAGCCCAGGGCTTCGAGCCCCGAGAGATAGGCTTCGATTACCTCGCCGTACCGGTCCAGGCTGAAGATCAACGTGACGTTGATATTGCGCCCTTCGCTTATCATCTGGCGTATGGCGGGCACACCGGCTCCCGTAGCCGGTATTTTTACCAGCAGGTTGGGCATGGCGATGCGTCTCATGGAACGAACGAGCGTCTTTTACCGTGCCCTCTGTGTCATAAGCGAGCCGGGGCGAGACTTCGAGAGAGACAAAGCCGTCGGCGGCGCCGCTCTGCTCGTACAGCGGGTGGAATATTTCGAGGGCACCGGTGACGTCGGCAGACGCCATTTCCCAGAATGCTTGCTCAACGGACCCGCTCTCTGTCAGCCGCGAGAAATCGGCCGAATAAACGTCCGAGCCTGTCATCGCCTTTTGGAAAATGGTCGGGTTCGACGTGACACCCCGGATGCCGTCATCGACCA
This sequence comes from uncultured Acidimicrobiaceae bacterium, assembly GCA_963754115.1. Classification (GTDB taxonomy): domain Bacteria; phylum Actinomycetota; class Acidimicrobiia; order Acidimicrobiales; family Palsa-688; genus Fen-671. The sequence goes on along the minus strand of CAVWFC010000003.1, from coordinate 656,326 downwards.
TGTTTCGCGAGGCGCCCGGTGCGTATGGCGTCGCGGGACAGGTTGTCGAGCCACGGGCTTTGACCAGCCTCCGTATAGAGCTGATGCAGACGCGTCATTGGTGTTCCTCCTGGTCATCATCGGTCTCTAGCAGCAGGGCCCGGGCAGTGCAAAGCCAGCGCAATGGGGGACAGACCGCCGCTTTGAAGGGCTCCAAATACATGCCGCCGTTTGCGGGCAGGCTCATGGGCCCAACCTACACGCTGCCCAAGAACACGCCGCGAGAAGCCACGAGATAAAACTTCCCCCCACGACGCCCGCACCACCAGCCACGTCCATGGGAGGCGCCGGGCCTCCCGTGCCGGCCGGGGCGGGTACTACGGGAGGGGCGAGAGCAGGGTGAGGGGTACGACCGTCACCTGACCGTCGGGGAGCAAACGGCAGTGGGCTTCGATCGTCCCCAGCTTCTGGTACTCGAGCTCGCCTCTGACGAGGCGGTAAGTGAACTTCCCGGGCTCGACGTTGAAGGGCGACACGTTACGGGCTACCTGCTCGCCTGACTCGTCCCGGAAAACAACTTCGAGGACGCCGTTGGGCGGGTCGTCGGGCCGGGAACGGATGAGCACGATCAGGTGCGGGGTGATCGTGACGGGCGGGTCGGTAGGGGCCGGCATGGAGAACATGATCCCGGAAATGTCCACCCGGGTGGCCGGGCCGGCACCTGTCGCAGGTTGAAATTTTCGATGAAGAGAGCCGAGACGATGTCCATTTGCCAGCCGGGATCGGGGTATGAGCCGCTTAGACGAGCTCGGGCTCAGGCTCGGGTTGGGGGCCGGGCTCAAACGGCCCCGGCGAAAGGCCCTGCTGAGCCGCCGCCGTGAGGTGGATGCCCGCATGTCGTACCTGCAGCCACCCGAGCTTGCGGAAAGTCCTGATTACGAGCCAGCCAAAGTCGAGCTGCTGAGCGGTGAACGAAAAACGCGCCGAGGTGGGAGCCGCATGGTGGTTCGAGTGGAGGCCCTCTCCCCAGGTGAACAGCGCCAGCCACTGGTTGTTCGTCGCCACTCCCGGGTAGGCGCGGTTGCCGAACCGGTGCCCGACGGCATTGATGGCCGAGTTTACGAGGAGATAACTCACGACGTGGACCCCGGCGGCCACCAGCGCCCAGCGCCACCCGAGCAGGAGCCAAAAAATGCAATAACCAAGGCCGAGGCCGACAAAGCCCCGGTCGAACAGCACCTTGTCCCACCGGTCAACTTTGATGTCACGGCTGTACTTACGCAGGGTTTCGGGATCGTGGGCCGCTTTTTTGTACAGGCCCACGTTGTAAAGCTGCACTTTCCAGTAGCCCTCGAGCACGGGCGAATGGGGATCCCCCGTCACGTCTGTATAGGCGTGGTGCCGCCGGTGCACCGCCGCCCACTCTCGAGGACGGATGCCGGTCGAGAGCCATATGAGGCCCCGGCAAGCAAAAGCCAGCCCCGGGGTCATCGTCACCGCGCGATGAGACACGGTGCGGTGCAGGTAGAGAGTGGTAAGCAAAAGGGCGAACTGGGAGGTAATCAAGCCCGCGAGGACAGCGACCAGGACTTTAGGCACGACGCCAACCATAGCCCACCCGGGTGCTTACGCTTCGCGTCCTGTCGCGGCCTGGCCCGTCCATACCGGCGGCCGCGAGCATTCTGACATCGCGGCCAAGCACTTTCAAGCACGTGGACAGCGGCCCTCGAAGCCATTTTCGGGCGCCAAGGACCATCCCGGCACGGGCAGACCGCCGGCGCCCCTGGCGGAGGGCGACTTTTGGTGCACCGGTTACCGCGCGTACCGTGCTCTGCGATGCGTCCTCGGCCCCGAACCACTCGCCAGTGCGCGCCCGCACGTCGGGCTGCGGCCAAGGTGCTGGCCACTTCGGTCCTGGCCACCTCGGTCCTGGCCGGTTGGATGGTGGGCGGTTTGACGATGGGTTCGACCCTCGTCGGGCCCGGCCTGATCGACGCCGGCGCTCTGGCCCAGGGTCAGGCGGCGACGGGTGGCCCCGGAAAAACGGGAGCGGATCCAACAGGAGCGGGAGAAATCGGAGCAGCAAAAAGCGCGTCAGGAAATACCGGAACAGTACGGGGCTCGCCGTCCAGCCTCCTGGGGACGCCTCTCCTTTCTCCCGCCCGCGTCCCCCGAGCGTTGCAGGCCTTTAGCGCCGAGCAACGCCTCGACGGGACCGTGGCCGCGGCGATGTCCCCTCAGGCCCTGGGTAAGACGGCCGCGGCAGGAAGTTGTGCGGAGATCGTCCAGGACGGCCACGTCCTCTACCAGGACCATCCCGGGCTCCCGGTCGTGCCGGCCTCCAATATGAAACTTCTCACGGCCACGGCGTTGCTCGACAAGTTCGGCCCTTCGTTCCGGTTCCAGACGTCGATCATGGTCACCCATAAGCCGACCAAAGGGGTGGTGCATGGCGATCTCTACTTCGTAGGCGGTGGTGACCCCCTGCTGCGCCTGCGGAGCTACGCCGCTTCGGTGCCGGGTGACACGGTTTATACGAACATGACCGGGCTGGTCCTCGAGCTCAAGGCGGCGGGCGTGCGTCAGGTGACGGGGTCCGTTGTCGGGGACGCATCGGAGCTCGACTCGCTGACGACGGTGCCCGGGTGGCCAGCCCGCTATGTCGAGGACGGCGACGTGGGCGCACTATCTGCCCTGGGCATCGATGACGGCTTTGCTACTGCTGGCGGGCAGGTGCCAATTGGCGCGCCGGTCCCGGTCCAATCTGCCGGCGTGCTGACGAACCTCCTGCGCTCGGCCCACATCAGCGTGCAGGGCCAGCCCTCGGAGGGCAAGGCTCCTCGAGGGGCGCAGTTGTTTGTCAACATCAAGTCGGCACCGTTGGGGTCGGTGCTCGGGGAGGTGCTACGGGAAAGCGACAACACCGCCATGGAACTGATGACCAAGGGGCTCGGCCGGCACGAAACGCGGGGTGGGCTCCACCGCCGCCGGCCTCGTAGCGGTGCGCAAAGTCCTGGCGGCCGACGGCCTCCCGCTGCACGGGTTCGTCAACGATGACGGCAGCGGCCTGTCCACCTCTGACCGGGTCACCTGCGCGCTCTTGGTCGCCGTGCTGGAACGAGCGGGCCCCAAAGGGCTACTCACCCACGACCTGCCGGTGGCGGGGGTTTCGGGGACGCTGGCCGGCGACCTGAAAGGGACCGTGGCGGCGGGGCGCGTGTACGCCAAGACGGGGACGCTCGACTACGTGAAGGCACTTTCAGGTTGGGTGGAGCCCGCTGCTGAACAGGGAAAGCGCAACCCGGCGCTGGCCTCCCCGGTCGCCTTCGCCGTCGTCCTCAACGACCTGCCGGCGCCGCTCCCCGATCCCGGAGAGACGCCGGCCACCCTCACCGACCGCGTCGCCCTTGACGTCGCGGAGTACCCCGAGGCACCGGTACTGGCCCGTTTCGAACCGTGACGGCCGCCCGGGGCAACCAGCGGACGCGTGCGGTCAGGCCCCGAGCGGTTAGCTTCTAAGAAATGATGCCTGGTAGCAACGGCAAAGGCGACGGCACCGGACCAGACGGTGGGCGCCCGGCAGCAGCGAGCGGCGACGGCGGGGCGCCCGAGCTGGTGCAGATGGTAATTGCTTACGCCCAGCAGGAGGTCGTCAACCCTGTTGTACAGCAGGTCAAAGACCTCGGTACCGGCATCGCGGGCGCCGTCCTGCTATCCATTGGCACGGTGCTGCTCGGGTTCGGTTTCGTGCGGGCGCTGCAGGTCGAGTTCGGCGGCCTGGGCCAGAAGACATCGAGCGAGGTGTACGGGACCGTAGGGCAGCTTTCGGGCAACTGGTCGTGGGTACCGTACATGGGGGGCTTCTTGTTCTGCCTGCTGGTGGCCTTCTTCTGTGTCACGAGGATCACTGGCGGAGCGAGAAGGTGAGCCTCCGCCTGCCCACGCGGTCGGGAGCGGCCCGGCGGTCCGCCAACGGCAACGGGGCGGCCCCGCCTCAGGGAAGCGGCCCTGGTGGGCGCATCACCCCGGACGACATCCGGGCCAAAGCCAACGCTCTCGCCGTGGGTGTCGAGGGGCAGGTCGAGTCGGCCCGCCCGGTGATCACGTACGCCGCCATGGGGGCAGTGCTGTTCATCGCGGTGACCGCGTACTGGCTCGGACGGCGCAGCGGGCGCTATCGCTCGACCTTCGTCGAGAATCCGTCGTGAGTAGCCCGACCGCCTCGAACGTGGCACTACGGCCGGCGACAGCTCATCTGACGGCAACAGCTCATCCAACAACGCCGCCTCCAGGGTGAATAACCGCCTGCGGCCTCTCTTGACCTGGCTGGTCCAGCGAGGCCTGAGAAGAGGACTGTTCGAGGGGAACCAGTTCTGGCTCGTCCTCGGGACAGTGGCCTATTTGTTGCAGCTGGCCATTAAGGTGTCGCGCAGGAAGACACAGGTGGTGTTCTCCGAGCCGCTGGAGCTGGGCGAGAGCCTTGTCGTTACCCATGAGCGCCGCCTGCGCCACAATAGGCGGCGTGAAAGTCCTTTTGCGGAACCCTAGGCGAGAGCTCGAAGTCGCCGGCCCCGTCGGCGTCCTGGCGCTTCTGCGCCAGCTGGGTTTCAAGCGAGAGGCTGTGCTGGTGATCGTCGACGGGACGCTCGTGACCGGGGACGCCACCATTGCCGAGGGTTCCGAAGTAGAAATACGACCCGTCGTGTCTGGCGGTAGCTCATGAAATGCCGGGTGTGCCGGCAGCCGGCGGTAGTGGAGGTGCGACGTCACAACGCCGGATTCTGCTCTGGCTGTTTTGTCACCCACTGCCGTAACCAGGTCGAACGGGCGGTGAAAGACCACGGGATGATCGCACCCGGCGAACGGGTGCTCGTTGCCGTTTCGGGCGGGAAGGACTCGCTGGCTCTCTGGGACCTGTTGCTGGAGCTGGGCCACCGCGCCGACGGGCTGTACATCGGGCTCGGGATCGAGGGCTACAGCGAGCCGTCGCTCGACTACGTCCGGCGGTTCGCTGGTGAGCGAGCGGGCCACCTGGTCGTGGTGGACCTGCCTACGGACTTCGGCTACGACGTCCGTAGCGGGGCGGCGGCCGACCACCGCGCCCCCTGCTCGGCCTGCGGGCTCTCAAAGCGGCACATTTTCGACCGGGCCGCCCTCGACGGGGGCTACGACGTCGTCGCCACAGGCCACAACCTCGACGACGAGGCCGCAGTGCTCCTCGGCAACGTTCTCCGGTGGGACCTGGCTTTCATGGCCCGCCAACGGCCCGTCCTGCCGAGCGGAGACGGCTTCCCCCGCAAGGTCAAGCCGCTGGTCCGGTTGGGTGAACGGGAGATGGCTGCATACTGCGTTATCCGCGGGATCGACTACCAGGTCGAGGAGTGCCCGATGTCGGCCGGCAACCGCCACCTGGGGTACAAGGACGCCCTCAACGCCATCGAAGAGCGCTCACCCGGCACCAAGGCGGCGTTCTACAGCGGGTTCCTCGAGAGGGGCTCGGACCTGGTGGCCGAAGCCGGTGAACAGTCTCGGGAGGGGTTGCACGCCTGCCCGGGCTGCGGGGCCCCGACTACCGCGTCGGACCAGTGCGCCTTTTGCCGCCTCGTCGACCGCGCCGCGGGCCAACAGCGCCGGCGCCTCCCGGTCCAGACACCGTGAGCCCAGACACCGTGAGCCCAGACACCGTGAGCCCAGACACCGTGGGCCCAGACACCGTGAGCCCAGACACCGTGAGCCCAGACACCGTGAGCCCAGACACCGTGAGCTCAGGCCACCGGCCCTTCGAACCAGGGGAGCGGGCCCTGTTTTTTGACTCCAAGGGGCGGCGTTACCTTGTCTCGTTGGAAAGAGGCGGCGAGTTCCACACCCACGCCGGCACTGTCCCGCACGACATCGTCCTTGGGCAGGAAGAGGGGTCCATAGTCCGCTCCAGCCTCGGGGCTCGCTACATCGCCGTGCGGCCGACCCTCGCCGAAGTGGTGCTCAAAATGCCAAGAGGCGCCCAGGTGATCTACCCGAAGGACCTCGGCGCCATCCTTGTCATGGCTGACATTTGGCCCGGCAGCCGGGTGCTCGAAGCCGGTCTCGGCTCGGGGGCCCTGTCGATGGCCCTGCTCCGGGCGGGTGCCGATATCACCGGCTACGAGCTACGGGAGGACTTCGCTCACCGGGCGGTAGCCAATGTGACGGCGTACCTCGGTGAGAAGGCGCTCGAGCGCTACCACGTAGAGGTCCGTGACGTCTACGAAGGCACCTCGGAAAAAGGCCTGGACCGCGTGCTCCTGGACCTGCCCGAGCCGTGGCGCGTCGTCAAGCATGCCGCAGGAGCGCTGCGGCCGGGTGGCATTATTGTTTCGTACCTACCAACGGTGCCTCAGGTGATGACTTTGCGGGAGGCTCTCGGCGACGCCGGTTTTGCCATGGCTGAGACGATCGAGGTCTTACAGCGCCCCTGGCACATCGACGGCCAATCCGTGCGACCCGATCATCGCATGGTGGGCCACACCGGGTTTTTGACGTCCGCCAGGCTGCTGGCCCTATCCCCGTGAACGCCCTGGCCCCATGAACGCCCTGGACATCGGCATCCTGGTCGTGGTGGCGCTGGCCATGCTGGGCGGTTGGCGGCTTGGCTTTTTTGCCCGGGTGTTCTCCTGGGTCGGCCTGGGCGCCGGGTTGTACCTGACGGTGCGTTTTATGCCGAAGATCATCAACTTCTTCGGGGTGTCGGGCTCGGTGTCGCGCATCGCAGTGGCTGTCGCTGTGCTGGTTGGCGGGGCGTTCGCCGGACAGGCCATAGGCATGATGATCGGTTCACGGGTGCACGCCGTGCTCCCCTTCGGTGGCGCTGCGCCTCCTCGACCGGGCCGTCGGTGCCTTCGTCGGGGCCCTCGGCGTCTTTGCCGCCCTCTGGCTGCTGGCACCCTCGCTGGCCGCCGTGCCGGGCTCGGTCTCCCAGTTGGCCACGGGTTCGGCCATAACGCGGTGGGTGAGCAACGAGACCCGCTCGTACGGCCTCAACCCCCCCAACACGCTGCAAGATTTGCGCAGGCTGGTAAGCGAGGACGGGTTCCCGCAGGTTTTCGGCGACATCGTCCCGGGACAAGACGTAGGGGCGCCGCCCGGCTCCATCCCCCTGGCGGCCGGCCTCGTCAACTCCGTGTCTGCGTCCACGGTGAAAGTCGAGGGCGAAGCCTGCGGCCGTATCCAGGAAGGCAGCGGGTGGACGGTGAGCTCCGGCCTGGTCGTCACCAACGCCCACGTGGTGGCGGGCGAACCGGCCGGCAGCACCAGCGTCCTGTTGCCGGACGGGACGACCAAGCCGGCAACGGTTGTCCTGTACAACCCCGACGTCGACCTGGCCCTGCTGTCGGTAACGGGCCTGGGCGAGGACCCGTTGCCCGTCGGGACAGGTTCTGTGGGCCAGAAGGGAGCCGTGTTCGGCCATCCCAACGGGCAGGACCCCCTGGCCGTTGACCCGGCCACCCTGGCTCAGGAAGTAACGGCGGTGGGCCAGGACCTTTACGGGACGCACAGCACGAAACGCAACGTGTTCGTCCTTGCCGCTCAGCTCACCTACGGCGATTCGGGCGCGCCTGTCGTCGCCCGCGACGGGCAAGTTGTCGGGATAGCCTTCGCCATCGCCCCTGACCGGCCGAGCACCGCCTACGCGCTCAGCACGTCGGAACTAGTCCCTCTTCTCAACAGACCACATGCCGCCGCGGTTACCACCGATGGCTGTGTAACAGGGGGCTAGAGGGTAACAGGGGGCTAGAACTACTCCTCGATGAAGATGCACTCCCCGGGGCACTCTTCGGCCGCCTCCCGGGTGGCGTCTTCCATATCCTCGGGGACCAGCGCCAAACCGGCATGCCCGCCGGGGTCACTGAAAATCTTGTCGCCTTCTTTCACGTAAGAAAGGCCGTCGTCCAGCAGCGTGAAAACCGCAGGGGCTATCTCCTCGCACAGGCCATCGCCCGTGCAGAGATCCTGGTCAATCCAGACCTTCATTCGCTCTCGGTCCCTTTTCGTTGTCGAACTGACGTGCTCAGTCACCCAAAGTACCGGTGCGGGAACCCAAGTGTCAATGACACCCCCCGGCCAGCCGCTTCCCTGGCTATACGCCAGGTTAGGCCTGAGGCGCACTATCGTCGGAAGCGAGCCTGAAATCAGGGTATTGCCGATGCCCCGGTGGCGTTGCGGGCGGGGTAGCAGGGAAGTGGAGGTAGTCCAAATGGCCGAGCACCACGAGCAGGGCGCTCGAGGCAGTGGGGAAGAGCGGGAGATGTCCGCTTGGCGCGCTCAAGCCGGTTCCCTGGAAGCTCAGGTCGCCGCCCTGGAAGAAGAAATAGCAGCCTTGCGCCGCCGGCTGGCCGACGCCCCCAAGCGGGTACGCACGCTGGAAGAGAGGCTGCTCGAGACCAAAGGCCAGCTGCAGCAGGCCCTCTCTCAGAACGAGCGCCTGACGTACACCCTCCGGGAGGCGCGCGAGCACATCGCGTCGCTGCGCGAGGAGGTGGACAAGCTCACCCAACCGCCGTCTGCCTACGGGACCTTCCTGCGCTGTAACGAGGACGGCACGGCGGACGTATTTTCCGGCGGGCGCAAGATGCGGGTGTCGCTTCACCCCGGCCTCGACGCGAAGGAACTTCAGCGGGGCCAAGAGGTGGTCCTCAACGAGTCGCTCAACGTGGTCTTGGCCCGGGGATCGGACCTGTCAGGTGAAGTTGTCACGATGAAGGAGCTCATGGACGACGGCCGGCGGGCGATCGTCGTCGGGCGGGCCGACGAAGAGCGGGTGGTGGAGTTGGCCGAAAGCCTCGTGGGCGAGAAGCTCCGGGCTGGCGACTCGTTGCTGATGGACTCTCGCTCAGGCTTGTTGCTCGAAAAGCTGCCACGGCCGGAAGTGGAAGACCTCGTGCTCGAGGAAGTACCAGACATCTCCTACGAAGATGTGGGGGGCCTCGATTCCCAGATCGAACAGATAACCGACGCCGTCGAGCTCCCGTTCCTCTACCGGGAGCTGTTCGCCGAGCACAAGCTGCCGGCGCCCAAAGGGGTCCTTCTCTATGGGCCTCCGGGCTGCGGCAAGACCCTCATTGCCAAGGCCGTGGCCAACTCGCTGGCCAAAAAGGTGGCAGAACGGTCCGGCGACGGGGCGGCCCGCAGCTACTTCTTGAACATCAAGGGCCCTGAGCTGCTCAACAAGTACGTCGGCGAGACAGAGCGCCAGATCCGCCTCGTTTTCCAGCGGGCCAGGGAAAAGGGCGAAGAGGGGGTCCCGGTGATCGTGTTCTTCGACGAGATGGACTCGCTTTTCCGGACCCGGGGTAGCGGGATCTCCTCTGATGTCGAATCGACGATCGTGCCCCAGATGCTGGCCGAGATCGACGGCGTGGAAGCCCTGAAAAACGTGATCGTGATCGGTGCCTCCAACCGGGAGGACCTGATCGACCCGGCCATCCTGCGCCCCGGCCGCCTCGACGTGAAGATCAAGATCGAACGTCCTGACGAGACCTCCGCGACCCAGATCTTTTCCCGCTACCTGGCCTCCTCGCTCCCCCTCGACGAGGCCGAGGTGCGGAGCATGGGCGGCGGCGACAGGGACAAGACCGTGAGGCTCATGATCGAGCGCACCGTCGAAGAGATGTACCGCGACGACGAGGCCAACCAGTTCCTGGAGGTCACCTACCAGAACGGCGACAAAGAAGTCATGTACTACAAGGACTTCGCCTCGGGCGCGATGATCGAGAACATCGTCCGGCGGGCCAAGAAGCTCGCTATCAAGCGCCAGATCGCGGGCCAGAGCAAGGGCATAAAGACCCAGGACCTTCTCGATTCGATCAAGCAGGAGTACAAAGAGCACGAGGACCTACCCAACACGACCAACCCCGACGACTGGGCCAAGATCTCCGGCAAGAAGGGCGAGCGGATCGTCTACATCCGGACGATCACGTCTCACGGCGACGAGACCACGGGCGGCCGTTCTATCGAGCGGGTGGCAACCGGCCAATACCTCTAGGGGCCTCCAGCTGAGGAGCGCAGGGCTCGCTGCCGGTCCGCAGAGGGCCCTGGCACTCAGTGGGAAATCTTGGCCTCTTTGAAGCGTCAGCACTTTTCCTTGCGCAAGCGGGGTAACGTCGGCCCGTGGCCATAGTGAAGGTCCTCGGTATGGAGACGGAGTACGGCATCATCTTGCGAGGTGGTGGCGAGCCCAACCCTATTGCCGCGTCTTCTGCACTGATAAACGCCTATGTCGCCTCCCTGGCGAGGCGCATCGAGTGGGATTTCCAGGACGAGTCGCCCGCTCGCGACGCCAGGGGCTTCGTGAGGGAACCGCAGGTCGCCCCTGAGGTCGAAACGCACCTGGTCAACGCCGTCCTGACCAACGGGGCTCGTTACTACGTGGACCACGCCCACCCTGAGTACTCGGGCCCGAGTGCTCCAACGTTTGGGAGGCGGTCCTCTACGACAAGGCGGGGGAAGCGATCCTCGCTCGCTCGGTCGAGGCCGCCAGCCGGTTGCTGCCTCCCGGCCAGCAGATAAGCGTGTACAAGAACAATTCCGACGGCAAGGGCAACTCGTACGGTGCCCATGAGAACTACATCATGGACCGCTCCGTGCCCTTCTCGAGGGTTGTCCAGTACGCCATCCCCCACTTTGTGACACGACAGGTCTATACGGGTGCCGGCAAGGTCGGCGTCGAAGTCTCGGGTGCAGAGCACGTTGAGTTCCAGATCACCCAGCGGGCCGACTTCTTCGAAGAGGAGGTGGGCCTCGAGACCACGCTGAAGCGACCGATCGTCAACACGAGGGACGAACCACACTGCGACGCCCAGAAGTACCGCCGGCTGCACGTGATCCTGGGCGACGCCAACCTCTCAGAGGTGGCGAACTTCTTGAAGGTGGGCACGACCGCGCTCGTGCTGTCGATGATCGAAGACGACTGGTTCGCCCGCCACGGCCGCGACTACACGCTGGCGGCACCGGTCAGGGCCCTGCGCCAGGTGTCCTATGACCTCAGCCTTTCCCAGCCGTTGGCGCTGGCCAGCGGGCGTCAAATGACGGCGCTAGAAGTCCAGTGGGAGCACCTCGAGCTGGCCCGCAAGTACTCCGAGGATGTCGGCCTGGCGTCCGTGGGCGGGGAGGACGTGGGCAAGGAGATCCTGCGAAGGTGGGAGGAGGTGCTCTCCGCCCTCGAGTCGGCCCCGATGACCCTGGCCAATAGATTGGACTGGGTCGCCAAGTACCGGATGGTGAACGGTTACCGGGAGCGTCATGACCTAGGCTGGCGAGACCCAAAGTTGTTAGCCATGGACCTGCAATACCACGATGTCCGGCCCGAGCGCTCCCTTTACGCCCGGGCGGGTATGGAGCGGCTCTTGGAGCCAGAGGCAGTTGAGCGCGCCATGACCGAACCGCCGACCACGACAAGAGCGTATTTCAGGGGTAGGTGCCTCCAGCGCTGGCCTCAAGCGATAGCCGCGGCCAACTGGGATTCGCTCGTTTTCGACCTGGGGAGCGACCCGCTCCGCAGAGTCCCGATGATGGAGCCGCTCAGGGGCACGGCAGCACACGTCGATCAATTACTGGCACGGTGCAACACACCTGCGGAACTGCTGGAGCAGCTGGGCTCTTGAGGAGGGACGAACATCATGGCTGAGAGAGAGCAGATCAAAAAACAAGCGCCCTCGCGTACGGAGCCGGAGCAGGTCGAAGAGGCCCCTGCCGGATCCAAACGAGGCGAAGAACTGAAGGCGGAACTGGACGACCTCCTGGACGAGATCGATGAGGTACTGGAGGACAACGCGGAAGAGTTCGTCAAGTCCTACGTCCAAAAGGGAGGCCAGTAGAAGGCAGCCCAATCGCCGGGGACGCGCCCCTGGTGCGCTCATCGCGTCTGCGTACGTCCAGGCACTAGGGTCAGTAGGCACTTATGACCCTTCCCATTTTTCCCCCGGGGCAAGACCCCGGCCCAACTTTCATGAGGTGTTGCGCCGTCTCGGCCTGGCGCCTTTTCCCCTGACCAGCGGGTCGGGGGAAGACACCAGGCCGGCAGCACCGCCCCACTCGGCGCTGCCGGGCCCGCAGGGCTCGTACGGTAGGTACGGGGAGACGGCTCCGTTCCCTGTCAGCCACGGCACCACCATCTGTGCCGTGCGTTTTGCCGATGGCGTGATCATGTCGGGGGACAGGCGCGCCACCGCCGGCTCCGCAATTGCCCACCGCATGCTGGAAAAGGTCCACCCGGCCGACGCTCACAGCGGGGTAGCCATCGCCGGGGCGGCCGGGCCGGCGCTCGAAATGGTCAGGGTCTTCCAGTTGCAGCTCGAGCACTACGAAAAGGTAGAGGGCCAAGCCCTCAGCCTCGAGGGCAAGGCCAACCAGCTCTCACAGATGGTACGGGCCAACCTCGGCATGGCCATGCAGGGCTTTGTCGTGGTGCCGCTGTTCGCCGGCTACGACCTGCGCCGCTCCAAGGGGCGCATTTACACCTACGACCCGACGGGCGGCAGGTACGAGGAGACGGACTTCCACGCCGATGGCTCAGGCGGCCGGGACGCCCGTACGACGATCAAGCTGGGCTACCGGGAAGGATTGTCACGTGAGGAGGCGGTCGAGCTGTGTGTGCGGGCCCTGTGGCAAGCCGCTGACGAGGACTCGGCCACGGGAGGGCCGGACATAGTCCGCGGCATCTACCCGACGGTGGCGACGATCACGGCCCGCGGCTTCGAACGGGTGCCGGAGGCCGAGGTAGCCAGTGGCTTTGACCGGGTTATAGCCACATTGGCCCGGCCGAGTTCGCGCCCGCTCCGGCCGGCGAGCTCGAGGCCGAAACGCAGGGAGGTGGGCAGGCATGACCATGCCCTTCTACGTCGCTCCCGAGCAGTTCATGAAGGACAAGGCGGACTTCGCCCGTAAGAACATCGGCCGCGGCCGCCCACTGGTAGCCACCGTCTACGCCGGAGGGGTCCTGATCTGCGCCGAGAACTCCTCCCGGTCGCTTCACAAGGTGAGCGAGATCTATGACCGGATCGCCTTCGCCGGGGTCGGTAAGTACACCGAGTTCGACCAGTTGCGGCGCTCCGGGGTCCAGCACGCGGACATAAAGGGTTACCAGTTCAGCCGGGAAGACGTCGATGCCCGGTCGCTCGCCAACCTCTATGCGCAGTACATGGGCAACATCTTCACCCACGAGGTGAAGCCGCTGGAGGTCGAGATACTGGTGGCCGAGGTGGGTGGCGTGCCCGGTGAAGACGAGATATTCCACATCCTCTACGACGGCTTCGTGGTCGACGAAGACCGCTTCAGCGCCCTCGGCGGCGATGCCGAGGCCATCACCAACCGGCTAGCCGCTGACTTCCAGCCGGGATGGTCGCTCGGTGAGGCCCTCGTGGCATCCGTCAGGGCGCTGGCCGGCGGTGAACGGGAGCTGTCGCCGGCAGAGCTGGAAGTGGCCGTCCTCGACCGGTCTAATGGCCGGCGGGCGTTCCGGAGGATCCTGGAAGCCGAGGTGTCCGAGGTGCTGGCGGTAGAGGAGGCAGCCAAGAAGGAGATCGGGGACGCTGAGTCCCGTGCCGAGCTCGAGTCCCTGGCCGAAGGGCCGGAGAAGGGCGCCTAGCGCCCCACCCAGCTCGACTGGCGCGGCCGGCCGGCGAGGGCCGGCCGGGGCGGCCGGCTGGCGGGTGAGCTACTGGCCGATGAAGTGGGCCAGTAGAGGCGCACCGGCCAGCAGCAGGGCGGCTGCTACCGCGAGGGCCCGGCGCCGCCTTGAGGCCCGCCACTTTCGCGTTGCGCTGTCTTCGTCGGAGTCGTCCACCGGGCAGCCAAACACGTCGTCGGCGCCGGCGCTGTGCCCGGCGAAAGCCGACTCCACCTCGTCGGCCAACAAGAGAGCAGCGGCCAGATCAGCCTGGTCGGCTTCCACCAGCACAGATACCGCTCCGAAAGGGTACAGGCCCCGCCACGCTTCCCTGGAGGTGGGTCAATATGCCTTCCGAACCGAGCCGGGCCGCCAGCACCTTGGCATGCCATGAGTCCGGCACGGTGCGCAGGTGGACCATGCGCAAGCCTTGGCTCATGGGCTTCAACCCTAGCCCACGAGCCCCCGCGTCCCCTGTCCACGGCCAGGTCTTGGATGGGGCGCCCGGGGGCCGCGGCCTCGCAAAACACCGCGTGGCCAGGCCGGCCCGCCAGGCGCCATTTCGCACGGTAACCTGCGCTTCTAGGAGAGAGAAAGACAAACACATGGAACGGCGCATTTTTGGCTTGGAGAACGAGTACGGGGTTACCTGTACCCTGCGTGGGCAGCGGCGCCTGAGCCCCGACGAGGTGGCCCGCTACCTGTTCCGCAGGGTCGTGTCGTGGGGACGTTCGTCGAACGTGTTCCTCGAGAACGGCGCCCGGCTTTACCTCGACGTGGGCAGCCACCCCGAGTACGCCACCCCCGAATGCGACTCCATCAGCGACCTGGTCGTCCACGACAAGGCCGGTGAGCGGATACTGGAGCACCTCGTCGTCTCGGCCGAAGCGCGCCTGCGCGAAGAGGGCATCCGCGGCGTCATATTCCTGTTCAAGAACAACACCGATTCGGCGGGCAACTCCTACGGCTGCCACGAGAACTATCTGACAACGCGGCGCGACGACTTTACCCACTACGCAGAGGTGCTGATCCCGTTCCTCATCTCGCGCCAAATTTATGCCGGCGCCGGCAAGGTCCTGCAGACGGCGAGAGGCGCGCAGTACTGCATTAGCCAGCGTGCCGAACACATATGGGAGAGCGTGTCGTCGGCCACCACGCGTAGCCGCCCAATAATCAATACCCGTGACGAACCCCACGCCGATGCCGAGCGGTACCGGCGCCTCCACGTCATCGTGGGCGACTCCAACATGAGCGAGTACGCCACTTTCTTGAAAGTGGGGACCACGAGCATCATGCTGCGCATGCTGGAAGACTCTTCCGTGGTAATGCGCGACATGACCCTGGAAAACCCGATCCGGGCTATTCGCGAGATAAGTCATGACACCACGTGCCGGCGCAAGGTGAGGCTGGCGAACGGCCGCGAAGCGAGCGCCTTCGATATCCAGACGGAGTACTTCGAGCGGGCTCAGCGCTACCAGCAGGCCAAGGGGCTTTCCCCGCTCGAGGACAAGGCCCTGCAGATGTGGGAGCACTGCCTGAAAGGCATCGAGAAGGACCCCTGGTCGCTCGACAGGGAATGCGACTGGGTCATGAAGCGCAAGCTGATCGAGGCCTACCGCGAGCGCGAGGGGCTGGCTCTCACGCACCCCAAGGTGGCGCTGATGGATCTCCAGTACCACGACGTCAATCGCCAGCGGGGGCTCTACTACCGGATGGAAAAGCGGGGCTTGGTCGAGCGCATGGCTTCGGACGAGGAAGTGGAGCGAGCGCTGGACGAGCCGCCCCAGACCGACGCGTGCCCGGCTCCGGGGAGAGTTCATTCGGCGGGCCAAGGAACGCCGCCGGGACTTCACGGTGGACTGGGTGCACCTCAAACTCAACGACCAGGCGCAACGGACCGTGCTGTGCAAGGACCCTTTCAAGGCGCGTGACGAGCGGGTAGAAAAGCTGATCGCCTCGTTGTGAAGCGCCGTCACCGAGGATTAGCACGCCCAGAGCACTCCTCAGGAGCTAGCCACTTACCAGCGTGAGCGGCCCGTTGCCCGAGCCGGACTGCTCGGCCACCAGAAACGCCGCCGGGCCGGAAAATCGGGCCTGACGGTCATGAGTGGGTCACAAATAGGCTCGTTATGTGGACAGGATCGTGATGTGGACAGGCTCGAACGGCTTGTGAACCTGGTAGTCGCTTTGCTCGACACGCCGCGCCCGCTCACGAGGGAAGAGCTGCGCCAGCGGGTCGGCGGCTACAGCGCTGACACGGAGAACTTTCACCGCAACTTCGAGCGCGACAAAGAGCTGTTGCGCCAAATGGGGATCCCTCTGGTGGCGGAGGCCGCCGGCCTCGACCTGGAGGCCACCGGTTACCGGGTGCCACGCGACCTTTACGAGCTGCCCGACCCCGGCCTGGACGAAGACGAGCTCGTGGCCTTGAGCCTCGCCGTCTCTGCCGTGGCGTTCGACGGTTCCGCGGAGGGAGCGGCCACCACGGCCCTATGGAAGCTGGCCGCCGGCAACGGGCCCTCGCGAAGACAGGCCCTCGCAAACGGGGGCGTCGCAAGAGGCCGCCGTCAAGGGGCCCGGCGCCGAAGGGCGCGTCCCAGAGACGCGGGCCAGGTGAGCAGCCTGTGGCCGACGTCCCGGCTGACGAGCGGGTCGCCACACTGTTCTCCGGGGTGGCCACGCGGCGGGTCGCATGC
Source organism: uncultured Acidimicrobiaceae bacterium (assembly GCA_963754115.1). Taxonomy (GTDB): domain Bacteria; phylum Actinomycetota; class Acidimicrobiia; order Acidimicrobiales; family Palsa-688; genus Fen-671. Next base: position 640,012 of record CAVWFC010000003.1, on the reverse strand, counting down.
TTCGAGTACAACGGGATGGGCAGGCGGGTCGACCCTTACCGGCTTTCTTACCGGGAGGGAAAGTGGTACCTGGCCGGCTTCGACCATGCCCGTCAGGATGAGCGCCTGTTCCGTGTGGACAGGATCGCCGGCACCGTGGGACTGGAAGAACTCCCCGGCGCCTTCGAACGGCCTGCTGACGTGCCGGCAGGTCCGCCCCCACCGTGGCGGTTGGGTGATGACGAGGAGGTCGCCGTCGACCTGAAGGTCGACGCCGGCGCAGCCGACTGGGTGCGGAGGCTGGCGGGTGAGGAGACCGTCGCCGGGACAGCCGCCGACGGTTCGGTGCACTTCAAGCTGCGGGTCACAAATAGGGCCGCCTTCCGGAGCTTCGTGCTCGGGCTGCTCGACCACGCTGAAGTGCTGGGCCCGCCCGAAGTACGGGACGAGATCGTGTACTGGCTTGATGCGCTGGCGGGGCACGAGAGCCCGCCCCGGCCGCACCGGCTATCGAACGAGGCGGGTGTCGCCGTTCATGGCGACGTGGCCCGGAGGGGTTCGTGAGCCGGCCGGGTGCGGCCGAGCGCCTCGAGAGGCTCCTGGCCATCGTGCCCTGGGTGGTGGCCCAGGACGGCCCCAAAGTGAGCGACATCTGCGAGCGTTTCGGGATCTCCGAGCGCGATCTCATCGCCGACCTCAACCTGTTGTTCATGTGCGGCGTGTACCCATATACGCCCGATGCGCTGATCGAAGTCGACTTCGACGGGGGCAGGGTCTGGGTCCGCTTTGCCGACTGGTTCAAGCGGCCGCTGCGGCTGACCCCGCCCGAGGGCTTGGCCCTGGTGGCTGCGGCGCGGGCCATCCTGGGGGTACCCCAGCCCTCAGTACCGGGACCGGCAGACGGGATGGACGAGCACAGCGCGCTGGCCAGCGCGGTGGCGAAGCTGGAGATGGTCCTGGGCGAGGGGGGCGAAGAGGCGCTCGAGGTCGAGCTCGGTCTCGCCTCCGCCGATGTGTTGCGGGCCTTCCAGCTTTCGTGCCGCGAGCAAAAAAAGGTCCTGGTCGATTACTACTCGTTCGGCCGTGACGAAGTGGGCGAGCGGGTCGTGCAACCGTGGCGCATCTTTTCCTCGGGCGGGCACTGGTACCTCCTCGCCTGGTGCGAAAAGGTCGACGACAAGCGCCTTTTCCGCGTCGACCGGGTGCGCTCGGCGGTTGTCCTGGACGAGCACTTCGACCCTCCCGCCGACCTCGGGCCCGTCGCCGTCTACGAGGGCAAGGCCGAGGACCCCCTGGTCGTACTCGACCTGGCCCCCGGCGCTCATTGGATCGCCGAGCATTACCCCAATGAGGGTGTGGCGGACGAAGGCGACGGCATTATTCGTGTACGGCTCCGGGCCAGTTCGCGGGCGTGGCTGGAGAGGCTGCTGCTCCGGGCGGGCCCAGACGCGGTGGTAGTTTCCGGCGCCGAAGGCGTCGTACCCACGGCGGCGCGACGCCTACTAGCCGTCTATGGCCATGTAACCTCTAGAAAGTGACCTTGTCCGAGGAGCATACCGACGAACGCGCTCCGGAACAGGGTAAACCGCCAGCTTCAGGCGAACGCCGGCACGTCGTTGTCGAGTGGGTTGTCATAGTTGTCGTCGCTCTCGTCGCTGCGCTTCTCATAAAGACCTTTGCCATCCAGGCTTTTTACATCCCCTCGCAGTCGATGGAGCCCACCTTGCTGCCAGGTGACCGCGTCCTGGTCAACAAGCTGGCGTACGACTTCCACCCGGTGCACGTGGGCGACATCATTGTTTTCCGCCGTCCTCCCAACGACACGACGCCCGGGATAGACGACCTCATCAAGCGCGTCATTGCGCTTCCCGGCCAGACAGTCGACGTGGCCAACTGCTCCGTTTACATAAACGGGAAAATCCTGAGCCAGCCCTACTTGCCCAAGGGGTGGCAGAGCCCCTCGTCGGAGTACTGCACAACCTGGCCTCCTTCTTCGCCGCTACCTGACCCCTACAAGGTGCCCAAAGGGTATTACTTCGTAATGGGGGACAACAGGATGGACTCGTATGACTCGCGCTATTGGGCGCCCCTCCCCGCCAATTACATAGTTGGCCGGGCCTTCCTGCGCATGTGGCCACCGAGCCGGCTCGGGTTCCTCTAGAGCCAGCCCCTTGTCCCTGACGGGGTACCTGTCTACCTGGTCCCCGGCGGGCGACCGCCTTTCCCTCTTTTCTGTCCGCTCTCGCTGTCCCGCCCCGTCTCCCAGGCGCGACCCGGCGATGACCGGCCGCCTTGTGCCGCCCGGCGAAGGGGCGACCGGGAGAACGTGGCGTCACCGTTGGGCCAGCCGGCCAAGTTCCTGAACGTCCTGCATGCAGCGCCTAATTTTGGGCTAAGAGGCGTCTCATTCTGACCACTTTGGGCCTCTTTGCCACGTACGAACGCTCAAGCATGTCCGGCCGGAGCCGATATCACTGTCAGTAATTCAGTGATCTCGGGGCAGTTCCCGGGTAGAGAAGCTGTTACAGGAGGGTGTGGCGAGGTGGCTACGGTAAGAGCTAGTTGCCCAACTTGCGGGGACGTCGAGCTGACGACTCGCGAGGTGCAGCTACAGGTTTGCTCGGCTACCGATCAGGGCACGTATTCCTTCCTGTGCCCCAGCTGTCGGTTGATCGTGAACAAACCGGCGGAGGAGCGGGTGATCGAGCTGCTGGTGTCAGCGGGCGTCAAGGTCGTCAACTGGGATCTTCCCGCCGAGCTGTCGGAACCCCGATCCGGGCCTCCGATCACGTACGACGACCTGTTGGCGTTCCACTTCGAGCTCGGTTCCGACGACTGGCTCGAGCAAGTGATCTCGGGCGACGGCCGGATGGGCGAGCGTTGAGGACGATCGGGTGAGCTGGGCTCCGCCGGTGGCAGTGGCGGTGGCCGGGATGACTGCGGTCGTGTCCGCAGCCTGGCTGCGCGCCGCATCCAGTCGAGCGGCCCGGCTAAAGCCCGTACGGGTAGAGGCAAGGCAACCCGCACCGCGTCTGCGCCGCAGGCCTTAGCTCTCGTATTCCTCTCCTTCTCTTCGTCGCCCCGCCCCTTCGAGCCTTTCACGCCACAGCCGCCTAAGCAGGGTTCGCATGCCGAGCCAGTCGGGCGCCCAGAGGGCCACAAGCTGGGTTGCCAGGTGGGGTCCCAGGCTGGCGTTCCAGGGTGCGGTACAAAGGTCCGGTGCCCCTCAGAGCTAGACAGCTGACGCCGGTCCGTACCAAGACGCTGCGGGCGACGTTCCTTGCTGGCTACCCCTTCGAGCTGGACGCCTTCCAGTTGATGGCGATGGACGCCCTGGACGCCGGCGACAGCGTTGTGGTGGCTGCCCCTACGGGTTCGGGCAAGACGGTGGTGGCTGAGTACGCCGTCGCCCGTGCCCTGGCCGAAGGGGCGAAGGCCTTTTATACGACGCCGCTCAAGGCGCTGTCCAACCAGAAGTTCGCGGACTTCACCCGCATCTACGGCAGCGACAAAGTGGGGCTCCTCACCGGGGACAACGCCATCAACGGTGACGCCGAGGTCGTGGTCATGACGACCGAGGTCCTGCGCAACATGATCTACGCCGGGTCGGCCAGCCTGGACGGGCTTCGGTACGTGGTCCTCGACGAAGTGCACTACCTGCAGGACCCGTACCGCGGGCCGGTGTGGGAAGAGGTGATCATCCACCTGCCACCCGAAGTCGACCTGGTCTGCCTGTCGGCCACGGTGTCCAACGCCGAGGAACTGGCGGACTGGGTGGGGACCGTGCGGGGTTCGACCCGTGCCCTCATCGAAGAGCGCCGCCCGGTCCCGCTCCACAACCTGTTCCTGGTGGGCGAGCGCCGAAGCGAGGACCTGCTGCTCCTGCCCACTTTCGTGGACGGTCACCCCAACCCCCGACGGCATCGCGCTCTACGTCCCGGGTCGAGAACGCCTGGAGGGCGCACCGGCGCAGCGGTCTCTTCGCCCCCAGGCGAGTCGAAACGGTCGAGCTGCTGGGGCGGCAAAGCCTGCTCCCGGCCATCTATTTCATCTTCAGTCGCGCCGGGTGTGACGAGGCCGTTCGTCAGTGCATGCGGGTCGGCCGGCGTATGACCAGCGCGGCAGAGCGCCGTCAGATCCGCGACATCGCCGAAGCCACGACGGGGCACCTGTCCGACGACGACCTGGCCGCGCTCGGCTATGGCGAGTGGCTCGCCGGCCTCGAGGCGGGCTTTGCCGCTCACCACGCCGGCCTCGTCCCGCCGTTCAAGGAGGCGGTCGAACGCTGTTTTTCGCTGGGCCTGGTGAAGATCGTGTTCGCCACGGAAACGCTTTCGCTCGGGATCAACATGCCGGCGCGCTCGGTCGTGATCGAAAGGCTCACCAAGTTCGGTGGCGAACGGGTTGAACCTCTGACGCCGGGGGAGTACACCCAGCTGACCGGTCGAGCCGGGCGCCGAGGCACCGACGAGGTCGGCTACGCCGTTGTGATGTGGTCGCAGGGCACGACCTTCGACCAGGTGGCGTCCCTGGCCGGTGCCCGCACCTACCGCCTCACCTCCAGCTTCCGGCCCACGTACAACATGGCGTCCAACCTGGTGCGCAGGTGCACGCCCACTCTGGCCCACCACCTGCTGAACCTCTCGTTTGCGCAGTACAGCGCGGACGCCGATGTGGTCCGCCTCGAGAGCTACCTCGAGCGCTCAAGGCAGGAACTGGCAGTCGCCCGGGAGCAAGCCACGTGCGAACTGGGCGATGTTTTCGAGTACCGCCAGCTCGTCGACGGCCCCCACCCGCGCCCGGTAGTGCGTCGGGCCAAGCCGGCCGAGATCGTCGCTGCCATGGAAGGCTTGCGCCCGGGCGACGTCCTCGTCGTGCCTGCCCGCAAGCCCGGCGGGGCCAGGACCAATGACAAGGTCGCCGTGCTTTCGACCAAGCAACGGAAAAAAGGTGACCTCAGTGTGCGGGCCATAACGGCCGGCCGCCGGCTGGTCTCGTTCAGCCCGCGGGACTTCCACACACCCCCTGAGGTCGTGGCGCACCTGGAACTGCCGTCCCCGTTTGCCCCCAAAAGCCGCGAGTTCCAAAGGCGCGTCGCCTCATCGCTCGAAGCAGCCCATCCGTACCGGGGGCGACGGGGGGCACCCGGGCGGCCTGATGGCGCCAGCAACGGGGCAGGCGACAACAGTTGGGCCCGCAACAACGGTTGGGCGGGGAGCAACGGTGCCGCCGCCCACCCTGTCGCCGCCTGCCACCAACTCGGTGCCCATATGCGAGCGGCCGGGCGGGTTGATCGCCTGGCCCATCAGGTCGAACGCCTCGAGCGGCAGGTGCAGAGCAGGACGGAGTCCCTTGGTCGCCAGTTCGACAAAGTCCTTCAACTGCTGGAGCGCTGGGACTACGTAAATGGGTGGTCCTTGACCGAAGCGGGCACCCGCCTGGCGCGCATTTACCACGAACAAGACCTGCTGGTCGCCGAATGCTCGGAACGGGGGATCCTGAACGACCTGCGCCCGGCTGAAATGGCGGGCCTCGTCTCGGTCTTCACTTACGAGCCCCGTGGCCCGCTCCCCGGTGAAGCCGGCGGCGCTCACCTGCAGAGCCATCGGCTGGAAGAGCGGTGGCACTCCGTCCAGGCCGTGGCACGAGAGCTGAGCCGTGACGAGCATGTGATGGGACTTCCGGCTACACGCCCCCCTGACGCCGGTTTCGTCGCCCTGGCGTACGGATGGGCCCGGGGCAAGGAACTCGGGGCCCTGCTGAGGCCTGCCGATGCCACGACGGCCGCCAGGGCGGGCTCGGTCATCTCGGCGGGCGACTTCGTGCGCAACGTAAAGCAACTGATCGACCTGCTGCGCCAGTTGGGAGAGGTCCTGGGCGACGACGACGCCGCCCGTTCGGCGAGAGAGGCCGCTGACGCTCTCTTCCGGGGGGTGGTGGCTGCTTCCTCGGTCGTCAACACTGTCGAATAATGCTTTCTCGCCGAATAACTGGTCGGCGTATGAGGCCGCACGAGCCGCCGGTTACCTGTTCGCCCTCAGTGCACCAGCGAGCGATGTGAGCACGGCCCGCCCGTGGCCCGTCGCCTTAGGGTAGGCACCATGCAAGCATGGCAACTTCCAGGATCACCAGGCGAGTACCGCTTCGGGGAAACACCGTTGGACGAACCCGGCCGCGGCCAGGTGAAGGTGGCCGTGGCGGCCAGCGCGCGCTCAACCATCTGGACCTGTGGCTACGCATGGGGCTCCCGAAGCCTGCCGCCCTGCCGATGGTGACAGGCAGCGACGGCGCCGGGACGGTGGTGGCCGTCGGGGAGGGTGTGAGCCGCTGGCGAATTGGCGACGAAGTCGTCATCAACCCTTCTTTTGCCTGCGGCCGTTGCCCGCAGTGCCTGGCCGACAGGTCGGTGTTCTGTGGGCAGTGGGGGATCATGGGGGAGCACTACCCCGGTAGTCACGGCGAGTTCGTGCTCGTCGGCTACGCCAATCTCGTGAGCAAGCCACCGGAGCTGTCCTGGGAGGAGGCCGGTTCTTACGGCCTCTGCGGCTTGACCGCTTACCGCATGTTGCGCCGGGCGCGGTTGTCGACCGGTGAGACCCTTCTCGTGGTCGGCGTGGGCGGAGGAGTCGGGAGTGCTGCGCTCGCCCTCGGGCCACGCCTCGGGGCGCAGGTGTTCGCTACTTCCCGCCACCCCGTCAAATGCAAGCGGGCGATCGAACTGGGGGCAGTGGACGCATTCACAACGAGCGGAGAGCCCGTACCCATAAAGGCGGATGTCGTCATCGATAGCACCGGTGGCCCCACATGGGGCCTGTCAGCGCGTGCTCTTCGACCCGGCGGACGGCTCGTGACCTGTGGTGGCACTGGCGGTGCGGGCGTCGAGCTCAACCTGCCCCGCCTGTTCCTGGGCCAGCACGAGGTCATCGGGTCGACGATGGGCACGTTTAGAGAGTTCGACGAGTTGACCGCGCTGGTGAGCGCAGGTATGCCGGTGATAGTCGACAGCGTCTACGAGCTGGCGCAGTACCCGGCTGCGCTAGAACGGCTGGCGTCCGGAGAGCAGTTCGGCAAGGTGGTGCTCCGACATTGAGCTCAGCGCCCTAGTGCCGTCTTGATCTCTCCAAGTAGCCGGCTTGGCTCGTGGACGACCGTCCCCCAGTCGTAGACCAGGATCTCGAAGCCGAGCACCCGAAGCCGGTTGCGCCGGCTGTCGTCGCGGCGCTTTTGTTCCGGTGCCCAGTGGTACGCGTACCCGTCAAGCTCGACGAAGAGGCGTCCTTCGAGCTGTATGTCCAACCGGTAGCGGCCACCGTCCACAACCACCTCGCACTTGTCGACGCTTATGCCGGCAGAGGAGAGGAGGCGCAGCGCCTTGCTTTCGAGAACGCTCGGTGCGGGCGCCCCGGTAAACCGGCGGCCATCGAGGCGGGCGATCAGCTGTGCTGGCCCACGGCGACCCTGGCGCTTGAGCCTCCCCGCCTCGGCTAACAAGCCTTCCACCGTCACCAGCCGGGTGGCCAGGGCGACGTCGATCGCCTCGTCGAGCAATTCCGGGTTTGAGTCGCCCGCCAGGTCGACAAGAGTGCGAAGGGGCTTGGTAGTTGGGACGCCACGCCAGTGGGACGTGCACTCAGGTGACAAGTCCCGGCTGTGGTAGACGCGGACACCGGATAAGTCCGGAGATCCGCTCAGGGGCCGCTTTTGGCTGGGACCGACCGGCCTGGCCGGGTGGCGGCTATGCGGTACAGATACGACTGGCGGGCTCTGCTGGCACCGCACGAGCCCCCAGACCCACGCAGCCGAAGCGTGAGAAGCCACGCCACCCGTGGCGAGGCAGGCGGCCAAGATGCGGCGGGCGGGGACAACAGGCCAGTCAGCCAGGGCATAGAGCCCATGCGCCGTCCGCACCCAACGTCCCTGAGCCAGTGCGCCCCGAACCTGGTCGTATGTCACGCCGTGTTCCAGGAGCTGACCACGAGTAGCCAGTCCTAGCTGGCCTTTGAATACAAGCTGCTCCGCCGCGAGGACCTCTAGCGGGCTTCGTAGTCTCTGTCCGCGCACCGCCACGTCATTATTACATAGGGTTTAATGTTGTTTCATCAACTCCCACTGTATCCAGTTCATGGAGGATCGCGCCTTGTCGTGCAATCTGGCACCGCAAACGGGGTGATAAGACCACTTATCGGTGCCAGAATCACGCCGGCTCGCCTTGCTCGCACCAGGAGGCGCCGTTGACGTGCACCCTGCGGACTGCGCCCGGCGCGGGCCAGGCACGTCCGCCGCGCCGCCTGCAACAATGGGGCCATGGACAACGAGACACGCTGGGACCAAGTAGACAATTATCTGGCCGGGATGCTGATTGGGGACGACGATGTCCTGGACGGCACCCTCAAATCGAGCGCAGAGGCCGGCCTTCCGGCAATTAGCGTCTCACCGCTCCAGGGCAAGTTCCTCAACCTGCTGGCCCAGGTCATGAGCGCCCGACGTGTACTTGAGATCGGTTCCCTCGGCGGTTACAGCGCCATTTGGCTTGGCCGGGCCCTGCCGTCAGCACCGGAGGGCAAGCTCGTCAGCCTCGAGGTGAGCCCGCGTCACGCAGAAGTGGCACGCGCCAACATCGCCCGAGCCGGCCTCAGCGATGTCGCCGAAGTAATCGTCGGCCCCGCCCTCGAATCACTCCCGAAGCTGGCCGAGGAAGTCGGCAAGGCCAGTTTCGACCTCGCTTTCATCGACGCCGACAAGCCCAACAACCCCGCTTACTTCAAGTGGGCGCTGGAACTGACCAGGCCCGGCGGCGTCATAGTGGTCGACAACGTCGTTCGCGACGGCGCCGTGGCCGACTCGAAGAGCTCGGACCCGGCCATCGTCGGGACACGCAAGCTCTTCGACACCATCGCCGACAGCCGCGGTGTGACCGCCACGGCGCTCCAGACCGTCGGGATCAAGGGGTACGACGGTTTTGCCGTCGCCATTGTGGGAGGCAACGGCGCTAAGCCCTGACCCACGACGCACCATCCCCCAACGCCACTCGGCAGGCTCGTAGGCTGACGGGTCGCATGAGCCCTCACGTCCTCGATGTGCCTTACGCGCAAGAGACATGGAGCCCGGCTGAGGCCGACATCTTGCGGCGTTACTTCACGAACCTCGAGGGTCCCGTGTTCGCCCTCGTCAACCTGCCCGAAGTCGTGAAAGGGGCCTTGTTCGCCCGTTACTCTCGCTCGTCGAAGAGCCTCCGGCGTCTCTTCCTCGACGAGTTCGTCGGGGACCTGGACGTGACCGGTGACCTCAGCGTCGACGCCACAGTGGGTTTGGCGAGAGCAGAACAGCTCTACGAGCGAGTCTTCTTCGAGTACGGCGACGACTCGGTGGCCCAGCTCGGTGGCGTGCACCTGGCCTGCGAGCAGGCCTCAAACCTCCTGACCAAGGTGCTCGAGCGCGGCCGCCTCATGTCGTACATGGAAAAATCGACCAGGTACGTCGCCTACGACACGAGGCTGCCGAACGGCCGGTACAGGTACTACCGCAGCCCCGAGGTACTCGGGTCACCCCTTGGGGCTCGCTACGTGGGCGACATGGACCGGATGTTCGACGCCTACGCCGAACTGCAACCTGTCCTGTACGAGTGGTTTGCGGCCCGCAACCCCAAGGGCCCCGGAGTCAGCGATTTTGCTCATCGCCAGGCTCTGAAGGCTAAGGCCTTCGACACCGTGCGCGGGCTCCTGCCAGCGGCAGCCACCTCGAACCTGGGGATTTACGGGTCGGGCCAGGGCTACGAGGCCCTCCTGCTGAGGATGCGGGCGCACCCCCTCCCCGAAGCCCGCGATTACGCCGACCTGATCCTGACCGAGCTGAGAAAGGTTATCCCGTCGTGGGTCCGCCGGGTCGACGTCCCCGACAGAGGTACGGCGTGGTCGGAGTACATGGAAACGAACAGCACGGCGATGTCGGAGCTGGCTCAGGCTGTTACAGACGGTGCAGACAGCAACAGCGACATTCCCGCTGGCGCTGGTCCAGAGGTGACCCTGGTCGACTGGGACCAGGACGCGGAAGTAAAGCTCGTAACGGCGATGCTCTACCCCTATACGCACCTGTCCGAAAGCGAACTGGCTCTGCGGGTACAGGCAATGACTGTGCAACAGCGCCTCGACGTCATGCGCAAGTACTCCGGCGAACGGCTCAACCGGCGCCACCGGCCGGGACGGGCGCTCGAGCGGTGCTCGTACCGTTTCGACGTAGTTTCCGATTACGGCGCCTTCAGGGACCTCCAGCGTCACCGGCTCCTGACGATCGAATGGCAGGGGTTGACCCCATACCACGGCTACACGATGCCAGAGGCCGTGGCAGCCGCCGGCGGTACCAAGACGTACGAACAAACGATGAGCCGTTCAGCGTCCCTGTACGAGGCTCTGGCGAGCCACTTTGGCGACACCGTGGGCGCCTATGTAGTCACCCTCGCTCACCGGGTGCGTTACAGCGTCCAGATGAACGTCCGCGAGGCGATGCACGTCCTCGAACTGCGCACGACGCGCGAGGGGCACCCGGAGTACCGAAGGGTGTGCCAGGAGATGCACCGCTTGATAGGCGACGTCGCCTGCCACCAGGCGATTGCCGGCTTGATGGGCTTTGTGGACCACTCGGACTACGAGCAGGAGGAGCTCGGCCGCCTCGAGTCGGAACGTCGAGCGGAAACACGCCGGCAGGGTCAACCCCGCTAGCGGGAAGCCGCAGAAGTCGGCGGCAGCTCGAAAATTCGGCATCATATTTTGCACGTGCGTGAGCAGGTTGGACGGCGCATATGTGCTGGTGCGAGCCTGAAGCTGTCGCTTGATGCCGCCTTCGCCCTTGCGCCATTATGGGACCCGAGGCCCTGCGGGGCAGGGTCCCTGCAGTGCGCTGCCAGGGCGCCCGGGGAGCTAAGTAGACAACGACTTCGGCACTGTCGGTAGCAGGCTTACCGGGCGTGCGTTGGCGGCACCAAAGGCCCCCGGGCCGTCCTGCACCGTGACGGGCCGGACGGCCCAACGAGGTTCGCGCACTCCCTCCTGAGCGTTCGGTTTTGTCCGCTTTCTCTCCTGTTTCGTGCTCGATTGGTGGCTGGCGGCGGGTTGGCTTAGCATCCCGCGCCGGTAAAGCGCCGTACGTGCCATCCTGTGTGCTTGAAATGCCTGCCGAAGGACACATGCCCATGCCTGACGACGACGAGGACGAGTTTGATGACGACCAGCTGCTCGATGAGGGGCCGGCCATGCCGGAGGACATCGACGAAGAGGAACTAGAGCTCGAAGACGAAGAGCTGGCCGAAGAGGACCTGGACGACGACGCCGACCTCGATGTCGAAGAGGGCGAGGAGGGCGAAGCCGCAGAGGCCGACGATGAAGGGGAAACCCTCCTCACGACCGAGGACGAGGAGGAGTACGAAGAGGAGGAGGAAGACGACGGGGACGACGTAGAGGCAAGCCTGGACGTCATATTGAAGTCACGCCTCGTCGTGTCTGAAACAGACGACGAGGAAGAGAGCGAGGAAGAAGACGAAGAGGAGGCGGAGGGCGACGAGCGAGGGGAGACCGCAACACGGGTGCTGCCCAAGCAACCGGGTGAGTTCGTCTGCCAGTCGTGCTTCCTCGTGAAGCACCGGAGCCAGCTGGCTGATCCCGAACGACAACTGTGCCGAGATTGCGTGTGATGGGATTGCGTGCGCACCGCTCAGCTGACCCAATATCGTGCTCACCTGCCGGCGCACAACGCTGCGCCGCGCCGGCAGTGGGCCTGGTGAGCGATACGTTGGTGCCATGAGCGAGGCTCCGAAGCATAGGTCTCCCGCCGACCGTCTCCTGCAATATGGCCTTTTTTGCGCCGCTCGGGCTTGCCATCAGCGCGCTGGACGCTGTTCCGGGACTGGCTCGCAAAGGCCGTGAGCGTCTTGCGCCGCAGGTGGGGCTGGCCCGGACGGTCGGACAAATTGCCGTCCGCCAGGGCTACCGTCAGGTTTCCAGGTTCCGTCCGTCCAACGGCGCTTCGTCAGCGTCGAGGCCCCAGGCTGCCCGCACAGGCTCGACCCCGCCAGGTCCGACGGCGCCGGGACCGACCAGCACGCCAGGACCGACCAGCACGCCAGGACCGACCAGCACGCCAGGACCGACCAGCACGCCAGGACCGGCCACCACGCCAGGACCGACGGCGCCAGGACCGGTCCGCGAGGCAGCAAACGCCCCCGTTGAAGCGGCCGCTGCGCCGATTGACCCCGTCGCTGACCTATCCGACCAGCCGGTCACCGACGGCTTGGCCGCCGCCGAGCTGGCGATCCCCAGCTATGACTCGTTGTCGGCGCCTCAAGTCGTGCAACGGTTGGACGGATTGTCCCGGGACGAGGTAGCGGCGGTCATGGCGTACGAAGCGGCCACACGACGCCGCAGGACGATCCTTGACCGAGCGGAACAGCTGCTGGCTTGACGGCTGAAGCCCCGGAGGCAAGGCCTGTCGTCCGAGCCGCGAGGCCCGAGGACCGCAAGAGCCTTGCGGCGCTGTACATCGCGGCGGAAGAAGAGCTCAGCACCATGCGGGGGGGACGGGTGCTGCTGGGCCTCAATGGCCGTGGCGGCCGGTTGGAACAGTCGATTGACCACGACCTCGAAGACCCCGGCGTCTGCATGGTCGTGGCTGTCCTCGGCCCCAATCGACCAGTCGACCTCGATCAGCAGACCGATATTGTCGGCTACGGCACGTGTCGCGCCCTGCAGATGACGGGTGGCGAACTCGTCGGGTCGATCGAGGATCTCTACGTTCAACCTGCCGCCCGGCGATCTGGCGCCGGCCGGGTCATGGCGAAGTTCCTGGTTGAATGGAGCCAAGCACAAGGTTGCATCGGCGTCGACGCCAACGCTCTACCGGGGAACCGGGCCGTCAAGAGCTTTTTCGAAGCAGAGGGTTTTACGGCTCGCTTGCTGGTTATGCACCGGCCGTTGAGCTGACACCAGTACCCGGGACGATGTCGCCGGGCTCATCCGGGTTGTCATCCGGCGAAGACTCGTCCGTCACAGCCAAAGGTGCGGTCGGCTCAGCCATGTCGCCTGGCTCAGGCTCGCCCGGCTCAGGCAAGGCGACTTCGAACTCACCGGTAATGTCCGTGTCTCCTGGCTCTGGCTCTGCCGGCTCCAGTTCGGCCACAACCTCTGGCTCTGCCGGCTCCAGTTCGGCAACTACCTCTGGCGCTGCCGGCTCCAGTTCGGCCACAACCTCTGGCTCTGCCGGCTCCAGTTCGGCAACTACCTCTGGCTCGGCGGGCTCCAGTTCGGCCACAACCTCTGGCTCTGCCGGCTCCAGTTCGGCCACTACCTCTGGCTCAGGGCTATCAAGCTCCGGGCCAACCTCTGGCTCTGCCGGCTCCAGTTCGGCCACAACCACGGGCTCAGGGCTATAAAGCTCTGGCACACTCTCGGGTTCGGGCAAGTCCAGCTCGACCCAGTCGGTCTCGCCTGCCGTCTGTGGCTCCTCCGCGGCCGGTAGCTCCGACGCCGGGGCTGCGGCTTCAGTGGCGTCCGCTTCAGCGACGCCCGACGCGGTCAGCTCTGGCAACCGCTCCGCATCGATGCCCGGCACCTCGTGGTCAACTGCCTCACCGGTCGCTGCCTCATCGGTCACTGCCTCACCGGACACCGCTTCACTGACAACGGCTTCGCCGGACACCGCTTCGTCGGCCACCCCTTCGGTGGCCACCGCCTCAGTGGCGGCCGCGTCCGAGGCCGTCCCTTCGGCAACCGGAGCGCCGGTAGCCCCTTCGCCTCGAGGGTGACGAGTTGAGGACCTGTTCGGCCTGGGCTGACGACGCGACGCCGCTTGGCGGCGCGACGGCGCTTTGGTAGGAACGCCGGGCCGCACAGGGCCCGGTGGAGGCGGCACGCTGATGCCGAGCAGCGGAGCCAATGCCGGGACGCGCCCGCATTGCTGGCGCGCCGTGTCCAGAAGCTCTGGGCTCGGGTTTTCCGGGAGCCCCTCCGGCCTCACGGTCCGGCGAACGGGGCTCTCTACAACAGCCTGTAGCACTGCCAGCCATTGATCTTGGGGCGTAGCCGGGGATAAGCGCGGCACTGGCGGCGTCGCGAAGACGAGTAGCCAGCTCGGCGGAGAACCGGGCGGAGGCGTCCGGCGGACGGCTGGAGAGCCGAAGAGCGCGCACGACGTGGCCCTCGTCGAGGTTCTTGGTGACCTCGTCTGCCCACGCCACACGATTGGCCTCGACACGTCGCTCGAGCATCTCGCGCAACGTCACGACCAGGTCGCGCGAGGCTTCGTCACGGGCCGCATCGGAACCGCTCACGAGAGACCGCAGGTCGCGCATAGCCAGGTCGTCGCCCGCCTTGATGGCGGCCTCGGCCCGGTCTCGCCACTCAGCCGCCTTGACCCGCGAAACGAGCGACTCTGCCAATGCCAGGACGCCCTCAGTGCTCGGCTCAGGCCGCCCCGCCTCGCGGGCGCGCTCGCGTTCGAAGTGTAGAGCAGTGCGCACCGCCGGTATCCCGCCTCGCAGCAGTTGCTGCGCGATCGGTTGCTGCTCGACCGGAAGGCTCTCGAGCATGGCGTTGCGGTGAGCGTTGCCGGGGCTGAGCCGGCGCTGGTGAGCAGCGGAGGCAGAACGCCTCGAGGCGCCGCCTTCTTCACCGCCACGGCCCGACGAAGACCCCGGGCGCCGCGGTGCTCCTCGACCTGGCCCTGCCGCCGACCTTGCGGGTCTTTCGGTACCTTCGGCGGCGAGGTTGGCGCTCGGTCCGCCTTGGCCGCGCCGGTCGTTCTGCCGGGGTGCCTGGCTCGCCCTCAGTACCGGAGCGAGTGGGGGCGCCGTTGCCGTTGGAGCGCGACGGACGAGGGCCTGACGCCGGTAAACCGGGCGACGGGCGCTGCGATGACGCGCCCGGCTGTGATGAACCGGTCCCACGCTGACGGCGCCTGTCGTCACCGCGGTCCGCTCCGCTTCGGCCGCGGCCTCCGGTGAGTTGGGTGGTTACCCCGCCGGCAGCCGGCCGTTCGAGCAACTCGATCCGATTAGGGTCGGCCGCTTCGGGGGAGCGAGGGGGTTCAACCGAAACGACCGTGATGCCGTCGATGCCGAACTCGGCCTCGGCCCGTACCACATCGCCCACTCTGGCCTCGTTGTAGAGCACCGACGCGTCCAGGGTCCCCTTGGGCTGTAGGGCTCCGGCGGCCCGCCAAGTCCAGGTACCGTCTGGCCGCGCGCTGGTCAACTCGATCTCGATGCGGCGAGCCACCGCACCAACGTACAACTTCGGAGCGGTAGCGCAAATCACTGTTCTGGCTGAAAGTGGGCTTTATTGTTTTGTCACAGTGACGAAACCACAGGGTTGCGCATGGTGCGGACGGCCAATACAGCAGAACAAGGGCGCCGGCCGGCCCCGCACGTATTGCCGAAGGAGCTGTCGTCAGAGAGACTTCGAAGCACGTAAACGGGCGCGCGAGCTGGGCTTGGCGGAGTCGGACCTGATCATCGCCCGGAAAGCCGTCGAACGGTTGGACGACCTCTTGTTCGTCCTCAGTTGCGCAGTCGCCGACGTAGAAAGCGATATGGCGCTTGATGCTTCGCCCGAGCAGGCACAAAGGAGCCTCAGCTGGCTGCTGGAAGCCAGCCGGCCACTGCTAGGGGCGAGCGACCGTCTGCGCAACGGGGCGTGAACCCGATGGGAGATAGAGGGCTCGATGGCCGTTGACGACGCTCGCACCGCTCGCACCGACGCCGGAAAGCTCAGGTCGTGATCGTCCGGTCCGCTAGGCCCCTCTGGGCGGAAAGCTACCCGCGAGCCGGGAGGCCGTAGGGGAGACCGGGCAGCTCAGCTTCGATGACGAGCAGGCGGTTGTACTTGGCTACTCGTTCCCCGTGGGCGGGCGCTCCCGTCTTGATCTGTCCTGCGCCCGTGGCCAGGGCCAGATCGGCGATGAACGTGTCCACCGTCTCGCCCGAACGGTGGGAGATGAACTGTGTATACCCGGCCGCCCGGCATACCTCAATGGCCTGCAGCGTCTCGCTAACGGTACCGATCTGGTTCAGTTTTATGAGGGCCGAATTGCCTACCTTCCGTCCAATCGCTTCGCGGATTATGGACGGGTTCGTAACAAAGATGTCGTCGCCTACCAACTGGACGCGCTCCCCGAGGCGCGCCCGTCAGTTTTTCCCAGCCATCCCAGTCGTTTTCACCGAGGCCGTCTTCGATGGACCAGATGGGGTAGGCGTTCGTCAACGCGTCGTAGCGGTCGACCATCTCGTCGGTGGTCAAACGCTGCTCGGCCGAGTAACGGTAGGTGCCGTCTTTTTCTCGCATCTCAGATGCGGCCGGGTCCAGGGCGATGCCGATGCCGTCACGCCCCGCCGTGTAGCCGGCGGCGGCAATAGCCTCGACGAGGAGGTCGAGGACCTCTTCAGGGGTGCCGAAGTTGGGGGCGAAGCCCCCTTCGTCCCCGAGGCCCGTCGAGTGGCCGCGCGAGTGGAGCAAGCTCCGTAGTTGCTGGTACACCTCGGCGCCCGCACGGAGCCCCTCGGCAAAGTTCGGGGCGCCCAGAGGGGCGAGCATGAACTCCTGGAACTCGATGTCGTTCTGCGCATGCGCACCGCCGTTGACTACGTTGAAGCTCGGCACGGGTAGCCGAAGCAAGCTCTCATCGGTGGCCAGCCAACGGAACAGCGGCTTGCCGTCCGCCGCAGCCATGGCCCGGGCGGCCGCCATCGAAACGCCGACGGTCGCATTCGCACCGAGGCGGCTCTTATTGGCTGTCCCGTCGAGGTCGATAACGGCCCGATCGAGCTCCTCCAGGTCCTTCCAGGGACGACCGGAGACGAGCTTGTTTATTTCGCCGTTCACGTTGGCTACGGCCTTTGTCACGCCGGCACCCTTGAACCGCTTCGGGATCCCCGTCGCGCAGCTCTACTGCTTCCCGGGTGCCCGTAGACGTGCCCGAAGGGACGCCCGCCGTCCCCGACGCGCCGGACACGAGCTGGAGGGTGACCTCGAGGGTAGGCCGTGCTCTCGAGTCGAGGATCTCGAGAGCATGAACATGGTCGACCTCGTAGGCCATAGGGGGGTGCCTCGCTTTCGTTTCGTTGTCGAGCGCCGGTCCGGGAGATCAGGGGCCTCGGCTCTCGCGTCCGCGATAAGACCCTAGTGGGAGGCTGAGGCCGGGGGCCAAGGGCCTTGACGACCCTCCAGGGCCCGGCGCGCCGCGCTGCCTGGGCGGGAAGTGGCCTCAGACGGCGCGCGTGAAGAGCAGGATGGCAATGATAGCGGCAACGATCCCGATGAGGGGGAACAGGACTGCGCCCGCGGCCTTCGCGGCGATCCTGATGACGCCGAAGACTATAAGCGCAATCGCTATCACCACGAACACGATGCCCCCGATGGTGTGCTTACTGATGGTGGCAACAGGGGCGAGATCTGCCGCTCCGTGCATTTGGCCTCCTATCGGAAGTGATGTGTGCCTTGTCCGGGAAAGAACGTAGCACCGGCGCAGGTGATGGTCGTTGCATAGGCCCGCCGGAGGTTGGCTCTAGCCCGGTCGGGGACGAGCTCGCCCGCTGGCCCACCTGCGAGCTGCGCTCACCCGGTGCCGCTTTGGGGCTTGCCGCCCGAGGGACATGCGCCCGGTCGGGAGCTAGAAAGGTCGTCGGGTCTCCAAGCCTTTTCACAGCCCAGACTGAGAGAAATTAGAGGGCCTCACAACAATATTGACCTAGCCGCGAGTCATCGTTTACCCGGCAGGGCGCCAGGACCGGCTTTCCCAGGAGGAAGAAAGGTGTCGAAAGGTACACAGCGGGTGCGGAGGTGGACCATAATGGGTATGGTAGTGGTCGTCGTCCTCGGAGTGGGCGGTCCATTTGTCTATATCCACTATATAGAGGGGCCGGCCCCCGCAAAACTATCGTTGCAGAAGACGAGACGACGACCGGCAGTTCGAAATCCGTTGGCGACGCTGCCGCCAACGGCGTTGCTGGCGTGCTGGTAAACGGGACGTGGAACGTCGGCGAGGGCTCCCTCGCCGGTTACCGTGTCGAAGAAGTCTTGATTGGCCAGCAATCTACAGCAGTCGGGCGTACCGAAAAGGTCTGGGGATCCCTGACAGTTGACGATGGTTCAGTGACAAAGGGTGCCTTCACCGTCAATATGGCCACCGTACAAAGCGATCAAAGTATGCGCAATGCTCAGTTCGACGGACGTATTATGGACGTAAGCGCGTACCCCACGGCAGAGTTTGTGATGACAAAGCCGATTTTGCTCAAAAGCGCCTTCGACGCGGGTAATGTAACGCGTTACGATGCCAGTGGTAGGCTCACAATGCACGGTGTTACAAAGACGATCGCCTTCCCAGTCTCAATGGAGCTAAACCGGGGTAATGCTTATGTCCTGGCTGACATACCGATCGTTTTTGCGAACTGGGACATATCTAACCCGAGCGTGGGGGGCTTTGTTGCCACGCACAACCAGGGCACCCTGGAGGTGCTGCTCCACATGGTGCGAGGCGGCGGGAACCCGCCCTCCACGAGCACGACATCGGGCACAAGCGGTGGCCAGTCCTTCGGCGGGCCTGTTACCGTACCGAGCACGACCGTGCCACCCCTCACCGTGCCCCACAGCTCATGACCCAGCCGGCCAGCGACGGCTTGCGGCTGGAGCCGCTCGACGACGATCTCGCGGCCAGTGTCGACCGCGCGAGCGCACTGTTTTACGCCGAAGCCGCCTCCGTGGACACGGCGGCCACGGTGCCCGCCGGTCACCTCGACGCCCTGGCGAGCGCGGGCTTGTACGGCATTTTTGCCCCTACATCGGAGGGCGGGCTCGGCCTTGAGTACCTGCAGGCGTGCGCCGTGGTGGAGGAGCTGGCGTCCGCCTGTCTGGCTTCGACGTTCGTCTGGGTGCAGCACTTCTCCTTCTTGAGGGCTATGGTCGACCCCTCCACGCCGGCCCGGCTGCGATCGGAATGGCTGGCTCCCGCTGTCCGGGGAGAAGTCAAGGCCGGCGTAGCCCTCGCCGGGTTACTGCCGGGCGCGGCCCGGTTGACGGCCGAGCCCGCCTCCGGTGGTTGGCTCCTCGACGGGGAGGCACCCTGGGTAACCGGCTGGGGGATTGTCGACCTCATATTCGCAGTGGCCCGGGGACCAGAGGAATCTCTCGTCTCCGTTTTGCTGGACGCCGAGGAGCGACCTGGCTTATCTGCGAACCGTTTGCGGCTTTCAGCGGCGAACGCCAGCAGTACCGTGCGGTTACATATCGTAAGGGCGTTCGTCGGGGACGACCGCGTCGTCACGGTGCGGTCGCTCGAGACCGTACGGCAGCAAGGAGAGATGCTCCGCTTGAACGGGTCGTTCGCACTCGGCATCGCCAGGAGGTGCTGCCTGCTGATCGGGCCGTCTCCCCTTGACGATGAGCTTGGCGACCGTCGCGCCGAACTGGACGCCGCCAGCCCTGCGGATATGCCCGTGGCGCGCGCCCGCGCCAGCGAACTGGCGGTCCGGGCCGCCCACGCGTTAGCGGTGAGCCGGGGCAGCAGAGCAGCCCTCGCCGGCGACGTGGCCGAGCGGCTCAGCCGGGAGGCGGCCTTCCTGCTGCTCTTCGCCAGCAGGCAACGGATAAAGGAGGCCCTGTTAGAAGGCTTTCACGCCACACCGGGGAAGCACCCCTGGCGGAACGAGTGAGGCCAAAGCGGGCCGTGAGCTTGCTCGCCCCGAATTACGTAACTGTGACGTAATTCGGGATGTACTGACGTCCCGGCCGCAGAGGGTCAGACGCGGCCGTCGGAGCCGTCCCGGACGACAGCTTCCATGCACTCCGGAGTACCCCGGGGCTCCCCAACCTCGAGACGGCCGCGCCGTGGTGCTGTTGACGGCTCCGGCTGGTCCGACCGTTCGCACCCGACCTGGCACGCAAGGGCTACTTCCCATCGTTCCGCTCCCAGAATGCCGCTTCCGAAGCGGCGATCAGCCGCCGGACCTGGGACTTCGCATATACCTCAACTTTACATAACGGCCATTATCGGCGGTTCAGGCGTTGAGAAGGCCCGGCGGCCGGCCACCGGCGAACCGTGCTCAGACCCTGTGCAACGCTACCGGGAAACCGCTCGACCTCGACGTGGCATGCGCCGCTCGGAACTGCACGAGCTCAAGCCCCCCAGGACGTACCCGGGCAATCGTCGAACGCTCGGCCCTGTGCCGATAGCCGCCTTGCCCGAACGGGCTCGGGATCGGCATGGGTCGATCGACCGGAAACTCGACAGGGGTACACACCCGGGACAGCCACAAGAGCCGCCGACCGCTCTTGACATCCGTTCACGTCCGGCCGCGAACGACCTCCTCGCCGGCACCACACCTCAGGGCGCCATTTCGTCACGGTGACGAAACCCTAGAAGATCGCTAGCACACCGGCGAGGCTCCTGCTGAGCGTGTGCACAGGCATCCTGCGGCGCGAGTTCGAGCACGGGCTCGCTTGCCAGTTGGCTGAGGTAGGAAACCCCTTTATCGCCGCGCGGCGGGGCAGGCAGTTACCGTCGTCCAGAGATATGGCAGGATCAACCGGTGCCGTCCGAATCGCCCACCATCCTTGCCACCAGTGGTGGGTTGTTCCCCGATCAGCGGACCGTCGTGCGGCCCGGTCCCCTCCTGAATTACGCGCTTGAGTTGGCTCGGCCCAATGCAACACCGAAATTGTGCTTCGTGAACACCGCCTCTGGCGATCAAGCGTCGTGGAACGCCACCCTTCACTCCGCGTACTACGGGCGAGACGTGATCGTCTCTTGCCTCAACCTGTTCCCCATGCCCAACGTGCCCGACATGGCAGCTCACCTCCTGGCGCAAGATGCAGTCTGGGTCGGCGGAGGCAGTACGGCCAATCTGCTTTCGCTGTGGCGGCTTCACGGGCTCGACAAGATCTTACGGGATTGCTGGGAGGCGGGCGTCGTCCTCGCCGGAGTGTCGGCCGGCTCGATCTGCTGGCACGTTGGCGGCACCACCGACTCCTTCGGCCCTGAGTTGCGCCCTGTCACCGATGCACTTGGGTTCTTGCCATTCTCGAACGCGGTCCACTACGACGCTGAAAAGCAACGGCGCCCACTGTTCCACAAGCTGGTAGCCGAAGGGACGCTGCCGGTCGGCTACGCCACGGATAACGGTGCGGGTCTGCGTTACCGATGGACAGAAATGGTCGAGGCGGTAAGCGAGGTGGCCGGCGCCGGCGCATACCACGTTCAGCGAGGCCGAGATGGTGAGGCCGAGGAGGTAAGGATCGAACCCCGCCTGCTATCCGGCGCCCTCGATCGTCCTGACCCGTAGCCCATAACCCCTCCCGCGGCGCCGGACGAATTAGAAGGCGGGTTTTTATAACGCGGCGCTTTTTATGACGGGACGCGCTGGCCATTATCGGCGCTCGAACCGTAACTCCGGCTAAGCCTTACCGGCCGGCCCCGGCCGCCAGCGCAACCTGGCTTCCTTGCCATCCTCCGCGAACTGCACGAACCCGAGACGTTCGTAGAGCATTCGCGCCCGTCGATTGTCGTGCTCGACTGAGAGCTCGAACGGTAGGGCACTGCTTGTGGCCTCGAGCTTCAAGGTCTCGATGATCCCGGTCCCGATGCCGCGACCTTGCGCGCTTGGCCGCAGCTGGATGCCCGCCAGCTCGATACGTTCCCCGTCACGGACGACGCGGAGACGCCCGACGGCCTCGCCTGCGACCTCGACCACGCTGGTCGTACTGCCCGGATCTTCTCCCCGGACGTGCTTCTCGGTCCACGACATGTAGTCGCGTCGGAACCCGGCCTCGTCGAAGTCCGCCGGCCACCGTCCCTGCGCCCGAGTGGCCTCGATCACGACGTCGGCCAGGAACTCGACATCACGCAGCCCGGCCGGGCGTACCCGGTAGTCAGCCGTTTGGTCGGCGCTGGCACCGCTCACAAGTGGAACGGTAGCTCCAACGACGTCGCCAGGTTCGGTGCCGAGCCAAACGCCCCGCTGACCTCGCGCGTGGCCTAAATCCGCAGCCCTCCTGTAACCAGCCTGATTTCGTCACTGTGATGTATTGGCAGCAGGTCCCGGCCGCCGGTCTGCGATACGGAGGACCCGTCCGGGTACCGGTGTCACCACTTTCACGCCGCAAACCGGGAACCCGAGGCCACAGAGCGCGGCCTGGTCTGTCCCGTGAGCAGTGGTACCGACGGCGCCCGCGACGGCTTCACGCGGCAGTTCCGGCCCGCTTCGAGCAGGTACCGTTCGGCAAACCGGTCGCCACGCTTACCGCTTCTTCGGCCTCCCAATCACCTGCCGGGACCGGGCTGACAATCACCTGGGCCGAGGCACCGGAAGCGTCGTTCCTGAAGGCGCCCGCCGCACAGCAAGCGGCCGATGCTCAAGCGGTCGACCAGTACCTGACCACACTATTAACGAACAGCTACAACGATTACCAGGCTCAGCTGAACGCCCAGCGGATCCCGCCGACAGCGTCGACCCCTCTCACCAAGTCATGGGCCGTGCGCGTCACCGGCGTTAGCACGCAAGGCAGCTTGATGACGTTCGAGGTCAGCGAAGCCACCCCGCCGGCCGGGACGAAGACCTTCACCGAAATCGCGGTACCAAGTGCTTTGGCCCCGCTGAACGCAGCCACTGCCCCTGCGGCCCTCCGGAGCATGTTGTACTACACCAAGAACGTGGCTTAGGGCCTACGAATACGCGCTCCCCCGCTTTTGCGACTGTGCCTAAAGCGGGGGGTCCGCGGCCCGGCGGCCCGTCCCCCTCGTCCGTCGCCTCGCCCTGAATACGTCACTGTGACAAAACTGTCCCCGGCCGGACGCAGTGCCGACGTCACCACCGGAGAGCCCGAGTTTTTTTCCAGCTGTCGGCGCCGCTTTCGGGAAGTCCGCCACCGTGCAATACTCTGCGTGGGAACCTAACCACCCGAGGAGAGCGCGATGGCGAAATATGCCATTTTCTTTGACCTTCGCAGTGAATCAGTAAAGGGCATGATGGAACGGCCGAGCGACCGGGAAAGGGTGGTGAGCAACCTGCTTTCCGGTGTAGGCGGGACCCTCGACGCTTACTACTTCATGTTCGGTCGCTGGGACGGCATGGTCATCATCGACGCCCCAGACTCGCGGTCGGCCGCCGCCATAAGCCTGGCCGTCAGCAGCACAGGCGCATTCGGGCACATCGAGACTCATGAGCTTTTTCCACCCGCCGTCCTCAACGAGATCATGGAGGTGGCGAAAGGGCTCACCTACTTCCCGCCTGGAGGTTGACGAAGGCGAAGCGGGCGGCCTGAACCCCCCGCCCACCGCCCCTATGACCTGAGCCGGGCGCCAAAGGCGGGGCGTGAAGCTCCCAGTCCCCCATCAGCGCGTAAGACCTTGAGCACCGCGGGCGACCGGCCCACCACCCGGTTGAGCCGCGGCGACCCTGGCGACTAGTGCGCGTGGCTGGCCGCTGTGCGCCCACGTCCATCGTTCGCAGGTCAAGGTTTAGGCGCCCGCCACGTCGACGTAATACGTGGTTCACCGGACGTTCAAGGTGGTCCTCTAGGCATTTAGGTGACTGCGTCGCCCGCCGTGCCGAGGCACGCAGCCATGTAGACCCGCCCGCAACTCACCACCTGAAGGGAGAGAGATGAGGCTTGGTTCACGTCGGTCGTTGGCAATAGTCGCGAGCGTCGCTTTGGTCGGATTGGGCGCCACGGGCGCCGGATTGGCGCTCACGAGCGGTGTTGCCGATG
The DNA here is from genome assembly GCA_963754115.1 of uncultured Acidimicrobiaceae bacterium. Taxonomy (GTDB): domain Bacteria; phylum Actinomycetota; class Acidimicrobiia; order Acidimicrobiales; family Palsa-688; genus Fen-671. The sequence continues at coordinate 616,292 of CAVWFC010000003.1, read as the reverse complement.
CCCAGCTTCAGCACGCCAATCTTGTCTTTGCCAAGACCGCCGATGCCCCTACCACTACTCCGATCAAGCACGTTGTCGTGATCTTTGACGAGAACGTTTCCTTCGACCACTACTTCGCCACTTACCCGGACGCCGCTAACACCGACGGCGAACCGTTCTACGCCGCGCCCGGCACCCCCGCGGTCAACGGCCTTACCTCGACCGCCCTCACCCTCCACAACCCGAACGGCCAAAACCCTGAGCGCCTCGCCTACACCCCCAACGACATCCTGACCTGCGACCAGAACCACGATTACACGCCGGAACAGAATGCCTTTGACGACGGGAAAATGGACATGTTCACGGCGACCGACGGCACGGCCACCGTGGGCGGCACCAGCCCCACCGGTCAACCGTGCGTATCGGGCACCGTCATGGACTACTACGACGGCAACACCGTCACCGCCGAGTGGAACTACGCCCAGCACTTCGCCATGAGCGACAACAATTTCGGCTCGACGTTCGGGCCCTCGACGGAGGGCGCTCTCAATGTGACTTCGGGCGACACCTGCTGCGTTGACACCGGGCACGTCGGTGGCACCACGCTCACAAATGGTGACGCGGTCTCCGCCGGGAAGAACGGTGGCTACACATTGATCAGCGACGCCTCGCCGTACTGGGACGACTGCGCCCCCAGCACGACCGCCGCTCTCACGGGCGAGAACATCGGGGACCAGCTCAACTCGAAGGACCTGAGCTGGGGATGGTTCCAGGGTGGGTTTGCCCCGACTACCCCCTATAGCGGGCCCGTCCAGACAGCTTCGAGCTATGACCCGCTGAACAACCCCAACAAGGCGACCTGCATGTCCAATCATAACGTGGGCGCCGCCATCGGCGGCACCGGTACCACGGGTGCCCACCCCTACGGGACCGACAGTGACTACTCGGCGCACTACGACGCCTTCATGTTCTACGCGTCGACGGCCAACCCCCATCACCTGGCCCCCGCGTCGCTGAACGTGGTCGGTACGGACACGTCCACCCCGGGCGAGTTCGACACGGCCAACCACAACTACGACGTCTCGTGGTTCAACCAGCTGGTCTCCTCCATCCACGATGGGTCCCTCTCCCCCAGCCATCTCCCGGCCGTCAGCTACTTGAAGGCGCCGGTGTACGAGACCGGGCACCCGGCCACCTCTGACCCGGTAGACGAGCAGACGTGGCTGGTTAACGAGATCAACTCGATCGAGCAGCTGCCTACGTGGAACAGCACCGCCATATTCGTGACGTACGACGACTCGGACGGCTGGTACGACCACGTGTACAGCGGCGTCACCAACCCGTCGGAAGGTACGGCTGACACCCTCACGGGCGCGGACACGTGCGGGACCGAGGCGGCCGGGCAAACCACCGTCCCCCTGTACAACCAGCAGGGCCGGTGCGGGTACGGCCCCCGCCTCCCGCTCATCGTCATCTCGCCGTGGGCCAAGCAGAATTACGTGAGCCATGCCCAGACAGACCAGTCGTCGATAATCGCTTTCATCGAACAGAACTGGGGCCTCGGCCAGATCCCGGGGTCCTTCGCCAACATCGCCGGTTCGGTCGACGACCTGTTCAATTTCAATGCGACCAGAGGTGAGCTCGCTCGTCCGCTGTTCCTCGACTCGTCCACCGGAGAACCGAGCAACCCCATCGAGGGGTCCATCTCCCCGGCGCAGGGGCCGGCCGGCACGACAGTGACGATCAACGGGCTCAACTTCTCGACGGTCACGGGCCAAACAAGGGTGTTCTTCGGGCCCCGGCCGGCGCTCGGGGTGACGTGCGCAGCTGCCACGACGCTCCTGGCCCCGGCAACAACGTGCACCGTCACCGCCCCGCGGGGTAACCCGGGCCTCCAGGTCCCGATCACCATACGCACCGGTAACACCACCGCCGCCGACTACGCGGGCGAGTACACCTACACTTCGTAACTTCGATCTAGTGCCACGACAGGCAACGTTTGCCTGGTTGCACCCGCGAACCTTGAAGAGCCAACAGCGGTTTTTACCACCGGCAACCGGGCAAACGTTCCTGGAGGCAGCACTAGGTAACCCAGTGAAATAAGTAATACGCCACTCCTCGTCCAGGGAGCGGGCAGCTCAGACCTCAGCGGCAGACGGGGCCAGACATCCCCCGGGCTGCTGCTGAGTTCTCTGGGTGATAGGGGACACCGCGTTAACCGCCTCCATGCGCTGCCGGTCTATGGTTTGTAGCGGCCACTGCACACCACGAAAACGACGTGCGACAGTGCGGAAGGTCGGCAGCACAGGAGTTTTGGCAGGGCAGAGGTTTTGATGGACAAGGCTTTTGGCAGTGCGAAGGGTTTGGCCGATGAGCTCGAGGCAACGGGTATGAGCGCTCGTCGCCGGCGCTACAAGACGATGGGGCTGACACCGTGGCGGAGAGCTGCCCTAGGGGTGGTGGCCGTAGCCCTTGCCGCCTCGGGTTATTTCACTTTGAAGGGCCACGGCGCCACGAGTGGGGACCCGACGATAACGGTTTCGGCCACAAAGTGCGCCCCCGGATGGGCGGCCCCGAGGTCAGGGCTGAGCGTGTTCACGGTCAAGAACACGTCGCCGAGCACGATCTACGGCATTGACCTCGTCGGGGCGGACCAGGTGCTCGTGTACGGGGACATCGAGATGCTGGCCCCGGGCACCGAGGACCAGATGGACGCCCTGCTCCCCCCCGGCGAGTACGCGTTCCAATGCGAGTCGTTCGATGGAGCGACGCTCGAGTCGCGAGTCGAGCGGGTAAGCGGCCCACCGGTAAGCGGAGCGCACCCGTATGTGCAAGTGACCTCGGACCAAATCCAGCTCGCCACGCTCACCTACCGCAAGAGCCTCACCTCCTGGATGGGCCGTCTGGCGGTAGCGACGGACGCGCTGAAAACTGCCGTCGGTTCCGGCAATTTGGCCGAAGCGCGCCGGTTGTGGCTCCCCGCTCACCTCGATTACGCCCGCCTCGGGGCCGCCTACGACACGTTCGGGAACTTCAACGACGAGATAAACGGTCGGCCACTGGGCCTCGTAGGCGGGGTAAACAGCCCGGACTTCCGGGGTTTTCTGCGCCTCGAGTACGGCCTCTGGCGCGGTCAACCGGCCGCCGAGCTCGTGCCGGTAGCAAATGCCCTGGACGCGGCTGTGCACGGCCTCTTAAAGCAATTTCCGCAGATGCTGATGCCAGCGAACGACCTTTCGTTGAGGACTCACGAGATCCTCGAGAACACGCTGCAGTTCGAACTCACGGGCGAGACTGACGAAGGTAGCCACACCAACCTGGCCACCGCCTGGGCGAACGTACAGGGGACCCAGATGGCCCTGGCCGCCATCGCGCCGCTGCTCCAACAGAGTGAACCAGGGCTGCTGGCAACGCTGCGCCAAGGCCTTGACAATGTGACGGCGGACTTCCAGAGGTTCGAGCACCCGGACGGCACGTGGACGCCCTTGCAATCGCTCGCGACCTCACAGCGCGAATACCTGGACGGAGAGCTTGGCGCACTGCTGGAAAAGCTTTCGACGGTGCCCGACCTCCTCGAGCTCCCGCTCCGGCCGGCCACAGGAGACCAAAGCTGAGCGACGACAAGACACAACGACGGCACCCGTCCAGCGGAGCGGCCACGCCCCCGGCGGCCGACCGCCCTGAGACAGGGCCAGCCGGCCTCGGCGCCTCCGGCGGGCGGATCACACGGCGGCGCCTGCTCCAATTTGGCGCCCTGACGGGCAGTGTCGCCGCCGCCACCGGTGCCCTCGGTAGCCTCTCGCGGACCTCAGCCAGCGCCTCGGGTGCGGCCACCGATGGCCCCGTCTACCCGGACGGGGCGTCAAAGGTGCCGATGGAGGAGGCTCAGCTCCAGTCCTTCGAAGGCCCTCATCAACTTGCCGTGCTGAGCGAACCGGCCCGCGCCACGACGTTCGTTGCTTTTGACGTCATTGAGGGATCGCGCCCCGAACTGCGCGACCTCATGCAGACGATAACCACCCGCATGCGCCTGCTCTACGCCGGCGGGACGCCCGAGTTCGCGGGGCCGGCGGCGCCGACCGACGACAACGGGATCCTCGGGCCTGTCGTACCGGCGCGCCGCGTCGCGTTCATTTTGGGCCTGGGGGCCAGCCTCTTCGACGATCGTTTCGGTCTAAGGCCGGAAAAGCCGTCCACGCTCGCCACCATGGAGAGCTTCCCGAACGACAACCTCGACCCCACCCTTACGCAGGGCGACCTCAGCCTCCAGGTGGTCGCCGAGGACGCCGACACTGTCGTGCACGCCCTGCGGGACATCACCAAGCACACACGCGGCGGCATGCAGCCCCGATGGCGGGTCGACGGTTTCAAGAGCCCGCCGCGCCCGTCGGGCACACCGCGGAACCTCCTTGGCTTCAAAGACGGGATCGCCAACCCCGACACGTCCGACCCGGCCCAGATGAACGACCTCGTCTGGGTACAACCAGGCGGCTACGAGCCCGGCTGGGCCTCAGGCGGTACGTACCAGGTCGTACGCATTATCCGGATGCTGGTCGAGTTCTGGGACCGGGTCTCTCTGTACGAGCAGGAGAACATGATCGGCCGGCGGCGTGCCACCGGTGCTCCCCTCGGCGCTAACTCCGAGTTCTCGGCACCCGACTACCCGGCCGACCCGGCGGGCAACATCATCCCGTTGACCGCCCACATCCGCCTGGCCAACCCGCGCACGTCGGCAACGGCAGACAGCCGCATACTGCGGCGAGGGTACAACTACGACCTGGGGCTCGACGTCAATGGCAACCTCGACCAGGGCCTGATTTTTACGTGCTACCAGCAGGACATCGTGCGCCAATTTGCCGCCGTCCAGACCCGGCTAATCGGTGAACCCCTTGTCGATTACATAAGCCCCGTCGGCGGCGGCTACTTTTTCTGCCCGCCCGGGTTGCAGGGGAAGTCCGATTACTTCGCCAGCGGTCTCGTCTGACCTCACCCGCCGGTCAGTGAAAAGTGCTGGTAGTCCGGCGACGCCGCCCACCGGCCGCCCCAGTACCAACCCACCGAAGCGAACGCCTCGACCAGTTGACCCCCCGGCACGGCCATTCCCGGGCGGACATCACTGCGGTTGAGATAGGCCGCCCCGGCCGGCGGGATGATCGTACTGCCATCGACGTAGGGGTTCTGGACGTCGTTGACGTCGATCGCCTCCCCGTATGCGTGCACCGACCAGCGCGGTGGCCCGGGTGCCACAGCGTAGCGGCAATTGAAACCCGAGGTGTCATCGGCGGCGGCGGCAGCGTTGTCGTTGCCGTGGTAGGCATCTTCGGGCACCATCTCCCTCAGGGGGAAGCGTTCGTCATATAGAGTGCGGAACACCCTGATCACGTCGGTGACGACGACGGCGTTGACGACGATACGGCCCATGTGGGCGACACCGTCGAATCCCCAATATGTCAGCCGCAAAATGCGGAGGGAGGCGGGGCCTACCGGGCACCCGGCCCGCCACGTGTACGGGACGGCCGCGGCCGAAACCGGGTTTATATTGGCAGTGAACGTGGGCGGCGCAGCCCTTGTCGTGCGCCCACCAAGAACCCCCACGCCTTGTGCACTTGCCAGTCGGGCCGGGGTGGCCCCGGCGGTGGCCAACCCCCCGAGGAGGGCGCCTGACCAAATGGCAACCGTACAAATGGCGACTGTACAAATGGCGACTGTACAAATGAAGACGGGCAATAACCGGGTCAGGGGCCGCCGCCCGCGACGTGCAGCGGAGACAGCGCGACGGCCCCGGCGCCCCTTGTTTCCCGGCATCTTCAAGGCTCTCTGCCGTCCTTTATGCCAATAAACCTTTGGCGTCGGGCATTCCGGCACCCCCACGCCATATACCCCGAGATATTAACCCATACGGGCAACACTCGAGCCCAACCACGGCCAATGTGCTGGCCAACCAGGGGGCGGTTGGCCGCCTCCTCAATTTAGTTTTTGGCTCTCGATTGTTTTTGCGGTTTGGCTTTAGCGCTCGCTTTTCGGAGCCTGTTTGATCGAAGAGGCGGTCAACAGCTTACAAAGCAACGAACTTGGTCAGGACCCGGAGTAGTGGTTTACAACCGTCAGCCCGCCATTGCCGGGTACCGGGACCGCGGCCGTACCGCCGTACCCGTCATCACGGAGCTGGGTGACCGATTTGAAGGGGTACAGGTCGCCCTGGTAGCTGACGTACACCTTGCCCGGCGCACTGAGCTCTACGCCGGAGGCGATACCGGCGTTGATCTTGGCGGAGCTGACCGTCCCGGACACCACCTTGGCCTTGTCGCCTTTTTGCACGGCGCCGAGCTCGCTCGAGCCCGAGATCTTGAACGCCCTGCCCCCGGCGAAAACGTAGTAAGTCCCGGATGAGTCGACGATGGCCCCGTCAGAACTCGTGCCAAGGGCCGTGCCGGCGGAGCCCTCGGCCCCGGCGCTGCGCCCGACGGTGACGCCACCCAGACTTGGCACCGTGACCACGAGCGCGGCGTCATAACCGTCGTTCTTCAACTGCTTCGGGCTGGCGAAGCCGTGCAGCTCTCCATCGGTACCGACCACGTACACGGTGGCGTTACCGTTGACGGGACGGGTGAAGAGCAGAGTACCGGCCCGCGGTGCTCCGCTCGGGCGCTTGACGCCGGCCGCAGACGCGACTGCTTTGGCGTGGTCGACCCGCTCGAGGGCGGTCAGGTCCTTGGCCGACCCGACGCCAAAAGCGTGCCCACCGGCCATGACGTACTCAGCCCCGGCAAAGCTGATGATGGCCCCATTTGGGTACGTGGCGGCCGCGTGGGGGAACGGCGCCGCCGCCGTCGATGGCCCCGTTACGTTGCCGACCAGGCCGATCGTGTACGCCGTAGAGGCAACGCTGGGGTTGATCACGTCCTGGACGCTCAGGGTCAACCGGTCGCCCACATTGATGTTGCCGGGGACCTTGATGGTCACGTCGTTGGAGCCACCACCGGCCAGGGCGGCCGTCACGGTGCCGGACCCCGACGGGGTGGTGGCGTCCTGGACCGCGTAGTCGCTGGGGTCGTTGGGGAACGTGGTGCCTGCCGGTGCATCGATGGTTATCGTGCTGGAACCGCCAACCAGGGCTGCGTTGGCAAACAGGTCAGAGACGGTGTAGGAGGCAAGCGAGCCGGCGGTGCCGGAGCTGACCGAGACGTTTACGCCGGCACTGGCCCCGATGGTGTAGGGGGCGGCGTCAACCGGGACAGAGTCAGCGGAGGTGTACAGCGCGAAGTCACTCACCGTACCGGCAGGAGGGTTGGACACCCCGGCCACGATGAGGCTGACGGTGTCTCCTGCGTTGATCCCTTGCGACAGCGGGATTTTCGCACTGCCGGGGGCCAGGGTGCTGCCGGTGGCCACGATGTGCCAGGACTGGGTGGTGTCCGTCACCTCGATGCCGAAGACGGTGGCGAAGTCGGTTTGCTCGTCGGTCTCGCTCAGGTAGATGGCGCCGCCGGCACCAACGGCATCGGACGCCTTGAAGCTGATGACGTAGTTGGACGAAGCGCCTGCCACGAGGCTCGATGGCACCACGGTCAAGGCGGTGACCGATTGGCCGAACGAGATGGAGCCTGTGGTCTCGGCCGTCCCGTTCCCCGGCTGCATCGTGACGTTGTTGGACTGCGACGTCACGCTGGGGGCCGGGTTGGTCCCTTTGGCAGTGACGTTGAGGACATCACCGCTGGCCAGGGCCGTTGCCAGCGTCAGGGTGGCCACACTGCCGTTGGAGCTCAGGGCCACGCCGCTTACGGCATCCGCCGTTGCACTGCCACCGGATGGCGTGTAGGTCACGGTGTAGCCGGCAGAACCGTTGTAAAAGGTGAGCGCCTCCGTGCCCCCCGTTACACCGGCGCTCAGTTTGAGCGTCGTCTGGGACGAGCTGAGATTGGCCACCGGCACGTCGCTAACCGAGTAGGTCGTATTGGCACCGAACGCCACAGAACCGGCCGCCAGCTGGGGGCCGGCAGTGGTCACCGAGATGTTGCTGGAGGATGCGCCGGTGGCGTTCTTGCTCGTCGTGACCGTAAAGTGCAGCGCGCCGAGCACGGCCGGGGCGTCAGCAACGAAGTCGACCTCGACCTTTTGGCCGGCAGCGAGGCTGCAGGTGCTCAAGAGCTCTATCATCACCCCGGACGCGGCACCGCTGCCCGGGCCACCGGTCCCCGATGTCCCGGCCTGGATGCACGACCCCCCGAAGATGGCAACCGAACTTGACGGGGGAGCAGAAGCGAGGCTGGTGGAGGGGGTGATCGCTACCCAGTCGTTACTCGTCCCCGACAAAGCTGAGGGCACGTTGAAGGTGACCTGGAAGTTGGTTGACGCCCCCTCGCCTGCGGTCGCCGGCGAGGCCGACACGCTGCTCACCGCGCCCCATGGCGCCCCGATCGTATAGGCGTTCGTGGTTACGTCTGCGAACGCCGGCAACTCGGTGGCCACTAACCCGCCGCCGAGAACGGCGCCGGTCAGGGCGACGGCGCAAACAGCGAGCTTGGCCACTCTCGATCGACCTGCCAGTCTCGATGGACCTGCCACTCTCGATCGACCTGCCAGTCTCGATGGACCTGCCAGTCTCGATGGACCTGCCAGTCTCGATGGACCTGCCAGTCTCGATGGACCTGCCAGTCTCGATGGACCTGCCAGTCTCGATGGACCTGCCAGTCTCGATGGACCTGCCAGTCTCGATTGACCTGCCAGTCTCGATTGACCTGTCAGCCTCGATTGACCTGTCAGCCTCGATTGACCTGTCAGTCTCGAGCGACCTGCCTGTCTCTCGTTGCCGGGCGGTATTGACGAAGGGTTTCGTTCGTGCATCTGGCATGCTCCTCCTGGATATTGGCTCCTAGGGATCTTCCAGGATGGGCAGTGTCACAAACCTCGAACCCTGTTCGCAACCCGCGAGGCGTCCGTCAGGTAGGACCGTAGAGCCCTGATCACAACCGCACAGGCCACAACCGCACAGGCCACAACGGCACCGGCCAGGACGGCGAAGCTTAGAGCTCGACCCTCAGCGGCATAAAGCCCTCCGCCTCTCCCAGCCGGCTCTGCACGCCCCAGTACCGGGACATGGCAGGCAGAACGTCGGGCTCGACCATCAGTGAGCCCCGCACCTGGCTGTCGTGGCACTCGAGGGCAGCCACCTTGTCGTCAATGTGCTTGGCGATGTCTACGAACACCGTCGGCTCGAACCTGGTCGTGGAGGGGCTCTGGTAAAACAGGACGCTCGGTACCCGGCGGGCGGCCGCCAGCACGATCTCCGTCGTGGCCCGGTGGTCCTGGTGCGTGTCGTCAGGGGCGTGGACGAACACCGTGGTCACGCCGCGCTCTCGTATGACCTTTTCCACGCTCTGAATGGACTGGCGCGACAGGGTCAATCCGCCGTCCGGGTACCCCAGCAGGATGGGTGTGGCCCCGAGGATCCTGGCTGCGGCCCTGGCCTCCTTACGGCGAACTGCCGCCGTCCCATTCGAAGCTCCGTCGGTCATCACCATCATCGTCGTGGTGGCGCCGCGCGCTTTCATGGCCAGCAACGCTCCCCCACAGCCCAGTTCCATATCGTCGGGGTGAGCTCCGACAGCCAGGACGCTCACGAAAGCACCAGCTTGGGGACAACACCGGTCACATCGATGGGATTCTGTCATGGTCCCGCACGACTGAGGATGGCGGGTCTGGTAGACGCTGTACGGTGCCGCCGAAGGTGCCGCCGCCTGGTCCTTGACCGCGACGGTGACCCATTGGCCGTCGTGTTCGGCGATTTCCTGCACCAGGTCCGCCCCCTTGCAGGTATAGGCGTAGCCGGTCGCCACCGAGCGGTTGAGCAACTGGTGGCCGCCGATGAACATGGCCAGCACCAGGATCACCAGCACGGGGACAAAACGCATGGGCTCGCGAGCATGAGACTCCTTGTCGAGCTGTTCGATGCGCTCGGCTAGTCCACCCACGCCGGCTCCTTGTGGGCCACGAACTGCGCTACGGCCAACACCAGGTCCTCGGCTGAGACGCTGGTCGGCACCTTTATTGTCAGAGTGATCGTGTGCGTGGGCGCGTTCGGTTGGTTGGGCTGCATAGGTGTGAAATTCCTTGCGCTCTTGACCCGAGCGGAGCGTTTCCCCGTCCTAAACAATCTCGGCCGCTCTCATGGTTTTCTAAATCTCCTTAAGCCTGAAAGCGTGGGATTAAGCCGAGCCCGGCCCGGCCGGCCGGCGTCCGCGATCAGACCGGGACGGGGTCGCCCCCTACTGAGCGCCGCAATGCCGCCCACAGGCTGTCGGGGGTGAGGACACCGAGGTACCGGTCCTTGTCGATGACAGCTACCCAGGCGGCGTCGTTCTGGAGCATCTCGGCAAAGGCCGTCTTCAACGAGGCGTCCAGAGTGACGCGCGCCTCCAGGGGCCGCATGTAAGTGGCCACCGTTCGTGAGCTGTCGCCCGCCTTCGACCCGGCCGGCTCTGGCCCCGGCTCCACCCAACCCAGGAGATGGCCATCGTCGCTGACCACGGCGGCCCAGTGGGTCTGCTCGGAGGCGATGGCGGCGCGTGCCTGAGCGAGAGTCGCACCCGGGCGGACAACGGGAGGTGTGTACAGGTCCGCGGGCTCGATGGGCGTCACCGCCAGACGCCGGAGCCCTCTGTCAGCGCCTATGAAGTCGGCTACGAACGGGGTGGCCGGGTGCCCAAGGACTTCGGCCGGGGTGTCGTACTGCTGCAGTACACCCCCCTGGCTGATGACCGCGATCCGGTCTCCCAGCTTGACGGCCTCGTCGACATCGTGGGTCACGAACATGACCGTCTTGTGGAGCTGCTCTTGAAGCTGCAGGAACTCCTGCTGGAGCCGGTCCCGGGCGATGGGGTCAACGGCGCCGAACGGCTCGTCCATGAGCAGCACAGGCGGGTCGCCGGCTAGAGCTCGAGCGACGCCCACGCGCTGGGCCTGCCCGCCGGAGAGCTCGTTCGGGTAGCGGCCGGCGTAGACCGCGGGATCCAGCCCCACCAGGTCCAGCATCTCGTTGACGCGGGCTTTGACCCGGGCCCGTCCCACCCGAGCAAGCGTGGCACTGAAGCGACGTTGTCGGCCACCTTCAGGTGAGGGAAAAGGCCAGGTTGCTGGATGACGTACCCAGTCCGTCGGCGCAGCTCGACGGGGTCCACCTTGGCCACGTCCTTCCCATCGACCAGGACCCGTCCCGACGTTGGTTCGACCATCCGGTTCACCATGCGCAGGATCGTCGTCTTGCCACCCCCCGACGGCCCCACCAGGACGCACAGTTCCCCGTCCCCCACTTCCAGGTTGAAGTTGTCGACGGCGTCGGCGTCTCGGCCGTAGTGTTTGGAGACTTCCTCGAAGCGGATCATGGTCCTCCTCCGGTTGTCTTACGCTACCCATCCGCGACGGCCCGCACTCCTGGACAAACCAGTACATCTGGACAACGTGCCTGGAGGAAGCGGCTGGTAGACCGCGAATGCCCGTCCGGCATGCTCGGTCCGAAATGCCCGTCGGATGGGCCAGGGTCAAAAGGAAGCTTGGCCCGTGACGGGTAGGGTCTGTGGGCAATGGGTTTGCCAACGGGAATGCCATGGGACTGATTGCGTCCGCCGGGCCGCTGCTCCAGTGGAGCTGGGTCTCTTCCGAGAGCTCGACCATCGGTTCACTGCTCGTGCAGCACATCGAGCTGACCGTTATCGCCGTAGCGGTCGGACTTGCCATCGCCCTCCCCCTCGGGATCCTCGCCTGGAAGGTACCCATATTCCGCCCCCCGTTAGTTGGTTTCACCGGCCTCCTGTACGTGATCCCCTCCATCGCGCTGCTGTCGCTCGTCGCTCCGCTCACCGGGTTCTTTTCGGTCACGACGGCTGAGGTCGTCCTGGTCGGTTACACGCTGCTGATCCTGCTGCGCAATACGATCGCCGGCCTCGATTCGGTGCCGGCCGACGCGCAGGACGCAGCCGAGGGTATGGGGTACACGAAGCTCCAGGAGCTCTTCAAGGTCCAGCTCCCGCTTGCCCTCCCCTCGATCATGGCCGGCGTCCGCGTCGCCACCGTGACGACCATCGGGCTCGTCACGGTGACCGCCTTCATCGGCCAGGGCGGCCTTGGCCAATTGGTTATCCAGGGGTTCAGCGAAGACTTCAACACCCCTATCTTCGTCGGCCTGGTCCTGTCGGTGCTGTTGGCTGGCGTGGCTGATGCTCTCATCGTGGGCGTAGAGCGCCTCAGCCTGCCGTGGGTGCGGCGCAGGTCAAGATGAACTTCCTATCGCAGGTATTTCAGTTCCTGACCACAGGCTCTCACTGGACCGGGCCCGACGGGTTCCTGGAACAGCTGGCCAACCAGGTCGAACTATCGGCCGTGGCAGTCGTCGCCGCGGTGGTCGTGGGCGTGGGTTTCGGTGCAGTCCTCGGCCATAGAGGGCGAGGGGGCTTCGTCGTACTCAACGGGGCCAACGCGGCGCCCGCGCCATCCCCTCGTTTGCCCTCGTTGTGCTCATCGCCATCCAGCCCGGGATCGTGGGCCTAGCGCAAGGCGGCTTCGTGGCCGCCGCCATCACCATGTTCGCACTGGCCGTGCCGGTGATCTTGACCAATGCCTACGTCGGCGTACGTGACGTCGACCCCGCCGTCCGCTCGGCGGCTGTAGCCATGGGCATGACGCCCCGTCAGGTGCTGTGGCGGGTCGAACTCCCCCTGGCGCTCCCGATCCTCATGGCCGGCGTGCGGACGGCGTCCATAGAGGTGGTGGCCACCGCGACATTGGCGGCCTACGTGGGGGTGGCCGACCTGGGTTTCAACATCTTCGCCGGGCTCGATACCCGGAACAACGCGGAAACTTTCGCCGGCGCCTTCCTGGTCGCCGTCCTGGCCCTGCTGGTCGACTTCCTGCTTTCCGGGGTGGCCCGGGTGGTGACGCCGGCCGGGACCAGACAAGCCACGCAGACGTCAAGGCAGCGCGGCACGGGCCTGATGTCACGGACGGCGGGCGCCCGTAGCGGCTGACGGCCTTTGCCGGCTCGACGGGCCGGCACGACAGGAGTGGCCCGGCGGAAACGGCTCCGGCCTGGTCGACAGGCGGCTAGCGCCCGGGAAGGGGTCATGGGGGGAGGACTGCCTCCCCCCGCTGACTCCTCGGTCTCTATACCAGGTGCTCGCTCTTCAGCCAGTTCATGGCCACCGTGGCCGCGTTCTCGTGGTTCGCGTTTACGTCGATGTTCAAGTGCTCGAGCGCCTCGGTCGTCAACATGGCGTCCATGCCGTTCAGGGCCTTCGCCACGGCCGCCGTGTCGACTGACTTGCGGATAATGGGGATCAGGTGGTCGGCCGGTTGCAGGTGCTTGTTGTCCTGCAGCTGGACGAAGCCGTTGGTGAGGATGGTCCCATCACTCGAATAGAACTCCGCTACCTGTACGCGCCCTGCGGCGAGGTAGGCGGCGAGCGTCGGCTCCGACTCGATCCCGGAGAAGGACTTGAAGTGGAGGCCGTACACCTTCTGGAGGCCGATCAGGCAGTAGGCGTAAGTAGGGCACTCCGTAGGAGCGCCAAGGACCAACTTCGATGCGACCGGCTCGACGCTCGACAGGGTGGTCAGGTGGTACTCCGCGGCGGTTTTCTTGGTCACTGCGAACACGTTGACGTCGACCGCGGGAGCCGGGTTGAGCACCGTTGCGCCCTGGGTGGCCAGCACCTTGTTGAGGACCGGGAGATCCGTAGACAGCTGAGTGGCCTGGGCGGTGTCCTTGGGCTCGAGGTAGGCGAGCAGGCTGCCTGCGTACTCCGGGTACAGGTCGAGGGCGCCGTGAGCGAGCGCTGGTTCCACTTCGGCTCGCGTCCCCAGGTTGGCCTTGAGGTCGGTCTTGAACCCGGCGTGCTGGAGCACGTCGGAATAGAGGGTAGCCACGATCACCTGTTCGGTGAAGTTGGTCGACCCGATAACGATTGTCGGGGTGGAGCTTGTTGCTTGCGCTGACAGAGTGCGGGTAGCGGGAAGGGGCGCAGCGGACACCACGGTGGTGCCACTCAGCGCGGCGACGGAAAAAAGAGCTAGACCGGCCAAAAGTACTCTCGGACGGGACACGCAGGCCTCCTTGTTCGGGACTTTGGAGGACCTTAGCGGTCACCCGGCCCAAGTGGTAGCCGGCCCGCCGGTTTGGACCGCCTGCAGTCCCTCACCGCACGAGCATCACTCGAGAGGCCGGCGGGCGATGGCCAGCGGTTCGCGCCCGGCCAGTAACCATCCCGCCAGCGTTGCCGCCAATGGCATGCCCACGAGGATGATGAGCAGGTTGCTCTCCGGGATGTTGCCGAGAGCCGAAATGCCACCGTTCAGAGAGTTGGACCGAAGCCACCCGATCACCCCCACGTAGCCGGCCATCGTTCCCAGCACGGCCCCAAGGAGTGCGAGCGCCCCGGCGGTGGTGGCAGTTATGGTGCGGCGCGTGGCGCTGCTCGCACCGGTGGCGGTCAGGGTCCTCAATTCGCTCGCCGTTTCACTGCGGATCAACCCCACGCTCATGGCGAGGATGCCGAGAGCCAGAGCGATGCCGAACACGGTCGCCCAGTTGATCACCTCCGAAGACGTTGGCTCGTCGTTTTTGGTCTCGATGCTCATGCCCACATTGGCCGCCGACAACCGGGCGGCACTTATCTGAGCGGCCGTAAGCGGCCCCGAGGTCTCGATGAGCCAGCCGGAGACCTCCGGTTGCAGCCCGAACTGGTGCACCACGCGCTCTGTGATCACTGTGTTGGGGGCAGACACGCCCGAAGGGAGAGCGCTGACCGTTTGTATGACCGGGTTGACCAGGCAATCGCCTTTCGGCCCCGTCGGGCAGGGGGGATAAGCCCCGCCCCCGCCGCCTGGGCTCTGCCCGGCCGACGGCCCGTTGCCGGGGCCAATAAACTGCTCGCCGCCGCCATTGCCATAGATGAGCTCCATGTGCGAGAGCGACGACAACCCGGGCCGCATGGTCAGGATGTCCGCCGCCGGGTTGACCTGAGACGTCTTGACCCCGAAAGCCTGGAGAAGCGCAGGCGTGCCGACGTAGATGTTCCCGGTGAACGGTCGGCCGCTGGCTGCGTGCTGCAGGGAGGTGCTGGTCGCCTGCAGTTCCACAACGGCCCGAGCGCCGAGCGCAGAAGCCAGCTCGTGGACGCTCTTGTCCATGGCCTCCAGGTTCTTCGCGGCTATCTGCGGGCCGAGCCCTGGCGGTGCGTAGCCGGGGCCGTTAGGCGTATATACGTTGACTTGGTTCGACGCCAGGTTCGGCCCTGCATAGTCGAGGATGTTGGCGTACCGGGCGGCGGCGACGATGCTGATGATGACGGCGATCATGACGCCGATGCTGATAGCCGCCAGCGCCGAGCCCGACCGGGCCCGGTACCGGTCGAGATCGCGGAGCGCTAGACGGACCGCGATCGGGCTCCCGCGGCTGAGCCGGCCAAGCAAGGACAGGCAGAAAGGAGCCAGCAAGATCACGGCCGGGATGAGGGTCGCCAGTCCGAGGACGAGCTCGGGGCCGCCACCGCTGCCGCTACCCCCATTCGTGCTTCCCGAGACACCCAAAAGGAAAAAGGCGACTACGAGCAGCACAAGGCCGGGTACCGCCGAATGACGGATTCTCTGGGCGGCGCGGGCCGCCCGGACAGCGCCGTAACTATCGGGATTTTCGTGATGGAACGTGCCGGGCGCGTTGCCGCCAGGTAGGTCGCGACCACGGCCAGGACCATGGCCACGACAACCACCAGCCAGGGCACCGCAAACATGCCGATTTCGTGGTGGGCGCTCGTTTCGAGGCGTGGTCGGTAGGCCAGCCAGAGGACCAGGCCGAGGGCGGTCCCGACCAGCGCCCCGAACATGCCGACCACTGCTCCGTTGACCCTGACAACGAGGCCGACGTTTTTGTCTGTTGCCCCGAGCGACGCCAGCATCCCCAGGGAACGCAAACGCCGCTGCGCCAGTACGGTGAAGCCCCCGACCGCTACCAGCGCGATCAGGAGCATCCCGACGGTGATGCCGGCCAGGGACAGGGTTTCGGGGTTGAGGGCGCTGTTCCGCAGGCCCGACGCCGTCTGGACGTTTATGCCGTTCAAAGGTGCGGCTGACGCCCCCCGGGCATCGAACAGAACAGTCACCTCAGTCGGGTGCGTGACCTGACCTGGGACCACGAGTGCGAACTGGTCGAGCAGGCTGAGCGGGTTCGTGACCATGCCGACCACGTGCCAGTCCGTCCCCCCCTCTCGCCAGAGCTGACCCACCTTGACCCCAAATGTGGAAGCGAGCGTGCCCGTCAACGCCACCTGGCCGGCACTCGTCGGGTAGTGGCCGCGTACCAGCGAGAGCATCGCCGCTCCGTACGGGCCATGAGGATCCTGAGCGCGCAAGTCGTACGTCTCTATGGACCCGGGAACGGCAAAAGCCTGGTTCTCGATAACGTCGACCCGCCCAAATCGATGCTCCAGGGCGGCGATCTGGCTGTTGACCTGTGAGACCGGCCCCTGGAGCGTGGTCAAATCGTGCGCCGTCCCGAACTGCTGAGCGACGGGCGCAGGAGTATTGCTCGCCACGGTAGCCCCGACAACGGTGGCTGCTACCGCGACGACGATGAGGGCGAGAACGAGCAGCTGCTGGCGCCACTCCCTTCGGAACAACCGCCAGGCCCACCTCGCTACAGCACGCCGCGCCGCCAGCCCGCCGTCGCCACGGTCGCCCGCACCTCTGGCGGTAGGCCGATCGAGCGCTACCACACTCATGTCAGCACGCTCATGACTGGCTGGGCTGGAGTAAAGACTCGGGGCTCGGGGGTGGCATCGTCTGGTCGACCATCCGCCCGTCCCGGATGAACATCACCCGGTCGGCCCAGGACGCGAGCTGCGCGTCGTGGGTGACCATGACGGCAGCCAGCCCACGGTGGCAAGCGGCCAATACGATCCTCATGACCGCTTCGCCGTTGACCGAGTCGAGCGCGCCCGATGGTTCATCGGCCAGCAACAGACGGCGCTCGCCCACTACGGCACGGGCAATCGCCACCCGTTGGCGCTCGCCGCCCGACAGTTGGTCGGGGTAGTGCGAGGCCCGGTCGCCCAGGCCCAGCTCCTCGAGGGCGGCCATGCCGACGGCGTGTGCCTTGCGGGCCGAGAGACCGTCCAGCTCGAGGGGAAGGGCGACGTTCTCCGCCGCCGTCAGGCCGGGCAGGAGATTGAAGTCCTGGAAGACGTAGCCGACGGAGCGGCGTCGCAGCCGTGCCTTGTCGTTGCGCGACATGCTGGACAGCGCGGCGCCGCCCACGAGCACCTCGCCGCTGGTGGGCTCCTCGAGGCTCCCGGCGATGGTCAAAAGCGTGCTCTTACCGGACCCGCTCGGCCCCATCACGGCCACCAGCGTCCCCGCGTTCACCGACAGGTCGACTTCCAAGAGGGCATTGACCGTGTTGGAGCCCTCGCCGTACACCTTCGAGACCTTCCGCATTTCGAGGAAGCTCATCGCCGCCCTCCTGCTCTTACTCTCACTCTGGGAACCGTCGGAGCCGGAGCGGGGGCCGGCGCCTGGGCGTCGACCGCGGCGCGCTTCAGCCGGGCGTCCGCCATGTCCAGCCACCGGATCACGGAGTCCAGCCGGAACAGCTCCGCATCTACCACCAGGGCCAGCGATAGGTCGTAGCGGGCCTCGTCCTCTTTGATGCGCGTCCACTGCTGCATCAGCTCTACGAGGTACCGGCGGTGGACCTGGACCACGTCGCGCACGTCGACACCGGGAACGCTAAGAGCCACGAGGATCTTGATCACGAGCTCGTCCCGCGGCGGCGCGGTGTCCTCGGGCGGGGTACGCAGCCAGGCGGCCAGCTCGCGCTCGCCCTCGGGCGTGATCCGGAAGCCCTTTTGCCTTTCGTCTTCACCGGCGTCGTCCGACTCGACCAGGCCGTCCCGCTCGAGACGTTGGAGCGTCGTGTAGACCTGCCCGACATTGAGCGGCCACACTTCGCCGGTCCTCTGCTCGAACTCCTGACGGAGCTGAAGCCCGTACTTCGGCCCCTCGCTCAGCAGCCCCAAAAGTGCGTGCCGGACGCTCATGGGGACCTCTCAGTAAGTAGCATACTGAATATACTACTGCATAGTCCGTCAAATACAAGGTGCGGCAGCGACGTTACAGCGTGACGATGAGGTCGCGCTCGGTCGGAGCTGCGCCACCTGACCACTCGGGGATCGGCCGCACGCCGCCGCCACCACGACCAGGACGGCCGTCGCAATCACGCTGGCCACGGGTGGCGCGGCGAGCGGCCAAGCCCGTCGTGGCCGGCAAGCGTTGGGGCCCGTCATGCCGGTACCCGGAACGGCTGTGAGAGGTCATACCAGCCAGTGTCCGGGCGGGCGAGCGGGGGCACATCCCTCGTTGGGGGGAGGCTGGGCCCCCCGTTGTGGGGGTACGCCGGCGCCGGCACAGCGATATCGTGCACACGTGTTGGACCGGCTACGACGTCGGGTTTGGGGCATATCGGGCCGGCTGACCGCCTCCTACGTAGTCGTCACCTTCGCCGTCGTGGTGCTCGTCGAGGCTCTCGTGCTCGCTTACCAGGCACCCGGGCTGGTGAACAACGTCCAGCTCCAGGCTCAGGTGGGCGCCACCGCCAAGATCTTACGCGGGCCAGCTCATCGATAGCTATCCGGGCGCTGCCGTACCGGCCGGGGCCCTCCTCGGCGACCGCGACCAGCCCCCCCGGCCAGACCAGGCGCTGGTGAGCACCAACGGCGGCGTGATCGTCCCCGCCATCAGCGGGAAGGCCCAGGCCACGGGGCGGTCACCGCAGTTGTGGCGATCGCCGCCGGCGGCACGGTCGTGGCGTCTTCGGCGCCCGCCCGGTACCCGCCCGGGCAGCCGGCGGCAGACAAGCTCCCGACAGAAGCGGCCGCGCTAATAGCAACGGGCGGTGCCAACAATTCGGGGGGCGTCGGCAGCGGCCCGACCCCTTACGGCAGGGTGAGCTGGGCCCTGTCGGTCCTGCCCGGCCCCGGCCTGAAGTCTGCTGGCACTCAGCCCGGGCGGGCCACGTACGTCTACGTCCAGGCCCCGGAGCACACCGGCTTCGTCAACCCGATCAGCGCTTGGGACGCCCTGCGCCGGATTCCCGGCACCGGACCGCTCCTCTGGGCGTCTTACGCGCTGCTAATTGCGATCGTCCCCGTCGGGGTCGTCTTCGGACTGCTCGCCTCTCGCCGGCTCGTGCGCCGGGTACGCCGCCTCGAGCGGGCCACCCTGGCGGTGGCGGACGGCGACTACACCGTTACCCTGCCGGCGTCCGGCCAGGACGAGGTCGGCCGGCTGGAGGCGAACTTCAACGCTATGACCAACCAGCTCGGTTCCGCGCTGGCCGCCGAACGGGAGCGCGCCACCACCGACGCCCGTCTCGGGGAGCGAGCCCGGATCGCCCGGGAAATCCACGACTCGATCTCCCAGCACCTGTTCGGCCTGCGCATGATCGCCGCCGGGATGCGGAGGGCCGACCCGGCCAACGAGCAGGTGCGAGCCGTCGAGCGCATCACGGAGGAGGCGTTGCGAGATATGCAGGCTCTTCTGCTGGAACTGCGGCCGGCCAGCCTGGCAGGGGCCGGGCTCGTCCCGGCCCTGCACGAGATGTGCGCCGCCTACCACGACCGCCTCGGGATCACCGTCGACACCGAACTGGACGAGGTCGCCGTCCCCGGCGCCGTCGAGCATGCCCTGCTGCGCATAACCCAGGAGGCGTGCACGAACGCCGTCCGCCACGGTCACTCCCACTGGCTCAGCGTGTCCATGACCCGCCGTGACGGCAGTGTCGAACTTGCCGTGCGTGACCACGGCACCGGTTTTGACCCGGCGGCCGCGCACGCTGGCTCCGGGCTGCGGCACATCCGCGACCGGGTCGGCGAGCTCGGTGGCACAGTGGACATCGATAGCGCGCCCGGGCGAGGCGCAGCGGTGACCGTCCGGGTCCCGGTGCCGTGACGATCCGCGTCGTTATCGCCGATGACCACCGCGTCGTCCGTGACGGGCTCCGTTACCTGCTCGACCAGGAACCCGATATCGATGTCGTCGGGGAGGCCGGGGACGGCCGCCAGGCCCTGAGGGTCGCCGCGGCTACACACCCCGACGTAATGCTCCTCGACCTGTACATGCCCGGACTGGACGGGCACGGCGTGCTCCACCAACTGGGCGGCGCTCCACAATCGCCCGCCGTCGTGGTCCTTACCTCCGCCACTGACGACGAGCACCTCGTCAGCGCCATGCGCGCCGGCGCCACCTCGTACTTGCTCAAGACGGCTACTGCGGAGCAAGTCATCGAGGCCGTGCGCCACGCCTCCACCGGGACGGCCAGCCTCAGCCCCGCTCTGGTCACGCGCCTCACCCAGGCGCTGCACCGGGCACCTTCTCGAGACCCGCTTAGCCCCCTGTCCCGGCGCGAACGCGAAGTGCTCCAGCTGATCGCCCGGGGCCAAAGCAACCGTCAGATCGCCCGCCAGCTCGGCATCGGCGAGGAGACGGTCAAGACCCACGTCAGCAGCGTCCTCACCAAGCTCGACCTTCAAGACAGGGTCCAGGCAGCCATTTTTGCCCTGCGCCACCAGGCCGGCAGCGACGACGCCCGCCCGTGACGGGCTTATGACCTGTTGACCGGTTGAGGGGCTCGACTGGACCGAGCGCGTCACAAAATGGGCCCCGGCGGTGCTGAACCAGGTGGAACGACATAGATAGCACGCGCTTTTCGGCGAAGACCCCGCCACGGTGGCAAAGAAGCGAAACCCGCTCGCGGAGTCCCCCACCGGCTCCGCACCTGCAAGGCCTGAAAGGTTGGTCGTGACGTCAAAGGTTGGATGTGATCGGACGTGATCGAAGCACATCAGCTCACGAAGCGCTACGGCGACAAGCTGGCCGTGGACCAGCTCAGCTTCAGCGTCCGCCCCGGCGTTGTCACGGGGTTCCTCGGGCCGAACGGCTCCGGCAAGTCAACGACGATGCGGATGGTCATGGGCCTCGACGCACCCAGCGCGGGTGACGTGAAGGTGAGTGGCCGCCATTACCACGATCTGGCCTGGCCGCTCCACGAAGTCGGGGCTCTCCTGGAGGCCAAGGCGATCCACCCAGGGCGCAGTGCGCGAGCGCACCTGCGGATGCTCGCGGAAGCGAACCGCATCCCGTTGCGGCGGGTCGACGAAGTCCTGGAGCTCGTCGGCCTCACTTCGGTCGCCGGGCAGCGGGCCGGCAAGTTTTCCCTCGGGATGGGCCAGCGCCTCGGTATCGCCGCTGCCTTGCTCGGGGATCCCCGGGTACTCCTCTTCGACGAGCCGGTCAACGGCCTCGACCCCGACGGTATTCGCTGGGTGAGGAACCTCCTCAAAGGCCTTGCCGGCGAGGGCCGGACCGTGTTCGTCTCGAGCCACTTGATGAGCGAGATGGCGCTCACCGCCGACGAGGTGGTGATCATCGGAAAAGGCCGCCTGATCGCCCAGGTGCCGGTGGCGGACCTGCTCGCCCAGAGCTCCCAGCGGTACGTACGGGTCCGCTCCCCGGAGCTCGCCAAGCTACGCGCCGCGCTCGATGCCGCGCGGCGCCCAGAGCACCCTTGACGGCGAGGACGCGCTGAACGTGCGCGGAGTGGACGAGGTGGCGATCGGTGAGCTGGCGGCGAGCCTCTGGGTCACCCTCCACGAGCTCTCGCCGCAGTCGGCCTCGCTCGAGGAGGCGTTCATGGAGCTCATCGAGGACAGCATCGAGTACCACGGTGCGCCCACAGCCTCGCAGCAAGAAGACCATCGATGACCCTCACGACCGCAGGCGGCGCGGCTACCGTCGCGCGCCGTCAATACCGTCCGGGCGGTACGGGATCTTCGATCTCGTTCGCAGCGAGTGGACCAAGTTCCGCACGGTCCGCTCAACGATGTGGGCCCTCGGCCTGACCGTCGTGATCGGCGTCGGCATCTCGGCGCTGGCCACGGCCGAGACCCGCTCGCGGTGGTCGACGATGTCGGCGGCCAGCAGGGCATCGGTCGACCCGACGCGCCTCAGTCTGCGCCGGGATCTTCTTCTGCCAGCTCGTACTCGGTGTCCTCGGCGTTCTGGTTGTGAGCGGCGAGTACTCGACGGGCACGATCCGCGCCACGTTCTCCGCCGCGCCCCGTCGGCCACTCGTGCTCCTCGCCAAGGTGCTGGTATTCGGTGCGGTCGTGCTCGTGATCTCTGAGGCCGTTTCCTTCTGCTCGTTCCTTCTCGGCCAAGCCCTCCTCAGCGCTCCGGCGGCGCACGCCAGCCTGTCGACACCGGGCGCGTGGACGGCGGTCGTCGGCACCGGCCTGTACCTCAGCGTGATGGGGCTGTTGGCGCTCGGCCCTTGCCACTCTGGTCCGCCACACGGCCGGCGCCATCAGCGCCTACGTTGTCGTCCTGCTCATATTGACCCTTATCGTGGACGTCCTGCCCACGTCGCTGCAGAACGCGATAACTCGTTACCTCCCGGCGGTTATCGGGGACAGGATCGTCAATGCCACCAATGCGGGCGCCCCCTTCACATTTTCACCGTGGGTCGGCTTCGCCGTCCTGTGCGGTTATACCCTCGCGCTATTGATAATTGGCGGGGTCTTGCTGGTGCGACGGGACGCGTAACAGATAAATCCGACCGCGGGATATGCCAGCCCGCTGGCCAGGACGGCGTACCCCCTCTACGAAGTTCGGGTTTACTACCTTTCACACAGGATCTCGTCTTCCCCAACACCGCATAGCCTTTGCCTTTCGCCCGGCCAGTGGCATCACATTTTCTTCACAATTTCCGGCTTCAGGTTGCGATTTCGTCAACTCGTTGCTGTAAAAGGGGCCGCAACGGCTCACCAGCGCGACGAGGTGGCAAAATCGCTAACTGGTTCGCTGAAATTGTGATGAGATCCTGGGAAATGACTATCGCCTGGCCAACGTCGCCACCCTCCCGCGCAAAAGCCGCACGTCCAAGCGAATACATCGCGCCGCTCGCATCGACCGAGCCTGTCCAACGCGATCCCGACATGGCTTACAGGGCTGCCTGTCTATTTGCCTCGGCACGCCCTCTCCGCGGCCTGGAACCGGGAGTTCTCAGGGTCGAGGTCGCTTCCTTTTCCGGCTTGCGTACCGGTGCCGCCCCTCGCTGATGACCCGGGGTCCGGGAAGTCGGCGATGCCGTGGGAACGCATGCACCGGGAGAACCTGAGCGCCTGCGCCAGGACCTGCGGGTTCTCGGCGGGCGTCGGTTGAGCACCACTATTCGGCAGGCAGTGGTCGGAGGCGGCTTGGAAACTGGGCGAGTTCGTGTTGATGCCGGCCGCCGGTGCCCACCCCTGGGCGTTGGGCTCGGGGAAATCAGGTACCCCGTGAGTTTGCATGCAGTGCACGAGGTCGGGGGAGACGCACAGCCACCCGGCCCCGCGCGTATCCGGTCCCCTGGCGCAGGCGGGCAGCTGGTAAGCACTGCCGCCGTGAAAGCTCGAGGCTTTAGTCGTCGCAGTAATCCCCACATGGGCGACGGCGGCGTTACCAGGACCACCCGCGCCGCCCCCGCAGGCAGCCAGGAGCAGAGCCCCGCCCGACAGAACGCCGAACAGGGTGACCCACCGTACCCTAGGCCCCGGGGGGCGGCAAGGGATCTCTGGTCATACGGCTTGTTATAAGCGCGGCGCGGTAACACCCGTGAAACAAGGCCTGTTATGTGCAGCGAGCGCGGTTTCCTACCTCATAAAGTGGTATGACCCGGCGACTGCCGGAGGGAGATGAATTAGCGGCGTAAATGAACTACCGCCGCAAAGAAGGCGCGGATGATGACAAGGACAGGGCGGCGCGCGGCCCGGCCGCAAGGCTGTTAGGCGGGTTGGCCCTTCTCCTGGAGGACCCGTTTCGTGTTGGCGCTCATGGACATGTCGAGCTCGATCTTGAGGACCCCGTCCTTCTCCAGCTCCGCCAGCTTGTTGCGGGTCACCTGACCAGCCTTGTCCCCCTTCTCACCAAACTTGCCTGCGCCGACCTGGTCGATCACCGCCTCCTTGGCACCCCCGAGGGTCTTACCGCCGGGGCGCCACTCCCCGCGATGGGCGACGCCGCCTCTGTCCACCCACGAGCCGTAGGCTCCGTACTCGCTGCCCGACGGGATGCGGAGGTTGAGGGCCTCCGGTTTGAGGATTCTTGAAGCGCCAAATCCCGTAGTCCTGCTCTTTGCACTGCTTCACCCAGCTCATAGGCGGGATACCAAGCGCCTCTTCGAGGTGGAACAACCCCCGACCGCCGTCGGCCGAAGCCTCCGCCACGAGCTTGTCGGCGGCTGCGAGAGGCGCTACGAAGTTGGTGCCGGCACCCCAGGCATTGAAGTTGGCCTCTGTCACATGCTGTCCACGGATCTTTAGGTACGCATCGTGCGGCACGAAGGCGTGCGAGCCCCGGAGGAACTCGCCGAGGTGGCCTTCGCGCTCTGCGGGAGTGGTGTAGGCCGCCGCCGAGCCGATCTTTTCCTTGGAGTTGACCTGGCTGGCAACGAAGGCCCCGCCAGCCGTTGCCGTCTTCTTCTGTCGGGCCTGTTGGGCTTCGAACAGCTTTCGGTACTTCGCCGCTGTCTCGGGGCCAAGCTCGGCAGCCAGCTTTACGTTCCAGACCATGGGCAAACTCTGCTTCTTCGGCTTGCTGTCGCCGCCGGAGTCGGCGTCGATGCCCCGGTTGTAGCGGCTGGACTCGGCGACGAGGCCCTGGAGGGCCTTGCGCCCCCGGGCGGCGCCCGGGCCGGACTCCTCCTTCTGGAACACGCTCGCCGCCGCCTCGACGTCCTCTTCTCCGAGGCCGTCCTTTTTCGGCGCAGCACGAGCTTCGATCATCTGACGCAACTTGGCCGCTCGCTCAGGACCGAGTTTGGCCGCGTTCTTTACGTTCCACTCAAGGGGAAGGTACGTCGCCGAGTCCTCCGCCTCCGCTTGCTGGAACATGGCCGCCGCCGCCTCGACGTCCTCGTCTTCCAGGTCGCGCTGGAGCAGCGCCACCGTGGCCCGGTTGCCGATGCGGCGCTGGAGGGCGAAGAGGCCTCCCGGCGTGACTTCCCCTCTGGCGACCGCGACGGCCCTGGCCTGCCCGTCGCCGGTCGTCGAGACGCCGCGGGCCTCACGCGCCGCCTCGGCGGCTCGTGGCCGCCGTTCCCGGCCAGCAACTTGGGGTTTCGCGGCTGCCATCGGCCCTCCCCTCCAGTCCGTTCGGAGTGTACAACGGTCTGTCGGGTCCGCACCCAGGGATGGGCCGCTTTTATCGATCAAGAGCAAGCGGCCATACCGGGGCGCCAGCATTGGCCCGGGCCGCCACGTCGCCCGTTCGGCCGGCCGTATGTCGTGGCGGTCCCGGAGCTCGTTTTCGAGACCGGCCCCGACCCGGCCGGGCCGGGGCCGACGGCGGCGTGCTCAATAGGGCAAAGCTAGCCCTACAGGTCGCAGGGTTTGCGAGGCCCGTTAAGGGCGTACTGGAAGGTCGTCCCGACGATCTTCATACTGATGTCCGAGGCGCAATAGCTGTTCTGAGGGTACGAAAACTCGACATCGAGGACGGGTTTTTTCGCCGTCAAGAACGGTTTTATGTAGCTGATCGTGTTGTACTGCTGGGCCTCTTCGTCGATGTCGCCGGCGGCGTAGGGCTCCATAGCGTTGACGAAGCTTTGGCTAACCGAGTGGCAAAGGTTCTTGCTAAACCAAACCAGGCCGTTGCGGTTCATGTAGAGGGCGAGGTTCCGTAAGAAGGTCTCCTCGTTGGCCTGAGTGATGGTAAAGCCGGTTTTGCCTTCTTTGTCGTTGTATGTGACGTCGAGGTCGGTCTCGACGGCGTCAAAGCCTTTGGCCGCGCACTGCTGGCTTATCATGTCCTCGAGGATCCGGGTGGTGGCCGGGGCGTTGATGTTCAAGAACCATTCGTCGTAGCCCGACAGCTTGAGGCCAACCACGCCGGCGTTTTGGAACTGCTTGAAGTACGTGACCGGAATCCCCTCTTGGGCCGCCGTGTAATAGTCGCCGGCCGTGCCGACCTCGATATAACAGATCGAGCGAAAACCCATGTTGCGCAGCGTCGTAACGGTCGACTTCGGGGTCAGGATGCCGTCGACGTCGTACACGGTCGGGTTAGTGGCGGGCGGTTTGGTGCCATCCCATGCCGTTATGCCGGTCCCCATCTGGGTTGCGTTTGACGTGTTGAGGACGCCGCTCAGTAGCCATTGCCACTCGAACAGTTGCGGCGGTTTCCATAGCGCCGGCGCCGGCGGAGTGGTCGTCGTCGTGGTCGGCCTGGTGGTCGTCGTCGGTCGGTGGGCCGTCGTGGTCGGCCGGTGGTGGTCGGCCTGGTGGTCGTCGTCGTGGTCGGCCTCGTCGTGGTCGTCGAGCTCGTCGTCGTAGTCGTCGAGGTCGTGGTCGGGCAGGCCACGTCGACGGCGCCGGGCGCGATGCCGGCCGCCGGCGAGACGGACCAGTTAGCGCCGCCCGGGCAGGTCAGGTAGTTATTGCCTGGGGCCAGGGTCGAGGGCGGGGGCGCGGCGGCGGTGACCATAGCGGCGCCGCCGGTGAGGACGAGGGCAAGAACCACGGTGGCCACGGCCACCAGGCCTAGGGCGGGTTTGCGCGATCTGAGCAAGGGGTCTCCTCCGTGTTCGGGTGTTTTCCCACCAATTAGCCCGGGCCCAGGTACTCAGAGAGCCAGCCGTCCTCGGCACAAAACGAGCGTTCCGCCGCCCGGGCGGCATCAGGGCGCCGCCGTAAAGACCCCCCTAGCCGATATGTACGCCAGGTGGTTACTCAACTCCTGGGTGTAGTCACATTACGCACTATGCACACAGACGTCAAGCTTTTGGACTGTCCCGTACGAATTGCCCCCCAAGATTGCCCCCCAGCAGCTGTGCCCCCCGCCGTTGGGGCATAAAAGTGCCGGTGAGAACGTCGGGCGGGAGGGACTTGAACCCTCGACCCCCAGACCCCCAGTCTGGTGCGCTACCAAACTGCGCCACCGCCCGTGCGTTGCGCGCCTGCCGAGGCTAGCAGGTCGTTATAAGCTGCCGCTCCCGGTCTCCGACGCCACGGCCCCAACGACGCCGATACGAGGGCCAAACAGCTTCATATGTGTTTCGGGAGCCACTCTACGAGCCAGTAGATCCGGTAGATCATGTAGACGGTCACCCCGAAGACCATCAGCTTGAAGTGCCAGGGAGCACCTTTGGCCCTGGTTAGCGTGGTCGTCCCGCTACTTGCGGGAGCCGTCGTGCCATTCTCCCCTCCCCCGCCGGCCGGTCCCGCCAGGGCCCGCCCACAGGAGGGGCATGTCTGGTCCGCGGCCAGATCGGGGCCATTCCAGAACCGGCTGCAGTCGTCACACCAGGGCACCGGGCACGACCTCCACGCTCACCAGGCTACGCCCGCCAGCAGAGTGACGGCACGCCACTACGACGAGTTAGAAGACGAGTTAGAAGTGGACATTTCCAGGGCCGCCGGCGGCTCCGCCCGCACGGGCCGGCCGGCGTCAACGACCGGGGCCGGGACCTCCACGCGGCCTGGAACCCGACCTCGATGGCCAGCCCACCCTCCGGCCTGGCCCTGGTGGCGACGGTGGCACCATGGGCGACGGCGACCGCCTTCACGATGGCAAGGCCCAGCCCGTGGCCCCCATTTTGGCGGGACCGGGCGTCGTCGAGGCGTTGGAAGGGCTGGAAAAGCCGCCCCGTATCGCCAGCTTCGACCGGCGGGCCGCTGTTGACGACCGAGAGCACGGCCTGGGGGCCACGCGTACCCGTCCCGACCCGCGCCCAGCCGCCAGGCTGGTTATGACGCAAAGCGTTGTGCACGAGGTTGGCGACGAGCCTCTCCACCAGGCGCGGGTTCCCCGGACGTGGTGGCCAGTCCGATGTCGGTCTCCAGGCGCACGTCCAGCCTGTCAGCTTCGGCCTGCGCCGCCTGGACGACGCCGCTCGTTATGGTCCCGAGGTCAACCGGCCGCCTCCCTTCCAGCCCCTGTTCGCTCGTGGCCAGGGTGAGGAGGGCCTCGATGAGCCGTTCCTGTGCCTCACCGTAAACCAGCACCTCCTCGCACGTTGACCGCAAACTGTCCGCGGTTGCCTCCGGGTCGGAGATGGCCAGTTGGAGGAGGGCCCGCTCGAGGGTGAGCGGTGTGCGCAGTTCGTGGGACGCGTTGGCGACGAAGCGCCGCTGCGCTTCGAAAGAACCCTCCAGGCGTCCCAGCAAACCGTCGAGCGTGTCACCGAGCTCCTTGAACTCGTCGTCCGGCCCATCGAGGGCCAGGCGCTCGTGGAGGTTGTTCACGGAAATGCGTTGAGCGCTGGCGGTTATGGAACGGAGGGGCCGGAGGACCCGGCCGGCGATCAACCAACCGAGGGCGACCGACAGGACGGTCATCACGGCCAGGGCGATACCCGACTCGACAAGCAATTGGTGCAGGTCTGATCGGTGCGTACGAAGAGCAAGCGCCTCGGCTTTCGACGCCTGGGCCAGGAAGCCTTTAGGGACGTGACTGGCGTGGTAGGTGAACAATGCTTTTGGGGCGGGGGCGTCTTTTGGTACCGGGAGTAATTTCGTCGACATCTGGAAGAAAACGAAGTTCCCGGTTGTGCTGCGCACGAGGACGTTGGTAATGGCTAGCAACACCACACCTGAAACGAGGAATAGCCCGCCGTAAAACAATGTCAACCTGAGCCGGGCGGTGCGGCGGGGCACGCGCAACCAGGAAAACCTACTCGACAAAGCCATTATGGGCAGGCCATTTCTTTCAGATCCGGTAACCGCCCTCGCGAACCGTCTCGATCAGGGGCGGGTCGCCGAGCTTGGCGCGGAGCCGGCCAATTGTGGTCTTGACAGTGCTGGTAAAGGGGTCTGCCATTTCGTCCCAGACCTTTTCGAGCAGTTCCTCCGCCGTGACCGGGCGGCCCTGGGCACCCAGCAAGTACTCGAGCACACCCAGTTCCTTGGGGCTCAGCAACAGGCGCTGACCGGCCCGACAGGCCAACCGACGCGAGGAGTCGACCATCAGGTCGCCGTGGTCGAGGATGGGCGGGAGAGCCGACGGCGGCCGACGCCCGAGCGCCCGCACCCTGGCTACCAATTCGGCGAAATCGAAGGGCTTGGCGAGGTAGTCATCGGCGCCAATGCCCAGCCCGTCGACCCGGTCCCTTACGGTGCCCGCGGCCGTCAGCATGATCACGCGGCTCTCGCAGCGCTCGGCCACGAGAGCCTTGCATACGTCGTCGCCGTGAAGGCCGGGGAGGTCTCGGTCGAGGACGACAACGTCGTAGCGGGTGACGGTGGCATGACAAACCGCGTCGCGGCCGTCAAAAACGACATCAACAGCCATGCCCTCGCGACGTAGCCCCGTCGCCACCGCCGTCGCCAGCCGCTCGTGGTCTTCGACTACCAACACCCTCACGGCAACACCCTCACGGCAACACCCTCACGACAACACCCTCACGACAGCCCTCTCATGCCAGCTCTCTCATAGGTACATCCGTCAAAGGATGCCAGAGCGACGGTGACAGCGGGGTGACAGCCGCTGTCACTGGGTTGTGACCGGCCACTTCGTACAACTGACGGCAACAAATAGCGACTGGCTTTCGAAGCACAGCCACGAAAGGGAATATGGAAATGGACGCAACATCGGCCGCCCCGGCTACCCGCCGGCCCCTCAGGTCCAGGCTGCGCGGCACGGGCCCTGGCCGCCGCGCTCGTGGGGTTGGCCCTCGTTGGTGCCGCCTGCGGCGGCGGCTCGAACGCAGCGGTGGCCCACGCAGGCAAGAACACCCCTTCCACCGTCGCGGCGCCGGGACCGCCAGCAGCGGCGTCTAGTCCTAACTATCAAAGGTCTGTGCATTATGCGCAATGCATGCGCAAAAACGGCGTGCCCGGGTTCCCCGACCCCAACAGCCAGGGTGACTTCCTCTTCAAGGCTAACAACGGTCTCGACCCTAACTCGCCGACGTTCCAGGCGGCCGAAAATGCCTGCAAAGCATTGGCCCCCAAGGCCCCCAGCGCCGGCCAAGCGTCGAGTTTCCTGGCTCAGGCCTTGAAGTACTCCCGGTGCATGCGAGCCAACGGCGTACGCAATTTTCCCGATCCGAAGGTAAGTGGCGGGAGAGTATCGCTCATCATCGGGAGCGGGAGCGGCATAAACCCGTACTCGCCCCAGTTCCAAAAAGCAGCGCAAGCATGCCACTCGCTGCTGCCGGCCGGGGCGCCGTGACGAGCGGGGGCCGGCCGCAGGGAAGCCGAGACGACGATCGAGTGAGACGCTCATAACCAGACGCCGACGACTGCGGCGGTAACTCGCGAAACCCTCTGCGCTAATAGGGCTTCGAGAAAGCGGGGCACGGAAGTCCGTCGAAAAGCGGCCCTCAGCCGACCCGGTAACCAGCACCAGTAAGGGTCTCGATGACTTGCGGCTCCCCCAGTTTACGCCTCAACCTGCCGATCGTCACCTGGACCGTCTTCGTGAACGGGTCGGCGTTCTCGTCCCAAACCTGTTCCAACAGGTCCTCGGCCGACAGGAAAGCGGGGCTCGCTTTCATCAGGGCTTCGAGTACGGCCAGTTCCTTGACTGAAAGTTCGATCTGCCGGCCGTCGCGGTTCACCGTCCGGCGCAACGGGTCGAGCTCGATGCCGGCGGCTCGTAACACCCGGGGCTGCGCCGTCGGCTGCCGTCTGGCCAGCGCCCGTACCCGGAGCACCAGCTCCGGGAAATGGAACGGCTTGCTCAGGTAGTCGTCGGCGCCGAGCCTGAGCCCGGCCACCCGCTCGCCCGGCGTCCCCGAAGCAGTCAGCATGAGGACCATGACAGGCCGTTCGCTATCGGCGATCATTTGGCAG
Source organism: uncultured Acidimicrobiaceae bacterium (assembly GCA_963754115.1). Lineage (GTDB taxonomy): Bacteria > Actinomycetota > Acidimicrobiia > Acidimicrobiales > Palsa-688 > Fen-671. Next base: position 585,441 of record CAVWFC010000003.1, on the reverse strand, counting down.
ATCAAGTCACCATGCAGGCCCGGAAGGTCCCGGTCCAGGATGATCACGTCATACGGGTTGACCTCGAGCTTGCTCACGGCGTCCAGGCCGTCGTAGGCCACGTCGGCCGCAATGCCCTGGTCGCGCAACCCTTCGGCGATGTCGTCGGCCAAACGACGAACGTCGTCGACCACGAGCACCCTCATACTCGTACGGCCACCGGCAGCCCGATGATGACGCGCAGGCCGCCCTCTGGCCGGGCGTGCAGCTCGAGCGTCCCTCCGTGGGCGGTGGCGATGGCCCGCACGATCGACAGCCCCAGGCCGGCGCCGTTGTTGTCGGCCACCCGGTCCGGCCCCAGCCGGTGAAAGGGCTGCGCCAACTGTTGCACGGCGTCCGCTTCGAAAACTGGCCCTCCGTTGTCGACCACGAGGTATGCCACCCCGTCGCGCACGACGTCGGAGATGACGACCATGCCATCAGGGACGTTGTGGCGAACGGCGTTGCTCACCACGTTGGCGACGAGCCGGGCCAACAGCGTTTCGTTCCCGATCACGTGGTAGGCGACGGTCCCGTCCAGGACGCTCAGGCGCAGGCGAGAAATCTCGGCCTGCTCTGCCACAAGGGCGGCGAAAACCAGGTCCTGGAGCGACACCTCGGTGATTTCACCGAGGGCGCCTCTTTGCGCCCGGGCCAGGACCAGCAATCCCTCCAGGAGCTTGTCCGCCTGGTCAAGCCCTTCCTCCAGCTTGCCGGCCAGCACCCTTACGTCAGGTGTCGGCTGTGGTTTGCCCAGCGCGACGTCGACGGACGTGCGCATCATGGCGAGGGGTGTGCGCAGTTCGTGGGACGCGTTGGCCACGAACCGGCGCTGGGCTTCGAAGGCGGTCTCCAGGCGCGCCAGCAGGCCGTCGATCGTGTCCCCGAGGTCCTTCAGCTCGTCGTTTGGCCCGTGTACGGCCAGGCGCTCGTGGAGGTTCAGCTCGGAGATCTGGCGCGCTGAGGCAGTCATCGTGCGCAACGGGCGGAGCACACGGCCGGCCATCAGCCAACCCAGCCCGATGGAGATCACGGCCATAACGCCGAGAGCGAAGGCCGAGACTACGAGCAGGTTCTTGCGCTCTTCGGGCGTGGGCAGGGTGGCCACGATCCGAGCGGCGCCGGAGGAGATGACGGGGGGAGGTTGCACCTGGAACGAAAAGCCCCTGCCCGGGACGTTGGGCACTTTGGTCACGCACCGCAGGCCAACGGCCTGGCACGGCCGCACCGTTATACCGCCGGACCCGGCACACCGAGCGGCCCGGCTCCAATAGCCTGCCCGGCCACTGCTTTGACGACGCCGTTGCTAGAGCCGATGATTTTGAACGCCGTAACCTCGGGCCGGCCCACAACCAGGCCGTAGGTGATGGCGAGCAGGACCGCACCCGAAATGAGGAAGAGGCCTCCGTACAGCGCGGTAAGGCGCAGGCGCACACTGCGCCGGGGTAGATGAAACCAAGATCGTGGCGCCAACACAGGCCCTCCTTTGCTCACAGGGTGCCCGATGGCCAGTAACAGCAAGTTAACAAGGCTTGTTTCGGCGTTGTTACCGCGCCCCGCTTATAACGAGCGGCATGATCAAAGCGCCCGCCCTGCGAGTCGCGAAAACGCCACGATGGTTCGCCCTGTTCAGCGTGCTGGCGGGCGTCACTCTGCTCCTGACCGCTTGCGGGGGCAGCCCTAGCAAAGACGCCGGCGTTGCCCACCTCAAGACCACTACCACGCAGGACCCGAGCTCACAGGGCAACTCGTCATCGGGTAACGGCTCAGGCCCCAGCGCCGGTTCGGGCGCGGCCAGCTCGAGCCTGGGTTCGGGGGGCCAATTCGCCATGGCCGGTGGCGACCAGTCCCAGATGCTGGCCTTCTCGCACTGCATGCAGACCCACGGGGTGCCCAACTTTCCCGAGCCCAACTCTCAGGGCGTCATCCAGGGGACCGGCATAAACCAAAGCTCGCCCAGTTTCCAGGCCGCCACCAAGGACTGCAGGCACGTCTTGCCAAACGGTGGCCAACCGAGCCCGGCGCAACAGGCGCAGGCGCTGGCACAAGCGCTCAAGTACTCCGAGTGCATGCGGGCCCACGGCATCTCGGACTTCCCCGACCCCCAGAGCCTGCCGGGGGGTGGCATCGCCATCCGCATCCGCGCCACTCCCGGCCAAGCGAGCGACCTCAACCCTCAAAGTCCTCAGTTCCAGGCCGCCCAAAAGGCCTGCCAGAGCATCATGGGCGGCCCCTTCGGAGGCCCGAAGGGACCGGCCGCGACCACGGGGAACAAGTAGCCCGCTCGTCCGGGCGCGGCTACCTGCGAGCGGCCGCGCCCGGTCCACCGGTAGTCAAGACGGCACTTCATAGATGTATATACTCAGTAGTATTCTGATGAAATACCTTAGGGGTGAACGGGTTTCTCCGGGTCGTGTCCGGGTGTTCCCCAATTCCTTCCCCGCCCAAGAGCAAGGACAATGCTCCCATGAAACGTTCTCGCCTAGCTGACCTGCTTTTCTCACAGCGTCCCTCCGGGGCGACCGGGCACTTCCGGACGATGAGGCACCTCAAGGGCACCCCGCGTTCCTGGACGGTCGGGTTTGCCGGCGTCGTCTTCTCGGCTATCGCCCTCTTGGCCACGGCCTGTGGTGGCGGCTCGGGCGGCTCGGCCAGCGCCGTCGCCCACCTCGGCACCACGACCACCACCTCGTCAGGCGCCGGCGCCGCAGCGAGCGCCGGCGCCTCGACTGGTGGAGGCGCCAGCCCTGCGAAGATCGGCGCCGACCTCATGAAGTTCTCGTCCTGCATGCGGTCGCACGGCGTCCCCAATTTCCCCAACCCGGTCATCTCGGGCAACAGCGTGTCGCTCCAGATCACGCCCGGCAGCAAGGGCTCGCCGCAGTTCCAGAAGGCGGCACAAGACTGCCAAAAGTACGCCCCGCCGGGGCCCACGCACGTCAACCTGACAACCGCGCAGCAGGCTGACTACCTCAAGGCGGCCGAATGCATGCGGGCCCACGGGATAAACGGCTTCCCGGACCCCGACTTCTCCGGCGGCAACGTGCGCTTCCCTTTGCCCCAGAACATGAACCCGAATACCACCCAGTTCGAAGCGGCCCGCCACATATGCCAAAACTTGATCCCGAACGGCCTCCCCTATAGCTCGACCGACGAAAACCCGTGAACAGGAAACCGGTCAGTCGCGTCCCGATACTTCGTGGCGCCACCGGGCCACGGGGCCACGGGGTGCGGAGAAATGAGAGCGCCGTGGCGGCCCGGCAATTCGGCTCCCGCCAAGAGCGACTGAAAGTCACGGAGCGGTCACAGCTGCTGTCACCGTTCTGTAACCGCCCATTTTGTACAACCTGGCTTGCTGGCTCCCGGCAATGCCAATGGAGGTCCGCCCGCGCATGACTAGCACTGCCCCAGCAACGACTGAAACCCCACCTGCCGGTAACTCATCGGTGGGGGCAATTCCTCCGGGAAGCCCAGGGCCCACTGACCGGCGCAGGCGCCGGCGGAGGTTCGTGGCCGGCGGCGCCGCTGTCGCCTTGCTGGCAGCCGCGGGCATCGCGGTGGCCGTGACCGACCCCTTCTCGGGCCCGTCCAGCTCAAACAGTGGCGTGAGCGACAACGCCTACCCGATCTCGTACACCACCGTCGAGGAGCAAACGCTCCAGTCCCAGACCGAGGTGCAGGGCACCCTTACTTATGCCAGCACCAACAACAGCACCACGACCGCCAACGTCATCCTCCCGGCCGGCACGGCGACGTCCACCATCCAGCAGGAAGAGCAGCTTGTAGCTAGCGCCCGCCAGAGCCTGGCCGCCGACGAGGAAGCCCTCCAGTCGACCGCCGCCTCCAACGCAGAGAGCCTTTCACAGGCAGACCAGGCGGTCAGTTCGGACGAGGCCAGCCTGGCGTTGGCCAACACCTCCAACCTGCAGGGACTTGTCCAGGCTGAGCAGCCCGTAGGTACGGACAAGTCGGGCCTCGGCTCGACCAAGACCAGCAACTCCGAGACCCTCGCCCAGGCCGAGCAAGCCGTAACCCAGGACGAGGCGGCACTGAAAACGGCCGAGACGAGCAACTCTCAGTCGTTGGCCCAGGCCGAGCAAGCCGTGAGCCAGGACGAGGCGGCGCTGAAAACCGCCTACACGAGCAACTCCGAATCGCTGGCCCAAGCCCAGCAGGCCGTGAGCCAGGACCAGGCGGCGTTGAAGAGCACGGATACAAGCAACACCCAGTCGTTGGCCCAGGCCGAGCAAGCGGTGAGCCAGGACGAGGCGGCGCTAAAGGGCACCGAGACCGGCAACTCCCAGTCCCTGGCGGCCGCCGAACAAACCGTCAGCGAGGACAAGGCGGCGCTGAAGACGGGCGACACGGGTAACTCGCAGTCGCTGGCCCAGGCCGAGCAAGCCGTGAGCCAGGACGAGGCGGCGCTAAAGGGCACGGAAACGAGCAACTCCCAGTCGCTGGCCCAGGCCGAGCAAGCGGTGAGCCAGGACGAGGCGGCGCTAAAGGGCACGGAAACGAGCAACTCCCAGTCGCTGGCCCAGGCCGAGCAAGCCGTGAGCCAGGACGAGGCGGCGCTAAAGGGCACGGAGACAAGCAATTCACAATCACTGGTCCAGGCCCAACAGGCCCTAAGCCAGGACCAGGCGGCGCTGAAGACGACCCAGACCAGTAATTCCCAGTCCCTCGGGCAAGCCGAGCAGCAATTACAGGTGGCCAGCTCAACCGTCAGCGAAGACCAGGCCCAGCTCGGCTCGGACGAGGCAAAGCTCTCTGCGGACCAGCAAAAAGAGGCGGTCGATTGCGCAGCCGGCGGCTCGGCGGCTGCCGCCGGCACCGGGGGCTCCGCATCAACGTGCTCTACCGACGAGGCCCAGGTAGGCCAGGACCAGGCCACCGTGACGAGCGACAAGCAGAAGGTCTCCTCGGATAACGACGCAGTCCAGGCCGACCAGGCCAGCGTCGCCGCCACGAAGACCAACAACACGAAGTCGACGCAGCAGGCGCAAGCCCAGCTGGTGGCGGCGCAGGCAACCGTGGCGGCTACCAGGACCGACAACACGAAGTCGACGCAGCAGGCGCAAGCCCAGCTGGCGGCGGCCCGGGCGACCGTCGCCGCCACCGGTACCAACAACGCGAAGTCGGCCCAACAAGCCGAGGCGCAACTTCAAGCGGCTCAGGACACGGTCGCGGCCAGCCAGACCAATAACGCGAAATCGGTCCAACAGGCCGAGGCGCAACTTCAAGCGGCTCAGGACACTGTCGCGGCCAGCCAGACCAACAACACGAAATCGGTACAGCAAACCCAGGCCCAGCTGCTAGCGGCACAAGCCAACGTGGTGGCCACCAGGACCAACAATGAGAAGTCGGCCCAGCAGGCGGAGGCGCAGCTGGCCGCCGCGCAGGCGACGGTGGCGGCCACCCAGACCAACAATGAGAAGTCGGCCCAGCAGGCGGAGGCGCAGCTGGCGACGGCGCAGGCGACCGTGGCGGCCACCCGGACCGACGACGCCAAGTCGGTCCAGCAGGCGGAGGCGCAGCTGGCCGTAGCGCAGGCGACCGTGGCGGCCACCAGGACCAACGACGAGAAGTCGGTCCAGCAAGCCGAGGCGCAGCTAGAGGCGGCGCAGGCGACGATAGTGGACACCCAGACCAACAACTCGAAGTCGGTCCAGCAGGCGGAGGCGCAGTTGCAAGCGGCGCAAGACAGCGTCGCCGCTACAGAAACCAACAACGAGAAGTCGACCCAGCAGGCGGAGGCGCAGCTGGCCGCCGCGCAGGCGACCGTGGCAGCCACCAAGACCAACAACGAGAAGTCGGCTCAGCAGGCCGAAGCGCAGGTGAAAGCGGCCCACATGACCCTTTCCCAGGACCAGTCCCAGCTGTCGCAGGACCAGGCGGACGCCGCGGTAGGGACCACTGGAGGGAACGGGAGCCCGACCTATACGTACCTCCCTCAGGTCGGCCAGGTGATCGGCAGGGGTAAGGAGCTGTTCGCCATCGAGGGGCAACCGAGCATTCTGCTCTACGGCAACGTGACCCCCTGGAGAGCCTTCATGCCGGGGATGTCGCCCGGGCCAGACGTGGCCGCTCTCAACGCCAACCTGGACGTGCTTGGCTACGGCAAGGGCCTACAGGGCAACAAGTTCACTGCGGCGACAGAGGCGGCCGTGTTGAAGTACCAGTCGGCTCACCATGTGACGCCCACCGGCCAGCTTGCCCTTGGCTCGGTGCTCTTCGACCCCGGTCAGGTCGAAGTCAACTCCGTCACCCCGACCATCGGCTCCGCCCCCACTCCCGGGCAAGCCGTCCTTCAGATCACCCTCACGGCCCGGCAGGTCCAGATCGCCCTCGACGCCTCCCAACAGTCGGCCGTCGCGGTAGGCGACCAGGTCAGCATCGTAATGCCGAACAACTCGACCACTCCCGGGGTGGTGTCGTTCGTGGGCACGGTGGCCACTACACCCTCCTCCCAGAATGGTGGCTCGGGGTCGCCCACCATCGAGGTGAACGTCACGCCCCTCGACCCTGCCGCCACGGGCAACCTGGACGACCTGCCCGTCAACGTCTGGATAACGGAAGCCAGCGTCCCGAACGCCTACGTGGTCCAGGTGGACGCGCTCACCGCCCTGTCCGGCGGCGGCTATGCGCTCGAGATTGCCCCGGCTCATGGTCGCCACTACCTGGAGGCCGTGACGGTCGGCCAGTTCGACGACGCTGACGGGATGGTGCAGGTGAGCGGGGCGGGCGTCCACGTCGGGCAACGAGTGGTGGTACCACAGGTATGAGCGCCCCGCTAACGGGACCTCTCTCGAGCATCGCAGTTGCCCCGAGCGCCGATGGCGCCGGCCCCCCGGTCCTGCAGCTTGAAGATGTCACGAAGACCTACCCTGTCGAACCTCCGGTCCAGGCTCTGCGAGGGGTCGGCTTCACCATCCAGCAGGGGGAGCTCCTGGCCATCGTCGGGCCTTCGGGCTCAGGCAAGACCACCCTCTTGCACCTGATGGGCGCCCTCGACCGCCCCACCACCGGCAGGGTCCTGGTCGCGGGGTTCGACGTCGCCGCCCTGGCTGACCGTGAGCTTTCGGCATTACGGGCCACGCGCATCGGCTTCGTCTTCCAGCAGTTCTTCCTGGCCGAGCACCAAAGTGTCCTCGACAATGTGGCTGATGGCCTCCTGTACGCCGGCGCCTCCCTGACGGAACGCCGGCGGGCCGCAACTCAGGCCCTGCTGAGGGTGGGGCTGGCGGACAAGCTGGGGACGCTCCCCACCAAGTTGTCGGGCGGGCAGCGCCAGCGCGTTGCCATTGCCCGGGCCATCGTGGGGCGCCCGGCCATCGTGTTGGCTGACGAGCCCACCGGCAACCTGGACTCGTCCTCGGGAGCCTCGGTGCTCGAGCTGTTCGCCGAGCTCAACGCCCAGGGTTCGACCATCGCAGTGATCACCCACGACATGGGGGTGGCAGCGCGCATGAACCGGGTGGTGCGGTTGCTGGACGGCCTCGTCGTCTCCGATGGCCCGGCCCGCACCGATCCTCCGCAAGTGGGGCCGTCGGGGCCCGGAGGCCTGGGCCATGAGTAACCTGGCGCCGCCGGTACCGGCACACCTCCGCCTGCGCGACCTGGCCCGCCTGTCGAGCGTCGGCATCCGGACCCGCAAGCTGCGTGCCGGGCTGTCGGCCCTGGGCATTGCGATCGGCGTTGCCGCCATCGTGGCAGTCCTCGGCCTGTCGGCTTCGTCGCAGGCAGGGTTACTGGCCGAGATCAACAAGCTCGGGACCAACCTGCTCACCGTTACTAACGGCCAGACGCTTTTCGGTCAGACCGCTGAGCTGCCTGAAGCTGCCCCCGGGATGATCGGGCGCATCGGCCCCGTCACCGATGTCCAGGACGTCGGGGCTATAAGCAGCGCCAACGTGTTCAAAAGCCCGCTCGTACCTTCGGTCGACACCAACGCCCTCTCCGTCGACGCATCGAGCCTCGGGCTGCCGGGCGTGGTGGGTGCAACCGTGGCTCAGGGCCAGTACCTGAACAGCGCCAACCAGAACGAACCCGTGGCCGTCCTCGGCGCCGCCGCCGCCCAGCGCCTGGGGGTGGACCACGTCTTCGCCGGTGAGCGCATCTGGCTAGGTGGGATGTGGTTTTACGTGATCGGCATCCTGAACCAGGCTGTGCTGACACCCGAGATCGACTCTGCCGTGCTCGTCGGCTTTCCGGCCGCCCAGACCTACCTCGGCTTTGACGGCCACCCCTCGGAGATCTATCTGCGGGCCCAGACTTCCCAGGTCAACGCCGTCTACTCCGTGCTCGCCAGCACCGCCAACCCGGAGAACCCCAACGAAGTGGACGTCTCCCAGCCCTCGGTGGCCCTCACCGAAGAGGTGGAGACCAAGGCCGCTCTGAACAGCCTCTTCCTCGGCCTCGGGGCCGTATCGCTCCTGGTCGGCGCCGTCGGCGTGGCCAACATCATGATCATTTCCGTACTGGAACGGCGCTCGGAGATCGGGCTGAGGCGTGCCCTGGGCGCCACCAGGGGCCACATCCGGCTCCAGTTCATGTCAGAGGCGGTGTTGCTCTCGTTGCTGGGCGGTGCGGTCGGGGTGGCCGCCGGCGCGCTTTCCACCGCCATTTATGCCACCACGAAGGGTTGGCTCATCGACGTGCCCCCACTTGCCTGGGCGGGAGGCTTCGGGGCGGCCCTGGTGATCGGCGCCGTGGCTGGCCTGGTCCCGGCTCTGCGCGCAGCCCGCATGTCGCCGACCGAAGCTCTCTGGAGCATCTGAGCGGTTTGGCCCAAGGAGAGAAGGGAACTTGATCGTGCAACACCCACTGAAGACCGGCGCATCCCCGCTGGCACCATCCGGCCCTCTCGGCCCTCCTGGAGGGCGCGGGCCCGCACTTCGCCGGCGATGGGCGGCCACCGCCGTTCCCGCCGCCGGGTGTTCCTGGCCGGCCTGCCGGCCGCCCTCGTTGGTGCGTCCGCTTTACTTACGGGCCCGGCGCTTCCCGCTGATGCCGCCAACACTGGCTCTTCGTCGACGTGCACCGGTACGCTCGGAGGGCTCCTTATGAGCAGCGGCTCGGGCCAGACGGCCAAGGTCGAGACGAGCTTCTCCGGCCCGTTAGCCGCCGAAGTCATCGACACCGGTGGCTGCCCAATGGCGAACGTCAACGTGGATTTCGTCGTACCCACGACCGGCGCCGGAGCCACGTTTGCCGGTTCGACCACGACGGCCACCGTGACCAGCGGCACCGACGGCGTCGCCACTGCTCCAACGCTTACCGCCAACAACGTGAGCGGTAGCTATGAAGTCCTGGCGTCGGTCCCGGGCGACGCCTGGCAGGTGAGCTTCGCGCTCACCAACACGACCGCGGGGGTAGCCGCGTCAATGGGCGTGAGCTCCGGCAACAACCAGTCGGCCAAAGTGGGCGAACAGTTCCCGCTCCCGCTCGGCGTCAACGTGCTCGACTCCTACGGGGCGCCGTGCCCGACGACGACGTCACCTTTACCGTCGTCCCGACGAACGGCGCCGGGGCCACCTTCGTGGGCGGGGGCAGTACCACTACCGTGCAAACGACCGACACTGGCACCGCCACCAGCCCACTGCTGGTCGCGGGCTCGACGGCCGGCACTTTCAGCGTGCAAGTAAGCGTCGACGGCGTCAGCAAACTGACCGTCTTCACGCTGACGGACGCGGCAGCGGCCCCCTGCGCCATCTCGCCGGGCGCAGGTACGTCTCAGGAGGCGGCACTCGGTTCGGATTTCGCCGTGCCACTCGCCGTGACTGTTACCGATGAAAACGGCAACCCGGTCTCTGGCGCACAGGTGACGTTCAATGCGCCCACAAACGGGGCCAGCGGTGTCTTCGCTGGGCACGGCCAGAGCGTCACGGTCGGTACCAACTCCAAGGGGGTGGCAGTAGCTCCCAACTTTTCTGCCGATGCCATCACCGGGGGCTACATCGTCACAGCCCGCGTCGCCGGCATCGAGAGCTCGGCTACCTTCGCCATGGTCAACACGCCCCGGACCGGGCCAAGCACGGCTGGAACGGCGGCTAACTACTGGCTGGCCACCACCAACGGGCAGGTGCTGGCGTCAGGGGCGGCCAGCCGCTACGGCGCCGAGAGCGGCAAGGCCCTCTCCGGCCACGTCGTTGACATGGCCGCCACTCCAGACGGACGGGGCTATTGGCTCGTCACCAACAGCGGTGCGGTCTACGCCTTCGGAGACGCCCGCACATATGGCTCGGTCCCCCGGTCCGAGCCGACCACGGCCATCGTGGGTATGGCCGCCACCCCGGATGGACGCGGCTACTGGTTGGCCGCCAGCAATGGCGGTGTGTACGCCTTCGGCGACGCCCACTATTACGGCTCCGCCCGTGGCAACCGGTTGGCGGCGCAGGTCGTCGCCATTTCGGCCGCCCCTGGCGGGAAGGGTTACTGGTTAGCCGCCAAGGACGGCGGGGTCTTCGCGTTCGGTCAGGCCACTTTCTACGGCTCGGCCGGGAGCGTGCACCTGACCGCCCCGATCGTCGGCTTGGCCGTCGCCGCCAACGGCAAAGGTTACTGGTTAGTGGCCCGGGACGGCGGGGTGTTCGCGTTCGGTCAGGCCACTTTCTACGGCTCGGGGAAGGGCATCTCTGCCAACCCGGTCGTCGGCGTCATCGCCGTCCCCGATGGGGATGGTTACTGGGTCGTTAGCAGCAACGGGACCCTGGCCGGTTTCGGGAACGCCGGGTCGCAGGGGTCGCCGGTGGCAAAGGGCACGGTCGTCGCCGGTGCGACGTTCAGCTAAACCCCGCGAGGCCGTGCTCTCGTTGTTGACCTACAAGGCCTCCGCCGCGGACCAGCCCGTCGGGCCGGGTTATGGCTCCGCGGCGGACCACTCGACCCGGCCCGTCCGCCAGGTGAAGGGCTGTTCGCCGTGACGGCGCCGGCGCCAGGGCCTCGAGACGGGGCCTCCTCCAGGATCTCGAGGCGGTCGTTGGAGCCAAATGGCCTCGACGAAACCGTGGCTGCTCGCCATAGGGGCCATCGCCATCGTGATCGTGGTGGCCGGCGGCGTGCTCTTCGCCACAGGTGGCATCGGGGGCACCAACGGCGGCGCCAACGCGGGGCACTCGAACGGCACCCAGGCCCAGGCCAATCTGCTCCTCGACGTCAGCATGGTCCCTCCTGACGGCTCCACCGACCAGAGCCCGGCGACCCCGGTGGTTGTTCAGGCGGCTGGAGCGGAGCTGGAGCGGGTCGATGTAAGAGCCGTGGCCCTACGGTCGACACTCCCGGGCCGGTTCGAGAACGCCAGGCACGAGTGGGTTTCGCTTGGTGACCTCGAGGCCGGCACTGGCTATTCGGTCAGCTACACGGTGAGGAGCGGCAGCGGTGTTGTGGCCACCGGCGCAGCTACGTTCACCACCGCCCCCCCGGGCGCCGTATTGTCTGGTGCGTCAAGCTCCGGTGGCACCACGCCCACCTCGGCGCCGCCCAGCTCGACGACCACCAGCACGCCTAGCGGCGGTTCGCCGGGGGGGCCTGGCAGCAACTCACCCGGCTCCTCACCGTCGACTTCGGCCCCCGGCAACGGTAACTCCGGCGGCCCGGGCGGCACATCGCCGGGTTCGGGCAGCCCGGGGACCAGCACACCGGGAGCCAGCACACCCAGCACCGGTACACCGGCAGGCAACACACCCGGAGCCAACCCCGGAAGCTCGTCGCCGGGCTCGTCTCCCTCGACCTCGTCGCCGGTCAATGGCAACAATGGCAACGGCAGCCCGGGGACCTCCTCTCCGGGTGGTGCAAGCCCGGGGAACAGCACCCCCAGCACCACCTCGCCTGGCGCCCTGAGCCCCGGCAACCAGAGCCCCGGTGCCCAAAGCCCCAGTTCCCAAAGTCCCGGTGCCCAAAGCCCCGGTGATGAGAGCCCCGGCAGTAGCTCGCCGGGAGCTGAGAGCCCGGGGAGCAGCAGCCCCACCACGAGCCCGGGAAGCTCGTCGCCGGGCTCGTCTCCCTCGACGTCGTCGCCGGTCAACGCCAACAACGACAGCCCCGAGGGCTCCTCGCCGGGTGGGGTGAGCCCGGGGAACAGCACCCCCAGCACCAGCGCGCCGAGCGGTACGTCCAATCCGACCGGTACTTCCAATCCGGGCGGTACTTCCAATCCGGGCGGTACTTCGTCCGTCGGTTCGGTGCCCGGTGGCTCAGGTCGTAATTCTCCAGGCGGCACGCCCACCTCCACGGCTACATCGCCAAATGGGACCAGCTCTCCGGGCGGTACTAGCCCCGCCGGCGGTTCGCCCGGCGCTACCAGCCCGAGCACCACCTCCCCCACGACGCGACCGGAGACCGGGTCCCCCGGTGCGACAACTCCCACCAGTACGGTCAGTACCAGCCCCGGAGGCGCTCCATCGGGCTCGAACTCCAGCGAGACTTCTACCCCCCGTGCAGTCTCATCGACAACCAACCCCGTCAGCGACGCCGGCGCCAGCGAAGCACCCGGAAGCTCAGGGCCGGGTGGAAGCTCCCCCGATACCTCTGTCGCACCTTCGACGAGCCCGGCTGGAATCTCATCCACCTCGGCGCCGGCGACCTCGGCACCGGCGACCTCGACCCCTTCAACTACCGCCACTACGACCTCAGTGGACAGCGCGCCGACGTCGACGGGCACGACGACAAGCTCACCGACGGTCTCGGACGGATCCCCGGCCGGCACGGCACAGCCGGCTCAGATTCGACCTCCTCCGTACCCTCCACCACTGCCGCCCTGGTCCCTACTACAACCTCTGGGCTTTGAGCTCGTGGCTTTGAGGCACCTGGGGCTGTGAGCACGTCGGGGCTGTGAGCACGTCGGGGCTGTGAGCACGTCGGTGCTGTGAGCACGTCGGTGCTGTGAGCACGTCGGTGCTGTGAGCACGTCGGTGCTGTGAGCACGTCGGTGCTGTGAGCACGTCGGTGCTGTGAGCACGTCGGTGCTGTGAGCACGTCGGTGCTGTGAGCACGTCGGTGCTGTGAGCACGTCGGTGCTGTGAGCAGGTCGGTGCTGTGAGCACCTCGGGGCTTTGAGCAGCCATACCGTGGGCCGGAGCGAGCACGAAGTGCCGTCAAAAGGCGTCGTTACTGTTCCCGGCCAAGCCTCGGGCGAGAGAGCCTCGGGTAGCCTCTAACCATGCTGGTATGGGGTTTGCCTTTGCTGGTGCGTCATTTGCTGGCCACAGGCAGTACTTCAGGATGGGAAAGCGTCCTGCCGCAGCCCTGGTTGGCCGCCGCCGGCATCGTGTGCGCCATTGCGGCCAACGTTTGGGGCCGTGCCGCCGCCCGACTGGCCCGCACCGCGCGCCGGATCCATGAAGAATCACTTGCCTCGGGCACGAGCACCGAGGCCGCCGACCTGGCCCGGAGCGCGTTCAACAAAGACTTCCATGCCACGGTCCTCTATTCCGTGTTGGCCGCCGGGCTTTTCCTCGCTTCTTTTTCGACCTCACCGTGGTTCGAGGCGCTGCTTCTCCTCGTCACCGTGCCGGCTGTCTTTTCTATCCGCTACGCGCCGCGCCTCTTGACGGAAGCCCGTCTGGCCGAACAGCGTTCACAGTTGGAGCGCCGGGCCGAAGAAGTCCTCGCCCAGGAACAACTGGCACCCCGCCGGTGGGCCGCCCGTTTGGCACCCGAAACGATCCCGGTTTACGACGGTTTTGATATCGGGCGGGTTTACGAAGCGGGTACCGGCATGATGGCCGGGGACTTTTACGACGTTTTCCAGACCGGCCCGCAGCGTCTCGCCGTCTTGATAGGCGACGTGGCCGGGCATGGCGTAGAGCCGTCGATAACGGCCTTCCAGGTCAAGCACATACTGCGGACATTCTTGCGCCAGTACCGGGACCCGGCTCAGGCTCTCGAAGAGCTCAACAAGTCTCTCTCCAGCTCCGGCCGGCCCGAAGACATGGTTTCGGTCTGCACTGTGATATTCGACACAGAAGCGGGGACAATGCGTCACGCTTCTGCCGGGCACCCACCCGCGTTCGTATGGCAGCACGGCGACATGGGGCCGCTGCGAGCGACGGGGCCGTTGCTCGCGCTCGACCCCGATGCCAGCTATTTCTCGCGCGACCTGCCTCTAGGGGAAGGGGACCTCGTGGTCCTGTACACAGACGGCCTTTCTGAAGCCCGCTCGGGAGGACAGCTCTTCGGGGAAGACCGGATCGCCCACATAATAAGGCGGGATCCCGGACAGGACACCACGATCCTGTGCAAGACGTTGCTTGAAGCGGCAAGAGACTTTTCCTCCCCCCTTGTGGACGACGTGGCGATCCTGGCTATCCGACGGGTCTGAAGCCCGGCAGCACCCGGTCGTCCCCTCGTCGCCCGGCGGCGGGAAATCGCCCAGACCGCCATCAGGACCTGACGGAGCGTGCTTCAAGCGGATGGTGGCCCGCGGAGCGGCAAACGAAGCATCGCAGGCGCGGCGGGCTGGCATCGCCACCTGCGTGTGTTCCCGGGGCGTACCCAGCCGCACGCCCTAAGCTCGGACCGCGCCCCGCCGCGAGCAACTTGTCGCAACGGGGCACGCCGTTAAATCTGACCGAGAAAGGGACCGTAAGTGCTAAAAGGCTTCAAGAACTTCCTCATGCAGAGCAACGTCGTAGTCATTGCCGTCGGCCTCGTCATTGCCCTGGCTTTCAGCATGTTGATAATGGCATTTACGACGTACATCATCGACCCGGTGATCACGCGCATCCAGGGAAAGCACCCTATCGGCCTGGGGATCCAGCTCGGACAAACCGGCAACCCGTCTACCTTTTTGAACATCGGGGCGTTCATTTCGGCGATCATCTATTTCGTCATCTTCATTGCCGTCGTGTACTTCTTGATCGTCGTGCCCTATAAGACTGTCCAGGCCCGGCGCGGGATAAGCGCCTTCGGCGACCCGCCACCGGTCAAAACGTGCCCGGCCTGCTTGTCGGACGACCTGCCGATCGGGGCGCTGAAGTGCAAGTACTGCGGCACCGAGCAGCCGGCCCAGAACTAGGTTCTGGGCCGGCTCGCCCTTTTCAGCACGGGGTTGCTGTTGTTGGTTGACTTTTCAGCGCCTGTCGACGACATGGGCATGGTCGTCGGGCCGTAGGTCCTGACGACACCGGCCCGTCACCGGCCAGGGCCGGCAGAGGCGACGGGGCAACGAACAGGACACGGGCCAAGGGTACGGGTAGCCACCAATTCCACCGCCCCAGGACACTTATGTACGCCGGGACGAGCAACGACCGCACCAGCAGGGCGTCGAGCAGAATGCCGGCCCCGAGCCCGGTCGCCAACACTTTCACATTATCAGGTGCGCTCGACATCGACAGGAAACTCAAGAAGAGTATTGCCGCTGCGCTCGTCACCAGCCGCCCGGTCCGAGCCAAGCCGGTCACGACGGCCTTCGGGGTCGAACCATCGGCGTCGTAAGCCTCACGCGTCCGGGAAAGGATGAAAACCTCGTAGTCCATCGAAAGCCCGAACAGGAAAGCGAAGACCATTATCGGTACCCACACGGTTATCGAACCTGTGGCCGGGATGTCCCACAAGAGGCGGCTTCCGTACCCGGACTGCCATATGAGGACCATCGTCCCGTAGGCCGCCGACACTGAAAGCAGGTTGAACAACACGGCTTTCGCGGCCAGGACAGCGCTGCGGAACGCCCGGGCCAGCAGAAGGAACGTTGCTACCGCGACGAGGGCCAGCATCAGCGGGAAATTGCCATATATGGAGTTTGCGAAATCTTGTTGAGATGGGCCTGAGCCTCCGACCCCGAGGACGCCGGCCGAATGTTTGGCCGTCTCTCTCACCGCCGTAACGGTGGCGGAACCGTTGGCCGAGCTGGGTTCCCCGTACGGGACGACCTCGACGACAGCGGTGCCCTGCCGGTGCCAGGACGTCCCGGTAGGCGACACGGCGCTGTACACCCCGGGCAGCCCCCCCAGAGTATGAGCGAGCCTGCTGGCATCTTGCTGGTCCACGATGACCTCGATCGGCGCCACTATCCCCGTGGGTACACCGGCGCCGGAGAGACCGGCAAAGGCTGTGTGGGCCGACCCGGTGGTCGCCAGGGCCGAGGTCTGGGGCTCACCTATGTTTATGTTGGTCAAAGGGAAAACGAGCGCCAGCGCCAGCCCCGTGCCCACAATCGCCGCCACGCCCCGGTGACGGACGACAACTCTGGCCCACCCGCTCCACACCCGGCTCGGCCTCGCTTCTTTGCGGATGCGGGGCCAGTCGAGGCGCGGCCCGATGGTCACCAGCAGGACCGGGAGCAACGTCACGGCCACAGCCACGGACACGAGCGGGATGAGGAAGCCCGCACTGCCGATGTTGCGCAGGAAGTCAAGGGGCATAACGACAAGAGCGAGGAGGCTGATCGCCACGGTCAAGCCGGAGAACACGACGGCCCGCCCGGCGGACGCCATGGCGTTTTTCACCGCGGTCTCGTTATCTTCTCCTTTGGCCCGTTGTTCCCGCCAGCGGGTGACGACCAGCAAGCTGTAGTCGATCGAGACGCCGAGCCCGATGAGCGCGACCAGGAACTCGACGATGAAATTGACGGGCGTTATATATGTGAGCCCGCCGATCAGGAGAAAGGTCGTCGGTATGGCGACCAGGGCCATTATGAGCGGCATAAAGGCCAGGAAACTGGCAAAGACGAAAGCCAGCACGGCGAGAGCCCCCAGGCCGCCGATCATCGTCTCGGCCAGGACCCCGAGGCCCTTCTGCGACTGGCTACCGGACTCGAGCTGAGCCAGCCCCGTCGCTCCCGCAGCCCAACCGGACGGGAGAGAACGCGCCGCCGCCTTTTCCAGCTGGCCGGTCGGGAGAGTGCCCCCGAACTGGCCCTTGCCGGGCGGCGTGAAAACGATGGCAAAGGCATAACGCCCGGCGAAGAAACGGCCATCACCCGTGTCAGCCCCGTCCGCCACCCGGCTCTCGGGCACTGCGTTCCCGGCGGCGGCAAATGCCCGGGCGGCCACGGACCGCTCTTGCGCATTTTGCCACGACGTACCGGGAGGTGCTTCAAGGGTGAGGATAGTGGGCGAAGTGATGCCCCCGTTGTGGTAAGTGGCCATGATCCGGGCGTCTGCTTTGAACGCCGGCTCGTTCGGGACGCTGAACGTCGTAGAGAGCCGAGACGTCGTATTGCCCAACGAGGCGAAACCGGCAATTAAAAGCAGTGACCACGCGGCGACCACCAGCAACTTGTGCCGGAGTACGAACCCGCTCAGGCGAACCATGACATCCTCCAGTTGTCAACCGTGTTTTCGGTTTCCTGATAAGCATCCGGGAACGCGTCTGCGCAGTCGTCATGCACGAGGGGTCTTTACGCCTACCGCGTATGGAGTAGCCGGCTGCCCCCAACCACTCCCGTGGTATGACGAATGGCGTCGTGCCCGGGCCTAGCCTGGTGACCGTGAGCATGGCCGGCCTGCGCCGACGGTTGCCTCGTTTGGGCAACTGGGGCTTAGACCTGGTCGTAGCGTTCGCGATCGCCGGAATAGACCTGTACGGCGCCTATGGAGAGGCCACCAACCCGGTCCAGGGGGACCCCAGCTTGAAGCTGCCGCCGGTACCCACCTGGGCGTACGCCCTGGTGGTGGCGGCAGGCCTCGCCCTCGTGTTCCGGCGGCGGTGGCCGCTGGCCAGCTTCGTTGCGGTCCTCGGCTTCACCCTGGCGTACACGGTGCTCGGCTATGACGACGGCGCCCCCTTGCTGGCCGTGGCGGTGAGCCTTTATGCGCTGGCCACCTGTGTCAAGCCCAAGACCACATGGGTCTGCCTGGTCATCGCCGTCGTCCTGACCGAAGTGGCGGCCGCCGCTTTCGGCCCCTTCAGCGTGACGGGCGGGCCGTCGACGGTGATCCCATGGGAGATGGTGGCCGGCGTCGGAGCCGGCTTCGCGGTGGCCAACCGTCGGGCCTACGTGTCCGAGATGAAGGAGCGGGCGGAGGAGGCCGAGCGGACGAGGGAGGACGAGGCCCGGAGGCGGGTTGACGCGGAGCGGCTGCGGATAGCCCGGGAACTACACGACGTGGTGGCCCATTCGATGGCCACGATCAACGTGCAGGCCGGCGTGGCCGCCCACTTGTTGCGCGAGCAACCAGATCAGGCGGCCAAGGCCCTGGAGGCCATGGAGGCGGTGCGCTCGACGAGCAAGGAGGCACTGCGGGAGTTACGGGGCATCCTCAACCTGTTGCGTTCAACCGACGACGAGTCCCCCACCGCCCCGGTGCCCCGGCTCTCCCAGCTCGACGACCTCGTCGGCGCCTCCGTCAGGGCAGGCCTGCCGACCTCTGTTCAGGTGGCGGGGCAAGCGCGCCCGCTCCCGCCCGCGGTAGACCTCGCTGCTTATCGCGTCGTGCAGGAGTCACTCACCAACAGCCTGCGCCACGCCGGGCCGGCCAGAGCATGGGTCCGGCTCGACTACCTCACGGACGAGCTGGTGGTGGAGGTCAGTGACGACGGACGTGGCACGTCCACAGCGGTCGCTGGCCCGGACGCCGGTAACGGGCTGCGGGGCATGAGGGAGCGGGCCGAGGCCATCGGCGGCCGCCTCGAGGCGGGCCGGCCCCAGCGGCGGGTTCACCGTCAGCGCCGTCCTGCCGTACGCGCCTGCCGGCGGCCCAACGGAATTGAACAGCGGGGCCGCCCATCGGGAACCCGCCTCGGCCAAGGTGAAGTGACCACTGCCTCGTGCCATGAACGGACAGGTCGTGCCATGAACACCCGCGTTGTCATCGCTGACGACCAGGCGCTGCTCAGGGGCGGTTTCCGGGCTCTGCTCGAGTCAGCCCGGGACATCGACGTCGTGGCCGAGGCGGCCGACGGCGCTGAAGCGGTCGAGGCGGCCCGCCGCTTTCGGGCCGACGTCGTCCTGATGGACATCCGCATGCCGCGCGTGGACGGGCTGGAGGCGACCAGGCGGATCTCCGGCGACCCCACCCTCAGCGGTGTAAAAGTGCTGATCGTGACCACCTTCGAGTCGGACGAGTACGTGTACGAGGCCCTTCGGGCGGGAGCGAGCGGGTTCCTTTTGAAAGACACCGAGCCGGCCGACCTGATCCAGGCCGTGCGCATCGTGGCCCGGGGCGACGCCCTGCTGTCGCCGTCCGTGACGCGGCGCCTGGTCGAAGACATCGCCGGTAAGCGCGGTGCTCAGCCGCGCCCGCGGCTACCGGCCGACCTGCTCGGCCCGCTTACCGAGCGGGAACGAGAGGTCCTCGCTCTCGTCGCTCAGGGCCTGTCCAACGACGAGATCGCCGCTCGCCTGTACATGAGCCCGCTCACGGCCAAGACCCATGTCAGCCGGGCTATGAGCAAGCTCGGCGCTCGCGACCGTGCCCAGTTGGTGGTGACGGCGTACGAGACCGGCCTTGTCGTGCCGGGTAGCAATGGTTAGCCCGGGCCGCTGCTAACTGGCCCGGCGCCGCGTCCTCAACTTCAACGGGGTCGGCCCGAACCCGAAGTACTCGCGGATCGAACGCTCCAGGTAGCGCATGTACGTGGCGGGGAGCTCCTTGGACGTGAACAGCGTGAACGTGGGTGGGTCGGTGGCCCCCTGGGTGGCGTACAGCACGCGTGCCCCGTGCGGCGCCGGCTGCGCCGCCTGGGCGGCGGCGATGGCCCGGTTGAGCGAGGCCGTTGGCACCCGCCGGCGGTATGCGTCGACCGCCCTGGCCAGGGCTGGGTACAGCCGGTGCACGCCCCTGCCCGTCATGGCACTGACCTCGAGCGCCGGGGCGTACGAAAGGAACCCCAGCATGTCGGCCACCTGGGCCCGCACCCTCGCCCTGGCTTCTGTCTCGAGCAGGTCCCACTTGTTGAGGACGACCACGACCGGGTTGCCGGCCGCGTCCACCCGTTCGGCCAGGCGCTGGTCCTGACGGGTCACGCCCTCCGCCGCATCAACGACGAGCAGAGCGAGAGATGCCTGGTCGATTGCTCGCAGCGCCCGGACCATGGAGTAGTACTCGGCGCCCTCGGCCTCCTTGGTGCGCCGCCGCATACCGGCCGTGTCGATGAAGCGGATGGGGCCGTCGGGTGTCTCGACCAGCGTGTCAATGGCGTCCCTGGTCGTGCCCGGCAGGTCGTGGACTATGGCCCGCTCGTCACCGATCAGCCGGTTGAAAAGGGTGGACTTGCCGACGTTGGGCCGTCCCACGATGGCGACGGAAATAGCATCGGTCGAGCCAGCTTCTGGCGGGCCACCTTCTGGCAGGCCAGCTTCTGACAGGCCAGCTCCCGGGTCGGCAGACTGGTCCACGGCGCTCGGGGCGGGCTCTGTGCCCTGGCCGGCTGCCTCGTTAGCTCCTGGCTCGCTGGCTTCCGGCGGGAGGGCCAGGACCAGGGCGTCGAGGAGGTCGCCGACGCCCCGGCCCTGCAGCGCGGAGACCGGCCAGGGCTCGACGAACCCGAGCGAGGTGAACTCCCAGATATCCGCTTCCCGGGTCTGGTTGTCGACCTTGTTGACCGCCAGGACCACGGGGCGGCCCGAACGGAGCAGCAGGCGGGCCACGTCGGCGTCCTCCCGCGTCGGCCCGACGGTGACGTCGACCACGAACATGATGGCGTCAGCCTCCTCGACGGCCCGCTGAGCCTGGGCGGAGACCAGCTTGTCGAGAGCGACGCCACCCGCCTGCCAGCCTCCGGTGTCCACCACGGTGAACTCGCGCCCGGCCCATTCGGCATCGAGGGCCTTACGGTCGCGGGTAACCCCGGGCCGCTCCTCGACGATCGCCTCACGCCGTCCGAGCACGCGGTTGACGAGGGTGGACTTGCCCACGTTGGGCCGCCCGACCACGGCCACTTCCGGCCGCTCGACGCTCACAGTGACCGGGTCATGGGGCGGGGAGTCACGGGGCCGGGGTCACGGGCCCGGCGGGCCAGCGCCGGTTGCCAGGCCGGCTCGAGCGCCCGCCGCAGTGAGGCGCCATCGGCTGGCACCACTTCGACCGGCCGCGGGAGTTCCTCGACTGCCATGCCGTCGAGGAACTTACCCCCCGACAAGGCGCTGTCCGGGATGAGGTAGCGCCGTCCGTGGGGCAGACGGGCCAGCGCCGCGGACAGGTCGGCGCCGGTCAGCAAGCCGGCGACAGCGATGTTCCCGCCGAAGAACTCGTTGGGCACCGCGACTACCTCGACGTCGCCGCCGGACCGGGAGACGATCGGGCCCAGGACACGGGCACCGTACTCGCTCGTCAGTATGGTGGTCCCGACGAGCCGGGCAGGGAGCCCATGGGTAGAGAGCCCGCGGGTAGGGAGCACCGTGACGGCGCCACAACCACGGGGCGCACGGTAACCGAGGGCCGGCGCCCCCTCCAGAGAGCGAAAGAAACCGCTGGGACCCGATGCCGAGGGGCCATCTGCCGCGGAGCGGCCTTCGAAGGCGGCCTCGAAGGCCCGGGCCATGCCCACGCCGTTGTCGTGCTGTGCCACTGCGCCGTAGGACTCGAGCGGAGGGAAGGGGCGCCCGGCCAGGAGGTAGTACTCGTCGGCTGCGTACACGAGCCGCCGGCCGAGACAGGCGCTGAATACCGCCTGCCACTCTTCCACCACGTCGACGGTGCGCTCGGCCTCCTCCCGGGTGTGGGGCCTCATAGCCGTCTCCCGGTTGAAGCGGCTCACCCCGAGGGGTACGCAAGCCACACTGGCCAGCTCCGGGTACTCGTCCAGGACACCGGCCAGCGTGCCCTCAAGGATGTCGCCGTCGTTTACGCCGGGGCAGACGACGACCTGGCCGTGAACTTCGACGCCCCCGTTGAGCAACGCCCGCAGCCAGCGCAGGCTGGACGCGCCTCTGCGGTTGCGCAGCATGCGGGCCCGCACTTCCGGGTCCGTGGCGTGGATGGAGACGAACAGCGGGGACAGGCCCTCGGTCAGGACCCGCTCCAGGTCGAGCTCGGTAAAGCGGGTCAGGGTCGTGAAGTTGCCGTACAGGAACGAGAGCCGGTAGTCGTCATCTCGCACGTACAGGCTCTTGCGCATCCCTTTGGGCAACTGGTGGATGAAACAAAACTCGCAGTGGTTGTCACACGTCCGGACCTGGTCGAAAAGGGCGGCGTCAACCTCCATCCCGAGAGGCTCGCCCCCTTGTCGCTCGACTTGCAGGGACAGCTCGATACCGCCGCGGCTCACCTCGAGCGCCAGGTGGTCCTGGTCCGCCAGCAGCTGGTACTCAATTATGTCTCGGGGGAGCTGGCCGTCCAGGGCAACGAGCTCGTCACCAGGAAGGACGCCGGCCCGGTCGGCGGGTGACCCCGGGGCCACCGCGACCACTCTGGGGAGGGCCATGGCGCTACCCAGGATAGGCGCTAGCTTGGGGTGCCGTGGAAGTCGACCGGGTCCTGCTCGCCTCCCCCCGCGGTTTCTGTGCCGGCGTCGAGATGGCGATCAAGGCGCTGGCATGGATGGTGCGGGTCTTCGAACCTCCCGTTTACTGCTACCACGAGATAGTCCACAACCAGGTCGTGGTCGAACGGTTCCGGCAGCTCGGGGTGGTCTTCGTCGACGACGTCGCCGCCGTCCCGCCCGGTCGGCCGCTCATGCTCTCTGCTCACGGCTCGGCGCCGGAGGTGGTCGAGCAAGCGCGCCGCGTTGGCGGCACGGTGGTCAACGCCGTCTGCCCTCTCGTGACCAAAGTCCACCATGAGGTCAAGCTGCGCTCTTCCAAGGGCTATTCCATCGTCTACGTGGGCCACGAGGGCCACGAGGAGGCGGTGGCGACCATGGCTGTGGCGCCCGAGGCCATTCGGCGGGTCGAGAGCGTGGCTGACATAACGGCCATGCCGGACCCCGATGGCCCGGTTGCCTTTCTGGCCCAAACGACGCTCGCCCTGGACGAGTGGCGCAGCATCCTGGACGCCGCGCAGCAGCGCTGGCCCGACCTGTGGGTCCCGGGGCGGAGCGACCTGTGCTTTGCCACCACCAACCGTCAGCAAGCCCTTCGGGCCATCGCCGGCAACTGCGATGCCATCGTCGTGATCGGCAGCGCCAACTCCTCCAACACGCTGGCCCTCGAGCGCACCGCCCGCGCCGCCAACTGCCCACGGGTCTTGCGGGTCAACCGGGCCAGTGAGCTGCCAGAGGACCTGGCCGGCGTCGTGGGCGTGATTGCCGGCGCTTCGGCCCCGGAGTCCCTCGTCGACGAGGTGCTCGAGCGGCTGGCCCCGGCCCACGGCACCGAAGAGGTGCACGCCGTCCCCGAAGACGAGTACTTCCCCCTCCCTCGAGAGCTCCGTGAAGTGCTCCGCTCCGTCGCCAGCCTGCTCGCCGTGGCCGGCTTCGCTCCTCACAAAGCCGGCGGCGCCGAGCCTCTCGACAAGGTCGCGCTCGACGGCCGCCACCTCCCCGCGGCCAAGGTCCTGGCCACCCTGGGCTAAATCGCTAAATCTGCAGCAGAGCCTGAGGGAGAACCAGGTCGAGGGTGCGAGCCGTTCGCTTAAACGGCTCCGCGGCACGCGCATAACTGGGGTGCGGACGCGGTCTCGCCAGGTGACATTGGCCCGGAGCCGTAGTAAGAAGGGTCCATGGGCATCCAGAAGGCACCTTTCGGACGGACTGGTCACGAGAGCACGAGAGTGTTGTTCGGGGCGGCAGCACTTGGGGCTGTCACCCAGGCCGAGGCCGACCGCACATTCGACGTAATCGTCAAGGCGGGGATCAACCATATTGACACCGCAGCCAGCTACGGCGAGGCCGAGGACCGCATACGGCCCTGGTTGGCTCGTGCCCCGGGCCAGTTCTTCCTGGCCACCAAGAGCGGGGAGCGCACCAAGGACGCCGCCCGCAAAGAGCTCGAGCGCTCCTTGGAACGGATGGGCGTCGACCACGTCGACCTGTGGCAGCTGCACAACCTGGTCGACCAGCACGAGTGGGATACTGCGTTCGGCCCCGGGGGCGCTCTCGAAGCGGCGGTAGCCGCCCGGGACGAGGGGCTCACACGGTTCATCGGCGTGACCGGCCACGGTCTCGAAGTGGCCGGGAGGCACCGTCAATCGCTCCAGAAGTTCGATTTCGACTCGGTCCTGCTCCCGTACAACTCCGTGATCATTCAAAACGACAACTACGCGGAAAACTTCGAGGCCCTCGTGGCCACCTGTGCCGAGCGCAATACCGCCGTTCAGACCATCAAGTCGATCGCCGCTGGCCCCTGGGGGGACCGTGAGCACACCCGTGCCCCGTGGTACGTGCCCCTCGAGCAACCGGCCGACATTGACCTGGCGGTCTGGTGGGTACTGGGCCGGCCCGGCATTTTCCTCAACAGTGTCTCCGACGTCAACCTGCTCCCCCTTGTCCTCGACGCCGCCTCCCGCTATTCATCGCGGCCGTCGGACGAGGAGATGCAGGCACTCATAAGCCGGAGCCACATGGAGCCCCTCTTCGTCAGTTAGCCCCGGCCGGACGGGCTGGCAGCCTGCGGACGAACCTCGTCTTTATGGGCGAGCTCGTCCGCAGGATGACCGGCCGCGTTACGGTTGACGGTCGAGGTACGGGACCCCGGCGGGCTACAAACCGGCCAGCGTCTGCGCCCGGTCGAAAGCTTCCTGGAGCTCGGTATGCAGGCGGTCGGTCAGTTCCTGGACGGTTCGTCGCGGAGCTCTCCCGGACGCAGTGGCGGGCGGCGGCCAGATCGGGCGGCCGACGACTACGGCGATGCGCGTGGGCCGTACCCACTTGTAGCCCTTGGGCATGGCGCGCTCGCTACCGGCTATGCCAATCGGCACGATGGGGACGTTGGCACGAAGGGCCACGAAGGCCGGACCGGCGAAAAGAGGATGGACGACCGGCCCCGACCGGCGGGACCCTTCGGGGAAAAGGACGACCGGCTCGCCGGCCTCCAGGGCCTGCTCGCACAGCCTGAGCGCCTCCCTGTCGGGAGTGCCCCGCCGCACCGGGAAACCTCCCAGGGAGGTGAAAAGCTTGGCCGCGAACGGGCTCTCCCACATCTCGCCTTTTCCCATAAAACGGACCCGGCGCCTCGTCACAAAGCCGGCCAGCAGGGTATCTATGTAGGACCGGTGGACCGGGGCCAGCACGTAAGGCGTCGTCTGAGGCAGGTTTTCGGTCCCGGTAAAGCTCATGTTCCAGATGAGCCAGCAAGGCGTGAACACGACGGCCCTAGCGAAGCTGTACCAGGCCAGTTGGCCCCGTGTTGGCGCGCTTACAACCGCGGAGGGCGGCCGGGCCGGAGGCGCCGGCGCTTCCTCGGTGGTCACTCGAGACCGGCCTTGGCCGCCAGCGCCAGCACCAGTTCGACGACTTCGTCGACGGTGCTCGTCGTGGTATCGACTACGACGGCGTCAGGGGCGACGGACAGAGGGGCGTACTGACGGGTGGAATCGATATGGTCACGTCGAGCAATGTCGGCGGCCACCTCGTCGTAGTGCATGTCGAGGAGCTCCTGGCTCCGGCGCTGCGCCCGTTCCTCGTCGCTAGCCGTCATGTACACCTTTACGGGAGCTTCAGGGAACACCACCGTCCCGATATCCCGACCTTCGACGACACCCGAGCCCTCCCGGTCCGCCCACTCGCGCTGGCGGCGCACGAGCTCTTTGCGGACTTGAGGGTTGGCGGCGACAACGCTTACGGCCCGGGTCACCTCCGGGCTACGGATTTCGATCGTCGCGTCGACATCGTCGACGACCACCCGCTCTGCCACCTCGAGCCTCATGTCGGAGGCCAGTTCGGCCACGGTCTTAGCGTCCTCAGGGTCGACTCCCTGCCTGATGGCGCTGAAGGCGACCGCTCTGTACATGGCGCCGGTGTCCAGGTAGGGCATCCCGAGCCGTGCGGCTACGGCTCTGGCCACCGTGGACTTCCCCGACCCCGCGGGACCGTCGATGGCGATCACCTTTTGCCCGGAGGGCTTTAGCTGAGGCACTGCTGCATATCTTGCTCGAAGCCGGGATAGCTGGTGGCCGTGGCATCCCACCCCAGCACCCTCACGGGGCCGTTGGCCCCGAGTGCGGCCACAGCACCCGCCATGGCGATGCGATGGTCGCCGTACGAGTCGACAGTCCCCCGCTGTAGCGGTGCCCCCTCTCCCCCGTTTACGACGAGGCCGTCAGTAGCCGGCTCGGCGCGCCCGCCCAGGGCGGTCAGGAGCTCAACGGTGGTAGCGACGCGGTCGGTCTCTTTGACCCGGAGCTCGGCCGCATCAGAAAAGCTCGTCGTCCCCTCGGCAAAAGCGGCCGCCACCGAGAGGACCGGGATCTCGTCGATGAGGGAGGCCACTTCCGGGCCTGAGACCCGGGTAGCGACCAGAGGGCCAGCCTGGACGTGGATGTCGGCAGTGTGGCGGACCGGATCTTCGTTCACGAGCTCGAGGCGGGCGCCCATGCGCAACAAGACGTCGATGAACCCGGCGCGGCCTCGGCCAACGTAAACGTCCTCGAGCACCAGATCGCTCCCCGGCGTCACGCAGGCGGCGACGACCCAGAAGGCGGCCTGGGAGGGGTCGGCGGGAACGTCGGTGCTGGTGGCCTCCAACGTGCTCGGCCACAGCTCCACGGTGGCACCGGCGTCGCCGGTGCGGACTTCGATCCTCGCTCCCGCGGCGGCCAGCATTTCCTCGGTGTGAGCTCGCGTCGGGACTGGTTCAGTGATGGTAGTGGGCCCGTCCGCCCCCAGCCCGGCGAACAGGACGGCCGACTTGACCTGCGCGCTCGCCACCGGCGGCGTGTAGGAGATGCCCTTAATGTGACCGCCCCGGATGGCAAGGGGAGGCAAGCGCCCGCCCTCACGCCCGTCCACCCCTGCCCCCATCAGCCGCAGCGGGACAGCGATCCTGTCCATGGGGCGGCGGGCAATCGACGAGTCGCCCTGCAGGACGCTGAGCGCGTCGATCGCAGCTACGTAACCGGCCAGGAGGCGGATCCCGGTGCCGGAATTCCCGACGTCCAGCACCGCTTCCGGCTCGTGCAGGCGCCCGGCGCCACCCTCCACGTACAGTTCGGCACCAGCCCGCTCGGCGCCCGCCCCGAGAGCGACGATTGCCTCCAGAGTGTGGCGGACGTCCTCACCGTTGGACAGGCCTCTGATCCGGGAACGACCTTCGGCGCGCCCGGCGACCAGGAGTGCCCGGTGAGATATCGACTTGTCGCCGGGGGCGCGGAGGCGACCTCGGAGCGGCCTACCGTTGGCCGGTTCGACTACCAGCTCCGTCAAGGCAGCTCCGTCAAGGCAGCTCCGTCAAGGCAGCTCCGTCAAGGCAGCTCCGTCACGGCAGCTCCGTCACGGCAGCATCGGCACGGCAGCTCCGTCACGGCAGCATCGGCACGAGCCGAGGGGCCAGACGAACGGGCACCAGATGGATGGGGACCGGATGAAGGGGTAACGGTCATGGCTCGAGCCGGCGCGTCGACGCCCTGTAGCCACGTGCGGCCAGAGCCTTGCGGGCAACTTCTTCGGCGCTGGCGTCCACGATCAGCACAAGCACACCCCGGTCTCCCTCGGCCGAGTGAGCAATCTCGAGGTCGAAGATGTTGACGCCGAGCCCTCCGAGGAGGGTGCTCACTTCGGCGATGACGCCCGGCCGGTCGGGCACCGGCAACCTCACCTCGCTCGCCTCCCCGAGGGCCGGCGCCCCCGTCGGGAGGTTTATACGGGCGTGCCTCGCTCGCTGCAGAAGCTCGAGCAGCTTGTCCCGATCGCCCTGGGCGACGACCGAGCGCAGCTGGTCGAGGCTAGAGGACAGGCGGTCGAGGGCGGCAAGGATAGCGTCATGGTTCTCCACAACCACGTCCGGCCAGATGCCGGGGTGCCCGGCGGCCACCCGGGTCATGTCCCGGAAGCCACCGGCGGCCAGGCGCAGAAGTGTGGCGTCCGAGGTGGCCACGTCGGCCGCCAGGTTCATCAGGGCGGCCGCCGTGAGGTGGGGGGTGTGCGACACCAGCGCTACGAGCTCGTCGTGGCGCCGGGGTTCGACGGCGACAGGGTTGGCACCGAACAGGCGAGCAAGAGCCTGCACCTCTGAATAGGCCTCACCAGACGTATGGTGGTCGGGCGTCAGCACCCAGGTAGCGCCGAGGAAGAGGTCGGGGTCCGCCCCATCGACGCCTTCTTGCTCGGAGCCGGCCATGGGGTGCCCACCGACGAAGCGAGGATGGCCGATGGACGAGACGATGCTCGCCTTGACGCCGGCGACGTCCGTGACGACCTTGATGCGGCCTCCCTCTGGCCGCCCGCTCCGCTGTTCGGCGGTCGCCTCGTCGGCGTCCTGCTGGGCCAGCACGGCCTTGGCCACGTCGGCCACGGCACCGGCAGGGACAGCAATGAAGGTGGCGCCCGCACTGCTATCGGGGCCAACGGTGTCGATCGCCCCAAGCTCCAGGGCTCGTTCGGCTTTCGAGGGGTCGTCGTCGACGCCGCTCACCCACCAGCCCTGGCGCCTGAGCGCCATGCCGATCGACCCGCCGATCAGGCCGGTGCCGACTACTACGGCTCTTCGTTGGCCGGGACCGCTATGAGAGCCGGGACTATTCAGGGAGGTCATCTCTGAGCCCCCGGGCTCCCTCCTGGTAGATGTGGTGCAGCTGGTCCCTCGACGTTTCCACGTGCATCATGACCCGGATACAACGAGGCTGTGAACCCTCGATGTTCAGCTCACGGGCACAGAGAAGCGGGACGTCGCCGAAGCCGATGGCCCTTGCCGCCGTCGCCGGGAACATGGAATGGATGTCGTCGGTGGCGGTGAACAGGACCGAGATGATGTCGGCGTGGTCGAGGCCGTTACGAGCGACTATGGCCTTCATCAGGGCTTGCGTCCGCTCCGTGACCTGGTCCGGGGTGTCTTCATCGACGGTTGTGGCGCCGCGGAGAGCTCGCACCCGGCGGGGTGGCACGTTGACGGCACTCGCTACAACCGGCGTAGCGGCCGCGACGGGGGCGTCCGCGTCAGAACTGGGGGAATGGTTAGCAGGCATGCGCGATCGCCAGGATACTCAGCGCCGGGCCGCTGGGCCGCTAGCCCCCACGAGGAGGCTCGGTGCAATGGCCGCCTCCCAGAGGCCGCGCACCTCGCCCGCCGTCAGGTCACGCCACTCGCCGGGCGCCAGCGTGGGGTCGGAAACGGGGCCGATGCGCGTCCGCGCCAGGCTCCGGACCGGGTGGCCCACTGCGTCGAGCATGCGCCGGACCTGGCGGTTGCGGCCCTCGTGGACCGCTATCCGGACTGCGTGAGGGCCAAGGGAGCTGGCGCGGGCGGGGGCGGTAAGGCCGTCCTCCAGCTCGACGCCGCGCCTGAGCCGGCCCAGCGCTTCACGCGTTATGCGGCCCTCCACCACGGCCACGTACTCCTTTACCACGCCGAAACTGGGGTGGGTCAGCTTGTAGGCGAGGTCTCCGTCGTTGGTCAGCACCAGGAGACCCTCGGTCAGCACATCCAGGCGCCCGACAGGAAAAACACGCGGCACCTCGGGAACAAGGTCGAGCACGGTCGGGCGGCCCTCTGGGTCCGAGGCCGTAGACACGACCCCCAGCGGCTTGTTCAGCAGGTAGTAAACAATGCCCTCTCTCATGGGCAAAGGGATTTTGTCTACGGCAATATGGTCATGACGGCTGTCTGCCCGCTGCCCGAGGTGGGCCACGGAGCCGTTGACTGTCACACGGCCTTCAGTGATGAGCTCTTCGCACGCTCGCCGGCTGCCGAAGCCGGCCCTGGCCAGCAGTTTTTGCAGCCGCTCCCCCATCGGCTCTTCCCCTGTCGACGGGCCCGCAACTACGGGCTTCAGCCGCCGCTCGGCGGCGACCGACGCCCCCTCCGGCCTCTGTCTCTTCGTCGGGTGCTCTTCGGTGCCCACAGCTGCCGGTGGTCTAGCTCGACTGAGCGCGTCGACGAGACGCTTGCCGACGCCGAAATTCCCAGGTTGCGGGTTTGTTTGCTATCAGTTCGCCACAATCCGATATATCGCGATATAGTGGATCACGTTGACCGGCAAGGCTTGCCGGTCGGAACGGAGAACAGAAATGCATTCCCACGAACGATTTGAGGAAGGGCCCACTGGGGCCGAGGCCGGCGCCGTCAGAAGGGCGATTGGTACGGGCCGCCCTGGGCCGAGCCCGGAGGCATGCCAGGCGGAGGTCCTGGTGGGCCTGGTGGTCCCGGCGGAGACCAGATGTGGTTTTTCGGCAGGCCGTTTGGCCCGGGTGGGCCGGGCGGTCCGGGCGGTCCGGGCGGCGGTCCCTGGGGCCGCGGTGGGGGCCGGGCCTGGGGCAGAGCCAAGCGTGGAGATGTACGTAGCGCCATTCTGGCCCTGCTGGCAGAGCGCCCGATGCATGGTTACGAGATAATCGGCGAGCTCTCCGAGCGCACCGAAGGATTGTGGAGGCCCAGCCCGGGGTCGATCTACCCGACGCTGCAACTGCTCGAAGACGAGGGCCTGGTAACCGCGCAGTCGGACGAGTCGGGCGGCAAGCGCCGCTACTCGCTCACCCCTGAAGGCCAGCAGGCCGCGGCTGGGGTCGGGCCGGCTCCCTGGGAGGCGTTCGCCGCCGGTGCACCAGCGGGAGCCCGAACGCTGCGCCAGGCTGCTATCACCCTGGTGCCTGCCGTCCGCCAGGTCATGATGACCGGTGGCCCTCGAGAGTACGAGGAAGTAGCCAAGATCCTGGACGAAACCCGCCGGCGTATCTACGCCATCCTCGCCAGTGAGCAAGGACCGGCCGCGAGTGGAGCCGAGGGCTCGGAGGGAGCGGGCACGCAGCCCGCTCCGCCGAAGCCGTAACCCGCACAACCAGGCGTCAGCCCGATGACCTCAGACCCTGCTCCAGAGCGTCCATGACCTCGGGCCCGGGCACGAAGTCGGCCAACGGCGGTAGCTCTTCGATCCGGTCCAGGCCAAGACGCTCGAGCAGGAGGGCGGTGGTGCCGTACAGCGCCGCCAGCCCCGGGCCGGGGTCCCGGCCCACCTCCCCCACGTAGCCACGCTGGCAAAGTGTCCGTAGCACGCCATCGGAGTTGACGCCCCTTATGGCTGCGATCTGAGCCCGGGACACGGGCTGCTTGTAGGCCACGATGGCGAGGGTCTCGAGTGCCGCCGCCGAGAGCCGGGCGAATTGGCCCTCCAGCACGAAGCGCTCGATGTAGGCCGCCATGTCAGGGTGGCTCTGGTAGCGGTAGCCGCCGGCGATCCGGACGAGCTCGAAACCTCGCCTTTCGGAACGGTAAGACTCAGTCAGGTCGTCGCAAATTTGAACCACCCGCCCCGGCGGCAGCTCCAGCAGCTGCGCCAACTGGCTGAGTTCAACGGGCGACTCGGCGACCATCAGTACTGCTTCTATTGCGCGCCATTCTTCGCTGGGCCGGGACTCGGTTTCCCGGAACTCGGTTTCCGGGACCTCCATTTCGCGGGCCTCGGCCTCCGGCGCCCTGATCTCCGGCGCCCTGATCTCCGACGGTTGGCGCTCGTCGCCTTCGCCTTGAAGCTCTTCCATTAGCTTTCTCAACCCTCGTACTCGTCGACGAGAAAAGCCTCGTCTGGTCCGGGTGTCAGCGCATCGTGGCGCTCGGGCGCACTCGCATCGTCCTCCTCGAGCCCGAGCCAGCGAACATGCAGCTCGGCGAGCTTGCCCGCCTGGGCCAGGTCGAGCGCACCCCGCTTATAGAGCTCCAGGACGGCCAGGAAGTAAACGATGACCTCGAGGGGTTCGTCAAGCCCGGCCACGAGACGCCGGAACGTCGTGGCACCTTCGGAGGGCAACCTCGCCACCAGTTCCTCAACGGTGTCCGCCACGCTGGCACGGATCGGAGCGACGTGTTCGGTGTTGACTCTGGGTACGGGCTTGGGCGCCAGGACCTTGACGATCGCGTTGTGGAGATCCTGCGCCGAAAGGCCCTCGAGGGGGTCGGGCGCCAATCCCACAAATCGCTCCTCGAGACCGGCGCGGCGCGGGACGGAGAGCTGTGCGCGGTCCATCATCCGGGTCATGGCCAGAGACGCCTCTTTGAACGTCTTGCACTCGAGCAACCGCGCTAAGAGCAGGTCCCTTTCTTCCCATAAGGCCAGCGTTTCCTCGTTTTCTGCATCGCCGCCCTCGGGGACCAGCCGGCGCGCCTTTAGTTCCAGCAGGACGGCAGCCGTCAGCAGGAACTCAGTGGCCACCGACAAATCAAGCGCTTTCATCTGCTGGAGAGTGGCGACGTACTGGTCCACAATCGAAGAAATCGACAGCTCCCATATATCTACTTGCTGGCGGGTGACGAGATGCAGTAACAGGTCGAACGGGCCCTCGAAGACAGGAGTGCTCACGTTGTACCCCACCAGCCCGAGCGTACTGGTAACCTCAGACGCTCATTGGTGATACCAGCCCACTCGCCCTCACGGTGTGTGGATGACCACTTAGAGAGAACCGCCGGACCCACTGAGCTACCATACGGATGTCCCCTTTAGATGACCACGCCCCGATCGACTGCGCCCAGCGGTGTAGCGGCCCCCAAGGGCCGCGACAGGTTCGGCCTGTCCAGCGGGAGCGGTCATCAACGGGCCGGGTTTGGCGTCATCGGCGCCGTCGGCGGCCTGCTGCTGATAGTCCTGGCGGTGGGCGGGATCGTGTGGGCCGCAACCACGGGGAAGGCGCCACCGTCCCAGCAACCACGCATCTTTGGTGGCTCTCTCGTGCTTAACGACTTCAGGCCCTTAACGGTCATCGACCTGGCCACGGGCGAGGTCACGGTCCAGCTGGAGGGTATCTATTCCCAGGTTGGGGCCTCTAATTACAGTGCTGTAGAGGCCATCCCGACGAGCGCCGGCACGACACTCGTCAACCGGCAGACCGGCACGTTCAACATGCTCGGCAAAGACGACTATGTACTGGGCCCTGCCGCGAACGGCATTTCTCTCGGTCCTCTCGCGGGTCAAACGGCGGCCGCCGGGTACCCGGCTGGTTCGTCGACGTACATCTTGCGGTTCGGGTCGCAGAGCACGGTCTCGCTTGTAGACACCTCCACCGCCATCGCAGGCGCAGCGGCGCTGGCCGACCGCTCCAGCCATGCCGTCCGCCCGCTGGGTTTCATGCGTCTCCGCCACCCCGTCGTCAGGGCGCCGGGTGGCGTGACCGTCAACGGCGCCGACCTCTGGGCCTCGCGAACGCGGCGGGAAAATGCGACGTCATCGAATTGACGCCGACTCCTCTGGAGCAACAGGGCCTGACCGACATCCCGCGTGGCAGCCTTCCGTCCAGCTGCTCCGCCGCGGCGCTCGAGACTTCGGCCGGGACAGTGGCCCTCGCCGTGCCCGGCCGGGTCGAGCTCTTCGGACCTGGCAACCACGTCAAGGTCGTCCCGGTCCCGGGGACCGGGCACGCATCGGCTTTCCTGCCGGTGGAAGGCTTGGCGGGCGAGATTCTGGTACCTCGAGCGGCTGCCGACGGGCTGGTCGGTGTTCGGCGTCACGACGAGCGGGCACTACTCGGCACCTGAGGAGCTCCCCGCGTTTGGCCCCGGTGCTTCGCCCGTCGTGCCCGCCTACTCGGCGGGCAACCTCTATACCCTCGACCAGGACCAACCGGGTCAGCCCAAACTGTGGACGGTTGACCCCGAGACCGGCGCTATGCAGACGGTGCACGGCGCGCCCGTGTACCCGGCCAAGAGCGTTACGGAAAAGGCCGATTTCCAGGGCGCCGAGGTGCTCGTGGACGGGCCCGGGTCATCTTCAACAACCCGGAGAGCCTGCTGGCAGTCGTCGTTTTCACCGACGGTAGCCATGCCCCTGTCATCGTCGATAAGTCAAACGCCGTGGTCGTGAGCGCGGTCGGCCCGGGAGACGTCAATGTCCACGTCAAACCGGCCAAGCCAACGCCGTCAACGCTGCCCGGGTCTCAGCCCCCGGCGACGGTCCCGACGACAACGCCGACCACCGTGGCCCCGCCAATCACCCAGCCCGTCACCCAGCAAGCGAGCTGCGCCGCCACTACAGAGAAGCCGTACGCACCCGAACTTAGCGACGTCGCGCCAGGCGACGAGTCTGTGCTCGTAGAGTGGAGTTACCACCTGCTGTCGGAGCAAGACTGCCTGCCGAGCACCTGGGCCGTGACGGTAAGTGCGGTGGGAGGGGCAGCCCAACCGGCGCGCCCCACCCAGGTGGTCAACGGCCAGCAGGAGCTCCTCTTCGGCGGGCTGAGCCCGGGCACCAATTACCGGGTGGTCGTGACCGCTTACATCGGCAAGCAGGCGACGGCGTCCGAACCAAGGGACTTCGTCACCACGGCCACGGGCCCAGGTGCGCCCTCGTCGGTGAGCACGGCCGCCGATGGCCATGGGAGCTGGGTCATCTCCTGGTCGTCCTGCCACGGAACGGCCTGCAAAGCGGCTGCGTCTTCGTGGGAAGTCGTGGGTACCTCGTGCGGTAGCGGTTTCGTCGGTGAGGCTCCCGATATCGTGGTCCCGGGGTCGCGTACCAGCGTGGTGGTCAATGCAGGTAACGGCCTGGGGCTACTGGGAGACTCACTCAGCTTCAGCGTCCAGGGGGTGGGGAGCACCGGCCTCATGGGGGCCCCGACTTCCGACCACGCGTGCACACAGGCCTGGCGCCCTCCCGACGCGGCCGCCCTGCAGCTACTGGCGGCCGGCACGACTTCCGGCCAAACCATCACGGCCGACCTGCAACTGGCCACCACGACCAGCCAGCTCCTCGCCTATGGCGGTAACCAGGTGAGCTTGACCTATTCGGTGGGCGGCCACCGGACGAGACCGACGTCAGCGACGGAGGTCAGCATCACCGGGTTGAGCCCGGCGCAGGACTACGTCCCGACGGTCGTCGTCACCCCCGTCCAGCACCCTTCGGCCGCCGTCACGATTACGGGCCGGGAGTTCTCCAAGACCGTGCC
Organism: uncultured Acidimicrobiaceae bacterium; assembly: GCA_963754115.1. GTDB lineage: Bacteria > Actinomycetota > Acidimicrobiia > Acidimicrobiales > Palsa-688 > Fen-671. The sequence continues at coordinate 550,587 of CAVWFC010000003.1, read as the reverse complement.
CTGGCCCACTACGCTCGGTCTCGCCGCCAGTACGGGCGTGACCGACAACGCCAACAACGGCAGGGTCGTGGTCAGTTTTCCCGGCTTGCTGTCCGGCTCGTTCCGTGCCGCGGGCACGATCACTTGCGGGTCCGTGGTCCTCCCGGTCAGCGCCCTCGTCTCGGGCGGCCAGTTCGTCTCGAACCTCAACCTCGACCAGATGGGCGGCCGGTGCTCGATCTCGCTCAAGCTCCACAGCACGCTGCTGCCAGACCCGTACGGCGTCCCGTCACCAGCGCTCACGACCGCGTTTTCCGTCGGGGCGCCCCAGTCCTACAACTTCACGGTCGCCGCCAGCCGTACCTGCGCCAGCAAGTGCTCGACGTACGAGTTGTACGTGAGCTACCACGGCACTGGCCAGCCGGCGGGCACGGATTGGCGGGTCGTGGCCCGTTCGCCCAGCAAGAAGACCTGCGTCGCCAGCAGCCCCCTTACGGCCACGCCGGACTTCCCGGTGGACCTGTTTTGGCCCGCCGGTTGCCCGTCGCCCACCCTTGTGGTGTCCTGGGTCTACCTGGGAGAACCAGCCAGTGCGTCGACCAGCCTCCCCCAACTACCCCGCGCGCCTGCTACCGCCACCACCCGGCCGACGGCGCGCTCGGTCACCTCGACGACGGCGTGCAATCCCCGCGGCGGGCGGCACGGCCAATGCAGCCTGACCACCACGTCGTCCGCCAGGACGACCAGCACGACGAAGCCCTGTACCCAGAGCGGTGGTAAGCGGACGACGTGCCCGGCCTCGACCACGTCGACGCCGCCCGTAGCGACCACCAGGAGCACGGCGACGACCGCCACCACGGCGCGGCCCGGCCCGCCCACCACCCGCACGCCGAAGAGCACCGCCACGACCGCGGGGCCAAAGACGAGCACACCGACCACTGGTCCAGCGAAGACGACCACGCCGACTACCAGCCCGTCAAAGGGCGGGACACCGACGACGCAAAGCTCGCCGACCAGCACGCCGACGACGGCGACACCCGGGACCGGCTCCTCCTCGTCCACCGTGGCACCGACAACGGCCCCCCCCACCGGGGCACCGACAACTCCTGCACCGACCACGGTGGCGCCCACGACGGCTTTACCGACCACGTCGACCACCGCCGCTTCGCCCACGACGGCGACGAGCGAGAGCACCACCACGACGCCCACTACGGCGCCAACGTCGACGGCACCTCCTTCAACACCTCCGCCGTCGACCGCACCTCCATCCACGGCACCGTCGACTACGGCCCCGACGACCACGACCACACTCCCGAGCGTGACCACGACCACCGCCCCCCCCACGACGACCACTGCGCCGTCGACTACGACGACGGCCCCTGTCACGACGACCACTGCGCCGGTGACTACGACGACGGGCTCCTCCGCCAGCGCCCAAACCCTGGCCCCGCTCGCCGCCAGCCCGAACACCAATGGCGGCTGCGCACCTTCGCAGCCAGGCTGCCACCAGGGCACGGGCTTGAGCGCGGCCGCTGCCGTGGCTTCCCGTAACCGGCCGCGCGCCCGGGCGCCGGGGCAACAGTGAGCGGGCCGCCGGCTTGGGGGGGCTCGGTCCTGTGGGGAGTGCTTGCAGGTGCGGGAGGAGCCGTCGTGGCCGGGTCGCTCTCGTGGGGAGCGACCCGCCGGCCCAGGCGCCGGGCGCAGCCAGGGCGGAGGGACGGCAGGGCGCCGGAGGCAACCACGTGAGCGCCACCAGCCCGGTTACGGGCTCTTCGGCCACCCGTACCGGGCCCATCCCCGCGGGGCCGGACATGGCCCGCTTTGGGCAAATGTTCAACAGCCTGGCCCGCAACGTCGAGAAGGCTCTGCACGGCAAGGGCGACGTGGTGCAGTCAGCGCTGATATGCGTGCTGGCCGAGGGTCACTTGCTGATTGAGGACGTACCTGGTGTGGGCAAGACGTCCCTCGCCCGCGCCATCTGCAAGTCCGTGAACCTGACATGGAACCGCATACAGTTCACGCCCGACCTCCTCCCGAGCGACATCACCGGTGTGACCGTCTTCGACCAGGCCACGGCCACGTTCAGCTTCCGGCCGGGCCCCGTGTTCGCCAACATGGTCCTGGGCGACGAAATAAACCGGGCGTCGCCGAAAACTCAGTCCGCCCTGCTCGAAGTCATGCAAGACCTGACGGTCTCGACGGACGCCGCCGTCTACCCGGTGCCGCGGCCGTTCATCGTTATCGCCACGCAGAACCCGGTCGACCTCGAGGGCACCTACGTACTCCCCGAGGCACAGCTGGACCGGTTCCTGATGCGCCTCAGGATGGGCTACCCCTCTCCCGAGGCCGAGGCCGAGGTCCTCCGTACCGAACGCGACAGCCCCAGCGTCGAACACCTTGAACCGGTCATGGACTGCGACGACCTCCTCGGCATGATCGATTTCGTGAAGCGCTCGGTGGAGGTGTCACTTCCGGTCGAAAACTACATCGTGGCCATATGCTCCCGTACACGCGAGATGGCCGAGGTACGTCTCGGCGTGTCTCCCCGGGGCGGCCTGGCGCTGCTCCGGGCGGCGCGGGTGACCGCGGCCGCCGCCGGGCGGCCGTTTGTGACCCCGGACGACGTGCAGGCCATGGCCGTGCCGACCCTTGCCCATCGCGTGATCCTGCGCCCGGGCGCCGAAATCCAGGACAAAACGCAAGAAGAAATCGTGACCCGCGCCCTCCAGGCCGTCCCCGTCCCTCGAGCGGTGCTCCGCTAGCCGCCATGACAAGGGTCGGGTGGGGCGCCCTTGTCTGCGGGCTGGCCCTGGTGGCAACGGGCCTGGCGGTGGGTTGGCCCCCTTTCCTCGCCCTCGGGGCGGGCCTTGTCATCACGTTCCTTGGCGCCGTCGCTTACGTACTGCGTTCACCGCGCCTCGCCATCGAGCGCGTCGTGGAGCCGCCCCGGGTGGAAAAGGGCCGGCCCGCCATCGCCGTGGTCCGGGCCACCAACCTGTCGCGGCGAGCGCTGCCGCCCGTGCCGATCGAGCAACGTCTCGGGAGCAGGGTCTTCCGGGCCGAGCTACCTCGCCTGCACAAGGACGAGCAGAGCCTGCGCACGTACAGGCTGCCAACTTCCCGCCGTGGTACGTACGAAGTGGCCCCGGTGGAAGTGCCGAGGGCAGACCCTTTCGGTTTGTGCCGGCGCGCCAGGCCCTCGGAGAGCCCCAGGTCATTTCCGTCCACCCCCGGCTACTGGCACTGCGGCCCCTCCCGAGCGGGGTCTCGCGCAACCTGGAGGGGCCGTCGAGCGACGTGTCACCGCAGGGCAGCGTCACGTTCCATCGGCTCCGCGAGTACGTGATCGGCGACGACCTGCGCAAGGTGCACTGGCCATCGACGGCACGCGTGGGAAAGCTCGTCGTCCGCCAGTACGTCGACACGGCACAGCCGTACACGGTGGTGCTCGTCGACCTTCGGCCCGAGGTCTACTCTTCCGAGAGCTTCGAAGAGGCGATGGACGTGGCTGCCTCCGTCGTCACCTCGCTATCCGCCCGCGAAGCCCCGGTCCAGCTGCGCACCACCACGGGAGAGAGGCTCGGCGGAGCCGGCCATCGCGACCCGGACCGGCTGGTCGATTTCCTGACCGACCTCACGCCCGACCCGGCCGGTTCGCTCTCGGCGCAACTCGTGGCCCTCCGGCGCGACCGGGGAGGCAACGCCCTGGTGGTGGTGACGGGCGTCACTCGGCGGTCCACCCTGCCGGAGGTCGGTGCCCTCCGGCGTCGGTTCGAGCACCTGATCATTGCCTCGCTCGTCCCCCGGGCGGCTCCCGGTCCCGGCTACCCGGGGCTCACGCTGCTCGTGGCGAGGAGCGCCGACGAACTGGCGCGAGTGTGGGACTCGGAGGTGGCCAGGTGACGTCCGTCAACCCCACTGGCAGCACCGCAACTGGCAGCACCGGCGGTGTGACAGCCCCCGGCAGCGGGGCGGCAACGGGTCAGGCCAGGCCACCAGTGACCGTGTGGCGGGAAAAGACCTCTTCTTACACAGGTGGCACCAACGGCACGGGTGGCCCCTACGGAGCAGATGGCGTTGCCTCAACCTTCGTCGCCCGGGGCACAGACGTCCTGATGGCGTTGCTGCTGGCTGCCACGGCGGCCACCACTTTCCTCGCCGCCACCCCCTGGTTACGCGCCTACGAGGTAGCGAGGGCACCGCTCATCCTGGCCCTGGCTGCTATTTTGCCGGTGGTCATTGCGGGAGGCCTCTCCTGGGTGCTGCGCCTCCAGCCGGTCGTCTCGTACGCAGCATCGGCCGCCGGTATCGCCGTTTTCGCCTGGGTCGTCAACGGCTTCGACCTGGGCGCAGTATGGGACGGCGTCGTCCATGTCCCGGCCCAGCTGCTGAGCGAGACCCTGCCCCTCAGCGGCTCGCCCTATCTGCTATCAGCCCCGGTATTGCTGACGTGGTCGTGCGGCGCCATCTCGGCCGAGCTTTTCGTCCGTCCCACCCGTCCGTCGTCCGCCGGCTTGCTGGTCCCCCTCGCCTACTTCGCTCTTGCCTTCGTGGCCACGACATCGGCGCCGGCCGGCGCTGGCGTCGCCGCCGGCGTCGTACTGTTGGGCGCCCTGATGCTCTGTGCCTTGGCCCGCCACGCGGTGCTGGAAAGACAACGCGCCCTTGTCGAGGCCGGCCCGGAAGGCCGGGCAGCCCGCCGCTCGGCCAGTTTGCGGTCGGCGGTCGCAGGTACCGCGTTGGCGGCATTACTGGTAGCCGCCCTGGCCCTGGCCATCCCCGGCTCCTTCTCGTTGTCGGGTAAGGCGGCCACCGTCTCACGGTCGACGCATTTGCGCTCCGGCATCGTGGTCGACCCCCTCGACGCACTGGCCTCGTTGCGCGACTCCGACCCGGGCGCCCCCCCTGTCACCCTCTTCAAGGTCAGCGTCCAGCAATCCTGGAGCGGCTACGTCGCTCTTGCCGCCCTCGACGACTATGACGGGGACTCGTGGAGTTTCTCGGCCACATTCCGGCCAACAGGGGGCCGGGTCCCTGAGCCCACCATCGGCGCCACAACCGGCGGCGAGAGGGTCGTCCAGCATTATACGCTGGAGAGGGCCATCGGCCTGCCGTTCCTGCCGGCTCAGGACCGCCCCGTCCAGGTGACCGGGGTCCCGGCCGACGCGGACGCGACGACCGGGATGCTCACCGCGGCCCCGTCTCTGCCTGCCTCCTATACGGTCGTCTCCCGGGTGCCGGCCGGGACGCTGAGCGAGCTCAACCCGGGCAGCCCGATCGCGTTCGGCGACAACGTCCCTGGAGGCGACCTGCCGGCCTACATCGCTCTCCCGGCCGGCTCCGCCAAAGACATTGCACCAGCGGCCCGCTTCGCCGCCCACTTGACCGGCGAAAAGGTGTCGCCCACGCTCACCTTTTTGCAGGCCCTGGCCGTCGCCCTCCAGGGCCACGAGCGGCGCGTGGAGCCCCGACGCGGCGGCGAACAGCGGCCAGGGCAATTCAGCCGCCCTGGCGGGGACATCTCTGGCCCAGGTAATGAACGCAGTCACCGTCGACCGTGCCGCTACGCCCGAGCAGTTCGCCACGTTTTACGCCGTCGTGGCCCGCTACCTCGGTGTGCCCGCCCGCGTCGTGACCGGTTTCATGGTCCCCGCCGCTGCCAGCTCCGAGGCGCCGGTCCCCGCTGGTGACTACACCCTGACCAACCGCGACACCTGGACCTGGGTCGAGCTCCCGGTGATGGGCGTCGGGTGGGTAATAGTCGACCCCACCCCGGTGGCGACGACGGCAGCCGCCTCACCCCCACCTGAGCAGGTGCGGGCTACCCCGACGACGGTCCCGCGGCAAGCGACGGCACTCCCCGGCAGCGGCGCCGCCCATGCCATCGCCCCCCATGTGAAGGTCAAACCCAGCCACGCCGTACCGGTGAACTGGCCTCTCGTCCTTGGTACCGGGGTACCGGCGGCGATCATCCTCGGCATCCTCGTTGCCGTCCTTCTTGTACCGGCAGTGCGCCGCCGGCTGCGCCGGTCGGCGCGCCACAGGCCGCGCGACCCGGCCCTGCTGGCGGCGGGCGCATGGTTGGAGCTGCTCGACGGCGCATCCCGGCTCGGGCTGGAAGTACCCCCGTCCGCAACCAGCAGTGAGGTGGCGGACCAGTTGGCCGAACATTTCGGCGATCAGTTCGGCCCTCCCGCCAAATCGGTGGGGGCGGTGGCCGACCAGGCCATCTACAGCTCGCTCTGGCCGGTCGACGCGGGTGAGGCCAAATCGGCCTGGGACTCCCAGGACCGGCTCAACGAAGCGCTTTTCCACTCCGTCGGGTATAAGGCCAAGGCGTGCGCACTGATGAAGGTCGGCAACGCCCCCACCCGCCCAAGCCAGCGAGCGGGCAGGTGAAGTGGGCCCAGAATCTCCTCCGGACTGGCCGGGCAAAGCGGGGCAGTCGGGCCTGGCGCCGCGCCGGCCCCGGACCTCCCCGGCTATTCGAACGTCAACCGGGTCGCCAACGGTGCTTTCGTGGCCGTATACAGGGCCGTGGAGCTCGGTACCTCGCGGCCGGTCGCGCTCAAGGTCCTGCACAGTGCCGGCAGTCCCGCCGGGGCGGTCGAACTGTTCAACCAACAACTGCCCGACCTCTTGCTGCTGAGCAAACACCCCAACGTGGTAACCCTGTACCGGTCGTTCCGGGGGCCGACGGCCAGCCCGTCCTGGCCATGGAACTCTGCCGGGAGTCGTTCGCCCAGCGCTTGCTCGAACGCGGGCCGTTGCCCCCGACCGATGTTGTGCCGATGGCCATAAAGATCGCCGGGGCGCTCGAATCCGCTCACGGCGCAGATTTGGTACACGGCGACATGAAACCCGAGAACATCCTGGTATCGCAGTCCGGCGAGCCTGAGCTGGCCGATCTCGGGCTCGCCGGGCTGCGCACCGTAGCTGAGTCCACGCAACGCCTGGCCGGGGCTTCGACACTGCACACCGCGCCAGAGGTGCTGGAGGGGGCCGCCCCGTCGCCCTCGGCCGACGTCTATGGCCTGGCGTCGGCCATGTACCAGCTGATCGTGGGCCGCGGGCCCTTCGTAACTTACGAGGGAGAACAGTCGGCGTCGGTCATCCTCCGGGTCTTGCGGGACCCGGCTCCCCGGCCCTCTTTGAGCTCGATGCCAATAGTTCTGGCCGACCTCCTGGAGGCGGCACTGGCCAAGGATCCCCTGGCCCGGCCCCAATCGGCGTTGTCTTTCGCCGAGGCGCTGCAGGGGGTAGAGGCGGTCGCCGGCTGGCCCCGGACGCGTTATGTTGCCTGGGGACCGGCCGAGCTGGGCGCCGTCCGCACGGGCGTGACCCTCCTCCAGCCGGGCCGCGCCGGGGGCCAGCTGGCCGGGGCCGGGGCCGACCAGGACGACGTGCCCGAGCCCGCCAGCGAGCTTGGCGGAGGCACGGGCGGAGATACTGGCGCTTACTCTTTCGAGCGAGCGAAGGACGCCGATCGGGGCAGCCACGGGACAGAGGGGGAGGAACAGGCCCCAGCCGGAGGGCTGGGCGAGGACAGCGGTCTGGCGCACGTGCCCCCCGCTGAGCCTGTGCACGATCCCTACGCCTTTTGGGACTATCCCGCCATCTCGCCTGAGCTCACGCCGCGCCCATCCGGCGAGCCGCCGGTGCCCGGGATGAGAAGGGTCGTCGCCCCGCCGGCGGTCGAGCGAACAGTGATCGTGCCCCAGCCAATGGCACCTCGACAACAACCCGTTGTCGTACCCGAGCCCCTCCCGGCGCTCGACGCGGACCCCGAATGTCAAACGACGGGCCGTCACCGGCAGCCGCGAAAACGGTCAGGAGCAAGCCAGCGAGGGCACATAGGCAACAGACGCGGCCCAGTTAATTCCGGGCCGTGAGGGCGGGAGGCCGGGTACCCTGCCTTGTCGTGGGAGCAGCGAACGCCACCAAAAGAGTGTTCTCGGGGATACAGCCGACCGGCGCCCCTCACCTGGGCAACTACCTGGGCGCTCTCCGCTGGTGGGTCGACTTCCAGGACCGCTGCGACGCCATTTACTGCGTGGTCGACCTGCACGCCCTCACGGTGCCCGGCGACCCGGAGGAGCTTTCGAAGGCGACCGTCACAGTGGCCACCCTCTTGCTCGCCGCCGGCCTCGACCCGTCACGCTGCATATTGTTCGCTCAGAGCCACGTCCACCAGCACGCCGAACTGACATGGCTGCTCGAATGCACGGCCAGCATGGGCGAGCTGTCGAGGATGACCCAGTTCAAGGACAAGGCAGCCAAAGGAGGCGAGGAGTCGGCTCGAGTCGGGCTCTTCGCCTACCCCGTGCTCATGGCGGCCGACATCCTCCTTTACGACACGGACCTGGTCCCGGTGGGCGACGACCAGCGTCAGCACCTGGAGCTGACGCGCGACCTGGCCCAGCGCTGGAACGCCCGGTACGGGGACACGTTCACCGTCCCCAGCGCGGCGATCCCTCCCGCGGGAGGCGGGGCGCGGATCATGGACCTCCAGGACCCGGTCCACAAAATGTCCAAGTCGGCCGGGTCAGACGCCGGTTTGATCTACCTCTTCGACGACCCCAAAGTCATCGAGCGTAAGGTCAAGCGGGCCGTCACCGACCTCGACCCGCCCGGGCCCGGAGCCGTCCGTTGGGACCCCGAAGCCAAGCCAGGGGTCTCCAACCTGCTGGAGGTGATCGGCGCGTCTGACGGGCGAAAGGCCGGCGGAGATCGCGTACCGCTACGAAAACTACGGCCAGCTCAAAGCCGATGCCGCAGAAGCGGTTATCGAAACGTTGAAGCCCCTCCAGGACCGCTACCGCGAGTTCGCCCAGGACCCCGCCCACGTCCAGGCCATCCTGGCCAACGGCGCCGGCCGGGCCAGCGAGATTGCCGGCCGCACCTTCGAGCGGGCCCGTTCGGCCATTGGCCTGCTGCCCCGGTAGCCGGGGTCTACCCGTCAGAGGGAGTGCCCAACACGGCGCTAGAGGCGGGCACATCTACTGGAACTGGTAACGCCAAATGGGGTTTACAGCCCCACTTGGCGTTACCAGATAGCTGCTTCGCTCTCTAGAGCCGAAGGTGCGCCTTGCGGCTGCCTCGGCCGCTGCCCGCCGACCCCACGAGCTCGCCCGTCGCCATCGCCGCCCCCTCGGCCACGCCGGCACCCCGCTCACTGTCCTCCTCCGCGATGTCGAACGCAGGCCCTGGTCCCGCGGGGGCCAGGACGTCCAGCACGTAGTCGCAGGCCTGGTCTTCGTTGAGGAAGGTGAGCGAGACCCGCGGCCTGACCGGCTCCCAAACGAGGACCTCCCAGTCGCGTTGGTTCGGCCGCACGACGCAGGCGCCTTCACGTAGCGCCCGCGGCGGGTCGAGCCCGACGAGCAGGTAACGGTCCTCTGGTATGCCCGCCGCGTCCAGGCATTGCTTGAGGTGCAGACGGTTCATCGCAAACGCCCCCTTCAAATCGAAGTCGGACGGTTCGCCGTTATTTAGCGGATCGACCCAGTCATAGCGCACGGTCGCCTAATGTGCCAACTGCAACGATCGAACTGCACCAGAAATCCACGTTATTTGCTCGGGGATAAGAGCGATCAGGGCGGCGCCGAGCCGAGGCCGGCGCGGACCTTCGGGCAGTGCTAGCGACGCTTGCCGGCGCACTCAATACAGAAGCGGGCAGCCGGCATGGCCTCGAGGCGGGCAGGAGCGATCTCGCCGTGACAGGACTCGCATTCGCCGTAGTTGCCGGCATCTATCTTGGCGATGGCGTGCTCGACCTCGACCAGGTTGGTCGTGAGCGTTGTCCCCAATGCCTCCGTCTCACCCCGTTCGGCTGTCACCTGGCTCGAGTCCGCAAAGTTAGGGTCGTACGACAAGCCCACGCTCCCGTAACCCAGCTCCTCGAGCTCACGTCGGAGCGAAGCGCGCTGCGACTCGAGCTCCTCGCGTAACGCGCTCGTCGTGTTCGCCTCCATCCGCGGAAGTGTAGCCCCTGGCGGGGCGTACGCGACGCCACAAAAGCCAACTTGCGCTCAGCCAGCGGCCCTTGCTCGCGGGTGAGCTGCTTGGTAAACGGCACGCAGCCTCTCCGACGAAACTTTCGTGTACACCTGGGTGGTAGCGATGGAGGCGTGGCCCAGCAGCTCTTGCACTACCCGGATGTCGGCGCCGTGGTCGAGCATATGGGTGGCGCAGCTGTGCCGCAGGACGTGGGGGGTAAGCCGGCCGTCCAGGCCGGCCCGGCGCCCGTACTGACGCACGATCCCCCATGCTCCCTGGCGGGTCAGGCGCCCGCCTCTCAAGTTGAGGAAAACAGCGCTCGAGTCGGCCCGCCGGGCCCACTTCTGCGGGACCAGAGCCGGTCGCCCGTCTGGCGCAACCACGCCTCCAGCGCCTGCCGGGCGTAGCGTCCAAGGGGCACCATCCGTTCCTTGCTGCCCTTGCCGAACACCCGGACAAGTTGTTCTTCCAGCGCCAGGTCCGATAGCGACAGGCCGGTCAGCTCGGAAATGCGCATGCCTGTCCCGTAAAGCAGCTCCAGCACCGACCGGTCGCGGCGCTGTGCCGGGCCCCGCCCGTGACCGCCTCGAGGAGCGATGTCACTTCGCCCTCGCTCAGCGCTTTCGGTAGGCCTTGAGGGACGGAGGGCGGCCGCAGCCCCGAGGTGGGGTCGGCCGCCGAAGCACCCTCTCGCACGAGGAACTTGTGGAGCGAACGGACGGCGACCATGGCCCGGGCCACCGACGCCGGGGCCAGGCCGGACGCCCGGAGGTGGGAAATGTAGAGGGCGACGGTTTCTTCGCCGACGTCGCCTACCCCGTCGACCCCCTGGCCCTGCAGCCACGACTCGTAGCCCACGAGGTCCCTCCGGTAGGCCGCCAGGGTGTTCCGGCTGCGGCCCTTTTCAACCGCGAGCCAGCCGAGTAGCTCCTCGGCCTGGAGGCTCAGCTCGAAGAGCACCCGGCGGCCCCCCGGAGCCTTCCGGGAGGCCGCCGCTGCGCTCGGCTCACTGGGGCTCGCCTCACTGGGGGTCACCTCACGGGGGCTGGCCTCGTCGGGGCTCACCTCACTGGTGCTGGCCACAACGGGGCTCGGCTCACTGTGGCTGCCCGCGGTGTGGCTTGGCCGTGCCTCGGCGCTCTTCTTTTGTTCCTGGGGCATTGTTCTTCTTAGGCCATCTCGGCCACTTAGCTGCTTAAGGCTTCTTAAGAGAGCGCCACCTGCGCAAAGTAGAGCCCGGCGATGGTCTTGACGTCGGTGATCTCACCCGAGCGAATGAGCTCACCCACGCTCGACAGCGGGTGGCGCTCAACTGTCATGTACTCTTCCTCGATCCCGTGGCGAGCGTCGGGGACCTTACGGAGATCCCTCGCCAGGAAGCACCACGATTCCTCGTCGGAAAAGCCGGGCGAGTTGAAAAAGTGGCCGACCAGGTCAAGGCGGCCGGCTTCGAGCCCGGTTTCCTCGACGAGTTCTCGCGCCGCTGTCGTCTCGGGTGGCTCACCCTTCACGTCGCGCTTGCCGGCGGGGATCTCGAGCAGCTCCCTGTCCAACGGGGCGCGGTACTGGCGGACGAACACGACCTCGCCCGTCTGCTCGTCTACCGGCACCATGACCACGGCTCCGGGGTGGTGTACCAGGTCGCGTTCGAAGCGCTGGCCGTCCGGCGCCTCGAAAGTGGCTACGACGACGTTGAGCAGGGAGCTCTGAAAAACGGACCTTTCCTCGAGCTTGCGGAACTTACCGGGCGCCAACGCCGGCCTCCTCCGTGCCTTCCGGGCTCGCCTCGAGCAGCTCTACACCGAGGACGTCCGGATCTATCAGGTGCGGCCGGCGCCCTTCGGCCCTGGCCAGTGACGCCCCGACGAGCGCCACGAACAACGGGTGAGGGCGGTCCGGGCGGCTCTTGAACTCCGGATGGGCCTGGGTGCCGGCCCACAGCGGGTGACCCGGTAGTTCGATCATCTCGACGAGGCGACCGTCAGGCGACTCGCCCGAACAGAGCAGACCGGGCTGCTCCAGGCGGCGCCGGTACCGGGGGTTCACCTCGTAACGGTGACGGTGCCGCTCAAAGACGAGTTCGGAGCCATAAATGGCGCTTATCTGGCTCCCTGGGAGCAGTTTGGCTGGGTACGTGCCCAACCGCATGGTCCCGCCGTAGTTGGACTGGCTCACTATCTCACGCTGGTCGTCCATCAGGTCGATCACAAGGTACGGGCTACTCGGGGCGAACTCGCGCGAGTTGGCCCTTTCGAGCCCGGCGACGTTGCGGGCGAACTCGATGACCATCACCTGCAGTCCAAGGCACAGCCCGAGACAGGGGATCTGGTTTTCGTGTGCGTAGCCGACGGCCGTGATCATGCCCTCGATGCCCCGTTCTCCAAAGCCGCCGGGCACGACCATCCCGTCCAGGTCTCTCAGCCGGCCTTCGGCCATCAGGCCCTCGACTTCTTCGGCCTGGACCCAGTCGAGCTGGAGCCGGGCCCGTGCGCGTAGCCCCCGTGGCGCAGCGCCTCGACAACGGAAAGGTAGGCGTCGGGAAGGTTGACGTACTTGCCGATGAGGCCGATCCGGACTGGCTTCGAAGCTGATTCGACACGACGGACGAGGTCCTGCCAGTGCGACAGGTCGACCTGATGATTGCTCCGGGCGAGGGCACTCTCACGTGTACCGGCACTGGCGCTGCTACTGGCACCGCTACCGGCACCGGCGTTTGCCCCGTTGTCCACTATGCGCAACAGTTGGCAGACGTAGTCGTCCAGGCCCTCTTCGTGCAGGGCCAGCGGGATCTCATAGAGGTCGGGGGCGTCGACGTTGGAGATGACACCCTCCTCGGGCACATCGCACAGCAACGAGATCTTCGTCTTCAGGCTGGCCGGTATCGGCCGGTCGCTGCGCAGGATAATGACGTCGGGTTGCACGCCCCGGGACCGGAGCTCGGTGACCGAATGCTGGGTGGGCTTCGTCTTCTGTTCGCCGGACGGGCCCAGGTAAGGCACGAGCGTCACGTGCACGTAGCAAACGTTGTCGCGGCCTACGTCCTTGCGGAACTGGCGGATGGCCTCGAGGAACGGGAGGATCTCTATGTCGCCCACCGTCCCGCCGACCTCGGTTATCACGACGTCGACGTCTTCGTTGGCCAGCCGGTGTATGCGCAGCTTGATCTCGTTGGTGATGTGGGGGATGACCTGGACTGTCTTGCCCAGGTACTCGCCCCGACGTTCTTTAGCGATAACGGACTGGTAGATGGACCCGGTGGTCGAATTTGAGTCCCGGGTCAGGGCTTCGTCGATGAAACGTTCGTAGTGGCCTAGGTCGAGGTCGGTCTCCCCGCCGTCCTCGGTGACAAATACCTCGCCGTGCTCATAGGGGTTCATGGTCCCCGGGTCGACATTGATGTAGGGATCCAGCTTTTGCATTGTGACGCGGAGGCCCCTGCTCTTCAGGAGCCGGCCCAATGAAGCCGCCGTCAGGCCCTTTCCCAGTGAACTCGCCACTCCTCCGGTCACAAAAATGTGCTTCGCCAAGTTCTCCTCCAGGCTCGGCTACAAGGGGAGAACTTGCTCAACCGGGAGCGGCGAGCGGGGCATGCCTTGGCCTGTGGCCGAGGGCCGACAGGCAAAACCGTACTTTCGCTCATGGATGGGCATGCGCCACTCCGGTACTCTCCAGCTAGCAAGTTCCCACTTGGTCTATGGCTGGCCGTCGGCTGCGTGCCTGCCTGCGAGCACCACCCCCCGCTCACAAGAAAGCCGCCCCTGGTGGCCACACCATCGTAACTCAGTACGCGGCGATCGTTGGTGGACCGGCGCGGGTAAAGCTCGTGACCTGGCGTTGCCCGCGGACCTGTCACGCCGTGGCGGCACGCCCCGCCTCTAGCAGCTCGGCGGCGTGAAGGCGGGCGGTACGGCTGTCCGGCTGCCCCGACAGCATGCGGGAAAGTTCGACGATGCGCTTTTCACCGCTGACGGGCTTGGCCACCGCGACGGCCCGCCCGCCCCGCTCGACCTTGCTCACCGCGATCTGGGCGTCCGCCAGCGCCGCCACCTGGGCCAGGTGCGTGACCACCAGCACCTGGTAGCGCCGGCCCAAATGGGCCAGCGCCCGGCCCACGGCCAGGGCCGCCTCGCCCCCGACGCCGGCATCAACTTCGTCAAAGACCAGCGTCCGGTGCCCGCCGTGCTCACCGTCCGGGCCGGTCCGGCCTTCGTCCTGGGCCCGATGAGGACCAGGCGCAAGGCCAGCATCGCCCTGGCCAGCTCCCCCCCGGAAGCCACCGCCGCGAGCGGCAAAAGGGGCTCGCCCGGGTTGGCCGCCAGCAGGAACGTCACGTCCTCGCCCGCCAACTGGCGCAGGTCAGCGGTGCCGGACGAGTCCTCTCGGCCCTCGGCGCCGACGCTCACGACAAAGCGCGCCCGCGGTATCGCCAACCGGTGCAGCTCGCCCTCCACCGCAGCCCCGAGCGAAGTCGCGGCGCTGCGCCTGGCCTGGCCCAGCTGCTCGGAAGCGCGGCGCAGTTCGGCCAGGCACCCGGCGCGTTCCTCTCCGAGCCGGGAGCCAAGAGCCTCCAGACCTTCGAGCTCGGCCAGCCGCGCCCTGACCGCAGCCTGGAAAGCCAGTACGTCGCCGAGCCCACCCACGGCCCCGCCGTACTTCCGGCATAGCTCCCGGAGCAGCGCTCGTCTCGCCGAAACTTCGGCCAGGCGTTCCGGGTCCTCCTCGAGCGCCTCGGCCGTGTGGCGCAGGTCGGCCGCGATGTCAGCCAGCTCGGCGCTGGCCCCGCGAAGGCGATCGTGCACGCCGGCCAGCGGCGGGTGCCCGGCCAGCCGGGCCACCAATTGGCCGAGCGTGTCCTGGACCTGCTCGTCACCGGAGAGGCTTTCGTAGGCGGCCAGAGCCGCGGCGCGGTGGGCGGCGGCCCGGGCCAACCGCTCTTCTTCCACCGCCAGGTCGTCGTCTTCTGCCGGGTCGTCCAGGCACGCGCTCTCGAGTTCGGTCAGCTGGTAGCGCAGGAGCTCTGCCTCGCGGCCGCGCCCGGCCGCATCGCCACCGGACCGCTGTATTGCTTGTTCGACCTCTCGCAAGCGTCGCCGGGCCGCTTCGCGAGGCGCCTGGTCCGCGCCGGCGTACAGGTCCAGGGCGTCACGTTGGGCCGAGGCCGAGAACAGGGACTGATGAGCATGCTGGCCGTGCAGGTCGACCAGGCGGTCCCCCCGCTCGGCCAGGGTCGCCACCGTAGCCATCCGGCCGTCCACGTACGCTCTCGAGCGCCCATCGGCGGGGACGACCCGGCCAAGGACAACTTCGGGCTCGGCCCCGCCGGGCAACAAAAAACGGCCATCGACAAGCGCCTCTCCCGCCCCCGGTCGCACGAGCGAACCTTCGGCCCGGCCGCCGAGCAGCAGTCCGATGGCTTCGACGACCAGCGTCTTGCCTGCTCCCGTCTCCCCGCTGAGGGCCGTCAGGCCGGGACCGAGCACCAGCGTAAGGTCTTCTATTACCCCGAGCTGGCGGACCCTGAGCTCGCTCAGCACGTCCCCGCCCGACGTGGCAGGGGTGCCGGCGGCGCCGGACGTGAGCGCCCGGCTTCAAGCCGCGCCCGAGCGCCCCGCGACATTTTCACAGCATTAGATCTTCACAGCACTAGCGGTCTTTTAGGTGGAACTTGCTTTTGAGGACCGTCTCGAAGCTCCGGCCCCCAAAATTGACCAGGACGGCGTCGTGGGCACCCGCCCGGCAGACCAACCGTTCCCCGAGGGCCAGCTGCCCGCTCGGCACCCCGTCGACGATCAGGTCGGCGGGGGCCCGCCCATGGATCTCGAAAGACACTTCTTCGGAGGAATCGAGCACGATACTGCGGTCAAAAAGCATATGAGCGGCAACGGGAGTCAGTACGAGGCAGCGCAATTTCGGAGAGATTATGGGGCCTCGGGCCGACAGGTTGTACCCCGTCGACCCCGTGGCCGTGGACACGATCATTGAGTCCGCTGCGTAACTCAAGAACCTTTCACCTGAAATCGAGACGCTGGCGTTGATCGTGTGCATGCCGACCGGACGGGCGAGGATGATGTCATTAAGAGCAGCGGCACTGTAGCGAGGCTGCTTCAGCCCTTTGGTGACCACGCGCACATCAACCGTCATCCGGTGATCGAGCCGGTAGTCCCTGGCCAGGAACCTCTCGATAGCCCGCCGGATCCCATCCGGTTCGACGGCGGTGAGGTAGCCAAACCGCCCGAAGTTCACCCCGAGCACCGGGACCGCGGTCCCGAGCAACATCCCCACGACGCGCAACATGGTCCCGTCACCCCCGAGGCTGACCACCAGGTCGAGGTCTTGCACGCCCGGTAGGGCAGGGCATGGGGACGCTACTTCGGGCAGGAGGACGGCCTCATGGCCCTGGTCCTCGAGCCAGGCGGCCGTCGACTTGGCCAACTCGACGGCGGTATCGCGCTGGGCGTGCGCGGCGAAACCAATTGCCGCCATTGTTACGCCGGCCCGCTGGAGCCGGCCCGGCGACCGGCGCCGCCGGCGCCGGAGGTGGCGGCAGACATAGCAATGGAGTTCAACGAACCGGGCGCAAAGGACGGCCCTTTACTGTCACCGGTGCGCATGTGCAGGAAAAACTCGACATTTCCGGTCGCCCCCAGCAACGGCGATGCCATGCCGCCGGCGACCGCCGCACCTCCGGCTTCGAAGGAGCCGGCCACGTCGCAGAGCACGCTGGCCCAAACCTTGGGGTCCCGGACCACGCCCTTACCCTTGGATACGACCGCCCGACCGGCCTCGAACTGTGGCTTGACCAGTACGACGACATTTGCCCCTGGTTTTGCCAACCCCAGCAGGGCGTGGGCCACCATCATCAAGGAAATAAACGATAAATCGGCGACGACCACGTCGAAGAGCCGTCCGCCCACGTCACCCGGCTGAAGGTAGCGGATATTGGCGCGCTCCATTACCTCCACTCGAGGGTCCTGCCGCAGCCGTGACAGCAACTGCCCATGCCCGACGTCGACGGCAACGACGCTGGCCGCTCCCCGCTGCAACAGGCAGTCGGTAAACCCCCCGGTTGAAGCGCCGGCGTCGAGGGCGTCCTTGCCGGATATGTCCAGGCAAAAATGTTCGAGGGCGGCATCGAGTTTCTCGCCCCCCCGGCTGGCAAAGCGGGGCGGAGGACCGGTGACCACGATCGGCTCGGAAGCGGCGACCTGGCGCGAAGATTTTTCCGCCAGTGCCCCCCCGACCAGCACCCGCCCGGCGGCCACCAGCAAACCGGCCTCGGACCTGTTCGCCGCTAAGCCCCGGTTGACGAGTTCTGTGTCAAGCCTGCGCCTGGCGCCCAGCTCAGACCTGTCCCCCGGTCGGCGGACGCGAGCTGCCCGTCGCTTTGCGTGTGCCAGTTGTCTTGCGGGCCCCGCTCGTTTTTGCTGTGCCCGTGTTGTCGGGGCCCGTGGTTTCGGGACCTGTGCTTTCGCCTGCGCTTTCTGCGGTTGTGCTTTTCGGGCCGGTGGTTTCTGGGCCCGTGCCCTCTGTGTGCGTGCTATCTGGGCTCGTAGGCTTTCGAACGCCGGTCGTCTTTCGGGGAGCAGCCGGGGCTCTCACCGGGCGCACCCCCGCCTTCGTGGCGCGAGTACTACCGGCGACCGGTCGTATCGGCGTCGGCGGCGGCAGCTCTTCATCGTCATCGTCGCTGGCATCGCCGGCCCTGGCTTCCTGCCGTCGCCTGAGGTTGTGCTCGAGCTGTTCCAGGTCATGAAGTACCACGGACGCCTCACGACGGAGGGTATTGACCACGTCTGCGGCGGCGTACCTGCTCTCCTCGAAGAACGATTCGGCCCGGTGCTTCACGTCTTGACCGGTGTTTTCACGAGAACCCAGTAGCTGCTCGGCCACTTGCTTAGCGCGCGTCGCCGCCAGCCCCATCAACGCCGCGGCCGCTTGGCCGGCGCGGCGCAAATCGTCCTCTGTGCTCATATCGAGAGTGTACGGCTCCCCCGGCACGGGACGCGCCGGCGCCTGACCAAGGCCCGCGTTCTCCACGAAGCCGCTCTTCGAGCCGTTCGCGGGCCTGGGGATGCCCGCGTAACGGCTGGTAACGTCCAGGGGATGCTCACTTCGCCTTGGCAATTGGTCATATTCGACAACGACGGCGTCGTCGTCGATAGCGAACCACTGGCCGAGCGAGCTATGTCAGCGACGCTCACCGCCGCCGGCTACCCGATGACTCCCGAGCAGTGCGGCAACACGTTCCGGGGCAGGACCTTGGCCGGCACTCGCCGGCTGGTGGAGGACCGGAGCGGGCGGCCGCTACCCGCCGATTTCGAAGATCGGTACACTGCCACTTTGTTCGAGCTTTTCCGGACCTCCCTACGCCCGGTCCCCGGGATAGAAGATGTCCTCGACCGCCTCGACGCCGCCGGGGTTGCTTACTGCCTCGCTTCCTCGGGGCGTCGCGAACGCGTCCGTTTTGCATTGTCGACCGTCGGTTTGCTCGATCGCTTCGGTGACCACTGGTGGAGCGCCGATGACGTCGTCCATGGCAAACCGGCGCCAGATCTTTTTCTTTTGGCGGCGCGAGAAATGGGTGTATCACCCGGTGACTGCGTGGTTATCGAGGACGCCGAGGTGGGCGTAGAGGCAGCCCGAGCGTCCGGAATGGCCGTGCTCGGGTTCGCTGCTTATACCCCCGCCGACAGGCTGGCCGGTGCCGGCTACGTCTTCAAAAATATGGCCGAGCTACCCGGCCTTCTGCTCGGCTCGCCCTCGTGGTACGAGAAACCCTCGGGACCGCTCGGGACCGGGTCAGAGGGCCCGCCCGGCGACGGCCTGGCCGTGGACCGCGCCTGTCGTCCTTGAACTGGCCCGTTCGCACGCTTCGCCTTCGCTATTTGGTAGGTACGGGCTCGCCGGTGCTTCCCGGCGGGAACCCTTCAGGCGCTCCGCCTCGCCCTAGCGGGCCGGCGTGGCACCGAGGAACTGTTGGACCAGCGCCAGCAGGTCCGCTCCCACCATGACCGGCGCCGGTTTCACAGGCAAGTCGGACGGGCGGGTCACGCCCGACAACACAAGGGCAAACTTGGCTCCCACCCGCTCTGCCATCAGGCCGTCGGTATCGGCCTGGTCGCCGGCGACAACATCGAGCGCCCCGTACCGCGCCCGCACCAGGGCAGCCATCGGGGCCTCGGGCTTGCCGGCGACCTCGGGCTGGCGTCCTGCAGCCGTGGCGATAAAGGCGACCAGGGCGCCCGCCCCGGGCAACAAGCCGTCGGCATTGCCTGCTTCGGCGCCCTGGTTATTGCCCTCGAACCCCTGGGGGGTCGGATAAGTGGCGTCGGTATTAGTGGCGATGAACCGGGCCCCGTCCCGATTAAACCGGCCACGCGGCCCAGCGCCCAGTAGTCGAGGTCCACCGTGCGGCCCACCACCACGGCGTCGGGGCTCTGGGTTGCCTCTACGACATTCACGCCGCGAGCATCCAGTGCCTCGCGTAGACCAGCGTCTCCCACTATCACCGCCTGGCTACCCCGTGCCAGCATCGACGCCGCCGCCTGAGCAGAAGTCGTCAAGTCGTCCGGGGGGCACTCGACACCGGCCTTGGCAAGGGCTTCGATGTGCCGGGCCAGCGTCGGGCCGAGTTGTTGGTCAGGAACACCACCCGCTCGCCGGCGGCGCGCAGCGCGGTGACAGCGTCAGCCGAACCAGGGATGGGCCGGCCGGCCAACCAGACCACCCCGTCGAGGTCGAGGGCCCAGGTCGGCACTAAATATGAAGGCTGCGGGCCACGTAGGTGGCGTGAGCGCCGAAGATCGTCACGGCCACCAGCACCACGTAAAGCGCCCCGATGGCCAGCCGCTGTTGGGGGTGCAGTGCGTTATAAGCGCGGGATGCGGGGCTATTGCGGTACCGCCAGCGCCTCCACAGCTCGACCCCACCGAGTATGAGCACGATGGGGACGACGGGGCTCGGGTAAAGGAACTCGAAAACGAGCAAGGCCACCAGCCCCAAAAGCCACAGGGCCGGGTGGAGGGCGGCCGCCGCCCGGCCGCCGTCGAGGGGCAGGACGGGGAGCAGGTTGAACAGGTTTACGAAGAACCCGAAGAAGGCCAACGCCATCAGGAAGCTGGAGCCCGTGGCATTGGCCCAAAAGGCGACCACGATCGAAGCAGAGGTCCCCACTATGGGGCCGGCCAGACCGGACAGAGCTTCCTGGTAGGCGCTTCGGGGAGTGCCCTTCATGTTCACGAAGGCCCCCAGGAACGGGATGAAAAGAGGCGCCGACGCAGGGACACCTTGGCGCCGCAGTTCGATTACGTGGCCCATCTCGTGCACGAGGATCAAAAGGACGATGCCCACCGCGAACGACCAACCAAAGAACAGGGAATAGGCCGCTATCGAAGCCAGCATCGTGAGTACGAGGCTCACGTACTTGAGCTTCAACAACAGCGCCCCGAACTTGGCCAGGAAGGCTCCCGCTGCCGCCAGGGCGGTGACGAACCGCTGCCATGCTCGCCGCAGGACGCCCGGCGGTTTGCCCGGCCCCGTACCCCGGTTGCCCGCACCCCGGTTGCCCGGACCCCGGTTGCCCGGACCCCGGTTGCCGGCCTGGCCATCGGACGCGGGGCGCCCGTTCAGCCCCGGGGGCGAGCCGGCGGGCAGGCCCGGCGGGCTCTGGGGATGAGGAGGAGCGGCATAGCCCGATCGCGGCGAGGCACCGCCGGCCGGGGGCGGTGTGCCCCAGCCCGACGAGCCGCCAGTGTGGCCTTCCCCCGGTTCGGGCCACCAGTAAGAGGGCGCGCCCTTGTCCGGGCCGGCACCTCCCTGAGGAGCGCCGCCGTTACCCGCGGGCCATTGGGGATCCCCCTCGGTGGGCTCGCCACCCCGTTTGGGGATCCTCAGCTCCACGGGTTGACCACCGGGATGACGACGGACCTCACGTTCCCAACATACCGGCAGCAGGAGCGTCGTTCTTGCCGGTGTCGCTCCCACCGTGCCGATCCAAGCCCAGAGAGCCCAGGGGCACGGGACAACTGTCAGCGGGGCCGCGACCGGGAGGACCGATGGGGGGGCCGGCAACTGGCCAGGCGCTCGCTCTGCCCGTTGCAGCGGAGTAACAGCCATCCCGGCGCAGCGGCGCAGTTTGCTCTCGCCTTTTTCTGCTGCTAGTCAGGTGCCATGCCTCAGCTCCAGGCGTTTGTCGGGCTGCGCCCCGACCCGGCCGTTACAGGCGCCCTCGATGAGGTGGTCTGCCCGCCCTACGACATCATCACCGAAGAAGAGCGGCTGCGCCTGCTGGACCGGAGCCCCTTCAACGTCGTCCGGTTGGAACTGCCCAACGGGCGCTACCACGAGGCAGCCAAGCTCCTGGCCGAATGGGAATCGAACGGTGCCCTGGCCTGGGAAGAGCACCCGGCGCTCTACGGGTACCGCATGACCTACCGGACGGCCGACGGGAAACCTCGCCAGACCCTGGGGGTGATAGGTGCGCTGGTGCTCGAAGCACCGGGCCGCGGCATCCTCCCGCACGAGCAGACGACTCCGAAAGCCAAAAGCGACCGGCTGGAGCTGATCCAGGCCACGCGTGCCAACACGTCGCCCATCTGGTGCCTGTGCACGCAACCAGGGCTGGCCGAGGCGCTGGGCGATCCGGCCGCCCTCGGGGCCGTTGCCAGCGCCAAGGATGATGAAGGCACGTTGCACGAGGTCTGGCCCATCTTCGACCTCGAGGCGATCGAGCAGGTGGCCAAGGTGGTACAGGCAGCGCCATTGCTCGTCGCCGACGGCCACCACCGCTACGAGACGGCCCTTTCGTACCAGGCCGAACAACGCTCGAGCGAACCCACCTCCGGGACGAGGAGCGACGGGACGCCCGGCTACGACGCACTGCTGGCCCTCGTCGTCGAGCTTTCCGAAGAACACCTCCAGGTACTGGCCATCCATCGCGTCGTGTCCGGTTTGCCCGGCGGTTTCGACTTCATTGGCGCGCTCAGGAGCCGGTTCGAGCTGACGCCCACCGGCCTCGAAGGACCGCCGTTGTTGGCCGAGATGGTGGGCGCGGGCGCCCTGGCCGTCGTGACAAAACTGGGCAATTGGCTGGCCCAGCCGCGACCATCAGGGCCGGGCCCGGAGCAAGACCTCGACTCGAGCCGCATCGACGCCGCCCTGGAACAACTGCCCCCTCATCATCTCTCCTACGAGCACGACGTCGCCCACGCCGTAGCGGAGGTGCGTTCCGGGCACGCCGACGCGGCGGTCCTGTGCCGGCCGGCTACGTTCCAGCAGATTGCCAATACGGCCCGGGGAGGCCAGAGGATGCCGCCGAAGACGACCTTTTTCTGGCCGAAGCCCCGTACCGGCATGGTCCTACGGCATTTTGGCGCCACCCCGGGCGCCTGAACATTTCGTTGCTTGCGGACGGTCCGCCCGTGGCGGCCATCAGCGGACGGCCACCCCGACGGACCGAAGGGCCAGAGCCTTAGCGGCCTTTATTCTGTCTTCATGTTGAGCCCCGATACTGGAGCCGAGCCAGGCAACCTTCTTCATCCCCGTACTGTGGTGTACCCAGGGCGACAACACGGTTTCGACGCCTTGACGGCACCAACCGGGCGAAGGTCCCTGGAGCACGAGATCAGCAACGAGAGGGGCCTCGAGCATGACCACGGACGACAAAGACGACAACGACGGAAACCTCTACCCCTTCACGCCTCCCCCGCCGCCCCCTCCGGGCCACGTCCGCCGCAAGCCTCGTCGCGCACGGATCACCAAGACAGCCGCCGGGCTGGCGCTGATCCTCGGTGCCGGTACGGGCGGCGCCGCCGTCGCCTCTGCCACCACGGGCGGCGCTAGCACCGGCCCGCCCGGCGCCAGCGCATCGACGACCCCGGGCGGACCGGCAACGACGGGCCCGTCCACCTCGCCCGTCCCCCGCGGGCGTCGCTTCGGCCCGGGTGGGCCCGGTGGTCCTGGCGGTTTCTTCGGTTTCGGGGGGGCGGGAGGACCAGGTATGGGCATGGGGCTCGGCCCCAACGGCGCCATCCATGGCACTTTTACGGTCAAGGCCCCGAGCGGCAGTTACGAGACCATCGACACGCAGTACGGGACAGCCGAGTCGGTCACCTCGAGCTCGATAACGGTGAAAAGTGCTGACGGCTTCAGCCAGACCTACACCGTCGCATCGTCGACCGTGGTCGACGCTCGTTACAACGGCATCCTTTCGGTGAAGGTCGGCGACACGATCAGCATCCAGGCCGTGGTAAACGGGTCCACCATCACCGCCGAACGGGTCCTCGACCTGACGCAGGTCCAGGCCAACCACCCGTCCTGGTCGCCCGGCCCGCCCAACGGGAAGGCAGGGGGGCCGCCTCCGTCCCCGGGCGACGGCCCGGGAGGCAGCGGGGGTTCGGCCGCTTAGAGGGTTCGGCCGCTCAGGGGGTGCGGCGGTAGTCTCGGCCGCATGACCTTCGACATGAAAGCTGAGACGATCCGACTCACTGCCCACGGCGGGGACTCGATCGAGGCCTACCTAGCGCAGCCCCTCGGGGCCGGGCCGTACGGGGGAGTCGTCGTCATCCACCACATGCCCGGCTACGACCGCAGTTCCAAGGAAATCGCCCGGCGCTTCGCCGCCGAAGGGTACATCGCCCTCATGCCCCACCTGCACAGTCGCGAAGGAAAAGGTGCCAGCCCCGACGACGCGGCGGCTGCGTCACGAGCGGCCGGAGGCGTACCGGACGAGCGCCTCGTCGGCGACGTCCAGGCCGCTATCAAGCACATAAAGTCGCTCCCCTCGGCCAACGGCAAGATCGCCACCATTGGTTATTGCTCCGGCGGCCGCCAGTCGTTCCTGGCCGCCGTCTCCCTGCCCCTTGATGCAGCCGTCGACTGCTATGGAGGCATGGTGGCCGGGAAGCCGCCCGAAGGGGCCCGGTGAGGATGACGCCGCTCGTCGACCGGGCCAAGGACCTTTCGTGCCCGCTGCTCGGGCTGTTCGGGGCCGATGACAAGTCCCCTTCCCCCGAGCACGTAGCCGAGCTCGAAAAGGCCCTGGCCGAGCACGGCAAGACCTACGAGTTCCACAGCTACCAGGGTGCGGGGCACGCCTTTTTCGACGTCGACCGCCCCGCTTACCGGCCCGAGGCGGCCATTGACGGGTGGCGCAAGATCGGCGACTTCTTCGGCCGCTACCTGGCTTCGTAGGGAGAGCGGACATGTGCACTTACCGAACCGAACGCGTCTCTCTTAGCGGCAGCGGCAAAGGAGCGGCCGGCTGGTTCCCCCTCTCGGCCGCCACGGTGTACTTCGACCACCCCGTCCATGCCCCGGCTGACCACACGTTGAACGTCGACTTCATAAACCCCGAAAAGGGACCATCGGCGCGTGTAGCCGTCGAACTGGACCCCGAGTCGGCCCGCGAGCTGGCTGAGGCCATCCTGGCCCTGGTCGGCCCGTCGGGGGCCGGTCCCGAGTAACGGAAAAACGATTAACCTTCGATTTAAGTAGTGGCCGCAGGACATAGCGGTTGGTCCTCCCGGCCGCCCGCTGGGCCCAGTTGTGTACGGGAATATGGTCAAAGAGCGGCCCCAACGGCGACCGCGATGGCAAGAGCCGGCCCGACCGGCTGGGTCGGAGCCAGCTCGCCCGGAACGCCGAGCTTTGCGAAGCTCCGCCCTTCCGGCCGCCGTTGGGTCCAGTTATATACCGGAATATGGTCAAAGATCGGCCCCAACGACGACCGCGGGAGCAAAGGGGGACCCGACGGCCCGCAGGAGTGGGGCGTTGGGACCAGTTAGCACCCAATAACTCCGAGAGCCCCCGGCCCGGCACCATTGCGTCAGGCCGGGGACTGCTGAAGAGGTACTTCCCGCCTCACCACGCCCATTGCGCTGCGCCGCGGGTTGCGGCAGGCTCCGAGGCCTCCGCAATGACTCTGCTAGTCGTCGAGGCCGCCGCTGCTCCAGGCGGCAAAGAGGCGAGCGTAATGACCGTCGGCCTCGATTAGTTCTTCGTGGCTGCCGATTTCGACCAGCGCTCCGTCATTGACTACGGCCACCCGGTCGGCACGCTCGGCCGCGGCCAGCCGGTGCGCCACCACCACTACGGTACGGCCTTCGGCCAGGGTCTCCATTGCCTCCTCGGCCCGGCGCTCGGTCCCCGGGTCGATGCTCGACGTGGCTTCGTCCATGATCAGGACGGCAGGGTCCGTGAGGGCGGCCCGAGCCAGGCTGACCAGCTGCCGTTCGCCGGCCGACAGGTGTGAACCTCGCTCTCCCACGTCGGTCATCTCACCCTGGGGGAGGCTGGCCACCCAGTCGGTAAGGTCCAGCTTGTCGATAGCTTCGCGGGCCTCGTCTTCGGTGGCGCCCGGCCGGCCGATAGCGACATTTTCGAGCACCGAGCCGCGGAACAGGAAGCCTTCTTGGGGCAACACCACGATGCGCTCTCGTATGTTGGCCAGCAAGGCCTTGCGCAGGTCGACGCCGCCGAAGCGGACCGAACCCGAAAGGGGGTCGTACAGCCGGCCGGCCAGCTTGGCGATCGTCGACTTGCCGCCCCCCGTGGGGCCGACCAGGGCCAGCTTCTCGCCCGCTTCGATACGGAGCTGTACCCCGTCGAGGACAAGGCGCTCTTCAACTGCCTCCGGGTCTTCTTCGGGGTCGCCGTAGGCGAAATCGACGGCGTGAAGTTCAAGGGTCCCGCTTTCGGGGAGCGGGGCAGGACGGTCGGGGTCGACCATCGCCGGGTCCACGTCGAGCAATTTGTAAATGGTGGCGAGGGCCGCGCCCGAGGACTGGAGCAGGTCGAACAGCGCCGACAGGCTCACTATGGCGTTGAAAAGGTTGGCCAGGTAGAGGACGAACGCGGCCACGACACCGACCGTCGTGAGGTGACCCTCGACCAGGAGGGCGCCGGCCACGAGCACAACGACGGAAGACAGGACGCCGGACGACTCCACCTTGGGGAAGAACCGCGAAGACAGGCGCACGGTAGACAGCTCGCCCTGGAGCTGGGCCTCGTTGACCGCTTTGAACCGCTCGATCGTGGCCTCCTCCGTGCGGAAGGCCTGCACGACACGGACCCCGGCCAGGCTCTCGTCGAGGGTCTGGAGGGCGTCGCCGATCTGCTCGCGCACTTCGGTGTAAGCCCGGGTCGAGGTCTTCCGGTAGCGGGCGGCCGCCACGACGACCGGCACAAGGGAGAGCAGGACGACGGTACACAACAGGGGCGACATCACCAGCAACACGATTATGACGGCTATAAACAAGCCGATGCTCGTGACGAAACTCGAAAGACCGCTCTGTACCAGGCTCTCGAGCACGTCTATGTCAGCGGTCATACGGGACAGCAACTGGCCCGACTTCTCCGTCTCGAAGAACCCGAGGGGCTGGGCCAAGATGTGGCTGAAAACACGTTTGCGCAGGTCGTTTAGGTAGCACTCGCCGATGCCTGAGACCTGGAGGGTCTGCAGGCGCGTCAGCACGAAGTAGGCGGCGCTGACGAAGAGATAAGCGATACCGGCGATCGTCACGACCCGGAAAGACTGGTGCTCGACCAGGCCGTTATTTATCGCCCAACCCACGAGGGCAGGGCCTGCAAGTGTGGTCCCGAGGCCGGCAATGAGGACCACCAACGCCACGGCGATGCGGCGCCGATAGGGCCGCAACGAGGACATCACCAGCCGCAGGAGGCCCGGAGGACGTTCAGCGCGCCGCTGCCGGCGCCCTGACCGCCAGGTTCGAAGGCTCATGCCAGTCGCCTCCCGGCTTCGCTGTCCCATTCTTCGAGGCCGAGCACCTGGCGGTACCGGGATGACTCCGCACACAGGCGTTCATGGCTCCCTTCGGCCAGGACTTTGCCCCCGTCGATGAGAACCACTCGGTCGGCCACGGCGATGGTGGCGGGGCGATGAGAAATGATGATCGTCGTCTTGCCTTCCCGCGCCTCCGCCAGCGTCCGCACCATGTCCAGTTCACGGGGCGCGTCCACGGCTGAGGTAGCGTCGTCGAGCACGAGCACCCGGGGGTCGGCCAGCAACGCACGGGCCAGGGCCAGGCGCTGGCGCTGCCCGCCCGATAACGAAAGGCCCCTTTCACCAACAGGTGTCTCGTAGCCGAGCGGTAGCTCGTCAATGAACTCGTCGGCCTGCGCCAGTTCGGCGGCCCGGGCCATCTCTTCGTCCGTGGCCGTGGGACGCCCGACGCGCAGGTTGTTGGCGATGGTGTCGTTGAACAAGAAGCTGTCTTCGAACACGACCGCTACGGCTTGGCGCAAAACTGGCAAGCTCAGGTCGCGCACGTCCACACCTTCGAGCGACACCGAGCCGTGGCCCGTGTCGTACAGGCGGGCCAGCAGTGATAGCAGGGTCGTCTTGCCCGAGCCCGTCGCACCCACCAGGGCCACGACCTCTCCCCCGGTGATCGACAGGTCGAAGCCGTCGAGGACGGGCCGTAACTTCTTGGCCGCCGGCCCACCCGGCGCGTAGGAGAAATTGACCCGGTTAAAGCGCACCGTTCCCGGGCCGGGGGGGAGCGGGCGGGGGGCCTCAGGCTCGGCTATCGCGCTCTCTCGTTTCATGATGGTGTCCATCCGGTACGCCGATACCACCGCCCGCTGGATCATGACTATGTAGGCCCCGATCGACTGCAGCGGACCGGTCAGCATGGCCAAGTAGGCGTTGAACGCCACGAGGATGCCGACGCTCAACTCGTGGTGGAGCACGAGGTACCCACCCACCCAGTTGACGGCGGCCAGCTCGAGCATGGGGACCGTATTGAGGATCGGGATATAACGCGCCCTGGTCGTAACCACGCGCATGGCTTCGGTCCGGACGTCGTCGGCCGAGTTAGCCAGCCGCCGCTCCATAATCGGTTCAGAACCGAAGCCCTTGACCGCCCGGATCCCCGAGATCGTCTCTTCGACCACTCCGGCCAGAGCGCCCCGGCTGCGCTGGAGCTCCGTGATGGCCTCCCGGACCCGGCGAGAAAAGCGTTGAGAAGTAATGGCCACCACGGGTAAGGCGACGATGGCGACGACCCCGAGCAACGTGTTGGACACGAGCAGGATCACGGCCACGGCGATGGCCAGGGCCGCGTTGGCGACCCAGAACGGGGCCGTGGCTACCACGGCCTGTATCTGGAAAAGGTCGCTCGTCACCCGGGAAAGGACCTGGCCCCTGTTGACATTGGAGTGGTAGGCCACGTCCAGGGTGAGGAGATGGTCGTGAAAGCCGCGCCGAAGCTCGGACTCGACCTCGCGCGAGGCGATGCCGTTGTACCAGCGACGAGCACCGGACGATACGCCCTGCACCACGCCCAGGACGGCGATCACAATGGCGAAAGTTGTAAATCGGCCCCAACGATGTGAGATAAGGCCTTCGTTTATGGCGTTGCCGAGCAGGAGGGGGATTGACGCGGCGGCGCCCGCGGCGACAAGTCCGGTACCGGTGGATGCCCACAGCACACCCCAGTGGCCCGTCATTGCGCTCCGCATGAACGCCCAGCCCTGTCGCGCTCTGCGCCGGCGCTCCCGGGCTTCGTCCGCACTTGTCGTCTGATCCCGTTGCGCCCAGCCCAGTCTTGTTACGACCCCCTGCTGGTCTCTGATTAATGCGGGTCTCGCGAGATACCACCCTCTCTGGGTCTAGCCTCAACCGCCCGGCCGCGCAGGACTGGACAAGAACAACAAGGCCCTCGCCCGGTCGTCCCGCATGACCCAAGGGACGGCCTTTAATAAACTACGCGAACTGGCTGATACGTTTCAACCATTTAGGTACTTAATAATATTCCTGGTAGGGGCGTTGCCGGGCCTCGGAACACGGCGTCACCCACCGGGGCCAGCGCTCTCAGGGCGGTCAGGACTCTCAGGAGAACCTCAGCAAGCCCTCAGCGCTTCTTGAAGGACCAGTACGAGACTGACTCGTGGTGAAAGCAGATGCGCTCGGAGGCCCCTTCGATCGGCTGGCAGGTTCCTCCTCAACTACCTCGGGCCAGCGCCGAAAAATATACCGAGTCGTCTAACTTTCCCCGCTATCCTCCCCGGAGCCGGTAAGAGCCACCCCCCTCTCTTGGGCTCTGGAGCGGGGATAGGCCGTCTGCCTGCGGGTCTGCCGCCCGCCGGCAGACGGCCATTTACTTTGTGGCCGGCTGTCCCTCGCTGAGTTCCCCCACCCCGGAAACTCCGCGCCTTGACCCTTCCTTCACCCCCCGGGACCTGGTAAAACGTTTTTCTACGGGGCCCGGGCGACCGTCCCGGGAGCCGGCAGGCGACCAGCGCCCCTGGTACGCCGGGAGCGGGGATTGGCCCTCCGCCCGGGCCCCGCCCGCCGCCAGCTGACCGCCATTTACGCTGGCACCAGCCCCTCCTGACTGCACTAGATCCCCTCGAGGCTCCGTACCTATACGTCGCCTTCACGCTTCAGGACCGGGTAAAACGTTTTTCTAGAGGCCCGGGCGACCGCCCTCGGAGCCGGTGAGCGCTACCCGCTCGTTCGGTCTGGAGCGGGGCCAGTCGTCGGCCTGCGGGCCTGCCACCGGCGTCAGGCAGGCGACGTCCTTTGGGGTTCCTTCTCGGGAGCGCTGCTTCGGCCCCGCGACGCCACGTACCTCAACGTTCCCTTCACCCCGGGACCTGGTAAAACGTTTTTCTCGGTCATCGGCCCGAGGCGCTCCCGTCGAGCGACCGGGGCGATCTCAGCGACTCCCGTGGCTCTCAACGCCTCTTAATCACTGAACCGGTTGGCAGAAAGTTTACCTTGCCGCAACAGAACGGTTGCGCCGATGAAACCCAGGGCCGGTAATGTGCAAGTCGCCTCGTAGGATACGAGGTGCTCCCAGGGTGGCCCCCTCACTCCTGGGTCGGGCCGGTCACGAGCCCTCGCCACCCCTTCCGGGGCTCGTGACCGGTTCCGAGCAACGGCCCACATGGGACCGGCGTTTACTGTTTAGCTCACCGTTAGCGCCGTGTCCACGCGCCCTTCCGGATCTGCCGCCTCTCCGGTTGGCCTCGGCCCGGTAGCCCTTCACGCGTCGCTCCTTGACGTTCCCGGCCGCCGCCCCTTCGGAGCGCACCCCAGTGGCCACAACCTGCGCCGGCGCGGCTCCAGTGGCCCTTCGGCCGCCCTCTGGCCACGGCGGAGACGAAGGGGCAGGCGTCAAAGGCCCGCGCAGATTCTTCTTCGCTGGCCCCCGTCCGTAGAGCAGTGAGCCGTCGAACGGGGCCCGGAGGCGCATGGCGAGCCAACCATCGTCGGGCTGCGGAGGCCCGGTTGGCCACCTCGCCTGGACCGGGGACAGTGAGCACCGAACCGCGCTCCCCTGCCCGGGAAGCTCCATGTGGACGACAGAGGGCGCAGGTCGACCAATGAGCTCTGCACGCCGGCCCACGCGGTCCATCGGCCGGCTCCCACCCAGCTCGCCGTGCGTTGGCGCCTGGTGCCTCCAGGGCCGCCGCGTCAGTCTCGCTGCTTGCTGCTCGCCGTCCGCAGCCTCGCAGTCTGGGGCCTGTCCCGATCGAGCCGGTCGTGGCGTCGGGCGCTCGGGGCGGACGGTCGCCCGGCACTCCCACCGCCGCTGCTCGTCCCTCCACACCGCTGCCGGTGGCGCCCCCAGGACGGCCCTCCGCCTCTATACGAGCGATCTGGTACATGGCGCCAGGCACCGGCGGCAGGAGCGCGGTCCCCGGGGGCCATCTATCCGGTCTCCCCTCCGGTGGGGGTGGTCACCGCTGCGGCAGAGGCTGGTCCTCGTCTTCGCCGGCGCTGTGTGCCGCGCGTGGTCCACATCTGCGGCCCACGCGCACCCGGGCGAGCCCGATGACTCCGGTGTGGAGGCCGCTCGTACCTCCGAAACCAGAAATCTCAGCCATCGGTCCCGCTCCCTGAATTTCAGGGGGCACGCAGGTTAACAGGTCCCTGAGACTTTCTCTCCCACTCTCATACGACAACAACGTGGCGCCGATACCAAATCAGGATGTTTATTGATAATTCAGGCGAGTGAGCCCATGTACCTGGCCCCATCATTTTGCAAACCGGTCGATGTGCCTGCGTGGGCGCCGAATGAACCACCCGCCGAGGACACCACCCTGGCCACAGAGCGGCACGCCACAAGGGAAATAGAGCGTCTTGTGATGATGGCCCAGATCGCCCTGCAGACCGGGGCACCATGAGGTCGGCGTCGATTGCGACCGTGGTCGAAAGAGCAAGGGTTGGCTCTGGAGAAGCCTGGGAGGAGCTGGTGGCTCGCTACGGCGGGGTCATCGTCGCCACCGGCGAGCGCTACCGCCTGGCTCCCGCGGAGATGGCCGCACTTCAGCAGACCACCTGGTTGCGGCTCGTCGAAGCTTTGCACGGCAGCGAGCACCCCGTCAGCGTCGGGAGTTGGCTAGCGACAACGGCCCGGCGCGAAAGTCTGCGGCTCCTGAAACGCGCCGGCAAGCCCGGCCCTCCATCGACCCTGCATTGGCCGAAAAGCCCGGCAGCTGCATGCAAGAGCCAGCTTGCGCTGGACCTTGATGGTTCCGCCGGGCCCGCTCGAGGAAAGGTTAATGAAAGGTCTATGAAATGAGCCACCCGGAAGCTCACCCGCTGGCGGGCAAGCTGGTTACGATCCGGCCCATCAAGGCCGACAACACTCTCCTTGATTGGGCCACGAAGGTCCTCGACGGTACCGAGTTTGTGATCGAGGACTGGTACGACCGCCTTAACGACCAGCCCTGGCAGGAGGCCACCGACCCCATTTCTATCTACTACATCACCCGGATGGTCTGGAACGGGCTCCCCCGGGACAACGAGGTCGTAGTGGGGCTCGTCGGCAGGGAGCGGTTCCTTGTCCATGCGGCGGAGCTCGAGTTCAGCGGCGACCTAGGTGATCTCGATGTCCCGGCTGTTTGACGAGATAGCCCTCGACGGCCAACCGGAGTCATGTTGGGGCGACCGCCTGGACGGCTCCAGCCTGGAGTGTGTAGACGGCACGACGCCCAACTCCTGGGGCCAGCCCGTCGCCCGGCCGACAAAGAGCGTCCATCGGGTTGGCCTCTGTCAAAGGCACGTGAGCGAGATATTGCCTCCCGAGGCGATGGTCGCATGAGCCGGGTCTTCGACGAGATAGACGCCGATGAAGCAGTTGGTGGTTGGACGAACGAGCGGTGGTGGCACCCTGATTATGTGGCCCCGAAGCTGTGCTGGGCCGACGTTGCCAAGGGCTGTAACATCTCGGCCATAGCCAACACTTCGTGGTCGTGCATAACGACCAAGGGCCAGTCGTGGGAGTGGACGCAAACGGACGACCGGTCGGGGCTCTGTCCTTATCATCGGGCCGA
Organism: uncultured Acidimicrobiaceae bacterium; assembly: GCA_963754115.1. Taxonomy (GTDB): domain Bacteria; phylum Actinomycetota; class Acidimicrobiia; order Acidimicrobiales; family Palsa-688; genus Fen-671. Next base: position 518,304 of record CAVWFC010000003.1, on the reverse strand, counting down.
GATAATCGGAGCCGAGCAACTGGCCGCGTAAGTCGGTCTTCTGGGCACAGCGAAGCTGCACGCTTTGGTCCGGCATGGCCTGCACGGTCGACTAACCGCAGGCAACGAGCCTCTACCTTTCAGTACGAGCCCCCCGCACCTTCGGCGGCCACGTACGTGCGCCAGACCTCCCGCGTTGCGGTTTGAGGTTCCTGCAGGGGGTCGAGGCGTTGCCGCAGGACCATCTTCAGCCTCCGGTACACATCGTCCACCCGAGCCGGGCGGCCCGTCCGGCCAAGAGCATGCATCCAGAGGCGGTACAACTCCTCGCACGTCGGCTCGAGTTGTAGCCCCCTTTCGACGGCCCAAACCACCGTTTCGAAGTCGCTTGCATTGAGGGCGAACTGGCCCAAATCCTCGGCTACGTCGACGGCCTGGCCCGATATGGTGAGGTCGAGGTGCTCACTGGCGACCCACTCAAAGAACTGGCTCGACATCGCTCCCGCAAAAGGCTCGCCTCGGACAAGTTCCAACGCTTTGCGAAGACTGCCCATCGCCTCAATTGGAGCTTGTCGGCGAGCATTGGCGGTGTAACGGTCAAACCGGTCCCAATCGCAGGTGATATCGCCCGAGAGGGTGTACCCCTGGAAGGAATAAGCAAGGCGCTCTGTTCCTCCGGGACCATAGCCGAGAACCGCCCTGGCTCGCGAGAGCACGTTCATCACCGTTTTTCGTTGCGGGCCGTTCATGTCATCTTTACTGGCGTCGAGCGGCCATAGCGCGCTGGCGAGCTCGTCCACTTTCAGGGGTCGCCTGTGAGTGGCCATGTAGGTGAGCAATCCCAGAGCGGCCATGCGACGCGACGGTTCGAGCGCCGTCATTTCGCCTCCGGCGATATCTACCGGCCCAAGGACACAAATCTCGACCTCGCCAACCTTCGGTTCGGATATTTTCGCCTCAAGGTCTGACTGGCTCGTTCCTGTGGCGTGGCCGGCTCCCTGCCAACGATCCGCGACGACCTCGTGCACGTCCGCGACTGGTGCTCGGGCCGCCGCCGTCGCACCACTGACGGGCTCGGCTGCCGACCCGAGTGCATCGCCGAGGAGTGCAACGTCGCCAAAGTCGTGGTCGAGGTCAAACTCGAACGACACCGTGTTCTCATCGAGCTCCCCCTCCAGTACTCCGCCACCGCTTTCGGAAAGGGCTAACCTCCATCGTGCGCCGGGATAAGGGCCTGCGCCGACCAATGCGATCCCGCTCTTCTCGGGGACGGCGCCCTCGGTGAGCCTTATCAGGGGGCGCGGTGGCGTCCCGGCGAAAGCCAACGCCACATTTGGCAGCGCCTCACAAGCAACGGCCCGGATCGCGGAAAGCGAATTGGGTCCTGCGAGCTCCTGATGAGAGCCCGAGATCAGCTCCAATTTCTCGGCCAGGTCCGACGCCTCTTCGTCCCCGATGGTCAGGAGGCCCGGTAGCCGGCCGTCCAAGGGGCACCCGCCGAGGGCGTACAGACCCGAGAGCATTTCGTCGGACCACGGGTGGCTTACCAACTCCACTGCCATCCGGGCCAGCACCGATTGCACCCTTTCGCTCGGTCCCTCTACGGAAAGTGAGCCCGTGTGCTCAAGGTTCAATAGCAAAGTGCCACTCTGGTTCTCCCCGAGGCTGACGATGGCGGGCCAAGCCGGCCATCGGTCAGCCGCAAGTGCCTCGAGGTCATCAGCGGTTACGTCTGCGTCCAGCACGAGCGCCGTTCCTTCCTCGTTCGGTGAGAACCAGCCGAGTGACCCCATCACAGTTGGCGACAACACCACTTCGAGGCCAGCGGCACCGACCCGGACCATGACCAAAGAGGGCACCGGTGCCACGCCGTCAAATGAAAGCTGCTCTACGAGACCGCTTAGATAGCGAACCCCTTGGTCCACCCACCGCATCGCGTCGGCATTTGCTATGGCTCGCAGGCGACGTTCCGCAGCCTCTACTTCAGGCCTGTTGCGGGCAACGGCCTGGCCCTTCGGCCTCCGGTGGCCCTGTTCACGCCGTAAACGGTCAAGCCGCCAGACGATACCCGCGCCGGCAATAGCGCCGATGCCAGAGGCAAAGGCGAGTTCCGCGTAGCCGGGGCCAGGAGCATGAACGGTTTGAAAAGCATGGACGCTGCTTTCGACGTGAGGGTCGTCGGGACCGCTTGTGCGGGCCCGGACAGGTGCGGGCCCGAGTGACGGGCCATGCTGCGGCGACAGAGACGGCGGAGGTATGGCGGCCACGCCGAGCAGGCCCCCTGCTCGTGACACGGCGTTCTTCGCGGCCCGCTCCTCATGTGGGTGCGTAGCCGAGGGCGGCCGCACGCGTGCCTGTGGCGGCGATGCAGTTGACGCCGGAGATGAAGATGATGGCGGCGTCGACGGAAAAGTCAGCGTCGGCGTTCGTGACTGCCTCGTCAGAGCAGCCTCCGCCGGCTTGTCGCCTCTAGCCACCAGCGGGACGTTGCCGGTTTGATTTCTGTGTTCAGGATCGACGCGATGCGGGGCACAGGCTACGGACTGATGAAGTTCGGACGGGCGTGGTCTCTCTGGCGCCTGTGAAGGCTCTCCGCCTGGCGCCTGTAACGGCGCTCCGCCCACAACAAGCGTCCCGATGGCATCGGAGGGCATCACGAGCACCCATCCCGGGTAGATCCAGTGGTCGTTCACGAGCGCCCGACCATCTGGTTGCAACCGGCCGAAATTGAGCGCCTCAATTTCACTGTCGAGGCGCCAATCCCCCAGGTACTTCTCGGCCAGTACGGATAAGCAGTCTCCGGGCTTGACCACTACGACCTTGGTGCCGCGCGGCAACCCGTAAAACCCGTTCGCCTCGCTGGGCGCTTCCGAGACTGTTCCCGTAACCGCGCTCGTCGCCGGCAGCCGGTGCTGTGCCGTGCCCGGGTGTGGGAAATGACGACCGACTGCCGTGGTGCTGACCGGAGCCGCCACCGGGGCTGGCGTCCGCCTCGTCTCGGGTTCTCTGACGGGTTGCTTGGCAATCAAGGGCCGAACAACAGGAGCCGGGCGGGGCGGGGCGGACGCCCCCGAAACCGCCGCCAATGTTCCCAACGACGAAGCCGCCACCGACGCCGCGGCCACTGAGTCCATGATCCGGCGCAGTGCCGGAATGGTTATGCGGCGCGATCTTCGCACGAGTCCGCGCTTTCCACTGATCACTCCTACGCCATAAGCGATGGTGCTGATGAGCAACCAAGCTGAGACGGCGATGCCCAGCAGTCGTGCGAGCGCCGTCAAGGCCACTTCGGGGGTCGTGGTTTGCAGCCATCGGCCGAAGTGCGCGACGTCCACGGTGCCCATCAGTGGCCCCGCCTTTACCAGGAGCCCTAAAGCGGCAACTTCGCAAACCAGGACGGCTACGGCGTCCAGGTAGCTGCGAAGCCTACTGCGGGCCACGTCGGCCCTCCTGCCTCGGGACCGGCTGTCGCCACATACGCACGTGGCGACCTCCGTTCGGCATCTCGACGGGCGTGCCCTGGGGCAGAAACCCAAACTGCTCGTAATAGCGAGCCAATCGTTCGTTGCTGGCATCAAGCAACAACGACCAACCCTGTTGGTCCGCCTCTTCGGCGAGCGCGGCCACGAGCTCTGCCCCAGCACCCGGAATTGTGCTGGCCACCGAGTGCACATAGATATGAGGTCCCGGCGGCGTCAAGCGCCTTAGCCGCAACGTGCCACGCAACGACCTGGCCGCCCCCACCACCGAAGGCAACAACGCCAGCACAATCGCCGCTCCGACAATCACACCCAGCGGCGGCCAAAGCACCCCGGCCACACAGACCACGAGTGCGAGTACAGCAGCGCCGCCGGCCACGCGGCCCGGCTTGACGCCGAGAAGGCAGAGCGCCTGGCCTGAGGGGTGTTCCCGCCTCTCATACGCAATAAGCGACAACAGCATCGCTGCTTTGAACGGCACTCCCCAAAAAATGGCGTTCGCCTGCCGGCCGCCGAAAGCGCGAGCCTCGACGCCGGCAAGGTGCCACAGCGAGCGTTTGCAGGGTCGCGGTTCCCCCGGCACCGTCCACCGCGACTTCTCCAACTCCGCACCGGCTGCGTCGAATTCGGCCGCGGCCGCGTCCTTTGTCGTAAAGGCTGGCACCACCGAGCCTCGTGGGCTCGTCTTCGCTTTGACCATGGCTACGCGACCTGAAACCCCCGCCGTGTCGAGCGTGCCCTTGACATTCGCGAGGTCCGGGTCGCGGGTTGCCCTTCTGACCGCGTCTCCGCTCGACTTCTCTTCAGCGCAACTACAACGCTCCAGCGCAATCGGAATCGTCTCTGCTGGACGGCTCACGCCACCCCTTTCCCAGGCACGAGCACAGAACGTACCTGCTGTACGACATACGGGATGCTTAGAGCTGGCTGCTCATATTGTCCAAGCGCCACCGTGCCGGACCAACCACGCGCCGAATAAGAATACGTTCCCGCGTATATCACGGACAGTGTGACGATGTAGGTCCCTTGGTAGTGGTACGTGTGAATTACAGACGGGTCGGAGGCGTCGCCCGGGGAACCACTCGTCCCGGAGGTCCCGTCCCCGAAAACCCATTGGTACGAGACGGGAGTCGCCGTCGTCGTCACAGAATAACCATTGATGTCGACCGTGACGGTCACCGCACCGCCCGCACCCGTGACCCAAAACCAAGTGGGGAGTTGCGTGATACCCACCTGCTCAGGGTTGATCTTGAAAACAGCTTGAGGCAACGGGACAAGTGCCCAGACCTCCGCCGGCGACGGTGGGGGTGGCAGCGGGGCGGTGGTTGGCGGAGCCGGGTCAGTCGGGCACACGACGACAGGACTGCCGATCGGTTGCCCATTCGGACCATACTCCTGTAGCGCCGCTGGCATATTCGGCCCGACCGAGTTCGGACAGGTTATATAACCCCAGTCGTTGTCCGCCGGCTTCCACGTGTCGCCACTATCGTTCCCCTCGGTACTCGCCGGTTTCTGCACGTTTGCGGAGCGCGGTCGGAGTGCTCCCAGCGCACCCGGCTCCGGCACCTACAAGCGGACCGAGACTCCCGGACCCTCCGCATCCACCGTTTCCGCCGCCGAAACTCGCATATGCCTATCTCGGAGCCCCATGCATTACTGAGAGAACCACGAGAACGCAACCGACGTGCTGCTTCCTCACCGCTGCGCCTCCAGCTCATCCTCCCAGCCTAGTGAGGCCACCTAGTGGTTTGAGACTACTCCAACTTGCGATTCGGAACCGACCATCGCTTGCCTCTGTGACAGCTTATCGTAACGGCTGTTTGACCACCACCGCCGCTATGGCCGACTATTTGACCGACCTGTTCAAGTACGGGATCCTTCTTCTCATCTGATCACTATGTCTAAGACGCCGCCGTATAGGCATGCGTCTCCTTGGTAGGAACATCTGACTTTCCCGGAGTTAATCTCCGGATGTGGCGATCTAAGACTCTAAGGAAGTCCACCTCCGTGGGGTCTGGGTATTCGTGCCAACCCCGCCGACTAGGGCTCTACATTACATCGACCCAATAACGATATATGTCTGCTGTTGCGAGCACAGAAATTCCTAACCAAGGCCGCCTTTGGATGGGACCAACCCAATCAGAGTAATTGGTTAGGGAAATGAGGCAGTTTTCGCGTTCGGGCTATAGGCGCCGGCGAGGCTCGGCGGGTTGGGTTTCGCAGCGGGCCAAGTAGCCGGGTTGCCGCCTCCCATAATGGTACGGGACGTGGTAGGCTCCAACTTCTTCTTTTGAGGATTGTCTCGTTTGGTTATCGACGAACTTTGCCGCGAGCGCACCCGCTATGCCGTTACTCGCTGGCGGGGACGAAGTCACTTTCGGCGTGCTGACCGTTCCGGCGAGTCGACCGCCCGCAATCGTCTTCGGCGTATCTTTTGAACTGGGCGGGTAATTCCCGGCACCATGGGCCGGGACGTGTTCGCACTGGCCCACGGCTCGGAGAAGCCGCAGGCCGCGACAGCCAGGCACAGCGTTGTCACGGCGAGCTTCCGACACCGGAGATTGGCTCTTTGTTTCATGCGCACCCGCTTTCAGAGACCGAGCCCATCGGTGAGCTCGAGGCGCTTGCCGTCACCACTAAAGGCTTGTCCCCCTCGACCAGGGAAAGGAGGGTGAGGTGCACGTCTTCTTGCAGGACCACCGATATTTCCTGGCCATCAGGGCTTACAGAGATATTGACCCCGGCGAGCGGTCCAAGGTCGCTCTGGGAGGCGAGGTTGGCCTGCGCCAGGGGTAGTGCGGCGGCGGGGTCCAGCACCAGGCAGCCAGATTGCCGGTAGCGTTCGACGTCGATCCCGGACGCCCCGGCCGTGGCGGCATCATCAGCGGCCGATTGCAGGGCACGTTGGACCGCGATCCCATGCCACAAGTCGATTGAGAGGCCCCCGAGGGGCAACAGCATGACAGCGAGCAGCAGGCACCACAAGACCATGGCGTCACCCCGCTCGTCGCCTCCTGCCCACCCTCGCAGACCACGGGTGTAACAGGGCAAGCTACGACGGCAACGCCAAGTGCTCATGTCGCTGAATCCCTGTACGAGTCGACGTGGACGGTCGAAGTGGCGGTGTAGTGAAGCTGTCCAATAAAGCCGAGCCCGGGCACGTTCCCGGCCGGGATGACCACCGTCACCCGGGCGGTAACCGTGCTCCCCGGGTAAGCGACCCTGAGTACGCAGCCACCACGTCCGAGGTCACCAGCCCGTCTCCCGTGACTACCTGAGAGACAGCCAGATCGGCGGCATAAACCCCATCGGCCCAGTCGTCCGCGCTCGCCAGTGCCTCTGCCGCATTGCGCGCTGCATCCTGGGCGTCGACGGCCCGGTCTTCCCAGGCGGGCAAGGTGAGCACGAGGACCATAACGGGTACTACAAGCAGAGCGACGCCGAGCATTAGCGTGAGCGGGATAGCAGAGCCAACTTCGTCCCGCTGGAGCTCGAGGCACGTCACTGAGGGGGCACCTCCGTGATCAGTGACACTCCGACTATAGAAACGTGCAGCCTCGGGACCGGTGGTACCAGGCTCGGCAACTCCCCGTCCGCAGTCGCCACCACCTCGCTGCCGTTATCACTGCAGTAAATGGTGATGCCATCGCCGAACGGGCCCGGCAGAAGATTCCGCGCGCACCCGCGCCGCTTCCGCTTGACAGGTCGTTACTGAGCCACCGGCCGTGGCGCCAGCCTGGGCCGCTTCGTCGACAGCGGTGTGGACCGCCCCCTTCGCGTACTCATCGAGGACAAAGTTGAGCGCGCCAACGAATACCACCATTACAGATGGCGATGGCCACCGCCCCCGTGACTACGACCGAGCCAGTATCCGGGCTGCGCGCACGGTGGGACGCCGTACTCCTTAACTGAGACCGAGCTGCTTGGTAACCCAGTTGAACACCGCAGTGTCCAGACCCGTGATGAGGCCACCGATCGCCACGATGGCGACGATGCCTATAACTATCAAGCCGAGGTTGTCGGTTATCTGGCTTCCCCGCTGGTCCTGGAGCCGGACGCGCAGGCGTGAAATAGCATTTCGTAGGGGGAGGGGACGGGAGGATCGGGCGAGCGGCAACGTTGGGCTTGTCATCTGGGTGTCCTTTCATCGTCACGAAAGCGGTCGTCGCGGTCGGCATTTGGTCGTCATTTCCCAAACAGCAGTTGCGGAAGTGGTGCTAACAAGAACACGAACAGAACAGGCGCCATAAAGACCAGGTTCGGCACCACCAGCGACATCTGGCGCCTAGCCGCGCTCCGCTCCACTTCTTCCCGGCGCTGCATGCGGAGCTCGCTGGCCTGGTCGAGCAGCGCCTTTGCCAGGTCGAGGCCGCCGCTGGTGGCGGCGGCCAAGAACCTGTACAGCCTTGCGGCCGCGGGTTCCGGCGTCTCCCGTGCTATCAGTTCCAGCGCAGGCGCTTCTCCGTACCCGGCGTTAATAAGGTGCACGGCCCGCGCCAGCTCATCGACGACTGGCCCGGACCCTTGGGCGACGACGTCGGATACGGCCACCACGAGGCTCCTGTTGTTTTCGATCTTCAGCGCCAGCACTGATACAACCGTCGAGAGGTCGCTCCTCATTCTTTCCCGGCGTCGCCTGGTACGTGCCTTGAGGCGTTCTGGCATTCGGCGAGCGCCGGCAAAAAGACCTGCCACAAAGAACAACAAGACATAGCTCGCCTTGCCGGTCGTGGCCCCCAGGGCGCCCAGCACCAAAGGAGTGGCGATCAACCAGCGGAGGTACTCCCGACGGTAGGAGTCCACGCTTATGTCCATGCCGGCCTGGCGGAGCTGTACCTCCAGGTTGATTGAGGACCCCGCGCCCACGGTGTGAGCGAGCAACGCGACGACCCGGACGGCAAGGGGGCTGAGGACTCGACGCAACGCCTCGGTGCCGACGAGGGTCGCCGAGACCTGGGCCGGCCGGCCGCCGAGATGTACACGTGGGACCTCCAGGTAAAACGACATCCTGGCCTGCGGTGACCGGCGCGGATGGAACGCGCGCCACAGCCACCAGCACAGCGCGCTTGCCCCAAACAACGCCGCCAGGGCGGCGTCGACCGTCACCGTGTTCATGCCACCCCTTTATCGACAAACACTCTTTCGGTGGTGGCGATGGGGCGAACCAACCTTCGGCAGGCCAATAGGCCCGCGACGGAAATTCCTCCTCCAAACAATACGAGCGCCAAGCCAAAGGGCTGGGAGAAATACTGCCGGTACGCGCTGTTGGTGGCGCACAGGAAGACCAGCACGACGTACGGCAGGGCGAAACAGCCCCAGGTAGCGGCCCGAGATTGGGTTTGCAGGGTGCGGATTTTTTCCGCCAACTGGAGGTCAGCGGTTATCTGGGAACCAAGGTCCGAGAGTACCCGCAGGACCGTCTCCGTCCCTTCTTCGACAGCGCCCGCGAAGGCGAGCAGCACCGGGTCAGAGATCGGGTCGGCCAGGTCCGCCCGGACGACCTCCAAAGCTTTGCGGTCACCGAGACGCCCCGACAACCGCACGTAACGTGCCATAGGTCCCCGCAGCGGCTCAGGCCCGGACTTCGCCAACTCTTCCAGCGCATCGTGCAGCGTGGCGATCCCCGCCCCCAGAGCACCTACCAAAAAGCGCAAAGCGTCGGGCCAGGCCGCGCTGCGAGCGGCCGCCTGCTTGCGCCGTTGCGCCGACCAATATGCATACGGCGTGACCGCCAGGGCAAGCGCTGGGAGCATCGAGACGACGAGGGTGCGAGAAATGGCCAAGAACACAACGAAGCCGGCCGCACCGAGCCCCGCCGATACCGCCCAGAACTGACACGACGTGACCGCGGCCCCTGCCTGCGAGAGCCACACCTGGAAGCTCTCACGGTCACTTTGACGACGACGGCTAAAGGCCCAACTGATACGGTCTCTAACCCTCCCACCGGCCGGTTCGCCACCCAACGCTCGCCGGCTCACCGCCCAGGCCAACCCTGCCAGCGCCATAGCCGCCAGCAGGGTCACCACAGCACCTCCGCTCCTTTGAGGACCGCGGCGAGAATCCAGGCCCGACCGCGCCAGTAGGCGGTTGCAACGACGTTCGAGGCGCTCCCCAACCGCACCGCTGCGCAATTCCATCGGCTCGCCGATGTCGCTGCGAGCAAATATCGGGGTCACGGCAACGCCTCCGCCCGCCGTCGAGAGCTGCGGAGGTACGACGAATCTCGGTTACCTGCCGCTGCACGACGTCCCCGGAATCGTCGAGGTCGCAATAGATAACCACGTCGAACATGGCGGCAAAGCGTGCTTCGAGCTCTTCGAACGGGGTGGCCGGCACTGCTTTCGTAGCGCAAACAGCGAGCGCTTCGAAGGCGCCCGCAGCATCTTCGGCGTGAACTGCGGCGACCACACCGATACCCAGGGTGCCGGCCATGAGCAACTCCCAGGCCTCGGGCCCCTTTAGCTCGCCGAGCACGATGAGTTCCGGTGACGCCACCCCGCCGAACGCACGAGGTCGGCCAGGGTCTCGACCTTGGACCTCTGCCAGTAGTCACCATTGAGCAAAGGGGCGTTCGATTCGCGTTCCTCCTCGGCGCATATGACTCGGCGGCGAGGCGGGACAGCACGCAGAAGTGCTTCGATCATGGTTGTTTTGCCGGCACCCGGTGGCACGGCCACCAGGGGGCGGACCCAACGGATCGTCATAAGAGTTTCCAGGAACATGGCCGCTTCAGGCGAAAGTGAGCCAAACGAGACGAGGTCACAAGCGTGGTATTCCGCTTCTGCAGGACCCGCAGGCTGAAAGAGACGACACCGTCGATACGAGGAGGGATCAGACCGAAAGCCGGGCTTGACGGCCGCTCGGCAACCGGACACGGATCCCGTCCGCTTTGGGGTGCGAGGCATCAACGTTCTCACCGGCACCCGTTACGAGGCGCTGTAAAACCGATAGCACCGCTTCGGGCTGCGCAGGGTTTTCGGTGCACTCCGTCTCGCCGCTAGCCAGCCGGACGGTTAGCTCCCCATCGACCCCGTAGATTTCTTCTACGCCCGGGTCGGCTACGAGCTCGTCAAGCTGGGCACCAATGCCGGTAAGTTCGCGCATGAGGCGTTCGACGACGTCCGGGGGGTTTGCGAAAGGCTCCAAACCCGGGAGCAGTCCTCGCATCAGCTCCCGCTGGAAGCGCTCCGTCTCGGCCTCAACAACTTGGCGGGCCAGACCAACCTGATCGCTCACATCGAGGTCCCGAGCCGCTATTACGCCGAGACACACGACCGCAGCTCACCGAACACGCTGATCGCAGTTGCGCTCATCGCGGCATAGCTCCTACGGCCCCGACGTCAGAAAGTGTCGTCCCGTCGCCGGGATGCCCGGACGGTGCCGAGCCCGGACCGGTTTGAGCGGGGACATCGACAACCCGAGGGGCTGTGACCTCCATGGTGAGAGCCGTCACCGCCCTCAGCCACGGCCCGCTCCAGACGATTTCTGCATTCCAGCGTGCCCGGGCCACGACCTCGTCTTCCGGCAGGAAAGCGACATCGATAAAGGGGTGTTGACCGGTATTGCTATTTACGAGGCTCCGCAAGTGACTTCGCTCGTAGCGGCTGGTACGAGCTCGGCCAAATGCGGCCCAGCAGGGGGCCTTCGTCCCGGCCGCTCGAGCGGCCGCCCTCCACTCGACGAGCTTGGCCGCTCCCTCGGGGTCTGGCGAAGCCAGCACGACGACCCGGTCCGCCGCCCCCAGGACGGCTCTGACGGCACTGAAGCGTTCGCGTCCGGTGGGCGAGCCCACGAGCCAGCTTGTCTCGACGAAGACGTGGTCATACGACGCCGTGGCCTCGTCGAGCAGCCTCAGGAGGTGGACGGCACTCAAGACCTGGGCGGCACCGGGAGTACCGCATATGACGTCGAAGTGTCTCACCGGCGCAGCGCCGTCACCGCGATCGGTCGACAGACCCTCCGGCAAAACTCTATGTCCTTGCCCTGCGCGGGAAAGCGCCCAGGCCAAACCCGTGTCGGGCGAGCGCTGCAGACGCGAAACGAGCACAGGCGAAACCTCGTCCGCCTCAACGACCAATACCCTCGCCGACTTCGAAAGATGTTCTGCAGCCGCCACCACCGCCTCCGTCAGCCCCGAGCCTCCGCTGACTTTCGTCCACGCCGATAGGACCCCCCGCTCTCGTTTCGGACTGAGCGGGGAACTCGTTTCGGGCCAGCGAGTCCACGTCAGGGCCCCGGCCAAGGAGTCCTACGCGAGGTCCCAACTGAGACAGGAACGCCACCAGCTCCACCGGAGCAGTCGAGGCGGGCAGGACCTGATCCACCCCTAGACCAGTCAGGTACCGGAGGCCCAACCCGGCGCTTTCGTCGTAGAGGCCGACCACAAAAACACCGCTGTCCTGAGCGCCCGCAACCTCGGTTATCGAAAAAATGCGCATGATGTCGTCCACGACGAGGACATCGAGCTTCGTCGCCACCCGTACCAGCGCGGTCCGGTCCATAACGACCTCGACCGCGATCCCCTGAGTGTGGTCCCTTACGTATGACCTGAGCGCCGAACTCCAGGGAGCTTTCGTAGCCGCAACGCCAACGGACAGACCCGCCATTTATACCCCCTGTCCCCTCGACGACCCGAGCTCGGCCGTGCGCCGGAGACGAGGCGGCCCTGCCGTGCGGCGCGAAGGGACGAGGTTTATCCCTTGAGAAACTTCGGTCTCGCCGGTGGAACGCACTATCTCGATGTCGTTACCTGCTCCACCGCTACCCTGTCCGCCTAAGGCAGCGGCAATCCTCAGCCGGGTCTGTTTTCCAACGGCGACAACGACAAAATAATCCGTCGTGCCTCCGCTCAATACGCCACTCGACGCAGACGTGCGGGCAACCGCAAGCACACGCAAGCTCTGAGCCACGTAATATGCCCCGTTGGCCCTGAGCCGCAATTACATCAACCAGGTCGCCCGGGCTGATCCTCCCGCCCGCGGCCTGTTGCATCGGTACCGCTACACTCATCTCGCCCAAGGCAGGGCCTGATGGCGGGCGCTCGAGCTCGCTCAGAGTAATGGGCTGGCCCGCCTGGACGGCAACGGCCGCCACCCAGCCCTCGGCTAATTCTGACGGCGGCACCAACCCTTTCGTCAGGGCAAGATCCGTGGCATGCACCTTGACGAGGCGCGTGTCGTTGCCGTTCACGGGCGACCCCGCCGGGACCAGAGAAGCGGCCACCACAATGCTCGTCATGGCGGCCCGGTCCTGCAAAGCTTCGAAGGTAAATCCTCCAGCAATCACCGCCAGAAGGACCGGGACGACGGCTCTCGCGGTCAAGCGTCTGGGGCGGCGTAGCGCCGCCCCAGACGCACGGCCCAACACCGGTGGGGCAGGCGAGCCAGCCGGCTCCGAGGTTGTGGTCCGCTCAGAGGGCACTGGCAACCACCACGGCAATCCCGCCGATGGCCAGGAACGTGGCACAGGGCTGTTGGCCGCCGCCTCCGTGTTTTCTCAGCGTTGACAATGAGAATTGAAACAGCCGCGGCGATGAGAGGGGCACACGACAGAGCTACGAAGCAGCCCGCCGGCGAGAAGGTACCGGCACCAAAGGCGACCAACCCGGCCATGCGCGCATCGCCGAGACCAAGCCCTCGCGCTCGGAGGAGTGCCCACGACCCGAAGACGACCAAAGCAATAGCGCCACAGAGTGCTCCCCGGCCCAGGTAGCGCCATTCGCCGGTCGCGGTAGAACAGCTCGCCAACAACAAAGAGCACGTTGCTATCGCGCACAGGTGCACGAGGTGGCTTGGCAGTACGAGGGTTTCGAGGTCGACCAAGCCCAGGAGTACAAGTCCGCCGGCCCACGCCACGCTCCAGGCCAGTGCCCAGGGCATAAGAGGCGGCGACGCTAAAAGGCCGAGTGTCTTGCTGTAATAGGGCGGTCGCCACCAGGGTGCCCGCGGCGCCCGTCGCCAGTGGCCAACAGGCACGAGGGAGGGCCCTGTACCTAACAGACGGGCGCTCACCAGCCGCCCCTAGCCAGCCGCTAAAACGACGGGTGACAGGTAGCCACCACCCCAGTGCGCCCGCGACTAGCCCAGCCGCGACCGCAATAGCAATAACCCCCGTGGTGCCCAAGTGCCGACCTCTCTATCTACTACCGGCCTTCAGCGGCACCGATTTTCAAAAAATTGCATCCCCGACCAACCTGCGCACGGACACAGGCACGCGTGCTCTAGCCCCCCTTGTCCCCCTGTCACCCCTACCTTCAACCTCCCCCTACATATCCCTGGACCACCAGTCCTACCATCGGGGAAGCGACATCACCAGCACTTTTCTTAAGACCGGAGACTTTTTGCTCCTCATTTCGGGAAAAGAGGCATAAATCGTTCAAAGCGTCGCTCCTCTGGGCGGCTGCGCCTGTCGTCGCCAGCGCGGTGCGTGGCCGGACGAAAGGCGAGGCAGCGCCGCGACTAAACCTGGCGTATGGTCAACCGGAAGTTGTTGATGACCGCCGTTCGCAGGAGCCTCGCCAGCCGTCTCCGGCAGGTCCAACGTTTACCGCCCGAGCAGCGGCTCGTACAGCTCCAGGTAGCGCCCGGCCAGTGAGCTCAGCGAATGCTCGTTTGCTCGCTCATGGGCCGATTCGCGCATCGCTTTTATCTCTGGCCCCCCCGCCAACGCCTCGGTCAGTGCGGCCGCCAGGGCGGCGGCATTACCGGGCGGCACCAACAAAGCGTCACGCGATGGACGGGCCACGTTGGCATAACCCGGGATCATGCTCGCCACTACGGACGTGCCCGCCGCCATGCCTTCGAGCAACACCACGCCGAAACTTTCGCCGTGTAGAGAAGGCGCCACGAGGACGTCGGCTCCCCTGAGGCGGCGCAGCTTTTGTTCTTCCCCCACCGAGCCGAGCCACTCGAACCGGTGATCGCCCAGCGTCTCCTCCCTTAGCTCAGCCGTTTGCGGCCCCTCGCCCGCCACCCAGATGCGGGCCTCCACGCCGTAGCGAATGACGGCCTCGATCAACACGGCGAGGCCTTTGCGGGGCTCGTGCCGACCGACGAAGAGAACGGTGGGGCCGGCTGTCGGCCACGGCTCCGCCGCCGTCACCAGGTCGACGTCGATCCCGTTCCAGAGCAGCTCGTAGGTCCCGCCGAACGCTTCCCGGGCGTTCTCCAGGGCCGACCTGGAGACGGCGCACCGCAGTGACAGGCGCTTTGCCACCCGGCGCCCCGTGCCTTGCATGGGGCGGTACCAGGCGATCTTCCCCGCCCGGTGAAAGGTGCCGACAAGAGGCCCTTCGTTGAACAGTAAGGCCGTCAGGGTGGGGCCGGCACGCAACGGCTCGTGCAGGTGGACGATGTCGAAACGCTCGTCCCGGAGCGCCCTGATCGTGCGCAGCGAGGCCGCCGCCCCCGGAGCGATGGGGGCGATGGAGCCGTTGCCGACGGCTGCTACCGAAGCACCAAGGGGCGTGACCCACGTCTCGGGCGGAGGGCCGTCGCACGGGGCCAGCACCCTGGCCTCCACCCCCATGGCCCGCATGGCCCGGCAGATCCCGAGCACCTGGCCCTGCACCCCACCGGGGAGGCTCAGGCTGTACGGGCACACTATGCCCACCCTCATTAAGGGCGCACCCGCACTACAGGCTCACCCTCGCCACCGGCTTGGTCAACCCGGAGGACTCGTGCCCGTTGTCGACCCTCCCCCGGCATGCCCCGCCGGACGGTTGGGTAGGCGCCGTTGCTGCCGCTGACGACCGCGCCCACGGCCATGGGTTCCGCAACCGGGCGTCGTCGGGCCAGTTGGGCTGGAGCAAATGCCACTGGGTCGGAGCCCGCCGGATCAGCGTCTCGAGCTCGTGCGCCATTGACTGCGTGCCGGCCTGCACCGTCTCCCGGAAAAGCGGGCGCCCGCCGGGAGGTCGATCGGTGGCCGGAAGACCAGCGTGTGCGAGGAAGCCGACTTCCCGTAATAGATGGCCGCCGACAGCAGAGGCGCCCCCGACCGGATGGCCAGCGTCACCGGGCCCGCCGGGAGCATGACGCGTTCGCCGAAAAAGCACACCTCCATACCGGCCGTCTCGCCCACCAGCCGGTCCGAAAGCAGGCACACGATGTGGTTTTCTCGCAACGCCTGCAATATCGCCGCTCCGGCCCGTGGCCCTACCGGGACCACGCTGCATCCCGAGGCGCTCGCGGAACCCGACGAACCATTCGAACAGGTCGGCGGGCTCCAGCGCTTCGACCGCCACCGTGACCGGCAGGCCGATGTCTACCAGGTACATCGCCCCCCACTCCCAGCCACCGAGGTGCGGGGCGGCCACGATGACGCCCCGGCCGGCCGCCAGTGCCGTCTCGACGTGCTCGAAGCCGACCGTCTTCACCCCGGCGACCACCTTGGGGGCGGGCAGCGATGGCAGCCGCAGGCTCTCGGCCCAGTACCGCCCGTAGTTGGCGAACACCTCCGCCACCAGGCGGGCGCGCCTCGGACCGCTCCAGGGGCCGCCCCAGCACCCGCGACATGTGGGAGGCCACGACGGCGTGCCGGTGGTCGTAGTCAGGGAGCAGGCCGACGAGGCCACCTCCCACGCAGGCCAGGCCCCGGGCGCCTTCCGGCGGCAGGGCGGACGCCACCGCTGCGCCGGCGCGGGCATCTTGAGCTTGTTGCTCGCCATGTCCGGGCGGCCCTAGAGGTACACCTGCGGCACCGGCCGGCTCAACCCTGGCCCGTGCCCGACCGCCGTCTTGTCGGCCCGTTGTCCTGTCCGCCAGCCGGTCCCCGCGCTCTGCTGGAGGCGTAGTCACGCTCTCCCATCAGGCGCCGGCGCCGGCCAGCCGGCGCTCGTGCCAGCCGGCGGCAGCCTGGCCCGGCCGGCGGCTGCCCGAGAAAAACCCGTTGGGGCTCGACGAACTGGGGCCGCGGCGGGGCCTGGCCCACCACGTGGCCTCTCGCCCGGCTCGCTCTTCTTTCCACGCCCGCCACCGCAGCACAACCGCGGTCGGCTCGACCGGCGCCCGGGCGGGTGGCTTGTCGGCCTGGCGCCAGACCTTTACGAAGCGCTGCCCGGCGGTGACCAGCGATAGGGCAAAGACGACCCACAGCAACCAGAGCATGTCAGCGGGGAACTTGAGGGCAAAGCAGAGCACCACGACCCGCTCGCCCCTCTCCATAAAGCCCCCCTTGGCGTCGATGCCGAGGGCCTCGCCCTTGGCCCGCACGTAAGAGACCAGTTGAGAAGCGCCGAGCACGGCCAGGGGGACCACGGCTGCGTGACCACCGAAACGGTCCTGCGCGTACCAGGCGAAACCGGCCAGGACGATCGTGTCGCTCACCCGGTCCCCCACCGAATCGAAGAACGCCCCCCGCTGGCTCACCCGCCCGCTGGCCTTGGCCAGGCTGCCGTCAAATACGTCCGGCAGGGTCGAGCAGATCAGGAGGACCAGCCCGAGGACCAGGGGGCCGGTGGCGATCGCCCAGGCGGCCGGCACCGACAGGATGACGCCCGCGGCGGTGAGGTGGTCAGGGACAGCCCGGTGCGCTGGAGCGCCCGGCCGATGGGCCTCACAATTGGGTCTACCGCGCTCCGGAAGCGTGTGTCGAACAACTACGAGCTCCTGTGGTAGGCCACTTTCTTCCGCTACCAGAGTACCACCGTGGCCCTCTCGGCCACGCTTTAGGCCCTCGCGGGGCCCCGGGCGGTGGCGGCTCCCCGGCTCCGGGCGGGCCCTCCACGCTTCGAGAGACTTCGAAAGACGCTGGCCGCCTCAAGCAGACACTGGCTGGCGGACACGGTAGCCTAACGGGACAGGCCGGGCTCGGCCTAACAGGGGATGGCCGACGGGGTGACCCGTTGGTGGAGAGATTGAGGTGCTCGCATGAAAGCGTACCCACCGTCGAAGGTCCGCAATGTGGCTCTTGTCGGCCATGGCGGTTCCGGCAAGACGACTCTCACGGAGTCCTTGCTGTTGTGCAGTGGGTCGGTCAACCGGGCCGGCAAGGTAGAGGACGGGTCCACCGTTTCTGACTTCGAGCCCGAAGAGCATTCGCACCATATGTCGACCTCGCTCTCCCTGGAGGCGCTCGAGTGGCGCGGGTACAAGGTCAACGTCCTCGACGCCCCGGGTTATGCCGATTTCGTGCCGGAAGCGCTGGCCGCCCTGTCGGTGGCCGACCTGGCCGTGCTCGTGGTGAGCGCCGTTGACGGCGTCGAAGTCCAGACCGAGATTTTCTGGCGGGCCGCCGGCGAGCTCGGCACTCCCCCGCATTATCTTTATGAACAAATTGGACCGGGAGCGGGCCAATTTTTCCGGTGTCCTCCAGCAGTTACACGACAACTTCGGGGCCGGCGTGGCCCCCCTCGAGCTACCGATCGGGGAAGAGCACGCTTTTCACGGCATTGCCGACCTCTTAACCGACACCGCATTTTTTTACGAGCCCAATAAATGCGCCGCCACTACCGGCGCCATTCCCGACAACATCGCCGACCAGGAGCACACGGTGCGCGACTCCCTCGTCGAAGGCATCGTCGTGGCCGACGACGACCTGATGACGCGCTACCTCGAGGGAGAGGAGATCTCGGCCGACGAGCTGTCCAAGACGCTGGCCCGGGGCATCGTATCTTCCCAGGTTTTCCCGGTGATCTGCGGTTCGGCCACCAAATTTGTCGGTATCGACCGCCTCCTCGATTTCATTTGCGACCTCGCCCCCTCGCCCCTCGAGCGCCCCCCCGCCCTGGTCCGGGCGGCCGGCGCCGGAGGAGAACCGGTCGAAGTCGCCCATGACCCGGCCGGCCAACCGCTGGCCTCGGTCTTCAAGACCATTGCCGACCCTTATGTCGGGAAAATATCGCTCTTCAAAGTCATTTCGGGCACCGTCCGTCCGGACGCTGTGATGTTCAACCCGAGGTCGAAGGCGGAGGAAAAACTGCACGCCCTTTTCAGCCTGCGCGGCAAAGAGCAACTCCAGCTGAGCGAGGTCCCCGCCGGGGATATCGGCGCCGTTGCCAAACTGGCCGCCACCAGTACCGGCGATATCCTCACGCCGCGCAACATGCCGGTCAGCCTGGTCACGTCGGGCGGGCCAGATGGCGTCGGCGCACCGGCCACAAATGGCGCCGGCAGCTGGGTAGCCGATGTTTCCCTCCCGGTGCTTTCCATCGCCATCAAGCCCAAGAGCAAGGCCGATGAGGACAAGCTCATGACCGCCCTCCACCGCCTGCAGGAAGAAGACCCGACGCTTGTCGTGCGGCGCGACGACGAAACCCATCAAACCGTGCTCTCCGGCACTGGCGATGCCCACCTCGGTATCGCCATGGAGAGGCTTTCGCGCAAGTTCGGCGTCGCCGTCGAAAGCGAGGACCTGGTCACCCCGTACCGGGAGACCGTGTCCTCAACGGCGGAAGCCGAGGGCAAGTACAAGAAACAGACCGGCGGCCACGGCCAGTTCGGCGTGGCGTCACTGCGGATAGAGCCGATGGAGCGAGGGGCCGGCTTCGCCTTCGTCGACAACATCGTCGGCGGCGTCATCCCCCGTCAGTACATCCCCGCCGTACAAAAGGGGGCCGAAGAAGCCATGGCAGACGGCGGGGTGTTCGGTTGGCCGGTCGTGGACGTGCGGGTGACTGCCTTTGACGGAAAGCACCACCCGGTTGACTCGTCTGAGATGTCGTTCAAGATGGCCGGCGCCCTCGCGGTTCGGGAGGCCCTGGCCAAGGCGGGCCCGGTAGTGCTAGAGCCCGTCTCGTTGCTCGAGGTGACCGTTCCCAACGTGTACCAGGGCGACGTGCTGGGCGATCTCAACAGCCGGCGGGGCCGGGTCCAGGGCACCGAGACGGGCCAGCCCGGCGAGTCGGTGATCATCGCCCTCGTGCCGAGCTCGGAGCTCAACCGCTACGCCATCGACCTGCGCAGCCTGACGGGCGGCCGGGGCCGCTTCAAGGCCCACCACGACCACTACGACGTGATGCCCCAGAACCTGTGGGACAAGGTGCGCCGCGAGCGAGCCAACGCGGAAAAATAGCCGCCCCCCCACTGAGCCCTATGCCCCCGGGACGCTGAGCACCTCGGGCACGACGACGGGGGCTGGCGCCGCCACCGGCTCGACGGCTGTGCCCGTGAAGCGCTCGATGTGGACGTACTTGACGGTAACGCTTGCGGCGGCCGATGGCGGGTCCACCGCCACCTGCACGCCAACTACCCGACTGGACGGCCAGTTGAGCGGGACCTTCACCACCGTCCTCACGTGACCGGTCCCGACCAGCGGGTAACCAAATCCAAGGTCGCTGCGGAACCACTGCGAGGACCCCGATAGACGCAGGTCGACGGCCATCGAGGACGCGCCGTGACCACTGGTGTCCATATCGATGATGGCATACTGCTCGGCTTGGCCCGGCTCAGGCGAGGTGGGGTTGGTCGAGCCGTCGGCGTACCAGCGGGCAACTTCGTCGGCCATCACCGCGTAGGTGAACGGGTTGGCGTCCATAACCACATCACGCGTGCTGCCCGGCCGGGGTGCCGGCACCGGCGCCAGCTGGAACCGGAACCCGGTGGTCCCCTTGTCCGAGAAGTCGTTGTTGCCGGTGGCGTCGCGCAGGACCGGGTGCTTGCCCCACCAGGTGCCGGCGAAGGGCTTGTCCCCTCCGACAGCGCCGTCTGGCTGTCCGGGAACCCGGTGAGCGGCTCTCCGCCCCACAGGTACTTGGCGCCGGTCACCGCCCCGGACGGTCCAACCGTGAACGAGATGGCGTTCTCGATGTCGGTCATGCGTCCCCAGGTGCCCCACTCCAGGAAAGGCAAGAACCCCGTACCGGCGTCCTCGTGGCTCCAGACGACGATGTAGGACAGAGTCTTCGAACCGCCGGTGGCCGGGCTCACGGCCGCGTCCACCAGCAGGGGGACGTCGTGCAAGGCCGAGGTGGAACGGCCGTACATGACGGGCGCGTAGGCGTACACCAGGTACTGGGGGTTGGTGGGGGCGACCACTTCCAGGGCCGACGCCAACAATACGGCCTCAGGGGCCACCCCCGGCGCCGGCTGGGAGAGCCCCCCCTGCGCCGCTGGGCGTTCCACCGAAAGGCTGAGGGAGTACTGGTTGGACGTGGTGACAGGGCCGGCGAAACCGGCGTAGACGAACGGCGCCGCGCCCCAAAACAGGACGAACTGCTGTGACCCGACCACCTGCTTGGACGTCTCGTCGGTCAGTTTGGCATCGACCACGGTCGAGCTCGGCTGTCCCGGCCCCCACGAGGTCCCGGGCGCCTCGAGGGCGAGACGTACGAGGCCCTCCCCCGCCACGGGAGCAGCGGGCGCCGCCCCCTGCTGGAGCGGGCCACTGAAGGGCCCTGTCACGGTCCCGGGCGCGGTCAGGTTGCCGGCGACCGTCGGCTGGATGGCTATCACGATCGGGCGCGCCGGGTTGCCGGTCAAGCTCCCCGAAGGTGACGGCTGGCCCGGCCCTGGCGGGACCGTGGTGGCCGTGGTCGTGAGGGGGACCGTGGTGGCCGGTGGGGTCGTGGCCGGTGGGGTCGTGGCCGGTGGGGTCGTGGCCGGTGGGGTGCTTGAAGACCGGTGCCCGCCCGAGCGACGGCGCCCAGGCATCGGCAGGGGTCGTGCACGCCCCCGGGGCGGCGCAGGCACGGCTGGCAAAGCTGACGTCCTGCAGCAGGATGCTGGCGCCGCCGGTCCGGTGGAGCGCGTCGATGGCCACGAAGCAGCGCCGCTCCCGGCAGTCGGCGGCCCCGAGCGCCGTCGTGAGGACCGCAGGCAGCGCCATTGTGACCGAAGCGGTACCGGCTGAGCCCACCGTGATGACCGCGTTGTGCCGGCTGTCACAGGCGTCCTGGACCGAGGCCCCCGGCTCGGCCAGCAAGGCGATAGCCGTCGGGTCGCACTCGGCCACGGCGTAAGTCGTCCCGTACGAACCGCCCGAGACGCGGACGGTTACGCGCTGATCGTCGACCAGTCCCTTGCTCGGTGACACGTTCAAGCTGGTGAACGGCAGGGTGATGGCAGCTTCGGGAGGGGCCGCCTGCGCCCGGACCGGGCCTACCGGGATCCCGAGCAGTGCTGTGACCAGGCCCACGACGGCGACCAGGCCGAGGGAGGGTTGGCCCGGATGGGCCCGCTTCAGGCGCAGAGCCAGGCCGCCGGCCGACGGCGCACTATTAGAACGGGACCGGCGCCGCGGACCTCGGCCCACAGAAAAAGCCTACTTGAGCGCGTTATTGGCGGGGACCAGGACGACCGCCGGCTTGACCTGGGCGGCGCCGGAGGGCCCGATGCTGACGGGCTCGTAAACGGCCATGAGGTCTCCGTCTTTGTCCAGCACGGCCCAGGGCCCGTGCCGCTGGCACCCGCTTCCCTCAGTAGTTCGAGCGGTATGACTTGCCCATACCGGACGCGGGTGGCCACTGCTTCGTCCACCATGGCCCGGGACATGCCGCGTAACGCTTCGACAGGAGCCAGCACCGCCCCGGAAGTGCCCGCCCGCCCTTCGAGGTCCTCCAGGGTCACCGCATCCTGGAGGGTAAAGTCGCCCACCGCTGTCCTGCGCAGGTGGCGCAGGTAGGCGCCCCCTCCGAGCGCCGTCCCCAGGTCAGCGGCCAGGGTGCGCACGTAGGTGCCCGAGGAGCACTCGACGTCGATGGCCAGCACCGGGCCCGGCTCCTCAGCCCCCACCAGCGTCACGTCGAAGCGCTTGATATGGACCTGGCGGGCCGAGCGGTCCACCTCCACGCCGGCCCTGGCCAGCTCGTGCAGCCGTCGCCCACCAACCTTCACGGCGGAGAACATCGGCGGTACCTGGGTAACCTCGCCGGTCAGCCGAGCCGCCGCCGCTCTGGCTGCATCGAGGGTGACGGCCCGCATGTCCCACGTCCCGGTTACGTCACCTGAGGCGTCAAGGGTGTTGGTGGCTTGGCCGAGGACCACCTCGCCGGAGTAGCGCTTGGGGAGGCCCGTGAGCCACCTCAACAACCGCGTCGCCTGCCCCAGCCCGACCAGGAGCAAACCGGTAGCGTCGGGGTCGAGCGTGCCGGCGTGACCGACTTTTCGCTGGCCGAAGATGCGCCGGCACCGCGCCACCACGTCGTGGCTGGTGCAACCGGCCGGTTTGTCGATTACGGCCAGGCCGTCCACCGGGCTCACGCCGGTGGCTCGTCCTGCCGGGCCAAAGGCCCACCGGCCGGGGACCTGGCTTCCGGGGACCGGGGTTCCGGGGACCGGGCTTCCGGGGCCTCCTGGGGGCGGGCTTCCTCCGGCCAACCGTCCGGCTCGCGGCCCCGGGGAGTGAGCCTCTCCGGAGTGGGCCTCCTCGGAATGGATCGCCCGGAGGATGGCCTCGACTCGTTCCCCGTGCGCCACCGCCGGGTCGGCCTCGAAACTGAGCTGCGGCGTCCGCTTCAGCTTCACCTGGTGGGCGACGGCGGATTGCAAGCGGGCCCGGCTTCCCCCAGGGCGGCCCGGGCCGGGTCGGGCAACGAGGCCAGCAGCACGGTGGCGTGGCGCAGGTCGGGTTCGCAGTTGACGGCCGTCACCGTGACCAGTTCCAGCCGGGAGTCCGAGCCCGCGACGAGCTCGAGCTCATCGGCCAGGACCTCACGCAACACCTCGTTTACCCGGTCCATCCGCGAGTACCGGTGATGGCCCGCGTAGGCCGGGCGCTTATGAGGGCTCATGGCGTGCCTCCCCCTGAAGGGACGTACCGATGGTTACCACCGGTGGTCAGGGGCCCACCACACCCGCTCGCACGAAATAACCTCCACGTCGGGGAACGACCAAACGAACCGCTCCACCGAGTCGAGCACCTCGGCGACGTGGCGTGGCGTGGAGGCCACCGTCGCTACGGCCAGCTCGGCCGCTTGCCAGCGGTCCTGTTTGCCGACCTCGGCCGCCGCCACGCCGAAGCGGTTGCGGCACCCTTCGATGATGGGCCGCAGTGCCGCTCGCTTCTGCTTCAGCGAGCGGCACTGCGGCAGGTGCAGCTCCACGCTCAACGCGGCCGCGTGCAATGGGCTCAGGTGCGGGGGATCTCCCGTTCCTCGTAGGTCTCGATGATGTCCCCGTCGCGCAGGTCCTGGTTGTTCGAAAGGCCAATGCCGCACTCGAAGCCCTCGTGCACTTCACGTACGTCCTCCTTGAAGCGTCGCAACGAGGTGATGGCACCCTTCCAGATGATGACCCCATCACGCAGGAAGCGCACTTTGGAACCACGGGCTATGACACCGCTGCGGACGTAACAACCGGCAATGGCCCCGATCCGCGGGACCCTGAAGATCTCCCGGACTTCGGCCTCCCCGGTAAGTACCTCTTCGAACTCCGGCGCCAGCATGCCGACCATGGCCGCCTGGACGTCTTCGATCAACTTGTAGATGATCTCGTACGTCCGGATCTCGACGCCCTGAGCGAGCGCCATGGCCCGGGCGTCCCGGCCCGGCCTGACATTGAACCCGATGATCGTGGCATTGGAGGCAGCCGCCAAAGCGACGTCGTTTTCGGTGATCCCACCCACGGCCCGGTGCACGAACGCCAGCTTGACGTCCTCGCGTTCCAGTTTGCGCAGGCTCTCCGTGACTGCTTCCAACGAACCCTGCACGTCTGCCTTTACCACCAGGTTCAAGGTGGCCGCCTCGCCGCGCTGGATCTGCTCGAAGATGTCTTCGAGCTTGGCCCCCCCGCTCGTGGCCGCCGAGCTCCGGCGGAGGTCGGCGCTGCGGAAACGCTGCTCGCGCTGCTCAGCCACCTCCCGAGCGGTCCTCGAGTTGGCTACACCCCGGAGCTCGTCGCCCGCTGCTGGCAGCGAGTCGAAGCCGAGCACCTGGGCCGGGAACGACGGCGGGGCCTCTTTGATGTTGTC
The DNA here is from genome assembly GCA_963754115.1 of uncultured Acidimicrobiaceae bacterium. Classification (GTDB taxonomy): domain Bacteria; phylum Actinomycetota; class Acidimicrobiia; order Acidimicrobiales; family Palsa-688; genus Fen-671. The sequence continues at coordinate 494,002 of CAVWFC010000003.1, read as the reverse complement.
GCCCTTGTCGTCTATCAGAGCCTTCACCCGGCCCCATGCCGCGCCGGCCACCACGTTGTCGCCGACGCGGAGCGTGCCGCTCTGCACGATCACCGTCGCGACGGGGCCTTTGCCCGGGTCCAGATTGGCTTCGAGCACGATGCCGCGGGGGTGGCCTTCGGGGTTAGCCCGCAACTCCTCGACCTCGGCCACGACCATGAGCTGCTCGAGCAGGTCGTCGATCCCCAGGTTCTGGAGGGCCGATACCTCGACCATGATCGTGTCGCCGCCCCAGCGCTCGGGTACGAGCCCGAGCTCCGAGAGCTGCTGCATGATGTGGTTGGGGTCGGCATCGGGCCGGTCGATCTTGTTGATGGCCACGATGATCGGGACATCGGCGGCCTTGGCGTGGTTTAAGGCCTCGACCGTCTGCGGCATGACGCCGTCGTCCGCCGCCACCACCAGCACAACGATGTCGGTGACGTCGGCGCCACGTGCCCGCATGGCCGTGAACGCCTCGTGGCCCGGGGTGTCGATGAAGGTAATGATGTCGCCGTCCTCGGTGGTGACCTGATAGGCACCAATGTGCTGCGTGATGCCGCCGGTCTCACCCGACGCGACGTGGGACTCCCTGATGCGGTCGAGCAGCGTCGTCTTGCCATGGTCGACGTGGCCCATGACGGTTACGACGGGCGGCCGCGGGCGCAACAGTTCGGCCAGGTCGTCGTCGTCTTCCTCGCCGAAATAGCGGGCCTGAAGCTCGGCCTCCTTCTGTTCGCCTGCTTCCACCAGCCGCACGTTGGCGCCGATCTCAGCTGCGAATAGCTCGATCATGTCGTCAGAGAGGGACATGGTGGCGGTAACCATTTCCCCCTGCGTCAACAGGAACCGGACAACGTCTGCCGCGCTCCGGTTGAGCCGGGGGGCCAGCTCCTGTGCCGTGGCGCCGCGCTCCACGATGACCTCACCATCGGGCACGGGGTCGTGCGAGGGCACGTATGTCGACGGTGCTTGCGCCTCCAGCTCCTCACGGCTCCGTTTCCTGCTCCGGCCGGGGCGCCGGCCACCAGGCCTTCCGCGCCCTCCAGGGCCACCAAAGCCACCGCCTCCAGGCCGGCCGCCGCCCCGCGGCGGTTGAGCGCCTCCAGGGCCGGGCCGATAAGGCGACGTGCCGGACGGCGTACGGTAAGTAGCGTCGGGGCCGCGCGACAGCGACCCCGTCCGGGGCGCCATCGGCCTCGAGCCACCCGGCCGGGTGCCCTGGCCTCCAGGTGCGCCCGTACGCGGGGCGCCGTTACCGGCACCCATGCCTGGGCGGCCACCACCAGTGGGTGGGCCTCCAGGTCGGCCGGGCGGACCTCCTCGCGGAGCCGGGCCCCGGCCAGCGCCTCCGGGCGCCCGTCCCTGGCCGCTGCGGTCGCCGTAGCGAGAGTCGTTGCCTCCTGCGCCACCGGGCGCGAAAGACCCGCCACCGGACCGCCCGTAACCGCCACCTCCTTGCCGACCAGGGCCGCCCTGGCCGGGTGCGCCGGGACGCTGGTTGCCCCCGGCGCACGCCCATCGGGCGCCCTGCAGGCCCACGGGCGGGCGGGGGGATGGGTTTACCTGTATGGGGCGAGACGGGCCGGCGGAACCCGGGAGGAGGCGGTATCGGCTTGCCTGTGATCGGCGATACCGCGCCCCGGGAGAAGCCCCCGCGGTGGGAGAAGGCCCAGCCGTGCCAGAAGGCCCGGCGGCGGGTGCAGGACCCGCGGCAGGAGCAGGCCCGGCGGCCGGGGCTTGCTGAGCGGGGCTGGCTGTGCCGTGCGGGTGCACCGGGGCCGCGCCCGTGGTCGGATGCGCGTGCGCTTGACCGGGCCGGGCCTGGGCCGGCTGTCCAGTCGGCGCACGGCTCTGGGCCGGTGCCGTGGGGGCGGCCGCCGCGGCCGGGGCTTGTACCGCAGGTGGAGCCGTCTCCGGGCCCGTTTTGCTCTCTGGCGCCGCTTTGGTCTCCGGCCCGACCCTGGCCTGCGGCGCGGACCGTGCTATCGCGGCACCCTCGGGGCGAGCGGCGGCCGGCGCGCTGGCTGGCGCCGGCGGCGCCACAGCGCCCGGCCCGGGCGCCGGTACTGCCGCGACGGGTGGCGTGCTCGCCGCTGGCGTCCTCACACCGGGCGGCGGGGGTATAGGCCGGCCATGGCCAGGGGCCGCACCTGCGGGCGCATGGGGGGCACCTGTCGCCGGCGTGGTGCCGCGTGGAGCCCCGTTGCCCGTCAGGGCGTGATCGGGCAGGGCGCGGTCCGGGTGGGCGCGATCGGGCGCGCCTCGGTCAGGCGAGGGGGCGTGCGCGGCCGGAGCGGCCGGCCGAAGCGCCGGCTCCTCCCCGGGCGCGACAACGCCGGCGGGCGGCGTCAGCGGAGCCGTCCCTCGCCCGACCTGGTGAGCTCTCCCTCCAGCGACTTCGTGTGGTGCTTCCAATCCGTCTCCGGGCGTCCCGCGACCAGCACCGGTGGCAGTGGCGGGCGCCGAGTTCGCGGCGGCATCACGCGAACCGGCCGATGATGGGGCCTCCTCGGGCGGGTGAGTGCGCTTCAACCCGTCGCGCTCCGCCTTTCGGCGGACGCGGTCAGCTTGCGCCTCCTCGATGCTTGAGGAGTGGCTCGTTACCCCGATCCCCATCGACAGCGCCAGCTCGAGGCCTTCCTTATTGGTGAGGCCGAGCTCGCGTGCCAATTCGTAAACCCGGATTTTCTTGGCCAAGTTGCTCTCTAGTCCTTCTCTTCGTATTCTTTGTCTGCCCGTTGGCCCTCGTTCAGGGCAACCCCGTCTTTATGTCCCATCCTCGCATGTTCGGAGGCCATCGCGAGCAGCAACTCGATGTCGCTTGCGCTTACCTCAGCACGCAGGGCTCGTCCGAAGGCGCCGCGGCGCCCAGCCCTGATGATGCAGTCGGGTTGGGCCAGCTCGGTCTCCCCCTGCCTGCACAGCCAGGCGCCTCGACCCTCGCCTTTGGGGCCAACGACGAGGCGGCCGTCCGGGCCTGCGGCTATACGGACCAGTGTACCGGTACCCTTCTGGGCGCGGCAGCCAATACACGTCCGTACCGGCGGAGCCGTCTACCCGACTCCTTCCTCTGAAGTTGCGGCCCCTGAACCAGCGGCCTCTGGCGCACTATCTGGCTCCAGCACACCTTCTGGCTCGGGCGCCCCGTCGGGGGTGGTGCCAGTTACCTCCGGCTCGGCGCCGAGAGCGAGGTCAGCGACAGCCTCGCTGGCCTCCTTGGCCAGGCCGTCCTCGCCGGCCCAGTCGTCAGAGCCTTCCTCGCCCTGCCCGGCCCCGGAGGTCGCTTCCCACTCCTCGGCCGAAACAGCCTCGCCACCACCAGCTGGTTGCCAGACCATCTCGCCCGCCTCGTTTTGCACCCACTCGCCTTCGGCCCACTCCTGGGAGGCGTACGCCTCCTCCTCTTCCGCCAGCTGGCTTTCGCTCTTGATGTCGATCCGCCACCCGGTCAAACGGGCAGCCAGACGGGCATTTTGACCTTCCTTGCCGATGGCCAGGGAAAGCTGGTAGTCGTTGACGATAACGGTGGCCGTCCCGGACTCTTCGTCGAGGAAAACGTCCTTGACTTTGGCGGGCTGAAGGGCGCGCATGACGAACTCGCGGGCGTCCTCCGAATAGGGGACTATGTCCACCTTCTCGCCTCGCAGCTCCGTGGTGACCATCCGTACCCGCGCCCCGCGCTCCGACGCACGCGCCCACCGGGTCCACGTTGGGGTCGTTGGACCAGACGGCGATCTTGGTGCGGTGCCCCGGCTCCCGGGCGGCGGCTTTTATCTCCACGATGCCGTTGGCTATCTCGGGGACTTCCAGCTCAAAGAGCCGCTTGATGAGCCCCGGGTGGGTCCGCGACACCACGATCTGAGGGCCTTTGCTCGTTTTGCGGACCTCGACGATATAGGCCTTCAACCGGGCGTTGTGCTCGTAGTGCTCGAACGGGACCTGCTCGGCCTGCGGCAACAATGCTTCGACCTTGCCGAGGTCGAGGAGGGTGTACCGGTTGTCGCTCTGCTGGATGATGCCGGTGACGATGTCGCCCTCACGGCCGGCGTACTCCTCGTACTTGAGGTCGCGCTCCGCTTCACGGATCCGCTGGAAGATGACCTGCTTGGCCGTTTGCGCGGCTATGCGACCAAAGTCCTTGGGGGTGTCGTCCCACTCGCGGACCACGTTGCCGTCTTCATCGAGCTCCTGGCCGTAAACCCGGATCTCGCCCGAGTCGGGTTCGACCGTGACGACCGCCTCCTCGGCGGCACCGGGCATCCGCTTATAAGCGGCGACGAGCGCGTTGGCCAGAGCGTCGAGGAGAACGTCGACGCTAATGCCCTTGTCCTTGGCTATTTGCTGGAGCGCGTCCAGAAAAGCGAGGTTGTCTTTCATCCGTGCTCCTCCAGAGCTCCCGAAACCGAAATCGGCGTGCCGTTTGGCGCCGCAGCCGCCCGGCCCGGCTTGGCCGGCCCGTTCGCGGTGCGGTTTGACTTGGTGCCCTTCGCTGGTGGTCCCCAATTGAAGACCGCGTTGGCGCGCTCGATAGCTCGCAGTGGGACATACAGGTCTTCGACCTCGCCCTGCGGCTCACGACCACGAGGGCTGGCGGTGTCCGCAAGGCAGATAGTTATGCCTTCGTCGGTGGCACTGGTCAGCGTGCCCCGGAACCGGCGCCTCCCGTCGACTGCCTCGGCGGTCCTGACCGCCACTTCCTCGCCTACATAGCGAACAAAGTGGCTGGGGCTGCGGAGCCTTCGCTCGAGGCCCGGGCTGGACACCTCAAGCGTGTAGCGGCCAGCGGGCACGAGGTCGTCCCGCTGGTCGAGGATGCCGGAGACGGCCGCGCTCAATTGTGAGATGGAATCGAGGTCGACGCCGCCCGGCCGCTCCACCAGGATCCGCACGGAGGCCCCGGAACGCTCTACGTCCCAGATCTCTAGCCCGGCCGCCCGCACTGCGGGCACCAGCGCCTGGGCGATCTGCTCTTCAGCGCCCATCTCACCTCCTCTGCGGTCAAGGTCCCTCAAACAAAAGCGTGGGCAACCTGCCAGGCAGGCAAGCCCACGCCCAACATCACCCTTTGGTGACAAGGGCTATTATAGCCCAGGTCGGTCCCGCTGCACCCTGGCGCTTTGTTTCGCGCGTCCTTATTTGCCCGGCTAGCAGCCCTCGCCGGCACCTGGCCCCACGTTAACGGCCCCCTGGCGACAGCCTCTCGTGGCGCCTCCGGTGGAGGCCCGGGCCCTGGTCGCGGTGGCCGCGGCTTGACGCCGCAGCAGGTCGCCGGCCCGGCCGGCACTACACCGAAAGCCAGGCCCGCCTCTCCGACGAGCAGCCAGGCACGGTCGTCGCCCGCCCGGGGCCAAAGGTCCACGAACGCCTCGCTGATCGCTTTATCGGCGCGTCATTCCCCCGCTCGTATGGTGACGGATGAAGGCTCCGGCCACCAATGCCTCGACCAGGTGTCCCGGCCAGAGGTCCCGGCGAGATTTTTCAGGCCGTCCCGAAGTCTCCTCAAGAACCTGTACGGACGGGTTTTCGGCGGGCGTCGAGCAGTGACGTCGGTTGCACCTGGTCCACCCCGGTAGGGCCTGAGAACGCACGTCCGCCGCTTGGCGTCATTCCGGTCTACCCCGTGAGTCAGGGCGTGAAGTTTTGGGACGGCGTCGAGACGACCGCGGCGGACGTCGCTTTTTCGATGGGCACATGCCGTAATTCTGTGCCCTACCAAGACTTCGAGTGCGCCGGCGTCAGCAATATCCGGGCGGCCTGAGCCGGCCCCCACTGAGCCGTCATTTCCAGCGGAAATATACAAAAATGCGGCCGAAATTGTCGGAGTCTTTCTCGACCCGGTGGTACTTGGCCCGGACCTCCTTTTGGTCGAGAAAACGCAGGACCCGCTTTTTCAACTGGCCGGAGCCCTTGCCCGGGATTATTTCCACCTCACTGGCCTTGATCCGAACCGCCTCGTCTATAACGTCCCGCAGGGCCCGGTCGATCTGCTCGCCCTTGTTATAGACATCGTGGAGGTCGAGCTTGAGCCTGGACATGGTCGGGACTAGCCGTCCGCCTCTACCTTGTCCTCCACAGGCCCGCCGTAGGTAGCTACGAGCTCCGCGCCGAGGCCGGCGAGGTACTGGCGGGCCTCCGCCGGGCCGATCACCTCGACGCGGGGGCCGAACCCACAGAGCTGAGAAGCGATCATCTCGATGCGTTGGCCCCGTACAGCGACCGGTACCCGTTCGCCCGCCGGGCTTTCGCCTACCACGACCTGGCCCTCGAACACCCATTGAAGGGACTCGACCACCTCGGGGACGGCCAGGGCCGAGACCTCGACGGGCGAGCGCAGCTGGTCGACGCGCTCGACCACCGCCTCCCAGGACCGGGCCAGGTCGAAGCCGTCCGGGCGCACGACTGCTTCGCCGGTCTCCTCAACGGAGCGCACCCGGCTGACGCGGAACGTGCGCAAGCCCTCGGTCGTGCCGGCCACGAGGTACCACGTGGTCCCCTTTTGGGCCAGGCCGAGCGGGTGCACCGTACGCAGGCTGGTGTTGCCGGTACGGTCCGAATAGCCGAGGCGCACCTGCACACCGTCCGCCGTAGCGGCCTGAAGGGCGTCCAGGTGGCGGGGCCGGAACGTACGCCGGCGGCGGCCCCACCCGTGGGGGTCGACCACCACGGACGAAGCCGCCGTCTCTGCGCTCGAGCGAAATGACTCGGGCAAAGCGCGCACGAGCTTGCGCAGGGCCGCTTTGAGCTCGGGCGTGGCGGAGGAGGCCGGTCCCGCCACGAGGAAAAGAGCACGTGCCTCCTGGGCCGTGAGCCCGGACAGGTCAGTCCGGCCGCCCCCGAGCAGCTTCCAGCCACCGGCGCGGCCCCGTTCGGAGTAGACCGGCAGGCCCGCCACGCAAAGCGCCTCGAGGTCGCGCCGTGCCGTTCGTTCGGAAATCTCGAGCTCGCGCGCCACCTCTGCTGCAGTGACGCGTTTGCGCTGTTGCAACATGAGCAAGAGGGCCACCAGACGGTCGGCGCGCGGATCCTTATCTGAGAGCCTTACATACAAACCGGCCAGCTAATGGCCTTTATTGTCCCGCCGCCTCCCCACGGGGCCGCTCAGCCGTTACGAGGTCTCGAACTTCTGCGAGGTCTCAAGTTTTCAACCCTTTCAACCTCATGAGCGCATCAACCAGGCCGTCGTCAGCCAGGGCGATGGCTTCGTCGAGGCCGAACCACTTCACTTCCTGGCTTTCGCCGGGAGCGGGCGAAGGGTCGGCGTCGTCGCATCTCAGCAGGTAGCGCAGGTCGAGGTGGAAGTGCCCCCGGCCGCCGGGTGGGCGTCCAGATGGAAAAAGGAGGCCTGCTCCCCGCGTCCACGGTGGTCAGGCCGGTCTCCTCCCGGGTCTCCCGGGCCGCCGTGTCCCAGGGTGCTTCGCCGCCGTCGATGTGGCCGCCCGGTTGCAGCCAGCGCCGGAGCCTCTTGTGGACATGCAGGACGGTGCCCCGGGGACCGGTGACGATCGCCGACCCCGTGAGGTGGACGGGATCAGCTTCCCGGTCAAAGGGGTGGGCCAGCCGGTCCAGCTCCCGAAGGAAGCGGTCCCGCGAGGAAACCTCGCGTCCGGTGCCGGCGTGGAAGTCCACGACGGACCGCCACACCTCCCTCAATACGGTCGCCCCGGTCGCACTCGACGGGGCGGAAGATCCTGGCGGTCGAGCCGGAGCAGGTTGGCTCACTCGCCCTGCGGGCCGCCGCCGATACGCCGGCTGATCAGCTCGACACCGCGCCTCGCTCTGGTTGGCGTCGGCGCCTTTGTCGTCGAGCAGCGCCCGGCGGTCGGCCTCGGCCTCGCTCGCGGCCGTCTCGTCGGCCGCCGCCAGGCGGGCCTCGAAGCCCTCCTTCACCAGCTTTTCGGCCTCCTCCACCAGCGACGACACCATCTCGTCTTCTCGCACCGTCCGGATTATCTTGCCCTGTATAAACAGGTGCCCTCGGTGCTTCCCGGCCGCGATCCCGAGGTCGGCCGAGCGCGCCTCCCCCGGCCCGTTGACCACGCACCCCATAACGGCCACCTGGAGCGGGATTCGGCGCGACTCGAGGGCGGCCTGGGCGTCCTGGGCCACCTTGTAGACGTCGATCTCGGCCCGGCCACACGAAGGGCACGCGATCAGGTCGACATTGCGCCGCTCGCGCAGGCCGAGGGACTCGAGCAGCGTGCGGCCTGCTTTCGCTTCTTCTACCGGGTCGGTGGTCAGCGAGTACCTGATGGTGTCGCCGATGCCCTCCATTAGGAGCGTCCCGATCCCGGCCGTCCCCTTGATGATGCCGGCCGGCGGGGGGCCGGCCTCAGTCAGGCCCAGGTGCAGGGGATGGTCGACCAGCTCGGAGAGCTGCCGGTAAGCCTCGACCATCAGCGGCACCCGGGAAGCTTTCACGGAGATCTTGACGTTGTCGAAGCCGACTTCTGCGAACAGGCCGAGCTCGATCTGAGCCGACTCGACCATCGCCTCGGGGGTGGCCCCGCCGTGCTTTTCGTACAGCCGCTTGTCGAGCGAACCGGCGTTGACACCGATGCGCACGGGGATACCCCGGTCCTTGCACTCGCTGGCCACCAGCTTTATCTCCTCGGGCTTGCGCAGGTTCCCGGGGTTCAGCCGCAGGCAGTCGACGCCGGCCTCGATGGCGGCCAACGCCATCTCGACGTGGAAGTGGATATCGGCCACGATCGGTACCGGGCTCCGCGGCACGATGCGGGCCAGGCCTTCGGCCGCCTCCTGCTCATTGCACGTGCACCGGACGATGTCCGCACCCGCCGCCGCCAGGGCGTAAATCTGGGCCAGCGTCCCCTCGACGTCCGCCGTCTTCGTCGTGGTCATCGACTGCACGGTGATGGGGGCGTCGCCTCCCACGGGCACCGACCCCACCATGATCTGGCGCGTCTTCTTGCGGGGGTACTGCTCCACGGTCCACCATCCTCCGGTCGGTTTCCTACCGGCCAGGTTAGTGGTTTGATCTCCTGGTTAAGCCCGGCCGGCCCGGGTCAAGCGGCTCGTACTAGCCGATGACGTCCCGCAGGTCGAGGAACAACGAAGACACGGCATAAAAAGCCAGGATGGCCAGGACGGCATAGAGTACCGGGGTTAACCGGTTGACGTCGGCGTGGTAAGGGCGCCTCCCACCCAGGCTGCGCGCTTTTTCGTACAGTGCGATGGCCACGTGGCCGCCGTCCAGTGGCAACAGCGGCACCAGGTTGAAGATCCCCACAAAGATATTGATGAGGATCAGCAGGTAGAGGACTTCCGAGATCCCCACCTTGGTCGCCTTGTTGGCCAGCACGACCACGCCCACGGGGGAGACGAACCTCTCCGCGTGGGGGTTGTCGGCCGCCTTCTGGCTCTCGAGCATCTTGGTGTAGCCACCAAAATCGGTTACCACATGGCCCAGGCCGCTAACTGACGAAACTGCGGTCGCACCAAACGACGTGCCGGCACGCCCTATCGCAGCCAGGAAACCGAAGCGGACCGGGCCCGCCTCGATCCCGAGCAAACCGGTGGGTTTTGCGTAGACCGGCCCTGAATCTCCCTTCACCACTACTTTGCTGCCATTGGCCAATACGGTCGACGTTTCGAAGGTGCGCCCGTCACGCCCGATGGTCAGGGTGACCTTTTGGCCGGGCCGCGCTCGCAGGTACGCCGTCAAGTCGTCCCAACCGGAGAAATGGTGGCCGTTTACCGCGAGTATCTGGTCCCCGGCCTTCAACCCGGCCAGCTGTGCCGGGCTCTTACCGGTGGTAAAGCCGTCTACCGCCGATATCGGGTTGTTGGCCGGCGGGTTGGCGATGAAATTACCGATGTCGCCGGGGCCGGCGAAAAGGATTATCAGCATTATAAAAGCCAGCAGAAAATGGACGAACGAACCCGCCAGGGCGACCGTCAGGCGCCTCCAGGTGGGTTGGTTGCGATAAGCACGCGGCTCGTCGGCCGGGTCCACTTTTTCGACGTTCGTCATGCCGATAATGCGACAGTAACCACCGAGGGGCAGGGCCTTGATGCCGTAAGTTGTCTCGCCTTTTGTAACCGACCAGACACGAGGGCCGAAACCGACGAAGAACTCGCTTACTTTCATCCCGGCCCGCTTGGCGGCGACGAAGTGACCGAGCTCGTGGAGCACGATCATCACGAGCAGGGCCAGGACGACCAGGACCGTGGCCAGGGCACCGAACAAGGCGGCAACCACCAGCCCGGCGATCACCACGAGGCTCAACCGGATCAAGGCGCTTCGTTGCTCCCGCTCGTCCATCATGTCGTCGGGCGGGGTAGGCGCCAGCTGTTCGCGCACCTGGGTGTCAGGCACCGGCGGCCTCCCTCCGTGAAACGAGCGGCTGACGGTCCCGGCAGGCCGAAAGGGCTTCCAGGGCCAGTGCCCGGGCCTCGGCGTCGGCTCCCAGCACGTCGTCGACGTCGCGCGGGCTCGCTCGGTTGGAAGTGGCCCATGGTCTCCTCGATCACCACCGGTATGTCGACCCAGCGCAGCTGGCCGGCCAGGAACCCCTCGACCGCGACCTCGTTGGCCCCGTTGAGGCCAGCGGGGGCCGTCCCGCCTTGACGGCCGGCCTCGTAGGCCAGCGTCAAGCAGGGGAACGTAGCCGGGTCAGGGATCTCGAAATCGAGCCGGCCGATCTTTGCCCAATCGATCGCACCGAACGCGGTCGTCATGCGATCAGGGTACGAGAAGGCGTAGCCAATGGGGAGTCGCATGTCCGGCATCGAGAGCTGGGCCAACGTCGCCCCGTCTGAGGTTTCGACCATCGAGTGCACTATCGACTGCGGGTGGACCACCACTTCGATCTGGTCGTAGGACGCCCCGAACAGCAGGTGAGCCTCGATCACCTCGAGGCCTTTGTTCATAAGAGTGGAGGAATCAAGCGTGTTCATCGGGCCCATTCGCCAGGTGGGGTGAGCGAGAGCGTCCTCTACGGTCACCTCGGAAAGCTCTTGTAGCGATTTACCCCGGAAAGGCCCGCCCGAAGCCGTCAGCAAAATACGACGGAGCGCCGGCGTGCCGTCTTCGCCCTTTTCGCGTGTTTGCAGGCGCTGGAGGCACTGGTGAACGGCGCAATGCTCGGAATCGACGGGCACTATCTCCGCCCCCGGCGTCTCCAGCGCCCGCTGGACAACCGGGCCACCCGCTATGAGCGACTCCTTGTTGGCCAGGGCGAGGCGCCGCCCGGCCCGCAACGCGGCCAGGGTGACCTGAAGGCCGGCAAAGCCGACCACCCCGTTGAGCACGATATCGGCGTCTTCGGCAATGGCGGCCAGGGCACCCTCGCCCGCCAGCAGCTCGGTACCCGTGGGCAGGAGACCGGCCAGTTCACCCGCCTTGGCGGCGTCGGCGATAGCCACCCTCGCCGGGTGCACCTCGTGTGCCTGCTCAGCCAGGAGGTGGACCGAAGAACGCGCTCCCAGGGCCGTTATTTCGAAGCGGCCACCCGAAGAGCGGATGACATCAAGGGCCTGCGTGCCGATCGAGCCGGTGCTGCCGGCGATCGAGACCGTCTTTGTCGCGCTCACGCCCCTAAGCGCCCACGGTAAACGGGCGGGTACCGGAAGAACGCAACCCTCGACGCCACCTGGCCATCCCAAATCGCACTTTGTCGCATTCCTCCAGGATGGTCAATCCTGCCTGCGGCCTGGTCGTTCTTACCTTGTTTTTCGGCGATAACTAGCTGGTCACCAGGTAACCGGCTAAAAGGGCCTCAGACGATGAGATGGAGAGCGATGGCCAAGAAATACGTCGCCGGCAACACGAACAACAGGGAATCAAAGCGGTCGAGCAACCCCCCGTGGCCAGGCAAAAGGGTCCCCGAGTCCTTCACCCCGAGGTCGCGCTTCAGCATCGACTGGACCAGGTCACCGATCGGTGCGACAACCGCGATCACCAGGCCGAGCTCGAGGCCGTGACGAAGGCCGCCCCAGGGTGACAGCTGGTGGCCGATCACGGCCCCGGCGATTATCGCCGCAATGCCGCCGGCAACGGCGCCTTCCCACGTCTTGTTAGGGCTGATCGACGGGGCCAGCGGGTGCGACCCCAAACGGCTACCGGCGAACCAGGCCAACAAGTCGGCGGCCACTGTGGGGACGACTGCGCCGATGAACAGGTGCTTACCGTCGTGAGCCGCCAACAACAGCCCGGAAAACGACCCCAGGATCCCGATCCAGGCGAAGCCGAGGACGGTGACCGCGACATTGACCACGGGGCGAGCCTCGACCACCCTGCCCATGTACCAGACGAGGCTGGCGCACACGACAACGGCGATGACGATCGGCAATGCCTCCGTCCCCCGCCAGTACGCCGCGGCTACTACGCCGGCGGAGCCGACCAAGCCGAGCAGCGTGGCCGGCCGGAAGCCGGCCTGCTGGAACATCGAGAACGCCTCCAGGGCGCAGCCGAAGATGGCCACGGCCGAAAGCACCAGCAAGGCGACCGCGCCGAGCACGTAACAGACAACGAGCAGGGCGACCAGCAACGTGCCGGTCGCCACGGCTGCGGTCACATCGCGGCCTTCACCACCCATGGCGGCTCCCTCGGCCCTGACATCGAAAGGTGGCCGCGTGGCGCGGGTACGCCCGGCCGACGCGGCGGCGAGCGCCATCGTCGGTTGCAGAGTGCCCCGGCCGGTGCGGCGCGGCCGGCGCCGCGACCCGTTACCACCGGCTCGGCCCGTACGGGTGGTTGTGCCGGGGTCGCTCACGACCGGGCCACCGTCTGGGTCGTCGTATGCCGGCGCACCCTCGTCCGGCTCGACCACAACTTCGTCCTCATCTGGCCCGTTGGGGCCGGCCATGAAGACGGCCCTGGTCTCGTCGCCCCCGTCGGCATCAGGAGCGGCAACGAACTCGAGCTCCTCGACCTCTGTGCGCGTCTCGTCTGGTTGCCCGCCCGCGGAAGAACGCCCCGTACGCTCGTGCTCGAGGCGCTCGAAGTCCTCGTCGAAGGAGAATGGGTCGCCTGTCCCCTCCTGGGGCATACCGTTGCTGTGCTCATCTTCGTCGACGAGATCCTCCACACCCGGGCTGTCGGACCAATCGTTCACGTCATCGCGCCAATGAAGGCCCCGCGCGCCGAGCAGTTTCCACGCCTGCAGGTCGTCCTCGCCGGCCTGCGGGGTAGCGAACGCCCGAGGGACCTCTCCTGTCGGGGGGTCCGTCCAATGAGGAAGTTCTGTGCTTTCTCCTGAGCTCACCCTGGCTATCAACCCTGCGCTTGGCAACCCTGCACTTGGTACAACCTCCTGAGGGTAGCCGATCTGGTCACCGACATGCGTGATCGTCTCTGGGGCGCCCTCGCTGAGCGCCCTTGACGATCTCTCTGGCCTGTCTACCAGGTATTCCGGCTCAGCGGGCGGATCCCCCGATTGAGGCTCCACGCCCTCGGGAGAACGGGGCGCCCCAAGACCCGGTCCGCCGGGCGCGGTCGCGGCCGGCTCCGTCTCCAGTGCTGCGCCCCCCGCGGTCTCCTGGCCTGCTGGCGTCTCCGGCCCCGCTGGCTGGGGCACGGGCAGCTCCGGGCGGGTCGCGTCCGGTCCCGTGACGGTTGCCCCGGGCGTCACTGCCGGTCCGAGCGGGGGCTCAGCGTCGCGAAAGAGCTTGAGCTCACCGGTGGGGTGCTCGCGCTCGGCGGTGGCCACTTGCAACTCGACCGTAGGGTCTTCGTGGACGGCGCCGCTGGTGCCCGGGCTCTGCTGCTGGCGGTCTCCCGCGGCCGCTGGGGCCAACATCTCACTCAGCTCGGCCAAGCGCAGGGGGTCGGTCGCCGCTTCGGGATCGAAGTCTTCTGGCTGTCCGGCTTCGCCCCAAAGGCTGAGCGTGGTGCTCTGCGCTGGCTCTTGCTGCTCGCTTCGGTCTGGGCGCCGCCCAGAGCGCCGGCTCAACTGGTGAGCAGTTCCTGTTCTTTGTGAGACAGGACGCGGTCGATCTCGGCCGTTTGATCGTGCGTGAGCCGGTCAAGCTCCTTTTCGGCACGGTCTAGCTCGTCGGAGGAAATATCGCCGTCCTTTTCGAGCGCTTCGAGATCTTTTCGCGTCGCCCGGCGAACATTGCGCACTGCGACTCTGCCGTCCTCAGCCTTCTGATGAGCGACTTTCACTAGTTCTTTGCGCCTTTCGGCGGTAAGAATAGGAAAAACAAGGCGAATAACGGTCCCATCGTTGTTCGGCGTGATACCGAGGTCCGAACTCTGGACCGCCTTTTCGATGGCCTTGATAACTTGCGGGCCTTTGTCGTAAGGCGTAATTACCAACAACCTTGCTTCGGGCACGTGGAGGCCGGCGAGTTGCTGCAACGGGACATCCGACCCGTAGTACTCCACCTTCAGCTTTTCCACCAACGCAGGCGCGGCCCTACCCGTCCGGATGGCGGCGAAGTCGCTTTTGGTGTGCTCCACCGCGCGCGCCATTCTTTCCTTGCAATCCTCTATGGCTACGTCAACCAGTTCGTCGGCCATCAGTGGATTAGCGTACCTATCTCTTCGCCTTCCAGAGCGCTCCGCAAGTTCCCCTCCTCCATGATGCTGAAGTACAGGATCGGCAACGAGTTTTCCTTGCACAACGTGATGGCCGTGAGGTCCATGGCCCTGAGGTCCCCGCCGATCACGTCGTCGTAGCGGATCTCCGAGATCGGCTGGGCGCCCGGGTCGACCCGGGGGTCGGCCGTGTAAATGGCGTCCGCGCCCCCATGGGTCCCCTTGAGCAGGATGTCTGCGCCGATCTCGACGGCCCTCAGGGCGCCGGCCGTGTCGGTGGTGAAGAAGGGGTTGCCCGTGCCAGCGGCAAAAATGACCACGCGGCCCTTTTCGAGGTGCCGCATGGCCCGCAGCCGTATATAGGGTTCCGCCAGTTCTGACATGCCGATGGCGCTCTGGACACGGGTCGGCTGGCCCTCACGTTCTATGGCATCGCGCAGGGCGAGCGCATTGATGACCGTAGCCAGCATGCCCATGTAGTCGGCGGTGGCCCTGTCCATACCGGTGGCCGTACCGGTCGCCCCTCGCCAGATATTGCCCCCGCCGATGACCACTGCCATCTCGGTGCCCAGCTCGGCCCGGGCCTCCGCGATCTCCCGCGCCAACCGCTCAACAACCCGGCCGTCGAGGACTTCGTCAGCCGACCGGCTGGCCAGAGCTTCCCCGGACAGCTTGAGGACGACGCGTTTCCAGGGGGCTCCCGGCCGGCCCATCAGCCGCCGATCACAACCTGAGCGAACCGGACCACCTGCGCATTTCCGAGGACGGCTTCGACAGTGCGCTTGTCGTCCCTGGCATATGGCTGCTCCAGGAGCACGCCGCCAGGCACCCGCTTGAACCACCCTGACAGCTTGCCGTCGATGATCTTGGGCAGGGCCGCCTCGGGTTTGCCTTCGCGGCGGCTTTCAGTCTCGAGGGCAACCCGTTCCGTCTCTATCTCTTCCGCCGGCACGTCCTCCCGGCGAAGGTACTTTGGCCGGCCGAAAGCAATATGGACGGCGATCTCGTGAGCCAGCTCGAGGCTGGCGTCCTTCAGTTCGACGATCACGCCGTTCACGCCTCGGTCGTTCTGCACGTGCAGGTAGGAGCCAACCACGTCGCCGGGCGCGGCCTGGAAGCGGACCACCTCGCCCAGCTGGACGTTTTCCTTGATAGATATGTTCAAGTCCTCGATGGCCGCCTTGCGCTGGTCGACGGCGTCCTCCCCATCGCTGGCCACGAGCGCGGCCAACTCGTTCACGAGGTTCACGAAGTCCGGGCTCTTGGCCCCGAAGTCGGTCTCTGACCGGAGCTGGACGAGCGCAATGGCATCCTGCCCGGCGTCGTAGGCCACAGCGACGGCCCCTTCCTGGCTCTCGCGCCCGGCGCGCTCGGCAGCCTTGCCGAGGCCGCGTTCTCTCAGCCATTGCGCCGCCGCCGCCGGGTCGCCGTCCGCGGCGCTCAGCGCGCGCTTGGCGTCAAGCATCCCCGCCCCGGTCGAGTTGCGAAGGGCCTGGACGTCCTTCGCGGTGAAATCTGGCATTCTTAGCGCTCCTACTCCTCTAGTTATCGGGCGCTGCAGCGACTTCCGCTGCAACGTTCGACGGCAAGTCCGCCTCCTCGGCGTGGCTCGTCCCGCCTGCCTCAGCAGCTTTCTCTCCTCCGGTCAAACCAACCTGCGGCGCGGGCTCCGGCCCTCCACCGTCGGATGGGCCGTCAGATGCGGTCGAGGGCGCAGAGGCCGGGGCGGCATCGGCGGCGGCGCCCACGCTTTGGGGCACGCCAGCCGGCTCCGGGTGAGTGGGGGCGGGCGGGGCCGACCGCTCTGTTACCGCTGCCTGCGCCGGTGGCGCGGGGCGGACAGGCTCTTCCCGTACCGGCTCGAAGGCCCGTGCTATAGGCCCGGCGGTGGACGCCGGGGCGACGATGGTGCCCCGGCGGGAAGCGACGAAGCGTCCCTCCTGGACCGCCTCGGCCATCACGTGGCACATCAGTGTGCCACTGCGGATGGCGTCGTCGTTGCCCGGGATCGGGAACTGGACAAGGTCCGGGTCGCAATTGGTGTCGACGACGGCCACGATCGGGATGCCCATCTTGTTGGCTTCCGAGACGGCGATGTGCTCTTTCTTGATGTCGATAATGAACACCACATCAGGCAGGGTGGCCATGTCGCGTATGCCGCCCAGGTTTCGCTCGAGCTTCTCCAGCTCCCTGGTCAGGATCAGCGCCTCTTTCTTAGGCATCGCCTCGAAGTCACCTGCGGAACGCATGCGCTCGTACTCCTGCATCTTTTTCACACGCAGGGCGATCGTCGAGAAGTTCGTCAGCATCCCGCCCAGCCAACGCTCGTTGACGTAGGGCATCCCGCACGACTGGGCCGAGCGGGCGATCGGGTCCTGAGATTGTTTCTTCGTGCCTATGAAAAGAACACTGCCGTTGTTGGCGACCAGGTCCCTCACAAACGAGTACGAAACGTCGAGGCGCTGCAGGGTCTGGTTGAGGTCGATTATGTAAATGCCATTGCGCTCGCCAAAAATAAAGCGCTTCATCTTCGGGTTCCAGCGCCTCGTCTGGTGCCCGAAATGGACCCCCGCCTCCAACAGCTGCCGCATCGTAACGACGGCCATGCCACTCCTCTCCATCGGTTGTCACTCCCCGAAGCGCTAGCGCCGCTTGGTTCAGCTGTTCGCTACCAGCGGCGACCGTGGAGGCGCCCGGGCGTAGGTTTCTCGTGCCTCGGATCTACCGGGCTTTAAGCCAGCCTACACGCTGGAGAGCCGCGTCCTGGCCCCGCGAGGGGCCACGGACCGGGACCGCGGTATGAGCCCTGGGAAGGCGGTCCGGCCTGTCCCGGCGACCGGCGTTCAACCGATCGGGATCCCGCTGCTCCTGGTCAGGCGGTCGTGGTCAGGCGGTCTCCTTGTCCGCCACCAGCATCCGCGACCGCAGCTGGAGCACCGCCTTGGTATGGATTTGGCACACCCGGCTCTCCGTCACACCAAGGACCTGCCCGATCTCCGCCAGTGTCAGGCCCTCGTAGTAGTACAGGGACAGGACTATCTTTTCCCGGTCACCCAGCCGGTTGATCGCCCCCGCCAGGATCTGCTTCATCTCCTCGACTTCGAAAGCGGCCATGGGCCCTCCCGGCGGTCCGGCAGCGTGTCGCCCAGCGTGGTCGATTCCCCTCTTTCCCCACCGGAGAGCACCTCGTCGAGGGCGACGATACCGACGAAAGAGATCTGGGAGAACTGGGCCTGCAGCTCGTCCTCCGTGACGCCGAGCTCGCCTGCCACCTCGGCGTCGGTGGGCGAACGAAGGAGCTGAGCCTCGAGGTTGGCGTACGCCTTCTCGATGGCTCTTGCCTTGGCCCGGACCGAGCGCGGTACCCAATCGATACTGCGCAGTTCGTCGATGATCGCGCCCTTGATCCGGGTGATGGCGTACGTCTCAAACTTGATGGCCCGCTCGTGGTCGAACTTTTCGATGGCGTCCATGAGCCCAAAAATGCCGTAGCTCACCAGGTCCTGCTGCTCGATCGTCTGCGGCAGGCCTACGGCCACGCGCCCGGCGACGTACTTAACAAGGGGCGAATAGAGCACGATCAGCCTGTCGCGCAGCTGGCGCGACCCCGTCTGTTTGTACTCGGCCCACAACTCGGCGGTGGCAGAACCCGCCTCGTCCGTCTCGCTCATTTCCTGTCTCCGTCGGGATTTATCATCATCCTGTCATCCTTCTCAGGCCCTTGGGTGTGACCGGTCGTACACGGCCAGCAGGCGCTCTTTGCTCACGTGCGTGTAGACCTGCGTCGTCTTCACGTTTTCGTGGCCGAGGAGCTCCTGTACGACCCTAAGGTCGGCGCCGCCGTCGAGCATGTGGGTAGCAAAACTGTGGCGCAGCGCGTGGGGGTGGGTAGGCGTGGGTGACCGCCTGTCCAGGATGCGGCGCACGTCGCGAGGTCCCAGCCGATGACCCCTTGCATTGAGCAGCAAGGCGTCCGCCGGCGTCTGGTCCCCCGCCATCGCTTGGCGCCCACGGTCCAACCAGTGCCTGACTGCGCTCGCTGCGTTTTCAGAGATGGGTACCCGCCGTTGCTTGGCACCCTTTCCCCAGACGGTAACCCAGCCCAAGCCAAGGTCGACGTCCCTGACCGCCAGGCCGCAGAGCTCGCTCACGCGTAAGCCGCTCCCATAGAGCAGCTCGAGGGCAGCGGCATCACGAAGGTGGACGGCGTCGGCAAGGTCATCGTCGGTTTTCTCAGCCTGGTCGAGAATGACTTCCAGCTCCGATCGCGAGAGGACTCGCGGCAGCCTCGACTCCCCCGAACGCGCCGACAGGCTTTCGGTCACGTCGACGGCCAGCGTCCCCTGCCGGTGGAGCCAGTCAAAATAGCGCCTGAGGGCTGACGCTCTCTGCGCGATCGTTTGGCGGGCATAGTGCCTCGTCGTCATGTAGGCAAGGTGCCGCCGTAGGACCAGTCGGGTAACTTCGGTCGGGCCGCCGATACCGGCTCGGTGCGCCCAGGTTACGAACGAAACCACTCCGTTCTCGTACGCCCGCTTGCTGTTGTCCGAGAGGTCCGTGAGAGACATTGACCAGGCCGGTAGGCGCCAGCTGTCACTGACCTCACACTCCCCTCCCCCAACACGCACAGTGCCGGCTGGTCGGCCCTGACCTGGGGCGATGGCAACGGCTGTACTCTCAGGATGCCCGCTCTCCGCCATTTGTTGCCCACTTTGAGCGTCGCCAGGCAAGCTCACGACGCTAAATCGTAGCCTCCAGCCAGCGTTTGCGGCCACAGTCGCCAAGGCGCAATCGCTGGAGTCTCGTTCAACTTCGTGCCCGGTACGTCCTTCGCGCCGCGACGTAGCATGGCCGGGCCAGTGGGCGCCCGACCCCGGCAAACCGCGTATGCCCGTCTCAGGACCGGATCCAGCCAGCGGCCGCCGTGCCGCCCGGCTCGTGCTACTCGATGAAGGCAACGCCGTCCTGTTGCTTTCCGGCCGGGACCCCGGACTGGAGGGTGCCCCCCTCTTTTGGTTCCTGCCCGGTGGTGGCGTGGACGCCGGCGAAACTCTGGAAGACGCCGCCCGCCGGGAAGTGTACGAAGAGACGGGCGCCCGGCTGGGGGACCTGGGGCCCGTCGTCTGGGAACGCGACGTGAGCTTCCCGTTCGACGGGAAGCAGTTCGAACAGCACGAGTTCTTTTTCGTGGTCCGGACCGTTCGGTTCCCTGTCAGCCCAACCGCGCTCACTGACCTCGAGCTTCGCATGACGACAGGTGCCCGGTGGTGGCCGCTCGACGAGCTCGCCACCCCAAAGGAGCCCGTGTACCCCTCAAACCTTGCTTCGCTCATCAGCAGCTGGCTCGTGGAAGGCCCTCCCGTGGCTCCTCGCTTGATCGAGTGAGGCTGGTCCACGGCCGAGCGGGCCACGGAGCCCGCTGACTTCTTGCTCAACGGGTGCGCTCGGGGCGCCGATGGGCTTCAATAGTGGTTCATGTCCCGCCTGGACCAGGTCGACCTCTCCTTGACAATGCCCAAAGCCGACAGCGAGCGCCGGCTCGAAGTGCTCCAGCGACGCCTGCTGCAGCTTCGGCTGGTCGCCGGCGGGTTGATCGGTGATGGCCGCCTCGGGCCGCCACTGGGCATCGTGTTCGAAGGCTGGGACGCTTCGGGTAAGGGTGGTGCCATCAAGCGCCTGGTCGCTGGCCTCGACCCTCGACAAGTGCGCGTCCAGTCGTACGCGGCGCCGACCCCGCAAGAGAAGCACCATCACTTCTTGTGGCGCTTCGGCCCCAACCTGCCCGGCGTCGGCGGCATGGCCATCTTCGACCGGTCCTGGTACGGCCGGGTCCTCGTCGAACGGGTCGAAGGTTTCGCGAGCGAGGTCGAGTGGCGGCGCGCCTATCCAGAGATCGTCGATTTTGAAAAAGCCCTGGTTACCGAGGGAATGGTGCTGGTCAAGTTCTGGTTGCACATCTCGTCCAAGGAGCAGTTGGCCCGTTTCGAGAGCCGTCAGAACGACCCTCTTCGGCGCTGGAAGCTGACTGACGAGGACTGGCGCAACCGTAAGAAGAGGCCCGCCTACATCGCCGCCCTGGAGGACATGTTCGACCGGACTGACACCAAACCATCCCCCTGGACGGTTGTAGCCGGCGAGAGCAAGCACTACGCGCGCGTCAGCGTCATGGAAGCCGTGATCAAGCAGTACGAGCAGGGGTTTGCTAAATCGGGCATCAAGGTGCCGCCGGCGCCCCCCGATGGGCTGACGGCGACTGATTAGTCCGGATGGGCCAGATCGGCCGGGTCTGCGACGGCCGATCGTGGCAGCGTGGGCGGGGCCAGCCTGCCAGCGTGAGCGGGGCCAGCCTGGCAGTCACGCACCGCGGTGCGGCCGAATTGCCGCTTGCGCTAGTAGTCTGCAGGACCGGCCGCGGCCATAACGAGCCCGGCCAAGCGGGCCCTCTGCTGGGCGGCCCCGCCCTGGATGCCGCTCCCGCCGCCTGTCAACACCTGCCACCCACTCCGCCGAAGAAAGTCGGGCGCTTCTTCGGCGCCCACCATCGACCGGAATGGTTCGCCCATGGACGCAACCGCCGCCTCGAGCCGCGCCCTGTAGATGGCGTCGTACGTAGCCGGGCCCCTTGACAAGCTGATGGCCAGGCGGCTCCCGTCCCCGGCGGCTCGCCTCAGCTGTACCAGCAACCGGTCGAGAACCTCGAGCTCCAGGTAGACCGCAACCCCCTCGACCAGGAAGAGCGATGTCAAACCCGGGCTCAGCCCGGCGGAGAGGAGCAGCTGGGCTACCGGGTCGGTGACAAAGTCGGCCGGCACGTAACGCACGGCCTCCGTCGCCACCCCGAGCCCGTGCAGGCGTCGCAACTTGTCCTGCTGGGTGCCGGGATGGTCCAGTTCGAACCACTGGACGCCCGGCTTTGAATACCTGAAGGCACGTCCGTCATACCCGGCGCCGGCGATCACCACCTGGGTAAACCCGTCATCAAGCGCCTCAACCACGGCCCGGTCGAAGAACGCCGTGCGCGCCCGGAGGTAGTCGTGCATACGGCCAGGGCGAACAGGCTGTCCGGACGCCACGTTGCGGGTCAATGCCGCGTCGGCGGCGGAGTCGCCATAGGTCGCCGCAACTCTCTCGAACGTCAGGCGATGGGCCGCCACCCTTTGTGCCGTCGACGACGGCCCCTTGGCCTCGTCATTCGTCCGGGTGGCGGTAACGGCCCTTCTCCAGGGCAGCTTCATCGCAGTTCCATCACGTTCGGGGCGACCAGGGCTCGATTTTGGCCACGGCCCGGTTGCGTCCAGACCGGCTCTGGACGGCGAAGCGCGACCCGGGGCGCGGCTGCGCAACCCGAAGGACATGATTGTGCGCTACCTGCGTGATCAGGGTCTTGCCCCTCTCGCCGGCCCGAGCCCGCCCGATTCACCGACCACGTGAACGCCCCGTCCCGGAGGGGCGTTCGCGTACCCACCAGCCATCGTCTCCTCTCACCAGCCCCTTATCTTCAAGGCGGTCAAGCGATACCACTACAGCCGGTACGGGCAGCCCGCTTCGCTCCACTATCTCCTCGAGGCACAGCGGTCGCCAACCGAGGGCCGCCTTGACCTGTGCGTCAAGGACATCCAGCGGGCCCGAAGGCCCCGCCGAGGCTCCCGCCGTTCCGTGCCGCCCGTGGTCGGCTGGCGGAAAGGCCAGGCCCAATGGCGAGCCGATGGCGGGCAACGGCCTTTGTGGTGCTTGGACGGGGCGGCCGGCGGCCCGCGCCTTGCCGGGCGGTCGACGGCCAGGTACGGCGGCGCCAGTTGGGTATGGGCCCACACCCGTTCCGTCACCCGGGGCGTGCAACGCGAGGCCTGGGCCAGCTCCGTCGCCCGTCGGTTGCCCCCCGCTCTGTTCGCGGCCGCAACGGCCCAGTACGTCGAGGACGTCCCTCGCGTCCCGGACCGGGACGGCGCCGTCGTGAATTAGCAGGTTGGTCCCCACCGAAGCAGAGCTGTACACCGACCCTGGCACTGCCCCGACGTCGGTACCTCGCATGGTGGCCGCATCGACGGTGTGCCAGGACCCTCCGCTGGCGTGGCACTCGACCACCACCACGATCTGAGCCAGAGCGGCGATAACCCGGTTGCGAGAGGGAAAGCGCCACGCCTGAGCAGGTTGACCGGGCGGCGTCTCTGAGATGACGGCCCCCAGCCTGACTACCTCGCGCCACAGGGCGCCGTGCTGACGGGGGTACACGACGTCGACACCGCTTGCAGCTACCCCGACCGTCGAACCGGCGGGAACGGCGGGGCCCTCTCTGTCCCGCACCCAGGCCAGGGCGCCGGCGTGAGCGGCACCATCGATCCCGAGGGCCAGCCCGGATACGACGCACACGCCCGCCCGGGAGAGGTCGTAACCAAGCTGGTGCGCGACTGTAGCCCCCTCCGGCGTGCAGCGCCGGGTCCCGATGACCGCGGCGCGGGGGCGGCCGTCGAGCGCCCCGATGTCCCCCGCCCAGAACAGCACGCCTGCAGGCGAAGGGCCACCCTTCATAACGGTCGGGTAGTCAGGCGCGCCGGCCCAGGTCACAGAGATGCCGCTGTGTTGACAGCGCGCCCAGAGGGCGCCAACGTCCAGCTGGTTCGCGACCTCCGCCCAGGCCGGCCCAGCAGGCGCTCGTCGGGCCCGCCCAGGACGGCCGAGGTCGCCAGCCGCCACCAGGTACCAGGCTTGCCGTGGGTCGTATCTGGTCAGTACGTCGACCAACCACCCGGGGCCAACGCCCGGCAAGGACGCCAGCGCGGCGGCATAGGCGGCTTCTGGTAGTCCGCTCCCACCTCCGGGCGCCATGGTCACGACCGGGTGACCTCGAGGGTCTCAACGGAGGGTTGGCCCTCGCCCGGCGCCCCCGCTCTCAGGGCCAGCGCCATCAACACGTGCTCCTCGGTCAGCGGTCCCTCACGGCCGGCCAGGTCCGATACCGTCAGAGCCACACGGCGCACTCGGTCGAGCCCTCTAGCCGAAAGGCGCCCCTCCCGGAGGCGCCGTTCGAGCAGGCGACGAGCTCCGGCGCTCAACGTCGCCACCTCGTCCAGACGCCAGGAGGGCAGGTCGGCATTGGCCTTCACCCCCCGACCTTGTGCCCTCTGGCGCGCTTGGCCGACCCTCTCGGCGACGACCTGCGTGCACTCGGGACCGGTTGTGGGCGCCGGCGATGAACCGGCCTTAGCCCCGAGCAAGTCCTCTACGTCCGGCCGCCGCACCCGCACCCGCAAGTCGAAACGGTCCAGGAGAGGCCCCGAGATACGGCGCGAGTACCTGGAACGGGACGCCTCACTACAGCCGCACGAGCCAGGCGAACCGTCCGCGCCGCACCGGCACGCGTTCATGGCGGCGACCAACGTGAAACGGGCCGGGAAGGCGACGGCGGCAGTTGCCCGGCAAACGACAATGCGGCCTTCTTCGAGCGGTTGACGCAGGTTGTCGAGTACGGCCGCCGGGAACTCGGCGAGTTCGTCCAGGAACAGCACACCGCAATGAGCGCAACTGATCTCTCCCGGACGGAGCCTGGCGCCTCCCCCGCCGATCAACGCCGCCGCGGAAGCGCTGTGGTGAGGCGACCTGAACGGCGGGCGGAGAGACAGGCCACCGGCCGCCACATCGAGGCCGGCGGCCGAGTGGACCTTGGCCACCTCGAGAGCATCGGCGGGCGAGAGAGCGGGCAAAAGCCCCGGCAATCGCTGGGCCAACATCGTCTTGCCGGCCCCCGCCGGTCCCACCATCAAGAGATGGTGACCGCCTGCGGCCGCCACCTCGAGAGCTTGGCGCCCGAGAGCCTGGCCCCGCACGTCGGCCAGGTCGGGCACCGGCGGTTCTCGAGGCCCGTCTGCCATGGGCGGGAGGGCTGGCCACTCAGCTTCTCTTCGCAGGACCCGCACCAGCTCCCGCAAAGCCGGGACACTCTTTACAGCGGCCCTGCGGACAAGGCAAGCCTCGGGTGCACACGACGGTGCCACCACGACGACGGGCTCGGCAATCGCGCCCACCACCGGGAGGATGCCAGGTACGCGGCGCAGCGACCCGTCGAGACCGAGCTCCGCCACAAAGGCCAGGCCATCCAGCGAACGGGCCGGGACCTGGCCGTCCGCCACCAGGACCCCGAGCGCAATCGCGAGGTCCAGGCCGGAGCCGCCCTTGCGTACACCCGAAGGGGCGAGGTTAACCGTCGCTCGCTTTTGCGGCCACCTGAGGCCGCTTGACATGATCGCCGCCCGCACCCGGTCGCGAGACTCACGACACGACGCATCGGGCAAGCCGACTACCCGGAAGCCGGGTAAACCGTTGCTTACGTGGACCTCGACGGAAATGGGGTGGCCGTCGACACCGACCAACGTGGCCGAAGAAACCGTCGCCAACATGAGGTACCCCCAGCAAGGTGGTAGGGAAAATGGGCCCGGGAGCGGCCAGTCGCTGGCCACGAACGACGGCGAGAACGGTACCCGGGAGCTGGGACCAAATCCCGCTAGCTTGACGCCATGGCCCGCCCTGCTCCGAGACGTCGCGGGCGTCGCCATGGGCCTGTTAGGGCTCCCATCAAACTGCAAGAACTACAGGAGATCGCCGACCTGGCGGCGACGGGCGAGCCGCTCGGCCTGGACGTCAGGCGCATTCACGGCCCCCAGGCGCGCAAGCCCTACCTGTGCCCGGGTTGCCAGCAAGAGATCGCAGCCGGGACTGCGCACGTCGTCGTGGTACCGCGGGACGCACCGGACCTGCGCCGGCATTGGCACACGTCGTGCTGGCTGATGCGAGACCGTCGTCGTCCGGGGAACTGAGCCCACCGCCGGGGACTCCCGCACGCGGTGTACCCAGGAGGGTGGGCCTCCCGTCAGAACGCCCCCTCGATCACTTCGAGCTGCCCGTTGAGGACGCTCACCACGTCGAAGCGCACGGGACCGCCAGGCCCTCGGGAGCTGCCGTCGCCAGAAGCACCCGCAAACCAAAGGGCGGCCAGGCGCCTGACCCTTGCCTGCTTCAAGGCCCCCACGGCTTCGGCAGGCAGCCCGAAGGTGTCCGAAGTGCGGGCTTTCACCTCGGAGAACACGTAAAGCCGCCCTCGCCTGGCCACAATGTCCAGTTCACCCATCCGGCATGACCAGTTGCGGTCCAGGATTCGGTAGCCCTGTGATTCGTACCACGCCGCCGCGGCGTCTTCGCCCGCCCGTCCGACCACCCGCAGGCGATCGGTCCTGGCCCGGGGCGACCGGCTCGTCACACGGACCACGATGCCACAAACCTGTGACTGCCACGCCCCCCCGTCACAGGCGCCCTGTGACTGCCGCGCCACTTTGACTGGCACGCCGGACCGGCACATGCCTCCAGGCACAGGCGTTACCGTGGCTAGGTCGAGCTCACCAGCTCAGCCCGGCGGCGCAGAGCGGCTACATGTCCTTTTCGGGCAGCTCTTCCACGTTGACGTCCTTGAACGTCACCACCCTGACGTTCGATACGAAGCGCGCCGGTCGGTACATGTCCCACACCCAGGCGTCGGCCAGCTTCACCTCGAAATAGGTGCGGGAACCTTCGCCGTGGGCCTCCATGTGCACCTCGTTCGCCAGGTAGAAGCGCCGTTCTGTCTCCACCACGTAGTGGAACATCGGCAAGACGGCGCGGTACTCCTGGAAAAGTGCCAGCTCGATCTCGGTCTCGTACCGCTCGAGGTCCTCAGCGCTCATGGCACCCTCCTCGGACGTGCGCCCACATCAGCCCCATACCAGCATGGTAGGACGTGGTGGCTCTCTGCAGAGTGCCAGTCGGCCGCGCGACAGCGGCCGCATTCGTCCTCCGTCGAGCACGGCCCACACCGCGGCTCATAGAGGCCACCTGGCCTTCAGGTGCTCGAACGCAGTCGACTCGTCTTCGTAGCGACCCCCAAGCGCCGTTATGGCGTCGATGAACTGCTGGCGATAGCCGATCCCCGCCTCGATGCCGTCCACCGACAGGAGGACCTGGTACTCGACCAGCCTTTCGTGGTTGACGCTGCCATCGGGCTCCAGAAGGCGCTCGACGTCGCTGACCAGTCCGAAGTCGATGGCCCACTGTGATTCGTGACGGGGGACAGAGGCGTCGCCAAAGTCCACGAACAGGATCGAGCCGAAGTCCTTCACGCTGCTCGACGTCCCGAGCGCCATTTGCTGAGCGGCGGACTCCGCCAACTTCTCGTCACTTCGGTAACCGAGCAGCTGCACCCGCCCCGAGGAAAGGGACAGGTCCCCGAGCCCGTGATGGTGCAGTACCGGGTGCCGGGGATGGCCTTTCATCAGGACCACTCCTGAGAAGCAAAGGTATTGTCCGCTGGCGGGGTCCGTAGTGGGCGTTTCCATACCAACATCGTCGCACGTCCTCAAGGCATCGTCGCACGTCCTCAAGGCATCGTCGCACGTCCTCAAGGCATCGTCGCACGTCCTCAAGGCATCGTCGCACGTCCTCAAGGCATCGTCGCACGCCTGGTCGACACGAGCGTGCTCGAGAGAATCGGCCAACCCGCCGTTCGCCAAGTCGTAGAGCCCCTCGCCGCTCGGGGAGAGTTGCTGTCACAACCCGACGCCGCCTTCGAGTCCTGGCTGGCCGAGGAGTCGCTCATCTTCGAAAAGAAGTTCCAAGAAGAGCACCCGACTACCATGGGGGATCCGAGCGTTGGCATCATGGGTACCGGGGCGTTCGAAGTTGACAGCTGGGACCCGACCACCGGCATCCAGCTTTCGGCCAACCCGCACTGGTGGGGCGGGCCCGTGCGAGTGGAGCACGTATCGGTCAAGTTCTTTGCCAACGAGACGAGCGAAGCGCTCGCCTTTGGGGCCGGGGAAGTCAACGTTGCCTTCCCGGCCGACAGTTCTTTTGGCTCAACCGCAGGTGTAAAGGTGGACTGGGTCCCTTCTGACTACGAAGGCATGTTTTCCATGAACGTGCAGGTAGCGCCGTGGGACAACATCTACGTGCGTCGGGCTGTCGCCTATGCCCTGGACCGGGCAGACCTCGTGAAGGCCCTTGGTATCCCCGGTCAAGCCGTCACCACCCTTATCCCGCCTGACCAATTGGGCCTCCTCGGCTCCCGGGCTCAGGTCAATGCCCTGATCAGTTCGCTGCCCAGCTACCCCTGCAACCTCGCTAAGGCCAAGGCCGAGCTGGCCCTGTCGCCCTATCCCCACGGCTTTACCGCCCCCACGAACACTCTGGAACATGGGACCTACACCCCGGAGACCGAGGTGATCGCAGCCGAGCTCGCCAAGATCGGGATCAACCTCAACATCAAAGAGCAATCGTTCACCCAGTGGATCTCCACCGCGGTGGCCCGAAGACATACGGGAACCTTTACACTTCCTGGGACTCGGGTATTTCAGACCCAAGCTCGATCCCGGCCCTCACACTCGGCCGCAAGAACGTCGCGCAGGGAGAGGGCAACTCGTCCGATTATGTCCCGCCGGAAATAGATACTCTCCTGACCGAGGTCCTCTCCACCCTGGACCCGGCCGAGCGGCTAGCCATTTACGGCAAGATGCTCAGGATCATCAACGCCGATCTTCCCTACGTGCCGCTCTTCGTCCAGGATTCCGGCCTGGCGCTCTCCAGCCACTACAGCTGGCCCGGCTTCACGCAGTGGTCGGCATGGGGCCCCTGGGAACTGGACCTCAGGCAACTTTGAAAGGCTCGGTGTAGCCGCTAGCCGTCGTCCGCCTGGGTCGCCGGCTCCAAGCCGCCCGTCACCGCCGGGTGTGGCTCGCTAGTTAGCCGAGTTATCTGCGCTGCGCGTGGCTTGGCGGCTGACCTTGGTGTAGGCGCTGCGCTTCTCTTTGATCTTGGCCGCCTTGCCAATGCGGTCACGCAGATAATAGAGCTTGGCCCGGCGTACGTCACCCTGGGTCACTACCTCGACGCGAGCGATCGAAGGTGAATGGACCGGCCACGTCCGCTCCACGCCCACGCCGGAGCTGACCTTGCGGACGGTGAAGGTCTCTCGCACCCCCGAGCCCTTGCGGGCAATGACGGCGCCCTGGAAAGCCTGCACCCGCTCGCGGTTGCCCTCCACCACTCTCACGTGCACGCGGACAGTGTCCCCGGGAGAAAAGTCGGGGACGTCATCGCGCAAGCTCTCACGGTCGATCAGGTCGGTTGGGCCCATGGGGGAAACAGGTTAGAGCATCGAAGCCCCATTCGACGAGCAGGGCCTCTTCCTCTGGCGAAATGCCGCCCCGGGCGGCGATGAGATCGGGCCGCCGTTCCAACGTCCGGGCCAGTGCCGCCGCCCTTCTCCACCGGGCCACCCGTTCGTGGTGGCCGGAGAGGAGGACCTCCGGCACTGGCCAGTGCCGGAACTCGGCCGGCCTCGTGTACTGGGGGTACTCGAGCAGACCTTCGGTAAAGCTCTCCTCGTCGGCCGAGGCGACGTTGCCCATCACGCCCGGCACCAGGCGGGCCACCGATTCGAGGACCACGGCGGCCGCCGCCTCGCCTCCCGCCAGAACGTAGTCGCCGATGGACAGTTCCCCATCGACCAGGTGCTCGGCCACCCGTTGGTCGACGCCCTCATATCGCCCGCACAGGAGCGAGAAGCCCGGGCCAGTCGCCAGTTCACGGGCCATCGCCTGGTCAAAACGAAGGCCCCCGGCCCGAGCAGGTAGAGCGGCCGCGCCGGGTTGGCGGCTTCGACCGCAGCAAAGATCGGCTCGGGCGCCAGGACCATCCCGGCGCCTCCGCCAAAGGGGCTGTCGTCGACGCTGCGGTGCGGCCCCATGGCAGCCGCCCGGATGTCGTGGACGAGGACCTCGATGGAACCGTTGCGGCACGCCTTGCCGATCAAGCTGGCCTCCGCCCACATCGAGACGAGTTCGGGAAAGATCGTAAAGACTTCCGCCCTCATATCTCGAACAGGCCCGCCGGGGCGTCCACGGTCAACCTCCCCTGCTCCGCCGACACCACGAACCGCAAGGGTACGAGCGCCCCGTTGTCCAGGACGAGCAGGTCGCTGGCCGGGTTAGCCTCGACGGCCGCCACCCTGCCGCGGACCTCGCCATCGCCGTCTACTACCTCCGCGCCGATGAGCTCGTGCACCCAGAGGCCTTCCACCCCCACGAGCGGCTCGGCCCGGAGTGTGGCACCGACCAGGGTCTCGGCCCCCTCTCGGCTGTCGATGCCGACGAACTGGACGAGCCAACGGCTCCCATGCAGGCTTTGTTTCCCCGGCAGCTCCTGGGCGCTCTCTACCGTCAGCCGGCCGCCGTCCCGGTCGAGCTCGCTACCGGCCGCCAGACGCTCTTCTACCGTTGTCACCAGCTGGACCACGACCTCACCCCGCAAGCCATGAGGCCGGACAACGTGCCCTACTTCCAGCAGCACGGTACTAGTCCGCTATATCGACGAAGACCTCTTCACCATCGCGAGCGGCGGCGGCACGGGTAACGGCCCGAATAGCCTGAGCCGTGCGCCCACGCCGGCCGATGACCCGGCCGATGTCGTTAGGTGCCACCTGCAGGCTGAGCCGCAGCGCCTGGCGGTCGCCCCCACCGTTCGTTATTTCGACCCCGACGGCGTCCGGTTCGTCGACTATCTGGCGGGCCAGGTACTCGAGCACCGCCCGTGCCCGGCCCCCGGGAGCCCGGTTGAAAGGGTCGCTCACGTGGCCTTCTCTTGCGCCCGCTTGGCCGCCGCGCCGGGCGCTTTGTCAGGCGAAGGTGCTTCCAGCAGGCCTTCGCTCACGAGGATGCGCCTGACCCGGTCCGTCGGCTGCGCGCCATGCTGGAGCCAGTCGGTCACCCGCTCGGCCTTGAGCACCACCTTGTTTTGCGCCTGACGGGGCGCGTAACTCCCGACCACCTCGATGAACCGCCCGTCGCGCGGCGACCGGCTGTCCGCCGCCACCAGCCGGTAAGTGGGCTGCTTGGTTTTACCCATCCGCATCAAGCGGAGCTTCACTGCCATACTCTCTGCCTTTGTTCCCTTTGTTCGTGAGCGGCAAAAGCAATGCTGCGCGCCCTGTGGCCCATTGCGCCCAGCACCATTTCGTCCTGGGCCAGGTGCAAGTGTAGGCGAGATGGGACGGCGATAGCCGCCGCCGTCAGGGTGGCGGGGATCAGCGCCGCTTTTTCCGCTTGGCGGCCGCCTTTTTGCCCCCGCTCCGGCGGGCGGCGCCAGCCAACCCGGGCATCTGGCGCATATAGACCTGCACTTGCTTGAAGCGCTCGAGCAACTCGTTGACGTCCTGGACCGACGTCCCCGAACCAGCCGCGATACGAGAACGGCGCGAGCCGTTGATGATCGAGGGGTCGGCCCTTTCGGCCGGTGTCATGGAGTGGATGATCGCCTCGACGGGCTTCAACATCGAGTCGTCGACTTCCAGATTACGGATATCCTTCGGGACCATCGGGAGCATCCCGACCAGTCCAGAAATTGGGCCATCTTTTTGACCGCCTGGAGCTGTTCCAGGAAATCGTCGAGCGTAAAGCGGCCCTCAGCCAGCTTCGCCACGGCCTTTTCGGCGTCCTCGCGCTTTATGGCCTCTTCGGCGCGGTCTATCAACGTGAGGACATCACCCATGCCGAGGATGCGGCCGGCCATCCGGTCAGGGTGAAAAAGTTCGAAGTCCTCCAGTTTTTCGCCGGTTGACGCAAAAGCTATCGGGCGGCCAACTACCTCTTTCACCGACAGCGCCGCCCCACCGCGGGCGTCGCCATCGATCTTGTTCAAAATAACGGCGTCGAGCTCCAGCGTTTTATGGAACGCCTCGGCCGTCGTTACGGCGTCCTGGCCCGTCATGGCGTCGATAACGAGGAACGTGTAATGCGGTTGGACGGCTTCCGAAATCTGACGGACCTGCTCCATCAATTCGGCGTCGATAGTCAAGCGACCGGCGGTGTCCACGATCACGACATCGCGCCCGATGCGGACGGCTTCGGCCAGTCCCTTTTTGGCCACCGTGACCGGTTCTGAGGGGTCTGAGAAAACCGGCACGCCGACCTGCCGGCCGAGTACGCGCAACTGCTCGACGGCGGCCGGCCTCTGCAGGTCGGCACCGATCAGCAACGGGTTGCGGCCCTGCTGTTTGAACCATCGGGCGAGCTTGGCCGCGTCGGTCGTTTTGCCTGAGCCCTGCAAGCCGGCCAGGAGCACGACCGTGGGGGGCTTGGGCGCATAGGTAACTTTGAGCGCCGTCCCACCAAGGATGCGCACAAGCTCGTCGTGGACTGCCTTTACTACCTGCTGGCCCGGGGTCAGGCTGCGGGCGAGCTCAGCGCCGACCAGCTCCGCCCGCAAGCGGGCGATGACGTCCCTGACCACCAGCAAGTTGACGTCGGCCTGGAGCAGCGCCATGCGGATCTCCCGCAGGGCCTCATCGACGTCTTCCTGACTGAGCCGCCCGCGACCTCGCAGGCGCGTGAAAATCCCTTCGAACCGGTCGGACAGCGCCTCGAACATCAGCGGGCCATGTTACCGCCGGTCACGCCCACTACCCACAAGCGGTCTTGGGCCGGCCTGGCTGTTGTCGCCTGCATTGGCCTAACGTGCTCGCATGAGCGCGGTCGTTGTCGACCTGGACGAGCTACGGGCCAAGGTGGGTTCTCACCTTGGCTACAGCAGCTGGCATACGGTCACCCAGGAGGAGGTCAACCTCTTCGCCGACGCGACCGGCGACCACCAGTGGATCCACGTGGACCCCGAACGGGCCAAGGCGGGGCCGTTTGGCACCACGATCGCCCACGGTTATTTCACTTTGTCCCTTGGGCCGGTCCTGCTCGGCGAGATCCTCTCGGTCCAGGGGGTTCGCTTCGCGGTCAACTACGGGCTCAACCGCGTCCGCTTTCCGGCGCCCGTACCCGTTGGTTCCCGTCTCCGGCTGGGCGCCACCCTCGAGTCACTGGATGACGTCGACGGTGGCAGCCAGGCCAGTGTGAAGTGCACATTCGAGGTAGAGGGCGCTGCCAAGCCGTCCTGCGTCGCAGATGCCATCTTCCGGTACTACAACTGACCCCGGCGCCTCCTCGCTTCCTGTCGGGGAGGAAAAGGTCAAAGCGGTGCGACAGATGTTCGACGCCATCGCCGGCCGCTATGAGCTGATCAATGGGATCGTCTCGTTCGGGATGGACCGGGGCTGGCGACGGCGCTGCGTCAGCGCTCTGAGCCTGCCGGCCGGCGGCACTGTGCTGGACGTCGCCTGCGGCACGGGAGATCTCTGTCGTGAACTGGCCGCCAACGGTTACAGACCGGTTGGCGTCGACCTGTCGTCGGGGATGCTGGCCCACGCCGTCACCACCGCTCCCCTGGTGCTGGCCGACGCCCTTTCGCCCCCTTTTCGCGATACGGCGTTCGACGGCGTCGTCAGCGGGTTTGCCCTCCGCAACGTGACCGACCTGGGGGACCTGTTCGGGCAGCTGGGGAGGATGACGAAACCCGGAGGGCGTATTTCGCTGCTGGACCTGTGCGAGCCCGAAGCCGGTCTCCTGCGCCTCGGGCACCGCCTGTGGTCCAACTATGCCGTGCCTTTTGTCGGTTCGGTCCTGTCGGATGCCGGTGCCTACCATTACCTGCCCCGGAGCCTGGCCTACCTGCCTCCGGCGCCGCAGGTCGTGAAGCTCCTCGAAGGGGCCGGTTTCGGTGCCGTCGAGCACGAACTGCTCTCCGGCGGTGTCAGCCAGCTTTACATCGCCACCCGGCAACCGCTGACGAGTGCTGCATGACGATCACTTCCGGAGGGGCGACCGCCCGGGCCCGAGCGCTGAGAGCACGGGCGCGCCAGCCGACGGCCGGGGGCAAGGCCAGGCCCGGGGGGCCAGGCCTCATGGGCCGCTGGCAGAAGCCGCTGGGCAACTACAGGCGATAACGCTCGAGATCGACCCCGGCATGCTCCCGGACCTGGTGAGGGCGGGGGGCCGACCCGAACGGTACCTGTGGGGCCGCAACGAGCTCACCCTGCTCGGCGTGGGCGAGGCGCTCCGGCTGTCACTGCCAGCGGGCTGGGCCTCACCTGCCCACACGTCGGAGGTCAAGGCGGCGCTGGCCGCCGTGCGCACCGAAGACGACCTTTGCGTACCCGGTAGCGGGCCCGTGGCCATCGGCGCCCTACCGTACGACCCGGCCCGTCCGGGCCACCTGAACATGCCCCAGCTCGTAGTCGCGCTCCACCACGGCACCGCCTGGGCCACCGTTACCGGTCCCAGCGAGGCGCATAGCTCGCCCCGCACCGTACGCCAGCGGGTAGAGCGGCAGCTCGCGGATCTCCGCGATGAGCCCAAGGACGGCACTCTCCCCGACCGGTTCGAGCTCGGCGCCAATATGCCCCACGTGGACTGGAAACACCTGGTCGCCCGGGCGGTCAAGGAAATGGAAGGCGGCTCTCTGTCCAAGGTCGTCCTGGCCCGGCAGGTGGGGGTACGAGCCAACCGCCCGTTTGTGCTGCATGACGTACTGTCCCGGCTCGCCTCGCTTTACCCGTCGTGTGCCGTTTTCCATGTCGAGGGGTTCCTCGGGGCCAGCCCGGAAACCCTCCTCCGGCGTACCGGAGCCCGGGTCGAGAGCCACCCATTGGCCGGCACGGTAGCGAGGAGTGGCGATCCTGCCACCGACGAAGCCCTGGTCGCCGCCTTGATGTCGTCGCCCAAAGACCGCCGCGAACACCAATTGGTGGTGGATGAGATCGTCGCCACGTTGCAGCCGATCTGTGCCTCGCTGGATGTGCCCGACGCTCCATCTGTGATGCCACTTCGCAACGTTTCGCACCTCGGCACCCATATACGGGGGACCCTGCGCAGCTCTCCTGCCCTCGATGCCCGTTTTCAGGGAGCCATTTCTCAGGGTGCCCCGTCTCACGAGCGTCTTCATCATGATGGAGAGGGCAGCAACGGCCGCCGGGACCTGACGGTGACCGGACCAAGCCCGGGCCCGTCCCGGCGACGGGCAGCTCGCAGACGGGCCGTTTCCCACCAGTCTCGAGATCGCCGCCCTCCTTCAGCCCACTCCGGCGGTCGGCGGCCTACCGATGGGAGCCGCCCTGGACTGGCAACGGGACAACGAGGGCTTCGATAGGGGAACCTACGCCGGCCCGGTCGGCTGGGTCGACAGCCGGGGTGACGGAGAATGGGTGCTTGGCCTGCGCTGTGCCACCGTGTCGGGCAACAGCGCCACTCTGTACGCCGGCAACGGCATCGTGGCCGGCTCGGACCCGGACGCAGAGCTGGCGGAGACCCAGCTCAAGCTCCAGGCCCTGCTGGCCGCCCTCGTCCGGCCGTGAGCCTCTGGCCTCAGCGGGCAAGCTCGTAGGTACGCTCGCCTACCAGGTGGCGCCGCTCAGGGCGGCCTCGATAGCGGCGTGGAGGCGCCGGTGGACCGCCACATCGGCCACGCGGTCTGTCTTGGCGACGAAGACTCGCAATCCCTTGCCCTGACCGTCCTCGGCCAGGGCACCCGCTAACCCCCCCGCCTCACCGACCCGTTCGGCCGGGGCGCCAAAGCTGCGGGCGATGGCGACAAGGTCAGCCCCGTGAGGCGTGCCCCAGAGGCGCTCGAAGCGCTCGAGAGGCTGGCCCGTCGCCTGGGGCAGGAAGTTGAAGATGCCTCCACCATCGTTGTCGATGACGACGACATCGAGGTCGGTGCCTCCCCTGATGGCGGCCAGGAGGGCGCCAATGTCGTACAGGAAGGCCAGGTCACCGAGCAGCGCCACCACCCTCGGGGCACACCCGGAAGCAGCGACGCCGACGGCGGTCGACAGTACCCCGTCGATGCCGTTGACGCCGCGGTTGGCGAGCACCCTGGTCCCTATCCGGGGCCGTCCCCACCACTCGAGGTCTCGTACCGGCATTGACGAAGAAGCGACCACCGTCACGTCCTCTGCCACGGCGTCGAGCAAGGCGCGGGCGATAGCCGGCTCGACCAGGCACTGCTCGCCGTCCAGAGCGCCGTCGATGGCCGCCTGGGCCAGCCGTTCGGCCGTGGCCCATTGCCGGCCCCAAAGGCCCGGCGCACCAGCTGACGGCCCACCAGCTATCTCGGTACCACCTGTCTGGGCCCGGGCTGTTTGGGCCACGGGGATCCCGGACGCTACCTCCCGGCAAAGGGCGCTCGGGCTGGTGGCTACGGCCTCGCCCGCGGGCCGGTCCGCAGCGGCCCAGCTCCCCCAGGGGTCGACAAGCACCTGCAGGCAATCGAGGTTGGCCAACCACTCGTTCACCACACGCGACGCCCACGGCGCGCCCAGCCGCAGCACCACGTCGGGGCGCCAGCCGCGTACCAGAGCGGTGCGCAGGAGCGCGTCGGCGGACCCGATGGCCCCGGGCACACGGCACCCACTTTGAGGAGAGGCGAGGACGGGCCAACCGGCAGCCCGGGAGAGCTGCCAAATTGGCCCGCGGTCCGCTTCGGTCACGCCTCCACCGGCGATAATCAACCCGCGCTCTCCGGCCCGGGCCAGCAGTTCGACAAGCTCAGCGGGCGGCGCGGCCAGCACCGGCGCCGGGCGGCGGTGCCACGGGGCCTGCTCGGGGCGGCCACGACGTAGCAGCACCAGGGCCTGCTCCCCCCTCAACGGTGTGCCGGTCGCCAGCGCCTGTCCCAGGAGGTGGTCGCCCTCCCCTCCGCTCTCGGGCCTTCGGGCCAGGACCGCTTCGGCCCGGCCGAGCAGTGGCTCGCGGAAGGCCAGGTTGAGGTGGACAGGACCGGGCCCGGGCCCGCCGCAGGCCTCCAGTACCGACCTGGACGCCGTCGAGCGCCACGACCAGGCCGCCGCTACATCCGGGGGCCCGGGGTCCGCTTCCCAGCGCACCGCGTCGCCGAAGAGGCCAACCTGGCGGACCGTTTGAGGAGCGCCGAAGTCGTGAAGCTCGGGCGGGCGGTCCGCCGTCACCGCCAGCATCGGTACGGCCGAGTGGTGAGCTTCGAGGACGGCCGGGTGAAGCTCGGCGGCGGCTGTCCCGCTCGTGGTTACGACCGGTGCTGGGACGCCTTGCGCCAGCCCGAGACCGAGCGCGAAAAACCCGGCCGAGCGCTCGTCCAGGAGCACGTGAAGCCGCAGGGCCCCGCGTTCGGCCGCTTCCGCGAGGGCGACGAGCAGTGGCGTCGAGCGCGACCCCGGGCAGGTCACGGCGTCGGTTACGCCCGCCCGCAACCACTCGTCGACCAGTACGGTGGCAAAGGCAGCCTGGACGTCCTGAGGGGCCGGCAAGCGGGTCATGCGGCGGGCCCACGGGCAGGCAGGTTGGCGCCACCCCGGCCGGCGCAATGGCGCAAGCTCCGTAAACGGCGCAAAACTCTCCCACAGGACGAGAGTGGGCCGTGGGACGAGATCGACAGGCGACGAGAGACGGGCAGCACGGAGAGGAACAGTACAGGGCGCTGTCTTCCCGCCTGGCCGGGCCCGTCGCTGCCTCCGGCAGCCAACCACCTCTCGTGCTCCTGCACGGCTTCACGCAGACGGGGCGGTCCTGGTCTCCCGTAGTCGAGGCGCTCGAGGAGCGTCTGCCCCTGGTGCTGCCCGACGCTCCCGGCCACGGCGGCTCGGCCACCGTTCGGGCCGGTCTCTGGCGTACGGCGGACCTGTTGGTCCAGACCGTCGGCCAACCGGCGGTGTGGGCCGGTTATTCGATGGGGGGCCGCACTGCCCTGCACGTCGCCCTCGCCCACCCTGAACAGGTCCTGGGCCTCGTGCTCATCAGCACGACCGCCGGCATCGAGGACGCCAGGGGCCGGGAAGCCCGGGTTGCCTCCGACGAGGCGCTCGCCGCCCGCATCGAGCAGGAAGGGACCGCACCGTTCCTGTCCTGGTGGTTGGCACAGCCGCTGTTCGCCACACTCCCCAAAGAGCGCGGTGGCCTGGACGACAGGGTGGAGAACACGCCGGCCGGGCTGGCCTCCAGCCTTCTCCTGGCCGGCACCGGCCGGCAGGAGCCGCTGGGGGACAGGCTGGCGGAGCTGGGCGACCGCGGCTTACCCGTCCACCTGGTCGCCGGCGAACTGGACCGGGACTACCGCCACCGCGCCGAGCGGATGGCCGCCGCCATCGGGCCCACGGCGGCGCTCACCATCGTGGCCGGTGCGGGCCACGCCTGTCATCTCGAACGCCCTCAGGAAGCGGCGGCCGCTATAGCCGCGCTCTACGCCCGCCGTCTGCCCATGCCCGTCTGCCACGACCAGGGGGGACAGTCAGAGCGCCAGGCCGATGGCGAGTAACAGCCCGATCACCAGCTGGGCCCGTCCGGTGGCACCGAGGACCGGCACCAGGTCGCGACCTTCGGCGCCAGCGGCGACGGCCCTGACAGGCAACAGGGCGACGGGCAGCGCCGCCAACCCGAGCAGGGCCCACGGGCGATAGAAGGCCAGGGGTATAACGAGGACCACGGCCCCGAGCACGCAACTTTCATAGAGGCGCCTCGTTCGGTCGGCGCCCAACCGGACGGCAAGTGTGCGTTTGCCGGCGGCCGTATCGCCCGGGATGTCCCGCAAGTTGTTGACGACCAGGAGGGCGACGGCCATGAGCCCGACCGGTAACGCGGCGAGCACTTCCAGCACGGTCAGTCTCTCCGTTTGGACGTAGGCGGTGCCCGTCGTGGCCACCAGGCCGAAGAACACAAAGACCGAAACCTCCCCCAGGCCGACGTAGCCGTAGGGCCGGGGCCCGCCGGTGTAAAACCACGCCGCCCCGACGCTAACGCCGCCCACTGCCAGCAGCCACCAGCCGGCTGTGGCGGCCAGGACCAGGCCAGCGGCACCCGCCACTGCGAACGCCAGTAGGGCGGCCCTCCTTACGGCGCCCGGCGTAGCCAGGCCGCCGGCGACGAGCCGGACGGGGCCTACCCGCTTTTCGTCGGTGCCCCGTACCCCGTCGCTGTAGTCGTTGGCGTAATTAACCCCCACCTGCAACGACACTGCGACAATGGCGGCCAGGAGCGCTCGCCACCAGACGGCCTCGCCGTAACCGCGCGCCACGCCGGTGCCAACCAGCACCGGCACGATGGAGGCGGGCAGGGTCCGAGGGCGCGCCCCCACCAGCCATGGGTGCCTCACCGAACTTTCCTGGGCCATCTAGGGCCGCTCCTCGTCTTTGTCTCTCTGGTGTCAGGCGGGGCTCGCCGTCATACAGGTGCTGGCGGCAAACTAGCGAAGATGCCGGACCTCGTTGCGATCGACCTGCCTGGCGGCCCGGATTTCGTCACCGCCCTGTGCGCTACGTGGGACGAGGGCAACGCCGTGGCGCCCCTCGACCGTCGCCTGGCTGGCCCCGCTCGTGCCCGCCTCCTCGACGTCCTCCGGCCGGCCCGGGTAATAACGGCCGACGGGACGCAAGCGTACGGGGCGCCGCTGCCCGTAGAGGACGGCGACGCCCTCGTCGTCGCCACCAGCGCCAGCACCGGCGACCCGAAGGGCGTCGTCCTCACTCACCGGGCGGTGGCCGCTTCGGCGGCGGCCACTTCGGCGCGCCTCGGCGTCGACCCCGCCGTGCACCGCTGGCTGGCCTGCTTACCTCTGAACCACGTCGGCGGGCTGTCAGTCATCACCCGCGCCCTTCTCACCGGCACCCCGCTTACTGTCCACGATGGTTTCGACGCCGCCGCCGTTTCGGCCGCCGCCGGGACAACGGTCCTCGTCTCTCTGGTACCAACGGCGCTGGCTCGCGTAAAAGCCTCTCTTTTTTACAAGGTCCTTCTCGGCGGTTCGGCGCCCCTCGGCTCGCTCTCCTCCAACGTCGTCACCACGTACGGCATGACCGAGACCGGTAGCGGGGTCGTTTATGACGGCTCCCCCCTGGACGGCGTCGAAATATCGATCTCGCCCTCCCGGGAGGTGCTCCTGAGGTGCCCGATGTTATTGCGCTGTTATAGGGACGGCACCGTCCCGGTCGACCGCAATGGTTGGTTCCCCAC
This sequence comes from uncultured Acidimicrobiaceae bacterium, assembly GCA_963754115.1. GTDB lineage: Bacteria > Actinomycetota > Acidimicrobiia > Acidimicrobiales > Palsa-688 > Fen-671. The sequence continues at coordinate 454,600 of CAVWFC010000003.1, read as the reverse complement.
CGGGGACTCCGGTTACCTGGACAGCGACGGGAGGCTGCAAATAGAGGGCCGCCTTTCCGACATGATAATTACGGGTGGCGAAAATGTCTGGCCCGTTGCGGTTGAACGCGTCCTCAGCCAACACCCCCGCGTAGCCGAAGTGGCCGTGTCCAGCCGGCCGGACCCCGAATGGGGCGAGCGCATTGTTGCCTGCGTCGTGCCTGCGGGGCCCGGCGGCCCGGACCTCGTCGAATTGAGGGCTCTCGTCACAGAACAGCTCGCCCCTTTTGCAGCGCCAAAAGAGCTTGTCCTTTTCACTTCACTCCCGAAAACGTCGATCGGGAAGCTGCGGCGCCAGGCTCTGCGGGAAAACCTGGTCGAGCGGCCCCAGGGCGCGAACGCCCCGGGGTAACCGCTCAGTTGTTCGGCGCCGTCCCGGCCGGCGGGGCCGCGGATATGGGTTGCGGGGACGCCGGGATTTTCCCGTCCACCGAACCCACGCCGTTGCCCCGACGGACGATGTCGAGTATCGACGTTACCTGTGTGGCCAGGCCGGCCACCAGCTCGCCTAATCCCTCGGCCCCGTTCAGCACGGTCACGTTTGCCTGCCGGAGCTCACTGGCGGCTGCCGACAGGATTCTCTGGCATTTTCTCGACCAGCATCCGTTCGAGCACCACGCCACCCGAAGTGGCCGTTGCCTCCGCCTGTAGGCGGGTAGCGTCCGCCTGTGCCCGGGCCAGGGTACGGACCTTTTCGGCTTCGGCCTCCGCCGGCCGGACCACCTCGGCCACCAGTTGCTGGCGCCTCAGTTCGGCCTGGGACGTCGCCACTTTGGCCTGCTCCCCGAGGACGTCCTGAAGAGCCTTGGCCTGGGCCAGGGCCCGGCCTGGGCCGCCGTTTGCTGGGCCTGGTCGATCTCGGCCTGGTACTGCGCCTTGGCCACGGAGGTTTGCTGCTGGTACTGAGCCTGGTTGCGGTCGGACTCCTGACGGACCAGGGCCGCTGCCTGGTCGGCTTGTGCCTGGGCTATTTGAGCGGCGCGGTTCACGTTGGCTATGTGAGGCTGCGAAAGCGCCTTTATGTAGCCCGCTTGGCCGTCGTCGATCGATTCGATCTGGAAGGCGTCAACTACCAGCCCGAGTTTACCCATTTCGGGCTTCGAGGCGTCGAGGACCTCGGAGGCCAGTTTTTGGCGCTCCCGGATAATGTCCTCGACCGTCATAGAGCCGACGATAGAGCGGAGGTGACCGGCGAAAATTCGGCCCACCAGCTCGGTCATGGCGTCCTGGTCTTCCAGGAACCGGCGTCCGGCGTTGGCGATCGAGTCATTGTCGTCGCCCACTTTGAACGCAATAACGGCCCTTACTTGCAGGGTTATACCTTGCTGCGTCACACACGGTTCTGCGACTTCAGCCTCTTGCATCGACAGTGTCAAGAACGAAATATGGTTGCGCACCGGCAACGCAAAAGCGCCGTGGCCCACGATAATGCGGAACGGGGCGTCGCCCTTGTTCCTGCTGCCGGATATCAACATGGCTTGATTGGGGGACGGGACGTGCCAACCGAACATAACGTGCCTTTCTTTACGGTCCTACATCGCGCTCATAACGGCGCCACTAAAACGGTGCGCGCACCGCGGTCGGCAATCACGACCACCTGCGCGCCCACTCCGACCGACTGGTCGGCATAAGCGATGTAGGACTCGGTGCCGCCCCGGACGCGGAGGAGCACTTCTCCGGCGCGGGCGCCGCCCGGGATGGCCACGGTGACGTACGCCGGCATACCAACAACGCTGTCGGGCCCTGCGTAGCTCATCCTCATGACCTTAGGGCACTCGCCCACCAAGACATCGCTCGAAATGGCGCTCCACCTCCCATGATACTGCCGTCCCGACGAACGTCGGCCCGGTCGGCGGTGAAGCCCAACCGGACGTGAACTTTTACGGAGCGACCGGCCCGCCAACCTTTACGGGGAATAACTATTGGCCACGCCCACCACCTCGTCCGTGCCCGCCGCCCCTCCGTTATTAGTCTTTCGTTAGCGCCCTCCCGGCGGGGTGAGCGCGGCGCCCAATTTGCCCGCGTCCGACCTGGGCCAAGCCGCCCGGGCCGGGAGCCCCGGGATTGCCTCCCGGTCCCCATCAGTAGGGTATGAACGGTGACCGCCTCCAACCGGCTCCAGTACGAGACAAGCCCTTACCTTCTGCAGCACGCCGCCAACCCGGTCGAGTGGTGGCCCTGGTCCGACCAGGCGTTCGCCGAGGCCCGCCGCCGCGACGTCCCCGTGCTTATTTCGGTCGGGTATTCAGCCTGTCACTGGTGCCATGTAATGGCCCATGAGAGCTTCGAAGACAAAGAAGTGGCCGAAGTCCTCAACGGCGCGTTCGTCGCCGTCAAAGTCGACCGGGAGGAGAGGCCCGACGTCGACGCCGTTTACATGGAGGCAGTACAGCTGGTAAGCGGCGGGGGCGGCTGGCCCATGACGGTGCTCGCCTTGCCCGATGGGCGCCCGTTCTGGGCGGGGACGTACCTGCCCAGGGCCAACTTCCTCAACTTGCTGCGCCGGGTGACGGCCCTCTGGTCCTCGAACCGGTCTGGTATAGAAGCAGACGCCGCTCAGCTCGCCGATGCTGTCCGTCAGGGCGCCCTGGCCCCCGGGCCTATTGCTGACGCCGGCGATGCGCGAGCGGTCGCAGAGAGCGACGCCCTTTCTCGCGCCGCCGAGGGGCTGTTGGCCCGCACCGACCCCGAGTGGGGGGGCTTTGGCGAAGCGCCCAAGTTCCCGCAACCAGCCAGCCTCGAACTGCTGGCCGTGCAATGGTGGCGCACCGGCGAGGCGGAGGCGCTGGAGGCCCTGCGCCGCACCCTGGACGCCATGAGCTCCGGGGGGATTCTACGACCACCTGGCCGGCGGGTTCGCCCGGTACAGCACAGACCGCTACTGGCTGGTCCCCCACTTCGAGAAAATGCTGTACGACAACGCTCTGCTCGTTCGCGCGTACACGCACGCCTGGCAGCTGACCCATTCGCCCCGCTATCAGCAGGTGGTGGAAGAGACGGTGGGTTACCTGCTGAGCCCGCCCCTGCGCCTGCCCGAGGGTGCCTGGGCTTCAGCCGAGGACGCTGACAGCGAGGGTGAGGAGGGCCGCTTTTACACGTGGTCGTTGGCGGAGATCGAGCAAGTCGCGGGCCCGGCGCAGCTGAGTGGTACGGCGCCTCGGCCGAAGGCAACTGGGAGGGTAAGAACATCCTCTGGCGACCGGCCCTGGCCGAGATAGCCAGACCGACGGAGATCGACGACGCCCGGCTGCTGCTGCTCGAGAGACGCCAGCACCGGCCCCGCCCCGGTCTCGACGCCAAGGTGCTCACGGAGTGGAACGCCATGGCCATCTCCGCCCTGGCGTCCGCAGGCACCGCCTTCGGCCAACCAGCCTGGACAGAGGCGGCGGCCGGGACGGCGGAGGTGCTGATGGCACAATTGCGCCGCCCGGACGGCCGGTGGTTGCGGTCATGGCGCCCGGCCCCCGCGGGGGCGGGACAGCGCGACGACAAAGCCGGTCCCCTCGCCTACGCCGGTGACTACGCCTGGCTTGTCGAGGCGTTCACCCGCCTCGGCGAAGCGACGGGCCAGAGCTCATGGACCAGCGTGGCCAGCGAAACGGCCAGGTCCTTGCTGGAGCTCTTTTGGGACAAGGACGTTGGCGGATTTTTCACCTACGGGAACGACGCCGAAGAGCTGATCGCCCGGATGAAAGACCTCTACGACGGGGCCACTCCTTCGGCCAACGCCACCGCCGCTGTCGCCCTGGCCCGGCTCGGAGAGCTGACGGGAGATGACCGCCTCATCGACGCCGCATCGCAAACCGTCGACGTGATGGCCCCGGCGCTTTCGCGGCCCCCGCGGCCTTCCCGGGCATGGCCCTGGCCGCCAGCTACCTTTCATCCACCCGCCGCCAGGTGGTCGTCACATCTGTCGAAAAGGCCCTCGTCCGTCCCGTGTGGGAACGTTTCCTGCCGGACACGGTCCTGGCCTGGGGGGAGCCCTACCCATCCCCGCTCTGGGAAGGCCGCCAGGGCCCGGAGCAGGGCGGCCAGGCCTACGTGTGCCAGGGCTACACATGCCGGCTCCCGCTCCGCGAACCCGACGAGGTGAGGGCTCTCCTCGACGGCCGCACGCCGTAATGGCGCCGGGCGCCGCATAAGCGTACGCTCTACCATCCACCTCCCGACGTCCCCGAGCAGGCACTATTGCAAATGGTGCGTGCCTACACAGCCCTGAAAGTACCGGTCAGGACCATGCCTCGCCTCTGCGATACGCCGGGTAGCGTGTTGCGGCTGCTCGTCCTGTCGACCGGTCAGCGTCACTGCGTAGCGATCGACCTCGCCTCCGGCGCCCTCGTCAGGGCCTGGTCAGCGGCGCCCATCGACCAGCGCTTAGGCCCCTACGACATCGTCGAAGTCACGGTGGCGAGTGACCCGGACGTCATCCCGGACCCCACCGAACCGGAGGCTGTCGTAATTGGCCGTCCGCCCAAGCTCGACGGGCGGATGACCGGAAGAGCAGCCAGGCGGCTGATCCGGCCGCTGCTGTACACGGAAACCTCCCCCCTGCTCGGCTTCCACGGCCCGGCTATGCCGTTCTGGGAGCGCAAGCCCGACCAACCGTCGGTCACGGTGGTCGAGCCAAAGAGCGCTCTCGTCGTTACTCAGCACGGAGAAGGGCTGTGGTGCCACTTTCTGTGGGGCGGGCGCCCGCAGGTCATCGCCTGCCGTGACCCCCGCTTCACCTCATCTCTGCAAAAGGTCGGCCACAATGGCGTCCGCTTCCGGCCCGGGACACAACTTGTCGTGGCCCTCTCACCCCCGGTGGACGGCCACTGCTACAAGATCGTCGAATCGATCGTCCCCCGGCGCTAGGCGGCCCCACCCTGGGGAAGGCCGTCCTGCGAGAGCCCCGGGGCCCTGCGGGTCAGGAATCGAAGCCGGAGGCGAGGCTCTCGGACATGGCCCAGCCAAATGCGATGAGCACGTCACAGCGCTTCGCGTCAAGCGCCGACATCAGGGCGACGACGTCGGCTTGCACTTCGGCCCCGTCATGGGGCTCGTAATCGAACACCGGGCTCGGCGACGTATCGCCCTTGACGATGAAGCTACGGTCGTCGACACGCCCCTCGGCCCCGAACCGCTTGGCCAGGCGACGGGACCAGGCGCGCTCTTCGCCGGACACCTTGTAACCGGGGCGGGGGCAGATGTCTTCCAGCCCGGCGAAGGCGGCGAAGCCACCTGCTTCGCGCAGCCGGGTAGCCACCAGGACGTCCTCGTCGGGGAAGGCGAGCACGGCCTTGCGGAACTGGTCGGAGCGCAGCGCATCGAGGATGGCCACCCGCTCCTCGCAACGCTTGACGGACACCAGGCCCCACAGCACGCAAGGGGTGCCACCAATACGCTCCAGCGTGCAGAAAGAGAACCCCATCAGGCGGCCCCGGTCGCGAGCCTGGGTGATCAGCACCCACTCATCTCTTTGCTTGGACAGCAAACCGATGTCCAATCCAGCCGGCCCATCGGCCACGATGTCGGCCATGTCAGCCAGTTCACCGTCCGAAAGGGCCGTGCAGTCCTTGGTCTCGACATCAAACGTCATGTCGGCTGATCACTCCTCACTAGCTTTGGACCAGGCTCAAGTTTAGCCGGTCGGCGCTGCTCCGCTCCACAAACAAGCAGGTCCGAGCAGTACCCTCAGCTCAGCGAGCAGCCCCGGGCTGGACGTTACGTTGAAGTCTTGCGCCAGGCGGACGACCTTGTCGCCGAGGTGAAGGTATACGGGCGACGCTCCCGGGTGCTCGAGGAGCAGCTCTCGCAGGCGTTGGACGCGGTGATCGTCCAGCGCATTAACCGGGAGCACGACCTCCAGCGGCTCCCCCCCGTCAAGGTGGAGCTGGGGGCGCTTGAGGTCCGAGCAAACAAGTTTGGGGACCTCGTCGCGCAGATCGAGCCTCCCCTTCACGCACACGACGGCGTCGTCGGCCAGGAGGTGGCCGGCTTCGCTCATGGTGCGCGGGAAAACGAAGACCTCAATCGTTGATTCGAGGTCCTCGAGCACGAAGGTGGCCATCAGCTCGCCCCGTCTGGTGTACCTCCGGGTCAGCCCGGTAACCACACCTCCCACCCAGCGCTCGTTGCCCCTGGGGCCGTACCCGCTGGCGGGACCGGCGCTCCCGTTGTCGTACCCGTTGGTGGCGCCGCCGTTGTTCGAGGCGCCGTTGTTCGAGGCGCCGTTGTTCGAGGTTCCGTTGCTGCTGGCTGAGCCGCCGTCCTCGCGCAGCTCGAGGATCGAACAGTCCGTATGGCGGCGCAGGGCTGCTTCCGCGCCCACCAGCGGGTGGTCGCTGACATAGAGCCCCAGCATCTCTTTCTCGAACACGAGCTTGGTGTGCTTGTCGAACTCGTGGTCCGGCACGGGCACCCTTGTATCGTCGAAGACCTGCCCGGCATCCCCCGGGCCGCCAAAGAGGCTGAGCACGCCTTGATCTGCCTCCCGGCGCCTGGCCAGGGTCCGGTCCAGCACCTGTTCGAAGACGAGGCACAAACCCTGGCGAGGGTGGCCCAGTGAGTCGAAGGCGCCTGCTTTTATAAGCGACTCGACCGTGCGCTTATTGAGCACCATCGGGTCGACCCGGTTGCAGAAATCGTAAAAGTCCTCGAAAGGCCCTCCCGCCTCCCGCTCGCTCACGATCCGCTCGACGAGCCCCTCACCCACATTGCGGATGGCGGAGAGACCGAAGGGGACCACGCCGCGGCCGGCGGCCGCCGCCGCCTCCGGTCCTGTGCCGCCCGTGACGGCTCGCACGGCGGTGAAGTCGGACGCGGACAGGTTTATGTCTGGCACGAGTACTTCTATACCCATGGCCCGGCACTCGCCCAGGTACACCGCCATCTTGTCCTTGTCGTCTTTGATGCTGGTGAGCAGGCAGGCCATGTACTCGACGGGGTGGTTGGCCTTGAGCCAGGCGGTCCAATAAGCAACCAGGCCGTAACCGAAGGCGTGGCTCTTCGGGAAGGCGTAGTCGGCGAAGGGCTCGATTATGTCGAACAAAGCGGAGCCGAACGACGCCCCGTAACCGGTCCGCTCGCAACCGGCCACGAACTTTTCCCGCTCCTTTTTCATGATCTCGCGGACTTTTTTGGCTGCTGCCCGGCGCAGCGTCTCGGCCTCTTCGAGGCTGTAGCCGGCAAATCGCTGCGCCACCCGGAGCATGGACTCCTGGTAGATCATGAGCCCGTACGTGTCGCTCAACAGCTCGGCCATCTCGGGGTGGATGCTCGAGAATCTCCTTGCGGCCGTTTTTGCGGTCGGCGTAGTCGTTGTGCATGTTGGTCGCCATTGGGCCCGGCCGGTACAGGGCCACCAGGGCGGCGACGTCCGCCAGCTCGGTCGGGGCCAGCGAGCGGGCCAGGGCACGCATATTGGTGCCCTCCAGCTGGAACACGCCCACGGTGTCAGCCCGCTGGAGCAGGTCGAAAGTGGCGGCGTCCTCCAGGTCGACGCGGTCGATGTCGGGCCGCGCACCTGTACTGGTCTCGATCATGTCGAGCGTCCGCTCCACGACGCTCAGGTTCCTCAGCCCGAGGAAGTCCATCTTGAGCAGCCCGAGCTCCTCCACCCCGTGCATTTCGTACTGGGTAACGACCGGCGCGTCCTCAGGGGCGCCGCCCGGCTCCGGCTTGCGCTGGACCGGAAGGTGCTCGGTCAGCGGGTCGCTCGAGATCACCACGGCGGCAGCGTGGATGCCGTCCTGGCGGCGCAGGCCCTCGAGGCCCCGGGCCACGTCGACCACCCGCTTTACGTCCGGGTCCGAGGCGTACATCTCGCGCAGCTCGCCAGCCACCTTGTACCCGTCGGCGTACCGGGGGTCGTCCTCGAAGCAGGCCCACAGGGGCGTGTCCCGGCCCATGACGAGCGGCGGCATGGCCTTGGCCACACGGTCGCCAAGGCTGTAGGGGTAACCGAGCACCCTGGCCGCGTCGCGGACGGCTGCTCGCGCCTTTATCGTCGAGAACGTCACGACCTGTGCCACATGGTCCCAACCCCAGCGCTCCGACGCGTAGCGGATCATCTCGCCTCGATAACGCTCGTCGAAGTCCATGTCGATGTCGGGCATCTGCTTGCGGCCCAGGTTGAGGAAGCGCTCGAATATCAGGTCATAACGAATCGGGTCGAGGTCGACTATCCGCAGGCAATATGCGACGCAGCAGCCGGCGGTGCTGCCCCGTCCGGGCCCCACCCTGATGTTTTGGTCGTGGGCATGACGGATCAGGTCCCACACGATCAGGAAATAATCCGGGTAACCCATAGAGGCAATAACACCCAGCTCATAATCGAGCCGCTCGACCACATTTTGTGGTACGGGGTCGCTGTACAATTGCCGGGCGCCACTGAGGCTGAGGTGGCGGAGGTACTCGTCGGAGCTGGTGAACCCCTCCGGGAGGGGAAAGGCCGGGAGCTTCGGTTTACCGAGCTCGATCGTGACGTCGGCCCTCTCGGCCACCCATAAAGTGTTGTCGCAGGCTTCAGGCACCTCGGCAAAAAGGGCCCGCATTTGTGCCGACGTCTTCAGGTAGTGCTCGGAACCCTCGAACCTGAACCGCTTTTCGTCGTCCATCGTGGAGCCTGTCTGGACACAGAGCAATGCGTCGTGAGCCAGGTGGTCCTCGCGCGCCGTGTAGTGGCTGTCGTTGGTGGCCAGCAATGGGGCCCCAATGCGATGGGCAATTTCGATCAGGAGCGGGTTTGTCTTCTTTTGTTTTTCGATCCCGTGATCCTGAAGCTCGACAAAAAGGTTTTCCTTGCCGAATATGTCCTGGAGGCGGGCGGCGTGGGCGGTGGCCTGCTCGACGTCGCCTCGCAAAAGAGCCTGGCTGACCAGGCCCCCCAGGCACCCCGTGGTGGCGATTACACCCTTGCGGTAGCGCTCGAGCAGTTCCCAATCTGACCTCGGCTTGTACCAGTAACCCGAAAGGTACGATTCCGAAGACAGTTTGAGGAGGTTTTTATAACCCTGGTCGCTTTCGGCCAAAAGGGTCAAGTGGTAATAGAGCTTGTCGCCCTCGTCTGCCTCCCCGCCTGTATCGTCGAGCCGGCCCCGCCTCATAGGCCGCTCCAGCCGGCTCTCACCGGCCATGTACGCCTCTATGCCGATGATGGGCTTCACGCCGGCTTCCCGAGCCGCCTTGTAGAAGTCGAGGACCCCGTACATGTTGCCGTGGTCGGTTATGGCAATGGCCGGCTGGCCGTCCGCGGCCGCCTGCTTGGCCACCTCGTCGACGCGCGCCGCCCCGTCGAGCATCGAGAACTCCGTATGGAGATGAAGGTGCGCAAATGACGCGCCCATGGCTCTAACACCTCCCTCTCCTCGTGGCGCCAACCTCAGCGTCCACAGGGCGCTGTGCCTATCCTGTGGACAAGATTACAACCGTGTGCTTCCGCCAAATCTAGCGGGCCCCGGTGACTGGCACGCTGCCAATCGGGCACGCCCAGTTGACCCGGCCCAGTTGGCCGGGCCAAATTGTACGGCCGAGTCGGCACTGCCCAGTTAGCTCGGGCCAGTTAGCCCGGCTTCGTCCGCTCGGCTGGGCGACCCTGGGCCGGGACAGCTGGACAACTGGTCTCCGCTGCGGGCCCCTCCTGGAAGGAGCGCCCTCCGCCCGGGCCCTATAGGTACGTCCCCGGCATCGACCGGTCTTGGCGGGGGTCGCGCTCGGCCTGAGCGGTTGGCAGCGCCCGCCTGCGGCTATCTTCGAGCTGAGCCCGCTGAGCCATCTGCTGGGCGAAAATAGTGGCCTGGATCCCGTGGAAAAGGCCTTCGAGCCAGCCGACCAGCTGGGCCTGGGCGACCCGCAGCTCGGCATCCGTCGGGACCTCGTCGGGGTTGAACGGCGGCGCCATGCGGGCCAGCTCGGCGCTGAGATCGGGGGATAGGCCGTCTTCGAGCTCCTGCAGGGAGGTGTCATAAATCTCGCGCAAGCGAGCCCTGCTCCTGTCGTCGAGCGGCGCCTGGCGTACTTCCTCGAGCAGCTGCCTGATCATTGAGCCGATACGCATTACCTTCGCCGGCTGCTCGACGACCTCGGGGCTCGCCCCGGTGCTGTCCCCGCCGCCCTCGGCGGGCTGGGAGCCCTCTGGTTCCGAGCGCACCACGATTAACTGCGGTTCATTTTCTCGCGGGGTGTTCGTCACATTGCTATCTTGGCGCACCGGCGCCCCGCTGGGGAACTCAGGGCGCGCATCAGGCCCAGCGCCACGCGCACGTTTGCCGGGGCGGGCTCACCGCACGGCCTCGGCCCGGGAGCGACCCAGCGCCGCGCCGTTGGCCCCAACCGCCTCGACGGCCAGGTACGGAGGCGGGCCGGGCACCGTGATCACCGTCTCGAACCCGAGCCTGGCCGCCCTCCCCACCGCCTTGAGCTGACTCGGGCTGGTCCCTCCGAGGACCACCCAGCCGGCCACGCCGGTGGCGCCGTTCCAGCTGGCGTACAACGTGGCGTCCGTCTTGCCCCGGCTAACGGCGATGTCGGGCGGCTCAGCCGGTTGGCCCTGCCAGGATTGCTTGAAGGCGCGGTAGGACTCGGTCCCCGCCGCCAGCCGGCCGTCAAAGACCGCTTTGCCCGAGGCGTCGTACTGGGTGAAGTAGGCCGACTGGCCCCAACCAATGAACCGGGAGCCACTGTCCAGGTCCTGGACGCTGCCAAGGGCCTCTGACATTACCGAGGGTGAATGAAGGTACTGCTGCAACAAGTTGGCCTGCCGGGATTTCTCGTTCACCGAGAGGACAAGCCCCCGTGACTGAGAAGCCTCTCTCGGCGGGCCGCCCTCGTTGTCGAACAAGGTAAACGCGCCACCCGTGCGCGGCCGCACGTCGTGCTGAAAGGCAAACTTGGCGCCCGGCCCGAAGCGGAAGTCGCTGGCCTTGCCGCCCAGGCTCCAGATCACTTTCCCGTTAGAACGGTTGACCTTATAGAAGGCCCAGGTATTGCGGCCCGAGATTATGAGGTTGCCGTCGTCGGGGTCCACGTCCACCGAATTAATATGAAAGTAGTCCCAGGGTGTTCCCTTGGAGGGCCCGAGCTGGGATTCGCTCAGGGGGACGTGTTGGTCGCTACGCCACTCGAACTTCAGCGCGCCCGTACTCAGCTCGACCTCTTGCACGACCCCAAAAAAGTAGCTGCCGGCCCGGGCCCCCCATAACGCGATAGGTCCGCTGCTTTCTGGCCGTAGCAGGTGAAAAGCGCCGTCCCCTGCGGCGTTATGACGAATTCATGGAGATCGCCCTGGAAGCCATTTTTCGCATGGACCTCCGCGATCTTTTTGTACGTGGAGTCGAGCAGGACATAATGGCCCTGGCCATGCGCATTGACGACCGCGCCCTGGAACCAGCTAAGTACCTGCTTTTCTTTGTACGACCAGCAGCGGAGGTTGAAAGCGCGTAAAGCGGCGTCGTTGCCAGAAGAAAGAGGAAGGAACCACACCAGTTCGCCCGCCCCGTCGATGATCATCGGCCCTTGCTGGGCCGGCCCGCTGTGGCTGTCCGTCAGGACGAGGTCCCCGCCGAGGGCTCCGGACTTGACGTCGACGGTGATCGTCGGCGGACGGAGGTCGGGGCGGGAACGGAAAACCTGCGTGGGACCACTGGTTGTGGTGGTGGCGGCCGCCCCCAACTCGGGCAACCCGGCGCCATAAGCGGAACTGCTAGGCGGTCGCGGCGTACTTCGCTCGCTGACCTCCTCGACAACGGCGGCGCCGAGCACGGCGGCGGCGCCGGCGGCGGCCGAACCCATGGCCAGTCGGGCCAGCAACGCCCGGCGGCTGAGCGGCCGGTGAGCCCAGTCCGGGGTCGTCGCCCCTGTTCGTGCCTTTTCCGTCTGCCCAGCCGCCTGCGGGGGCTCTCCGTCTTTCCCTCGTGGCGCCTGATGGCCGGCCGGGCCGCTCACGCCGCTACTACCCGGGAGCTGCCGATCTGCTTACCCGAGCGGTCCAGTGCCAGTACCTGGAAATGTGGTCCGGTGCTGTTGACCGATATAGCCGTTTCGAAATCGGCCCAATCCGCCATGGCCACGGGAGACAGGTCCGTCGTTGACCCCCCCAGTACTTCCCAGGCCGCCACCTCAGTAGACCCGTTCCAGCTCACGTACACGATCTTTCCGCCAACCGGGTTGTCCCCGATGGCAACAGCCGGCCGGTCGGTGGGAGTGCCGGCAAATTGGCCCGAGAAAGCGCGATAGGACTCGATGTTCGTTGGGAACCGGGCATCGACAAGCAACTCGCCGTTAGCGGCGAAACGGGAGAAGTACGGTTGGGCCCCCCATCCGACGAGGACGTCGCCGTTCGCCAGCAATTGCAGGCTGCCCTGGTTGGGGGCGAGGAGGCGAGCGGGGTGGGTAAAGGCTTTTTCCAGCGAGGCCTTCATGTTGGTCTCGTCGACAGACAGGATGATCGCCCGCGATTGCGCCTCTTTTGCCGGCGAGGCGCCGTCGTCGAAAAGGCTGATATGGGCCCCGTCGATATAGCGGGACATGTGCTGCCAGTAAAAGTGAGCGCCGGTGCCGATGGCAAAGTCCGACTTCTTGCCGTTGAGGCGCCAGGCCACCTTGCCCGTGGTGCGGCCAAGTTTGTACAGGGCCCATGTGTTGCGGCCCGATACCAGGAGGTCGCCGTCGGGCACCACGCTGACGGAATTGATGTGGAAGTAGTCGAAGGGCGCCGTCTTGGTCCCTCCGCCCGGCGGGAGTTCCTGGTAACTCTCCCCCAGGTCGACGTGGTCGAGGCTGTCCCACCGGTGCAACAGCTTCTTGCTCGCCACGTCTACCTCAAGGGCGACCGCGCCGAGTACGTAGCCCTTCTTGGGCCCTCCGAGGCCGGAAAGGTCAGCGGGCACGGTGTGGTAGGCCGTCATTAGCGCTGTGCCCTGGTCGGTCAGCACGAGTTCGTGCAAGTCGGGCCACAAACCGTCCACTTCGCCGACGCGGGTGATCTCTTTGTAGCCGAGGTCGGAGATAACGGCCTCACCGGCCCCGAAACCGTCGGCCACCTTGCCTTCCCACCAGGTGAGGACCGGTTGCCCATTGAGCTGCTGGTACTGGAGGTCAAAGGCCGCTTTGTCGGTGGGGAGGAACCAACGCAGCCGGCCATCGGCTTGTACCACCATCAAACCTTGCTGCCCCGGCCCGGGGGCAACGTACGGCTTCGGCGTCAACAACACGTAGCCGTCGCCCAGACCGGCCTTGGCGGCCGAGCCGGGCTGCCCTGAGGTGGCCCGGCTATGGACCACGCTCACCCGAGGGGGCTGCAAGTCCGGTCTCGAATAAAACAGAACGGACTGGTTGGCGTCGTACGCTTGCACCGTCGTCGTCGTCGTACGCGGGTCAGGCGTCGTGGTCGCCGGGGCCTTCGAGCTTTCGCCCGTGACCTGCGGCCACTGGTGCCCCGCGAAGCCGGCCGCCCCCAGACCGGCCGCTCCGACCGTTAATGCCAAGAACTGCCGCCTCGTCGTTGCCAAGATGATCCTGTCCTCAAAAGGTTCCAGCCCGCGGAGGGCCTGACTCGAGGCCATAATGCCGTCAGGACGCTAAGGAATTCCTGAAGGCCAGGTAACCGTTTGACAAAGAACCTGCTTGGCCCGTCAAGACAGGCTCGTCACAGGCGTGGTCGTGGAGTGCGCGCTGGCCCTAAGAAGGCTCAGGGACTACCGAGAGCCCCTTTGCCTCCCAGGTCCCTTTGTGACCGGGGGCTACCAGGAAACAAACGTTTGCTCCGACGGCAATCTCGCGCGTCCCATCGGCGATCTCGGTGCAGTGGAACGGGTACAGCCTCGTGTCCTGCCCTCTGACTTCACCCAGGCCCACTTCCTTGTCGAAGTTCTCGACCCGGCCGCGTTGCGAAGCTCGCACCATTGGCTTACGGCACGATCTTGCTTATTGCCAATTCGATGATGTCCGAAGCGCCGGCATCTTTCAGCTCCGGTATCAGCTTGTTGATCGTCTCTTTCGGCACCACGGTCTCGACCGCGTAGCTCCCCCCACCGAACAGTTCCGACACGGTCGGGCTACGCATGGCCGGCAGGAGCGAGATAACGCGGTCGAGGTCCGCCGCTTCCACATTGAGCTTTACGAGCACGTGGCCCCGCTGCTTTCAACGCCCCCTGCAAGAGCGTATTGATGTCTTCCATTGCCTTGCGCAGACCCGGGTCCTGGTACGAAACAGGGTTGGCTATCAACTCGGTGTAAGAGACGAGGATCGTCTCCAGGACCCGCAGCCCGGCCGCCTTAAGCGCTCGCCCGGTCTCGGTGATTTCAACCACAGCATCGGCTATTTCGGGGATTCTTTGCCTCGGTTGCGCCGTAAGACAGGACGATGTCGGCCTTGACGCCGTTGGCGGCAAAAAAACGTTCTGTCAGCAAGGGGTACTCGGTCGAAACCCGGACACCGTCGGGCATGTCCTTGGCCGTTGCCCATGGCGACGTGCCCGCCACGGCCAGGACCACCTTGATGGGCTGGGACGTGGCCTTCGAGTAGGCCAGCTCGCCGAGCGACACCACCTCGGCGCCCGTCTCTTCGACCCAGTCCCGGCCTGTGATCCCGATATCAAAGAGGCCGTCAGCCACATAACGAGGGATTCTCCTGGGGCCGCAGTATCCGGACCTCGTCGATCCGGTGGTCCCGCACGCTGGCCCGGTAGTCGACGTCGGAACTCCGCGAGACCGCTAAGTCCGCCACCTCGAACAGCTCGATGGTGGCGCGCTCTGAACGAGCCTTTAGGCAGTACGAGCCTCAGCACGGCCCGACCTTAGCCGGGCGGGGCCTGGTGGTCCCACCGGGTTCAGTGCGGTTGTTCGCCGGCCAGGAGGGCGAGTGCGTGGGGCAAGAGGTCCATTATGGCGGCCAGGCATTCGAGCGCCCCTTTGGGAGAGCCCGGCAGGTTGACCAGCAGGGCATGGCCCCGAACACCTGCCACCCCCCTTGAAAGTGGAGCTATCGGGCTCGATCGCCGCATCGCCTCGGCCAGGCCGGGTGCAGGGCGGTCCAGCACTTCGGCGGTGCCCTCCGGGGTGAGGTCCCGGGGGCCGAAACCGGTACCGCCCGTCGTAACGACCAGGCCTACGAACCCCGACGCCATCCTGGTGAGGTCCCCCGCAACGGAAGCCACTCCGTCGGGGGCCTGGCCCTGCTCGACGACCTCGAAGCCAGCCTCGCGGAGCGCCCGGGCGACGGCCTGACCGCTGGTGTCCTCGCGCTCGCCCCGCATCACCGAATCGGAAACGGTCAGGACTTTGGCTTGATAGCTCATCGGCGTGCTTGACAGCTCGCTACAGGTTGGGCCGTCGGGCTGGGGCATTGAAAAGGCACCCGTAGGTGCGCCGCGACCATCGGGACATCATGGCCCATTACGTCACCAGCCGCAAAGACCAGCCCTGTCCAGGTCACGGCCATCACCGCCGCGAAACTAGTCGGGTGGGCCTGCCCCTTGCGGCCGCCGCAACGCCAGCATGTACATACCGTCGGTGCCCGCCGCCTGTGGGAGCAACAGCCCGCCACGCCTGAGCGGCTCCCAGGGCGGCCCCGGTGGCGGGAGCGCCTCCCAGCCGGCATCGAGGGTGCCCTCCAGCCACTCGTCAATCTCGACGGTTTCTGCTCGCGTAAGCGTGCAGACGCTGAAAACGAGCACGCCGCCCGGTGCCACGAGGAGGACGGCCGCTCCGAGCAACTCCCGCTGGAGAGCGGCCAGGCGGCCGACGTCGGCCGGGCGTACGCGCCAGCGGGCGTCGGGTCGGCGGCGCAACACGCCCAGCCCGGTGCAAGGGGCGTCGACGAGCACGCCGGCAAAACGCGACTGCCGAAAGGGCGGGTGCAACCCGTCCGCCGCCACCGCCGCCAGGTTTTGGAGCTCGAGCCCACGGGCATTGGTGGCCACCATGGCCGCTCTGGCCGGCGCCAGGTCCGCGCCTACCACGTAGGCGCAGTCGTGGGCCAGGAGGGTGGCCTTCCCCCCGGGGGCGGCACAGACATCGAGCACCGGCCCGGGTCTCTCACCCCTCGGCCCGGTCCCTGGCGTTCCCGCTGAGGGCCGGCCCCCAGCAGCGACACCATGTGCGTGGCCACGTCCTGGCTGGCGGGATCCTGGATGTAGCCGTCCCATCGCACCGATGGCGAGGCGGCCACGTTCATCTGCTCGAGCGCCCCCATTGCCCGTTCGGCTCCGAGGTCCTCGGCCAACCGCTTGATCACCCAGTCCGGGTAACTGAGCCTGGTCGCGAGATCGGGCCACCGAAGAGGCCCCGGCTCGACAAGGCCGGCCACTCTCCGCAGTACTGCATTCAGCAGCGGCCTGGCCCGCGGGGGCGCCTCGGCAACGGTGGCTGAAACGGCCGCATAGGCGGGCACTCTCATGAAAGCGAGCTGATAGGCGCCGGCGCGGGCGGCCGCCCTGACGACGGGTTCCAGCTCACCACGAGCGAACTGGCCCACCAACCAGTCGCACGCACGGCACATTCGCAGTGCCCCGTATGTCAGCTCTGTAGCAAAGGCTCGGTCCCGCTCGTCGAGGCCCGAAGCGGTGAGAAGCCGCGGGAGGACGATGTTCGCCCGCTCGCCGTTCTCAGCCGCGACAAGAGCCGTGATCGCCAGGCCCCGCGCCGTCACACGAACCTTCATCCTCCGGGCCGCTCGCCCAGGCGCTCGCCGGGCCGAGGGCGCGCCCCGCGAGCCCAGGCCTCGGCCTCCATCGGAGGTCTCCCCTCAGGCTGTACTTCCAGGAGCTCCAGAGCCCCGTCACCGGTGCCAACCTCGTTGCCCGCCAACTGCCCGGGGGAAAGGTCTCCCTGCTCGGGGAGCACACGGGAGCGGTGGACTATAAGCCGCTTCCCCCTCCAGGTGGTCCACGCCCGACCCACTCTCACCACCCGGTTAACGGACACTGCCGGCTGAGCGAAGTCGAGGTGCAGTTCGTCGGGCCCCACCTTGGCCGCGTAGGTAGGCTCGCCTACCTGGGGCGAGGGAGCCCCGAGGCCCTCGGCCAGGGCGGACAGCAAAAGCCGTTCCCCGATCCGGCCGAGGCGCTGGCGCAGCTCGTCAGCGGTCTCGTCGGGCCCGATCGGCGTCGCCTCTCGTGCGTACACCGGCCCGGTGTCGAGGCCTTCCTCGAGGGCCATAAGGCACACGCCCGTCTCGCTGTCGCCCGCCAGTATGGCCCGTTCGACCGGAGCGGCCCCGCGCCATCGTGGCAGAAGCGAAAAGTGCACGTTGACCATGGGGACTTCGGCGAGGACGTCGGGTTTGACCAACCGCCCGTACGCCACGACGATCCCAAGCTGGGCACCCGAACCGATGACGTCGGCCGGACGGTGGACAACCGGTAACCCGAGCTCGACGGCCGCCAGTTTGACCGGGCTCGGGCTCAGTTGAGGCCCGCGGCCTCGTCGGGTGTCGGGACGGGTGACGACGACCCGGACGTCGTGGCCGGCCTCCACGATTGCCCGTAGGGCGCTGGACGCCACTTCAGGCGTCCCGAGAAAGGCCAGCTTCACCTGGGGGAAGGCGTCCCCTGGCTGTTCGCCGCGCTCACTTGGCCCGCGCTCACTTGGCCCGCGCTCGGACCTCCGCCGCAACTCGCGGCATCGCCCCTTTCCTCTGGTCCTTGTCGAGCAGCTCCAGGAGCAAACGTCCCTCGAGGTGGTCCACCTCGTGCTGGTAAAGAGTCGCCTCGAGCTCCTCGGCCTCGATCGAGACCTCACGGCCGTCCAGGTCGTAGCCCCGGATGTGGACATGCATGGGCCGCTGGATGTGGAAATAGAGCTCTGGCACCGAAAGGCACCCCTCTTCGTGCTCCCATTCTCCTTCCGCCTCTTCAATGACAGGGTTGACGAACGTGCGGGGGCCGCTGTCGCCTATCTCGTAAACGAAGAGCCGGCGCGCCACACCAACTTGCGGCGCGGCCAGACCGAGGCCGTTCGCCTCTTTCATAGTCACGTACATGTCCTCGGCCAGGCGCGCTATACGGCCGTCGATCTCTGCGACCTCTTCGGCCCGCCGCTTCAGCACGGGGTCGCCAAATGTCCTGATCCGGTAAGGAGCCATCTCGCAACATTGTACGGTGAGGCGACGAGTGTGACCGGCCCGACCGGGCATAGGTCCGGTCTCGCTTTGTCGCCGCTGACGGCACTCAGGCTGCCGCTAGCTATGCGGGGCCCGGCACTATGCTCACCCGCGGATGGCCGACCACTATTTCGCTGCCACGCCGTCGGCCCCGTCCAAACCGGTAACGGTCGAGCTCCGTCTGCCTGACATGCAGATGAGCCTGGTCGCCGACCGCGGCGTGTTCTCGAGTGGCCATATCGACCCCGGTACCCTTGTCCTGCTCCGGGAGACCCCGCCTCCCCCGCCGGCCGGCGACCTGCTCGACCTCGGGTGTGGCTATGGCCCGATCGCCTGTGCGCTGGCCCGGAGCTCACCGGCCGCCACCGTCTGGGCCGTCGACGTCAACTCGCGCGCCCTCGAACTGACCCGTAGCAACGCCAACTCCCTGGGGCTCGGCAACGTAAAGGCCCGGCACCCTGAAGATGTGCCAGAAGACGTGGTCTTTGCCGCCATCTGGTCCAACCCTCCGGTACGCATCGGCAAGCAGGCCCTGCAGGACCTGCTATCGGCGTGGCTGGGAAGGTTGGCCCCCCGTGGGAACGCGTGGCTGGTGGTCCATCGCCATTTGGGATCGGACTCCCTCGCCGTCTGGCTGGGGGGCCAAGGGTGGGACGTGCGCAGGTTTGCCTCGAAGTCCGGCTATCGCATCCTCGAGGTGGCCAGGCGTGGCGACCCCGGGCCTAGCGGGCCAGGGTGCGACGACGGGGTGACGAAGTGAAGAAACTGGGGCCGACCGACCTCAAGAGGTTGCACAGGGACTGGGCCAAACGAGCCACGGGCCGTGTCGCTTTATTGCTCGACGGGGTGGCCTCGCCTTTCAACATGGGAGCCATTGTGAGGAGCTCGGCCGCGTTCAAGGTTGAGCACCTCTATTTGGCGGGCGGCGCCGCTTCCCCTGGTTCGGCCAAAGCGGGGAAGACCGCCATGGGCACGGAACGCTACCTGTCCTGGTCGGTCTTCGAGCGGGGGGCGGACGCCGCCGACGCCGCCCGAGAGGACGGTTTTTCGGTCGTGGGCCTGGAGCTGGCCGACCACGCCGTACCCACTGTTCCAGCTCTCCGTCGGCCCGGACGTATGCATCGCCATCGGCAACGAGGACCACGGGCTCAGTACCAGTACCCTCGCCGCCTGTGACGCGGTCGCCTTCATCCCGCAGCTCGGCCGGGTGGGGAGCCTCAACGTCGCCACCGCCGCGGCCATTGCCCTGTTCGAGTTACGCCGGCGCGATTGGACGGGGGCGTGACGAGAGAGCGCCGGCCGGGCCGCCTGGACGGGCCGGCGACGCGGTGCGACCGGGCAAAGGCCAGGTTCAGGTAGTGCAACAGGCCTCTAGTCCACGGCCCGTTGATGTAGCCCCTACTTTCGCTATCGCCCGCAACCCCGAACCGGGTTCGAAGTTGCCGTACCTCCTCCGCCTCCCCCTTCAAGGAGGACCACTGTTGCTGAAGGCCGGCGCCACCTGGCCCCGCACCGCAAAGGTGTACTGCCACCCCGCGGAGTCCTGGCCCGCGTCTCCCGACATCGTCGAGGAGGTGCCCGTCAGGGTGTGCCGGCGCCTCGGCGTCGCTATCGACCTCGTGCTGGACCGAGCCCGAGAAAGCCGGTCGCAGCTCGTCTTCACCACACTGCACGACGGCCGGCCGGCCATCTTCTGGCAGTCACCTCGCACCACGGCCCGGGCTCGTCCGGGGGTGAGGATCCCGGCCCGCCGGGCGTCCGGCCAGCCCGAGCTCCACGTGCTGGTCGACACACGCGCGAACGCTACCCGTACCGATTTGCCGGCAAGAAAGCGACAACGTCCAGGGCGGCACTGCCGGCGGGCGACTACGGTATCGCCCTCGCAGGCGAAGTTGTCGCCGTGGTGGAACGAAAAAGCCTGGCTGACCTCGTCGCCAAGCTGGTCGACGGAGGCCTGGCGTACGCCATGGCCGAACTGGCGACGCTCCCTCGGTCCGCCCTCGTCGTAGAGGACCGGTATTCACAGATTTTCAAGCTGGAGCACGTGAACGCCGGGTGGGTCGCCGACCTGTTGGCGACGGTCCAGATCCGCTACCCCACCGTCCCGGTTGTGTTCTGCGACACGAGACCACTGGCCGAAGAATGGACCTTCAGGTTCCTCGGGGCGGCCGCCGCCTTTTGCCAGCCCGGCGAAAACTGAGGCCCTTCGTGCGAGTTTGCCCAGCCGCCGCCCCGTGATCTCCAATTAGCCGCACTTCCCGCTTATCGTTTTATCCATGAGCTGTGCGGTGACAGAGGTCGTGGCAGAGACCGACGGCGAAGGCGGTCTCGTCGTGCGGTGGCGCCTGGACCGGAGCGAGGCGGTCGACATCGGCGTGGGCTCAACGCCTCTTGGCGCTGACCACACACACGTCATGCGCGTCGAACCGAGCTCCGCCCTGGCCCGGCTCACGGACCTGCCTCCGGGCCGTCATTTCGTGTCGGTGAGCCCGTGCTCCGGAGGCGTGGCGGTGATAGCCGCCGAGCGCCGGGTCCGCTTCGAGGGAGTGCTCAACTTCCGGGATTCTGGGGGGTTACCCAACGGCTGATGGGAAGCGGGTCCGCTGGGGCCAGGTTTACCGGTCGGACGGCCTTCATCAAATGACCACGGCTGACGTACTGATGTTCGAGAGCATAGGTATCCGGGTCGTCTACGACCTTCGTGGCAGTGCCGAGCGCTCTATGAGCCCGAACCCTGTTGAGTCCGTTGTCATCGAAGTGGTCAGCCAGGCTGCGGGCCAGGAGAGCCCTCGCCTGGTGCGGGGTTCGACCAGGCTGGATGCCGAGCAGATGCTGCGCGACGTCTACATCGGGATGCTCGCCAACTCGGCGCCCCGGTTCGGGCAGCTCTTTACCGCCCTGGCGGCGTCGGAAGGGCTACCTGCCGTGTTCCATTGCGCCGCCGGCAAAGACCGCACCGGGATGAGCGCCGCACTGTTGCTGACCGCTCTCGGCGTGGACCGGGGCACCGTGCTCGACGACTATGAGCTGACAGCACGATGGCGCACCGTCGATGCCACTCAGGACTTGTTCCGTCTGCTCGTGGCGGCCGGCATCCCCGAAGACGCGGTGGCCGGTTTGCTCGGGACGCCCCGGTGGGCGTTGTCGGATGCCCTGGACGTACTCGACGCGGCTTACGGCGGTATTGAGGCCTTCCTTCGGGGGCCGGCCGAGATGGACGACCAGAGCCTGTCTGACCTCAGGCGACGGCTGACGACTTGACCAACTGATATTGAGCCGAGCTCTTTAGCTCCGTTACTTGTTGCGCAACTTTTGTTATTGCTAATTGCACCGCAGGCGTGGTCCGGCCCGTTCTCCTGAGAGCTCGTTCACTGCGACGAGGTCATTTTCCCCCGAGATCGAAAACCTCGGTACAGCCACCGGGCCAACGCGCTGGTCCAGAGCCACCACCGGCTCCAACGGGCGCCGGGTAGGTTCAGGCCATGAAGATCTACCGTTTCGACTTCGAGGTCTCCATCCCGACATCGCAAGCCGGGTCCAGGTTTGCGACGGCGGCTTTGACCGGCGAAGCCTCCGCGGTACGGGTAGAGGTTGTGCACCTTCCGGCCGGTGGTCTCATCGGTCGCCACAACGTCACGGCCCGGTGCCTGCTGGCAGTCGTGGCGGGGTCGGGCTGGGCATCCGGGGCCGAAAAGCGCCGGCACCACCTTCGGACCGGCTATGCGGCCCTTTGGGAAGTCGGCGAACCTCAGGAGACCGGGACCGGCCAGGGTCTTACGGCCGTATCTATCAAAGGCGAGTTCGAGGTATGCGCTACGAGCGTAACCCGCGAAATCGTCGTCGCCGACTACGACCCGGTGTGGCCCGCCTGGTTCCAGCAAGTGCGGGACTTTGTATGGCCGGCCGTTAATGACATCGCCTCACGAATCGACCACGTCGGCTCCACGTCCGTGCCCGGCCTGGCGGCCAAGCCCATCATCGACATGGACGTCGTGGTGGCGTCCGGGGATTTGATCAAACCCACCATCGAGCGCCTGGCCGGCATCGGCTACCGGTGGCGGGGCGACCTCGGCGTCGCTGGTCGCCAGGCTTTCGCCGCTCCGTCCGAGGTCCCCCTCCCGGCCCATCACCTGTACCTCGTGGTCGAGGACAACAAAGCTCACATGGACCACTGGCTGCTGCGGGACCTGCTCCGCTCCGACCGGGAGGCAAAGGCAGCGTACGAGCGTCTGAAACGGCACAACCTCGAGCTGGCCGATGGGGACATCGACGTTTACGTGGCGGCCAAAGCCGGGTTCGTCGCCGACCTGCTGACCCGGGCCCGGGCCGAACGGGGGCTACCGGCGGAAACTTACTGGGTACCCGAGCCGGGCCCGCAGACTTGACCATGAGGCTGGTCGACCTCTAGAAACCTCTGATCGGGGTGCACCGTCGGCCGCAACGCATCGGCCGGGGCCCCGCACTACGGGAGGGACAATGAGCGAGGACCAACCGACAGCATTGGTTGTCCGGGGCGGGTGGGCCGGCCACTACCCCGTGGAGACGACGGACCGTCTTATCCCGTTGCTGACCGAGCAGGGTTTCAAGGTCGAAGTATCAGATTCGCTCCAGTGCTATACGGACGAAGCACTGATGAGAGACCTCGACCTCGTCGTCCAGTGCTGGACGATGGGAGAGATCACGCGTGAACAACTGGTGGGGCTGGTTTCTGCCGTATCGGCCGGGACCGGTCTCACGGGTTGGCACGGTGGGCTGTGTGATGCGTTCCGCAACGCGCCCGACTACCAGTTCATGACCGGGGGCCAATGGGTGGCCCACCCCGGCGGGAAGATCGATTATGAAGTCAATTTCGTCAGGGCGCAGAGTTCCGACCCTGTTATCGCCGGGCTCGAGGATTTCCAGATCAATTCCGAGCAGTACTACATGCACGTCGACCCGTCCAACATCGTCCTTGCCACCACGACATTTCAGGGTGTCGATGACGCTCCGTGGACAAAGGGTTGCATTATGCCCGCGGTCTGGAAGCGCACATACGGCGAGGGGAAGATCTTTTACTCGACGCTCGGCCACGAGCCCCGCGACTTCGACGTCCCTCAGGTCCCGGAACTGGCCCTGAGGGGGAGCTTGTGGGCATCGCGCCGGTCCCCGGCACAGTGGCGGCAGCGAGGCTGATGCAGTGGGCCCGGGTGCCCCGGCACGTGTCGGCCTGATCGGGTGCGGCAACATAAGTAAGGCGTACCTCACCTCGGGTTATGGTCAGTTCGTGTTTACGGCGTGTGCCGACCTGGACGTCGACCGCGCCACCGCAGCTGCAGCCTCCTTCGGCCTGAAAGCGATGAGCGTCGGAGATTTGCTCGGCGACCCGAACATCGACGTCGTCTGCAACCTCACCGTCCCCCAAGCTCACGTCGAGGTCAGCCTGGCCGCGGCACAAGCAGGTAAACACGCTTATCAAGAGAAGCCCCTTGGCCTCGACCGGGAGGGGCCTGCCTCCCTGCTCGCCATTACCAGGGAGAAGGGGCTCAGGGTCGGGTGCGCGCCTGACACGTTCCTCGGCGCGGGGGTGCAGACGTGCCGGAGAGTGATCGATGACGGCGCCATAGGGACGCCCGTGGCGGCTGTGGCCAATATGGTCATCCATGGCCACGAACATTGGCACCCCGACCCGGCTTTTTACTACCTCAAAGGGGGCGGCCCGCTCCTCGACATGGGCCCTTATTACCTGACTGCGCTGGTCAGTTTGCTCGGGCCTGTCACCCGTGTCGCCGCTTTATCCCCGGAAATGGCCGAAGTTCGGACGGTCCGCTCCGGGCCACTGAAGGGAGCGCGTCTTGGTGTCGAGGTGCCAACCCACGTCGCCGGCGTGATCGAGTTCGAACTGGGCACAATAGCCACGATCGTCATGAGCTTCGACGTCTGGGCTTCTGAGCTACCGAAGCTCGAGAATCCACGGCACCGAGGGAAGCCTTTCGCTCCCGGACCCGAACCAGTTCGGCGGGCCGGTCCGCCTGTTCGGCCCGGACCGCAGCGGCTGGGAGGAGGTGCCTACCGACGGCTTCGAGCTCCATCGACGGGGCGCAGGACTGGCCGACCTGGTGGAAGCGACCGGCACGGGCCGGCCCCACCGTGCCAGTGGCGCTCTGGCCTACCACGTGCTGGACGTTATGATCGCTTTGGCCGAGTCGGCGGCAGAAGGACGCTATGTGGCGGTGGAGAGCCGGGTCGAGCGGCCCGCCCCGATGGAGGGCCTCGCCCAATCAGCTACGGGCTGATGCGCTGGACGACCAAAACGCAACCGGGACAAGGCAAAATGTGATGTCCTGGCGATAGGCCTCTCATTGTGATTGCGACCAGGGATCGGAGAATATCGGAACATGCCCGTCATGCCACCAGCGCGACATCCAGGGAAGCCACGCCGGGCAATGCGATGTTGTCTTTGTACGGAGGCGGGTCTTCCACGAGCTCGATCCTCGAAAAACGCCGGGCCAGTGCCCGAAAACGACCTCTCCTTCTATGCGCGAGAGCGGCGCGCCTATGCAGTGGTGGATGCCGAACCCGAACCCGAGGTGGCGGTTGTCTTCCCGCCCGACGTCGAAGTTCTGCGGTCCGTGGAACTGCCGGGGGTCGCGGTTGGCAGCGGCGAACACAAGAAAGAGGTCAGATTGCGCCGGCACGGTCCCGGACGTCAAATCGATATCGTCCAGTGGCACCCTGGGGCGGAGGTGGACGGGCGGGTAGAACCGCACCACCTCCTCGACCGCGCTGCGGGTGAGCGAGGGATCCTCCCGCAGCCGGTTGAACTGACCGGGGTACCTGGCGAAGGCCAGCATCCCGTTGGCGATCAAGTTGACCGTTGTCTCGTGACCGGCAAGCAATAACAGGATGAGGTTGACCATGAGCTCGCTCTCGCTCAGACGGTCGCCTTCCGCCTCTGCTTTTAGCAGCGCCGAGAGCAAATCATCGCCCGGTTCGCCCCGGCGCGCCGCGATTAGCTCCTGGAAATAAACCCATAACTCGTCGTAGGCGGCGGCGTGTTCCTCCAGCAGTTCAGGCGTCATGGCGAAGTAGGGGTCCGTGCCCCTGACGACCGTGGCCGACCAGGCCTTGAACCGCCCGACATCGGCAGTGGGCACGCCCAGCAGGTCGCAGATGATAAGCACAGGGAGCGGGAAGGCCAGTTCGGCTACCACCTCCATTGAGCCTCGTTCGGACGCCCGGTCGAGGGCGTCGTTTACGATTTGCTCCATCCGGGGAGTGAGGCCGGCCACGCGCGGCGCCGTGAATGCTCGGCTGACCAGGCTGCGCACACGGGTGTGATCGGGCGGGTCAGCGTTGAGGATGCTCGGCACGAGCGTATCTTCCGACCGCCCGGGGTCGGGGGACCATGCTGACGATTTCTGATAGTCGGTGCTGGCCGCCGGGTGCCGCAACACGGCAAGGCAGTCCTCGTAGCGGGACACGAGCAGCGGCCCGTAGGCGCTCTGGTAGACGGGAGCTTGTTCCAGAAAGGCGTCATATGTGGGGTAGGGGTTCGCCTTGAAGGCGGGGTCAAACGGGTCCCATTCGACACTCATCGAGCCGCTCCCCATTATTCACGTGTGGATAGCCTATTTTGCTCCCGGCACAGTCACCGCGCCAGGTCATGTCACCCGTTTGAGACAGCACGTTGCGGCGCCGCCGGCTGAGGCTGCTTGCCTCCGCCCAGGAAGAGCTCGCCGTTGATGTAGTCAACGACCACCGGGTCGTAGTTGATCAGGGTGCCGGAGCCGAGCACCCCGACCGTCCCAGGGGGAGTGAAGTTGCTACCGACCGTTTGCCCCGGAAGCTGCACATTTCCGAGCATCGCCGGCCCCATCGTGTAGTGGTTGACGACGACCGGGCAGTCGAGGCCGGCGTAGGCGGCGCCAGGTACGCCCGCCGGCGGCAACCGGAGCTTCTCAACCACGCTCGGTCCAAGGTTTGTGGCACCCGCGCCCGTGTCGAGGGTAAAAACGAACCGGTTGGCCCCGAACGACAGGTCAACGGTGGGCCTTACCTCTGTCAGCCGGAGGTGGTGGGGGAGAGAGTTTCGCTGACGACCTTGACGGGCATCGGACTGGCGAAGGATGTGCCGTCCGTCAGTGAAGCGGAGACCGATGGCGGCCCCGAGCCACCCGCTACGTCTGATCCGAGGGGAGCAGTCAGCGGCCCGAGTGTCAGGGTCTGTTGGCGGTAGTCGATCCTGACCGCACCAAAGCTGCTCAGTGTGTCCGACCCGAGCACCCCGTCCAGGTCCGGAAGGACGGGGGACCGCACGGTCCCAACTTCTACGGTCTGCGGGAGCAATGTCATGTTGCCTACCGACCATCGCGAAACAGCGGCGAAAGAGATCTGGCGTTTGCAGGTGAACGACGTAACGGACCGAGGCCCGTCAACGAGGGCCAGGTTGAGCCGCGCCGCGAGGCTCGCATCCACGAGCGTTGTAGCCCCGCCGGTATCCACCAGGAACGGGAATGGCCCTTTGCCGCCGATGCAGACGTTGGCGACGATCACCGCCCCATGACTGACGACCCTTATTGGCACCACCGACGACGGACCGGGCTGCGGCGCACACGATTTCTCGAACACGGGCAGTTGTATGCCCGGGACCACGGGCGGCGGCACAGACGCGGGAGCGTCGTTGCTGTTGTACCCAGCGAAGAAGCCGACGACCGTGACGACAACCAGCGCGTGCCTTGCCCTCAGTCCTGCACTCACTAGTACGATCCCTCCTTCCCAGTGTCCCATCTTGGCCCACCTCGCCGGGACCGCCTTCCCTATCGCCAGTCGCGCCATCGTCTATTAGCAGGCTCGCATGCGTGCCTGATGTCATATGGGTGGTCGCTTCGGGCACGCCCCAGCTCGCAAAGCGGCAGGACGACCTTGGCCTGGCAACGCGTCACGACTGACGGCCCGTCCTTGCGCCGTGCGGCACAGGGCCGAATGGGCGGTTATGGCGCTTCGTCTAGCGCAGCGCGCTCTGGGTTACCTCACCACTTGGCACGTTGATGGCGGATGGCCGACCCAGTCCGTTTAGTTAGAAGATGAAGGGCACGAGCATCTTGGTCGAGCGTCTGTACACCGGGTAGGTGTCGGGGAACTGCTCAGTCAGGTAGCGCTCCTCGACGGTCGCGCTATAGATGAAGTAGATCCCGGCAAGGGCCATGGCAACGAGCAATAGCCAGCTCAGCGCCACCGCGGTGCCGACACCTGCGAGCAGGATCCCGGAGTAGATGGGATGGCGGACCAGATGGTAGGGGCCGCTGGTCACGAGCTCCGGTTCGTCCTTCCGCGACATGGGAGTGCCCCAGTTGCGCCCGATATGTATGCGGGCCCAGATCGCGAAGGCGAGCCCCAGCGCAAAGAGGAAGAGGCCGACGCCGAGCGCGCCATGGATCCGAATTGAGCCCACCGTGCCGGAAGACCCCCAGGCGGAGCAACAGGATCGCCAGGACGACGATCACCGCCCTGATACGAAGATCGCGGGACCAGGCGACGTGGCCCTTTTTCATGGTGAATGCGGCCACGAGCCAGTAGATCCAGAACGCCGCCCATCCGATGGCGAAGACCAGCTCGACGGCGTGCATGCGACTCATACTCTCACCAGCCCCCGCCCGGGCGGGTGCAGTGCTCAGGATCCTGGTCGTCGTGCTTCGCCATGTGGCCACCACGGCAGCGAGGCCCTCCCTGAGCTCATCTAGCTGCCGTCAAGGCCGCGGAGGTCGGCCGGGAGCTCCTCGGCCAGTTCCTTGCTTTGTGGGTGCTCTTAGGGCGCGTGTCGTCAGCCGCGGTTTCTCACTCTGAGTGTGGCCATCTTTCAGGCGGTTGGCTCAGTCCCGCTCTTGCCAAGGTGGACGGGTACCCTCCTGTCTTCCTCGTCGAAGACCGCCACCAGCTCCAACCGTGCCCCAAGCGCGTCAAGATATTGGCGGAGGGTGGAAACCCGCACATCCTCCGCGTTCTCCAGTCTGGAGATGGCGCCCTGGGTCACCTCGAGCCGTCCTGCGAGCTCCGCCTGGCTGACGGCTTCGGCGTGACGCAGCTCGTACAAGCGAATTTCCTCGAGGGTCTCGGCGCGCTTCGCCGCCAGCCGTTCGCTCGCCCCGGGGCGGGCCAAGACTTCTTCGGAGAGCTTTGAGAACTTCGAATGCGCCATCAGATCAACCCTTCCTCACGCAACTCGGCCAGGTACGTGTCGTAGAGGTCGTCTGCCAACGGGACGGCCCAGCGGTTACCAGTCGTCCCAATCTCCGCTCTTGTCCCCGCCGAGCAGCAAGATCACTTGACGGCGCGGGTCGAACATGAAGGGGACGCGGAGCGCCCCATCTTCGGACGCCCTCAGCTCTTTCACGTTGTGGTGCCTGGAACCATGGATCCGGTCCACCACCGGCCGCCCTAGACCCGGGCCGAGCTCGGCCAGCAGCAGCACCCGGTCCGTTACGGAATCTTGCTGGTCGGCGGTCAGTTAGCCACACCAGCCCCGGAACTGGTCCGTGATCTCGACGTCCCATACTGCCATTATTACTCATTCCTCATTATGAGCGAAAGCTCATATGACGGCGTCGTGTGCGCCGGACCTTCCCCGCCCGCCAGGCTGGCCAGGCTTCGCACTGGTTCGACCCGTTGGAGGGTCAGGGAGGGCGCGTCCACGGCGACCCCTTCCCGACCCCGGCTACTGGCAATTTCTGGCTGCGGTCATCCAGCCGCCTGCGATGCGTCCCTGGCGAAGCTTTTCAGTAGAGCGAGTTGGAGCACGTTGTGGTTCTAGTACCGGTTGAGGGCCGTCGTAGACCGATAAAGTCCCAATTTCTTGTGTCCTAGATGTGGCCTAGGCAGGTACTAGGACGTCCGAACAAGCCTCTGTCCAGCGCCTTTACGATCAAAACAGGGTGGGCGCGGAGGGACTTGAACCCTCACGGCCTTGCGGCCAATGGATTTTGAGTCCATCGTGTCTGCCATTCCACCACGCGCCCTAGCAGGACTTTTGCCTCGTACTAACCCTCCCTGAGCCCCGCATTTGCGGCGCTTGCCCTAGTTTTGCCCTGAGCAGAGCACCGGCACGAACGGGCGCCGGATCGGTTCAGGCAGGGGTCGGGGGGTCATTACGAGCTCCGATACTACGACAAGGCGACGAAACAAACCTTCTCTCCCGATGCCCAACAGCTCAGTGCGGGTCTGCGAAACCGGCCCCGCCTATGTCCGCGAACATGTCGTGGACGGTTGTCGGCTCAAACCTCGGGTTTGGCATGGGCTGTCGTGGAACGATCGGCACGCTCCAACTCTTCGAGCTCAGCGGGATCGACAGGCTCTAGCTCTTCGAGCTCGGCTGGCTCGTCTTCGTCGCTCATGGGCGCCACTATCTCGGGTAGGGCCTCGTCTGCGGATGCGTTTTCGGCACCGTCGGTCGTCGGGACCTCCTTTGGTCCTATTGGTCCGCGGATCGATTGCTATAACTGCCAACTCCGAATCTTTGCTCCAGTCACCAGGCTGTCGAGGTTATTCATCGAGGCCGTGCGTTGTTGTTGGCCCCAGCCTTGCAGCAAAAGGGATGACAGGTCCCTTGCCTGCCCGGCCGGAGATCGATCGGCCCAGATCAATCGGCCGGTATGGTTCAGACCAGGACCGGGTGGGTTGTAGGGGAACCGAGTGATAGTTCGAGAAGATGTAGAGATTGCTTCTGGCCGGATCGGTCGATTGATCCGGCGGACTCCTGTGGCTAGCGTTACCTGGGCGAGCTCGGGGCGGTCAAGAGCGGTGTGGTTCAAGCTCGAGCATCTTCAGCACACAGGGTCCTTCAAAGTCCGCGGTGCGCTTAACCGTGTGCTGACTGCGGCCGAGCAGGGCCAGATCGGTCCCGCCGGTGTGGTAGCTGCCTCAGGAGGGAACGCCGGCCTCGCCTTCGCTTACGCCGCCCGTCAGGCCGGGACCACGTCCCGCATCTTCGTACCCGTCAACGCCCCGGCGTTCAAGGTGACCAAGCTAAAGGAGCTTGGCGCCGAGGTAGTCCAAATCGGCCACCGGTACTGCGACGCGTACGAGGCCATGTTGGTCGATGCCAACCGGACCGGGGCGCTCATTGGCCACGCCTACGACCAGGCAGAGGTGTGCGCCGGCCAGGGAACGGTCGGCTTGGAGCTTGTAGAGCAGATCTCCGAGCCCCTTGATGTGGTCCTGGTCGCCGTCGGCGGCGGCGGGCTCATGGCCGGCGTGGCCGCTGCCCTGGAGGGAGCAGTTCGTGTCGTTGGGGTAGAGCCCGAAAACTGCGCCACCCTTAACGCCGCCCTCGCTGCCGGGCAACCGGTAGACGTGGCCGTCGGCGGTGTAGCTGCCGACTCGCTCGGCGCCACCCACATCGGGACGATCGCCTGGGAAGTCGCCCTCCGGGCCCAAGTCTGCTCGGTGACGGTAAGTGATGAGGATATAGTCCGGAGCCGGCGCCGGCTCTGGGACAGCTACCGACTGGTCGTCGAACACGGGGCAGCTACCGCGATGGCAGCCCTGTGGTCGGGCCGGTTCGTACCAGAAGACGGAGCGTGGGTCGCCGTCATCTTGTGCGGGGCCAATACTTCACCCGTCGATCTCGTTTCGAGTAGTACTTGCAACCAGCCCTAATTACCTGGTGGACACTTCCGCCGTCCAGCCTGCAACACCGCCGCTCTGAAATACTGCGACACCGCCGCTCTGAAATAGGGAACCTTCGTTTTGCGCCGAACGGCTAGCCGCGACGAACCCGCACGGCTTTGACGAGAAGCGTACGCGGACGTGTGGTTGCTCGCCGTCGTGGTATCGCCCATCATTAGTGCGAGCGATCCTGGACGGTGGGCAACGCGTCGTCGTGGGCCTCGTCAAATGCGTTCGGGTGTACCCGGATAAGTAATCAATGGCACCCCAGAAAATAAAGGGAAATGAAAGGACAGTACGGTGCTGCTCTTCGGGGCTGATGATGGAGCCGATATCTACAACCGTGACCCATGTGGCCCCCACTTCGTCGGGGTACTGGTCCATCTCACTATGGAGGTAACCCGGCGGAGGACGCATCACGCGAGGGCGTGATCTCGATCAGCCGGAGCGAGGCCCGTATATCTTTGCCATGAGTAGCGCCGTCGAGAACTACGCCACGCTCGAGGACGGCTCGCTCTTCAGCAATTGAATAGCTGTCCCGGGTGGCGTGGAAGTGTCTGCCCGAGCTGGCCACGGCGGGTAATGCCGAGCTTCGAGAAAACCTTGCGCAGGTGGTAATCGACCGTGTATTTGCTTACGAAGAGACGCGCACTTATCTCGGCGTTCGACAGGCCGTCTCGAGCCATCGTGGCGATCTGCTCCTCTTGCGCGGTCAGCTCGGTATGGGTCTCGACGCTGCGCCGGCGAGCTGTCTCTCCGGCCGCCCGCAGTTCGCTCCTGGCCCGCTCGGCGAACGCTTCCACGCCCATCGCCTCCAACATCGCTGAAGCTGCGTGCAATTGGTCCCGGGCATCGTTTCGTCGCCGCTGCCGGCGCAACCACTCACCGTAGACAAGATGAGCGCGCGCTAGCTCGGGACGAAGGCGGGTGCGCCCGAGCCGGTCGATTGCCTCCCGATCTGAACGGTCGGCCGCTTCGCCCTCCATCAAGAGAGCGCGTGAACGGGCCTCCAGCCCAAGTCCGTGCTCCGTCCCACCGGCCCGGGCCGCTTCGGACAGTCTTTCGAGAGCGGCGCGAGCCACCTCCGTGCTCCCGGTGCGCGCGGCAGCCTCGATCAGGTCGGGCACGGCCCAAGTGGAAACAAACAGCTCCGGCATGTACTCGGTGGCTTGCAGCGCCGGCGCAAGTGCCTCCTCGTGCCGGCCGAGCCCATTGAGAAGGATCGCATTCACCCAGTTGGCGTAGGGCACGTTGACACCCTGTCCACCGGTGGCCGCCTCCTCAAAGGCCGATGTTGTGAGCGTCGCGACCTCGTATTGGTTACCCCGAAGAGACGCAAGGAACATCTTGGCGTACGGCGCCATGCGAGTCCCCGTCGCCTCGCAGACTGTCCCTGTTTCCGCTACCAGCAAGGCCGCTGCCGTAAAGTCGCCTCGCCAGGTCACAGTCATAGCTTGTGAGTTCAAGTCGAGCGCCAGCTGCTCAAGTGCGCCGACTTCACGGGGCGCCCGCGTTTGCTGGAGCGTAATGGCGTGCCACAGGTCTTCGTCCCACAGCTCGGCCGCGGCCACGTGGGCCAACCAACCCCACCGCAGCCGTTCCTCGACAGCCACATCCGCGCCGGCGAAAATACGGGCTGCCTGGCGTAGTCTCGGCGCCGCGGAGGCGCGGCCTTCCGTGACGAGCAGCGCCAAGCCTTCTAGCAAGATGTCGAGGAGGCGGGGCCGCGCCGCCCTGGGTAAGTCAAGGGCGGCGCGGGTACCGGGACGGCGGCAGCACTGATCCCCAGCCGGCTGGCGGCTCGCCATAACAGCGTCCGGTCTCCGAGCGGTTCGGCGGCGGCCAACAACAGCAGGCGCCTTTCCTCCGGGGTGAGTGCCCGCGCGGGTCCCGAAAGCTCGCCTCGACAGTGCCCGGGATCCCGACCGCCCCCGGGAGCCCGAACCCGCCTGCCAACCGGGTGGCCGTTATCCCCCGTGGCAGTTCCAGGAGCGCCAGGGGGTTGCCGCGTGCCTTCGCGACAATCTCGTCATGCACTAGCGGATCCACCGGACCAGGTACGACTGACCCGAACAAGGCCCGGGCGTCCTTGTCCGCCAGGCCATGGACGACCATCTTGGGTATCCCAGCCATCTCTGCGGTTGCCACTCGCGCCGCGAACACCATCGCCACCGACTCCTATAGGAGCCGACGGGCCACGAACGCGAGGACCTGCGCCGAGGCCCTATCGAGCCACTGCGAATCGTCCACAATGCACACCAGCGGCCTTTCGGCCGCCGCCTCCGCCAGCAGGCTCAGGACGGCGAGGCCGACCAAAAACCGGTCCGGCGGGGCCCCGCGATAAGTCCAAATGCCGTTGATAAGGCATCTTGTTGCGGCTCCGGGATGGAGTTCAGCTGTTGCCAAAGGGCCGTGCTCATCTGGTGCAGCGAGGCGAACGCAAGTTCCATCTCCGACTCGACGCCCGCTGTGCTCACCACCTGGCAGCCATGCCCAGATGCGCGCTCGGATAGGTACTCCAGGAGTTCGGTCTTGCCAACGCCTGCTTCGCCGTACAACACCAGGCCCGGATCTCGCCCGCGTGGACCGCCGCCAGGAGTTGGTCAAACGAGCCGCGCTCGCTTTCGCGGTCGATAAAGCCCGCTGCTCTTCGGCTGACCCGTCCACGGGGTACGGGTGCCTCCGGCACATCCGGAACGATATACCCCACCCTCCAAGCGCCCGGACGGCAGGCGGGCGGTAGGCCGAGAGCCGTGGCCTCCCTTGGCCCGACGAGCGCGGCTCGGCTGACGACCGGGCCGTAACCTCAGCCGGCGTCAACCGTCTAAGGGCTGGAGGACAAAACGTAGGCCCGCCGTCCTGCTAGGGCGACGGCGGCCCATGAGCCCAGGTCCTCCACCTATGACAGGAGAGAACAGTGTTGACTTTCAAGCGTAAATCCACAAGGGAGCTGTTGCCTGACGGTCCGGGGCGAGCGGGCCAGGCACGTTCACGCCCACGTATGGTCCGCTCGTCAGCTTCGGTTATTGCCACCGCGCTCCTCTCAGTCGGGGCTGGCGTCGGCGCCGGGTGGCCGGGGACAGTCCCTCCCGCCGGCGCCGCCGTCGTAACCCACAGCTCGAGCGCGGTTGACAGCGACTTTGCCAAGCTCGTGGCCGATATCGCCGGCAGCCCGGCGGAGTCGCTCGGTGGGCCAGGACGTAAGGAGCTTATTTTCGGCCAGGCCGTCGTCGCCCACCGGCGCATAGACGCCGAACCGGCCAACCCCTGTGCCATCGTGCCCTCGTTGGGCCGGCTGCGTACAGGCTTGGCCGCCACCACCGTGACCAACGCGGATAACCCCACCCTCGGCCCGGTCGCCGTGTCGCCGCTCGTGGTCGCCGAGTTGGAGGCCGACATCCTCGACATAGAGAGCCTCCTGCTGTCTTCGGGGGACGCGGTGGGGTGCGGAGGGCCCAGTGTGCCATCGAGCCCGGCTGCCTTCCCGCTGAGCAAGGTCATCTCATCGGACAACACCGAGGTCACGTTCCACCTCAGCTTCCCGTCGCCACGGTTCTCCGAGACGCTCGGCGACGGTGCCCCCTACACGCAAATCCTTTCTCCGGGGATGGGGGACGTGTCGTCGATGTTCTCCGCCGGCAAAGGGGCCGGTGAGCAGCCCGGGGCGACGGCGGTGGGACTAGCCCAGCTACCCGTTGCAGGTGAGGAAATCGCGCTGCCCCAAGGTGGGTCGGCTTCTGTCCAGGTCCTCCACACCTCGAGTTACCTCTTGCCGGCCGTCCAGGCCTGGCCCTTGCAGCCGGGCACCGAGGCGGCCACCACTTCCAGCACGGGCGCCCCCCTGCCCTCACCCGCACCCCCGTTCACGATCAACCGGGCCGGGTACCGCTCTTCGGCGGCGTACCCCGCGCAGTTGGCCATTACCACGCCGACCGGCTCCGAGCACGGCTTGGCCGTGGCGAGCGTGGCCTTGGCCGGGGCGCAGTACCGCCCCGCGCATCGACTGCTCAGGGTGTTGACGGGCATGGAAGTCCGGGTCAACTTCGGCGGGAACAGCCAGAACGTGTTTGGCACCGACCAGTTGATGACCCCGGACGACCTCCCGTTCATGACCGTCTGGCAGTCGAGCCTGCTCAACTACAGCACGATCGGCCAGTACCTCGGCCTACAGGGGGCCGATCGAGGTCTGCGGAGAAGAAATGATGATGATCACGTCGCCGGCATTGACAGCGGTTGCCAATACGTTCGCCGGGGAACGTACAGCCGATGGGATCCTGACGAAAGTGTTCGCCACCGGCCCACCGCCGCCGGCGGCATCGGCACGACGCCCGAACAAATCCGCAACTTCATCGCCAACCAGTACAACAACCCCGACTGCCGTCCCCACCCCTCGTACGTGCTCCTGCTGGGCGACACCACCGTTGTGCCCACCTTCGAGATCCACTTCGGGACCACGACCTCCGACGGCACGACCACTCCGAACTTCCCCGAGGAGGTGGTGGCCACCGACATGCCCTATGGGTTCATCCACCAGGCCAGCCAGGTCGACGCCTCTTTGGCTGCGGGTGTTGACAAGATCACGGACTACAACCCGGACTTGTTCGTGGCCCGGGTGCCGGTGCCGGATATCGGTGGCCAACCCTCGGCGTCGGCCGCCGCCGCTGAGTTGACCATGATCCACAACTACGAGGACAACCCACCGCCGGCAGGCTCGGCCTTTTACCAGAACGTGGTCGGGGCCGAGTTCTTCCAGCCGTGCCCGGACATCCAGGACGATTGCGGTCGCACGGCCAACCCCCCGTACTCGTACACGCCCACGGGCCAGGACGAGCAGTCGTTCTTGCGCAGCTCGGAATTCGTCGGAACAGAAGCAGCGGTAGCCGGCAAGACGTTTGAACGTGTGGCGAACGACGAAGCCAACAATGACCCGGGCGTGACCATAAACCCCAAGACCTTCGACACCGGGGCGCCGATACCTGGGGGCATAAACTTCAATGGGACCGGCACCGATATCAGTAACGACCTCGACGCCGGCGCCTTCCTGCTCTGGCATAGCGATCACGGCTATACCAATGGGAGCGGGTGGTACGAGCCCGGGTACGGCGAAGGCAACATCAGTTCGCTGAGCGAGCCGGCCAACAACGAGCTACCGGTGGTCTGGAGCAGCGACTGCGACAGCGGGAAGTTCGACAGCAATACAGAGTCGTCGCCGTACGTGACCCCCGGCATCGTCCCCGGGTACTCGGAATTCTGGCTGGAGGACGGCAAGGCTGTCGGGACCGTCGGCTCATCGCGGATCAGCTACATCTACCAGGACGGCTTCTTGCTCCAGGGCATGGGTACCAGCTTGTTCCCGGAGGAAGGCAACATCTTTCGCGTCCTCCTCGGAGGCTCTCCGGTGGCTCCCGTCCTTCAGCTCGGGCAGCTGGTGGTAGCGGCGAAGAGTTATATGGAAACGGAGACTGCCGCCGACATGACGAGCGACGATGGGCCACGTGGCAGCGCCCTCGAGTACAACGCCTTCGGGGACCCGTCGATGGCGATCTGGCGCACGCGCCCTCGAGGTTCGTCAACCCTGTCTTTCATGGGTCGTTAGCGGACGCCAACGATGTGCAGCTCACGACCAGCCAGACGGGCCTGGACGGCACCCTGGTCAGCCTGACCCGCGACGGCACCTATATCGGCCAAGGGGTCCTAGCCAGCGGTTCGACAGTGGTCCGCACTGACGTCAGCCTCCAGAGCCTTAATGGTGTCGTGGCGCTGCTCGACCACGACGACTTCGAGCCCGGGACGCTAACCCTGGGTCCCTTGCCTCCCATCAGTTCCCTCGGCTGAGGGTGCCCCCGCTCCTCTCCCCGTTTGTTCCCTAGTCGTGGCCGAAGCGGGCGGGCTCTTGTGGCCCGCCCGCTTCGACGCGAGCGTAGGGGCCTCGGCGGCGATCGGGCCGGCGGGCCCCGCCTTGCGGAGCAGTCATCACCCTGGATAAGCAAGGCTCCTACAGCTGACCCTCAAGTAAAGCTTGAGACTGGCGTTTGGCAGAGTTGGCCGAGGTAGCCCAGCCTGACAGACGGGCGAGCCCTGAGAGACGGGCCAGGCTGAAGACGGGCCAACCGGATAAGTTCACCTCGCCCATACGCCGCCGGTGCCCCGCCCCCTGCTGAGCTCTGCGAGCCGGCACGAGTAATAACGTACATGGATTCGGGCTGAGCGTGCCTGAACCGCCCAAGTCAATGCCTCGCTCGCGAAATTCGACGCAATTTCGGGCCGCGCTACTTGATTACGGCTACCGTCGCGATGCCAACTCCCAAAA
This sequence comes from uncultured Acidimicrobiaceae bacterium, assembly GCA_963754115.1. Taxonomy (GTDB): domain Bacteria; phylum Actinomycetota; class Acidimicrobiia; order Acidimicrobiales; family Palsa-688; genus Fen-671. The sequence goes on along the minus strand of CAVWFC010000003.1, from coordinate 417,530 downwards.
ACCGGAACGTTTACATTCAGAAAACACGTCAGCATGGCGGCGCGATACAGCAAAACCGACCGAAACCCTGGGCTGTATGACCACGTTGGCCAGGCGGGCCAGCCGGATGGCCACGGCACTATTAAGAATGTTGGTCGCCCTGCTGTCCGGCTATTAAACGGGCCGGCCCGATAACGGAAAAGATCGTTTACCTTTTGCATTTGCGCGCCGAGATCCCCGCCATACCTATTGTAACCCGAGCGTCGTGGGCCAAACGGATCATAATTCGCGCAGTGCGACTAAGCGCTCGGGGCACGCTGCTAGACCTGATTTCGTGTTTCGTACCGGGACGTATCTTTGATGACCCGTCCTACGTCGAGTTAAGCGATATGGCACGCCCGCGCCCACTCAGCATCAGTCGCGCCCGTAGTGAGACGGGAGCCACTCGCAGCCAAATATCGCCAGCCTCTTGCCGACCCTTGCCCCATCTCGAACGGAGAACGCAGTGAAGGTGCCCAACCCGTCCCCCAGGCCGCCTCGAGCGGCCTCACATCAGCCCGCTCACGCCCTGTCCCGCAGGTCAGTGGTGAGTTCCCATAATTCCGTTCGCGCGCTAACCCTTACCGGCCCCTTCACGCGTTCTCGCGTAAGCCGGTACTGGCGGCCCGAAGGGTCGTTTTAGCCGTCGCTCTCTCGGTCGCCACGGTAGCCGGCATGGTGGCGACACCTGCCATCGCCGCCGCTGCTGCTACCCCGCCGAGCCTCGACCTCAACGTCCTGCTGATCGGCAGCGGGACGAGCGACCCCACGACAGCAGCCTGGGAAGCGGCCCTCAACAAGGACGGCGACCGCTATACCGAAGTCGATGCCAACACGGCCAGCGGGGCCGGGCTCTGGACGGTAACGCTGCCGGCATTGTCGAGCGGCACAACGGGCTACTTCAACGGGGTGGTCATCGCCGACTCGCCGACGGACTTCGCCTCCGGCCAGTTGAGCGCCCTCGACACCTATGAGTCCACCTTCGGCGTGAACCAGGTCGACGGCTACATGTACCCTGACCCCAACCTCGGAGTCACCGATGTGACCGCCGGTGCCCTCGACGGGACCACCGGGACGCTGACCACGGCTGGTCTGGCCGACTTCCCCGAGCTTGCCGGCCCGGTCCCCTTTGATACGGGCACGTACGGCTACGGCGCCTCGGTCACCAGTGGCGCCCCGTACACACCGCTCCTAACCAACAGTGCGGGTGACGCGCTGGCCGGCGTCTACCAGCACCCGAGCACGGACCCCCAGGCTGGTGTGGCCGAGCTGTCGCTTTACTTCGATTACAGCTCGGCTCAGCTCCAGTGGTTGCTGCTGGCCCCGGGCCTGATCAACTGGGTCACCAACGACACCCATCTTGGCCTTTACCGCAACTACGTCGAGATGGACATCGACGATACCTTTACCCCTGATAACGCGTGGAGCGTCGCTGTTCACGACAACGACTATTCCGACGCCGACTCCCTCCGCATGGACCCCCAGGACGTCATCACGGCGGCTGACTGGTCCAACCCGACCCAGGAGAGCGACCCGAGCGCCCGGCCGGCCGGCGAACCGTCGACGCCGTTCCGAATGGACCAGCTGTTCAACTACGGCGGGACCATCGAGTACCAGAACAATGACCTCGCCCTGCCCGGGGAAACCCAGCGCCCCGACCCTCTGCTGGCCCAGTTCCAGGCGACCGACCCCAGTACCGGCAAGTCCTATGCCGACGACTTCGGCTGGATAAGCCACACGTACGACACCCCGTACCTTGACGTTGGGTGCGCCACCCAGGACTACATCGAGGCCGAGCTCAACCAGAACACGAACGACATACTGGCGGCTCCGGGCGCCGCGCTCCCCGGGCAGACGAGTCTGGCAAAGCGGGTACCGGCGGTCTTGGCATTACCAGCCAGACCATCGCGCCAGGCGCCACCGACGTCGCCAACCCTTATGGCACCTACAACCCGCAAGTCTTCGTCCCCGGCAACCACTCCGGGTTCGCCGACCTGGCCCCCGGCACCCCGGCGACCGTCGACCCGCCCGACCTGGACGCGGAGAACATAACCAGCACGAGTGGCACGCTGCCGGCCGGCACCTATGAGTACGCCGTTACCGACCAGTTCAACGCCTCCGACTCCCCCAGCGTCGACCAGTCCCAGGCGTACGTGACCGACGGCCAGCAGGGCGACCTCGGAGCCGTCACGCTGACCGGCAGCACGAGCGCAGTTTCGCTCGTGTGGCAATCCATCTGCCACGCCGCTAACTACATCATCTACCGCTCCGGCGGCGCCGTACACGAGCTGGACCGAGATCGGCACCTACTCCACGCCGAGGTCGGCGACGCTTCCCGACTCGGGCGGCAGCTCCGGCGACACCAGCCCGGCGCAGAGCCAGACCGTATGCGTCGGCCCCGCCGACAACCCCACCTCCTGCGGCGGCGAACAAGAGCTCACGTTCACCGATACCGGGGCGACCACCGGGACGGCCACCGGGCCCGGGCGACCTTCCCCAACATCACCTATACGGACACACCGATGCCCGCGGGCTGGACGCCGCCCGTCGTCGAGAACGCCAACGAGCTCCCATGGGAGCAGAACCCGTACTTCATCCCCGCCCTGGAAGCGGTCGGGATCAAGGCCGTGGGCGCCGACGGCTCGAAGCCTTACCCCAACCCGCCCGATGACCAGTTCGGCCTCGGTAACACCTACAGCGGGGCCACGTACCCAGCCGGCCAGTCCTTTGTCGACGGCACGGCCCAGGTGGCGCCCCGGCACCCGATCAACATTTTCTACAACGCGGCTACCAACGCCCAGGAACTGGACGAGTACAACACGCTGTACGACGCCAACGCTCCGGGCTCCCAGTGCCACACGACGGGGGTAACCACGTGCGCCACGACGCCCTTCACCTTTACCCAGGTGGTCGAGCAGGTCGTCTCCGGCATGCTCCAGAACATGCTCTCGAACGACCCCAACGTGAGCTATGTGCACCAGACCAACCTGCTGGGCAAGCCGCCGTACTCGAGCGTCCTGCCCCCGGCCAACTACGTCCCGTCCGCCACCGCACAAACTGGCACTGACGGCGACGGGCTGCTCTACGAGGTGCTCAACCCGCTGATCAACGAGTACGACAGCTATTACAACTCGACCACGGCTCCGTACCAGCAATTGACCCTCGGCGGTATCGGCAACATCCTGGCCAACCAGACGGCCTGGGCGCCCAATGTCACCGGCACTGGTTCTGACATCAGCGCCACCGAAACGAACGGCGTGGTGACCATCACCAACAGTGGAGCCGGCTCGCTCGAGGTGCCCGTGAGCGTCCCGAGCGGTACCACGTCCGGGGGGGCAACCTTCGGTCAGGCCTACGGGGGCCAGCTCTCCGACTGGGCCAACCTGGCCTCCGGTGCCAGCCTAACCCTCAACGAGAGCGTTAGCCCCGCCATCACCAGCGCCGCCGACGCCACCTCCAATGTCGGTGCACCGTTCAGCTTCACGGTGACCACCACCGGGGTACCGGCGCCCACGCTGACCATGACAGCCGGGACACTGCCTTCAGGCCTCACCCTGGTCGACAACGGCAACGGCACGGCGACGATCTCGGGTACCCCTGCCACCGGGACGGGCGGCACTTACCCGATCACCATCACGGCAACGAACAGTGCCGGCACGGCCACCCAGGACTTCACCCTGACCAACAGCCAGGCGCCCACTATCACCAGCCCGACGACGGCCACCTTTACAACGACGGTTCCTGGCAGTTACGCCATCACGACCACAGGCTTCCCGGCGCCGACGCTGACCGACAACGCGTCGACACTGCCCTCGGGCCTCACGTTTGTAGACAACGGCAACGGCACGGGCGCAATTTCCGGGACTCCCGCCGCCGGCACGCAGGGGACCTACCCCGTCACGATCTCGGCGACCAACACAAAGGACGACAGTACGGCCACCCTGGGGGTCACCCTTACTGTCAACCCCGCCGTGGCGCCCACCATCAGTGCGGGCACGGCCGACTTCACGCTGGGCCAGATGGGCGCCATCGCCGTTACGGCAACGGGCAACCCCACGCCGTCCATAACGGAGTCGGGGGCCATTCCTCCGGGCCTCACGTTCGTCGACAACGGCAACGGCACCGCCCTGCTCTCCGGCATGCCCACCGCAACCGGGACGTTCCCGGTGACCGTCGACGCCAGCAACGGCATCAACCCTGACGCCACCCAATCGCTGTCTATCGTCGTCGGCCAGGCCGGGGCGTTTACCAGTGCGGGCACCGTCTCGGCCACGGCCGGGCAGGCCTTCAGCTTCAACGTCACAACAAGTGGGTACCCGGCCCCTTCGCTCGCCCAGAGCGGCCTGCCGGCCGACTTGAAGTTCGTTGACAATGGCGATGGCACCGGGACCATTTCGGGGACGCCATCGGCCGGCGACGTCGGCTCGCACGACATCAAGCTGAGCTCGGCCAACTTTGTTGGCACAACAGGTCAGGACCTCACGTTGAACATTGCCGAGGCCCAGCCGTCGACGCCGCCGGTCGTCATCATCACCACACCGCCGCCCACGCCGACCCCAACCCCCACGACAACTCCGACCACCGTCGCCACGTCTGCGCCGAGCGCCAAACCAGCTTTCACGAGTGCCGCCTCGGTCGCAGGGTCCGTCGGTCAAAAGTTCTCGTTCCAGGTGACCACGACTGGTTCCCCGGTCCCCAACCTGCTCGACACCCCGTTGCCGAGCGGCCTTAGCTGGACAGGTCACGGCGACGGCACGGCGACCATATCGGGCATGCCGAAATCGACGGCCGTCGGGGTTACGAAAGTCGTGCTGACGGCCTCGAGCCTCGCCGGGAGCACTCAGCAGGTGCTGTCCATAACCATCCAGGGCTCCCCCGGCATCACCACCGGCAACCTGCCGGTGGCCACCGTGGGCCGTCACTACAGCTTCACGGTGGTTGCCTCGGGTTACCCGTTCCCGTCGATGACCGAGTCGGGCGCACTCCCGGCCGGCCTGGTCTTTACCCCCCAGGGCAAGGGCAGGGCGGTCCTTTCGGGCGTGCCTACGAAGAGCTCCGGAGGCGTCCGCCACATCAGTGTGACGGTCACCAACGCGATGGGCAAAGCGGTCGGCCATTACACCCTCACGGTGGGTGCGGCACCCGCCATCACGGCCAGCTCGTCGGCCAAAGCACATCACGGGGCCGGGTTCTCGTTCACCGTCAAGACGAACGGGTACCCCCAGCCGACCTTCAGCCATACCGGCCTCCCGGCCGGGCTGAAGTGGGCCAGCACAGGCAACGGAACGGCGACCATATCGGGCCGGCCTACGGCCGCCGCCATCGGGGCCCACAAGGTCACGATCACGGCCATGAACGCCTACGGGAAGGCCAGCGTCATCGTGCAGATCACGGTGTCGTAGGGGCCCGCGTCATAGGGCCCTGATCATGGGGGCCGCCTAATAGCGAATAGTCACTACTGCCACGACAGGCAACGTTTGCCCGGTTGCGCACGCCAACTTGCAAGCACCAACAGGGGTGCTTGCGGCAGGCAACCTGGCAAACGTTCCTGGAGGCAGCACTAGCAACAGCCGACAGAGCCCGCTATGGCTCTGTCGGCAAACGCGCGCGAGCGCACGCCGCCTCGGACCGGCGCCAAAACGTCCGTCGCCGTGCCAAAGCTGTGTTGAGCAACCAGGCAAACTTTGCCTGCCGTGGCACGAGGTGAGACATTTGGCTCATTACTCAGCAGGCACACCAGCGCGATAATTTCTTGTGTGGGACAACCAGCGGCGCGGTTGAAGGTCGATGCGGTACGAGAGCGGTTTGACGGACCGGTACCTGTGGGCACCCGTCCGGGACAGGACCAAGAGCAGAGCAAGATCCTGCCCTTTCGGGACCGCTCGGCGCAGCCGCCCCGGCCGTCAAAGCACGCGCACGGGTCGGGGACCAACCACGGTGACGCAGCCACCCACGCGGCCGGGGTACCACGGCGCATGACCGCCAGCGGGCCGAGGAGGCAATGGCATTCGGCCTCTTTTGCACCGGTCCCTCTGTCCGTCAGGGCCGCCCGGCAGTTCGTCGGTTCGTTGCTCCCTGACCCCGTCCGGCGCGAGCTGGGCGAGCTCCTCGTATCAGAGATCACGACAAACGCCCTGCGGTACGGGCCAGGACCTTTCCAGGTCCGCGTACTGACAGGGCCCGTGCCCGGGTGGAGGTCTTCGACGGAGGGTCCACGCTGCCGTCGCTCAGAGACTCCACTGCGGGGGACGAGAGCGGTCGAGGGCTCCAGATCGTCAGCCAGCTGGCCGCCGCATGGGGGACGGAGGAGCGACCAGACGGCAAGGTCGTCTGGTTCGAGCTCTGAGCCCAGGGGCGAAGCCCTCCTCACATTTGGAGCGCGGTTTCCGGGACGGTTTGCTCCCTGTTTGTCGTCTGCCGCTTGGCCCGTGCGGGCAGCACCACGCCCGCCGGGTGACGGCTCGCCTCCTGTCACCACCACGACGGCAGAATCTCCTGAATCAGGGACGGCGCTAACAACTCTCGTTTTGAAGCACGGCCCGCCGGCCGGTCAGGGCTCTCACGAAAGCCCGCGCAATAACGCCCGCCTCGAGCAGGAACCAGAACGAGACAATGGACATCGCCCCGATAACTAAACGCACTCGCGAAGGTTTGCCTTACGCGGTGATCGGGACAAGGGCGTCCGATCGGCTTGTTCATAGTTCCGGCTCACTTGGCGCGGAGGATCAGTCCGTTCGCGAACCAGGAGTGCTGGTATGAACTTGGGCCAACGTCTGATGTGCCTACGACCCGGCATCAGCCACCGGGGTGGCCACCATTTTGTCCCCTCCCACACGTCGGAACCTACATTGTCCCTGCCAGCGGTGGCCCTTCCGGCCGCCCTGGCTTGTGTCACCGATGAAGCCCCCTCGTCGTTGCTCGAGGTGGTCACGGCGGCTGTCGACCCCTTCGAGATCGCCGCATCCCTGGAAACATGCGGCTTCAGTAACGCCGTCGTCCGGAAGCGGTTCGGGCAACGGGACGTCTTTGCCCTGGCCGAGCAGCTGTTCGCCGCAGTCAAGTTCCGGCCCGCCCCCGCCGACAACCCGCGCACGAAACACCCCGGCAGTGCCCACGACCTGGGCCGTGGGACCGTGTTCGCCGCCCCGACACTGATGTTCGCAGGTGCAGCCATAGCTCTGCATTCGTGGCTCCCTCTTTGGACCGTCCCTCTGTCGCTCATTTGCGGATGGGCGTTCAGCCAGTTCGTGTCTTATGTGGGCCATGCCCGTTCGGCCCCCGACGGCCCGGCCGGGAGCGCAGTAATTTGGGCGTTGCTATCGGCCCTGTTCTTTACCGCCCTGCTTGGCTTTGGCTGCCACGAGCTCTTCGGTGGGAGCTGCTGCGGGATCGTGTTTGCTCTGGCCGCATGCGCCTTTATGACTTCGGCCGCCGAACTCGTAGTACAGGGACGAGAGGCACTGATAGCTCTCATCCTCGTCCCGGGAGCCATCGGGTCGTTGGTCTTCATTACGCACGAGCCTTTCAGTTTGCCGGTCGTGGTAGCCGTGGGGCTGACCGGTGCCAGCATTGGCGGCACGGTCCTTGCCGCCCTTTGGCGTGTGCCGCCTTCCTGGTGGCGAGACTTCCCCGTAACGCGGACAGGTTTCCCGGTGCTGGTCCATTACTTTGCCAATGGCTGCTGCTGCGGCTGTTTTGTCGCCCTTTTTATGGTGCTGGAGCCGGCCAGGAGCGGGGCGCTCAATTGGCCTGGCGCGGCGGCCTACCCGATGGTGCTCTCGCTCGGCGTGATGGAGTGGCAGCTGCGCTCGCTCAGCGCCGGTATCCGCCACGCGCTCCTCGATTCGTATTCTCTCCCTCGTTTCGTCAAAGCGGCTCGCCGCAAGCTGGCCCGGTCAACGGTGCTCTACCTCGGGGCACTCGCCTTCCTGACCGGGTCGATTGACGGCGTCGCGCAGCTTCGAGGCGTACCGCTGCCCGCGGCCCTGCTCGCCGCCGGCAGCTGCCTGGCGCTGGCCTTTTTCCTGGCCCTGGTAGTCGCTTCGTGCGGCCGCATCGACCTGGTATTACGGGCCTGGTTGGGCGGGCTCGGCATTTATGGGGCCTTGGCCTTTACGGCCCGCTATCTCGGGCCTGGTTGGGCCTTCCACAACACCGAACTGGCCTTCTGCGCGGCAATATCCAGTGCAGCCGTAGCACTCGTTTTCGCCGCCCGGCACGTCGTCCTCAACCCCGTTTACCACGGCTGACGATCGCTTTCCCGGCATTAGGGCGCCGACCGGTTGCGTAATCGGGAGCCGAAACCGGGGCGATCGACGGAGCCCGTCACGAGCCTTAGAACACTGTGATCTCGAGCACCTGGTTCGCCGTACCCAACGGGTTTTTTGCCTTGATCTTCACGTGATGTACCCCGAGCGCGTCAGCGGGGGCTCTCCCGGAGATCTCCGCCGTACCGCCCGGACCTGCCGACCACTTCAGCCCTTTCGGCAGAGCTGAGTGGGTGAGGCGGGGGTACGGGTAACCCCTCGTCCTCACCGTGAACGAGAAGGTCGCCCCGTCTACCGCTCTCGCCTGGGACCGGCTCGTGATGGCGGGTGGCCCCTCTACCGTGATCGTAAGCACCTGTTTCGAATTACCCAGCGGGTTGGAAGCCATCACGGTCACTTTTGAGACGCCCGCCGCGGTCGGTCCTGGTACCCCCGCTATGGTCGCCGTCCCTCCGGCGCGGTTTGCCCACCGGAGGCCCGGCGGCAGGGCCGAGTGGGACAGAGCCGGGACCGGGTACCCCGAAGTCTTGATGGGGAACGACAGCGGGTGCCCGACGGTGGCGGTCAGCCTGGTCAGACCGGCGAAGCCCGGCCCGTGCCGGGCGGGCGGGACGGCGACGCTAATAACCGGCCCTTTCACGTTGCCCCTGGACGGCCAGCAACCCCAGGCAATTGCCCCGTCCAGGTTGACGTCGGTATGCACGGTCGCCATCGGGAAAGCCTGGGCCTGTGCGCATGTGCTCGCCTTCCCGAGGTCCTGGTACTCAACGTTCAGTATCGGTTTGCCCGCTTTGGCGAACGGTTCCAATTGTGAGCATTCGTTGTACTGCCAGCACTGCTCGTTGACGGTGCCGTCTGCGACCGGTTCGATATCCGTTATAAAAGCGTCGCCATCTACCCCGTTCTTCAGAAACCAGGCCAGTCCCAGGGCGTGGACGTCGTGGGCCACTTCGGTATCAAATGTCACCTCGTCCTGCAGGGTCAGCGGGAAGCCGGTGTCGTCGGTATAGGAATCGTCGATATCGGTTTCGACACCATCAAAGCCTTCGGCCTTGCACTGACGGAAACGAGCGTCGAGGATCGGCTCGAGCACCGACCACTGACGGATGTCCACGTAGCGTTCGTCAGGGTAACCCTGCATGGGAGCGCCAAGGACACTCGCCGGGTACTGACCCGCATCCGGACGGTAGTTCTCCCAGGCGCCGGTCTCCGTGTAGCAGATGGCGTGCCCGCCCTGTTCGTGGATGCGAGCGACCAGGGCGGTCACCTGCGCCTGTGTGCCATCTTCGGAACCGTCGTAATCGATGTCGTACACCTGTACCGGACCGACGTTGGTCGGGACGGCGACCGGCCATCCAAGGTCGTATTGCCACGAAGTGACGGGACCGGGGTGCCACCAGGTGCCAGGTTGGCCCGATATGCCAGGGTGAACCGATGGGACGCTAGCCGCGCTGGACGGCGCCCCCGCGGAGGGCGACAGCGAGAGACAGATGGCAACGGACAGGCCGGCCACTGCCGCTGGCCAACCCATCAGCCGCCGACGACCCCCTATTCGCCGAGGGCCCGGTATTCGCCGACGACTGGTCGCCTTCCGGAGGACGGGCACGCTAACCGTTATACGGTGCACAACCTCGAGCCGCAACGCGTGGCGGCGACGGGTTGCGCCAGGTGCGCAGTCCCTTCACTGCCAGCGTGCCCAGGACCGGCGGTGGCGCCAAATGACCACCTAGAGTGGTCTGCAGCGCGACCACGTCCCGCCCCTGGCTCGATCCAAGGCGGGGCGGCTGCTCTCGGCTAGGCCGCTCTGGAGCCGAGGCCCGAGGGTTGCCAACAGGGGCTCAGGTGGGCTCCGGCTGGCTCTGCCACGGGTGCCGAGGTTAGAAGTTAATCGGCTTGTTACTTTCGTGAGCCCCTCCAGGTCGAATGTTGAAAGGCTAAAGGGAGGCCCAGAGAGCGTGCCGGCGTTCGTTTTCCCGGGACAAGGATTTCAGCGCCCTGGCATGGGCGCACTTTGGCGCGACCATCCTTCCTGGGACGTCGTGCAGGACGCCTCCGACGTGGCTGGTCGCGACGTCGAAAGGCTCCTTATCGACGCCGGGGCCGACGAGCTCATGGAGACCCGCAACGCCCAGCTGGCCACGTTTGTCCTCGGCTTGGTCGTGCTCGACGCGGTCGAACGGCTCGGCATCGAACCCACTGCCTGTGCCGGCCACAGCCTGGGCGAGTACACGGCGCTGGTCGCGGCTGGAGCGGTTGGGTTCGAGGACGCCGTCCGCCTCGTCGGAGAACGCGGGGAGGCCATGCAAGAGGCTTCCGACGAGAACGCCGGCGTCATGCTGGCGCTGGCCGGCGTTGATGACGAACAGGCCAGCATCGCCTGCTACCGCGCCGACGGCGACGTCTGGCTCGCTAATTGCAACGCCCCCGATGCGTGCGTCATCGCCGGACGCGAGCCCGACGTGTATCGAGCGGCCGATGTGGCCCGGCAGATGGGCGCTACGAGCATCTCAGCGGTGGCCGTCGGTGGGGCCTTCCACACCCCCCTCATGACGCCGGCTCAGGCCAGGCTGCGAAAAGCACTCGAGATCACTACGTTTTTCCCTCTGGCTGTCCCGGTGGTGGCCAATGTCGACGCCCTCCCCCACGCCGGGGCGATGGACTGGCCCGCCCTGCTCTCTGCTCAACTCCGTAGCCCCGTTCGTTGGCGTCAGAGCATCCTGGCCCTCGCTGCCATCATGCGCACCGACGATTGGGACGGCGACAACCTTTTTTGCGAGCTGGGCCACGGGCGTCCCGCTCTCCGACATGGTCCAGGCCACGCTGGCCCAGGCGGCAACCGTCTCGATCGCTTCGCCTGACGACCTCGACACTCTCGTTGCGACGCTGACGAGGGACACCACCCTCCACAGCGCGTCAGAAAGCCACCAGGGTGAGCGGCTGTACGTCTCCGAGCGATTGGTCATCAGCCCTTGCGCCGGCATCTTCGAGCTCGCCTCGAGTACGTCCGGCGCCAGCCCTCCTGACACGCCCTTGCCCGGATCGGTTCCCCCAACGGCGGGATCCCCCATAGAGATCGGGGACCTGCTGGGCTCGGTGTCTGGCACCGAAGTGCGGAGCCCTTTCGCCGGGGAGCTGATGGGCCTCCTGGCGCACCCCGGGGAACGCGTACAGGCCGGTCAACCAGTTGCGTGGCTGCGGGCTCGTTAGCTTCGCCGAGATGGTTCTCACCCCCGCCAACGTTGAGGAAATTCGGCCAAAGGGCCCCGGATGTACCCGTCCCTGTCCGTTAATGGCGCCATTCGTTGATGGCGCCCCTAGGACCGCTCCGGCGGTCGCCTGGCACTACTAGGGAGCTCGGCATGACTGAACACGGCTGTGCGATAACCGGTTGGGCGAGCGCTTTGCCAAGCACCGTGGTCACCAACCAGGACATCATGACGTTGTTCGATACGACCGATGAATGGATCGTCGAACGGACCGGCATTCGCAAACGCCGGGCCGCGGATGGCCCATTTGTCGGCTCCAGGCCGACCAGCTCCCCTCCCGGGGGAATGGGTACCACGGCACAGCTGGCCGCTGAGGCGGGGCGGGGCGCCCTCGAGATGGCCGGGCTCAGCGGGGCAGACATCGACCTGCTCGTCCTCTGTACGACAACGCCGGACCAGCCGGTCCCCGCCACTTCGTCTCCATTGGCAAACGCCCTCTGCATAAAGGGCGGCGGGATGGACTTGAACGCGGCGTGCGCCGGGTTTACGTATGGCCTCGTCACCTCGGCCGGGTTCATCGCGGCAGGCGCCGAGCGCGTCCTGCTCATTGGCTCCGAAACCCTTACACGGATAACCAACTGGTCCGACCGCTCCAATGCGTTCCTCTTTGGTGACGGCGCCGGGGCGGTAGTTGTAGAAGCGGTGCCCGGCGAACCCGCCCTCCTCGGGTGGGACATAGGAGTCGACGGCTCGCTCCAGCCCCTTTTCTATGCAGATTATGACGGGCCGGGAATGAAGATGCGCGGCCAAGAGGTCTTCCGAAAAGCCGTGCGGGTCACGGTGGACTCGGCAACGAAGAGCATGGAACAAGCAAAGATAAGCGCTGATGACATCGCTCTCTTCGTCCCCCACCAGGCGAATATCCGCATAATGGACGCCGTCGCCGAGCGGCTCGGGCTTCCCCCCGAACGAGTGGCGGCCGTGATCGAGCGGACCGGCAACACGTCATCGGCGTCCATCCCGATCGCCCTGTGCGAAGCGGCCAACGCTGGTCGGCTGAGAGACGGAGATCTCGTCTTGTTCGCCGGCTTCGGCGCCGGCATGACATGGGCATCAGCAGTGTGGCGCTGGGGGGCCGGACCGGCGCGCTGAAGCTACCAGGAGCGGTCGGCCAGCTCAACCGCCAGGACCGCTAGATTTGGCCAATCCGCGTCGCGAGTACATGGAGAAGAACATGGGAGAACAAATGGGCAACGACGAGTCCTTCGACCTGTTCAAGCAGTGCGCCGTCGAGGTGCTGCAGGTCGAGCCTTCGAAGATCGTGCCGGAGGCCCGTTTTGCCGACGACCTCGATGCCGACAGCCTGGACCTGGTCGAGCTGGTAATGGCCCTGGAGGAGCGCTTCGGCATCGACGTGCCCGAGTCAGAGCTCGAAGGCGTGCAGACGGTCGGCCAGGCTTACGAGCTGGTGACGTCGAAGCTCTGATGCTGGCTGTAACAGGTGCTCCCGACGGCACTGCCTCGGTGCCGGGCAGGCGGGTTGTCGTAACCGGCCTGGGCGTGGTCTCCTCCTGTGGGACCGGGCCAGAGGCATTTTGGCGCGGTTTGCTCGCCGAGCCGCCCGAAGGCCGCGCCCGCCCAATCGGCCAGCTCGATGTGAGCAGCCTGTTCGGGCCAAGGAGGTGCGCCGAGCGGACCGCTTCGTCCAGCTCGCCGCCCTGGCTGCTGACCAGGCTGTCAGTGATGCGGGTGGCATCGAACCGCTTCGGGGCGACCCGGACCGGGCGGGGACGATCGTCGGCACCGGAGTCGGCGGCCTCGACACTATCTGCGAGCAACACCAGGTACTGCTGGAAAAAGGTCCCACCCGGGTCAGCCCGTTCCTGGTCCCCATGATCATGTGCAACCGTGCTTCGGCCGACATTTCCATGCGCTATGGGCTCCGGCGCCCTGCGAGTCCACCGTCACCGCTTGTGCGGCGGGGGCTCAGAGCATCGCCAACGCGGGCCGGCTCATCGCCATAGGTCGTTGCGACGTCATGCTGACGGGCGGGACCGAAGCGCCCCTGTCGCCCCTCGGGATCGCCGGGTTTGCCAACATGACGGCCCTTTCCCGGTCCGGGGTCTCCATGCCCTTTGACGTCGAGCGGGACGGTTTCGTCATTGGCGAGGGAGCGGGGATGCTCGTCCTCGAGGAGCGCTCACGCGCCATCGCCCGCGGCGCGCACATTTATGCGGAACTAGCGGGCGCCGCCAGCACGGCCGACGCCCACCACATGACCGCGCCATCGCCGGACGGGAGCGGTGCGGCTCGTTGCATGGAGCTGGCGATGATAGACGCACAGCTCTCACCGGCCGAAGTGACACATGTCAATGCGCACGGGACCTCGACACCTCCTGGCGACGCGGCGGAGGCGGAGGCGATCTACAAGGTCTTTGGCGCCTCCGGGCCGGCGGTCACCTCTATAAAGGGGGTCCTGGGCCATACGTTGGCGGCGGCCGGCGCCATAGAAGCGGTCGCCGTTGCCCTCACGATCCAGCACCGCCAGATCCCCCCTACGACCGGCACTAAAAACGTCGACCCCGCCTTCCAGCTCGACCTTGTCACTGGTGAGCCGAGGGAGTGGCAACCCGGCCCAGTTGTGTCCAATTCGTTTGGTTTCGGCGGCCACAACGGCTGTCTCGTGATCGTCCCCGCTTAGCCCGGCCGATTGACCTGGCCAACAGGTCTGATCCGCGCCGCACGTCCGTTTAGCCCCATTAGTTAGAGGGAAGTTTTCTGCTCAGGGCGTTTGCCTGGGCCGAGACGTTTTTGGGCTCTAGTCAGCCAACGCCTTTAACAGCTTCTCGGCCGTCGCCGCCGGGGCCACCTTGTACCAAACCTCCTCGAGGTTCCCGTCCTCGCCGACGAGGAAGGCCGAGCGCTCGATACCCATGAACTCCCGGCCGTACATGCTCCGTCTGACCCAGACGCCATAGAGCTCGGCGACGGCGTGGTCGACGTCGGAAAGCAAAGGAAAGCCGAGGCCGTACTTGGTGTCGAAAGCAGCCTGACGCTGTGGGGGGTCCGGGCTGATGCCGATCACGGCTGTCGTACCGATCGACCCCAGGGTGTCGCGAAGGGCGCACGCCTGCGTGGTGCAACCGGGCGTGTCGGCCTTCGGGTAGAAGTAGACCAGGACGTGCCGGCCACGGAAGCCATCGAGGGACACGTCGTCGCCGGACTGGTCGGGCAGGGTAAAGGTAGGCGCGGGGTCGCCTGGTTGGAGCCGCTCGGTCATGGGGGCCAGCTTAGGCCGCCGCGTTCCGGGGCCCGTCGGGCTGCGGGCGACGCGACGGGCTGTAGGGCGTTGCCGGCGATGCACCGTGAGCAGGCTAGGGTCGGCAGAGATCCCCTCATGAGTGCAACTGGCGAACACGCTCTCCCACCTGGCCCGGCCGCGCACAGCGACGCCCCGACCGGCCCGCCCGCCTACGAGCCGGCGCCCGCACCGGGTGGGGGGCCGTCGGACCTCGCCATGGGCGCGTTCAGCGACGTCGGCCCCTGGGATCTCACCGGTAAACCACTCCCGTGGCGGTCCGGGGTCGACCAGCTCCGCGTGAGCACGGGCCGCCAGGTCCCTGAGCTGCTCCGTCGGCGCCTGCTGCCGCCCGGTAGGCGAGTAGTCGTTACCTCTTCGCGGCTCGGCTGGGCGATACTGTCTTGGCGCCTGATCGAAAAACGCACAGCCGACCGGACGGGGCGCCGGGACCTGTCCCGGGCCGGTCTTTCCCACCGGTTGCGTAAGGCCTTCGAGCGTCTCGGGCCTACGTACATCAAACTGGGCCAGATCCTGTCGTCGGGAGAGGGCGTCTTCCCCCCCGAGCTGGTCGGCGAGTTCCGCTTGCTCCGCGACCATGTCCCCGCCGAGAGTTTCGAGCTGGTCCGCGAAGTCGTCGAAGCCGACCTCGGCGGGCCCCTGGACAAGGTGTTCGAGCACTTTGAGACCACGCCCATCGCGGCCGCGTCGATTGCCCAGGTGCATGCCGCCCGCCTCCGCAGTGGCGAAGACGTCGTCGTAAAGGTGCAGCGGCCGCAGGTGGCGGGGCTGGTCGAACGCGACATCGCGGCAATGAGCTGGCTGGCGCCGCTGTTGATCGGGCGGATCCCGGTGGCTGCCCTGGCCAACCCGCCGGCGCTCGTTGAGCTGTTCGCCGAGACCATCGTCGAAGAGCTCGACTTCCGCCTCGAAGCCGACAACATGCTCGATATTGCGCGGGTCCTGGCCGAGACGGGCCAACGCGCCGTCGTGGTGCCACGGCCCCACCCCGAGCTGGTGACCCGCCGGGTGCTGGTCATGGAGCGCCTCTCCGGCTTTTGCTGGGACGACGTGGCGGGGATGCGCCGGGCTGGCATCGACACGTCGGCGGTCGTCCGGGCCCTGCTCATCGCCTTCCTCGAAGGGGCCACGCTCTTTGGCGTCTTCCACGGAGATTTGCACGGCGGCAACCTCTTCGTCCAGCCCGACGGGCGGGTGGCGCTCCTTGACTACGGCATAACGGGGCGCCTTGACGAGTTGCGCCGGCTGGCCTTCCTGCGCTTGCTCATGGGCGGCACGTTAAACGACCAGCGCCTCCAACTGATGGCGTTGCGAGACATGGGGGCGGTGCCCGCCGACACCGACCTGGACGCCCTGGCCAGTGACCTCGGGCTCGACAAGCCGGTCGTCGACCCGACAACCCTGGCGCCGGAGGCTCTGTTGGCCGAGGTCCGGGACCTGACCAAGAGGCTGCTCGAGTACGGCGCCAAGTTCCCGAAGATCCTCATGCTTTTCGTGAAGGATCTGCTGTTTATCGACGGCTCGCTGGCGACGCTGGCACCCGACGTCGACCTGTTCGGTGAGGTGACCGAAATTGGCACTTATTTCACCAACCGGTACGGCGAACGCATAGCGCACGACATTGGTATCGACCCGAGGGAGCACCAGGTCGACATGGCCGGCGTACGGGCCGCCGTCGGCGTGGGCGAGGATGTGGAGAGCCTGACATACCGCGACCTCCAGTCCAGGCGCGAGCTGATCCGCCGGCGGATGGAAGAGCACCACCGGCGCACCGAGCGGCCACGGGGACGGTTCGGTTGGCGCCGTCGCTTACCTACATCAGACTGACCCCCGGGTAACGCGCTGTTAGCGGTGCCCGGCCGGCCCCCCAAGCTATTGCCACGACAGGCAACGTTTGCCTGGTTGCGCACCCTAACTTGGGAGCGCCGACAGGGGTGTTTGCCGCAGGCAACCTGGCAAACGTCCCTGGAGGCAGCACTAGCTGCGGCCCCCGAGCCTGGCTGCACCCGCCACGCGGGACCTAGCCGGTACTCTGGGTGTTGAGCGAGGTGGGCGCCTGCCCGCCCGCACCCCACCCATGAGGCCCATGAGCACCATCAAACGCGCTGACATTCGCAACGTCGCCATCATCGCCCACGTCGACCACGGCAAGACGACGCTCGTAGACGCCATGCTCCGGCAATCCGGTGCTTTTCGGGCCAACGAGGAAGTAGTCGAGCGGGTCATGGACTCGACCGACCTCGAGCGGGAAAAAGGCATTACGATCCTGGCCAAGAACACCGCCGTCCACTACGGCGACCTCACGGTCAACATCGTTGATACGCCCGGCCATGCCGACTTCGGGGGCGAAGTAGAACGAGCACTCACGATGGTCGACGGTGTGCTGCTCCTGGTGGACGCCAGCGAAGGCCCTCTGCCCCAGACGCGCTTCGTCTTGCGCAAGGCGCTCGAGGCCCATCTGCCCGTGCTCGTTGTCGTCAACAAGGTCGACCGCCCTGACGCCCGCCCGCCGGAGGTCCTCGACGCCGTTTACGACCTCTTCATCGACCTCGGGGCGGACGAAGCACAGATCGAGTTCCCCGTCGTCTACAGCGACGCTCGTTCCGGCCGCGCCGCGTTGTCGGCCGAAGAGGTAGCGGACGCGCCCGGCTTGAAGATCCTGTTCGAGCTGATCGTCGAGCACATCCCCGCGCCTGTATATATCGAGGGCCATCCTTTCCAGGCGCTGGTTTCCAATCTCGACGCTTCCACTTACGTCGGCCGCCTCGCCATATGCCGCGTCCACCAGGGGTGGGTGCGCAAGGGTGACACGGTCGCTTGGCTACGGCAAGGAGATCAAAGCACTCCTCAAAAAGCACGCATCGCCGAGCTCTACTTGACCGATGCCCTCCAGCGGGTGGACGCCGGCGACCGCGGCGCCGGACCGGGAGACATCGTCGCCATTGCCGGCATCCCGGACATCATGATCGGCGACACCCTGGCCGATGTCTCGGACCCCCGGCCACTGCCGGGTGTCACCGTGGACGAGCCCGCTATTTCAATGACAATTGGCGTAAATACGTCGCCTCTTGCCGGTCAAGAGGGCAGCAAGCTCACCGCCCGGTTGGTAAAAGGTCGCCTGGACGCCGAACTGGTTGGAAATGTTTCGGTACGTGTGCTCCCGACTGAACGCCCGGACACATGGGAAGTGCAAGGGCGGGGCGAACTTGCCCTCGCCGTGCTCGTCGAGCTGATGAGAAGAGAGGGTTTCGAGCTTACGGTTGGAAAACCCCAAGTACTTACAAAGATTATTGACGGCAAGGTCTACGAGCCGGTTGAGCGCGTCTCGCTCGATATCCCCGAAGAGCACCTGGGCACCGTAACGCAACTCCTTGCGGCGCGAAAAGGCCGAATGGAGCAGGTAATTTCGCACGGGAGCGGGTGGGCCCGCACCGACTGGGCTGTCCCCTCCCGGGCTCTGATCGGCCTTCGCTCTCAGCTGCTGACCGATACCAAGGGTACGGCACAGCTCCACCACGTGCTCGAAGGCTGGGCGCCCTGGTTCGGGGAAATCCGTACCCGCCAAAACGGATCCCTCGTAGCCGACCGACGCGGCAAGAGCGCTACGTACGCCCTCATTAACCTTCAAGAACGAGGGGCACTTTTCATCAGGCCCGGTGCGCCGGTCTACGAAGGCATGATCGTGGGGGAAAACTCTCGCCGTGAAGACATGGACGTCAACCCGACCAAGGAGCGCAAGCTGACCAACATGCGCTCTTCCACCGCTGACGAACTGGTTCGCCTTTCCCCGGCAAGGAGTTTGTCCCTCGAACAGGCTCTCGAGTTCCTTCGGGAGGACGAGTGCGCGGAGGTCACCCCGCTGTCGGTGCGCCTGCGCAAAGCAGTCCTCCCTCAGGCGGACCGGGCCGGTCGCGGGCAAGGGGACGTGACCGCGAGCCCGCGGCCGTCAACGACTGAACGTCGCTCTGTAACATCTGTCACAGGCAACCGCCGTCGCGCCCAATAATGGGCCAAAGTGCTCATGAATTCGCCTGCAGACCGTCTTTGGGAGCCCTTCGTCCTGACTGAGCCGAATGGCCCAGGAAATTCCCCGCCCGACAGTCTTCTCGCGCTCTGAGAGGTCAAATAACCACGCTGAGCCTGGCCGAACAGAAATCAACTTTTTAAGCCGAAAAGTTGTCCGGGTTGACTGGTACTTTCGCTCTCGGTAGAGACAAACAAAAGCGCAAGGTTCAGTTGGGTTCAGTTGGGCCTGCCAATCCCGACAGGACGATCGGTGAAGTACCCGACAGGGACGATCGGTGAGGTTCATGTTGTTGCCTACCGCAGGAGTAGACGCGGAAATAGATCTTCGTGACGGACCGCGCCCGGCCGTCGGCCCGGTGATCGGGAGGGCACCTTCGCGGGTGCCCCTCGCCGAACGCCCGGCGCTGGGGTTGCGCCCAGTCAGCGACACGGCTCGGCTCAGCCGCGTCGACCCCGGCCCGGAACGGCGATATCGCGCCCGCCCGCAGCCCAGGCTGTTCGAACGCCAGGAGTTCCTCGACGAGGTGGCGTCCAGGCTCTCAGACGCCTGGCCGTATTCCAACGGCGCCGTGGTCGTCGAGGGCTCTCGCTGGCTCGGCCGCACGGCCTTGCTCGGGGCAGCCTGCCGAAAGGCGACAGAAGACAACATCACCGTGCTCCGCGCCAGGGGCAACGACCTGGAGAGCGGCAGCGCCTGGGGGGTCGTCAGGCAGCTGTTCGGCAACCAGTGGCCTGGCTCCGCCAGGAGCGGCGTCAGCCCGTCCGGGATGTCAGATAGCGAAGGCGGCGAGGAAACCCTCACCGACCAGATGGCGGCCCGCTTCGCCGAGCTCGAAGAAATGCTCCACAAGATGGCGTCGGCGTCTCTGGTCCTTGTGGCGGTCGACGACGCCCACCTGGCCGACGAAGAGTCCGCCCGGTGGCTGCTCCACCTGTCTCGCCGGCTCTCCCCTCGCGTCCGGCTCTTGCTGACGACGGCCCAGTCGCAACGAAGCGCATCGTTGACGGTTATCGACCGGATCCGCTCCGAGCCAACGACGCGCCTTATGACCCTGCAGCCTTTGAGCCCGGAGGGCACCAGCGCCCTCCTCACTTCCTGCCTGCGCGGCGCCCCGGACGACGAACTGGTTGACGGTGTCCAGGCCTCCTCGGGCGGGTGCCCCTCTCTCATCGTCGCCATCGGGAGAGCGATCTCGACCCGGTTCCCGGGCCGCACGCAGTCCCGCGAGCTGCTGCGGGTCCCCGCTGCGCCTGGCCGGTCTCAGACCGGAGCAACAAAAAGGGCGTCCGCGGACAGAGAACCCGGGCCCGCATCCGGCGACGCCTCGCCTCTTTTCGCCTTGCTCGAGACCCTGGCCCCCAACGAGATCTGGCGGGCCTTGTTGGCCCGCCTGGCCACTTTGCCCGCTGAGACGTCGTCGCTCGTCAAATTGCTCGAAGCGACGGCTGTTCTCGGCGCCGATGCCGAGCTGGCCAGCTGCGCACAACTGGCGGGCCTCGACATCGCCGGCGCGGCCACTCTGGTCGACTGTCTGGTGGACGACGGTTTGATCTGTGCCGGCCTGCCGCTTCGCTGCGAGCACCGCATCGTGCAGGCGGCACTCCTGCAACAGATGGGTTCCGCCGGCCGGTCGCGTTTGCACCTCGCCGCCGCCCGTCTCTTTGACCAGCGGGGCGAGCCGGTCGAGGTGATCGCCAAACACCTGCTAATGGCTGACCAATACGGCGACCCGTGGGTCGCCCGTCGTCTGGAAGAGGCGGGCACCGAGGCTCTCGGCCGTGGCGACCGGGCCGCCGCCCTCTCCTTCCTCTCGCAGGCCCTGAGCAAAGACCCGCAGGCCGCCGGCCCCCGCCTGTTGCTCAACCTGGCCGAGGCCTCGGCCGAGGTCGATCTCGGCGCCGCCACGCGCCACCTCCGCCGGGCCGTCGAGCTCGGAGCCGACTCCAACGCGGCGGCCAAGACGGCGCTGGCGCTGGCTCGCGCCGTCCCTGACGGCGGCAGCGTCCCCTCCGTAACGATGATGCTCGAGGACACTTCGGCCCGGCTTCCCGCCACCGACAGGGATATGCAGATCGAGGTCGAGGTGGCCACCGCCGACCTGTCGTTATCGGCCGCCAGGAGCACCGAGGCGCACAACGTCGTTGCCTCGCTGCTGGGCCCGTCACTCCCGGGCCAGTCAAAGGCGGCCGCTACCCCGGCCGAGCGCCTGGGCCTCAGCCTCATGGCCGTGGTGGCCTCTATGAGCCCCAGGCGCGGCAGCGCCGCCCACGTCGCCGAGCTCGTCAACCGGGCCATGTGGCCCAGCGAGCTGGCGAGCGGCCACCGCTGGGCGGTCCGGCTGCGCGCCCGCGCCCTTTTGGCCCTGGCCGAAACGGGCTCGTTTGCGGCGGCCGAACGGTTGTCATCCCTCGCCCTCGAACAGGCAAACGCGGCTGCCGACCCGACTGCCCTCGCTGAGTACTCCGTGTCTCGCGGCAAAGCCTTACTGCTGGCCGGCCGGCTGGCCGAGGCCGAAGCTCAGCTCTCGGTGAGCCTGGACGCCATGAACGCCCGCCCGTGGCGGACGAGGCCGCTGGCCCTGGCTTTGCTGGCCCAGGTCATCAGCTCTCAGGGGCGGGCACCCGAAGCGCTCGAAATGGTAGAGAAGTTCGGCGAAATCGACCTGGCCAACCCCAGCCCGGAGGCCAGGCAGCTGCTTGAGCAAAGAGGCCGCCTTCTGCTGCTCTCAGACCGGTCGCTCGAGGCTCTGTCGGATTTCGAGCTGGCCAAGCGGTGGGCGGAGCAGGACGGCATTGACAACCCGGCCGTCACCTCCTGGCGCTCTGGCATGGCGGCTTGCCTCGTGGCGCAGGGCAGTACCGAGGAAGCACTCCGGCTGGTCAACGAAAACCTTGATGTGGCTGGTGCTTTTGGCGCCCCCTGGTTGGTGGGGACATGCCTCGTCGAGGCCGCCTCGGCGTACCCCGCACCGGCCCGGGTTGCCCACCTGCGTGAAGCCGTCGACCTGCTTGACGGCGCCTCAGCTTCGCTTATCCTCGCCACGGCACTGGTCGAGCTCGGCGGCGAGCTCCGCGGCGATCGCGCTCGCGCACCGGAGGCCATTGAGGCCCTGTCCCGCGGAGCGGACCTGGCCTTCCGGTGCGGGTCGAGCGAACTGGTCACCCGCGCTTCGGCCGCCCTCCGGGCGGCAGGAGCCCGTCCGCGGCGGCTGGCCCTCACCGGCCTTGAAGCGCTCACCCCGGCCGAACGGCGAGTGGCGGCACTCGCCACCGAGGGCGACACAAACGGAGAGATCGCCGCAAAGCTCTTCCTGGCAGAAAAAACTGTTGAGGGCCACCTGGCCTCTGTTTACCGAAAACTCGGTGTGCGGTCCCGGCGGCAACTGGGCCAACACCTCGAACAAGCTCCGGCCTAACCGCTCCAACCACCGATCGGCGGCGCGCTCCAGGACCTTTGGTCTGACGCGCTCTTACACAAAATGAAACCGAGGGTCCCGTCCTGCAAAAGACAGGGTTCGCAAAGAAAATAAAAGGGTCGCCCGCTCATAAAGCACGGGTGCTCCCCATACTTTACGCCATGCCCGGCGCCGTATATACGGGGCCGGCGACCGAAAGTCCGGGGTGTTCTTGAGGCCTGAAACTACATATCGTCGGGCAAGGGAAATGGATATCACCTTAATTACCGAAGGAACATACCCATATCATCTCGGGGGCGTAAGCGTGTGGTGCGACCAGCTCGTTCGCGAGTTCCCCGAGCACCAGTACCACATCTTTGCCATGAGCGGTACCGGCACCGAGAAATGCGTCTGGGAGCTGCCGGCCAATGTGGCCAGCGTCGACGCCGTCCCGCTTTGGGGAGCCACCACTCGCCAACGGGCAGGCCGCACCCTGCGCAGGCAATTTGGGCCTGTCCAGCAACGGTTCCTCCGCAGCCTGGCCGTCGAGAACGTGGGGGCGGGGTTCGTCCACTCGCTGCAAGAGCTGGCCGAGCTCGCCCAGGCGGGCCAGCTCAGCGCAGCCATGTCCAGTCAGGACGCGGTGGAGCAGCTCCTCGTCGAGGACCCGGTATGCAGCGAGCGCCCGAGCGGTGGTGACCAGGGACGCCTCACGGTGGCCGATGCAGTCGACGTCCTCATGCTCCTCGAGCATTTCCTGCGCCCGCTGGCGGTCAAGCCGCGCCAAACAGATATTTCCCACGCCGTAGCCAATGGGCTCGGGCCCTTCCTGCCCTGGCTGCCAAATGGTCCCGGGGCACCCCGTTTGTGCTGACCGAGCACGGGCTCTACCTCCGTGAGCGCTACATCTCTTACCACCCGGGCACCCTAAGCCAGCCGGCCAGGGCGATAATCCTGCGGTTTTTCAGGCTCCTCGTGGAATGCGCCTACGAGAACGCCGACATCGTCGCCCCGGGCAGCGCCTACAACAGCCTGTGGGAAATGGCGCACGGCACGCCGTCCGGGCGCATCCGCCCGGCCTGCAACGGCGTCGACCCTGACGCCTTTCCGGTCGCCACCAAGGACCCCGATGTCCCGACACTGGCGTGGATAGGACGGGTCGACCCTTTGAAGGACGTCGAAACATTGCTGCGGGCCTTCGCCGAAGTCCGGGCCACCATACCGAATGCTCGGCTGCGGCTCTTCGGGCCGACGTCCAAGGGCCGTGAAGAATACATGCTCAGCTGCGTCAACCTCATCGACGAGCTCGGCCTCGTGGGCGCGGCCACTTTTGAGGGCCGTGTGGGCTCAGTGATAGAGGCCTACCACGCCGGCCACGTGGTCGTTTTGACGAGCATCTCCGAAGGCCTGCCTTACACCGTTCTCGAGGCCATGGCCTCCGGGCGCCCCGTCGTCGCCACCGACGTGGGCGGGGTGGGGGAGGCGGTGGGCGATGCGGGCATCCTGGTGCCCCCCCGCAACCCCTCGGCCGTCGCCGCCGCCTGCGTGCGGCTTCTCACTGACGCGGACGAGAGGCGGGTGCTCGGCGAGGCGGCAAGGGAGCGCGTCCAGCGGCTCTTCACCGCCAAACAGTCCTTCCAGACCTACCGCACTACTTACGAGCAGTTGGGCTCGCACCAGCTCCGCCAGTTCAGGGCGTTCCGGTTGCCGGGCTGTGGGACCGCCCGCACCGCCTATCAACCGCGCCACTTGCACCCCGGGGCTACCGCGTGAGCGTCGCCGAGTACGGCCGGCACTTCCTCCGGGCCGTCCCCCGGCCGGGTTCCCACCACCAGGAGCCCGGCAAACTGGGGCCGGCCCAAACGGCGCTCGCCACCATAGCCAGTGAGATTTCACCGTCATTATTCGGCGTGGTGGCCTCGGCGGTCGACCCGCTCGAGATCGCCGCTGCGCTCGAGACCTGCGGTTAAGCAACGCCGTGGTGCGGGACCGCTTCGGCTGGGACGACGTTTTCAGCATGGCCGAACAGCTCTATACCGAAGTCCAGCTGAGCGCGGCTCCCGCTACGGACCTGCGCCCGGCGCGGCGAGGTAACATAACCGACCTCGGGCGGGGCCTCGTTTTCGCCGCTCCCACCCTCATGTTCGCCGGCGCCACCATCGCGCTGCGCTCTTCGCTTTCCTGGTGGATGCTGCCCCTGTCCCTGACGTGCGGGTGGGCCTTCAGCCAGGTAGTGGCCTACGTCGGATTTTCGCGAAATGACCGCGGCGACTCGAACGCTTCGCCCGTCCTGTGGGCGCTCCTGGCCGCTACGGCCGTTTGCATTTGCCTGGGGCTGGTCGGCGACGCCCTGCTGGGAGGGAAGTTCTACGGGGTCTTATTTGCGGCTTCGGGGTGCACCTTTATGGCCGCCTCCGCCGAGCTCGTGGTCCACCACGAGGAGCTCCTCATCGCCTTCACGCTGCTGCCGGGAGCGACCGGGTCGATTATTTACATTACCCACTTCCCGGTTTCCCTCCCGCGCACCTTGGTCCTGGTGCTGGCGGCGACGAGCGTCATCGGTGCGATGGTCCTGGCCATGCGCCACTTACCGTCCCGCTGGTGGGCGGTGCCCGCCCTCAACATAAAAGACGCCCCGATGGCGGCCCGCTATTTCACGCTGGGCATTTTTTCGGGCCTTCTGGTCGCCATTTTTATCGTCCTAGAGCCGGCCCGAAGCGGGACGCGTACCTGGCCTGCCGTGGCTGCCTACCCGATGGTCCTGTCCCTGGGGGCAATGGAGTGGCAGCTCCACTCCCTCCGGGCCGGCGGCCGCAACGCCCTGCTGGAATCGAGTTCCATCAAGGAGTTTACCCGGGCCGCTCGTTGGCAATTGGTACGGGCCACCCTGTCGTATTTCCTGGTGCTCGCCGTCCTGACCGTGCTGGTATCGGCTCTCGCGTACACACGCGAACTTCACCCACCGGCGACGCTGATAATCGCCGGGACGGCTCTGGCCGTCGCCTTCTTCCTTGCTCTTGTTGTCGCGGCTTGCGGTCGCATCGACCTGGTACTGAGAGCGTGGCTCCCGGGTCTCGCCATATACGCGGGCTTGGGGCATTGTGGGCCGGCTCGCCCAATCGAGCTGGTCCCTTCCCGATCGCGCGGCTGGCATTTTGCGTGGCCGCACTGGTCTCGGTGGTCGTCCTGGCAGGCGCGGCCGCCCGAGTCGTCGTAGATCCCGTCTGCCATGGATAACCCCCGCCTAGGAGGTAGTTGATGCCCGAGCTCGTCGCCGTTACCGGCGCCGACGGTTTTATAGGTTCGCACCTGGTCGAGGCCCTCGTCCGGGCCGGCCACCGAGTTCGTGCCATGGTGCTGTACAACTCCATGGGCGTGTGGGGCTGGCTGGACACCCTGGAGCCCGAGGTGCTGGCTTCGGTCGAAGTACACCTGGGCGACGTGCGCGACCGGGACTCCGTGCTCACCTTGATGCGCGACGCCACCGTCGTTTACCACCTGGCGGCACTGATCGCCATTCCCTACTCGTACCGGGCGCCCAGCTCTTATGTCGACACCAATGTGGTGGGCACGTTGAACGTGCTCGAGTCCGCACGGGCATTGGGGACACCCCGGGTCGTCCACACCTCGACCAGCGAGGTGTACGGCACGGCACGTACCGTGCCCATCGACGAAGACCACCCCCTGCAGGCGCAGTCGCCTTACGCGGCTTCGAAGGTGGGGGCCGACAAACTGGCCGAAAGCTACCACCTGAGCTTTGAACTGCCGGTCGTCACCATACGGCCGTTCAATACGTACGGCCCCCGCCAGTCAAACCGTGCCGTGATCCCGACCGTTATATCTCAGGCGGCGACCGGCTCGAGGACCATTTCGGTGGGCTCACTGGCGCCGATAAGAGACTTCAATTTCGTTTGGGACACCGCTAACGCCATGCTTTTCGCCGGGACGGCCCCGGCCCAGGATGTTGTCGGAGAGGTCCTGAACGCCGGGTCAGGACGAGGTATTTCGGTGGCCGAGCTCGTCTCGCTGGTCGGCGAGGTAATGGGCGTGGACCTCGAGGCCGTCGTCGACCCACAGCGCCTAAGGCCTTCTCGTTCCGAAGTGATGGAGCTGGTGTGCGACAGCACGAAGCTCGAGAAACTGACCGGCTGGCAACCTACCTACACCCTCGAAGAGGGCCTCAACGAAACAGCGGCATGGTTCAGCGACCCAGAAAACCTGCGGAGGTACAAGACAAATGTTTACGGCATCTGAGCTGCCATCGACTTCGGCGCTGGCCTCGGACATCCTCGGCACGGGCTGGCCGATAGCCCCGGCTACGACGACCGGTACGGAGGCTGTCATCCTGGCCGGCGGGAAGGGGCTGAGGCTGCGCCCCTACACCAGCCTTATCCCCAAGCCCCTGGTCCCGATCGGTGACGAGCATTCGGTCCTCGAGGTCGTGCTCAGGCAACTGGCTTCGCAGGGTTTCACACGGGCCACCCTCACCATCGGTTACCTCGGCCAACTCGTCCAGGCTTACGCCGGGGACGGCTCCCAGTGGGGTATCGAGCTCAATTACTTGACCGAGGACTCTCCCCTCGGGACGATGGGCCCGTCCTGCAGGCCCTGGACAGGCTCCCTGAGCACTTTGTGGTGGTAAACGCCGACGTCCTCACGAACCTGGACTTCGCCGGCATGCTCAGCGCTCACATCGACAGCGGCGCCGCCCTCACGGTGGCCACCCAGAGCCGGGAGCACAGGGTCGAGTTCGGCGTCCTCGACATCCGGGACAAGCATGTCACCGGTTTCACCGAGAAGCCGACGATGACTTATCTGGTCAACATGGGCATTTATGCTGTGACGCGTAGCGCCCTTATGCGCTATTCGCCCGGGCTCCCCTACGGTTTCGATGAGCTGATCACCGACCTCATCGAGCAGGGCCAGTACCCCGCTATGTACGACTTCGATGGTTATTGGCTCGATATAGGACGGCCTGACGATTACGACCGGGCCAACCGCGAGTTCGACGTCCTTATAAAGGACCTGCTGCCCCGTGGATGACGATTTCGACCTGCGGCCCCGCATTTTGGTGCTCGGGGCAGCAGGTTTTATCGGGAGCCACGTCGCCCGGCTCATCGCCAGCGAGCGCGCTGAAAATGAGGGCATTTTCGTAACGCGTTGGCGCCATAACCAAAACCGCTTCCCGGCCTTGGGCCAATGGGCCTGGTTCAACCTTGTCGAAGGTTCGGAGCTGGCTCTCGGGCGCCTATTGGAGCACCTGGGCCCGGAAGTCGTGGTCAACTGCACTGGCGCCACCCACGGCAGCCCCGACGAGATGAAACAGCTCAACGTGGGCGTGGTCGAAAAGCTGGTGTCAGTACTGACGATGTACTCCTCAGCCCATCTGGTCCACCTCGGGTCGGCGGCCGAGTACGGCCCACCGGAAGACTGGGCGCCGGCCCGAGAGAGCGCCGAGGCGCGGCCGCAGAGCGACTACGCGGCCACCAAGTTGGCCGGGACCGAGATTGTTCGCCAGGCGGCCGAGAGCGGCCGCATAAGCGCGACCGTGCTGAGGGTCTTCAACCCCGTCGGTGCCGGGGCCCCGCCCTCCAGCCTGGTCGGCCGGGCCGCGATGCTGCTCCAGGAGGCCAAGGCCACCGGAGACCGGAGAGTGACGCTCGGCAACCTTGACGGCGCCCGCGATTTCATCGACGTCCGGGACGTGGCCAGGGCCGTGCTCCTTGCTTCGCGCCGGCCTTCGTGCCCCCGCCAGGCTGTTGTCCTCAACGTCGGCCGGGGCATCCCCGTCTCGAGCCGCTGGATGGTCCACCGCCTGGCCGCCATCGCACACTTCCAGGGCGAAATAGCCGAAGAACCCAACAGCTCTTCGCGTTCGGGCACGGTGCCCTGGCAATGGGCCGATACGGCCGCGGTCAGAAAGGAGCTGGGCTGGGCGCCCCGCTACCTGTTATCCGACGCCCTCTCCCAGGCCTGGTCGGCTCCCAACGGTACGGCCCGCCCCGACCTTCACGTAGCCCGTTCCCCCGATAGCCGTTCTCTCGAAGTCACTTCACCTTTCACCCTTGTACCCGCAGGTACTTCCTCCGGCGCCGCCCCATGCGCTGTCCCCCTTCCCGCCACCCAGTCCATTTTGAACGGAGACGCCCATGAAGGTGCCCAGCTTGTCCGGTAGGCCGGCGCACGCGATGTTTCGCCGGCCTACTCATGAGATGTCCCACAGGTCCCCGGTCGCCCTCTCGCGCCGGGAATCTCTGTCGTGTTCGTACAAACCGATGCATGCGTCGTCCCACCGGACGGCTGTCTCGACTTACCAGCGGCCTTTCGCGGCGTCTGTACTTTCTCTCACCATGGTCGTCGGGATCCTGGCCGGAACGGGCGGCATGGCGACCGCGGCGTCCGCCAGCACCCCGAACACCCTTAACCTCAAGGTCCTCCTCATCGGCAACGGCCCCAGCGACCCCACCACCGGCGCCTGGGCTTCGGCACTGACACAAGAGGGCGTCCCTTATACCGAAGTCGACGGCAGTGGTACGGCTCCAAGTGAGACGGTGACGCTTCCCACGCTCTCTAGCGGTACGACGGGGAATTACAACGGTGTCGTCATCGCGGACTCCCCCACCGACTTCACTGGAGCGGCGCTCGCCCCGTTGTTCGCGTACGAGTCCCAATTCGGCGTCAACCAGATCGATGGCTACATGTTCCCGGACCCGGTCCTGGGTGCGACCGATGCCACAGGAGGAGCGCTGGACGGGACCACGGCCACGTTGACCGCGGCCGGGCTCACGGCCATGCCCGAGCTGAAGGGCCCGGTACCTATGGACACCGGGACGTACGGCTATTCGGCCACGGTGAACGCGGGCGCCCCCTTCACGTCGTACCTCAACGCGGCATCCGGGGACACCATGGGCGGCGTCTACCAGCACCCCGGCAACGGCGACCCCCAGGCGGGAGTGTCCGAGCTGTCGCTGTTCTTCGACTACAACGAGAACTCGCTCCAGTGGCTCCTCCTGGCCCCCGGGCTCATCAACTGGGTCACGCAGGGCACTCACCTCGGCCTCTACCGCAACTACTTCGGCCAGGACATCGACGACAACTTCATCAACGACAACGAGTGGAGCTCCGCGCTCCAGTGCACCCCGGCCGCCACTGACCCGCCCGACTACACCTGCCCGGTAGCTGACCAGGGGGTGGCGGCGGGGTCCGGGCCGGGTATCCCGGCCGACGTCCAGATGTCGGCGGCCGACGTGGCCTACGTCGTCAACTGGGAGCAGCAAACGGGGATCAGGCTGAACCTTGCCTTCAACGCCATCGGCGCCTGCACCGCCGATACCGCGGCCGATGAGTCCACGGCGGTCTGCAACGGCAGCTACGCCGACCCCAACGGGACCACCTACACCGACCCCGGCCAAGCCGTCGACCCCAGCTACCCCAACGACGCCGGCCTGGTGAACGCCCTGCTGGCCGACAAGGCGGACTTCAACTGGATCATCCATACCTGGTCGCACCTGTTCCTCGGGTGCCAGGTGTGGGAGGCCCAGCCCCTCACCTCGGTCACCGCCACCGCCTCGGGCGGCACCTTTACTGCCGGTAGCTACAGCTACGAGGTCACCGCCGCCACGGCCTACGGCGAGTCAGAGCCCTCCATCCCCCAGACCGTGACCGTAGGGGCCGACGGCTCCGTCACCCTCACGTGGCCCGAGGCCGTCAACGGCACCGGCACCAGTGGCAACGCGGCGCCGACGTTGGCCCAGGAGGAGGCGGACCACACCGGGGGTACCGGTTTCTGGGGCTACAACGTCTACCGGGAAGGCCCTGGTTCTTCCACCTACGGCCTGGTCGGCCAGGTGGCCGAGAACACGGCCGCTACGTCAGCGACGACCTATAGCTACACCGACACCGGCACGGCCGCCGGGGCCATCCCGGACTCGTCGTCCGGCTTCCCCACGGCCACGAACCCGGGCATCGACTGCTCGACCGCAGCGGGGAGCTGGTTGCCGGCCTCGTCTACCGCGGCGGACGACTCCATCGACGCCGAGATCGGCCTCGACCAGGCCTTCGCAGCAGCCAACAACTTGCCGAACTACACCCCGAGCGCCGTCATCACCGGCGAGCACTCGGGGATCGAGAACCCGGACATGCCCCAGGCACTAAGCGACACGGGCGTCACCACCGTGGCGGCCGACGCATCCCGCCAGCCTCAGCAGTACACCATCGGGGCGGCGCTCACGGCTCCTCGCTACCCGAGCAACATCTACTACAACGCCTCCAACTGGACCGACGAGTTGAACGAGTACAACACGCTGTACGTGACCCAGGGGGACTCGATCGGCAACGGTGAGGTGGGCCACTGCGTCGACACCAGTGCGACGACCTGCCGGTCCACGCCGGCCACAGAGGCCGACTTCCTCGCCTCCGAGTCGCACATCATGTTGACCCACGTCCTGGCCAACAACCCCCGGGTCGGCTACGCCCACCAGACCGACCTGGTCGGCCCGGCCACCGACAGCACCACCGGCGCGGACGTCGGCTACACCATCCTCGACCTGATCAGCAACATGCTGAGCCAGTACAACACCTGGTTCAACAGCTCCACGCCGCTCGACCAGATGACCGATGTCTCTGAGGCCCAGGTCCTGGCCGAACAGGGGGCGTGGGCGACCGCGCTGGCCGGGTCGTCCATCTCCGCCACCGAGACCAACGGTGTGGTCACCGTCACCAACTCCGGCCCCTCCGTTGGAATCCCCATTACCGTCCCGGCCGGGACCACGGTCAATGGTGCGGCGTTCGGTAACCCCTACGGCGGCCAGCTTTCAGACTGGGTGAGCCTGGGGACCGGAGCCACCGAGACGCTCAACGAGAACGTAGCCCCGACCATCACCAGCGCCTCCTCGGCCAACTCGATCGTTGGTACTCCATTCAGCTTCCTTGTGTCCACCACGGGTGAGCCGGCGCCGGGGTTGACCGAAAGCGGCGCGCTGCCGACGGGCCTCACCTTCACCAACAACGGCAACGGGACGGCCACGATCGCCGGGACCGCGGCCTCCGGGACGGGGGGCAGCTACCCGATCACCATCACGGCCACTAATGGCACCGGCAGCACCAGCCAGAGCTTCACGCTCTCCAACGCCGAGGCGCCGACGATCACCAGTGCGTCGACGGCCAGCTTTAGCGTCGGCGTGGCTGGCACCTACAACATCACGACGACGGGCTACCCGGCTCCGACTCTGGCCGAGGCGGGGACGCTGCCATCCGGCGTTACGTTCACCGACAACGGCAACGGCACCGGGACCATAGCGGGCACGCCTGCGACCGGTTCAGCGGCGACATACCCGGTGACGATCTCGGCCAGTAACGCCTCGGGCAGCGTGGCCAGTCTGAGCTTGACCATCACCGTCACAGCGGCGGCCGCACCCGTCATTACCAGCCCCGCAACGGCCGACTTCACCCTCAACAGTGCCGGCGCAGTCGCTATAACGACTACGGGTTCGCCGACACCGGCAATCACCGAAACGGGAGCATTGCCGGCCGGCCTGACGTTCGTTGACAACGGTAACGGCACGGCCCTGCTATCGGGCACACCCACCGCCACGGGGACGACAAACATCACCATCACGGCGAACAATGGGATCACACCTACCGGCGCCAGCTCACCCAACGTCACGCAATCGTTCACCATCGTCGTTGGCGACGCACTCACCATCACCAGTCCCAACACGGCCACGTTTACCGTCGGCACGGCTGTGACGTTCGCAGTGACGACCAGCGGGTACCCGGTAGCTACCGGCACCGAGTGGAGCGCCACCGGTGTGCCTCCGGGGCTGACGTTTAGCCCCGACGCCAATAACGATGGCGGGGCCACGGTGTCGGGCACGCCCACAACTGCGGGTCCCTATTCGATGACCCTGACGGCTGTGAACGGGTACCTCCCCAACGTGTCCCAGACCGTCAGCATCACCGTCAACCCCGCTGCTCTCACGGCGCAGACCATCAATTACACCGGCCCCACCTCGGGAGCGGTGGGTGTCCCGGGTACGCTTTCGGCCACGGGAGGGGCGTCGGGCAACCCGGTGGTCTTCTCGATCGACTCGACCAGCGGGGCCGGGGTATGCACGCTGGGGGCCGACGGCCTGACGCTCACCTTCGCAGCGGTGGGCAAGTGTGTCGTGGACGCCAACCAGGCCGGCAATACCACCTACGCCGCCGCCCAGCAGGTCCAGGAGACTTTGACCGTCGGCCAGGGCTCTCAGGCGATCAACTTCACCGGGCCCACCTCGGGAACGGTGGGCGTCCCGGGCACGATTTCGGCCACGGGAGGGGCGTCGGGCAACCCGGCCGTCTTCACGGTCGACGCGACGAGTGGGCCAGGGGTCTGCAACATCCCGGCTAACACCACGACCGTCAACTTCACCGCCGGCGGCACCTGTGTGATCGACGGCAACCAGGCCGGCAACGCCAACTACGCCGCGGCGCCGGTGGCGACCTGGTCGGTCACTGTGGTACAGGCCCCGACCTTTACAAGCGCAAACAGCGACACGGTGGCCTCGGGGACGAGCTTCAGCTTCCCGGTGACGGCCACTGGTGGGCCCGTGCCCACCATAGCCCTGGTGCCCGGTTCGAGCCTCCCAGCGGGAGTGACGCTGGCAGCCTCCAGCGCCAGCGGGACCACCAGCAGCGCCACGTTGGCCGGCTCCTCATCTGTGGCTCCCGGTGTTTACAACTTCACCTTCAGCGCCACTAACAGCAGCGCCAGTACCACCCAGGCGTTCACGCTCACCGTAACCGCCGCGCCGGTGTTCACCCCTGCCCTGACAGGGACGTCGTTCACGGTTGGCCAGACACCTATGTTCACGTTGACGACGACCGGCACACCGACTCCCTCTATAAAAGAGTCGGGGCCCTGCCCACAGGGATGACGTTCACGGACAACGGCAACGGCACCGCCACGTTGGCAGGCTCGGCACCGCTAACCGCGGCTAGCGAAGGGACCTTCCCGCTGTCGTTCACTGCGACCAACACGATCGGTGTGGTCACAGAGAACTTCACCCTGACTGTTGTCAGCGGGACATTGCTGTTCACGAGCGCACCGACGGCCACGTTCACCGTGGGCACGTCCGGGTCCTTCTCGGTCACCGCCACGGGCACGCCGACTCCCTCCATAGCAGAGGCTGGGGCCCTGCCCACCGGGGTGAGCTTCACCGCCGGCACGGGCACGGCCACTCTAAAGGGCACGCCGGCGGCTGGATCAAAGAGTTCGTACCCGATCACGTTCACCGCCACCAGCACGGCCGGAAGGACCACCCAGTCGTTCACCCTGACGGTCGACCAGGCGCCTGCCTTCAGCAGCGCAGCGGCTGTCACCGAGACGGCCGGCGCGGCGTTCAGCTTCAACGTCAGCGCCACGGGCAACCCGACGCCGACGCTGAGCACGACGGGGACCTTGCCCACGGGCGTGAGCTTCACTCCGAACACCAACGGTACCGGGGTGTTGTCCGGCACCGCTGCGGTGGCCGCCGGGACCGACACCCTGTCGATCACAGCCAGCAACGGTGGTGGCACCGTCAGTCAGACAATCACCCTTACGGTCAAGGCCGCCGGCGTGACCGAGACTGTACCGACCATCACCAGCTCCTCCACGGCCTCGGCCACCGCAGGGACGGCCTTCACCTTTACGGTCACGACGGGCCTGCCCACCACCTACACGACCAACGTCACTCACACGGGGGCCCTGCCAGCCGGTGTCAGCTTCTCCAACAATGGCAATGGCACCGCCACGATTACGGGCACGCCAACGGCCGCCAGTGGAGGGGTCTATACGATCACGCTTACGGCGAAAAACACGGCCGGGACCACGACCCAGGTCCTCGTCCTGACCGTGTCGGTCAAGCCGACGATCACTTCGGCGGCCAGCTCCATCGCCACCGTCGGCGTCCCGTACACATTCGCCGTCAAGACCACCGGCTCCCCGGCGCCTACGATCACCGAGTCCGGCGCCCTGCCGGCCGGGGTCAGCTTCACTAACGGCGCCTTCTCTGGCACGCCTAACGCCGGCGGCGGCAGGGTCTACGCGATCACTATCACCGCCGCCAACTCCTTCGGGTCGGCCACACAGGCCTTCTCCCTGACTGTGCGGCAGGCCCCGGCCATTGCCGGCCCCACCACGGGGACCGCCACCCACGCCGTGAAGGTTGCAACTCCGTTCACCTTCACGGTCACTGGGTATCCCCAGCCGAGCCTCACCCACACCACGGCGCCGACCGGGATGAGCTGGGCCAACAACGGTAACGGCACGCTCACGTTGAGCGGGACGCCTCGGACCGCTGGCAAGTACACGCTCACCATCACCGCCACCAACAACAACGGCTCCGCCACTCAGACGTTCACTTTGACCGTGAGCTGACGAACAACGGTTCCCGAGCCAGGCGCGGCGGCCACGCCGTGCCTGGCTCGAAGGGCCAGGCAGGAGCCCCTTGCCCGGGTCGAAATGCGGTAAAGGCCCGATTTGCCGGCACCGAGATGTTGACAGATAACGGTTAGCTGAACCACCCGGCGTTAAGGAACTTGAGCTACTAATCCTTAAGAAAGGGAACTTAAGCAAAGAAGTTTGTAAATAGAGGCCACAAACAAGCGGTGCGGCAGTTGAGGAAACTGTTTACAACAGGGTAGAGCCCCTACCATGACCTCCTTCAGCTACCGCAAGATGCGGGTGCCGACGGCTATCGCCGTCGGCACCAACTTTGTCACCCCGGCCACGAATATCGCTGCTAGCGACCTGATCGGGCTCACGCGGCCATGAGCCGTCCGACTGCCGGGACCAGCGGCACTTCACCAGCCGGCGGGGAACCTCAAGGGCTTCCCCGTACGCCCGAGGCCACCGGCCGGGCCTCGTTCTGGCGCCGGCCGGACCGCAAGCACGCCCGCAGACGGCTGGGTGCCGCCGGGGTGGGGGTGGTTGCCCTCTCGCTGACGATGGCACCATCACTGATCCAGCACGCTGCCGCCGCCTCCTGGTGGCAGCCTGGCCAGATCACGTCCTGGGCCTACATCATCGGTGAGGTCGCTCCCCTTAGCATCCCACCCGTCGTCGGCGGTGTCCCCACCGATGTGCAGGTGGTCGACGCCGACCTCGGGGACACGGGCGGCCTGACCTCCGGTGGCGCCCCTGTCGTGGACGCCGCCATCGAGGCATCCATCGCGGCCGTCCACGCGTACGGTGGCAAGGCGCTGTGCTACATGGAAGTCGGTTCGGCCGAGAACTACCGTTCGGACTACTCCGAGTTCGCCCCGCAGGATTCTGGGCGACACGATGTCGGGCTACCCCGATGAGAGGTTCATCGACATCAACGATCTGAACGGGCCGGTCACGTCCGGTTACGAGACCATCGCGCAGATAATGACCAACCGGATCGAGCTCTGCAAGGAAGAGGGCTTCGACGGGATCGAGACCGACATCGACGATTCGTACAACAACAACAACGGCACTACCGGGTTCACGATCAGCATGGCCGACGAGGAAACCTATATGAAGTGGGTGGCCGGCGAGGCGCACTCGGTGGGCCTCGCCTGGTTCCTGAAGAACGGCGACAACGGTGACTCGTTCATCAGCGACATGGAGCCATATGCCGACGGGACCGTGGACGAGCAGTGCTGGGAGTACAGTGACTGCTCAGCCCTGGAGCCGTTCGTGCAGGCAGGCAAGCCTATCCTCGACGTGGAGTACGACGGTGTCTCCGACGAGCACCCTTTGTCCTGAAGCCAACGCCTTCCCGATGTCGTCGATCTCGTCGGGCGTAGACCTTACGGGTGACGTTAACTACGGGTGCTGGCAGTACGGCGCCGAATCCAGTGAACCCACGTCCTCCGGCACGACGCCGACGTCCGGGACCACTCCGACCTCCGGGACGACACCGACGTCTCGCACGACGCCGTCCTCCGGCACGACTCCAACGTCCGGTACGACTCCGACGTCCGGGACCACTCCGACGTCCGACACGACTCCAACGTCTGACACGACTCCAACGTCTGACACGACTCCAACGTCTGATACCACGCCAACGTCGTCGAGCCCAGCGTC
The DNA here is from genome assembly GCA_963754115.1 of uncultured Acidimicrobiaceae bacterium. Taxonomy (GTDB): domain Bacteria; phylum Actinomycetota; class Acidimicrobiia; order Acidimicrobiales; family Palsa-688; genus Fen-671. The sequence continues at coordinate 381,225 of CAVWFC010000003.1, read as the reverse complement.
TGGCTTCGGCCATCATCACCACGGTGACGGTGGCGGCGGTGGCAGCGGTGGCGGTGGCAGCGGTGGCGGCGGCGCCGGATTTGGCGGCGGTGGCGGCGGTGACGGCGGCGGCGGCGGCTTTTCTGCCGGCGGCGGTGGTAACGGTGACGGCGGCGGTGGATTCGGTGGAGGCGGTGGCTTCGGCCACGGCGGCTCTGTCGACCTCGCCGCCTCGTCTGGCGGTGGTGGCTCTTAACCCGCTTGAGCGTTTGATCCGCGAGGTACTCAGGAGCGGGATAGTTGCTCCTGAGTACCGCCGCGACCAGCCTGATTGAGCGACAACCGCGTCCGTTGCCACCAACTCGGAGAACGGTCCGTGAGCGTCTCAGCGTCAAGATTTCTTTTCAGTGACAGGTTTAATCTGACACCCGGACCGTCTCAATAAATCGGGCACTGCTATAGTCTGCGCAGTTAACCGCAGATTGGCCGAAAGGTTGAGGGCAACGACCACTTGCCCGTGGTGCCGCAAAGTTTCTTCAAATGGGCGCAAAGCCTACGAAGACGCTGCGTTCGTTATCTTTGACGGCGCCCGTCGGAGCAGCCACCAGCTCACCCTTGTGCCCAGGGCTCACGTAGGGACTCTCACGGACTTACCCGGTCCCCAAATGAGTGCCGTTTTAGCGGGCCTGTCGCGCGCGGTTGGTTTTCTCCGCGAAGGCGCGTCGTCTGCTCGAGTGGAGATCGAGGCCCACCCGGCCGAAGGCGAGCCGACCGACGCTCACCTTCATTTTGACCTCGTCCTGGCGCCGACGCCGCCATCGTCGCTTCAGAAGCCCTCCAAAGCGGTCTCGCGCGCTAAGCCAGCGCAGGCCGCTCGGCCATCAGGCGTGCGACCGGCTAAAACGCCCGTCAGTTAAACGAGCGTCAGTCAGTTGAGCGAGGGGTCGGAGGGGTAGCTCGAAGCCAGCGCCAGCAAGCCACCTTCACGACGGAGCACTTTCTTCCACAGGTCGCCCGGTTCGTCGCAAAACGTGTCTTCGTCTCTGGCGTCCAGTGCCCACCACGCCCCGGCCTCCATCTCGGCCTCCAGCTGACCAGGCCCCCATCCGGCATAACCGGCGAAGATCCGCAACTGCTCGAGCGACGGAGCCACTAAGGCAGGATCCGACTCCAGGTTCACCGTCCCCAGTGTCCCTTGCAGGGGGATGAAACCCGAGGTCGGGGCAGAAGTGTCAGATTTCACCCTGGCCAGGCATATTGTCCCCTCCGTAACCGGCCCACCGACAAACACCACGGCCGGCTCCGACGCCAGCTCCTCCCATTCAGGCAAGGGTGACGATACCGACGTGACCGTAGGCCGGTTAAGCACCAGGCCAAGCGCGCCCTGGTCCCCGTGGGCCAGAAGTAGCACGACCGTGCGGGCAAAGTTCGGGTCATTGAGACTCGTCCCTGCTACGAGGAGCTTGCCCTGGAGGCTCTCCGAGGTGTCGGCCATAGCCTCCATCATTCCGCGTACGGGACCGCTAGCACATGCGCTCCGGTTGCCAACACACAGCCGTCCTTGCCCGGCGCTCCGCCCGCCTGCAGCTGGCTGCCGGCCTCAGCCGGGCTGGCGAAGGCGCCGCCCCCGGGACCGCCAATTCGGCACTATTTGGGTCAGGGTTTTGCCGAAACCGGCCCCACAATAATTCGCCATCGTGGAGCAGCCGGTTGGCAAAGGGGCCTATTAAGCGAATTCGGCACGCGCCCGCGGAAATGAACGAGCCCGTCTTCAGCTTGTCATCGCTGGTGGCTCAGTTGCGGGTCACGTTCACGTTCCATACAAATATAGCAAGGCGCGCGCCAAGCAGATTCGTTTCTCACACAGACACCCAAAAAGCCAGCCAAACTGGGCCTTTTCGCTCACTCCGGCTTCTGCTCCGACGTGTGGCGCTTTCTGCCAGACAACGGGCACAAATTCCATGCCACCACGTATATAAGACGGCGTCGGAAATTCAGGACGCGCCACCCTGAGCCCCGGCACCGGTCCAAAAGCACGTAACAGGCAAAAATACAACAGGCGGGACCGCTGGCGCTCTAACGAACAAACGCGTAATGATCAGCGGCCGAGACCTTGCTTCGCCCTCCCGGCCCAGCGACAACCACGTCGACCGTCCCTGGCGTGTGCGTGGGCGCCAGCACCTTCAGCTCTCCGGCGGCGGGCACGCTCAGCCTGGTGGCTGCCACACTTCCGAAGTACACCGAGGTTGCACGGGTGAAATTGGCCCCTTTCAGCACGACCCAGTTGCCTCCGTTGGCCGGTCCCCGGCCCGGGCTGACGGCACTGACCACGGGCACTATCGGGGTGGCGGGCACCGCCGGCCCCCCCCGCAACGCTGTCGGTGCCGGCGCCGGGGGGGCCGAGGACCCGGCAGTTGCCTTCGTCACGCCCGAGTTAGCGGCTGGCTCGTGAGCCGTCCGTTCCTGCGGGTTACCCGCCACCGCCCCGCTCGACCCGTCCACTGAACCAGCCCCCTGGACTGAGGGGTGGACAAAAAGTCCCGAGCGCCGGGCTAACGGCCCCGCCGCATTGGCCGAGAAAGTCCCGGTGGTACTGGTCCGAGCCCCATGGACAAGCGCCGGCACGGCCACGGCAGCCGCGATCACAATGGCGGCGGCGACGCCGATGGCTGGCATCAGGACAGTCCACTTTTTCCGGTGCCGTTCCGGCTTCAGGCTGGTCTCGAGCTTGCCGCGGACCTCGGCCGAAAGGGGCCGGGCGGCGGCGACCGTCCCGGGCGCCTCGAGCACCTCCTCGAGGCGTGCCCGCAAGCTAGAGGGCAAGGGCCGGGGCCGGTCGGACCCGACGAGGAGCTCTTCCGGGTGCTCGTAGTCTCTCTGGTACTCAGGCATCTTGCCCTCCCAACTCCCGCCGCAGGCCGTCCCGGCCTCTCTGTAAAAGGGACTGGACCTGTACCCGGTTACGGTTGACCTGCCTGGCAATGTCAACGACCGAGAGGCCCTCGATGTACTTGAGGACCAGGACCTGGCGCTGGAGCGCCGGCAGACGGCCCAGGGCCCTTACTACCTCGTCCTGGCACTCCACGAGCTCGGCACCCGGCGCGCTACTGGCCAAAGGGTCGTCCACGAGGCGCAGCGACCGCCGGGCCAGCTCGGCCCGCCGTTCGGACTCGTAATAACGGGCCAGGCGCCGCCTCGCAATTGCGCACATCCAGGTGGACACCGAGGCCTCGCCCCGGAAGCCCCCCGCCCCCCGGACAGCTTCCAGGAGAGTTTCCTGCAAGAGGTCCTCTGCCGCCGTTTCGTCGCCTCCCACCCGGGCGAAGACGAAGCCGTAAACGATGGGCGCCACATCGTCCAGCAGCCATTGCACGGCGTCGTGCTCCCCTGCCGCCGCCGCGGCCAGCAGCTCTTGCTCCCTCGCCGGGTGCCCCTGGACCGCTCCCGTCTCCGGCACCAGTGCCGCGCCGGCGTCTCCTGCCACCCCCGGGCTACTCGTCTCACCCCCTGTCGTCCCCTCTTCGCGGCGCGTCCGCCCCGGCCATCTCCGGTAGCCAGCGGGCTGAGGCGTCACGAGGAGGTGTTCTGGTACGCCAGCCATGTGATCTGAGCCAGGGAGCTCATGCTGCTTTCCATCACACCCTGTTCCGAGACGGTATAGATGTCGTTGCCGATGACGACGGCCCGCTCGATCTCGGGGTAGCCGTCCTGGCTGCTCCCCGGCTGAGTGATCGAACCGACCTGGCTCAGCGTCCCCGACGGGCTGACCGACCAGACCCCGGCCGTGCTGGAGGCCACGGAGCCCGAGTAGCTGTCTACGGGAAGGACGAGCAAGTTGGACGGCGACCACCACAGCAGGGCGTGCGGGTCGTACTCAGCCGCCGAGCTGGCACCGGCGCCAAGCTGTTGCCGCGACACGAGGACAGGTTGACCGGGTTGGCCGACATTGAAGACCTCGAGCTGAAGGCCCTCGGTGCGCAGCTGCTCGTCCACCGCCTGGCCCACACCCAACAACAACCCGTTGCTGAGAGGCTGCAGGAACGACGAGTAGCCCGACAGATAAACCTTCCCTGCGACATCCGGGTGCCCCGGGTTGCTCAGGTCGACCACGTAAAGGGGGTCCACCTGGTTGAAGGTGACCACGTACCCGAGGTCTCCGGCGAAGCGCACGGCGTAGATCTTTTCGCCGGCTCCGAGGCCTCGCAGTGACCCGACCGTAACCAGGTCGCCACCTTCAGGCTCCAGGACATTGACCATGTTGTCGGAGAGCCGGGCCGGGACCGTGCCGCCATCGGCAGGCGCCGGCGTGGGCTCCCCCACCGTCGTCGCTACCCGCAGGTAGCCCTCGTACTCGGACATGGCGTACTGGCCGATCAACGTCCCGGGCACGCTCCCCGCCCCCAGGTACTGCGGCCCCGACGGGCTCGAGATGCTGAACCCGTAGATGTCCGTCCTCGTACCCGGGCTAACAGGACCGGACATGTAAGCCGGCTCCATTGGGCACGCAAAGCCAGCCAGGTACGGGCAACCCCAGTAGACCTGCTGCTGCCACTGCGCCGTGGCGACATAGACCTGGGTGGCACTGGCGTAGACGTCCTCGGCGTTGCCAATGACCGTGACCTCATTGCCCGGCGCGCTGGACGACGGGTCCAGCGTGACGACCGAGACCGTCCCGAGCCCCGAATCGATGACGGTGTGGAATGCCCGGGCGCACGAGGCGCTCTTCGTCACGGTCGAAAAAGATTCCGCCGCGCCTGGACCTGACGCTCTCCGAAGGGAGCCAATCGGAGGCTGTGGACGACTCCACCAACGCCTTGTTGGCCGCCGTGGCGGCCTTTTGGGCGGCCGGTGTGGAGCTCGCCGGGTAAGCCCACGGCAAACGGGGCCCGTCTGCCAGGGCCAGTACCACCTGGCCGTTTATGAGCCGGGCGCCCTGGTCGGCCCCCTGGAACAAAAAGGTCCTAGCCACGCTCGGGCTCTCGGGGTTGGCCAGGCTCACCACGACCACCTCGGTCGACAAGGCGGTGGCTCCCCAGGGCAGGACAGGCCGTGCAATCGCCGGCACCGCCGTCGGCCGGGCCACCGGCAGCGGTGCCCGCACCGGTCGCGGGCCCACCACTGGAGGCTTCGTGCCCCCCACGTACCGGACCGGTAGCGGGCTCGGGGTGCCGCTCCCGATGACGTAAACGTCCTGGCCGACGAGGAACAGCCCGTCCGAGGACGCCAGTTGCGGCAAGGCCAGGAAACCGTCGAGCTTCGGAGCGCTCCCGGTTACATCGACTACCTGAACCCCGAGCGGGTCCTGGCGCAGGACGACCATGACCTGGCCGTCTGTCTTCACGATGTCCGGTTCGTCGACGCCGGCTTCCTGGTCGTTGGTGGTCGAGTACCCCGGCGTGCTGCTGCCGCTGGTGCCTGACGAGGCAGCCGGAGCTCCCGTCGCCGTTGGGACAGGCACGGCGGGCGCCGTGGATCCGCGCACTACTGGCCCCACCACGCCAAAACCGTAGGGACCGCCGGACAGGCCCGTTACCCCGTAGGGCCCGACCTCTTTCAGTGCCTCGGCCTTTACCTGCCGGAGCAATTGCGAGCAGTTCGAATAGGCGACGAGGTCGGCACCGGCCAACTTGGCGGGCCGCTTAGCTGCGGGGAGGAGCGTGCTCGAATTAGCGGGGCCGACAGGAACCAGGGACGCGGCTGCGATGAGGCCAATAACAGCTGGGCCAATAATGGCTGGCCGAGTAACAGCTGACGGCACCTTGAGCGACTTCATCGGCTCCTCCCTTGCTCTCAGGGCCTTAGTGGCGCGTGTGGGCGCCGATCAACCGGCGGTGCGCGCTTTTGCCGTTCTGCCGCACCCGGGGGGCCGGCCAGCCGTTCTCGGCGGGGCCCGCCACTGCTCAGGAGAAAACGGCTTCGTAAGTTATGCCCGGGCCTTCGGCAACCACCGGCCCCATGAAGCACTCCAGCTCCCCCATCTCGGTATGCAACAAATGGTGCACCACCTGGTTGAGCACCGGTGCGTCGGGGCCCAGGAAGTGCAACACGAAGGGCTCTCGCGACTGGCCCGGCCGTTGCCTCAGGCGAAGGACCTCGACCAGGCGCAGGACAACGACCGTGGCGCCGGTCGCCGGGTCGCGCACGTCGAAGTCCGTCCCCACCAGCGCCTCGAAGTCGCCGGCAGTCAGAGTCGAGAGATCGCGCACGGCCGTTCCAGGGCGATATAAGCACCTTCGGCGCTCTGGGGCACAAAACCAAGCCGCCCCCAGAACAGGCGGGCTTCGTTACGAGCCTCTACGTAACACGTCACCGGTACGGCCCGGGCGTCCGCTTCTTCGAACAGCTCCTGTACGAGGCTCCTACCAAGTCCGGCCCCCCGGAAGGAAGGCAGGAGCGAAAGATCTACGATGTGGACGGCGACTTCTGTGCGGGCCACGAAAAGACGCCCGGCCGGCCGGGCGCCAACCATCACGAGCGAGTGCTCAGCCTCGGGGTAGCGCTCGTTGTAATCGCGGAGCTGGGCGGCGAACTGAAGGCGCACGAAAGCGTTGATTTCGTCCTCGGACCAGCCGAGCAGGCTGAGCTCGGGCTGGCGCGTCGAGCGGAAAATGGCCAACAGCACCGCCATGTCCGCGGGCATGGACACGGACCTCTTGGCGACCAGGCTCTTGTCGACCAGGCTCTTGCCGACCGTTCTTGTCATGGCCCCACGCAGCGTAGCCGCGCCAACCGGTCACGGGGCCGAGATACCGGCGGCCGTGCCTGTTCCCCGTGGCCCTCGCCCGTGCCCGAGCAACCAGCAAAAAGACCTGGTGCTCGGGCGACAATTTCAAGCAAAGGTACGGGGAACGCGGCCCGTTGTGCCTCTAGTCAAGAGCAATAGCGCTCAGCACATCGAGCTTGGCCGCACGACGAGCGGGCAGCGCGGCGGCCGCCACTCCCGCCCCTGCCGCCAGTACGAGCAGCAGGGCGAGGGTGCTTATGGGGAAGGCGAGGACGAACCCGGGCCCACCGATCGAGGCAGCCAGTGTGACGGCGAAGACGACACCGACCGCCAGCCCGAGGACCGCCCCGATCAGTGAGGTGATCACCGACTCGTAGCGCACCATCTGACGGACCTGGCGCCGGCTGGCGCCAACCGCTCGCAGGAGGCCTAGCTCCCGCCGCCGCTCGTGGACGGCGAGGGCGAGCGTATTGACCAACCCGAATAGCGAGACGATGACGGCCAGGGCCAGCAGCACGTAAACGAGACCCAGGAGGGCATCGACCTGGTTGGCCTGGTCTGCTTCGAACTGGGCGGCGGTCCGGGATTGCGCCTGAGGGAAATCGCGGGCCAGCAGGTTGTTGACGGCGGGTTGCACGCTGCTATCGCGAACCCTCTCGCGTACCCGACGAAGTCCACGGCGTCGTTGCTTTGGCCGAACGCCTGCTGGAGCAGCGAGCGGTTTACGGTGAGCCCGCCGAGCAAGTTGGCGTGGTCGGCCACGATGCCGGTGACCACCAGGTGGAGGTGCCGGCCCGATGCGGTGAGCACCGAAAGGTCGTTGCCTAAGTGGAAGTGGTGGGCGTCAGCAAAAGACTGTGTCAGGACGGTCTGGTCATTGGCGAGGCGCTCGAACTGCGCCACGCTCCCCTTTTCCCATTTGACCCGGTACAGGTCGGACAGGGCCTTCGGCTCTACGCCGGTCACCGTTTGCACGCCTGATATCCCGTTGATGTCGGCTTCGGAAAAACTGACCGGTGAGACGACGGCAACACCGTTGACAGATGCCAATGCGGCGGATAACGACGCCGGGATCCCCTGGTTGTTATTGGCGCTGGCCTCGACGATCAAGTTCCCGGCGAACGACGTATGCACGGCGTTATCGATGGTGGCCTTCGTCCCGGCCGCCAACACCGATACGAAGGTGACCAGGGCGAGCCCCACCATGAGCGCAGCAGACGTAACGGCCGTCCGCCCCGGTTGGCGCCGGGCGTTTTCGCGGGCAATTTCACCGGTCACGCCGCGCCATGCCACCACGGTGCCCACCGCCCGGGCCAGGCCCGGGATGAGCCTCGGGCTGAACAGAGCGATCCCGACAAAAACGACGAGCGCCCCGATCCCGGCTATGGCGCCGCCGCCGTTACCGGCGGTACCGTACGCCACCATGGCCGCCCCCAGCAGGAACACGGCCAGGCTGATGACAAGCGAATAGCGGGCCAGGCGGCCGGGCTCTGCGCCCGCTCCTTCGCGCAGTGCCGCCAGCGGGGGCACCCGTGTGGCCCGTAGAGCGGGGGCCAGACCGGCCAGGACCGATACGCCGAGGCCGACGAGCAACGAAACGATAATCGTGCGCGGCTCCAGGACGGTGCCGTTGTCGGCCAAATTGGCCCCGAACGCCCTGAAAACGGCGTCGAGACCGGGGGCCAGACCGATCCCCAGAGCGACTCCGGCAACGGCTCCGACCACGCCGATCAGAGCGCTTTCGCCCACGACGGACCACAGCACCTGCCGGCGGGAAGCCCCCATAGCCCGTACAAGGCCTATCTCGCGTGTGCGCTGCGCCACAGTTACGGAGAAAGTATTGAGGATAATGAAACCGCCGACGAACAACGCCACATAAGCGAACACGAGCAGGAACGTGCGGATAAAGCTCAGCCCGCTGGCCAGGTCGCTAGCGCTTTTGGCCACCTGTTGCGAACCGGTCCGTACGACGACGTTGTGGGGTAGCGCGGCGGCCAGACGGGCGCGCAACTGGCCCGGGCTCACTCCAGCGGTGGCGGCGACATCGATCTGCCCGTACCGCCCCGGCTCTCCGGCCACCGCTTGCGCCTGGGAGAGGGTGACGACGGCCACGCTGGCCCCGGCGAAGGAACTGCTGCCCGCAAAGCGCACCATCCCGACCAGCCGATAGTGGCGGACCGGGCCGGCGCCGGCAACTTCGATCGTGTCCCCCAGGCGCAGGTCATGGCTGGTGGCGGTCTGCTCGTCCACTGCGGCCTGGTCGGCCCGGTCGGCAGGTGGCCTTTTTGGGCTACGAGGCTCTGGAACGGCGGCGGCTCGCTTCCGGCCACGTAGGAAAAGCCGGCCGTCCCCAATGCCTTGCCTTTCGCGTCGAGGAGCGTCGCATTTGTTATAACTTCGCCGCTCGCCACAGCCACGCCCGGTACCTGCTTTACTCGAGCCAGCGTGTCCGTCGACAGGGTTGATATCTGCGCGGCATTTTTATCACCGAGGGGCGTCGTCGGGGAAATTACGACGGATTCCCCTGCGTAGGCGGCCCCAACGAGTTTCGTGTACGAAGCATTAACGGTATCGGTCAGGATATACGTCCCGGCCATGAGGGCGACGCCGAGGGTGACGGCGAAACAGGTGAGGAGGACACGAAGTTTGTGCGAGGACAAACCTCGTAATGAGGCCCGTAACATCATTTACCCCCGTCCAACAATTTGAACACTGCCTCTTGCGAACCCACCCTGCCCTTGCGCGCTACCCGGCCGTCCGCCAGCACGACGAGGTCGTGGGCGTAGGAAGCGGCATGAGCGTCGTGGGTGACCATCACGACGGTCTGCCCCAGTTCGTCCACCGCCCGGCGCAGCAGCACCAGCACCTCCTCGGAGGCTTTGGAATCAAGGTTGCCCGTCGGTTCGTCCGCAAAAATGACCGCCGGCCTCCCGATAAGCGCTCGCGCTACCGCCACGCGCTGCTGTTGGCCGCCCGACAGCTGGGCCGGGCGGTGGCGGAGGCGGTCGCCGATACCCATTGTCGCCACCAGTTGGTCGAACCAGTCCCTGTCCACCCTCTGGTGGGCGAGCGAGAGCGGCAGCAGTATGTTCTCTTCGGCATCGAGAACAGGAAGAAGGTTGAAGGACTGGAACACGAAGCCGATCTTGTCCCGCCGGAGCCTGGTCAGGCGACGGTCGTCAAGCCTGGAAAGGTCGGACCCGTCGAGCACCACCGCCCCCGAGGTCGGCCGGTCGAGGCCCGCCAGCAAGTGCAAGAGCGTGGACTTGCCCGAGCCGGACGCTCCCATGACAGCCGCGAACCTCCCGGTCCCAAACCCGATGTCTACCGAGTCCAGGGCGGTGACGGCCGCTTCACCAGAGCCGTAACGCTTGCTTAGCTTGTGCGCGACGACCACCTGGGGCGGGTACGCAAGCAGGTCCTGTGCGGCGGCGTCCGCGGTTATAGAGCCGGGCGGGAAAGTATTCATGTTTCGATAGTCACACCGGGCCGGCGGCCACGGAATTGGGGACTACCCCGACCATCCCCTGAGAGGCAGCACCGGCTCTCGGGGAAGCCCCCGAGCGCTCAACCCCTTTTTGAGCCGGCCGGCGCCATCACCACACGACGTGACATTGCTGGCGCCACTTATCGAGCACGTCCAGGCGGCCGCTCACGTCCAGGCCCTCGGGTGAGCGCCGGTTCCACAGCAACAGGTAGAGATCGGGCGCTGGCGCCCGCACGACGACGTCGCATTCATCGCGGCCCCTGGTCGTTTCGATACGGCCGGGTGACACCCGGACGGTCCATGAAGTCCCGGGCTCGGTCGCTTCCAGCCCGATGACGCCCGGCTCGAGAGGGGGAAGGCGCCTGGAGCGCGCTCGAGCGAAGAACCCGAACAGCAGCTCGTCCACCCCGTCGACGGCAAACCGTGCGTCCAGTCCGCTCGGCTCCAGCCCGGCCGCCAGCTCGGCGTCGACGCGGTGAACGGCCGTCTCGTGGGCCTGGCGCCGCGCCCAGAACGCACGGGGCGAGGGGGCCGGCAGGAACGTCCAGCACTCGAGGCTCGACGGCGCCGAGCTCAGAGCCTCGGCGAGGCCAGCGTGGCCGGCCGAAAACCATGCCGCAAGCTCCGGATCAGAAGGCGCGCCGTCGAGGACTCCTTGTTCGCTCCGCGCCTCGACCATCTCCGTCAGGGCACTGGCCACGTACCCCGTGGCCCAGCGATGGACGTACCCCGTGTGAGCGAGCAGGTCGCGCACTGTCCAGGCAGGACAGCTCGGGACGGGAGCGTCAAGGCCGGCGGACTCGGCCGCCCGGGCCATGAGCCGCCCGTCACTGCCCAGTGCGGCAACCCATCCTTCCACCTCCATCGGCCCGCAGTGTACCGACTTGTGCCCCGTCCTCACCTCGGTGGCCAGTGCTGCGTGGCCCCGTTTTGAGTTGGGCCGTCCGGTGCCGGCCCGTCCGGGGTTGGCTTTGTCGGCCGGGAGAGGCTAAGTAAGGCCAAATGAAAGCGGTGGAGCCCGGGGATGCATTGGACGGCCGGCGCGGTCGTTTCGCCCAGGAACTGTTCGACGGCCTGCCCGACCGGTACAACCGTCTGGCCGAGGTGCTCTCGTTCGGCCAGAACCGTCTGTGGCGAAAGGCGATGGTAGACGCCGTCGTCCCGTCCCGCCCTGCCTCGGTCCTGGACGTGGCCACCGGCCCCGCCGCGGTGGCCCTGGAACTCGCCCGCCGCACGGACGCCCGCATCACCGGGGTCGACCTCACGCGAGAGATGCTGCTCGCCGGAGTAGCAAACGTCGGCCGCAGCGCCGAGGCCGGACGGGTGCAGCTCCTCCTGGCCCGGGCCGAGCAGCTACCTTTCCCCGACGCCAGTTTCGACGCCCTCACCTTCACGTACCTGCTCCGCTACGTCACCAGCCCGGCGGCGACCCTCCAGGAGCTGGCCCGGGTCGTGCGGCCCGGCGGGGTAATAGCCAACCTCGAGTTCCACGTGCCTCAGGGTGTCCCCTGGTACCCGCTCTGGCTCCTGTACACCAGGCTGGGCCTGCCCGCCATGGGCTACCTCCTGGGTGGGCGTGAGTGGTTTGACGTCGGGAAGTTCCTGGGGCCGTCAATATCTGCGCATTACCGCCGCTACCCTCTGCCCTGGCAGGTGGGCGCCTGGGAGGGCGCCGGCATAGAGGACATCCGCGTCCGTCTGATGAGCGTCGGGGGTGGCCTGGTGATGTGGGGCCGCAAGCGTGCCTCCCCGGGCCCGCCGTCCGCCGCCGTCACGCCGGCGGGCAGCGCCTCGAGGCGACCGGGAACAGGCGACGGTGCCTGAGGTCCCGGGGCCCGGAAAGTGACGGACCGGCGTCCGCTTCGGCGTTCTCCAGGCCGGCCTGGTACGCAGCTGGCCCGGGGAAGTGGCGCGACTGGCTTACCATCCTGCACCCCCCCTATACGGCGTGGCACCTGAGCTACGTGCTTATCGGGGCGGCCATGGCAGCCCAGTTCCACCTCGAGCGCTGCGGGGCCACTCTGATCGCGTTCGGCCTGGCCGTGGGGATCGGCGCACATGGCCTGGACGAGCTCCGGGGTCGCCCGCTCAATACGTCGATCTCGTCCCTTGTACTGGGCAGCGTCTCGGTGGCAGCGATTTGCGGGGCTGTTGTCATCGGGGCCCTGGGCATCGAGCAAGTTGGGTGGGGGCTGGCCGTTTTCATCGCCGTCGGTGTTTTCATGGTCGTCGCCTACAACCTGGAGCTCTGGCACGGGCGCTTCCACAACGACGCTGTTTTTGCCCTCGCCTGGGGTTCTTTTCCCCTCTTGACCGCCTATTACGCGCAGGTTTCGACGCTCCGTCCGGCCGCTTTGCTCGGTGCTGCGTTTGCGTACGGGCTTTCGCGAGCGCAACGGGCACTTAGCTCCGAGGCACGCGATATCCGCCGGCGAGTCGTTGCCGTCGAGGGCGAACGAGCCTACGCCGATGGCTCTCACTTGCCCATTTCCCGTGCGTCCCTGTTGCGACCGCTGGAACGTAGCCTTCTCGCACTGTCGTGGTCTACCTGCCTGCTGGGCGTCGGGCTCGTCGTAGCCCGGACGGGGCATTAGGGCACGAGTAGCGGCATTCAGGCCCGGCCGGCGGGCCGGGTCATGGAGAAGCGCTCTGGCTGCCGCCGCGCTGACATACTGAGGACCGTGCGTTCTTGGGTGAAGGTGCAAGCTCCCGTCCGCGTGCTCGACGCCGGCGGATGGACCGATACGTGGTTCTCAGGGCACGGCATGGTCTGTCATCTGGCCGTCCAACCGGGGGCCGAAGTGTTCATACAGCGATGTCGGGAACAGGAGGGCGCCGGTGTCGTGCAACTTCACCTGCCCGCTTTCGCGACCGACTACTCGTTCCCCCTCGACGAGCCGCCAGGGCACCACCCGATGCTCGAAGCCGCTCTGCGCCGTTGGGCGCCGACCGGGTGCTTACTGGACGTCACCCTGTCCTCGCCGGTCCCACCGGGTTCAAGCCTCGGCACGTCTGCCTCCGTCGTCGTGGCATTGATAGCGGCACTGCAAGCCGTTGGCGGCGGTTCACCCGACGCCAGTCAGCTGGCGCGGTCCGCGCACCAGGTGGAGACGGTCGACCTCGGTCGCCAGAGCGGCGTACAGGACCAGGTCGCCGCCGCTTTCGGCGGGGCCAACTTCGTCAACATCGCCCCTTATCCCGACTTCGCGGTGCGGTCGCTGGAGATCCTTCCCCAAACCTGGGCTGACCTGAGCACCCGGGTGATGACCGTTTACCTCGGCGGTCGCCATGACTCGAGTGCCATCCACAGCACGGTAATCGAGCGGCTGGACGGCGAGAACGAAGGGACCCAGAAGCTAATGCAGCCACTGCGCGTGGCGGCGGAAAGGGCGGCAACGGCACTGGTGGCCGGCGACCTGGGAGAGTACGGCGAGGCCATGATCGCTAACACCGAAGGCCAAAGCGCCCTCCACCCGGGGCTTATCAGCCCGCCCGCCAGGGAGCTGATCGAGCTGGCCCGTGAAAATGGGGCGATCGGCTGGAAGGTGAACGGCGCCGGCGGGCACGGCGGGACGGTCACCTTCGTCGGCCCCGAAGACCCCGGAAAGCTTCGGGCCGCACTCGAAAAACCGGACGAACTTGTCCTCCTCGACTTACTGCCTACGACCGACGGAGCCGTTGTTACGGACCAGGGCTAGGCGCCTTTTTGAGGCGGCGGCACGTCGTCGCCCCCCTTTGGGCCCGCGAGAGCGGGGACAAGGGCCGGGGCGTCGAGAGCGCAATGGTACTCGGGAGCCCGTAATTGGCTTCTTGGCTGGCGGGGCCCGTTGCGGATCGTGATCAGGCCGATGAACGAAGCCACCAGACAGGCAGCGGCTGAAATAAGGACGGCAGTCTGAAAACCCGACGCGAACTCGACTGGATGGCTATAGCTGTCGCCCGTTATGCCTGAGAGGCTGGGGAGAACGGCCACTGCGATCAGGGCCGCCGCCCGGGCAACGTCGTTATTGACGGCCGAAGCAATACCGGAGTTCTCGCTTGGAGCGGCGGCCAGGACGGCGGCCGTTAGCGGCGCCACGGTCACACAAAGCCCGAAGCCCAGGACGATGACGGCAGGCAGGACCTCAGAGACATAATTCCCGCCCATGCCGATCCGGGCCATCAAGGCCAGGCCGGCCCCCACAATCAACGGCCCGACCGACATCTGCAGGCGGGGCCCGACCCGTGCCGCCAGGGCCCCTGAACGAGCCGAGAGGGCGAGCATTATGACCGTGACCGGAAGCAGGGCCACGCCCGATGCGAGCGGGCTGAAGCGCAGGACCGTTTGCAACTGAATGGGAAGGAGAAAAAGCGCTCCGCCAAGGGCGCCGTAAACCACGAAGGTGACCACATTGGCCCCCGTGAACTGCATTGAGCGGAAGATTTGGGGCGGTAGCAATGGTGCCCGGGAAATAAGCTCGACGATGCAGAACGCACACAAAAACCCTGCGCCGGCCAAAAGAGCAAGGAGCGTGGCCGGCGACGTCCACCCGTTAACGGGGCCTTCCGTGAGGCCATAGACGACCCCCGCCAAGCCGACGCAAAATAGGGCTGCCCCGGCGAAGTCGAGCCGCCCGGACTCGGTTTCGTTCTTCGACTCGGGTACGTGGCGCCTTGTTACGACCAGGACGACTACGGCCAGGGGGAGGTTTATGAGGAAGATGAGCCTCCAGGAAACGGCACTGATGAGCCATCCCCCAAGGAAAGGCCCGATGGCCGTGGCCACGCCGCCAAGACCGGACCAAGCGCCGATCGCCTTCGAACGGTCGTCACGGGTAAAGGACGCCTGGAGGATGGCCAGACTTCCGGGCGTCAGGAGGGCGGCACCGACCCCCTGCAAGGCCCGCGCTCCGATCAACGCCAGGGTGTCCGGGGCGGCACCACAAAGAAGCGAAGCCAGGGCAAACCAGGCTGTACCGATCTGGAAAACGATCTTGCGGCCGTAACGGTCTCCGAGAGCACCACCAAGCAACAGCAACCCGGCCAGGGTCAACGTATATGCGTTGCTCACCCACTGCAGCTGGACGACGCTCGCCTTGAAGTCGCGGCCGATCGTCGGCAGGGCGATCCCGACAACGGTGGCATCGATGGCCGCCATCCCGGAGCCAAGTACGGTGGCCGCTACCACCCAGCGGCCGCGAGCCGACTTGTAGACCAGTTCTCCCGCCCCGACGGTCGGTCGCCGGGAGGGTGGCCCGAGCGGTGACGAACCGCGCTGCGTACTCATCAAACGCTCACGCTTGGCCGGCCCCTACGTGTGCGCAAACCGGAGCGCGCCGGCTTCTCGCAGAGTTGGCAGACCCCGGACATAGCAGACCATTGTCTCGCAACCCTGGGCTTGGCCGGCGCTGTCCGTTTGGCGTGTCCCCCACGGACGGAGAACGTCCTTACTCGATCGGCCCTCCTGATAAGAGCCTCTGCTGCACCCGGACCAGCATTTCTACCTAGATGACGACCATGTAGTTGAAGATCGTGCTGACGTTATTCCCCAGGCCTTGAACGGTAATTGTGAACGAGCCGGTAGCCGATGCGGAGATATAGGGGATCAGCGTGCCTGAGGTCCCGGTAGCCACGACCACGAACCCACTAGTGAGGCCCGACCCTGACAGCGTGCAACCATTGGCGCCGCTGGCGGCTATGGTAAGGCCCCCAGTTGGGAACTGGCTGGAGATGGTACAGGTAGCACCACCGGACGTGTGGTCGGTTATGGAGACGGTGCCACCGTAGGTCGCAAACGACGGACCGGTTGCCCCGGTACCCCCGGTCGCACCAGTGGCCCCGGTAGCACCCACGGTCCCAGTGGGGCCGGCGACACCCGTCGCCCCCGTGGCGCCTGCGCCCGTTGGCCCGGTCGCACCGGCCGGTCCCGAAGACCCGGTGGCGCCTGTCGCACCAGAGCCCGTGGCTCCGGTCGCACCAGTAGCGCCGGTGGCACCTGCGGTCCCAGTGGGGCCAGTGACACCAGTCGCCCCGGTGGCGCCTGCGCCTGTTGGCCCGGTCGCACCGGTTGGGCCCGTTGCGCCGTTGGCACCGGTGGCGCCTGCGCCCGTTGGCCCGGTCGCACCTGTTGGGCCCGTTGCGCCGTTGGCACCGGTGGCGCCGGTGGCCCCTGACCCGGTTGGACCGGTGGCGCCTGTCGCACCGTTTGAACCGGCCGTCCCCGTCGCGCCGGCCGGGCCTGTGCCGCCGGTCGCGCCGGCCGGGCCGGTGGCACCAGCTACTCCTGTGACCCCTGCGGCACCCGTCGAGCCGGCTGCGCCCGTGGCGCCTGTCGCGCCCGTAGCACCCACGCCCGTGGCTCCGGTCGCCCCTGTCGAGCCCGTGGGGCCTGTGGCGCCATTCGTACCGGTAGCTCCGGTAGGGCCAACCGAGCCGGTGGCGCCGACTGCGCCGGTTGGGCCGGTTGGCCCTGTGGCACCGGTCGGGCCGGCCAGACCAGTCGTGCCGGTGGGCCTGTTGCACCTGCCGGGCCGGCGGTGCCGGCGGCGCCTGTTGCGCCGGTAGTGCCGGTAGCGCCTGTTGCGCCTGTTGCGCCAGCTCCACCTGTCGCCCCGGCAGCCCCGGTTGGGCCTGTTGCGCCCGTGGCGCCGGCGGGGCCAGCGAGGCCGGTAGTGCCGGTGGGCCCTGTTGCACCGGCCGGGCCGGCGGTGCCGGCGGCGCCTGATGCGCCCGTAGCACCTGTTGCGCCGGCATCCCCGGTTGGGCCTGTTGCGCCCGTGGCGCCGGTGGGGCCAGCGAGGCCGGTAGTGCCGGTGGCCCGTTGCACCTGCCGGGCCGGCCGATCCGGTCGGCGCCGTACCACCGGTGGGTCCCGTGATCCCGACTGCACCCGATGGCCCAGCGGGGCCGGTGGCGCCGGTCGGGCCGGCCAGACCAGTGGTACCCGTTGGCCCGGTGGCGCCAGCGGGGCCAGTCGAGCCGGTGGGCCCTGTTGCTCCCGTGGGCCCGAGCGAGCCCGCCGGGCCAGTCGCACCACTGGGGCCTGTCGCCCCGTTAGTACCTGCGGTCCCCGTCGCGCCGGTCGGACCAGTGGGGCCAGTTGCGCCCACCGTACCCGCAGCGCCAGTGGGGCCTGTAGCGCCGGTGCTGCCGACGGCTCCCGTTGGGCCTATTGGGCCCGTGGCGCCGTTGCCGCCGGTCGCACCTGCAGGTCCAGTCGAGCCAGTTCCGCCGGTGGCGCCTGTCACACCGTTGGTACCTGCGGCACCAGTTGCCCCGGCGGCGCCCGTCACACCATTGGTACCGGCGGCACCAGTTGAACCCGTGGCACCGGTCGAGCCGGTGACTCCTGCAGGGCCTGTTGCGCCCGTCCCACCGGTCCCACCCGTGGCGCCAATCCCCCCTGTCGGACCGGTTGCGCCGGTGGCGCCAGCTGTTCCGTTAGGCCCAGTGGGGCCTGTTGCTCCTGTCGCGCCTGCTTGACCAGTCGCTCCGGCTTGACCAGTCGCTCCAGCTACGCCACTCGCGCCTGTCGGACCAGCCAAGCCCGTGGCACCTGTTGAGCCTGTGGGCCCGTGGCGCCGGTTGCACCATTAGTGCCTGCAGCTCCGGTTGAGCCGGTGGCGCCGGTTGCACCATTTGTGCCCGCAGCTCCGGTTGAGCCGGTGGCGCCGGTTGCACCATTAGTGCCTGCAGCTCCGGTTGAGCCGGTGGCGCCGGTCGGACCGACAGCGCCTGTGGCGCCAGCTGTTCCCGTGCCACCCACGGCACCGGTCGCACCCGTAGGGCCAGTTGCGCCCGTACCCCCGACCGCTCCTGTCGGCCCGAGGCCCCGGTTGCACCCGTGGCGCCCGCGGGGCCACTTGGGCCGGCCATGCCAGTTGCGCCTGTAGAACCTGTCGCGCCAACGGAACCCGTTGGACCTGTTGCACCCGTTGCGCCTGTCGCCCCGTTTGTCCCTGCGGCACCGGTTGACCCGGTGGCACCCTCCGGACCCGTGGGACCAAGATCACCGGTCGCACCAGTGGCGCCGGTTGCGCCTGGCAAGCCCGCGGAACCCGTTGCGCCAGTGCTACCAACCGGGCCGGTTGCGCCGGTGGGGCCAGTTGCACCTACGGAACCGGTCGCTCCCGTCGCACCATTTGTCCCGGATGCGCCAGTTGCGCCGGCCGGGCCAGTTGCGCCTGTGGTCCCGTTGGTGCCTGCGGCACCGGTTGCCCCGGTGGCACCCGCCGGACCCGTGGGACCAATGTCACCGGTCGCACCAGTGGCGCCCGTCCCACCGGTGGCGCCTGCCACGCCGGCTGGGCCTGTAACGCCCGCGCTACCCGCCGGGCCAGTAGCGCCCCCAGGGCCGTCGGGCCAACCGCGCCCGTGGCGCCCGTAGCGCCATTGGCCCCATTGGTCCCGGCGGCGCCGGTCGCACCCGTAGCGCCATTGGTGCCGGCAGCGCCGGTGGCCCCGGTCGCACCCGTAGCGCCGGCCGAACCAGTCGCACCGGTCGGGCCGACAGCGCCCGTCGCACCATTCGTCCCGGGCGCTCCAGTCGCGCCTGTGGCTCCCGCTGCGCCCGCCGCGCCCGTTGCCCCGGTGGTTCCCGCTGCGCCTGTTGCACCTAGTGCTCCCGTTGCACCCGTGGCGCCATTCACCCCGGCGGCGCCTGTTGCACCTAGTGCTCCCGTTGCACCCGTGGCGCCGTTGGCACCGGCGGCGCCGGTCGCACCTACTGCTCCCGTTGCACCCGCGGCACCATTGGCCCCGGCCGCGCCGGTCGCACCCGTAGCGCCGGCCGAGCCCGTGACACCGGCCGCCCCTGTCGCTCCAACAGCACCGGCGGCGCCAACTGCACCCGCTGGGCCAGTGGCGCCAGCGGGGCCCGCCGAGCCAGTTGCACCAGTTGTACCAACCGCTCCTGTCGGGCCTGTTACGCCAATGGCACCCGCCGCCCCGGCCGGGCCAGCGGCACCAGCCGGGCCCGTCGCGCCATTCGTACCAGCCGCGCCGGTCGGGCCAGGCGAGCCTGTTGCGCCGGCGGTCCCCGACGGTCCGGCCGGCCCCGTTGCACCTACTTGGCCGGCGGCGCCAGCCGCGCCACCCAACCCCTCGTTACCGGTGGGGCCGGCGGGGCCGGTAGCACCTGCCGGGCCGGTCGGCCCGGCATGACCAGGTGGGCCCGGGAGTCGAGCCGATTGGCCCGCTAGTCCGACGATCGGCGAAGGGATGGGACCGTCGCCCCTACTTCCGTAGAAGCGAGCGTCACCGAACGAGAAGACTCCACCGTCCTTACCGATGAGCCAATAGCCACGGCCGTCATTTGTAGCTACGATGCCGATGATCGGCGCTTTCAGGTGATGGCCCGCCATGCCGCCATAATTGACAGCGGCCCCAAACGCGTAGACCTGGCCCTCGGCCGAAACCAACCAGTAGCCAGAGCCAAGGGTCGAAGTCGCAGGCAGCGGTGCTCTCGCGTACTTTCCCGGCGGGACGGTAGCTCCAGTAGCTTCCAGCGGGCCGTTGTCGCCAACGAAGACTCCTGCAATTCCCGCCACCGCCACCATCGCGCACGCCTTGCGCTTCCAGCCGTTCCGTGGGACCGCGTTTCTTGCCACTCTCACCCCTCAAAGCAGTTGCAAACCCGACATTGCAATATGGGCCAGTCGCGCCGTTAGGCCATTAGCCCTGTTAGGCCATTAGCCCGGTTACCAGTGGCGCGATGAGCCTGTCGCCCCTTTTAGGCAGTAGCCCCCGACGAGGCAGATGCCGAGATGGGCTAGTAGCCGAGATGGAGACTATCAACGTCTCTCAGAGGAATCTAGCCCCGAAGGGGGTAGATATGGATATGTATTCCTACCGCCGGAGATATGCACAAAAACTTAGTTGTTCTAAGCTTTTTTCGGCCGGACTTCTAGAAAGATACCGGGCATATATCCGGGCGTTACCCGGGAGCCGTGTCGACAGCGAAGCCGCTCAACAGCCCTTTTCCTAATTTTGGGAGGCGCACCGATCGGGATCGCTCCTTCCCGTGCATTCATTGGACAAACAGGTGGCGACCCCGGAGACGAAACGGACAATTCGCCCACCAAATGTCGCGCAACACCCGATTCGGGTGATTTTGACGGGTTAATACCAATTCGGGCTGCACCAGGCCGATGTCCCCGATCAGCAGGCGCCGGCCGCCCCACTCGGGCACGGCTTATGTCGTCTACGGCTCACCAGGCCCGCAAAGCAAGTGGGCGGAGCCATGGGCGGCCTGAGGGGTTATAGCCCAACGGAGCTACACTCCCCATCTCGGTACAATCAGCAACCTATGGGTAGACCGGGTAAACCCAGGTACGAGAGGCGACCACGGTGAGCGTCAACCAGGCACCTGCTACCGTCCCTGAACCCCGCTGGCCGGCGCTCACGGTGTCAGAGTGGGAGGACACCCGCGACACTCTCCAGCTGTGGACGCAGGTCATCGGCAAGGTCCGTCTCGCCCTGGAACCCATGCTAAACCACTGGTGGCAAGTGCCCCTTTACGTCTCTCGCGCGCGGGCTGACCACCTCCCTCATGCACACCCCTGGGGACGGGCTCGAGGTGGAGTTCGACTTTGTTGACCACGTCCTGGAGCTACGTACCTCCCGCGGCGATCGTCGCCATGTCGCCCTCGAGCCCCGCACCGTAGCCAGTTTCTATCATGCCGTCATGACCGCCCTGAGCCAGTTAAGCGTACAGGTACGGATCCTCGCCCGGCCGGTAGAACTCCCGGTTGCCATCCCGTTCGAAGAGGACGACCAGCACCGCTCCTACGACGCAGCCGCCGTGCACCGCTTTTGGCTGGCACTCCTGCAGGCGCATCGCGTTATGTCCGTCTTCCGGGCCAGATTTATTGGCAAAGCCAGTCCTGTGCACTTCTTTTGGGGCGCCGGCGACCTGGCCGTCACTCGTTTCTCTGGGCGTCGTGCCCCCAAGCACGCCGGAGGGGATCCCGAACTGTCCCGACTGGGTCATGGAAATGGCTTATAGCCACGAGGTCAGCAGTTGCGGCTTCTGGCCGGGTGGGAGCGCCGAGGGGTCCTTTTATTCTTACGCCTACCCCCAACCGGAGGGGTTCGAGGAGTGGCCCGTCGGCCCGGACGGCGCCTTTTACGACAAGAGCCTTGGAGAGTTCATCTTGCCCTACGCGGCCGTGAGGACGGCCTCTCGACCTGATGCCACATTGCTCGAGTTCTTGCAGACCACCTATGAGGCGGCGGCTGAGCTGGCTCGCTGGGACAGGGCGGCCCTCGAAACCGGGTCCGGTAGATAGGGCCGGCCCCTGCGCCAACCGATGCCGGTGGGGGCGTCCTCCCGCGGCCGGGCCCACTTCGGGACCAATGACTCCGAAAGAGAACAAAAAAATGGCTGAGACCTGCACACACCTCAACACCGTCGAAGACGTCGTGCCATCAAGCAACGGGTGCGAGGACTGCTTGCGCTCCGGTGGTCGTTGGCTGCACCTGCGCCTGTGCATGCACTGTGGCCACGTCGGCTGCTGCGACAGCTCTCCCAACCGGCACGCCACGGCCCACTGGAACTCGCATCGGGCCCACCCCGTCGTCAGGTCGTTCGAGCCCGGCGAAGACTGGTGGTGGTGTTACGCCGATCAGCTGCTGTTCGAGCTCAACGATGCCCCGCCGGCGCCGTCGCATACATAGTCCTCGTCCAGCATCGTGGCCCAAGCTGTCATCTTCGACCTCGACGGCGTGCTGATCGACTCGGAACCACTCTGGAACCAGGCCAAGAAAGAGCTCGTACTGGAGGCCGGAGGTAAGTGGCGCGAAGACGCGCCAGCAGCGATGATCGGGATGAGCTCACCTGAATGGTCGAGCTATATGCGGGGTCATCTGGGTGTCGACCTGGATGTTCGGGACATCAATGACAAAGTAGTCAGGAAAATGGAAGAGTTTTACCGTGCCCACCTTCCCCTGCTGCCGGGAGCGGTCGGCGCGGTGCGGGCGCTACAGGGTCACTGGCCGCTCGGCCTCGCCTCTTCTTCCAATCGCGAGATAGTCGACCTGGTGTTGCGGCAGGCGGGGCTGACGGACGCCTTCACCGCAACCGTTTCCTCGGAGGAAGTCGAGCACGGAAAACCTGCGCCCGATGTTTATCTCGAAGCCGCCCGACTCCTCAACACCGGTCCCGCTGGCTGCATCGCCATCGAAGACTCGAGCAACGGCCTCCGTTCTGCGGCCGCTGCCGGCATGACCGTGGTCGCCGTGCCCAACCCTCACTACCCGCCGAGCGCCGACGCCCTGGCCCTGGCCCACGTTCATGTCTCCTCAGTAGCCGATGTGACCCCCGCGCTCGTCGAGTCAGCAGAGAGGCCATAGGAAGGTCCCACAAGGGCCGCTGCAGCCGGTGACGTACACCAAGGCCATGAGCGGCGCCGGGCTTGTGCATCGAACGAGCGATTGATAGGGCTATCTTCCTGCCACTAAAGGCTCATGAAGCTGACCACCTCTCCCCTGCCTACCGGTACTCACGCAGTTGTCCCGGTCCCGGGCAGCCGGCCGGGGCGGGCCCGCCTCGTCCTCGTCCTGTTCCTCGTCCTGATCGGGACCGCCGGGCTCGCCGGCGCCCTCCCCGGCCGCTCCCGCGCGGCAACTGGCGCCAGTCACGGACTGGAGCGACTGTCGGTCCCCGCACCCTCGGGGGCAGCAGATATCCGAGCGGCGACCACCTTTGGCGCTGCTGCTGCGCCCCAGGTGGCGGCCAACAAGGCCGAATCGGGAGCCAGCGGGCCGGCACTTCCCGGCGGTTTGACCGGCCAATCAGCGAAAATCGAAGAGAACGGGTCGATCACCCTGGTAGTGGCGGGTAAGCAAATCCAGCCAGATCTTTCCCGGGTGATGACGATCGCCGTAAGCAATGGCGGCTTTGTTTCCGGGACCAATACCCAGTCCGCCCTGCCCGGAACGCCGGCTCAAGGGACCGTGACTCTCGACGTCCCGGAGGCGAGCTTCGGTACCGTCCTTTCTCAAGTCAAGGGCTTTGGCAAGGTGGCGATGCTCACCACCAGCGCAACCGACGTCACGGGCCAATATGTCGACCTTCAGGCGCGCATCAACGCTCTCGAAGACAGCCGGCAACAATATCTGACCATCATGACCAAGGCGACGACCATCGGGGGCATCCTGGCCGTCGAGTCGCAGCTCGACAACCTCCAGAGCCAGCTCGAGCAGCTACAAGGCCAGCAACAAGTGCTCAACAATGAGACGACCTACGCCACCCTGACGGTCACCCTGACGCAGAAGGTCGTCGTCCCGCCTCCGCCCAGGCCGGAGCCAGGGCTGCTGAAGGCCTGGAACGCCGCCGTCTCCGGTTTCGTGGCCGGCTTCGAGGGAGTGGTGCGGGTAGCAGGGCCGCTGTTTTTCGCCCTGCTGCTCCTTGCCGCTCTAGTTGTCCTCGGTCGCTGGCTGTGGAAGTTCCGCCCCGGACGGTCGAGTTGACTAACCGGCCGACAGCCAGGGCTACCTCAAAGTGCGGTTACGCGCATGGAGTGGGCCCGGCGCCGGTCCTCTGGCCGGCCGCCTGTGGACGGGCCGAGAGCAACAATTCACCGCCAGATAAGGCAAACCAGATAAGGCAAACCAGATAGAGCAAACCAGATAGAGCAAACCAGATAGAGCAAACCAGGAAAAGCCAGGTGGTGAACAGGCACCCGGCCGCAAGGTCACGCCCGTCCCCACGGGTCGTACGGGTTAGGCCCGGGCCGAAACCCGTGGGCGGCGACCATCTCGGCGGTACCCGAGAACTCCCACGCCAGACGGTCCGGTTCGTGAGCGTCGCTGCCAAAAGTGACCGTCGTCCCTCCGGCATCATGCCACCAGTCGACCACCTGGTGAGCCAGGCGAAGACGGGTGTTCACCTCGAGCGACCGACCAGAGGCGGCCAGTACCTCCAGAGCACTTCGGTATTGCTCCTCGACCTGCTCGGGGACGAACGGGCACGCGGTCAACGGCCAGTGCCGCAGGGGGTAATCGATATGCGCCAGGACCGAAAAGGGCTGGTCGCTCTCAGCCATGCTCACCACTTCGCTCAGATAACTGCGCACGACGTCAAGTGCTCCCCTTTGCTCGTATGCGTAGCGAACGTCCACCCGGGCCCGCGCCAGGCCGCCCAGGTCGCCACCGTCGAAGGGATCGAGGTCATCCAGCGAATGGACCGAACCAAGCACGCGATCGAACGCGGCCCGGGATAACACCTCTCTGGTTTGCCGTGGGTACAGGTGAGGTTCCCCGAGCTCGACCCCCGAAAGGATCCGCAACTCGGGAAAGAGGCCACGGCACCGGTCGATGCACTCCAGGTAGCCGTCGACATCCAGCGGCGCGGCAACGACTACACCGTTGTAGACGCGCGCCCGGGTGCCCGGGGGAACAGCATCCCCATGCGCTACCCAGAGCGCCCGGTCCGCGTGTTCGGTAAACGCCAACGACGTGAGGCCCAGTTCTACGGCCCGTGCGCACGTGCGCTCCATGTCACCGCCAGGGGCATCCCACGACCATTCGCTATGGACATGGCCGTCTTGCGGCAGGCTGAACATCGCCTGACGCTACCTCATGGAGCGCAAGGCCAAACCGGTCACGCTCCGGTGACCATCCACTAACAAGTTCCTCTGCGGCTACAACCTCACTTGCGGCCAGTCACTACTTCACCTCGGACCAGCAGCAGGCAAGCCCGTTATTGCGCCCGAACTTGCCCTCCCCGGGCAAAACGCCAGGTCGCATACAGCGCATAAATTCGGTGGCGAAGTCTTCGCATCACAGGCTCTAATAGTTGTGACCATTTATAGACATGAGGAGGTAGGCGTGCACATGACCAACGAACTCGCTCTTCTCATTCCTGGTCGAGTCGGCGCCGCTTTCCGTCCGGCCCACTAGTAGTCAACTACCGGCGACCGCCGGTCCGCCCTCAGCCCCAGTCCCAACTGCGCTTTCGCGCGGTTGCCGCGATGGAGACAGCGATGTTAGTCAACCCCTCCCTTGCCGCGCGCATCGTCAAACACCACAGAGCCGACATGGAGGCTCGTGCGCGCAACCAACGTCGTCGGCGCCAGGCACTTACCATGGCCCGGCTCGCTAAAACGCGGATCCCGTCGCGTGTGCCTCGCCACTGGCGCATGCGGTACCTGTAGGGACCGCGGTTCACAATGGGCCCTTTTACAGCCACGGGCGCCAATAACAACGACGGCAGGGCCAAAACGACAAGTGCTGCCTTGACGGGTCTCGGTCGACTTCCCGACCGACAATCGCTCGGAACGCCGGGACCGCTGAGGCAGCCGTAACCGGTTTGCCATCGGCCGCCTTGTCTTGTTGACTGGGCCGATGCCTGACAGCGAGCCCAAACAGATCGGGGTCCTGTTGTTCACCGATGCCGAGGAACTGGATGTCGTTGGCCCATGGGAGGTGTTTTCCTTCTGGGCACGCAGTTTCCCGGACGATGGTTACGCGGTCACGTCCATTTCCCGCGCGGGAGGTCTCGTGCGCTGCGCCAAAGGGCTGACGATCCAGGCCGACCACTCCTACGCCGACGGGCCACCCCTGGATGTGCTCGTCTACCCGGGCGGCCAGGGTACACGCGCCCAGCTGACCGACGACGACCAGCTCGACTGGGTGCGCCGCCAGCACGGCGAAGTGGCGTTGATGACGAGCGTGTGTACCGGCTCGCTCGTCTACGCCGCCGCCGGCCTGCTCGCACACCGTCCCGCGACTACCCACTGGGGGTCGCTGAGCCTCCTGGCGGAGCTCGACCCGACGATCGAAGTCCGAAAAGCGGACCGTTTTGTCGACGATGGAGACATTGTGACGTCCGCCGGCGTATCGGCCGGTATCGACATGGCGCTGCACATCGTCGAACGATTGGCAGGGACCGACCGCGCTCGCCAGGTCCGCCGGGGCATCCAGTACGACCCTGCGCCGCCGGTCTAAATCCAGGCCAGGAAATGGCGCCCGGTGGCACCGGTTTTTGGCCACCACGCGTTTCTGGCCCACGCTTTCTTTGCGGGGCCGCCAAGCACCCCTCAAAACACTAAATACCTGAGGGCAGTTGCTGTTCCACTAATCGGGCGCGGTGGAGCCGGCTGAAGAAACCCGCTATGGCCGATGATGCAGCCAGGGCCGAAAGCAGCCGTGCTCGCCCTAGAGACGCCGGGCCACGGATAGCTCCTTGTCGTCTGCGAAGACCGAGGCGTTCCAACTCGAGTTCGCGCTCTCGACTCATAGCCATGATCGTTGTGTGATGAAGTGGGAACATCTCATCCTCCCTTCGGGTTGGCCGGGTCGGGCGCACCTCGTGCGCCGCCCGGCCCCTTGAATACGACGTACGCGGGCCCGATAAGTAATCGCACAGGACCGCTGCAGGCGCCCGCTTCGGGCACGAGAGCCAACGTTGGCGCCGCAGCCGGACGAGCAGCAGTCCCACCAAAAGCAGTGTGGCCCCCACCGAGGCAAAGCTGCCCGGCAGCTCGCCTCGATGGGGGCCTCTCTTTGTCGGGCCTTTGTCCCGTCTACCGGTCGCTTGCTACTCCGCCGCAATGGCGGCCAGCACGTCCAGCTTGGCTGCCCGTCGGGCCGGCCAGGTGGCTGCCACCAGGCCGAGCACGGCCGAGAGGAACAGGAAGACGACCAGGCTGGTCACCGGTACCACCGTGTCGGTAATGCCTTGCTGGCGGAGAGAAGTGACAAGGGCGACGCCCATCCCGGTGCCGATAATTATGCCAAGGATGGCCCCGAAGATCGACAGCACGACAGCTTCGGACCGGACCATGGTGCGGACCTGGCCGCGCTTCATGCCGACCGCCCGCAGGAGGCCGATCTCCCGGGTGCGCTCGAACACTGACAACATCAGCGTGTTGACGATCCCAATGAGGGCGATGAACACGGCCAGGGCGAGGAGGGCGTAGATCACCCCGAGCAACCGGTTGACGGCGGCGATCTGCGACTGCTCGAATTGCGCCCGGGTCTGGACTTGCACGTTCGGGTAGGCGGCCAGGGCGTTCTCGACGGCGGTGTCAACATTGCTGCGGCCATCGGTGCGCAACAGCACGCCGCCGGGGTGCTCGTCTGTGAAATGCGACAGGAAGTAAGCGTTACTAACCAGGTAGCTCCCGATCAGCGCATTGGCTTCGAAAATGCCCCCGATCCGCAGGTGGGTGGGGCCAGTGGCGGCGAACTTCACCGGGACCACGTCACCCACGCTCAAGTGGTCCGACTTGGCCGTGGTCGAGTCGATGAGCAGCTCGCCCCTGACCAGGGCGCTCGTGCTGCCCGCCTTCATCCGCAGGGTAACGGTGTCACCCAGGTGAAGGGGTGGGGCCGAGGTGAGGGTGGCGACGGAGTCTTCGAACTCGAACTGGTCCCGGTAGACCGTGGTTTCCATTGTTACGCCCGGTACGGCTGCGGCCAGGGCGGGCACCGAATCGGCCAAACCCCCCGAAGTGGCGGTGACAAGCAGGTCCGCGCTGATGGCTTGATCGACGCTGGCCGTAGCCGACTTCGATGCCGACGCCCCGAACACGGCGATGGCCGACACGAGGGCGAGGCCAACCATGAGGGCGGAGGCCGTCTGGGCGGTGCGGCGCGGGCTGCGCATGGAATTCTGTCGCCCGAGCTTGCCCGCCTCCCCGAACACTCGCTCCAATGGGCGCCCAATTGCCCCCGAAATAGGACGAGCTACGGCCGGGGCCAACATGGCTGCTCCGACAAATATGCACAACGCGCCGACGCCGACGAGAGCGATGGCGGGAACGCTCAACCCTGCGGCCAGGGCGACCAGGCCGAGGCCGGCGACCGCACCGCCCCACGCGAACCGGCGCCGAGGGGCGACATCGCTTTGGCCCTGACGGTCGCTCAGTGCCGCCACAGGAGGGATACGGACGGCTCGGCGCGCCGGCCCGATGGCGGAAAATACGGTCACCCCAATGCCTACAGCAAGCGAAACAATGACCGTACGCGCTTCGAAGACGAGTGGCCCTTTGGGCAGCGTTACGCCGAACCCGCTCAGTAACGCCTCGAGCCCAACGGCGGCCAGCACCCCGAGCCCTATCCCGACAGCGGAAGAGAGGGCGCCCACGATAGCCGCCTCGGTTAGCACAGAGCGGAACACCTGGCGGCGGCTGGCGCCCACGACGCGTAGCAGGGCCAGCTCTCGTGTCCGTTGCCCGACGATGATGGAGAACGTATTGAAGATGGTGAACGCCCCGACGAACAGCGAGATGAAAGCAAAGACCAGAAGTGCCGTCGAGAAGAACGAAAGTGCCTGGTCTATGGCGCTCGTCTCCTCCGACACCACCGTCTGACCGGTAACTACTTCAACACCCGCGGGAAGGGCCCGGGCAATGTCGCGCTGGACGACGGCTTTGTCAGCGCCCGGTTTGGCCACGACGTTGATGTCGTCGAGCTGGCCCACTTCACCGACGATCCTCTGCACCGTTGGGAGCGTGAACGCAGCGAGGGTGGCACCGGCCAGGTTGGGGGCACTTCCGAATTTGGCGACGCCCGTAATGATGAAGCTCTGAGGCGGCTGGTCGGACAGGATGCGAACGCTCTGGCCGACTTTGAAGCGCGTACTTCTGAGCTGTGCCGGCGTCCATGACGACGTCCTGTGCGGTCGCCGGAGGCTTTCCTTTCACGAGGCGAAGTTCGGAGATTTGAGGGTCCGGGTCGAAGTCGATAGCCAGGGTGGCGGCCCCGCCCGTAGAGATGGCCTTGCCGTCGTGGGAAACGAACTGGGCGTAGCCCTCCACTTCCCCGTAGGCCGCCTCGACGCCTGGGACATGTCGCACGGTGGCGAGCAACGACTCGGGGACCGGGTTGCGTACGGCTTGGGCGCTGTTCCCCGGGAACTGCGCCTGGCCCCGGACTTCGAAGTCGATCTTCTGGTAAACGTTGCCGACCAACGAATAAAAAACTTGGTGCAGCGTGTCGGTCAGGACGAAAGTCCCGGCAATAAACGTCACCCCGAGCACAATGGCCAGGGAGGTGAGCGCCAAGCGGAGCTTGTGGGCAAGAAGGCCCTTTATAGTCACGTTACGCATGTCAGGCCCCCAGTCCTCGTACACGCTCGAGTACCGACACCGGCGTTGGGTCGAGAATCTCGTCGACCAACTTCCCATCAGCAAGGAACAGGACGCGGTCTGCATAGGACGCCCCGTGAGGGTCGTGGGTGACCATAACGATCGATTGGCCCATTTCCGACACCGAGCGACGCAGGAAGCTGAGCACCTCGGCCGAAGAATTCGAGTCCAGGTTGCCCGTGGGCTCGTCGGCGAAGATCAGGTCGGGCTTGTTGATCAACGCTCGTGCGCACGCCACTCGCTGTTGCTGCCCACCCGACAGTTCGTTGGGGCGATGGGAAAGACGGCTGGCGATGCCGAGCTCGCCCACCAGGTAGTCGAACCAGCCGGGGTCGACCCTGGTCCCGGCCAGGTCGGCGGGCAGCGCAATGTTCTCGGCGGCGGTCAACACAGGGACGAGGTTGAACGATTGGAAGACGAAACCGACCCGGTCACGGCGCAGCTTGGTCAGGGCGGCGTCATCGAGGGCCCCGATGTCTCGTCCGCCTATGAGCGACCGCCCCGAAGTTGGCCGGTCGAGGCCGGCCAGGCAGTGCATCAGCGTGGACTTGCCTGAGCCCGACGGGCCCATGACAGCCGTGAAGCGCCCCCGTTCGAACGTCACGCTTATGCCGTCGAGAGCGCGCACGGCCGCCGCGCCGTTCCTATAGATCTTGTGCAGGTCGATGGACTGGGCCGCCGGTGCCGTCGGCCCGTCAGCCGCCTGTCCCTTCGTCGATTTAGCAACTGTGAGCAACATGTTCCCTCGCGTTCCTGAATGCCGCTCGCTGCTCAGCCCCGACGCAATCTCGTCGCCGGGAAGGTGGCCAGCAGGGCCACTGCGAGCCGGACGGATATTTCTCCTAAGTGCCACGAGAAAAGTGTCCGTCAGCACGGGCGCGTGATCATCAGCCCGCCGGTTGGGTTTCGGGGCGCCGTCGGTATGAGAGCTCGGTATGGCCAGCGGAGGAAACCCATACCGGCGATCAACCCGCCGGGTTGATGCGCCAACCCTCACTATTTCCTATCCTGAATAGTGCCCCTATGGACAAGGAAGACAAGCGGACAGCCGTAGCCATCAAGCCGATCGCCCGGATTTTTGCCCAGGGGGGCGATGGGGTGGCGCCGTGGTCGACAACCGCTGTCATCCGTGTCGCGGTGCTTGTGGTGGTGGGGGTCTCGACCTTGACCCTACCGCCCGGTAATAGCCGCAACCTGGCCGCCGAAATTACTGCGTTCGTCCTGGCATGGCTGACAGTGGGCCTCTGGACGGCTTCCGACAAGTCTCATGTTGTCAGGGCCCGGTTCGCCGGTGTCCTGCCATGGGTCGTGACTGTCACGGTCATCTGGTGTGGCTGGGCCGCGCTCACCACTCGGGGTGGGCCGCTTCATTCTCCTGAGCTCCATGGCGCTGGTCTGGGCGGGAAACACCCTGAGCCTGACCTCCGCCGGGGCCATGACAGCTGCGGGTGTGTTCGGCATCGGGTTGGCCGGGCTCATATACGGCGTCAGCACCTGGGACTGGCTCGGCCTTCCGATCGTCCTCGTCCTGAGCCTCCTCTTCGGGCGGCTGCTGCGCAGTTATCGAGAACAGGCCGAGCAAAACGCAGCCCTGCTGGTCAATGCCGATCGGCTCCGCCAGGAACAGGCCCGCGCTGCCACTCTGGACGAGCGCAACCGCATCGCCCGTGAAATCCACGACGTCCTCGCCCACTCCCTCGGGGCTCTCGGGGTTCAGATCCAGGCGGCCCAGGCAGTACTCACCGACCAGCGCGACGTCGACAAGGCGGTCGAGCTCCTCGGCCAGGCCCGGCGTATGGCCACCGACGGGCTCAACGAGACCCGACGGGCCCTGCAGGCCCTGCGTTCTGACACGCCGCCGCTGCCAGAAGGACTGAACGACCTCGGGGTGGCGCACCAGCGCCGGCACGGTGCAACCGTGCACTTTCACGTCAATGGCGCTCCGAGGGCCCTCTCGCCGGACGCGGGCTTGGCCCTGACCCGCACGGCACAAGAGGCTCTGGTGAACACGGCGAAATACGCCCCGCACCAGCCAGTCGAGGTATGGCTGGACTTTGGAGAAGAGCACACCGCGCTGACCGTGGCCAACACCTTGTCCACCCAGCCGGGTGGCAATGGCCAGCCGGGTGGCAATGGGCAGCGCCCGGCCTTCGAAACCGTGAACGGCGGCTATGGGCTGGCCGGGATGCGCGAACGGCTGCTGCTTATTGGGGGATCGCTCAACGCCGGCCCTGATGACGGCAAGTGGGTGGTGACGGCGCAGGTCCCGCAATGACCGACCAGCCGGCCCCACTGCGGATCATCGTCGCCGACGACCAGGCCAGCGTCCGCGAAGGCTTCGTGTTGCTTCTGGGGCTCCTGCCCGATATCCAGGTGGTGGCTTCGGCCGCCAACGGCCAGGAAGCCATCGAACTCGTCGATCAGCACACGCCCGACGCGATCCTGCTCGACCTGCACATGCCCGTGCTCGATGGCATCGAGGCCACCCGCGTGCTGACCGAGCACTACCCCGCGGTGGCCATTGTCGTACTGACGACGTTCGCCGACGATGCCTCCGTCCTTGCCGCACTCGGCGCCGGTGCACGCGGCTACCTCACTAAAGATGCCGACCGGGCCGATATCGCCCACGCCCTGCGCGGCGCGGTGGGCGGGCTCGCCGTTCTCGACCCGATCATACAGGCAAACCTCGTAGCGGCCGCCGCTCGAGGGGCCGGCGCACCTGGCTCGCTCCGGGAACTACCAGAGGATCTTCCGGACGGCCTGACCAGGCGAGAAGCCGAGATCCTGGCCATGATGGCGCGGGGCATGAGCAACCCTGACATCGCGGCCGAGCTTTACCTGAGCTCACACACCGTCAAGAGCCACATCAACCGGATCTTCGCCAAGACGGGTTCAACCGACCGCGCCGCGGCGGTGCGCTACGCCCAGGACCACGACCTGGTCTGATCGCGGCGCGGGGCGGTGCGTCACCGGACCGTTCGTCGGCGTGGCCAAGTTGGTGCCACAATCTGCGCTTATGGCCACCGAAGACGACTTTTCGCAACCAAATATCCAGCCCCAGCTCGCTGTCCGCCACGGGCGGGCGGCGGTCGACTTCTACAAGACGGCGCTTGGCGCCGTGGAGTTGTTCCGTCACGGTGGGACTGATGAGCACTCCGAGGTGGTAGCCCAATTGGCCGTCGGGCATTCAGTATTTTGGGTCGAAGACGAGTCGCCGCCGGACGGCAATTTCAGCCCCGAAACCGTGGGCGGGGCGACCACCCGGTTACTGCTGATCGTCGAACAACCCGGCGTCGTTGTGCAACAAGCCGTCAGGGCTGGGGCGACGCTGGTGAGCCCGGTGGCGGAGGAACATGGCTGGCTGTTGGGAAGGATCGACGACCCCTACGGTCATCGCTGGGAAATCGCCAAGCCAATCGTGCCTTGGCCCCCGGCGCGCACGGAAGCGGCGACTGTGCCGAACGCTCAACCGCTGAGAGACGAACTGGTCGCCTTGTCCGACTACGCCTGGCAACGGATGGCGGATCGTCTGGTCGGGCTGACCGACGAGGAATACCTGTGGGAACCCGTCACGGGGGCCTGGACCGTCCACCCGGGCCCCGACGGCGCCTGGACGTGGGACTTCAGTTGGCCGCCGCCCGATCCCCCGCCGGTCACGACCATTGCCTGGCGGCTGGCCCACATAGCCGTCAACGACGACCGGTTCCGCCCCTGGCTCGGTCTCGCACCCGCTCCCGGCCGTCCGCACCCAACGGTACCGCCGATCGCTGAGGCCGCCCTGGCATCCGTGGCCGTTGTGAAGGCCGAGCGCCACCAGGATCTGATGGAGGTCACCGACACTGATCTGTGGGAACAAGTCGGCCCGGTCGGCGGGCCGTACTCGGATAGCACCCGGGTTGCGTGGGTACTGCACGTCCTTGACGAAGTGATCCACCACGGCGCAGAGGTCGCGCTCTTCCGCGACCTCTACAGGGCTGGCGCCGAACGGTAACCAACATGCATGTCGGAGTTAGCTGGCGCCTACGATGGGGGAACGCAAGGAGCGGGTCATGCCATAAGCGCATCGAGCAGCGTGGCCCTTTTTTCATTAACATATTCGGCGTTGGCCCGCCAATAATCTCCGTGCCCTTCTGACCACAGTTTCGACCAAGGCTGTTTACCCGTGGCGTAACCGCGACGAAGCAGGTCGTACATGGAAAAGACGCGTGGGCTGATCAGATCCACCAGGGCCGGGCGCAATTCGGCTTGTAACCCGTAGCCATTGACGAGGGCCGCCAGGCGCGAGCATTGCTCGGCGTCATCCGCCGGTGAACCGGCGGCCAGCGGCACAAAACTGTGGCTGGCGTAGGCCAGGTCCCACAGCCTGGAGCCCGGTCCTGAGCCGTCCCAGTCGATGAGCACAAAATGGCCGTCATGGCGGACCAGGTTCCACGGCGCAATGTCGTTATGGCAGATCAGCTCCTCACGGTCGGGGACGACCGCCACCTGCCACACGGCACGGCGCGGCGGTACGAAAACCTCCATAGCGTCATGGAAATCGCGCACAAGACGCCCGGCCCGGCGCAGTGACCCAAGGTCGAGGTCGGCCGGGTCACTATCCACACGACCGTCGATAAAGGACAGCACCTGTCGGCCCTGGGCGTCGTAGCCGAGAGCGCGAGGCGCTCCGTCGAAGCCCGTCTTTTCGAGGTGAAGGAGAACAGCGTCCACGGCGGACGACCACGGGCCCGCAGGACGGCGTACCGTGTCGCCGACTCGGACCACGACGCCCACGTTGCCGCCGGTTAGTTCCGTCTCCACCACCGAGTCCTCCACGCACAAAGCCTACGAGAAAGACCGCTCCGCCCGGGCCGAAAGGTAGCTGACGAGGAACGGAGCTTGTGCTGGGATTGTTACCGGGCCTGAAGAGCCGGCCCGCCTGGGTGGGCTCGCGGGCGGTCCCCGGCGAGTACTACGCGACGGCGGGGAAACTTTGGGGAAACCGCTCACTCACTATGACAGCAACGGCCCATGGCCTGTCATCGGGAGAAGAGCCAACGATGCGAGACCAACAACTTCGCCGCGACGGGAATGACGACTCTCGTCGTTGTGGTCGCTTTCCTGCTCACCGGCGGGGCCGGCAAATCCAGCACCTACGGGGCCCGAAGGCGACCCGCCTTGGCCCCAGAAGGCGCCTTTCGTTCAAGTTTACCGGCGTGATCACCGCCATCGCCTCTGCCCTGCTTTTCGCATTATCCGTTCCTGCCGGCGCTTCGGCGGCTACATGGCATATCGAACAGGGCCGGGCCATCGAAGACCCCCCGCCGGACAACCTGCTCCTCGGCGACTCGTGCGCCTCGAAGATTTGTGTGGCCGTCGGCTACAACGGCCACGGCAACTTCCAGGGCACATTGGTCGAGACCTTGGACAAAAGCAGGTGGACGGTCACGCCGAGCCCGATTACCGCCTCACCGTTTATTGATGACTCCCTCAATGCGGTGTCGTGCTCCTCCGGGACCTCTTGTGCAGCCGTGGGCACGGCCACAGATGTAACGGGCACAAGGCAACGCACGCTGGTCCTGAGGCTTACAAAAGGCACCTGGCGGCTCAGCCCGAGCCCAAATACAAAGGCGGCACTAAATAGCTTGGCGAGTATCTCATGTGCTTCCCGGGCATCGTGCGTGGCGGTGGGCTATGACGGTACTCCGAGCTTTCAGCAGACCCTGGTCGAATCTCTTATCAGAGGTACGTGGCGGGTTACGCCGAGCCCGGTCGCGGCCCCGCCATACGTCGTCAACTTCCTGAATGCCGTCTCGTGCATTTCCCCTACCCGCTGCGTGGCGGCCGGCTTCGCCGCCGACCCGACCGGCATGGCTTCGCGCACGCTGATCGAGACCCTTAGCGGGGGTTCCTGGAGAATAACACCGAGCCCGAACACGTCGTCGCCTATAAACGAGCTGTACGGCGTCCACTGCACTTCTTCCGGTGCCTGCGTCGCGGTCGGCGATGACGGTACCATCGCCGCTCAAAAGACCCTGGTGGAGACGCTGTCCGGGGCCACCTGGCGGCTGACCCCGAGCCCAAATACGCCTCTAGCGCTGAACGAGCTCTTTTATGCCTGGTGCAGGTCCCGAACGTCGTGCGGGGCGACCGGCTATGCCATGAACTCACAGGGCACCCAGGCTCGCACCCTGATCGAGACCCTCCGCGGGAGCACATGGAGCGTTACCCCCAGTCCCGACACTGCGTCGCCCCTAAATGAGCTCTACGGTTACTCGTGCACTTCGCTCGGCCCCCGCGCCTGCTACGCCGTGGGCGTCGAGGGGACGACGACCGCTCAGGAGGCACTGATAGAAACGAACACGTCCTGAGCCGGCCGGCTCTAGCGCCTGGCTGTCGCCAAAAGGTCCGCCCCGCCCCGCCGTCGCTTGACGCGAGCGACGGCGACCTCGGCGAACCCGGCCGATCTCAGCGCCGTGCTCAATCCGTCTGGTGTCCAGAACGCGTAGTAGCGCCCGGGGAAGTCGTCGCCGGCGAGGTCGTGACCTTCGTAAGTGCCCTCGATAAGGCTCAACGCGAGGGAGCCGCCCGGTCGCAAAACCCGTCGCAGCTCGGCCAGGGCGGCCTCGGCCCGCGCTTTTGGAACATGCAGGTAAGAGTGGCGGGCGAAGGCCCCGGCGAACGCGTTATCGGCAAACGGGAGCGATTCCAGGTCGGCCTGGACCACCGGGTGGCCCTGCACCTTGGCCAGCGCCAGCATCGATGCGCTTACATCAAGCCCGATAACCGGGGCGGCGAGCTGTGGAAAGTACCTGCCCGGGCCGCAGCCAAGGTCGATCACCAGGCCATCGCCGGCCCGCTGGCGAAAGAGCCGGCCGAGGTCGTCATTGGCTTCTCCACGCGATTGTTTCCACTGAACCGCTACTTGCTCATAAATGGCGACGGTACGTTCGTCCATAGGGTCAATTATCTGCGACCCGTCCGCCTGATCGGCCTAGTCTGCCGGGTTGTGGAACCTGGCTTGAAGCGCTTCTGGTTGGAGTTTGACATCACCTCCGCTCGGTCTGACCCGGATCCTCCCGCCGCGGGCGACGATGGCATGCCCGGGTGGGCCCCGGTCGTCAGGAACGGCGTCGGTGTAACTGCGTCCGACGTGGACGAGTGCCTCAACATTGTCAGAGCGAAGATTTTCGGTCGGACGCCAATGCCCCGGGTCAAGAAGGTTGTTGAGGGCATAGACATCTCGACGCTGGACGAGGGGCACGTGTTACCGCATATGGAGCCGCCGATCTGGCGCGGGATTTGGTTCCCGCAAGGGTTCGCGGACTCCCCGATGACCTGAACAGCACGCTCTCGCCGCAAGGCGCAACCGCGAAGTGGCCCCTGGGCGTGGGCCGTCCACCCGAAGGGACGTCATGAACATCTTCCGGTACTCGGAGATCTCCGAGGCCAATCACCGCATCCTCAATCCGCTCTCTGAGGCCAAACTCGACTGGCTCGGCCGAACGTGCCGCCTCGGGCCGGGCCAACGACATCTCGACCTGGCCTGCGGCAAAGGCGAAATGCTTTGCCGTTACGCTCGCGACCACGGGACGACGGGAGTAGGTATCGACATCTACCCGCCGTTCCTGGCCGCTGCCAGAGCCCGGGCGGACGAGTTCGGGGTAAGGGGGTCTGTCACGTTCATCGAGGGTGACGCCAAGGACCCTGGCGCCGGCGGCACCGGCTTCGACGTCGTCAGCTGCATCGGTGCCACCTGGATAGGAGGGGGTTTGCCCGGCACCCTCGAGATCATGCGAGCGCAGGCCCGGCCCGGCGCGTGGCTTCTGGTGGGAGAGGTGTTCTGGGCCGAAGAGCCTGCCCCGGCAATCCGCCAGGCTCAAGAATCGACCCAGACTTTCAGCAATCTGGCCGGGACCCTGCATCGCTTCGAGGTGGCCGGGCTGGAATTAGTGGAGCTCGTCATTGCCAATGCCGACGAGTGGGACCACTACCAGGCCAGCCAGTGGCTAGCCGCCTCCGACTGGGTGGCCGCTAACCCCGACCAGCCCGAAGCCTCTGAGGTGGCCCGGACGACGCGAGAGTGGCGTCGGTCCTACCTGACAAATCTCCGCCGCTGTATGGGTTGGGGCGTCTTTGTCGTAAGAGAGGCGGCCACCATCGCCCGGCGTGCGCAGCACGAGCCGGGATCCGGCTCGCGGCTACCCTGTTAAAACTCTCGTTTGGCTAAAGCCCTTGTTTGGCTTTGGCGGCCGCATGCGAGGCCTCGGCGAGGCGTTTGATGGCGTAGAGGCGCCGGTCCCAGTGCGCAGCGAGCTCGGCCATGGCCCGAGCGGCCTGGTCGAGACGGTCGGCCTCAACCTGGTAGAGAACCTCCCGACCCTGCCGGCGCCGGCTGACCAACCCGGCCTGTTGGAGCACGACCAGATGTTTGGAGACCGCCTGGCGAGAAAACGGGACCTGGCCAGCCAGGGAGCTGGCGCTGGCATCGCCGTGGTCCACGAGGAGGTCCAGGACCCGCAGACGCGATGGGTCGGCGATGGCCGACCACAGCTCGTCATCGGCCTGCGCCCTCATCCGGACTGGCGCTGAGCGAGCACACCGGCCAGGCGGTCCAGGTATTGCGCCCAACCTCCCCGGTGCTCGTCGGCGTAACGTTCCTTCTCCGCGTCCGGCCAGGCCACCAGTTCGTGGCCGCTTTCGCACACCCGAAGACGGGTCCGCTCGGCGCCGTCGGGGGTGAGGGTGAACTCAACGAGCACGGAGTTGGCGGCTACCGGTTCCTCCCCTTTGGGATGGTTCCAGCGGAACGAGAAGCGGGTCGGCGGGTCAACCGTCTCCACGACGACCGGGCCGCCCTGGTCCCCGAACCCCATATAGCCGCGCCCGCCCGGTTCCAGGACGAGTTCCACCCGGTCGGCAAACCACCGGGTTATCTGATCGGGCTCCGTGATGGTTCGCCACACCACCTCTACCGGCGCCTCGATCAGAACTTCCCGCTCAATCACCAGCTCTGCCATTAGTGGCGGATCCCCTCCTTGCCCCCGTTGTCACTCCACCCGGAACTGCAACCAATAGTAGCAGATCACTGCGCCAGCGCTCCAGGTGCGGCCGGCCGGTCCGAAGGAAACCCCGGACAGCGTAGATCCCCCCGTGCAGCGCGTTGGCCAAATGATGCCGGCCGAGAAGAGCTCTGCCAGAATTCTGCCCCGTGGGCAACGATGAACAGCGGGAGCGATTGGCGGCGACGTTCGACCAGGCCGCCTCGCTCTATCAACGCGCCCGCCCCGAGTACCCGCCCGAACTGTACGGACGGCTCCTGGATGTCACCGGGCTACATCCACCTGCCCGCCTCCTGGAAGTGGGCTGTGCCACGGGAAAGGCGACACTCCCATTGGCCCAGCTCGGCTTCAGCATCACCTGCCTGGAGCCCGGGCCCTCTCTGGCTGCCCGCGCCCGTGAAGTCCTCGGCGGGTTCGACGTAGACATTGTTGAATCCCGCTTCGAGGACTGGCAGCCACCCGCCGGAAAGTTCGCAATGGTGTACGCGGCCACGGCGTGGCACTGGCTCGACCCTGATGTCCGCTACCAAAAGGCGGCCGGGGTCTTGCAGCCGCACGGGTACCTCTCGTTGTGGTCGGCGGGCCACGTGATCCCTTACGATGGCGACCCTTTCTTCGAGGAGCTCCAGGAGGTATATGACGAAATTGACGAGGGCGTACCGCGGGGAACGCCGCTGCCTCGCCCCGGGGAGCTCGATGACGATCGCGGCGACGTCGAAGCCAGTGGCCTGTTCGATGTGATCGAGGCCCGGCAGTACGACTGGGAGACCATTTACGACGCCGAGGGGTACATCGAATTGCTCAATACATTCTCGGGCCATATTGCAATGAAAAACTGGCAACGAGACCGGTTGTACGGTGAGATTCCGCCGTCGGCTGGCGCTACGGCCCGACGGTCGCCTCCGCCGGCATTGGGGTGGAGTGCTCCTGATCGCCCGGCTACACCCCTTCTAGCCGCCGCCATTCGTGGGCGAGGGCGTCGACCTTGTAAGCGATATCGCGCCTGCCGCGGAGCCCGTGACCGCCATCGTCACCCAAACAGAAGCCGCTCCGCCGCCTGAGCCCCTAAACTACCGGCGTCGGTCCAGCGGGCACGGTTCTTTGGGCAAGGGAGGGAAATTATGGATCCTTCGTTTCAAATCGTCACTGGCACACACGGCAATGGCCATGATGACGACTCAAAGGTCATCAATGGGTTCCTACAACACGCAAATGGCGTGGTGTTCCTTCCGGCGGGGACATACCTGGTTAGCGACAGCCTGGACATACCGCCCGGGGTGACGCTGCTGGGCGCCGGCTGGAGCTGGCCGGGCGCGGTCCAGCCCCTGCCCCGGCTCCGGGGCACCTGGGTTATTGCACAGGTCAACGCCCGGTTCAGTCCCATCGTGGTGAGGGATGGCGGGGGCGTGCGGAACCTGGCTTTCGCCGTAGACGGCCAGCACACGCCCACTGCTCAACCCAACAGTTTCCCGGACCTCAACGCGGCCATCCACGTCCTGGGCTCCGACGCTTTGGTGGAAGATGTTTTCCTGGCCAACCCGTACGTCGGCGTTTATATAGACGGGGTCGGCCGGGTCACCATCAGGCGTCTCTACGGCCAGCCTCTGCAGCACGGCATCGTGATCGACCGCTCGCTGGACACCAACTATATCGACAACATCCATTTCTGGCCTTACTGGCAGAGGTTGGATGGTCCACAGGCCCAGTTCCAGCAGCAACAGGGCCGGGCTATCGAGCTTTATCGTTGCGACAACCCGCACCTGAGCAACATTTTCGTGTCCAACTATGACCAGGGGCTCAGCCTCCGCCTTTCACCTGGCGCAAACCCGCATCCAGGACAGCCGATCCCGCACAAAGTGCACCTGGTCAACGCCGATTTTGACAGCACCACCACCGGGATTTACATCAGCGCTCCCGGGGTCGAAGGTGACCTCACGTTCGTCCAGTTGGCGAACGTGACCATGCAGGCTCCCAGTGCTGGGCCGAAACAACAACATCCCGGCATGTGGGTCGACAAAGCGGCCAGTTATGCCCGTGTCCACGCCAGCAACCTCCGGGTATCCAATTCCTTAGCCAGCGCAATGCAGATCGACGCTCCGAACGTCCATTTTTCGGGTGAGAACGTGCACCTTCAGCAATGGGCCAGCGGGACAGGCTTGGTGGTCAACGACGGTTCGTCGCACGCCTTCCTGGGAGCCGCATTTTCGGCCAGAGGCCCCAACAAGGCCTACGACGGGCGGGGGAAGTTCCATTTTGCTCAGACGGGCGGTGCTCCCTCGTCTTAGCTCTGGAAGTGGGGCGCTTGGCCCGGGGTCGGACTAGCAAATACCTACCCTGGGTGCAACGATCCAGAGGGGTGACCAAGTGAAAAGGGAGATCGGCAAAGGAAGCCAATCGCCATCACGAAGCTGGCGTTTTGTAGTGGTGGCGGCCATCTTCGCCGGCGTGTCGACTCTCGCCTCCTCGGCCGGTTCGGCCGCGGTCGTCCAGTCGACGTCGAGGGCCTCTGGGGACCTGGCGTCTCCTGCTGGCTCGGCCCCCAAGATCACGACCCCGCAAACTGGCAATATTCGGCCGGGGTCTACAGCGTGTTTACGGTCACCGCTTCGGGCTCTCCTACCCCGGCACTCAGGGTGTCGGGTACCCCTTCGTTCCTTAACGCACGCGTCACCGACTGGGGCGCCGTGGTGTTCTTCGGGGACCCCCCGGCCAACGAGGCCGGCAGGGCCTACACGGTCACCATTACCGCCTCCAACGGCGTCGCACCCAACGCCTACCGGGAGCTGGTGATGATGGCCGGGACGACGCAGACGACCACGTCCGCCTCTCCGTCGCCTAGCCCGGCGGTGGCGGGGCAGCCGGCCGCCTATACAGCAAGAGTGGTCCCCGTGCCCAATGGGGGCACCGTGACGGTTCGGGCCAACGGGAGCGCCATCCCCGGCTGCATCAACATCCCGGTCAACACGGCCACGGGTATGGCCACCTGCTCGAGCACGTGGCTGACGGCCGGGACCTACGACCTGTACACGGAGTACTCCGGCTTCCGCCTGTTCCTGGCGTCCTACGAGCCGGGCACTTTCAGGCTGGTCGTCAGCGCCCGCCCCCCGGCGTACTGGCTGGTTACCACCAACGGCCGCGTGTTCGGTCTGGGGACGGCACCGTCGCTGGGGCATGCGAACACTTCGACCGGCCGGGCGATTGC
Organism: uncultured Acidimicrobiaceae bacterium; assembly: GCA_963754115.1. GTDB lineage: Bacteria > Actinomycetota > Acidimicrobiia > Acidimicrobiales > Palsa-688 > Fen-671. The sequence goes on along the minus strand of CAVWFC010000003.1, from coordinate 339,719 downwards.
CGGGACCGCTAGCGGCAAGCGGTACTACGTGGTCGGCGCCGGCGGCGGCGTTTTCGCCTTCGGTGACGCCAGGTTCTACGGCTCCGTGCCCGGCCTGGGCAAACGGATCTCCAACATCGTGGCCATTCCAACACCGTGGCCTCCAGTCGACAGGATAGTGAAGGCGTTCGGCCAAGCCGTCGGCCAGCCCGTGTGGACGATCCAGCTCCCATACGGCCCGTGATGCGCAAACTCCGGCCGTTCGAGGCCCATAACTCCGGAGAGGCCGCCATATCTGGGACGGCTATCCGGTAACTCCAAAGTGGGCTTACAGCCCCACTTGGAGTTACCAGAACCCATCAAGGAAGACGACGACCGCTTTCACCGTCGCCCCTTGACACAGAAATACGCTGCGGCCAGGATTATGGCGCCAACGGGCGGCGCCGGCCGTTCACGTGGCCCAGAGCTTTGTGACGGCGGGGCTGTTCCGATCGGAATGGCATCTGACGGGTGCCATCGAAGGACCATCAACGCACCATTTACCGGAAGGAGCACCGCTCAAGTGTCGGGAACCCAGACAGCGGGAGAAGAAAAAGGCGAAGACGCCGGCCCCGTGGAACCCAAGCAAACACCCGAACCGGCGGAAGAGCCGACGGGCCACCCTGAGCCGCAGGAAGCGGGCTGACAATGGCCCTAAAGCGAGTTTCGATCCCCTCCCCAAACTACTCGAGCAGAGCCGGCCAAGGGGCCCGTTTGATTGTGCTGCACACTACCGAGGGTGCTCGCACGTACCAGGATCTCGGTGCCTTCTTTGGGCGCTCATCGACACAAGCAAGTTCCCACGTCGGCATCGACGACACCGCGGGAGTAGTCGGCGAGTACGTGGCCAGGTCGCAAAAGGCGTGGACTCAAGCCAAGGCCAACCCGTACTGCGTCAGCGCTGAACTGTGCGCTTTCGCGAAGTGGGCGCCCTCGGATTGGGAAAAACACCCGGTGATGCTAAAAAATGCGGCCGATTGGGTGGCCGAAGAGGCGAAAGCGCTCAATATCCCCATCGTCAAGTTGACCGCGGCACAGGCCCAGGGCGGTGGGCGGGGCGTCTGCCAACACCATGACCTTGGTGCGGCCGGCGGCGGGCACTGGGACTGCGGTCCCGGCTTCCCGATAGACAGAGTTCTCGAGATGGCGCGGGGCGCCAACCCTTCATCCCCACCGTCACCGTCACCGGCACCGGCACGGCCACCGGCTCCAGGGCAGCCGGGTACCAGTGCGCCGCCCTACCCCGGACGAGTCCTCCGTCCGGGCATCTCAGGCGATGACGTGAGACAGTGGCAGCAGAGGATGGCCGGGCGCGGGTGGGGCATTGCTGTCGACGGCGTTTATGGGCCGGCGTCAGCCCGCGCCTGCAAGAGCTTCCAGGCCGAGAAGGCCCTTCCCGTCAACGGGGAGGTCGGGCCGAAACCTGGGCGGCCACATGGGCGGCTCCTGTCACGTAGCCCGGGCCGGACCGACGTGATGGCCACAAATCTGGCCTCTTCGGGGCCGTTGTAATGGCCTCTTTCCTGGGCGCGAGGAGAATTCGGCTACGGCCCCGGCCGGCCAAGTGCGCTGCTAATACGCTCTGAGCAGAACAACACAAAAGTCGGGCCTGCCGCGTGAACAGCGGCTACCGTCGCGCCATGACCGAGTCCGAGGCGCTCAGTTGAACAGCAAATACGTGTTCGATTTGTCCCAGGGTGGGATGGAACAGCTCGACCTGTTAGGAGGAAAGGGCGCCAACCTGGCCGAGATGACACGTCTCGGCTTACCGGTGCCGCCAGGGTTTACCGTCACCACCGAGGCCTGCCGGGAGTACCTGGCCAGTGGACAAGCGCCGCCGGCACTGCGGTTCGAAGTGACCTTGGCCCTGCGGCGGCTCGAGGACGAAGTCGGGCGCCGGCTGGGTGACGTAAGCGACCCCCTGCTGGTCAGCGTCCGCTCCGGGGCGAAGTTCTCCATGCCGGGGATGATGGACACGGTCCTCAATATCGGGCTGAACGACTTATCGGTGCTCGCTCTGGCCGACGCCTCGGGAGACGAGCGGTTCGCGTGGGACTCCTACCGCCGGTTGGTCCAGATGTTCGGCAAAACTGTGCTGGGGATGGACGCTTCGGCCTTCGCCGAGGCCCTCGACAACGCAAAGGCTCAAAAGGGGGTCGCCAGCGACGTTGACCTCGACAGCGAGGACCTCCAGAAGCTGGTCGAGCTCTACAAGGCCCTGGTTGCCGCCCACTCCGGCCGGGAGTTCCCCCAGGACCCTCGCGAGCAGCTGGATATGGCCACCCGGGCCGTGTTCGACTCGTGGAACAGCGCCCGCGCCCGGCTGTACCGAAGGCGTGAGCGCATCCCCGACGACCTTGGCACCGCCGTGAACGTATGCACGATGGTCTTTGGCAACCTGGGAGACAATTCAGGGACGGGGGTCTGCTTCACCCGGGACCCGGCCAGTGGACGCGCCGGCATCTACGGCGACTACCTGCCTAATGCGCAAGGCGAAGACGTTGTAGCCGGCGTGCGCAACCCGCTGACCCTCGAAGAGTTCTCCGAGGCCGACCCGGGCTCCTACGGCGACTTACGACGCGCCATGCGCCGGCTCGAGACCCACTACCGGGACCTCTGTGACATCGAGTTCACGGTCGAGCGGGGCAAGCTGTGGTTGCTCCAGACCCGTGTGGGCAAACGGACTGCGGCGGCCGCCTTCCGGATCGCCACTCAGCTCGTCGATGAACACGTCATCACGCTCGACGAAGCCCTGGAACGCGTCGCCGGGTGGCAGCTGGCACAGCTGACGTTCCCCCGGTTCGACCCCGGCGCCAGTCGCACCCTCCTGGTTACGGGCACGCCTGCTTCCCCGGGGGCGGCGGTCGGCAAAGCCGCGTTCGACCCCGCCAGCGCCGTGGCGTGGGCGGGTGCCGGGGAGCGAGCCATCCTGGTGCGCCGCGAGACCAGCCCTGACGACCTGGAGGGGATGGTGGCGGCCGCCGGTGTGCTCACCAGCCGTGGGGGCCGCACCTCCCATGCCGCCGTGGTGGCCCGGGGCATGGGCCGTCCGTGTGTGTCAGGAGCGGAAGGGCTCGAGGTGGACCCTGTCGCCCGGGTAGCCCGGTCGGGTGGCATCGAGGTGCACGAGGGTGACGTCATCTCTCTGGATGGCTCGACGGGCGAGGTCTTCGTGGGTGCAGTCCCGGTCGGGCCGTCGCCTGTCCTGCGCTACCTGGAGGACGGCCTCGACGTGGCCATCGCCGAGCTGGGCGGTGACCAGGACGGGGCTGAGCTGGTGCAGGCGGTGGACAGGATGCTTGGCCACGCGGACGCGGTGCGCCGGCTCGCCGTAAGGGCCAATGCCGACACCGCCCTTGACGCCGAGCGGGCGCGCAGGCTCGGGGCGCAGGGTATCGGGCTGTGCCGAACTGAGCACCAGTTCCTGGGTGAACGGCGGGTGTTGATAGAGCGGTTGGTCCTGGCCAGTAGCACCGCCGAGCGGGAAGCTGCTCTCGAGGCCCTACGGCCGCTGCAAAGAGCGGACTTCACCGGTCTACTCGAAGCCATGGACGGCTTGCCCGTCACCGTCCGCTTGCTGGACCCGCCTCTGCACGAGTTCCTGCCTGACCGGACCGAGCTCACGGTACGCGTGGCACGGGCCGAAGAACGAGGGGAACCGGTGGGAGACGACGCCCGGCTGCTAGCCGCCGTAAACAGGTTGTCAGAGACCAACCCGATGCTCGGTTTGCGCGGCGTGCGCCTCGGGCTGGTGGTACCCGGGCTGTTCGCGCTCCAGGTGCGCGCCCTGGCCGAAGCGGTAGCGGGGCGGCTCAAGGCCGGCGGGTCGCCCCGGGCCGAGATCATGGTGCCGTTGGTCGGGTCCGTGATGGAGCTCCAGCTCGTCCGGGACGAGGCAGATGCCATCCTCGCCGAAGTGGCGTCCACTGAAGGCGTTGCCCTGTCGGTACCGGTAGGCACCATGATCGAACTACCGCGCGCGGCCCTGACGGCGTTCCGGATCGCCGAGGTGGCTGAGTTCTTCTCGTTCGGCACCAACGACCTGACTCAGACCACCTGGGGGTTCTCCCGTGACGATGTGGAGGCGGCGTTCTTTGCCGCCTACCTGAGCATGGGCATCTTTACCGTCTCGCCCTTCGAGACGCTCGACGTCGACGGCGTGGGGCGCCTCGTACGTATCGCGGCCGAAGAAGGGCGCAGGACCCGACCCGACCTGCACCTGGGGGTGTGCGGCGAGCACGGCGGGGATCCCGAGTCGATCCACTTTTTCCACCACATCGGGCTCGATTACGTTTCCTGCTCTCCCTTCCGGGTCCCGGTCGCCCGGCTCGAGGCGGGTCGGGCCGCACTTATCGGTACCGCACCGGAAATCCGGAGCATCCGTGCGGCCCGCGATGCTTAGCTACGAGATCATGGCGCGCTCTCTTATTTCCGGAACGCGGCTCGGGTGGCGGCCGCGGTGGCGCTGAAGTACCCGGGTGGCTCGATGAAACCCCACTCGTTGAACGTCACGCCGTTGTCGAGGGCGCGCCGGTAACCAAAGCAAGCCAGGTAAAGCGGCCTGATGTACATCACCGCTTCGAGCCGAGCGAGTTCGTCGTCTGTCGGCTCGACGAACCGGCGGTACGCATTGACGGCGGCGTCGATGCGTTCCTCGTCGGGCCGGCGGGGCGACCACGCCCCGGTTCCCCACATCAAGTAGGCGAAGTCGGCGAGGCGCGGTCCGCGCCCGGACGCCTTCCAGTTGATCGCCACTGGTCGACGTGGGCCGACGATCGCGTGGTCGGGGGCGTGGAGGAGGTTGCCGTGGACCAATCCCTCGGGAAGGCCGCGACCGTCGTCAGCCGAGAGCACCTGGGCCCTGAGATGCTCGAACCGTTCGCGACCGGCTGGCGCCACCTTCGTGCCCACGGCGTCGAGGAACGACAGAGCAGCCAACAGATCTTGACGGGGCGTGCCCTCACGGCTGGGATCCTCACCGCTCGCCCCACCCGGGCGGCTGACAGACTCGTCGGGCGGCAGCTCGTGCAGCCGCCCGAGCAGGTCACCCATCATGGAGAACTTCTCGGCGCCGTCGGGTAGCGGGACACCATCGACAAACCGGGTGACGAGGACCGAGCTCCCGTCGAAGTCGGACACCGCGTCGTCGACCGCCAGGCGCTCCGCCGGATAGTCGTGCCGCGCCAAGAACCGCAGGACAGCGGCGTCGCCCTCGACTCCGGCCCTCGGCCTGGCGGGCGGGAACGCACGCGCCACCCACGGCTCCCCATCACTTCTGTCGATGCGGAAGACGTACGTCTTGTGCACACTCAGCTTCGTCGCCGCCACGGCGCCGAAGCCGTAGCGGTCCCGGAGATGGGCAAGAAGGCGCTCGGCAACCGGCTCGTGGTGCATCCGGGCATTGAGGCCCTCTAAATCCGTCAGCGCCTCCGTGTAACGCTGCCCGGTCTCCTCGGCGTGACGCCGGACAACCTTCTCGAAGCTCGCGTCCCTGGTCATGAACAAGCCCCCTCTTGACACCCTCGTCCCCCGGCGACGTGGTGTTGAGAGATGGCCTGTGGCACTCGCAACCGGGAGGGCTATTCCCCTTCGCCAATGGAACCCCGACCGGGGCGGGTGCTCCACAGCTCGGCGACCGGTCGGCGCCGTTCAGCCACTTTCTCTGAAGCCCGCAGGCCTTATCAAGCGGGGCACGCGCTTCTGATCTTCGGCGTTCTCATCTACGCACTTCAGATCGGCGGCCTTCTGGTCCGGGGCCTCTCCGGCCCACGCCACGGCCCAGCATGGCGGGCTCTCGGCCGCGCCGGCCCAGGGTGCAACACGAAAGCCGAGACGCACCCTTTCGCAAAAGGGTCTTGCCTGCTTGCGGTGGCGGTGCTAGAAGGCGAGGAGCAGCTGTCTTGGGCGGAGTGGTCGCGGCGGCAGGGAGGGTGATGTGAGCTTCTTTGTTGAAGGCGACTACTTCGAGGTGTGCAACTGCGATGTCAGCTGCAACTGCATCTGGTTAGGGGCGGCCACCCAGGATAGTTGCGACGTCTTGCTGGCGTGGCATGTCACCAACGGCAACAAAGACGGCGTAGACCTGTCCGGTCTCAACGCCGTGCTGGCGGTCCATACGCCGAAGCGGATGACGGATGGGGGCTGGAAAGTGGCGTTGTACCTCGACGACCGTGCCTCCGCTGAACAGTCGGAGGCGCTGGGCGCAGTATTCTCCGGCGGTGCCGGCGGGCACCTCGCCGGGCTGGCCCAGCTGATCGGCGAGGTCGCCGGGGTGCAGCCGGCGACCATCAGGTTCGAGAAGTCAAACGGATCGCTGCACGCCGAGGTGACCGGCGCGCTGTCGATGAACAGCGACCAGGTCGCCGGGATGGATGGCCACGAGCCGGCCGTCATCGCGAACGCGCCGTTCAGCGCTGTCACCCAGCCGGTGCGCCAAGCCAGGTCGAAGGATGTGAGCTACCACGGTCACTGGAGTGCTGATTTCTCCGGGACCAACAGCTTTGTCACCGATTTCCGTTACCAGGGCTGACCGGGGGCCGGGTGGTGGCTGACCACGCCGGTCCGGCGCTGGGCGCCCGCACCCTGCAGGCGGTACGGCCTCGCCAGCTCGCGGTGCCGTGGGTGGCCGTCGGCGCGGTGGCGGCCGTGGCGTGGACGGTCACCGTCGTGCTGTACCGCGACATGGGCAACGGGCCAGGGACGATGGGCCTAACTCTCCTGCCCTTTCTCGGGCTGTGGACGGTGATGATGGCCGCCATGATGCTGCCCTCAGTGGCGCCCGTGGCGGTGCTGTGGAGCCGTTTGATCAGCGGTACCTCGGTCGGCCTCAGTCGGGCCGCGCGGCTGGGTACGTTCCTCGCTGGCTACCTTCTGACCTGGGCTCTAGTCGGGGCCGCGGCCTTCGCGGCGCTAAGCGGGACCGGGCGTTTGCTTACGGCCTCCCCGACCGCGGCCAAGTGGCTGGGTGTGTCGATCTTCATCGCCGCAGGCGTCTACCAGCTCACACCCTGGAAGGGCTGGTGCCTGCGCCGGTGCCGTTCGCCAGTCGGCACGCTCATTTTCTATGCCGGCTTCAAAGGCCGGGGCCGTGACCTGCGCGTCGGCCTCCATCACGGGGCGACGTGCGCCGGGTGCTGCTGGGGCCTGATGATCGTGCTGGTCGCGGTCGGGGTAATGAACTTCGCCGTTATGGCGGCGCTGGCGGTGGTCATCTTCGCGGAGAAGCTCTGGCGGATCGGCAAGCCGTTCGGCCAGGCCATCGGGCTCGTACTGGTGGCGACCGGTGTCCTGGCCATCTGGCTCCCCTGGCTACTCCCCGGCCTGCACACCGCCGGGATGGCCAAAATGCCGGGAATGTAAGAGTTATTCGAGGCTTTCCAGGAGCTCCCGGCACGCCCGCTCGCAACGCCGGCAGGCCTCTGCGCATACCCGGCAATGCGCGTGCATCCCGGCGTGGCGCTCACATTCGTCGCCACAGCTCCGGCAGATCGCCACGCACGCCTCCAGCAGCGGCTTGGTGACGTTGGCGTCGTAGTTGGTCGGGCGGCTCAGGACGGCGGCCGTGGCGGTGCAGACATCGGTACAGTCGAGGCACAGCCGGATGCACAAGACCATCTCGGCGACATTGTGCTCGCCCAGGTCCGCGTCGTTGTCCGCGATACAAGCCTGGGCACAGTCAGTCATCGCGTCAATGGCTGCCGCCAGCATCCCCGGGTCGACCTTCACGGCGCGCGGCGTAGGTACCCAGCATCTCCCTGGCATAGCTCATGGCCCCTCCTGTTCACGCGATTGAAGCCAATGCCACAACAGCACCTGTGTACCCTCCGTGTAGACCGATTACAAGAGGGTGAACAGATGAGGCCGACCCTCTACTGATGGCGCAGAACTGATGGTACTGCCGCCGCGCCGGCCCAAGGGACGGCGTAGCCCAGCAGGTCGCCGCGTCGTGGGCTTACAGCGGACAGCGCGTCCCGTCACGTGCCGAGCGCCGAGAGGTACGACGCGATGGCTTGGGCACAGGCGGCGGCGTCACAAGCGGTGGTGTCCACGACCATGTCGTAGATGACGCCCTTGTGCACCACCTCGGCCTGAAGACGGGCCATCCCGGCAGCCCGGTCGGTCCGGTCCCGTTCCCGTGCTTCGGCCACCTCGGCATCGCACCTGACCCCGACCCAGATCACGGGAAGGCCCGAAAGTGCCGTCGCCAATCGTTCCTGCGATGAGTTTCCTCCCAGGAAGACTTCATCGATGATGAGGCCCGTCCCGCAACGACCGATAGCCGCCAGGCCGGCGTTCCAGGCTGCCTCGGCCCGGCGGAAATCGTCGTTCACCATGACGGACCCGTCGCGGCCGAACTCGATGGCGCCGGTGGTTGCCGGTTGGTCCCCGTCTTGCGGGACCGCAACCAGGTCTTCGACCTTTTCGCCGCCGGGCATCGCTCGAATGAGGTCGTCGACGCCGAGCGTCATCCAGGTCGGGCCGAGAAGCTTCTGGAGGCAGCGTGCGATGGAACTCTTCCCCGAGCTCGACCCTCCGTTAAGGACGACTATTGGGATGGTCACCCTGCTGGACAGTGGGTCACATAAGGCTCCGAAAGGCCGTCCCCTGCCTAAGAAAAGCGAGCAGAAGGGGGTTGACCGTATGCGGTGACTCGACTGGTAGGCCATGCGTGCCGGGAAGCACCGCGAGCCGGGCGTCGGGTAGCGCGGCCACGACCGCGGCGGAGTGCCCGACGGTGACCAGGTCGCGGTCGCCCTGCAGGACCAGCGTCGGGACGTGCACGCCGGCCAGCGCGGCAAGGTCGATCTCGGGCTCAGTACGGATCATCTCCATCGTCTTGGCGTAGACGACCGGGAAGTGCTCGGGGCCGTCAGGCGAGTAGGGGTCGTACGAGGCCCGCAGAAAGTTCATTCCCTCAGGCGAGGCCAGCAGTGCTTCGATCCGATCGTTTGGTGCCCGGCCGGCCGAGTTGTAGTACTGGCCGATCAGGACCATTCGATCGACGAGTTCGCGGCGAGTCTGCGCGACCAGCAGGGCCACCACGGCGCCGTCGCTCCAGCCAATGAGCGCGGCCGGGCCCCGGACCTGGACCTCGAGGTACGCGATCGTGTCGTCGGCCATGACAGAGTAGGTGAGCGGGCCCTCGATGTCCGGAGTGTGGGCGTGACCGCGGCGCTCGGGTACATGGACGCGGTAGCCGGCCTGAGCGATTGCGGGCGTCTGGGCGAAGAACGCAGATGCGCCCGAGAACCCGCCGTGCAGGAGCAGCACCGGCGGACCGTCGCCGGTCACCTCGTGCCACGTCTGGTGTCCGGCGATATCGACGTATGCCACACCGTCATACTGGCCGTCATACTGGCACGAGCGGTCTGGGCTCGGTCCGCTGGGTGGCAAGTACAGAAATGCGGCCGCGCCCGGGCACGCCGGCACCGGACCGGGGGGGTCAACGATCCGGCGTAAGTCGTGAGGAGACGTGTGCCTGCCGCTGGACGTTCCGGCTGTCACTAAGCAACCAGTCAAGGCGAAAATAGGCGCGCCATGACAAGCTGACAATCAACTTGGTCAGCGAGGGATTCTCGCAGTGCTCGTCGTCGCACACCGCTCCATCGCCGGTAAGCGTTGACAAAGCATGCGAACGCGACCACGCCTCGTCGAGCACCTGAAGGATCGTCTCTGACTGCTGCGCACCCGAGATGCCGTACTGCCCGTCGATCACGAAAAACGGGACACCGGATATACCGAGGCGCCGTGCCTCGGCCTCATCACCCCGGACCTCCGTGCCGTAGGTCCCGTCCCGGAGGATTTCAGCGCACTTCGGTCCGTCGAGCCCCACCTCCTCGCCGAGGCGGGCCAGCGTGGCCGTATCTGCAATCGACGCGCCTTCGGTGAAGTAGGCGCGGAACAACCGCTCCTTCAGCGCATCCTGTACTCCCACGTCAAGCGCGAAATGGAGAAGGCGGTGCGCGTCGAACGTGTTTGCGCGCCGGCCCGCTCGAAATGGAACTCAAGGCCCTCCACTGAGGCCACCGCGCTCAGCCGTGCTTGCGACGCCCGCGCCTCGTCGAGCGTCATCCCGTACTTCTGGGCCAGATGCGCTGCCATATCGCCCTCGGTGTGAGGCGGCGCAGAGGGATCCAGCTCGAACGCCCGCCAGGTCACCTCCATCTCCGACTTATGCGCAAAACCGTCAACTGCCCGTTCAAAGCGACGCTTCCCGATCGCGCACCACGGACAGACAACGTCGGAAAAAATTTCAACCTTCATGCGAAGTTCAACGCGCTTGATAGCGGGCGTATTTCCGGTGCTCCGGGCGGCTACTGAGACCGCTGAGAACTGCTGAGCCAACGCCTGCCACCCTCAGGGCAGGCGTTAGTCGCGACGACGGCTCCACTCAGGTACCGTCGATCTCATGGTCTCCCGGCCTCTCTCGGACAATCAGATCGAGGAGTTCGTGGAGCGGGGCTGGACTTTGCTCCAACACGCCTTTCCGTACACGGTGGCACAGGCAGTTCGCCAGGATCTCGGACATCGGATCGGGATCGATCTTGATTGCCCGGAGCAGTGGACGCAACCTCAGGTCTGGCTCCAGGAGATGATGACGGAACCGCCCTACGTCGATGCACTGACCGAACGGTTTCAGGCGGCCGTGGGCCAGCTGGTGGGATCGAGCCGCTGGAAGATGACCCGGGAGATGGGCTGGTGGCCGGTCAACTTTCCTGGCTTCGACGATCCCCCTTATGCCGACAGCTGGCACATCGAAGGTGGATGGTTCCGCCATCATCTGTGGTCGCCCGAGCAGGCGCTCCTCAACCTCTTTTGCTTCTCGACGGTAGATCCGGGCGGAGGCGGGACCCTCCTGGTGGAGGGCTCCCACCACGTGGCCGCCCGCATCCTCCGGGAAGCCGAGCCCGAGGGGCTGGAGGCCGACGACTTCGACGGGCCACTGACTGCCATATTGGACCAGGACGGGTCGCCGGGGGTCGTAGAGGTGGTCGCCGAGGAGGGCGACGTGGTCCTCGCTCACCCGCTCATGTTCCACTCCGCCAATCCGAACCGCGGCACCCGCCCACGGGTCATGGCCCAACCCGCCTTCAGCATGACCGAGCCAATGCGCACCGAGGGCTACGAACTTTGCCCGGTCGAGGTCCCTTTGGCCCGCGTCGCCGCAGAGTCAGGACAGCGGGATCTCCGCAAACGCTAAGCGAGGCCGGCCGACGTCTTGTCGCCGCATGGGCCGCCGACTGTGCAGAGCGGGTCCCGGGGTTGTCCGAGGCCGAAGCTCCAAACGATGACCGCCCTTGCACTGCCATCGCCCGGGCCCGGGCGTTCGCTCGCCGTAGCTGAAACACTGCCGAGGGTCCCCCGTCGGTCGTCGATGGCGGCGCTTCTGGTCGGAAGGCAGGCTTGTCTCACCGGGAGGAGTACCGGTCGTGTTCGCCGTCCTCATGTTCCAACGCAGGACCGTGTCACAATTGGCGTCTATCGCGGTGAGAAGCCGAGAGGCTATCGTTTCGTCGAGGAGGGCACGAGATGTACCTGTACGTGCGCCGCAGCCAGCTAACCGATCTCGGGACCGGGTTGGAGTGGGCGGAGACGGCGCGCGCTCGCCTGGAGCGCCTGTTTGGCACCCCGGTCACCAGTTGGGGAAATGTGTATTCCGCCGGGGCAGGTTTGGTCAGTTTTACTTCTTGGTGGAGCGAACTATCGGGGCTGGAAGAAGCTGCCGCCGCGCTGCGGGACGACCAAGAGTACCGTCGAATTATCCGAGACGGACGAGCATTTGTCGAGGGTCAGACGGACGATGCCCTCTTGCGACTGACCTACGGCGAACTCCTGCCAGTGCCTCCTCGGTACGTGCACATTATTAGTGCTAAGTCTGCCGGTGGTCATCTCGACAGCGCTATCGCTAGCGGTATCGAGCTAGCCCAAAAGAGCGAGGAAATCATTGGCCGGCCCAGCCAGTTCGTCCGTTCGCTGACGGGCTCGTTCGGTTCGGTCGCCTGGCTGACTGGCTACGACAGCATGGCTGATTTCCAGACGGCGGTCGAAAAGCTCCTCACTGGCTCGTCGCCGTGGCTGTATTACCGCGACCAGCATCACCAGGCGTACGAGAGTTCGTCGATGACGCTTTCTTTGCGCGAAAGGCTCTCGGACAGCGGCAGCTAAGGGCAGCAGCCCGGTTCAATCCTCGGTCAGATCGCTCCTTTACGTTGCTGAGCACCGAGGCCGGCGGACGAAAAGCATTGCGCGACCCCGAACCGGGGGACGGCGGCGTGGACCGCCACGCACTTGCACATCGGGGACGTCGAGCCTCCGTCGTTCGACGTATAGTGCCGACTGAGGGTACCCAAGGAGCGGAGGAGGTATTCGGTGGTCTCGTCGCAACCGAGGCAGCGTGGTCCAACCACCACAGACGTGCCGAGCTCGACCGGACGGCCAGACCGAGAGTTACCAAACCCGACAACCGAGCATATGGCCGTACCACCCGGGTGGCATGGCTATCCAGCGGCGGGCATCCCACGCGCCGCTACGATCCTCGCCTTGCAGCGCACGATGGGCAACCGCGCCGTGAGCCAGTTGCTCACGGCCCAAACGCCGCTGAAACTCCGAAACACTGTTCGGCGGATCACCCTGGCGGACGCCATAGAAGCTCTGGGTGACGATGCCGTCCATTTTGCCTCGCACGTTCAACCGATCCTTCTCGCCATGGCGAGCAAAAAAGGGCAGGACCTGGCAACCTTCCTGGCAGCCCTAGATAAGTCTGATTATTTGCGACTGGTATCGGAAATATTGGAACCGATCCCGATGAAGAAGGTGGCATCGCCCGCTACTCATCCCATCACATATGTGCCCTCTACGACCTTTCCTGGCTTCCAAGAGGTCGCGGGCACCAATATATACATCAAGACTAGCCTGAATTTCCAGTACAAAAAGGTAACCACCACCAAGCCGCCTACGGGGCTTAGCTCCTTGTTCGGAGGCAAGGGCGAGACCACGAATACAACCCAATTAGTACCGGCAGCCGGTGTCGTGCAATTTGTGGACTCAATATTGCGGTCTGGCCCTGTGCAGTGGTACCGCGGCATGGCGATCGACCACTTCGCCTGGAATGGGCTGCGAGCCGGCTATTTGGCTTCCGAAGGTACGGACAAGGCCCCGACCTTTACCATGGCCAGCGCAGGGAGCGCGCTAACTCGCTGGCTCCCCGGGGCCACGGGTGAAGATGGAGAAGGTACGGCGTCGTCGATTGCCGGTTCGATCCAGGAAGACGCGCTTGCCGCCCTCTGGTCCGACCAGGAAGTGGTTATGGGCGCCGTGCTCAGCTTCGAGGTGACGTCGGGCACCCCCATTGCCTACATGAACGGCAACGAGCAACTGCTCCGCGGCCCCCTCAGTGCTCCGCGGCTGAAGGTCGCCTTCTTGGCGGTGAGGGACCGAGGTGTGCTGAGTTTGCGCGTCCCCGCCAGCAGCGAGCCGCAAGCGCTGCCACCGACGTACCCTTACCAGGCGGAACTCGGGAGCCTGAAATTCGCACGGTGGGTACAGGCGTACAACGAATGGGCAGAAACCTATGGCTTTGCGGTTATCCCCGTATCTCCGGGGACGGTGGTTCCCGTTACAGACGAGCCCACGCTCACCGTTGTACCGGATCTGTCATTGCATATGGCTTTCGCGATATTGGAGCTTCCCCCTCAGGAGATACTCCCAATTAAGTTGCTAAAGGGCCAATACAAGAAGTTGGCGCGCAGGTTGCACCCGGACCGTAACGCGGGAAACGAGGACGAGGCGACAGAGGCGTTCAAGCGTCTTCAGGAGGCATACGTGCGGATTACCGACGGCGCGCGGAAGCAAGAGGTGAAGCTGATCGCACAATAACGACGTCCCGCCGCCTCTCTCTCGACACAGCCTTGCCTCGCGAGGCTGACTAAGCATCGAGGCTCGGAGGCGGCCACGCCAAGAACCTGCGGCCGAACACTAGCTCCGGCTGACTTACGTCTCGGGCAGTGGGAGCCCAGCCGCACTCTGGAAATCCATTTGATTTCTGCCGTACCGATGGGCATCTTCCTCTTTTTGGGGGGGCTCAGGCTCGCGGCTCCCAACTGAACCGACGAATGGCGATAAGGAGCCCGGCCGCCCCCCAAGCGGCGACGACGCCGACGTCCACCCAGTCGAAGCTCGTGCCCAGAAAGCCTGCTTGTAGCCCGAGCGCAAAGTGCCGGACCGGGAATATGCGAGATACCCAGACGATCCAGTTCGGCGCGTTTGCGCCGAGCGGGATGAAGATACCGGAGACGAACAGGAGCGGAAGGATCGTGGCGTTGACGACCGCAGGCGAGGCGTCGGCGTTCGGGATGACCGTCGTTATGGCGAACGCGAGGGCGCAGAAGCTGCCAGCGCCGACGACGAGCATGACCAAGAAGCGGACGAGCGTGGTACCGCTCGGGATTGATGCTTGGTAGGCGAGCCTGCCGAAGGCTGCCGTGATGGCGACGAGCAAGATGGCGATGAAGAGCGCGTGCAGCACTCTCGCCGTGAAGTAGACCGCGGCCGGCAGTGGCGTGCCGTCGATCCGCTTCAGGACCCCGGCATCGCGCTGGAAAGTCACCGTCATAGCGACGTTCGTGTAGCAGGCGCTTACCACGGCGAACGCTGCCATAGCAGCGACGTAGTACGTCGACTCCTTGACGGTACGGCCGGCCAGGTGCACCGTGCCCGAGCCGAGCAACGCCGTGAAGATCACGAGGAACATGAGCGGGAACGCGAACGTGAAGAAGGCAGAGGCCGGGTTGCGCCAGAACGCCTTGTTGGCGTACCGGACCTGGCGGGCCGTGAGGGCAATCGGGTTCACTGAGGGCGCCCGTTCCGGCGGCCACGACCGTGGCCGTGCCGAGCCTGGCTGTGACCCGCCTCCCCGGTCGGAGGCCCAGTGTCTGCGGGGCCTCGGAGCCCGCCGGTGAGCTCGAGGTAGACGTCCTCGAGCGTGGGCCGCAAGATGCTGAGGTCGTCCAGTTCGATGCCACGCTCGACGGCCCAGCTCGTCAAGTGGTGCAAGGTGACCGTCAAGTCCTCGGCGACCAGCTCCACGCGCCCGTCCGGGCCGGCGTCGTAGGCCACCCCCTCCGGAAGGGGCGTTCCCGGGGCGAGCCGGAAGCTGACCCGAGAGCGCGCCCGGTCACGCCCTCCCAGGCTCGAAGGAGGGCCGTCAGCGACTATCCGGCCCGCGGCGATGACCGCCACGCGGTCGGCGAGGAACTGTGCCTCGTCCATGTAGTGGGTCGTGAGCAATACGGTCTTCCCCAGCTCGGCCAGGTTCTTCACCACCTGCCAGGCCTCCCGGCGCGCCGAGGGGTCAAAGCCGGTTGTCGGCTCGTCCAGGAAGAGCAGCTCAGGGTCGCCGACGAGCGCCACCCCGACGTCGAGGCGCCGCTGCTGGCCCCCCGACAGGGTCGTGACGCGGGCGTCGCGTTTCGCACCGAGGCCAACGAGGTCGATGACCTCGCCCGGCGACCTGGGGTGGGGGTAGAAGTCCGCGTACATGGCGAGCGTCTCTGCGACGGTCAGGTAACGGTCGACCCCCGTCGATTGAAGCACGATACCGATACGCGGCTTCAAAGCAG
This sequence comes from uncultured Acidimicrobiaceae bacterium, assembly GCA_963754115.1. Classification (GTDB taxonomy): domain Bacteria; phylum Actinomycetota; class Acidimicrobiia; order Acidimicrobiales; family Palsa-688; genus Fen-671. The sequence continues at coordinate 324,084 of CAVWFC010000003.1, read as the reverse complement.
CGCGTTCGCGCCCCGGGTCGTGACCGAGCACGGTCACTTGCCCGGCGTCACGGTGGCGGTAGCCCTCGAGGATCTCGACCGTCGTCGTCTTGCCAGCGCCGTTCGGCCCGAGCAACGCGAAGACCTCGCCCCGGGAGATCTCGAGGTCCACGCCGTCGACTGCCTTCATGGCGCCGTACGCCTTGCGCAGTCCCCGGACGAACACCGCCGCATCTTGCGGGGCGGGGCTGGAAGGGGTCCTGGCCCCAGCCGCCACAGGCGCCGCGTTGTCAACCAAGTCGATGACCTCGTTTCGGTGCGCGGTCAGCTCAGCGAGGCCGGGCTATCGCCACCAATGGGTACCCGGCCAGCGTAGTTATGCCAGGCACGCCGGACATGGCAGTAATGCCCTGCCTCCCCTGGACGAAAGAGACTTACCCGCTCCCACGGGCCTGTTCGTGGGCGCTAGAGGACTCGAACCTCCGGCCTCAGCCGTGTGAAGGCTGCGCCAACTGTCTCTGACCAGCAGGCTCAGAAGGTCGTGTCTACTACGTGAATATGTGGGTGCTCTCACGGTCATGGCCAAAAACCGCGTGAGGACTCTTGGCATCTTCGTCCAGCCTTCATCGAGTCGCTACGGGGCGCACGCCAGTGGCCGCCACCTATCGAGGAACTCCCGAGGTGACCCGTCGCCGCCGAAACGGGCATTATCCACAGAACGCCCGAGCAGACCACAAAGCCAGCAGGACCCCAACGTGTGCGCGGCCCGTGTTTCCAGAGGCTGGGACCGGCAAGCTGAGCCCCGCTCCTGGCTCATGGGCCCGCCCAACGACCAAGATTGCCCCTGGCTTATGGGGGCCGGTCGCCGTCCAGTACTCCGTCCTGAGCCGGAACGCCCGACGGGACCGTTGGGCCGACGGACCGTTGGCCCTGGCCTTCTCCTCGGGCCGTGTGGCGGGCGGCTGGTGCCGATCATGGCCCGCACCACAGGGGCAGCAGGTGCTGGCTCGGAGGAGTACCGGATGGGAGCTGAAAGCCGTGGCAATATGGGGCCGACTAGTCGACGCAGTCGAGTGGGAAGGGAGCGGACGGTGGGCTTACACAACCGAGAGCAGGTGCGGGACAAGCTGTATGAGTGCGTGTTCGCATCGGCGGCGTTGGCCACCGAGCTGCCCAAGTACCGCTTTCCTAAGGCGGAGACACTCCCAGACCTCGCCTTTCAGGTCATCCACGATGAGTTGTTGCTTGACGGCAATGCCCGCCAAAACCTGGCCACGTTTTGCCAAACGTGGGAGGAGCCTCAGGTTCACGCCCTGATGGACTTGGCGATCGATAAGAACTTGATCGACGAGGACGAGTACCCGCAGTCGGCCGAGATCGAACGTCGATGCGTGCACATGATGGCCGACTTGTGGAACGCCCCCGAGGCGGCCAACACCATCGGGACTTCGGCCATCGGCTCCTCTGAAGCGTGCATGTTGGGGGGTATGGCGGCCAAGTGGCGGTGGCGGGCAAGGCGGCAGGCCGAGGGCCGTTCGACGGACCGGCCGAACATGGTGTGCGGACCGGTCCAGGTGGTGTGGCACAAGTTCGCCCGGTACTGGGACGTGGAAATGCGGGAGGTGCCCATGGCCCCGGGGCGCTACATGATGGAGCCCGAGCAGATGCTCGAGCGCGTCGATGAGAACACGATCTTTGTAGTGCCCACCTTCGGGGTCACGTACACGGGTGCCTACGAGCCGGTAGCCGAACTGGCCGCCGCCCTCGATGACCTCGAGACGCGTACCGGCTTGGATGTGGATATCCACGTCGATGGGGCCAGCGGAGGGTTCCTCGCCCCGTTTTGCGTGCCGGAGATCAAGTTCGACTTCCGACTGCCCCGGGTCAAGTCGATCAGCACCTCGGGTCACAAGTTCGGCCTGGCCCCCTTAGGAGTGGGTTGGGTCGTCTGGCGCGACACGGCGGAGCTGCCGGAGGGATTGGTGTTTCACGTCAACTATCTGGGTGGCGATATGCCGGATTTTCACATCAACTTCTCCCGCCCGGCGGGGCAGGTCATCGCCCAGTACTACGACTTCATCCGCCTGGGGCGCGAGGGGTACGGGCGGGTCCACCAAGCGTGCTACGACACCGGCGCCTACTTGGCCGAGGAGATCCCTCAATTAGGCCCGTTTGAATTGCTGTGCTCCAGCGATCCGGCCACTGGCATCCCTGCGGTGACCTGGCGTATCAAGGCAGGCGAGGAACCCGCTTACACGCTGTACGACCTGGCCGACCGGCTTCGCAATCGCGGCTGGCAGGTGCCGGCCTACACTCTGACTGGATCGGCCTCTGACATCGCAGTTCAGCGAATTCTGGTCCGCCAAGGCGTCGATCGCGATCTGGCCTCGCTCCTCCTGAATGACTTCGCGGCGTCGGTCACCCACTTCGAAAAGCACCCGGTCTCTGTGGCCATGAGCCCCAAAGAAGCCGGGGGCTTCAGCCACCTCTAGGACCCCTGAGGCAACCTCAACCCCGGCCAAAGCTACCCGGCCGACGCCGGCGGGTCCGGCAACCACTACGCGAAAAGCACGGCGCCGACATGAGCGAGGCCACCGTGCGCCGTTTCGTGGCCGAGGTGCGCGCCCGCCAAGAGCTCGCCCTGGCCGAGGTGGCCGTGCCCCAGCACCACCCCTAGGGCGAAGAAACCGAGGTCCGACTTCGGCACGGCCACGGCCATTTTGGCCGGGGCTGCCGCCGAGGTGCAGCTGTTCATCTTGCGCCCTGTCGGCCTCTGGACGCACTTGCCCGCGGGCCCTACCAGAAGGAGGGCCAGGACGTCTTCTTGGACGGCCACGTCCGGGCCTTCAGCGACTTCGGTTGGGCGCCGGGCCGCATCCGCTATGATTATCTGGCGCGGAACATAATCGAGCACCGCACACGCCGGCGCCCCGTTATAGAAGGTAAATGCGGTCACGTGGCAGTGGGACCAGGCCGGCTTGGTCCATCTTCAGCACAAGGCGCACGAACAGGTGCGTCGTTCGACCAGCTCGGGATCGCGTTCCACGAGGTCCTCGTCGAGGCCAACTCCCAGACCATCGGGCTGGTCTTTCCCGAGGCAGCAGTTGCAGAAGTCACCCCCGGTTATGTGCCCTGCATCGTTGCGTCCAGGGGTCAGGCCGAAACCTGCGCCGACGGCCAGCCTCTGCCATGAGGACTCAAGGCCCTTCAACACGCACCAGGCACCCGATGGGCCATGGCCGGCCTCGGGGACTAAGTTTCCCGCAGTGCGCCAGCGAGGGGCGCTCCGGCATCCGCATCGTTGACCGTCTGTATTGGAGCCTGCAATGACGGTCATATCAAGCCGTTCGCCGTCGCATGACGCGTTGTCCGCTTACACCCAGCCTCGTATTACACGCGGACTGCTCGACATAGTCACCTCTGCTGGGGCGTATCTGGCGCTGTGCGTGGCGATGTACCTGATGCTGCGGGTCTCTCCTTTGCTTGTGGTCGCGCTCGTGATACCGACGGCCGGGTTCCTGGTCAGGGTGTTCGTCGTGTTTCACGACTGCGTGCACGGCTCGCTGCTTCCGTCCAAGCGCGCGAACGCCTGGGCCGGGACGGTCCTCGGGCTGCTCGTGCTCACGCCTTTTCGGCCATGGCGCCTCGAGCACCTCGGGCATCACGCGACTTCAGGGGATCTCGACCGCCGCGGCACAGGGGATGTGGAGACGTTGACGGTCGCCGAGTACCAGGCTCGTTCGTGGCGCGGTCGGCTTGCCTACCGGTTGTTTCGTCATCCGGCAGTGATGTTCGGGCTCGGGCCTGTGTTCGCAATGATCATCGAACCGCGGCTCGTGGCCCGCGGCACACAACCTCGGGTGCGCAACAGCGTGCTTGGGACCAACGCCGTCTTGGTGGTCATCGTCGGAGCGGTGTGCTGGCTGATCGGCTGGGAGGATTTCCTGATCGTGTGGGCGCCAGCGGGGTTGTTGGCAGGGTCGGTCGGTATCTGGCTGTTCTACGTCCAGCACCAGTTCGAGGGCGCCTACTGGCAGCGCCGGGGTGAGTGGCGCTATGCCGAGGCCGCGCTGCGTGGCAGCTCGTATCTGAAGCTCCCGAAGCTGCTGCAGTTCTTTACGGCCAACATCGGTCTGCATCATGTCCATCACCTCAACCCGCGGATCCCGAACTACAACTTGCAGCGCGCCCATGACGCCAACGCGATCTTCGCCGGCGTCCCGACGGTCTCAGTCCAAGGCGGTCTTCGGGCCGTCAAGTTCAAGCTCTGGGATGAGGACGCGGGCCAGCTCGTGACATTCGCCCAAGCCAGGCTCCACCCGCAGCGGGTGCTCACGTGATCTCACCCGAGCAACCCCCGGCGGAGCTGTCGAGGTCAAGCTCGCAGCCAGCACCACGGAGGCGACGCTCACCGTGGCCAACCAGGTCAGCCGCCTGCTCGAGCCCTTCCAACGAGCCGCCCCGGACCGCACCGCCAGCCCGAACGGGCTCGGTCTCGGCTTATCAATCGTCGCCGACATCGGCGAAGCCCACGGAGCCAGCCTCGAGGTCCGTCCCCGGCCCGAAGGCGGCCTAACCGCGGTGGTTAGCTTCCCGGCATGCTCGCCGTCCGCGGCCACACAGGACGGCAACCGACGCCGAGCCGAGATGGCGAGGCTCGCGCGTTCTCCTTGAACCGTCATGGACGGCGGCACGGAACCCCGGCTGCACGTCAGTTTGAGGCCCGGCGGTTCAGCAGCAGGTCGGTGCTCGGCCGCGCCGCTGCCTCACCATAACCGGGTGATCTGGGCGCCAAACCCTGGTGTTTGGCTCGCTATTTTGGTCATCTGGTAATCCGCGCGATGGGCGGATAGCCCGACGACCAGTCAGCACAGAACATGACCGCCGTCTCCGTCCTACGGTGGGATGCGTCATCAAGCCGGAGCACCGGCGCTCCATTACCGGCACGGTGGCCTCGTCCACCACAAGCGCCGAGCGCGAACATTTCCGTTATGACTGCTACTTCGGCGCCCGAGGACAAACAGGCACATCAAGGGCCCACGTTCGGGCCTACAAAACACGGCCACGCCGTATACGCCAAGACCTTCGACCACCTACCGAGCCACACCACCTACGCCCGTTTCAACAAGCGCCTGGCGGTGCTGATCACCAGCAACGTAGGCACCATGACGTGCTTTGGCTCTTCTGCGTCATATCCCTGCTGGGGCTGCCCGCGGCATTGGTGGAGGCGCACGTCATCTCCCCGACGATCGGCCTGATCGGTGAAGCGGGGTTTGTGATCATGGTGCAGTGGGTGGCACAGAGCTTCCTCCAGTTGGTCCTTCTGCCCTCGCTCATGGTGGGCCAGAACCTCCAGAACATCGCTGCGGACGCCCGGTCGGCCAAGACGGTCGAGGACGTAGAACGAATCATCGACCTGCTCGATTGAGGTACGCAGGGCGGGCTCCAGCTCATCCTGGAGGCCATCGACGAACTGAAGGCCAAGCCCAGCGGGGCCGGTGAGGCGGGCCAGGAGGAGCGACCAGGTGCTCGAGCACATTGACAGGTCGACCGGCCCCCGAACTCAGAGGAAGCACACTATGACTATCGAACACGTTCTCGCCGTTGTCCCGGTGGCCGACTTTGACGCGGCCCACGCGTGGTACGAGCTTATTTGGCCGGCCCGCCGACAACCTGCCAATGGAAGGTCACCTCGTCGAATGGCGGTTGACCGAGAGTGGATGGCGCCAAGTCACCTTAGACCCCGACCGTGCCGGCTCAGCCCTGAAGGCTAAATCGTGCGGGCGAGGACCCGGCAGAGCACTTCGGTCTTCTCGTCCAGGTGGTAACTGGCGCAAATCCGGTGGTAGCCGTCAGCGAAGCGCGGCCAACACCGGGGCGCGAGCGTTGTAGCATAAGCTCCGGGGCCGCTCTCCCTAGCGGGAGGGCCTACTTGGCCGGTGCCGATGTGACTGGAGGTCGGGTGCCCAGAGAATCGCTGCTGGCCCGGACGCTGGTGGAGCTCGCAGACACCCTCGTCGCGGACTTCGACGTGGTGGAGCTGCTCACCCTGCTAGCTGACCGCTGCATCGAGGTGCTCGAGGTCGGGGCCGCCGGCCTCATGTTGGCCGGGCCGGACGGCGAGCTGCGGGTGATGGCCTCCTCCAGCGAGGCCATGCGCGTCTTGGAACTGTTCGAGCTGCAGTCCAAGGAAGGCCCCTGCCTGGACTGCTACCGGAGTGGCCGGCCGGTGTTGGACCAGGACCTGGCCATGGTGACCAGCCGCTGGCCCCTGTTCGCCGCTGAGGCACTGGCGGCCGGCTTCCGCTCCGTCCAGGCCCTGCCGTTGCGATGGCGGGGCGCGGTCATCGGTGCCCTCAACCTGTTCCAGGTCGAGCCCGGGGAAATGCGTGAGACCGATGTCGAAGCCGCCCAGGCCTTGGCCGATGTGGCCACCATCGCCATCCTCCAGCACTGGGCTTCGCTCGAGGCCCAGGCCGTGAACCAACAGCTCCAGCACGCTCTCAACAGCCGCATTGTCATCGAACAAGCCAAGGGCATGGTGGCCCAAAGACAAGGCCTCAACATGGAGCTGGCGTTCTCGGCTTTGCGGGTACATGCCCGCAGCCGCAACCTGCGCCTCGTCGACGTGGCTGAAGCCGTCATCGGTGGCACCTTGGACCCGGCCGCACTGGGCCCATTGCACTCGGCCGGTCCGGTCCGAGACGTAATGCCGACTAATTGACGAACCGAGCGCTTACGACCCCTGTCTTGTCGTCAGTGGCGCGGGCCAATCACTCCTGTTCATCGACGTCCTCCAGAGGCCGCTCTCGCACCTCGCCCTCCGGCAGGTTGAGCCGGAACGCCATCTTCGATGTGTTTCACGTCACCTATCGGGACGACCCCTTTGTGGCCCCAACAGGTGGCCCTCGTCCAAGGACATACGTCACACAATGGTCCGATGGATGACCAGTCCCCGTACCCGCCGGATAGCGCGATCGGTGGCGAGCACATGCCCCCCGGCGTTCCTCCGCTTCGGCGATCTACACACGGTGACTGGTGACCACTTGGGGGCCCGGCACCCGCCGTCCCCCTGCAACTAACTCTTGCTAGGGCCACGAGAGCATTTGGTTTTGCTCGTAGCCAAAAGGTCCACTCCCGCCCAGGATGAACTGGGCCTCTTCTGCTTCGTCAAGTTCGTCGAACTCAGCGGTGGTACACGCCAGTGCAACTCCGTCGGTCGTTGGGACGGCGAGGTTTACCGGTACTAGATGGCCCTTTTTCCGGCCGCGCGTTGGTTCGACCACCAGATGGGTCAGGGCGCCAGCGACGGGGTCGATGACCACCCGTCTCAGCTCCCCGCAGGGGCCGTCGCTAGAGCAGACTTCGCTCCCGATCGTGAACTCTGTCGGGCCGCTCATATTGAACTACCTTTCACTTTCTCGAAGAGCCAAATTTGCCGGTCTTCCTCGCCCTGGCGCTTGCCAAGACAAGACCGGGCGCCGCACCTCACTACGCCGCCCGAGCAGGGGCCGCGGCCACGCTTATGAGCTGTGCCGTCGTGGCCGGTAACCGGCGGGCACGGCGGCGCTGGAGGTAGCCACCGACAAACCCGTCGACTCCGAGCCAGCTCGAGGTCCTCCAGGTGGCGAGGATGATGACGGCGAACAGGGCATAGAACGCACACACACTGGCCGTCCCCGACATGACGTAGGTGAACAACAAGGCCAGGCTGGCGAGCGAGGCCAGGGGGGTGAGCAAGCCGAGCACCAAGGCGATGCCGATGGCAAACTCGGCCACAGCGATGAACACGCCGATAGGGGCGGCGTTGGGGACGACGAAGCTATGCAGGAAGCTCGCCCACCAGGTGTAGGCAGCGGCACCGTGGGCGGCGAAGCCGGCTACCCCGGCGCCGTTATGGTGCAAGAAGGAGGGGTTCTCTGAGCCCCAGAGCTTGGCCGCACCGGCCTGGACCCAGACCGCCCCGAGCCAGACCCGCATAGCTGTCCAAACGACGGCCATGATCTTTGTGCGCGCCAGCCATTGCAGCGGGCGTGGGATAGTGAGCTTCGAAGGGTCGTCCAGCAGTGCTATGGGGTTGTTCATTGGTTGTCCTTTTTTGGCGCCAAATCTCGACGCTCTTTTGTGGGCAGGGCTGTTGTCCGGGCATGGGCCTAGCCTCAGGCGTTACGGCCCAGGACGACCTTTAGAGCTCCGGTGTTGGAGGCTCGTCGAGACAAAAGGGCGACCCTGAAAGGTCGCCCCTTTTGGCCCTTTAGCGCTTCTGTGTGTGGCCCATCATCGTCCCGGTTCCGCTCTCACGGGGGGGACCGCCTCGCCTCAGGCGTGCGCGTTGGCGCAGGCTGAGCATTGGGCCGGTCTGGTCGAGGGACCGGTACTGATGACGGCCGCTGTAGGCCCGAGCGGTGACGACTTTGGGTGGTCCCCTCCCGGCCCGTTTCAGCCAGGCGGCCCAACCAATATAGGCGAGCTCTGTGCCGGCATTTCGCCCTCCGCGCTGATGGCGGTCGACGCGGCCTCGACGGCCTGGGCCACGCTTCCCACGTGGGTGACCTCGATCTTGTGAGGTTTGGCCTGCTCGGCTACGGGGACACTGACCGTGAGCACGCCGTCATGATAGATAGCGGTGATGTGGTCAAGGTCCAGGCTCTTGCCGAGGAACAGTTGCCGGCCGAACTGGCCGTAGGCTCGCTCCTCCACTTGTACTTCATCAGTCTTATCCCAGAACGCCGTGCGTGTCGCCTTGACGCTCAGGAGGTCGTTCTCGACGGTCAGCTCGATCGAGCCGGGGTCGGCACCGGGCAGGTCGAGCTCGACTTTCAGCTCGTCGCCTCGACGGTATGCATCGACTGGGACCGGGCGAGCCCGACGCTGGCCGGCCATCTCCTCAGCTTGATGGTCGAGGTACGGTTGGAATGGCATCAACATGGGTGGATCCTTTGGTCGACGCTCGAACAGCTGGCGGTCTGTGACCGTCTTTACCTCGAGCGTCTGATGCCCACCATATCTCTAGGTTGACAGTTACTAGTAATAAATTTCTGGAATTTTCTTGCTAAGATGATGCCTGATGAAAGAGTAGGGCTTCCAAGGAACCCACGTTTAGCTTTGTGGATGTCACTCAAAGGCAAGATAGGCGGGGGGCCTCGCCTGGACCGGCGGCAGCAGGAGCAGCGGGTGGGGCGTGGGAGGTGTCTGATGTCACGCGGCGAACGGTCACCAAGGAACTGCTGGCGATTGCCCGCCGCGCTGCAATTAGTTCTGGCAGCGCGGTTCTGGGTCGTTAAGCGTAGTCGTCGTACTGGCCATTTTGGGCTTGACGACCCCCACGGGGAGTTTTCGCACTGTCCCGCTGACTGATTAGGAGCATGGAGCACTGACAGGTATAGCGGTCGGACTTGACCAACGTCCCGGCAGACTTATTGAACTTCTTGGTTCAATTCCTGTTTTCGACTGTACGTTGGTATTAGTTCACCTTGAGCTATTGACCCTTCGCTACCGGAGGGAGATCGGGGGCTCGTGATGAGCCCCACCAGGTACACCCTGATAACGGCGTCCGCACTTGCCAAGATAACGAGCCCGACGTCCGCCCCCGAAGACCGGGACGGAGTGCGCGGGCGTGACCGCCGCACGGGGGGTCGCGGCCAGCACTGAGCCAGTGACGTCAGCGGAGCGGCCACAAAGGCGCTGTGGACGCTGTTGGTGCGACCTTCCCGCCGACCCGACGCTGTTCTTCCAAACAGATTGGGTGTTGTGCTCGCCGTGCGAGTCGGTCCTGCGCCCTCGTCGCCGGCCTGGTCAGGCGGAGTGAACTTGACACACTCTGCTGACGATAGCCCCGATGCTTTTAACGCTGCTCCTGCGAAGCGACGCGCCTGCGCGTTCGCGACATCCAGCATAACTACACGGCGAGGAGCCTTTCCCAAGGAGGACGAGTCCAGCCTGTACGAATAGCCCCACACGATCGGCTCGCGCGGAACCTCAGCGGGTAATTGGGTAGGTGTAGCTGGTGCATTTAGGCTCCCTTGGCCCCGAGCGCCTGGGCGACAAAAGTGACGTCGCTAACAGACGCATTTGCTTGGTCGATAAATTCCGGGCGATCCACGTCCCGGCCATGAAAATGTGCTGATCACCGATTGGTTCAAGGTTGGCCAAAAAAGGGGGTTGTCCACGCTTCACAGACACCTTTACTAGCCGTGCCGGGGCCTAGAAGCCCCTGGTGGCGCGAACCGCCAGCGCCCTGATCTAGGGCGGTCCTCCTGTGCGACTTTCACACCCACCGAACAGCTGGCGACTGACGGGCCTCAGGTTGGCGTCGAAGCTACGCCCCCGAAAACGGCCCGCCGCGTCGGGTCCTCAGGCGGGGGTCGAGGCCGCTTCCACGGCCCGCGCCACGCTCCCTACGTGGGTAACCTCGATCTTGTAGGGTTTGGCCTGTTCGGCCACAGGGATGGTGAGCGTGAGCTCGCCGTCGTGGTAAATGGCGCAGATGCGGTCACGGTCCAGGCTCTTGCCAAGGAACAGCTGACGGCCGAACTGGCCGTAGCCCCGCTCCTCCACTTGCACCTCATCAGCTTTGTCCGGGAACGACGTGCGCGTCGCCTTCACGCTTAGGCGGTCGTTCTCGGTCACCTCGATCGAGCCGGGGTCGGGGCGGGGGGCCGTCGAGCTCAACCTTCAGCTCGTCGCCTCGACGGTAAGCGTCTACAGGGACCGTGCGGTCCCGGCGTTGGCTGGACATCTCGTCGGCCCGGCGATCGAGGTCACGGTACCGTTCGAATGGTTCGAATGGCATCGACATGGGTGCGTCGTCTCCCTGGCGCTCGAGCAGCTGGCGGGCTACGACCGTCTTTACCTCGGACATCTAAGCAACACGATACTCTAGTTCACATGTACTAGCAATTTATTTCTGGAAGTTTCTTGGTAAGATGACGCGTGATGACAGAGTGGAGCTTCCTCACCAACCATGCCCGGGCCCTGGTCTGTATCGCCCACGACCCCGGGGTGCGCCTGCGCGATATCGCCACCACGGTAGGGATCACCGAGCGCAGCGCCTACGCCATCGTCACCGACCTAACGGCGGCCGGCTACGTTGTCAAGGACAAGGACACGGACGGCCGTCGTAACCGCTACCAGATCCAGTCCCACCTCCCGTTACCAGAAACGATCGGGCGAGAACGGACCATCGGGGAAGTCCTGGAAGTGCTCGTGGACAGCACTCGCCAACCGGGCCGGCACTCAACCCGGTCAAAGCCAGCGGGGTCGCAACCGCTCAAGAGGCCGGTCGCCAAGAAAAGGGTGCGATAAGTTTGTCTTTCTCGAGAAACAGTACGAGGAGTGATGGGGCCGTGACCGCCTGGGAGTACCTGATCCTGGAACTTCCTGTCTTTGAGCCGGCCACCGATGCACCCGGCGCCTCGGCCGCTGTTCACGCCCTCAATGCCGAAGGAGAGCGAGGTTGGGAGGCAGTCGGGGTGATCTCTTTGGCTGAGGGAAGGACCGCCGTGCTCCTAAAGAGGCTGCGAGGGTAATGGCGCGAGAGTACCGAGAGGAGGGCCGTGCCACTTCCGACCTGCCGAGCCCGTCTGTTACGCCCCGGTGCGACGTCCCACTCCCCGGCCGGTGCCCACGACGGCGGCGGGCGGCATAGATCGTTGCGCCACAGTTGGCCCGGCGCGTCCCCCTCAAATGGTGTACGGTCGTGACGACACGGCAAAAGCCCTAACGTGCCGAGCCAGCCTTGCGCTGGCTGGGGCGGTACTCCAGACCCCGGTAACGCGACGTTTTACGCTTGAGGATGGAGATCGCCATGGTTGCTGTCGGCTCCTCGTTCTTCATCGTCCCTGACCGACAACCGGTCCCGGGGCGACCTGACCCAGAGGTCGTCGTCTGGCTGCGGGGGCAGCACGACGCCTCAACTGAGAGCGCGCTATGCCTGACACTGGCACGCGCCATCGCGTTTGGCGGCCCCGGCGTAGTCCTTGACCTGAGCGAGGTAGGGGTAATGAGCTCGTCGACGCTCGCGGTCATCGTCCGGGCCCGAGTATCTCCGGCAACGGTCAGCGTCGTTGACGGTCCGGTCGCCCACCGCCCCTGTCCGGCGCCTCGTCGACGCTTGCGGCCTGAACGACCTCCTCGGCGCCGAGCCCGTAGAAGCGGACGGCGGGGCATCGAAAGCGCTCGGTCGTTGGGTGCCCGTACCGGCGGCCGAGCCATACGACCTACACCCCAGTCAGCCCGCCCCGGTCCCTAGGCGCGCCCCGCGCACATCGGTCAAGGTACGGGTTTGAGGACCGGGGCCGGCCTCGCCAAGGACCTGGAGGGCGGCGCGTGAGCCCTGGAGTGTGCGGGAGCCGCCAAAACACCGGGCGGGCGCCCTCGTAACACAGCCCTTGGGCCGCTCCCTTCGCCCGCGAGGGCCGACGAGGCCGGTACCGATGCGACTGGAGGTCCGCTGCCAGAGAAGCACTGCTGGCCAGGGCGCTGGTGGAGCTGGCAGACACGCTCGTGGCGGACTTGACGTCGTCGAGCTGCTAATCCTGCTTGCTGACCGCTGCGTCGAGGTGCTCGAGGTCGGGGGAGCCGGCCTCATGTTGGCCGGCCCCGACGGCGAGCTCCGGGTGATGGCCTCGTCCAGCGTGGCCGTGCGCGTCCTGGAACCGTTCGAGCTGCAATCCAAGGAAGGGCCCTGCTTGGACTGCTACCGCAGCGGCCGGCCGGTGATGGACCGCGACCTGGCGACGGTGACGAGCCGCTGGCCGCTGTTTGCCGCTGAGACGCTGGCGGCCGGCTTCTGCTCAGTCCAGGCGCTGCCCTTGCGCTGGCTGGGCACCGCCATCGGCGCCCTCAACTTGTTCCAGATCGGGCCAGGCGAAGTGTGCGTTGCCGATATTGAAGCCGCCCAGGTCCGATGTTGACGGTACTGGCGGCCTCGCATCCGCGAACTCCTACACGACTCGCCTACCCCGCCGGGAGCTCGGCCAGCCCCGGCCCGGATGCCCTCGACGCCGGGCTGGGGCCCACAGGCCGTGCGTAGGGGTGGGACAGGCCCCATCGAGCGTGGGGGCCGGCGGGCGGACCTCTCGAGCCGCCCGTCATGGCCAGGCCTGCTCGAGGGCTGTCCCCGGCCGGTCCGCCAACCTGTGGGTGCAGAAACTACCCCCGCTGAGATCCGTTATACACGGCGTCCGCTTGCCTCATGGCGTGCACAATCTCGTGTAAACGGCACGTCATTAGCCGTCAGCTACCGGCACGTACCGTCACTGATAGTCACTGCTCGTTGATGTCGTCCCAATAGCAGTGCTGCTGGGTGCCATTTTTCCCAAGTCACACTGAGTGGGCGCTAGAGGACTCGAACCTCCGACCTCAGCCGTGTGAAGGCTGCGCTCTAACCAACTGAGCCAAGCGCCCTTACTGTCCACCGACCTGACCCGGCGGGCGTAAGCCCTGGCGGTCACGTCCGAGTGAACCGGATCAGCGTACAACTATTCCCGGTTACGAAGTTTCGCACTCAGCCAAAAGGGCCTGCAAGCGACTTGGTCCGCCAGCGACCGACCATCGAGCTCGCGGTGCAGACGGCAGATGGCGGGCGCTCGCTCACCCGCCATTTCCAACACTTCTCAATCGCTTTGCTTCTGCCCTCGTCCCGATCTCGCCCGTGCCACTGTCCAGCCTTCAAGGTTGTACCTTGGAACTGTGGCTGAGCCAAATCCCAATCGACAGACCGACAAAAACGGTGGCGCCACAGGCGACGCCGACTCCCTCGCCCCGTGGACGGAGGGCGAGCGCACCTTTACCGCTGACGATGACTTTTTCCTCAGGGCAGAGGACTACGAGGACGAGGGAGAAGTCGACGAGCTCGGGGAGCCGGTGGACACCATCGACGAACTGGGCCGTCGCCACGTCTATCGCGCTGCGCCCGAAGGGACCGAGCAAATCCTCGAAAACGAGGCGCCCCGCCGGTCGGGCTTGCCCGACGGTATCGAGCGCTGGCGCCAGCGCAGCGCCACCGGCGCCGTGCTCACGGCCTTCGCTTTCGGCCTCCAGTCGGTGTTCGAACCGGAGCGCAAAGAGCCCGCCATCGTGATGCAGACCTCGGGCGAGCCCCCGATGGACCTGCCCGTAGAGGCGCAGCTCGAGCAGCTCGGACCTCGGCAGAGCACGGTCACCGTGAGGTCGTGGCTCCTGCCGGGCGCCGACCAGGGTGAAGACACGACAGACGACGACCCGGAGACGGGCGAGACGAGCGCAGAGTGAACTTCCTGCGGCGGGGGTCGGCCCCGCCGGAGAGCGAAGAAAACGACGTCTCCGCCGATGACGACGTAGACGAGGGCGACGGCGCAACTACCGCCGCCGCGCTAGCGGTCCCGGCCAAGCCCGCTCGGCCAACGACCTCATCGCAGGCCGGCCAGTCCGCCCCCAACGAAAAGCAACAAAAGGCGGCCGATCGTTCCAGCCGAATGGACCTGGTGAGGCAGGCGCGCAAGGCAACCTCGGGCATGGTCGACCCTGAACCGATCCGCGGCCTGATGGTCGCCGCCTTTCTGGTCGCCGTCGGTCTGGTTTCCTACTTGAGCAAAGACGTCCAGGAAGTCAGTCAGAAGGTCCACGGCAAGACCAAGATCGTCGACCAGACCGTAACCCACCCCGAGACGGCGGTCTTGCTGATAGTCCTCGCCGTGGCCGCCGCTGTCTCGATCCACTGGCGCCGCCGGTACGTCACAGCCGTCGCGTTCATGATCTGCGCCGCCATCGGGATAGCGGCACCGCTCCCCAGTGGCCTTTCCGACCTCATGTGGGTCACCTTCCTGGCCCCCGCCGGGTATGTGCTGTGGATGCTCATGTTCCGCATGAACAAGGAACAGAAGGCCTGGATCGCCGCACGGAGGCCCAAGGAGACGGCTCAGGCGGCCCCGCAGGCACGCAGCAACGGGCAGGCGTCAAAGTCAAAGGCACCGGCGAAGTCGTCGGCGCGAGCGACGACGACGTCGAGCGGTCGCTACACACCCCCCAAGTCAAAGGCCAAGACGGGACGCCGCTAGAGGACGACGCGGCCATCGTTCCATGACCGAGCCAGAGAAGGCAGAGCCGCCTGGCGCTCGCCCGGCCCGTGTCGCTGGGGGTGCGACCGAACTGGCCGCTCTGGGTCAGGCCGTGGTGAACTTCGCTTACCTGGAGGCGTCGGTAGAAGCCCTGTTACAGGCCTTCATCGAACCCTGGGATGTCGGGACATTGCTTGTCACCGGGGAGTTCATGAGCTGGAAGCTCGACAAGCTGTCGGCCATTGCTCAGGAGCAGTTGGTCGGCCCGGACCGCAAAGCGCTCATGGACTGGTGTAAGGACGTGAGAACCCTGAACCACCGCCGCAACGAGCTCCTGCACTCGACGTACCTGCTGCAGGGGACGCACGCGGCCCTCCGGCTCGAGGCAGGGACGCGCGGTGGGACGTGGACAGCACACTCCGAGCCAATTCACCTCGATGACCTGCAAAAGGCGGCCGAGTCCTTCAACGGTTCCGCCCATTCGGGCTTTGACATGGCGAAGCACGTCCGGGCCTTGCGGGAGGGCCGAAGCGGGCGCCAAGACCTGCATAGGGCCTCGGGGGGCTAGCGGCCGGCGCGGGTGGCCGGGTCATCCCGAGGGGTGGCCAAGCAGGCGTGGTAGACACGAGGGATGCTCAGAGAGGCGCTCGCCGGTCGCCGCATCGCGATCACCGGCGAACGGGCTTCCTGGGCACCGCCCTGACCGAGCGGGTGCTGCGCTGCCTGCCGGACACCCAGGTCGTGCTCCTCGTACGCCCCGGCCGGCGAGGGGCCAAGGAGCGCGTGGACCGGGACGTGCTCCGCAATGACTGCTTCGACCGCCTCCGCCAGGAGCTCGGCACCCGCTTCGCCGAAGAGGCATCCCGGCGGGTCCTCCCGGTAGCCGGCGATGTCAGTGTTGACGGCCTCGGCCTGGACGATGCTGGCCGAGAACTTCTTGCGAGTTGTTCGACCGTGGTCCATTCGCGCGCCACTGTTACTTCTTGATTCGCCCCTCGACACCGCCGTAGACGTCAACCTCCTCGGGCCTTCTCGGGTTGCTGCCACCTTGCTCCAGATCCAACGGCTCGCCCACCGTGAGCCCGAAACAGGCAAGAGGCGGGGCTAAAACCAATCCAAAGGCGATCCCCCACCTTGTGGCTGTCTCGACCGCCTACGTGGCCGGGATGAGGCGAGGCCCCGCACCCGAAGCTCTCCTGTCCGAGACGCCCTTTGCCACCCGGGTCTCATGGCGGACGAGGTGGAAGCGGCACCCGGCGGCTCGTTCGGACGCCGAAGCGTCCAGCCGCGAGCCAAGGCGGCTCGCCCGCCTGGCGGCGGCACGCGGCTGAGCTGGGCGCCGCCGGGGTCCCCCTGTTGGCCCAGCGCACCGAGAAGCTTCGGGCCGAGTGGGGCGAGGACCCGCCTGGTCGAGCTGGGCAAAGCACGCGCCCAGGCCCTGGGTTGGCCCGATGTCTACGCCTACTCGAAGGCGCTGAGCGAGTGGGCGCTCCTCGAGGCCTGCTTGTTGGTTGCCATTGACCTGCTCGTGCGGCCTTCCAGGGCATCGAGGCCGCCCTCTCCCAGCCGTACCCGGGATGGATTCGGGGCTTTGGATGGCCGACCCGATCGTCAAAGTTACGCCCGTGGCCTGCTCGAGGAGTTCCCCGGCATCCCGCAGGGCGTCATTGACGTCATCCCCGTGGACCTGCTGTGGCCGACATCTCGCCGGGCGGCGCGCGTGGGCCGCGTGCCTGGCGGGCCCAGACGTAGTGCAGGTAGCGTCTGGCGCCTGCAACCCGCTCCGCTACCGCCTGCTCGTCGACCTCTCTCACGCACTGGTTCTCGGCCCATCCTCTGGCCGATGACAAGGGCCAACCTCATCCGTCGCCCCGGGAGCTCGCCGGTCCTTTCCCCGGGCGGCGGCGAGTACAAAACCAGCTCCGGCAGCCACCCCGGACTCCGCGGGGGGCGGAAAAGGCGTTGCAAACCTCGCCCCTGCGCGGAAGCAAGCAGCCTCGGCGGCCAGGATCGAGAGCGCCGCGAGGAAGCCGAAGGGCGCTCGCATATGTCGAGCTCTACGGCGCCTATACCCAAGTCGGAAGCCGTCTTCAAGGTCGACCGCCTGCTGGCGCTGTACGACCTGCTCTCGCCGGAGGAGCGAGAAGAGTTCCTGCTTCGACCCCAACGTCATCGACTGGCCCATGTTCCTGCAGGATGTGTACCTGCCGGCGGTCGTCGTCACGCCCGCGTGCGCGAGGCCACCCCGCGCCGCCACCGGCCGGGCCCGGCTCCCCTGTCCCGGGAGGAGCGCGCCCGCCGGGCGGTGCTCTCCCCCGATCGCCAGCTCGCCGTGTTCGACCTGGAGAACACGCTGATCGCCACCAACGTCGTCGACTCGTACGCCTGGCTGGCCACCCGGCGCATGGGCCTGCCGAACGGGCCCGTTCACCGTGCGCACGTTGCTGAAGCACCGCGGATGTTGTCGCTCGACATGGTCGACCGGGGCGATTTTCTCCGGTGGTTCTACCGCCGCTACGAAGACGCCGACCTGGCCGAGCTCAGTCGGGAAGCGTGGGAGATGACCAGCGACTTGCTGGCCGCCAAGGCGTTCCCTGCCGGGATCCGGAGGGTTCGCGGACACAGGGCCTCGGCCACCGGACCCTGCTGATCACGGGCGCCCTCGACTTCCTCATCGAGCCGTTCCAACCGCTCTTCGACGACGTCATCTGCGCCCATATGACCCTCAAGCCCCAATTGGGCATGCATCCCAAATGAGCGTCAGGTCACTGCCGCCTGGTCAAGGTGCACAGGCCTCCAATTCGCCCCGCCGCTACGGCACCCCCAGCCCGGCCCGGTGACGGCGACCTTGTCCGGGGAACTGGAGGAGGCCCCTCCGACAGGGGAGGCGAGAGCTCTCATCATGGCGGAGTATGCCGAGGCGAACGGCCTCGAGCTGTCAGAATCCGTCGTCTATGCCGACTCGACCAGCGACCTGGCCATGCTGGAGGCGGCGGGCTACCCGGTGGCCGTGGAACCCCGAAACGAAGCTCGCCGCCATTGCCCGCAAACGAGGTTGGCACGTCGAGCACTGGCCCCGCGCTGCCGGCTACAGGCGCCCGCTCTTGCCTTTCGGGCCAATTGTGAGCCGAAACGGCGAGCCAGGCGGTCTAAGCGAGAGATGAAGGCCCTTCAGGTCGAACGTTCCTTGGCCCGCTTCGCGGCGGCGCGCGTCACGTCGGGCTGGCGGGCCGGCGCCGGTGGCCGCTTCGGGCCGCTCCGCATGATGGACGTCGCCCCTCCGGCGGTGCCCGGGCCCGGTTGGCAACGGCTGTTCCCGCGCCTGTCGGGGATTTGCGGGAGCGACCTGGCTACCGTGGACGGACGGTCGTCCCGCTGGTTCGAACCGATCGTGAGCTTTCCTTTCGTCCCCGGCCATGAAGTCGTGGCGGAGACCGAGGACGGGCGGCGGGTCGTCATCGAGCCAGTGCTGGCATGTGAGGCACGGGGCATCCACCCGCTGTGCGCCGCCTGCGCCGACGGCCGCCGGCGGCAGTGTGCCAACTTGACTGGCGGCCACCTCACCCCGGGCCTGCAGACGGGTTATTGCCACGAGACCGGGGGTGGTTGGTCATTGGCTTTCGTCGCTCACGAGACGCAGCTTCATGCCGTGCCCGATGGCCTCCCGGACGAAGCCGCCGTCCTCGTCGAACCCGCCGCCTGCGCCGTTCATGCCGCCCTCACTTCGCCCGGCCCGCCGCGTCACCTTGAAGGACAAGAGCTGACAGTCGTCGTGATCGGCGCCGGGACGCTAGGGCTGTGCACCATCGCCGCCATCGCTCGCTTTCGGGAGGAGGCGACGCGGGTCATTGCCGTGGCCAAGCACCCACACCAGCGCGAACTCGCCACCCGCCTCGGGGCCACGTCGGTGGCCGCACCCGACGAGCTGCGCCGCGCCGTCAGACGAGCCACAGGGTCGTGGATCCTGAGCAACGGCCAGCTTTCCGG
Source organism: uncultured Acidimicrobiaceae bacterium (assembly GCA_963754115.1). GTDB lineage: Bacteria > Actinomycetota > Acidimicrobiia > Acidimicrobiales > Palsa-688 > Fen-671. The sequence goes on along the minus strand of CAVWFC010000003.1, from coordinate 305,080 downwards.
AGGGGCTCCTCTGGTGGTCGACTGCGTCGGCAGCGCGAGTTCCCTGGCGGACGCTCTCGCGGTGACGGCTCCCGGAGGGGCACTCGTGCTGGCCGGCATGCCGGCACCCGCGCACATCGACCTGACGCCGCTCTGGCAACGAGAAGTGACCGTCAGCGGTTGCTACACATATGGCCCTGAGCCGAGCATGGGCGGGCGGCACAGCTTCGACCTGGCGTTCGAGTTGGCGGAGGCCGTTCGGCTCGAACGCTTGCTGTCCGCCACTTATACGCTCGAGCGTGCCGCCGAGGCGATCGACCACGCGGCGGCGGCCGGCCGTCGGGGTGCCGTCAAAGTCGCCTTCGACATGCGGGGCGAAAAGAAACTAGCGCTGGCGTAAAGGGAGACTGTCAGCTCATGCCCCGTCCCGGGTTCGTCCTCGAAGTGGACCGTTCCACGCCCCCCCTGCTCGTTTGGCACGGCGAGGGGTTCCGGCTCGAGCACCTCCCCTCTGACCGCAGCCGGGTGATTTACGCCCCCGAAGCACTTGCACCCCTGCCCGACCCTGACGTCGCCATCCGCAGGGCACTTCTCGAGCCACTGGGCGACAGCCCTCCGCTGCCCGAGCTGCTGTTCGCCGGGATGCGCTTGACGATCGCTTTCGACGACCTGTCACTGCCATTGCCCCCCATGCGACGCCCGGACAACCGGCAGCGGGTCATCGAAGAAGTGCTCGAAATGGCGGCCGCCGCCGGTGTCGACGACGTCGTGCTGATCGCGGGCTCTGGGCCTGCACCGCCGCATGACCGAGGCCGAGCTCCGGCACGCTCTCGGGGACCGTATCTTCGACGCCTTTGCTCCCAACGGTGCGCTCCTGCAGCACGACGCCGAGGACCCTTCCGGCCTCGTCATGGTGGGAACGACCGAAAATGGCGAAGACGTCGAGGTGAACCGCCGGGTGGCCGAATCGGACCTGCTCGTCTACGTGAACATCAACCTGGTCGCCATGGACGGTGGCCACAAATCGACCTCGACCGGCCTCATGAGCTACAGGAGTGTCCGCCACCACCACAACGTCCGGACCCTCCAGCACAGCCGCTCGTTGATGGACCGGCCGCATTCCGAGCTCCACTCGTCGGCGTGGCGCATTGGCCGCCTGCTCGGCGAGCACGTGAGGGTGTTCCAGATCGAGACGACCCTTAACAATGACGCCTTTCCTTCCCAGATGGCCTTCCTGCAAAAACGCGAATGGGAATGGGGCATCCGCGACCGGGCCACGTTTATCGCGGCGAGCAAGAGCGTCGATGCGCTCGGGCCATCGGCCCGCCGGTCCCTCTTTCACTCGGTGCTGGCGCCCCAGAAGATGACGAGCGTGCAGGCCGGTGAAATAGAGGCCGTACACGACTCCACCCTGGTCAACCTGCACCGCCAGCAGCTCGTCGACGTCGAGGGCCAGAGCGACGTCTTGATATTCGGGCTGCCCCACGTCGGGCCGTACAATGTGAACTCGATAATGAACCCGATCCTCGTGATGTGCCTCGGCCTCGGGTACTTTTTCAACTCCTACATCGGCAAGCCGCTACTGCGCCCCGGCGGGGTCATCATTATTTCCCACCCGACGCCGTGGGCGTTCCATCCGGTGCACCACCCTTCTTACATAGATTTCTTTGAAGAAGTCTTATCGGCGACCACGGACCCACTTCAGATCGAAAAAGGTTACGAAGAGCGGTTTGCCACGGACGAGTGGTACCGCCACTTGTACCGGACCAGCTATGCCTACCATGGCGTCCACCCCTTTTACATGTGGTACTGGGGCGCCCATGCGCTCGAGTACGCAGGAAGCACGATAATTGTTGGCGGTAACAGAAGAGCCGTGCGGCGGCTGGGGTTCAAACCGGCGTCCACACTGGCGGATGCGTTCGAAATTGCCGAAGACCAGGTCGGACGCGACCCGACCGTAACCTATTTCCACTGTCCTCCAGTGATGCTCGCCAATGTCCATTAGCGCCCGGAGAGGCAACGATCAGCTATTGGGCCTCGAGGTCGGCCGGTTGTGACTGGTCGTTTTACCATCGGCGACCGGAACGCCGTTGCCAGGCGAGGTATTAGCGTCTTCACCGGGACGCCGCAGAAGTTGAAGGACGAGTGGCTCCCGGCGGTGCGGAGGCCGCTGCCTTTCCCTCTTGGAGCGCCCACCTGGCCTACCTCGGTGCGGCGTCCTCCCAAGACATCGGCCCTGGGCAACAACTACGAGACAGCCTGGGCCAGGCGGTACCCGGTGCGCCTGGCCCGCGTGGCATGGACCGACCTCGTGACCAGGCCTCTCACGTTGGCCGTCGCCCAGCCCTCTGTCGAGGGGCTCGACCGCTTTCAGAACAGCGCCGGCCCCGTTATTTTCGCCCCCAACCACCTGAGCCACCTGGACACGCCGCTTGTCCTGTCGGTATTGCCGGAGCCGTGGCGACACAAGGTCGTGACGCTGGCGGCGGCGGACTATTTCTTCGATTCGTGTCCGAAAGCGGCTTATTTTGCCTTCGCCCTTAATGCTGTCCCGCTCGAGCGGGTAAAGGTCAACCGTCGTTCACTCGAGCGAGCCGAGTCCTTGATCGCCCAGGGCTGGAACCTGCTCGTCTTCCCCGAGGGGGGCCGAAGCCCGGATGGCTGGAGCCAGGCCCACGGGGGAGGCACAGCCTGGTTGGCGGCGCGAAGCGGCCGCCCGATTGTGCCCATCCATATAAGCGGCACCGGCCGGCTCCTCCCGTGGGGTGGCACGCGCTTATATACCGGCCACACCAAGGTCACCTTCGGAGCGCCCATTGCCCCCGACCTCCCGGCCAGGCAACTGGTCGGCCGCCTCGAAGCAGCTATCGCCGCCCTGGCTGACGAAGCCACCACCGACTGGTGGTCGGCTCGCCGCCGCGCCGCCAAAGGGTCCACTCCCCCCATCGATGGGCCGCGGGCCTCTCCGTGGCGACGGGCGTGGGCGCTTGGGCCCTCACCGAAGGACCACGACCGGCAACGTTCATCGAACGGCGAGAAACGCTGGCCGCCCAGGGTCTGAAAAGTCACTCGAGCGAAGAGGCTCGTCAGGCCAAAGTCCTTAAGGCCGCAGGTCCCCAGGCGGTCAGGGCGCCGACGTTGCAAAATACCCAGATTTCCCCGAGGCGCAACCCACCGCCGCATTTCGAGTTGGCGCTCGGCGATGCTTCTAGGGCTCAGCGTCAGGCCGGGGACCAGCTCCTCCGGGCGGAGGTGCGGTTACGGGCGCCGTCACCGGCCCCGCTACCGGCGGCGGTACTGGCGCCTTCGCTTCCTCGGCCGTGGCGCTGGGAGCGCTGGGGCCGACCAGGTACTGCAGCGTACCGTCAGCCCAACTCCAGAGCACCGCCACGGCGACCAACGGCAAGGTGCCTAGCTCCTCCAGCATGTGAGCCACGGCGGCATCAGGAAGGTTCCCGAGCAAGGAAACGTAAACGAAGAACGAGACCAGTGCGCCCAGCCCGACCAGGGCTGACCCGGTCGCCAGAGCAGCCGCCACTATGGCTCTCCCGGGGTGGCCCTGAGCCGGTGGGGCCAGTCCACCGGCGGCCGCCGAGCGACCGAGCAACAGGAGGCACACCATGCCGACGAGCAACACCGCGGCCACGAGGAAGCTCGAGTACGAGAAGGCCGACAGAAGCCTGGCGCGGGCTCCCACCCCCGGCGCGCTGGCAAAAGCGGTCACGATGCTGGCCACGAACACGAACACGAACCCCACCGCAACGGCCCCGCCGACGAGCTCACCGAGCGAATGCGATTGAAGCGTGACCAGCAGGCTCGGGCGTGCCTCCGGACCGGGACCTGCCGAACGGGACCCGCCTGGCTGGGACCGGCCTGGCTGGGACCGGCTGGGCCGGGACCTGCTAGAAGGTCGGGGCTCGGCGATGAGCCGGGAGGCGGTTCGGGAGGGCCGGGTTGGGCCATCTCGGGCTGGTCGCTGCCCTCGGTGAGGTCGACTGTCCGAAACCCGCCGGCCTCATCCTCGCCGGCCTGACCCTCGACGACCTGATCCTCACCGGCTTGACCCTCGACGGCATGATCCTCACCGGCCTGACCCTCGCTGGCCCCACCCTCGCCGGCCTCGCGGTCGTAGCTCCGGGGTGGCTCCTCACGGCTCGTGCTCACTTGCTTCCAATCCGGTCGAAGTGCCATGTCTAAATCTAAATACCCGGCGCCTGTTAAACCGGGGACCCTTCGGTACGTCGGGATGCTGAGAAAGCTCCCCGCCCGCCATACTGGCCAGGTGGACCTGCGCCAGCTGGCGGCCCTGGTAGCCATCGCCGATTACGGGAGCTTTTCTGGTGCCGCGTCGGCACTGCACACCGTGCAGTCCAATGTCTCGGGCCACATCAAGCGCCTCGAGCAAGAACTGGGCGCTGAACTGGTAGACCGCCAGACCGGGCAGCTCACCGAGGAGGGCCGGGCCGTCGAGGCACGAGCGCGGGCAGTCCAGGCCGAACTGGACGCCGTAGCCACCGACCTGGCCGCCCTTCGTGAGGAAGTGATCGGCAGCGTGCGCCTGGGGATGATAGCTACGACGGCTCGCTGGCTCGTCCCGTTGCTGCTCGACCGGCTGGCCATCGCCCACCCGGGCGTCAGGCTGGTAACGACCGAGGCCACATCCTCGTCGCTAGGCATCCTCCTTGCGGGCGGTGGCCTCGACTGCGCCGTCGTCAACTTGCCCCTTGGCAGCCCTGAGCTGAAACTGCGGCCGCTGTTCGACGAAGACATCGTGCTCTTGATCGCCACCGACCACTACCTGGCTGACGCCGAGCAGCTCCACATGAAGGACCTGGAACGGGTGGAGCTGATCTTGCCCGCCCCCCATACCGGCTTTCGCCAGGAGCTAGAGCACGCCGCCCGTCAGGCCGGGGTGACGTTGAGCTCAAGGGCCGACATCGACGGTGTGCGCCTCCTCGCTGCCCTCGCGCTCCGGGGCTATGGGCCTGCCTTACTGCCGGCCACCACGCTGCCCGAAGTGCCGGAGGGTTACCGCACCATCAGCGTGGCCGGGCTCCCCCTGCGCCGCGTCGGCATGGCCCTGCGCAAACGGGGCAAGCCGAGCGCTCCCACGCAGGCCGTTATGGCGGTGCTCGAGAGCGTGGTCCCTGCTTACCTGGCCACACACAACCACCTGCACGAGCTAGCCCCCTGAGCCGTGCGGTGGTGAACCTGGACGCCAGTCCTAACGCCTGGCCCTGTCGACGTAGGCCGATCTAGACCGGCGCTCTTGTTAAGCGACTGAGAGGGCCCCTCGTTGACGCCGAAGGGCAGGTCAGAGCCCATCGGCGCCCGTTGCGTTTGGCTTTCAGGGGGCGCTGGGCCACACCGGTGACCCGGCGGCCACGCCGTGCCTGGCTCGAAGGGGGTGCCGATGCTCGGGCGCGCTTTCCAACCGGCGGAGGAGCCACGGGCGCGGCCGCGCCGGGGAAGGCTCGGGGTGGTTGACGACCAAATGGCGTTGATGCTGGCTAAAGTCGGAAAACAGTGAAATATGGTCCGTCTTTGTTGCTCGTATTTAGCCATGACCAGGCCACAGCCGGTGGCTAATCGGTTCGCCCAGGCACCGAGGCATTGGGCCCGGTGCCAGCCCAACGATAGGCGAATGTAGGGTGCTGTCTGACAAGTTTTACCTAGTGGGGAGTTACTCGAGGAATGAGGACTGCCAACCGCTGGCGATGAGACCGACCATCGTCGGACAAACCCCGGCAGCCCCGGGAGGTACCCAAATGAAAGGGGAAATATACCAATGACCGAAAAAATGCCGGACCGTCCGGTCCGGCGCGCTCGGCTACACGCGCGCCGGGTACAAGCTAGCGTGCTGGCGACAGCGACGGCCGCCCTCAGCCTGGGCGCCCTCGCTACCGCCCCCAGCGCTTCCGCCGCCCACCTGCCATCGGCCAGTACTGCCAAAACGACGATCGTATGGTGGGCCAGCCCCATCAGCACGAGTGGCCCAGACCTGCGCAAGGCGCTTATTTCCGCCTTCGAGAAGGCCTACCCCAACATTACGGTCGACCTGCAGACGGCACCTACCAACACGGACACCAACGAGGCCAGCCTCGAGACCACCATTTCCGGCGGCGCCGCAAAGCCCGACGTCTTCATGGGCGACGTGATCTGGCCCGGCACGTTCGGGGCGCACGGCTTCGCCGTCCCTCTGTCGAAATACCTGCCGAAGAGCTTCTTCAATCAGTTCGCGCCTGGCCTCACCGCCGGTGCCAGCTACAAGGGACAGGTCTACGGGGCACCGTTCTTCCAGGACCAGGGCTTCCTGTTTTACCGGAAGGACCTGTTGACCGCCGCCCACCTGCCCGTGCCCAAGACCTGGCAGCAACTCGAGTCCGAGTCGGCCAGCCTGGTCAAGATGGGCAAGGTCAAGTACGGCTTCGTATGGGAAGGTGACTCCTACGAGGGCGGTACGTGCGACTTCATGGAGTACTACGCCGACACGGGCGGCCAGGTGCTCAATTCCACTGACACCGCTTCCGCCCTCAACGTCGCCGACGTCACCAAGGTACTGACCTTTATGCGCGGGTTGGTCACCTCCGGTGCCTCCCCGGCGGCCGTCGACACCTTCCAGGAGCCGGAAGCCATGACCGCTTTCCAGGATGGTCAGGCCGCCTTCTTGCGCAACTGGGACTACGCGTACGGCGTGTCCAACTCAAAAGGCAGCGACGTTATTGGCAAGGTCGGCGTGGTCCCGCTGCCGACGTTCGCCGGTCAGCCCCAGCCCGGCTACTCCAACATTGGTGGCTGGAACCTTTACATAAACCCCCACTCGAAGAACCTCCCGGCCGACCTGGACTTCATCAAGTTCATATCGGGCACGCAGGCCCAAACGATAGAGGCCAAGCCACCGTTCTCCGAGATTCCGACTAACGAGGCGGTGCGGTCCAACCCGGCCATCAAAGCCCTCAACGCACCCTTCGCCATCCTGTCCCAGACGAAACTCGTACCCAGGCCCGCCCAGACGCCTGACTACTCCAAGATCTCACAAGCTATTTACTCCAACATGAACGCTGCCCTGGCCGGGTCCGCTAGCCCCAGTTCGGCCGCAAATGCCATGGCCAGCGGCATCAAGACGGCGCTCAGCTCGAGCGGCCTGTAAAACCCGGAGCGATCCCTAGACCAGGGATCTCGCAAAACTAGAGCATCCCTAGACCAGGGGATACAGTGCTGGTAGCGTCGCACCTGCGGGGCCACCAGCACGGCCCCTGACTGCTAGGAGGCCAAATTGGCATCTACCGAGTTGGCCCCTCCGGCGACTGCCGCAGCTCCGCCCGGCAGCCAGCCAGGGCGGGGGCACGTCGACCGTTTGCAACGCCATCTAGCCCGTCTTGGTTGGGCGTTTACGGCACCCGCTCTCATCTTTGTGGGTGCCGTTACGATTTTCCCGATCGTCTTTGCGATCGTCCTCTCGTTCGAAAAGGTGAACGTCACCGGCAACGGGTTCCAGCTGCAGGGAGCGACCCTCTCCAACTACCACACGGTGCTAACAGCGGGGCTCTGGCACCACGCTCTCTGGTTCACCGTCTATTACACCGTCATATCGGTCATTATCGAGGTGGCGTTGGGCACGATTTTCGCCCTGGTGCTCGAGAGGCTGACCCGTATGCGGGGCATCATGATGGCGATACTGCTCATCCCCTGGTCGCTCATCACCGTTATATCGGCGGAATTGTGGGGCTATATCTACAACGCCACTTACGGGGTCCTGGACGACCTCAGCCACATTTTTGGGACGGGCGAACCCGTCGTCCTGGGGACCCCGTTAGCGGCCACGGTCTCGTTGATATTCGCCGATGTGTGGAAAACCACTCCCTTCGTGACCATCATCGTGCTCGCCGGGTTGGTGCTGCTCCCGCAAGACATTTACGAGGCCTCCGAAGTCGATGGCGCCTCGGGTTGGGAGACGTTCTGGACCATTACTCTGCCTCTGTTGCGGCCGACACTGGGGATCGCCGTCCTTTTCCGGATCCTGCAAGCGTTCGGGATCTTCGACCTGCCCTTCGTGTTGACAGGTGGCGGGCCGGGTAATTCCACGACGTCGCTGGCTATCCTCGGCTACAACACATTGTTCCTGGACCTGGACTTCGGCCCCGGTGCGGCCATTGCCACCACGACGGCGCTGATCATCGTTCTCATGTGCCTGATCTTCTTGCGCGTTTTCAAAGCGCAGGTGGGAAAGGAGACTGTCGGTGCGTAACCGTACTCGTCATGGCTGGCACCGCTACATCAACGGCGTCAGCATTGGTACTTTCCTGATCCTTGTCTTCACCCTGTTGCCGCTGTACTGGATGTTGGCCACCAGCTTCAAGACCACCGCCAATGTGGGCGCCAGCCCGCCCCAGTTCTTCCCCCACCCTGTTACCTCATCGAACTACCAGGTCGCGTTCGGGGACTACACGTTCGGCCGCTACATCATAAACTCAGCCGTAGTCGCTCTATGCGCCACCTTTCTGGTGCTCTTCCTGGGGACCCTGGCCGGCTATGCCCTGGCGCGGTTCCCCGTCCGGGGCAAGTTCCCCTTGATGGTGGCATTGCTGATCATCTCGGTGTTCCCCGAAATTGCCGTGATCGCACCTCTCTACCTTCTCATGCGGGACCTGGGCTGGCTCAACAGCTACCAGGCGCTCATAATCCCGTACACGGCCTTCTTTTTGCCCTTCGCCATCTGGATATTGCGAAACTATTTCCTCGGGATACCTTTAGCGATGGAAGAGAGCGCCCGCATCGACGGGGCCTCGCCAATTCGTACCCTATGGACCGTGATCCTCCCCCAGGCGACACCCGGTGTTTTTACCGCGGCAGTGTTCACTTTCACTGCGTGCTGGACCGAGTTCTTGATGGCGCTGTCGTTCAACATCGAAAACAACTACCGTACGATCCCGGTCGGCATCGCTGAGTTTGGCTCCCAGTTCACCGTGCCCTACGGGACCCTCTTTGCCGCCAGCGTCGTGGCTGTGGTCCCCATCGCCATCCTCGTGCTGGTGTTCCGCAAGGCCGTGGTGTCCGGGCTCACGTCCGGCGCCGTAAAGGGATGACAACAACCGCCGGGCGTTAATTCGCCGGCCTTCGAACGTGGGAACGGCCCGCCCCGCTCCCACGTAGCACCAGGGTCAGTTATCAGTCGCGGCGGCGGAGCTGGCGGAGCACGTAGGGCAGTATGCCGCCGTGGCGGTAATAATCGGCCTCCACGGGCGTGTCGATCCGCAGGGCCACTTCAAACTGCTTGTCGCCCGCGCTGACCGCCAGGGCGTCCGGTAAGGGGCCGGCGGCGGCCGCCTCCAGCCCGGTGATCTCGAAGACCTCGTGGCCGGAAAGGCCAAGGGACTCTGCTGATTCACCCGCCCGGAACTGCAGCGGCAGGACGCCCATGCCGATGAGGTTGGAACGGTGGATGCGCTCGAAGCTTTCGGCCAGGACGGCCCGTACGCCCAACAGCGCCGTGCCTTTGGCCGCCCAGTCACGCGACGAACCCGAACCGTACTCCTTCCCCGCCAGGACCACGAGAGGAATGCCCCTTTCCGCATAACTCATGGCGGCGTCGTAAACAGTCGTCTGCTCCCCGGTCGGCAAAAAGGTCGTGAACCCGCCTTCGGTGCCCGGGGCCAACTGGTTCCTGAGCCTTACGTTGGCGAACGTCCCTCGCACCATGACCTCATGGTTGCCCCGCCGGGACCCGTAGGAGTTGAAGTCACCGGGGGCCACGCCGTGCTCGACCAGCCACGCGCCGGCGGGGCTCTCTTTGCGGATACTGCCGGCAGGAGAAATATGGTCCGTCGTAACGGAATCCCCCAATTTGGCGAGCGCCCTGGCGCCGTGAATGTCCCGCAGCGGTGCCGGCTCGTCCGGCATGGCATCAAAGTACGGGGGCTGGCGGACGTACGTCGACGTTGCGCCCCACTGGTAACGCTCGCCCTGGGGGACTTCCAGGGCGGCCCAGCGCTCGTCACCCTCGAAGACTTCGGCGTAACTTTTCTCGAACATATCCGCGGCGATGGCCTCGTTGATGACCGCCGCCACCTCTTCGCTACTCGGCCAGATGTCGCGGCAGGTACACCGGCTGGCCGTCCGGCGCCGTACCGAGCGGTTGGGCCGTGATGTCGAAGTCCATCGAGCCGGCGATGGCGTAGGCCACCACCAGGGGCGGAGAGGCCAGGTAGTTCATACGGACGTCGGGGTTTATGCGGCCTTCGAAATTGCGGTTCCCGGAAAGCACGGATACGACGGCCAGTCCCCCTTCGGCCACGGCGTCGGAGACCCCGGCGAGGAGAGGGCCGCTGTTGCCGATGCAGGTCGTACAACCAAACCCCACCAGCTCGAAGCCCAGTTTGTCGAGGTACGGCGTGAGACCGGACCGGTCGTAATAGTCCATAACCACTTTCGACCCCGGTGCGAGCGAGGTCTTTACCCACGGCTTAACGGTAAGACCGCGCTCAACGGCGTGTTTGGCCAGCAGGCCGGCGGCCATCATCACCTCTGGGTTCGACGTATTGGTACAACTGGTTATCGCCGCGATTACCACGTCTCCGTGGCCAACTTCGTACCCCGACGAGCCTTCGGCACGGACCGGCACACGGTCCTGGGCGCCGGGACGGGCGTCTTTGCCCAGCGTCTTCGCCAGCGATTCCCTGAACGCGCTCTTGGCCCGGCGCAGGGCAACCCGGTCCTGCGGCCGGGCCGGCCCGGCCAGGCTCGGCTCCACCGAAGAAAGGTCGAGCTCGACGCGCTCGGAGTAGACCGGCTCGTGGGCCGGGTCGTGCCAGAGGCCTTGAGCCTTGGCGTAGGTCTCGACCAGCTGGACCTGCTCCTCTGAGCGACCCGTAAAACGAAGGTAGCGCAGCGTCTCCTGGTCGATCGGGAAGATGGCGCACGTGGAGCCGTACTCCGGCGACATGTTCCCGATGGTGGCCCGGTTGTACAGGGCCACCTTGGCCACGCCATCGCCGTAGAACTCGACAAACTTGCCGACAACTCCCTGCTTGCGCAGCAGCTCGGTGACCGAGAGGACAAGGTCCGTGGCTGTCGACCCCTCGGGCAGTTCGCCCGTCAGCTTGAAGCCGACCACGTCCGGGATGAGCATGGAAACCGGCTCGCCGAGCATCGCGGCTTCCGCCTCGATCCCACCCACCCCCCAGGCGAGGACACCAAGACCGTTGACCATTGTCGTGTGCGAGTCGGTGCCGAGCTGGGTGTCGGGGAACGCCTCTCCGCTCTCTGTGGCGAAAACCACCCGGGCCAGGTGCTCGAGGTTTACCTGATGGCATATGCCGGTGTTCGGCGGGACGACCTTCAGGGTCCCGAAGGCCTGCTGGCCCCAACGCAGGAAGCGGTAACGCTCTCCGTTGCGCTGGAACTCCAGGTCTGAATTGCGGGAGAAGGCATCGGCCCGCCCGGAGAAATCTGCAATGACGGAATGGTCGATCACGAGCTCGGCCGGCACCAGTGGCTGCACCGCGCCCGCATTGCCACCAAGGGCCACCATCGCATCCCGCATGGCGGCCAGGTCGGCCACGACGGGGACCCCCGTGAAGTCCTGCAACAGGATACGGGCGGGCGAGAACGCGATCTGGGCACGTGCTTTCGAGCCCGGGGCATTCGCCGAAGTCGCCCACGAAGCCAGGGCGGCGATGCTCTCGGGTGTCACGTTGAGCCCATCTTCGTGGCGTAGCAGGTTCTCGAGGAGGAGCTTGAAGGAGAAGGGTAGACGGGCGACGTCGAAGCCGCCGTGCTGGGCAACGGCATCCAGCCGGTACACCGACAGCCGCCTGCCACCGACCTGTAGATCGCCAAGTGCCCCGAAGCTGTTCCCTGACATCGTGGAGTTCCCCATCGAATCCCTCTTCCTCTATCCGGTACATCTGTTCCTTCCAAACTATCCAGCTTATGGAGACAGCCAGCGGGCGGTAACCTCGTCCCGACATGCCCGAGAACCACGGCACCTCAGCTCTCACGCCCAACCGTTACCGGGACACCCGCTGCGGTTCCTTGCGCCCGGCCAACATCGGCTCTCAAGTACGCCTGGCCGGGTGGGTGGCCGCCAAACGGGACCATGGCGGCTTGCTGTTCCTGGACCTGCGCGACCCGGTCGGCCCGAAGCCGACCTGGCCGCACCTTCGGTCGCGGCGGCGGCGGACGGGGCTGGCGCCTTCCTGCAGGGCGACCACCGGGCCAGGCTGGTCCAGCTCGTGTCCCACCCCGACAGCCCGGCCTTCGAGCCCTTGGCCCACCTCCGCGTCGAGAGCGCCATCTCTGTTACGGGTACCGTGGTCGCTCGGCCGGAGGACACCGTCAACCCGAAACTGCTGACGGGGGAGGTCGAGGTCGAGGTAAGCGACGTCGAGGTCCTGTCGTCCGCCGATGTGCTCCCCTTCCCCGTCGAACGGGACACCGACGTCGGCGAGGAGGCGCGGCTGACCTACCGCTACCTGGACATGCGGCGAGGGCCCTGGCAGAACGGCTGGCCAAACGGGCGCGCTTCTGCCAGTTGGTGCGTACCCACCTTTCAGAGCACGGTTTCCTCGAGGTCCAGACGCCGGTGCTCACCGCCTCCTCGCCTGAGGGCGCCCGGGACTACCTCGTGCCGAGCCGGCTCTACCCGGGCGAGTTCTACGCTCTGCCGCAGGCGCCCCAACAGTTCAAGCAGTTGCTGATGGTCGGCGGGATCGAGAGGTACTTCCAGATCGCCCCGTGCTTCAGGGACGAGGCCTCCCGCGCCGACCGGAGCCCGGGCGAGTTCTACCAGATCGACCTGGAGATGGCGTTTGCGACCCAGGAAGACGTGTTCAGGGAGGTGGAGCTGCTTTTCGGCGCGCTCGTGTCGTCGCTTTCTCGAAAGCGGGCGCCGGCACCGTACCCCCGGCTTTCCTATGCCGACGCCGTGGCGCGCTACGGGACCGACAAGCCGGACCTGCGTTTCGGTCTGGAGATAACCGACGTCACGGACCAGCTGGGCGGGCGCACCGAGCTACCGATGTTTGCCGACGCGCCGTCCAGGGGCTTCGCCATCCGCGCCCTTCTCGCTCCCGGTGCGGCGGGAAGGCCGCGAAGCTGGTTTGACGCCTTCGCGGACGCGGCCAAGGGGTCGAGCGCCACCGGGAGCTGGCTACAGCTGCCGGCGGACGAAGGCGAGGCTCGGGGCCCTTGTCGCGCCGGCTGACTCCCGACGAAATGGGCACGCTGATCGTCGCCTCCGGTGCAGCTCCGGGTGACGCCGTCCTCACCTGTGTGGGCCGGCCCAGCGGCCAGCGCCGCCCTCGGCCAGGTCCGTTCGGCTCTCGGGCGCGACCTCGGGCTGGCGGACCCCGACCTGCTGGCGTTCTGCTGGATTATCGATTTCCCGATGTTCGAGCCCAACGCCGAGACCGGGGAGTGGGACTTCTCGCACAACCCTTTCTCTATGCCCCAAGGCGGCCTGGAAGCCCTGGAAAACAAAGACCCCGGCGAGATCCTGGCTTTCCAGTACGACGTCGTATGCAATGGGACCGAACTTTCCTCCGGTGCGGTCCGCAACCACCTGCCCGAGGTGATGGAGAGAGCCTTTGCCATCGCTGGTTATTCGCGCGACCGGGTGGAGAGGTCGTTCCCGGCGCTGTGGAACGCTTTTCGCTACGGACCTCCTCCGCACGCCGGTATCGCCCCCGGTGTAGACCGCATCCTCATGTTGCTGGAAGACCAGCCCAACATCAGGGAAGTGATCGCTTTCCCGCTCAACCAGGTGGCGCGTGACTTGCTCATGGGGGCCCCGGCGCCCGTGACACCGGCTCAGCTGGCCGAGCTGCACCTGCAGGTGGTCCCGCCAAAAAAGACATAGCTCGTGGCACCGGCCCGCCGCCGTCCCTTCCCGGATGGCGGTCGGCCGGGCCGGCTAAGTTAGTACCGAAAGGCTTCGCGTAAATCGGGCGTCGGAGCCTCGCCCCTTCAGCAGGCAGAGACGACGTGTTCCGTCGCGTCGGGACCCTGAGGAGGGCCGATGTCGGAGATCCGCGAAATGACCTGGCGATTGGCGCCCACGCTGGTGGCCGTGCGCGAGGGCCCTTTTTGGGTTTGCCTCGTCGAGCCGCCACCACCGCCCGCCATGGAGGAGACGCCGGGGGGCTCCCGGCCGGAGGCGCAGCTCGAGTTCTGGATCGGCGGCGCCTTTGAGCACTGGTTCCCCAACGACGACTGCGCAGCCATCTTCACCGTCATGTCGGGGACGGTTTCGGGCTCGCCCATTGCGCGTCGACCGGGCCGGCGGGCCAGGGCTTCCTGGCTAACGGCGCGGTTCGTATGTGGGCTTTCCGAGAAGGGTGAGGCGTATTCTGTGGTCACCCTGGCCACGGGTGAGGGGTACGTGGAGGGCACGCCGGTAAGGGGCTACCTCCTGGACGCCATGCGCTCAAAGTTCGGTTACCCACCAGGGCCGGAGAGCCCTTACGACCTCGAGATCGGGCCGGGGGACGGTTGAAGTACCTCCCCCCGGCGCCTGCGGGGGCCGCTTACGACGAGAGCTGGATCCCGCTCAATGAGGCGCACGCCAGCAGGAGACGGTCCTGTAAGGCTTCGTCGGAGGCGGCCGGGTTGGCCGGCTGCTGCTGGCGCGCTTTGAAGTAGCGACCCGATACAAGCGCCGACGGCTCGTCGCTTGTGACCAGCCAGACCGGTGTCTCGGCCCCTAACGAGACCGGGCCCGGTGCGCCACGACCGCCCATGCGTGTCCTGATCCATCCGGGGTCAACTGCGTTCGACAGCGTCGCCGGCCAGAGCCTGGCGACGGCAAAAGCCAACAGCACGTCACAAAGCTTTGAATCGGAGTAAGCCTTCATGCCGTCACCGGGCCGTCGTCCCCGCTGCAGGGCGTCGGCATCGAAGACCCCCTGGAAGTGAAGTCCGGAACTCAAGTAAACCAGGCGGCCCGGGCGGTCCATCAGCGCCGTCAAAACGTATGGAGCGAGCACGTTCACCTGGAATACCGGGTCGAGGCCATCCCCGGTCAAACCCCTCTTGGCGCTGCCCCCGACACCTGCGTTATGGACCACCGCGTCGTACGGCCCCTCGTCCCGAGCCGCTTCCGCCAGGGCGCGAGTCTCCGCCAACGAGGAGAGGTCACCAATGACCACGGCCGCCGCGCCGGGAGCCGCCCGTCGGGCTTCCGCCGCCCGCTGATCGTCGCGTGCGTGCAGCACGACCCGATGGCCCCTACTTATCAGGACCGTAGCCGTTTCCTGGCCGATGCCAGCTGACGACCCGGTTACCCAAATGCTCGCCACCTGTGCCCGTTAGCGTCTCAGGAATAGCTCGACGACAGGCACCTGGACATCCGGTTGTCGGACGGGCAGGCGCAGGCTGAGGGTCCCCTCCGGCAAACCCGCCGGGCGTATCGTCGACGCCTGCTGGGACGGGTCGATCTCTTCCCGCTTTATTTCTGAACCATCGTGCAGCAACCGGGCAAACTCGACCCGCCCCGCCAGGCCGGGCAGGTGGAGGTGGCCAAATGGCCAGGAGAAGATATGAACGAACAGCCTGTCCTCCTTCATCGTGTAACGGCAATCCGCCGGCGCCGCGAAGGGAGCCGGGCCGCAGCCGTACACGGCCGCATTGTTGTGGCGCATCCACTCGCCGATCTGACGCAGAGTGGTGAGGGCCTGGTTGTCGAACTCGCCGCGGGCAGTGGGGCCGACGTTCAGCAATAAGTTCCCGTCTTTGGACACTCCGTCGACGAGCAACTTCACCAGAAGCTCCGGAGGCTTCCAGTCGGTGTTGTCCCGGTCGTAGCCCCAGCTCCCGTTCAGGGTTTGGCACGCCTCCCATAGGCTCTGCCCGCCTTCGAGTCGCATCGGGCCAGCGGGCTGGTACTGCTCCGGCGTGGTCACGTCACCAGGCAGGTCGAGGCGGTCGTTGACGACGATCCCGGGCTGGAGCTGCCTGGTCAGGGCCAGCAGCTCTTCCGAGCCCCATTCGTCGCGCCCTTTTCGGCCCGAATCTCCGGGTGCCGGCGAGCAGGGTACGAAAAATCATAAAAGATATAATCGATCTTGCCATAGCCGGTGAGAAGTTCTCGGACCTGGCCGTGCAAATATTCCCTGTACTTGGCCATATCGCGGCCCTTATTGGCCTTCTTGAACTCCTCGTCATCACGCTGAGGGTGGAAACCATCGACGGGGAAGTCGGGATGGTGCCAGTCGATAAGGGAGTGGTAAAAGCCCACTTTCAGGCCTTCGGCCCTGAAGGCGTCCACCATGGGCCGCAGGAGATCTCGCTTGGCGGGCGTATTGGTGGCCTTGTAATCCGTGAGTTGCGAGTCCCACAAGCAAAAACCTTCATGATGTTTCGTGGTGATCACGAAATAACGCATACCTGCGTTTTTGGCTTCCCGCGCCCAGCTGGCGGGATCGTACAGGTCCGGGTCGAAGTGAGCGAAGTACTCGTCGTACACGAGGTCGGACAGCCGTTCCCGGCTCTTGACCCACTCGTGCCTGGCCGGCACCGAGTAGAGGCCCCAGTGGATGAACAGGCCCAACCGGGCCTCTCTCATCCAGCTCGTCACGCCCGTATTAGCGTCGCTCACTTTGTGTCTCCTCCCATTTTTCGTTCCTTCCCTATATTAATTTGCAGCTGGCGACTGGGCGAACGTCGGGCGGAGGCGAAGGCTACACTAGCGACCTGACGACGCGTCGTCAAGCGAGAGCTTGCACCCAGCGCAATAGTAATACGAATAGCCGGCCCTGGAACATGGCGAGAAAGGAGCCCCACACTTGCTGAAGAACCTCGATCCATTGTTGACCCCGGAACTGCTCTTCGTACTGGCGGCGATGGGCCACGGCGATGAAGTGGCCGTTTGTGACGCCAACTTCCCCGCCAGCAGCGTGGCCCGGCGCACGGGCCACGGCCGGGCGGTGCCCGTAGTCGCGGCCTCGATGCCCGATGTGGTGCGAGCAATCTTGACCGTGCTCCCGGTGGACGAGTTCGTGGACGACCCGGTGCGCACGATGTCAGCCGGGACCGACGGCCTCCCTCCCGTCCAACAGGAGGTTCAGGCCGCCCTGGACAGCGCCGTCGGCCGTCACCTGGCCATCGTCGGCCTCGAGCGGTTCGCGTTCTACGAAGCCGCCCGCAACTGTTACGCCGTCGTCCTGACCGGTGAACGGCGCTTCTACGGCAATGTGCTGATCAAAAAGGGCGTACTGGCGCCGTAAAACTGACCCGGGCATCACCGCATGGCCGGCGGGCTTTTCCGGCACACGCCGTGGGCGGCCAAGTGCGCCGACGGCTCAGGCATTGGTCTGACCGGAGGGGGAGGCTTCTACCACGGTTTTCAGGCCCTCGCGCCGTGCTGCTAACGCAAAGGCAGCCGGGGCCTCTACCAGCGGGAAGCGGTGCGATACGAGCCACTCCAGGTCCATCGTGCCTTTTTGGACCAGGTCGATGGCGCGGGGGTAGGCGTCTTTCATGCGGCGCGCCATTGCCATCGTGAGGCCTTTTCTGCGCGCCACGGCGGCCGGGAAAGTGGTCCGGTCGTCGTCGGGTATACCGGCCAGCACGATACGACCGCCGGCCCGCACAAGGCGCATCGCAATTGCCACTGCGTCGTCATTGCCGGCCACCTCAAAGGCAACGTCGACCTCCTCGGCATCCTCGATGGCCTTTGCGGGACCGAGGACCAGGTCGGCGCCACTGCGGGCGGCCGCGTCCTGGCGGTGCGGGAGCGGCTCTACCGCGACAACCCGGGCCGCGCCCGCGGCGCGCGCCGCCTGGACCAGCATCAGCCCGATCGGCCCGCAACCGACGACGGCGACCGAGCCGCCGAAGCGAGCATGCCCGAGGTCAAGGCAGTGGAGCGCCACACCGAGCGGCTCGAGAAGTGCCACCGTGCCATCGCTGAACGAGCGCGGGACCGGAAAGAGCAGGCTCGTCGGCCAGGCCACGTACTCTCGCAGCCCCCCGTCCGTAGGCCCATGCCCGGCAAAGCGAACGTAGGGGCACAGATTGGCGTTGCCTTCCCGGCATCGCGCACAGGTGTCGCACGGTATGGCCGGGTCCACCGCCACCCGCTGACCGTCGAGCGGCCCCCCGTCGACCGTGCCCCCGAACTCGTGGCCCAGCACCAGCGGCTGGCTCAGCACGGCGTCGCCGATACTGCCCTCGCCGAACCAGTGCAGGTCGGACCCACAGATCCCGACGGAAGAGACCCTTACGAGGCTCTCGTCCGGTCCCGGGACAGGACTGGGTTCCTCGACCACTTCGAGCGCCCCGGGGCCTTTGAGCCTGACAACCTTCAACTCACACCTGCCAATCTCGCCGTTTGCCAATAATCAATTACCGAATAATTAACTACAGGGTCAATTACACCTCAAGCCTGGCCGTAATACGCACCGGGGCCGTGCTTGCGAGAAAAATGGCGCTCGACAATGTGGGCACCAAGTTGGGCCACTTTTGGCTCCAGCCCCACCGTCAGCCAGGCCATTTTGGCCACTGCCTCTAATGTTATGGCCACCTCCACGGCTCCAAACGAGTTTGCGCCCCAGCAAAACGGCCCATGGCCGCTGACCAGGACCGCCGGGACCTCCTCTGGCGGGCGGCCGGCAACGGTGGCAATTATGGCTGCGCCCGTGGCCAGCTCGTACCCTCCGGCCACATCTTCGGGGCTAAGGGGCGCGGTAACGGGGATCTCGCCGGGGCACAGGTCGGCGTGCGTGGTGCCGAGGACCGGGATGGGTCGGTCCGCTTGCGCCCAGGCCGTCGCCCAGCTCGAGTGGACGTGCACAACGCCGCCGATATCGTGCAGGCCCCGGTACAGCGCCAGGTGAGTCGGGGTGTCGGTAGACGGCCTACGTGCGCCTTCCACTACTGCGCCGCCCTCCTCCACCACCACCATGTCTTCGGCCGTCATGCTGTCGTACGGCACGCCGGACGGCTTGATAACCACCAGGCCGCTGCCGGGGTCGCGGCCGGAGACATTGCCCCACGTAAGGGTGACCAGGCCTGCCCTGGGCAGCTCGAGATTGGCGGCCAGCACGACCGCTTTCAGCTCTTCTAGCACTCCGGCCCTTCAGATCTCGACGAAATCGATATCGAGCAATTCGGCCAGGTACCGCCAGCGGGGCACGTGCTCGCCCAGGTTGGTGCAGAAGTGATGAGTACCGCCATTGTGCAACCACGAGTTCATGAACTCCTTGAGGTCGCCCTCGGGCCGGAAATGGAAATAAGGCATCTCCACCTTTGATAGCTCGGGCGTGTCCAGCACTTCGCCCGTCCCCACTACCAGACGGTAGGCCTCGCCCTCCAGGGGCACGAGAGAAGCCGTCGTCGCCGGGCCGGGCTCCGCCGAGAAAACAGCCGTCGGCGGGTTGCCCAACCCCCCGATGCCGAGCTCGCGGTCGATTAGCCGCACGGGCCGGTCGTGACGGGCCACCTTCCAGTTGCCCTCTCCCATATGGCTGATCAGCACCGACCCCAGCTTGAAGTCCATGGCGTACATCTCGGAGAAATGGGCGTCGCCTATCAGGGACTGACCGGCGCACAACAGGGCCGCCGTATTGGTGTCCCCCTCGGCGCCGTAACCGTAACCATCCGCCATAAGGTCCGAGGCCGCCAACAGGGGGAGCTGAGTGAACCGGCCGTCTTTGCCGACCGGCTCGAAATGGATGGCGAAACCAGCGTAACCACCCTGTTCGAGCATCGAGCGCAAGCCAAGCTCCATACGGGCGGCGTACGCGTGGCTCGCCACCGGCAATTGGGAGCTCACCGAAAAGCGCTTGTTTTGGTCGTCTATCAGGTCGTTAATGGCAGAGTCGCTGACCGCTTGCATTTTTGCGTACAGCTCACCCAGGTTTTCGTTCACCACGACCGGCCCGATGCGGCGCATCAGCGACGGTGCTTCGTACAGGACGTCTCCCATACCGTTCATCGGGTAACCGAAAAGCGCGATTTTGGCCCTTTTCAGCGCCGAAACCGTCATGGCCGCTCTAGCCCAGGACCCAAAAGAAGTTCGGAAGGACTCCGCTTGCCAGTCGTCTGTCACCACCGAAAAGGGCAGGCCCGCCCGTAATAAGGCGTTGGCCTGGTCCTGGGCCCCGTGGATACCCTGGTTGTAAGTCAGGTCGGCCATGTCCCAGCGGTCTTCGATGGCTCTTTCGGGTTGGACGTTGGCCAGCAGCACCGGTACCGGGTTCTCCAGCAGAGCACGGACCGTGCGCATGGCCGGGCCATAGGTGAGCATGACGATCATGATCCCGTCGACACCGGCCGCGTTGAGCTCCTTGGTGATGGCTTCGACGTCCTCACGCGTCCTGGCCGGCCGCAGGAACACGATGTCTGCTTCGGTTGAAAGTGAGCTGGCCAGCTCCTTGGCAAAGGAAGCCTGGTGGTCCGTGATGCCCGGCAACATGTCGTCGTAGAGCTCTTGCATGATCCCGAGCAGCCCGATCTTGGGCCGTTGGCGCGCTAGCACATCGTCTCCTGGCACATCGTCTCCTTGGTCCTTTTGGCCGTGTCCTCGGCGGGAGGGGCCAATAATTTGAGTCGCTTGAGTTGGTGCAGCCATCCCGGCTGTGCACGGCCAAGTGTGTCGTGCAGCTCCTTCCAGACGAGGTAAACCTCCGCGTAAGTAGCGGTGGCACGGGGGTCGGGCACGAAGGTGCGAGCGGTGCTCGGGCGCAGCGCCCTGGCCGCCTCGGAGATATCGGCAAAACCACCCCCATCCTTTCCCGCCGCCACCGCACCGAACAGCGCCGAACCACGCGCCGGCACCTGCGAGGACGCCGGCACGGCAACGGGAAGGCCCGACACGTCGGCCAGCAATTGCAGGAGCAGTGGGCTCTTTTCGGCAATGCCACCACAGGCCACGATCTCTCGCAGCTCGAAACCTCCGTTGGAAAAGTTGTCCATTACCGCCTTGTTGCCAAATGCGATCGACTCGAGCAAGGCCCGGTAAATGTCGGCGGCCGTCGTCTGGAGAGTGAGACCGGCCACCACACCGGACAGGTCTGCGTCAGCCAGCACGCTGCGGTTGCCGTTCCACCAGTCGAGGGCAACCAGTCCTGTCTGGGCGGGCGAAAGGGCAGCGGCCGCCCGTTCGAGTGCAGGCAGGCTTTCGGCCACCGCCCGCCCGGGCGAGGCGACGATCTCGCCGAACCAGCCCAGCATGTCCCCGACGGCGGGCTGGCCCGCCTCGTAGCCGTAAAGCCCGGGGACGATGCCGTCCTTGGCCACTCCAGTGATGCCGGCCAGGTCAATTTCGAGAGGGTGGACGGCCAGGTCGCATATGGACGTCCCGACCACCATCACGTAGCTACCGGCGCCCTCCGCCCCGGCGCCGGGGAAGGAGACGAACGAGTCGACGTTACCCACCGAGACGGCGACGTTCTCGGGCAACCCCAACTTACGGGCCAGGTCGGGCCGCAGCCGCCCCGCACTGGTCCCGAGAGGGAAAAACGTCGTCCCTAGCTTGGCTGTCGGCTGAGAAAAGCCCGGGTAGGCGGCCTCGAAGAAACCAGTCCCCGGTACTCCCTCGGCCTCCGACCAGAGCGCCTTATAGGCGGCCGGGCAGGCCGAACGGCGCTGATGACCGGTCAAGAACCACACAACCCAGTCGGCGGCTTCGACGAAGCCGTCGGTGGCTTCGTAAACTTCCCGGTCTTCCAGCCACACTTCGATGAGTTTCGGGAAGTACCACTCTGACGAGATGCGCCCTCCGTAACGCGGCCAGGAAAGGCTCGTTGCGTTCGGCCGCCACGTCGTTTAGCCGGGTGGCCACATGTTGGGCGGCGTGGTGCTTCCAGAGCTTGGGCCACGCGTGGCCCCTGTCGCGCCATTTCGGGAGGGCACACAAGGGGGCCCCTCCGAGGTCACTGGCATAACCGTGCAGGAGGTGGTGTCGGTCCCGATCCCGACGACGTGGCGGGCGGCGTCGGGGAAATCGGCGAGCACACCCGAAATGCCCTTTTCCAGGACCTCCGTGTAGTCCTGCGGGTCCTGAAGCGCCCAGTCGGGCGGCAACCGCTCACCCGTCACTGGTAGCACCTCATCGATCACGCCATGTGGGTACGCAAGTTCGCGTACGGCTATCTCTTCACCGGACCGAAGGTCGAGCAGCAGGGTACGTGCGGAGGCGGTCCCGAAGTCAATCCCTATGGCATACGCGGGCGAGGCCATTTGCGCATGTTAGCGTTATCGTGATGTCAGGCCCCATGGCCAGGCTTGCAAGGCCATTTGCGTATGTTAGCGCTACCTCTTATGCCGGCGCGGTGACCCGTTCATCGCCACGGCACCTGGGCCACCTGCGATCGTGGGTGGGCGCGGATGGCCTCTTCGTTGACCTCCACCCCCCAACCGGGACCGCGACGAGGTACGAGGTGGCCCTGTTCGAAGACAGGCGGCGTCGTCAGTTTGTCTCGCCAAGGGACGCCGTCTATGTCGATTTCCATGACGTGCAAATTTGGCACGGCGGCCGCGAAACGGGCACTTATGGCCGAAGCCAGGTGACCGTAGAAATTATCCGCTCTTCTCCCCTCTCGGGCCGGGGGCACCGACAGTAGCTGCGTACCGCTACACGAGCGGACGAGACGGGCGATTGGTGGCCGGGTCGGCGGGCCGGCACACGACTACATCGACATTTCCCGTGACCGTCGTGACTCCGGCCCCGTAAGGGATGAGCGCGGTCGTGCCGCGCCGCAAAGCGACCGGGCCGCCGGCTGAATTAGCCCTTAGCTCGCCTGTGCCCGCCACGCCGACGACGACAGAGAACCCAGGTTGAAGGCGTGCTTCCGCCCCGCCCGACACCATCTCGGTCCTGAAAAACGGCTCCGCCGGCGGCGGGAGGACGGGCCGGGTCCGCTCAACCCTCGTCCCATGAGGCCCCGCAGGCGGTCCGGGCTCCATGCGCTCCTGTCAACGGCCGTAAGTGCCACTTCGGCACCCAGTCCCAGGTCGCCAGCGCGACCGGACCGGAGCTCCAGGGCGATCCCGAAGTCGGTCGGTTCCTGAAGCTCGAGCACGAGGACCCCGGGCCCGATGGCGTGAGGGACGCCCGCCGGTACGAGGATGGCTGCCCCGGCCTGGACGGAGATCCGGTGCAAAGTAGCGAGCATCTCGTCTACCGCTTGTTCGGCGCGCCACCGCGCCAGCTCCTGCTCCCCGACCTCGCGGGTGAAACCGAGCCATACGGCTCCGTCCCCCACGGTGGCCAGGACGACCCAGGCTTCGGTCTTGCCAAAGTCGCACCCCAGGTGCCGGCGGGCGAAGTCATCATCCGGATGGAGGTGGACGACGAGGCGTCGAGCCGAGTCGATCAATTTTATGAGCACGCCCGGGTTGGGGCCGAACCTGGCCAAATGCTCCGGTCCCAGATAGCCTTCGGGGTCTTTCTCGATGGCGTCTCTCAGGTACTGACCGTCCGGGAGCGTGGTCAGTCCCTCCGACGCGTGCTGGTAGCGGGTCATCGCCGAGCCCACCCAGTCCTCGGGCGAGTTGTGCTCGACGAGCTCGATGCCGCGAAAGCGGGCTATTTCACCTCCACCGCGGTACTCGGCTGCGTGGTAGACGAAGTTCGGGCCGAGGCAAACGGGAGCTAAATCACTCGCAGGCATCGGCTCAGGCGAGCTCGTGCCGAGCTTCGATCTTGTCTTCGTCGAGCTCCATCCCGAGGCCCGGGCGAGTAGGTGGCGCTACGAGCCCGTCGACCGGGTGCACCGGGTATTTGAGGAAATATTGGTGCACCGTGTTCCACTTCACCAGGTACTCGAGCAGCGGGACGAGCGTCACCGGGTGCGCAAAACTGAAGTTGGCGTTGGCGGGGACGGAATGGCCGTGAGGTATCAACTGGACGTCGTAAACGCTGGCGATCGCCGCGATCTTCATCATTTCCGTTATGCCGCCCGCCCAGTAAGTGTCCGGCTGGTACACGCCGGCGGCACGCCGCTCCATGAGCTGATGAAGGCCCCAACGAGTGTACTCGTGCTCCCCCCCGGAGACCGCGATCGTGTTGCCGATCCGGCGGGCGATCTCGGCGTACGAGTCGTGCCGGTCCGGCATTACGGGCTCCTCGATCCAACGAGGTGCTATTTCCTCCAGCTGGCCGGCAATTTTCAGGGTGTACGGGACGTCCCAGGACATCCATGCGTCCAGCATCAAGTCGACGTCGGGCCCGATCGCATCGCGGAGGGTTTGGGCCAGGGCGATGTTCTTAGCCATACCTTCGCGCCCGTCTGTGGGGCCGTAACGGGGGAACCACTTCGTGGCCCGAAAACCCTGCTTCACCATCTCCGCCGCTCGCTCCCGCGCCCGGTCGAGGTCCAGTGAGTACCCCAACGTGGACGCATAGGCGGGGATCGAATCGCGCACCGGCCCACCCAGCAGTACGTGCACGGGTACATCGAAATGACGTCCCTTCAAGTCCCAGAGGGCGCAGTCGAGAGCGCTGATCGCCATCATCTCGACGCCTTTTCGGCCATGCACGGAGAACCGGTAGAGGATGTCCCAAAGCTGCTCCGTCGCCAGCGGGTCCTGGCCCACCAGGAGGGGGGCCATATTCGTCCGGATAAGCAAGGCCTGTTCGTCGGTGATGGGCCTCTCCGGTGCCCACAATGCCGCCATCAGTCTCGATATGGACGTAGACCGAGCGCAGCCGGTAGGAGGCCGTGCCCGAACGCGGCAAGAACGTCGGCCCCTCGGCCCTGAACTGAGGGTAGATATCCACCGGACGGATGAGCCTCTCCTCCCAGAACGCGTCCGGGTGCTCCATCGTCCCTTCATAAGCAGTGCAGCGAATACCCGTGATCTTCATTTCGCTCCTCCAACCCAAAGGCTCGACAAGGTTTCCATAGCTGCGCCCGCCATTTCTGGCGGGGCGCCTTTTTGGCCAGGCGCCCGCTTGGCGAGGCGCCCCGCCAGGTCGCAGACTAAGCGACCAGGCCGTCGGGCCGGACCATGAGTTTCCGGCCCCTCTTGGCCCGGAACAGCTCGATAGCCCGGCCGTAGTCTTCAAGCGCGAACTGGTGGCTCACCATCGTGTCGGCGTCCACGGTACCCCGGGCCATCATTTCGACTGCCCGGGCAAAGCTATTGAATATCGCCATGCTGCCGACGATGGTGATCTCGTTGCGGTATATATCGTAGGGCGAGAGGCTCACTTTGGCCGCCGCGTTGGCCACCCCGAACACCTGCAGCGTGCCTCCCCGGTCTACGCGCGTAATGGCGTCCTCGATCGCCGCCGGCACGCCGGTGCAATCGACCACCACGCTCCAGCCGTGCTCCCGGTCGAACTCGGATGCCGACGTCCCCGCCGCATCGGCACCAAGCCGGCGGGCCGCGCTCAGCCGGCCCTCGTCGCTGTCGACCACACTCACCGACGCGGCGCCGGAGGCCCGCGCCATCTGCAGCATGAGGAGGCCCATAGTGCCAGCGCCATATATCAGGTAGTGATCGGCAGCCCTCCGGGGCAGGAGGTCCATGCCGTGGATCGCGGACGAAAGCGGCTCGACCAGAGCGGCCGCGTGCATGCTCAGGCTGTCGGGGACCTGGTGGCAGTTGGCGGCCGGGACGCACACGAATTCCGCACTCCCGCCATTGAGGCTCGTGCCGATGCCCTGGCCGTGCTCGCAGAGGTTCCACCGACCGACGGTGCAGAACCGGCACACTCCGCAATGGACCGCCGGCTCGACGGCGACCCGGTCGCCCACCGAGGCCCCCTCGACGCCCGCGCCCAGCTCGACTATCGTCCCGGCGAGCTCGTGGCCGGGGACCACCGGCAGTCTCGCCCCCGGGATCTCCCGGTCGATGATGTGGAGATCCGTGCCGCAGATCCCGGCCGCGCCAACCTGTACGACCACCTGTCCTTCCGTTGGCCGTGGGTCTTGTATCGTCGTCACTTCTATACCTGTTTCGGTCACCAGGACGGCCTTCATGCGTGCGCCACCTGCGCCGTTAGTTGCCCCTCCGGCGATTTAACCGGCGCGGCGGCGTAACGCAGAGCGAACTCGGTGCCCGGCTCGCAGCCCGGCTCTACGCCGCCAACCGAGGCGTGCTTGAACCAGGGCGTGGCCAGTCGTCGTGTCAGCTCGTTGAGCTGGCGCATATAGGGCAAGCTCTCGCTCCTCAGAGACTCACTGATCGCATCGAAATCCGGGAAGAGGGGCGGCGCTTGAGACCACAACCCGCGCCCGGCCAGGTAGCCACTGGCGCCCGCCTCGTAAGCGTAGGCCAGGGATTTGCGAAAATCGTCTTTGTTCATCCCGGCCGAGAGCAATACCCAGGGGGCAGGTAAGTCAGCCACCATTCGGTGATAGGCGGCCTGGAGCTTTTCCCCCTCACCCGAGCCCCTTTCCGGCACTCCGGTCAAGGAACCGGGCGAACCAAGCTTGAAAATGTCGACGGCAAAGCGAGGCTCTTTGAACACCGCGACGGCCCCTATGGCGAGCGCCTCGCGCTTCGCCGCGTATCCTCTTCGGTCTCCCCCGGTAACGGATATGGAAGGGCCTCGAGCAGGAACGGGATGTCGTACGCGACCGCACTCCTCGCCGGCTCGCTGGACAAATTGCTCCTGGTGAGCCCGCACCTCCAGCGAAGCATCGGTCCGGTAAAGGACCAGGACTTTGACCGCGTCGCCACCAATGCGGCGGATTCTTTTCGACCACCACCCGGGGATCGGCGCCGATTTTCGCCCCTCCCGGGGAGCGGTCCATGTCCAGGCTCTCGTACGTGTGCAAGATGCCCTTGCTGGTGTCGATGTGCCCGATGGCGCTCGGGTACCCATAGATAGGGTCGAGCAAGATGGCCGACGCCTCGGACTGGAGCTCAGCTGCGATACGAGTGACGATGCCGGCCACCTCGTCGTAGGGAGGTGGGTCGACTCCGCGTTTGTCCGCCACGAGCCGGGCAAAAAGGGGCCGCTGGTCGGTAGCGATCATCTCGAAGTAACCGTCGCCGTCCGACAGCCGGCGCAAGCCCCACAATTTCCCGGCAGAGATTTTCATGCCCATCCTTTCTCGATCAGTGCGTCTACTTCGGCCCGGGTCGGCATACCCAGCCACGCATCCCCGTGCACAGCCTTGAGCGCCGCTACGGCGGTGGCAAAGACCGCCGCCCCCGGGACGTCCAGGCCCTCGCCGAGCGCCAGCGCATAGGCCCCGTGGAAAACGTCCCCACACCCTGTCGTGTCCTTCGCCTTCACCGTGGGGGCCGGCACTGACAACAAGCCTTCGTCAGTCAGGAACACGCTCCCACTTGGCCCCTGGGTCACCCCAAGGGTCGCACCCGGTAACCGGCCCCGGGCCACCTCAAGGGCGGCGGCGGGGTCCGCTAAACCGGTATAGCTGGAGAGGCCAGCGGCGGAAAAAATGACGTGGTCCGCCAGGCGCGTCAGTTCGCCGATCTCCCGGCCACGATTTTCTTCCACGTCAACGACCCTCGGGATGCCACGCTCACGGGCCATCTCGAATGCTCTGGTGGCGAGGTTCGAACAGGAGCGGTCGCATATAACGGCGTCCACCGAACCCACATCGAGCAGGGCGGCGACACGATCGTCGTCAACATCGCCCGCCGTGCTCGGCAACCCCTCGCCGCGGTAGTAACCCAACCAGCGGTGCCCTTCCGCATCGACCAGCACTTCGGAGATGGAGGTGGCCGCTCCCTTTATTACGGAGCCTTCGCCCACCACCACCCCCGCCTGCTGGAGCATTTCGGTCAACATCGCACCGGCCAGGTCGTCCCCGACCAGGCCGTACCAGGTTGCTAGAGCTCCCAGACGGCTGATCGCCACCGCTCCGGTAGCCGCCGGCCCACCACCGCCCCATCGCGAATGACGGGCCAGTTGTTTGCCCTCGCCGCTCGGCAGAGAGTCGAGCTCGAGCACATGGTCGACGCACACGCCCCCGATGCACAATACGTGGGCGCTCGATTGCGAACCCTGGCCCGGAGGTGGCATCAAGCAGAGAACCCGAT
This sequence comes from uncultured Acidimicrobiaceae bacterium, assembly GCA_963754115.1. Classification (GTDB taxonomy): domain Bacteria; phylum Actinomycetota; class Acidimicrobiia; order Acidimicrobiales; family Palsa-688; genus Fen-671. Next base: position 277,138 of record CAVWFC010000003.1, on the reverse strand, counting down.
TATCGCTTTCGTCTCCAGGTAGTCGTGCATGCCGATCTCGCCCTGCTCTCGTCCGTTACCGGACTGCTTGTAACCTCCGAACGGGGTACCCGGCGGCGCGGAAGCAGTGTTGATCCGGACCTGCCCGGCCCGCAGCCGGCTGGCCAATTTTTTGGCCCGTTCCGGGTTGCCCGACGAGATCGCCGCCGCCAGGCCGTACTCGGTGTCGTTGGCGATCCTGACCGCCTGGTCTTCGTCCTTGTACGGGATGATCGACAATACGGCGCCGAAATCTCGGTCCGGGCAATAGCCATATCGTTGTTGACCCCGGCAAACACCGTTGGCCGCACGTACCATCCGCGCTCGAGCCCCACCGGGCGGCCCGGTCCTCCGCTCAGCACCTGCGCCCCTTCTTTGACCCCGGTCTGGATGAGGCCCTGGACGCGGTCGAACTGAGTCTCGCTCACGACCGGCCCGAGCTTTGTCTCCGGGTCACGCGGGTCGCCCGTCTTGAATGTAGCCGCATGCTCGGCCGCCAGACGGCCGGCCTCCTCTGCCAGAGCCGCAGGGACGAGCATCCGCGTGAGGGCGTTGCAGGACTGGCCACTGTTGACATAACAACCGGCTACGCCATCGCGCACCGCCTGTTCGAGGTCGGCGTCGTCGAGGATAATGTTGGGCGACTTCCCGCCCAGCTCCTGGGTCACCCGCTTGACTGTCGGCGCCGCATTTATGGCAACCGAGATCCCGCCCCGGGTCGAGCCAGTGAACGACATGAGGTCAACTTTCGGGTGTACAGCCAGGGCGGCGCCCGCCTCCGGCCCGCGGCCGTGCACAAGATTGAAGACACCCGCGGGCACATCCGCGTCCTCGATGATCTCACTGAACAAAATGGCGTTGAACGGGGCTATTTCACTTGGCTTCAACACCATCGTGCAACCGGCGGCCAGAGCCGGTGCCACCTTGCAGACGATCTGGTTTAGTGGCCAGTTCCACGGGGTGATGAGGCCGCATACCCCGATCGGTTCGAGGACGATACGGGTATTGCCGTTGTCGGTCTCGAACTCGAAGTCCTCCAGGATCTTGATGGCCGTCTTGAGGTGGCGCGCCCCCACGGGCGCCTGCGCGTTACGGGCCAGGGTGATCGGAGCGCCCATTTCGAGCGAGACCACCTCGGCCAGTTCGTCGACACGCTTCTCGTACTGCTCGAGCACGCGGTGCAATACCGCAATGCGCTCTTGCCGCGTGGTCTGCGACCACGCGTCGAGTGCCTCCGCGGCGGCGGCGACGGCAAGGTCCACATCTCCGGCACCCCCGGCCGGTACGGAGCCGATCGCCTGCTCCCGCGACGGGTCGTGAACTTCGATGCCGCCGTCAGCGGTCGACCGCCGCCACTGCCCGGCTACGAAGATCTCGTGGCTGTGCCTTCCCACCAAACTCTGTGACTGTGACACCGTTAGCCCCTTACTAGAGATGACAGGCACAGGCTAGTCCCGCGCCGCCTCGAACAGGAACTGGACAGGCACAGTCAGATGTCCCGGGCCCGGACAGGGCGCCCGGCTCTCCCCGATCGGAACGGCGAGAGCCGGGACTTGTCGATGCCGATGTCGTTTTGGAAGTGCTACTTGGCTACCGATGACTCATAGAAGTACTTGGATATGTTCGGGTTGTTGGCATTAGCCGTGGTGGCCACCACATTGGGGACCAGGACGGACGACGGGATCATGGACTTCTTGCCGGTCAAATAGTCGTACAGGTACTTGACCGCGTCCTGGCCCTCCACCGTCGGTTGCTGCACTATGAGGACGCTGATCACGCCGCTCTTCAGCAGCTGGACTTCAGCCGGCTCGGCGTCGTAGGCGACGACCGAGATCTTCCCCTTGTCGCCATCCGCCACCACGGCGTCGCCCGCACCCGCACCCCCATTGAGGTTGGTGCCGAAAATACCGACGATGTTCGGGTGAGACAAAATCACAGCCTTTGCTTGCGCCTCCGCCAGCGTGGCTTCACCATTGTCATTTTGTACCCCGATCAGGCTCATCTTTGGGTACTTCTTCAGAGCCGCCTCGAAGCCGGCCACCCGGGCGTCGGTTGTCGATACGCCCGGCGGGACGTTCTCTATCTCGACTTGCCCCTGGCCGTGGTGCTCTGAGGCGATTGTTTGGGCGGCCAGCTCGCCACCCTGGTAGTTATCGGACGTAATGTGAGTTATCACCAGGCTCGTATTGTTAATGCACGTGTCCACACAGATCACGGGGATGTGCGCCTTGTCGTACGCTGCTATCGGCGCCGCCAGGGCGGTAACGTTGGACGGGGCGATCATCATCGCGGTCGGGTGAGTCGCCAGGAGCGCATTAACGACCGCGACCTCAGCCGAGGGCGGCTCACCGGCCTGGGCCACACCCTCGTATGTCACCTTGATCCCGAGGGTTTTGGCGTAGTTGAACGCTCCGTTATGCAACGTGATATAAAACGCGTCGGTTGTCAGCCCGGTAACAAATGGGAACACCCAGCCCTTCGTTGACACCTGGCTTTCCTTTGACACCTGCGCAGCCGCCCGGGCCGTAGCAGACGCTGAAGCCGCGGGCACTACCAGGGATCCTGTCATAGTTGCGGCAACGACAGCCATCGCCGATAACGTGGCCCTTACGGGGCGATGGCCCAATAGGGGGCCTGACACGGTCAAGTCTTTGGCTTCCCTTGGTTTCCCCTTTATTTCCATATTCCCTCCTTATGGTCCTCCTGGTTAACAGAGGCCTCCTGCGCGGTTCACAACAAACCGCCCGTCATAATCGCCTTGTCACTCTGCGATGCGAGTACGGACCTGGTCGATGCACACAGCTGCGATAAGGATGGCGCCGATCGCAACGTACTGCCAGAACTCTGAGACCCCGATGATCACCAGTCCGGTCGTAAGCACGGAAAGAATGGCCACGCCGACGAAGGTCCCGAAAATACCCCCTCGGCCCCCGTGGAGGCTCGCCCCGCCTATCACCACAGCCGTTATGGCATACAGCTCGTCGTTTTGTCCGGTGAGGGGCGATGCAACGGTCAGGTTCGACGTCACCAAAAGTCCCGCTATCGCAGCCATCAGGCCCGAGAACACGAAACAGGTGACCACGTGCCGCTCTACTTTGAGCCCAGCTCGCCGAGCCGCCAGCCGGCTGGACCCGAGCATATAAGTGTGGAGGCCGAAGCGGGTCCGCTCGAGCGCGACCCCGAAGATCAGGCCGAGCACCAGGGTTATCAAGACAGGGAGCGGCAACCACCCGCTAATGAAGCTTGTTGTCCCGATCTTGAGAATTGGCGATGGCAGGTTGCTGATAGAGAACCCGCCGTTGAGAAGGTTCACCGCTCCGTAGCCGACGGCCAACATCATACCGAGAGTGACTATGAAGGAAGGGACCTTGAAGAGGACAACAATAAAGCCGTTTATGAACCCGATACCGCCTCCTGCCGCCAGCATCAGTAGGAAACCCAGGAGGGAAGCAACCCCAGGGCTGGCGTGGTGGGCTGTGAGGCTGGCCATCAGCTGGGCGCCGGCAAGGCTCGTGAAGCCGAGGATGGCACCGCTGGAAATGTCGATCTCGCCACAGATCATCACGAACGTTTGGCCAATAGCGAGGGGCAGGTACTCTACGGCGTAATCTGCCGTGGCCAGCCACGCCGCCTTGCTGAAGACATCGTGATTTAGCAGGCCAAAGACGACGATGATGACGATGAGGATAAAAAAAGTCCACAGCAAGCCCACCCGGTTGAGCACACGCTGCAGTGTGCTCGGCTTCGCCGCCGCGAAACCGACGGTCGGCTTGGTATCCGCTACGGCAATACCGCCGGGCTCCCCCCCTTCGGTGATCGTCATGGCTCAGGGTCCCCCAGCGCCGCTTTGGCTTCGTTGGCGGCGTGGACACCGACGCCTGTGATCCAGCTCACGACCTCCGCAAGGTCCACGTCTTTCATCTTGAGGTCGGCGATCACCTGGCCCTGGAACATCACAGCCGTCCGGCTGCAAAGTTCCCGCACTTGTGGCAGGTTGTGGGTCACCAGTATCACGGCAACCCCATGCTCGGCAACGCTGCGGACCACCTCGGTCACCCTGGCCTGTTGCTCGACCCCAAGGGCGGCGGTCGGTTCGTCCAGGATCAGGACCCGCGACCCCCACGCCACGGCCCGCGCCACGGCAACCGCCTGCCGCTGCCCACCCGAGAGCTTGCCCACGTGGGCGTTGACTGAGGGGACCTGGATACGGGTCCGCGCCAGGTCCTTGGCACTCTCCGCTTCCATGCCCCGGCGGTCCAACCACCCTACCCATCGAAGCGGCCCCGACTTGAGGCGCTCGCGGCCCGCGAATATGTTTGCCCAGATAGTAAGGTCCGGGGCTAAAGCAAGGTCCTGGTACACCGTCTCGATCCCGCAGGTGCGGGCATCTATAGGGTTTTTGAGCTCTACTCTCTTACCATCTATAAGGATTTCACCCCCGTTGGGGGTGAGAGACCCGGAGAGAATGTTTACCAGCGTGGACTTTCCGGCACCATTATCGCCTACCAGGCCCAGCACCTCACCCGGGTTGAGCGTTAGGTTTGCACCCCTAAGTGCAGCCACACTTCCATAGCGTTTACTGATATTCCTGGCCTCGAGAAGAGGTACCGGCCCCTCGCTCACTCCGAGGGCCCCGCAAGGGATCTGGAGCGCAATGCGGTCACGGGTAAGCAAAACGCTTGAAATACCGTCACTATTCGGGCGGTCATTATTGGGGCGGTCACTATTGGGACGCCGGTCAGCACTCTAAACCCCGGGAGCCCAAACCGGCTTTTATGGCTCGGGATCTTACTTTGCTACCTGACGCCCGAAAGGGCGCGCCAACCAGGAGTAGTGAGCAACGACCGGTCACCTCGCGCTCGAAGGAACCGGTATCCACCGGCCCCACCCGTGCCAGCCGACTACTGAAGCTCGTTGCAAACAAAATCGACCCCCCTCTCCGGTCGACCGTGCAAAACCAGAGTCAGTGTATATTGACCGACGGTCGAGTGCAAGGACGATGTTCCGTCCTGGCCCAGCCACCGCTATGCGGCAAGCGCTCACGACACCAAACGCCGTCGACGGCCTTGGTGTTGTCCTCATCGAGCACATCACTGGCGCTTGCGCACGACCTGCTGGCCGTGGGCGCCATAACGGGCCAGACTGCGGGCGCACCAACAAGTGGCCGTCGGACTTCAAAGCGCGGGCGGCTCAGCCAATCACCCTATTAACATCGGGCTCATGGTATGGCTGACCTCTCAGTCTGTCTGGGTGCTCGTAGCCGGTTGCGTCAGCATCGCCGTGCTGATCGCCATAGCCAGCCGGGTCGCTTTGCGCGCCTTTATACCCGCGTCAGAGCGCGACACCGCCTTCACCGTTGCCGGCGCCATCATGACCGCCATCGCGGCCGTTTTTGCCGTGATGACCGCGCTTACGGTGGCCAATGCAGCGACTTATTTGGTTTCGGCGCAAACCATCGTCAACAATGAGGCAGCCGACGCGTCCCGCTTGGCCTGGGCCGCGACGAGCTCGGGAGTCGACTCCGCGCCGATCCACGCTGCACTGCTCGCATACCTGCAATCCACGCGGGCATACGAGTGGCACGGTGCGAATGCCGCAAATGGGACTGACCCCGCCACGGAGGCCGCCATCGCCAAACTCGAGGCGAGCGTCAGGTCTCAGGCCAGCCGAGCAAGCCTCGGGACGCCTACTTCGACGGAACTGCTGTCCTCCCTCGACGCCATTACGAGCGACCGGCGCGCCCGCCTGGCGGCCGCATCGCACGAGCTTCCTGGCCTTTACGTGATCACGCTGGCCGCCAGCGGTATCGCGTTGATAGTCAACGCCAATGTCATCGCATTGAGAGGGACCCGGCGCTCAGCGATCCTGGTCGGAGGGCTACCCATCATTGTTGGCCTGAGCCTGGCCCTGCTTTTCTCAATTGCGTCGCCTTTTCGGGGATCGATCGTAATTAGCCCGCAGCCGATCGACACCGTCATACAAAATCTGCAAAGCGGCTACTTTCATTTGTAGAGCGACAGACGCGACCGCTGTGGTTTCCCACCTAGCCACGCTCATAGAAGCTGCGGTTCGCTTCGACGGCCTGACGGATGGCAGCGGGAAGGTCCGACCGGCTCAACAAATAGCTGACCAGTCGCCGGCCACGCTCGTGCTGGCCGACGTACCACGCCGCGATCGACGCCTCGTAGGCGACCCGCCACTCGAGAACGCTGGCGTCTACGAACAGAGCATCTACGCGGGTTTCTTTGCGCACGTCGGGCTGCGCCGAGGTGTGGGCGAAGGCGAGCTCGCTGGCCTGCCAGGCCAGCGGCCACAAAGCCTGACCACGGTACTGTTCTGCCAGCAGCACAAGAGGTTCGGCCCGCCATGGCCTCTCACCCCAGGAGCGCCACAGTTCCCCGCAACCCTCCTCGGGGTGCCCGGCCCGCAGCAGGCAGCCTCCGAGCCTGAGACGGGCGTAAAACGTCTCCTCGTCCCACCCAGCGAGGGCCAGACGCCGGCGGTACCAGGCAATCGCTTCGCCGTCCTGGCCGAGGTCGTCGTAGCTGCGCGCCAGGTAGAAGGCGGTCCGAGGGTCGTCAGGCCGCTCGGCCCAGTCCTCGAGCAGCAATTTTACCTCGCGGTCAAACTTGTCGGACCGGCTGCCGCCGTCCGCGTGGTGCTCCACCCAGAACGAAGTGCTACGGACCCGGTTGATTGCGCCCGGCGCGGCGAGGTACTCATGCGCTCTCCCGCACCATCGCCATCCCCGCCTCGAGCGCACAACCCGGGGCACCCAGTAGCGCAAGTTGGAATAGCGGTACTCAGCCTCCAGCGCGTCGGCCGCCGCCAATTCGTCCCGGACGACCGCCCCGTGGAACGTGTCATCGGCATCGAGGGTCAGGAGCCAGTCGGAGTGCGGTTCCGCCGTTTCGAACGCCACGTTGCGAGAGGGCCCAAAACCACGCCAAATGTCCTCGATCACCTGGCCGGGGGCAAAATCAAACACGCGTCGGGCAACCTGCACCGTGTCGTCGGTACTGCCGGTGTCAACGATGGTCCAGTGGTCGATCTGGCCGCGTAGAGTAGCCGCCAGCCTGGGCAACGTTTTGGACTCGTTACGCACGATCATGGCCAGCCCAACGGTGCAGCCGGCGGTCCCAGATTGAGCACGTATGACGTCACTCTGTCACACCCGGCAGCTCTCGTCGGTCACTGTTCTGAGAGACGGCGACAAAGGAATGTGACCATGGACGAAAAGGAGTTCCTTACCGGGAGCTTCGAGGAGCACCGGGACCGGCTGCGGGCGATGGCCTACAGGATGCTCGGCTCCACGAGCGAAGCCGACGACGCCATCCAGGAAGCGTGGCTGCGGCTCAACCGGACCGGTGCGACCACCGTTGACAACCTCGGTGGGTGGCTGACGACCGTGGTCGCCCGGGTATGCCTCAACATGCTGCAGTCACGCAGTTCGCGCCGGGAGCAGCCCCTCGGCCCTGAGGCCCAGACCGCCGCCGTCAATCGCCGTGAGGGGAGCGACCCCGAGCACGAGGTCCTGGTAGCGGACTCGGTCGGCCTGGCCTTGCTCGTGGTCCTCGACCAGTTGTCGCCAGCCGAACGGCTCGCGTTCGTGCTGCACGACATGTTCGCCGTGCCGTTCGACGAAATTGCCCCGATCGTCGAGCGCTCCCCCGCCGCCACCCGCCAACTGGCCAGCCGGGCACGTCGCCGGGTGCAGGGTGCTCCCACAGTTCGTGACGCTGACCTGGTCCGCCGGCGAGAAATTGTGAACGCTTTCGTGGCGGCCTCCCGCAACGGCGACTTCGACGCCCTGCTTGCCCTCCTCGACCCCGACGTTGTGATCCGCGCCGACGAGGCTGCCATCCGATTGGGCGCGCAAAGCGAGGTGCGCGGCGCCGCCGCGGCGGCGGAGGTCTTCCTTGGACGGGCCCGCGGCGCCAAGCTGGCGCTTGTCAACGGGGCCCAGGCGCTGGTGTGGGCCCCCAGGGCTCAGCCCCGTGTCGTTTTGGACTTCAACATCTCAAACGACAAGATCGTCGCCATCGTCCTGATCGCCGACGGAGACCAGTTGCGCAAGCTGGACATCACAATCCTCGAAAAATAGGCGACCGCTCTACCGTCAGGTCTACTGTCACATCTACCGTCAGGTCTGCCGTCACATCGACTGGCACATCTACTGGCACGGCGGCGCCGGGGCGAGGAGGGCTCTGGCCCGGAGCAGGAGGAGTAACTGCAGGTGCCACCGTCCGCGGTTTGAGCGCTCCTTGGCCCGCGGTTCGGTACACTCCTGTGCCGATGCCGGTCCAGCAGAGCCGATGACAGGGCCGTGGCAGACCTTCTTCTCGGCCCAGACCACGGTCGGCGCGGCCCTTACCGGTCTGGTGTTCGTAGCGTTGTCGATCAATTTGAAGCAAATCCTCGCCTACCCCGGTTTGCCGGGGAGGGCGGCGGAGGCGCTGCTCGTGCTCCTCGTGCCGGTGTTCGTCGGGCTCATCGGCGTCCTTCCTCAAGACAGCCTCAGAGCATTCGGCGCCGAGGTCCTCGGCCTGAACGTCGTCGCGTGGTCGCTCGTCTCGGCCCTCCTTTGGCGGGGCCACAAAACGATGAAGGAGCGCCCCCGGCGCGAGCGCGCCATCCGCTCGGTGGGTACCCAGGTTGCCCTCCTGCCCGGGCTGGTGGCCGGCGGGCTCCTGATCGCGGGGAACCCGGGTGGCCTCTGGTGGCAGGCCGCCGGCCTGGGACTGTGCATTGCCCTGGGCGTGAGCGACGCCTGGATCCTTCTGGTAGAGATACTGCGTTGACCCCGGTGTCGGCCGCTAACGGCACCGCGCCGGGGGCAGCGGCTCCGCCTAGGGAAATGGTGGCCCGACGCCTGCCGTCGACCGCTCGACCAGCCGGTCGAACTGCTCCGGGTCCCAGGCGCTCGGGTCCGCCTTTGGACCGGTGACGAACGGGTCCCTCGGGTTCGCCGGCGCGCGAAAAGAAGCGTTCGTGTAGTGATAAGCAACCGCCGCACGCGGGCTGGTCGGTCAGGTTGTCACCCGTCGCGTGAGGTGTGCCGTAGCAAAAGAAGGCCACCCCTCCGGCATCGAGCTCGGCCGAGGCCACCTCCCGGTCAACGACTTCGGTCCGAATGTGGTGGTCGCTGCCGGGGTCTCGCCAATGCTCCCACTCCTGACCGAAGCCATCCACGACGACCCGCAGGGTGCCGTTCGCAAGCGTGGCGTCGTGGATCGCGGTCCAGATCGCGGTACCGCCAAGCGGGTCCGCAATCTTGAAGTACGAGTTGTCCGTGTGCCAGCTCGTCCCTGCGCCATAGTGCGCCGGCTTCCAGAACAACTGGTCTTCCTCCAGCAATATCGGGCTGCCGACGAGTGCTTCGACAGCGGCCTTGACCCGAGGGTGGAAAGCCAGCATGCGGAACAGGCTGGAGTGGGCGACGATGGGGTCGAGCTGAAGGTTGACTCGTTCGTCGGAGTGGGTCGTCCCGTCGCCCAGCGTGGCGACGTTACGGACCAGGCCGGCACCCACCAGGCGGGCGGCCTCCGACTGCATGGCCCCAACAGCCGCTTGGTCCCAGAAGTGGGGGACGAAAAGGTACCCGTGCTCGCGCCAATCCTTCACCTGGTGAGGCGATAACGCTCCATCCATCCCCCGGCGACCTCCCGTCGTGTGGCGGCAACATCGTGCGGGTACCTGATCTGAGTACCCGGCCCAATGCCGCAGTAACTTACTGGCCACGTAGTCTCGCAGAGGGAGGGCCGATGACGACCACAACCGTAAACGGCGCCGCTTACGAACTTGGCGATTTGCACGGGACGCTCATCAATTTCCTCCGCGAGCAGCTCGGCCTGACCGGTACCAAGCCCGGGTGCGGCGAGGGCCAGTGCGGCGCCTGTACCGTCCTGGTCGATGATCAACCGGTACTTTCCTGCCAAGTGCCAGTGGACGAAACGGCCGGGTGCGCGGTCACAACGATCGAGGGGCTCGCCACCGGTGACGAACTGCACCCTCTTCAGCAGGCGTTTGTAGATGAACGGGCGTCACAGTGCGGGTACTGCACGCCAGGCATGGTCATGCGAGGGGCGGCCCTGCTCGAGACGTGCCCCGAGCCTGGTACCGGCGACATCGTGAGCGCACTTGGCCCCAACCTGTGCCGCTGCGGTTGCTACGCCCGGATCAAACGGGCGGTTGAGCGCGCCTCGTTGCCGGGTCGAACAAGCGACAACGGGGCCAAAGGTCGACAAGACGCCGGGAGGAGAAAACAGGCGAGTTCTGACGGAGCAACGGTCGACCCCCTCGAGTTTCCCCGTCCTCGCCGGCCATGGGACCTGTGCCGGCCAGAGCAGCGGGAGTGGGGCGAACTGCTCGGTGACGGCCTGGTAGTCGTTTCCCCGGGGCAGTTGCCACCAGATGCGGAAGCCGCCGGTGGCGTCCCCCGGGGCGGCTCATGGCTGCACGTAGCCCCCTCAGGGCTCGTAACCGCGTTCAGCGGCAAGGTGGACGTGGGCCAGGACAACACCTCGGCCTTCCGGCTCTTGGTGGCCGAGGAACTAGGGGTCGAACCCGACCTGGTCCGGCTGGTGCAGGGTGATACCGACCTGTGCCCGTTCGACATGGGGACGGTGGGCAGCCGGTCCATGCCCGACGCCGGTGAGGCGCTGCGGCGCGCCGCAGCTGGTGCCCGGCAGGCTCTCGACAAACTTGGGGCGTCGAGGTCGCCGTCACCCGTAGGCGTGCAGGTCGAGGTCCTTTCGGACGAGCCCGTCCTCCGTCTGGCGGCAGAGCGGCGTTTCGTCGGGCAGCCGGGCCACGGCGCTTCGCGCCTCGAGGTTGTCACCGGTCGCCGCCGGTTCGTGTCGGACCTCGAAATGGACGGCATGCTCCACGGCGCGGTTGTGCGTCCCCCAGCGCCCGGCGCGGAGCTGCAGCAGGTCCACACTTCGGCCGCAGAGCGGTTACCCGGCGTGACCGTCGTGATAGACGGCGACCTTGTGGGCGTGACTGCGCTCGACAAGGTGACCGCCAGGCGGGCGGTCGAACTGATAAATGCCGTGTGGGACACACCCAGACCGGTGGAAGGCGACCTCGTCGCTCATCTGCGGTCGGAGCCTCCCTCGGCCACGGGCTGGGAGCGAGCGGTCGATGAGCGCGCCGGAGACGTAAGCGCCACGCTGGGGCGCGCAGTTACCAGGCTGGACGCCACGTACATAACCTCTTACATCGCCCATGTGCCCCTCGAGACCCGGGCCGCCATCGCTTCCTGGGAAGGAGGTCGCCTGACGGCGCGGACCGGCACCCAACGGCCTTTCCCCGTGCGGCGTTATCTGGCTGAGCAGCTCGGGGTGGACGAATCGGACGTGCGGGTGATCGTCCCGCCCACGGGGGGTGGGTTCGGGGGAAAGCATGACGGTCGGGTGGCGCTGGAGGCGGCTCGCCTGGCCCGGGTGGTGGGTTGTCCTGTCAAAGTGCACTGGACGCGCGCCGAAGAGTTCACGTGGGGGTACTTCCGCCCCATGGCCGTTATAGACGTGAGAGCCGGGCTTGACGCCTGCGGCTTCGTTTCGGCCTGGGATTTCCTCGACATCAATGCCGGCCCGGCCGGGCTCGGCACGCCCTATGCGGTCGCCGATTCCCGGCTGCGGTACCAGCCCGGGCGTTCTCCTCTGGCGCAGGGCTCTTATCGCGCCCTCGGGGCCACTGCGAACAACTTCGCTCGCGAGTGCCACATCGACCAGCTGGCGTACGACTCAGGAACCGACCCTGTGGAGTTCAGGCTGCGCCAGCTCGGCGACGACCGCCTGGCTGCCGTGCTCCGAACCGCAGTGGAGCGCTTTGGCCCCGTCGAGTGGCACGGAGCCGTACGGCATAACGGTGGGCCAGTCGCCGGGCGCACGGGATCGGGCGTCGCCCTCGGGCGGGAAAAGGGCGGCCGGGTGGCGACGTGCGCCGAGGTCGATGTCGGAAACGACGGCGCCGTCAAGGTAAATCGCGTCGTAACCGCGTACGAGTGCGGGGCCGTCGTCAACCCTGACACGGTGACCAGCCAGGTCGAGGGCGCAACCATCATGGCCCTCGGCGGTGCGCTCTTCGAAGCCGTGCCCCGGGAAGCCGGTTTCGCCGCCGAGCTGTCGCTTTCGCGTTACCGGGTGCCGCGATTTGACGACGCGCCGACCATCGAGGTGGTCCTGGTCGACCGTCCGGACCTCCCCTCAGCCGGCGCGGGAGAGGCACCCATGATCGCCGTTGCCCCGGCCATCGCCAATGCCATCTTTGCCGCCACCGGGCGGAGGCTGCGGTCTCTCCCGCTCGTGCCCGATAAATTACCCGATGACCCCAGCATTGCCAACAGAGGCAACGGGCCCGCCGTCGCTCGCACCGTAGACGCCGGGCAATAGGTCCCGCTCCCAAAGAGCCTGAAAGCGAGAGCCTGAAAGCAAACATGCCTGAAAGCAAACATGCCTGAAAGCAAACATGCCTGAAAGCGAAAATATCGAGCGCCGAGCCAACGTGGGAATTGTCGGGGGCGGCGTCATGGCCCACACCCATCTAGGGTCGCTCCTGGCCCTTCCTGCTGCTTGTGTGTGCGCCCTGGCGGCGCCCGTCGTCACCTCCCGTGTTTCCGACCTTTGCAACGCGCGAGGAGATCCCGGTCGGCCCTGACATCGATTGGCTGTTGAGCCAATTTCAACTCGACGCTCTGGTAATTGCCACACCGACCGACACCCACGTCCAACTGGTCCGGCGCGCCGCCCAGGCCGGGCTGAACGTTTTCTGCGAGAAGCCTTTGGCGCGGGTGGCCAGCGAGGCGGCGGAGGCAATCAGGCAATGCGACGACGCCGGGGTCAAGTTAGCCGTCGGTCATGTCGTGAGGTACTTCCCGGCGTACGCCGAAATTGCCCGCCTCGTCCACGCCGGGTCCCTCGGGGCGCCGGCTATGGCCAAGTGCCGGCGGGTTTCGGGGCCTCCCGCCGCCACCCGGGACTGGTATGGCGACGAAACGCGATCGGGTGGGGTACTCCTGGACATGGGGGTGCACGACTTCGACTGGCTCCGCTGGTGCCTGGGCCCGGTGGACAGGGTTACGGCATTATCCAGCCCGCCCGGGAGCGGCCAGGTGGCGATGGTCTCCATGGCCCATGCCGCCGGCGCCATTTCCGTGGTGGAGCTATCGTGGACAGAACCGAAGGGTTTTTCGACCTACGTCGAAGTGTCCGGGCCGGATGGCCTTCTTCAATACGATTCCGTGCAGTCCACCACCCTGACCGTCACGATGTTCCCCTCGCAGGACGGCACCACGGCGGTCACCCAGGCTCCTCTCGTCGACGGAGGCGCTAATGCGTACCAGCGTGAGCTCGCCGAGGCCATCTCGTGGTTCGGCGGTGGCCCGAGACCCCGCACCACGGCAACCGACGCCGCCGCCGCAGTAGCGATCGCCGAGGCCGCCGCCATTAGCGCAAAAAGGCGGGAGCCGGTGTGGCTGGCGGAGCTGAGCACAGACGGGGGCGCTTGATGCCGCGGTTACCGGTGGCCATGATCGGAGCGGGCCACGTGCACGCGCCTACCTACCTTGCCCATCTCATCGCCCGCGACGACGTCGAGGTGGTGGGAGTCTTCGACGTCGACCCCGGTACGGGGCGTCGCCGAGCGCAAGACGCCGGTGTCCCGCTCCTCGCCTCCGAAGAGGAGGGCCTCGAGCGGGCAAAAGCGGCCGTCATATGCTCGGAACCCACCAGGCAGTACCGATTGATCGAGTCGGCGGCCGACCGGGGGATCCCGGTACTGTGCGAAAAACCCTTCGGCACTAACCTCAACGAGTCGCGGGCCATGCTGGGGCTGTCCGAACGTATACCCATCAGCGTTGCTCTGCCTGTCCGTTACCACCCCGCCTCCTCCCAGCTGCGGCACGCAGTGGGCCAGGGGGCGCTGGGCCCCACTATCGCCGTTTGGGCCACCAACAGGAACAGTTTCCCGGGCGGTTGGTTCGCCGACCCGGAGCTGGCCGGAGGTGGTTGCCTCCTGGACCACCTGGTACACGTGGCTGACCTGGTCCGCTGGATCTGGGGGACGGAATTCGAGTCCGTGACGGCCGAAAGCGGCAACTTGCACATACCAGGGCTGGGCATGGAGGACACGGCGATCGTACTGGTTGCCTGCGCCAGCGGGATGGTGGTCACGATCGACCCATCGATGTCGAGGCCCCGGGGTATGCCCGGTGCCCTCGACCTTGTAATGAAGGTGTGGGGCGAAAAAGGGGCCGTGACCCTCGACATATTCGCGGACCGGGTCGACTCCTTCGACAGCACCGGTGGCGCCGGCCGCCATTTCGCCGGTTACGATTTCAACGCCGCCATGCTCGAAGACTGGGTTACTTCGGTACGCCAAGAGAGCGCGCCCCCAGTTTCCGCCAAGGATGGTTTCGCCGCTACCTGCTTGTCGTTTGCAGCCCAGGAGGCCGCTAAGAACCACCAGACCTTCACGTTCCCGTTCCCAGACTGAGCTGTGGCTCCGGCATTACTGACCGACCCGTCCGTCGATACGCTCACGCAGTAAGTCCGCATGGCCGGCGTGACGGGCGTATTCCTCGATCATGTGGACGAGGACCTCGCGAAGACTGATCACGCCCCCGTCGCTCTTTGTGCCGGTCACTTCGAGATGGGGTGCCCGGTCGACAAAGTGCTCCGCAAAACGCACCTCATCCCGCCAGGTCGCCCAAGCGTGGCTCACTACCGCGGGGTCGGCCACCGCCCCGTTGAAGTCTCCGTCCCGGTCGTCATCGGTCTCGTAAATCCACCCGACGGTCTGTCCGTCCAGGACGCGCCGGAACCAGTGGCGCTCGACGTCGGCCAGGTGGCGTACAAGGCCGAGCAGTGAGAGGTTCGACGGTTCGACCGATCGCCGGGCCATGGCCTCGGGGTCGAGCCCTTCACACTTCATTTCGATCGTAAGCCGGTAGTCCCGCAGGTAGCCGACCAGTGTCGACCGCTCGTCCTTGAAGCTCGCACTGGAACGAGGGTCCTCCTCGGGGCGGACGAACATGTTCGACCACACGAACTGACGAAGGGCCCCCGGCTCCCCGGACGCACTGTTCGTCTGGGGGGCTTTGCTCGGCCCAGTGCTCCGCTCAGCTTCGTTCGACATGTTGTTCATGATTGGCCGCGCAATTGTTCTTGCACCAGTGATTTAAAGCGTCCCGTGGCACCCATGGTGAGCCGGTGACCTGATCACCCGCGTGTCTTGTCGCCGCCGCCCTGGTCACCGCAGCCCGAACTGTCGGCGCAGTTCCGCCGTCCACGGGCTCGCTTCAACCCATCTGATGCCGTGACGCTGGCACGATTGGTCAAACCCCTCCCGGTCGCCCGTTCCCAGCTCTGCAAGTTCTTCGAACCACTTCTCTGTGCCGGCGGGGGTGAGCACCTCGATTATCCGGGCCGGCTCGTCGAGAGCGTTCCACATGGCGTGCTGGACCTCCCGGGGCTTGAGCGCCCAGTCGCCCGCTCTAGCCGTCGCCACCTCATCACCTACGAGAACGCCGATCTCGCCGGTCAGGACATAAACCCAGACGTCGTTGCTGTGGATATGGGGGGTCACGAACGCCCGGGGCACGAGCGTCTCCTCGATCACGGCCATCGCCCCATGTGTATGTTCCGAGCGCACACGCACCGAAACCTCGAAGGGACCTGGTAAGGCCGTGTATACGGGAGGGACAATCACCGGAGGTTCCACGCGCGATCATCGTAGGTCGCCGGGGCTACCCACCCCCGGACGAACGGCTCTCTCTCACGGCGAGTGGCGGCCCGGTCTTACGGACTTGCTCGGCCCCGGACACGTCAGAGGACCGGTCTCAACGCCCCCGCGAGGTCTTTGTCCGAGCGCCTACGTAGGCGGCGAGATGTTCGCCGGTGAGCGTCGAACGGGCGGCCACGAGGTCGGCAGGTGTGCCTTCGAACACGACGCGACCGCCGTCGTGGCCGGCGCCGGGGCCAAGGTCGATGACCCAGTCGGCATGCGCCACAACGGCCAGATGGTGCTCGATAACGACGACCGACTTACCGGAGCCGACAAGGCGGTCGAGCAAGCCCAGCAGCTGCTCGACGTCCGCCAGGTGCAGACCGGTGGTCGGCTCGTCCAGGACGTAGATGACGCCCTTTTCCGCCAGGTGGGTGGCCAGTTTGAGCCTTTGTCGCTCGCCCGCCGACAGAGTCGTGAGCGGTTGGCCCAGGCTTATGTAACCGAGCCCCACGTCGCCGAGCCGGCCCAGGACGGCCGTGCGCCGCCGGCGTACGCGCCTCGCCGCGGCCGAAGAACTCTTCGGCTTCGGTCACCGACATGGCCAGCACTTCGCTGATGTCCCGGCCACCGAGGTGGTACTCCAGCACGGCCGCCTGGAACCGCTTCCCCCCGCATTCCTCACAGGTGGTGGCGACGGTGGCCATCACGCCCAGGTCGGTGTAGATGACGCCTGCGCCGTTGCAGCCAGGACAGGCACCTTCTGAGTTGGCGCTGAACAGCGCCGGCTTCACACCGTTCGCCTTAGCGAACGCCGTGCGGACCGGGTCCAGCATGCCGGTGTAGGTCGCCGGGTTGCTCCGGCGCGAGCCACGGATCGGCGTCTGGTCGACCAGCACGACGCCCTCGCGCCGGGAAACGGACCCATCGATCAGCGAGGTCTTGCCGGAGCCGGCCACCCCCGTCACTGCTACCAGCACGCCGAGCGGGATGTCGACGTCGACATCCTGCAGGTTGTGGGTATGGGCGCCGCGGACCTCGAGTGCCCCCGAAGGCGTCCGCACAGACGGCTTCAGCGAGGCTCGGTCGTCCAGGTGCCGGCCGGTGAGCGTGCCGCTGGCTCGCAGCCCCTCTACGGTCCCCTCGAAGCACACGGCACCGCCGGCGGTACCCGCACCGGGGCCCAGATCGACGACGTGGTCGGCGATAGAGATCGTCTCCGGCTTATGCTCCACGACCAGCACCGTGTTGCCTTTGTCTCGGAGCTGCAAGAGCAAATCGTTCATCCGCTGGATGTCGTGCGGGTGCAGCCCGACCGTGGGCTCGTCGAACACATAGGTCACGTCGGTGAGCGACGACCCGAGCTGGCGGATCATCTTGACGCGCTGGGCCTCGCCGCCCGAAAGGGTGCCGGACGGCCGGTCGAGGGACAAGTAACCCAGCCCGATCTCAACGAACGAGTCGAGGGTTAGTTGCACCGCCTCCAGCAGAGGTGCCACCGACGGCTCTTCGAGGCCCCGTACCCACGTCGCGAGGTCGCTGATCTCCATTGCGCAGGCGTCGCCGATATTGACCCCTTTGACCTTCGACGACCGAGCAGCCTCGCTGAGCCGGCTGCCCCCGCAGTCCGGACAGGCGGTAAAGGTGACGGCGCGCTCCACGAACGCCCGGATATGCGGCTGCATCGCCTCTTTGTCCTTCGAGAGCATCGACTTCTGGACCCGCAGGACCAGGCCCTCGTATGTCATGTTGATGCCGGCAATTTTCATCCTGGTCGGCTCGCGATAAAGAAAATCGTGGCGCTCGGTCTTGGTGTAGTCGCGGATCCGCTTGTCCGGGTCGACAAAACCCGACGCGCTGTAGAGCCGGGCGTTCCAGCCGCCCGTGCCGTAGCCGGGGATCGTCAGCGCGCCTTCGTTGAGCGACTTGCTGTCGTCGTACAGCTGGGACAGGTCGATATCGGTGACGGACCCCGTGCCCTCGCATCGCGGGCACATCCCGCCGGCGCGGGTGAACGTCTTCCTCACCGTCTTGCCGGCCCCGGTCTCGATCGTCATGGCACCGCTGGCCCGAACGGAGGGGACATTGAACGAGAACGCGTTCAGGCGGGCCGATTTGCGGCCGCCCGAGCCGGCTGAAGACGATCCGCAGCATGGCGTTGGCGTCGGTGGCCGTGCCGACCGTAGAGCGGAGGTCGGTACCCATCCGCTCCTGGTCCACGATGATGGCGGTTGTCAGCCCTTCGAGGACGTCGACCTCGGGGCGGGCCTGATTGGGCATGAAGCCCTGCACGAAGGTGCTGTACGTCTCGTTGATTAGGCGCTGCGATTCCGCGGCAATGGTGTCGAACACCAGTGAGCTCTTGCCCGAGCCCGAGACGCCGGTAAAGACAGTCAGCCGGCGCTTGGGGATCTCGATGCTGACGTCTTTGAGGTTGTTCTCGCGTGCACCATACACACGGATCAGGTCGTGGCTGTCGGCAAGCTGCCGGGCCGTCGACTTCGTGCTTGTCTTCTTGGCCATGCTCATCGTCCTCCATCTTGTCGGCGAGCCAGGTTTAAAACGACGCCGGCGTGCCTTTGCTCTAGAGCTGGCCCGGCGGGTCCCGGCGTCACCTCGCCCGTCCCGCCGGGTTGGCCCAGCAAAGTCTGGCTGTCCCTGGGCGGTGCCATCGCCACGGCCGTAAGTCGTCGGCCCACGGTCGAGGCAGGCAGATCTGCGTTACGGTTGCTGCCTGAGACCGACGACATTGCCATCGGTGTCTTTTACCTGCGCTACGAGCAGGCCGCTGGCGACATCGGTAATGTCCTGGACGACCTCTGCACCGACACTGGTCATTTCGGCCAGGCTAGCTTTGATGTCTTCAACGTCCGTATAGGCGATTGGCCCCGTCTTCGAGTTGGGGTCCAACCCGATTTCCTGGTCCCCAACCCTGAAACCTACGTAGTACGGGCTCTGAGCATACGGTTCCAGGCCCAGGAACTTGCTGTAAAAGGTCGTTGCTTTGTCAATATCGCTCACCGGGTAAACGAGTAGCTTGATGCTTGCCATTGAGATCTCCTCCTGTTTGTTTGTGTTTGCCTTGTGACATTCAGGGCGCCGATCGGCGCCCGTTGAATAACTCGGGCCTGGTCGCGCCCCCGCCGCGGCTCCGGCCAGATGGTAGAGCCATCGGCCAACACCCTGGCCTGGAACGGCCACGCGGGCCAGCCGTGACGGCCACCACCGACGTCGGCACAGGCTCCCCGGACGGCAACGTCTGTGCCGGTTGTTTGGCGCAACCCCCGAAACGGCTCAGCGCATCTCGTTGATGCGGATCAGGGTCCCGGCCGGATCCCTAAAAGCGCAGTCGCGTACGCCGTACGGCTGATCGGTGGGCTCCTGGACGACCTCGGCGCCGCTGGCCTCGAGCCGCTCGAAGGTGCCGTCGAGGTCTTTGGTAGCCAGCACGATGATGGCGTAGCTACCCTTGGCCATCATCTCTTCGATAGTCCGGCGCTCGTCGTCGGTCACGCCAGGGGTCGCAGCCGGCGGAAATAGCACAATGGACGTGGCCGGCTGGTCGGGTGGCCCGACCGTGATCCACCGCCTCCCGCCGTACCCGACGTCGTTGCGGACCTCGAAGCCGAGGGTGTCGCGATAGAAGGCGAGCGAGCTGTCCGGGTCATCGTGGGGGAGGAACGTCGAATGAATCGTGATGTCCATAACGACCACGCTAGGTGTAGCTAGTCGACTGACGCTTCTCGATTCCTGACCGGTCTGGTTACTTGTTTTGCCACGCACGAAGGCAACCCCTCCGTAGCTAGAGCGGCGTGGCGGCGGTAGGCGCTCGGCGGCATTCCGACAAGCTCGGTGAAGCGACTGCTGAACGTGCCTAGCGACGAGCAACCGACGGCGAAACAGACGTCGGTGACGCTGAGGTCACCGCGACGCAGCAGCGCCATGGCGCGCTCGATGCGCCGTGTCATGAGGTAGCTGTACGGAGACTCTCCATAGGCGAGGCGGAACTGGCGGCTCAGGTGCCCGGCCGACATGTGGGCGCCCCGGGCGAGCGCCTCCACGTCCAGCGGCTGCGCGTACTCCCTGTCGATCCGGTCGCGGACGCGCCGCAGCCACGCCAGGTCGCTCAGGTGCTGCGCCGAGCCAGCTTTACCGGTCACAACCAAAATCGTGCCACATTATTCGGAGCTCTGCAAAGGGTGCGATCGGTTGAAGTCTTTTCCCGCAAAAGGCCCTTACACGGTGGGCGCTGACGCGGTCGGTTCTGGTGAAATCCGATTGTCCTGGTCCTTTTGTTAGCTGCAAGCGCTGCTTCCTAAAACGGCAGTAGGACAGCCGTGCGATGCCGTCGGTGCTCGACAAGTGTAGTCATTGAGCCCATGCTCAACTAAAGTCTGCCCATTGGGTATGAGCGACGACCCGGAACTACCCCCTCAAGCATCAGCACATCTTCTGTCGACCTCGGTAAATCGGCTCAACCGCCTTCGAGCAGCAGTGCTTGGTTGCAACGACGGGCTAATCAGCACCGCCGGTCTTGTAGTCGGGGTGGCGGCAGCTACAACCGGGACGACGACGTTGGCTCGCCGGCCTTTCTGGCTTGGCCGCCGGCTCATTGTCGATGGGCGGCGGTGAATATACCTCGGTACGCGCTCAACGCGACAGCCAAGAAGCCTTGCTCGCCGCACAGCGGGCCGAGTTGGTGGCAGTACCCGACGAGGAGTTGGATGAGCTGGCCCTCCTCTATGTACGCAAGGGCCTTTCGGTCCGGTTGGCTCGAGAGGTGGCCAAGGAATTGTCCGACCAGGATGCTCTGGCCGCCCATGCCGAAGCAGAACTTGGCATCGACCTCAGTGATCTGCTGAGCCCTTGGCAGGCCTCAGTTGCGTCGGCTCTATCATTCTTGGCCGGAGGGCTTGTCTCACTAATTGCGGTCCTGCTACCACCCCCTAAGTACCGCATTCTGATTTGCGTAGTTGCCGTGATATTTGGTCTGGCACTAACAGGCTTTATCTCGGCCAAGCTAGGCAGAGCGCCGGCCGGCCGGGCCACCCTCCGCAACATCCTGGTCGGTGGCCTCACCATGGCCGTGACATATGGGCTCGGTTCCCTCGGACATGCATTGACCTGAGGCAAGGCGCACGCCTACCAGCTCGAGCTGCGCCCTGTACCGCCTGGCACCCAATATCTCTCTTCAACCACGTATTGTAGTCAGCCAACCACTCAGCGCCACCACTCTTCTTCTTCAGAGAACGCCCGACAGCACGTCGGGCTGCCCACCACTTCATACGGCAGTCAAAAAGACGCTTCCGAAAATAACGGGTTTCAACTATTTCGTCCGGGTGCTTCGCCTGCTAACCAAGGTTAAGGTCGAGCAATCCGTTGCCCGCCGGACCTCACAACAGTAAGTTCGCCCGCACCGGCCCGCCAGAGCCGGGTTCAGTCCAGAAAACGAACCCCGAGGAGAACATTCATGAAACTCAACTCTGTTGCGACTTATTCCAGGAAAATGTTGTTCGTGGGGCCGGCGGTAGTAGTTGTCGCCACGGGCTTCGGCACTGTCTTCGCGGCAGCGGCTGGAGGCAGCATTCCCTCGTCCGGAGGGACAATTACGGGCTGCTACCCGTCTGCAGGACCTCTTAAGCCCCTGTCTTTGATCGATCCTTCGACCGGGGCCACGTGTCCCCCGGGCCTGACCCAGATCACGTTCAATCAGACCGGGCCGCAAGGCCCGGCGGGAGCGACAGGACCGACAGGTTCTGCGGGAGCGCAGGGAACCGCTGGAGCCCCCGGAGCCACAGGCCAGACAGGCCCACAAGGCCCACAAGGAACAACCGGCGCCCAGGGCCCCACCGGCGCAACGGGGCCTCAGGGGCCAGCAGGTCCAGCAGGGAGCAGCACCCCGTCACCAACCGCGAACGTTGTGGGCACCGTTACGGTCGACTTCAGCGGCGGTAGCGATAAGTCGAACATCTACTCTTTCGACGAAAGCGCAAGCAGCTCGACCAGCATTGGAACCGGAACCGGTGCCGGCGCCGGGAAGGTCACCTTCTCGGACATATCGATTACCAAGTTGGTGGATTCAGCGTCGACAGACCTGTTCGCAGCTCTCACCGCGGGCACCGTGGTCCCGACCGCCGAGGTGGTCCTCTACCAACCTGGCACGACCACACCCGCCATCAGCTACCAGTTCAAGGAAGTGTTCGTGACCTCCGACGAGGTGTCGGTGGACTCGACCAACAACACCCCACTGGAAAAGGTTAGTTTCGCTGTCGCCGAGATCGATGAGAGCTTCACGCCGTCTACGAGTTCGGGTTCGGGCTCAGGCTCGGGTTCGCCGATTAATGTCGGATGGAACCTGAGCACAAACAGCGCAACATAGCCACACCACCTCGGCCAGCTGAAAACCTGCACATCACGGCTAATCAAGTCAATAGCTCCCGGCGGTGCCGCACGCAAACCTCATTTGCGCACGCGGCACCGATTGGGTCGCGGAGAATCAGATACTTGGTGCCATCTCGCTTCGCCCGCATTGAGCGCTCAGTGCGTCAATGAGCACGAGAGCTCCTTCATCGTTGGGGAGGTAAACCAAACTACCGGCAGCGTCAGTTACGACCGATCGCGAGCTGGCGGCCACAGATAGCCAGCTCCCTAATTCTCCACGCCATCGCGTGGGCCGCGTTACCGGGAGCGTGTGAGGCTTCGTTGGCAACGAGACCTTCAGCGCTGTCAGGGCCGACGGGCTCGACGGCAACCACGAAGGCCTCGCGCAGCTGGCCGTGGGTGGGTGGGGGTGCATGAGGTGTGGTACACGGTGGCCTGGATGCGGTCGTTCGGGATGACGACGCTGCCGGTCGGCTGGGGCCGTCCGCACCCCTTGTAGAGGTCGACGAGGGCCGAGTTGGCGTTCCCGGATAAGCCAGTGCCCGGCCCCGATGGGCTCACCGAGCGCGGCCAGGACCAGCCCTCCGTGCCGGCTTGGCGCTGACCGTGCCCAGACGGCTGGGCCACCAGCAGCGTAAGGACTAACAGCGACATCTGTGCCCACATTGTTGCCGAGCTGGACGAGGGGCCGGCAGACCTGACGAAGTGAACCCAAGCGTGTGACAGCATTTTCGATGGCGCACGTAGCGCGCCCGCCGGGCTCTTTGGAGCGGCCTGGGGGCGGCCCGCCAAGAGGAAAACCCCAGCTCAGAGTGGGTGGGCGTAGAGGGAGTCGAACCCCCGACCTCATGCGCGTCATGCATGCGCTCTAACCAGCTGAGCTATACGCCCGAGTAGCAGGTCACATTATCAGCCTCGGGGGCCCCCCGTTGCAACCAGCCCCGGGGACCCGCGCGTAGCTGTCTGTCCGGGGCGACGAACGGCCTTGGCGGCCCACCGTGCGCCGAAACTCGCTTGAAAGCGACCTATCGCGTGATCATGGCCAGCTTTCGTGGCACTTTTCATCACATTTTGCGCACATTTGCTCGCTTCTCGTTGCGCTTTGGCGATCTCGTTGCGATAACGGCACTTTTCGCGGCACCAGCGCAACGGGATGGCCGAACCGCGACGAGAATGAAACAAATGTGATGGCAAATAGCCATCCCGTCACGAATACGGCGGCGGTGCCGACGCCTAATGCACGACGACGGCCACCGACCGCGCCGGCAGCCACACCCAGGCACGGGCGCCCTCGCCGCCCGAAGAGGAAGTACCGATTACGCTGCGCACTCCGTCGGGCACCTTTTCCACCGTGACGCCCGGCTCTGAAGCCACCGCGACCGCTCCCGGGCATTCGAGAGGCACGGCCTGACGGTCACCGGCCAGGTTTACGGCGACGCTGAAACGGGCACGACCGACCACGAGCCAGCGGGCCCTTTCGTCGAAGTTCGTGCTGACGAGTTTGCGGTCATCGGCACAGAGGTCGGCTTCCCGCAACCGGAAATCTATCAATTCGCAGTACCACTCGAGAAGGGAAGCATGGGGCTCACGGTCGAGCTCGGACCAGTCGAGCTTCGAGCGCAAATATGTAGTCGGATCCTGGGGATCTGGTACCTCGACGCCCGTCGCCACCGGAAATTCTCGCCGCCGGCCCTCCCGCACGGCCTGGCCCAGCTCGGGGTCCTGATGGTCGGTAAAATACAGGAACGGCGTGGACGCGCCCCACTCTTCGCCCTGGAAGATCATCGGCACAAAAGGTGCCAGCAGTACCAGGGCCGCCCCCACTTTCAGGAGGTCCGGGCTCACGAGAGCCGAGGTTCGCTCCCCGAGCGCCCGGTTGCCCACCTGGTCGTGGTCCTGGAGGCAACAAACAAAGCTACCCGCTGGCACGTCGCCGGCCGGCCGCCCCTGCCGGCGCTGGCGGAACTCGGAGAACTGGCCGTCATAAACGTACGCTTCGCGCAACGCCTTGGCCAATTGGCCCAAGGTGCCGAAATCGACATAATAGCCGTCCCGCTCGCCCGTAAGGACCGTATGCAGTGCATGGTGAAAATCGTCGTCCCAGCACGCGTCGAGGCCATAACCGTGCTGCCCGCGTGGACGCACGATCCTCGGGTCGTTGCGGTCGCTTTCGGCGATCAGCCACAGCTCCCGGCCAAGTTCGGTTGCCCGGGCGTCGACCGCGATCGCCAGCTCCTCCAGTACGTGAAGCGGGCTCTCGTCGAAAATCGAGTGCACGGCGTCGAGGCGGAGCCCGTCCGCGTGGTACTGCGTCAGCCACATAAGAGCATTGGAAATAACGAAGTCGCGGACTCCGTAGCTCCCCGGGCCGTCGAAGTTTACGGCCGAGCCCCACGGCGTGTGGTACATGTCGGTGAAGTACGGGCCGAACTCGCTCAGGTAGTTGCCGGCCGGGCCTAAATGATTGTAAACGACGTCGACTATGACCGCCATGTCCCGGCTGTGACAGGCATCGATCAAACGCTTTAGCCCGCCCGGACCGCCGTAGGAGTGGTGAGGAGCCCACAGGTCGGCCCCGTCGTAACCCCATCCTCTCGAGCCGCTCCCTTCGCATACGGGCATCAGCTCGACGGCGTTGACGCCGAGGTCGACCAGGTGGCTCAGGTGCTCGATGGCTCCGTCAAAGGTCCCCTCTTCGCTGAACGTGCCCACGTGCATTTCGTAGAGCACGGCCGAAGACAGCTCGAAGCCGCGCCAATCGGCGTCCCTCCAGACATACTCTCCGTGGTCCACAACCGCCGACGGACCGTCGATACCATCGGGTTGCCAGCCCGACCGCGGGTCCGGCCGTCCAGGTCCGCCATCGAGAGAAAAGAGGTAACGGGTACCCGGCCCAGCGCCGGGGACGTCGAGGCGCCACCACCCCCTCTCGCCCCGTACCATGGGCGACCGCCGCGCCGGTACGAGCAACAGCTCGACGCGGCCGGGTTCGGGTGCCCAAACCTCGAAAGTCGTCACGATAAAGCCTTACCCGCGATTAGTGCCGCTGAACCTCTCACACCGACTGCGCCGGGTACCTGACGTGCCCTGTAGCAGCAAACCCGGCGTCGGGGGAGACCGGCACGGGGAGCTTTGGGGAAGTGAGTTCCCGGCCTCAGCTCCGGGACTTCTCGAGCAGCGCTACCGGTAAGCCCGAGAGCAGCTCACCGAGGCTGACCGTCGCTCGCCACCTGCTGCCCGACAGCACGTCGGTCCAGTCCCCTCTCGGCAGCGTCAGCGAAGTCTTCCCCCAACCGCCGGTCTCCTCCAGCGCCAACGGCCACCGTGTGACAACCGTCACCACACTGCCGCCGCGGCTAAACGCCACGACATTATCGGCCGCCGACCCTTTGGCGAAAAGCGGTTCGTACGCGCCCCGCCGGCCTTCTCCGAAAGACACGTGTGCTCGCGGGCCTCAGGTTCAGCGCTCGCCATACCAGTGCCATTTTGACCAGGCCCCGCTCGTCCCCGGCCGCCAATAATTGGGGAAGGTCGACCGCACCGGCCTGGCGCAGCAAGGCGGACCGGGTCTCGTAGTCGACGGGCCTACGGTTATCCGGGTCCACCAGTGACAGATCCCAAAGTTCGCTGCCCTGATAAAGGTCGGGCACGCCTGGACCGGTAAGCGTGAGCAATTTAAGGGCCAGCGAGTTGCACTGGCCAGGGCGGCGCACGAGATCCACGAAGTCGTTGAGCTCAGCGAGGAAACGACGGGACCTCAGCACGGCCGTGGCAAAGTGGTTGACGGCGCCTTCGAAGATCGGGTTTTGCTGGTCCCAGCTGGTGTGAACCTTCGCCTCGTGGACGGCTTTGTCCAGGAACGCCACCGCCCTTTCTGGCGTTATCGGCCAGGCCCCCACCAGTGTCTGGTAAAACATCCATTCCGTAGCGGGGTCGGGAAGATCCGCCACTCTCTTTTTGCGATTGAGAACGTGCCAGCGGTCAACTGCTTCGGCCCACAAGCGCGGCACCGAAGACAAAACAGAAATGCGGGCACGAACGTCCTCGGAGCGCTTGGTGTCGTGGGTAGAGGTGGCCAGCAACCCGTACGGGTGCCGCGCCTGGCTGTTCGCGCACCAGGCATGGAACTCCTCGACAGTTGTACCGGGGACGCCCGGATCGCCTCCGACTTCGTTCAGGGAGAGGAGAGGGACATAACGATAGAAGGCAGTGTCCTCGACCGCCTTGGCCATAACGGGGCTTGTGACCTGCTGGAACCGCAGTGCCATTTCCGTTTCACCGGGGCCCTTCACCTCCAGCAATAGGAGGTCGCGAAGAAATGCAAGCAATTCCCCGTCGATCTCGGGCCTCCGTATCCCCGCCGTCACGACTGCCCTCGTCACCGTGGCCACGTCGCGCTCGGACGGCTCGGTCCCCGGCACCACATACGTGCGATAGACGTTGTAACAAGCAATGACCTCGGCCAGGCAGTCACGAAGCTCCCGCGGCGTGTGGTCAGATTGGCGCCGGTGGTTCTCGCACACCTTGGCCAGGTCTTCGACCACTCTGGTGAGGTCCGAGGCGAGCGAGCCAGCCATCACCTCCATCTTGCAATCGTGGACCAGGTCCTCCCACGGCTCGTCGAACCCGGTAAAGGTACGGAAAGCGGCGTCGAGCGCCTCGGCCCCTCCTTTCTGCACGAAAAGGCCACCGGCCAGGTTCAGCCAGTCGTAGCCGGTTGTGCCGGCTACGGGCCAGTCTTCGGGCAGTTGCTCGCTTCGCGCCAGTATTTTCTCCACCAGAGCCCACACGCCAGACCCGGCCTCGTCGAGCCGCCGGAGGTAGGCCAGGGGGTCACGCAACCCGTCTACGTGGTCGACCCGCAAGCCGTCGATTACACCCTCTCGTATCCAGCGCAATATCAGACGATGGCTGTCGGCGAAAACGGCGTCGTCCTCGACACGTATACCGACGAGCTCGTTTATGTCGAAAAATCGCCGGTACTGGCCCTCCTCAGAAGCCGTGCGCCAGAAGGCCAAACGGTAATTCTGCCGTTGCAGCAGGGCATCGAGGGCGTCGGCGTTCGAGCTCACCGTCTCGGTTTCGGCGTCCAGAGCCGCTGTTACCTCGGGGTGTTCCGAGCAGAGGGCGGACAGGCGCGCCCTCAGTACCTCCTTGTCGCGGTGACGCTCGCGGCACACTGGCGCGGTCAGTAGCCCACGATGGCGGCAACCGGCCGAGGGCGGTCCCGATGCTCTCCACTTCGGCTCGGACAGCGGGGTCCGTCCCCCGTGGCAGGTGCCTGGCTGCTCTCGATACCAGCTGGTCAAGGCTACGAGGCGCGATCGGTACCTGCTGGTCGTAATAACGCAGGGTGAATGTCCCTGAACAGTGCTCCAGCTTGAAGCGGCCCGCTTCGAGCTCTCGGCCGTAATGGTCACCCAGGAAGGGCAACAGCAAGATAGGGTGCCAGCGCCCGTCGCGTACCTCGGGCGCGCCCCAGTCCACGTCAAAATAGCCGGCGTAGACGCTCGAAGGCCCGTTCTCGAGGACGTCCCACCACCACCGGTTGTCCCTCGAGGCCACGGCCATGTGATTGGGGACCACGTCGAGTATTTGCCCGAGGCCCGCCTCTCCCAGCGCCTTTTGGAGCTCGAGGTGGCCCTGCTCGCCTCCCAGCTCTTCGTTCACAGCCGACGGGTCGACCACGTCGTAGCCGTGGGTACTGCCCTTGGCCGCCTGCAGCACCGGCGACAGGTAGACGTGGCTTACCCCGAGCTCGGCCAGATAACCGGTTATCGCCGCCGCGTCGGAGAAATTGAACCCCGCATGTAGCTGGAGCCGGTAAGTAGCCCGCCTGGGCCTTCGACGAGGCCCTCCCTCGTCATGTTCGTGCCCGGGGCCTATACGATCCATTGCAGTACCTGTTTCTATAACCTGCTGCACCGGTTCTGTAACCTCTGGGGCTACACCGGTGCCGGCCGCTCCATGCGCCCGTACCACCGGGGCGCACCCTACTAGCGTGAGCAGAGACGTGATCGGCTACATCCCGAGCCCTCCGAGCAATGGCCTGCACATCGGCTCTTTCGAGCTCCACTTCTACGGGCTCATCATTGCCATTGCGGTCCTGGTGGCGGCCTGGCTGGCGCAGCGCCGTTGGGTCAAGTTGGGCGGGTTCGCCGGCACCATGGTCCCAATCGCGTTTTGGGCCGTGGTGGCCGGGCTGATCGGTGCCCGCCTGTACTCGGTCGCCACCAGCTGGCAACAGGACACGGGGGGCAACCCGGTAGAGATCGCCGAGATATGGAACGGTGGGCTCGGGATTTGGGGCGGCGTGGCCGGGGGGGTCTTCGGGGGTTGGTTGGCGGCTCGCCGCATGCACGTCCCGTTGCCGCCTCTGCTGGACGTGGTGGCGCCCGCCCTACCGTTGGCGCAAGCCATCGGTCGATGGGGGAACTTTTTCAACCAGGAGCTTTTTGGGCTTCCCTCCAAGCTTCCCTGGGCGGTCCGCATTACGAACCAGGAGCAGCTCGGCAACATCTACCCGCCCAGGTACCGTCCACCTCTGGGCCCTACAGGCCTTTACCTACCCGGCACCTTCCAGCCCACGTTCCTGTACGAGTCGATCTGGGACCTGGTGACTTTCGGGCTCTTGCTGTTGATCGAGCGAAAGGTCAAGCTGCAGCGCGGTTACCTGTTCGCGGCCTACGCCTCCATTTATACGTTTGGCCGGTTCTTCACCGAGTACCTCCGCATCGACCCGTCACACCGGTACCTCGGGTTGCGGCTCAATGACTGGACGAGCATCGGTGTTTTCGTCGTCGCCTCAACGGTCCTGCTCCTCGGCGGAAGGCCGCGGCCGGGCGATGAACTGGTCGGGGACCCGCTGCCACCGGCTGTGCTGTCTGCTGAGCCGCGCCCGGGCGGCGCGGGCAGGCAATACGGTCGTCCCGGCCGAGGCAGAAGCGCCAGGGGGCCAGGTTGAGCCGGCTGCCGGCGCCGCGTCAGCGGAGGCAGCCATTTCAGGGAAGGGGCCACCCGGAGACGAAGGTGGTGGCAGCGACGCCGGTGAAACCGAGACGGCCGCCGCAGGTCCTGCCACCGAAAAGCAAGCACGTGCCGAAGGGCTAGCAGGTGCCGAAGAGCCAGCAGGGCCCGAAAAACAGCGAGCGGCGCAGAAGAACCGGGGGCGTCGAAGGCCCCCGAAGGGACTAGCACGGAGCCGGCCAACACGGAGCCGGCCAACACGGAGCCGGCCAACGCGGAGCCGGCCAACGCGGAGCCGGCCAACACGGAGCGGGCGAACACGGAGCCGGTGAGCGTCGAACCGGCGGATGCCGACCCTGCACCAGGGTGACAAGACTGGCTTCGCGCCCTGTTCCGGCTAGAAGGCCCGCTCAGCGCCACCACGGCTGGGCGCGCCGGGATGCGATGAGTTCGGATGGTCCCACCATCTCGTCAAGGTTCCGCTTCACGTGTACGAGGTGCTCGCGGACCCACATGATGTAGGCCGGGTTGGTGTCCGAGATCGGCCCCTGGAGGTCCGGCAGGTTGGCGAGCTCCTGGGCGACTGTGGCCGGACCTCGCCCGAGCCGCGTGGCCAGCTCGTCGCACTGACCGGCCAACCGGACCGACTCGGCGACCAGGTCCAGGCGGGCAGCATCGGGCGTAGAATCGGGTCGCGGCGGTCCCGTGAGCGACAGCGATGTCAAGCGCAGGCGCCTGGCCCCCCCGACCAGCCGCCAGAGCTGGTCCTTCGGGACCTTCTTGCTCCCCTGTTCGGCCAGGAACACCCTTAGGGCCTGGTCCAAACGGGAGCTGGCCGCCACGGCGGCGACGCCGGCGTCAGGCAGAGCGGTGCGCAGCCCCAGTGCCCACGCAGTCGCCTGGACAAGCAGGATGCCACCGCGGTGAAATGCGTCCGCCAGGTCGTCGGCGACGATCCTGGACGCCCCTCTCGGCCAAAAGAAGATGCCCACTATGGCGCTCACGGCAGCGCCAATGGCGACGTCCTCGATCCTGACGACTCCGACTTTCCACCCGACCGGGACCAGGATGTTGAACAGGATGCTGATCGTGACGGTGAAGAACGCCTGGCCGACCGCGAATGGCATCGTCCCGGGGGCATAAGAGGCCCCCAGGACAGCTATAGGCAGGGCCACCCAGAGCGCTGTCGGTGTGGCTCCCGACGGCGAGGATCAGGGCGGCACCGATGAAGAAGCCAATGGCGGTACCCCCAAGCGCCCTTACGGCCGTCGCACCTGTCGAGGCGGCGTTGGTCCGGAGCACGGAGAGGGTGCCAAGCACGACCCAAAATGCGTGTTGCACATTGGTCAGGTCGGCCACGGCTACGGCAACAGCCAGCGCGACCGCACCCCGAATGCTGTTCAGGAACCAGACAGACCGCAAGCTGGCTTGACCGCTGACCACGCGGCGGGCGCTGTCGAACAGGACCGGCCGCTTCACCCGCGCTTCGGCCAGGTCGGCTTCGCCCTGCCAACGAGTGACCTCGGCCGCCACCACCGCGGGGGCACCGCGCTGGGTGAAGATCAGCGCGTCGGTGGCCGCCGTGCGCGCCGCCGAGGAGATAAGGCGAGCGTGGAACGAGGCGTTGGCGATCTCTTCGGTGTCATTTTTCCCGTCCATCAGCATGTCCACTGCGGCGGTCTCTGACGAATGCACGAGCTCGTCCAGGTCATCGCCGAAAGCGGGGACGTCGTTGCCCTCGAGCAGGCGGGCGGTGCCGCGGAGGACCCCGGCGGCTTCGCGGAACAGCTGCTGGTCGACTTCGCGGACGATCGAAAGGTCAGTCCCTTCCTGCGCCGCTTCGCTCACGACTGTGGCGCACCACTCGAGGGACTCGACCAGCTGAGCCAGGGCCTGGTCGGGAACGGCGATCCCGGTCGGGCGGTACGGGGCCGAATCGAAAGCCGCGATCAGGGAATGCTTGGCCGCCATCGCCGCCTCGACTATTGCCTGGCTGCACCGGTTCGTCAGCGCCGCATCGATCTGGTCGGCCAGGGCGGCCGCCGAGCTGGCAGCGGCAGTTCGCAACCGGTCGCCGGGGGGCTTTGGGGCAAGAACGAGCACGGCGGCCGTCCCGACGACCGAAGCGAGCCACCAACCAGCAAGACGGTCGGGGACCACGCTGAGGTTGCCCGCCGTTGTGGCCGGCAGGATGTAGGGGAGCAGGGCGGCGGTACTCCCTGAGGCGGCATTTGGCCCCACTATGCCAGCGAAAAGAACGCTGAACGCGACCGGGACGGTGACCAGGGCGGCTACCGCGGTGTTGAAGCTGACCGCCGTCCCGATGACGATCATGACCGTCCCGGTCAGAGCCAGCCCGGTGTGGGCCACCAGCTTGTCCCGCCTGGTCCCGCCGAAGGTGGCCAGCAGGAGGGTGGCAAAGGCGCCGAATGACGCAAAAGTCGCCATCTGAGCGTTCCCGATGACCTCGATACTGAACGCGAAGAGCGACGGCATGACAAGCGTGGTGCGCAGGGCTCGATAAGCCGCCGGCTTCGACCACACCGGGCGCAGCGAGGCCGCGAGGTCGGTAATGGGAGCGCGCTTCTGGCCGGGCGAGGGGACCGGTGGAGCGGCAGCAGGAGCGGCCACGCCGGAAGTGTACGGCATCATCTAGCCGAATGGCTTCTCGGCTGCCTTTCCCGAGAGACACCGGCCGCCCACGGTACCGAGCAGTGGCGACCCGGTCAGTCGTCCTCGTCGTTATCAGTCGTTGTCAGGAAAGTTCACGACCTGCTCCCTGGTTGAGGCCGGGCGAGGCCAGGCAACAACGAGCGTTCGGTCGTCCTGGCAACCGCGGCGGCTGAAGTCGGCTGCGCCGGCCAGGTCCAACGGGGCCAGGCTGCCCCCGGGCCCGCTGCTCAGGACCTGTGCGAGAGCGGGCGCCACCGTGCCGGGGCCGTCCCGGAGGGGGTCGGCGACCCCATCAGTCACGAGGACGAGGGCGCCCGGGGAGCCCAGGGTTATCGCTGAGTACTCGATCGCACGAGGACCGGCACTGTCACGGAGCGGGAGGACCTCTACCACCTGTCCGCGCAGGTCGTCTTCGGCCGGGTCGGGGAACAGTTCACGCCATTCCGTCCCTAGCAACACAAATGCCGTGCTGTCGCCGACACGAGCAAGGGCTACCTCCGTGCTTGCTCCAGCAGCCGTAAGGAGAGCAACCACAATGGTCGTGGACAGCTCGGCCGCCGACCCACCGCCCGCTCGCCGCAGCTGGTCGCTGGCCTCCAGCACCGCCGCCTCACACTCCTCTTTCCCCCAACCGTGGCAGCGGAGCAGGTGTTCCGAGGCGACATGAACAGCCAGGTCGGCTCCCTCCCCCCCACGACCGGCTGTGCTGACCCCGTCGGCAACGACAAGTGCGAGCCGCCCAGGCTCGGGTATGGCCCAGGCGTACGCGTCTTCGCAGCGGCGGCCGGCCAGCCGGTGGGCGACACCTGCGACCGAAGCGGCCAGCACGACGAACTCATCCGACTGGCCACCGTCGGCGCGGTATGAGGCGTTGGCAGAAGCAGCCTCGCCCCGCAGGGGTACGGCCATTTCGCTCGCCGTGGAAGGCTGGCCCCACACGGGGCCGGCCCACCCCCGGTTCATTCCAGCTCGTCCACCGGTATGGCTTGCATGTTGGGCAGCTGCGGGGGTACGAGTTGCGGTGTCCCCGTATAGGCGCTCGCCGACGAGCTGACGATCGACTGCACCAGTCCGGCCATCAGTTCCGGGACGACCGCCGACGGCGCAGCACCCTCTGCCGCCACATACGCCCGGTGGGGTTTGTTCTCGGCTACGGTCGCCAGGATCTCGGGCACGGCCTCGCCGAAGCCGAAAGCCAGGATGTTGGGGTGACGGCGCCAGGCCGGGTCGGTGAGGCGCTGGTGGGCCTCGTGCCAGCGCTGTTCGGTGTCGGTGGGCCTGCCGTCCGATATGAACAGGACGGCCGGCCGGTACCACCGCTCCCCGGCGGCATGACCGGCGTGGTAGTCACCTTCGATGACCCGGCGGAGGTGGTCGAAGGCGGCGGCGTAGGACGTCCGCCCCTCGACCTGCACCGTGGGCATGGACTCGACGAGAGCCAGGTCTACCAGGGGGAGCACCGTGCGGGCCACATCGCTGAACGTGACGATGCCGAAGCGGATGACCTCGGCCACGGCAGGGTCCTGGCCCACGCTCGTCCGCAGCTGCGGTAGCTCGGCATTGACCTGCGCGATCGGCTCGCCGCTCATCGATTGTGAGACGTCGAGGCAAAGATAAAAGGGGAAAACGGCGTAGTGCTCTTCGGTGCCGAGGGACTCGCTCGCCATCGCCCGTTTGACGCTACCGGCTGCCCCGTTCAAAGACAACATCTGGGTACTTGGCGCCCGGCCCGAGATGCCGGAGGTGGCCGGGAGAGCGTTCCTGTCGGAACCGCCGTAGCGGTCCGGCCCCGGTGACCGGCAGGTTTGCTGAAAATGGCTAGAGCTGCCTCCAGGAACATTTGCCAGGTTGCCTGCCGCAAACACCCCTGTTGGCGCTTGCAAGTTGGCGTGCGCAACCGGGCAAACGTTGCCTGTCGTGGCACTAGAGCCCGATCCAGGGGCTGACGATCATGGCGATCACGAATACGCCCACGCAGGCGGCCGCCAGGTCCAGGACGAGCACCCCCGCCAGGCGGCGAACGCCGTAACGACGCCGTCCCGGCGAGCGGGCCAGCCGGGCGGCCGCGCTGTGCGCACCCCCCCACATCGCCAGCACCTGCCTGGCCAACTTTCGAGGCGCGATGGACGCCGACCCGATGGCCGCGCTGCCACCCGCGGCTTGCGAAACCGTGGCGGGGTCGGCCCCCGGGTCGAGCGGGGCGGCCCCGATCAGGCGCCAGGTGGGCGGCGGCCGGTGCCGGAGCACGGGGCGCACGACGATGTCGGGGACCGTCACATCCGGCACCCGTGGCACATCCGGCACCTGCGGCACCTGTGGCAGGTTTCGCACCTTGCGCACATCAGGGGCGGCGGTGACGCGGCCCGGGCGTTCGTCTCCCTGGGCCTCGCGGACGGCTGCGGCGAGCCTGGTGCCCGACTGCACTGCGAGCAGCTCCTCCAGCTCGGCGACCCACTCCGAGGGCGGCGGTCGGTCGGCATAGTTGACCAGTGAGAGGGACCTCTCGCACAGCCCCCAGAGGCCGGGCATATCGGGGTACTTCCGCCACGAACGTGGCAGCTCGAGGTCGACGTTTACGTGCGCGCCCGTCCTCTGCCGGCTCTGCAGGGGGAAATGGGCGGCGCCGACCACCCGCAGGAAAGTGATGGCGAGAAGGTAACGGTCCGAGGACTCAGTCGGGCGGTCACCAGCCGGCAACGCCGGGTCGTCCCAGTTCGGAGTGGTAGCACGCGGCCGCCCGGCACCAACCGCAAGGCCACCATCAGAAAGGCCTCCACCAGAAAAGCCGCCACCAGAAAAGCCGCCACCAGAAAGGCCGCCATCAGAAAGGCCGCCATCAGAAAGGCCGCCATCAGAAAGGCCGCCATCTGAAAGGCCGCGATCTGAAAGGCCGGCACCGGAAGCGCCATCATCGCCTGAAAGGCTCTCGTCCTCGGAAGGGCTCTCATCGCCGGACAGCACGGTGGCGCCGTCACAATCGAGCACGTACACCGCGGGCGCAGGGATAAGCGACCACAGCACGTTCTTGGCCGAGAGGTCCCCGTGCGCGACTCGCGCTGCAGGCGGGTCCCGCTGCCAGGCTTCCAGGAGGCGGGCCAGGGCATACACGATGGCGACCCGCTCGGGCGCACCGGGCGGTGGCGTCGTGACCCCGTAGGCCACCGCGATGCGGTCGGGGTCGTTTGCCAGGTAGCTCAGCGTGGCCAGCCGGTTGGTGCCGTCCCGGTGCCGTACCCAGAACTGGGCCGGCGCCCGCGGCAGGAGGGAACCAAGCGCCAGTTCAGGGTCGTCTCCTACGACGGCGGAGAGCGGCCAGGCGGACGACGACAGGGCTCGGGCCGACAACCAGGGGTCGAGAGACGCCAGCTCTCCAGGAAAGGCAATAAGCGGGCCCAGCTCGGGTAATGGCCGCGGGTGGCGAAGCTCTTTGTAGACGCACGGGCGCCCGGCACCGGCCGCGCCTGGTACGACCTCGAAGACGCGCCCCTCCCCGCCTTCGGCCAGCAGCTCGCCCAAGGGGAGGGCGCGACGTTCGAGCGCGTTCAATACCCTGCGGCGGCGTCGACGGCGCCGACTAACGGGCGCCCGGCGGCAAACCGCTCGACGTTGTCCTTGACGCGGTCGGCCAGAAGGGGCCAAGCGATATCCATCGTGTCCGCCGTGTGCGGCGTTACCAGGCAATTGGGCGATGTCCAGAGGGGGTGTCCGTCGGGCAGCGGCTCGGGGTCGGTCACGTCGAGGGCCGCCCCGCCGATCCGGTCTTCCTGGAGGGCAGTGACCAGCGCGTTGGTGTCGACCAAACGACCACGAGCAACGTTGACGAGCCATGCGTCCGGGCCGATCAAGGCCAGTTCCGGGGCCGAGATAATGCGCTCGCTCTCCCCGCTGAGCGGGAGAGCGAGGAAGACGACCTGAGCGCCAGGGAGGACCGAGTGCAGATCAGACGTCGTAACGGTGCGCTCGGCCCCTTCGACCGCCTCTCTCTTTTTGCGCACGACAGTGGCGCGGACGTTGAAGGGGGCGAGGAGGGCCAGGAGGGCACGTGCGATCCCGCCACCGCCGACGATTGTCACGTGGCGGTCAAAAAGGGAGATCCCCGCTTGTGACCCCCAGGTCCGCGCACGCGCCCTCTCTGGCAGCCTGCGCAAACCGGCCAGGGCAAGACAAAGGGCATGCTCTGCCACTGGCTGCGCGTAGCTACCTTTGGCGCAGGTCCATACGATCCCGCTCGCTTGCGGGCCCGAAAAGATACCTGCCGCGAAAGCCTGTTCGACCCCTGCCATGGGTAGCTGGACCCAACGTACTTCGGGGTGAGCCGCCACCGTCTCGGGCAAGCCTTGTATGTCGAACTCCCACCAGATGAGTGCGTCTATGGGCTCGCGTTCACCAACCAGCTGGCCGCCCCCTTGGCGTACAGCGTCGTCGGCGAGACAGTTGGGCCGGGGGCCGACCAGTACTCGTGGGGCTATGTCCGTCACGAGAGCGAAGTTTCACAGGAGGAGCGCGCCAGGGCAAGCATGCCCTCCGGCCGGCTCCGCCCGGCCTCCGAGGGATTGGCGCTGGCGCGCCCCGCTTACCCGGAGTACCCGGTCAGGGCCGCGGCCCCGCCAGAGCGCCCGCCGGTTGCTCGGGGGGCGCCTCTGGCGAGGGCTCCTCGGGTTCCATGGCCAGCTTGGAGGGCCACCAGTTCCAGCGGCCGAGTAACGCCACCGTTGAAGGCACCAGGAGGGTCCTCACGAGGAACGTGTCCATGAGGATCCCGATAGCCAGGCCGAAGCCGACATCACGGATTTGACTGCCGCTTGGCCCCCCACCGGCTTCGAAACCAAGCACGGCGAACGTCCCGGCCAGGACCATGCCCGCCGAGGTAACCGTCGGTCCGGTCCTGCCTATTGCTTTGACGACGGCGGCGCGCAGCTCCGTGTGCCTCGCCTCTTCACGGATCCGGGTCATGACCAGGATGTTGTAGTCCTCGCCCAGGGCCAGCAGGAAGATGAACATCAGGAACGGCAGGATGAACGTGATCCCCGCCGAACCGCCGATGTCTATGAACAGGATCGTGGACAGGCCGAGAGCAGCGAGATAAGACAGCGCCACGCTCACGATGAGGTACAGAGGGGCGACCAGGCTACGCAGGACGAGCGCCAGCAATATGCCGATGGCGATTATCGCCACAGGAATGATGGAGACCAGGTCGTGGTTAGCCGTCGTGCTCACGTCGTAAATGGCTGCGGCCTCCCCCGCCAGGCCACTGGCTTCGGCGCCAGAGACGGTGGCGGCGCGCTCGACCGCCCGGCGGACGCTGGGTGTGGCGTTGAGAGCCGGCGTCGAGTCCTGGCTGCCGGCCTTCAAAGTGGCCAGGAACTGGATCGTCCGGCCGTCGGTGGAAACGAAGGCCACCAGCGAGCGATAGGCGTTGTACTCGGCCGGCGGGACCGTGGAGGTTGCCGGCTGCGCAAGTGGCAGGTCCCCCGGCGCGCCCAGGTCGGCATAGAGAGCCTCCAGGCGGTTGGGCGTGAGCACGGTCCCGTTGGGGTTGAGCGGACCGGCTAGCTGGGTGAAAAGCCCCGAGGCCCTGAGAGAGACGTCGGCCCTGGCGACGGGGTTGGCATCGGTCCAAACGGAATCGCCATAACGGAACACGAGGTTGGCCGGGTTGGCACTCGACGAAGGGAAGTGCTCGGCGACGAGCGCGTTGCCAACGGCGGCGTCAGAACCAGCCGGGGCGGTCAAGGCGCCGGCGAACCCTGACGAGTAGTAACCGAGGGCAGCTAACGACAAGCCGCCAAAGAAAATGAGCCCGACGGCCAGGGTCACCCCGGGCCGGGACACGAGGCGGCCGGCGATGCGGCCCCACCAGCCGTCCTTGTCGACTTGGCCGGCGGGCAGGGCGGATATATGCCGGGAAGGCCAGAAGGCGGCCTTGCCAAAGACAGCCAGGAGGGCCGGCAGCAACGTCAGGCCGGCCAGCAGCATCACCGCGATGCCGATGGCCAAGGGCACGCCAAGGTCGTGATAGAGGCCGAAGCTGGCCAGCAGCAGCGTAAGCAGCGCAAATATGACCGTCGCCGCCGACGCCGTTATCGACTCCCCGACGCGGGCGAGGGCGTGGGAAACCGCGTCCTTAGGGGCGAGGCCGTGCCGCAGCTCCTCCCGGGTGCGGAACACCAGGAACAGCCCGTAGTCGGTGCCCGCGCCGAGCAACAACACAATGAGGAGCAGCTCGGTGATCTCCGAGATCTTGAGGCCGGAGTGCGCACCGAGGGCGCCGATGAAGCGCATGGACACGACCAGTGCCACGCCGGCCGGGGCGAGCGTGATGAGTGGCGCCAGGATGGACCGGAAGATCACCAGCAGCAGGATGATGATGAACAAGATCGAAAACGACTGGACGTCGTTGCTCGTCTTGTTGGAGGCGGCCTGGTTGGCGACGTTGGTAGCGATGGGACCGGCTACGTGGTACGAGATGCCGGCGGCCACGTTGGCCGGCTTGGCGTTGGCCTCTGCGGTCTTCGTCTGGATGGCATCGACGATCGGTTGCAGTGTGGCAATGTCGCTCTGGCTGGCGTTGATGGTGACCTGGATCCGTACCGCTGCACCATCGGTGGATATGCCAATGACCTTTGCGTCGCTCACGCCCGGTACGTCCTTGACCGACGCCGTCAGCGCCCCTACGGACAGCAGGTCGGCCGGCGTAAGCCGGGCCGGCGCCGCTCCGGCCTGCCGCGGCTGCTTGACGGCTCCAACGATGATCACCTGGCTTTGTTCGGTCACGTTGCCGACGAGCGGGGTGGCCAGGTCCGCCGCCTGGACGCTGGGCGCATTGCTGGGCAAGAACTGGGAGTTGTCGTTGTTGACCTCGCTGCCCATCGAGGGCAGGGTGATGCTCGCGACGACCGCAATGGCAATCCAGGCGAGTATGACGGGCCAGCGAAAACGGACTGAGAAGCGGCCGAGTCTGGCGAAGAAGCGTTCAGGGAGGCTCAAGGCGAAATTTCTCCTGGTGGGTCGCCCAGGGCGGGCTCTTGCGAGGGTCCAGAGGGTCCAATTCGTAGCTTAACCGGCAAAGGGCAAAACTGCGAGCCGATTTGGAAGCGCGCACCACCCTGTAAGAAACCTACGTCGCTCCCTGGCGTCGAGATCCGGTTTGGCCGATTTGTAAACAGTTTTTTTACTGGCCCTGACGCGTCTCGGCGCGCCCGTTTAACCGATTTGCACGAGCAAATGGCCCTCTTCCGGCTGGTCATTCTTGATGCATTAGGTCGGAATGAGCCGCCAGCCAGGATTGCTGCCAGCTACAGGCAATGCGCGGCGGCTACAGGCAATGCGTGGCGGGTGGCTCGGAGAAAGATCCGCCCAAGTGATGGGCCGTTTTGGCCCCGAAAGCAAGGTCGGCCGAAGTGGCAGGTGCTTTTTGTCGTCGTCTCCTGGTCAACGGGGCGCGCCGGACCAGGGGCGCCATTTATCGTGACGGGCCAAAACCGAAGGGTCGGGCGGGCCCCGATGGCGGGGGCAAGACTGAGCGTCCCCGGCCCCAGATCTCGTCGATCAGGCCGTATTGCAGCGCCTCTTCGGCGTCAAGCCAGCGCCCCAGCGAGAGGTCCGCTTCCAGGTGCTCGGCCGGGCGGCCGGTCGCCTGTGCCAAACGTTTGACAAAGCGTTCGAGTTCGACCCGGTGCTGCTCGGCCCAGGCTGCCAGCTGGCTCGCGTTCCCGCTTACGGAAACCTCGGGCTCGGTCAGGTGGAACTGGGCGTGCGGGGCCGCCACCCGGCGGACGCCGGCGGCCACCACCCCTACTGCCGCACCCTCTGCTCGTCCGAGGCACGTCACGTGAACCGGGACGCCGAGCAAGTCCATGGTGTCGATCAGCGACATGGCGGAGTGCAGGGGGCCGCCGCTCGAACCTACGTACAGCTGTACGGCGGCGTCACCCGTGGCATCCAGGGCCATCATCTCGGCGCAGGCCCGGGCCACGGCGTTGTCGTCCAGCGGCCCCCACAGGCGGACCACGCGGTTTTCGAGCAGCTGGGCATCGAGCGACCGGCGGTCCTCCCAGGGCCCCGCCATGTCCGTCATATTTCCTCCCTGGCCTGCAGCGACAGCTTCCAGTCGAGACGTTGGCCGAGCGCGGCGGCATAGCGCTCGAGCGTCGACAACCGCAGGTCCGCCTCACCCGACTCCAGCCGGGCCACGGCCGACTGCGAAGTCCCCATCCGCGCCGCCACCTCGGTCTGAGACAGCCCGAGCTCCAGCCGGCGGGCGGAAAGAGCGGCCGCCAGCGATTTCCTCTGTTGCGCCATCTCTTTGAACCCGGGAAAGACGGGGTCATGCCGTCGTTCGCTCATCGCCACCTTGCACTATACTAAAAATGGCATCACCAATTCGAGATACCATATAACCTATAAGCAGCATACAACAAGCACCCGAAGGCAGCCAGCGAACCGAGGAGGAGCCTTCCATGTCAGTGATACCCACCGTGCTCGACCAGTCGGCCAGAGGCGACCGGGCCTACGACATCTATTCCCTGTTGCTGCGCGAGCGGATCGTTTTCCTCGGCCAAGAGGTCGACGACCAGATCGCCAACCTGCTCGTCGCCGAAATCCTGTACCTGGACAGCACTGACCCCGGCAAGGACATCTTCCTCTACATCAACTCGCCGGGCGGCCTCTCGTACGCCGGCATGGCTATCTACGACGTCATGCAGCACGTCAGCTCGGAGGTTTCTACGGTCTGTGTAGGCATGGGCATGTCGGCGGCGGCCATGATCCTCTGCGGGGGCGCACCGGGTAAGCGCCTGGCCACGCCCAACGCCAAAGTCATGATCCATCAAGGCACCGCCGGCACCCGGGGAGCACCGAGGGACATGGAGATCCACTTGCGCGAAGTGCTGGCCACGACCAAGCGGATGGCCCAGATCATCTCCTATCACTCG
The DNA here is from genome assembly GCA_963754115.1 of uncultured Acidimicrobiaceae bacterium. Classification (GTDB taxonomy): domain Bacteria; phylum Actinomycetota; class Acidimicrobiia; order Acidimicrobiales; family Palsa-688; genus Fen-671. The sequence continues at coordinate 236,438 of CAVWFC010000003.1, read as the reverse complement.
GGCCGGCCCCTCGACCAGGTCGAACGCGACATCGACCGGGACTTCTTCATGACCGCCGAGCAGGCCAAGGACTACGGACTGATCGACGAAGTCATCACTCCGAGGCGCGGCATATCGGCTGAGTTGCTGGCCGAGGCCGACCGGGCGGCAGAGAAGGTGGCGGCCGGGGTCTGATGACCCGGCCGCCTACCCGCGATAAGAAGTTCGTCCTGCCCTACTGCGAACCGGCCGAGTCCGGGTCCCGTCGATCGATCTGGCCTCCCGGCATAGCTCTGGCCGGGACAAGTCCCTGCCCGGCCGTAGCCGCGTAGCCTTCGTTGAACACCAGGTAAACGACCTCTAGCACGGCGACCGGGCGCGGCCCGGGATCCTCGGCCACAGGTGCCTCAAAAGGTACCCGGGCCTCGGTCGGTGTTCGTTCGGCCCGTACTACCCGCTGCTCCGGTCCTGTCCCGGTCCGTTGTGGGCCGGGTGAAGCCTCCCACGCTGTTGCCCACGTCTTGTCGCTCCGGTCATATGCCGAACGAGCGCACGCAGGCTCGACGGCTCCCGCGAGGCCAGTGGGCGGGCCCAGCGGGTGGGCTTGACATGTGACCATTTAGTCACATATCCTGACTGGTGTGACCGACGACGACGACCGTGTCTTCAAGGCGCTCGCTGACCCAACGCGACGCTCCTTGCTCGACCGGCTTTTCGTCCGTGACGGCTTGACGCTCACCCAGCTCGAATCTGAACTCGAAATGACGCGCTTCGGCGTAATGAAGCATCTCCGTGTGCTGGAGGACGCTGGCCTCGTGGTCACTCGCCGGTCGGGACGGGAGAAATTGCATTTCTTGAACCCCGTACCAATTCGGCTCGTCCATGACCGCTGGATCGATAAGTACACCGAACAACGGGTTTCGGCGCTTGCAGAATCTCAAGGCAGAACTAGAAAAGGAGACAGGAGCATGAGCAACGCGACAGTGGCAGGCACCGGGACGACGACCCAGGTGTTCCGCGTGTATATAAAAACCAGCGCCCAGGCCGTTTGGGACGCCATAACCAAGCCAGAGTGGACCGAACGCTACGGCTACGGCGGCCGCCCGGAATACGACCTCCGGCCGGGCCGGCCATACCGTTGGTTGACGTCAGAAGAAATGAGAGCACAAGGAGCCGCCCGGGGTTTCGAAGTCCCCGAAGTTGCTCTCGACGGTGAAATCCTGGAAGTCGACCCGCCCCGAAAGTTAGTAGTGACTTGGCGGATGCTTATGGACCCCAGCCTGATTGCCGAAGGCTTTACCCGGCTGTCCTACGAGATCGACGAGGCCCCAAACGGCGTGACCAGGCTGACCGTCGTCCACGAGCTGAAGGACGCGCCATTGTTGGCGACCCTTCTCGCTGGTGGCAGGGAGTCGGAGGGGGCGGGTGGGGGTTGGAGCTGGGTCCTCAGCGGCCTCAAGACCCTGCTCGAGACCGGGTCAGAAATGCCTCGCTAAACGGGCCCGGCATCGGGCCGCCCTGGCCCGTCGAAAAGCGTCCGGGGGGCGGAGGTCATGCCCCCCGGGTCGCCGGTTGGCGGCGGGCAAGCTTCCTCGCAAACACCTCCTGAACGACCGTTGCTGCGGGCACCTTTTTGCCGAAGGCGCATTCATTGCATCCGCGCCATCACCCGCGGTACCTCGCCCGAACGGTGGAGGCCCCCGACCAGGGTGCCTTGCCCCGGCAAAGACGAGCGACGTAGAGTTCGGGTCGCAACCTACTGGCCAGCGAAGTCCGGTGCGATGCCGGCGCTGTCCCGCAACTGTCGTCTTCTCGCCAACCGGCCGAGAAGCAAGCCAGGTCGCCTGGCCAGTGGGCTACGACCAAGCACGTCGAGGCAACGAGCGGGTCGCAGGGGCTGACCCTGTCTCCAGGCACCGGGCCTCAAACCAGTGGAGAGGAAGTGCCATGAGGAGGCCACGGGCAAGAGCCTTGCTCGCAATAGGGGGTTTGGTCGCCGCCGCCCTTTTCGCCACCGTCGTGGCACAATCTCGCCCGCCGGCCGCCGGTGCCGTTGCTCCTGGCGATGCCGTTGCTACCGGCGCCACTTTCCCGGTCTCGGTGCAAAGTGGAGGCGGCACCGTTCATATAGCCGCAAAGCCGCAACGCGTCTTGTGCCTCTCGGCAAGTGCGACCCAGATGCTGTATGCGATCGGCGCCGGGAGCCAGGTCGTCGGTGTGGACAAGTACTCGACATACCCGTCCAATGCGCCGCGGACGCAGTTCACCGGGTACGAGACGAGCGCCGAAAGCTACGTCCGCCTCAAGCCGGACCTCATTATCCTGGCCTTCAGCACCGGGCCGATGCTCCAGCAGCTGAAGGTGCTCGGTATCCCGGCTCTCGTCTTGTCACCGGCGACCTCTTTCCCGAATGTGGACAGCCAACTGGCGGAGCTCGGTACGGCCACGGGCCACGAAGCGGCGGCCCGCGAAGTAGAAGCGTCGCTGGCCACGGACATCGCTGCCCAGGTGCACAGGGCGGGGCCGGCGGGGCGAGGCAAGACGTACTACATAGAGCTGGACCCGACGTTTTACTCGGCTACCTCGGCTACCTTTATCGGGGCCGAGTTCTCCTTGTTCGGCATGCACGATATTGCAGACGCCGCCGGCCACGGCTCTGCTTACCCGCAAATCTCAGCCGAGTACATATTGAAGGAAAACCCCGACTACGTCTTTTTGGCCGACACCGTTTGCTGCCACGTAAACGCGACAAACTTTGGCCAGCGGCCGGGTTTCAGCGTGCTCCAGGCCGTCCGTCTCCACCATGTCGTCGGGGTCAACGACTCTGACGCGTCACAATGGGGCCCCCACACAATTGAGGCATTCGTAAGCCTTTTGGCCACCACGCTGCGCTCATGACCGCCACGGCGACGATGCTCGACGACGAGAAGGAGCCGCGCCTTTTTGACGTCGACGAACCTCCTGCCGCCCCGCTTTACCCCACCCGGCTCCGCCTACCGCACGTCCTCCTCGGAGCCGCTTTTTTGCTGGCGGCGGCCACGGCCAGCGTGCTCGTCGGGCCGGCCGACCTCGCCCCCGGGGCGGTCCTGGCCGAGATCGCGGGCAAGCTTCCTTTTGTCCATATCCACTCCGGGCTGACCCAGATCGGCGCCGTAGTCGTTTGGCAGCTCCGGGTACCCCGGATGGTGCTCGGCGCCATCGTCGGGGCCATGCTGGCCCTGGCCGGGGCGTCGTACCAGGGCGTCTTTTCCAACCCCCTGGCCGATCCGTACCTGCTCGGCGTCGCTTCGGGGGCGGGCCTGGGCGCCACTATCGCTATCGTCGAAGGCCCGCACCTCGGCCACCTCCCGCTTGACCCATTGCCGGCGGCCGCCTTTGCCGGGGCTGTCGTAGCCGTCGCCGCCACCTTTGCCCTCGGCCGGACGAAGGGGACGAGGTCACCGGTCACGCTCGTGCTGGCCGGCGTGGCCGTTGCGGCCTTTTTTACCGCCGTGCAGACGTTTCTTCAGCAGGAGAACACTCAGGACCTGCAGGTCGTCTACAGCTGGATCCTGGGCGGCCTATCGACGGCTGGATGGGGGCAGGTCCTGTTGATCTTGCCCTACGTCGCCATCTCCGCCACCGTGCTCGTTGCGGCGCGCCGCTTGCTCGACGTCCTGGCCGTCGGAGACGAAGAAGCGACCAGCCTTGGCGTGCGGGCCGAGCGGGTCCGCCTCATCGTTATTATGGCCGCCACCCTGGGGACCGCCGCCGTTGTCTCGGTAAGTGGGCTCATTGGGTTCGTGGGCATTATCGTGCCCCACACGATCCGGCTGATCGCCGGCCCCAGCTATCGTCGCATCCTCCCCCTGTCCGTGCTCTTTGGCGCCGGGTTCTTGATCCTTGCCGACCTCGTGGCCCGGACCGCTCTTTCGCCCGGAGAGGTCCCGCTAGGAGTGGTCACGGCGTTCCTGGGCGCCCCGTTTTTCCTGGTGGTACTGCGCCAGTCGAGGAGAATTAGCTGATGCCACGCGCGGCCCCCGGGACAACGAAGATCTCGACGGCAAGACCGAGGCCTGCGGGGCCTTGCTAAGTGCTTGAGGTCGTTGGCGCGTCGGTGGCCCTGGGCGGCGCACCGGTCTTGTCAGGCGTATCTGCCCGGGTCGAGCGGGGCGAATGGCTGGGCGTGATCGGCCCGAACGGCGCGGGTAAGTCGACATTGGTGCGTGCCATCGTCGGCCTGGTCCCCTATGACGGCAAAATACTCGTCGCCGGCCATGAACAACTCCGTTCGGACCGCAGGAACAGAGCGCGCGCAGTAGCCTACGTGCCGCAGCGCCCTGTTTTGCCCCTCGCCATGAACGTCACCGACTACGTGCTCCTCGGCCGCTCCGCCCATCATTCCTACCTCGGCGCCGAAACAGCCCGCGACCGCCGCGTAGCCACGGCGGTAATGGAACGCCTCGACCTGGGCGAGTTCGCCTTGCGACCGCTCGGCCAGCTCTCGGGCGGCGAGGTGCAGCGGGCCGTTCTCGCCCGCGCCCTCGTGCAGGAAGCACCGGTCCTGGTAATGGACGAGCCGACCACGTCGCTCGACCTTGGGCACAGCCAGCTCGTGCTCGAGTTGGCCGACGAACTGCGCCGCGAAAAGGGCCTGTGCGTACTCTGCGCCATGCACGACCTGACGCTTGCGGCCCAGTACTCGGAGCGCTTGCTCGTCCTGTCACACGGCCGCGTCGTTGCCCTGGGCCTGCCCATGGAGGTGCTAACGGAACCAAATATCAAGGCTTTTTTCGGCGCCGACGTGGAGGTGCTGGCCGGCTCGAGCGGCGCCCGCCGTCTCGCCCGTCCGCCGTCAAGACCGTAATGCGGCAAAGATTTCCCGCCAACTAACGATGCCGGCCGGAAGGGCGGTGAACGGAAAATGACCCAGGAGCCACCGCCTGAGCCTCCCACTACCGCGCCGCCCCGGGCCACCAGGCGGGCACCATCGATCGTGCTTATCGCTACTGGTGACGGTAAAGGCAAGACGACCGCGGCCATGGGGACTGCCCTACGAGCTATCGGGCGGGGCTGGAAGGTATGTGTGGTCCAGTTCCTCAAGTCCGGCAAGTGGAAATCGGGCGAGGTCCGGCTGCTCTCCGACCTGGGCGCCGACCTGCACACGATGGGCGACGGCTTCACCTGGGAGGTCGACGACCTCGGGCGCTCGGCCGAAGTGGCCCAGCGCGGCATGGGCAGTAGCCAGGGACGCGATCGCTTCCGGCCGTTACGAGCTCGTAGTCCTCGACGAGGTCACGTACCCGGTCAATTGGGGTTGGGTACCAGAAGACGAGGTGGCCACCTGCATATCCTCCCGGCCACCAAAGGTGAACGTCTTTATCACGGGCCGCGATGCTCCTCGCTCGCTCGTGGAGCTGGCCGACACCGTCACTGATATGCAAAACGTAAAACACGCGTACGAGGCGGGTATCCGGGAGACAAAGGGGATCGACTTCTGATAAATGCCATTGGCCAGCGGGCCGCGATATCTGGACGAAGTCGAGGGTGTTAATACTCCTCCTGGGCGGTGCCCGGAGTGGCAAGTCGGCATTGGCCGTGCAGCTCGCTTCGGCTGGCGCCGGCCCGGCTACCTTTATCGCCACCGCAGAGCCCCTGGACGAGGAGATGAAAGCGCGCATCGCCCTCCACCGGGCCGAACGGCCGGTTTCGTGGGCCACGGTCGAAGAACCCCTCGCGGTCGCAGAAGCACTCGACGCCACCGCCGAAAGCTCGCCGGTACTCATCGACTGCCTCACTCTCTGGGTGGCCAATCAGCTCGGAGCGGGCCACGACGACAACGAAATCCTCGCCCGCGCCGGCCGGGTGGCCGCCAGTGCCGCTGAGCGGCCCGGTCACGTCATCGTCGTGTCGAACGAGGTTGGTTCCGGGATCGTCCCTGCCGACGCCGTTGCGCGCCACTACCGCGACCTTCTCGGCCGGGTCAATGCCGTCTTCGCCGGCCGCGCCAGCCAAGCCTTCCTGGTCGTGGCCGGGCTGGTCCTACCTCTCCTTGCCCTCGACGGCCTCGTCCAAGCTCCTGGCCCGTGAGCTCCGCAAATCTTCGGGCCGCCCTCGGGTTCTTGAGCGCTCTGGGTAAAACCGCCACCGAGCCGTCGCCTGTCACCATGGCGTACTTCCCGCTCGTGGGGACAGCGCTCGGGTCTGTCGTCGGGTTGGCCTGGTCCGTCGCCCGCCGTCGCTTCGCCCCGCTGCTGTCCGCTGCCCTCGTCGTCGCCACGGACGCCGTCCTCACCGGTGCCCTCCACCTCGATGGCGTCGCCGACACCGCCGATGGGCTGCTCGCTCACGTCCCCACGAAGGCCCGCCTCCAGATCATGTCCGACCCCGAGGTGGGCACTTTTGGTGCGGTTGCCCTCGTCCTCACTCTGGTCACCCGGTTGGCCGCCCTGTCGGCACTCGAACCCTCGCCCGCCCTGTTGGGGGCGCTGTACTGCTCGTCACGGTCAGTGATGGTGATGGGTAGTCGTTTGTTGCCTTATGCCCGCCAAGAGGGCCTTGCATCAGCCTTTCTCCCTGCCGGCGACGGCCGGGACCCAGCGCTCGTGGCGGCGGTCGCCGGTGCCGGCGGGGCACTCCTTCTGGCCAGTTCCGCGGCCGGCCGGCGTGGCGCAGCCGCTGTCGTCGCAGGATGGGCGGCGTCCGGGTTGGTCCTCGAGGCGAGCCGACGCCGATTGGGCGGCTTTACCGGGGACGTCCTCGGGGCCGCGGGCGTGGCCGGCGAGACGCTTGGCCTCGTTGTGGCCGCTCGAGGGCGCCGTGACTGAGCGTCTGGTCAGCTCGGCCGGCGATTACCTCGACCTCGCCTCGCTCCAATGCGTTGTCAACGCGACAGACCCGGTGAGGAGGTGACCTGGTCCCGGCCTGTCCCGATGGTGGGCGACATCAGTTCCGCCGCCGAACGCGCCGCCGACCCGCGGGCATGGCGCTTCGGAGACAGCGAACGCCGGGCCTTTTACGACATCGTCAACGCCCGCCGCGACATCAGGCGGTTCCGGCCCGACGCGCTCGAGCCGGACCTGGTGGAGCGCGTATTGAGTGCCGCTCACGCGGGGCCGTCGGTCGGCCACTCCCAGCCCTGGCGTTTTGTGCTCGTCGGCAGTGACGAGACCCGGGAACGGGCCTCGCTTATTGCGGAGCGTGAACGTCGACGCCAGGCCGGGTTGCTCACCGACGACGCACAGCGCAGGATGCTCGACCTGAAGCTCGACGGGATCCGCGATGCACCCCTTGGCCTGGTGGTGTGTTGCGACCGCCGAACAGCCGCCGCCGGCGTCCTCGGCCGAGCCACATTTCCCGACACCGACCTGTGGTCGTGTGCGTGCGCAATCGAGAACCTGTGGCTGGCTGCCCGGGCCGAAGGTCTAGGTCTGGGTTGGGTCACACTCTTCGGCCCTGATGAGCTGGCCGCCCTGGTGGGCCTACCGGACGGCGTCGAGACCCTCGGCTGGCTATGCCTGGGCTGGCCGGACGAGCGGCCCCCCGGCCCGGGCCTGGAACGGGCGGGGTGGTCGCGCCAGGTGCCTTTAGAAGCAGTGGTCCTCCATGAACGCTGGAGCGGCCTGGCCCCGGCGCCTCCCGTGTCACGGCTGCGCGCCCCTGACCAGAGGGCCGTAGTCCGGGCGCGCGACCTGTCAGACGATCTGCTCACCCCACCCGGTTCGCTCGGCGTGCTGGACGAGGCGCTCCAACGCTTGATCGCGCTCGGGACCGACGAGGTACCGACAGTGACCCTGGTATTGGTGGCCGCGGACCACCCCGTAACGAAGTACGCCGTCTCCACTTACCCCATCAGCGTCACCCGGGAAGTGCTCGAAGCAACGGTGGCGGGCGAGTCACTGGGGGCCGCGGCGGCCCGCGCCGCCGGCTTCGATGTGGTCGCCGTGGACGCCGGAGTCGACGGTCAGACGGTGGCCGGAGCGCTCGACTTCCGCCCTGGTGGGCCCGGGGCGACCTCGTCGGCGAAGATGCGATGCAGCCGGGCGACGTCGACCGTCTCTTCCAACGCGGCCGCCAACTGGGGCAGTCGACCTCAACCACACTGGTGGCACTCGGCGAGGTGGGCGTCGGGAACACGACCGTTGCTGCTGCCCTCTGCTCGCTGGTGCTTGGGCTTGACGCAACGGAGGCAGTGGGCCTCGGGTCGGGAGGCGACAGCGCAACCCTTGACCGCAAACGTCAGGCGGTCGAACGTTCGGTCGCCAGGGCGCATCGAGGTCTCGGGCGCCGGCCCGAGCCCCTCGCCGCGCTTGCCGCGGTGGGCGGCCCGGAGTTCGTGGTCCTTGCCGGCCTTGTCCTCGGGACCGCTGAACGAGGTGGGGCGGTCGTTCTTGACGGGCTGGCTACTTCGGTCGCCGCTCTCTGCACCGTCCGGATGGAACCCGCGACGGCCGCGCACCTCGTGGCCGGGCAACGCAGCCGGGAGAAGGCACACGGCGCCGTCCTGGAAGAGCTCGGCCTCGAACCGCTGCTCGACCTCAGGATGCGAGCCGGGGAGGGAGTCGGCGCGGTACTTTCATCTCAGCTGCTGCAGAGCGGCCTTCGGTTGCGGGCGGCGGCCGGCAGGGTGCGAGCACCCGAGCGGTGACGTGCCTGACTTACCGGTCGGTTGTCGGCCCGTTGCTCAGCTCACGCCGAGGAGCGCCTTGAACACATCAGTCGTAGCGCTCGGGAACCGCGTCTCGAAGTCGAGAATCGTCGCGTACGTCGGCGTCAGGCCGATCCGGGCAAACCTCAAACCACTGGTGCGCAGCTGAGCGGCCCACGCGCTGGCGAAATCGGAGCCGGCACACCGCGCACACGCAGCCACGTACTCCTCGGGGAGGTCGGCAGTCCGTTCGACGGTTGCCGCACCGCGCAGGAGCAAGGCTCGGTAGGGCCAGACGGCAGTGTCGATACTGACGGCCACGGCCGTACCGGCCTCGAGCACGTCCATCTTTGGAGCTTTGAGCGGTGTCCCCATAACAAGCTCGGATCCCGTCCAGTGGAACAGGATGGGGACCACCCGGGGGGTCCCGTCTTTCCACGTGTACGACAAATGGGCGAGCTCCGTGGATTTCAGGAGATCTTGGGCGATCTTGTCACTGAGCACTTCCTGCACGTTCATCGCTGACAACACCCCTTCCAGTTCCCGGTCCTTTGGCGATAACGAGCGAACGCTAACACGAGCGTGCGCGGCCATGACCCCGATTGTGGGCGCGATGAATCGCGAGCCGGCCGACCGTCTTACCCTTATGGCTACCGCTCTCTTGAGCCGCGAACGTCCCGTAGCATGCGAGGCAGTGACCACGCCGCCTCCCGTTCTCGGACCTAACGTGCTTGGCCCTCATGTCCTTGGGCCAGATGACCTCGAGGTGCACCGACGGGAGCTGACCGCCTACTGCTACCGCATGCTGGGGTCCGGGTTCGACGCCGACGACGCCGTGCAGGAGACCATGGTCCGGGCCTGGCGGGCCAGTGACAGCTTCGAGGGTCGTTCCAGCACTCGTTCCTGGCTCTACCGCATCGCCACCAATGTCTGCCTCGACATGCTGAGGGCAAGGCAGCGGCGGGCGCGGCCAATGGAGCTGGGGCCGTCTCGCCCGCCCGTCGAGTCCTCCCTGGAGGGTGTACTGCCCGAGGGTGCCTGGGTCTCCCCGATCGCCGACGAGCGCGTTTTGCCAATGGAAGCGGACCCGGCCGACCTGGCGGCGGCCCGGGAGACGATCCGGCTCGCGTTCGTGGCCGCCCTGCAACATCTCCCGGCCCGGCAGCGAGCTGTCCTCGTCCTGTGTGAAGTGCTCCGTTGGCAAGCGGCCGAAGCGGCCGAACTACTGAGTACGAGCGTGGCCGCAGTTAACAGCGCCCTGCAGCGTGCTCGGGCCACCCTGGCCACACTGGACACGGGCCGGGCATTGGCCGTCACGGGTACCAGCGAGCGCGAGCTGCTGGCCAACTACGTCGATGCCTTCGAGCGCTATGACATGGACAAACTGGTCAACCTCCTGCACAAGGACGCCGTCCAGTCGATGCCGCCCTTCGCTATGTGGCTTCAGGGGTCGGCTGACATCACGAGGTTTATGGTGGGCCCGGGTGCCGGCTGCCGCGGCTCCCGGCTCATACCCATTGAGGCAAACGGTGGCCCGGCGTACGGGCATTACAAGCCGAGCCCTCAGGGCGGCTACCTGCCGTGGGCGATCCAGGTCATCGAGATCTCAAGGGACCGTGTCAGCGGGATCCACTCCTTCCTCGAAGCCGACAAGCTCTTCCCGGTCTTCGGCCTCCCCGCTCAGCTCCCGTCTTAGACCAGTCAGGTCGAGGAGCGCCTGAAGCTGTTCAGACACCTCTTCGAGGCGGACATGGCCGCCGCCGCGTCGGCAGGTCAGCTGGAGCCGGGCCAGGCACTCGACGTCGACCAGGTCCGGAGCCCGCGCGCTGACCAGCCATGCCGTATCACACGTGCCGTCCGCCCTGACGATGACAATGCGGGCCAAACGGGCTACACCAGTCATCTTTTATTGGACGAACGAAGATCGGACAACTCACCGGCGCCAACTCATCGCCCCCCACATTTCTGAGGTCGAGGGCGACCTGGAGGCGCTACTGGCCGGCCATCATTTCTCCTAGCCGTCGTACAAAGTAGCGACGTTCGGCGTCTGTCCCTGCCATCTCGAGCGCCTGCTCGTAGCTGGCCGCCGCCTCGGAGTTCCGCCCCAGCCGGCGCAAAAGGTCGGCTCTGGTGGCCGGCAGGAGATGATAGGCCTGAAGCGCCCCCGAGCGTTCGAGCTCCTCTACCAGGGCCAGGCCCCTGTCCGGTCCGTCCGCCATGGCGACGGCTACGGCCCGGTTGAGCTTGACGACGGGCGAGGGCAGCAGGATTTCGAGTTGGTCGTATAGCGAGGCTATTTGCGCCCAATCGGTCGCCGCCGGCTCGGCGGCGGTGGCGTGACAGGCGGCGATCGCCGCCTGGACCTGGTAAGGCCCGGCACGGCGGCGGCTGAGCGCGACGTTGAGCGCCTCGAGGCCCTCTTCGATCTCGGCGCGGTCCCACAGGGTGCGGTCCTGCTCCTCGAGGGTCACAACGTCACCTGAACGGTCGACGCGCGCGGCCCGCCTGGCATTGTGCAAGAGCATCAGGGCAAGCAGGCCAAGCGCTTCGGGTGCGTCGGGCATGAGCCGGGCGAGCATGCGGGCCAACCGGACCGCTTCGTCGCACAGTCCCGACCTCATGAGATCGGCACCCTGGGTCGCCGCGTAGCCCTCGTTGAACAACAGGTAGAGGACGCCCAGGACGCCCGTCGTCCGTTCGGCCAGGAGATGCGCCGGCGGCACGCGATAGGGGATGCCGGCGTCGCGGATTTTGTGCTTGGCCCGGACGAGGCGCTTGGCCATTGTCTCCTCTGCGACCACGAACGCACGAGCGATCTCGGCCGTCGTCAACCCGGCCAGGGTGCGCAGCGTCAGGGCGACCCGGGCCTCGAGGGCCAGGGCGGGGTGGCAGCACGTGAAGATCAGGCGCAACCTGTCGTCGCTGATGCCGCTTTCGTCGCCGGCCGGTTGGTCCTGTACGTCGGGACCGGCCATCCGGGCCGCTTCCTGCAACTTGTGGGCGCCTACTGCCGACCGGCGCAGCCGGTCAAGGGCCCGGTTACGTGCAGTGGTGGTGAGCCAGGCGCCCGGGGCCCTCGGGACCCCGTCAACAGGCCAGCGCCTGAGCGCGGTGGCAAACGCGTCCTGTGCGCACTCCTCGGCCAGGTCCCAATCACCCGTCATCCGGATCAACGTGGCGACGATCCGGCCCCATTCCTCACGGAACGCCAGGCTGACCGCGTCATCGGCGCTAGTCATCAGCGTGCAACGGTCATCAGTTATCGGTAGCGGCCAAGATCAGTTATGGGTAACGGCTTCGTGGTCGACGTGGGTTGCGGCCTCGAACTGGAACGTCGAATGCTCGACGTCGAAATGGTCGGAGATGCAAGCCTGGAGACGGTCCAGAACGGCCGACACGGTCCCGTCCTTCAAACAGAGGTCGGTGACAACGACGTGCGCCGTCAGAGCGGGCTGGTCCGATGTCAGCGTCCAGGCGTGCAGGTCATGAACGGCCACGACCTCGGGCAGCTCGAGTAGGTGGCGGCGGACGTCTTCCAGGTCTACCCTCTCGGGCGTGCCCTCGAGGAGGATCAACCCCGAAGCCCGAAGCAGGCCCCACGCCGCTCGTAGGACCAGGACTACGACGACCAGCGACGCAATGGGGTCGGCCCTGTCCCAACCACTGGCCAGGATCACGACAGCAGCCAGGGCGGTAGCCCCGATGGCGTAGAGGTCAGTCAGGATGTGCTGGAAGGCGCCCCGCATGTTGAGCGATCGGCGGTTGCCCTTCGCCAGGACCGCGGTGGCGGCCACGTTCACCACTACGCCGACGCAGGCGACGATCAGCATCGGGACAGCACGCACCTGGGCCGGGTGGACCAGGCGCTGAACGGCCTCGACCAGAAGCACCACACCTACGACGAGCAAAGTCACGCCGTTGGCGGCAGCAGCCAGTATTTCTGCCCGCTTGAGCCCGTAGGACCACGTGGGGGTCGAAGGCCGACGGGCCAGGTCGATGGCCCAAATGGCCCCGGCCAGGGCGCCGGCGTCGGTCAGCATGTGGCCGGCGTCCGACAACAGGGCAAGGGAATGGGCCAGCACGCCAGCCACCGCTTCCCCCACCATGTAGGCGAGGATCAAGCAGAGGGCGACAAACAGGTAACGCCTGTCGGCGGATGAGGAAATTTCGTGGTCGCTGTGCTCGCGGCTTGACCGGGCACCGCTCCCGGGTGCCGGCTCGCTCGGCTGGCGGTGCACTCGCGTCGCCATATAGCCAGCATAGGAGCGGGGCCCTGTCGATCTTCGGGGGCACAGTCCATCTCGGGCGACCCAGTCTGGCCACCCAATCTGGCCACCCAATCTGGCGGCGCACCGTGGCGGCCCGGCCTGGCCGCAGAGGGGCGACGAAAGGGGCTGGGGCGGCGGATTTCGGCTGGCGCGTGGCCTTTGGCGCTTCCTCCCGCTAGCCTGGAGGTTGTAAGGGGAGTAGCCCTCCGCCGGACGGTCGACATGCTGGCGCGTTAGCGCGCCCGGTCTCCGGGCCTGCGAAAAGCAGGTGGGCGAGACCTTCTGTCTGTGCCATGTAACCGTGGCCGGGCGGAGGTCGATCCTCGGTCCGGCAGAAAGGGCCGAGGAGTGAACTTATCCGTAGTTCTGGTCACCTTCCCGGTGATCTTCCTCGGGGAACTCCCCGACAAGACGATGTTCGCCAACCTTGTGATGGCGACCAGCGGCAAGCCCCGCCAGGTGTGGCTGGGGGCGTCGGCGGCATTTGCGGTCCATGTCGCCATCGCCACCACGGTCGGAGTGGCGCTGTTCGCCATCTTGCCGAAGCGGGCGCTTGATGTCGCAGTGGCGGCACTGTTCTTGGGGGGCGCGGCCTACGCCTGGTGGCTCGGCGGCCGGCCGGAAGAGCAGGCAAAGGTGCGTCCCACACCCCGCTACGGCGCAACGCTCAAGGCGTTCGTCGTTATATTCATCGCCGAGTGGGGCGACCTCACTCAGTTTTTGACGGCTAACCTGGCCGCCCACTACCGCGCTCCCCTGTCGGTCGCCGTTGGGTCGGTTCTGGCCCTGTGGTCCGTGGCGGCGCTGGCAGTGATCAGCGGCCAGACCTTTTTGAAGTTCATCGACATCGCCCTGATCCGAAGAGCAACGGCTGTCGTGCTCCTGGGCCTGGCCGCTTACTCCATCTGGTCCGCCGTTCATTGAGCTCGTCACGCTCATATCCAGCGCCCACACCAAGGGCCACCTGAAAATGCGTTGCTGTCACGGCAACGTCGCGGTCACAGTGGGACCGGTGGATGTCCGGTTTGTCCCTGACCCAAGCCTGCTCTCCGGTCCGGCCGACGATTTCATGCGGGCCGACCCGTTCACCACCACCGTGGTGGGCGTACGTGCCTCGGAGGTATCGGGCGGCCTGCGCCCGCCCGGGCCCGATGACCTTTGGGCCGAAGTCGTCGACGACGGGCGTGTGGTTGGCGTGGCGATGCACACCCCGCCGTTCCATTTCTTCGTCTCGCGCATGCCACTGGACGCCGCTTCCATGTTGGCCCAGGCCGTCTTTGACCACGCCCGCGTCGTCACGGGCGTCAACGGCGAAAAGGCGGCCGCCTCCGCCTTCGCGTCAAAGTGGACCGAACTTACAGGCGAGCCGTCTGTCGTCGAGGTCTCCCTGCGCCTGTACCGTCTAAGCCGCTTACGCCCTCCGCCTGCGGTACCAGGCGCAGCTCGTCTCGCTGGCGAGGACGACCTCGAGATGGTGACGGAGTGGCTGCACGCATTCCACGCCGAGGCGGCGCCCAACCACCCGACCGACGAGCTGGAACAAGGAGCCCAACGGCGCATCAAGGCTAACCGGCTGACCCTTTGGTCACTCGATGGGGTGCCCGTTTCCATGGCTGGGTGCAGCGCGGCGGTGCGGGGCGTCGCCCGGATCGGGCCCGTGTACACGCCACCGGGCCACCGTCGCCGCGGCTACGCCGCCGCCGTGACCGCCTACGCTACCGGCACCGCCCTCGACGAAGGCGCGGCCCAGGTGGTCCTTTACACCGACCTGTCCAACCCGACTTCCAATTCGGTGTACCGGTCGATCGGTTATGTGGAGGACCACGATGGGGAGGAACGGCATTTCGTGCGCTGAACGAGCGCTTACAAAAGAGGGCGGTTGTCCCAGATAAAATCGAGATATCCGGGGGGATTCCCCGACCAGCCATAAGCATCCAGTGCAGCCGGCTGGTGCCGACGAGGCAAAGCGTGGCCCGATAGCCGAGCACGGCCTCCCTCTGCGGGTAGCGCCCGGCCAGAGAAGCGAGATAATCGGCGGTGAAATCGTCGAGAGTGCCGAGGCCAAGGTAGGCAAGGTCAGAGCCGACGGCGGCCTTCCCCACCGTCCCCCAGTCAAGGACGACCGTGTCATCGCCGGCGCGGATGATGTTGCCGGTCCCGAAATCGCCGTGAGAAAGTACTCGGGGGACGGCGCTGAGCTGGTCGAGGAGCTGCCACCTGGCCTGCCAGAGGGCTACCGCTCTGCTGTCAGCGTCGACCGCGGACCAATCGAGCTCCGTGACCGATACTCGCTGGGAAAGCTGGTCAGTGGTCAACCAGCTCACGTCCGGTAGCGCGGCAGTGGCCTGCCACTGCCCGAGGCGGTTGGCCGCCAGGCGAGGGATTTCAGGCTCGCCGCAGACATCCTCCATGTAAACCTCAGGACCGATGACCGCGTAGCAACGCGGGCCCTCATGCCGGGGCCGGCGGGCAAGATGCCCGAAGCGTAGGCGAAGGGCTCCCGCTGCCAGTAAGCCCAGTGCCCTGGGTCATGAGCGCCGGCAGCGTGACGTCCTTCCGTCAGCGGGCGGACCGTCTTCGAGATCACGCTGAACGGCTCGAGACGCCCGTCCGGCAGATCGAGCCGTCCGGTAATCCGGACGACCTCCGCCGTAGCGGCACCTGTGCCCCCTGCGAGCACCTCCGCGGTTACCTGGTCTGCCTTCAGCGTTCTACCTGTGCTGAGAGCTTTGAGCACAGGCCGCGGCAGGTGAGCCCTCACCAGGCGGAGGCTACTGGCGGGCACCAACAGTGCAACCTCAACTGGCACGCGCATTTACGCTGGCACGCGCATTTACGCTGGCACGCGCATTCAACCAGGGACACGCATCCGACTGGCAGACTCATTTACGTTGGCATGACGAATTGGCCCTGTTTGAGCCAAGGTCATGAGGAAATTTCTGTTGCTCAGTGCTCGCCTTTCTCGCCGCCGGCCCGGTTTTCTCGGTCGTTGCCGGGGGCCCCGGCTTATTGGGATCTCCACTAGCGTGAACGTGGTGATAGAAGTACACGTTTCGGCGAGTGTCGAGCAAACGCTGAAAGAGTGCTTGGACCAGGGCCTCGAGATCCGTTCCTCCAGGCAGATCAGCGGCCGCCCGGAAAGCCACCATTACCACCTGGCACGGCCGGGGCAACCCGGGACTCTCGAACTCAGTGAGTGGCAGGGAGAAGTCTGGTTCTCGGTGAACGAGCGACGTGATTGCGGGTGGGTATCGGACTTCGCCCGCGCTACTGCCGCGTCTCTGGGGCGGGCGCGCCCATGACCGGGCCTTGAGCAACAGTTTGCGTCCCATATCAGTCATTCTCTGACCTGGCCGGGGCCCGGCTGGCCAGGAGGCTGGAGCTGAGCGGCAGGCGTGGGGCGCCCTGCGGAAGTGCCCAGGTACCGTCGGCCGTCTCGACCAGCCACGAGAAGCGCGGCCAGTCGGTCCAGTCGTGCTCGACCAGCCATTCAAGACGCAGGCCGTACCGGACGAGCGCCGTGACGATCTCGCCTAGCCCGTGGTTCCACTCGTAGCTGCGCGTGGCTTCCAGCGGTCCATCGGCGTCGGTGTACGTATAGCCCGAATCGTCGACTAGCGGCTCCCTTTCCTCGAAGTAGGAGCGCTCGAACTCCACCCGCTCCTCACCCAGCGCCCAGGCAAGAGGGTGGCCGTCGTGGATGAAAAAACGACCTCCCGGCGCAACCAGCGCTCCGATCTCGGCCGCCCACTGGCTCACGCTCGGTAACCAGCACAGCGCACCGGTGTTCACGTACACGATGTCGAAATTGGTGTGCCCGAGCGCTTCGCTCGCTTCGTAGACGTCGGCGCACACGAAGCTCGACCGTTCGGCCAGACCCGCAGTCCGGGCAAGATCTCGTGCCGACGCGATCGCCACCGGCGACAGGTCGAGCCCCGTGACCAGGGCTCCCGCCCGCGCCCAGGCCAGCGTGTCCAGCCCAAAATGGCATTGCAAGTGGAGGAACCGCAGCCCCGTCACGTCGCCCAGGGCGTCCAGTTCACGTTGCTTCGGGCCGGGCCGATCTCGCAGCCATCCCTCGACGTTGTAAAACCGTGACGCGAGGTGAACAGTCGCCCGCTCGTCCCAGTTGGCCCGGTTGGCCGCCTTCAAATCCTCCCAGCCCGGGTCATCGCAGCCCCGGTCTGCCATCAAGCAAGCAGCGTAATCGCCAGGACTGGACGGGAGCCCGGTTCGCGGCGACCGAGCGGGGCGCGGATGCCTGGGCCTGGCGCCATCCAGGTGCTCCGAGAGCTGCCGGCCGTCCAGTTCGTGGCGTATCTGGCGAACCGTGGCGTGGCGAGCACCCAGCCGGTGCGGCCAGAGCCTGTAACCGTTGTAGAGACTTCACATTTCCAACGTTCCCGTTGCGATTTTGCCATCTGGGGGGGCTGGCGCGCTGCTGAACCGGTTAAAACACAACGACTACGCCAAAACACAACGAGATGGAAGCAAATGTGATGAAAATATGAACTGGACGGCGTCTTTCAGCACTGAGTACGGCGAGATGACCGTGCAAGGTGGTGGAAGGAGCGGTCACAAGACCGTCGCCAGGTAGGCGGCCTCCTCGAACCTCCTCAGGCGCGCTGGAAGTCCGGGAGCTCCCAGGTGCCGTCAAAGGCGCCTTGCTCGGGCCCGTAGATGCGGAAATAAACGAACCAGCCGTGGCCGGGCCGCGTCTGGATCCACCGGCCTTCCCGGCCGCTGGGCGAGCTGGGCCCGAAGTACAGGTCGACGGACCCGGCCCCCTCCGTACCCGAAAAGTCGAACAGGGAGCTGAGGACGGCCTTACCTTGATCGGTCTGGACCTGGCTGCGTGTACCGGCGTCGTAAACGGTGAGCGACCAGAACAGCCTGCCCGGCACGGGGAGGGGCACGGTCAGCTGGTAGCTGTTGGAACCGTCGAGGTAACTCCCCTCGGCGTCGCGGTGCCCGAGCCAGTACAACGACCCGGCGTGAGTGTCACGCCGGAACATGGCCGGGCTGGCCCCGATGGCCTGGTAAAACCACTTTTCTCTGGCGTCGGTATCGATCGAGGCGGCTCGCTCGAAGTCACCGTTCTCGAACCTCAAGGCGGCCCACTCCCAGTGGCGCCCGGGCCAGACGATGCGGTCCGGGCGGCGGTCGGCGAAGGACTGCACGCGCATCTGAGCGCTGCCCATGACGGCCGCCCGTTCCAGGATCGAACGCATCCGGTCGTCCGGGGCAAAAGCCTGGCCCTTGGCGATGCCGAGCGCCGCCAGTTCGCCGTAGGCGACGCGGTACCCATCGAAAGGGGGCTCGGTGTCGACCACCTCATGCAACGCCTCCCAGTACCCGAGGTTGTCCTCCCATCGGTCCGGTGTGGTGTCCTGGGGCATCGGCGTCAGGTCGATAAAGGTCGGCTCCTTCCAGTCCGGGGGAAGCTCGAGCGGGTGGACCTTTACGGTCGTCAGACGGGCGCTCGCCGCGTGCACGTCGCCCCCGATCGGCAGAGCGCGGATCCCGGCCAGTACGCGGTACGTGGTGGACCGTCCGACGAAGTAGCCGTTCGGCACCTCCCCGTCATAGCCGGGTGGCAACAGCAGGTGCCGGCCACCTTGGCCCGCGTCGGGGCCCGGCAGTCCCATGTCCATTACCCAGCGCTGGTTGAGGTCCATGGCGATGCAGATGAGAGGACCAGCGGGCAGTTCGATAACCAACGGGCCGGCCCTCAAGTCGAGCAGCAACGGCGCGTAAGGCGTGTCTGAGTTGAGCGTCAGGCCCACGTGCTTCGGTTGGGTCTCCAGCGTCCCGAAAACCTCGTTCTCGACGATGCCCAGCACCTCGTTGCCCTTGAAGATGGCCAACCCGGAGACGCTGGGGAAGAACAACCGGTAGCACTGGACGGCTCTGTTCAGATCCGCCTCGTCGTACGCGCGCTGTACGGTCTCCGCCGTGGGGAACCCGCCCAAGAACTCATACTGCTCTGCCACTCCGCCTCCGGTCGCTGGGGTACTCGCCGCACCGTAGCTCACGGACACGGACCTCAGGTCCCTTCTGGACCTTCCCCGGATGCCCATCGAAGTACTCGCATCGACCGCAACGTCACCCAGCGGCTGGGCTCGCCCACACCCTCGTCCATTTCGAACCACACCCGGCCCCCTGGTCGCCAGTCGAGCGCCCAGGTGCCATCGGGCAGGCGCCTCGACCGCACGTGGTCGGCCGCTTCAGCCAGCCTTCGGTCGGCGGGCCGGTTGCTCATGGCGGCGGCGGCGCGAAAGTAGTCCAGTGCCCGCAACACGTCGTAGCGCCACCAGGTCGGGTACGTCAGCTCGAGGAACTGCTTGTCTGCCGCCTGGCCGTCACTCAGGCGACGGAACAGGTGGCGCTCGAGCAGGTACTCCTCACCTGACAGGCGGGCCTCCCGTGATTCAGGAGTGCCCCCGGTGGCCCGCTCGTACTCGAGGAGCCCTTCGAGCACGTTGACCGTCGTGGCGAACGACGAGCGCACGGAGCCGTTCACGCGTTCACAGTTCCAGCCGCCGTCGTCGAGACGCTCGCTGACCAGCCGGGCAACGATAGGTGAGACGTCGACCCCGAAGTAGGCCCCGTCGGCCACGACCCGCCCGTTGATGCATTCTTCGACTTCGCCGTCCCAGAACGGCTGTCCCCCCTCGTCCCAGCGCGAATTGGCGCCCACCAGCTCGACGGCCCGCCGGGCCCGGGACGAAGCGGGGTCAAGGCCATAGTCCCGAAGCTGGGTCAACGAAAATGTGGTAGCCGTCCACGGCTGGCCGACCTCTTGCCACTCACGCATTTCGAAGCCATGCGGGCAAAAGGCGCCTCCCGCCCATTGCCCATCGTCGTCCTCGTAGGACAAGAGCCTGGCGCCCCAGCCGTCCGTCTCCACCTTGGCTCTCTCCGCCTGCCACTGCGGTTCCGGGGCGTCGAGCAGGTCGCGCATCACCTGCCAACGAACCGAAACATCGGAGGCGAGCAGCCAGTCGATCACCGGGCCGGAACTATTCACAAAGGCGACGCTATCAATGGCAGCCGTTGTGCGGGCGACCGAGCGTTGGAGGTGGGTTGGCGCGACCAACGATATTCGCAAGTTACCCCGGAAGCTCCATCGCAATTACCTGAGAGAAATTGCTCTCCCCGGCGAGACAGCAGGATACGCATGCAACGCCTAAATCCCCGTCTTGTTGGTTAGGGCCGCGTAAAGGCGGTGGCGGCACCATTTGTCTCGACGTGGTTATAACTACTGTCTCCCCCGTAGGCGACCAGGCCAATTATCGGCCGGGATGGACCCTCTGCGGGCGCAGGAACGCACACGACTGTTACGCCGGGTTTGCCGCTCGGCGTCGGTTGTAGAGGCGGGTGGCCCAGATATAGGAGACGGTGGCGATGCCGACGCTCCAGGCGATGGCCGCAATGGCATCGGTGCCGATGGCGGTACCCGTGAGCAAACCGCGGACGGTGTCGACGACAGGAGAGAATGGCTCGTACTGCGAGAACTGCCTGAGCCCTTCGGGCATGGTGGCTGTGCGCACGAAGCCGCTGCCGAGGAAGGGCAGCAGGATCAAGAACATGGGCGTGTTGCTGGCCGTCTCGACGCTCTTGGCGGCCAAGCCCAGAGCGACTGCTAGCCAGATCAGCGCGAAGGCGAACAGGGCGAGTACCCCGATCGTGGCCAGCCACTCGAGAGGGTCAGCCGTGGTACGGAACCCGAGACCGAAGGCGACCCCGACCAGGACGGCCAGAGCAGCCAGGGTCTGGAGCAGGCTGCCCAGGACGTGGCCGGTAAGGACCGAAGCTCGGGTGATGGCCATGGTCCGGAAGCGGTCGATGATGCCTCCGGTCATGTCCATGGCGACCATGATCGAAGTGCCCTGCACGGCCGCGGCCAAGGTAGCCAAAAGCACTCCAGGTACGACGTAATTGAGGTAGGCGCCGCGACCGTCATGGGCACCGAGGCCGGCACCGAGCTGGCCGCCCAGGACGTAGACGAAGAGCAGCAGGAACACGATGGGCATCCCGACCAGCATCAGCGTCATGGAGGGGTACCGCAGTTGGTGTTTGAGGTTGCGGCGCAACATGGTGCGCGCATCGGTAACGGTGTACGCGATCGAGGTCATGGCTACGCTGCTCCCGTTGGTGTCAAGCTCTCGTCGAGCGGGCTGGTGACGTGGCTGCCAGTGACGGCCAGGAACACATCGTCGAGATCGGGGTTGTGGATCGACAGCCGCTCGACGGCGACACCGGCCCCGTGGAGCCGGTCGAGCAGGTCGCGGAGCGAGTCGACCGTGCCATCGGCCGGCACCTGAAGCACCAGTTGGTCGGTGTCAGCAGCAGCCGCGGGTAACAGCCCCGCGGCCAGGCGCAGCGCCTGCGGGTCGGCGAAGTGGAGCCGGAGGTGACCGCCGTGGATACGGCTCTTGAGCTCGGCCGGGGTGCCATCGGCGACGATCCGCCCCTGGTCGAGCACGGCGATGCGATCAGCCAGCTGGTCCGCCTCGTCGAGGTACTGAGTGGTCAAAAGGATCGTGACTCCGGCGGACGCCAGCTCGCGGATTATCTGCCACATGGTGCGCCGGCTACGCGGGTCTAAACCGGTGGTGGGCTCATCGAGGAAGATCACCCGGGGCAGGGTCACGAGCGTCATGGCCAGGTCCAGGCGTCGTCGCATCCCGCCCGAATAGACCGACAGAGGTTTGTCGGCCGCGTCGGTGAGCTCGAAGTGTTCCAACAGTTCAGCCACCCGGCGTCGTCCGTTGGCGCGATCGAGATGGCGGAGGTCGGCCATCAGCTGCAGGTTCTCTGCCCCGGTAAGCAGGTTGTCGACGGCTGAGAACTGGCCGGTGACCCCGATGACGGCCCGCACACCATCGGGATCGGTGACCACGTCATGGCCGGCGATCCGCATGGAACCCGAGTCAGCCGGGATCAAAGTGGACAGGATGCGGACCATGGTTGTCTTACCGGCCCCGTTGGGACCCAGTAGCGACAGGATCGTGCCTTCTTCGGCGGTGAGGCTGACCTTGTCGAGGACGACGTGATCCCCGAACGACTTGCATACGTCGCGAGCCGCGATCCCGGCCACGCTGTTGTGGTTGGTCATCACGCGTTTCCTTCTTGATCGGATCCTTCTTGATCGGAGGTTGAGGCTTGATCGGAGGTTGAGGCTTGGCCGGTGGCTGAGAGCTGGCCGGAGGTTGAGGCTGGATAAGGCGACGGGGGGTCGGAGAGCTCGCCCGCGGCGCGAAGCGTCTCCCGCCGGTCTTTCCATTCCTTTTCGAGGACGGGGAGCCGGTCCACCAAGAAGTCGGCGAACGCAACCCATTCGAGCAGCAGGGCTCGCCGCTCGGGCGGGGTGTCAGCGAGAAGCCGAAGACCCTCTCGGGCCAGCTCCCTTTGCTCCTCGTACTCGGTGATGTCGAACCCCATGGCATGGGATGACGACATGTCGATGCAAACCCGGTCCATGCGTTCCCCCGCCGCCCGGGACCGCCGGATGAGCCCGAGGGTCTCCAGCGTGTTGACCGCGCTCGGCGATGGCGCTCCTGCTCGCCAACAGGGCATCCGCCAGTTCGCCGATGCTCTGCTGGCGCGGCTCGCACACCGCCAGGTAGCCGATCAACCGTCCCACCATCGGTGCCATCCCGTAGCGGCGGGCATAGAAACGGCCGACGTGGTCGGCGAATGTGATCTCGGCATCGCTGGGCATTTCACTATCATACACAACTTCCTGAGATAACACAAATTTGTGTTATCTCAGGCCGTAGCAGACAAGCCTCCAGGACCGGAACACTCCGCCGCCCCTTATGCCGTGACGGCGGGCATAGAACGGCAACATCGAAGGCGCGGATGATGACGAGCACAAGATCCCGGTTATTCGGCTCCTTGGAAACGGCGGCGTCAAGGTCGACCACGTGCAGACGCGCGGCGCCGTGCTCGAGATAGCTAAGGGGCTACCGGCGCGAACAGCTGGGTTCGCGGGTGGTCGGGAGCCCCGCCATCGCCGTTGGCGGATCCCCTATCATCGCAACGTCGCCGGCAGACCCCATCGTAAGCGGGCTAGGGGTCCCAACCCAGTGGAGGCTAAATGGCCGAGCTCACACCGCCTACGGAGCAAATTGTCCTGGCCCACTTCATCGTCTCCAACGACGTCGAGCGCTCCCGGCGCTTCTACACCGAGGTGCTCGGGGGCAAGGTGGTTTTCACCGGGCCAGGAGGGCTGACCTATGTCGCATTGTCCAACACCTGGATCATCATCAATGTCGGCGGAGGCCCGACGGACGACAAGCCTTCGGTCACCCTGGAGACGCCGAGCGACCCCGACCGGGTCAGCAGCTTCCTCAACGTTCGGGTCGCAGACATCCACGCCGTATACGCCGAATGGAGCTCCCGGGGCGCTCAATTCCTCACACCGCCGAAACAGCACCAGTACGAAATCCGGTGCTACATCCGCGACCCCGACGGTCATCTGATCGAGGTGGGGCAAACCACGGACCCAAGTGGGGACTGGAGGCCCGACCACTGGCCGTCGGGTACGCACGCCGGCTGACCCTCGCGAAGACAGAAGGCGCCGAGCGGGACTGATGCGCTGTAGATGGGTTTGCCGTTTCCAACTCTCGGTTTTGGCGCAGAGCCGCTAGCCCCCGCGCTTTGATTGACCGGTGGCTGATCAGACCCTGCTTAGACCCCTTTGCTGGTCCGCCAGCGCGTGTTCACGCACCCAGGCCTGAGCCGCCTGTTGGACGGCGTCCCAGGGGGAGCCGAGCGGCGGCGTGTAGGAAAGGTCGAGGTTGTTCATGTCGTCGACGGTCATGTCGTTGTAAATGCCAGTGGCGAAGATGTCGACGCGTTTCGAGACCTCGGTCCCGAGTCGGCCGACCAGCTGAGCTCCAAGCAACCGGCCCGAACCCTGGTCCCCCGTGACTCGTGTCGTGATCGGGTGGGCCGTCGGGTAATAGGCCTTGTGGTCGTCGGGGCGGCTCTGGGTGGTGGCGGGGTCGAAGCCGGCGTCCAGGGCCTCGTGGTCCCGTAGCCCTGTGCGCGCCGCCACCAGGTCGAAGACCTTTACGACCTGGGTCCCCAGGCTGCCCATGAACCTCGCATCACCTCCGACGGCGTTCTCGCCGGCAACTCGCCCTTGCTTGTGCGCCGTCGTGCCGAGCGGTATGTAAATGACGCCGAGGAGACGGTGATGAGTGACTGCGCAGTCCCCGGCCGTGTAGACGTCGGGCAGCCCCGTTCGCATCCACTCGTCGACGACCACCGCCCCGCGCACGCCCGCCTCGGCTCCAGCCGCCACCAGCAGCTCGGTGTCTGGGCGCACACCAACCGACACCAGGACGAGGTCGGCGGAGCGCGTAAAGCTGTGCCCGGATTGGTCGGTCCCCTCGACCCGGAGCCGGCCCGAGCTCCCCACCGGAGCACGAGCCACGCTCCTCACGGTTGTCGCAGTCGAGACCTCGACACCATGAACACCAAGCTCGAGCCTCACCAGCGCGCCCAGTTCGGCGTCGACGGTAGGCAGGACCTCGGGCAGCGCCTCTACCTGGGCCACCCCGAGCCCCCGGGTGACCAGGCCATCGGCCATCTCGAGCCCGACGTAACCAGCCCCGACGATTAGCGCGGTGGCCGGGCCTTGGTCCTCCAGGGTGTGTTGCAGCGAGAAGGTGTCGCCCATTGTGTGCAACAGGTGCACGCCGTCAGCTTCGCCCAGCGCGTCCCGGCCGCTGAGGCCTTCGATGGGTGGCCGGACAGGAAGGGCTCCGGTTCCCACCACAAGGCGGTCGTAGGCGAGCGGCTCCTCGCTGCCATCACGGGTGCGGAGCCATACCCGGTGGCCGTCGACGTCGATACGCGTCGCCGTCGTCTCCAGCCTCAACTGCAGCCCCGCGGCCTCCAGGTCGCCATAGGTGCGGTGCGCCAGGTCCTGCCATCGGGCCACCTCGCCCGAGATGTAGTACGGGATGCCGCAGATCGAGAAATTCGGGTAGGCGTCAGCAACCACGACGGTTACTTCCGCGCCCGGGTCGAGCTCGCGGGCGCGGAGGGCCGCTGAGATGCCGGCGTCGCTGCCTCCGATGGCTACCACGTGCATGTTGGCTCCTCTATTCGCTGGCTGGTCTATTGGTGGGCTTGGTTGCGCCGGGTTGGGGCGGCCCGACCGGCGCGAACGGTGCGTTTTTGACGGCGCCGTCGAGCAGGGAATGCGGGACGATGACTTCAGCCGCTTCCTCGGGACTGATATTTGGGTACAGCGCCTTTATCGCTCCGATGGCGATAGCGCCACCAACAACCTGGGCGCCGATATACGACGGGGCCGAAGACGGCGCAATCCCGGCAAAGGTGTCGGAGAACATTCGGCCGATGGTGATGGCGGGGTT
The DNA here is from genome assembly GCA_963754115.1 of uncultured Acidimicrobiaceae bacterium. Taxonomy (GTDB): domain Bacteria; phylum Actinomycetota; class Acidimicrobiia; order Acidimicrobiales; family Palsa-688; genus Fen-671. The sequence continues at coordinate 211,167 of CAVWFC010000003.1, read as the reverse complement.
GGCGAAGCTCGTCGAGCTGGTGAAGAAGTAAGCCGCTCCGATGTAGGCCCCCACTGCCGCCGCCGCCAGATGGCCTCTGCCCGTGCGGGCCAGGGCGAAGATCACGAGGAGAAGGCCAACGGTCGCCACAATTTCGGAAAAGAAATGAGCGCCCGAAGCCCGGTGCTTGGTCGAGATGGAGACCGCGGCCACCGAGAACATCAGGTTGGCGACGACGGCGCCGCTGATGCACCCCGCCACCTGGGCCGGGAGGTAGGCGGCGGCCTCCCCCCAATGCAAACCGCCAAAGGCGGCGTCCACGAACGAGACGACGGGGTTGAAATGACCGCCGGAGACGGGGCCGAACATCAAGATGCTGGCGAACAGGCCGGCTGCCGTGGCCGCCGCGTTCTCGAACAGCTCGAGGCCGACGGCACCGGGCGACAACTTTTGGGCGGCGATGCCCGAACCGATGACAACAGCGGCCAAAAGGCCGCTGCCGAGGAACTCGGCCAGGAGGCGTCTCCACATAGGTTGCGCCCTCATCTAGTGCCGAAGCCCCCCTGCTCGCTTGCTAGCAACAGGCCGAGGACCGGCTGTCCTGGTCGTCAACCCGGGGGGAACAGCATGCTGCGTCTCCGCCTTCAGCGCGAAGACGGCCCTCCGGCATGTCGGCGTCGGCCGATACGGTGTAGAACTCCCAGCTGGCCCCGCCCGGCCCCATTGCCCACACCTTGTCCTGCAGGGCGTAGCAACAGGCCACGTGGTCTTCGACCTCGGTATCGACACCGGAACGCACGAGCCGGGCCTGGGCTGAGGACACCTCGTCGGTGCTCTCCACCTCGACGCCCAAATGGTTGATCGAGCTCGGCGCCCTGGTCGCGTCTTCGATCAGGACCAGCTTGAGCGCCGGGTCGGCAACAGCAAAATTTGCATATCCCGGGCGGACTTTGGCCGGCTCGGTGGCGAAAAGCTTGGTATAGAACTCGATCGACTCCTCGAGGTTGGTGACGTTTAGAGCCAGCTGTACACGGGACACGCCGGGACCTCCTGGGCATTGATGACTATCAATGCCCAGGGTAACGGTAACATCGATCTTTGTCAATGTGCCAAGATGGATGGGTGCCAAATGGCAAGGTCAAGCTGACTGAGGCCGGTGTCGCCGGTGACCTGTGCTGTGCCTCGCTCATCGACACTCCCCTGGGGGAAGAAGAGGCGGAGGGATCTCAGCCGCGTGCTCAAAGCACTCGGCGACCCGGTGAGGCTAAGGCTGATTTCGCTGGTGGCGTCCAAGCCCGAGAATCTGTTCCTGTGATCTCGAACGGCCGCTCGGCAAGAGCCAACCCACAATTTCGCACCACACCAAGGTGTTGGCCGAGGCCGGGTTGCTGATCGGAGAAAAACGAGGTCACTGGATGTGGTGGCGGGTGGACGAGACGCGCTTCGCCGCCATCCGCAAAGTGCTTGGCGGTTGAGCTGTTCTCGACGACCTGCGGCCCCGTCTCGCATTGACTCGTGCGCCGCTGGATGGGGGGAATGGGGACTGGTCCTACGGCGTGCCGGAGAGCTATCTCGGCGGGCTGGCGGCTTACTGGCGCGACGGCTACTACTGGCGCCGCGTTTGACCCAACAGCCGGCTTCGCGCTGTATGCGGTCGGCCCATCCCCTTATGGGGTCACGCAGAGGGCTACTTCTATGCACCCGCTCCGACCTGCGCAAACGCTTTAGGCGGCGAGCGGGATCGAACCGCTGTAGAGGCCTTTGCAGGCCGTTGCGCTACAAGGTGTTCTCCCTGGTCAGAGGCTCGCGGAATCGGTGCCACGGCAACCTGTTCGAGCGAACCGAAGCCCATTCGAAGGAGAGCGAAGCCACTCGTCAAATGCGGTAACGCTCGACCTAACCCGTTTAGAGAGGCTCTACATGGCGCAGGAAGATGGACCGGTCTTGTTCGACCACGAAGAACGTGACAATGACCTCGGCGTCGGGGACCCTTGCAATGTACTCATCGTCCTCCAATGTCGGCAGTGCGTCGTCAGGCGGCCCGTTGGTCAACGACGTCCATGGCCCATCGCTCAAAAGCTTCCCTTTGCGAACCGCTCGGCCTGTCGCGCTCTTCCCATAAATCGAGCGCCCGGGCCAGGAATGGCCCGGAGAAATGCCAGGCCTCAGTCAACGCCACGGGGACGGGCTTTACGATCCGCGAAGAACTTCTCCAGGCCTTCTCGGTCCAGCAGCGAACCTTGGGGCATGCCGTCACTGGTCTCCTGACGCACGCCTGCCACCCATTTGGCGTTCTCGGGGTCGGCCGACACCCTGACCGCATGTATACGGAGGCGAGCCTGTAAAGCTGCCTCAGCGATCAGAGCATCAAGCTGACGCAGCCCCCGTGGCGAAACGCTCTGAGCGAACAAACTAACGGTCTCCTCGAGCAGCTTCCAGAGTTGCTCGACAGCGCTACCGCGCTTCAGAGGAAAGGGCCTACTCCAGCCAATCGTGGGCCGACGCATATGCCCAACGCTACCGTGCTGCCGTAGGCGCGCCCGGGAGCCATTGGTCGGACGGGCTTTGTCGTTTTGCATGCGGTTCACGCGTCTCACAGCCCGCCAACGGTCGCATGCACGACCCTGGGCTCTCGATCGCAGCGAGCGGCAGATAGCCGGCCAAGGAAGGAAACGGGTTTGAGGGGCTGCCAGTGGTAACAAACAGTCAGGCGCGGGACCCGGAAAGGGCCTCTGACCTGCAGACTAGCGAGAATAATCGCTGGAGGCGGCGAGCGGAATCGAACCGCTGTAGAGGGCTTTGCAGGCCCTTGCCTGGACCACTCGGCCACGCCGCCTGGGCTGTACCGGAGTCTCACTGTACAACCTTGCCGGCGGCCGGCTGTAACGTCGGGCGCAGGTCGACGAGATGCCCCGCACACTGGATGCCCTAGCGACGTCACAGCGCCTGGCAATCGCCGGCGCCGCTTTGTTCACGGCCGCGGCCGGTATCGCGGTGGCCGCACAGGCCTCTGACGTTGCTCGCTTCGTCCTGTCCGCCCTGGCCATCGCCGCCTTGGCCGCGGTCGTCGGGCAGTCCGTCGACCAAATAGGAGAGCACCTCGGGCCCGGCCCTACCGGCCTGATGCAGTCGACCGTCGGCAATCTCCCGGAACTCTTCGTGGCGATCTTTGCCTTGCGAGAGGGGCTCAATACTGTCGTCCAGGCGGCACTGGTCGGATCAGTGCTCGCCAACGTGCTCCTGGTGCTCGGGGCGGCATGCCTGACCGGAGGCGTTCGTTATGGCACGCAGAAGTTCCGGCCTGAAGCACCCCGGATGCTCGTGACGTTGCTGACCCTGGCGGTAGGCGCAGCGTTGGTGCCGACCCTGTCCGCCCACCTCAACACGCCTGCCGCATCGCACACGCACGCACTTTCCGATGTCACCGCCGGGGTGTTGCTGCTCGTGTACGTGGCCAGCATCCCCTTTTGGCTCAGCGGCGGGCCGGGACCTAAACCTCCCGCCGAGGAAAAGCCTTCCACGCCAAAAGGCTCCTCGTCCGGAACAGCCGCGGCACCGGCCCGGCCAGCCCAGACGCACTGGCCCCTTGGTTTGGCGGTCATCGTGCTCGTCCTCGCCGGGGTCGCCTCGGCCGCCGTTTCGGACTGGTTTTCCAATTCGCTGCTCCCGGCAACTCAGGCGCTGGGGATTTCCCCTGAATTCACCGGTCTCGTCATTGTTGCTATCGCATCTAATGCGGTAGAGAACGCCGTCGGGATCCGTCTCGCCTGGAAAGCCAGGCCGGACTATGCGATAAGCACGATCCTGAATAGCCCTCTGCAGATAATGCTCTTCCTTACGCCCGTGCTCGTCCTGGTGAGCCCCTTCATCGGGCCCCTGCAGCTCACCCTGGTGTTCCCCTCACTGCTGGTAGCAACGCTGGCCATCGCCGTGGTCGTGGTCGTCGTGGTCGTTTACGACGGAGAGTACTCCTGGCTTGAAGGAGCGGCGCTGATAGCGCTCTACGTGATCGTGGCGGCAGCCTTTTGGTGGGGCTGACCTCGCCGACCCACCGGGATGACTGTACCGGGATGACTGTGCCGGGATGAATGCGTGGGTCAAGCGTGGCGGGCAAGTGTCGCGCTCGCGATGACTACAGTGCCCGTTTTGGGGTGTAGGCCGAGCGCGTCCCGCGCGGAGCGTGACACCGCCACCGCTCACCTGACACAGGCGCGCTGACCAACCGGCCGCGTCGAAGCGGCCGGCGATCAGTGAAGACGGCGAGCTGTTTTGGTGAAGAGCCCCGCCTAACCCTGGGAGAAGGCGGCGTCGAACGCCGCCTTGGGCGGTTCGAAGTTGAGCTTGCGGATGTACTCGAGGGCCTCCGGAGCCCCGAGCTCCCGGTCCATACCGGAGTCCTCCCATTCGATCGAGATCGGCCCGTCGTAGCCCATCTCGTTCAGCTTGCGGAAGATGTGCTCCCAGGGCACGTCTCCGTGCCCTACCGAGACGAAATCCCAACCGCGGCGCAGGTCGCCGAAGGGCAGGTGCGACGAAAGCCTGCCGTTACGCCCGTCGAAGTGCTTCACGGACTCTTTGCAGTCGACGTGGTAGATGCGATCAGAGAAGTCGCTGAGGAAGCCGACCGTATCGAGGTCCTGCCAGACGAAGTGGCTCGGGTCGAAGTTGAGGCCGAAGCCGGGCCGGTTGCCGATGGCTTCCAGGGTGCGCTTCGTCGTCCAATAGTCGTAGGCGATCTCGCTCGGGTGGACCTCGTGAGCAAAACGCACGCCTACTTCGTCGAAGACGTCGATAATCGGGTTCCAACGGGCGGCAAAGTCCTCGTAGCCCGCTTTGATCATTTCGGGGGGCACGGGCGGGAACCCGGCCAGCGTGATCCAAATAGAAGAGCCCGTGAAACCGACAACGGTCTTAACACCGAAGCGGGCCGCAGCTCGCGCCGTGTTCTTCATTTCCTCGGCGGCGCGCCGGCGCACCCCCTCAGGGTCACCGTCACCCCATATACGCGGCGGGAGGATCCCGCGATGGCGCTGGTCGATCGGGTGGTCGCAGACGGCTTGGCCGACGAGGTGGTTCGAGATCGTCCAGCACCCGAGGCCCCAGCCCTCGAGGCGAGCACGCAATTTGTCGCAATAGTCGTCCTCGGATATGGCCCGGGCGACCTCGAAGTGGTCGCCCCAGCAAGCCAGCTCGAGGCCGTCGTAGCCCCACGCCTTGGCCTTCGTCGCCACGGCTTCAAGCGGAAGGTCCGCCCACTGGCCCGTGAACAGCGTGATTGGTCTCGTCATCGCAGCCCTCCGTTCATGGTTGTATTCGTTATCCTCGCAGCGACTCGGGCTCTCAAGCGACCCGGCCCTGACAGTGGCTTGGCGCGACCCGGTCACCTGGCGCCCCGTACTGAGCCCCGTCCCAAGACCCAGCCCGGTTAGGCCTCGACGGCCACCCAGGAGTGGCGAGAAGCCGACGTGCTCACGGCGTCCAGCACGGCCTGAGTGGCCAGCCCGTCCTCAAAAGAGGGCTCCGGCTGGCGCCGGTCCGCGATGCCCGCCATAAAGTCCTGGAACTCGTGCACGAAAGTGTGTTCCCAGCCGATGATGTGCCCGGGCGGCCACCACTGGTCCAGGTAGGGGTCGCTGCCGTTGGTCACCAACCTGGTCGTGAAGCCATCGACAGGGCCGTCGGTCTCGTAGAGCTGCAGCTCGTTGAGCCGTTCCAGTTCGAAGCGCAGACTGGCCCGGGCGCCGTTCAGCTCGATCACGAGCCCATTTTTGCGGCCCGGGGCCATACGCGTCGCTTCGAGCGTGACCAGCGCCCCGCTCCGCAAGCGGGCGAGGACGACGGCCGCGTCGTCAACAGTTACCGGCCCCTTGGCCGCTCCCGCCGCGGCCTGGCCGGAAAGCCCCGTGATCCCGCTCGCCACCGGGCGTTCAGTAACAAATGTTTCGAGTTGGGCCACGACCTCGCGGAACTCGTCCCCGGTGAGGTGCCGGACCAGGTCGATCAAGTGGGCGCCAAGATCGCCGAGGGCACCCGAACCAGCCTGGTTCGCGTCAAGACGCCAGGCGAGGGGGAACTCGGGGTCGACCAACCAGTCCTGGAGGTACTGCGCCCGGACGTGACGCAAAGCGCCGAGCCGGCCTTCGGCAATGAAGTTATGCGCCACCGAGATGGCCGGTACCCGCCGATAGTTAAAGGCAACCATGGCGAAGACGCCCTTTTCTCGCGCTTTGGCGGCCGCCGCGGCAAGCTGGCGCGCCTCCTCCAGGGAATTGGCGAGGGGCTTCTCGCACAGCACGTGCTTTCCCGCCCCGAGCGCGGCAAGAGAAATCTCCGCATGGCTCGAACCCGGTGTGCAGATGTCGACAAGGTCGACGTCGTCGGCCGTTACGACATCTTGCCAACGGTCGCTGATGCGTCCGAAACCGTACAGGGCGGCATTGCGTTCCAACGCTGCACGGTCGCGCCCGCATAGCACCGACAGCTCGGGCCGGAGCCGGCTCCCGGTGAGCTCTGCCGCGCGCGACCAGCCGAGGCTGTGCGCCTTACCCATGAAACCTTGGCCGATAACAGCCACTCGTAGTGAACCAGGCACGTCGAGCATGCTAGACCTTTCCGAGTCACCCAACCGGGGACGGTACATGGCTTGCAAAGCAGACCGGAACCTGTTACGCATAGTAGCGGGCAACCGTTTGCCCGGGGGCAGTAAGTTTGCGCGAAGTGAAGGGGTTTGTTGTTTGCCACGGACCGTTGTTTGGATGAAAAGACCCGCGACGGGTGCCTCGACACCATTTGACAACATCGGTCTGGCGGCGTGGTATTGCCGCGCCAGGGCGTAGCCTTGACCGGGCTCCTGTGCCGGTCAGAAAGCGCACGATGGCTCCTGTAAACGAAGCGGTCTGGTGCAGGCCCTTGGGAAACCGCCACATCCCGGGACCCCTGTCGCTTCGTACCCTGCCCAGCGAAAGGGACGAAGTGCGCGTTAACCCGCGGGCCAGATTGTTACGGACGTGCCGCGCCCGAACGCTCGAGGCCCGATCCGGGACGGCAGGAGTACATACCGACGGGCGCGACGTTTCCCGCCCGTGTCGCACATGTATGGTACTGATCAGCAGCCTCGGCTCGAAACAAAAAAACCGGTTCAAAAATAACATCGACTTAGCAGAGCAACTCGAAGTACCGGCTTCAAACGTAAATGTCCACCGTCTTTTAGGAGAAACCGTGCGGTTGGATTCACTAGGAGGAACCCGTGCATAGGTTAAGTTCTGAGTCGCGACCACGAGCTGTGGTCCGGCGCGCAAAGATATTCTCCCTGGCCGCCTGCGCGGCGGCCCTGTCCCTGCCGGCGATCGCGTCGAGCGCCAGTGCCGCAACACTGCACTCGTCCATCACACGCCATCCAGCCGCGAGCAACGTCACTCTCGTCGACGACTCGTCCAACAACTGGACCACGTGGTCCTACAGCCCGTTCAACGTCAACTTCGTCGGCGCTGGAGCCGGGTTCGTCTATCTGCCCCTGGCTATTAACTCCTGGCCGAGCCTGACCAACTACATACCTCAGCTGGCCACCAGCTGGGCTTTGAAGGGCAACACGTTCACGGTGAACCTGGTGTCCAACGCCAAGTGGCAGAACGGTCAGCCCTTTACCAGTACCGACGTGGTCGACACGATCCTGCTGGATGGCCCCGACGGGGGCGCCATCTGGAACGACATCACCAACTTGGCCACCGCCGGTCCACATAGTTTCACGGTCACGGTCAAGCCCGGCGAGCCACTGCCGACGCTCGAGAGCGACCTGTTCGGGAGCGTAACGCCTTACCCGGCCAGCGTCTGGGGCAAGTTCGTCACCCCCGGGCTCAAACAGGACGACCTCTCCTACTACGCTGAGGCAGCTACCAACCCGGCCGCCGCAGCCAAGAGCGCGGCGTTCAAGGCACTCTCAGGGGTGCTGACCAAGATCGCCTCCTACAACCCGTCCACCCTGGTTGGCGACGGTCCGTACAAGCTCACCAGCGCCACCCTGCAGGCGTACCTGCTCACGAAGTGGAACGGGTTTTACGACGCGTCCAAGATCACCGTCCCGAAGATCCTCTTCGAGGGCACGAGCCAGAACGAGCTCAATGCCGAGCTGTTGAGCGGAAGAGTCGACTTCTCCAATGGCTGGCTGTACATGCCGCCCGCCATCCTGGACCAGTGGCTGCACACACCCGACGCCAACCTGCAGGCAGTGCCGGGCACGTTCCAGGCACAGATCATCTTCAACGATTCCATGTACCCCTTCGGTATCACCAAGGTGCGCCAGGCGCTGGCTTATGCGCTTCCGATCTCCAAGATGGACGTCTTCTCTTGGGGAGACCAGGACGCCCACGCCGTCGCCCCGGTCCCGCCTGACGGCCTGGTCGCCAGGATCGCCCAGCAGTACATGACCCCGGCGCAGATCGCGGGCTTGAACCCGTACAACTACGACCCCGCCATGGCCGCCAAGCTGCTCATCCAAGCGGGTTTCAAGAAGGCGTCGGACGGTTCGTGGCTCATGCCTAACGGCAAGCCGTTCAAGATCACCCTGTCGATCGATGCCTCCTGGACTGACCAGGTCGCTGCGTTGCAGGTGGCAGCCAGCGCGCTCACCAGTTTCGGGATCCCGTCGGTCGAAAGCACGGTCGAGAACACCACGTACCTTAACGACTTCCACACCGGGAACTTCCAGCTCGCCGCTTACTGCTGCGCCGGCGGTGCCCCCAACCCGCTGCAGGACTTCGCCCAAAGCCCGATCGGCAGCCAGGAGAACTTCACGGGTAGCGGCACGTACGCCGGCGACCATGGCATCGGTTACGGCCCGGTGGAGAACGTCCCCGGGATCGGGAAGGTCAACATCCCGGCCGAGCTCAACAATGAGTACGCCTCAACGCTCCCCGGCTCCAAGATGAACGCGCTGACCTACGACTGGTCCAAGTTCATCGAGACCCAGGTCCCGTTCCTCCCGTACGCCGCCTTCGCCAACCAGATTGCCTTCTCGAGCCGGAGTTTCAACTGGCCCTCCACGAAGGACCCGCTCTGGGTCCAGAGCTCCAGCGGGAGCTACGACATCGTGCTTGCGCAAGAGCGCGGTGAGCTGAGCCCGAAGTAGTCGCCCGGGCTGATCATGCTCCGAGAACCAATGCAAAAGTGCCGTCAGATAAACGCGTAATCGAGAAAGAGAAAAGAGTCCCGGAAGCATGATCCGTTTGGGATTTGTGGGCTGTGGGTTCATGGGACAAATGGCCCACTTGCGCAGCTACGCCGCTACACCCGATTGCCAGGTCGTGGCTTTGGCCGAAGGCCGGCCCGACCTGGCCCGACGGGTGGCCGCCCGTTATGGCATCGAGCACATCTACCCCGACCATCACGCCATGCTCGAGGCAGAAAAGCTTGACGGCGTCGTAGCACCCGTCCCCTTCACAGAGCACGCCAGCCTGCTCCCCGACCTCTACCGGGGCTGCCGGCACGTGTTCACCGAAAAACCAGCTGCCGTCGGGCCGGAGACCGGTAAGCAACTGGCCGAAGCGGCCCGCGCCGCCGGAAGTGTGCACATGGTCGGCTACCACAAGCGGGCCGACCCGGCAGTCACCTGGGCCATCGGCCAGATCCAGCGTTGGCGGGACAGCGGTGAGGCGGGCGAGTTCCGCTATGTCCGCATCGTCATGCCCGCCGGCGACTGGATCGGCGGTGGCAACGCGGGCTACCTGGCCAGCGACGAACCGCCCACCAAGCTGGGCAGCGAAGGGCCCCCGCCGAGCTCGGCGAAAAGGCGGGCAAAGAGTACGTCAGCTTCGTCAACTACTACATCCACCAAGTCAACATGATGCGGTACCTCCTCGGGGAGCCCTACCACGTGAGCCACGTCGAGCCCAAAGGGATCCTCCTCGTGGCCGAGAGCGACAGCGGTCGGCCCGCCCTCCTGGAGATGAGCCCGTACCAGACGGCGGTGGCCTGGGAGGAGGAAGCGCTGGTGGCCTTCGAGCACGGCTACGTGCGCATCTCCTTGCCACCTCCGCTCACCCGGTTCCATGCCGGCCGGGTGGAGGCGTACCTCGACCGTCGAGATGGGCCCGAGCCGACACGAGAGATCCCGGCTCTCCCGTACACCGACGCCATGGCCGCGCAAGCGGCGCGGTTTGTCCAGGTCTGCAAAGGCGAGGCCGAGCCCCTGACATCGGTTGCCGAGGCAGCCGAGGACCTGGCTGTGGCCTACCAGTACATCACCCAGCGCTACGCCTCAGAACTCGCAACCACGTGAACTACCCGCACTACCGGACCACTGAATTAAAGAACTAGGAGAATTGTGCCGCCACCCCTCCCACCCCTGAAGTTCGAACGCCGGCTCATCGCCGACGAGCGCTACGAGTCAGCCACCGTCTTTGACGTCGACCAGGATGGCTATCTCGACATCGTCAGCGGCGGCTTCTGGTACCCAGGGCCAAACTTCGACCGCAAGTGCCCCATCGAGCAAGTCTTGACCGAAGGCGAGTATTTCGACGCTTTCGGCGAAATCCCCATGGACGTAAATGGGGACGGATATCTGGATTTTGTGACGGGGGGCTGGTGGAGCAAAGGCATCCGGTGGCTGGAGAACCCAAAGGGTGCGCGGGACACGCGGTGGCAGGTGCACGACATCGCCACGACCGGCAGTGTAGAGATCGTAAAGGGCTACGACATCGATGGCGACGGCATGCTGGAGCTATTGCCGAACACGCCCGGTGGCCCGATGCGGGTTTACAAACTGGTGACCGATGGCGAGGGTCGTGGCAAAGGCGAATTTGTCGAGTACGTGCTTCGTGACGAACCGTCTGGCCACGGCATGGGCTGCGGCGACCTGGCCGGCAACGGCCGCATGGACATAGTGCTCCCGGGCGGGTGGCTCGAAGCCCCTGAGCACCCATTGTCCGAGCCATGGACCTGGCATCCCGAGTTCGACCTGGGTACGGCCAGCATCGAGATCATCGTGACCGACGTAAACGGCGACGGTCTGGCTGACCTCATCGTCGGCCAGGCTCACAACTACGGCCTGGACTGGTACGAGCAGCGCGTCTCGAGTTCCGGGCGCACCTGGGTGCGGCACCCGATCGACCCCGGCAACAGCCAGTTCCACGACGTGCGCTGGGTCGACCTCGACGGCGATGGAGAATGCGAGATCGTCACCGGTAAGCGGTACCGGGCTCATAACGGCCGCGACCCGGGCGAGTACGACGACCTGGGCATCTATTACTACAAGTGGAACGGCGAGAGCTTCTCCAAGCAGGTCATCAGCTACGGGCCGGCGCGCGTCGGCACCGGGTGCGGGATCGAGTTCAAAGTTTGCGACCTCGACGGCAACGGCCGTCTCGACATAGTCGCCCCCGGCAAAGACGGTTTGTTCCTGTTCCGCAACCTCGGGCCGGCAACACCTCTCGCCGACCCTTCCTTCTGAGCGGTTTCACGTTGTTCCACCAACACCAGCAACCAACCGAGTGCTATAGCTATAAAAGCCTCGGACAAAGCCGAAGGGAGGCACTGTGCCAGCCATAGGGGCTAACACATGGATTTGGGTATCGCCGCTCGACGACGCCGGCTTGTCCAGGTTGGCACCCCAAATCCGCGACTGGGGCTTCGACATCGTCGAACTGCCGCTGGAAAACCCCTCCGACCTCGACCCCGGGCGTACTGTCGACCTGCTGGCCGAGCTCGGCCTCGGCGGGACGGTGTGCGTGGCCATGTCGCCCGAGCGCACCTTCGTCGGGGAGGACAAGGAGATCCTCAAGAGCACGCAGGACTACCTCCGCGCTTGCATCGACCTGTCGGCCCGCGTTGGTGCCAGCCTCCCGAGCGGCCCTGTCGTGGGGGGGCCGATCTACGCCCCGGTGGGGCTCACCTGGCGCGCCACCCCCGATGAGCGCAAGGCCTACCTGAGCCGTCTGGTCGAAGGGCTGAAGCCGGTCGCCGCTTATGCCGGCGAAAAGGGGGTGCGGATCGCTATCGAACCGCTCAATCGGTTCGAGACCAGCGTCCTCAACACCTTCGAGCAGACGCTCGACATCCTGACCAGGCTGGACAGCCCGGCTTGCGGCATCCTCGCCGACACCTTCCACATGAACATCGAAGAAAAGTCGATCGTTGACGCCGTGCAAGCCGCCGCGGGGCGCCTGATGCACGTACAAGCGTGCGGCAACGACCGCGGTACGCCGGGCGCAGACCATGTCGATTGGGCCGGTTTCATAAGCGCTCTGTCCGACATCGGCTACAACGGAGCCGTCTGTATCGAATCGTTCACCCCTGACAACCAGTCGATCGCCCGGGCCGCCTCTATCTGGCGGCCTTTGGCGGACACACAGGACGCAATCGCGGTGGACGGTCTGGCCTTCCTCCGCAGCGCCTTCGAAAAATCCAACAGCAGTCCGTGAATGGTCGTGGCCCGATGAACAAGCTCGTGCTCACGTGCCATGGAGGACGCCAGTGGCAGGGAATGCCGGGTGCCGGCGAGCGGCCCGGCGGGACCGTCCCAGGGATGAACGGCGAAAGAAAACCTGGTTTGGCCGCCCCTCTGGCCGGGCCGTTTGGCGGCCGGTGGGACACCAACGATAGGAGGTCAACATGACGGCATATGTCGGCCGACGCCTGTTCATGGCCCTGGTCATTATTTTCGTGGTCGTCACCCTGTCGTTTTTCATAGTCAGGCTGATGCCGGGGAACGCCATGGAGTACCTCCAGGCCCAGCTCCAGCTGCAAGGTAATTACACACCGCAGCAGATCCAGGAGAAGATCCAGGCCATATATGGTTTGCAGCCGCATGCGCCGCTGTTGAACCAGTATTTCTCGTACATCGCTCACGCTTTCCAGGGCAACCTGGGCACGTCTGTGCTCAACCCCGGCGAGACCGTCGTAAGCATCCTGGCCGCCGCCGCACCCTGGACCATCCTGGCCGTCGGGTCCGGCCTGCTGATCAGCTTCCTCCTCGGGATCGTGATCGGCACGGTTATGGCCGCCTTCAGGAAGTCCCGTTTCAGCAACTTCGCAACTCTGTTCGTCTCGTTCCTCAACGCCGTACCGATCTACCTGACTGCCATCCTCCTCATTTACTTCCTGGCCGACAGGCTCCAGTGGCTGCCGGGTTCGGGCGCCTACGGGATCAACGTGACACCGGGCTTCAACTTGCCTTTCATCCTGAGCGTCCTTCAGCACATGATCCTCCCTGTGGCCACTTACGTCATTGCCGCTTTCGGCGGATGGGCCCTGACTATGAAGGGCGCCGCCATATCCGTTCTCGGCTCCGAGTACGTGCGGGCGGCCGAAGCACGCGGCCTGGACAAAACCCGGGTGGCCCGGTCCTACGTCGGGCGTAATTCGATGCTGCCGGTAGTAACGTCTTTTGCCCTGGCGCTCGGCTACCTGTTTGCCGGGTCGGTCTTCGTCGAGACCTATTTCATTTATCCCGGCCTCGGCTACTACCTCATTACTGCCGTCGATGCGCGCGACTACTCGCTCATGATGGGGTGTTTTATCCTCATCACGGTCTCGGTCGTTATCGCCAACCTGCTGGTCGACTTGCTGTACCCGTTGGTCGACCCCCGCATCGCCAGGCCCGAATCGGCCAGGCGGGCCAGGGCAGCCAAGGCTGCAGCGAGCGTCGAGACGATCCTCCCGATCGGTTCGAGCACTGTGTCATGAAACTGCTCCGGGACCTGTGGCGCATCTGCTGGGCGGACAAAGCCGCTCTGCTCGGCGGGATAGTCATTCTTATTTACGCTTTTTTCGCCATATTCGGGCCGTTCTTGACCCACATAAAGCCCGGCGTCGGCAACCCCCTCGACGCTTACCTCCCGCCGTCGTGGCAGCACCCCCTAGGCACCGACAACCTCGGCATCGACATCCTCCAGGAGATAATCCTCGGGACGCGTCCCGTCCTGCTGGTCGGGGTCACCGCCGCCATCATGACCGTGTTCATCGGAGTGGTGGTGGGCCTCGTTAGCGGCTATTTCGGCGGCGCCTTCGACTCGGTCGCCATGCGCATCGTCGACGTATTCTTGACTATCCCGGGCTTGCCCCTCATCATCGTGCTGGCCAGCATTCTGAGGGTCACGAACCCCCTCGTGCTGGCCGCCGTGCTGTCGATCACCGCCTGGGCGGGCCTGGCTCGAGTCATCCGGTCGCAGGCACTGAGCTTACGAGCAGCCGACTTCGTCGACGCGGCAAAGATCTCGGGCCTCCCACTGCGTAACATCATCGCAAAACAGCTGCTCCCAAACGTGGGACCGTACGTGGCCATCAGCTTTATGCTGGCCATAACGGGGGCCATTTACGCCGAGATCGGCTTGTTCGTACTCGGGATCGCCCCCGTAAGCGGGACTAACTGGGGAGTCATGATCAACCTGGCCATGAGCCAGGGGGCGCTATATACGACGAAGAGCTTGAGTTACCTGTTTGCTCCCATGGTGGCGATCGTTATCCTTCAGGTGGCCTTCATCTTTTTCACGAGAGCGCTCGACAGTATCTTCAACCCCCGGCTGCGAGTTCAGTAGGACCGTTGTGAGCTCGACTAACGGTAGAGGCGACCCGATATTGGTGGTGGACAACCTTTCGGTCGCGTTTGGCAGCGGTGCCGGCGCCATCCGGGCCGTGGCCGACGTAACGCTAGATGTTCACGCCGGCGAGATCTATGCACTGGTGGGTGAGTCAGGCTGCGGTAAGTCGACACTCGCCTACTCACTGCTTGGCGTCGTCCCCGAACCCGGCCGGGTGATCGCCGGCGACGTGCGGTACCGGGGCAAGAGCCTGCGCACCATGGCCCAGGGCGACCTCAACCGGGTACGCGGCAGCGAGATAGCCATGGTCTTTCAGGCGGCCATGAACGCGTTCAACCCCGTACTTACGGTTGGCCGACACGTCGAGCACAGCCTGAAGGCGCACCCGGACGTGTTCGCCAAGCCCGAAGACGGCAAGGCCTACTTTGACGAGCTGCTCGTGTCGCTACGGCTCGAGCCGGAGCGCATCTGGGGCTCATACGAAAGCCAGCTGTCCGGAGGCATGAAGCAACGGGTCGCTATCGCTCTTGCCCTCCTTCTCAAGCCCTCGGTCCTGGTCCTCGACGAGCCCACTACGGCGCTCGACCTGTTGAACCAGCGCCTTGTCATCGATATCCTGCGGGAGCTCCAGAGGTCACTGGGTGTCACCATCATCCTGGTCACTCACGACCTTGGGGTCGTAGCCGAGATCGCCACGCGGGTCGCCGTCATGTACGCGGCGAGGCTCGTGGAGTCGGGGACCGTGCGGGAGATCTACGCCAAAGGCCGCCGCCACCCCTACGTGGCCGCGCTCATTGAAGCGATCCCGAGCGTGCTAGGGCACGGACTGCTCGTACAGCCGATCGGCGGCCAGGTCCCCAACCTGGCCCAGCTGCCCCCTGGTTGTCGCTTCTCCCCCCGGTGCCCGCGGGCTGAAGACATCTGTAGCCAGGTCGAGCCACCTCTGGTGGCCGACGCCAAGGGGCACAGCGTCGCTTGCCACGTGGTCAACCGAGAACTAGTCGAATTTGCGGAGCCTGTCCCATGACGAACGTACTCGAAGTCGATGGGGTGACCCACCGTTACTCGACCACCCACACGGGACGGCCGGTCCTCGACGACGTAACGCTGGACCTCCAGGTCAAGGACATCGTCGCCGTGGTGGGAGAATCCGGGTGTGGCAAGACCACCCTGGGACGGCTCGTGGCCGGCATGATCCGCCCTCTGGAGGGCGAAGTGCGGTTCGAGGGCCGCGACCTCTGGTCGCTGAAGGGCGACGATTTCAAGAACTACCGGCGAGCCGTGCAGGTGGTCCAGCAGGACCCTTACGCCTCGCTGAACCCCGGCCTTACCATCGAGGACACCCTGGGGGCTCCGCTCCTGCACCACAAGTTGGTCCGGCGCCGGCAGCTAAAGCAGGCGCTGATGCGCACCCTGCAAGAGGTGGGCCTCGATGCCACTCCGGCGTTCCTGGCCCGCTACCCCCATCAGCTTTCGGGCGGCCAGCGCCAGCGCGTGGCCATCGCCCGTTCGATGAGCCTGGAGCCCCGGGTGGTCGTGGCCGACGAAGCCACGAGCATGCTCGACGTATCGTTGCGAGTGGCCATACTGGACCTGTTGCTGTCGTTCCGCCAACAACGGGACCTGGCCTACATGTTCATCAGCCACGACCTGGGCCTGGTCAGGTACTTCGCCCAGGGTGGGCGGATCATGGTCATGTTCTACGGGGTCGTCGTCGAGGAGGGCCCCTGTGAAGAAGTGATCAACCGGCCTCAGCACCCCTACACGTTCCTGCTGCTCGAGGCCATCCCTGTGCCCGACCCCGAGATCGCCAGCCACCGCCGCACCGAGGAGCTCGAAAGGTACGCAGAGGGCCAGGTATCGGGGACCGGCTGCGTGTTTGCCAATCGCTGCCCCTTTGCCGAGGACGCCTGCCGTAAGTCCCGGCCACCCCTGGCGGAAGTGGCGCCGGGCCACAACGCGGCCTGCTTTTTCCCGGAGCGAGTCCCAAGCCTGGCCGAGAGCATCCAGGGGGCACAGAGATGATGCGGGAAGCCGCTCAGGCGCTGATCCGCGTCGGGGTGGTCTTGCTCGTCCTGTCGCTGCTGGTGCGGCCCTTCATCAAGGTCGAGGCCAATATCGTCGCCGACGACCTGGCCATAATTGTGAGCGGCCTCCTGCTGGTTGTTACCGTGCTGTACGTACGATTGACCCGGGAGTGAGGCACAGGGCCTGACCGTGCCCGGCCCTGGGGGCCAACGCACTGAGCGTTCCCCGCTACAGGCCCTTTTGAGGCTCACCGGTACGAGTGCAGGGTGAAAACGGGGTGAAGCAATTGCCACAACAGGCAACGTTTGCCTGGTTGCACGCCCGGGCCCCGGAACGCCGGCAGGGGTGTCTGCTGCCGGCAACCGGGCGAACGTTCCTGGAGGCAGCACTACGGACCAGTTGAAGCCGGTGTCCTCGCCCTTCACCACCATGCTGCGGCATCGGAACACCCGGCTAAACGGCGTCATCGCCGTTTGCCTCGTTGGTGCCGCTTATTTGGTGGCCGCCGGGTTGTTGTACGGTCGCCTGCAACCGCTCGACCGTACGCACCTGCCCACGTGCAGTTGCGGGGACATCGTGAACCAGGTCTGGTTCCTCTCCTTTTCTCTCCGGATGCTGCGGCACGGTCAATTGTCGCTTTGGACCAACCTGCTCAACTACCCCGTAGGGATCAATACGGCTGACAACGCCAGTTTCCCCCTGCTCGGCTTGCTGGTCAGCCCGGTCACTTCCTGGTCTGGGCCGGTCGCCTCATTTGCGCTGCTCGTCCGTCTGAGTTTCTTCATCTCGGCTTTCTCATGCTTTTTCGTGTTGAAGCGGCTCGTCCGCTCACGTACTGCCGCCGCGTTCGGAGGGGTCTTTTACGGGTTCTCCCCTTACATGGCTCATCAGGGAGCCGACCATATGTTCCTGGTATTTGCTCCCTTCCCGCCCCTTCTGTTCTACGTCCTCTACCGGTTGGTACAAACAAAAGCGCCGGAAAATGCCTTCACGAGTGGCCTCTTGCTCGGTGGGCTCATCGCCGCCCAATACCTCATAAGCAGTGAAATAGCGGTGTCTTTCGTATTGATTAGCGGCCTTATGATGGCCTGGTTTGCCGGTCGCGCCCTGTACCGTCGTCAGCCCGTTGGCGGTACACCGCGCGTGGCCGTCACGGTGCTGGCGGGCGTGGCCCTGGTCGCCGGCCCTCTCCTGGCCTATCCGGCCTGGAACGCAATAGCCGGCCGGGCACACGTTGGTGGCCCCACGCAATTGGTATCGGCGCCCGGTATCGACATCCTGTCGGCCATATTTCCCGTTGGCCGTCTGGTCCTGGCCGGCTTCTGGCGAGAATGGAGGATACCGCCCGTACCGATGCTCGGCGACACGGGCTTTATCGGTATACCCCTGCTCGTAGTGCTCGTCTACATCGCCGTCCGGTGCCGGGGCCAGGCCTTGGTGAAAGGGGCGGTGGCCTTGGGCGTTGTTTCATGGGTGCTGGCACTGGGACCGCGCCTTGTGGTCCACGGCGGCGAGACGAAGATACCCCTTCCATTTGCCCTGCTGACCCGCGTCCCCGTGCTGCAAGACATCGTCCCCAGCCGGCTCACTCTTTACATCGACCTGGCGGCGGCCGTGCTGCTCTGTGTCGGGCTGGACGCATTGTTGGCCAATCTGGCGTCCGGTTTACGGTGGGTACCGGGGATCGCCGTCGCCGCTCTGCTGGCGTCCGCCGCTCTCGTGGCCCCCGTTACCCGGTACCCGGTGGCCGGTCTGAACGGAGCCGAGGTGTTCTCCGAGGCGGCCGTAGCCCGCCAAATCCCTTCAGGCGGCGTGGTCCTCGCCTACCCCTACCCGGTGTTCCCGGAAGACCAGGCCATGCTGTGGCAGGCGCTCAGCAACATGCGCTTTTCTCTGCTCGGTGGGTACGTGGTCCGACCGCTTCAAGACGGTGATGGCACCAAGGTACCCCCGCTCCTGTCGCCCCCTGCCGTGCCGTCATTATTACTGGAGGATTGGCCGGAACTTCAGGTCACCGGCACTCAACCGGCGTCGCTCGACAGGGCCAGATCGGATCTGCGCGCCTTTGTAGCGCGGTACCACGTCTCGACGGTCGTCGTAGAACGGGCAGGCCGCCGGCCGGGTCAAGTGATAGCACTCGTTTCGAGCGTATATGGGCCCCCGGTCAGCGAGGGGAACCTCGATTTCTGGTTCAACATCAGGCCCTCGAGCTGCCCGGGGCACCGCGGGCACTATTACTGGTTTGGGCATTTGGCTGGCCGCGCCACCTATGCGGAGCCTGGCCGGTGCCGCATCCCGTCCCGCCTCGCTGACTCGAGGAACGTTCGCCGGGTGGCCTGAATGCCCGGTTCCCCAGTTGCCCAATGATGGCGGTGCCGGGCCGCCCCTCAAGCGAGGTGAAAGACCTCCTCGAGGGCTCTCATAGACTGGTCGGCCGTCGCGCCCTGAAGGCCCTCGAACAACGGCGCGGCAACCTCTTGCCACCGGGAGTTGACTTCCGTAGCAGCCATCCGGGCCTTTGCCGCTTCGAAATCGTCTGTTTCGAGATAACCCACGAGCAACCCGTCGTCGCGGAGGAACAGTGAGTAGCGATGCCAACCTGCCTCTGACAGGGCATCCTGCATCTCCGGCCAAACGTGCCTGTGCAACTCCCGGTACTCGTCCAACTTGTCCAGTGCGACCTGAAGCACGAAACACACACGGTGGGCCGCCTCATGGTCGGTCGGCGGTGGCCGGTCAGGGGCCACCATTATCACCTTGCTTGTGGGTTGGAGGGTTGGAGGGCTGGTTGGCAGGAGGCGTTAGGCCGGAATAAACGAGGGGGTTCTGGGCGTCGTTGTCGAGCAGGTCGCCCACCTTCAAGGTGGCCAGGTAACCGGGTGGCAGCACGTTGGGGGTCCCGTTGAACGTGCACCCGTCGGGCATGTAGGCGCAGGTCATGGCCCGGCGGCGCCCCGGCGTCATGTTGGCGCCCGCTCCGTGGAACGTCAACCCGTTGTGGAACAACGCCCCACCCGCCGGCACCGGGCATGGCTGTGCCGGCACCTCGCGCCACTCGGGGTAAACATCGAACAGAGCCCCGATGGACGGCCCGATCCCGACGTTGTCGAACTTCTGCGCCTTGTGGCTGGCGGGCATGTAGTAGAGGCACCCGTTCTCCAGGCTGGCGTCGTCGAGGGCGACCCAGATCGTGATGGCATCAGCCGACGTGAACGACCAGTACGGGACGTCCAGGTGAAACGCGGTGGGGTTGGCGTAAGGCTCTTTGACCAGGGCCTGGTCGTGCCAGATGCGCACCCCGTCAACCCCGGCTACGTCGGCCACGAGCCGGCCGAGAGCGGGGTCGAGCATAAGCTCGCGCATTTTGTCGTTGGTCTGCCACAGGTTGACCCGCTGGGTAAACACCCGGTCGTAATACGCCTGCTGTTCCTTAGCCTCCTGGCTATCGGACGCCCTGCTGTCGCCCGCCACCGGTGTCGAGAACCGCTGCCGGCCGCGGCTCTGCAGCGCTTCGTCCACCGCCACCCGCCACTTCTCGAGCTCCGGGGGGCCCAGGTAGTCCGGCATGACGAGGAACCCGTTGTCTGAATAAAAACGGCGCTCGTCCTCGGTGGCAGTGGCTCTCATCGGGCGCTGCCGTCTCGCTGCTCGCGAACACGACAACCGCAGAGAGCCTCTACACCGAGGTCGTCCGGGGCTCCTCGTTCGTCCCGAGAGCTCAAAAGTCGCTTATCCACAACAGATCTCCTTAACCAAGGCGGCCACCACCGAGCGCCAGGGCCGGCACCACCCTAGCGCCACCGCCGGCAGACATGTCCGCCCTACGGACCGGTAGCCTGTCGGCTCATGCCAACCGCTCTCAGCCCCGGTTACCCCTACCCGCTCGGAGCGTCCTGGGACGGCTCGGGGACCAACTTCTCGGTTTATTCGCGCAGCGCGGAATCGGTTGAGCTCTGCCTGTTCGACGCCGCCGGCGTCGAGACCCGCTACGAACTGCCCGAAGTCGACGCGTACGTCTGGCACGGTTACCTGGAAGAAGCGGAGCCAGGCCAGCTCTACGGTTACCGGGTACGTGGTGCCTATGAGCCCGAACGAGGCCTTCGCGCCAACCACGCGAAACTCCTGCTGGACCCCTACGCCAAGGCAGTGGCGGGCGAGGTCAATTGGGGCCAGGCCGTCTACGGTTACCGCCTGTCCGAGGGAGACGACCGCTCGATCGACCGTACTGATTCCGCCAGCTCCATGCCCAAGGCCATCGTGGCCGACACAGCCTTCGATTGGGCCGACGACCGCCGGCCGCGCACGCCCTGGCACGAGACGATTATTTACGAGACCCACGTGCGGGGCCTGACGTGGCCCACCCCGAGGTGCCACCGCCACAGCGAGGCTCGTACGCCGGTGTCGCCCACCCCGCCGTAATCGAGCATTTTCAACGCCTCGGCATCACTGCCGTCGAGCTCATGCCCGTCCACCAGTTCGTGCACGACCAGTACCTCGTCGAGCGCGGGCTGCGGAACTATTGGGGCTATAACTCGATCGGTTATTTCGCCCCCCACAACGGTTATGCCTCCCGCCCCGGGCAACGGGTCCTCAACGAGTTCAAGACGATGGCCCGGGCCCTGCATGCCGCCGGGATCGAGGTCATCCTCGACGTCGTGTACAACCACACGGCTGAGGGTAACCACCTGGGCCCCACTTTGAGCTTCCGGGGACTGGACAACCAGAGTTACTACCGCCTCAACGTCGACGACCCCCGTTATTACTCGGACACTACGGGCACCGGCAATACCCTCAACGTCAATAACCCGCAAACGTTGCAGTTGCTTATGGACTCGCTCCGGTATTGGGTCCTGGAAATGCACGTCGATGGTTTCCGCTTCGACCTGGCGGCGAGCCTGGCCCGCCAGTTCCATGAAGTCGACAAGCTTTCTGCTTTCTTCGACCTCATTCACCAGGACCCGGTAATAAGCCAGATCAAGCTTATTGCCGAGCCCTGGGACCTTGGCTCGGGCGGTTACCAGGTGGGGAACTTCCCGGTCCTGTGGTCGGAATGGAACGGTCGCTACCGCGACTCCGTCCGGGATTATTGGCGTCAGCAAAACGCCTCGATCGGCGAATTGGCCAACCGCCTTACCGGCAGCTCCGACCTCTATGAAGCAACCGGGCGGCGCCCGTGGGCCAGTGTCAACTTCGTCACCGCCCACGACGGTTTCACCGTCGCCGACCTCGTCAGTTACAACCACAAGCACAACGAGGCCAACGGCGAGGACAACCTGGACGGCACCGACGACAACCGTTCGTGGAACTGCGGCGTAGAAGGCCCAGCTGATAACCCCGACATCCTCGCTCTTCGCGCCCGGCAAGTTCGCAATTTCCTCACTACTTTGGCCCTCTCCCTCGGCGT
This sequence comes from uncultured Acidimicrobiaceae bacterium, assembly GCA_963754115.1. Taxonomy (GTDB): domain Bacteria; phylum Actinomycetota; class Acidimicrobiia; order Acidimicrobiales; family Palsa-688; genus Fen-671. The sequence goes on along the minus strand of CAVWFC010000003.1, from coordinate 189,225 downwards.
CCCCATGCTCCTCGGAGGCGACGAGCTCGGCCGCACGCAGCAAGGGAACAACAATGCATACTGCCAGGACAACGAGATCTCCTGGTACGACTGGGACAACGTCGACAACGACGTCCTGGCCTGGACCAGGGCCCTGATAAACCTGCGCCGGCGCCATCACGTGTTCCGCCGGCGCCGGTTTTTTGAGGGCCGGTCCCGCCGGCAGCTCGCCGCCGACCCTAAGCCGCGCTGAAGTCGGCTGGTTCCGTCCGGACGGGCGCCTCATGAGGGACTCGGACTGGAACGTGGGCTACGCAAAGTCCCTTGGAGTCCTCCTCAATGGCGCGTCATTGACCGAGCGGGACCGCCACGGGCGCCTGGTCGCAGACACGTCGTTCTATTTAGCGCTCAACGCCTGGGACCAGCCTCTGGCTTTCCGCCTTCCGGACAAAAGGTGGGGCGGCCCGTGGCAAACCGTCGTCGACACCTCCGATGCCCGGCCGGCTTACCGCCCGGACCTCCTGCAGCCGGGCAGCGCCGTGCAACTGCTGGGGCATCATTTCGTGGTGCTCCAGCAGCCCGTCGAGACCTGAGGAAAGCCTCTGGAGCGTCGCGCCCACCCATTTTGTGGTGCACAAAGAGGACCAAACGGACGAACCGCCGTACACGACTACTTTCCGTAGCGATTCTTGGCTACTCTTCGTGTTGACACTTCACACCCAGGAGGGGCGTTAGCAAGATATGGGACAAACACTATGAGCGTCGCGGAGGAGATGACCCCCACCTACGCGCGGCACGTGGGCGAGCGGCTCCGCAACATACGACGCCAGCAAGGGCTGTCGTTGCAGGCGGTCGAAGAACAGTCGGACCGTGAGTTCAAGGCTTCAGTGCTCGGGGCGTACGAACGGGGCGAACGGATCATTTCAGTACTGCGCCTGCAGCGGCTTGCTCGCCTGTACGGCGTACCCGTCGACCAGTTGCTGCCAAAGATGTCGCCTGAGCCGGATTTTGGTTCCGACAGCCGGCGCCGTCGGCGCCGAGGGAAGCCCGATCACGATCGACCTTTCCCGCCTCGAACGTTTGGATGCCCCTGAGCGAGAGGTGCTACGCCGGTACATCGGCATGATCCAGATCCAACGTGGCGACTTCAACGGGCGCCTAATAACCATCAGAGCCGAAGACGTACGCGCCTTGGCACGGGTCTTCGAACGTGACGAGCACGCGATGCGGGGCCGCATCGAAGAGCTCGGCATCAGGACGTGAACCGGTACTCATGGCACCATGCCCCGGGAAGTGCCGGGGCCAATTTGACGGTGGCCGGCGCTGACGACGCTGGTGTCTTGTAAGTCTTATAAAGGTGAGCTGGCAGCGGACCTTGGCACTTGGAACAGCTTCGTGACGATGCCCGGACAAGTACCTGGTACGGATCAAGTCCCCGGTCCGCAGCCCGAACCGCTCGCCGGCCTGGCCGGAACCCTCAGGACCACGTTCCAGACGGGCTTGACCCGCCCGCTGGCCTGGCGGCGCCAGCAGCTCCGCGGGCTGGTCCGCCTGCTTCGCCTGGAGGCCGGCACGCTGACAGAAGCGATGGCAGCCGACCTCGGCAAACCCGAGCTCGAGGGGTGGTTGACAGACGTTGCCGCCGTCGGACGCGACATCGAAGACATACTGCGGCACGTGGGCGACTGGGCGGCGCCGCGACCGGTCGGCGTGCCGTGGACGCTGCGGCCCGGCCGGGCCAGGATCATCCCCGAGCCCCTCGGCGCGGTGCTGGTCATTGGGCCCTGGAACTACCCGGTGCGTTGCGTCGTGCTGCCCCTCGCCTTCGCCCTCGCCGCCGGGAACACCTCAGCCGTCAAGCCGTCGGAGCTGGCGCCCGAAACCTCCACTGTGCTGGCCAACCTGCTCCCCTCGTACGTCGACGAGCAGGCCGTAGCCGTGGTCGAGGGTGGCCCGGGGATAGCCGAAGACCTGTTGCAGCAGCGATGGGACCACATATTCTTCACCGGTGGGGACCGGGTCGGCCGGCTGGTCATGACCGCTGCCGCTCGTCACCTCACCCCCGTTACCCTCGAGCTCGGCGGCAAGAACCCGGCCATCGTCGATCACTCGGTCGATATCAAAGTCGCCGCCCGCAGGATCGTATGGGGGAAGTTCTTGAATGCCGGCCAGACGTGCGTCGCACCGGACTTCGTCCTTGTCGACCGGCGCGTCGAGGAAGAACTGCTGGTCGCGCTGGTCGAACAGCTCGGAGATTTCTATGGCCGTGACCCTCGCCTGAGCCCCGCCTTCGGGCGCGTGGTCAACGAGGCGCACATGGGTCGGCTCCTTGACCTCTTGGCGAGTACCCGCGGCCGGCTCGTCGCTGGCGGTGGTTCGTGCGCCGGCGAGGGTTACCTGGCCCCAACTGTCCTGGCCGACGTGGGCTGGGACGATCCCGTCATGAAGGAGGAGATATTTGGCCCCGTCCTGCCCGTTTTGCACTACGAGGACATCGACGAGGCATTATTTGCGTTGAAGGAGCGGGAGAAGCCTTTGGCTCTTTACGTGTACTCGGGCGATGCCGGGCTGGTACGCCGGGTCATCGCCGGTTCGTCTTCGGGTTCGGTCTGTGTCAACCACAACGCAGTACAGCTCGCCGTACCGGGTCTGCCCTTCGGGGGCGTCGGCGCTAGCGGTATGGGCGCCTATCACGGCCGGGCGGGCTTCGAGACCTTCAGCCATGCCAAGCCAGTGTTCCAGCGGCCCCAGTGGGGCGAGCTGGCCGTCATGTACCCCCCGTACACCCACCTGAAACGGTGGGTCCTGCGAAAGGTGCTCTAGCCGCGCTGCGTCGCGGCCTCGCCGCGGTGCTTGAATCGTAGGACATAAGTTTGCAGGGACCGCTCCCAATGCCCAGAGGAAATCAACCAGGCCGCAAACGAGCTCCCGGGGCCACTAAGGCGCGCGGTCATCTGACTGGCGTCGCCACCGCGTCGGACAAGGCCAAACACGGCAGCACCGGTAGTTCGCTGTCGTTGGGCCGCCTCGTGGCGTTGTCGGGGGTCCCGGCCAGTACGGTCCACCACTACCGGCGCCTCGGTCTCCTGCCCGCTCCCCAACCCGCCCAGTCGGGGCGCTTCGCCTACGGAGAAGGGCACCTTCGGCCCTTAAGCTGATCCGCGAGTTGAGGGAGGAGCGGGGGATGCCCCTCAGCCAGATCAAGGCTGTCCTGCCGGGCTTGCTGGAGGGCAAGGAACCCCTCCCCCCCACTCCCGAGGAGAACGCCCGGGACCCCCAGCAACGCCTGATCGAGGTCGCCATCCGGCTCTTTTCGGAACCGAAGGGGTACGCATCCGTAACGGTTAGCGAGATCGCCGCCGCCGCGGGCATGGCCAAGGGAAGCGTCTACAGGCACTTCTCGTCAAAGGAGGCCCTGTTCACGGCCGTCGTGGAAAGTCTTTGCCAGGACACGGCGGACCGCTTCGCCCATGCCGTGGCCGAGCTCGGCGGGCCGGAGGGCCTGGCCAGCGACCCCGGCAAGACGGCTCTCATTTTCGGGCGCCACATCGTGCGGGCCATGCCGATACTCCTGGAGCTCGGTGCCCGGGCCGCCCGGGGCGACGCGCCGAGCCAACTGCTGGCGGCACGAGTCCTGCGGACTTTGGCCGAGGCGGCCGGGAGGCCGCTCTCGGACAACCCGATCCCGGCCGGTCTGCAAGTCATACAAACCGCTTTCGCCACCGTGCTCCAGTGGGCCGTCGGGCCGACTGGGAAGTGAGGGAAAGGCCGGCCTGAGCGGTCCGGTCAGGCCGGTCAGGTCACCAACGAGCAAGGGGCACCACGGCGACCGCGTGAAGGGGGGCCGGGGGCTGACCGTGGGGGGCCGGCCCCGGCGCCGTCCTAAGAGCTTTAGGTCCAAGCGGTAAAGTTGCGTCCCCGGTCGGCACGGTGTCTAAGATGACCGCTGGGTCAGTGAGTTTGCACAGCACCACGAGTGGCCAATTCGGGCTCTGAGACGCAGAGGGAGCTTGGCAAATGACGGCAGCGGCAACGGGGGCACGGTCCTACGTTGCCGGCGCGGACATCGACCTACCCCCCGATTACCTGGTACTTGGACGGGCCGCGAGCGAGAACTTCCCCGTCGCCTCACGGTTCCTCCCCGCCGCCACGCGCGCCGACCTCATGGCCCTTTACGGCTGGGCGCGCCTGGTAGACCAGCTCGGCGACGACTACCCGGGCGACCGCCTGGCCGCTCTGGACGAGGTCGAGAGGCAGCTGCGCCTGGCGATCACTGCCGGCACCCCTGACGCGGCCGGCGAGCTGCACCCCCTGGTGGCCCGGATGGCGGCGACGGTTCGCCGCCGCGCACTGCCCACTCAACCGCTCTTCGACCTCGTAAAGGCCAACCGGCAGGACCAGGTCGTCTCGAGTTACGAGACCTACGAAGACCTCGTCGGCTACTGCCGGCTGTCGGCCAACCCCGTAGGCCGGACCGTCCTGGCCATATTCGGTTACGCCACGCCGGAGCGCATGGCCTGGTCCGACAAGATTTGCACGGCTCTGCAACTCGTCGAGCACTGGCAGGACGTGGCCGAAGACGCCATCGTCGGGCGGATTTACCTGCCGATGGAGGACATGCGGCGCTTCGGCGTAGAAAAGGGAGAGCTCGTCCCGCCGCCCGCCGACTACGTGGACCGCCGGCGCCGGGGTGCCCCCGGAGGCGCGCCTTTCGCAGCCCGGGCGTTGATGGCATTCGAAGCGGCTCGCGCCCGGCGGGGCCTCGAAGAGGGTTCTCCGCTGGTGGCCAGCCTCAACGGACGATTGCGGGTGGCTGTGGCCGGTTTCGTGGCTGGAGGCCATGCCGCCCTGGACGCCCTGGCCGCGCTCGACTTCGACATTTACGCGATCCCTCCCGTCCGAAGCCGGGTCGTTTCCTGGCCCATATCGCGAGGGCTCTCGGCCACGCTTACCGCGCCGAGCCCCCAGTAGGACAGGTCCCGGTAGAACAGGCACCGGTAGAACAGGCCCCAGTAGGAGAGGCGCCAGTAGGAGAGGCATCGCCGCCACCGGGCGAGGAGCGGAATTGAACGACGCCGCCGTCGCCCTGGCGTACAAGCACTGCGAGAGGATCACCCGGGCGCGGGCTCGCAACTTCTACTACGGCATCGCCCTCCTGCCTCCCCGCAAACGCTCGGCCATGTGCGCCCTTTATGCCATGGCCCGCCGGATCGACGACGTCGGCGACGGCCTTACCGGCCCCTCAGGACCGGCCCCGTCAGAGCCGATAGAGGGTAGGTTCTCGGCTCTGGAAGATATCCGGGCATCCCTCAGGCTCCTGTCAAAGGCCCCGCCGGATTTGCCCGCCGGCGCGCTGGCACCCGGCGATCCCGTGTTGACAGCTCTGGCTGATACGGCCCGAGTGTTCCCGCTCCCCCTCGATGCCCTCGAGGAACTCACCGAGGGTTGTGAGTGGGACCTGGCCGGCCACCAGTACCACAGCTTCGACGAGCTGGTCGAGTACTGTCGCCGCGTCGCCGGCACGGTGGGCCGGCTCTCGTTGTCGATCTACGGCAGCAGCGACCCCGCTCGGGCGGAGCCGCTGGCCGACGCCCTCGGGGTCGCCCTTCAACTCACCAATATCTTCCGCGACCTGCTCGAGGACCGGGACACCATGGGCCGTGTTTACCTGCCCACCGAAGATCTGGAACGCTTCGCCGTAAGCCCCCGGCTGACCGGTAGCCCCGACGATGTCCTGGCCCTTATCTGCTTCGAAACGGGCCGGGCCGCCGCCTGGTACGACCGCGGGCTGCGGTTGCTGCCTCTTCTCGACGCCCGCAGTCGCGCCTGCACGGCCGCCATGGCGGGGATATACCGGCGGCTGCTCGAGCGGATCCGCTCGACACCCGAGTGCGTCCTTCATGGCCGGGTCAGCCTTACGCCTCCACAAAAGGTCGCGGTAGCCGCCATGGCCCTGGCCCGAGGCGTGGCGTGAGCGACGGCGCGGCCCGTCGCGTGGTCGTAGTCGGGGGCGGCTTGGCCGGCATCTCGGCCGCTCTGGCTTGCGCCGACGCGGGTGCCGCCGTAACCCTGCTGGAAAAACGTCGCCGGCTCGGCGGCTTAACGTGGTCCTTTTCCCACGATGGGCTGACGCTCGACAACGGCCAGCATGTGTTCCTGCGCTGCTGCACGGCCTACCTCGACTTTCTCGACCGAATCGGCTCGTCTGGCGATGTCGAGCTGCAGGAGCGTCTCGACGTCACCGTGGTCTCGCCCGTCACAAGCGGAGCCGCCATTCCCGAAGCAGCCAGAGCCGAGGACCGGATGCCCCAACGGGCCTATTTGCGCCGTGACCGTTTGCCTGCTCCCCTCCATCTCGGGCGGTCGTTGCTCGGCTACGGCCTGATCCCGGTGGGTGACCGCCTCCGCCTCGGCCGCGCCGCCGTCGCTCTGGCTCGCCTCGACCTCGACGACCCCGTTCTCGACGAGCAGACCTTCGCCGCCTGGCTGGCTGACAAGGGACAGGGGCCGGGCGCCATCTCCGCTCTCTGGGACCTGATCTGCCTACCAACGGTCAACCTGCCGGCCGCCCAAGCCTCGCTGGCTATGGCGGCCAAAGTCTTCCAGACGGGCCTCTTGACCGACGCCGGCGCGGGCGACATCGGCTGGAGCCGGGTCCCGCTCGGGTTGCTGCACGGAGAACGAGCCACGACGGCACTACGAAAAGCGGGCGTGCAAGTCCGCCTCGGCGAGGCCGCCGTAGCGATCGAGCACGAAGCCCCACCAGGGGACGGCCCCGGGCCGTCACCTCGATTCATCGTCCGGGCCGAAAGTGGTCCGGCGGAGGCGGCCGACGGTGTGGTGGTAGCGCTCCCTCACTACTGCGCCGAAGACGTGCTGCCTCCCGGTTGCTTGCCCGGGCAAATCAGGCCGTCTCGTCTCGGCAGCTCTCCCATTGTCAACGTGCACGTCCACTTTGACCGCCGGGTCACCAGGCTCCCGTTCTGGGCCGGGCTGGGCACGGATGCCCAATGGGTCTTCGATCGCACCGCCTCGTCGGGTGTCCCGACCGGTCAGTACCTTGCCGTCTCGATCTCGGGGGCAGACAGCTACATCGGTGCCCGCCCCGATGACCTGGCGCCTCTTGTCGTGAGCTCGCTGCGGGCCATGTTGCCCGAGGCACGGGAGGCGAAGGTGCTCAGCACTTTCGTCACCAGAGAGCACCACGCCACCTTTCGCGCTACACCTGGCTCAGCTGCTGACCGGGCGCCAACGCGCACGCTCGTCCCCGGCCTCGTGCTGGCGGGAGCGTGGACGGCCACGGGCTGGCCGCCGACGATGGAAGGTGCCGTCCGCAGTGGCGTGACCGCGGCCCGGGCCGTACTGGTGGCCAGCGGCCAGCGCGGCTCCTTGCCGCCGTTGCCACGGGAGCGTGGGGCGGCGAACGATCCCGGCTATGGCAGCAATGCGGGCCATGGCACCAGTTCCGGCACTGCCGACAGTCCCGGCTCTGCCGACGATGCAGTACCCCAACGCGACCTGGGCCGCCACCGATGGCCCGGAAATCCTCCCCGACCCGGCCGCCGGCGCCGCCGGCCGTTCGCCGCCGGCGCCGGCGGCGAACGGGAAGATGGGGCAATCTCGCAAGCAACGAGGCTAGAGGAGGCCGTGTGACGCCAACCATTGCGGTTGCCGGTGTGCTCGAACGGGCACGAGATTCTGACTCAACCCTTGATGCAACAGGCCGTGGACGGCCTGGCACCGAGGATTCGTGACGTGGTGAGCTACCACCTCGGTTGGACGGACGCCGGCGGTAACCCGTCGAACGTCAAGGGCGGCAAAGGGATCCGTGCCGCGCTGGCCCTCCTCTCGGCCGAAGCGGCCTGGGCCGGCGCCGAAGTCGGGGCACCTGGCGGAGCCGCCCTCGAGCTCGTCCACAATTTCTCACTCCTCCACGACGATTTGATGGACGGTGACCTCGAACGGCGGCACCGGCCGACGGTCTGGCCGCTTCGGGCCCGAGCATTGCCCTCCTGGCCGGGGACGCTCTTTCGACGCTCGCCACCGAAGTGCTCCTCGCCACCAACAGCCCGGCGGCACCGGCGGCTGCGGCGGCGTTGTGCCAGGCCACCGCCGAGATGATCGCCGGCCAAGCCGATGACCTGGCCTTCGAAGCGCGGAGGTCGGTCAGCGTCGAGGAGTGCATGGTGATGTCAACGGCCAAGACCGGCGCCCTTCTCGGGTGCGCCGCGTCTATCGGGGCGATACTGGCCAGTGCCCCGCCGGCGACGGTGCGCGCACTTCGGGATTTTGGCCGGCACCTGGGAGTGTCGTTCCAGGCGGTTGACGACCTGCTCGGGATCTGGGGCGACCCGGCGAGCACCGGCAAGCCCGCGGGCAACGACATCCGCCAGCGCAAGAAGTCGATGCCCCTGGTGGCGGCTCTGGCTGCCGGCGACGACGAAGCCCGCGAGCTGGAGGCTCTCCTGTTCGACCCGAGGCCGGGACCGGCCGGTGCCGCGACATCGAACGGACATGTCGGCAGCGACGCCGCGTCGAGCCTGGCCCCAAAAGACCACAAACCAGAACCCCGCAAGCCACCAGCCCCGAAGTCATCAGGTAAGGCCTTGTCCGAGGCACAGCACAGGCGCGAGGCTGGCGGCTCCTTGGCCCGCCCTGATTGGGCGCCTGCCGCCCCTCACCCCCTGACGCAGGAAGAGGTGGACAGGGCCACGTGGTTGGTCGAGGCCTCTGGCGGTCGCGAGTGGACGGCCGCACGGGCCAAAGCCCATCTCGATGCGGCTCTCGGCTCTCTAGAACGCGCCCGGCTGTCCGCCGTACCCCGGCGCGCCCTGGCCGACCTTGCTGTCTATGTGGTGGAGCGGGAGTCGTGACCGTGCTGGCCGGCCGGCCGAGCGCTAGCTCAGGAGCGGCCGGCGACGTGCCGTTCGACGAGGACGGCCCGGCCAGCACTGACACAGGTATCGACAGAAGCGCCCGGGCTGCCATGCAGCGGGCGACCGAGCACTTGAAGGGCCTCCAGCACGCCGAAGGGTGGTGGAAAGGCGAGCTCGAGACCAACGTGACGATGGACGCCGAAGACGTGTTCCTCAGGCACTTTCTCGGTATTTTGACCAACGAAACTTTGGCTGCGGCAGCCACCAGGATCCGTTCCCGCCAACGCCCCGACGGCCCCTGGCCTACGTTCTTCGGAGGCCCCGGGGAGCTGTCGGCCACGGTCGAGGCTTATGTCGCCTTGCGCCTGGCCGGCGACAGCCCTGCTGACGCCCATATGACCAGCGCCGCCCAGTGGGTGCGTGAGCACGGCGGGGTGGCGTCGACTCGCGTGTTCACTCACGTATGGCTGGCCATGGTCGGCCGCTGGGACTGGGAGGACCTGCCCGTAGTGCCGCCGGAGCTGGTGTTCCTGCCTCCGGGCTGGCCGCTTTCCATTTGGTCTTTCGCCTGCTGGGCCCGCCAGACGATCGTGGCCCTTTCGGTGATATCGGCCCACCGGCCATCGCGGCCGTTGCCTTTCCGGATAGACGAGCTGCGCTCTCCCAATCCCCGGCGCCGCCGCCCCGTGGGGGCGATCGGCCGGTTCTTCAACGGCCTTGATAGGGCCCTGCACCGGTACGAAGCCCTGCCGCAGGGCTCGTGGCCAAAGCGGGTCATAAGAAAGGCGGCCCTGCGCGAAGCCGAACGCTGGATCGTGGCCCGCCAGGAGGCCGACGGGAGCTGGGGCGGGATCCAGCCCCCCATGGTCTACTCGATCCTGGCCCTCGTGCTGCTGGGGTACCCACTCGATCACCCGGTGGTCGCGGCCGCCCTCTCGGGGCTCGACCGCTTCACCCTCGACGACGAGCACGGGCGACGCATAGAAGCGTGCCAGTCCCCGGTCTGGGACACTGCCCTGGCCGTGATTGCCCTGGTGGACGCCGGTGCCGGTCCCGATGATGACCGTTGCGTCAAAGCAGCCTGTGAGTGGATGCTGACAAAGGAAGTGACGGTCGTCGGCGACTGGGCCGTCCAGCGTCCGGCGCTATCCCCCGGCGGGTGGGCCTTCGAGTTCGAGAACGTCAACTACCCGGACATAGACGATACGGCCGAGGTGGTGCTGGCCCTGCGGCGCGCCCTCAACAGCGCGGCTGGCGACGCCGCCTGCGGGCGCGCCATCGATTGGGTGACGGGGATGCAGTCGGCTGACGGCGGCTGGGGCGCCTTTGACGCGGACAACGACTCCCTTCTGCCGACCCAGCTCCCCTTTTTCGATTTCGGCGCCGTGATCGACCCGCCGACGGCGGACGTCACCGCCCACGTGGTGGAAATGCTGGCCTACGAGCGGCGCCCGCTCGACCCCGCCCGCCGGGCGGCCCTCGAGCGCGGCCTCCAGTGGCTTTCCTGCCATCAGGAAGCGGACGGTTCGTACTGGGGGCGCTGGGGAGTGAACTTCGTCTACGGGGCCGGCGCGGTTGTCCCGGCTCTGATCGCCGCCGGCGTACCCGCCAGTGACCCCCGCATCGCCGACGCCGTGCGGTGGTTGCTCGCTCACCAGAATGACGACGGCGGCTGGGGCGAGGACCTGCGCTCCTACATCGAACCCGGCTGGCGGGGCTGCGGGACGTCCACGGCCTCCCAGACCGCCTGGGCACTGATGGCGCTCATCTCCGCGGGCGAACGGGACAACCGGGCGTCGGAGCGGGGCATCGAGTGGCTGGTCCGCAACCAGACCGAAGATGGCACGTGGGACGAGCCCTGGTACACGGGCACCGGCTTCCCGTGGGACTTCTCGCTCAACTACCACCTGTACAGGCACGTTTTCCCGCTGACCGCGCTGGGCCGGTACGTCCTCGGTACGGGCCCGCTCCCCCGCGCCACGTGGAAGGCGGCGTCGTGACGGCCCCGCTTCCGCCCCAATCGCCTGGTACCCGGTCGCCTGGTACCCGGTCGCCCGAGGACCCGTCTGGCGGGTATGGCCCGCCACGGCTGCTCGTCCTCGCCCCGATGCGCATAGAGCACCTGGCTCTCGGCCCGAGCGGGCGGGTGGGGCCGACTGCTTTCGTCATTGAGCGGACCGGGATGGGGTTGACCAGGGCGGACCGCTCGGCCCGGCGCCTGAGCAGAACCCTTCCGCCGCCGGGTCTGGCACCTGCCGCCGTTGCCCTGGCCGGCCTGGGCGGCGGCCTCCGTGACGACCTTCAACCCGGGGACCTGGTGGTGGCCGAGCGCGTGATCGAGCCCACTGGCGAAGAGGTCGTGCGCCTGGCATCGGCCCCCTTATTAGCGGCCGAACTGCGGCGGCTGGGCCTGCGGGCGCGTACGGGGACCGTTGTGAGCAGCGACCACATAGTGACCGGGGCCGAAAGGGCGGCGCTGGCGGCGCTCGGAGCCGACGTCGTCGATATGGAGTCCACTGCCATCGCCCGCGCTCCTTGGCCGGTGCCGCTCGCAGTGCTACGCGCCGTCTCCGACTCGCCCGACAAGGAGCTCTTTTCGCCGGCGGGCGTAGCCGGGGCTTTGCCGCGGTCTTCGCGCCCTCCACGCGTCGCGGCGAGCGCTGGCCAACTGGGCGGCGGCGGCCGGGCCAAGGGAAGTATTTTTGGCCGGACCGCGCTCGTTCTGCGCCGGCGTCCGGCGGGCCATCGAGACGGTCGAACGAGCCCTCCAACGCTTTGGCCCCCCGTCTACGTGCGGCGCCAGATCGTGCACAACGCCCACGTGGTCTCCCGCCTCGAGGCGGCGGGCGCCGTCTTCGTGGAAGAGCTGGCCGAGGTCCCTGACGGGGCCAATGTGGTGTTCTCTGCCCATGGTGTCGGTACGAGCGTCAGAGACGAAGCCGAACGAAGGCATATGTCGGCCATCGACGCCACCTGCCCGCTGGTCGCCAAAGTCCACACCGAGGCCCGCCGTTTCAGCACCGCCGGGCGCCAGGTGGTGCTGATCGGTCACGCTGGCCACGACGAGGTGGAAGGGACCCTTGGTACGGTGCCGGGGATCACGCTGGTCAGCGAGCCCCAGGATGTCCAGGACCTCGACCTCGACCCGAGCAGGCCGACCGCGATCGTCACCCAGACGACGCTGGCCACGGACGAGGTAAAAGGAGTCGTAGCCGCGCTCGAAGACCGTTTCGTCGACCTCGCCCGGCCGGCGGCTTCGGACATCTGCTACGCCAGCCAGAACCGCCAGGAAGCCGTGCGCGAGATCGCCGTTGCCTGTGACCTGGTCCTGGTGGTCGGCTCGGCCAACTCGTCCAATTCGAACCGGCTGGTGGAAGTGGCCGAGCGGTCCGGGCGCCCGGGCGCACCTGGTCGACAGCAAGGCCGACGTCCGCCTGTCGTGGCTCGCCGGGGCGCGGCGGATAGGCGTGACGGCAGGAGCGTCCACCCCGGAAGAACTCGTCGAAGAAGTCGTAGGCTGCCTGGGTGGGCTAGGCCCTGTCTCGTTGGGCGAACGCTCTGCCCGCCAAGAGCGTGTTACTTTCCCCCTTCCCCTGGAGGTTCGTTGAGATGGGTGTTCCCCTGCGCCAGAGCATCAAAGTCGGCGCCTACGTGGCACAACAAAAGCTGGCCGGCCGGGAGAAATTCCCTCTTATTGTCGAGCTGGAACCTCTTTTCGCCTGCAACCTGGAGTGCAACGGGTGCGGCAAAATCCAGTACCCAACGGACATCCTCCGCAAAAGGTTGACCGTGGAGCAGGCCGTCGCCGCCATGGAGGAATGCGGGCCCCGATGGTCTCGATAGCCGGCGGCGAGCCGCTCCTGCACCCCCAAATAGAAAAAATGACGGAGGCGTTGCTGGAGCACAAGCGGTTTGTGTACCTCTGCACCAACGCCTTGCTGCTGGAACGCAAATTGGACCGCTTCAAGCCCCATCCAGCCTTTTCCTGGGTTATACACATCGACGGCTTGAAGGAACGACATGACGAGTCCGTCAGCCGCGAAGGCACTTTCGACAAAGCGGTGTCGGCAATAAAGGCAGCCAAAGCGCGCGGCTTCCGCGTGGCCACCAACACGACGTTTTTCAGTACTGACTCGCCAAGAACGGTACAAGACGTCCTTGATTTCTTGAACGACGAGCTCGAAGTGGACACGATGATGATCTCGCCCGGGTACGCCTACGAAAAGGCGCCCGACCAGGTGCATTTTCTCGGTGTCAACCAGTCGACGAAGCTCTTCAAGGAGGCATTCGCCGGCAAGCGCAAGCACTGGCGGCTCAACCACAGCCCCCTGTTCCTTGACTTCCTGGAAGGCAGGGTCGACTTCGAGTGCACGCCCTGGGGGATCCCCTCCTATTCCGTCCTCGGCTGGCAGCGCCCCTGTTACCTGCTGGCTGACGGCTATACCGAGACGTACAAGGAGCTCATCGAGACGACCGATTGGTCGAAGTACGGGCGAGGTCGAGACCCGCGCTGTCACAACTGCATGGCTCACTGCGGTTTCGAGCCAACTGCGGTGCTGGCCACCGCCGGCAGCGTTCGCCAGTCGCTGCGCGCCCTGGTCAACGCCCGTTAACCACGACCAGTGGCGCCGGCCCGGTCCCTGGGTCGCCTCAGGGCGCTCATAACCGGAGCCTCCAGCGGGATAGGCGCCGGCGTCAGCTCCTTGCTGGCCGATCGTGGCATGCGCGTGTTCGGGACCGGTCGCGACACGGCTGCCCTGGCCGCCAACGGCGCGCAGTTCGAGGCCTCCCTGGCCCGGGACCTCGTTGAGCCCGGTGCGCCTGAAGCAGTCGTTTCCGCGGCGGTGCAGGCCCTGGGCGGCCTCGACGTCGTCATCTCGAATGCCGGCGCCGGGTGGTCCGGCCCGTTCGAGTCGATGTCGGCCAGGGAGATCGATTCCCTGCTCGACATAAACCTGCGGGTGCCGTTGCACATAGCGCACGCGTCGGCCGGGCACCTTCGGGCCAGCGCCGCCGGCGGGCAGTTGGTGCTCGTGGGCTCGATCGCCGGACTTGTCGGTGTCGCCGAGGAGGTCGCCTACTCTGCGGCCAAGGCCGGGCTCCGGGGACTGGCCGAGTCGCTTCGCGCCGAATGGCGGGGCGGCGGCGGGGGCCCGGACCGGTCACCGTTACGCTCGTGAGCCCCGGCGCGGTCGACACTCCCTTTTTGACTCGCCGCAACCGGCCGTACATGCGGTCGTGGCCCAAACCGGTGCCCGTAGAGGCCGTGGCGGCCACGGTCGTCCGTGCCGTCGAGTACCGGCTCGCTGACGTGGTCTTCCCGTCGTGGCTGACGTTGCCCGCCCGGCTCAACGGCGGGCTGCCGGGCATCTACCGGGCTCTGGCCGGGCTCGAGGCCCGTCTCGAATAAGCGGCCGTCCGGGGCCGGCCAAAGAGGACCCCCGCGTGAGAGGCCAAGAGGTGGTCTCGGACGGCGTCGTCTGGCTCCCCGGGTTCCTCGGGCGGGCTTTCAGCCGCAGTCCCCCGTAGGTTTGCCGTTGCTCGTGGCGCAACCAGCCAACGGCCGAACCGCCCGCACGGCCGCTGGCCCGGGGCCCCATCACAGCCGATCACTTGTACGATCGCGAACGTGGCAGACACGGAGGCCGCACCCGCCGAAATGGGAAAACCCGATCACACGGCGCTAGGCAGGGCCTCCCTCGCCGTTCCGCTCCACCGGGTGTTCGGGGCGGGCCTGAGCGCAGTGGAGAGCAGGCTCTTTAGCTGGTCGAAGCACTTCCCCCTGGTCGTGCTGATGACCCTCTACGTGGTGCGCTTCGGTTCGGCGACGGTTGACAGCCTGCGGGTCTTCCAGCAAGACGCCTACGACCTCGCCCTTTACGACCAGGGGATCTGGCTGTTGAGCCGGTTTCACGCCCCGTTTATGACCGTGATGGGTACCGATATGTTCGCCGCCCACACCGTGTTTATTTTCCTTCTCCTGGTGCCCTTGTACTGGGTCTACCCGCATACGGCGGCGCTGCTGGTCGTGCAGTCCATGGCCCTGGCGCTCGGGGCGGTGCCGATATATATCCTGGCCCGCCGCCTGCTCCCCGGCCCGCCGCCATCGAGCCTGGGCCGGGACTTGCGACCGGCTACCGGTGCAACGACGAGCTCTCTTGCCACTATTGGCAGAGGTCTGGGCGGCGTTGGTCCACAACAGGATGCCGCCGGGCCCCGGCGCTCGGGAGCGGTGGTGCCACCGTGCTGGCCACCATGCTGGCGGCTGCCTACCTGCTGAACCCGGCCGTCCAGCAAGGCAACCTCGAACAGTTCCACGTGGAGGCGTTCGAGGCTCCCCTATTGGGCTTTGCCATTTATGCTGCCGTGGTTTGGCGCCCCCGGCTGCTGCTGGCCATAGTGGTCCTGCTCTTGCTGTGCAAGCAGGACGACGCCCTCTATGTAGTGCCGCTCGGCTTGTGGGTGACTTTTCGGCGCGACCACAACCTGGGCCTTGCCATCGCCGGCGGGGGACTGGCGGTCGGGCTACTGGAGAACTTCGTCCTCATTCCTGCGTTGTTAAATGGCATCCCGGTCAGCTACGCGGGGTGGTGGCCCTTTGGCTCGGCCCACAACACACTCGACGTGATAGTTCGCAAGCCGGGCCAGTTCTGGAACTTCGCTACGGCTGAGGGACGTCCGTGGTACCTGTGGCAGATAGGTTTCAGCGCAGGCCTGCTCTTCTTGCTGACGCCGGGGATCGTCGCCGTGGCCCTGCCCGAAGTGGCCGCTGATTCGCTCTCGTCCAACCCGTACTTGCACCAGATAATCCGCCACTATTCGATGCCGCTGGCCGCCGTGCTGCTGTGCGCGACCGTTTGTGCCATTGCCAAGATTTCGTCGCCCCGGCGCCGTGTCTTCGCCACCGCCGCGGTAACCCTGTGCGCATTGTGGGCCGCGGTGCTCTGGGGCGACCTCCCATTTTCGGATAACCCTGTAACTCCGCCCAACCCGGGTACCCCGGCAGTGGCGAGCCTGGCGCGCCTAGTGGATGAAATACCGCCCAACGCCGTCGTCTCCGCCGCCGAGAACTTTGTCCCGAACCTGGACCACCGTATGCAGATCTATATGTTCCCGACGCCTTTTTCCCAGTCCTATTACGGGAACCCCAAGTACGACGGCGAGGAACTGCCGTTCGCCGCGCAGGTGCAGTACATCCTCGTACCGTCTTGCATCGCCTGTGACGACAACCTGGGCCAGAGTGCCCAGGTTGTTTTCAACCGGGTGGCGGGCGAGTTCCGCAAGGTGGGGAAGGCCAGCGGCAACGTCCTTTACGAGCGCAAGGGGTAAGCAGATGGGGGTACCTTCACTCTTGGCGTCGATCCAGCCGGAGCCACCATGACCGGCCCGTGGCCGGGCTAGGCCGAGGGCGGTTGGACCTGGTTGCCGCCGCCATCGGCCGGGTCGGCCCCACTGGCCGCGCTGGCCGCAGCGAGGCCGTTACCCCGCCGGGAACGCCAGCTAATTACGACCAGACGGGAAAGGTGGCGCAAGAACATGAGGCCTTCGTGCAGGTCCGCTTTGGACCGTCCGGCGTGGCGGGGGGCAAAGTCGAAGCCGACGTTGGCGACCGGGGCCGGTTTCGCCCGCACGACCACTTCGAGCAGGATCTTGTAACCGGCCGGCTGCAGCTGGACGCCGTCGAGCAGCGAGCGTCGCAGGGCAAAAAAGCCGCTTAGAGGGTCCTGTAATGGCCGGCTGGCCGGGACGAGCAAGTGGACGAGGCCGCGGCAGGTCCCCGAGACGAAGTGCCGCCACGGCCCCGACAGCCCGGAATCACCACCAGCCCAGCCGTACCGGCTCCCGGCCACAAGCGCCGCGTCGCCCAAAAGCACCGGCGAGACCAATGCCGGCAGCGCCTCGGGAGGGTGTTGAAGATCGGCGTCCATCACCGCGACGACATAACCCCGGGCCATTGCGAAACCCTCCTGGACCGCACCGCCGAGGCCCCCTTGTCGGTCTGCCTTCTCCCGATGAAGGAGGCGGACCGGCAAGCCGACGTCGACGAGACCGCGTACCAGTTGCGGGGTCGAGTCATCGGAGTCGTCGACGAAGACCAGCTCCCAGCCACCGGGGCGAGAGCCGAGGACAGCTCCCAGACGGTGGGCCAACGGTTCGACGTTCGGGGCCTCGTTGCGGGTGGGCACGATGACGGACAGGGCGCACGCCTTCTTCGGCTCCGTCTGCGGCTCTGTCTCCGGCTCGGCACCGTTGTCTGGCCCGCTGTCACTGCCCGCGCCGGGCCGAGCGCTCCTCCCGTAAGGTCACTGGCTCCGGTGCGTGCTTGCGTCTAGCTTGCGTGCGCCGCCGGCCTCAGTAAATTCGGACCAGACGCAGGGTGTCAGTCACGGGCTCGGGGTCGTGGAGCGAGCCGGCCAGCACGACCACGACGTCCCCCGGCTTCGCGTAACCGCCCTGGAGCACCGCGTCGACGCCGAAGTTGACCGCCTCGTCAGTGCTTTTGGCCTCGGGCACGAGTACGGTGTCGACGCCCCAACTGGTCGTCAACTGGCGGGCCGTGTGGGCGTAGGGGGTAGCCGCAACGATGGGGGCGGCCGGGCGGAAGCGGGCGATGGCCCGGGCCGTGGCGCCGGTGTTCGTACAAGCCACGATGACGGCCGCCTTCTCGTCGACCGAGGCCCGCCAGGCGGCCGCCCCGATGGCGGCGGTGATCCGGGCGCCAGTCGTGCCGTCCGCCGCAAAGTGCTGGGCCGGCAGGTTGCGGCCCCACTGGTAACTGTCGAACTCGCGGTCGGCCCGCATGGCGATGCGCGCCATCGTCCCCACTGCGCATATGGGGTCGATGCCTATCGCCGTCTCCCCGGAGAGCATCACCGCGCTGGTCCCGTCGAAGACGGCGTTAGCCACGTCAGTCACTTCCGCCCGGGTGGGCACCGGCGAGTTGATCATCGACTCGAGCATCTGGGTAGCGGTTATTACGGGCCGTCCCCACGCCACCGAGGAAAGAATGAGCTTTTTCTGGATATGGGGCACGTCCTCCAGGGCCACCCTCACGCCGAGGTCCCCCCGGGCGACCATCACGGTGTCCGTCACCCGCAGGATGTTCTCCATGTCCTCGATGGCCTCGGGGGTCTCCATCTTTGCGCACACCAGCACGGCCCGGCCGGTGACAGCCCGGACCGCTTCGAGGTCCGGGGCAGAGCGCACAAACGAGACGGCTACACTCTCGATGCCCTCCTCCAGCAAGACCTCGAGCCGCTGAAGGTCCTCCGGGGTGGGGGTGGTAAGGGATAGTCGGGAAGCGGGCGCGGTCACGCCCGGACGCCCCTGGACCTTGCCCCCCGCGATCACCCTCGCCTTCATCGAGTAGCCCTCACGCTCTTCGGCAATGAGGGCTACCCCGCCGTCGCCAAGAGCGACACGATCGCCCTCCTGGAGCGTCTCCACCAACTCGGGTAGCGACACGCCGATGATGTCCCAGTTGCTCTGAGGAGCAAGATCGGGGGGGCTAAGAGTGACTTGACGTCCTGTTACCAGGGTCACGCCGCCCTCGGGGAACGGCGTCGAGCGGATTCTGGCCCCGGCAGGTCGACGAGTACCCCGACTTCCGGGGCGGCCTGGCGGACGCGGCGGAGCCTTTGTACCGCGTCGTCGAGGGAACCGTGGGCGAGAGGAAGGCGGGCAACGTCCATCCCGGCCTCCTGCATGGCCGTCAGGGTGGCCGGTTGGTCAGAGGCGGGGCCGATGGTCGCAACGATCCGGGTGCGACGGGGAGCGGCCCCCACGCATCGCCGAGCCGGGCGCGAGGAGACGTCAAGACGTAGGGTCGACGGCTCCTTCTTGGGGGCGCGGTCCGCCGGCGCGTGGTTCGTGGCTGGTTCGGCTTGGGTCACCCCACCAGCATTGCCGATATAGAGAGCGTGAGAGTATGCAGCCGCCGCCTTGCCCGGCCGGCCGTCTAAGCGGGGGCCAGCTCGGCGGCGAGGAGATAAGCAAGCACAGCGCAGTTGGTCGGGTCGAGGGCGTCACCGGAGGCGAGCCAGGCGGGCAGGGCGCTGAGGGGGCCAACCAAAGGCCTCCGATCACGAGCGGCGGCCTAGCGGCCCTGAACAGGCCGCGTGACGACGACACGGCCGTGAGCACCGCCGTGTACACGGGCACGTCAGCCCAGGGCGTGCGCCTCAACCACCAACGAAGCGCACGGGACTGGCCCAGCGTCGAACGGACCACCCCGCTGCGGCGGCTGGCTCCATGGGCACCGAGCGCTGAAGCACGGCCGGCGCGGCAGGCCAGGTTCGCCGTCGTCGTTGGCCTGCGCCGGACGGGGCTCTCTATGTAAGGGAGGTCCCGGTACGGGCCGACCACTACAAGCCCGCGCGACGTGACCGCGACATGGTCGAGGCGCAACCCCTGGTCGTACAGCGTCCTGTCGTGAAGGAAGAACGACCCTGCGGGGCAAGTGTCGTCCAGTACGCGCCCAATCGACGCCCCGGGCTCTGGCGCCGGGAGCGCTCTCACCAACCGGAGCTCGCCATGAGGGGCGAGCAGACGCCGTAGACGTTGCCTGACGACGCTTTCGCGACCAGCTTTCGATAACACGGGCAGCCGGTGCCCGTCCGCCGCTCCGCCTGCCTCCGGAAGTAGCTCATTCTTTTTCACGAGCATTCCCTCCCCATCGGCAGAAAGCCGCGTCAGCCTGAGCGCGAGCCCAAAAAAATCAAGGCACGGCAAGGGTAATCAGCAAACCGCGGAAATAGCCTGAGGATCCCATAAGGCTGACCAGGATTTGGGGCGATTTGACTAGGATCTCGGCCAATTAGAGCCCGGCCTGTAGAGGCTGCGGGTCGAAATGGCTTTGCGTCGAAGTGGCTGTCGGTCGAAATGGCTGTCGGTCGAAGAGGCTGTCGGTCGAAGAGGCGGCGGGTTAGACGGGTAGAGCGGCCGGACGCCGGGTCTCGGGCCTATGCCCCTCGCATCTGGCTCTATTCCCCTCCCATTTTGTCCCCCCGATACGCGGCGGCCACGGCGGGATGGACTATCCGGTGGTCGTGCACGTTCACCCCTTTGGCAAACCCGGGGTCCAGGGCACAAAACTCGTCGAGGCCGAGATCGGCCAGCCGATGCAAGTAAGGCAACGTGGCATTAGTGAGCGCCCTCGTAGAAGTGACGGGGACGGCGCCGGGCATGTTGGTGACGCAGTAGTGCAGGACGTCGTCGACGACGTAGGTGGGCGACTCGTGTGTGGTCGGGACCGAGGTCTCCGTACAGCCGCCCTGGTCAATGGCGACGTCAACTATTACGGCCCGGCTTGGCAGGGCCGAAAGCATGGCCCGGGTGACCAGCTTCGGGGCCGCCGCACCCGGCACCAGGACGGCCCCGATCACCGCATCGGACGCGGCCAGCTGCTCGACCACGCTGTGGGCGTCTGACATAAGCGCCCGGACGGAACCCTCGAAACGGTCGTCCAGGTAGCGCAACCGTTGGTCAGATCGCTCCAGGATCGTCACTTCGGCCCCGATGCCCCTTGCCACGCGGGCGGCGTGAACACCCACCACTCCCCCACCAATTACGAGTACGCGGGCCGGCGCCACGCCAGGAGCACCGCCAGCCAGGATCCCTCTCCCGCCGACGGGCGACGTCAGGTAGTAGGCCACTACCTGGCCGGCCAGGCGGCCCGCGATCTCGCCATGGGGGCGAGCAGAGGCAGGTGGCCGGTGGCGTCCTCCACGGTTTCGTAGCCGATCCCGGTGGCGCCAGAGCGGACCAGGGCGGCCGTTAGGGCCGGTGCGGCGGCCAGGTGCAAATAGGTGAAAACGATGAGCCCTTCATGAAGAAGAGCGAGCTCGGGGCCGACGGGCTCCTTGACCTTCACGAGCATGTCGACATCGGCCCAGATCTTCCCCGCCTCTTCGACGACCTCGGCCCCCGCATTTCAGATAAGCGCCATCCGCAAAGCCGGAGCCCTCCCCGGCCCCTGCTTCGACGAGGACACTGTGACCCGACCGCGCGAGCTCCTCCGTGCCGGCCGGCGTCAGCGCTACCCTCTTTTCCGCCTGCTTGATCTCCTTGACAACGCCTATCCGCATGAGAGCAAACCTCCAGGAAGAGCCCGGCCCGACCTCATCAGCCAGCCGCAATGACGATCAGCAGGTCGCCTCCGTCAACGGCGGCGAGCTCCGGCACCGCGAGGCGCTCAACTGTCCCGCTGAGCGAAGTCGTAATCGGGGCTTCCATTTTCATAGCTTCTATGGTCGCAACCGTCTGGCCGGCCTCGACCCGGTCACCTATTTGAACTGTCAGGGATACGGCGCCCGAGAACGGGGCAGCAATGTGGGCCGGGTTATCGAGCTGTGCTCGTTCCCCCCGGGGACGGGTGTCCTGGACCGACCGGTCGCGTACAGTGACGACGCGGGGCTGGCCGTTGAGACGGCAGAAGGCCGAGCGAAATCCCCGTTCGTCTGCCTCTCCCACTGCGTCCAGGGCCAGGTACAGCGAAACGCCGGCATCCAGCGGGACTTCGACTTCCTCGCCCGGAGCCAAGCCGTAAAAGAAGGCCGATGTGGGCAGCACGGAGAGGTCGCCGTACTGGCGCACGGCTTCCTCGTACTCCCGGTTAGGGCCAGGGAAAAGCAGAGAGTTGAGTACCTGGCGCAACCTTTGTGGATCTGACCGGGGGTCGGCGAGCACGGCCCGGGCGCCGGAGGGGAGCTCGAGTTCGCGCACCGGCACCTTCTTGCCCTCGAGGGCCTTGGTACGGAACGGCTCGGGCCAGCCGGCGGGAGGCACTCCCAGTTCGCCGGCCAGGAACCCTATGACGCTGTCCGGCAGGTCGAAGCTGCCCGGATCCCGCTCGAACTCGGCCGGGTCGGCATTGGCGCCGCAAAGGTAGAGGGCGAGGTCTCCGACCACCTTCGAGCTGGGTGTGACCTTGACTATGTTGCCGAGGATGCGGTTCGCCTCGGCATAGAGGTCCTCCACCATCTCATAACGGTCCCCGAGGCCGAGGGCGATTGCCTGTTGACGAAGGTTGGATATCTGGCCCCCGGGCATCTCGTGCCGGTAGACCCGCGTAGTGGGAGCGCCACTGCCGCTGTCGAACCGCTTGTAAAGCCGGCGCACCGCCTCCCAATAAGGCTCGAGAGCCTCGATGGCGCCAAGAGATAGCCCGGTTGCCCGGGCCGTATTATCGGTTGCCGCCACTATGGCCCCTAGAGAGGGTTGGCTTGTGCTGCCTGCCATCGGCCCCAGGGCGCCGTCGACCACGTCGACGCCGGCTTCGATAGCGGCGAGGTAAGTAGCCAGTTGGCCGCCCGCGGTATCGTGCGTGTGCAAATGCACGGGAAGCTCGAAATTCTCCCGCAGCGCGCCGATAAGGGCCCGGGCCGCAGGAGCACGCAACAGCCCCGCCATGTCTTTTATGCAAAGAACGTGGACGCCGGCGGTAACCAGTTGCTCGGCCTTCCGCAAGTAATAATCGAGGGTGTAAAGGCGCTCTGACGGGCTGGACAGGTCGCCCGTGTAGCAGACCGCCCCCTCTGCCACCTTCCCCGTCTCCAGGATCCCTTTGATGGCAGGGAGCATCTGGTCCACATCGTTGAGGGCGTCGAAAACCCTGAAAATGTCGACCCCGGTTCGGGCCGCTTCCTTTACGAAAGCGACGGCGACCTCGTCGGGGTACGGGGTATAGCCGACCGTGTTCCGTCCCCGTATAAGCATCTGCAAGCAGATGTTGGGCACCGCTTCGCGGAAAGCGGCCAGGCGCTCCCAGGGGTCTTCTTTCAAAAAACGCAGGGCCACGTCGTACGTCGCCCCACCCCAGGCCTCCAGGGACAGCAGGCCGGGCAACGTATGGGCAAAATATGGCGCCGCTTGCAACATGTCCTTGGTCCGCAGCCTCGTGGCCAGGAGCGATTGGTGGGCGTCGCGCAGCGTCGTGTCCGTGACAGCCAGCGCCACCTGTTGGCGGATATCGCTGGCAAAACCGACGGGCCCGAGCTGGTCAAGAAGCTGCCGGCTCCCGGTCTCCACGGCGTGGGCAGTGCCCCGCCGCCCCCGGGCCAGGCTCGCCTGGACAGGTAGCGGGGGAAGTTTTTGGCGCGGGTCACTGACTTCGGGAGCCGGGCCGTGAGGCCGGTTGACGGTGACGTCGGCTACGTAAGTCAGCAGGCGGGTACCTCTGTCGGCCCCGCTACGACGGTTCAGGAGCCCCGGCCGCTCGTCTATGAAAGAGGTGCTCAGGTTGCCGGCGATGAAGTCGGGGTCCTCCAGCACCGCCTGCAGGAAGGGGATATTGGTGGCGACCCCCCGTACCCTGAACTCCGCCACGGCCCTCCTCGCCCGGGCCACCGCTTCGGGGAAGGCCCGGCCCCGGCACGTGAGCTTGACGAGGAGCGAATCGAAGTGCGGGGAAACGTCGGCCCCGAGGTAGGTGCAGCCATCGAGGCGCACGCCGTAGCCCCCCGGGGAGCGGTAGGCGGTGACCCGGCCGGTATCCGGGCGGAAGTTCTGGGCCGGGTCCTCCGTTGTGATCCGGCACTGGAGGGCGGTGCCGCTTACCTCGGTGCTCTCCTGGGTGATGCCCAGGTCGGCCAGAGTGGCGCCGGCCGCGATTTGTAGCTGGGCTTGCACGATGTCGATCGAGGTGACCTCTTCGGTGACGGTGTGCTCGACCTGGATGCGCGGGTTCATCTCGATGAAGACATAGCGGCCATCCGGCCCGACCAGGAACTCGACGGTGCCCGCGTTCAAGTACCCGACAGCGCGACCAAACGTGAGCGCGTCCGCCCAGAGCTTGGCCCGGATGGACATTTCCAGGTTGGGCGCCGGTGCGATCTCGACCACTTTCTGATGACGGCGCTGCACCGAGCAATCTCGTTCGTAGAGGTGCACCACGTTGCCGGCTCTGTCGGCCAGTAGCTGGACTTCCACGTGGCGAGCGCGCGGTACCGCCTCCTCCAGGAATACCGTGGGGTCGCCGAATGCCGTGGCCGCCTCCCGGGTGGCCGCTTCGACGGCGGCGCGCAGCTCCTCCCGCCGGTCCACCCGTCGGAGGCCCCGGCCGCCGCCCCCCGCCGTCGCCTTCACGAACAGCGGGAAGCCGATCTCCTCACCGGCGGCCACCAGGTCATCGATGTCGTCCCAGGGACCGGCGCCGCGCAGCACGGGGATACCGGCGGTGGCGGCCGCCTCCTTCGCCATGAGCTTGTTGCCGGCCAGGGCCAACACCCGGGCGGGCGGGCCCACGAAGGTAATCCCTGCTTCTTCGCACGCCCGGGCCAGTTCGGGGTTCTCGGCCAGGAAGCCGTACCCGGGGTAGATCGCGTCCGCGCCGCAATGTTGGGCGACGTCGATCAGGCCGTGGATGTCGAGGTAGGCGCGCAGCGGATGGCCCCGTTCGCCTATCTCGTAGCTCTCGTCTGCCTTCTGGCGGTGGAGCGAGTAGCGGTCCTCGAACGGGAAGACGGCAACGGAGGTGTAGCCGAGCTCATTGATGGCGCGAAAAGCCCGGACGGCAATCTCTCCCCGGTTGGCCACGAGCACTTTGTGCACGTGATCGAGCGTACCTGGGCGCGGTGAAGAGGCCGGAGGGGCGGGAGGGAGCGGGGTTGCGGGGTTGCGGGGTTGCGGGGTGGGGTAGCGGGGTGGGGTTGCGGGTGCGAGTCGTTAGGCCATCACGCTGGGCGCGCAGGGTACGCAAAGCCACACCTAGCGTGCGCAGCCGGGGCTTCGAGCTGAGATAGCACATAATTTCATCACAACTACGCGAATCTCGTTGCGCTTTCGTCAACCGGTCGCGCGACAGCCGCGAAAAGTCCCCTAAACGCAACGAGATGGCGCGATCGCGACGAGAGTGCCCAAATTGTGCAGACCTTACGACGCAGCGAAACTATATGAAATAGCATGTAGCGCATGAACCGGGTCACGACCAGGGAACTCGCCCGCCGCTTCCGGGATCAATACGGCGTAGTCAGCCGGTCACAGCTCTACGCCATCGGCGTAAGCAGAGCGGTCACGGGGCGCCGGCTGGCCAGCGGGGAGTGGGAGGCGGTGTGCAGTAGCGTCATCAGGCTGGCCGGCTCGACCCCAACGCCTGAGCAAGGCGTCGTGACCTTGTGCTTGGCCGCCGGACCGGCAGCCATGGCCTCGCACCGCTCGGCGGCGTGGCTCTGGAAGCTGTCCGGTGCCCCTGAGCACGCGGCCATCACCGTCCCCCGCAGCCTTTCCGGCCGCACATTGAGCGGCCTGGGTGGCGAGGTACACCGTCCCATGGACTGGCCGTCCCACGTCGTCACCGTACGCCTCATCCCCTGCACCGATCCCTTGCGGACGATCGTGGACATGGCCGGCGTGACCACACCCGACGACCTGGAAGGCGTGCTGGACCGGGCATTGTCAGCCAGGCTCGTCACCCCCGCCGCCGTCGATGCCGAACTGACGAGAGTTGGCAAACGTGGGAAGCCAGGGACCCACTCCCTGCGCTCAGCCCTCAACTGGCGCGCTGGCGCTCCCTCCCGTCAACCCAGTGTCCTCGAGAGCATGACCTTGAGACTGTTGCTGCGAGCGGGCATCAAGCCGCTGGCCATCGAGGTCAGAGCGGGCCCGATCTCAGCTACAGGGTGGATGTGATGCTGTGTGCCGGGCTGGCCCTGGAGGTCGACGGGTACAGCTACCACCAGGGCGCCGAACAAATGGCCGAAGATGTCCGTCGCCGCAACCGGCTGCACCTCAGCGGCACCCGGGTACTTGTGTATACGTGGCGCGACATCGCCTACGACGGCCATCGCGTCGTTCAGGAGGTTCGCTGGGCCATGGCTCAACGAAGTGGCCCTGACCAGGTGAGCTTGCCAGTGACCGGAAGCTAGCGGACAGCCGGGGCACAACCGACGGACCGGGGACCATCGACGTGTCCGGAGTTCCCCGCCGCATCGGCAGTCCCTGACAGAGATGGCTTGCGAGCTGCAGATGGCCCGCTGCTACGACGCGCCGACCACCTGACGGAGGCCCTCGACGACCCACTCGACGCCTTCTTTTTGGGCCAGTTCCGGAGGCGTTTTGCAGTCAGGCTGCGGCACGTGGCGACCCTCCACGACGCGGGCTTCCCACGTCCCGGCAAGCTCGGTCTCCAGCCGGACCAGCCCGTCACCGAGGTCCTCCGCCCGCCTCATCCAGCCCAGCTCGGGCCACCCCACCTCGCCCAGTACGGCCCGATCGACGGACTGCTGAGCCGGCGAGCCGATGGAAACGCAGCCGCGATAATGGCTGAGCAGCGGGCCGACCTCTCCTTCGGACAGGACGACGCTCCTCAACAGGGCGACGTCGGCCCACGCCCACAGGGTCCCGCCCGGGAGCACGATGGCCGTCGGCGCGAAACGGTGGCCGCCGGTGTGGCTCGTACGCCACAATCGCATGCCGGGCATAAACAGCGGGCCGCGCGTGAGTTCTGCCAGCAACTCCATGCCCCGGGCCCCGCAACAACTGTCTCGCCGGCCGTGCGTGCAAACCAGGACATCGACGACGTCGGGCCCCTCGTCGCCACCGGTCCCGGTCGATGAGGCTTCTTCGACGGCGGCGCTGGCCGCCTCGGCCAGTGAGCCCGGGCCCGCCAGCCGCTCGGAACGGGCCAACGGACCTGCCCAACCCGGAACCACCGTTTTGTAGCAGATAATCCGCCGCGGGCTATCGGGCCCTCTCCTTGGCCTCCTTGGCCCGTCTCGCCTGTAGCGGGGACCAACAATTCGGGCGGCGCCACCGGGACCACCGCTTGCAGCCGGAGGCCTGCCCCGGCCGCCACCTCGGCCACGCCTTCGAGGTCGGGGACGGAAGCCACATCGAATGGCCACGGCAAAGGCTGCTCGACCAGCAAGAAGCCCTCGTAGTCTCCGGCGTTGCCAATGGGGTCCAGCTGCTGGCTCCTCGCCCACTCGCTGCACGAGAGCGGCCCACTTAGCGGCGCCGAGGCGCGCCAACCGTCATTTGCCATATGGCTAGAGGTTAGGTCACCCGCCCGGCGGCAGGGTTGGCTACCGACGGGCCCTCGACCGGTGCGGCGGTTGGAGCACGGTACTGGCGTAGGCGTATATGGGCATCCCGTTGTAGAAGAAGGACTGCGACGGGAGGAACGGGCCGTTGATAAGCACTGACGTCCAGTTGCCCGGTCCCGGGCCGGCGTCGCCTTCGATCGTGTCGATGGAACCGTCGGGCCAGACCTGTGCCACGACACCCATGTGGGGCGAGGCACTGACGCTCTGGGCGCCGGTGCCGTAAAACACGAGGTCGCCTGGTTTGGGCGCGACGGTGCCCGGCATCACTCTGGTGTGGGCGGCGGCCCAGTCGTAGACGTCGCCAACGAACGCATAGCGAGGCGCGGGTATGCCGGCTTTCTCCCACACCCACGTCGCGAACAGAGCGCACCATTCTTCGCAGGGGCCGTACGGGTTGCAGTAATTGCCGCTGCTCTTGCTCGGGCCGAGCTGACTGGCCGCTATCGTGACCGCTTTTTGGCTCGCCCCATCCGGGTGGGTGAGGCTGACCGGGAACACGGCCGAGTCGAGCAGCCAATAGCCGTCCCCGGCCGGGTCAGCGACAATCTGCGAGATCGGTGGCGTTGGCACGACGGTATTGTTCCCGCCCAGGTACGTGGCGTCCCCAAATGCGTTCACCTGCCCGTTGCCACACACCAGCCAGTACCCGCGCCCGTCGTTTGTAACGGCAATGCCAACCACCACCGGAGGGTGACCCTTGGGGTGGCCCAGCCTGGGGGCGTCGCCGTAGGCGGTGACTTCTCCCCCGCCCTGAACTATCCAATAACCACGGCCGTCAACTGACGAAGCGATAGCTACTATCGGGATATTGTGCAGATTCGTACCGCCGAGCGAGCCGTAATAGCCCGCATCACCAAATGCGTACACCTCACCATGGCTGCCAACCAACCAGTAGCCCGCGTCGTCTGGAGTCGAGGCAAAGCCCACAATGGGCGCCGGTAAATGCGTATCAGAAGTAGAGCCAAAATTGCGGGCGTCGCCGAACGCGTAAACGGCGCCGTTTTGCGCCACGAGCCAGTAACCACCCCCATCAGTTGTTGGTGCCATGCCGACGATGGGCGCGTCGAGCTCGAGGGCGCCGGTACCTCCGAAATACCTGGCGTCGCCGTAGGAAAGAACACCGCCGTCTGCTCCGACCAACCAGTAACCCTCCCCGTCCGCAGTTGCAGCCATAGCGACAACGGGAGCGGCCAGCCTGACGTGGGTCGGGCTACCCAAAAACGGGGCCTCTCCATAAGCAAGTACGCCCCCGTCTTTGAAAAGGCCCGTTGCCTGGCGGGCAAACGACTGCTCGAGCTCGTCCCGTACGGCACCGACGGTGGTGACCCGACTGCCTGCTGCCTCCGGACCAGCGTGGGCCGCGCTTCCCGGGAGGGGTGGGCCTCCTCGGCTGTCCGTGCCTCCCGGGTGGGCGGGTGCTGTAACCGTCGCCTGGGCTGGCAACTCCGCCCCGGGCAACGTCCCGGCGGCAAGAACGACAACAGGCACAATCGCAGTGGCAGCTATAGCGGCCCGCCGCTTGAGTGACTGGCCCCGTGTGAAGGGTCGGCGGGCCACACCGCCCACGCCACGGCTGCGCATGACGGACATTCCTACCATCGCCCGGTAGCGCGCAAACGTCGCGTCTACGTTTCGCTCGAAATGTGCATACAGGACATTGGGTGGCATTAGCCCCACAAACCGCGCTGAGCGCACCTAGTGAACACGCGGCCCGACTTATATGCCCGACTCATATGTCGGCCACTCTCGAGCCGTGGGCTAGTTAGAAGGCGTCAGTCAACCGCCGTAGCAAGGCCGGTAGCGGCCCGCTCACCAATTAATTTGTATGGCGCCAGCTGAGCGCATGCCAGCTCGTGGGCTCGGTCCCATGTCAGTTCGACCCTAGCGAGGGTCTTTCAGGACCTTTGGGTACTCAGGGTCGTCCCACATGAACTGGCGCTCGGTTTCCTCAATGGGTTGTTGGGTATCCTGGTCCTCAGACATCCCCATAGTTATCGGCTGCCCGAAGGCCCCACCTGAGACGCCTCAGTGGATTCTTAGTTGTACGGCTCCCGGGTCACTCCGATCGGGGCCGTTCCCGAGAAGCCCTCATCCTGGGTCATCGCCCGGCCACGCCGTTCGCGGTCGTGGGAACGCCAACCGTGCGACAGACCTCAAGATGCCCGCCATCAGGTGGTCGGTTCGAGCAGTATCCATCCCATTCGGGCGTCACCTCGGTAGCGTTTTCTGGCGTGGAACACGACCGCGACGCTTTCAACCTGGTCAGCGTGGCCCGAAGCGGCTTCGCCAGCGCCGATGGGGAGACCTGCCAGCGCCGAAGGGAACACCCAGAAGGGCGCAGCCCAAAAGGTCCCAGGCCAACAGATCACAGGCCAACAGATCACAGGCCAACAGATCACAGCCTGCCGCGGAACTCACTCTGATGGAGGAGTACGAGGTACGGGCCTACAAGAGCGCTGAGGCTCTGCCACGCGAGAAACAGTTGGCCTGGAGGCTTGCCCAGGTCGCCGTCGACCCGGTGCCGGTGGAGCCGGAAGTCGCCGACATGGCAGTCAACCGGCTCATCGACGACGCCGCCGTCGCCGTGGCGGCGCTGAGGAGGCGCCCCGTCGCCAATGCACGCGCCCAGGCGCTCTCCTTCATGCACCCTCCCGGCGCTGCCATCCTGGGCTGTGGCAGCCAGGCGTGGGTCTCGCCCGAATGGGCGGCCTGGGCCAACTGTGTGGCTGTCCGCGAACTCGACTTCCACGACACCTTTTTGGCCGCCGAGTACTCCCATCCGGGCGACAACATCCCCCCTCTCCTGGCCGTCGCCCAGCACGTGGGTTGCAGCGGCCACGACCTGGTAAAGGCGATTGCGACGGCCTACGAAGTGCAGGTCGACCTGAGCCGGGGCATCTCCCTGCACGCCCACAAGATCGACCACGTCGCCCATCTCGGGCCCTCCGTGGCGGCGGGGCTCGGGACGCTACTGCGGTTGCCAGCCGAGGTCATCTACCAGGCCATCGGCCAGGCGCTCCATACCACCACCGCCACCCGCCAGTCCCGAAAGGGCGAGATCTCCTCGTGGAAGGCGTACGCTCCGGGGTTCGCGGCGAAGGTGGCAATAGAAGCGGTCGACCGGGCCATGCGGGGAGAAACCTCGCCCGCGCCGATATACGAGGGCGAAGATGGCGTCATCGCGTGGCTGCTGGACGGCCCTGAGGCGGCGTACCTCGTACCTCTCCCGGGGCCCGGCGAACCTAAACGGGCGATCCTGTCGACCTACACGAAGGAGTACTCGGCCGAGTACCAGGCACAGGCGTTCATCGACCTGGCCCGGCGAATGCGCACGCACATAAAGGACCTGGGCGACGTGACATCGATCGAGATCTTCACGAGCCACCACACCCATTACGTGATAGGGACGGGCTCGGGGGACCCGGAGAAGTTCGACCCGGGTGCCTCCCGTGAGACCCTGGACCACTCGCTCCCCTACATCTTCGCCGTGGCCCTGGAGGACGGCACCTGGGACCCGGAAGCGTCATATGCGCCCGAGCGCGCCAAGAGGCCGGAGACGATCGCTCTCTGGCACAAAGTCAGCACCGAAGAGGACCCCGTCTGGACGGCGCGGTACCTGGCCGGAGAGGCCTTCGGGGGCCGGGCCGTGGTCTACCTCGCCGACGGCAGCATGCTCGAAGACGAGCTGGTCGTGGCCGACGCCCACCCGCTAGGGGCCAGGCCGTTCGGCCGGCCCGAGTACCTGGAAAAGTTCCGCTGGCTGAGCTACCAGCGGGTACCTGAAGCCGAGCAGGAGCGGTTCCTCGCGCTGGCCGAGAGGCTGCCCCAACTGGAGGGCAAAGAGGTGCGCGAGCTTACGCTGCGGGTACCGGACCTCGAAGAAGAGACGCCCAGAGGAGGCTTGTTCTGATGTTCCACTCGACCGCTTCGGCTGCGCAACGCCGCCAGGCCTTGCGCGACGGGCTCGCCTCGGGCCGGCTCCTCAGGTTCCCCGGCGCCTTCAACCCACTGTCCGCCATGCTGATCGAGCGTTTCGGTTTCGAGGGGGTGTACGTGTCGGGCGCGGTGCTCTCGGCTTCTCTCGGGCTACCAGACGTAGGCCTCACCACCCTCAGTGAAGTCGCAGCTCGCAGCCACGAAATTGCCCGGAGTACCGAGCTGCCGACCCTGGTGGACGCGGACACGGGCTTCGGCGAACCGCTCAACGCCGCTCGCACCATCCAGGTCCTCGAAGAACTCGGCGTGTCCGGCTGTCACATCGAAGACCAGGTCAACCCCAAGCGTTGCGGCCACCTGGACGGCAAGGAGATAGTCGCCGGTGGCGAGATGAGGCGCCGCATTAGAGCCGCCGCTGCAGCTCGGCGCGACCCCGGCTTCGTGATCTGCGCCCGTACCGACGCCCGGGCCATCGAAGGCCTCGACGCCGCTATCGACCGGGCCAAGTCCTACCTGGACGCCGGCGCCGACATGATCTTCCCCGAGGCGCTGGCCGACGCGGCCGAGTTCGAGAAGTTCAAAAACGCCCTGGACGCGCCGATTCTTGCCAACATGACCGAGTTCGGTAAGACTGAACTGCTCGACGTGACCACGCTCGCCTCGGTCGGCGTGAACATTGTGATCTACCCGGTTACGCTATTACGCCTGGCCATGGGTGCCGCCGAGCGTGGGCTTCGTGCGCTCGCGACCCAAGGGACTCAAAAGGGGTTATTGGAAGAGATGCAAACCCGCGCCCAGCTGTACGACTTAATTCGTTACGACGATTACACGGACTTCGACTCCTCGGTGGGCTCCGACTCCCCGGTGTTCGACGCCTCGGTGGAACAAGCATGAGCGACCAGACGGCCGACGTAAAGAGAGGCCTGGCCGGCGTCGTCGCCGACAGCTCGGCCATATCCGTGGTCGATGAGGAAAGCGGCTCGCTCCTCTACCGTGGTTACCCCGTCCCGGACCTGGCCGCTTCCTACAGTTTCGAGGAAGTGGCCTACCTGATCTGGTACGGCGAACTGCCCAGCGCCTCGCAGCTCAGCACCCTGGAGGCAGCGGAGCGCTCCAGGCGGGAGCTGCCCGCCGACCTTTCGCTTGCTCTCGGGACCCTGTCCCTCGACTGTCACCCGATGGACGTGCTGCGCACAGCGGTCAGTTACCTGGGGGCGCAGGACCCGACCGAGGACGACGCGTCCCGCTCGGCCGAGCTGGAAAAATCGTTAGACCTCTGGGCCAAGCTGCCCACCATTGTCGCCGCCGAGCAACGCCGGCGTAACGGCCAGGCCCGATCGCACCGGACCCGGACCTTTCTTTCGCTGAGAACTTTTTCCACATGTGCACGGGCCAGGTCCCGGACAAAGACACGGTGCGCAGTTTCGAGGTCTCGCTCATTCTCTACGCAGAGCATGGTTTCAACGCCTCGACCTTCACCGCCCGGGTGATCACCTCCACTCTTTCGGATCTCTATTCAGCGGTTACGGGCGCCATTGGTGCCCTGAAAGGCCCGTTGCACGGCGGAGCAAATGAAGCCGTAATGGGCTTTTTCAGTGAGATTACAAGCCCCGACCAGGTCGACCCGTGGCTGTCGAGCACCCTCGCCTCCGGCCAAAAGGTCATGGGTTTCGGTCACCGCGTGTACAAGCACGGCGACAGCCGGATGCCCACAATGCGGGCGTCCCTCGAAACGGTGGCCAACCAGACGGAAAAGGGCCGGCAATTGATGGCCGTTTACGACCGGCTCGAGCAGGCCATGCGGGACAGCAAGGGCCTCTACCCGAACCTTGATTACGCTACGGGGCCCGCCTATTACCTCATGGGTTTCGCCATCCCGACCTTTACACCGATTTTTGTCATGAGCCGGATTACCGGCTGGACGGCCCACATCATCGAGCAGCGCGCCCAAAATGCGCTCATCCGCCCGCTCTCTGCATACGTCGGCCAACCTCGGCGCGCCGTCCCGGTTGGCCCCTCTTCCCTCAGCACGGGACGGTGAGCAAGGCTTGAGCACGGAGTCCCCTACCCCCGCTCATGCGCTCCGGATATCGGCCCAACAGCCTGCTTTTTATGACCTGAGCCCGGCACCAGGCCAGGATGTCGCCCGGGCGGATGTCCTGGCCGGGAGCGACACAGGCCAGGTATCGAGTGCTCCCGCCCCGCGGGCGGTGGTCCAGCGAGGACGGGCCGGTTGGCGGGAATCGGTGATGGCGTTCGTTTTGTTCCTCGGGCTCGCCCTCGCCCTTTGGCACAACGCCTTCTTCGCCCCGCTCAATACTCAGGTCGGGGTCTTCGGGGACGCTCAAGAGTACGCCTGGTTCCTCGGCTGGATGCCGTACGCCCTGGGACATGGGCTGAACCCGCTTATGAGCACGTTCGTGAACTTTCCCCACGGGGTCAACCTGATGTGGAACACGTCGGTGCTCCTGCCGAGCTTTCTCATGTCCCCCGTCACGGTCATCTTCGGGGCGGCCTTTTCCTACAACGTGCTGATGACGCTGGCTCCCGCACTGAGTTCGACCTTCGCCTACATAGCCTTTCGCCGTTGGACCGGACGGATCCCGTCGCTGGCCGGCGCGGCCATATTCGGCTTTTCCCCGTTCATGATCTCGCAATCGGTCGGCCACGTCGCACAGGTGCTGATGCTGAGCGCGCCTTTGTTCCTGATCGTCCTCGACCGCCTTCTGGTCGTGCAATCGAGCAAGCCATGGCTCGACGGGCTGATGCTCGGCCTACTGGCGTGGGCACAACTCCTGACCGGGGAAGAGATCCTGGCTATGGAGGGAGTCGTCGCCGCTATTGCCGTCGTGGTGCTTGCGGCCATAAACGACCGGGCGATCGTTGCTCATGTACGTTACGCCTTCGAAGGCCTGCTGGTGGCGGCCGGGTCGTTCCTCGTACTGTCGGCGCCCTTCCTGGCCTACCAGTACCGCGGCCCTGACAGGGTCCAGGATGT
Organism: uncultured Acidimicrobiaceae bacterium; assembly: GCA_963754115.1. Taxonomy (GTDB): domain Bacteria; phylum Actinomycetota; class Acidimicrobiia; order Acidimicrobiales; family Palsa-688; genus Fen-671. The sequence goes on along the minus strand of CAVWFC010000003.1, from coordinate 155,395 downwards.
CCACCCCTACAACGCGTACGTGACCGACGTCTACAACTTCTTCGTCCCCACCTCGGTCACCAAGTTCGCTCCCACCGCGGCGCTGAGGACAGTCAACCTCTTCACGGGAAATGGCTCGGAGCAGGGAGCCTATATCGGCATCCCTCTGCTTGCCTTCATACTCCTGACCCTCGTTATCGCTCGCCGCCGGCGGGTCACCTGGGTGGCATTTGCCATCGCCGGCACGGCCGCGTTGCTGTCGATGGGCCCCTCATTGCACGTTCGCGGCCACATAACCACATTCGAGCTTCCTGACGCGTGGCTTCAGGACCTGCCCTTCTTCCACAACGTGCTGCCTGACCGGTTCGCCTCCGTCATGTGGGTCGGGGTCGGGCTCCTCGTTGCCCTGGGCCTGGAGGAACTGAAGCGGTTCAAGCCCCCTGTCATGGCTCTTGGGTGGACGGTGGCCGCGCTCGGCGTGGCTTCCCTGTTCCCGATCACCAACTTCCCCTCGGCCACCAGCCCAAGGTACGCCGCCTTCGAGGCAGGGCTCGACTGCCCGCTCGCCGGCACGGCCAGCTCGGCATCCCTCCGGCCCGTTGCTCTTGTCGTGCCCAGCATCGACGAGATGGCCTTGCGCTGGCAGGAGGAGGCAAGGTTTTGCTTCGTCATGGCGAGCGACACGGGTATGACGGGTACCAACACGGTCGGGACCAACCTCAACCAGCGCCCAATGATCCTGTCGGTGGGGCAACCGGGAGCGGCCCTACCCCCGTTGAGCGCCGGGATAAGGGAGCAGGCGGCCAAGGATATCCAGGAGCTGCACATCAAAGAGGTAATCGTGGCCCCGGAGTACCCCTACTCCGGGCCTGTCCCGTGGTCGCCCAGCGACCAGGCTCAATTGATCGCCTGGTTCGAGGGGTTGCTCGGGCAGGTCCCGGTGCAGAGCCACGACCCCTACCGGTCCTACGCCTGGAAGGACCTACCCTCGGTCCGCGACATCGCCACTGGCCATGTTGCCTACGTCCGAGGCGCCCTCTAAGGGGCGCCCTCTAAGGGGCGCCCTCTAAGGGGCGCCCTCTAAGCCGGCCCGAAGCCCCGCAGCAACGGCGCTGTCAGGTCGGTGGTGGACCTCGGCTAAGCCGTCCGCTTGGCCCAGCGCTGGGCGGTCTCGACCCGGTCCCGGCCCCGTCGTTTAGCCAGGTACAGCGCCCGGTCGGCAGTGGCCAGGACCGAGCTCCAGTTCGCCGCCGGGCCACAGGCCACTCCGATGCTCACCGTTACTACCAGGCGAGGCTCCAGGGACCTCCAGGGGTAGGAGCTGACCTTCAGCCGGATGCGCTCGGCGAAGTCGCGGGCGGCGCCCAGTTCGACTGAGGGGAGGGCGAAAACGAACTCTTCGCCGCCGTAGCGCACCACCACCTGCCCGGCCCGGGCGTCGGCGGCGAGAATGTGCCCCAGCGCCCGCAGTACGTGGTCACCCACCTCATGGCCAAACGTGTCGTTGATCCGTTTGAAGTGGTCAATGTCGGCCATGAGAAGAGCGATCTGTTCTTTGCCCTCCGCTACCTCACCGAGCACGCGCTCGAGCAACCGGCGGTTACCGATCCTCGTCAGGGCGTCCTCCTCAGCCGACCGGATGGCGGCCGCCGTCTGGGCCTGCAGCGCCCGGCGCTCCTGCTCCAACCCCGCTCGCGCCCACACCTGCTCGACGACCTGGCCCGTCTGGCGCCGGTGGATCGCCCACATCCGCCGTTTCAGCTCGAGGGCGTCGAACAGTGCCCCCTCGAGGTCGTCCGCCTCGAGCTCAGCGGCTACCAGTTCGTCCAGGATCAGCATCGTCTCGTGATGGTCGTCGCTCGGCTCTGCCAGGCGGGCGGCGAGGCCCGCCGCCTTGATCGCCTCGGTCGAGCGCCCCAGTGCCCTCAGGCACCGGGCCTCCGCCAGCTGGAGCGACGCCTGGCCCGCCGCCCACACGATGGCCTCGGCCCCCCCGGCAGTATTGCGGAGGACGTCGAGGGCCTCCTCTGGCCGGCCCAGCTCGACCAGCAACTCGGCCTGGAGGCGCTGCACGCCGAGCTGGGCCTTGACCTCCTCGGGGGCCTCGTCCCGAAGGCGTTCCACGGTGCGCCTGGCTGCTTGCAAACGGTCCGAGCCGAAGCGGTCGTACCGGGCGTCACCCGCCCCGGAAGCCCGGTCCTGGCGGACCGCCAGCAACAACGCCTGGGCGATGTTGTGGAGCTGGCGGTTCGTCATCCATACGTCCCCGCAGCGCTCCGCCGCCGCCAGGGACACCTCGAACTGCTGGGCGGCGCGGTCGTAGTCCAGGAACGAGTAACAGAAGATGCCGAGCCGGTTGGCCACCTCCGCCAGCACCCGGTCTTCGGAGCAGGCCCCGACCGCCATGATGCAGCTGGTGGCCAGGTCGGCGGCGAGGGACATCTCGCCCAGGCGGGAGGCGAAGGCGGCGCCGAGACTGGCCGCTTCCAGAGCCCCGTTGGCATCGCCCGCCTCGTCGAACAGGGACATTGCCGTCAGGGCGTCTTGCAGGACCTCCTTCGTGCGCCACTGGCCCGAGCGCACTCTGGTCCGGCACATCAAGAGGCGAGCCCGCTGAGCAGGCTCATCGACGGCAGAAAGGGCGACCTCGATATCGGCCAGGCACTCGGCGCGCTCTGACTGGGACGCGGCCGTATCGGCGCGGTGGTAGAGCGCGTCAAGGTCCGCCGACCGGCTCGTTGTCACAGGAACTTATCGGCTCCTCGGCGCCACCCGGTTGAGCTGCCTTCGTGTACCCACTGGATCTTCTCGATTTGGCGCGTCTTCACGACGTGGTCTTCACGATTTGGTCTTCACGATTTGGCATCTGCCCAGCTCTTACCCCACGACAGGTTGACCTCCAGCGGGACGGATAGCTGCGCCGCTCCTTGCATGGCTTCCAGCGTCACCTTGGTTGCTGACTCCTCCTCATCTGGAGGTACCTCGAGGAGGACCTCGTCGTGGACCTGCAATATAAGCCTGCTGGTGAGTTCCTCTTCGCCCAACCTGGCGTCGAGGCGCACCAGTGCCACTTTAAAGATGTCGGCAGCCAGCCCCTGGATACCAGCATTCATGGCCTGCCGCTCTCCGGCCATGCGCACCTGGTAGCGCTGCGAAGCAAGCTCGGGGATCTGGCGCCGGCGCCCAAAGAGGGTCTCGGTATAGCCGCGGTCTCGAGCCTCGGTCACGACCTGGTCCATATAGGCCCTGACGCGCGGGAAGCTGTCGAAGTACGCCTTCAGGATCTGCGCCGCCTCCTCGACCTCGATGCTCAGGCGTTGGGCCAAACCGTAAGACTCCATCCCGTAAGCCAGGCCGTAAGACACCATCTTGGCTTTTGACCGCATGCCGATGGTGACGTCCGCCGGATCCACCCCGAATACACGGGCAGCGGTGGTGCGATGGATGTCCGCCCCGCTGCGGAAGGCTTCGATCAAGCCCGGGTCCTCGGCCAGATGGGCGATCACCCGCAACTCGATCTGGTTGTAGTCAGCCACGAGCAGGCGCATGCCTTCGGCCGGCACGAAGACCCGCCGCAGCTGACGGCCTTCCTCGGTCCTAATGGGGATGTTGTGAAGGTTGGGGGCGTCAGAGGAGAGCCGCCCGGTGCGAGCGACGGTCTGGTTGAACGTGGCGTGGATGCGCCCATCCGGCCCGACCTCAGCCAGAAGGGCGTCGGTGTAGGTCGAGCGCAGCTTCTCGACCTCCCGGTAACGCAGGATGGCCGGGATGATCGGGTGCTCTTCGCGCAGTTTCTCGAGGGTCTGGTTGTCGGTCGAGAAACCGGTCTTGGTCTTCTTCCCCGGGGTCAAACCGAGCTTGCCATAGAGGACCTCGCGCAGCTGCTGTACGGAATTGACCAGGAAGGGGACGCCCGCCAGCTCCTGCACTTGCCGTTCCAATAGCCGGGCTTCCTCGGCCAGCACCCGTCCGAGGCGCGCCAGCTCGGCCGTGTCTACCCGTACACCGACCAGCTCCATGCGGGCCAGTACGCGGACCAGGGGCCGCTCAACCTCGTCGTAGAGCCGCGACATCCCCCTCGCCGACAACGCCGAGGACAGTGGGCCGACCAATCGCGACACCGCACCCGCTCTTTCCGCCGTCGCCAGGGCGGGGTCAGCCGTACCGGACAGGTCGAGCTGGCCCGTTGCCGTTGTGCCAGCCGGCGCAAGAGCGATCCCGGCGTAGCGCGCCGCCAGATCTTCGAGCACGTACTGGTCGCCAGCGGGGTCAACCAGGTACGCCGCTATCGAGGTGTCGAGGCGAAGGTTGTAGAAGTCCACTCCGAGCGGGGCCAGGCCCCTCATGAGGGCTTTGGCGTCGTGCGCAGACACCTGAGCCCCCCACGGCCCGAGCATGGCCGACAACGAACTGGTGACGCGGCCGTCTGTAAAGAGGTCGTCGCCGAGCCACCGGGCCTTCACGGCGCCTTCGTCGGCTGGCCCCTCGGTCGAACCGTCGACCTCGGTGAAGGCCACGCCGAGTACTCGCGAACGGCCTTCCGCTCCTTCCCAGGAAGCGGCCATGGCCAGGTCAGCACCTTCGCCCGCCCACCGACCGAAGCGATGGACGGCTTGCTCGGCGTCGAGCCGTTCGAGTTCGATTGCCAGCTGCTTGCCGGCCGACGTCCCGACAGCGCCGGTGTCACCCTTACCCCCTCCGGTGGCATCAAGCAGGCGGTCCCAAAGGGTCCGGAACTCGAGGAACTCGAATACCCGCCGGAGCTCAGCCACTTCCCATCCACCCAGCGTGGCATCTCCGGGGTCGATCGAGACGCGCAGGTCACGAACGAGCGGCGTTGCCATGGCGTTGGTCCGAACAGCACCCTCGGCCGCGGTCAGCGATTCCCTGAGACGCGGTGTGAGCTCGTCCAGGTGTGAGTAGAGGTTGTCCAGGTTCCCGTAGGTGTTGATCAGCCGGGCGGCCGTCTTTTCTCCCACGCCAGGGACGCCCGGGAGGTTGTCAGAGGGATCGCCCCGCAGGGCGGCGAACTCAGGGTACTGAGGAGGGGTGACGCCGGTCCTTTCGACAATGCCGGCCTCGTCGTACAGGACGTAGTCGGAGACCCCCCGCCGGTTGTAGAGCACCTTTATGTGCGGGTCCTCGACAAGCTGGTACGTGTCCCGGTCACCGGTAACCACGATCACGTCGTCACCGGCGGCGGCCGCCCGGGTGGCCAAGGTGGCCAGCACATCGTCGGCTTCGTAACCGGGCGCCTCCACCACCGGGATGTGCATGGTGTCGACGACCTGGCGCACCAGGCCCATCTGCTGGCGCAAGATGTCTGGGGCCGCGGACCGGGTCGCCTTGTAACCGCTGACCAGGTCGTGGCGGAAGGTTGGCTCGGGCCGGTCGAAGGCGACCACCAACTGGTCCGGGTGATGGTCCTTGATCAGGTTGACGAGCATGGAGGTGAAGCCATAAACCGCGTTCGTGACCTGGCCCGATGCGGTCGCCATGTCGGTCGGGAGAGCGAAGAAGGCGCGGTAGGTTAGCGAGTTGCCGTCCAGCAGCATTAATAGAGCCACTGTCTTCCTCCTCGGGAGCGCGCCGCCGGCATTGCCATCACTAAATTCTGCCACCACCTAATGACGCTCCGGCACCTCATGACACCCCGGCACCTCATGACACCCCGGCACCTCATGACACCCCGGCACCTCGGGGCCTCCCGGCCCGCTGGCTGATTGCGAGCGACGCAGTCTTTCAAGTCAGAAGTACGCTCGCTTGTATGAGCAATGCTGCCCGTCCCGGTGTCCATCCTCCGAACGAGCAGTACCTGGAGGCGATTTTCAACCTCGAAGAAGAAGGCAGCCACGTCATCCAGGCCCGCCTGGCCGAACGCGTCGGGCATTCGGCGCCCACTGTGTCGGAGATGGTCCATCGGCTGAAGGAGGCTGGCTTCATCGAAGTCACAGGCCGTTCGCTCTCTCTGACACAGTCGGGGCGAGAACTTGCCACGAGCGTTATACGCAAGCACCGGCTGGCTGAACGGCTTCTAACTGACATCATCGGCCTTCCCTGGCACAAGGTCCACGCAGAAGCGGACCGCTGGGAGCACGTGATATCTGACGACGTCGAAGCCCGCCTCGTGGTGCTCCTGGGCAACCCACCCACCTGCCCCCACGGCAACCCCATCCCTGGTTCCGGGGCGGTAGCCGAACCGGCCACGGTTTTGGCCGATGTCCATGTCGGCGAGCGCGTCCGTCTTTCGAGGGTGACAGAGCAGGTCGAGTTCGACCTGGAGGCGCTGATTTACCTCGACGAGCACGGCTTCACACCCGGGTCGGAGGCCACCGTGGCCGCTCAGGGCCCGGATGGGAGCTTGGTGCTGGAGGTGGGCGAAGGGACCGTTGTCCTCGGCCTCTCGTTGGCCCGGCAGCTGTACGTAACGCCGGCGGCAGCCGGGCCTATGAAGTCTCGTAACGCGCCGGCCAAGAGCCGAGCCGTTGGTCCCGCCGAAAGCAAGGCGCGAGCCACGCCGGCCCAGAGTTTTTCCAAACTGCAGCTGTTGAAGTAGGCCGGCTCAGGGCCGAAGGTTGCCGTCCAGGATTTGCTGGGCAACGTCGCGCATGGTCTTGCGCTCGTCCATCGCCCGACGCTGGATCCAGCGAAAGGCCTGGTTCTCCCGCATATCGAGCTCGTCCATAAGTACTCCTTTGGCCCGTTCCACCAGCTTGCGTGTCTCCAGCCGAGCCTCGAGGTCCTTGTTCTCCTCTTCGAGCGCCTTCATCTCGTCGAACCGCCCGATCGCCAGCTCCATGGCGGGGACGAGGTCATTGCGCTGAAAGGGCTTTACGAGGTACGCAAGGGCACCGGCCTCGCGTGCCCTGTCGATGAGCTCGCGCTGACTGAACGCCGTCAGGATGAGGACAGCAGCCAAGCGCTCGGAAGTTATCTCCGCAGCCGCCGTAAGGCCGTCACCGCCGGGCATCTTGATGTCGAGGATGGCCAGGTCGGGCCGGTGCTCACGCACGAGGTCGACCACCTCGTCCCCGCGGCTGGTCTCTGCGACAACCTCGTAGCCCTCTTCCTCCAGGGTCTCCTTCAGGTCAAGGCGGATCAGGGCCTCGTCCTCGGCTATGACCACTTTTGCACCCACTCGTTGTACCCTGCTCTCTCGCAACCGGCCCTTCGCTGACCGGCCTTCGGTGACTGGCCCTTAAATGACTGGCCCTCAAATGACTGGCCCTTGGCTAACTGGCTCCGTCCTGACTGGGCGTCCGCCGGACAGCACTAGCGACGGGCGGCCCGCTCTTGGCGCCGGACGTGTTCCCGGTTCCCGATTGAAGGGACAGTCAATGAGCCGTCGTAGCCAGGTCGTGCTTGCCGAAAGAATAGCTGGCGGCCGGGGATTGCAACGATGCCGGGCGGCGTGCCGCTCGACCGGCGGCATCAGCCTACGGACGGCCATGCCCTCTAGCCCGCGCTGCCCGGTAGCAGCTTGTCGAGAAGCTCGTCCAGCTCGGTCTCGAGGCGCTTCACCTGGGAAGCCAGGCTCTCACGGGCGCCCGCCATCGCTTCGGCGTTGCGCTGGGCATCCTGGCTTTCGCGTGCCGCCAGCGGCGTCTCGGAGACCAGGGAGCGGAGCCTCGCTTCGTCCGCGGCTTCAGAAAGGGCACCCAGCTGCTCGTCCGCCACGGCTAGCTCTTCCCTGGCTTTACGGAGGCGCTTGGAGACTTCCATAAGCCTACGCTCGACGAGGTAACGGGGCACTGGTGACAAGTTAGCTTCGTCACCGGGAGCGCTAGCCGCGCCGGAGGGGCCGGGCGCTGGTCGGGATGGCTGGCGATTTAGGCTGTTCAGGCCATGTTCCGATGCGCCCTTCAGCACCTTCTCAGATCCGCGAGCCAAACTAGAGGAAAGCACCCGGTGCCAAATTAAGAAGAGAGCATCTAGGCAGTCATGCGAGTACTGGTTGTAGACGACGAGCCCGCGGTCCGTCAGGCGCTCGAGCGCGCCCTTAGGTTCGAGGGGTACACGGCCGAGCTGGCCGAAGACGGGATGGCCGGCCTGGCGGCCCACGCCGAGCGGCCAGCCGACGCCATCGTGCTCGACATCGCCATGCCCCGCCTCGACGGGCTGGAGATGTGCCGGCGCTTGCGCGGCGGCGGGCGACCGCACACCGGTCCTCATGCTCACGGCCAAGGCTGGTGTGACCGACCGCGTGGATGGGCTCGACGCAGGCGCAGACGACTACCTCGTAAAGCCGTTCGCCCTGGAAGAGCTGCTGGCCCGCCTACGTGCGCTCCTGCGCCGGAGCGCTCCGACCGCTGACAACGAGATCCTGCGGTTCGGCGACCTCTCGCTCGACCCCGGCACCCGCGAAGTCCGCCGGGGCAACAGGTTGATCGAGCTGACCAGGACCGAGTTCTTGCTCCTCGAGCTTTTCCTTCGTAACCCGAAGCAGGTCTTGCCCCGCGAGGTGATCTTCGACAGGGTCTGGGGGTACGACTTCGGCCTCAACTCGAACAGTCTCGAGGTCTACATCGGCTACCTGCGGCGCAAGACAGAAGCCGGCGGCGAGCCGAGGCTTATCCATACGGTGCGGGGCGTCGGCTACGTAATGCGCCTGCCGACGGAGATGAGGGGGTGAAGCGAGCGGCTCGCTCGAGGCCATGGAACTGAACTGGCCCCCGCAGAACCGCTGGCAGAGACACGGGCGCAGCCCCGGGGAGCAACCCGCTCCGTACGCGATCCCGTCATCGTTGGCCCCCATCAGCTCGTCGGGGCGCACGGGCAACGCCGAAGAGGTCGACCGTGACGAAGCCTACGAGGCTGCTGAGCTCACAGAAAACGGGCCCGTAGAGAGCGGCCCGGCGCCAGGCGGCACCGCAACCGGCGAGCTCACGCAAGACGAGCTCATGCGGGACGAGCTCGTACCGGACGAGCTGACGACAGGCGGCGCCTGGCCAGGCGAGACAGGCGAACACCCAGCCGGTGCGTCAACTAATGGCGCCGACCAGGAAAAACCACGGGACAGGCCACCGCTCCCCTGGCTGCGCCGGGTGAGCTTCCGCAGCCGTATCAGCGTGCTCGTCGGCATGGCCGTAGGCATTTCCGTTGCTCTCGCTTCACTGGTGTCTTATTTGGCTGTCAGTCACCAGCTGGAACAGCAGGTGACGGTCAACCTCCAGACCGCCGTCACGGAAGTACCCAACAACGTGCGCGTCTTCCAGGGCCCGGAGTGCCGGCGCCCGAGGTCGACCTGCGCCCGTTTATCAACATGCAGCTCCAAACCGACGACCAGATCCAGATCATCATCGACACGAATAACGGCACGCAGGTCTGGTCGGTAGAGGGCGAGGAAGGCGTCATGACGCAAGAGAACTTCTTCGCCGTCACTACCGGCGCCAAGAGCGTCTTCGCCGAAGGCCCCAACGCGCCGACGTCCATTCAGACCATGAAAGGCGTTGATGGGGCCCTCTACCGGGTCGAGACCGTGGGTGTCTTCCATGGTGGCCTGGCGGTCCAGATCGGGTACCCCCTCACGAATGTCGACAACACGCTTGCTTTCTTGCGGTTCCTGCTCATCGCGGTAGCGCTGGGAGGCGTGGCGCTGGCCACCGGGCTCGGTTGGGCTGTCGGCCGCGCCAGCATCCGGCCGGTCGAAGACCTGACCCTGGCGGCCGAGCACGTGACAGCTACACAGGACCTCTCAGCCACCATTGACGACGAAGGCAATGACGAGCTGGCCCGCTTGGCCCGCAGCTTCAACGGCATGCTGGCGGCTCTCGCCTCCTCCAAAAACAAGCAGGCTCAGCTTGTCTCCGATGCCGGGCACGAGCTGCGGACGCCGCTCACCAGCCTGCGGACCAACATCGAGGTCCTGATGCGGACCAAGGAACTGGTCGGCGCCGACCGCGACGCTCTGCTCGCCGATGTGGACGCCCAGCTCCAGGAGCTGACCACACTGGTCGGCGACCTGGTCGACCTGGCCCGGGACGACGAAAAGCCGCCGGCCGACCCCGAGGCGGTCAATTTCGACGAGCTCGTCGAGCGTGCCGTCGAGCGCGCCCATCGCCGGGCCACCTCGGTGCACTTCGCCGTATCACTTGAGCCGGGGCAGGTGCGGGCGCAACCCGCGATGCTCGAACGGGCCGTCATGAACGTCCTCGACAACGCGGCCAAGTGGAGCCCTCCTGGTGGGACCGTGTCGGTCAAGCTCGAAGCCATCGGCGCTTGGCACCTGACAGTCACTGACCAAGGGCCCGGCATTGCTCCCGAAGACCTGCCCCATGTTTTCGAACGCTTCTATCGCGCCCCGACCGCCAGGTCGATGCCAGGCTCCGGTCTCGGCCTCGCCATTGTGAAGGGTGTGGTCACCTCGCATGGAGGCACCATCAGCCTCACGTCGCCGCCCACCGGGGGCACCACGGTCGAAATAGTGCTGCCCCTCGACGGGAGCGCCAGCGTGAACGGCAGCCCAAACGGCAAGAACATTAGCTAGAGGGCCCCGTAGCCAGGCTCCGGCTCCACCTGAAGGCATCGCACCGGGCCGCGCCCTCCGCCATCACGGGACAGCCCGCCAGTAGACCAGGGCGTCTCGGCCTCGCCCGGCGCCCGAAGGCACCCGGCCGATGAGCTTCCAGCCGAGCTGTTCGTAAAGCGCTCGGGCGGGATTGTCCTCGAACACGAAATTGAACTGGACGGCGTCAAAACCCGCCAGCGGCGCCCGCAATATCGAGTCTTCGACGAGCAACCGGCCGATCCCACCTCCGCGATGCTGACGAGCTACGACGTAACCCGCGTTGGCGATGTGGGCACCGACCCCGGGCTGGTTGGGCTTGAGGTAGTAGGCACCGACGAGAGCGCCGTCTCTCTTTGCCCCCACTACCAACGTCACCGGTTTGACCCATACGTCCTCAAAGGCCGGGCGGGTAAGTGGTGGCTGTTGAGGAAAACCCTCTCCGCGTGCCACAACGTCGGCGAATATCAGGAAGAGATCGTCAACCTGGGTGGCGCCGATCGGGCCGACTTCGACCGGCTGGCCGTTCCCGCCTGCTACACGGGATACCTCGTCAAGCCTGTCCACCAGGGAACGCCCCTCTTTCGGGTCAGGGGCCGCACGTTCGGCCGCAACTGCTCAGGCCGGCTGGCGTACATCACTGGCGCCCGGCCGACCTCGACCCCGAGGCTACCGAAGTAGGGACCAGCCAAAACCGTGATCCGGTCGGCAAGCGCGGCCCTCGTCAGTCAGCGGCGGCCCCGCCCCGGACCGGGCGGGTCGGGTTGGCTGGCCCAACGCCATGAAGCGCTTATACGCGGTCCCGCGGAGGCGATCTTTGGTACGCAGTGCTCGTACAGAGCCTGGCAAGCGCCGCCCATCACCAGGAGGTCTCCAGACGCCGGCCGAAAGTCGATCGACTTCCCGCCCCCAAGCGGTCTGAGCAGGAAGGGCCTCGTTGCCCCGAGCGTCACTATGACGACCAGCGTGTTGCTCAGGTGGCGCAACTCACGGTCGGCATGGAAGGCCACGCTGTCGCGGCCGTCGCGGTAGTAGTTGAGGGAGGGACCTGCGAGCGGCACCTGGTACAGCCGGCCCAGCTCGTGACCAGCCGTCTCGAGGGCACCATGAGGTAGGTCGCCGTCATGAGATAGGTCGACGTCAGTGCCCTGGCGCCAACTGAGCCGGGGGTCGTCGACCACCCGGTCGTACATCCGCCGTCGGTTCTGAGCCCAGGGGACGCCAGTTATCAGCTCCTCGCACAACGTGTCCGCGCCGAGTAACCACCCCCGTCGCACCTCGACCCAGGCGCCGCTGTCGAGGTCCGCCCGGTCTGGCGCGGCAGCTTCATTGATGCTCACGTCGCCGCTGGCGAAGAACCCGAGCTGGAGCGCCGCCACAAACCCCATGTTACCGGGCACGAACGCTTGTTTGGTTAGGGCTTACCGGCCCTATGCCGCTCGCGACCTGGTCGGTGCCACTATCCTTCGCCCATGGGCGCAGTGCTGGGCGGTCCGTATAATTGCACGAGCTCGTGCCGGCTGCTTATGGGAGCCACGAGGTGACACCTTTCTACTTGGCGGGCGTGTGCCTGGTGGTGGCGCAGAATCCTCGGCATCTACGCCCTCGTAACGAGAAAGGCGGACTTCACCTTCGCCATCGTCATGTTGCTGCTCGTCGTCGTGGCGCTCGCATCGGGTGCCGACGGCGTCTACCGCCAGCTTCACTGACCGCTAGACCCGTAGCCCCCGATTGACCGTGTAGTGCTCCCCACTTTTTGAGCTTGCTCCCATTAGGCCCGTAGCCTGGGGATTTGCCATGTCGTTGTTGTCGAACCGGTTCAGGTCAGGGCTTACGCGCCGGCCGACCTCGCTTTCCCGGCTGACCAGTCCGGCTCGCCCGTCCACACGCCGGACGAGGGCGACCGGATCGTCCTCCGCGGGGTGACCAAGAGGTTCCCTGCCCTGGCGTGGCCGGCGCTCGACGACGTGGACCTGGACATCGACCGGGGGAGCTTCTTTACCGTCATTGGGCCGAGCGGGGCCGGCAAGTCGACACTCTTGCGTGTCCTGGCCGGGTTGGTGAAGCCAGACTCAGGCCGTGTTTCGGTCTTCGGGGAGGCCCCCCTTGAAGCCAGCCGTGCCAAGCACCTCGGCTGGGTGCCTCAGTCGCCGGCCTTGCTGCCCTGGCGCACAGTGCTCGAAAACGTCCGGCTCCCGCTGGAGGTCAACCGGAACACCCGTTGCGAAGCCCGCGACCCCGAGGAGATCCTGGCCCGTCTGGGCCTGCGCCAGGCCAGGGACATGCTGCCGGCGCACCTGTCCGGAGGCATGCGCCAACGAGTGGCCGTGGCGCGGGCCTTCGCGTTCGCACCGGCGCTGCTGCTCATGGACGAACCGTTCGGCGCGCTCGACGAGATGACGCGTGAACAGGTGGCCCACCTTCTCCTGGAGCTGTGGCAGTCCGAGCGCCCGACCGTCGTCTTCGTGACCCACTCGGTCAACGAGGCGGTCGTCCTTTCCGATCAGGTCGCCGTAATCGGAGAGGGAAAACTGACGCCGGCTCTCGAGATCGCCTTACCGCGACCTCGGCCCGAAGGCATCGAAGACACGCCCCAGTTCCACGAGCTGGTGGCTGAACTGCGCTCCCGGCTGAAGAAAGCCTTCATTGCGACGAGCACCTGAAGCGTTGCGGCCCGCCGTCTGGCTACCCCCGCTCGTGGCGTTTGCCGTCCTCCTTCTGATCTGGGAGGCCTTGGCCGTCCACGACCGCTTCTTGTTACCCACGATCAGTTCGGTCGCCCACCAGCTTGTCGGCAACCCGGTCACTTACCTGGCCAACGTGGGCGACACACTGGCCGAGGCCCTCCCGGGCGTGACGATCAGCTACGCCGTCGCGCTGGCCCTGGCCCTGATCATGACGCAGTCTCGCCTTATCACGCGGGCCGTCCTGCCCCTGGCCGTCGTGCTGAACGTCACCCCTCTGATAGCGATAGCACCGGCCCTCGTAGTCGCGTTCTCGTTCGGCCGGCCCCCGGATTCGTGCTCACGGCCCTCATTACCTTTTTTCCCGCTCTCATTTACAGCCTGGCCGGGCTGCGTTCAGCCGACCCGCAGGCCCTCGAAGTGCTCCAGACCCTCCACGCCTCGAGATGGGAGACGCTGTGGCGCCTACAGCTCCCGTCCAGCCTTCCCTACCTTTTCGCGGCAGCCAGAGTCGTCGTGCCGCTCGCGGTGATTGGCGCCGCCATCTCCGAAATGGTGTCCCCCGGGGTAGGTAGCGGCCTCGGCTGGCTTATAAATACCGCCTCCACGAACTCTCAGCTCGACATCGCGTGGGCCGGTATCGTTACGCTGGCTGCCTTTGGCCTCGTCCTGATCGCCATCGTCGTGGTGGCCGAAGACAGGGTCCTGCGCTGGCGAGGTTTCAGGTAGCGGCCCGGTAGCTGGCCCCGGTAACGAGCCCTCCAACCGGCCCGGGACGGCTCCGCCTGGTCCCCCCTCGCCCGGCCGAGTAGCCTTTCGCCGTCGTATGAGCCACAGTCGCATGGGCAAAAACAAGCACGTCCGCAAAATGGGAGCCGGCATCTTCGCCGGTGCCGTTATCACCGCAAGCCTCGCGGCCGGCCTTCCCGGCGCCACGGGCGAGGCTATGGCCGCCACGCCGGTCCGGCCGCTGGTCAGTTCGTCCCGCTGCGCGACCAACCAGGCCGCCGGCACGATCACGTACCTCACCGGTTTTGGCTGGCAGGCTTCGGTCGGGATCCTGGACCCGGTGGCGGCCGAATCCTTGGGCTACTACAGCGCCATGTGCCTGAAGGTCGACCTGAAGCCCGGTAACGGCGACCCGACGTCCTCCGGTCAGCTGGTCGCGGCCGGCCGCGCTACGTTCACCGAGCTGGGCTCGCCATCGGACGCCATCCAGGCGACAGCCGCTGGCATTGACGTCGACGCGGTGGCCACCTATGGCAACACCACTGCATCGACCCTTCTGACCATGCCCTCGGTGACCAACCTGCGTCAGCTCGACGGCAAGACCATCGGGTACAAGGGCGCTATGCCACCGATCATCACCGCCATGCTCGAGAAGGCCGGCGTCGACATCCACTCGCTCAAGGAGGTTTCGGTGGGGTACGACCCCACCATCCTCCCGAGGGGCCAGGTCCAGGCCCTTACTGCCTACAAGTCCAACGAGCCGATCGAGCTCAAGGACGACGGCTACAAGATCCATGAATGGGACCCGGACAGCTTCGGGTTGCGCGGCGCCTTCAACGTCTTCGATGTGAACCGGGCCTGGGCGAAGGCCCACCCCTCGGCGGTGGAGGATTTCCTGCGGGCCACCTTCGAGGCGTACCACTACTGCCTCGCGCACGCCACGGCGTGCGTCAAAGACGCGGCGAAGTACCAGACCGGCTACCTCGTCCAGCAAAACGTCCAGCGATGGCAGATCGAGTCCGGTGAGGTTGACAGCACGCTGCTGGCGGGGCACGGCGTCGGCTACGAAGACCAGGCACAATGGGAGCCGGAGTACAAGCTCCTCCTGGCCGATCACCTCATCCAGCACCCCGTCGACCTGGCGAGCGTCATCAACCCGACCTACGTGGACGCTATCTACAACGGCCCTTCTCTGGTCTGGCCCGGGCCGTAAGGCGCCATGACTGGCCCGGATTAGCCACGGCGCGGCAAACCCGCTAGCGTCTCGTGGGTCGTGGCGTGCCACAAGCCCATCGGGGCAGTTGGGGCGCTGCGGGTGGTCTGGCGCCTTACGATGGCCCTGGCTGGCCTAGCGGCAGTTTTGGCGAGCTTTGACGCGTTCGGCGCGCCGGCCACGGCCGACCCCCTGCAAACAGCTCAGGCGAGAGCGACCGAGCTGTCTGACCAGGCGTTGAGCCAGGCTTCGGTGGTGCAGGAACTGAGCTCGCGCTACAAACGGGACAAGGCGCAGGCGGTCTTCCTGGGCGAACAGGTGACCAGCTCGCAGAGGACGGTCCAGTCCCTGGTCCGGCGGTCGGACCGGACCGAGACCGACCTCAGGCAGGAGGCTCTGCTTTCCTACGTTGACGAGGTGCCGGCGGACGGCTCTATCGGTCAGCTGGCGGGGAACTTGATCGAACTGGCCGACCAGAAGACGTACCTCACCCTGGCCGTTGGTGATATGACGGACACCCTCGACCAGTTCCGCCTGGACCAGGCCGACCTCTCTACCGCCATCGCGGCGCGCCGGACGGCGTTCCATGAGGCTGTGTCGGCCGAGAAAGTCGCCTCGAACCAGCGGGCGCTGGCCCTGGACGAGGCCGCCTCCCTCCAGGAACTGCTTTCACAAGCCCGGTCGCAGGTGGCTGCGCTGGCGGCCGCTCAACACGCCAACGCCGGTCCTCCCGTCGGCAACGGGGTAGTGACCGCCGTCGCCCAGGAGATCGGGACTTCCGCTGACAGCGGCACCGGGCTCAGCGCCGTCGAGACGCTCGGACAGGGGGCGAGCACAGCCTCGGCCACCACTTCGACGATCCCGTCGACCAGGACAATTGCCGCCCTCAGTGCGGCGACGACCACCTCGGTGGCGCCGGCAACGACAACAACAGAGGTGGTTACCACAACGACCGCGCCGCCTCCGGCCACGACGACGACTACGAGCCCTCCCCCGGCCACGACGACTACCAGCCCTGTCCCCGCCACGAGTGCTTCCAGCGCGGGGGAGCCCCCGCCCGCAGGAGGGGTCTGGCTCGAGTTGCGCGAGTGCGAGTCGGGCGACAACTACCAGGAAGATACCGGCAACGGGTTCTACGGCGCCTACCAGTTCGCCGCCGCCACCTGGGCCGGCCTGGGGTTACCCGGGCTCCCCAACGACGCTCCCTACTGGGTCCAGGACCAGGCGGCGGAGCGCCTGCAGGCCCAATTGGGATGGGGCCCGTCGGCCCGCGTGTAGCGCCACCCTCGGCCTTTAAGAGCCGCCACAGGCCAAGTTTGCTGGTTGCAAACCCGGCCTGTATTGATTTTGTTGCCTGATCGCCAATGCCGCCGCCCTCGGGTACTTGACACGCTAATTAGCTACATGGCTAACTGGCTACGTGGCTCAAGATAAAGATGACCCTGAAACTGCCGCCGTTTTCAAAGCGCTGGCCGACACCACGCGTCGCCGTATCCTCCGTGACCTGCGCAAAGGAGATCTGTCGGCCGGAGACATAGCTTCTCGTTTTCCGATCTCCGGCCCTTCTATTTCCCGTCACCTGACGGTGTTGAAATCAGCCGGGGTTGTCACGGAACGCCGTCAAGCCAACCGGGTGATCTATTCTTTGGCTCCCGAGCGCCTGGCGACGACCGTCGGTACGTTCCTCGCTGCCGTGTGCCCGGATAAGACGTCGTCCCGGCCGCCGCGCAAAAAGAGGTCAAAGGCCTCAGAAAAGAGCCCTGGCAAAGACAAGGGGAAGTCGGCCACCCCGGAACGTGCCGCCCGGGCTGTTGCGGTCGCGGGCACGGGTGCACACGGCGCCAGCGGCCTATGGGACAGCCTCAGCGCCATGGACTGAGGATGGGGCACTCGACGCCACTGACGTGGCTGGAGCGGCCGATCACCCAGGCGAACAGCTCGGCGGTGGTACCCGTAATCTCCATCGCGTCGCCGCTGCCGGCGACCCAGTGCTGGTCCGCGTCCGTCGCCGTCAGGACCACAGCTGTGCCCGGAGGAAGCCGCTTGGGCAGCTCCAGCATGGCGCGGTCCATTTCCTCGAGGACCCACTCGAAGGGCCAGTCCTCGGGGCGATACCCGAAATCCAGGTCGACGTGGTGGACTTCGACTTCTCTAAGGCGCGAGACGACCAGCCCGGGCCCGATGTGTACCTCGCCTCTGGGCCCGATGGCCGGCGCGTCCCAAATCTCGTCCGTGGCGTCGCCGAGCGCCGCCCGCAGGTCCCGGCAGGCGACGTCCAGCCGAACGAACAGCTCTCGCGCCGGCGAGGCCCTCCCCTCTTCGATCTCGGCGTCGCGCGCCGTCTTACCGCCCGGGTAAACCTCGGCCGTCACGCCCTTCCTGGCCGCTTCGACGGCGCGTCGCACGCCTTCGGCATTCGCGGCCAAATGCGTCACTACCATGGAGCGGTCCCAGTCAGGCAGCAGGCTCGGCTCGATCGCCGTCATGTCATCGAGTCGTGAGACCGTGCTCAGCAGCTTCTCGGTGGCCGTGTCGATCCGTGCGACGTACAGGTTGTTCATGGCCGGAATGAGACAACGTCGAACCCCCGCTCCGTTGCCATTGACGACACGCTACTGCCGGGCCTGGTGTTGGCGCCTCCAGCGGGCCCCGCCTGGTTGCCTCCAGCCAATCCCGCGCCTTGCTCATGACGCCCTCGCCGCGGTATCGGCGGAGAGCAACGCAAGTGCAGCATGGACGTCATCGACGCCGATCACCTCCGCACCGCCAGCGGCTGACCAGGCGGCGAAGCCGAGGCGCTGAAGCTCCAGCGGGGAACCGTCAGCGGACGAGCACAGGAGCTCCAGTGCCTCCTCGCGGAACTCCACCCCCCGGTCTGCGGCCGGCACCACAAGCGCCTCGCGAGCTTCACTGTCGTCGAACCAGCCGAGACGAGTGGGCCAAATACAACCCGAGAAGTTGGCCACCCGGGCGAACCGCTCCTCGAGCTGCGGGCCGCCGCTCAAAAGGAGCGCCACGGGTAACTCGTCGCGGGAAAGGCTCCGGGCCAGGTGGCCGATGGACTCCACCTCGCCACCACCAAGGCGGTCCGCATCGTCAAATACCACGAGGATGCCGCGTGAAAGCGCCCGGGCCAGCAAGCCCGCCGACTTGAAGAAATGCTCGAGCCGCGCCCAGTGCTCTTTGCCGTCCACCCGGGGGGCCGTGGCCTCCGCCGGCACAGAAGAGCTGTCGGGCACGCCCGGAAGCCATATCGGTAGCCGTTCAGGGGCAAATGCCCGAGCGTCGACCGGCAGCTTTCCAACCTCCGTTGGCCACCGCCCCTGGATCCCGGCCAACGTCTCGCCGGCGACGGCTCCGAGGGCGCGTTCCTTGGGCCGGCAGCAGTGGATGGCCACCGGCCAACCAAGCCGGTCAGCCGCCTCCCGGGCAATGGCCCGGAGCATGGCCGTCTTGCCCAGCGCCTGTTCTGAAACGACGAGGCGATGGAAGCGGGGATCAGCGGGACCGGCCAGATAAGCGGCCGTACTGCTGGCGACAATGGCACTTGGTACCAGGTCTCGTTCGTCGGCCCGGTCCACGAAATGGGGCGGGTCAGCGCCGCGGAACGGACGGTACGGAGGTGGGCAATTCGTCATTTCGGTTGGCTTTCTATGAGTCTCGGGTTGCTCCAGGGAGCGATAGGGCCATGTGCGAATTCGCCGCCGCCGGCAGATCGCACGAATTGAGGGCTACGATGCGAGCCGAGCATGATCGTTATCCTCACGCGTGATCTTTTCCTCTGATTGGATCTCGGGCCAGCCAGGCTGGTCCGAGAGCAAGGGGAAGTGTGCCAGTAAGGGCGGCAACCGGGACCAGAGCACAAGCGCTATCCCGGCCGGCAACGTACGGATTTGGTCGGCCCGCAATACACTTTCGCTCTCCCAACTGATGGTCCGCGACTGTTCTCGGCCTTTGTTGCCGCTCATCCCTCGATGATTGGACTCGCGACGGGCGCGGCGTTGGCCACAGATCCTTTCCAGGTCCGCCAGGTCATTTGGTGACGTGATCCCCCCGAGCACGGCGGTAATAGTGGTGGCGTTGCTCATCGTCTCTGCTTTTTGGGCGCCCCGACCGCGTAATTGCCTGAGAAAACGACTGCATGGCGTAGACGATCACGATGCCTCGCCCCCGCCCATCAGCAAGCAGCTCGGGTAGCGCCGGGACGGGCGCGATGCTCGGTACTTCGTCCAGCAGGCCGAGCAAGGGCGGGTCGAGGCGCCGGCTGGCCATGCGCACCGCCACCGTCTCGGCGCACTCGAACACCTCGTCGGCCAGGGCCGTGATCAGCGGCGCGATCGCCCCGAGACGAGAAGCCTTGCCCAGGAGGTAGAGCGTTCCGTTGTCGAGGAGGAGGCTTTCTATATCGAGCTCCTCCCCCGGAGAGGGACAACAGCTTTCGACGACGGTCTCATGGCTGAAACAGGCGAGCGCCCGAGCCGACGTACCGGAGCACTCCGGACGCCGTTTCGGGTGCTCCGCCCGTGTGGAGACCAACGAGGTCGCCCCAGCCCGGGGCCGACCAGGGCGAAGCCAGGAGGAGCTCGGCGGGCGTCGGGTCATCAGGCCGGCGAGACCACTCGAGCACGGCCCGGATGTCAAGGCCCGCCAGAGCGGCCGCGTGCAGGTAGGCCTTCAGCAGGTCACGCGCCGAGTCACGAAAGAAGGCGCCGTTATGCCCGTCAGAGTCGTCGCCGGCAGCTGCCACCAGAGCCGACGCCCGGCGCTCCGCCGTTTCGCTCCGGTCGCACCCGGCGACGGGTGACCAGCGGGCGCGCGGCAGCCGCCGGGACCAGGTTGTCGGGGTCGAGAGCGTACACCGGGCCGCGTCGCCGGCGAGCGAGGGCGCTCAGCTCGTAGATATCCGGCTTGGTGGAGGTAGCCAGCACCGGCCCCGGGTGCTGCCGCAATATGGGCACCAGCACCCTGAACGTCTTGCCCTACCCGGGGCCACCAGGCGCAGGGACGCCTCCCAGCTCGGCCACAGCGAGGCGCCACGAGGATGGCCCCGGCCCAGGGGGTAACCCACCTCGTGCGGCGCCAACCGGCTCTTGGCGGCGGCGAGCGATGGGCGGGTGTAGGGTGAGCGCCGCCGGGCGGCGGCGACGGACGTCTCCTGGCGGAGCTGGCGCGAGCTGGCAAAGCCCCGCTGGTCCCTGCGGTCGGTGAGGGCGGAGCTACCCTTGCGGGCGGTCATGATGCGCCGGGCCGAGGCGGTGGCCAGGCGGCCCTGCCGACGCTTGGCCGCCACTCGCGGGCGAGCCCAACGAGCCAGCGGGCCGGCGACGACGGCCGTGGCGATCGCGAAGACACGCCATCGACGGTGCCACGTACGAAACCTGATCGCCGCTGCCCCGGCGAAGGCAACGAGGGCACAGAACACTGCCCAGTACTGGGCCGCCGGTGGCAAACGGGCCGACAGCCGGCCTGGCCAGCCCTTGGCCGGAGCGAGCGGGTGCGCAACACGCCGATCACTACGCCGGAAAGATCGGCCGCCGGTGGCCAAGACCAGCCCCGCCCGAAGACTGCGGCCGATATTGCCCCGGCCAGGACCGAGCACAGGCCCACGCCGACGCCCGCCACGCACAAGGCCCACCGCACGCGGCCGCCTCCGGCGTGCGTGGGCGAGTGACCTGTTCGGGGGCCGGGCTCGAACGCCCGCCGGCTCACGCCGCCCTCGAGACGAGTGCTCGCTCGGCTCTCGCCAGCACGTAGTAGACAGCCTTCGCCGGCATCCCGGCGCGCCGGCCGACCTCGCTTGCGGGGAGCCCTTTGACACGGGTGCCGTACACGAGGCGAGCATCGGCCCTCGTGAGCCGGCTATCGCGTACTGCCTCCATCAGCACGGTCGCCAGCCGCTCGGGCGCAGAACGGGCAGTGGAGAGGTGGTCCGGCGCAACGTGGGCGTGGCCAGGCGCCAGCAGCACTGTCCGCTCCTGGTAACGGCGCTGAGCTTGGCGGGCGGTGCGCATCCTCCTCGTGGCTTCCTGGAGGACGAGACGAGCCACGTCGTGCTTGTCTTCGCCGGCATGGCGCTTCAGAGCCGAAAAACACTCCGCCACGAGATCGCCCACCGTGTCGGCTGGCGACTGCCATCTTTCGGCGATCCCGTGCCCGTACCGGGCCGTGAGCACATTTTCGACCTTGATCCGGGGCAGCAATGCTTGCAACAGCGTCCTCGGCCGCGAGCGGGTCGACGGCCAGACGAAGAAGCGCAGATAGCACCGGGGCGCCAGTTGTGGACGCCTGGTGGCCGTCCCAGGTGACCAGGGACACCATCTCGCAGGCATCCGAACACGGTGTGAGCGCTGGTTCGGCGGCGGCCCAGATCGGCGAGCGGGCCCGCATGAGGTCACTTCGGACCGTGCTGCGCCACTCATGGTCGAGGCTCTCGAAGACATTCCGCGTGCTCGTTGCCGTTGCTGTACGAGAAGAGGGTCCGTCAGAGCTCATGACGGCGAAGCTGCCCTTGGCCTTCCCCAGGTGGTTCCCCAGTTCCTTCCCCGCGCATTCAGCCTGCTTGGGAAGTTGGCGCGCCCTTGGCGACGGACGCTCCGGCGCCGGTTGACCCGAACCGCCCGCGGGACCGGGTCTAGCGGCAAGCCCCGATCCAGGCCCCGTTGCCCGGCGCCACGGGGACCGGCGACGCTCCCGGGTTTCGTTGCGCTCCTAACCCGGGGCGCCTCAGCTTCAGGCCCGGTCCAGCGCCACCCTCATCGGCGCGGACGAGTTCGCCGACTTCATCAGGCGAAGCACCGTCGAGCATGGCCCGGACCAATGCCGAGCCGACCACAACGCCGTCCGCGTACTCGGCCGCCGCCACTGCCTGGTCGGGCCGGGAAATACCCAAGCCCATCAAGACTGGCTTATCGGTCACGGCCTTGAGGCGCTTGGCGAGCACCGATGAGGTCGACGCGAGGTCCTTGCGCTCGCCCGTGACGCCCATCAAATTGACGCCGTAGACAAAACCGTCAGAGCGCTCGCAAATCACGGCCAAGCGATCGTCGGGCGTGACGGGCGCGGCCAGAAGGATCGTCTCCACACCCGCAGCAGTGGCGTCCGCCTCCCAGGCCACTGACTCTTCCAGCGGTAGGTCCGGGACAATGGCCCCTCCTATGCCGGCACCGGCCAGCTCGTTGGCGAACCGTTGAGTGCCAGCCCGCAACACCAGGTTGCAATAAGTCATGGCAGCCAACGGCACGGGCACGTCGACAGCACGCAGCTCGGCCATGATCGACCCCGGCGTTGCGCCGCGCTTCAGGGCGCGGTCCGACGCCTCCTGGATAGTAGGACCGTCCATCATCGGGTCCGAGAAGGGGAGCCCGACCTCCACCGCGTCGGAGCCCGCTTCCGCCATGGCTATGAGTACGGTAACCCAATCGTCGCGCGCGAGCCCCCCGTCACGTACGTGACGAGCAATTTGCGCCCACCGTCGCGTCCGGCGCGCAGGGTGAGCTCTACAGGTAAGGCCGTCACGAGCCGGACTTGAGCAGGTTCATGACGTGCTCAGCGTCCTTGTCGCCTCGCCCGGACATCGTTAGGAGCACCATCGACCCGGGAGGGACCTCGCCGGTTTTCGCCGCCCTGACGAGCCAAGCCAGCGCGTGCGCAGGTTCCAGGGCCGGGATTATGCCTTCGGTACGGGCGAGCAACTGGAGCGCATCGAGCACTTCAGCGTCGGTAGCCGACCCATAACGGGCACGGCCCACTTCGGCCAGATGGGCGTGCTCGGGGCCGATGCCGGGGTAGTCGAGCCCGGCCGAGATGGATTCCGCCTCGACGATCTGGCCGAACTCGTCCTGCAGCAGGTAGGACCTCATCCCGTGCAGCACGCCGGGCACACCGGTCGGCCCCATAGCCGCGCCACCTGCTGCTTCCACACCGACCAGCTGGGCGCTGGTACCGACAAAGCCGGAGAACGTCCCGGCCGTGTTGCTCCCGCCTCCGACGCAGGCGACGACGAAATCCGGGACTGTGCCCAGGAGACCGATGCACTGCTGGCGTGCTTCGGTACCTATGACAGCCTGGAACTCACGCACCATCCAGGGGAACGGGTGTGGCCCCATTACCGAACCGACGCAATAATGCGTCGACTCGACGCTTGCGACCCAGTCGCGAAGTGCCTCGTTGACCGCATCTTTCAGGGTCCGGCTGCCCGAGCGGACAGGTCGGACCTCGGCTCCGAGCAGGCGCATCCTGAAAACGTTGAGCTCCTGGCGGACCATATCGACTTCGCCCATGTAGACCACGCACTCCAGCCCGAAAAGGGCGGCGGCCGTGGCCGTGGCCACGCCGTGCTGCCCCGCCCCCGTCTCGGCTATGAGCCGCTGCTTTCCCATTTCGAGGGTGAGGAGGCCCTGGCCCACGACGTTGTTTATCTTGTGGCTACCGGTGTGGTTCAAGTCCTCGCGTTTCAGCAGCACGCGCACGCCTAGCTGCTCGGAGAGGTTCTGGCACTCGGTCAGCGCGCTCGGACGGCCGGCATAATCGTGCAGGACGGCTTCGTACCGACGCTTGAAACCCGGGTCCGACCAGGCCGCCCGAAAGTCTCGTTCGAGGTCCTGGCAGGCCGGCACCAGGGCCTCAGGTACAAAGCGGCCACCGAAACTGCCAAACCGCCCGGTCGAGTCGGGCTCTCCCATGAGCGTGCCGGCTGTCAATAGTGTTCGTCCTCAGCCCAGTCGTAGGGGCCCTCGAAAGCGCCTTGTGAAAGCGTAGCCGTGGCCTCGACCAGCTCCGCCTCCGCTCGTTTGGCCGCCTCGACGAACGCCTTTACCTTCATGGCGTCTTTCGACCCCGGGGACGACTCAACACCCGACGTGACGTCCACACCCCATGGCTTGGCCCTGGCTACTGCGGCGCCGACATTGGACGCGTTCAGCCCACCGGCGATCACCAGCCGTTGACCGCCCGGCAGGTCGCCCGTAGAGGGCCCAGTCGAAGACCTGCCCGGAACCCGGGTTGGGCGCGTCGAGCAGGATGGCGTCGGCACCGTAGTCCTCGGCCCGCGCCACCCGGGGATCGCCCGCCGGGAACGCCTTTATGACCAGGGGAACTCTCTGGCGCACCCATTGCGTCTCCTCCGGGGTTTCCCGCCCGTGCAGCTGAGCGGCCTGCAAGCCGGCCGAGTACACGACTTCGACCACCCGGCGAGGAGCGTCGTCCCGGAACACCCCCACCGTCAGGATGTCCTCGCGCGGGAGGCGCTTTACGATGTCGGCCACCCGCTGAGGCGAGATACGACGAGGGGAAGGAGCAAATATGAAACCGACGGCACTTGCTCCCATGGCTACGGCCAGGAGGGCATCGTCTTCGGTCGTCGTCCCGCAGATTCTTGATCAGCATCACGAGGGCCCTTCGTCGGCCCTCAACCCTGCCAGGGCCGCCCCCGGGTCACGGGCCATGACCAGGGCTTCACCGACGAGGATGGCATCGAAGCCGGCTTCCTCCAAGCGACGGACGTCGTGGCGCGTACGTATGCCCGACTCGGCCACCCGCACGACGTCGTCGGGCAGACGTGACCCGACACGGACGGCCCGGTCCTGGTCCACCTCGAAGGTCAGGAGGTCGCGCTGGTTGACGCCGATCAGGTTGGCCCCGGCGCCCAGGGCGATGTCGGCTTCAGTCTCGTCGTGCACCTCGACCAGAGCATCGAGCTGCAGCTGGCGAGCCAGGGCCAGAAAATCGGAAAGCTCGCTGGCGGAGAGCGCACCGACGATGAGCAGGATCGCGTCGGCTCCCATCAGCCTGGCGTCACACACATCGGCGGGAGAGACAGTGAAGTCCTTGCGCAGTACAGGTACGTCAACCGCCGAGCGCGCCTCAGCCAGGTCCCCCGCCGAGCCCCCGAAAAACTCCTCGTCGGTGAGGACGGAAAGGCAGGCTGCGCCTGCCTCCGCATACGCTTTGGCCAGCACTTCCGGTACCAGGTCGGGGGCGAGCGGTCCTTTCGACGGGCTCCGTCGCTTGACCTCGGCAATGACAGCGACACCCGGGCCGGCCCGCAGTGCTCGTTTGAAGCCTCTAACTGGAGGACAAGCCTCTGCCTGCGTGATCAAGGTAGGCACGTCGCGGCGGTCCGCCTGGCTGGTGGCGCGGTGCGAGATCAGGATCTTGTCAAGGTACGTGCCCATCCATGATTAGCGTAGCCCGGCGGGCTCTCAACGCCAGACCATCACCAAACTCTCATACTCATAGGGCATATTGGGTATATGGGCGCTGACCTGGGGACCATCGTGGTGGTAGAGGACGACACCCACATCGCCGACCTGGTGGACATCTACCTGCGGCGGGAGGGTTTCAGAGTCATCCAGGCCGGCACCGGCGAAGCCGGCCTGGCGGCCATCGAGCGGGAGCGGCCTCGTATGGCCATTCTCGACGTCGGCCTCCCCGGCGGTATCGATGGGCTGGAGTTATGTCAGCGCATCCGTTCGAAGCATTCCCTGCCGGTCCTCATGCTGACGGCCAGGGACAGCGAGCTCGACCGGGTGCTCGGTCTCGAACTGGGCGCCGACGACTACGTGACAAAGCCGTTCTCTCCCCGGGAACTGGTTGCCCGGGTCAAGGCCATTCTGCGCCGCTCGGATGGCGGCTCCGAGCGAAGCGAAGTGCTCATGGCCGGGCGGGTGGAAGTTGACCTTGTGCGGAGGGAGGCCCGGCTCGACGGGGAAGTCGTCCCCCTGGCGTCAAAGGAATTCCAGCTACTGCAGTTCCTGGCCGAGCGACCGGGACGGGCGCTGTCCCGTCAGCAACTGCTCGACGGTGTCTGGGGGACAGGTTGGTACGGCGACGACCGGACAGTAGACGCCCACGTGCGCCAGTTGAGGAAGAAACTCGGCGACGCCCTGCCGCTCAACACCGTTTGGGGCATGGGGTACCGGCTGGGATGAGGGGCTAAGACCGGTGCGTCGGCGGCTGAGCCTGACCATGGTCGCCATGGTCGTCGGGGCTCTGGTCTTCGCCGGGCTGGCGACGCTCGGCCTCACGGATCTAAACAGCATCCACGAGACACAGTCGGAGCTGGTCCGCGAGGCGAGCCAGCTGGCCCAGGGCGTCGAGGAGGCTGCCACCACCGGGCACCACCGCGACTCGCTCGCCGTTTTGCGCGGCACCCTCAGCGTACTGAAGGCGCCCCTGCAGCTCCAGGGGGAGGCCATCGAAGGTGTCAGTTCGAATGGCGCTTTCTACAACCCGTTGACCGCCGATCAGTCCGTCGGTCTCCCGAGCGGTCTGCAGGTCAGCCAGCTGGAAACACCGCAGCTGATCGAGGGGCTCCCGGTGAGCGGCAGCCGGGGCCGGCTGGTGTGGGCCGCGCTCCTGCTCCCCAAACCCGTTCCCGTCGCCGATGCAGGCACCATCAACCTTGTTGTCGTCCTTACGCGGGAGGCACCGGCAGGAGTGGGCTCGGCCGCGCTCTGGTTTGGCATCGCGTCAGCGCTGACGATCGTTGTCGCCCTGATCGCGGCGAACCGCCTCGGCCACCGCATAGCCAGGCCGCTCCAGCAAACGGAGGGAGTGACCACGCGGATCGCCCGGGGAGACCTCGACGCCAGGGTCCCCGTTCCAGAACGGGAAGGCCCGGAGCTCATTTCCCTGGCCAACTCCGTCAACCAGATGGCGGCCAGCCTGGCGCGGGCGCAAGGAGCGCAGCGGCAATTCCTCATGTCCGTGTCGCACGACCTGCGCACCCCGCTAACTTCGGTCCGAGGCTTCGCCGAGGCCATCTCGGATGGTGCCATCAACGACGTCGAGTACGCGGCCGGCGTCATAGGTTCGGAGTCCCGCCGGCTGGAGCGTCTGGTCACAGAATCTGCTCGAGTTGGCCAAGCTCGAGGCGGGAGCGTTCAGCCTTCATTGTGGCCCGGTCGACCTGTCGACGGTCGTCACCGAGGCGACGCACACGTTCGAGCCGGTGGCATCGACGCTCGGCCTCGACATCGAGCTGCGTACCGACCTTCCTGACGAGCTCCTCTGCGAAGCGGACCCGGACCGCTTGGGACAGGTGGTAGCCAATCTGGTCGAAAACGCTTTGAAGTACGCCACTTCGCGTGTGACGGTGACGACCGGCCTGCTCGACCAGGACCGGCCCACGGTCTACGTCGACGACGACGGCCCGGGCATCCCGAAAGAAGACCTCGAGCGGGTTTTCGAGCGGCTCTACCGGTTCGCGCCAACCGACCGGCCGCCCACTGAGCTCAGGACTGGGCCTGGCGATCGTAGACGAGCTGGTTGGGGCCATGGGCGGGGAGGTGCGAGCCGAATCGCCCACGAGCCGGGAAGGCGGGACGCGAGTCGTGGTCGTTCTGCTGCCGGCCGAGAGGCCGTCGGCAGAGCCCCGGGCAGGCTATCCCGTGCCCCCTTCAACGGCCCCGGCACGATCTTCCCCCGGGCCCTCGTCCCCGGGCCCTCTTCGCTGGCGCCCCCCCTGCCGGCAGACGCCGCTCAGCCACGCGCATAACCGCGCTGCTTTCGGGCGCCCGCTGGAGCGGGTCACGCGGCCCGGTGATCGCGCCATCCCGTCGAACGCCCCCGCGGTAACGGGCCCACTGGTGGCGTGCGCTACCGTAATGCACCATGACCCCGACACCTGCGACCGCAGTGGGGCGCGCCGGCGAGTTATTCGAAATTTCGAACGGCGACCGTCGAGCCGTCGTCACCGAACAGGGTGCCAACCTCTTCAAGGTGGAGTGGGCCGGCGTGGACCTCCTCAATGCCGTCAACGACGATGGTTTTACCGTTGGGGGCAGCCATGGTGCGTTGTTGCTGCCCTGGCCCGGCCGGATCCGCAGCGGCGTTTACCATTTCGAGGGCGAACGTTACCAATTGGCAGTCACCGATCTCGCCAGCGGGTCGGCCATACACGGTCTCCACGCGTTTCCTGACCTGGCAGGTAAAGGAGCACCACTCGAGCGAGGTGATATTGACCTGCCGCTTTTTAGCCGAGCCCGGCTACCCGTTCCCGCTTTTACTGGAACAGTCCTACCGCTGGCACGACGAGAGCCTGGAAATTTCCACTCTGGCGAAGAACATCGGGGCCCGCACCGCACCATTCGGGTTCGGCGCCCACCCTTATTTCACCACTGGTGGGCCGACCGTTGACAATTCCGTCCTCCAGTTAGCGGCGGCGCAGTACTTCGAGACCAACACTGACCTGAGCCCAAAGGTGCCACCGTTACCCGTGGACGGCACTCAATTTGATTTCCGCCAGCCTAAAGCGATCGGCCAAGCTCAACTGGATGTAACCCTGACCGACCTGGCACACGACGCAGAAGGAAGAGCCTCCGCGAATTTTCGCTCGCCGGATGGGGCCATTTCGATCACATGCAGGTATGACGAGCCCATCCGTTACTTGCAGGTCTACAGCGGGGACACCCTGAGCGCGCACAAGCGGGAAGGCCTGGCCATAGAACCGTGTACCTGCCCGCCGGATGCTTTCAATAATGGGGTCGGGCTCATCAGCCTCGCACCCGGCGCTTCGGTCAGCGTACGGTGGTCGATTAGCGCTGACTAGCGATGGCGCTGGCTCCAGGAACATTTGCCCGGTGGCCGGCGGCAAACACCGTCGCAGACACGCCAAAGTTCAGGTCCGCGACCGGGCCATCGGCGGGTGTCGTGGCACCAGCCCTCATCTGAGCGGGAGCAGCTCGACTCGAGCCTCTATCTCGTCATCGTCGTCCCGGGCCACCAGCTCCGAACCAACTTCGGTCCCACGACCGACATAGCCCAGCGCCACCCAGCCGAAGCGGGGAGAATAGGCCACGCTCGTCAACCGGCCGACCTCTCTGGCTGTGGCCCCGGGCCCGCTCTCAGCCGGGGCGACGTCGTCGGCGCCTTTGGCCGTCCTGTGGGCCCCTCCCTTGTGGAGGCGCATGCCGGCCCGCGCCGGACCGGCCAGGAGGAGGCCTCTCAGGTTTCGGGGGACGTTGTTGCCTCGTGAATCGATCCTGGCCACAAGCTCCTGGCCGGTGTAGCAGCCCTTGGTAAAGCTGACCGCGGCCTCGACGAGCCCGGCCTCGGCCGGTATCGTCCGTTCGTCCAGCTCAGCGCCGTGGCGGGGGAAACCGGCCTCCACCCGGCCCGCCTCGTAGTCACCGGCTCCCGCAACATGGACCTCGGCCGGTACCTGGGGCGCCGGTCCCAGGATGTCATAGCCTGTGAACCCTCCCCATTCGAACGGCACGGCCACCCCGTCCGCCCCGTCGGCTTTGCCGGGCCCAGACGTCAGCACCGCCGACGGCCCCCGCACGGCGACAGCTCGCCAGTCCAGTTGCTCGATATCCACTTTGGTCCGCAACCGGAACCTGAGCAAGCGCGCCACGAGCGGTTCACCCGTGCCGGCGTCAGTGTCCATCAGGAACTCTGTCGGGCCGGCCCGGTAGACGCGGACGAAAGCGTCCAGCTTGCCCTGTGGCTGCAAGACGAGCGCCCACGCCCAATCTCCGGGAGCCAGCGGGGCGATGTCTTGGCTCGTCTGGCCCTGTAAATAGCTTTCTGCGTCCGGTCCGCTGACGCGAACTACGTCGCGGCCGACCTCGACCGCGCCGATGCCTTCGCGCAGAGCCACGTAGCCGTCGCCGCTGCTCACGCTGCGCTCCCCGCTGCCTGTCGACCCGCCTCGCGCCCTGCCTCGGCGCCGTCGGTTGAGCATCGGTAAGCGATGCACGGGCGGCCGCGATCCTCCGTGCCCCGGGCACCGCGGCGAGGAGGGCGGCGGCCTTGTTGCGGCACTCCAGGTCCTCCATGTCGGCGATACTGTCGGCGACTATCCCGGCCCCGGCCTGGACACTGGCTCGTCCGTTGGGCCCCACGAGCATGGTGCGTATGGCGATGGCGGTGTCGACGTTGCCCGAGAAGTCGATATAACCCACCACCCCGGCGTAGGGCCCGCGTCTGGCCGGTTCGAGCTCGTCGATTATCTCCATGGCCCGGACTTTGGGCGCGCCTGATACGGTGCCCGCCGGCAGGGTGGCACGCAGCACGTCCACCGGGCCGAGACCAGGACGCAATCGTCCAGAGACCTCGGAGGTGAGGTGCATGACGTGGCTGTAGCGCTCGAGGGTCATCAGTTCGTCAACGGTCTCGGACCCGAACTCGACCACCCTACCGACGTCGTTGCGGGCCAGGTCGACCAGCATCACGTGCTCGGCTCGCTCTTTCGGGTGCTCTGACAGCTCGGCGGCCAACCGGCGGTCGTCGGCCTCTGTGCGGCCCCGACGGCGGGTCCCGGCGATGGGCCGCGAGATAACTCGCCCGTCGCGCACCCGCACCATCGGTTCCGGCGAGGAACCAACCACGGCCAGCCCGGGGTACTGCAGCAGGTACATATAGGGGCTCGGGTTGACCTGGCGCAGCGAACGATAAAGGTCGAGAGGTTCGGCTTTCAGCTCGAGCTCGAACCGCTGGGCCAGCACGACCTGGAAGATGTCGCCGGCGTATATATACTCACTGCGCCGCCTCCACGCCGGCTGCGTAAAGCTCGGGCGATGTCCGTCTCTCGACCGGTGGGAGCTCGTCGTCGCGTTCGGGAGGTTCAATAACAGGCTCGTCTACGGGGCGGGCGCCCTCAGCGGCGAAGTTCTCCAGTCGTCGCACGGCCTCGTCGTAGAGGTCGTAGGCCTCAGCCGTGCTCGTCGCCTGTGGCACCGGGACCGCCTCCACCAGTGTCACACGCTGCCGCCATGCGTCGTATGCCGCGATCTGGCCCACGACCGACACGATGGCGTCGGGGTAGCCGAGCTCGTCGGGCGGGGCGGCGGGCAAACGCTCGATCTCCCGTACGACGTCGTAGCCCAAATAGCCCACCAGGCCCCCGTGCAGAGGGGGCAATCCGGGCAAGGCGGGCGCTTTGTAGTGCGAAAGCAGGGCCTCGATGGCGGCCAGGATGCCCCGGTCGGTCGGCACGGCCACCGGGACAGACCCCTCCAGTGACACGGTCCCGCCCCGCAGCGTCATGGTGGCCGACGGGCGCCGGCCGATGAACGACCACCGGCCCCAGGTACCCGCGTGCTCGACGGACTCGAGTACGAACCCGGGCTCACCTTTGACGAGGCGGGCGTAGGCAGCTACCGGGGTCGTCAGGTCGGCCAGTAGTTCGCGCCAAACAGGGACGATGGTCCAGTCCCGTGCCAAAGCGGCGAACTCTTCCCTGCTCGGGTGGACTTTCATCTTGTTCTTGGCCCTTTGCTCATGGCACCTCGCCCCTGGCCCCGGTCACGGCTCGACTTTCACTGGGATGGCCTGGCTAGTCCCGTCGGCCCAAAACGGCGGTAGAAACAAGTGCGCTCGCCCGTGTGGCAAGCACCCGCTCCTTCTTGCTCCACCACGAAAAGCAGTGTGTCCCCGTCGCAGTCGTAGTAAGCGGAACGCACCCACTGGCGGTCGCCTGAGGTATCTCCTTTGCGCCAGCGGGCCTGCCGGCTCCGTGACCAGAACACGGTGCGACCGCTCTCGAGCGTCTCGCGCAAGGTCTCGTCGTTCATCCAGCCCATCATCAGCACCGCCCCGCTCCCCTCCTCCTGGACGATGGCGGGTACCAGGCCGTCGGCGTTGTACTTAACCGCGCCGAGCTGTTCAGGAGCAGGAACTATCGATGTGCCGGCCGTCATGTCATCATGCTAAACGGGCGCCGGCCGCTCGTTGGACGGTGAGCCTGACGGCCCTGGTCCGGGGGCGACAGGTTTGACAGAGCGACAGGTTTGACAGGGCCGACGGGCAGCCTCAGCTCAGCCGCCGGCCATGGCCCCGACGACGACGAACGTCACCGTTCCCAGGGCCACGCCGGCCGGCAAGCGTTCATCGGGGGCGGCATTGGAAGAATCCTCCTCCCCTACGAAAAACCGGATGAAAGGCCGGCGCTTGGCCGTGGCCCGGTCGCGGACTGTCCCTTTGAGGACCGGGTAACGGCTTTCGAGGGCGTCCAGCACCGAGCGCTGCGTTACCGGCCCACCGACCTCGACTTGCACTTCCGCCCCCACACCAGCCAGCTCCCGAAGTTGAGTTGGCAGTCGCACCCGCACCTCAAATCCGGCGTCCGCTCTCATACCCGGTGGTCCCATCCCGGTCCCGTGTGTTTGGGCTTCCTGCATTCAGGCCTCTCGGTTCAGGCCGGCGCAGTGGCGGTCATGCCAGCGTCTGAGCTTCTACCGACAGCACCGCCGGCAGGTCCCGGACGGGCGCTGCCCACGTGTCACCGGCGTCGGAAGAGGCGTAGACCTGGCCGCCGGTAGTGCCGAAGTAGACCCCACACGGTTCGAGCGAATCGACGGACATGGCGTCGCGATAGACGTTCACGTAGCAGTTCTCCTGGGGCAAACCTTTGGTCAGGGGTTCCCACTCGTTGCCCCCGGTACGGCTCCGGTAGACGCGCAACCTGCCATCAGGCGGGTAGTGCTCCGAGTCGCTCTTGATTGGCACCACGAAAATTGTCTCCGGTTCGTGGGCGTGCACGTCTATGCAGAAACCGAAGTCGCTGGGCAACGCCTCGCCGACGTCCTCCCACGAGTTTGCGCCGTCGTCGCTGCGCATAACGTCCCAATGCTTCTGCATGAAAAGTACGTCGGGCCTCGAGGGGTGCATGGCGATCCGGTGGACACAGTGGCCTACGTCCGCCTCGGCGCTCGGCAGGACCCCTTCGGAGTGCAGCCCCTTGTTGGCCGGCTGCCACGTCTCGCCAGAGTCGTCACTGCGGAAGACGCCGGCAGCAGATATGGCGACGAACATCCTGGACTGGTTGTCCGGGCTCACGATGATCGTGTGAAGGCAGAGGCCCCCGGCACCGGGCTGCCAGGACGGCCCCGTAGCGTGACCACGGAGCCCGCTGAGCTCCGCCCAGGTCTCCCCGCTGTCGGTAGAACGGAAGAGGGCGGCGTCCTCGGCGCCGGCGTAGACAGTGGCCGGGTCGTCAAGGGACGGTTCGACGTGCCAGATACGCGTGAACTTCCACGGTCGCGGCGTGCCGTCGTACCAGAGGTGCGTGCCCACGTGACCCTCATAGCTGAAATCGTTGCCGACCGCCGTCCAGCTTCTGCCCCCGTCATCCGAACGCTGAAGGAGCTGCCCGAACCAGGAGCTCGACGGCGCAGCGTAAACACGTTCGGGCTCCGCCGGGGAGCCTTTCAAGTGGTAAACCTCCCACCCGGCAAAGTGGGGGCCGTCCACCTCCCACTTCTCCCGCTTGCCATCGGACGTGAGCACAAAGGCACCCTTGCGGGTCCCTACTAGTAGGCGAACTCGGCTCACAGCAATACACTCCCTCTGAGCTAGCCGGCTACAGGTTCGAAGCCGCTCGCGCGCAGAGCCTACTGCTGCTGTTAGTCAGCAGGTCCCAATCAGGAGGTCCGGTCACGAGGTCCAGTCACTCCGGGGACAGCGGCTGCCGAAACTCGGCCCGGTACTCACAGGTCCCAGTACCTGGAAAGCCCAGTACCTGGAAAGCCCAGTACCTGGAAAGCCCAGTACCTGGAAAGCCCAGTACTTGGAAAGCCCAGTAGCTGGAAAGCCCAGTACTCACAAGTACAGGCCGGTACCGTCCGTCACCCGTTCGGCCGCCACGGCGTGGATGTCTCGTTCCCGGAGGATGAGGTAGTTGTCGCCCTGCACCTCGACCTCGAAGCGGTCCTCGGGGTTGAACAGCACCTGGTCTCCCGGCTTTATCGAACGCACGTGCGGGCCGGTAGCGACGACCTCAGCCCAGGTAAGGCGGCGAGGGATCTCAGCGGTGGCAGGTATGAGGATGCCGGACTTGGACTTGCGTTCACCTTCGGAACGGGGGACCTGCACCAGTACCCGGTCCGTCAGCATCTGGATCGCTTGCTTGGGTGAACCAGGGCTATTCGGGGCCATTGCCGGCAAGTTAGCTCCGCACGGGCCTGACAGTCACGCCAGCGGCGGCCAGTTCCGCCTTCGCATCGGCAACAGTCGACTCACAAAAGTGGAAAATCGATGCGGCCAGCACCGCATCAGCCTTCCCCAGAACGGCCCCATCGACGAGGTGCTGAAGGTTGCCAACTCCCCCACTCGCCACCACGGGGATGCTCGTGGCGTCAACGACCTTCCTCGTCAGCTCCAGGTCATAACCAAGCCGAGTACCGTCACGGTCCATCGAGTTGAGAACGAGTTCTCCCGCGCCGAGCTTCTCGCAGCGTGTCGCCCACTCCATCACGTCGACGCCGGTAGGTACGCGACCCCCGTTTACGTAGACCTCCCAGGAAGCGCTGCCGGCGGTGCGGCGTATGTCCACCCCTACCACCGTGCACTGCGCCCCGAAGGTGGCGGAGATGTCCTGCACGAGTTCGGGCCTGGCTACGGCGGCCGAGTTGACGCTTACCTTGTCCGCTCCGAGGCGGAGGAGCTGCCGCGCGTCGGCGAGCGTCCGCACCCCACCGCCGACCGTAAGGGGGATGAACACCTCCTCGGCCGTGCGGGCCACCACGTCGAGCATCGTGCCCCTGCCCTCGGCTGAAGCCGTGATGTCGTAAAAGACGATCTCGTCGGCTCCTTCTATGTCGTACCGAGCCGCCAGCTCGACCGGGCTGCCGGCGTCTCTCAAGCCCTTGAACTGGATGCCCTTGACCACCCGGCCGGCGTCGACATCGAGGCACGGTATGACGCGGACGGCCCTCATGCCGGCACCCCGCGGGACGCCGCTACCGCGTCTGGCACCGTAAAGCGGCCCTCGTAAATCGCCCGCCCCACTATCGCGCCCGCCAGGCGACGGCCCCCGGCCTGCAGCCACGCCAGCCGGCGGAGGTCGTCCAGGGAGCCCACTCCGCCCGAGGCGATCAGGGGCACGTCCGACTTTTCCAGCAGGGATTTGTAGCCGGCCAGGTCGGGCCCGAGCATCAGGCCGTCGCGGAGATCTCGGTCACCATGACGGCTGCCGCGCCGGCCGCTCCGAGGTCGCGGACGACGCTGGCCACGTCCGGGGCGCCGGACGCCTCCGACCATCCTCTGACCCGCACTTCACCGTTGCGATGGTCCACCGCGGCCGCCACCCTTCCCGGCCACCGCTGGGCGATATCGGCCAGGAAACCTTCCTTCATCACCGCCGCCGTGCCCACCACGACGCGAGCCACACCGGCATCGAGGAGCTCACCCGCATCGTCCACGCTCCGCACTCCGCCACCCGACTGGACGGAGATATTTACCGCCGCCGCAATGGCGGCGACAACCGGCCTGTTGGTAGCGACGCCCGTCCGTGCGGCGTCGAGATCCACCACGTGCAACCAGCGAGCACCTGCCGCCTCGAAGGCCAAGGCGCGCTCGACAGGGTCGGTGCCATAAACCGTCTCTCGCCCGAAATCACCCTGGGCCAGGCGCACGCACCGACCCGCCCTGAGGTCGATAGCCGGGTAGAGCTCCATTTCTAACGGGCCTAACCTAACAACATTCTTCGACGAAATTGGCGAGGACGCTGAGCCCGGCCGCCGATGATTTTTCCGGGTGGAACTGGGTCGCCCATATGCTGCCCATTTCGACGGCGGCCGCCACGGCACCGCCGTAATCGCAAGTGGCTACGGTCTCGCGGCCTATCGGGGGAGCGTAGGAATGCACGAAGTAAACCCAGGCGTCTTCTTCCAACCCACGCAGTAACCCGCTGCCCGGGCGCACATCGAGGACGTTCCACTGCATCTGGGGGCGCCTTGTCCCCTCCGGCAGGAGCGCGACCGTCCCTTCGAAGACGCCCAGGCCAGGCGCACCAGGAGACTCCTCAGAACCGGCGTAAAGAAGCTGCATCCCGACACAAATACCGAGGAACGGCCGGCCCGAAAGGGCGGCGTCGGAGGTCGCGCTCCAGAGCCCGCTGGCGACAAGGGCCTCGCTGCAGCGCCCGAAATTGCCCACGCCCGGCAGCACGACGCCGGCGGCGGCGCCAATGTCAGCCGGGCTCTGCACCAGGCGGGCGTCGGCCCCAACCGTGCAAAGCCCTTTTTCTGCAGAGCGCAGGTTACCGATGCCGTAGTCGACGACGGCGATAAATGGCTTCAAGATTTGTCGCTAACCAAGTACGCCTTTTGTCGACGGCACGCCGCCGCCCTCCAGTTTTACCGCGTCGCGGAGCGCTCTCGCCACGGACTTTGAAAGACGCCTCGAGTATGTGGTGAACATTGCGGCCGCTTCTCATCCGCATATGCAAGGTCATCGCCCCCGAAACGCGAAAAGGCACGCCAGAACTCCTCTGCCAGCTGCGGGTCGAACGGAGGGTCGCCCAGGGGGAACGCTTCCCGGCCCGCTCCCGGGGTCCACCTCGTACACAAGGAAGGGGCGGCCCGAAAGGTCGAGGGCCGTTTCGATCAAGGCTTCGTCGAGGGGTACCGCGTTGGAAGCGAACCGCCTGATACCGGCCTTGTTACCGAGGGCTTGATGGAGCGCTTCGCCGAGCGCGATGCCCACGTCTTCGACCGTGTGATGAGCGTCCACAGTCAGGTCCCCTGCCGCTTTCAGTTCCAGGTCGAAGCCGGAGTGGCGGCCCAACTGGGAGATCATGTGGTCGAAAAAGGGCAGCCCGGTGGCCACTTCGACCTGACCAGAGCCGTCCAGGTTGAGTTTCAACGAGATCGAGGTCTCTTTGGTGGTGCGCTCCTTGAAGGCTTGCCGGCCGTCAACGAGGCCCCGTTGGTCACGTGAGCACCTCACTAAGAGCGGAAAGGAACCGGTCGTTTTCTTCTGGCGTACCCACGGTCGTGCGCAGGCACCCCTCCAGGCCCGGCCAACTGGAGGTGTCCCGTACGAGCACCGATCGCTGGACGAGGGCCTGCCAGACTTGTTGGCCACTTCGTTGAAGCGGTCGCCACAATATGAAATTGGCTTCAGAAGGCCAGGTTTTCACCGGCATTTTGGCCAACTCGAGGGTGAGCCGCTCACGCTCGGCCACGATAGATCCCACTCGTTGTTCCATTTCGGAGGAAAACCTGAGGGCCACTATCCCTGCGGCTTGCTTCAATGCGTCCAGGTGGTACGGAAGAGACACCCGCTCGAGGGCGGCGACAACTTCGCGGGGCCCGATCATGTAGCCGAGGCGCAGACCGGCCATCGACCAGGTCTTCGAAAAAGTGCGCACGACTACGAGAGGTATTTCGTCGCCGACTTGCTCAAGGGCCGACCAGGAGGCGAACTGGCCGTACGCCTCGTCCACGACGAGCAGTCCCGGTGGCCCGGATAAGAGCGCACGGACCGTGGAAGCGTCCTCGGCCAGGCCCGTCGGGTTGTTAGGCGAGCACAAAAACACAATTGACGGGCGTTCTATTTCCAAAAGGCCGAGAGCAGCGTCGACCTCAAGAGTGAAATCGGGCCGCCGTCGGCCCTGCACGAGGTCTGTCCCTGTCAAATGCGATATGTGGGAATGGAGCGCATACGTCGGCTCGAACATGGCCGCTTTGCGGCCCGGGCCCCCGTACGCCAGGCATATCGACTGTAAAACTTCGTTAGAACCGTTGGCGGCGAATACCTGTTCCGGCGACACCTCGTGAAGTTGGGCCAGAGCTTCACGAAGCACCCGGGCCGAGCGGTCCGGGTAACGGTTGTAGGCGATATCGCGCGCCTCGTCGATAAGTGCTTCGAGCCATCCCGCCGGGGGCGGGTACGGGGACTCATTCGTGTTGAGGCGGACCTCGACATCGACCTGAGGCGAGTGGTACCCCTCGCGCAGGGCAAGGTCGGGGCGGGGCGCCGGCAGCGGGTGGACCAGGGCGAGCGGCCGGTTCACGGCGCCACCCGGGCTTCCTCGCCACTACGTGAGAGGCCGGTACGTGAGAGAACAGACGACGCATGCGCAGCCAACCCCTCGGCGTCTGCGATAGCCGCCACGTAAGGGGCCACTTTGGCCATTGCATCTTTGCTTACGCCTACGACGTGGACGCGCTTCAAGAAATCCTGAGTCCCGAGTGCGCTGGCGAAGCGGGCACTGCGCGCCGTCGGCAGGACGTGGCTGGGGCCGGCCAGGTAGTCGCCTATGCTGGCCGGCGCCCAGGGCCCGCAAAAAACGGCGCCCGCCGAACGCACGAGCGGGACCAGGGCATCGGGATCGGCGGTGATCAGCTCGAGGTGCTCCGGGGCCACCACGTTGCAAACGTCCATGGCCTGAGCGGGGCCGTCAACCAGTACGGACCAGCCCCCACGCTCGAGGGTCGCCCGCACCTCCCGGTGGCGGGGGGACTCGGTGGCCAGCAGGTCCACCGCTTCTTCGACGGCGTCAGCCACATCTTCCGACCACGTGACGAGCCACGCCAGCCCGTCAGGGCCGTGCTCGGCCTGAACGACGAGATCGAGGGCCGCATGATATGCCGAGGCGCTGGCATCTGCCACGACGACCACCTCGGAAGGGCCGGCGAAGGCGGACGGCACCCCGACGACGCCCTCCTCGGCAACGAGACGTTGAGCCGTGGCGACATAGACGTTACCCGGGCCGACGATGAGGTCAACCGGGGGGACCGTGCTCGTGCCGTACGCCAACGCGGCGATGGCCTGCGCCCCACCGACTGCGTACACCTCATGGACGCCGGCAATCGCTGCGGCCGCCAGCACCGGTGCCGAGAGCGTGCCGTCAGGACCGGGCGGCGAGCACACTACGACTCTTTCGACGCCCGCCACCTGGGCAGGGATCGCCGTCATGAGCACCGTCGACGCCAGCGGCGCTCGTCCGCCGGGTACGTAGCACCCCGCTCGGCCTACCGGCACCAGCAGTTCTCGGGTCGAGATCCCGTTGTGGCCCGTGTGCTCGAACGCCCGGTGGGCGGCCCGCTCGGCCTGGTGGAAATCCCTGATCGCACGGGCCGCCTCTGACAGCGCGGCGGCGAGCTCGGAGCCGACGCGGTCTCGAGCTGCGACTATTTCCTCTCGAGGGACCTGCAAAGAGGTGGGCCGGGCACCGTCGAAACGCTCGGTCAGCTCCGCCAGAGCGACATCACCTCGCGCCTTAACATCGGCCATGATGTCGCGCACGACCTGCACCGGGCCCTGGCCCGCCACCCCTGGAGCGGGGAGCAAGGTCTCCAGGTCCCCCTCCACGCCGCGGAGGTCAAGGCGAGTGAGCAACTCTGGCATCGGCCACGATGCTACTAGGGCCGTCCAGGCGACCCGGACGCCTAAATCTCCTCGTGACGGGGGCGCCATGGTCGGCGCTACCACAACCGGGGTGGCCCCGGTCCCTGACTTCTGTGCCGTTGAGCCGTGCCGCCTGAGCCCCGGCGCTGGATGCGTGACCG
The DNA here is from genome assembly GCA_963754115.1 of uncultured Acidimicrobiaceae bacterium. Lineage (GTDB taxonomy): Bacteria > Actinomycetota > Acidimicrobiia > Acidimicrobiales > Palsa-688 > Fen-671. The sequence goes on along the minus strand of CAVWFC010000003.1, from coordinate 116,047 downwards.
GCCCGACGTGATGGCCGCTAAGTGCGAAATACCGGCCATGCTGGCCGCATGAGCGCCGGCGCCGAACTCACGGCCGTCTCCACCACGCTCGACGAGCTCGCCAAGCGCGTTGGCCGCATCCTCTCCGAGCTGACCCCTGCCGAAGAGGAACGCTACGGCGCCGACCTGCTGGAAGTAGAGCGAGCGCTGGGCGTAGCCACCCGTCGGCTCGACCGCCTGGTCGGCAACAGGTAAGAGGCTCTCCTCGCCAGCCGGGCCGTCACCCCGGGTTCTCACGCCCTCCGGCGCGGACAAAACCAAGCGGCAGCACCGCTGATGGGCAGAAGTCGTTCATCACACAGTCGACACAGCGGGGACGACGGGCGATGCACACACGCCGGCCGTGCAGGATCATGCGCAGGCTCAAAGCGCCCCACTCCCGGCTGGGCACCATCGCGCACACTTCCGCCTCGACCCGTTCCGGGTCCTTTTGCTTGGTCAGTACGAGGAGCCGGCAGATCCTCCCGACGTGAGTGTCAACCGGGAACCCCGGCAACCCGAAGGCCACACTGCGGACAACGTTGGCCGTTTTTCGCCCGACGCCGGGCAGCGTGACGAGGTCTTCGATCGCCGTCGGTACCGTGCCGGCGTAGTTCTCGCACACCGCTTGAGCCAGGGCGACAACTGTTTTGGACTTCACCCTGAAAAACCCGGTCGGGCGGATGATGGCCTCCACGTCGGCGGCATTGGCCGCGGCCATGTCCTCCGGGGACGGGTACTGGGCGAAAAGGGCAGGCGTCACGGCGTTCACCCGTTGGTCTGTCGTCTGAGCGGAGAGAACGGTGGCGACCAACAGCTCCCAGGGCGTCGTGAAGTCGAGCTCGCAAAGTTCCTTGGCGCTCCCCGGGTATTCTTCGCCCAACCGGGAAACAGCCAGTTTCGCCCGGCCGCCCGGGGTCCTTGGGCGGGCCGCTCGCTTACTTGGCTTGGCCGGTCCGGCCGGCGGGATTGCCTCGACTAGCTCGACTGTCTGGATTGGTGCCGGGTTGGTGCTAACGGCACCGACCCGGGGTTCGCTGCGTCCCGTTGGCACTTAAAGGAGGCTAGCCAGGCGCTCGCGGCTGTTAGTAGTAGCCCGGTCCGTGCGTTGCGGCAGAGCCGGGCGGCGGCCAGTAGGTTCGGAAGGTGCCCGAAATAGTGGTCAAGCGCCACCTCAACGACGAGGACCTGGCGGCCGTTACCGAGCTGCTGGCGGCCGCCAGCGAAGCGGATGCTCACCCGGCGCTAGGCGAGCACGCTTGGCTGGACCTCGTCCAGGGTGGGCGGGAAGGTTTCGCCGGCCTGGTCGCCTGGGAGCCTGGGCACGCTCACCCCCTCGGCTATGCCCAGCTCAGCCTGGGGCCGGACAGTGGCGGGGAGACGCCGAGCTGGGGCCTCGAGATCGCTGTCGACCCCCGTCACCGCACCCCGGGCAACACCGTGGCGCTTGACCTCGTCCGCAGCGCTATAGGCCTCATCGCGAGCGAAGGGGGCGGGCATTTGCACGTGTGGGTAAGCCAGCCCGCGCCCTACCACGACCGGATGGCGGCGGCCGCCGGCCTGTCACCTGGCCGCGCTCTTTACCAGATGCGCCGCCCTCTGCCAATGGAAGAGCACGCCACGATCAAGACGAGGCCCTTTCGGCCCGGTGCCGATGAGGGCGCCTGGCTCGAGGTCAACAACCGCGCCTTCCATTGGCACCCCGAGCAGGGCGGGTGGACCGAGGAGACGATCAAGGCAAGGGAAGCACAGCCGTGGTTCGACCCCGAGGGTTTCTTGCTCTACGAACCGGACGAGCGAAACGGCCGCTTGGCGGGCTTCTGCTGGACGAAGATCGACCGGGCCCACACCCCTGGCCAGGGCGAGATCTATGTGATAGCCGTCGACCCTGACTTTTCCGGCCGGGGTCTAGGGCGCCAGCTCACCCTGGCCGGCCTCGACTACATGTCGGCCAAGGGTGTCGACGAGGCAATGCTCTACGTAGACGCCACCAACATCGCGGCGGTCAAGCTTTACGTCGACCTCGGGTTCACGGTCAACCACATAGACCGCGCTTATACCGCCGACATCGCGCCCGCAGTGAAAGGCTAGCCCTCTCCGGCTCTTGCTCGGCTCACTACCGGGGCTTCCCCGCCTGCATCATGGCCAGGTCCCACCCCGGTCTCGGCTCGCGACCACCTGGCCCCGGGTGGGGGTGCCACGTGCCGGGTGCCGGGTGCCGGGATCAGCCTCGCCTCTGCCTCCGGGCCGTGGCTGCCGCATTGCCGTCGACCAGCTCGTCGCCGGGACCATCCAGTACGACCGGCTCGTCCCCGTCGACAGACGATGAGGCCGGGATGCTCACCTGCAGGTCGGGAGCGACCTCCATACCCTTGCGCCAGACGGACCGAGCCACGATCTTGGAAGGGTCGACCCGGTCGCGGTACTTGCTGGCAATAAGGCGCACCTCCTCGAGCAAACCCTCTGAGAGGGTCGTCGGGTTGAGGCCCAGTGCGAGGAACCGGTCGTTGCGCACCACCAGGTCGTTTTCGGCCGCCTCGCGTCGTGGGTTGGGCAGCATGACGATCTCAGCCCCCGTCAACTTGGAGACGAGAGCGGCCAGGTCCCGGAGCCGGTGGACTTCCGTGGTCTGATTGAAAACCGACACCCGTTCTCCCGCACCGGGCGGGTTGTCGATGGCGATCTCGATGCAGCGCACCGTGTCACGGATATGGATGAAGGCACGCGTCTGCCCACCGGTCCCGTGCACGGTCAGCGGGTGGCCGATGGCGGCCTGCATCAGGAACCGGTTGAGCACCGTCCCGTAATCACCGTCATAGTCGAAGCGGTTGACCAGCCGGTCGTCCATAGCCGTCTGGGCCGTCTGGGTCCCCCACACGATCCCCTGGTGGAGGTCGGTGATACGGACGCCATCATTTTTGGCATAGAAGGCGAACAGCAGCTGGTCGAGCGTCTTGGTCATGTGGTACACGGAGCCCGGGTTGGCCGGATGAAGGATCTCCCTCACGAGCTCGCCATCAGGCGTCGGCACCTTTACCGCCAGGTAGCCCTCGGGGATGGGCGCCGAGCCCGACCACCCGTAGCCGTACACGCCCATGGTGCCCAGGTGCACCACGGCCGCGTCCAGGCCCGAGTCGACCAGCGCGCACAACAAGTTGTGCGTGCCGCGCACGTTGTTGTCGACCGTGTAGCGCTTGGCTCTCGGGGAGCGCATCGAGTACGGCGCTGCTCGCTGTTCGGCGAAGTGCACGATCGCATCGGGCTGGTAGTCCTGCAGCAGGCTGAGAAGCCGGTTGTACTGGAGGGCAAGGTCCAGGTTGATGAAACCGATCTCCTTGCCCGATACGGCCTTCCAGACCCGCAGGCGCTCCCCGATCGGCCTGATCGGTGTCAGCGACTCGACTTCGAGCTCGATGTCAATAGAGCGGCGCGAAAGGTTGTCGACGATCAAAATGTCGTGGCCCTTCGCCGAAAGGTGGAGCGAGGTCGGCCACCCGCAGAAGCCGTCCCCGCCCAGGATCATGATCTTCATCGACTATCTACCATAGTTGCCGAACTGTCACTGGTTGGAGTTTGCCCCTTCACGCCTAGGCTGAGCGACCGTGCCGGGGGCCTACGAAATGAGCCGAGACGACCTGGCTGGCCTGCTTGCCGGCGAGCACCGCTATCGCACCGACCAGGTTTGGCGCGGCCTTTGGAGCCAGGGCGTCCGGCCGGCGGACATGACCAACCTGCCGAAGGCGCTCCGCGAAAAACTCGACGCCGCCCTGGTGCCGGCCCTCCGCGAAGTGGCCCGCTCCGTCTCGGCGGATGGGCAAACCACCAAGTGGTTATGGGAATTAAATGATGGGCGCCGGATCGAAACCGTGCTGATGTTGTACCCCGAGCGGGCCACTGTATGCGTCTCCAGCCAAGCTGGTTGCGCCATGGCCTGCAGCTTCTGCGCCACCGGCCAGGGCGGCTTTGACCGCCACCTATCCGTCGGGGAGATCGTGGAGCAGGTGGTGGTGGCCCGACGGGAGGCCCTTTCCGGCCCGGAGGGCCGCGCCGCCTCGGCAACGTCGTCTTCATGGGCATGGGCGAACCATTGGCCAACTACGACCGCACCTGGTCAGCCGTCCAGCTCATCCACTCTGAACTGGGGCTTTCGGCTCGCCGCATCACGATCTCAACCGTCGGCGTCGTCCCCGGTATCCGGCGGTTGGCCACCGAACCGCTCCCCGTCAACCTCGCCGTCTCGCTTCACGCCGCCCGTGACCAACTACGCAACACGCTGGTGCCGCTCAACCGGCGCTATCCCCTCTCGGTACTGATGGGGGCGTGCGGGGAGTACCTGGCGGCCAAGAACCGGCGCCTCTCGTTCGAGTGGGCGCTTATCGAGGGTGTCAACGACAGCCCGCGCGACGCGCACGAGCTCGCCGAGCTGGCCCTGCCTCTTGGCGCCCATGTCAACCTCATCCCCCTCAACCCGACGTCGGGGTACCTGGGCCGGGCAGCCCGCGACGGTGGTGTCGCCGACTTTCGTCGCTGGTTGACCGATCTCGGCGTGAACGCTACGGTCCGCGCCAACCGGGGGACCGACATCGACGCAGCGTGCGGGCAGCTGGTGGCGCGAGAACGAGTGGTAACCAAAAGGGCCAGCAAGTGCCACACTGATTGCGTGGCTAATACTCAATGGCTCGACCGGAGCCAGCCCCAGCCGCTGTACATGGCAAACATGCTGTTGTACGTCAACGCTGTCTTCTGGTTGCTGTACCTGTTCGAAGGCGCCGCCTTTTTCGGCGTCCTGGCGCTGGCGGCGATCTTTGCCGGCCTGGGCATCGCAAACGAAAAGAGGGCGGGCTACTGGGGGGCGGTGGTAGTGGCGGGCCTCAACTTGTTGGCGCTCGTGGCCGTCTTCGTCAACGGAGCATCCGACATCTTCGTCATCATCAACATCCTCTTCGCGGCGGCGTTGCTTGCCCTGTTGCTCCACCCGCTGAGCCGCAGCTACCAGAAGGTCTGGTTCAAGAAGCTGACGCGATAGCCGTACGCGGTAGCGCACCACTGCGGGGCAATGGCCCCGGCGTCAGTGGAAGAGATCTGCGCCGGCAGTGGTACATCTGCCCTCGATAATCGGCTTCAATTTCGTTCGGCGTCAACCCGGTATCCACCCATCGCGTCCCGGGGCGCGATTTTGCCTGGCGACTGCGTACTCGCGTCGTCGAAACCGGTTAAAGCGCAATCGTCGTTTCCAGGGTTGAGGTGATGGCGCACTCGATATTTTCCGTTTGACCACTATCTGCCGTCTTTATTGCGCATAGCGCGCTTGTTTGGTGGTAGGTATGATCACACTTTCATCACATTTGCTCTAACCTCGTTGCGATTTCGCCAACCGGTTGCGCTTTAACCGGTTAAGCAGGTCGGGAACGCGCCAGGTTGACAAAACCGCAACCGGTTGGAACGATTTGTGATGAAAGTGTGATCTGGGCGGGTGGGGCCTTTCTCGAGTCAGGGGCGACCCGGAGCCGGAGCGGGCGCCTTGACATCTCGTTACGCAGAAATCTTTGGGCGCGGTGGAACACGCCGTTACCAACTGGGCCTCCCGAGAGCGCAAGCCCCGAAAGGCCGAAGGCCGGAAAATGCCCGAATTGTCGAGCAAAGGTGGGGGAAAGGGTCACGTGCCCCGCTCGCCCTCCACCGGGGATGGCCCCGGCTCAACTCGCCGGCAACAGCGCGTCCACAAACTCCTGGGCGTCGAAGCTCAGCAGGTCCTCGGCGCCTTCCCCAACCCGACGAGCTTGATCGGCAGCCCGAGCTCACCGCTAATGGCGATCACGATCCCACCCTTGGCCGTGCCGTCCAGTTTGGTCAGGACGATGCCGGTGACGCCTACCGCCTCGGTAAATATGCGCGCCTGGACGAGGCCGTTCTGCCCGGTCGTCGCATCTATCACGAGAAGCACCTCGGTTACCTCACCCGGAGGACGGTCCGCCACACGACGGATTTTCTTTAGCTCCTCCATCAAATTGACCTTGGTGTGCAACCGGCCGGCGGTGTCCGCCAGGACGAGCGGGATCCCGCGTGCGCTGGCGTGCTGTACGGCGTCAAAAACTACCGCGCCGGGGTCGCCCCCCTCATTACCCCTTACAAACCCGGCGCCGACACGCTCCGCCCAGAGCCCCAGCTGGTCTGCGGCCGCGGCCCGGAACGTGTCACCTGCCGCCATCACGACCTTTCGGCCCTCGGTCTCCTCGCGCATACCGACCTTGCCGATCGTGGTCGTCTTGCCCACCCCGTTGACACCAACGAACATCCACACCGTCGTGGTGCCGCCGTCGCGGACGTGCAGCTCGCGGTCTCCGTCCAGACGGCTTACGAGCTCCTCCCTCAGGGCGTCCACCAGCTGGTCGGAATTGGAAAACCCATCGCGTTTGGCCCTCACCTTCAGGTCTTTCAGCAAGGCCTCGGTCGTCACGATGCCAACGTCGGCGAGCACGAGAGCGTCTTCCAGTTCGTCCCACGCCTCCTGGTCGAGCTTCCCCCGCCCCCGCAAGCCTGCCAGCTGAGTGGCGAGCATCGACCGTGCTTTGCCGAGCCGGTCCCGGAACCTCGGGCGCTCGACTACCAGGGGCGGCGCTTCAGCGGTGGGCGGAGCCTCCGGTGGAGCCGGCGCTTCAGCGGTGGGCGGAGCCTCCGGTGGAGCCGGCGCTTCGGTGGGGGCCGGTGCCTCAGCCGGGGCAGGCGCTTCGGCGCTGGGCGCTTCGACCGTTGGCGCCTCTTCCGCCACGGGCGCCTCGGCTTCGGCTACAGGGGGGGCCTCGGCCGTAGGTGTCTCCGTAACCGGTGCCTCGGTGGCCGGCGGCGCCTCCTCGGTCGGAGGTACACGAGCAGGCCGAGGGGGCGCGGGCGGAGCTGGTGGGCGGACGGCACCCGGCGGCGCCCCGGGTCTGGCTGGTGGTCTGGTGGGTGGCGCCTCGGGGCCAGCAGGCAAGCTCGACGGCGCCGACTTGGTCCCTCGTCCGAGAGCCCGTGAGGAACGGCCCCTCGACAGAGCGGCGTAGGAGCCGAACCCGGCGACCAGGACAAACACAACGCAGACGACGATGATCAGCGCTAGCAGCATGACGGGTCGAGACTACCGGCGGCGTAGGGCGCAGGCACACTTGGAGCGCGCCGATAAACCCGGGAACAACCACCGCTCACGTCTACTTCAGGGGTCTAGCGGGCCGGGCTCGAGTAACGCAATCAACCCGGACGGCCCGGCACGGCTAAACCCGGGATACCGTCACCGCCGCTTCGTGCACCTTTGGCTCGACCTTCTCGCTGACGACCAGTGAAGACCCGCCAGGAGGCATGCTCACGCCGTAGAGGCAATCGGCAGCCTCCATGGTCCGCTTTTGGTGGCTGACGATCAGCATCTGGGCTTCGTCGCGGAACTCGTGAACGAGGGCGAGGAACCGGTGCAGGTTGACGTCGTCGAGCGCCGACTCCACCTCGTCCATCATGTAAAACGGCGATGGCCGGCTGCGGAAGACGGCAAATAGGAAAGCCAGTGCCACCAGGCTGCGCTCGCCGCCCGAGAGCAGGGAAAGGCGCCGGATGTTCTTGCCTGCCGGACGGACTTCCAGGTCGACGCCCGACTCCAGGATGTTGGAGGGGTCGGCCAGGAAAAGCGATCCTTCCCCGCTCGGGAACAAGGTGGCCACGAGCTTGCTGAAGTTTTCGGCCACATCGTCGTAAGCAGCCTTGAACACGGTGATGATCTCGGCATCGACCGCCTTTATGACCTTGGTCAGCTCTCGCCTGGCCGCAGAGACGTCGTGCAACTGGCCTTCCAGGAAATTGTGACGCTCTTCGAGGGCGGCGTACTCCTCTAGCGCGAGGGGATTGACCGGGCCCATGAGCCGGAGCTCTCTCTCCAGCTCACGGGTACGGCTTTGCGCGCTGGTCCCCGCCGCCAGCGGGGGGCACTCGGCGCCGGCCAAGGCGCCCGGCTCGCAGTCAAGTTCTCTGCGCACGGTCTCGGTCAAGGCCTCTAGCCGCGTTTCTACCTGGGTGGCATCGAGCTCATTTCGGGAGATCTGCTCGCGCAGGCGGGAAAGGTTGCGCTCGACACCTGCTCGCTGGCGCCGGAGCTCCTCGAGGTGCTCTCCTGCCTGGCTCAACGAACGGGCTTCGGCGCCACGGAGATCCCGGAGGGTCCCTATCGTCAACCCCAGCACCTCTAGCCGGGCCCGACGAACGAGCCCAGCCGGCCCAGACCGGTTTCCATGACATCGAGCTGTCCCCGCCTCTCGGCCGCCCGGGACCGCTCCGCCGCCGCGCCGGCCAAACGTTGCTCGACTTCGGCCAGCCGGCGACCGAGGACGAGCGCGACGCTCCTCGATGGCGGTGGCTCGCACCTCGAGATCCCGGCGCAGCGTTGCCACCGCCCCGGCCCGTTCGGCCAGCCGGTTACGTGCAGCCCGCGCTCCGCCAGCGCTTGTTGGGCCTCCTCGCTGGCGGCGGCTTCCAGACCGGGCAGGATGGCCTCCAGCTGAGCTGCCCGCTCGAGGTCAAAAACCGCGGCGGGCCGTCAACTCGTCTTGCTGGCTGGACAGGGCCTGGGCTTCGCGATCGGCTTCGGCGAGGTCCGCCCTGGCCCGCCCGGCGGTCTCCCTGGCCGCCCACGCATCTGCCGCGTTGCCCGCGGCCCGCCTCTGCGCGTCTGAAGCAGCCAAACGCGCCTGTTTCAGGTCGGCCTTGGCGTGCACCTCGGTTGCGGCCGCTCGCTCGGCGGCCGAAGTCGCGTCCCGCAACGCCTCCAGCGCCTCTTCGAGGGCCGCCCCGGTCGCGCCGCTGCCGTGCGCACCCGTGCGCCAGATGCCACCGGCACAGCGGTCTCCCGCCCGGCTGACGATGACCAGTTCGGGCCAACCCATGGCGAGCTCGACAGCGGCTTCCCAGGCTCCCTCCACCACGACGGCGTGAGCAAGCAGGCGGTCGAGCAGCTCGTTGACGGCCGGATGGGCAGACCGGACATGAGACCGCAGCGGGACCGAACCCTCCGGCCATGGTCTTGCCGGGCCCGCCACCGGGTCAGCCGCCAAAGGCCCTGGAGACCTGAGCGCGATGACGGCGCCAGCCGCCCTCTGGCTGTCGAGGTGGGCCAGCCCGTTGCGGGCCGCTTCCTCCCCCTCCATCAGAACAGCAGCGAGGGCCTCCCCTGCCGCCGCCTCAAAGGCCGCCTCGCAGCCCGGGTCGACATCGACGAGCTCGACGAGCGCCCCGACCACTCCTTCGACCGAAGCCAGCCGCCCGGCCCCGCACGGGCCCTGGCCTCGTCCAGCGCCTGCGTGAGGGCTTCCGCCCGGGCCGACCAACGATGGCGTTCGGCATCAGCGGAGCGTCTTGCTTCTTCTTGTGCGGCCAGCCGCTGCTCCTGGGCGACCAGCCGCCGGGAGGCCTCTTCGACATCGGAGCCCGGCCCATGGGCATCTTCCTGGCCCTGGTGGATAACCGCCTCCGAACTGGAGATAACCTCGCGTAGCCGGGCTCTGCGCATCGCCACGGACGTGGCCCGCTCACGACCCCTGACTAGCTCGGCCTGGGCCTGCTGACCCGCTTTATGCAACGCCGAGACCTCGGCCCGCACCGCTCCTGACCTCTGGGCCGCAGTGCCCTTTTCTCCCGTTTGGGCACGCCCGGCCCTCTTCGGCGAACCTCAGCTCGACTTCGGCTGCTTCGTCCCGCAGCGCTTCCTCAGCCTCCGTCAGTTCGCGCTCTAGCGGTAATAGCCCCTCTGCGTCGCCTTCGGTCGCCAAGAGCTGCTGGCTCAACGACGCCGCCTCTGCCTCCAGGGCAGCCACGACATCTGTGTTGACCGTCGCCGTCCTTTCGCGCTCCACCCCCCTGGCCCGTTCTTGCAGGAGAGCAACCAGGCCCGATGCCCGCGCCCTCAAGCCTTCGGCGGCCGAGACCAGTTCTGCGAGATCGGCATCGTTTGCGTTGCGTCTCGTGGCGTCAAGCGTGGCTTCAGCCCTGACGACTGATTCATCGAGGCGTGTCAGGTCTGCGAGAGCGCCTTCCTCGCCCCTCGCCAGGTCGGATTCTGGCCGCCTGCGACGCTTCGAGGCGGGAGCCCAACAACGTCAGCTCACGACCATAGAGATAGCTCCGAAGGGCGACGAGCTCCGAGGTAACTTCGCCATGACGGCGGGCCGCCTCGGCCTGCCGCTCCAGGGGTCGCAGCTGACGACGGACCTCCTTCAGAAGGTCTTGCGCCCGCAGGAGCGCGCGCTCTCCGTGGCTTCCAGGCGGCGCTCGGCTCGTTCCTTGCGCCGGCGGTGCTTGGATATCGCCGCCGCTTCTTCGATGACTGCTCGCCTGTCCTCGGGGCGAGAAGACAAGATGGTATCGAGCTGCCACTGTGAGACGATCGTGTGCTGCTGTCTGCCCACGCCCGTGTCAGAGACCAGCTCTTGAATGTCCAGCAGGCGGCAGGGCGCCCCGTTGATCGAGTACTCGGACTCACCGCTCCGCCAGAGGGCTCTGGTGATGCGGACTTCGGAAAAGTCGATCGGCAACAGCCCGGCAGAGTTGTCGATGGTGAGCGAGACTTCGGCGCGGCCGAGACGAGTTCTCTTGGCCGTCCCGGCGAAGATGACGTCTTCCATCTTGGCGGACCGCAACGTCCGTGGCCCCTGCGCGCCCAGGACCCAGGCCACGGCATCCACGATGTTGGACTTGCCGGAGCCGTTAGGGCCGACGACGACGGTAACCCCCGGCTCGAACTCGAGGGTGGCGCTGTCAGCGAAGGACTTGAAGCCCTTCAATGTGAGCGACTTTAGGAACACGTTCCGCCAAACCTAGCGGGGACGAAGCCGGGAAAGGGGGATCTCTGTTTGAGCCCGGGTGAATGGGGGTTGTATGGCCGATTTAGCGTTGTTCTACGGGGACTTTGCGTGTTACGGGGGACTTTTGGTCACGTAGCCGGCACCCTCCAAGCTAGAGCGCTCGCAGGCGCCGGAGGGGCGGCACCGTCGTCGGGGGCTGGCGACGAGGGGGGAGCTCGGCCAGGAGTTCGGATGTGGCGATCGTAACGCGCTGAACAGCTCGTTCAAAGGCCTCTTCTGATTGGCCGGAGGGAGCCGTGATGCCACTCACCTTGCGGACAAACTGGCGGGCGGCAGCCTCGATCTCGGCGGGTGTGGCGCTTGGCTCGAGACCTCGTAATACGGTGATATTGCGGCACATATAGCGAAGTTATTAGAGGTCTTGCCGCTATCGGGCCTTTGGGAGGGCGAGCGGACCGGGTTGGGCCGGGTCACCCGCCGCGACTGACAGCGCGGGCCGCCACCCAGTGCCCCCCGCTGCCCTTGCAGTCACCGTTGGCAGGACCGGCACAAGTAGGCGCTTTTAGCACCGAACCGCAGGCGCTCGATCTCGCGCCCACAAGATAGGCACGGCTGTCCTGCCCGGCCGTAGACCTTGTGCTCGAGCTGAAAAAACCCCGGCACACCTTGAAGATCCCGGTACTGCTCGTCAGCCAACGTCGAACCCCGCCCCACGATGGCGGCCTCGAGGATAACGCCCGTGGCATCGACCAAGCGCTTAAGATGAGGCCGTTTGAGCAAACCGGCGGCACGATCAGGCCGCAGCCGGGCCTCGAAGCAGATCTCGTCAGCGTAGATGTTGCCGATGCCAGCAAGAACCCTCTGGTCGACCAGGAGAGCCTTGAGCGGCGCCCGCCGGCCGTGTAACGCACCCTGGAGATGAGCCGGATCTACATGGAGCGCGTCGGCCGCCAGGTGGGCCAACTCAACGAGGGACGTAAAATCAACGTGTTGGCCCTCAACGGCCTGGCCATCAACCGGCTGGCCATCAAGTTGCCGGTCCGTGTTACGAGGTCGGCCGCCCGCGCTGGCCAAGAAGAACTCTCCGAACGTCCTCGGGTCGACAAAGCGCAGCTCACCCGCCCCGTTGAAGGACAAAACGGCGTGCGTGTGCGGGGCGACCGCGTCGTCTGGTTGCGCCGCCAGTAGCTGGCCGCTCATCCGGAGGTGGGCCACAAGCACCTGTCCGTCGTCCCATCCAAGCAACAGGTACTTCCCGTGGCGCCCGACGTACGCCAGCTGGCGCCCTTCGACACTGGCCAGCAGCTCAGGAGGGTGCCGGCGGACCGTTCGCGGGCCAGTGACGGTGAGGCGATCAAGTCTGCGGCCCAGGTACACGCGTTCGAGGTCTCTACGGACCGTCTCGACTTCGGGGAGCTCGGGCACGTCTCGCCCGCCTAAGGCTGGTGCGCCCCTCCAGCGGGGCTGGCGGGGGCGACCGGGCCGGGGCTCGAGGCCTCGCCCCTGGCTACTGGGCCGTCGGCGTTCAGACCATCGGCGTTTGCGCCCGCCTCGGTCTTGAGCTTGAACCAGGCGTCACGAGCTGCCATCTGCTCTGCCTGCTTCTTTGACCGTCCCTCACCGCGGCCGCGGCAAGGTTCCCCCTACTACCACGTCGGCACCGAAAACTTTGGCATGGTCTGGCCCGCTGTCGGTCACCCGGTACACAGGGAGCTCGTCGTAGGTCTGGGCGCACAGCTCTTGAAGGCGCGTCTTGTAGTCCTCCTCGCCCGGACCGCGGGCGGCACCGCTCAAGCGGTCCCGGAAGAGCCGGAGGACTACCTCCTCCGTGACGGTGTAACCGGAGTCCAGGTAAACAGCACCGATCAGGGCTTCCATCGCATCAGCCAGGATCGACGGCTTCAGGCGGCCGCCAGACGAGTCCTCTCCCTTGCCGAGCAGCAGGGCGTCGCCGACGTTCAGCTCGCGCGCCGCGCTGGCCAGCGAGGACGAGTTGACAACAGCGGCGCGCGCCTTGGCCAGCTCTCCTTCGGGTAGGTCCGGATAGGAACGGTAAAGATAGTCCGTGACTATCAACCCGAGCACGGCGTCCCCGAGGAACTCGAGCCGTTCGTTCGGCTCGCGGCCGGCGTGCTCCGCGCACCATGAACGATGGGCCAGCGCCTGCGCGAAAAGCTCCTGGTCGTTTACGTGCCAGCCCAGCCGTTCGGCCAGCCCGGCGCGCTCCGCAACGGGCCCACCGCCGACCTCCGGCTCCAAGAGCACCCTGGCCTCAGCAGCAGCCTTAGCTGCCGCTCCCGAGTTTTGTAACGACATAATCAACGGCGTCGCGCACGGTCTTCAGGTCTTCGAGATCCTCGTCATCGATCCTGAAGCCATCGAACTGCCCACCTAGCTCTTTTTCCAGGGCCTCGACCAATTCGATGAGCGCAAGCGAGTCAGCACCGAGGTCACCGAAGGAGACGCTTTCGGTTATCCGGTCGGGGCTGATCTCCAGGATGTCGGCGAGAGAGCCACGCACCATTTCCAGTACCTGCTGGCGCCCAAAACCGTTTTGCTGCACGCTGGTTCCAGAGGACACGGACCCCGAGGTTAGCACTCACCTGGGGATTGAGGCCCGCCAGGGCCGGACCTTACTCCCGGCCTGACGCGATGACAGCCTCGATACGGGCCACGAGTTTGTCGGCGGCGGCGTGATGAGCAACCTTGACGGCATTGAGGATCGCTTTCCGCCCTGAGGAACCGTGGCTGATGACGCACACCCCGTTGACCCCGAGGAGAACCGCTCCGCCGTACGTGTCCGGGTCGAGCTCGGTAGCCAGGGAGGCCAAAGCCGGCATCAGGGTGCGAGCCGCCTCCTTGACTTCCTCGCTGCTCGTAAGGGCGCCGATCACCCCGTCGACCACGGTCTTCACGCCGCCCTCAAGGGTCTTCAAAACGACATTGCCGGTAAACCCGTCCGTCACAACCACGTCTACCCGGTCGGTCATGATGTCACGGCCCTCGACATTGCCGATGAAGTGCACGTCCGGACCGGCCGCACCGGCCTCCAAAAGGGCATGCGCCTCCTTGACGACGGCGTTCCCCTTCGTCGCCTCCTCGCCGATCGACAGGAGGCCCACTCGAGGGTCGGCCATCCCGAAGCGCTCCGTCGCCAGCGCCCAGCCCATTTGCGCGAACTGCACAAGCAGCTGGGCCGTGCAATCCACGTTGGCGCCGGAGTCGATGAGCACCGTAGGAGATAAGCCGGGCACCGGGATGATGGTAGCGATGGCGGGGCGCGAAACCCCGTGCAAACGTCCCATCCGCAATAAGGCGCTGGCCATAGCCGCACCCGTGTTGCCCGCGCTAACCATGGCGCACGCCCGTCCCTCACGGACGGCCTCTGCGCAGCGCACCAACGAACTGTCGCGTTTGACCCGAACGGCGCGACCGGGGTCCTCGTCCATCTCGACTACCTGGCTGGCAGGCAGGATCTCCACGCCGGCCTGTGGTTCGAGCTGGCCGAGGTAGCCGGGGTCCCCCACAAGTAGGACCGGTATGCCCAGGTCCTTGGCGGCCTGACAGGCACCCGCCACCACCTCGACGGGGGCACGGTCGCCGCCCATGGCGTCGACCGCTACCGGCAGGCTGTCAAAAACCGGAGCCATTGGGAGCCATGATGGCGACGAACTACTGGACGTCTACGGCCTGGCGGCCCTTGTACCAGCCACAGTTTGAACAAACGGTGTGAGGCACCTTGGCTTGCCGGCACTGAGGGCAGATGCTGCGCGCCGGGACCGACAGCGTCCAGGCGCTGGCTCGCCGGCTACGGGACTTTGATTTAGAGGTCTTCTTCTTGGGAACAGCCACGAGGCGGCAATCCTACACGCTCCGTGAGGTCGTGCTGCCCCAGGGAAAAGCCCGCAGTACTTCCCCGTCGCCGGCTCCAGGGTCGCCTACTTCACCCACCTGGCGTACTTCACGCACCTGGTTCGGTCCCCGCCTCTTGCTCGAGGCGCAGCGAATCGAGGGCGGCCCAGCGCGGGTCGACCTCAACCACCTCACAGTTGCACGATGTGACATTGAGATCAGCACCGCACCGAGGGCATATCCCCTGGCAGTCCGCCCGGCAAAGCGGGAGCACGGGCAGCGCGGCGAACAATGCGTCGAGGACCATCTCACGCAGGTTGAGGTGGTCCTCGGTCATGCGGTAAGTGCCTTCGTCGTCCCCCCCGCCCCGGCGGAACAGCTCCCTCACTTCGGTAGAGATCTCGCCGTCGAGGCTGGTCAGGCACCGGCGGCACTCGCCTTCCCACCGGGTGGAGACCTGGCCGGTGACGCCGACGCCTCCGTCGAACCCCTCGAGCACAAGGTCGGCCACCACCTCTGCCCCGGCAGGGCCCGGGTGTCGACATCAGCGATCAGCGGCTCAGTCAGGATGTCACGAGGCTGGACGCGAAGCGTGCCACGACCATCTCGGAGCTCTCGGAGAGCCACGTCAAAAGGGCCCACTTTCATGAAGCCATTGTGGCCGAGTACTGCCGATAGCCACGGAGCGGGAAATGTGGTCGAGCGGGGCCGGTGGTCAAGCAGCCGCACTGGCCCGACGGGCACAGTGCTGAACGGGCACAGTGCTGAACGCGCACCGGGCCGACCAGGCAGAGGGCTAGACGGGCACTGGGCTAGACGGGCACTGGGCCAATCAGGCACTGGGGCAATCAGGCACTGGGGCAGACCGGCCGGCGGGCCTAGAGCGGTCTGTCCTGGTCGAAAATGTGCTCGTCGGTCCACGAGCCCGAATCCCCCCCGGAGCTGTCGGCCCCCTCGCCCCCCTCAGCACCGCCGGAACTGCGGCCAGCTCCGACGCCCAGAGTGCCGTTCCCAGGCCGCGCCGTTATCGAGGGCCGCGTCCTGTCGCTCGCAAATGGAGCCTTTGCTCTTCCGCCGATGACTTCAGTGCTACCCGAGTCGGGGTGACCGGCCTCGTCGTCCTTTTCGGGGATCCCCGATAGCTTCTGGCGCCCGGACGCCACCGTTTTCATCGTGCGCTCCAGCACTATCTCGAACTGGGCCAGCTTTTGGTCCGCATAGTCCTCGGCTTCGAGGCGCAACCGGCGAGCCTCGTCGCGGGCCTGCTCGATGACGCGACGGGCCTGAGCCTGCGCCTCTTTCAGGATCTCGGTCCGCTGGACCAGGCGCTGCGCCTCGGACCGTGCCGCTTCGACGAGCTCGTCGGATTTCGCTCCGTAGCCTCCAGGTATTCGTCGCGCTCTTTGAGCATCCAGCGCGCCTGACGGAGCTCTTGAGGGAGCCGTTCGATCGCCTCTCTGAGCAGCTCGAGGATCTCGTCCTTATTGTCCAGCTTCACCGATGAGGACAATGGCAATGCCCGCGCCCCGCCGATCATGGCCGAGACGCGCTGGAGAAGCAGCTCGGCATCGGGGCCGGCAGGGCCCGGACCAGCCGTACTGTTGCTCATAAAGCGAACTTCTCCTTCATGACGGCAAAGACTGGGGCCGGGACCATGCCGCCAACTCGCTCCGCCCCGCCGTAACTCATGAAATCGCGCAGCCACTTGGAGGCGATGAACGAATAGGCCGAGGAGCAAGGGACAAAGATCGTCTCAATGCCGGAAACGGCCTTGTTCATCTGCGCCTGCTGGAGCTCTGACTCGGCGTCGGAGGCAACCCTCAGACCCTTTACGATGACGTCGGCCCCGATCGTACGGGCGACGTCTACCACCAGGACAGGGCTGTCGGTCTGGTTGACCGAGACATTGGGCAGGTGCGCCACCGAAGCGGCGATCATGGAACGCCGCTCCTCGATGCTGAAAAAGGGCGGCGCCTTCTGACGGTTGGGGCCGGCGCGATGACGATCCTCTCGATCAGCCTGCTGGCCGTCTCCACGACTTCGAGGTGGCCGTTGTGGAACGGGTCGAAGCTCCCCGGGAACAGGGCTGTCCTCATACTTCGTTGTCGCGCCGCGGGCCAAGGTAATAACGGTACCGCCGTAGCGCCGCGATCGCAGAGCCCCCCACCCTTCGGGCAGGTCGAGCTCCTCCCCCGTTTCCGCCAGGACAAGCGGCTTGAGCGGGGCGAGGCTGGTCAGTAGCGCCATCCAGCCGGCCCATGCATATGGGGGATCGGCCGTCACCACGTCCACGCCCGGCTGATGAGGCGGCCCTCGGCCCGGCGGGCGGCGCTTGGGCACGAGCGCCGGCCCAGCTGAGCACATCGTCGCGGACGACCGTCGCCCTTGTTGGTCCGTAGCCGACCCGAGCGAGGTTGGCCCGGGTGGCTGAGACGGCGGCCGCGGACTGGTCAACGAACGTGGAGCGGGCCGCCCCGCGCGACAGGGCCTCGATACCCATGGCGCCGCTCCCGGCGAACAGGTCCCACACCGTCGCCCCTTCCAGCTCCCCCAGGCTCTCCAGCATGGAAAAGGCGGCCTCCCGGACCCGGTCGCTTGTCGGTCTCGTCTGCCGTCCGGGAGGCGCCAGCAACCGAAGGCCGCGCTTTTCGCCCGCGATCACCCGCACGGTCGCCTTTCAGCTCTTGAACAGGTACTCGCGGTCCTCGTCGTCGACGAGGGCTCGCACCTCCCGGGCCAGACCCGGGCTGCGCGTGAGGGCGGGATCGGGACCGACGATGTCAAAAGCGATTTCCCACGCCAGGGTCACGTACTTGCGGTGCTTTCGCAAAGAGGCCAGCTTCAGGTCGTTGACACCTTTTTGCCGGGTCCCGAGGATCGTGCCCTCACCCCGCAGGTCGAGGTCCACCTCGGCCAGCGCGAAGCCGTCGGTCGTGCGCTCCAGGGCGGCCAGCCGCTCCGCCCCCTCCGGCGTCGTCGCCTCGCCCAGCAGGTAGCACCATGACTTGGCCGACCCGCGACCGACTCGTCCCCGCAGCTGGTGGAGCTGCGCGATGCCGAACCGGTCGGCGTCCTCGATCACCATTACGGTGGCGTTGGGGACGTCGACCCCGACCTCGATGACGGTGGTCGCCACCAGCACCTGGAGCGCGCCGGAGCGGAAAGCCGCCATCACGGCCTCCTTCTCCTTGGACGGCAGCTGGCCGTGGACGAGACCGATGCCGCAGCCCGGCCAGCGCGCCGTCGGCCAGGCGCTTGAGCTCCTCGCTGGCCGATCGGCCTGCACCCGCTCGGCGACTCTTCGACCAGCGGGCAGACCGACGTAGGCCTGATGGCCGTCCGCGACCTCCTGGACGCACCCGTCTGCCACGCCCCCTCGCCCGTCCAGCGGACCGTCGTGCCCAGATCGTCGTGATCGGGGTCCGCCCGGGCGGCAGCTCGTCGAGCACGGTCGTGTCGAGGTCGCCGTACACGGTCATGGCCGCGGTCCGGGGTATCGGCGTCGCCGTCATCACCAGCACGTCCGGCACCGGGCCTTCTGCCTTTTCCCGGAGGGCCGAGCGCTGCTCGACTCCGAAGCGGTGCTGCTCGTCGATGACGACGGCGCCAAGGCGCCCGAAACCGCACCGCCTCAGTCAGCAGGGCATGGGTGCCCACCAGCAGGTCGACTTCGCCCTCTGGCCAGCCCGGCGAGCAAGCTCACCCGCTCGCTGGCCGTCGTGCGGTTGGTGAGGAGCTCGACTCGCACCTCCCTCTCGCCCCACAGCGACGACCCGTCAGGCACGGCCAGCCCGGCCAGCAGGGATGTCAGCGACATGAGGTGCTGTTCGGCCAACACCTCGGTTGGCGCCATCAGCGCCCCCTGGTAACCACCAGCGACAGCGGTCAAGAGGCACCACAGCGCCACCAGCGTCTTTCCCGCCCCTACATCGCCTTGAAGAAGACGGTGCATCGGGACGGGTTTGCCAAGGTCCGCTTCGATCTCGGCAATCGCCCGTTCCTGTGCTCCGGTGAGGGCAAAAGGGAGGCCCTGGCGAAAGCGCTCAACCAGTTCGGAACCGATTATGTGCGCGATGCCTTGGCACTCGCGTTCTACGGCCAGCTTGCGCATCACGAGCACGAGCTGCAACCGGAGCAGCTCGTCAAAACCGAGGCGTCTCCGGGCCGCGTTTTTGGCGGCAACGGAATCGGGTTGGTGCACTTGCCACATGGACCAGTTGCGGCCGGCGAACTCGTGCTCCTTCAACGCCGAGGCCGGCACGGGGTCTTCGAGCTCGCCTACCCACTCGAGCGCCTCGGCGACGCACATCCCAATCTCCATCGAGGAAATCCCGGCCTTTTCCGATTGCGGGTAAATCGGTATGACCCGCCCCGTCCACTCTCCCTCGACGACTTCTACCGAGGGGTTCGACATTTGACGCCGGCCTCGGAAGGTCGTGACCCTGCCCGAGGCCGCCACCTCCATGCCCTCCCTCAAGGTCTGAGCCCGCCACGGCTGGTTGAAAAACGACAGGTTCAGGTAGCCCTGGCCGTCCGACACGTCAACCAGGACAACGGGTTTGGCCCCCCGACGGGCCGGCAGCCGGTGCACCCTGCGGACACTGGCGAGGACCGTTGCTTCCGCCCCCTCTTGCAGCTCCGAGATAGGAACTTGCGTAGTCCGGTCGAGGTAGCGGCGGCGGGTAATGCGTCAGCAGGTCGAGTACGGAAAGGAGCCCCATTTCCTCGAGAGCGTCGGCTCGGGTTTTGGCCTGCTTCCTGGCGCCCGGAGCCCGCAAAGGTCTTTTAGTCGTGCCGAGCACGCTTAGCGGGCGCGCTCGCCAGGTCAGCCAGGCTCTTCAACAAGGACCTTTGTTTTCGTTGCTGGCATTTTCGGTACTGGCGTGGGGTACTGAACCCCCATTCGGTACTGAAGTTCAATCAACTTCATTAGATTTCACTCGATACTGAAAAGGTAGGGGTATAGCGGCTGGCCCCCGTGATGGACCTCCGAAAAGATGCCGGGGCGCTTGTCCGACAACCACTCGACGATGCGGCGAGTGTCCGCCGGGTGAGCCCCTTCGCCCTCGATGATCGTGACGATCTCGTGTTCGTGGTCGTCCGGAACCAGGACGTCGAGCAGCGCGATGGACGCATCCGCGGCTGTTGCCGGCCCGTGCGAGACCACCTTGAGGCTGGCGCGTGACAAGCCGAGCCAGTCGCCTGCTCTGACCGGGCCAACCTCGGTAACGGCGTCATGCGACGCCTGGACCACCTCGCCGGCCAGAACCCGGCTGGCAGCGGCAGCCATGTTGTCGGCGTTGGTGTCGACGTCCGCCTCGGGGTCATAAGCGATCAGCGCCGCAAAGCCTTCGGCAATGCCCTCAGTGGCGACAACCCTTACTTTCTTGCGCGCGTGGGCAGCGGCCTGCTCGGCCACGGCAATAACGTTGGCGTTGTTGGGTAGCACCACGACCTGCTCTGCCGGCGCCGCCACAATGGCCTCGACCAGCTCCTTCGTCGAGGGGTTGGCCGATTGACCTCCCGTCACGATCTGGCGTGCCCCGAGCGAACGGAAGATGCGCTTGATGCCCTCACCTGCGCAAACGGCCACCACTGCGCACGTAACTGGCTCACCCGGGCCTTCGGCCTGCACGCCAGAGGCAGCAGCTTCCCGGACCCAGCGCTCCTCCTCAACTTGCTCGGCCAGGTCGGTTACCCGGATATGGCGGGGACGGCCGGTCTCGATGGCGGCCTCGATGGCTCCGCCGATGTCATCGGTGTGGATATGGCAGTTGTAAAGACCGTCACCCCCGACAATCACTATCGAGCCGCCATAGGCCGCCCAAACCGAGCGGAAGGCGGCGATGGAGTCGTCGGGTGCCTCCAGGAAGAGCATCACCTCGTAGCGAAGTTCACCAACATCTCTGGCGGCGTCAGGTTGAGCCTGCGGGCCAGGACCACCCGGCTCCGTTGGTTCGCGGCGCTCGCGCCGAGCGCGGCCATCGTGCTTTGCAGTTTGCCCTTCTGGGAGCTGAGCCCCTGCCGGCAGGGGAGGCGCTTCGACCGCACGGCCGTCCACCACGTGCCCGAAACTATCCAGTAGCAGGAGCAGCCCGGCTCCGCCCGCGTCCACCACGCCCGCAGCCCGGAGGGCAGGCAATTGCCCGGTGGTGGCGGCCAGAGCCTCGGCGGCCGCGCCACGGGCGGCATCGAGGATGTCTGCCAGGCTGGCACCGGGTCGTGCTCGCAGCGCCCCCTCCCCGGCTTGCGCGGCCGCTCTGGCCACACTGAGGATCGTCCCTTCGACCGGGTTGCTGACGGCGGCATAAGCGCTGTCACTGGCGCGGGACAGCGCTTCCACGAGCTCGGGCGCGCCAATGGTTACTCGCTCCGCGTCGGACGCCGAGCCGCGAAAGGAGTCCGCCATACCCCGCAAGACCTGCGAAAGGATCACGCCCGAATTGCCGCGAGCTCCCATCAGCGATCCATGGCTCAAAGACTTCGCGACCGTGCCCATGTCGAGCTCACGACCCGGGGCCCGGCTTCGTCGAGCTCCCGCTGAACGGCCTCGACAGTGAGGGCCATGTTTGTGCCGGTGTCGCCGTCGGGCACCGGGTAGACGTTTAAGCGGTTGAGAGCAGCCCGGTTGGCGGCCAGTACCTGACCGTAGACGCGCACCACCTGGGCCACGTCAGCTGCCGACAGGCTCTCTAATGCTCCCATTTGGACTGTCTCCGCGAGCTCCTCGAAAGCGTGAGCTCCTGGTCAGGGTACTGTGTGAACCTCGCCGAAAGATTACTAGCGGGGCCCGACCGGGAACGGGAGGAGCTGCGGGACGAAAGCGCCGAGACGGCACCGGCCCCCTTTGGTGGTAACCTGTGACCCTCTATGGCAGCGGTTTGTGAGGTTTGTGGTAAGCGCCCGTCTGTGGGCATGAGCGTCAGCCACTCGCACCGGCGGACAAAGCGGCGCTGGTACCCCAATGTCCAGCGCGTACGCGCCATTGTGGAAGGCAGCCCACGCCGCTTGTCGGTCTGCACGTCCTGCATCCGGGCGGGCAAGGTTACAAAAGCCAGCTAACCCGGGCCTCACCCGCGCTCGCCAGGGCCTGAACAGCCCGATCTCGCCTCTTTTTGCCACGCCGCTGTTGTCCCACCGCGTCCGTTACTGACGTGCCACCATTTGCTGGTCCGCCAGCCAGCCGGAGAGCTGACCCGCCCTTTGGGCAGAAGCTGACCCGCCCTTCCGGCTACATGCCGGGTGGACGCCTGAGCGAATTGGCCTCGAGCAGAGACATTACGTCCTCGCTACGGAAGCGCAGGTGACCCCCAACGGTGCGGAGGCACGCCAGCTTGCCTGAAGCAGCCCAGTTGATGACCGTTCGCTCGGTCACATCAAACAGGGCCGCGACCTCGTGGCTGCGAAGCAACGAGTGCCCATCAGGCGCCGCCTTGGCCCCATTGGCCTGTTCGGGTGGCGTTGCCGGCCCAACTATCTGATCGGTTGCCCGATGCGAGGAGAGGGCTCCACTGACCAGCCGGCCGATGGCTTTCATGGCCTTGCGTTCTTGCCGGGATAGTTCACGGGGCTCAGTGTCCAGCACCGCAAAGATGGCGTTGACCTCGCCATTAGGTCCGATCAGGGGTACGCCCAGGAGCCAGCGGATCCCGAGGCTCGAGCGGGCCAAGCGACTGTTGGACAGGGCCGGGTTGCTGGCCGGGTCCGTCACTTCCACAGGTTCTTTACGGCGAGCGATGATGTCGAATAGCTCTGGGTCTTCCAGAGCCTCGCGCTCAGCACCCAGTGACAGCGTGCTCCAGCCCTCGCCCTTGACCACCGTGAGCAGGGCTAGTGGGCAGCGCGACACTGCGCAGCCGACAAGCAGTAAATCCAGGAATGCCTGGCCCGCCTGGCTCACGTTGTTCGCCGTGTTGCCGTTGTTACCGTTGCTGCTGCCATCGTCGTGCTGGCCTTGCGTGCGCGTGGGCAACAGCCCCTGCCGACCAAGGTTGACTACCGGTCGCAGTGGCTGAGGGGCCAACGTGTAAGCCGCCGTCCGTGTAAAGCTCTTCTCGACCTCTCGCTCTAATGGCGAGGGGCTGGACTGCAGCGCAGTCGAAGTTGCGTCGCGCACCTTGCCGGTCTCCTCCTTGTTCCCAGTCCGGGTGTCCTCAAATAAAACGTCGGTCAGTCACTCAGACGTCTTTAGGGTTAGGACGGAGAAATCGAAGAAAC
Organism: uncultured Acidimicrobiaceae bacterium; assembly: GCA_963754115.1. Taxonomy (GTDB): domain Bacteria; phylum Actinomycetota; class Acidimicrobiia; order Acidimicrobiales; family Palsa-688; genus Fen-671. Next base: position 93,143 of record CAVWFC010000003.1, on the reverse strand, counting down.
GTTACTAGGTCCCTGACCGCAATGGGCGTCACGACCGGCCGGCTTTGTGGCCAACACAGCTGCACTAAGCCTTGCAGGAACGGCCACGGGAGCGCATGGGGAAAAGCGCCCATTTTTCTGACCCGCAGCGTCAGAGCGTGTGCTCCCAGCCCTTCGGCTCCAGGGACCGCCCAGCCAGGGCCCGCTGGGCCGGGTCCCCCACGCAATTGCCTAAGTAGTACGGAGCAGGCAACCCGGCGGCGACGAATGACTCGGCTACCCCCGCGTCGACTACCCCCCCGTCGATTGGGCGCCCGGTCGCGGTGGGCATCGTGAAAGCAAGCACGTAGTCGTCGCCGCCGCCCAACGCCTCGTCCAGAGTGGCCCCTGTCGCGATGGGGACATCCTGAAGCTCGAACCCCACACCTGACAACTCAGCAATGTGGGAGAGGTCAGCGACCAGGCCGTCAGAGACATCGATCATCGCCGTGGCGCCCACCTTGCGGGCATGGGCCCCTGCGCCAGGGCCGGTCTGGGGCGAGCGTGGGCGCAAACGAGTTCACGCTCTACCCCCTGCCACCTGCCGGGCCTGGCCCGGTCGAGGGGGCCCGCTTCCTGCAAGAGCCGCAACCCGGCGGCGGCGGCCCCGAGCGGCGCGGTCACCCAGATGGTGTCACCAGGGCGGGCACCGCCGCGCAAAACGGGGGGCCCGTCGACCCAACCCGTGATGGCCACACCTACGACGGGCTCGGAGCCCCCGCTCAGGTCACCGCCCACGATCCGGCAACCGTACTCAGCGGCGGCTTCCAGGATGCCGACATAGAGCGCTTCGAGCTCCTCGGCCCGAGCCCCACCACACTGACGAGAGCGTGCGCGGGAGTGCCCCCCATGGCAGCAATGTCGCTGAGGTTGACGGCCATGGCCTTCCACCCGAAGTCTGCGAGCGTCGTCAGTTCGAGGTCGGCATCGATGCCGCCAACCACGGTGTCAGTGGCCAGCAACAGGAGGGGGGCGACAGAGCCAGCCCCGGCACCATCGCCAGCGGATGCGGCCTGGGCTGACGCGGGTTGGGCCGATGGCGGCCACGCAACGACCGCGGCGTCATCGCCTATCCACACCTCGCCCGCCGGATGACGCGGCAGCCGAGCGTTCAACCACGCTAGAGCGTCGCGCTCGCCTCGTCCTCCACCGTTCCCGGTCATGTCACATACGAGCCAGCAGTTCGGCCTTCTTGGCGGCGAACTCGCGCCGGCTGATCACACGCCGCCGGCGAAGCTCATCGAGCTGGCTGAGCTGGTCGGCAACCGTTGGCTCGGGGATCGACCCCGTGGGGGCCTCAGATGTCGCGAAACGGCCCGTAGCGGCGAAGGCTTCGGGCGCTGCCGTCCCGCCCGCAGTGCCAGCCAATGTGCCGGCCTCCGTGGTAGCGACGCCCGGCCCCGGTTGCCAGTTGCTGGCCGGTCCGGGGACGGCAGTCCCCGCAATCGCACCTCCGGGGATGGCAGTGCGGCGCTGGTTGACGAGGCGATATATCTCGCTCTGGATGCGGTGAGGCCGCGGGAGGTCCTTGAACACCTCCTGGCTATCTCTTCCGGGTGATTCGAGCATGACGTCGCCACATCCCAATATGCGGTCAACCAGTGTCTGGCGACAAGAGATATCGGTCAGCCGGTCGAGCAAGATCTCGTGCCAGGAGCGCCGCACGACCCCTTTTCGTATGATCAGCCTCTCGTTGGTCACGACGAACGAAGTCGTGGCCCAGCGCAGGTAACGTGCCGCCAGCCAGAGCAGGCAGAGGATGATGGCCCCGGCCAGCGCCAGCTCGGACCAACGGGGCACGCTGGCCTGAAGGGCGACCACCGCGCCGCCGACGGCGAGCGCGACGGCCAGGACCGGTCCGGTAAGGAACTTCCAGTGCGGGCCGACGTCGATCGCCACCTGCTCACCTGGGTTGAGAAGCTTCGCGGGGTAGCCCATGCGACGTCCCGGCCGGGGAACCCGGTCTTACCCGAGTTTGTTGGCAATAGCGGCGGCAGAACGCAGAGCAGAACCGTCTGCACCCATCGAGCTCCACTGTACGCTCGGCCGGCGTGCCGCTTCGCTCACCATGTCGGCCAGGAGCGTCGGGAAGTCCACCGCCGCCTCCCCCACCCAGAGGTACTTCGCAAACGAACCCGGGATCGCATTGACCTCGTTTACCCACCAGCTGCTGCCCTGGCCTTCCACGAGAAAGTCAATGCGCCACACCCCTCTCGCCCCGGCCAGCGCGGCGATGCGGGAGGCGGCATCTCTCAGCTCTTTCTCGAGACCCGCATCGAGCTGAGCCGGGAGCTCCCGGGGGGCGCTGACCATGCCCTCGCCACCCAGGTACTTGTCGGCGTACGAAAGGATCGGGCTCGAAGAGCCCAGTCGAAGTGGGCGCTCGAATAATGACAAAGCCAGGGCGGGGTAGGCCCGCACGGCAACGTTTACATCGAAAGCCTCATCGTGGTAGGGCTCGGCCAGGACACCTCGCAGCGTGTGCGGTCCTCCCAGTTCGACGTAGCGCAGGACATCGGACCAGTCGTTGATTATCTCGATACCTATCGAGGAGCCCCCGAAGCGGGGCTTTACGATGTAGGGACCGTCAAAGCCCTCCCAGACCGGCTCTTCCAGGCCCGGCACCACAAGCTTGCGGGGCAACGACGGGAGACCGGCAGCCTGGGCCACGGATGCGAAGGCCAGCTTGTCCATGCACAGTGCGGCGCTCGCCGCAGCCGGCCCTGTGTACGGCACGCCTGCCAGATCGAGCCCCGCTTGCAGAGTGCCGTCCTCGCCGGGGCCGCCATGGCAGCAGTTGACCACGGCCGCGAGCTCGAGGCGCCGTTCCTTGCCGCCGCCCAGCACTCCCGCTTTGACGGTGAAGAACCCGCCCCCTGGTTGCGCTACGAAACGAAGCTCGCGGGCGCCCCTGGGCGGTCCGTCTACAAACGCGCTCGCCTCGAGCGTCGGGTCCACGGCGACAAACCGCTCGCCCTTGGTCCAGTAGATAGCCTCGACGCCGCCCCCACCACGACCAGCGAGGACCAGGGCTCTGGCGGCCTGTAGCCCTGTCAAGATGCTCACGTCGTGTTCGGGTGAGGGGCCCCGAAAATGACCCCGACCGTCCCCTCGCCCGACCGGTCTGCTCCCGCCGCGGCCTGTCCCGTTTGGCTTGTCGGCCCGGCTGGGCTTGCTCCTTCTGGGCTCACAAGCTCAAAGGTACTGGCTCAGGCGTAGTGGGCTCATGGGTAATGGTCTGGCAGGTCGTTCTCGTAGAGCACTACGTCGCCGGGGCCGAGGTTGACAGACACCCAGGCCACCGCCTGGTCCCGGTTGCGGGCCCGCCAGGCAGGTAAACCGGCGGCGCTGGCCCCCTCGAGCAACGATCGGGCGTTGGTCCGTCCCACCACCACGAGGTCAGTGGCGACGGCGCCTGCGCTGGCCGCGAACTTTGCGTTCTCGTCCGCCTGGAGCGGCCCGAGCTCGACCATTCCCGGGGTCACCACAACCCGCTTGCCATCTTTGGTGGATTTCAGGTCAAGCAGTTCGAGCGCGGCCTTGGCCCCGGCGGGATTCGCGTTATAGGTGTCATCGATAACGGCGAACCCGTTGGACCCCTGCACCGTGTTCCGACGATGGGGCGAGCTCGGGAGGTCGGCCAGACGCGACATGATGACTCCGGGGGCAACGCCAAGACACAGGGCGGCGGCCACTGCGCAGGCCACATTCCCGGGCTCGACCTCGGGCGCAGTTTCGACCAGTACGTCGATGTCCGGGCCGAAATTCTCGCCCCGGACCCGCAACTTTGGGCCTTCAGCCGTGGCACTCACGTCGGCCTCGAGATTTGTCGCCGAGCAACGCCAGACGGTCTTGCCTTCTTTTTCGATGCTGTGGGCGAGGTCGGCAAGGAGCGGGTAGTCCACGTTCAGGATGGCCACGCGCGCCTTTCCCACTATTTCGGACTTGGCCCTGGCAATGCGTTCGAGACTGCCCATCCGCTCCAGGTGAACCGGCCCAATAGCAGTTATGACAGCTATTTCCGGCGTCACCCACGCGCACATCGAGGCTATTTCGCCAGGCCCGTATGTCCCCATCTCGGCTACAAAAACCCGGGTTCCACTGGCCAAATGGTCATTGATCGCCGTGGCCAACCCGGCGGTGTTGTTGAAGCTGGCGGGGCTGGCCACTACGGACAGGCTGCCGGCCGCCAGGTGGGCCACGTAGCCCTTGGTCGTCGTCTTGCCGTATGAGCCCGTTATGGCGACGACTCGCGGGGCGACGCTAACCAGCCGCGCACGAGCCTTTTGCACGAACGGCTGCAGGAGACGGGCCTCCAGCCATTTCGTGAACCAGAGAGCCAGGTCCGCAAGGACCGGGGCACCAATGCCGCACAACGCGGCCGCCGTGAAGGCAGGGTGCAACCCGGCGATGCCGGGACCGCCAACGGCCAGCGCCACGAGGACGACGTCGACCGCGCAGAGGCGGCGCAGCCTGAGCGTCCAGGCGAGCCTGGAGGTCCTCCCGCGCACCGTGAGGCCGATCGGCCCCGCCGCCGTCGCGACCACGGCGACGAACCCGGCCGGCGGGAACCACACGGAAGCCATGGCCCCTGAAATGCCGGCCACGGCGAGCACACGGTTGATGCCACTCGCTCCCCACCAGCGGCGGGCAAAGCGCAAGGTTGAGCCGGGCAGGTAGTGCTCTCGTTGGGCCACTCTCAGCCACCGCAAGTACGCAGGCACAAGGGCGACCACCCCGAGTACCAGGCCAGTGGCATTTACGATCTGGCCGTTCATAGGGAGCCGCTCATACCGGGTCCCGGCTCAGGGGAGCCGGCCGGTGCCGCACAAGTGCCGCCCGCAGCTCAGACGCCAGCTGACGGTTGACGAGATGGCCTGCACCCGGGACTACTGTCACCTTCACGGACGCCAGACCGTCTAAAGCCGGGAGCACGCCGGCGAGTGAGGCCTGCGTGTCGTGCTCCCACCAAACAAGTTCGACCGGCCGCCCCGCAGATGCCCAATCCTGGAGCGGCGGAACGTAAGCGGACCGTTCTGTCTCGCCTACCGCCTTGACCAGAACTCCTCGCATCACGGGGCTGGCATGGCGGTAGTCGTCTGAACCGTGGTCTTGGCGGAGCCGCTCCATGCGCGGATCGGAAACCAGCCCGGCACGGTGAAGGGCTCGTCCCGCCGCGGTACGCGATCGGCGGCCGGGCACGTGCTTGTCCCGGTGCCGGGGCCATTGGAGCTCCGGTAAGGACAAGCGCCCCGATCCGGCCGCGGTTGCCAGCCCTGTCATCCAGCGCGCTGGCGAGGCGCACTGCCACCCTGGCCCCGAAGCTGTGGCCGACGACGACAACCGGAGCACTCCCGAACTCGTCGAGGACCGGTACGACCCAGTCGGCGTACTCGCGAGTCGACCAGGCTTGTGGGGGCTCATGGGCCACGCCGTGGCCGGGTAGGTCCAGCGCCACAGCGTCGAGATCGGCGAGAACTTCGTCAAAGTCATGATGGTCGCGGCGCCAACCATGCAAGGCGAGGACCCAGGGTTGTGCCTCCCCATATCGCGCCGCCCGAGAGGCGCCCACCGGCAAAAGAGCTGAGCGCCATGGTTCCCGGCCGAAAGACTAGCCGGCTCGTTGCTTGGCCCGTCACCGTCCAGCCCCCGATCGCTGCTCACGCCGCCCGTCCATGACCCGGCTCCTATGCGAATCCATGATGCCGTGCACTGGAGGCCCCGCCCGGTGATGCTCATCCCTTGTGGCCATCTGATCTGGCTATCCCCATGTGGCTATGCCCAGGTGGCCATCCGCATGTGCCCTTTGTGGCCATCCGCATGTGCCCCTTGTGGCCATCCGCATGTACCCCTTGTGGCCATCCGCACGTGCCGCTTGTGGCCATCCGCACGTGGCAGTCCCCTGCGGCCGCCCCTATGGCCATCCCGTATTACGGTCACACCCGCCGAGTACGTTGAATTACATGCTTGTCAGCATGGGCCAACCAAAGGAGGACCGCTCAAGGGTGGGGCAACCAAGCGGGGACCGGTCAAAAGAGGACCAGCCAAAGGAGCTGCTTACCGACCTCACGCCGGCGCAACACCTTGCTGTAACCACTCCCTCGGCGACCGTGTGCGTCCTGGCCTCCGCCGGAGCCGGCAAGACCCGGGTGCTGACACGCCGCGTCGGTTACCGGGTCAGCTGCGGTACCGCCCAGCCCGAGCATGTCTTGGCCATTACGTTCACACGTAAGGCGGCCGACGAGCTGCGGGGACGGCTGAGCGGGCTAGGCCTGGCCAAGCCGATCACGGCCGCAACATTCCACTCCATGGCCGCCAGCCAGCTCAAGCGGTGGTGGGCCGACCGGCGTACACCTCATCCAGCCCTGCTCCAGCAAAAGGTGAGGCTCATCGCCGAACTCGCGTCGGACCGGCCGGGCCTCCGGGACATCAACGTCGGCGAGCTGACAGGCCACCTGGAGTGGGCCAAAGCACGTCTTGTCCAACCCGGTTCGTTCGTGGCCGCCACGAGCGAGGCCCGTAGGGAACTACCGGCCGACGCCGAAGCGATCGCCTCGCTCTACATGCGCTACGAGGACGAAAAACGTCGTCGTCGCCTGCTCGACTTCGACGACCTGCTGGGCCGTTATGCGGAAGCGCTCCAAAGGGACTCCCGCTTTGCCGCCGCCCAGCGGTGGCGCTGGCAGCACGTGTTCGTCGACGAGCTTCAAGACATCAACCCTCTTCAGTGCCGCCTGCTTCTGGCCGTACTCGGCGACAACTGCGACTTCTTCGGAGTTGGTGACCCCAACCAGGCGATTTACGGCTGGAACGGAGCCGACCCGGACTTCTTGGCCAACTTTTCCGAGCGATGGCCGGACGCTGAGATTGTCCATCTCGACGAGAACCATCGTTCCAGCCCCCAGGTCGTGGCCGCGGCCAGCTCCGCGCTGGGCCGCCACGCCGTCCCGGTACGCTCGAGCCGGACTGACGGGCCGCTCCCCGAACTTCGGTCCTACGCCACCGACGACGCCGAGGCATTGGGCGTGGCGTCGCAGTTACGGGAGGCCCATGCACGAGGTCAGCGTTGGGAGCAGATGGCCGTGCTGGCACGGACAAATGCCCAGGTTGGCGCTATCACCCAGGTCCTTGGCCGGGAGGCGGTCCCTTTCCGCGCCCTGGCGCCAGCCGATGACGTGGACGGCAAGACAGATCGCGAACCAGGCCTTCCGGGCGACCGAGCGGGCGATGTGGTAACGGTTTGCAGCTTCCACCGTGCCAAAGGCCTCCAGTGGCCGGCTGTATGGGTTTGTGGGTTGGAGGCTGGCTTAGTGCCCATCACGTACGCGAGCAGTACCGGGGCGGTCGCCGAAGAGCGACGCCTCCTGTACGTGGCGCTCAGCCGGGCCGAACGCGAGTTGCGCTGCTCGTGGGCACGAGAGAGGAAGACGGCCAATGGGACCTCTCTGAGGCGGGAGCCAAGCCCCTGGCTCGGCGCCCTGGCCTCGCACTGCGGGATCGGCTCCGATGCCCCTGAAGTTCCTGCCGATCGTCCGATGGCCGTCGACCATGGGACGATCCGGGACCGGGCCGTCACCCGTTGGGCCACCAACAGCCGCGCCGCCCACCCGGCGGCCAAACAACCGGTGGCCGACCTGGACGGGGAACTTCCCGAGACCACCGTGCTGCGTTCACTGGCTTCCGCCCGCCGGCGTCTCGCCGGTACACATCTTCGCGGGCAACGGGCCGATCCCGCCCACGATGACCCCGCCGTCACGGCGGTGGCGGGCCGGCTGCGTGAGTGGCGCCGTCGCCTCGCTCGAGCGTCTGGAGTCCCACCGCATGTGCTGCTCCACGACTCGACCGTTACAGCAATCGCGATCCGCAGACCCTCCAACGCAGAGGACTTATTGGCCGTGCCGGGGATCGGCCCGGTCAAGGTGGCCCGGTTCGGCCCCGGGATCCTGAAGGCCGTCCAGGAAGACGACGTCCCGGTTGCAGTGGCCGAGAGCTGATGGAGCCACAGATCCCCTTCAAGGGCACTTTCGAGCCGGCCGTACAACCACAACACCTTGAACGGTTCTTCGGCAGCTCTTAGCGAGCCAGCTCTTAAACGAGCCCCCTCTTAGCAGGCCACCTCTTAGTGAGCCAGCCTCTTATCAGGGTGCGTGCTCGCTTTCAGGCTTCCTCGACGGCCAAGGAGCTCGACCTGGATCCTGATGGTGGCGGTCGACCGGCCAAGCCCATTGCGCAAGGTGTAGGTAAAGCTGTCGGATCCCGAAAAACTCGGCCGCGGGGTGTAGGTGAACGAACCGTTGCCCAGCAGTTTTAGCGAGCCGTGAGCCGGCTCTGTGTGAGAAGAAATGGCGGCCCCGTTTAGCGTTCCCCTGGAGAGAAGCCCGTCTCTGGCGGCCACCTTGAGGGCTCTACCGGGCGCCGTCGAGTAGCTGGCGTCCTGAGCCACCGGCTTGCCGCCGAGGACGCTAAAGGAGCGCCTGACGACGGCGGCGGCCCAACGGGAATTACCCGCTTGACCGGCATCTACCACGCAGGTCCCCGGGCCGGTGAACTTCACCGTGGCCACCCCCGTCAGTTCACACGCACCTTTGGTCGAAGAGATGTCGACGCTGAAAGCGACGGCCAACTTGGAACTGGCGACAGCGGTCGCTTTATAGGTGGCACCCACGACGACTGTTCCGGGAGCCGAGGACGTGAAGCTGACGCGTTGAGCAGCCAGCTTGAGCGCCACAGCAAAGACCGTCCCGCTGAGCTCGGTGATGTCGGGGGTCGTCGAGCCGGTGATCGTCGTAGTGAGACAGCCGGGTTTCAAAGACCGCACCGCCGATGCCGGTGCGACCATCTGCCACGTCCCGCTTGCACTACTGGTCGTGCTCCCCGTTGAGCTCGAAGTCGTGCTCCCGGCAAGGGTGGTCGTGGTAGTGGTCGTGGTCGTCGTGCCCCCGGAGCCGCTCGCCGCTGCTCCAGACGAGGTGGTGCCGAGGCCCCCCGTCTCGCCCAGGCTGGTGCTCCCGGCCCCGGGCTGCCACCACGCCACCTGGTCGGGGTTACCACTCAGGCCGCACGCCGTGATCACCACGCTCGTAAAAGTGCTACTCGGGGAAACGGCTACGTCGAAGTAGTCGTCGCTGCGGCTGTACGAATTGAAGGTCGCCGGGCCTCTCCGGGTCAGAGTGGTACTCGCCCACTGTCACCGTGCCGGTACCGCCGATACCCGTCGCCGTGACAAGGCCGTCCTTGGTACGAGCCGAAGTCGCACCAGTTCCGACGTTGCCCATCGTCTCGTACGACGTGTTGAAGTCCGCGGTGGCGTCGCCACCCGCGGCCACGGTCACCTGGTCCGGGTTGCTGCTGGTGACGTCGATATAGCCCCACCCGTAGTCGGGCTCCGGCGCTATTGGGGAAGGGACCGAAACCTTGTACGTCCCGGGGGTCACCCCCACATCGCAGGAGGCTTCCTCCCGGTTGCCGGCAATGCCGCCCGGCTCACCGCCCTCCGCCTGGCACGAGACCGGCGAACCCGAAGTGCTCCCCGTGGGAGTGACCGTCATGGTGGTCCCGTTGACGGCATCATCGTCGTAGACCGTGGCCGTCGACGAGCAGCTGGACGCCCCACAACTCGGCTCGGCGGGACCGGCGAGGGTGACGGATATGGTCGGCTCGTACGCACTGGCGAAATTGACGTTGGCGTTTCCCCCGGACGCAATCGTCACGGTTTGCGGGTCCTGGGCCGTCACGTACGCGAGGGGTATACCCACCTCGCTGTAAGTCGTGTCAATGGTTGACGGTAAAGAGACGCTGTAAGTACCGGGCGTTACACCGACCGTGCAAGTGGCGTCCTGGCCGTAGTTGACGTTGTCCCCCGGATAGCCGCCCTCGAGTTGGCACGTCTGCTGCGCCCCCGACGTCCCTCCGCTCGGGGTGATCGTCGCCGTCGCCCCGTCGACGGCGTCATTGTCGTAGACCGTACCCTCCGAAGAACACTCCGGGGAACTGCAATTTGGCTCCAGCGGGCCGGCCAGGTTAACCGTGACCGTTGGCTCGTAGGCACTGGTGAAGTTCACGTCGGTGTCCTGCCCCGAACCGACCGTGACTGACTGAGGGTTCTCTCCGGTGACGTAGGCGACCGGGATACTCACTTCGCTGTAGGGGGTTTCGATGGTCGAAGGCAGGCTCACGGTGTAGGTACCGGGCGCCACGTTTACATTGCAGGTGGCGTCCTGCCCGTAGCTGACGTTGTCACCGGGGTAGCCCCCGTCGAGTTGGCACGTTTGCGGCGCCCCGGCCGTGCTGCCGGTGGGCGTGACCGTAGCTGTCGTCCCGTCCACGGCGTCGTCGTCATAGAGCGGGCCCTCGCTCGAACAGGTACTTGGCGGGCAGTCAGCTTGAGCCGCGGCGGGTTCGAGCGGTCCCGCCAGGTTGATCGTGAGAGTTGGCTGGTACGCACTGGCGAAGTTGACCACGGCGTCTTGACCGGGCGTCAGCGCGACGGACTGGGGGTCCGCGCCGCTCGGGTATGCGAGCGGTATATCGACCTCGCTATCTGGCGTCTCGATACTCGAAGGCACCGAAACGCTGTACGCCCCCGGCAGCAAAGTCAAAGTGCACGTGGCGTTCTGTCCCTCGCTCACGTCATCGCCCGGGCTCCCGCCTTCTACCTGGCAGCTGGCGGGACCACCTGCACTCGCCGACGCGGGCGTCGCCGTCACCGGGGTCCCGTCCACCGCGTCGTTGTCGTAGATGGGGCCTTGTGCGGTGCACGTCGTGGCCGCGCAGCTGGGCTCCAGGGCCCCGCCAGGTTGACGGTCAGCTGCGGGTACGGCTCGAGGTCGACTGTTACCGTCAGCGGGTTGCTCCCATCGGCCGGCTGGAGGTTGCAAACCGCCGCCGGCGCCGAAGCGGTAAGCGACCCGGAGGTACAACCCGTGACGTCGGTAACCGTATAGCCAGGGGGTGGGTACAAGGTGACCGTGTCCGGGGAAGTGAAGCTCTCGGCGCTGCCATCCCACATAGCCGTCAATGAGCACTGTCCCGTGCTGTCGGTCGTACACGTGGTTGCCGAAGCGGCCGCCGGGTCGCCCGACGGCACCGGCCCACAGGTCTCGCCGCTGGCGGAACCGACCGCATAGCAAGGACTGTCACTGGTCGTGGCACCCGCCGTGGCGCCGGCCTGCGACATATCCGCGACGGTGCCCGCCAGTGGCGACGTGCTGGTGGCAGTCGCCGTGAGGGCTACCAGGGACTGGAGGGTGACCAGCACGCCGTTCACCGGCGAGCACTGGGGCAACCCACTGGCGCCGCATGTTTCGCCCGCCACGGCGTTTATGGGGGCCGAGTTGGCGTCGATCCCGTTGTAGTCCACCTCAACGACCGCCGACGAGGTGGTCGGCTCGTCTGCCGTCACTTGCACATCGTCGTCGCCCCCGATCCCATTGACGACACCGCTCAAGGTGAAGGCCGTGGAAGGTTGCGGGCCGGTCGAAAAGCTGGCTTCCGGTCCATCGGCCCCTGTCACGACGGCCAGAGGGCCCGTGGAACCATCGTTGTAGGTCGCTTCGATGGCCAGCTCGGCGGTGGCCCCGACGTCCAGTTGGGCGCCTTGACAAGCCGCGCTCGCACGCGGTCAGGCCCGTGGGCTCGACGGCGATCGCCGTTACCTCGCAAGCCGACTGGCCCGGCTGAGTGGCGCATGGAAGCGACGGAGTGGCGGTGGCGGCTGAGGGCCAGCCCGTCGATGCGAGCCCAGCGGCGCAGAGGACCAACATCACGGCCACCTGGGTGAGCCGGCCAAATTTTTTCCGGCCTGGTCGGTCCGGTCGCTGCTTCATTTCGGGCCCCCGATCGGACAAGTGACGAACACCCAGGCGGGCCCACTTCGTGCCGTAGTGCCGGGGACGCAGTCATAATAGTCTGCTGGCAGAAAGCGCAAAAGCCCCCGATTATGCGGCGAAATTCGCCTCTCTGAGCGCGTCTGTCCGACCCGTTTTGGTGAGATGACCGCTTCCGACCGGACTTTCGGGGGCACTAATTGACATCAACCTGAAGACAAAATGTCGCGTACGTAAAGAGCAAACGTCAGCAAAGTAAAGAACGGGGGCGGCGTTGTTCGGCCGCCGCCGGGCCCCGCCAATTTCGAGGGGCAGGGGCTTCCTCGCTCAGCCCCCTCCAGGCGCCAGGACCGGCCGCCCGGACCGGGCGCCAGGACTGGCCTTCAGGAGGCGAATGCTGGCTGGCGGTGCCCCCGTCCTGCGCCGCTCTGCACCTCCTGTGTGGCCCCAAACGTGTGCACGCGGCCCGGCAGGCGGAGCACGAGCCGCCTGAGCTCGGCCACGAAGTGCGGCACCGTGGGCGCTTTGGGCGCGGTCCACCGTTCGGGCCCCGGTTTTCAATCTGGACGTCCAGGCGCTCTGCAGCTAGACTGTTTGCCTGAATGTCCGAGTGGTACTCCATAGAGGTCTTTGACGGGGCCTCTTCAGCGGCTCTGTGGGCTGACGTTCATGGCGATGCTCTGTTGGAGTCGGCGCTTTCTTCAGGAGCCAGGGACTGGTCGTGGCACCGCCACAGCTGGGGGGTCGTGCTCGAGCTCGAGTTTGAAGACGACAAATCCTGGGAAGCCTGGCGGGCAATGGTCCACGTGCAAGCGGCGCTCGACGCCGTGCCGGACCCTATAAGCGGCCTGATCGTGTACCGGGGCCGAGGCGGCTCGAGTGGCGCCTCCCGGCCTCGCCGGCCGCGGCCGCTCAGGGGTAGTGGTGCAGCCGCCCTACCGCTGCCGTGGGAGTGGGAGAGTGCCGAGCCCGCTTACTTGCCGTCCGCCCCCCGGATCTTGCTCGCTTCAATGTCCGGGCCTGGTGCCCGGAACCGGCTGCGCACGTCGTCCTGGGCCTGATAGGCCGGCCAGGCTGAGCGAGCTCAGGCCCGTCGCCTAGGTCTGTACGTCTATAAAGAGCGGGGCATGGTCCGAAGGGAGCTTTCCTTTGCGGGCGTTGCGGTCGACCAGCGCCCAGCTCACCTTTTCCGCCAGCGCCCGGGTCACGAGCACGAGGTCTATCCTCATCCCGCGGTGCTCGTGGAAGTCCCCCGCCCGGTAATCCCAGTAGGTGTACAGGCGGTCCTCGGGCCAGCGCTCCCGGAACGCGTCAACAAGGCCCCATGACTCGAGGTCGGCCAGCGCTTTGCGCTCTTCGGGCGTTACGTGGGTAGATCCGTATGAAGGCGGCCGGATCCCAGACGTCCCGGTCGTCGGGGGCGATGTTGAAGTCACCACAAACGGCCACTGGCTGCTGGGGTTGGGCCAGGGCTTCCAGGTGGCGCCGGAGACGAGCCAGCCAGGCAAGCTTGTACTCGTACTGCTCCGAGCCAACGCTGCGCCCGTTGGGGACATAGACACTGCAAACCCGTACCCCTCCGCAAAGAGCCGATACCAACCTGGTGTCCTGGTCGGCTTCGGCCCCATCGGCAAAACCCATCACAGGATCTTCGATGCCGACCCGCGACAGGATAGCCACACCGTTCCACTGGCCCGAACCATGGTGGACTGAGTCGTACCCGAAGGCGGCGAACGCCATATGCGGGAAGGCGGCGTCAGCCAGCTTCGTTTCTTGAAGGCAGAGAACGTCTGGCCGTGCGTAAGCGAGCCATTCCGGGACGCGGTCCATACGCACCTTGAGCGAATTGACGTTCCAAGTCGCTATACGCATACCACACGGACGTTACCGTCCCCCCTGGGACTTGCTCCCGGAACTGTCCCCCGGTGGCGGCGGAAACGGTCTATGGTGGCGCAGAACTCCGTCGGGCTACCGAACAACCCCGGCTGGGATGTCTAGGCCGGCATCTGGGCGACCAGGAACAGCTCGGCCAGGCGCCCTTCGGCCAGACCGGCGGCGCGCCCGCTGTCGGAGGCCCACCCCCGTAGGCGCTGGTCGAGGTCCGTGCCGCTGCGTATCTGGCTTTCGTGGCGACGAAGGGCACGCACCTTGAGGTCGAACGTGTCGGTCACGTCGACGGCGCGATTGGGGTGAGGCGCACCCAGCAGCCAAACCTCGCGCACCGAGAACGGCTCGAGGCCTTCCTCGAGCAGCTCAGGGTGGGCAAACGGGTTCCTGGCGTCGGGATAGGCGGCACAGGCGGCAGCCTCGCCGACGGCGAGGTGGTCGGGATGGCTGGCACCGATGCGGGACCAATTTCGCTCGGGCGACGGGCAGACGAGGCGGTCCGGGCGGAACTGGCGCACCGCTCGAGATATGTCTCGCCTTAGCTCGATGCTCGGCGACAGGCGGCCGTCGGGGTACCCAAGAAAGGTGACGCTGTGGACCCCCAGCTCGGCCGCGGCTGCCCTTTGCTCGTCCTGGCGCAGCTGGGCCATCTCGGTACGGGATATCGACCGGTCGGAACCTCCCGCATCCCCGTTGGTAGCGATGCAGTAGGTCACCTCGAGGCCGGCCTTAACCCACGCCGCCACCGAACCGCCGGCGCCGAAGTCGACATCGTCGGGGTGAGCGGTAACGACCAGCACCCGGTCCGCGCCCTTACAGTCGTCCAGCTCGAGAAGTAGGTCCTGTTGAATGTCGCTGATCCTGCAACTCTATCGACGCAGGCCGTATTTACAGGAGTTCCGTTGGGCGGCGGGCCAGCACGCCCTGGCCCGCAACCCTGCTACCGAGCCTTATGGCCCGGTACCGCGCCCCCCTTTTGCCCTGCCGCAAAGCGAGCTCTGCGGCAGTGACATTCGCGTGCAGGAAATGCTATACCAACGTCTTAGTCACGCCTAATCGCCCCGCCCAGCGTTTCTCCTGGCACTCATCACTTCGTTAGAGCTACGTGATCCTGGCCGCAAAACCGGCGAAGCGGACTATTTGCGATTGCAACAGGTCCCAAACCGCCGGGCAAGGTCGTCCGGCGTTGCCGTAGCCAACGGCACATCAAACCTTACGTAACGCAGAGGTGGCTCGCCCGCCTACCGCACTCGAGCGGGCCATCAGGGCTCCGGTTAGCCTGCCCGCCGGCCTGGGTGCCTCGCGCACGTTGGCGGCGGTGGCCCACAGCACGGTTTTCAGCTGGAAAGGCCGAAGGTCCCGGTGCTTCGACTTGATGAGGGCGGCGATCCCCGCAATATGGGGTGCAGCATAGGAATTTCCTGTCCCCAGCACCCGCGTCCTGCCCCGCCAGGACACCTCTATGTCGATCCCCGGCGCCAGGAACTCGGTTGGTGGCTGAGGGTTGTAGTGGAACCTGAACGGGTCCTTCGACAGGTTGCACGCCACGCTCGTAACCGAGGCATAAAGCGATGGGAAGGACGGCCGGGCAATGTTGTTGGCCGCGGTAACCACAAAAGAGCCTTGAAAATAGGCCCGGTCGCAAACCTCGTAGAAGGCGAGCGCCCAGTCCCGCCGCGACGTCCCGAGCGAAAGGTTGATGATGTCAAAACCTTGCTCGACGGCCCAACCGAGCCCGGCCAAAAAGGCATTGGCCCTACCGGCGAGGCCCATACCGAGAACCCTGACGCTCGTAATTTCGGCTCCGGGCGCTAAGCGGTGGATTATCCCCGCGCAGGCGGTCCCGTGGCCAAACAAGTCCTCGTGCGGGCCGGCCGCGATTACGGCGGCACCCGTCGCGTCGAGCGTGACGGCGATCCCGGCTGCGCCGCGGACCTTACCATCCAGGTCAGGGTGGCCCGCATCGATCCCGCTGTCAACGACGGCGACACGAACGCCCTCCCCGGTCGCGCCACCCCAGGCCCACTCCGGCGACAAGTCCTCCAGTGAAAGTGCTCCTGGCACCCGCAGTACGGCCGACTCCCTGGTCCAGTGGGGCCTCGGCACCGGCCTCACGGGCGGGCCCACTGGTACTGGCGGGCCTGGTACCGGCGGACCTGGTACTGGCGGACCTGGAGCGGCGGCCACCTCAGCCACGAGCCAGGAGGACTTCGAGGACGACGGACAACCTGGCGTAAGCCTCCGGGTCGGACGAGGCAAGTCGGGCCAGCTCGGCAGCAAACTCGGCCGGGGGCCGGGCCGTCACTTCGGCCCCGGGTACCGCCAACGAGACCCCTGCAACGCCGGCGAGCAACGTGACGACCTCGACGTCGTCGAACGAAAAGGGCCCGCCTCCCGTCTTGTCAACGAGTTCCAGGGCGCCCAGGACGACGTCGTCATGCATGCACGGCACGCACAGCACGCTCACTGGCACCCGTCCGAGCCGCGCCCCGAGGCCGCCTGACAGGCGGGCGTCTGCTCCCCGGGGAGCTATTGCAATCGGCTGGCCCGAACCGACGACATAGCCGGCCACGCCAACTCCGGCGGCCATCTCGGCCCCGACGAGGTCGCCCGCTCGCTCGCCTGCAGCGCCCACCGCACGGAGCCTCTCCCCCTCCAGCGCGAGGACCCAGCCGGCGGCTGCAGCGGTGGCGTCCACCGCTGCCCCGGCGATCGCCTGCAGCACGGGGTTCACCAGGTCACCATGGCCATCAGGCGGGCGACCTGCGTGCATCCGAGACGGCGCCAGCGGCCGGCCGGGCCGGAGACCGACGACGCAACCGGCGCAGGCGCCCGGCCCTGTGGGCGGCAGCGGCGAGCGCAAACCCGGAAACGACACCCAGCACCGCGCAGGCCACGACGGCGGCCAACGTGGGCTGGCGACCGGCGGCCAGCCAGGCCACCGCCACCATGGCGACAGACAGGAGTGCGACGGAGACGGCGAGCCCGCCCGTAGCGCTCGGCCTTCGTTTTGCCCGCCACAGTGAACGGGTGAACTGCTCGATGTACGCCAGCAAGAAAAGGATAAGCAGGATCAGCGCCACGCCTTCGACTGTCAGCCAGGCGGGCTGGGACAGGCTGGCGATAAAGCGCCAGGAGCCCACCACAATCTCACCATCAGTGCCTTTTCTGAGCAGTTCCACGTCGGAGACCATGTGACCGGTGACGAAATAACGCGCCGTAGTCAGGTCGGCTCTGGCCGCCTTGGCACTGCCCCCGGCCGCCACCAGCGGTGACGTGGCCTGGAACGCCCTATAACCCAGGACCAACAAAGACATGCGGACCGAGCTCGAAGGAGGTGCACCGGGCGACACCGCGATGGCGACCGGGTTGGACAGGTTGACCGGCACGGTGGCCCCGCTGGCCAGCGGTACCCCGCCAACTCTGACCGAGCCGGCCGGGATATCGCCACCCAGCGAGGTGGCCGTACCCACCCCCACAAAAGCAAGCAGGACCGAAACAGCAAACGCAACTAAAGCAATGGCTAGTGGTAGAGCCGGCTTCGGCGGCGCTTTCACGACCTGCTGGAGGGGTACGAAATTTGCCGGCGCAGCATCCTCGATGCTCGTCGGCGCCGCGCCCTCGGCACGGGTCGATGCGGCCGGTCGAACTCCAGTCGTACGGGCTCGATGCAGGGCGGGAGCGGCCGGTGAGCTGGCCCACGCGCCGGGAGGTGGCGGAGGGCCTGCGGCGGCGTGGAGACGAACGGTCGGCTGCACGCCCACCCGTTCCGTTACGGCGACGACCGACCCGGCTCCCATGACCGCCACTCCCTCGGCCGACAACCAGCCCGGGCCCCATACCGACGTGCACGCTTCGGCCAGCGCGATCGCAAAAGATTGGGCGCTCGGGTAGCGGTCTTCCGGCCGCGTGGCCAAACCGCGCATGACGACCGGGACGACAGGCGCAGGGGTACTTGACGCCTTCTCGTCGAGCGGCACCGGGTCCTCGTAGGCGTGCTTGAACAAAAGCGCCATGGCGTCGGCCTCGTCGGCGAACGGTAACTGCCCGGACAAAAGCTCGTAAAGCATGGTGGCGAGGGCATAAACGTCGGTCGCCGGCGAAAGCGGCCCGCCCCGGGCTTGCTCCGGTGCGATATAGGCGGGGGTCCCGATCACTTCTCCCGCCCGGGTGGCCAGGGTGGAATCCCCCCCAACCACCTTGGCGATCCCGAAGTCCGTCACTTTCAGTACGCCCTCTGAGGAGAACATCATGTTCTCGGGTTTCACATCCCTGTGCAGCACGTTTTTCTCATGGGCGGCTTGTAAGCCCGAGGCGGCGGCCAAAGCGGTGGCACAGGCGGCGGGCGGTGTAAATCCGTGTGCCCAGAACCGGCTCCACACGGTCCCCTGGGGCAGCAGCTCCATGACGAGCAAGCAAAGACCATCCTTCTCGACAAAATCGAAAACCGGGACGATGTGGGGATGGTCAAGGGACGCCAGCAGACGGCCCTCGGTCAGGAAACGTGCCCGCACGGCGGGGTCAGCGGCGAAGGCGCGTGGGAGCTGCTTCACGGCCACCGTACGGGCCAGAGCTCGGTGCCGGGCCGAGACCACCACTCCCCATGCACCGCGGCCCAGCTCCCCGCCGACCTCGTAACTCGGGAGGGCCTCCGCAATTTGGTCGCGCTCGAGAGGCATCAGGCCTGAATTTCGCTGACTGACGGGGTGTTTGTTTCAGAACCGTCTATTTGTTGTTGCTTGTCCTCGTATTCCTCGTTTTCGGGCTCGAGCGGGGTCGGTGTGAGGTACCCGATAACAAAACCGGCGGCCGCGAAGATGGCCAAAATGCTGAACCAGTGGCCGTTGCTCGGGAGCCACTTGCCGAACCGGACAGGGTGAAGACGAGGATCCCGCCCACCCCGAGGCCCGGCACCATAAAACGAATGCCACGTCGCCAGCGGTTCATGGGCAGGCGCCCATTAGCCAGGGCCAGCAAGGCCTCGACCAGTGCCAGCACCGTCAGCGCGAAGATACCGAGGCCGAACAGGCCATAAACCGAAATTAGGGAACCGTTGACGTCGCTTACGAATGGCTCGCTGGCTATCAACTGTCCCGATGGCTGGTACACATCGAGCGAGCTCGGCACGAGGCCGGTCGCTTGCCCCTTCAGGCCCGTCGTGTTGAGGACGTAGGAGAGGCTCTTGTACTGGCCCGGCGGGACCTCGAAACTGACCGAAGTGTCGAACGAATAGAACGTCAGGCCGGCGACCCGCCCATTAAGGTCAACCGAGCCGACCGGTACCGGAAGCTCACTCCCGTTATGAACTTTCAGGCCAACAATGATCGGTTTGCCGGGTGTGATGTGGACCGGGTCGGCTTCGGTGGCGTGCGCCAGGTTGGCGCCATTGACACTGGCGGCCAGGGTGACGGGGGCGACGCCGGCGGCCGCCGGGGACGCGATACGCATGGCTGCCGAAACAGCCAGCGCCATGGCCCACCCCGGACGGTTCACTGCGAAAAGAGTAGATCAGGCCGGCCCAGGCCGAGCAGCTCCCCGCCCGTGCCGGCCGCGGCGCCAGCTCGACGATGGTCGGCCGGCTCCTGCCTTCCGGCATTTGCCACATAGAAAACCGCGTCTGCGGGGCCCATGCCGTCAATTCTGCCGGCCCAACCGTCGCCAGAACAACACCCCGCCGAGCAAGACGAAAAAGACGATGATCACCACGGTGGAAGCGTCGTTGTAGACCTGAGTCGGTAAAACGACATCCAGGTCGGCAAAAAGGACCACACCACAATGAGCTTCGACCTGATAACTGCCGACCGCCAGGTCGCTCACGTTTAAAGGCCCGGTAAAGGCTCCGTTGGAGGCCGCCGTTGACTTGCCGACCTGGCGGCCCGCGGCTGTGAAGACCACGGCTGAGCCGGCCGGGCAACCGTGGCCGGAGGCGTCCGTCGTAGCACCCGGGGGGATCGCCGTGGGTTCGACCAGGGAATTCTTCGAGTCGACCGGGGACGCCGTCGTCGGAGGAGTCGTAGCCGGCACGGACGGAGGCGTTGTGGTTGGCCGAGTTGTCGTCGTGACAGTTGTCGTCGTGACAGTTGTCGTCGTCGTGCGGTGGGAGGTTGTACTCCGTCGCCCGCGGTGCCTCCGCCGTGCGGGCCGGGGTGTCGTGGTGGTCTGGCGGCCCTGCGGCACGGTGGTACGCGTCGTTGGGACCGGCGACCTGGTTGTACTGGTTGTCTCCAGGCGGCCGCCCACCGCGGTAGTTGTTGGCGTCGTCGATGTGGGCAGCGCGGTAGTGGTCGTCGAGCGGTGCCCCGTGCTCGCGTGCGGGCTGCTCGTCGCGGTGGACGAGCGCTTATGGGCCGTCGTCGGCGGGAACAGCCGTGTCGTTGCCGTGGGAGTAGGGTGCCTCCTCCCGGCGGTAGGGTGAGAGGTGGACGTTGTCGAGGGCGGTGTCGTCCTTACAGGGGTGGTCGTCCTTGTGGTGGTGGTCGCACCCCGTGTGTGAGTTACCGGGGGTGTGCCGGGCGGGCGCCCGGTCGTCGTCGTGAGGTGCGGACGGGCTGTCGTCGGCAGGGGCCTCGTCGTGGTGGGGTGCGGATGCGTCGTCCCTGTGGTTGGACGGGGCCTCGTCGTCGGGACGGGCCGCGTGGTAGTGGTGGGGTGAGGCGTAGTCGTCTTGGGGGCGGACCGGGTCGTTACCGTTGTCGTCGGAGCCAGTGTCGTCGTAGTCGTGGGATGGGGCTTCGTTGTCGAAGTTGTCGGCCGCGGCCGCGTGGTAGATGTCGTGGTAGGCGCCGTAGTAGTCGTTGTGGTGGTCGGCGGGCTGGTGGTTGTCGTTATGGGTAGCCCTGTGGTTGTAGTGGTACTGGGTGCTGTAGCCGGCGCCGAGGTGGTGGTGGTCGAAGGCACCGTTGTGGTGGGCGTACTGGCCGTCGTCGGCACCGTCGACGCGGTCGTGGGCACGGTAGTGGTCGTCGAAGTTGGGCAGGACTGCGCGGCAATGCCGACGCAAATCGTCGTCGTCGTGGTGAGTGGAGGGATCGTAAGGCACACAGGTGGGCACTTGACGATGGGCACCGAAATCTGGGGTGCGCCGAGCGCCGCTTTGGCCTCGCCTCCGACGAGCACCAACGACATCGATAGAACTAGCAAGAAGCAGGCGAGAGCAGCCGCTATCGCCGGGAGACGACGACGGCTACCATTTCGGACGTGCTGGGTGCGGCGTTGCCGAGAAGCGACGTGGATTTCGTCGACGCAGTACGATCGGGTGATGCTCAGGCCTTTTCGGAGCTGTACGGGCCGATGCCGGTGCCGTCCGGGCCGTTGCGGCCAGCCAATTGCACGACCGGGAGGCCGTTGCCGATATCGTCCAGGACACCTTTTTCCGGGCGTTGCGCAGCCTGCCGAGCCTCCAGGAGCCAGCCCGTTTCCGGCCCTGGTTGCTCTCCATCGCCAGACATCTTGTCACCGATCAGCTGCGCCCGGCCAAAGCAGCCGTCCTGGACGAATCGGCCACGTACCAGCTAGCCGACTCCCGGCCAGGCCCCGGGTATTTTGCCGAGCTGAACGAGCTGGCCGAGCAAGTGACGGGGCTGTGTGGCCGGTTTGTCAGCGTTGACGCGACCGCGATCGCGATGGTTACCCAGCTCGGCTTCACACCTGAACAGGTTGCCAGGTCCCTCGGGCTGAAGGCGGGCGCCGCCAAGGTGTTGCTGCACCGCGCTCCGCCGCCGCATGCGTCACGCCCTGGTGCTGCAGGTGCTGGTGCGCCAACCCGACCTGGCCTGCCCGCCAGCTGCAGGCTCTGGTAAAAGAAGACGACCCCGTCGAGGCGGCCCGCCACGTCGAGACCTGCGAGACGTTCATAGACCGGGCGGCTAACGAGGTCATGACCAACGAGCTGGCCGAGACCGAGGAAGGGGCCGCCGCAATCGCAGGGCTCGGGCCACAAACGGCGCCGGCTGGCCACGGGAGGACTGAGCACCGCGGGTTGCCATTTTCGGCCTGGGCTTGCCATTTCGGCTTGCGTTTGGCATTTCGGGTTGGGTTCACCAATGCGGGCTGCCTGCGGTTGGGGGCTCGGCGCTCCCGTCTTTTAGTCTTCCGGTAACCCCAGGCCGACCACCCGGGCGCCAGTTTCGTGGAGCGCCTGGCCGAGAGCATCGGGCAAGGCTTCGGGGCTCCACTCGACATACGGGCTGTCGTCCGGGTCGGCGCCCGTCCCGGAGAAGCCCGAGACCTCGTCCTCGAGGTTCCCTTTGTACGCCAGGGCGACCCCTGGCGAGAGGAGGGAAGCGAACATTTGGCTCTCTTCATCGTCGAGCTCAGTGGTGACGAAATTCCTCACCTTCGCCAGCAAGCTACGCGCGACGTCCAGGTCGTGGCCCATAACACCTAGACGGAGAGACGGCCGATTGGTTACATCCGGCTGCGCCTATTCTCTGCCCGCCTCAGTCGCGGGTGCCTCAGCCGCGGGTGAAGGTTATTCCACGGTCCATGTGGTGCCTGAACGCAACAGCGCCGCCAGGTCACCTGGCGCCCTTGCGAGCAGCGGCAGCAACCAGCTGGTCCTGCACGAGGGCTCCGTAGTCCGGCCGCTGAATGGCCCTGAACACGCCGACCGGAGTGGGCGAGTACGGCCCGTCCGCCAGACGCGACAACGAGAAGGCCAGGCTGGGATCAGCGCGCGACTCGTCGTGCACGAGAATGCGCTCCTCCCCCACCTCGGCTACATCGACGATGACCGCGCTCCCATGCGAGTCGATCAACACGCCCTTCTCGCGGTCAGCGCCAAAACGCACAGGACTGCCGTGCTCCAGGGGTACCAGCATCGACGGGCGGTTGTCTTTGGACGTTATGGCCTCGAAGGCGCCGTCGTTGAAAACGTTGCAGTTTTGGTAGACCTCGACAAAGGCGGCACCCTTGTGCTCGTAGGCGCGCCGGAACGTCTCTGTCATGTGCTTGCGGTCCATATCGTGCGTGCGAGCAACGAAAGAGGCCTCAGCGCCGAGAGCCAAAGAGACGGGGTTGTACGGGTGGTCGAGCGAACCGAACGGCGTCGACTTGGTCACCTTGCCAGCCTCCGACGTCGGTGAGTACTGGCCCTTCGTCAGCCCGTAAATCTGGTTGTTGAAGAGGATTATCGTCACGTTGACGTTGCGCCTGAGGGCGTGTAGCAGGTGGTTGCCGCCGATCGAAAGGGCATCACCGTCACCGGTTATCACCCACACGTGGAGATCCGGCCGGCTGACGGCCAGACCCGTCGCCAGCGCAGGCGCGCGGCCGTGGATCGAATGAACGCCGTAAGTGTTCATGTAGTACGGGAAACGGCTGGCGCACCCGATCCCCGACACGAACACGGTGTCTTCGCGCTTGGCCCCCAGCTCCGGCATGAGCAGCTGGACCGCTGTCAGGATCGAATAATCACCACAACCAGGGCACCAACGCACCTCCTGGTCGCTCGTCCAGTCCTTTCTGGTCGTTGCGGGGACGGCCAAATCTGTCATGGTTCTCCCTTGGTAGAGGCGCCGTTGCCGTTGTCAGGGCCGGGTGCGCCCAGTTGCGAGAGGATGGCGAGCTGAATGTCGATGCGACGGAACGGCAGACCGCTTACCTTGTTGAGGCCCTGCGCGTCGACCAGGAACTCGGCGCGGATCAATTTCCTCAGCTGGCCAAGGTTGACTTCCGGGACCAGTACCCGCTTGTAAGCCTTCACGACGTCGCCCAGGTTGAGGGGGAACGGGTTGAGGTGGCGCAAGTGGGCGTGGGCCACCCGCCGCCCTCCGGCGCAAACTTCGCGGATGGCGGCCTGGATTGCGCCCTGAGTGGAACCCCAACCGAGGACCAGGAGGTCGGCGCCACCCAGGCCGTCTGGGTCATCGACCTGCACCGAGGGGATGTCCTTGGCGATCCCTGCCACCTTTTGGGCCCGTAGTCGCACCATCAAGTCGTGGTTGGCCGGGTCGTACGAGACATTGCCGGTGCCATCCGCCTTCTCGAGGCCTCCTATCCGGTGCATGAGGCCGGGCGAACCCGGGAGTGCCCACGGCCGGGCCAGTGTCTCGGGATCTCGCAGGTAGGGCCAGAACGTTTCAGTACCGTCCGGCAGCACCTTGTTGGGCACGGTGGCGAAACTGAACTCGGCCGACAGGTCGGGCAGCTGCTCGACGTCCGGGATCGGCCAGGGCTCGGCGCCGTTCGCCAAATAACCGTCCGAAAGAAAGATCACCGGGGTCCGGTACTTGAGCGCGATCCGTACGGCTTCGATCACCATGTAGAAGCAGTCACCCGGTGTTGCCGGTGCCAGTACCGGTAAAGGCGCCTCGCCATGGCGCCCGTACAGAGCCTCCAGGAGGTCGGCTTGCTCTGTCTTCGTGGGCAAGCCAGTCGACGGCCCGCCGCGCTGGATGTCGATTACGAGGAGGGGCAACTCGAGTGAAATGGCCAGTCCGATGGTCTCGGCCTTGAGGTCGAGACCGGGACCGCTTGTCGTTGTCACGCCGAGGGAACCGGCATAAGAGGCCCCAAGGGCGGCGCTGACCCCGGCTATCTCGTCTTCGGCCTGGAACGTGCGGACGCCGAAGTTTTTGTGCTTGGAAAGCTCGTGCAGGACGTCCGAAGCCGGGGTGATCGGGTAGCTGCCAAGGAAGACCGGGAGCTTGGCCAGGTGACCCGCGGCCACGATGCCCCACGCAAGAGCCGTGTTGCCCGAAATGTTGGTGTAGTTACCGGGGGCAGGTGGGCCGGCTTGACCTCGTACGCCGACTCGAAGACCTCGGCTGTCTCGCCAAAGTTCCACCCCGCCTTGAACGCCAACGTGTTGGCCTCGCGGATCATCTCGTTGTTGGCGAACCGCTTTGCCACCCACTCGACGGTGGGCTCGGGCGGGCGGCTGTACATCCAGCTGACCAGGCCCAGAGCGAAAAAGTTTTTGGACCGTTCGGCGTCCCGTGCCTTCGTACCGGTCGGCTTTACGGCCTCCATCGTGAGCGAGGTCATGGGGACCTCGTACACGGTAAAGGCGTCCAGGCTGTTGTCGCTCCGGGGGTCAGCCGTATACCCGGCCTTTTGCAGGGCCCGTTCGTCGAAAGAATCACTGTTGAGCAGCACCGCGGCGCCCGGTTGCAGATCGGGGACGTGGGCTTTCAGGGCGGCAGGGTTCATGGCCACGAGCACGTTGGGGTGGTCCCCCGGCGTAAAGATGTCGTGGTCCGAAATGTGGATTTGGAACGCAGAAACGCCGGCGACGGTCCCGGCGGGTGCCCGGATCTCTGCCGGGAAGTCAGGCAGCGTCGACAGGTCGTTGCCGAAAATGGCCGAGCTGGTAGTGAACCGATCGCCGGCAAGCTGCATCCCGTCCCCGGAGTCGCCGGCAAAGCGGATGACGACCCGGTCCAGGGTCTTTAGCTGCTGGTCCTTTGTAGCTATGTCAGCCAAAACTTTGCCCCCTGATAGATCGTGCGAACTAAGAGTTTACCGGGTCGGCCCTGGGCGACTGGGCCACGGCGCTCTGTGAGCTCGGCCCTAACGCAGCCCTGCCGGCCCGTCCCGGCGATCGTGACTGGCTGTCGCCATGGTCGTCCTGGGCGACCTGCATCTCCCGGCAGCCGGTGGCACGGCCACAACTCCCGGCCATGGAGTGCTGAGCCGGCTTCCACCGTGGCTGGCGGCCCGTCCTTTTCCTTTGTGGACGACTTGTGCGCGTAACGGCCCAGCGACCTGATGTCCTCGGACGCCGCCCCGGCGTCGAGGCTTCCCACGAGAGATGATCCTAGCGGCCACCCCGTCGCCACCGACCGGGCCTGGGCCCATCCGTAGCCCCAGGCTGTGGCTAGCCGCTTAGAGCCCGGAGGGTCGCAGGACCGTGATGTACCCTCGGTCAAATGGGTCAAGGCACGTCACCTGCGTCCTGGCCCGCGGGCCTGCCGCCTGTCCGCCTGGTAGCAACCGACCTCGACGGGACACTGCTCCGGCCGGACGGCACCGTGAGCTCACGGACGGTCAGCGCCGTCCGCGCCGCTCGAGACGCCGGCCTGCACGTCATACCGATCACGGGCCGGCCGCCCCGGGTCACGTGGGAGGTCGCCAAAGAGGCGGGACTGGCGCCGGTCGGGGTGTGCTCCAACGGCGTGGCCGTGATCGACCTGTCTTCCATGGAGGTCACCGAAGTCCAGACGATCGAAGCCGAGGTCGTCATCAAGGTCGTAGCGGTCGTACGCGAGACCGTCCCAGGCGTGTTTTTCGCCGTGGAGGAAATGGATCGCTTCACCCACGAACCGGGGTTTATGGATCCGCGCTGGAACTGGGAGGACGAAACCGAGCAGATCGCCGACATTGTCGCCGCTGTCCGCCCGAGCTGCGTAAAGCTCATCGTGCGCCGGCCCGGGTCGCCAGCGACGTCGCTGCTCAGGGAACTGCAGTGCCAGGTTGCCGGGATATGCCACCTCACCTCATCGGGCCTGGACTGGGTGGAGATAAGTGCTCCGGGGATCTCAAAGGCTCACGCCGTCGAACGAGTATGTGGCCGACTTGGGGTCGGCGTCGACGAGGTGCTGGCGATCGGCGACAATCACAACGACCTACCTGCCCTCGCCTGGGCGGGACGGGCGGCCGCCCCGGCCAACGCCATCGCGGAGGTGCACGCACTTGCCCACCGGGTCCTGCCGTCGAACACCGAGGACGGCGTGGCCCAGCTCCTCGAGGAGCTCGTTGGCGACCAGAGGGAAGCCGGGGCCGGGAGCAGTCGGCGCTAGTACAGATCATTGGCCCACGAGCCGGAGCTCGTCGACCGCTCGGTCCAGGAATGACGCCGCCTCCTCCAGTGCCGAGCGCGCCAGGCTCGTGTCCGCCAGGGTGAGGACCTTCTCCGCCACCACTTCGGTGCGGCTCTGCGTGCTGGGGCCTGAGCGAAAAAAGCGCCGTCTTACTCGTCCGACGACCAATATCGTCTCGCCGGCGGCCCACTCGGGCACACCCTGAGGGGCGTCGAACAGCACTACCGGGACCGTGTCGGCGATCTGGTCGGCCTTGCGGACGACGACATCGAAGCTGGTGAGCGAACTACCGCTCGGCAGGACCTTGACCTGGACCGGTTTGGCCAGGCTGCCCAGGACGACTACAACGTTGAGCATCGCGACACCCCGTTTCGCGCACGCCGGTCAAAGCCGGCACCGTTTTTGGGCGCTGGAGCGCCGAGAGGGAGGCCCGGCGTGACCCGGGCGAGCGACGAGACACAACCTCTTGACGAAGACAACCGCGTGAGGCCGGCCCGTGCACTCACGAAAGCGAGCGCGTGCAGAGGTTAGCGAAGGGGTGTGACGCTTAATCGGGGCGGAGGCCGCGCTTAGCCGAGGGCGAACAGACGCTGCTTCACGTCGTACGTATCGGGGTCAACCTCGGCGACCTGGTTGAAGAGGTCTCGAGCTCTCGACAGGTCGCCTGCTCGTTCGTAGAGATCGGCGAGCGCATACCACTGGCGCAGATGGGAAAGCTTTGGCTTTGACCGCCGGAGCGAACTCTCCAGGAGCCTTACCGCTCCCTCCATGTCACCTTTGTCGGCCAAACACCCCGCTGCTACCAACCGGCCCTCTGCCACCACTTCCGCGCTCGGCGACGCCTGGCGCAGTGAAGTCCAGACCTCATCGGCTTCCGGATAGCGCCGCATCGCCCGGTAACAATCGGCGATCACCGGGAACTGGTCATAACTTCCAGAAAGCTCATGATGAGCCTGGAGCTCTTTCACGGCGAGCGGCCAACGGCCCAATCTGTAGAGGGTAAGGCCCAGCAGTTCCCTGACCGGGGCAGAGTTAGGCGCCTGGGAAGACAATCGCCGCAGGATCCGGAAGGCATCCTGGTACCGGTCCGCTGAGTACGCCCGCGCCGCGTCCGACAGCAGCGCGCTGCATCCGTGTGGTCGGCCGCGTGGCTCCTGGCCGCGGGTGTCGGAACGCCAACCCGAAGGCCTCGCCCCAATGTGCCACCGGCGTCGCGGCTCTTCGGCGACCGTGCAGGCGGGCTGGACGGCTTCCTCGGTACCCGGCGCCGGCCGACTGCCGGTACCGTCTCTACAAGTTCGGCGTCCAGGCCAACAGCATCGTCCAGCAGACCTCTGCGGCGCCCCGACGTCAAGCCTTCACTCGTTGGAGAAGGCGCCCTGAGGACGCGGTCCCGGCTCGCTCGAGCCTCGTCGCGTACCCCTGACCAGAATCTGTGACGCAGATGGCCCGCCCTGGTCCAGTTCCCTTACGCCGTGACGGGTAACGCTCCCCCAGGAGGCCGGCACAGCTCGATGTGGTACCCGGGGAACGTTGTCACCGCGGTCTTGACCAGGGTCGCGTCGATAATCATCGTTCCGGCCGCGTGAGTACCCGCCGCGGCGATCTTCGCCGTACTGGCGACGATCTTCGCTGTACCTGCTGGCGGCGTCTTGCCGGGGCCTCTCCGCGGTCGTACGGACGCCTTTCAGCGCCGGCGTTACGACCCTGGTCAGACCGAGCGCGATGCCCTCGCAACAGGCGCCCGGTCATCTCGCGAGCCGCTTCCACCGGGCCGGCGGCCGGGATTACTCGAGGACCCCTGTCGACTGCTCTGCCGATAGTCCCTCTGGTCCGGCTCGAAAGACCTGGGAGCCCTCCGCCCGGTGCCGCCGGTCGCAAGGGGCCGCCCACTCTCCCCTCTCTCCCTCGGGAAGTTGGATTGCCTGAAGTTGCCGTCTCTGAAGTTCGAGGTCCTCCGGGGCGGGCCTTGGTCCGAGCCTGCTCGGGAACCGGAGTTGTACGAGCGCCCCCAGCGCGGCCCGGGCTCACCCCGGTCGCTCTCGAACCTTTCGCCGCTGCGAACCGGCCGCGAACCGTCGTCCGATCGACCAGTGGTTCTCGGTGCACCGTCCCTTTGCGTACCACGGCCCGGCGCGCCACGTCGGTCGCGGTCACCGAAGCCGGTAGGTGCTTGCCGCCCTCCTGCGCCCGAACCAGGGCGCGCCGGGCGCCGGTCGCCCTCGGCTCGGAACGGTCTGCCACCAGTGCGGCCGCGGTCGCCATAGTCGGCGCGGCTGCCCCCACGCGAGGAACCGTCGTACCGTCCAGAGCCTTGTGCTCGCGGCGGCTTTCTTGTGGTCCGGGGGTCTCCCCGGCCGCGGTCCGGCTGGAATTGACCGGCGGAGTCGCGCCCGGTGCGACGGGGCGCTCCGTACCTGTCATCGAAAGTCCGCCCGCTCCCACCGCTCGCGCCGGGCTGTCCACCAGGGGCAGAGCGCGGCGTGCCGGCACTGCGGGGGTTGCCGCCGCCTCGAGAAGAGGTGCGTGCCGTGGAACTCTTTCCCCCCCGAGAGGTCGTGCGGCCGTCGGGCCCGCCCCCGGTCCGAGAACTGTCACCCGATCGAGAGCCTGCGTTGTCGCGCCGGACTGAACCTCCTGCCCGGCCGCGTTGCCCGCCGCCCACCTGACCGCTCTCCGGGCCCATGTGGGCCAGCATATCTGTGCTCCTTCTCAGTCTCGGCGGGCGCAAAAAAAAGACCCGTGCCACCGCCGTGGCACGGGTCTCGAAACAATTATCCCGGCAACGTCCTACTCTCCCAGGGGGCTGCCCCCCAAGTACCATCGGCGCTGGTGGTCTTAACTTCCGTGTTCGGGATGG
The DNA here is from genome assembly GCA_963754115.1 of uncultured Acidimicrobiaceae bacterium. Classification (GTDB taxonomy): domain Bacteria; phylum Actinomycetota; class Acidimicrobiia; order Acidimicrobiales; family Palsa-688; genus Fen-671. The sequence continues at coordinate 63,792 of CAVWFC010000003.1, read as the reverse complement.
GAACGGGTGTGGCCCCACCGCTATTGTCACCGGGAACCTTGCTCTATTTCGTTTGGCGGCCAGACGCGGCCGCCTCTCCTTGAGCGTTCCATAGCGAGCACGAGCAGAGTTTGCTCTCCAAGCCCTCGGCCGATTAGTACCGGTCGGCTGAACGCATCACTGCGCTTACACCTCCGGCCTATCAACCTGGTGATCTACCAGGGGCCTTACCAGGTCAAGCCTGTGGGAGACCTCATCTTGGAACGAGCTTCGCACTTATATGCTTTCAGCGCTTATCCCTTCCGCAGGTCGCTAACCAGCCGTGCCCTTGGCAGGACAACTGGCACACGAGAGCTGCGTCCGTCCCGGTCCTCTCGTACTAGGGACAGCCTTCCTCAGGTCTCCAGCGGCTGCACCAGATAGGGACCGAACTGTCTCGCGACGTTCTAAACCCAGCTCGCGTACCGCTTTAATGGGCGAACAGCCCAACCCTTGGGACCTACTTCAGCCCCAGGATGCGACGGGCCGACATCGAGGTGCCAAACCTTGCCGTCGATATGGACTCTTGGGCAAGATGAGCCTGTTATCCCCGGGGTACCTTTTATCCGTTGAGTACCGGCGCTTCCACACGCGACCGCTAGATCACTATGCCCTGCTTTCGCACCTGCTCCACTTGTAGGTGTCGCAGTCAAGCTCCCTTGTGCCATTGCACTCGGCGGCTGATTGCCAACCAGCCTGAGGGAACCTTTGGGCGCCTCCGTTACATTTTAGGAGGCGACCGCCCCAGTCAAACTACCCACCTGACGCTGTCCCTCATCCGGCTTACGGACGTGGGTTAGGTTCCCGTCACATGAAGGGTGGTATTTCAACGTTGACTCCACCCCGGCTGGCGCCGGAGCTTCAAAGTCTCCCACCTATCCTACACAACAGGCAACAAAAACCAACATCAAGCTGTAGTAAAGGTCCACGGGGTCTTTCCGTCTTGGTGCAGCTAACGAGCATCTTTACTCGTACTTCAATTTCGCCGGGTCTGTGGTTGAGACAGTAGGGAAGTCGTTACGCCATTCGTGCAGGTCGGAACTTACCCGACAAGGAATTTCGCTCTAGGACTCCTCATGTCGCCATGAGGCTAGGACCATATCTTCACCTGACTTTTGTTTGTCAGGTGGCTGGCGTATGGCCTCTGAGGATTCCGCGTCCCTCAGCAAATGCTGACGGACTCGGCCTTTCCTGCTGATTGCCCGCACCGGACGGATTTTCACTGCCACGACGCTCAACTTGATCGTCTTGGCGAGTACCGCCGGATACTCGGGGTTTCCAGCATATAGCCAGCTGCACTCTCAGGATCGCTCTTGAGAGGGGCAGTACCCGGGCACGAACCGGGCTCCTACCTTAGGACCGTTATAGTTCCCGTGACCCCCATATCGCTATGGGGCGTGGACCATATCTTCATCCCTCAATTACTGAGGGAGCTCTGCGTATGGCCTCTGAGGATTCCAAGCTGACACCGCGACGAGAAGCTCCTCGTCCGTGCGACGGCGCTTGCCACCTCGGTTCATCGGTCCCCGCAATGCGAGGATCTCCTGAAACCACTTGGCGACAAATGCCGACCGAGCTGGATGAGCGAAGTGACTCTTCTGAAGGCTTCAAGGTCGTACCGCTTTGCTGCTCTGAGCGGGTAACGGTCGAAAAACGGGAAAACCCGTCCGACCAGACCGCTCACGGTCGTTACCTCGAAGTACCAAACGCCATCGCCCCGTGGTCGCACCGTCCCAGTCCCAAAGACGTTCTGAAGGAGCCGTGGCTCCTCTGGTCCGATTTGGGACACATTGAAGGACAACGAGACACGATAGGGCAATGCGCCACCACGCAGTCGACGAATCGGGACATTGAAACTTCCCTCTCCATCGACGAACCCCGCCACCCAGTTACCTAGGTCAGCGGAGATGGCATCCAGCCAGGTTGTGCAGCTCGGCCTTTCCTGCTGATTGTCCGCACCGGACAGATTTTCACTGCTCATGGCCGTACCCTACGAGGAGGGTGTGACCACAAACGAGTACTGCCGGATACTCGGAGTTTCCAGCATATAGCAGAGTTTGTTCCAGTCAGTTACCTGTCTGGAGCCGCAACTTAGTACTTACGGCCGCCGTTTACCGGGGCTTAGGTTCAGAGCTTCGCCCTTTCGAGCTAACCCCTCCCCGTAACCTTCCGGCACCGGGCAGGCGTCACAGCGTATACATCGTCTTACGACTTCGCACGCTGCTGTGTTTTTAGTAAACAGTCGCTTCCCCCTGGTCTCTGCGGCCTCCTCGGGCTCGAGGCGCGAAGCCTGTCACCCTACCGAGGCCCTCCTTCTCCCGAAGTTACGGAGGTATTTTGCCGAGTTCCTTAACCACAGTTCTCCCGATCGCCTTGGTATTCTCTACCCGCCCACCTGTGTCGGTTTGGGGTACGGGCGCCGTGCCAACTCGCTAGACGCTTTTCTTGGCAGCATGGGCTCAGTGACTATGCCTTGACGGCTCGGTATCACGCCTCAGGCTTAATGAGGCCCGGATTTGCCTGGACCTCGCCCTACACGTTTACCCCTGGACAACCAACGCCAGGGTTCACCTACCCTCCTGCGTCCCGCCTTCGCTGCCCGCCCCAGAGTCGTTCGGTTCGCCCGAAGGCAGCCCCTTAGTACCCCTGGATTGGGATTGACGCGGGCACGACGGTACCGGAATATCAACCGGTTGTGCATCGACTACGCCTTTCGGCCTCGCCTTAGCTCCCGACTCACCCTGGGTGGATTAGCCTTCCCCAGGAAACCTTGGGCTTACGGCGGAGGGGTTTCTCACCCCTCTCTCGCTACTCATGCCAGCATTCTCACTCGAACGGGCTCCACGACGGTTCCCACCCCCGCTTCTCTGCCCGCTCGACGCTCCCCTACCACCCCAGCTTGCGCTGAGGTCCGCGGCTTCGGCTCGGTGCTTGAGCCCCGTTACATTGTCCGCGCCGGACCACTCGACCAGTGAACTATTACGCACTCTTTCAAGGGTGGCTGTTTCTAAGCCAACCTCCTGGCTGTCTGTGCAGTCCGACATCGTTTCCCACTTAGCACCGAATTAGGGGCCTTAGCCGGCGATCTGGGCTGTTTCCCTTTCGACCACGAAGCTCATCCCTCGTAGTCTCACTGCCGGGTTCTAGAGCATCGGCATTCGGAGTTTGATTGGGGTCGGTAAGCTTGTAGGCCCCCTAACCCATTCAGTGCTCTACCTCCGATGCTGAACACCCGACGCTGCACCTAAATGCATTTCGGGGAGAACCAGCTATCACCGAGTTTGTTTGGCCTTTCACCCCTACCCACAGGTCATCCCCCATGTTTTCAACCATGGTGGGTTCGGCCCTCCACGGGGTCTTACCCCCGCTTCAGCCTGCCCATGGGTAGATCACTCGGCTTCGGGTCTACCGCACGCGACTGGACGCCCATTTCAGACTCGCTTTCGCTCCGGCTCCCCCTCACGGGTTAACCTTGCCACGTACGGTAACTCGCTGGCTCATTCTTCAAAAGGCACGCCATCACGGCCGGCCAGCCATAAATGGGTGGCCGACGACGCTCTGACTGTTTGTAAGCCAACGGTTTCAGGTACTATTTCACTCCCCTCCCGGGGTACTTTTCACCTTTCCCTCACGGTACTAGTGCACTATCGGTCGCCTATTAGTACTTAGCCTTACGAAGTGGTCTTCGCAGATTCACGCCAGATTTCACGGGCCCGGCGTTACTCGGGTGCCAGATCGGAGGCTGCATGCGTTTCACGTACGGGGCTATTACCCTCTGTGGCGGGACGTTCCAAAACCCTTCTGTTACGCAGCAACTTTGTAACTCCGTGGAGAGGCTGGTGACTCTCCAATCTGGTCCCACGACCCCGCACCGGCAACGCCACCAGGCTTTGACACCGGCACGGTTTAGGCTCTTCCCGTTTCGCTCGCCGCTACTCAGGGAGTCGCTGTTGCTTTTCTTTCCTCAGGGTACTGAGATGTTTCAATTCCCCTGGTTCCCTCTACCGGCCCTATGTGTTCAGGCCGGAGTACCGCCGTTTTTCGCGGCGGTGGGTTCCCCCATTCGGATATCCACGGGTCAATGCTCGGTAGACAGCTAACCGTGGCTTTTCGCAGTCACCCACGTCCTTCATCGGCTTTAGGCGCCAAGGCATCCACCGTTGGCTTTTGTAGCTTGGAGAACAAGATGCTCGTGCTCACTATGCAATTCTCAAGGGGCGTAGAGGTCCCGGTTCCATAAAGAGACCGGGACCTCACAGTGCAAGCTACGTCGCCTGCCGGGGGTGTGTGCACCCGGCTGACGCCTCGACACTGCCTGGGCCACGAGCCGTGCGCCCAGAAAACGGAACAGAGGTTGCCCGGATACCGCCTGGCCCCAACCTGGAGGTGTAAACACCTACGACAAGTAGAGGCATCGGTGGCACCGAATAGCTAGTGATCAACTGGGAGATGGACTGGGAATTACCCCAGCCGTGACTCCTTAGAAAGGAGGTGATCCAGCCGCACCTTCCGGTACGGCTACCTTGTTACGACTTCACCCCAATCACCGACCCCACCTTCGACGGCTCCCTCCTTGCGGTTGGGCCACCGGCTTCGGGTGTTGCCGACTTTCGTGGTGTGACGGGCGGTGTGTACAAGGCCCGGGAACGTATTCACCCCGGCGTTGCTGATCCGGGATTACTAGCGACTCCGACTTCACGCAGTCGAGTTGCAGACTGCGATCCGAACTGAGACCGGCTTTTTGGGATTCGCTCATCCTCGCGGAATAGCAGCCCTTTGTACCGGCCATTGTAGCATGTGTGCAGCCCTGGACGTAAGGGGCATGATGACTTGACTTCATCCCCACCTTCCTCCGAGTTGACCCCGGCAGTCTCCTGCGAGTCCCCGGCATTACCCGCTGGCAACACAGGACAAGGGTTGCGCTCGTTGCGGGACTTAACCCAACATCTCACGACACGAGCTGACGACAGCCATGCACCACCTATCGCAGGCCCTTTCGGACACCGTATCTCTACGGCTTTTCCTGCGTAGTTCAACCCAGGTAAGGTTCTTCGCGTCGCCTCGAATTAAGCCACATGCTCCGCCGCTTGTGCGGGCCCCCGTCAATTCCTTTGAGTTTTAGCCTTGCGGCCGTACTCCCCAGGCGGGGCACTTAATGCGTTAGCTACGGCACGGAACCCGTTGACAAGGCCCCACACCTAGTGCCCAACGTTTACGGCGTGGACTACCAGGGTATCTAATCCTGTTCGCTCCCCACGCTTTCGCTCCTCAGCGTCAGCTCCGGCCCAGCGCACCGCCTTCGCCACCGGTGTTCCTCCTGATATCTGCGCATTTCACCGCTACACCAGGAATTCCGTGCGCCCCTACCGGGCTCTAGCCACAGCAGTATCAGATGGCGACCCCAGGTTGAGCCTGAGGATTTCACACCTGACTTACTGAGCCGCCTACGAGCTCTTTACGCCCAATGAATCCGGACAACGCTCGCTCCCTACGTATCACCGCGGCTGCTGGCACGTAGTTGGCCGGAGCTTCTTCTGCAGGTACCGTCACTATCGTCCCTGCTCGAAAGAGGTTTACAACCCGAAGGCCTTCATCCCTCACGCGGCGTTGCTGCGTCAGGCTTTCGCCCATTGCGCAAGATTCCCCACTGCTGCCTCCCGTAGGAGTCTGGGCCGTGTCTCAGTCCCAGTGTGGCTGGTCGTCCTCTCAGACCAGCTACCCGTCGTAGCCTTGGTAGGCCGTTACCCTACCAACAAGCTGATAGGCCGCGAGGCCCTCCCGAAGCGGAAGCCCATTTCCTCGCCCGGCCATGCGGCCAGGTGGGGGCATCCGGTATTAGCAGCGGTTTCCCGCTGTTATCCCGGTCTTCGGGGCAGGTTCCTCACGTGTTACTCACCCGTTCGCCACTGGGCCTTCTCCAGTGTTGCCACCGGATGAGCCCCGTTCGACTTGCATGTGTGAAGCACGCCGCCAGCGTTCGTCCTGAGCCAGGATCAAACTCTCCATCGAGATCTCAGGCACTCGAAGAGTGCCGTCGAACTTATTTTGAGAGCACCAGCCCTAAGCCTCAGGGCTGGAAAATGGCACAAGACGGTTTGTTGTCCGTCTAATGCTTGACAAGATGACGCTCCGGCTATTCGCCGGCGCGCCCGCACTAGCTTTTAACTTCCTCTGTTCCGTTTTCAAGGTTCACCACTCGCGGGAGCACACGTCTGCTTGTGGCAGGCGGCGGTGCAATCCGCTTAGCGTTTCCCCGCAACCCGAAGGCCCCGAAGTGAACGCGTCACTCAGAGGAGCACTGGCTCACCTGAGCGGCTTATCAGAGTAACCCACTCGGCGGGAGTTTGTCAACGGTACCCCACCGGCACCGAAGGCAGTCATTGACTGCTCCCCGCTCTGCTCGGTTCTTGACGAGCTTTGCCATGGTAGCCCATGCACGGGGGCGACCGGCAGACTTCAGGCAGTTCTTACTCAACCGTCGTGCCCTTCGGCCCCGCTGAAACCCAGCGGCTCCCGGCCACGACGAACCTCCAGGGTGATTCGGCGCCCTTGGTCAATCCGACCCGTAGGGTGGCTACTACGTCGCCGCCAGGGCCGGCCCCGTCGTCACCCAGGTAGACGCCGCTGCCGGGTAGGACCAGGTCAAGGCCGTTGTCCGCCCCGGTAATGCCGAATGCTTCGCAGAGCCGCCCCGGCCCCGGCACAGGTCGCGTTCGAGGAGGTCACGCTGCCCGTGCCAGCGCGCTTGCCTCATGACGGGGATGCCGCTCAATGGTTGAGCCGCTCGCAGCAGTACGGCCGAAGCCGTGCCATCTGGGCCGCAGACGACGTTGGCACACCAGTGGACACCGTACGAGAAGTAGACGTAGAGCCGACCAGGTGGCCCGAACATGATGGCCGTCCGCGGCGTCGGTCCCCGGTATGCGTGGCTGCCCGGGTCCTGGGCACCCAGGTACGCCTCGACTTCGACAAGGCGGGCCACGCGCCCGTCCGAGCGGACCAGGAGCTTCCCGATGAGGGCCCTGCCGATATCACGGGCATCGCCGGCAAAGAAGTCCCGTTCTAACGCGGGCGCCAAAACGGGCGCCGGTACGGGTGGCTGCTTCAATCAGGCACCGAAGGGCCCGGGCCGGCAGGGGCGGGAGGGACCTTGGCGCCGGCCGGCGAGCCAGGCGTCCGGGCATCTTCTCCCGCTCCGCGGCCATGCGCCGGACCGGCAACCTGCCCTGGCGCATCCTGTACCGGGCCGCCGTGGCTGTGGCTGCCGTGGGCTCGAGAAGCATGACTGCCAGCGCCCGTGCGTGACATCTCGAAGCGGTCCGCATCCGCCCGCAGGACGGCGGCGAACCGGTCCATCTGCGACGAAACCGGCCCGGCCCGGCGCCCCCGGGCGTCGTCCGGCGGGACACGGGGACTCCCGGCTCGAGCAGTGCCACCGCCTCGCTCCCCAAGGACGGGTGAGCAGCCACGAGCTCGGGCAACGGGACACGGCGTTGTACCGACTCCCGCACAACGGCGCCGACGAGCTCGTGCGCCTGCCGGAAGGGAGTGCCCCTTTGGACGAGCCACTCAGCCAGGTCGGCCGCCGCCAGAGTCGGGGCGTCCGCCGCCTTGGCCATGGCCTGGGTGTCGAACGTTGCCGTCGCGAAAAGCCCAGCCATGGCCGCGAGCGTCCGCTCCACCTGGTCAACGGCGTCAAAAAGCGGCTCTTTATCTTCTTGCAGGTCGCGGTTGTAGGACAGCGGTAGTCCTTTTAGCGTCGCCAGAAGGCCCGTCAGGTGACCGATCAGCCTGCCGGCCTTACCTCGGGCCAGTTCGGCGATGTCCGGGTTCTTTTTTTGGGGCAGCATGGAACTGCCCGTTGCATAGGCGTCGTCGAGGTGCACGAAGCCAAACTCTTCCGACGACCAGAGCGCAATTTCCTCGCCCAGGCGCGACAGGTGCGTACCCAACAGGGCCAGGTCGAACAGGGTCTCGGCCACGAAGTCGCGATCGGACACGGCGTCGAGGGAGTTCTCGAACCGTGACGAAAAACCCAGTTCTCTCGCCACCCAGTCGGGGTCGAGCGGCAACGACGAGCCAGCCAGAGCGCCGGCACCGAGGGGCGAAACATCGAGCCGCCTCCGGGTGGCGGCCAACCGGTCCACGTCCCGGGACAGTGCCCACCCGTGAGCAAGCAGGTGGTGCGCCAACAAGACGGGTTGTGCCCGCTGAATGTGCGTGTAGCCCGGCAAGTATGCGTCGCCCGCTCCGCGAGCCCGGTCCAAGAGCACTTCCTGCAGCTGGATGACGCCCCTTGCCACCTCGCCCAAGGCCCGTTTGGTGAACAGGCGAAGGTCGGTGGCGACCTGGTCGTTCCTGCTCCGGCCGGTGTGCAGGCAGCCGCCGACATCCCCGGCTATCTCCGTCACCCGCCGCTCGACCGCCGTGTGGACGTCTTCGTCGGTCGGCGCGAAAACGAATGCGCCTTCAGCGATCTCCTGCTCGACCGCGTTGAGGGCGACCAGCAGGGCGTCTCTTTCCTCGGGGGTGAGCAGGCCCGAGCGCTGAAGACCCTTCACGTGGGCCTTGCTGCAAGTTATGTCGTCAGCGGCAAGACGGCGGTCGAAGGAAAGGCTCTCGGTAAAAGCCGCCAGCTCTTCTGATTGCTTGCTCTCGCCAAATCGGCCCTGCCAAAGCGTCATCGGTGGGCACATTACCGGCTGTCAGGAAGCCCCGTGCCCTGCCGGATGGGGCCCTGCTTGCTCGCCCAGGTCTGGATGCCAAGCCCGAAAATACGCACGAAGCCCTCTGCATCCTGGTGGCGGAAATTATCGGCCGCGCTATAGGTAGCCAGGTCGTGGTCGTAAAGAGCGACGGGACTGCGGCGGCCAGCAACGAAACAGCACCCGATACCGGCCGGCGCCGTGCCCGCTTCGCAGCGCAGGCGTACCTCTCCGGTCACGCTGCGCTGGGTCTCAGCGAAGAACGCGTCGAGCGATGCCTTGAGCGGCGAGTACCACAGCCCGTCGTACACGAGCTCCGCCCAGCGTGGCTCGAGGCGGGCTTTTTCGTGAGCGGTGTCGCGCTCGAGCGTCATGGCCTCGAGGTCGCTGTGGGCCATCAGCAGAGCCAGCGCCCCGGGGCACTCGTACACCTCGCGGCTCTTGATACCGACGCGCCGGTTCTCTACCATGTCAACCCGCCCGAAGCCGAACGGCCCGACCACGGCGTCGAGCGCGAGGACGAGCTCGTGGAGCGCCATCGGGTTGCCGTTCAGGGCCACGGGTAAGCCAGCCTCGAAGCTCACGACCAGTTCCAACGGTTCGCCGCCCGCCGCCTTGGGCACCGTCAGCTCGTAGACGTCTTCGGGCGGCATCACCCATGGGTCTTCGATGATGCCGCACTCGACAGTGCGGCCCCAGAGGTTTTGGTCGACCGAGTACGGGCTGGCCTTGGTCGCGCTGACCGGGATACCCCATTGCTTTGCGTACTCGATCGAATCGTCCCGCGTGAACCCCCAGACCCGAACGGGGGCGATGACCTCGAGATCCGGCGCGAGGCCCGGCTCGAAACTTCGAAACGGACCTGGTCGTTGCCTTTCCCGGTGCACCCGTGAGCTATGGCGTCAGCTCCATGAGCCCGGGCTGCCTCGACAAGATGCTTCACGATGATCGGCCGCGACAACGAACTTATGAGCGGGTACCTGCCTTCGTACAGGGCGTTCGCCCTGATGGCGGGGGCCACGAAGTCCGACCCGAACTCGGCCCTCACGTCGACGACGACGACTTCGACGGCGCCGGCGGCCACTGCCCGAGCCCGTACGGCGTCCCAGTCGCCACCTTGGCCAAGGTCGGCGGCGAGCGCGATGACTTCGACGCCCATCTCCTCGGTCATCCAGCGAACGGCGACCGACGTATCGAGCCCCCCGCTATAAGCCAGCACAACGCGCTTGGCCATAACTGTTCTTCTCTCCTCTTCTGCCGGCAGGTGCCGGTCCTATCTACATTTCGTTTGGGCCGGCTTGGCTCTACGTAGCCTGGCCGGCCATTGCGGCCAGCTTGCGGGCCAGGGCGGCGCCCCGTACTCGCTCTGCCGCCACGACCAGCACCGTGTCGTCGCCCGCCACAGTGCCGATCACGTCGGCCAGGCCGGCCCGATCGAGAGCCGAAGCCACCACGTGGGCACAGCCCGGCGGGGTCCGCACCACCACCAGGTTGCCCGAGCTGGTCACATCTGCCACCCATTCGCCGAGGACCCGCCGGAGGTGCAGCTCAGGAGCAGGCCGCTCCGTCGGCCCTTCGGGGAGGGCGTAGACCAGTGACCCTCCGGGCCGGCGCACCTTCACGGCACCGAGCTCCTCGAGGTCCCGCGACACAGTGACCTGGGTCGCCTCGACACCCTGCTCGCTGAGCAACCTGACGAGCTCCGACTGGCTCGTCACCTCTTCTTTCTCCAGGATCTGGCTGACCCGGTGCTGGCGCTGGGTCTTCGTAAGTCGCAATCTGTCTATCCGCCCGACCTGGGCCCCACCCCGCCCTGGGCCGCCGCTTGTTCCACCGGGTCGCACATTCGCTATTTGCTCGCTTGGGGCCTGGACGCGGCGGCCTGGTCCGGCCCGAAGAGCCAGAGCAGCAACCCACGCATGGCTCGCAGACGGTTGGCGGCCTGGGGCCACACCAGGCTTGCGGGCCCGTCGATCACTTCGCCGGCCACCTCTTCGCCCCTGTGCGCCGGCAAGCAATGGAGGAAAACGGCTCCCGGGGCGGCCAGGCCCATGAGCCGGGGGCCCACCTGATAACCGGCGAAGGCGTCGTGGCGTTGCGCGGCCTCGGCCTCTTGGCCCATGGAGACCCACACGTCGGTATACACCGCGTCCGCCTCTTTTACGGCTTCTTCGGGGTCCGTCGACACGACCAGGCTGCCCCCCAGCGCCGCGACTGCATCTACAGTCGTCTCGTCCAGGCTGTACCCGCGAGGCGTGGCCATCGAGACCGGGAGGCCAACCATTGCGCAGGCGAGCACGAGGCTGCGAGCCAGGTTGTTGCCGTCACCGACCCAGGCCAGCCGCCGCCCCTCGAAGTTGCCCTCCCAGTGAGAGCGCAGGGTCAAAAGGTCGCCGATGGCCTGAAGGGGGTGCGCCCGGTCCGACAGGAGGTTGATTACGGGGACGCTGGCGACTGCCTTGACCCGCTCGAGGACGCCGTGGTCGAGCACACGCGCCCCGATCGCACAGTGGTACTGGGACAGCGTGCGAGCCACGTCCTCGGCGCTTTCTCTGCGGTCGATAGCCACCTCGTCGTCCCGAATGGTCACGGGGTGCCCCCCGAGCTGGACTACAGCCAGCTCGGACGAGCTGCGCGTGCGGGCCGACGGCTTTTGGAACACCAGCGCCACACCGCGGCCCGCCAGGACCCGGGGAGGGTACTCGTCGCCGGCAAAGTCCAGCACGGTTTCGAGCTCCCCTGGTGCCAGGTCGTCCACGTCTAGAAGATGACGGGTCAACGTGGTTCCTCCAGGACCCGGGCGAGGATGCCCACGCCCTCATCGATCTCTTGCTCGTTGATGAGAAGGGGCGGTTCGAGCCGCAGCGCGGTCGCCGTTACCGGGTTGACAATCAGCCCGTGCTTCAGGCACCGGGCGGCAACGTCACCGGCCTGGCCGTCCACCAGTTCGGCCGCCAGCAGTAACCCGAGGCCCCTCACATCCCCTACCCCTTCCAGTGCGGCCAGGCTTTTGGACAGGTAGCCCCCCTGCACCTCGGCCAGGACGGGCACGTTACGTTCCTCCATCACGGCCAGCGTGGCGCGAGCGGCCGAGGCAGCCAGCGGCTGCCCACCGAAGGTGGAAGCGTGGTCGCCGGGCGAGAAGGCGGATGCTACGTCGTCGCGCGCCCAGCACGCTCCTATGGGCACCCCGTTGCCGAGGGCTTTGGCGACCGTGACCACATCGGGGCGCACACCATAGTGTTGCCACCCCCACCAGCGACCGGTGCGGCCGAGCCCGGTCTGCACCTCGTCGGCCATGAACAGGACACCGCGCTGGTCGCACAGCTCCCGGACAGCCTGGAAATAATCGTGGCCCGCCGGCCAAACGCCCCCCTCGCCCTGAACGGGCTCGAGCAGGACAGCGGCGACTTCAGGGGTAATGGCTCTCTCGAGCGCCTCGAGATCCTGCCAGGGGACATGGCGGAACCCTTCGGGCAGCGGCTGGAACGCCTCATGCTTGGAGGGCTGGCCGGTGGCGTGCAGCGTGGCCAGGGTGCGCCCGTGGAACGAACCGTACGCGCTCACGACAACATAACGGCCGTGACCTGCCCATTTACGGGCCAGCTTAATGGCGCACTCGTTGGCTTCAGCTCCGCTGTTGCCAAAAAAGACTTTTCCTCCGCCGCCCAGCAGCCCGTCCAGGACTGAGGCGACCTCCTCACCGGGGAGCGTCCCGTAAAGGTTCGAGGTATGCAACAAAGTCCTCGCCGCCTGGCAGACTGCGTCCGCCACCGCGGGGTGAGAATGTCCCAGCGAGGTTACGGCCAGACCGGACAGCATGTCGAGATAACGGCGGCCTTGCTCGTCCCAGAGGTACGAGCCTTCGCCCCGGACGAACGTCACCGGCCGGGGCCGATATGTCGTCATGAGATGAGTCACCGGCCCACCATGGTCCCGATCCCGCTCCGGGTAAAAATCTCGAGCAGCAGCGCGTGCGGGGCGCGGCCGTCGAGGATGTGGGCCTGCCCCACTCCTCCATTTACGGCCTCCAGGGCGGCCCTCGCTTTGGGGACCATCCCGCCGGCGACGGCCCCTTTTACGATCAGTTCTTCGAGCTCGCCCGCACTGAGCTGAGTGAGCAGGCTGTCAGGGTCCTCCTCGTCGGCCCGGATGCCTTCGACATCGGTGAGGAACACAAGCTTCTCCGCTTCAAGAGCCTTGGCAATGGCACCGGCGGCGGTATCGGCGTTGATGTTGTAGGCCTGACCGGACTCGTCGGTACCAATCGTTGCTACAACGGGCACCAGGTTTTCGGCCAGCAGCCTGATGAGTATCTCCGGCCCGACTTTGGTCACCTCGCCCACGAACCCGAGATCGGGGTCGAGGGGCGCCGCCTGGATCAGATCGGCGTCCTCCCCCGACACGCCCACCGCAAGGGGGCCGTGGACATTTATGGCAGCCACGATGTCACGGTTCACCTTTCCTACCAGGACCATCCTGGCAATATCGAGCGTTTCGGCATCAGTGACCCGGAGACCGCTGCGGAACTCAACCTTCTTGCCCGATTCGCGCCATCAGCTCACCGATCTGCGGTCCCCCGCCGTGGACCACAACCGGTCGTATCCCGACGGACCGCATAAGGACGATATCGGTGGCAAAGTCGCCGAGGGTAGAACCTCCGCCGAGAGCGTTCCCGCCGTACTTGACAACCACAACCTTTTGCCAGAAGCGCCTGATGTACGGCAGCGCCTCTACGAGTATCTCGGCTTTGATGGCGGGGCCAAACCGGCGGTATGACCGGGCCCGGCGAGAAACCGTTATCACCGTCCACGGCGAGTGAGTATACGTCCTGTCGCATAATCATTCAACTAGCGCCGGGACTGGCAACATATGCCCGATAGGGTCTGCCCAACACGGGTGCCCGGGGTTGGGCCCACAACGGTGCGAACCTGGCCGGAGTACACATTATGGAGCCAGGCCGGCGAGCGGGAGACCTGTAGTCTCGGGCCAACCCAAAACGGCGTTGGCGCACTGAACGGCCTGTCCTGCGGCCCCTTTGACGAGGTTGTCCAGCGCACAGATCGCGATCACCCACCCCGTCCGTTGGTCTAAGCGCGCCGTCAAGTGGGCCGTGTTCGAGCCGAAAGTGGCCTTGGTGGAGGGGCTCCGCTCGGAGACAACCAGGAAGGGCTCTGAGGCGTAGGCGTTGGCCAGGACGGCCAGCGGCCGGTCGTCATAGCCATTGGCAGACCGGGCGTAACAGGTAGCGAGAATGCCTCTGTTCATCGGCGCCAGGTGCGGCGTGAACAAGATCTGTGCCCCGAGCGCCTGCTCCATTTCCGGTGTATGGCGATGGTTCAACAGACCGTAAGCGGTGAAATCCTCGTCCACGGTGCAAAATTGCGTGTTCTCCGCTTGCTTTCGCCCCGCCCCCGAGACGCCGCTGGCCGCGTCCACAACCACGCCCGTGGGGTCGACCGCTCCGGCCCTGACCAGCGGCGCGAGTGCCAGCACGGCGGCGGTGACATAACAGCCGGGGGCGGCCACCAACCGGGAACCGGGGAGTTCCTCGCGCCGCAGCTCGGGAAGGCCGTAGACGGCTTCGTCCAGCAGTTCCGGGCAAGTGTGCTCTTCGCCGTACCACGTGGGGTAAAGACCGGCGTCTTTTAGGCGGAAATCAGCTGCCAGGTCCACAACGTGACCGGCCTTGGCCAACAGCTCAGGGACCAGCTGTTGCGAGGCCCCATGCGGGAGAGCACAAAAGACGACGTCCGCGCCGTCAGCCGCCCCGGCCTCCGTGGGCCCGAGAACAAGCCCGGCGTAGGCACCGGCCAGCGATGGCTGCAGGTCTGCGACGGCCATTCCCTCATGGGAGCTGGCGGTGGCCGCTACGACCTCGAACTTGGGGTGCGACGCCAGCAAACGCAGCAACTCGACACCCGTGTACCCCGAAGCGCCCAGGACGGCTACGGCCTTGGTTTCTCCCATCCCGACATGATACGTCGCTGCGTATAAGTATTCACACCCGGTTCAGGGTGTGCCAGTGCCGGAGCCACTCGCGCCGCCATCCTCGCCTTCCACGCGGACCTCGTCACTCGCGCCGTCCCCCGAGGTGGCGCCATCATCGTCGGACGCTTCCTCACTGGCATCGTGAGCATGAGCGGCCAGATGGGTGTCCAGCGCGGCCAGCGCCGCCGTGACTGCGTCGGCTGGTCCGCCTTCGCGCTTCTCGGCCCAAACGGCCGCGCCGAGGTTCCGGAGCAACGCGTCCCACTGGTGCTTTGCCTGCGCCTCTTCGATCTTGGCCTTACCCTGGGTTACCCCTTGCTGCGCCTTGGTCAGGGCCTGCCCAGCCTGCTCCTTCATTCTATCCATCAGGCCCATAGGGGCCTCCTTTTCGCGCTGTGCACGAGAAGGGCGAGGTTCGCCCGCTCGCTGCGAAGCATCCTACTTCTGCCTCCAGGAACCTTCGCCCGGTTGCTCCGGAAGGAGGCCGCGGTGAACGAAAGACGCTGGGAAGGAGGCCGCGGTGAACGAAAGAGGCTGGCAACCGGCCGAAGGTTGCCTGTCGTGGCAGTACTTCTGCCTCCAGGAACCTTCGCCCCTCAGGCGCCCCTCACCACAGCTCCGTGACGTTGCTGGACGGCACTCACTACCGTTTCACGCACCTCGGCTACTTCAGGCTCGGTCAAGGTGCGTTCGGCCGCCCGCAGGCGGGCACGGAACGCCAGGCTACGCCGGCCCTCCCCGAGCGACGGGTCTCGCCACACGTCGAAGAGCCCTACTGACTCGGCCAGCTCGCCCGCCGCCTGGCAGATTGTCGCCGCCACCTCGCCGGCGGGCACGGTCTCGTCGGTTACGAACGCAATATCCAGGTCAACAGCGGGGAAGCGGCTGACGGCCCGGGCTTCCCAGCTTCGTTTTGGAGCCCCAAGCAGAGGGGCCAGGTCCACGATGAGAACGGCCACGCGGCCGGCCAGGTCGTACGTAACGGCGATCTCCGGGGCCAGTTCGCCGACCAGGCCGACCACGCCTTGTCCTGCTCCCACCGCGGCGCGGCGGCCGGCATGAAGTGACGACGTAGCCGCCATGGCACCCGCCACTTCTTCTTCCGGGTGGGTGTCGAGAGGCTCGACTGATACTTGGCCCAGTCGCAGCCCCCGGGCCAGTACCTCCCAGGCTTCGACGGCGTAGCTGGCGTCCACCCCGCTCTCGCCCAGGGCTACCAGGGCCAGTTGCTCCCACTCCATAACTCCCTCGATCAGTCCCCCCGACGAACCGGGTGCCGGGCGGCGGAACACGCTGCCGACCTCGAACAGACTGAGCGCGCCGGCCTGTCGCTCGGCATTGAAACGGGCCGCATTGAGGAGCCCGGGGAGCAGAGACGTCCGCAGGAGGTTCTGCGACTGGTCGAGCGGGTTCTCCAGCTCGAGGGCCACGCTCGCGTCGAAACCGGCTCCCTCGAGATCCGAACGCGATAGGAACGTACCCGTCCAGCCCTCATGCGCTCCAACACCAGTCAATATCTCGCGCAGCCGACGACGGCCCTTTTGATAATCGTTGAGCCCGCCGACTGAAATCGAACGTGGCGGCAGTAACCGGGAGATGTTTTCGTAGCCGTACATGCGGGCGACCTCTTCGATGAGGTCGACCTCACGCCTGCAGTCGGGTCGCCACGTCGGTACGGTCACGTCAAAATTGAGCTCTCCGGCGGGCACTGTGGCGAAGCCGAGAGGGGCCAAGAAGTCGGAACATTCTCGAGGCAGCAGCGAAGTTCCAAGGACCCGGTTGACCCGTTCGGTCCGAAGCTGGATCCGCGTTCTTTCCACTTCGCTCGTCAGGATGTCCGTCGTTTCTCCCCGCCTCACACCGGGCCCAAGCAGTTGGACAAAACGGTCGATCGACTTGTCGGCCAGCTCTATGTCTACCCCGCGTTCGAAGCGGGTACGGGCCTCGCTCAAGAGCCCCAGGCGCTTACCTGTAGCCGACACGGTTTGGGGATCGAAGTTCGCCGCCTCGAGCAGGACGGTTGACGTACTTGCCGAAATCTCGGCCGTGGCCCCACCCATTATCCCGGCCAGCCCGACGGCTATGCCGTCAGCGTCGGCGATCACGCAGTCATCGATGGAGAGATGGCGCCTCGTGCCGTCCAATGTCACAATTTCCTCACCCTTATGGGCGCGTCGGACCATGAGGCCCTCGCCGCCTAGCTGATCGATGTCGTAAGGGTGGTTGGGTTGGCCCAACTCGAGCATCACGTAATTAGACGTGTCGACGATGGGGTTGATGGGGCGCATCCCGGTTAGCGTCAGCCGCCGCCTCACAATTGGGGAGACGTCCGCCGTCGCGACCGCTTCTATGACGGTCCCTGTGAAACGGCGGCATAGCGACGAGGCATCCTTGTCCACCGCGACGTTCGCCCGCGCCACGCCTGCTGCAACTACGTGCGGAGGTTCGGGTACTGAGAAAGGGAGGCGCAGGCCCGCCGCCAGGTCGCGCGCGATACCGGAGATCGAGAAGCAATCGGAACGGTTTGGGCTTATCTCCAGGTCGAAAACGACGTCCGGGCCCAGCCCGAGCGCCTCGGCCACGGGCTTACCGGGTGGGACCGACCCGGGCGCCATGACAAGTATGGCCGGGGTGGGCCTTCCGGGCCGGCACCGAGCTCTGGCGCCGAGCACAGCATGCCGTTGGACCACTCACCACGCAATTTGCGACGTCCTATTTCGAGGCCGCTCGGCATTATCGTCCCGACCGTCGCCAGCGGGACCAGGTCGCCCTCTTTCATGTTGAAAGCGCCGCAGCAAATTTGGAGCGCTTCGCCGTCGCCGGCGTCGACATCCACGAGCTGGATCCGGTCGGCCGCCGGATGAGCGCGGGTGGCGATAACCCGGGCGGCAACGATACCCGGCAACGACGAACCTACGTGCTCTGTACCCTCGACGACCAGGCCGAGAAAGGAAAGTGCCCGCGCGATTTCCTCCGGCGGACCTTCTACCGGCGTGAAGTCGCGTAACCAGGAAAGTGGCGCTCGCATACCTAACTCAAAATTGGGAGATGAAACGAAGGTCGTTGTCGAGGAGCTCGCGCAAATCAGCCAGGTTGGTCCTGGCCGCCGCCAGCCGGTCGATCCCAAAACCCCATGCAAAGCCGGTAAAGCGTTCCGGGTCGACGCCCACAGCCTCGAAAACGGCCGGGTTCACCATGCCACAGCCGCCGAGCTCGACCCAACCGGAACCGGAACACGTCCGGCAACCCTGGCCGCCACAAGACCAGCACGTCACGTCGAACTCGGCAGACGGCTCGGTAAAGGGAAAGAAGCTCGGCCGTAGCCTGACGTGCCGGCCCGAGCCGAAGAAGGCGCTCGTGAAAGCCTCCAGCGCCCCGGC
Organism: uncultured Acidimicrobiaceae bacterium; assembly: GCA_963754115.1. Taxonomy (GTDB): domain Bacteria; phylum Actinomycetota; class Acidimicrobiia; order Acidimicrobiales; family Palsa-688; genus Fen-671. The sequence goes on along the minus strand of CAVWFC010000003.1, from coordinate 45,698 downwards.
CAGGTGGGCCATGCTGATGCCCTCATCGACGACCAGGGCTTCGATCTGATGAAAGACCGGGAGATGACGAGCGTCAGGCGTGTCGCGCCGGTAGCAGCGGCCCGGGACCACGGTGTAAATAGGGGGCGGTCGCGATTCCATCAGGCGCACCTGGACGGGCGAAGTGTGCGTTCGCAACAGTACGCTCTCAGGCGCCCCCGCCCTCAGGTAGAAGGTATCGAACATGCCGCGAGCAGGGTGGTGGGGGGGCATGTTCAGAGCCTCGAAGTTGTGCCAGTCATCTTCGATTTCGGGCCCTTCTGCGACCTCGAAACCCATCGAGATGAATATGTCTTCGAGCTCCTGGCGGACCTGCGTAACCAGGTGCAGGTGACCTTTGGGCACAGGCTGGCCGACGCGCTCGGCCAATGGTCCGCCCGCAGCGGCGAACAAGCCGGCCGTCTCGCTCAGGTCCAATCGCTCTGATCGCGAACGCAGCCGGGATTCTTCGGACCGGAGCTCGGCGGCGCGCTGTGCAAATAGTTCCTCGAGAGTCGCTCGAGCTTCCTGGAGAGCACGGCCAAGCTCCCGCCTCTCGGCCGGGGGCAGGTCCCGGAGCGTCGCCGTTATAGCCGCCAGTTCGCTCCTTTTGCCGAAGGCTTCCGCTTCGAGAGCCAGAAGGCCGGCGAGGGACTCGGCCTGCTTGATTAGTGCTTGGGATCGCTCGAGAGCACTCTGGACGTCGCTCATGTCCACGCCAGCTTGCCAGCTCCGGCTGCCTCGCGGAGGGGAATTGTGAACCGCACCGTTGTCCCCGTTCGAGGGTCAGAAGTCGCCCGGAGCTGACCGCCGTGCGCCTCAACGATCTCCTTGCTTATCCAGAGGCCGAGCCCGAGCCCCTGCGGGTCACCCAGCCTCCCTCGGTAAAACTTTTCGGTGATATGAGGCAAGTCCTCGGCCGCAATGCCGGCGCCGTGGTCGCAGACACAGAACTCCGCCAACTCCCCCGCCGCTGCCACCCGATAAGCGCACATGATCTCGACGCCGGTGGCCGCGCCGTGCCGGCACGCATTTTCCAACAAATTGACCAGGACTTGTTCGAGCTTCAACGGGTCGACCACGATCTTCGCCAGTTGGGGCGGGACTTCGACAGTGACGTGAAGGGCCGGGTACGTCAGCTCCAGCTGGCTGACCACTCTCGACACGAGCTGATAAAGGTCCGTCTCCTCCCGGTGCAACGTCAGACGGCCGGACTCCAGGCGGCTCAGGTCGAGCAGCTCGTCGACTAACCGGCCCACCCGTTCGGCGTCGTGGAGGACCTGCTGGAGCATGGCGGTCTTGTCTTTGTCCGAGAAGTCGGCCCAGTGCCCCAGCAGCATTTCGGTGAGGCCCCGGATCGACGCCAGCGGCTGGCGCAACTCGTGGCTGACGATCGTCATCAGCTCAGCCGGGTCACCTGGGACCGGCGGGTCCGGGGGACGGTCACTCTTCATGCCCGGGCGCCCGCCCCTTGCTGGCGACGAGAACCGGCCGAAGCCCTGACGGGGCGCCGTGACGGCGCTGCCTGACCGCTTCAAAACACAGGACGGCTGCTGCCGTCCCGACATTCAGGGACTCCGCGCCGCCCGGCATAGGAATGCTCACGAGTTCGTCAAGATACGGCTGCAGCGCAGGGACCGCCAGGCCGGCAGCCTCGTTGCCCAGGACAACCGCGCTCGGCACAGTCAGGTCCTGGGTCGCGTAGTCCACACCGCCCTCTCTGACCGTCCCCAGTCTGCGCAGGCCCCGCGCACCAAGTTGCTCGAGCACGAACACGGTCGAGCCTGCCGCCACGACCGGCAGGTGCAGTATGGCGCCGGCTGAGGCCCGCACAGCCTTCGGGTTCCAGAGGTCCACCGTGCCCTGACAAGCTACGACGGCATCCGCGCCCGCCGCCCAGGCGGAGCGGACGACGGTCCCGGCGTTACCGGGATCCCTGACGTCGGCGCACACCACGACCAACCCCGGGTGCGCACCTGACTTGTCCAGGCCAGCCAGGATGTCGTCGAGCCTGAAAGTCGGCGTCTCGACCACAGCCATTACGGGTTGAGGGGTCACAGTCCCGGCCACTCGCGCCAGGACGCCCGGCTCGAGCTCGAACAGCCGGGCGCCGGCGTCGAAGCAGCGCTGCAACAGCAGCGCCAGCCTGTCGGGAGATCCGAGCCAGTCTGTCGGGAGGTGCCGGCTCGGCTCCCGCTGGCCCAGCCGAGCCGCCGTCCTCGTCATCGACCGCCACCGTTCCATGGGCCCAGGCCCCGTCGACGAAGACTGCTTCGATCCCCACAGGCGCATTAAGCGCCTCCTCGAGCAGGTTGACACCTTCGATTACGAACCGTTGTTCCTCCATACGCGCACTGCGGCGCCCCATGAGGCGCCGCAGCCGCTGGACTCGTTGGTGGCGATAAGCAAGGCTGCTCACACCGTTTCGGTGGCCTCCTCGAGAGGCACGTCGGCTTGGTCCGCCTCGTCTGGTCCCACGGTTGCCGACGGAGCCGTTCCTTGGTCCGAGGGCACCGGGGCGGCCTGGGACGTAACCATGCTGGTGACGCCCGAAGCGATTGGGCCTGACACCGGGAGGGCATCGCGAGCGAGGTCGACGAGCCGGCTGAAGGCCGCCTGGTCCCGGACGGCGATGTCAGCCAGTACCTTGCGGTCCAGGTCCACGTCGGCTGCTTTCAGACCAGCGATGAGACGGCTGTAGCTCAACCCATTTGCCCGGCTGGCCGCATTGACCCTTTGCACCCAGAGCCGCCTGAAGTCGCCCTTGCGCGCCCGCCTGTCACGAAAGGCGTACATGCCGGAATGCATGAGCTGCTCGTGGGCGGAACGATAGCTACGGCTCTTGTTGCCGTAGTAGCCCTGAGCTTGTTCAAGGACCGACCGGCGGTGCTTTTTGCTGTGGACAGCGCGCTTGACGCGAGCCAAGGAGTCCTCCTTTCAGCCTCGAGATTTTCAGATCCCGAGGAGGCGCTTTACGTTCCGGACGTCTCCGGGCGCCACGTCTACGGGCCGGCCCAGCCGGCGGACGCGGCGGGAGGACTTCTTTTCGAGTATGTGCCCGCGCATGGCCTGGCGCCGCCGGAGCCGGCCGGTACCAGTCACCTTGAAGCGCTTAGCCGCGCCCTTGTCTGTCTTTTGCTTTGGCATCTGCCTCTACCTCTCCGGTCCCGCTGTCCCCCGGGCCCGTAATGGCCCAGCATGAGACCGCGCCAGCACCCGAACAGGGTAACCGAAAGGACAAGGTAGCAGAGAGCTAGCTGGTTGTACTCGACAGCTCCTCATCCGGAGCGACAGCTACGGCCGCGGTCACGCTCGACCGCTCGTCAGGAGCAGGCCCTCCATTGACCAGGGCGGGGGCGTCGAGCTGGTCCGGACCATCCGAAAGGACAGCTTCGGGTGGCGCATCGGGTTCAGGTAGCGCATCGGCCCCTTGCGGGCTGCTTGCCTGGCCCTGCGGTCCGGCGCCAGCACCATGACCATATTGCGCCCGTCCAGCTTGGGTGCCGCTTCTACCTTTGCCACGGACGAGACCTGTTGGGCCAGGTCGTCGAGGATCTTCATCCCGAGCTCAGGGTGGCTGACCTCGCGGCCCCGGAACATGATCGTGACCTTTACCTTGTGGCCTTCCTCGAGGAAGCGGGCCACCTGGCGGGTCTTGGTGGTGAAGTCGCCTGTGCCGATCTTCGGCCGGTACTTCATCTCCTTGATGCTGGTACTGGTAGCTTTCTTCCTCGACTCCTTCGCCCGCTGAGCCGTCTCGTACTTGAAGCGGTTGTAATCCATGATCCGGGCGACCGGCGGATTGGCGTCGGGCGCCACTTCCACGAGGTCGAGGTCCAGCTGCCGGGCTACAGCCAGGGCTTCCGGAAGGGGTTTGACCCCGAGCTGCTTACCTTCGGGATCGATCAATCGGACCTCCCGGGCGCGGATGCGTTCGTTGACCCGGTGGTCGCTCAAATCAGTTGCAGTGGCTATGCGTTGATCTCCTTGTTATGGCCTCGAGTTGGCTCACCTTGCGATCGCTGGTCGAGGCGGCGTTCAATGTGGGCGCTTAAGGGCTCTGCCGTATGCATCACAACACAAAATCGGCTCGCAGGCAGGGCACGCAGGATAAGGGGGCGGACCGCGCCAGGCCCACATGGGACTGGGGATAGGAGCGTCGGTCCAGGCGTGGGGTTCACCAGGGGTACAGCGGGCGCGAAGGCCCAGCGGACCCGGCGGGAGCCGGCCACATCGGAAGTGTGAGGCTTACCGGGATGATGGAAGCGCTGCGCTCGGGCCAACGGGCGCTCTTCGCCCCCTCGGCCGAGCGCGATTTCATGGCCGGCACATCGGACCGTCTATGACCATTACGCGCTGCCAGGCTCCAACGTCACTCCACACTTGTTTGCCTATTTCACCATAGAGTAGCGCAGTGAGCACGCTTTGGACACCGAGCGGGGAACATCGCGTACCGAGAAGCCCCGAGGACGAGGAAGCCGCCCAGGCCGGCAACCAGCAAGGGGGTGGACCGGGGAGGCGTGGTGGTGCAGCCCCCGGGTGGCCGGACGGGAGCAGCGCCGCGGCAGGGCCCCGAGGCAGACAGTGAACTCACTCCCGAAGAAGCTCGCGAGGCCAAGGCGGAGCTGGACGCCATGCGGGAACAGTTGGCACGAGCGCCCGCCGAGCTCGTCATCGCCAACCACGCGATGGGCCTGTGGGAGCTGGCCGCTTTACACCTTTCCCAAAAGCCACCTCAGCTGTCCCAGGCCAAGCTCGCCATCGATGGCCTGACCTTTCTGCTCGACGGCCTCCGCGGCCGCCTCGGCGACGATGAGAAAAGCTTGCGCGACGGGCTGGCCGAGATACAGATGGCCTTCGTGCAGATCCACAATGCCGAGCGGGCGCGCCAGGGAAGCACGACGAGCACTTAGTCGTGTTCAAGGACCGGCATCTTCAAGGTCCGCCATCTTCAAGGTCCGCCATCTTCAAGGTCCGGCATCTTCAAGGACCGGCATCTTCAAGGACCGGCATCTTCAAGGTCCGGCATCTTCAAGGTCCGGCATCTTCAAGTCCGGCATCTTCAAGGACCGGCATCTTCAAGGACCGGCATCTTCAAGGACCGGCATCTTCAAGGTCCGGCATCTTCAAGGTCCGGCATCTTCAAGGTCCGGCATCTTCAAGGTCCGGCATCGTCAAGCCTTCAACCGCAAGTGGCTCCGGGCACTGGCGCCATCAAACACCGGCGGCGAGCAGTGGTACCAGGATCTCCTCGGAGGTAAGGCCGCCGTGGCGACAGACGAGCTTGGCGTCTCCGGAGTCCTGATGGTCCAGGTAGCCGTCGTCGCCGAGAGGCACCAGGGCCACATCGCCAAGCCGTTCGATGGCCTGGTCCCCCGGCACCCCGCCAAACACCCCGGCTTCTATTACTTCGTCGCGGGTAGCGACCCACGCCTCGTCCCCGTAGCGCCCGGTGGCCCGTTCGAAGAGGGCCTCTTCTCGTCCGGGCCGGCTGTGCAACCACCGGAAACGCGCTTCGCCGCTGGCGAGCTCGGTCTCCTCCGCCACTTCGGGCGCCAAGAATAGAGCCCTCGGCCCGACGTCGACCTGGCCGTGGTCGGCCGACACGGCCAGCGCGGTCCCTGTGGGCAACGCCGACACCAAATCCGCCACCAGCCTGTCCACGAACCGGAGCTCGGCGTCGTACAGCTCGCCGAAGCCGACGGCGTGCGCGATCTTGTCTATGCCTTCGTAATAGGCGTACACGAAGCGTTCGTCCTCGGAGACGAGGCGATCGACGAGGCAAGGGATGCTCGAAGGGACGTGCCAGGGGACCTCACGCACCCCTTGTTGGTGGGCTTGCGTAAAACCGCTACTGGAGAAGTCCGACCGGCTGACCACGGGCACCGGTGCGCCGCCGAATGCTGGCAATGGCTGGACAGACCGCGGGGGGAGGAACTGCCTGGCGTCGCCCGAACGTGTAGTCCAGCGGAGCACGTTGAGCACCTCTCGGCCGCTCGGGCCGTCCACGACGAACTTGTAGCCGATGATCCCATGCGCGGCGGGAGACATGCCGAGCGCCAGCGACGTGAGTGCCGTCGCTGTCGTCGTCGGAGCCACGGAACTGATCGGTCCACCCTCGAGGCTGGCCATGGTCGGTGCCATGTCGGCACGAGACCGAAGCTGCAACCAACCGAGCCCGTCTAGCAAAAGCAGCACCACTCGATCGGCGTCGCGCAGAGGCGCCGGTAACCAGGCGGGCCGTCGGCCGGGAGAGGCCAGTAGCGACGGGGCCAGCGAGTCCAGGCACGCCCCGCCGTAGTCAGGCACGAGGAGTGGCGCGGGTGGGGCGCCAGGCAGACGGGCGCCAGGTAGGGGCGAGCCAGCCAGAGGGGTGAGAGGGGTTAGCGGGGCGGTTTGGGAGCTGATGGCTCGACCGTGCGTTTGGCTCGTCACGATGAAGACTGAGCCCGCACTTCACTCCTCACTCCCGGAACGCTAATTGAAGGCGGAACGCTAAATGAAGGCGAACCTGGATGAAGGCGGCAAGTAAATGGGCGTCATGTCACGAGCAAAAGCCGTGCGGGCATTAGCATCGTGGTATGAGGGTCTCGACACGCGGTGACTACGCCTGCCGGGCGCTTCTGTCTCTCGCCCTCCACGGGGGCGACCAGCCGACCTCTGTACGGGACATCGCCGAGCGGACCGGGCTCCCGCAGCCCTACCTCGAGCAGATCCTGCTGGCGCTGAAAGGGGCCGGGCTCGTTCGTTCCAAAAGGGGCGTCGGTGGTGGTTATGTGCTCGCTCGTGCCCCCGAAAAGCTGACTTTGGGCCAGATCGTCGCCGCCGTCGACGGTCCCATCGTCGTCGGGGACTTTGGTGAACCCCACGTCGGGGGGGCCTGCAACCACGAGGGACAGTGTGCCTTGCTGGCCGTCTGGGCCGACGTGGGCGAGCATATGCGGGCTCACCTGGACTCTTACACGATCGCGGACATGGTCCACAGGGTCGGTGGGCTCCCGTTGCGGCCGCTCGCCGAGACTCTCGCCCAGTAGTTCCAGTAGCCGAGGCGGGAGCAAAGGCTGGTGCCCGATGGTGGTGCCCCGGTGGCTGTGGCAATAGCTCGGGCCCCGAATGGCGACCTCGGCCCGCGATGGCCGTCAGGCTCCGTGGTGGACCTCTCCTGGTCCTTCCAGGCCCAGCGTCAGTACCGTCTCGGCCAGTTCTGGGGGCAGCTCCGAACTGAAGCTCATTTGCTGGCCGGTGGTCGGGTGCACGAACCCGAGGAGCTCCGCGTGCAGCCACGGCCGCCGCAATTCGGGTGTGGCTGCCCGCGCCGCCGCCAGCTGGCTCGGCTTCGAGTACTGTTCGTCCCCGTACACGGGGTGGGCGATGGCGGCAAAGTGGGCCCTTAGCTGGTGGGTGCGCCCGGTCTCCAGACGGCACGACACGAGCGTCACCGGCAGCGGGACGCCGGAGCGAGCCTTGACCCGGTAGTGGGTGCGGGCGTAGCGGCCCCCCTCGACAACCGCCATTCTCAACCGTTCGCCGGGGGAACGACCGAGAGGGGCGTCTATGAGACCCTCGTCCGCCTCGACCTGGCCATGCACTACGGCGAGATAGCGCCGCTCCATCGAGCGGGCGGCCAACTGAGCTACGAGCGCTTCCCGGGCAGCCGGGGCCAGCGCTACCACCAGCAAGCCCGACGTGCCCTTGTCGAGGCGTTGTACGATCCCGGGCCTCTCGCCCTCGGGCCCGGCGCCGGCAATGTCCGGGAAGAGACCAACCAGCTGTTGCACGAGGGTGCCTTCACGGTTGCCCGCCCCGGGGTGGACGACGAGGCCGGCCGGCTTGTCCACCACCACGAGGTCCTCGTCGGCATAGACGACCGCCGCCCGGGGAGCCGCCACGGTCGGCCCGGCCGCTTCCGGCGCCGGTCGGGCTTGTGCACCAGGCGCCGCGACCGGGCGTTCCATTTCGAGTAGCTCGCCACTGCGGAGCCGGCGGCTCCCCGCCCTCACCGCCTTCTCGGCCACCCGCACCCGGCCTTCGGCGATCATGCGTGACGCCTCGGCGCGGCTCAAACCGGCCAGTAAGGCCAGGGCTCGGTCAACTCGCTCGGTGTCGAGTGCAGGCGGCACGAGGAGCTTCAGGGGCCGATCGACAGCCTCGTTTTCAGGACCGTTCAGGCCCGCCTCCCGACGAAGAGGGGCCTGGCACGGCGGCGGCACCCACTTGCGAGGCCCGGGCCTGGCACGAGGACCTGACGCTGGTAGGCCTCTCGACGCATTATGGCCGCTCCCGGTGCCGTCAGCGCCGTCGGAGCCGTTTGGCCCAGGGCCGAGGCCCGGCGCCCATTGGTCGTCCTCGGCTTCATCGCGGGCACGGGGTGCGAACACCAGAGCGATGCCGGCTATGACGGCTCCAACTGTTATGGCGGCATCGGCGACATTGAAGGTTGGCCACCAGTTGACGGCCTGGACGAAGTCCACTACGGCCCCGTTGTGGTGCCGGAAAACCCGGTCGGCGAGGTTTGACAGAGCGCCGCCGGCAAGCAGGGCGAGGCCGACGATGACCGCCGGGTGGGCCACCGCCTTTCGCCAGGCGGCTCGAGAAAGCGACGACGACAACAACAAGGCCAATGGCGATGGCCTCGATCACGGGGGAAGCCCCACTCCCGAGCGAGAATGCCGCACCCCGGTTGAACGTGAGGAAAAGGTAGATAGGGCCGAGCACGTGGCGCCGGTCCGTAATGCTCAAGTACTGCTGCGCCCACGACTTGCTCCACTGGTCGAGCGCTATCACCGCCAAAGCAATGCCGACGCCCAGGGCGCCGCGACGAAAGGCACCGCGCCGGCCCGGACGTCTCCGGATGGCCACCAGCCAAACGGGCTCGGGGCGGAACGTCCGGTCACCGGCGCCTTGGCCAAGTTCACTGCCTGCGGGCTGACAGCCCCCCGCTCTTGCACGACACGCACAGCCTGGCGTGCGGGAGAGCCTCGAGGCGCGCCCGGGGGACCGGGTTGCCACAGCTCTCGCAAAAGCCGTAGGTACCTGCGGCGATCTTCGCCATTGCGGCATCGATCTCCTCGATGGCCGCCTGGGCCTGGGCCGACAGGTGGAGGTCGAGCTCACGGTCGACATTGGCCGTACCGCCCTCCCCGCCCTCCTCGTCGAACTGCACGTCACCCGGCTCGTGCTCGAGTGCCAGTGCCTCGGCTTGCGCCTTTAGCTCCGCCGCCTGGCGCGTGTAATTGTTGCGCTCGGCTCTTAGCAGCTCCTGCTGGTGCTCCAGGTACAGGTCGTTCGGCTCCTCGTCGCTGGCCTCTGGCGACCCCGCACGATCGACCGCGTCGGACGTCGTTGACGTGGGCACCGGCCTTGGCCGCTTGGCCTTCTGTGTTTTTGTAGTCACGCCACCCTTTGGGTTCTCTTTGGTTCCTGCAGTTTCTTGTGTATCGGCGCGTTTGGGCGCCCCGTCGCTGCTCTCGGCAGCTGAGGTAGCCCGGTGGGACCTCGTCCCGTTGGCTTGCACGTGAGCGGCGGCATCTGCCTGTTCAACCTCGGCGGGGTCCTGTTGCTTGCCTCTAGGCATCTCGCGGCACCTTACCCTTCCACGGAGCCGGGAAGCCTACCACGACTTTGAGCTAAACGCTCTAACTTGACCCACCATTCCCGCAGAGGTGCCTGTTCCCAGCCTGAGGAGCCCCGCCCCGGGCTCACAGGCCCCGAGCAACCAGGTTCGCAACAGACGTCGCCTGCTCGCACAGTACGACTTGACGACGAACGGCGTCCAATCTCATCGGAGCAGCGCGGCCCCGTCCGCATTGTCCCGGTACCGCCACCCCAGGCGCTGGTATCAACGCAGAGGGGCGCTTTGTGGCTACTGGCCGTGCCCTACGGTCGCCGCCTGAAACGACCGGCCTCTGTCTCGTCGTCCGAGCCCTCGTCCTTGAAAAAGGTGTCAAGCGCCTGGTCGTTAAAGGCCATCGTCTGGTCGGTACGTAAGGGACGTGGCGCCATGGCCGCCTCCTCGACGGGAGAGCCGGCTACAGCCAGCACAGCCCTGTCCCGGCCGGGGTCGCCGGCACCCGGGCTGTCGATGATACCTGGCCCCACGTCTGCGGCATCACCGTTTGCGGAGGCATCACCGTTGGCTGAGCTACCTCCGTTTGCCGCGGCATCACCGTTGGCCGGGGGACCGATCGGGACCGGCCCTGAGGGGAACTCGTGAGCATCGTCGAGCAGTCGTGCGTCCCACTGGCCAGTCGGGCCGTCCTCCTCCGACCGGCGGCGGAAGGGTTCGTCCGGTTGCTCACCGCTGGCCCCCGGACTGGCAGGACGGGCCGCCACTTGACCGTTGACCTCTTCGGATCTGCCCACGCGAGGCGGTTCACTCTGCAGCCCGGCATTTTCGATAACGCCCTGGGCGTCGTGTAAGGCAGCCAGTAGCTGGCTCTTGTTGACCTCGACCCAGGCTCGCAACACGTCGACCTCTTGCTGAGCCTGCCGGAGCGCGGCGGTCGAAGTCTCCATTTTGGCGCGCGACTCCGCCAGGGCTCGCTCGTAGGCCCGCCGGCCGCGCTCTTCGGCATCGGCGATGGTCGCGTTGGCCTGGGCGCGAGCGTCGGCGACCAGGCGGTATGCCTCGTCGCGAGCCTCCTTGATAGCCTGGTCGACCGTGCGCTGCCCCATCAACAGCATTCGCTTGAGCGCCTCATCGTTGGCCGAGGCCTCCGTGGCAGCCTGCTCCGCCCGGTCTGCTCTCTCCGTAGCTTCCCGGAGCCGCTCCTGGAGAGACTCAATTCCAACTGCTGCCTGCTCCAGGAACTCGTCGACATCCTCTGGGTGATACCCGCCGCGCATCTTCTCACGGAACTGCACGTCGCGGAGCACCTTAGGGGTCACTTCCATAGCTCAATGGTAACAGCCGGGGGCCTCGCGGCCTCATGCGCGGGCGCGCCGTTTCGTCGCACGGCGACGCTGTTCTAGACGGTCACCAAGTACAGCACGTAGTTCGTGATCAGCCAGACAACGAGCAATGCGACCATATAAGAGATGTCGAATATCCCCACCGCGGGGATGACCCTCCTGAACGGCCTTACAACCGGCTCGGTCAAGACGAACAGCCAGTGGTTGACGGTGCCCAACCCGGACCCCGGCCGCACCGGGAACCAGGACAGGACAGCCCTCAACACGAGGATAACCAGGTAGATAACCCCGAGGGCGTAAAGCGGGTGGTGAAGGTAAACGGACAACTAACGCTCCATTGTTACCGCCCGCCAGAACGGACCTTCATGATACCGGACAACCGCGATGCACAAGCGTCACCCCCTGCTAGGGGTAGTTATGGGCGATAGAGCCCCCGCTCCTGGAGCCGCCGCTTGTCCTCGGCAGAGACTTCGACGTTGTTAGGCGTCATCAAGAAGACCTTGTCGGCCACTTTGTCCATGGTGCCGCCGAGGGCGTACGCCGCACCGCTACAGAAGTCGATCATCCGGTGAGCAAGCTCGCGGTAGGCGTTGCCCAGGTTGACGATGACGGGCTGTCCATTGCGGAAACGGTCGGCAATTTCCTGAGCGTCTGCGAACTCGGTCGGAGCGGCGACGTGGACCCGGGTCGTCGGTGCCGGCGTGGGGAGCGAGCGCAGATTGCTTGGCGCTACTCGCAGGTTGATCGAGCCACCGGGCTCCTTGCCGTCACGGGGTAGGGTCCTGACCGCCGGAGACCCCGGAGGGGCGGCCTCGGCGACTTCGCCTCCTCGGCGGACGGGGGCCACCTGAGGCGCTGCCGGCATCTCCTCGTAAGGCTCGTAGTCGTCGTACTCCTCGGCGTCGGCCAGGCCGAGCCACATCATCATCTTCTTGCCTGTTCCCGGCATAACTCCTCCTTGCTGTCAGCCTAGCCTCGCCGCACCGCCGGCAAGTACATCTGCCTTCGGGCGCTGACCGAAAAGTGCTCGTCCCAGGCGGACGATCGTCGCCGCCCTCCGCCACTGCGAGTTCGAAGTCGTCGCTCATGCCCATCGAAACTTCTTCCAGCCCCAGCGACTGCGCCAAACGGGCGACTTCGCGGAAGCTACGGCGGAGCTCGTCTCGCCGGGCGGGCAGCGGGGCCGACGGCCATGAGGCCCCTGACATCCAGACCGGCGCCCACGGCATGGTCTACGAGGATAGGGACTTCGGAGGCAGCCGTGCCATGGCGTCGCTCGTCCCCCTCGAGCTTCACCTCCACCAGCACCGCCGCGCCGGGAGAGCGCTTGGCCAACGCGTCAGCCTCGGCCGCGCTGTCCAACCCCTGCCACAGCCACACATGAGGCGCCAGGCGCGACAGCTTGTTGCGCTGCAACTCGCCCAGGAAATGCCAGCGCACCTCCGGCGGTGAGGTCGCAAGCTTGGAGAGCAGTTCCTGGGCGTAATTCTCACCAATGTCGAGCAAGCCGGCACTTACGGCCGCGCCCACTGCTTCGGGACCGAAACCCTTCGTAACGGCCACGACCCTGATCGTCGAGGGACCACCGGCCGTAGCTATGCGCTCCTTTATGTGCGCCAGCCTTTCCGGTACGGCTTCGAAGCTCGACGGCTCGTACGTCACCGGGTTGCTCGTCATCGGCATCATGCCTCGGCTCGCCCGCCCGCGTCCCGGGAAAGCGGGGCCCAGACGACGGTTGCTTGGCGTCCGTTGTCTTTGTTCGCCCTCCACGACCAGTGCTCACCCGAGCAGTGCGTGCAGGTCTCCGCGTCGGCGACCATGCGTGCCCCGGCCGACCCGACAGCGGCCCGCACCGCCGCCGGGAGATCTAACGCCGGCGACCCCGCTGCGTCGAAGGACAGCACGCACGGCCCGAAGCGTTGGGCGACCGGCTCCAGGTCGGCTGGCGAGAACCGGTAGGCGTGCGGTGCGATGCAGGGCCCCAGCGCGGCCGCCACATCGCTAGCCCCGAGCGACCTCATGGCCAGAACGGCCTCTTCGACCACGCCTGCCATGAGGCCTCGCCAACCGGCGTGGACGGCCCCCACCACCCCTTCCGGGCTGGCCAACGCCAGCGGTGCGCAGTCGGCTGTCCTTACGACCAGGGCCGTACCCGCGCACGCCGTCACCGCCGCGTCTGCCTCCTCGGCCCTGGCCGCACCGGGACGGTCGACCACGACTACGCGGCGGCCGTGGACCTGGCGCAGCCACGTCCACGGGGCGTCAGCCAGCCGGCGCTGGAGCACCTCCACCCCTGGCGTGTCGCAGTCGGCAAAGTCCCCGGCGCGGCGGCCGGCAGCCCGCATTTCCGCCCCCCCGGGCAACTGGACTGTCCATGTACCCGGCGGGGTTGGCCACGTGCACGACAGGCGTAGGCCACGGGTGCTCGAGCGCGCACCGTAAACCGGCCCTCGGGGGAAAAGTGCCGTCACGAGCTCGTGAGTGCCAGCGAAACGTCCTTGCTGGAGGGTTACTTGAGGAACGGGGGGACGTCGAAGTCGTCCTCGTCACCAAAATTGAGCCCTGCGCTCGCCATCTCCGCCTCAGCCTCGAGAAGGCCAAGTGCCCGCCGCGGGGGTGGCGTAGAGCGGTCCTCCGCATCGGACGGCGCCGTTGACCCGTCCCAACGGTCGAAGCCGGCGGCAATCACCGTCACACGCACTTCGTCCCCCATGCCTTCGTCGATCACCTGGCCGAAGATGATATTGGCATCGGGATGGGCGGCCGAATGAATGATCTCTGCCGCCTCGTTGACTTCGAACAGGCCGAGATCCGGCCCTCCGGCGATGTTGAGGAGGATGCCCCGGGCACCTTCAATTGACGCTTCAAGGAGAGGTGAGGTGACGGCCAGTTTTGCCGCCGCCGTAGCGCGTCCCTCGCCTGAAGCAGAGCCGACTCCCATAATTGCGGTCCCAGCATTGCTCATCACCATCTTGACGTCGGCGAAGTCAGTGTTGATGATCCCCGGCGTGGTTATCAGTTCGGTGATGCCTTGTACCCCGTGCAACAGGACTTCGTCGGCCATCTTGAAGGCGCCGACCATCGTCGTCTTGTTGTTGGACACGGCCAGCAAGCGGTCGTTCGGGATCACGATGAGCGTGTCGACCTTGTCCTTCAGGTGCACGATGCCCTGCTCCGCCTGGAGGCCGCGCCGCCGGCCCTCGAAGGCGAAAGGCCTCGTGACGACGCCAATCGTGAGGGCGCCAGCTGCTTTTGCTACTTCGGCTACCACCGGGGCGCCGCCCGTCCCGGTCCCGCCCCCCTTGCCGGCGGTGATGAAGACCATGTCCGCGCCCTTCAGGACCTCTTCGATCTCATCACGGTGCTCTTCGGCCGCCAGCCGGCCGATTTCGGGATCGCTCCCCGCCCCGAGACCACGGGTGAGTTGGCGACCGATGTCCAGCTTGACGTCTGCATCGCTCATGAGCAAGGCCTGGGCGTCGGTGTTGATGGCGATGAACTCAACACCCTTGAGCCCGGCGTCGATCATCCTGTTTACGGCATTGACCCCGCCGCCACCGATCCCGACGACCTTGATCACAGCTATGTAGTTTTGCGCTGGTCCGGCCATCGCACCTCACTTACGGCTCGCCGGCACAAAAAAGAAACCCCCCCGGTGTTGGCAGTCCCCAAACGCTGGACCTAACCTAGAGGGTTAGAGTTGCCTAAGCTCTACTCGCGGTTCAACAACGTTAGCTCTGATGTCACTTGGTGATCAAGTATTCCCGGTTGGGGCCCGCTGACCTCTGTCAGCAGGTCACGCCGGCTGCACAGGGTCGGGGGTCAACGCAGGGCGTTGCGGGACGCTGAGGTCCACCTGGGTATACCCGACGAGGGTCACACGGCTGGCGAGCTCTTCCAACACCGCCATCTTGGTGGGCAAGGCTGACCCGTCCCCCAGTAAGACGAGTGTCCTCTCCCTGCCCAGGTAGCCAACGAGGCCGACGGGAGTTGAGTACTGCAGCACCAGTCCCCGGTGTGAAAGCGCCGGCGACACCGCTGCCGCCGCGGCCAGCAGCTCGTCGAGCTCTTGCGCGCTGTAGCCGGTCTGAGGCGAGAGCTGCCCTCCGGCAGGTCCGCCCACAGCGCCCCGGATGAGGGGAAGCGACGGCGCCGTTACGCTAGCGGGGCTCACTTCGAGCACCCGCCCACTCTGGTCGACCACGTCATGGCTCTGTCCTGATACCACCCAGGCCACCGGTTTACGTTCGCTCACCGTAATGACCACCGTCCACGGCCAGCGCCTTACAAAAGAGGCACTTGCCACCCAGGGTAGGGACTCCACCGCCAGACGATCGCGACCGGCGCCCACGTCCACCATGGGAGTGGCGGGGTCCCCTGGCGCCAGACGCGCTGCGGCCAGCACCTGGGCGGCCGGAGTGTGGACGTTCCCCCGGACGATCACGTCTCTCACCCTTAGCAATGGCGAGAAGAACAACCCGATGGCGGCACCGGCAACGGCAACGATGGCCAGCACGCCGAGCAAAATGCGCAACCGTCGTCTGCCCTCGGCCCTGCGAGCTTCGACCCAGCGCCGCCGGAACCGCGGGTCCACCGGAGGTCCCTCTTGCTCCGTGGGGGGGAACGTGATCTCGCTCATCGCACTGCCTCGCTCATCGCACTGCCTCGCTCATCGCACTGCCTCGCTCATCGCACTGGCTCGCTCGGGCTGGCCCCAGCCAGGAGCTCGCTCGGGAGAGTCGTCAGGTCACCGGCACCCATTGTCAGGCAGAGGTCGCCCGGCGCAAGCACCCGCTGGAGCAGCGAAACCAGCTCAGGCCGGCTCTCGGCGTACTCGACCGGGAGGGCCGGGTGGGAGGAGCTGACGGCGTCGGCCACCAGGCGTGCGTCCACGCCCGGCAGAGGCTCCTCGCCGGCCGCATAGATGCCGGTCACGAGCAGGATGTCCGCCCCCTCGAAGGCGTCGGCGAAGTCCTCTAACAAAGCGGCCGTCCGGCTGTACCGGTGAGGCTGGAAAACCACCACGATGCGCCCCCAATCTCCTAGTCGTGCCGCCGCCAGGGTCGCCCGCACCTTTCCGGGGTTGTGAGCGTAGTCGTCGATATAAGTGACCCCGTCTTTGCGGCCCCTGAGCTCGAACCGCCGGCCGACGCCCCGGTAACCGGCCAGAGCCGCCCGCACTGCCCCCGGCTCGACGCCGATCTCCGAGGCCGCCGCCAAGGCGGCCGTCGCATTGCGGACGTTGTGGATGCCGGGGGCCCCGAGCTCGAAACGCCCGAGGCTCTCCCCTCTCGCGACAACCTCGAAACTCGAGCCCGCCCCGGACAGCTCAACCGCCGTGATCTGGTAGTCGGACGACTCTGAGGTGCCATAAGTCACCACGTCTGGCACGGTCCGGGCCAGCGCCGCGGCCCCCTTGTCGTCCTCGCACACGACCCGCGGGCCTGGCGCCTGCCTGACAAATTGTTCGAAAGCGCGGGCCAGGTTTGTTTCGTCCCCGTAGTAGTCCAGGTGGTCGGCCTGCACATTGGTCACCACCACGACCTCGGCGCCCAGGCGCAGAAAGGTCCCGTCGGCCTCATCGGCCTCCACCACCAGCCAGTCCCCGTGACCCCAATGAGCGCCGCCCCGGCCCCCCGGCAGCTCCCCGCCTACCAGGTAGGCCGGGTCGAGACGGGCTTCTTCCAGCGCCCTCGCCAACATCGCAGTTGTGGTCGTCTTCCCGTGCGTGCCACTGACCGCAGCCGTGCGCCGGGCGCGGCAGATGGCCGCCAGCACGTCCGACCTCGGGTGGCAGGGAATCCCCCGGCGCCTGGCTTCGACCAGCTCTACGTTGTCCGCCTTTATGCCGCTCGAAAAAGCCAGGAAGTCGACACGGCCGACGTTGGCGGCATCATGGCCAACGAAAGTCTCCACCCCGAGACGGCTCAGCCGATCGAGAACTGGCGAAGGTTGCAGGTCGCTGCCGGAGACCCGGTGGCCCATTGCCACGAGCAAGGTGGCGATACCGTTCATGCCGGCGCCACCCACGCCGACGACGTGGCACCACCGCGGGCCGCCGGCCAGGTCGGGAACATAAGGCTGTGGGTCAACCGGCATGGGCACCGTCCTTCACGTCCGCCCCCACGACTTCGCGGTGCCGCTTAGAGGGCCGGGCGTGTTCCTCCACCAGCCGGGCCACGTCTTCGGCCGCTCCGGGCCGGGCCAGCTGCTTGGCCGCGGCACCCATCCCGGCCAGGCGGTCGGGGTCAGCGAGCAGCGCCCCGAGCTCATCGGCCAGGCGAGGCCCGTCAAGCTCGTCATCGCGAATGAGGACTGCCCCACCGGCGTCGGCCATCGACCTCGCATTGGCCCCCTGATGGTCGCCGGGGGCTCCCGGCAGCGGCACGAGGACGGAGGGCACACCTGCTAACGCCAGCTCGGCGACCGTGTTGGCCCCCGCCCTCTGCAGGGCAACATCGGCGGCGCCGTAGAGCGACGCCATGTCTTCCTCGTACTTCACCTGTTGATAGACGAGCTCGCCAGCCGGCAGGGCGGTACCGTGCAGTTCGTCCCAGTCGCGGCTCCCGATCACGTGGCGTATAGCCACTTCCCGCCGTCCGGCCCACAATCTTGCCAGTTCGACGGTTGCCTTGTTGATGCGCATTGAGCCCAGCGAACCGCCGGACACGGCGATCACAGCTGCACCGGCCGGCAGGCCCAGGCGGTGGCGCGCAGCTTGGCGGGCCAGCGGGCTCCTGTCGACCTCAGCCATCGCCGCCCTCACGGGTACGCCGGTCGGGACCGCTCGGCGCAGGGGCACATCAGGCGAGACCACTGCGGAGGCGGCCGCCACCCGGGCGGCCAGCCGGTTTACCATCCCCGGGACCGCGTCGAGGTTTACGACAATTATCGGGATCCGCCACGTGAAGGCCGCCGCCACGCAGGCCAAGCTCGCATATCCGCCCAGCGAAATAACGACTGACGGCCGCCACTTAGAAAATAAATGGATGGCGAGAGCCGTGGCGGACGCCGAACTGGCCAAGGCCTTTGCATTGGCGACGACGCCACGGGCCGACAATTCCCTGGCCAGGCCCCTCCCTGGCAACAGAGTCAGCGGGTAACCATGAAGCGCCCCAGTCCTTGCTTCCAGACCGCGCCGCGCGCCGACAAAGCGCAGCGTGGCCGGCTGGTGGCCCCGGCGCACCAGGGCTTCGGCCACGGCCACACCCGGGTACACATGACCTCCAGTGCCCCCGCCGGCAATTACGGCCCAGGTGGCCGGCCCATCCTGGTCGACGGGGGTCACGTTGGGCTACCGGGCACGGTCACTGTGACCTGGTGCTGGCACGTTCACCTGGCACGTTCACCTGGCCGGTACGAACCCGCCGTCGGGCCCGGGTGCCGCCTCGGTACCGCTTCCCTCGACCGAGGGCACCGGTTCGGCTTCGCGAGCGCTCGCGGCCCCGAGGGCGGCGGAGCGGCGGGCCACGTTGGCCAGCAGGCCGGCGGCCAAAAGGACAATAACGAGCGACGTGCCACCGTAAGAGACAAACGGCAAGGGCACGCCGGTTACAGGCAGGAGGCCCGCCACTGCGCCGGCGTTGATTATGGCCTGGGATACCAACCAGGCCGTTATGCCGGCGGCCAGGAGGCTCTCAAAAGTGCTCGGTGCCCGCAACGCGACGTGGGTGCCAACCACCCCGACGGCAGCGAACAAGCCCAATATGAGCACACATCCGATAAACCCTGTCTCCTGGCCGATGACTGCAAATATAAAGTCGGTGTAGGGGTTAGGGAGGTAACCCCAGCTAGCCAGGCTCTGGCCAATCCCCGTCCCCACCCAGTGCCCACCGCCAAGTGCGATGAGGCCCTGGACGGACTGATAGCCGGTGGTGCTGGCGTGGGCGAAGGGGTTGAGGAACGAAGTCAGCCGGGCGGCCCGGTAGCTAACCGAACTGGCCACGAGGTAACCGGCGGAACCGCCCACCGCGCCCAGGACCAACATCGGCAAGGCCGGCATGCCTGCGGCGAAAAGAACAGCAGCTCCGATACAGCACAACACGACGGCGGTACCCATGTCGGGTTGTTTCAGTATCAGGACGACGAAAATCCCCATCGCGATGAGGACGGGGGCCGCCCGGTACACCCAGTCCAGCTTGCCTTCGCGACGGGCCAGGACGTCCGCGGCAAACAGGACGAGCACCAATTTGGCCAGCTCGGACGGCTGGAACTGGAGCGACCCCGTGCCCAGCCAGCGCGAGGCGCCCCCCGCCGTCCGCCCGGCCACGAGTACGGCCAGAAGGGCGAGCGTGGCCACGAACATGAGCGGCCGGGCCAGGCGCTGCCAGAAGGAAATCCGGATGCCTTGGGCGACAAAAAAAGCTATGGCGCCCATAAACAGGTACGCCGCCTGCCGCTCGAAATAGCTCCACGGAGTGCCAAAGCTGCGCAAGCTGTCAACAGAAGACGCCGAAAGGACCATCACCAGGCCCGCCGTGCACAGAACGCCCACCACCGCCACGAGGAAGAGGTAACTCGACCGACGGGCCGGTTTCGTGGCTATCGTCCCTGAGGTCCCCGTCGCTGCCACCATAGCTATACGGTCTCCTCCTCCTGTGCTGCACCCGTGTCAACATTGAGCTTTTCCCTGACCAGCGCCGAGAAAACTTCCCCTCGCTCGGCATATGACGAATACCAGTCGAAGCTGGCACACCCCGGCGAGAGCACGACGGCGTCGCCCGCCACGGCCAAGCTCGAGGCCGTTTCGACCGCTTCGCCCATCGTGGATGCCTGGCGCACAACGGCAAGGCCGGTAAATGCTTTCGTGACCTCGCCGGCAGATTCGCCCACGGCCACGACGGCCCGCACGGGAGGCACCGTGAGAGCGAGCTCGGACAATTCGAGGCCCTTGTTGCGGCCGCCGGCGATCAAGACCACTGACGAGAACCCGCTTACTCCAGCCCTCACCGCCGCCGGTGTAGTCGCCTTGGAGTCGTCGTACCAGGCGACGCCGCCCTTTTGCCCTACCAGTTGCACACGGTGCGGAGGCGCAAGGGTGTTGGCCGCCGCCTTACGGCATCCCTCCTCAGTAGCACCCGCTGCCATCGACACGGCCAATGCGGCGGCCGTATTGGCGAGATCGTGAGGCAGCGACCTCGGCAGCTCCGAGCTCCAGAGGACAAAACCGTTAGGCCCCTTGATGTATTCACGTCCGATCGTCCAGGTGGGGGTGACGTCGGCCGATGAGGGACGGTTCTCGCCTGAGGCCTCGGGGCCGAGGCCAAACGTCACTACGTTTACTCCTCGGCGCACGCGGCCCGCCGCCCGCCGGACAACGGGGTCGTCGGCATTGACGACGGCGGTGCAGCCATCTGACTGTTGTGCCCAGATCTTGGCCTTGGCCCGGGAATAATGGTCGAGGGTCGGGTGCCAGTCCAGGTGGTCCGGCGCGAAGTTGAGCCAGCAGCTCACGTCGGGTCGGAAACCCCGCGTGTACTCGAGTTGAAAAGACGACACTTCAGTAACGAGCACGGTGCCAGTACCCGGGTCAAGCTGGCTGACGGCGTCGAGCAGTGGGAGCCCGACGTTGCCGGCCGCGACCGCCTGTTTGCCCGAGCTGGCCAACATGGCCGTCACCAATTTGGTCACGGTTGTCTTGCCGTTCGTGCCCGTGATAGCGACCAGGACGTGCTCGGCGCCCGCGAGACGGGACGCGTCCAGCGACCGCCATGCCAGCTCCACTTCGCTGACGACCTCTTTGCCGCCGGCCAGGGCGGCGGCCACGGCGGGATGAGCTACCGGGACGCCGGGACTGGGCACCACAAGGTCGGCGGTGCCCGCCAGGGCGGCCGACCCCTCCGGCGTGCCGGCCACTTCGACGCTCACGCCGGCCGGTGCGGTCGCCCGGGCCTCCTGGCCGGCGACAGGGTTGTCTTCGAGCACCACGACTGCCCATCCCCGGCTGGCGAGCCAGCTAACGGCCGCTCGGCCGGAGAGCCCGTACCCGATGACGAGCGCCCGGCCCGGGCCGCGACCGAGGACAGACGTCATGCCGTGCCGCCGTGAGCCAAGAAGTCGGCGTAGAAAACCCCGAGCGAAAGAGCGGTGAAGAGCCCGGCCAAGATCCAGAACCGGACGATGACGGTCGTCTCGGGCCAACCGAGCAGCTCGAAATGATGGTGGACGGGAGCCATTTTGAATATACGGCGGCCAAACAGCCGGTAGCTGGCGACCTGGGCTATTACCGAGAGGGTCTCGAGCACGTACAGGCCCCCGATGAGCGGCAGAAGGAGGTCGACGTTCTCGAGCAACGCCAATACGGCGACGGCCGCGCCTATGCCGAGAGAACCGGTGTCCCCCATGAAGATCTTGGCCGGAGCGGCGTTCCACCACAGGAAACCAGCGCAGGCACCGATCAACGAAGCCGCCATCACGGCCTCGTCGAGCGATGCCGGGTTTTTGTAGATGACCTCGTGGCGCAGTTGGTAAAAGCCGATCACAGTGAAAGCGGCGAAGGCGAAGGCCGAGGACCCCGACGCCAGCCCGTCCAGGCCGTCAGTCAGGTTGACGGCGTTCATCGCCCCGACGATGACAAGAACAGCGAAGACCACCCACCCCGCTTTACCGAGCTGAAGGCCCAGGGAATTGAACCTTGTGAACGACAGGTGGGTGTCGACCCTCAGCCACTCGACCGAGACAATGGCGAAGGCAATGGCAACGACGAACTGGCCAGCGATCTTTGCCCGTTTGTTGAGGCCCAGGCTGCGCTGGCGCGTCTGCTTCAGCCAGTCGTCGATGAAACCGACCAGTGCGGCGGCGCAAATTGTGAGCATCCCGACCAGACCGCGAGTGGTGAAAGTGGCCGAGACGTGGGCGACGACATAACCGGCGACCATCGCCGCCATTATGGCCAGGCCTCCCATTGTGGGCGTGCCAGCCTTGGAATAATGGCCGGCCGGACCGTCCACCCTGATCTGCTGCCCGATATTGCGGACACGTAGCTCGCCTATGAGTAAAGGCGTACCCAGGATGGCAACCAGCAGGGCGACGCCACCGGCGATCAGAAGAGCTTTCAACGCCCTCTCCCGAGGGGCGCCGGTCCCACCACTTGCTCTTCGGACCGGAGCCGGCGCAGGACCTTGCGGGCTTCCTCGAAATCATCAAAGGGCTCGACGTGGGACCCGAAATCTTGCCCGGTCTCATGCCCTTTCCCGGCGATCAGCACTACGTCTCCTGTCTCCGCCATTTCGAGCGCGCGGGTTATCGCCCGGGCGCGGTCTTCTTCGAGCAAGTACGGCCCGCGGGCGCCGCTCGCCACTTCTTCGATAATGGCCAGCGGCTCCTCGCTCCGGGGGTTGTCCGAAGTTATCACCACGATGTCGGCCCGCTCGCGGGCAACCCTACCCATTAGCGGCCGCTTGGACCGGTCCCTGTCGCCGCCGGCGCCAAAGACGACGATCACCCGGCCCCGGGCCCGCCGAACAGTTCCGCCGGGTGCTGGTCATCCCTGGCGTGGTCGCTCAGGCTGGCCAGCTCGCGCGCCGCCTTCAGTGTCTCGGCCAGCGCCACCGGCGTATGGGCGAAGTCGATGAGGACGCTGAATGCTTGACCCTCTTCGACGGCCTCGAAACGGCCCCGGACCGGGCTGGCCGCCGCCAGGCCGCGCGAGATGGTCCCCACGCCGATCCCCAGTTCGCTAGCGGCGGTGGCGGCCGCCAGCGCGTTCATGACGTTGAACCGGCCGGGAAGCTTGAGGCTCACCTGCTGACCACGCCACTTGAACGACGAACTGCTCCGCCCGATAGCAACCTCGGTGGCATCGCCGGGCGCGTACGTCACGAAACGAGCACCCGCTGCCGTGACCAGGTCGACCAGCCGGGCGCCCCATGGCCCGTCGCTATTGACGACCGCCACTTCCACTTGCCCGCTCGTGAACAGCTGGGCCTTGGAACCAAAGTAGGACTCCATGGTGACGTGGTAGTCCAGGTGGTCCTGGCTCAGGTTGGTGAAGACACCGGCGGCGAAATGAGCTCCGTCCACCCGGCCCTGGTCCAGGGCGTGAGACGATACCTCCATAGCGACCGCGTCAGTGCCGTCATCAAGCAGCGCGGCCAGGCGGCGCTGGAGGTCCGGGGCCTCAGGGGTGGTGCGCTCGCCGCTCAATGTACCGATTACGCCCGTCTGCCACCCGTGGGCCTCGAATATGGCCGCTAATAGCGCGCAGGTAGTCGTCTTGCCGTTGGTCCCCGTCACTCCCGTTACGCGCATTTTTGCCGACGGTGAGCCCCAGAGAGCCGCCGACACAGGCCCGAGGGCACGCCTGACAGAGGGGACCACTACCTGGGGGATCTGGACGTCCAGCGAGCGCTGGCACAAAAGGGCCACCGCGCCCCTGCGCACGGCGTCGAGGGCATAGTCATGGCCGTCGGCCCGGTGGCCGGGCACGCACGCGAACAACGCCCCCTGGCTGACCTGGTCCGAGCTGATGACCAGGTCGTTGACCTCAGGGTCGTCAAGGGGCGGGGGACCGGGATCGGGCCGGCGGCCCCGGGCCCCGGTGCCGCAGCCGCTCCACGCTGACCGGCCGGGCGAGCCTGGGCTACGCCAGCGTCCAGTCCGGCCGCCGCGAGCAAAGTCCCCAAGCGCACACTCGGCCTCGTCAAGCTCCCCCGACCCTAGTGGACGGCAGTCGTAGTGGTTGTGGATGCGCCTCTTCCCGCCCCCGACGACCCGGTCGCCGTCGGGCTCACCCGGACGTCGGGTGCTCCGGTCAAGCCGGGCAGCGCCGGCCCTGCTGCCTCCCCCTCATCGCCGTACGGCGTCGCCAGCGGGACCCCGGGCACTGGCGTGGCCGCCTTGTGCGGCGGGATCCCCAGCTCCTGGAGGGCGTCCCGGGCGATGGTGGCGAACACAGGCGCGGATGCCTGAGCGCCGTATTGGTGTGTCCCGACTACGACGACCATCGCCGTTATGGCCGGGTCTTCGGCGGGCACGAAGCCGGCAAAGCTCGACACGAAATCATCGGTGGAGTAACCGCCATCGGGCAGCGGGACCAGGGCCGTGCCCGTCTTGCCGGCAACCGTGTAAGGCTCGAGGTTAGCCGCCGTGCCCGTGCCGACCCTTACCACTCCCTCCAGCATCGACGTCATATCCCTCGCCACCGTTGTGCTAACCACCTGGCGCGCGGGCGGAGCAGGGAAAAGGTGTTCCCGCCCGTCGGCGTCGATATAACCATCGACGAGCCGCGGGGCAACGTACGTCCCGCCGTTCGCAATGGTGTTATAAGCAGACAGCATTTGCACGGCGGTAACCGCCAGGCCTTGCCCAATTGGGACCGTCGCTATGGTTGTCCCCGACCATTGGGATGAGGTGGGCACGAGACCGGCCGATTCACCCGGGAAACCCACGTCGGTCGGCTCTCCGATGCCGAAGGCGTGAATGTACTGGGTAAGCCGCGGGAGCCCGAGACGCTGCGCTATTTCGATCGTCCCGATATCCGAGGAGTGGGCAATAATGTCAGAAGCGCTCCAGTCCAGCGTAGGGTGCGCCCAGGCGTCGCTGAAAATGCTCCCGGACACGTCGTAAGTATCGGGTATCGAGAAATAATCGTCGGGCTGAATGGCGCCCGTCGAAAGTGCGGCCGATACAGTAACGAGCTTTTCGACCGAGCCCGGCTCGTAGACCGTCGTAAACGCTGAAGCGGATGGTGCCTCGACGGGTTGGGCACTGGCGACGCTGGCCAGCCCGCCACCCGGGGTCGTGGCCGCGGCTGTAGTGGTGGTGTCCTGCCCGCCTGGCGGGACGAACCAGATCGGCAGCGCCGGCGGCTCCTGCATCGTCAACGGCACAGACGCCGTCGGCATGGTGAGATCGGCCACCGCCAGGAGGTCGCCCGTGTGCGAGTCCATTATGAGGGCCATCCCGCTATCAGCCTGAGCAGCGACGATGGCGCGGGCCAGGGCCTCCTCTGTGTCGTACTGGAGGGGTTCGTCGATTGAGAGCACGAGGTCGTCGCCTCGGACCGGGGCCTGGTACTCCTGCAGCCCGCCCGGGATCTGACCGCCGGCAGGGTCCATGTCCTCGACGAGCTTTCCCGGTTTGCCTTCCAGGAGGCTGTTGTATTTGTACTCGAGACCGGAAAGGCCTGCGCCGTCGGTCCCCACCGTCCCGAGGAGCGGGGTAGCCAGTTGTCCGGCCGGGTAGAACCGCTTCGGCTGGGCCATGGTGTAAACCCCCGGCAGGTCGCCGGCGTTTATCAACTTCTCGACTTTGACTGCTGTTGCGTCAGGCACCGTGTGGGCCAGGTAGACGAAGCCGCTCGCCTCGGAAAGATCAGCTTGCAGGGTCGTCGCAGAGATACCGAGGGAGCCGGACAGGGCCTGTGCTTCTTGCCCCGGGTTGGTCACCTGGTACGGGTCGGCGTACAGGGTCGTCATCGGCACGGACATGGCCAGCTCGTCGCCATTGCGGTCGAGAATGGCGCCACGCTCCCCCAGGTACGAGATCTCGTGAACGTACTCTGAACGGGCGTCCGCCTGGTACTTACTGGAATGGATGCCTTGCACGAATAAAAGCCTGGTGACAATGGCCCCCAGGCACAGAGTCATCGCCAGCATAGAGATGACCAGGCGCCGGACCTTGCGCCGACTGCTCACGGGTTACCGCTCAAATAAGGCTTTATAGATGGCCAGTCCGCATCACCTGCCGGCGCACTTATTGTCCCCGTTGCCGGCGGGCCAGACCCCTGTGTGCCAGACCCCTGTGTGCCAGACCCCTGTGTGCCAGGCCCCTGTGTGCCGGGCCCGGATGTGCCCGACGACCCTGTACCGGTAGCCAGCTGACGGCCGCTTGTTCCAGTCCCATTTTGGCCCGTCCCACTTTGGCCAGTCCCGCTTTGGCCAGTCCCACTTTGGCCAGTCCCTTTAGCGGCAGTCCCTTTGTTCTCAGGCCCGCGACCCGTTGCCTGGCCGGCGGTTTGCCCGTTAGCCGTTACTTTGCCACTGGTTGACTTGGCATTGAGCGGCTTGTTATTGCTTGACCGCGCGCCTTGTGAAGGAGCAATGGCGGGGAGGTATGTCACCGAACCTGGCTGGACCATGCCAAACTTGCCCTCTGCCTCCGAGACGATCCGGGCCGGAGCTTCCAGCTGTGCCACCTGCAGGCGTAATTTTTCGTAGGCGACCTGGTCGGCCGTGGCCCGGTCTTGCAGCTGGTCCAGCCTGAACTGGTTTTCTGCGATGAGCACGTGGAGCGCAACGAGGGCCAGGCACACCGCCGCCGCGCCGGCGATACCAAGCGAAAAGACCAATCGCCTTCGGTTCGCTCGCCGGGCTGCTCGTTGTTCGATGAGGCGAAGGTGCTGACGGCTCTCCTGCGGGCCGGCCGGCTGGGCCTCGGATGGGCTGTGGAACGGCTCGCCTCCGGGGGCCGCCACCCGGATATCCTCGCCGGGACCGGCCGGGCTCATTTCGGCGCCTCCAGGTCGAGGGAGCCACCGGGTGGCGGGCGGTCAAGGTCACGGCCTGGAACAGGACCACCGGGAACACCACCATCAGGAACACCACCATCAGGGGGACCAATAGCTTCGGCGGCGCGGAGGCGGGCGCTCTCAGCGCGAGGGTTGGCGGCGATCTCGCTAGCCGACGGCTTGCGAGCACCCCGGTTTAGCAGGCGGGCCCGGGGTACCGCTCCGCACACGCAGGGCAGGCCCGGTGGGCAGGTGCACCCTCCCGTGGCCGCGAAAAGCAACTGCTCCTTTACGGCCCTGTCCTCGCCTGAATGGTACGAGATGACGACAATGCGGCCGCCAGGCATGAGGCTTTCCAGAGCTGCCCTTATCGCAACCGGTAAGACCTCTAGCTCCGAGTTGACAGCGGCCCGTACAGCCTGAAAAACGCGTCTGGCCGGGTGGCCTCTCCGCCGCGCCGGGGCGGGCACAGCGGAGCTGACGATGTCCGCCAGTTGCCGGGTCGTAAGCACCGGCCGGGCCTCGACCAACGCTGCTGCGATGCGCCGGCCGAAGCGGCTCTCGCCGTGCTGGCTGAACAGACGAGCCAGGTCGTCTACATCCTTCTCGTTGATGAGCTGGGCCGCGGTCGGCCCCTCAGAGCGGTCCATGCGCATATCGAGCGGCGCGTCGAAGCGATAGCTGAACCCGCGCTCGGGGGTGTCGAACTGAGCCGAGCTGACACCCAGGTCAAAGAGTGCACCACTGAGTGCCCCGGTCTCGTACTCGGCCAGGACCTCGTCGAGACGGTCGAAGCGTCTTTGCGCCACCACGGCCCGCTCGCCAAACGGGGCCAGTACCTCTTTTGCCGCGGCCACCGCCTCGGCGTCCCGGTCAAGACCGACCACGCTCAATTGCGGGTTGCGCTCGAGCAGAGCCCTCGCGTGCCCACCCCCACCTACAGTGGCATCCAGCACTCGACCTGGGGGTACGACGGAAAGGATGTCGACAACTTCTTCGAGCATCACTGGTTTGTGCTCGAACGAACGGTGGGCAACGGCCTCACCTGGGCGCGGGCGCTCGGAACGGTTAGGATTCTTGAGCGTCGCGCGGGCTCATACGCAGCCCCTCGGCCAGCATGGCCCGGGGTTTTCTCCCCCGGTGCACCGGACTGGGCAATTGGAGAAGGGGACTCCCGTCCTGCTGGTCAAGGGGCTCCGTATAAGCCCGTTCGGTGACGACGAGGCTCACGCCCGGGCTCCGGCTGCCTCTGGGTCGCGCTCCACCGCCGCTGATTGGTCTGAGAACAACGAGCTCGTGCCGTTAGCCAAGCTCTCCATGCTTGGCGCCATGCGCTGCCTCCAGAGCTCGACCTGCCAGAGCTCGATGCGGCGCAGAGCGCCGGTGATCATGACAGGCTGGTCCAACTCCAACCCGGCGTACTCGCGA
This sequence comes from uncultured Acidimicrobiaceae bacterium, assembly GCA_963754115.1. GTDB lineage: Bacteria > Actinomycetota > Acidimicrobiia > Acidimicrobiales > Palsa-688 > Fen-671. Next base: position 17,893 of record CAVWFC010000003.1, on the reverse strand, counting down.
AAGGTGGCCGGGACCGTTATGCGCCACTGCGCGTCGAGCTCCACCTCGATAGATAGGGCGCTCATGGCCCGGGCCAGGTTGCGCCCTTCCGTCCCTCGCCCTTCCATCGCCTCGGCCCACGCCAAGTGGCGGCTGAACTCGTCTGGAGCCCACACAGCTAGGCACCGGTCCACATAGCACGAGAGGTAGGCCTTCTTGGTCTCGAACCCAGGGCGCCAACGGGCGGGCAGGATGATGCGGCCCTTCGGGTCGAGCGAGTACTCGAAGCTGCCATGAAATCGCTCCACCTGCCTGCTCAATCACTGTGTTCAGGCAAGGGCCTCTCCCTCCGCCTCTACTTTCCTCCACTATAAACCACTCCGCCCCACACGGCAAGCTTCTGGGGCGGTACGAGATCACGAGAACGAACTGCCGGCGTCCTGACCGAAGGACCGCCACTTCGCGGCACTGACCGTCTCGCCAAGGTGCCAGTAAAAGAACTGCCAGGGCTGACTGCCGGTATGGGTGTAGACGTTGTGGCTGAAGTAGTTGTGCTGCGGTTCGCAGCCGGCGAACGTATTGACGCCCTGGCAGTTGGTGATGGCGTCCGGGACGGCATTGCCCGATGCAATCGTCTGGTAGGGCGACCAGGAGATGCCAGAGGCCGCTATCGATACGATCCCGTTCTCGCCGCAAGGAGAGGCCGAGCCGGGAGAGCAACCGGGAATAGCGGAGGCGTCAAAGCTGAAGGTGTCACTGGCGACGAGCACGTCCTGGGTTTTCCACTGGCAGTTGTCGTAGTAATCGGGGCTGCCCGAAGGCCGCGCCGTGGCCAGGTCAACCTGTCCGCAGCCACCCGGGGTGTCGGAGCCGTTCGCGTAGTACGGCCGGGACGCGCCGCCACGGGCGCCACCCTGAGCGGTCGAGCCGGGAACCAGGGTGCAATAGCCCGCTGACGTGTTGTCCGGCGAAGCGCAGAAGCGGTCCGAGCTCTGGTAGAGCTCGACCCCGTCCCAATCGTTGAGGAAGTTGTCGCCGGAGATACTGATCGTGTCGATCCCCTCTGCGTGGCCAACGACACCACTGTTGCCTCCGGACTCGGAGATATAGATGGCCGCGTCAAGGTTGCCGGTCGTATAACAGGGGTTGCCCGGGGCGGCCCCACATGCACCCGCGCCCCACTCGTTGTCTACGAAGTTGTTGTCTTCGATCAGCGCGTTGTAACTGATCTCGATCACGATCGAGCTGTCAAAGTTATCGGCGTAATAGTTGTCCTCGATGGTCTCGCCGTTGTTGTCGGTGTCCCACCAGCTGGCCACGTCGTAGTTGTTGTGGACGTAGTTACCGGAGAAGTTGGAGCCGTCAACGTTCCAGAAATGCGCCCCGCCCGCACAGCCACAACCGATGTTCCCCACCGGCCCGCACTGCCTCGGCGAAGTAATCGGCCAGTAGCCCGCCGGCACGGCTTCCCAGTTGCACTGGTCGTTGTAGCTGATCTCGTTGTCCTGGACGGTGACATTGGACGGCCCGGTCGTCAGGGAGGAGACATCGTAGGTGGAGTAAGCCTGAATGCCGTAATCGCCGTTCGATGTCAAGCAGTCGTGCCGGGCTACGCCATTGGTCCCGAGCTCGACCCCAGAACCCGGGTAGTTGAACTCCAGCGTGTCGTAGTCGACGGTCTGGTTGGCCCCCGCCCCGTTGATATTTGATTCGCCTATGGCGTATGCACCGGTGAAGTGACGGACCGTGAGGTATTCGATCCAATCAGCATCGCCCGTTTGGCTTTCCAGGGCGTAATTGTTGATGCTCTGGCCGTCGAGGATGGCCCCTTTTTGGCCAGAGCGCTGAGCTACGTACCAGTCATTCCGGCCCATGTCGATTTGGTCGTTCACATTGGTGCCCAGGGTGTGAATACCAGGAGCGAAGTAGTAAGTGGTGTTCGCCACATCGTAATTGCCCGGGTCCAACCCGGCGGGGATGGTCACTACTCTCCTCGTTGTGCCGAGAGCAGGGTGCTTCTTAGAGTTGTAGGGCGAAGAGAGCAGGGCGGTGCCGCAAACTGCTTTACCGGCGGACGGGTAGTTGCCAGCTACTGATGACGTGCCGGCTGCTGACGCCGTCCCCACCTTTGCCGTTGTAGTAGTCGACGTGGCGATCGGGGCGCGAAGAGCCGTCGACGAGGAAGGCTTACCGCTGACTTTGGCCGCCGGGACAAGAGGGCTCAAACTCTGGGGTCGTCCTGCAGGCCTGGTGGCACCGGGGGTCCTTCCAGGCGCCAGGCCTGCCACCAGGGCGACGGCCAGGACCAGGACGACAACCGGGACTACAGTTGAAGTCCTTCGTAACAGGGCATAACAAAGCTTCCGGAGCGGCACCATCTCTCCTCACGGACGTGAGCGTCCTTGCCGCTCGCTGCAACCGCTAACCAGGGCAACGATAACCCACGAGTGCCGCTCGCCAGGCGCGGCTATTGACCAGTGCTGCCTCCAGGAAGGTTTTCCAGGTTGCGAATGCTAGACATCCCTCCCGGCGCTTCAGAGTTCGGCGGCGAAACCAGTCAGACGTTGCCTGTCGTTGCACCAGAAAGGGCTTCGTTAATAACCTTTGAGATCTTTTGCTCGCTCACCGGCATGCGGGTCCCGAGGGACTGGGCGAAGAAACTGACCCGGAGTTCTTCGATCATCCAGCGCACCTCCCCGAGGGCACTCAGTTGTTGCTGGCCGGCACCGGCGGCCCGCGACGACGCCAAAGCTTCGTCGAGCCTCCGCTGTACGAGCCTCACCCGGCCGGTAAGGGCGAGATCTCGTTGTGGGTCAGCCGGCAATTTGTCCAGGCGGCGATCAATGGCAGACAGGTAACGCTCGATATCGGCTAAACGGTCGAGCCCGGCGCTGCTCATGAAGTTGGGCCGGGCGAGAAACTCGAGTTGGTCGCCGATGTCTCTTAATCCCTCCCCCATGGGGGAAGGGGCAGCCGACCAGACCGTTGGCAGCCGCAGCGAGAGCTTCTCTATGCGCCGGACCTGGTCTTGCACGGTGAAAATGATGCGCTTGGCCGCCGCCACCGCTCTCTCAGCGGCCGGTGACACCTGCTGCCGGGCGACCTGGACCAGCCGGTCAAACTCTTCCTTGCCCCACGCCGGCCCGCCGTTTGCGTTGACCACCAGGTCCAGCGCAGCCACGATCGCATCTTCAGCCACGGCGCGCGTCGAGGGGTACGGCGGGTTGGCCAGCGCCCCCAGCGCCAGGCTGGTGTTGTTGCCCAGACGACGCTGCAAGCCATCAGCGAGTTGCCGTCGCGACGGCAGGTTGAGCAACAACAGGCGCCGCGTAGCCGCCATCATGGCCTCTCGGGCCCTGGCTTCGTCCGGGAAGACGTGGACGCGAACCCCGTCACCCGCGTCGACCAGGGCGGGATATCCTCTCAGCCGGTAACCGTGCCACGCGGGATCGAACACTTTCGGCAGTTCGCCAAAGTCCCAGGTGGATGAGGGCTCCGCCCCGAGTGCAGCGCCGAACCCGGCGGCGATGGCAGCCGCCTGCAACGCCGCCTCCAGCTGCGGGCGCACCTCCGTCAGTAGCCGTCCGAGATCTTTGCTAACGGCGAGCACTTCTTCCTGCTCGCCGACCACCTGAAAAGTCGGGCGCAGGTAGGGGGGCACCTTTTCCCAGTCGAAATCCCGCACCGAAATGGCGACGCCGGAAGCGATGCTCATGTCCTTGGCCAGCACGGATAGAAGCTGCCCGTCCTCCGGCCTGGTCTTGGCGACGAACTCCTTTGCCCGGTCAGGGATGGGTACGAGATGCCGGCGAACATCCTTCGGCAAAGACCGGAGCAGTGCCACGACTAGCTCCTCTCGTAGCCCGGGGACCTGCCACTCGAGCCCGTCAGCGGCCAACTGCTCCAGGTGAGCGAGAGGGACGACGACCTGCACACCGTCGTCCGCGCTCCCGGTGCCCCACTCGTAGCGCAGCTCGAGCAGGCTGTCATCCTCCCCTTCCCAGGCATCGGGGAAGCTGGCAATGTCGAAGTCCACTCCGAAGGAGCCCCAGAGGTCTTCGGGGGCGGCAACCAGGCTGGCCCGGTGCACGGGGCCTGAGCGCTTCCACCAGTTCCAGAACGTCGTCGCCGACGCCACGTCCGGTCCGAGGCGGGCACCGTAAAACGCGGCCAGTTCCTGGTCTCCAACCATCTTGCCCGGACGACGGGCGCGTTCGAAGCAGCGCCCGATGGCGGTCGAGCATGGCGTGGTTCTCGGCTACAAAAGACGGGGCGTCGACCCAATCACCCTCGACCAGGGCGTGGTCAACGAACAGCTCCCGGGCCAGGCCGTGGTCAAGCCTCGAAAGGTCGACGGGCCTACGGGCCACGACGGTCAATCCGTAGAGAGCAGCGCTGGCCAGCACGACCGCGGCGCCCCTGCCTTCGTCCCAGAAGGGTTCGCTGTAAGACCACTTCAACAGGTGGGAGGCCGCCCTTTCAACCCATTGCGGGCGGACCGGTGCAACCACGCGCGCCCACAGCCGGCCCGTCTCCACGAGCTCGGCCGCCATCACCCACCTCGGAGGTCTTTTTGCCAACGCCGACCCGGGCCAGATGGCAAAGCGAGCGCCCCGGGGAGCAGCGAAGTCAACCCGGTCTCCTTCACGCACCCCGACTTGAGTGACGAGGCCGGACAGCAGTGCCTGGTGCACACCGGCTCGCCGCGCCTCCCTGGCTTTATCGGGCCGGCCTTTAGGTCCCCGGTTTTCGTCAGGCCGGTTTTCGTCAGGCCGGTTTTCGTCATGACGAGGGCGTCGGCGCGCTAAACCGAGCTGCCGGCATATGTCCTCTAGCTGGCCGTGTACGTCCTGCCATTCGCGTGCACGCTGGTAGGAGATCAGTTCTTTGCGGCACAACCGGCGGAACTGGCTGGAGCTCAGCTCAGCCTGGCGTTCCTCCAGGTAGTCCCAAAGAGAGAGGTAAGACATGAAGTCCGAGCCGTCGTCATCGAACCTGGCGTGCAGGGCCGACGCCATCTCCCGCTTGTCGACGGGGCGTTCGCGCGGGTCCTGCACCGAGAGGCCGGCCGCGATGACAAGGATCTCTCCCAGGTTGCCGAAGCGTTCGCCTTCCAGGACCATTCGCCCCAGCCGCGGGTCAAGCGGTAGCTGGGCCAGCTTGCGACCGACAGCGGTAAGTCGCGGTCCGCCCCCGACCCGGTTGGCACCAGGCCTGTCGGTGCCGCGGGCGGCGGACCTCCGTCCCGTCCGGCCAGGCGGCCCTACCACCTCCGGTTCGCCCGCAGTGGCGAGGGCACCCAGCTCATCGAGCAGCGCTATCCCGTCTTTCACGTTGCGCCGGTCGGGCGGGTCGACAAAGGGGAAGTCCTCTATCTCCCCGAGACCGATCGCAGCCATCTGGAGGATCACAGACGCCAGGTTCGTGCGTAATATCTCCGGCTCTGTAAAACGGCTCCGGGCCTCGAAGTCCTCTTCGGAGTACAACCTCACGCAAATGCCAGGCCCGAGGCGACCGCAGCGGCCCGCGCGCTGGTTAGCGGACGCCTGAGATATTGGCTCTATAGGCAGTCGCTGGACCTTGGTACGCCGGCTATAACGGGAAATGCGAGCCGTCCCGGTATCGACGACAAAATAGATCCCCGGGACGGTAAGAGATGTTTCAGCCACGTTCGTGGCCAGCACTACCCGTCGCCCGGAGTGGGGCTCGAATATCCTGTGCTGCTCGCTCGGTGAAAGTCGCCCGTAGAGAGCCAGCACGTCGAGCCCGCGCACGTCGGTCTTGGCCAGTGCCTCAGAGGTATCCCTAATTTCTCGCTCTCCGGGGAGGAAAACGAGGATGTCGCCGGCACCCTCACGGCCCAGCTCCATGACGGCGCTGCAGACCGCCTGCACTTCGTCAAGCGGTTCCTCGTCCGGGGCGTCCTCGCTCTCGTCGGCCAGCGGTCGGTACCTGATCTCCACCGGGTACGTGCGCCCGGACACCTCTATTACGGGTGCACCGCCAAAGTGCTGCGAAAACCTCTCTGTGTCGATAGTGGCCGAAGTAATGATTACCTTTAGGTCAGGGCGCGAAGGCAGGAGCCTCTTCAAGTAACCGAGTATGAAATCAATGTTGAGGCTCCGTTCGTGTGCCTCATCGATGATGATCGTGTCGTAGTTGCGGAGCCCCGGGTCACCGTGCAGCTCTGCCAGCAGCACACCGTCGGTCATCACTTTTACGAGGGTGGCGTCGCCGACATGGTCCGTAAACCGGACCTTGTACCCTACGGCCTGGCCGAAGTCCGCCTCCAGTTCCTCCGCCACGCGCTCGGCGATGCTCCGGGCGGCGATACGACGGGGCTGTGTGTGGCCGATCATCCCCGTGAGGCCACGGCCTGCCTCGAGGCACATCTTTGGCAGCTGAGTGCTCTTGCCCGAACCGGTTTCGCCGGCCACGACCAATACCTGGCTGGCCGCCAGGGCGGCCAGGATGTCGTCCTTCCGCCCCGATATCGGTAGGTCTTCGGGGTACCGGAAGGGGCTCGCCATTCGGGCGCGGGCCTGCTCCCGCGCCTTGAAGCGCGCCTCGACCCTGGGTGATGACCGCGACATCATTCACGAACAGCATGGCGCCAAGAGGGCGCTTAGTCGGTGCACCCACTCAAGACCTGGCGCACACCTCGAGCAATCTCGAGGTCTTCACGGGCCTCGATCACGAACGACCTCACCCGGGCCGCCTTCGCACTGATCTCTTGATCAGGTACGACGCAGCGGTTGGCCGCCTCGTCCAGGTCAAGTCCCAGGAAACCGAGCCCCTCGGCCGCCCGCTGGCGGACAGGTGCGGAGCGTTCCCCGACCCCGCCCGTGAAGACGACGGCGTCGAGGCCGCCCATGGCGGCGACCATCGAGGCGATGCTGGAACGCAGGCGGTGCAGGTACACGCTCATCGCCAGCCTAGCGTCAGGGTCACCCCCCTCTTCCGCGGCCAGTACGCGCCGCATGTCACCCGTCCCGGCCAGGCCAAGCAGGCCTGATTTGTGCTCGAGAGCCGAACTGACGTCGGCTGGCGTCATCCCGACGTGGTCTTCCAACCAGAGCAAGAGGCCCGGGTCGATAGACCCGGACCTGGTGGCCATCACGAGCCCTTCCAGAGGGGTAAAGCCCATCGTGGTATCAATGGAAACCCCTCCCTTTACAGCGGCAAGCGAGGCCCCCGAGCCCAGGTGGCAGGTGACGGCCCGCAGAGCAGTGCCCCTGCCCGCGAACGTCGGCCCCAGCATTTCGGCCACTCGCCTGGAGGCATAGGCGTGCGAGAGCCCATGGAACCCGAACCGTCGGAGGCCCCATCGCCGGCGCCACTCGCGGGGAAGAGCGTACGTGGCCGCTTCGGGCGGGATGGTGGCGTGAAAGGCGGTGTCGAAACAGGCCACCGTCGGCACATCGGCCAGGACCTTGCTGACGGCTTCGAGCCCCTTCAAGGACTTCGGTTGATGGATGGGGGCGAGGTCGATCAAGGACTCGAGCCGTTGGACGACCTGTGCGTCGACAAGGACAGGCTCCGTGAACTCCGTGCCCCCGTGGACAACCCGGTGACCGACCGCCTCTACGGGGCCGTTCTTGGCTACAATCGCCCGCACGGCACCCTCGTCGACTTCCCCTGTAGGCGCCGGGATTCCCTCTGAACAAACGAGTGTGTCGTTCGCGTCCAGGACGGACAGCTTCAAACTGCTGGAGCCAGCGTTGACGACGAGGACGCGCATCCCTTAAGAGCCTTCCCGATTGGCCCTGTCTGACAACGGGCACAGCAGAACCTTAGCTGGCATTTTTCGTAGGGAGCACCCCCGCGAGCAAGCTGAACAGCACTTTAAGGCTTCGGGCTGGTTCGCCATGCGGTGGTTGCCAGAAGTTCAGCTGGGCAATTACGGTCGCGCCTGGAAGAAGGCTCCCCACCTGGGCGCCGGCGCGGCCCAGCCTTCGCAGGATCTTCACAATTTGATGGCAATCTAAATACCAACTGTGGCGAACACTTGAATGCCACAGGCCACCCGGCCCGCGAGGAGGAGGGACCACCGACCATGCGAAGCAAAGCGACCACCATGAGCGCCAAAGCGTTGGTGGGTGCTTTTGTCGTCGTCGCTATGACGAGCATGGTCGCCGGCCCCGCCTGGGCGAAGGCCCGCCGTGTTCCTACGACCACTACCACTACCACGACCACGACCACGACGGTGTTGACGACCACGACGGCCGCCGCCACCATGCCCGCTCCTACCCCACCCGCACCGGCACCTGCGGACAATTGCGTCAAGGGCGTTTGGCCGACAGTCGTCCAGGGACGGCCACTGGCCTTCCAGGCCGCTGACGGCGTATACCTGTGGAGCGACCCCGATGGCGGCTGGGCATTGCGGGCCACCCACACCGGGCCCAGTGACGGGGCGGTGATATCGGGGACGCTGACGACCGGCGGCAAGTTCGTTGACGTCCGCAGGGTGCAGTACGAAGGCGACGATATCGTCGCCGTGGGCGCCAACAAGCACACCATCCTGTTCCGCTTTGTCAACTACGGTTGGCTAGACGGCCTGGACTTCGCCACCCGCTGCTCGGCTGCCATTTCCGCCAGCATCTATATCGGCGGCTCCCTCGCATCAACGAGCCTCGTCCACCTGGGCGGCTCTGCCTCGAGCCCGGCCACCAACCCGTTCCGGGTCGAGCGGACGCGCCAATCTGTCGCCGGGAGCCTCGAAACCGTGCCCACCACGGCACTGCCGGCGACCTCGCCCACGACCGTCACGTCGTAGCGGCGTCAATGTCCTCAAGCGTTAGCTCAGGACGTTGACGGACAGGCACCCAGGACGGACAGGGCTCAAGGACGGTCGGGCAACCCCGCGCACCACCGCTGATAGCGCTCGTTTGTCGCTTCGACCCAGTCGGTCGCAGGTTCGACAGGCGCCGACCACCGGGCCCACCGGCTCGCGTCATTGACCGAGGTCTCCAGGCCGAGGGCCATCCTGGCCATAAAGGCAGCACCGAGGGCGGCGCCCTGGGGCACAGCCATTGGCAGCACGGGCTTCCCGAGCACGTCGGCGACGGCCTTCAGCCACGCCGGGTGAGCCGCGCCACCCCCACTCACGAAGAAGCGCTTGGCCTGCGTACCTGACAGTGACGCCAGCTCCACGATGTAGCGGGCAACAAAGCCAGTCGCTTCGTATGCAGCCCGCCGAAGAGCACCCGGCCCCTGAGAAATGTCGCCAGCGGCCAAACCAATGCGTAACGAGCGGTCGTGCCAGGGCACCCTCTCGCCATTGGCCCACGGCCACCAGATAGGCACACTCCCGGGCCGCAAACCCTGCGTGGCGCCCGGGGAGCCCTGGAGCTCCCGCACTGACTGGATCTCTGGCGCTGACTGGATCTCCGGCACTGGGCGGATGACGCGGTTGACCCAGTCGGCCCACATACCGCCGGCGTTGCTCGCTCCGCCCACGATCGCCTTGCCCGGGACGAAGTGGGGCACCCTCCAGAGGTCCGGTACCGGTTCGGGCCAACCCGGTACGGTCAGCCAGACCACGAGGGTCGACCCGAGGCCGATAAGGACGTCGCCGTCGTCGAGGACGCCGGCTACCAGCTGCTCGCAGAACCCGTCCACCGACCCTGCGCCGAGCACGATCTCGCTCCTCAACGCCGTCGGGCCGAGGTTGGCGACGTCGATTTTTCCCACCGGCTCACCAAAGACGGCGACTCTTGGCAATTGCTCAGGCGAGAGGCCGGCCTCCGCACATGCCGGCGCATCCCAACCCGAGCCGTTGAACAGCGGCCCAGCAGCAAAGGCAGAGGCCAGGTCGGTAACACCCTCTCCACTCAGCGAGGCATTGGCCACTGCCTGCGCCGGCCAGTACCCAGCCGCACCGGGGGTGTCTTGTGCCGCCCAGCGGCACAGACTTGCCATCTCGTCACTCGTCGTCGGGTCGGCGACCTGGCGTCTTCCTCCTCTCGAGTCCCCGTAGAGGAGGCCGGGGCCGATGGGCGTGCCGGCGCCGTCAACGGCTGCCACCGAAGGCATCATGGCCGAGACGGCGACGGCCTGGGGCGAAGAACTGCTGAGCACCTGCAGGAGGGCGTCACGGGGCCCTTGCCACCACGTCGTCGTCGCATTGTGCTCGAAGCGGCCGGCCGGCTCGACCAAGAGCTCACTGGCAAAACGACAGCTCTGGACAATGTTGCCGTCCTCGTCGGCCACTACGGCCTTGACGGTCGTCGTGCCTATGTCGAGACCTGCGGTCAGTTCAGACAGCCGGCTGGATTGGGAAGCTCCTGGCATGCTCGGACAATATTGCAAGCGTGCCCACCGCAACACGATCCGGAGTACATCGCGCCTTTGTGACCGCACCTATGCGTGGCCCGGGCCTCCACAAATTGAACGAGCTGGCCGGCGTCGTCCACGAACCATGGACGGACCAGCGGCCCCTCAAGCTGTACGACGCCCCGGGCCTGGCCGAACGGCTTGTCGCCGAGCATGCGGACATCGCGGTGGTGGAAGCGGACCTGGTGAGCGGCCCCGTCTTCGACTTGCCGTTGGTCGCCGTCGCGGCTACCCGAGGGGACCCGAACAACGTCGACGTGGGGGCGGCCACCGCCGCCGGTGTACCCGTTCTTCACACCCCCGGCCGCAACGCGGATGCAGTAGCCGAACTGGCCCTCTGTCTTCTCATCTCCGTCGCCCGCCGGGTGTTGCCCGCCGACCGCGACGTCAGGGCGATCGAAGTCTTCCGCGACGGAACAATTCCTTACCAGCGTTTCCGGGGATGGGAGCTAGGCGGGCGGCGGGCTGCGATCATCGGCTTCGGTGCCGTCGGCAGGGCGCTGCAGTGGCGGCTGAACGCACTTCATATGTCGGTCTCCGTGTACGACCCCTATGTGGAAGGGACCGGGAACGACCTCGAAGCGGCCGTCCGCGACGCCGACGTCGTTTCATTGCATGCATCGCTGACCCCCGGGACGGACGGGATGTTCGCAGAAGAGCAGTTCTCCTGGATGCAGCCCGGCTCCGTCTTCTTGAACACGGCGCGGGCCGAGCTTCACGACATGGACGCACTGGTAGAGGCGCTGGCGTCCGGGCACCTGGGCGGCGCCGGCCTTGACCACTTCTCGGGCGAAATGTTGCCCGATGGTCACCCTCTCTTGTCGATGGACAATGTGGTCCTTACGCCGCACATAGGCGGGGCTACGACAGACACGGAGACGCGGGGCGCACAAATCGTGGCTGACGACCTCGAGCGGCTCCTTGCAGGTGAAATGCCGCTCAATATCGTCAACCCCGAAGTGCTGACCGGCCTGCCGTGACAGTTGAAGATACGAAAGGGACGTGCACAGCCATGAGAACTGTCCTGTGAAAAGCGTGCCGGACGGGAAGCGTGCGGTGCTGGACGCGGCCAAGGAGATGCTGCACAAGGGCCTTGTCGAGGGGACCGCAGGCAATATCTCCGCCCGCCTGGAAGATGGCAATATCGTTTGCACCCCTTCGTCGGTTGACTACCGCGTAATGGTCCTCGACGACCTCGTAGTGGTTGACCCGGCCGGGAACGTGGTCTCGGCCACCGAGGGCCGCAGCCCGACCTCAGAGCTGGCCCTGCACCTGGCGTGCTATCGGGCCTTTGACGACATCGGCTCTGTCGTCCACGCCCACCCGGTGTGGGCGACGATGTTCGCCTGCAGCCACGAAGCTGTACCGGCGTGCGTCGACGAGTTCACCATGTACGTCGGTGGTGAGGTCCGGTGCGCAGACTATGCGATGTCGGGTTCGGCCGACGTCGGGACCAAAGCCGTCGAGGCTCTCGAGGGCCGGGGCGCTGCTCTGTTGGCCAACCACGGGATGGTCGCCGTGGCGCCAAACCCGTTACGCGCCCTCCACATCGTTGCTCTTGTGGAGCGCACGGCTCAGATCGCATGGGGAGCGCGAGCCTTGGGCGGGATAGTCCCTATCCCGCCCAAGGTGAACGACGACTTTGCCGGCGTTTACCAGCTCATGAGGACTCTCTAGAAGGCTGCCCAGGGCCCTGGTCGCCATGGCGACCAGTTCTTTCGGCTTCCCGCGTGCTGGATCGGCCCCAGGGCGATGCAGTATGGCCACCATGAGCAGGTGGCCACTATGAGCCGGTGGGCGATATGAGCGAAGCGAACCAGACACCTTTATGGCCGACTGGCGGACCGCCCGGCTCAGGTTCAAACGGCGCCGGGTGGCCACAGGCACAGCCGGCGCAGACACCGTCGTCACAGTCGCCGTCGCCACAGTCACCGTCGCCACAGTCGCCGTCGCCACAAGCACCGCCGGCGCAGGCACCGTCGCCACAGGCACCCTGGTCACGGCCCGGAGGCGTCCTTCCCGTGGCTCCGGCAAACGGTAGGAGCCGGCCCGGGGTTAGCCCGGTTAGCGTCGCCGGCGGCCTGTTCTTGGTCAGCGTGGGCGTCCACGTGGCGGCGATGTTCCCGGCGTACCCGGGCACCCCGCCCACCCCCATCGTCTCCGTCCCGTACTTGACCGCCGTCTACATAATCCTGGAGCTCGGTTGGGCCCTGGCCGCTGTGCTCGTGCTTACCCGCGCCTCTATCCGGGGCGGCTTGGCCCTTGCGGCTGGCCTTGGCACGGTCGAGCTCGGCTTCGTCATATCGGACCTGGCCAGCACGGGTCAGGTGCCGGCCAGGAACGCTCCGGGGATTCTGGCTGGCTATCGCCGCCCTGGGGGTCGGTTATGCCGGTGTACTGGTCGGGGTGAGCGCGGTCCCGATGGGGCGGCCACAGCTGAGCCTGACCGACGCCTCGATGAGAGCCCGGGCACTGGCCACCGTTGTCGTAGCACTGGTCGCCGTTGCTGCTTTCTTGCCCAGCTGGGACCGGTACCACCTGGTCACTTCAACCGGCCGGACAGCGACGTTCACCCTCGGAGACGCCTTCTCGCAGCCGGGAGGGGTAATGGCCGGTGAGCTGATCGCCGCCGTCGCTATCGGGGCTATCGCGTAGAGTCGGCGCGTTCTGGATGCCGGCCGTCATCGGGGCCTGGTTGACGGCAGGCGCCGTCTGGGCCCTCGCTTCACAGCTCGTTTCAGCCGTGGTGCAAGTTCGTCAGCCAGTCCCCGCCCCGGTACCCGGTGAGCACGCCAGCCTTTCCCTCACCGGTTACTGGACGCTTGACGTCGCCGCGACCGTCGCCCTGGCTGGCCTGGCTTTATGGGCCGCACTGGACGGCCGGCGGGCTGAACGAGATGCCAGCACGAACCCGGCCAGCAATGGTGCCTGGACACCTGGAGAACACTGGCCCGGTCAAAGCTTGAACCAGTCAGACCTGAACCGGTGAGAGCTAAACGGATTTGGGCTGAACCGGTCCGCCTCTCACCGAACCCGGTCACGGGCGAGACGGTGTAGCTCACCGGCCCGTTGCACTTCTCGCTTGCCGGGCGCCCCCGAAGTGGCGGGCTCCGGCCGAAGAATTCCCTCCCAGTAGGGCCGACAGGACCGCTCCCGTGCTCCGCGTGATCGCCGTCAGGTTGTAACCGCCTTCGAGCACGATGGCGACTTCGCCCTGGAGCCGGCGCAAAATCCTTGCCCCTCGTCGCCATATCGGCGAAATCGCCTGCGCTGAGCGTCAGGTTGGCCAAAGGATCGGAGTAGTGGGCGTCGAAACCCGAAGAGACGAGGACCCACGTCGGGCCGAAATCGGCCACTACCGGCGCGACGACCTCGTCCAGCGCATAAAGCACGACGTCGCCCGTGGCGCCGGGGGGAAGAGGGATATTCAGGGTCAACCCCGGCGTGTTGGGCCCTCCAGTGGCCGTTGCGTCACCGGTGCCCGGGTAAAGGGGCGACTGGTGGGTCGAGACATAAAGGACCCTGGGCTCGTCCCAAAAGATGTCCTGCGTGCCGTTGCCGTGGTGCACGTCCCAGTCCAGGACGAGTACGCGCTCGCCCTCGGCCAGCAGGGCGGCTGCCGTCACCGCCACATTGTTGAGAATGCAAAAACCCATCGCCCGGTCGGCCGTGGCGTGATGGCCGGGAGGCCTGTGAGCCACGAAGGCGTAGCCGCTACGGGCGGCCGCCAGCGCCTCCACCGCCGCCAGGGCACCGCCAGCCGCCAGCAGCGCCGTATCCCACGATCCCGGGCTGACCACCGTGTCCTGGTCGAGAGAGCCACCCCCGGCGGCGCAAAAATCCTCCAGGAAACGCAGGTACTGCTTTTGGTGGGCTTTTTCCAGCTCTTCATTGGTGGCTCGCCGGGGCGAGAGCTTGATGACGGCTTCATCCAGCCCCGCTTCCCGATACCGGCAAGCGCCGCGTTTATGCGTTCGGGCCGTTCGCAATGAGACGCGCCGCTGTCGTGAAAGTCGAGCTCGGGAGCGGCGCTGAGATAAAGCATGAAATGAATAACCGATTGCAGAGCCCTAAGAGGCCGGCGATTTCTTTGCTCTCGGAGACCTCGGAGCGCCTGCTTTCCTCGGGACCGGAGGCTCTTTTACGGTGGGCCTTTTTGCCGTCGGCTCCTTCATGGCTGACTTTTTGGCCGCAGCAGTCCCCGTGGTGCTCGCCGTCACCCCCGCAGGGACGCCAGTGGCCACCGCCTTCGTGCCGACCGCCTTCATGCCCGCCGATCTCTTGGCGACGACCCCATCGGATGCCGCTGCTGGCTGGTCGCCAGTCGCTGCTTCCGCGACGATGAGGCTTTTAGTGGGCAACTTGCCAGCAGGCACCTTGCTTACAAGCGCCTTTTTGGAGGGAACCTCGCTGGCAGGCGCCTTTTTGGCAGGCGCCTTTTTGGCCGGCGCCTTTTTGGCCGGCACCTTTTTAGCGGGCACCCCCTTAGCTGTCACCTTCTTCGCCGGCGCCTCTTTGGCTGTCACCTTGTTAGCTGCCACCTTGTTGACAGCGACTTCTTTCGCAGGCACGCTCCTGCTTGTGACGCCCTCGGCTGTGTTTTTCTTCGCGGTGTTTTTCTTGGCTGTGTCTTCGTTGCCTGGGGCCCTCCTTGGCCCGAGCCGGCGTGGACCGCGCTCGGTCCGCCCTCCGCCGCCGCCGTCGCTTTGGCCCGCGCTGCCCGTGCTCTTCGGGCAGCAGGAGGCGCTACCCGGGCTCGCTGGCGGGGGCGACGCCGGCAACTCTGGAGGCCACTTCTTCGGGCGGCGCCTTTCTTTGCCCGGCGGTCGCTCTAGGTGTTGCCTCCCTGGGTGGGGCGGACGCAATGGCCGGCACCCCGGCTTGCTTTGCCACCACCGGTTTCCTCGGTGCTGTCTCCTTGACCGCCCCCGCCGGCGTTCAGCGGCTTCGACGTTGCCCGCCGCAGAGGCTTCGCGTCCACAGCTGGGGCTACTGACGCTGTTGCCGGCGGGACCGGCAGCACCGAGGGAGCCCAGTTGTTTGGCTCGCCCGTTGGCCGGGGCCTGCACGGCATCGGGGCACGGCGACAGCCTCGTCGCCAACCTCGCCCCGATGAATATTCAGCGTCTATCGTCTCGGCTGTCGGGGTACCGGCCAAACGGGCAAAGCCTGGTAGCTAGACTCTTATCCCGCGTCTCATGGCGTCGAAAGCCTGTATGCCCACGAACGCCCGCTTCTCGCCTTTGCGTAACACTTCCCGGGCCGAGCACGGCGGCACATCGCCCATAGCCGACAGAGGCGAGATCGCGACGAGCACATCCACCGAAACGAAGGCACCGTGAGACGAGAACTCCTCGACGGTACCTTCGACCTGATCGCCGAGCTGGTTGCCAGCGATGAACGTGATGAACTTGAGGGGCTCGTTCAGCGGGCTCTGCAAGCCCCTCCGGAGCCACTGCGCCTCCGCCTTCGCTTTCGGCCTCCCTTTGCCGGCTCAACCGCCTTCTCGACCGCTGCCGCGATGGCCCGCTGCAACTTGCGCTCAGCGCCGTGGCCGTGGGACTCGGCCGCCATGTCGAGCCCGCTCTCCTGGGGCTCTTCCGGTGGCTCGGCATGCCTTTTGCGCTTGGCTTCTTTGACAGATTCGCGGCTTTTGGCCACCGCACGGGGGTAGCGGGGAGTAAAATTCCACACCCCTGGCACCGGCTTGCCGCCTATTCCAGGCGGCCCTCTGAAAGAGCCATTCGGTACTCCCCGTGGAACTCCTGGAAGGAGTCGTTGGAAAGTACAACGGCACCCACCTTGTCCGCCACCCTTAGCAAGAAGGCGTCGCCTCGGCCGATCGCCCTGCGGGCGGGCTGACGATCTCGCCGCCCGACTCGGCTTGTTCGAAGCGCTCACGCTCCTCGGTCGCGATGCGGTGACCGAAGGTGGCGTCGACCACCACGGTAACAACGTCATTGGGGTTCTCGATGACGAACCGCGTACGGCCTCGTAAGTTGCCCGACTGGGTAGCGATCGTCCCTCCGTAGCAATGTTCGAGCCGTCGACGACTACGTGACGAGCTGGCATCTCTCTCCTGTTTTGTCATCCAACGGCCCTGCCCTCAGCCGGCCAGCGTCACGTTCACCAACCGTCGAAGGGCGGAAAGAGGCGGAGCGAGACCTCTGCCAGCTCACCGCCGCCGCGACACGGTATCAACCGTTCCTTTCGCGGAGCAGGTAAGGGCCCTCGGTGGACGTGCACCCACTGGGTCCAGTGCCGCTCCGGGCGCCTCACTTGGCGCATCCCCACCGGCAGAGGAGAATCCAGGCCGCCGTGCCGGCCCTCGCTGGCTTAGTTCCCAAGCGCTCTTTCGACAACGTCTGCTTGCTCGAGCTCGTGCATCGTGTGGCTGCCCGTAGCCGGAGAACCCGAGGGCGGCCGTGACACCAGTGTGAGCCTTTGCCGTACCGGCACGATGTCGCCGAGCGGCTCGCGCGCAAACTCCCAGGCACCCATGTTGGCGGGCTCTTCCTGCGCCCACACCACATCGACGGCTCGCCCGTACCGGGACAAGGCGGCGGCGATTTGCTCCCCGGGCCACGGGTAGAGCTGCTCGACCCGCACGATGGCGACGTCATTGGCGCCCCTATCCTCCCGGGCAACCAGAAGGTCGAGGGCGACTTTTCCGGTGGCCAGCACCACGCGGCGTACTTCTTCGGGCGGGAGGGGTCGTCGATTACTTCGCGGAAAGCCCCGGCAGCGAGGTCTTCGACCGGGCTGTAAGCTTCCCGTCCCCGGAGGTACCGCTTCGGTGTGAACAGTCCCGAGCAGTTTAAAGGGCTGGAACACCTGACGGCGAAGGATGTGGAAAAGCTGAGCCGCCGTCGTGACATTCGCCACGCACATGTTATCTTCCGCGCACAGCTCGAGAAACCGTTCGACACACGCTGAGGAATGTTCCGGGCCCTGGCCCTCATCGCCATGCGGCAACAACAACACGAGGTCCGAGGGCTGGTCCCACTTCACTTCCGAAGCAGCCAGGAACTGGTCTATGACGACCTGGGCGGCGTTGACGAAGTCCCCGAACTGAGCTTCCAAGCCACCAGGCCGTCAGGGGAGAACAACGTGTACCCGTACTCAAATCCGAGGGCGGCGTACTCCGAGAGGAGCGAATCATAAACGAAGAACCGGCCGGCGCTATCTCCGTGCTCCCGGGCCAGGTCGGCCAGCGGGATGTCTTCGGCGCCAGTTCGGTAGTCAACGTAGACGGCATTGCGGTGCCCGAAGGTGCCCCGGCGAGTGTCCTGGCCACGAAGGCGCACGTCGCGGCCGTCAAGAACGATGGTCCCGAAGGCCAGGGCCTCTCCAGAGCCCAGTCCACCTGGCCGGAGGCCCAGAGCTTAGGACCGCGCCTCGAGCAACCGGGCCACTTTGGGGTGAACGGTAAAGCCGGCCGGGCCCTGGTGAGAGCGTCCACGACGGTCTCCAACCGGCTGACATCGACGGCGGTATTGACCGGAGGCGGTACGGGCAGCAGTTTACCGACGGCCGGCAAGCTCGTCAGCTGAGGGGGGGCCAAGGCCCTCACAATGGT
>CAVWFC010000002.1:0-115072 GCA_963754115.1 uncultured Acidimicrobiaceae bacterium | reverse complement strand
TCCTCCGGGTCGGTCCAGCGTGCCGACACGGGCACCAGCTCCTCGTGCAGTCGGACGCCACGAGCACCGTACAGGCAAAGGCGGCCGAGAAGAACGACCCGAGGCACCGAGTCCTTGGTCTGAGCGACGCAGGCACGCGACAGGTCGTGGTGGACGAACCCCTGAGCAGTGAAGCGTCCGAGCAGCCGGCGGACGACCCGGTGCTCTAGGTGGAGGTGGACTACCTCGTCTGAGACCTCTCCCGGGTCCTCGAAAACGACCGGCCGGATCGGTGAGCCTGGTCGCCACTGCCAGACGGGCTCACCGCGAGGGCGGAGAACTCGGAGCGAGTCCATCGTCTCGGTCCACGTCGGGTCGGCACGCTCGTCCAGGATCTGGGAAGGTGAAGCGTTGAGACCGCCCGCCCTTGGCGGGAAGGGGCTGGAGCCCTTTGGCGCCGATCAGGTCGAGGGCCGAACTGAGCGCCTGGCGGAAGTGCTCGTTGTCAAGGCCGATCCACGATCGAGACGCCTCCAGCCGGTTCCTAAGCCCATCGACCTGCAGGCGGAGGTCCTGCTGGCGCTGGCGAGCCGCGTCGAGTTCGTCGCGAACGGCGCTTTCGCCTCCTGTTCAATGTCAGCCGCCTCGATCTCCCGGCTCAGCGTTTCGACGTTGGAGTGTCGAATGCCACCCTTGAGCATCTCCTCCAGCCGGCTCTCGACGACCTGCGGCAAGGCTCCCCAGCTCCTGCGGATCGTCTCCGTCTTTCGCACCAGCACCTGGAGCACCCGGTCCTCGGGACGCTGGAGGTATACGAAGTAATGGCAGAAGACCTCGGTGCTGCCTGGAGCTTGCGGTCGATGCGGCCGTTGCGCTGCTCCATGCGGCGACGGGTTCCACGGCACGTCGAAATGGAACAGGTGCCAGCAGTGGGCTTGAAGATTGAGGCCTTCGCGGGCCGCGTCGGTGGCGATGAGGATGCGCACCGGGTTTGGCTCCGGCGCTCATTGAACGCCCGCTTGATTTCCTCGCGCTCCTCGGCGGGGTGGGACCATGGAAAACAGCGATGCGCTGGTCGACGCCTCGGTGCGCGCCAACGCGGCCGAGAGCTGCTGCGGAGGTAACGCTTCGTGTCGTCGTACTCGGTGAAGATCAGGATTCGAACGTTTCCACGTCGGCACGGCAGAGCATGTTCTCGGTGATCCAGTCGAGAAGCCGGCGTACCTTTGCGTCACGCAGGCCACGGGCCGCGTCCGCGATCTCCGCCATCTGGTCGAGGAGTCGGTGCTCCGCTGCGAACAGCTGCAGCCGGCCGTCGGCCTGAGGTCGCCACCGACAAAGCAGTGGCCGCGGCGACTCTGGTCGTCCTCCTCTGTGCGAGGATGTCCTCGGGCTCGTCCGCTCGGTCGTCGTCGTCGGAGATGGCCACCGACGAGGAGATCGAGACGGTTTGTCGCTTCGATCCTCGTGCCGCTTCCGCATAGGCGCTTCCCACTGGCGAGTACCGTGCGGCGGTGCACGCGAAGGGTCCGGGCAAACGCCTCGACCGAAGAGAGCAGTCGCTGCTGCAGGCCGCAGATAAGCAGGCCGCGAGCGGCTTGGGTCCCTTCGATCGCCTCTGCAGACGCTCCTCGCGGAGCTCGGCGGTATTGGTCGAGTAGCCTCGACAGGCGCAGCTCGGGGGCATCTTCCGGAAGGCCGCTCGATGTCATTCCTGGACCGGCGTGCGCTTGGGGAAGCCAGCCGGCGACCTCCCGGAGGTCTTCTTTCAGGCGGCGGACCATGACCTCGTCGAGGAGCTTCGGGGCGACGGGCACGCCGCGGGAGAAGCGCTGCGGGTCGAGGATCTCCAGCAGCGCGGAGAAGCTGTTCGAGTGCCCGTTGTGCGGGGTCGCAGAGAGGAAGAGCCGGTGCTCGAACGCGGCGCCAGGTCGCGGACAGCCCGGGTGATCTTGGAGTCGATCGCGTACTTCGCCCCGGCGCCGGCGCGGCGTGGTGGGCCTCGTCGAGGATAGCAGCGAGCCGGGCCGGAAGTCGTGCCGAGCCAGTCGCGGAGCGCGCCCGGTGTAGGCCTCGTCGATCAGCAGGCGCGTGCGAGACGAGGAAGCGCGTGTGCGTGGTCCAAGGGTTCACGCCGTAACCGCGCTCGTGCCGGACCCGTGCGATGTACTCCCGGTCGAGGACCTCGAAGCTCAGCCCGAACCGGGCTTCCAGCTCGTCCTGCCATTGGAGGAGCACCGACGGCGGGCAGGCGACGACGATCTCGCGGACCTTCTGGCGCAGCAGCAGCTCGCGGACGATGAGCCCCGCCTCGATGGTCTTGCCGAGGCCGACGTCGTCGGCGATGAAGAGGTTCACCGCGGAAGCACCAGCGCCTTGCGCAGCGGCTCGAGCTGGTGGCGTCGAGCCGGATGCCGGCCCGGAACGGGGACTGGAAGAGGCGAGGGTCGGCGGCGGTCACGGCGTTCCACCGGAGGCGTGCAGGTAGGCGGCGAAGAGCTGCGGGTCGTCGAAGCCCCTGGCGCCAAGGTCGGCCCAGGCTTCGGCCTCGAATCTCCGGGTCGACCTCCCTCTCCCACAGCACTTGCAGAGGCTGGCCCTGGGCATCGTCATCGACACACGCCAGGCGGACAGCGTGGCGTCTCTGGGTCCGGGGCGGGACCGTCTCCTCCACGAAGTACCGCCGCTGTCGGATATGGACGAGCTGGCCGGGTGACGGAGCGCGTGGGGTGAACTGCGGCCGCTGCCAGGTGCTGCCGGCGTGGGCCAGGCTCGGCCGCGTCGAGAAGGTGGGCAGGGTTGCATCCCCTTGGTTCGGCTCCGCCGGAGCGGCAGGGAAGAGGCCGGGGGTACCGTCGGGAGCCCGGTCCGAGCCGGCGGGCATTTGGTCCTCTTAAGTATGCTCGCCATATGGTCAGCTCCTCTCGCTGATAGGTGGCCCGGACGCTTGAGAGCAACGTCCGGCCGTGGACGGACTGGCCTTGGGCGTTGAGCACTTGGACGTCGAGGTCGGGATAGTTGGCCCAGAAGCGGAGCTCGCGCCAACGAGCCACATTCCAATGGCCCCGCGGCGGACACGTTCGAACGGGTACGCCCTAGGTTTTCGCAGAGGGTCTGGGCGTCCCGGGTCTTCAAGGACGAGCACCTGGAAACCCTCAACCTTGACGATCTGGTCCGTCAGGGTCGGGACTGAGAAAGCCATAGCGGTCCTTGGGGGAAGGGCTGACGACGGCACGTCGTCGCTTGGCTCTCCAGCGGTAATGAACTGCTCCAACACGACGGCGCGTAATCGCGCCGTGTTATTGCGGTTCCGGAGCCACTCGATCTGGTCCTTCGGTACCGAGGGCCTTTTTCATAGCCGTCCGCGGTCCCGGTTGCCACAGGTCGTTGATCACGGAAGCGAGCACTTCCGGCACGCCAACCAGCCAGCGTTCGCGGAGCGTGTCCCAGGCATCGAGCACAAAGTCCTCAGTCGGAATCGGACCGTACTGGGCACCCAGGCTTCGGCAGGGTCGGGACCACTGAGCTCAAGCCGCGAGCGAGGTCCTTGAGCAGGACTGTAGGGATTTGTGTCCAAGCGAAGCTCCGGGCCGGCAAGCTGTGACCTCCTCACTGAGGCTAGCTCGACGGGCCACCCGCGGTTGCGTGTGACCCTCACGGAATTGTCAGTGCGGGGTCACACCCCCGGAGGGATCCCGGTTGGGTTCGTACGCCAGAAACGCGACGGCGAGCTCGCCGCCCGTGTGGAGACACGGCGGTCGTGGTCAGGCAGAGGCGCCAGCGCTCGACTTCGCGAGCGTCTGTTCGACGGTTTGGATGGTGTGCTCATCTCGAAGGCGACAGACGACCATCTGATTGGCGAAGAGCCCCGTTTCCCAGACTGCCTCCGTAGCCTCCACGGTCGCCTGCCACTCGACTCGAACTAGACGGCTGCAGCGGTCGGGATCGTCAGGGTCGTCTGCCACCAAGACCTCGCGCTTGGAAAGAGGCGCGTCAAGCACGGGGGTCTCCCGGTCCCCCACCGTCACTGTGAACTGGCGAACAGGCGTTGTGGTCTCAATGACAGTTCCAATCCCGACGTAGCCACGGGTTGGCCCGGAGTAGTAGGCGAAGACTCGTGCCCCGGAAACAGCTGATCGAGCGGGCGGGTATAGACGGACCCGCCGCCGGCGGCGACGAACCCGTAGCGGCGGCAGTCTTCCCAATCGTAGTCACCGAGGATCACGTAAAAGTCACGTTGGTTCCAGGCGGCTCGCTTCGGCCGGCCCGGGAAAGTCACATCGGCAAGGAGCTCCTCCAAGGCGTCGCTCAAGCGGTCAAGTCCCATCGCCCCGTTCACCGCAGACCAGCCCGAGGGGCCCAGAACGCTGTGTACTCGGTAACCCGGAATGCCGGCGTAGGGCTCCCAGTTTTCATTGGCGCAGCCCGCCTGGATTCCCCCGTCGTCATCTATCCGTACTGCCACCAGGGTTATCGTCCGGTTCTGCGGCGGAGCGAGCGTTACCGTACGCTTCCAGGCACGCGGGTACATCCCACCGGCCACAGCGACCTCAATTAAGCGCCGGAGCGCCTGCTGGTCCTCCAGGGTCACGGCCAACTCGATGACCCGCTCGACGGCTTCGATGGGGTATTCCTCCTCGTCAGAGACCGCGTCCTCCGCCGACTGGAAGACCTGTCCGATGAGGTCCATCACCGGTTCAAGATCCCCATGGCTGGACAGTCGTACCTCGACGTTCCCTACTCCCCAGTGCCCGACGCCCCGGACGTCGCGAACACGGTGGCCTGGGTCCTTGATCGCCTCGGGCTCGATACCGGCTAGATAAAGCTTGAGCTCGTCCTGCAATGGTACGACGGAGAGAAAGACCCGCCCGGTCCGGTAGCCGATGTACTGCTTGTGGATCTCCTCGGCGACCTCGGGGCCGAGGTTTTGCACACGTAGCCGCAGCTGCTCGAATATCTCCCGCAGCGAGCCAGCGAGCGTCGGGTGGTCAGCGAGCGTGTAAGCCCTACGAACTCGCTGGCGCGCCGGTCCGATAGCGCTCGAGCGCATCGTCACCGAGCCTCGGTGCCGGCCAGACGGCGACGGCGAGGCCGGCAAGCGTGCGGCCGCGCTCGCGAATGGCGTCCTCGGTCCATCGGGAGTGGGAGCGCACCGACTCATTCAGGCGTATGGGGCTGTCCTTGAACCCGCCCTCCATGGCCAGCTTCTCGGCGAACGAGCGGTCCGACAGCTCCGAGTTGTACCCGGTGAGGGTGAGGTTCCCGAGGGTGTGAAGGTACTCGGCCTGGATACGTTGCCACTCGGGGCCGAGTTCGTCCTGCCATGCCGGCGACAACTCGGGGTTCTGGGGCATGACGTGCTCGATCGTGTACGAAGCGACGTCCACACGCTCCTTGCGCCCGTAGTTCTCCAGCTTGTCGAGCAGATAGGTGCGGTTGCGGAAGTTGTAGACGTCCTTGGCCAGTAGCTCCCGCCGGAACTCCTCATCGCGCGGCAGGCGCCCGGAACCCTCCTTGAGCATGAGCGCCGCCTTGAGGCTCTCCAGGTATCGCTCTTCGTCAAGCTCGCGCGATAACCCGGAGAAGATTCTTGTTGAGGGCGTTGGTCGGTACACCCGCGACGGCGCGCCGAAAAATGTAGCTTTCGACGATGCGAAGAACCTGAATGAGTTCGTCGCGGCTGATCGGGCCCTGAGCGTGGTCGTGGAGCACATGGAGCAGGAAAGGATTGAGCGACCTCCACTTTCAACGTATTGATATCCGTCAGAGCAGCCTTGACCTGGGCGTCATCGTCGGTCCCCGAAACAATTTTGGCGTAGTAGGCGGAGAAGCGATGAAGGTCTTCAGCGACTTCGGTCGGGTTCTCTGCTGACGCGGCGACGTAGGCCTTGAAGGCCCGGTAGATCTGGTCGATGCGCGGGATTTGGCCGGTGCGCATCGTCAGGTAGTCACGCACGAAACGGTCAAAGCCCTCGGCGCCGACCGGCCCCAGGCGCTCCTCCATCGGCCCCCAATAGTGACGGAAAAGGTCGTCCTGCTCGGACGCGGGCGAGCCGCATGAGCACGTAGTTGCGGATCAGGTCGGCTTGGCTCAGGTCGAGACCGGTGGAGTTCAACGACTCGAAGATGAGCTGGGGGTCATCGCGGCCACGTTCGAGGGCGATCTCGACCACCAGCAATCGCGAGACCGCCGACAAGAGGTTGGCGAGCCGGCGCCCGGAGACCTCGACCTGGGCCTCGAAATACCGGTAGGCCTCGACGACGCTGCGCGCGCCACGATCAGGGAGCGGCTTGTTATCGATCAGAGCGAAGTACGTGGCGCGGTCGGCTTCGTTGGGCACCAGCTTGTACCGTTTCTCTCCGCGCTCACGCTCATCGACCAAGTACCACTCCTGGATGCGCTCATCCACGATGGACTGCGCATCCAGGTCCCCGGAATCCGCGGCGTGCCTGCGCTCGGCAATTCGTGCGAGAGCGAGCAGTAAGAGCGACACGGTGGTCAGCCGCTGTTGACCGTCGATGACCTGAAGAGGATTGTGGCGATTGCCGGCCAACTGGATGTCGCCGATCTGGACCATAGAGCCAATGAAGTGGTCCGCCCCACCCGGGTCGTCAGCGACGCGGAGGATGTCGGCCCACAACTGCCCCCACTCCTCCTCGGTCCACGAGTATCGACGTTGGTACAGCGGAACCACGAGCTGGTCTGCGTTCTTGAGAAACCGGAGGAGGTTGGCGCCGTCGGCTCTCACGAGAAGAACCCGCCAATGGCTCGCTCGGGTTTTGACGGCTTCGAAGAAGCGATCATGACGCCCAGATTACGGTTCCGCGGGAATGCCCATCGGGGAACGGAGCATCCGTCGCTGTCGTCGTAAGCCCTCCGGTCGCTTCTGTGCCAGTTCCTCGGTTCGTGTCTCGACCGTCTGGATGGGCCGCCGCGGCTCAGGAAGTTCGCTTTTTCGGCTCAGTGGTTACGCGCTTCGTCACGAAGCACTGAATCTCGGCACATAGGGCTATTAGCCTTTGGCGCCCACCGCCATCTACCGCTTGCGACGCCTCGGCAGCAACGGAAACCAGTCCGCACCCTGTGCGCTTCCTCGTTCCCATAGACACGTAAGCGTCTGGGCGGGAACGTTGTATGGGAAGGCTACAAGCAAACCCTTATTGCCGTATCCGCTCCCTCTTTGCTGTGCCTTGTCGTCCGCGTATCCATTTGAGAGCAACAGCTCGATGCCAATCTCATGACATGAGTGCTCGAAGTCCGCCGTGACCGCTCCGGTTGAGACTAGGCTCCCGAGGCTTGGCAGAGTATCCTCGTCGTGCTCCACGTGAATCTCTGCCGTCAACTTCTGGAGAGGTCAGCCAGAGCTGAAGTTCCTCTGGTCCGTCCGATAAGCCCGCACAGAAGACAAATGCCAACTCGCTGGATCTTATAACTTCCACGCAGACTGCTGGCAAGGGAAGCCGCTCCTCACCGAGTTCCTCAGTGCGTTCCAAGCCGAACCACGACTGAAGAATGTCGATTACCTGGTGGCCAGAGCCAATAAAGTCATCTGCAAAGATGATCTTTGCAATTGGTGGTATCAACTGCGCTGGCTGCGTTGAGGTCAGTCCGGCCGTAGGTGCGATATCTTCCGCGTAATACGTAACAATGGCGCTGCTGTCCTTTGCCGAGCCTAGCGGGCACATAACAGCGTCACGAAAAGCAGGCCGCTGGCTCAGAAAATGCGACAAGGCTGACACCAAATCGTCGCGACCGAAAAGACGAACACCGTCCACTAACGCGAGGGCTTCCTTGATGGCGTCTCGGCTACGAAATTGTCGGAGATAGTCCATAACGGCTTGCTCTGAAAGGCCTTGACCATCAGGTTCACTTGATATCGGAGCCGAGAACTCCCGGAGTCTTTCCCGAAACCGAATAACGGTCTGTGCGGTATTAGCAGACGAAAGCACATCAGGCGCTGGCCAAAGGTCAGTGGGCTGGTCCTTGTAGAACTCGGCATCCCAAAGTTGACGCCTCATAGACTTCACGCCCTCGAGATCAATCCCATCAGTTATGGACCTATTTTCGGAATCGATTCTGAGCCCGAACTTCCCACGAAACGTCATCTCCGCTGCGAGGTACACCACCGTACTAAGCGCTCGAACAGTAAAAACATAGCCCGTGTCTCGGTTTACAAGATACTGATCTGACCATCCCTCCGTGTCCGGGTAGTCGTCCCGAAATCGTCTCACGGTGCAGTCGCCACGTCACCAACATCGCCGCGCGACGAGGAGACTTCGACCCTTTGGTGTCCCTGGCGGATCGATCCAAATGTAATTCTTTAGGCGCCCCTTAGCAAAGCCGAGCTCGCCTTGTCGGCCGAGCGCCGTCATCATATTTTCGACCGTACTTGCAATCTCTGCAGCAAGACGTCCCTTCTCGTCAGGCCTGTTAAGGTTGAGCTTGAGACGATGTCAGAATCTGCTTTTGGTCCTCCTCTGAAGCAAGGCCCACTGGCCGGGAAGAGCGGCTCCCATGCGAACCCGCGGACGAACAGGTTCCGCAGCCGCAACGCATCAATGAGGTCCTGGGCGACCTGTGCCTTCCCTGGCGCGATTGCGTTATTTGCTAGGTTCTGCATGGTTTCTGCAGTCAAGTCCAGAAACTGCTCATCGTGGAACTGTAATGGGAGGAAGGCAGGAGAACCCATAGAACGACCAATGAGCGACAGAATTGACGCTACCATTCCTTCAGCTGCCCGGACCTTGTGATGCCTGTATACCTTGTCGTGTTGAAGTGCTCGTGCGAGGGCAAGTTCGTCCAGCGTTCGAGCGCCTGACTGCGCCATTCCGGTAATGGCGTAGGGCCTCGCGCGCCTCGGTAAATACTCCGCCAATTCTTTTGGAAGATCTTGCCATCCGATCAAGGCGACGCGCACCTTTTGGATCAATCGATCGATGTCTACAACATCGGGGATCCCACAAAAGAAGGCATCTCGCCTTCAGGTAGTCGAGCTTGTCCGCATCAAGTGGACCGGTGATGATCTCATGCAGAAGCGGTACATCTTCGTCTATGGGTACTCCAATAATGCCTTTGCTCACGAACTCGACGGCGTCCCGCGTCAGAGGTGGAAGCCGTGAGCGTTCCCATGCCAGATCGAGCAGCCGGCGGAAGCCAGGACTTCTAACAATAAAGAAGGCTGCTATTTCGCTAAGAGGCCGGCGTTCCGCCGATATTCAACCCCGAACGCTTTCTTAATTCGATGACGTCTGTGTCCCCTTCTAGGGCATTCTCGGAGACGTGTGACATCACACCGTGACCGATATCGTGACAAAGGCCGGTTATACGCAATAACTGCTCAGTTTGAGGGTCAATGATTGTCCCGGACCGGGCCTGGGCTAACGCAATATTTGTCGCTTCGACTAGGGCGGCCGTCCTATGAAGCACGCCGAGGGAGTGGTCCAACCGTGTATGGGTGGCCCCGTTATATACTAGATGGACCACACCTAGTTGACGAATTCGCCGGAGCCGTTGCAGAAGTGGCGAATCGAGAATGACCACCTCACAGGCGCGAATATGAATCGTTCCGCAGACAGGATCGTTGATCTCCTTATCTCTAGCTTGCCCCGCTGAGGTAGCGAAGCAGAATACTCTCCGAGGACCCGTTCTACGAAGGCATCAACCGATCGACCGTACCGTTCCAACACTGAGCCTTGTGGCTCCGCCGTCGGCACCATGGGGCGTGTCGGACTGCCTAAGCCCGCGCAAAGGAAGCGGCCTTGTACCTCTCCAGGTAAACCCGAGTTAGGTCGTTATAGAGTTCTGGGCCTCCGGGCAACTCGCTCATCGAGGGTCTTCGCCCAAGGGTTGTCGATGACGACCCGGACACGCCGGAACGTGGGATTGACCCGAGCCACCAGCCGAGATTCGATGGCTGCCGTCAGGGCGTCTTGAGCCACCGTCGAGTCTCCGTGGGCCGCGTCGGGAATAATCTCAAAGTCGATCTCGAGGTCAGGACCACCTCGCCGCAGGAGCTCTTCGTAGGCGGCGGCGACTGCCTGGTCGAAGCGGGTGTCAGCTAGGTCGATCAGTCGGTCTCCTCGAAGGGCCAATCCGGCGAGTATGCCGGTCATGAAGTCATCAACGGTCACTGTGCGCGATCACGCAGCCTCCCCCTAAACCCTTTGGGACAGTAGTGGATAGTACTGAGGGCCAGAGCCTTCGCTCCTTCGCGGGAATCCGCGATTGAACTTCACAAGTGTAGTTTGCCAGGCTGGATGGGTGCTTGTCAAACAGGACACTTAGATGGTTCGCCGTACAGCCCAGTCTTCGCGGGAATCCGCGAAGGCTTTCGGCCAGGGCGTCGCTACGAGCGAAAACAGCAACGACTGACGCAATCTGACCTGGTCGAATGACGGTTTGTCCGTGGGGCACATCGGCGACATCGAGCGTGGCGTGTCGCTGCCGAAGAGTGACGCGCGGCGGAAGATTGTCGAAGCCCTGGGTTTGGACGGTGACTGGGTGCTGTTTGGAGACCAGGCGCCACGCGGGGAGTCGTTGTTGTCAAGCTCAGCGAAGATGAGTGGGACATAGTCCGAGCGCTCGTGTTCCTTCGGGGCTCTACGATGGATGAGATCATTGGCCAAGAAGTGTCCGAGGCGCTGAAGAGGCAGGCTACCGACGGACCCGTGACGCAGGCCCTTCGTGCCCTTAGCTCGTATCGTGACCAGGGTCTGAATTAGGTTTTTACCAGGCATTCCGCTATCGTATCGAACGTCCGTTCGTACTTCAGAAGGAATCGTAGGGTTGCGGATAACCAGGAACGACACCGCGGGAGGCGGCCCTGGGGTCCGCGGCCAATTCCTTCGTCTTCTCGGTCGGCCGGGAACGGTCGCTGACGACGGCGCCGGAGCTGAAGAGACCCGAAGGGGGGACAGAGTTGGTGGCGCAAGGGCGTGATCTCTTGATCCTTGATCCTTGATCCTTGATCCTTGTAAAGGAAGTTCTCACGCGCCACCCGACGGGTCCCCAACGGACGGGCCGGTCGGACTGGCGCCGCAGGTGCCGGCCACGCCCGGGAACATCACTCCTCTCGTGGCAGTGCGCCGGATGGACTGCCGTAACACCGACCCTAACAACCAACGGGAAGTACAGTTCCGCCGGATGTCAAGGCCAGGCACCAGCGACCATTCTCTTGAGTTGGTCGTAACACCGGAGTCGCTTTGTCACTGCACGTTAGCCAGTCAGCCTCACCTCCACATCGAACCCGAGCAGCCCCAAGTGCTCGGCTAGGTTTTCTACGAGTCGAGCATCCGGCGCTCGACCACGGCTGTCAGGGAGGTACCAACAGTGCTGGTGGTGGCTCCAGCGAAAGCCGGCTGACTTCACGACGGCCTGGTGCGGCCGGGGTCGCCGAGGATCCGAATGCCCAATTCGGACGCGTTAAGTGATGACGATCCTCCGTGCCTCGGAACTCGTGCGCTCGGCCCCGGCTTCGAGGCTGACTGCCGTGAGTGTGTCCTCGTTGACGACGGGTTCGCCTGAAAGCGACCGTCTACCTGCATGACCGGTGCCGACCCAGGTTGGCGCGAAGACTTACGACCGAATAGACGGCTTCGACTGTTTCTGAGTCGAGCTCTGCCGGTTGCGAACGCAGCCAGTCGACAATGTGTCGCCGAGCGCAGACGACGACACCCACGGGTTGCTCCCTAACCTTGAAGCCCTTGGAGGCACCGACCACCGCGATTACCGGGGTTACTTTCACCTCAAAGCCGCATGCGGTGGTGAGCAGCCGCGCCACCTTGCGGCCCTCCGCCCGGCTCGCTCGCACGTAGTCTTGGCGCTGGCCGTTGACCAAGAAGTCCCCCCTGCCACCCATACGTTGGCGTCAGGGTGGTACTTCGTGTTGATGGAGAAGACCCCGCCCGGCCCGATCACGAGGTGGTCGAGGTCGGTGCCTTTCTCTGACAGCGGGATGGAATGACAGGCGTGCCAAGGCAGCGGGAGACTTCCCCAATTGATCGGCCCACCAGGCGCTCGCCCTTTGGCCCCGATCCGGAAGGCCCGCTCGTCCGTGTGCACACCGAGCAGGCGGGCGAAGAACGTGCGCACTGGAGCCTTGTCCCTGAGCGCCTTCGCTTGAGCACCGACACCCTCACCGGCACGGTTTGTGGCGAGATCGTCGGGTCCGGTCAGTGCGGGAGTCGTTCTGGCATCTGGCTTGTCATTGGCTCCAGCGAGGGTACCCCTTGAGTGGAGCGCGGGTCCGGCGGCGAGCCTGTGACCCTGCCGTCGCCGTTCGCCTCAGCCCGGTCCCTGTGCACGCCCCTGTTACGCTTGGGCGAAACTTTCGGTCGGGTGCACGCGCTGCGGGGAGTTCTAGGCCCGGCGTACTGGAAGTCCGCTCGTCCTTGGTGGTCCGAGACGACAGGGCGGTCAAGGGCGGTCGCAGGCCGCCTGGTGGGGAAGCCTTGACGGCCCGGAGGTCGCTAAGAGCACAATGTGACAAGAAGCCCGACAGGACTTCTTGATAGCCCATTGTTCTTGCACTGGCGGGGAGCACGAACGGCCAGCCGCCGTCTGATCCGGCATTGCCTCCTCGACGTGGTGCAGAGCTGCGGAGCTGACCGCCGCGGCACCGACCCCCCTCCGCGTGGTTACGCAGGTGAGGAAACTTGGCCGCCCTCACCCGGCAAAATCCTGGCACTTCCCGGACACGCTTAATTGACCCATAGTTTTGGCTGCCTAGGCGATGACAGACACTCGGGAATTTCTGGGCGGCGCTGGCCGTCTGCCGAGGCCGGAGCCGAGGAGGTCCTCTACCGCCTCGGCCTGGGCGCGCTCAGCTTCGGCTTGGGCGTGCTCCCAGGCGGCTTTGGTCTCGGCAAGCCGGGCCACGGCCCCGGAGAACAAACGCGCCGCGGCAGTACGGGTCGCTAGGCGCTCCTTCGTGGCCGCCGCCTCCTGGGCAGCGAGCTCCCGGAGGCGTCGTGTGGTCGGGTCGTCGACAACGCGTGCTATGGGTTGGAGCGTAGGGTGATTAGCCATAATTAGCTCCTTTCAGATATCTAGCTCGGAGTGGGACGTCAGATTAGTCAATATTGGCAGCTAGTTTTCAAGCAGCTAGCTGATATTAGCTTTTGTGGGAGCAAGATATGCGATCAGTACAACTGATCGCGGAGGATGCTTGCCCTGGGGGGCGGCGCATGCCACGCTGGGACGGTGGGAGATGAGCCGGGGACGGTGCGCCCGGCCGGGGAGCCGGGCGGGGACGGGGGGCGTGACGAAGCTGTCTTGGGTAAGCCGGGGGCCACCCCGACGGCGCGTCCCGGAGGCCGGTTACGGCGTCGGCCGGGTGGGCGCCAGCGCGTAGTCGGTGTGCGCCTGTCGCCCGAGGAAGAGGCCTGGATCGTGCCCCGGGCGGCGGCCGAGGGCCTGTCGGTACAACGGTTCTTGGTCGAGTCGGCGCTGCCCGAAGGCCGTCCCTCCCTCCTCGCCCGGCGCGCCCTCTGCCGGGAGTTCTTGGCCGTGGCGAGAGACTTTCATGGGGCCTGTGTGAACTTGAACCAGCTCACACACCTTGCCCATGTGAGGCGCGATGTCGCCGAGCGGGGCCGACGAGGTCATGGCCGAAGTGCGAGCGGGTGGTAGGCGCATAGTCGAACTGGCGGCGCTCCTCAGCGCCCGTGGTGGGGGCTCCCCTGGGGGAGGCGGAGGCGTGAGGCACGAGGGGGCGGAGGCGTGATCGCGAAGGTGACGCGGGGGCAGCGGCCCTCGGGCGCGGTGCGCTACTTGTTCGGCCCGGGGAGGTACAACGAGCACGAGGACCCTCATGTGGTAGCGGCCTCGGCGTCGCTCCGGGTAGAGGCGGGCCTGCGGCCGACCACGCCCGAACTGGAGGGGCTGGCGGCGGCTATGGACGTCCCTGCCGTGCTGTTCGGCAGCGGAGGTGCCCGGCGGCGCCTGCTGGCACCTGTCGCTGTCGACCAAGGCCGGGACGGACCGCGAGCTCTCGGACGCCGAGTGGGCCGAGGTGGCGAAAGAGGCGATGAGCCGGCTCGGTTTTGAGGCCTCCGGGCACCAGGCGGCGTGCCGCTGGGTGGCGGTGCGCCACGGCCGCTCCGGGGCCGGCAACGACCACCTCCACGTCGTCGTGGACCTGGTGCGCGAGGACGGGAAGGTCGCCTCCACCGGCAACGACTTCAAGCGCCTTTCAGCCCTCTGCGCCGACATGGAGCGCCGCTACGGGCTCAGTGCCGTCGAGGGGCGGGCCAACAAAGCGGCGATGCCCGGGCTCACCCGGGCCGAGGTGGAGAAGGCACGCCGCACCGGACGGGACGAAACGGAACGGGCCGAGCTCGCCCGGGTGGTGCGGGCGGCGGCTACTGTCGCCGGCAGCGAAGCCGAGTTCGTGCGGTTGCTCCGGGACGCCGGGCTGGCGGCCAGGCCCCGTCACGACCGCGTCGGCGGGCATCGCGTGGTCGGCTACGCAGTGGCCGAGGAGCCCTCTGACGGAGGGGTGGCGGTCTTCTTCGGTGGAGGGAAGCTGGCTAGGGACCTCTCGCTCCCGGCCCTGCGGGACCGCTGGGGCGACGGCGAGGCCGAGAGCCAGGAGGCCGCCGCCGAGTGGGCCCGTGAGCGCGCCGGCAACCAGGGTGCGCGAGGCCCCTCGGGCCGGCGGTCACCTAACCTACCGCTGGGCCGATGCGTCACAGTGGTGGGGCCGGACGACGCGCCGGGAAGAGCACCGAGCGCCAGCCCAGCGGTGCCCAGGCCGGTGGAGAGAAGCGACGGAAGGCCTGGGCGAAGTGGTGCGCGAGCTGGGCGCTGTCCCCGCCGAGGACGTGACCACCTGGCGCGCGGTCGCCTCCGACGCGGCGGGGGTTCTGGCTGTCTTATCGGGGCGCTTGGAGCGCGTTCCCGGGCCACTGGCCCACGCCTCGGGCCTGCTTGCCCGCTCGGCTCAAGGGCCTCGGCAAAGGCCGACAAAAGTTCGCTGCGTCCCGCGTGGCACCATCAAGTCGGTGGCCGCCCTCATGGCCCAAGCGGACCTCGACGGGGATACGCCCGCGGCCTGGAGGCTTTTCTTCGCCGAGATGCTCCGGGTGGCCCAGGCGGTCCACGATGCCCACTTGGCGCGCTCGGAATCTCAACAGGCTGGCCGCCTCGCCGACGAGGCCCGGAAGGCCCTGGACAACGTCAGGGCGCGCCTCGGGTCGCTGGAAACGCTACGCTCCGAGCTCCTCGCGATAGTCGAGCCTGCCCAAGAGGACGTCGGGCGCGGACAGGAGCAGGCTGTGAGGCGTCAGCACCGACGGCTGGGCAGAGGTGCGCTGCGGCCAGAGCAGTTCGCCGTGACGACAACCGGGCGGGCACCGCCGAAACGGTCCTCGGAAGTGGGGAGGTGAGCGTGGCAGAAGGGTGTTGGGACGAACGCTCTGCGCTCCGTGCTGGCCTCCTGGTTGATGCAGCCCCGCAAATAGAACAGAGACATATGCATGACGCAGTGGAACGATCGGCCCAGGCGGGTGTCGCGCGCTGCGTCATCGCCCATCTGTTGAGCGAAGTCGACCCCCTCGATTCGTTGCTCCATCGCTGTACGGGGCTAGTCGACCGATTCCAGGCCAGTTCATAGGGGCTCGCTCCGGACAGGCTGGGACAGCCGCGGTCGGTTGGAACAAGTCGATGGACATCCCGAGGATCCACTCGGCTTCGGGCCCGCACCAGAACCAGTCGACACCTTTGCGCCACAGAACGACAGCGGGTGACTCCCAACTCCACTGGAGAGCCATTGGCGACCGAGCCACCGCCTCCCGGGACGGACGCAGTGTCGGTGTCCAGTGCCGAACGTTACACGCTGTGGACCGTGATGTCAGCTCCAGCCACGCTGGCTACTTTGCGGATGTGGCCAGCGTTCGAGGTGACCACCGCATGGTTTCGGCGGACCGCCCCCTCGACAACCGAGACGTCAACGATGTCGTCGTGACCAGCCCGAGCCGCCAGTGCCCCGACCGCCCGGGCCTGGGCCTGGGTGAGATCCTCGATGTCGCACCCCTTCAACAAGCGCGACAGGTTCGCTTGTGGCCCGCCGCGCCAACCCTCAGCGAGCACACCCGCGGGCACTGTCGGGGGGAGCCCTCGCCGGAGAGCAGCCCGGTGAAGCGACCACATGACCCGGTCATCCCGTTCTGCGGCGACCAAAGCTCCCGTGTCGTAGGTCAAGCCGTCGGTGCTCACGCACTGCGCGCCGGTTTGCGGGTACCGCCCGAGACGAGACGGTCGAGAAGGATCTCGCCGGCAGCCAGCTCATTAGGCGTGAGAGCGCCAGCGGCCTCCTCCCACTCGGCGACTCCACGAAGGCCCTCCCGCACAAGAAGTTGACGATGAGCAGCTTCGGAAAGCCAGGCGCTAAATGACACCCCGTCCTCAGCGGCGGCCTCTTCAGCGGCGGCGGCGACTTCGGCGTCAATCGACACGGACCGCTTCACTACAGCCATAAGCGCATGGTAGCACCACCGGTACTACTAGCAGTGCAGAACCGCGGAGCAAGAACATATCGCACCTCCGTGCTCAGCCGAGCCGAATCGGCAAGCAGTTCTGGCTGCTCAGGAGGCATGTCCTGACCGCACATACTATGCAGCCATAACGGGCCGTCTCCCCGAAATCACGCAAGAAGCGGATGGTGAGGCCGGGCAAAGGCCCTGGGGTCTGAGCGTTTGAAGCTGAACGCTGATCACGGGACTGGCACACGTCCGAGATGATGCGCTAACTGCAGCATCTGTCTGGGTTGCTCCGGTAACTTGTCGCTAAGGCACATGAGCACGAAAAAGACTAACGACGGCTAACCAAGTGCCGGCTCCTCCCTACACCCCTGGTTTCGGGCGCCGCCCGCCGGTAGTCGCGGGCCGCGATGCGCTGGTAGACGACGTGGCCCGGGTGCTGGAGGCCGGCCCCGAGCACCCCCGCTTCTGCCGGGCGATCCTCGGCAGCCGGGGTACGGGCAAGACGGTCCTCTTGGACGTGATCGGCGAGGTCGCATCGAAGGAGCTGGGCTGGGCGGTGCTGCACGTGCAAGCGCTGCAAGAAGAGAGCCTGGTGGCAGTCCTGCTCCAGCGCATACCCGAGGCCGTCCGGCCCTGGGGGCGTTTAGGCCGGGGTCCCGAAGAGCTCCAGGCCCAGCTCGACGTCGTCGTGGGCTCGGCCCGTGCGATCGGCGAGCGGGGCCATAACGTCGGCACCGGGAGCGCTGCCGCTGCCTTCGAGGACGCGCTGGGGCACGTCGGGAGCTTCGCCGCCCGTCACGGCACCGGGCTGCTGGTCACGGTAGACGAGGCCCAAATGGCACCACAGGAGGACCTCTCGGCGGTCGCCCGCGCCCTCCAGACCGTGGTGGCCCGTCGCCTCCAACCGGTGGCGGTCATCTTCGGCGGGCTCGACATCTTCAGGGAGCGCCTGGCCGGCGCCGGGACCTACGCCAGCCGCCTCCCCGTCGAAGCGCTCGGCAACCTGGAGCCGAGCGCGGCACGCCTGGCCCTGGTCGAGCCGGCGGCCCGCCGCCACGTGGCCTGGGAAGACGATGCCCTGAGCCTGTTGGTGCGCCGCTCGGGAGGCCACCCTTACTACGTGCAGCTCTTCGGCTGGCACGCCTGGGAGGCGGCCCAGGGAGAAGCCACGATCACCCTCGCCCACGCCAAAGCCGGGCTTAAGTCGGCCCGAGCCGAGCTGGCGGGCCAGTACGACGTCACCTGGGGCCGCCTGCGGCCCCAAGAACGCGACTACCTGACGGCCGTGGCCAGCTTGGCCGGTACCGGCGGGGCCGGGGTAGAGGAAGTGGCCAAAGTGCTCGGCAAAGAGCCGAAACAGCTGGCCGTGGCCCGCGACCGGCTTGTGCACATGCACGGGCTCTTGGAAGTACCTGAGCGGGCCAAGGTCCGCTTCGTCGACGCCGAGA
The DNA here is from genome assembly GCA_963754115.1 of uncultured Acidimicrobiaceae bacterium. Classification (GTDB taxonomy): domain Bacteria; phylum Actinomycetota; class Acidimicrobiia; order Acidimicrobiales; family Palsa-688; genus Fen-671. The sequence goes on along the minus strand of CAVWFC010000002.1, from coordinate 97,163 downwards.
TGGCCGAGTGGGTTGCGGAGCGCCCGGGCGGCTCGTCGACGACTGCGACGGTGCAGAGAGGGCCGGCGCCCTCGGCCGGCCAGGGCCGTGGCCGCCCGAAGAAGTCGCCCGCTCAGGACGTAGAGCTGTCCGGGCGCCGTCGGCCGAGCGCCGAGCGGCCCCGGGACCCCGGCCGCTGAAGCCGCGGGCTCCTGGCCCGAAGCTCCGTGGGCGGGGCCAGGCCTGGCAGCCCTCGCCGCAACGTACACCACAAGGACGGGCATAAACCTAATCAAAGCTAACTCTTGACAAGGTGTCTATAACATGCGCTAATCTAACCAGTGCGAGGCAATATTGAGAGGAGCTAATTATGGCTAACCCTCCCCACCTGTTCAGAGTCGACAGGCGCCTCGATGAGCTCGTGCTGCACATCCGGCCTTGGACAGACGACGTCGTCGACAAGCTCGGTTTCGACCCCCGCTCGCCTTTGTCAGGGACTTCTCGGTGGGGATCTTCAGCCCGTCACGGTATGGGCCTTCTTTCCTGTAGTAGGAGGGCGATAGGGATGGCGAAGACCGGAACCCGGTGGCAAGTGGGCTACCTCGAGGGGCACGCTGAGCAGCAGGACGATCCTTACCAGTCTCTCGGAGCCGCGCTGCAAGCTGTGATCAACCAGGCCGTGAAGACCGCTCTGCAATCGCTGCCAACTCCGGCGACTCGTGAACCGGTCATGCTGTCAGTCTCGGAGGCAGCAGAGCAGCTCGGTGTGGGTACGACGAAGCTAAAGCAAATGATCGCCACGGGCCAATTAGCGAGCGTCACCATCGGGCGCCGACGTCTTGTCCTGGCATCAAGCGTGCGAGACTTCGGTCGGACCTCGTAGGAAGGCGACCCAGTAGAAAGCGCTGACGTCACACCTTCGCGCAAGACTTACCCTCGTCTTCGACAGCAAGGAGCACGGATGATCAAAGCCCGGTTTCGGAGGAGGGATGGCCGGTATGTGTACGACGTCCGGCTACGTGACCACAGCGGCAAGGAGTACTCGAAGACTTTCCGCACGAAAAAGGAAGCCGAGGCGTTCGAAATTGCCGAACGAGCCTCCCGCATGCGGGGGGTATGGGTGGACCCTCGGCTTGCTGCCACTCGCGTCGTCGACGTCGCCGACAGGTGGCTGAGAGCCAACGGGGCCAAGCGGCCCGGCTCCATCGCGCGCGACCGGAGCATCCTCGACAACCACATCATTCCGGCCATCGGACATAAGGCAGTTGGTTCCGTCAGCAGAGCCGACGTACAACGACTGGTCAACGAGTGGACGTCTTCACACGCATCGGCCTCCACCGTCAGGATGTACGCCGTGCTCCGGGCCTTGATGAGCTACGCGGAGGATTCCGAGATCATCGCTCGAAGCCCGTGCCGGCGGATTCCGACTTCCTCAGATCTCACCTCGTGTTGCCGACATCCTTGACGCCGACCGGCTTGCCAGGCTCGCCAACGCCATGGGCTCGTACGGTCCGATGGCTTACCTCGGAGCATTCGGTTTGCGATGGGGTGAAATCGCCGGATTGCGAGTTGATCGGCTGGACTTCCTGCGGCAGACCGTCGTCATCGATCGTCAGGTCACTCGGGGTCTCCACGGTGAAATGATCGAAAGCGACCCCAAGACCAAGGCAGGGCGCCGGCCGTCGTTGGCGTTACCTGACTGGCTTATGTCGATGCTCGCCGCGGTCCTGGCTGAGCAAAGCGCAACCGTCAGTACTCCCGACGCGTTTGTGTTCGTCTCACCCGATGGCAGTCGGCTGCACTACTCCAACTGGCGGCGCCGCGTATGGTTACCCGCTCGTGTGGCCGCTGATCTCCCCGAGCTCAACTTCCACGACCTGAAACACACCGCTGGCACTGCCCTCCTTGAGGAGGGCGTGAACATCAAGACCGCCCAGGAACGCCTCGGTCACGCCAACCCGCGAACGACGCTCGCGGTGTACGCCCAAGCGACTAAGGAGGCGGACCGAGAGGCCGCCGAGCGGCTCGGAAAACGCTTCCGCCCGGGAGTTGGGCCTGGCGATGAATTCGCGACCTCAGAAGTCAGCCGCACCTGACTGACCAGCACTCTGAACACGCGTCGCGATCCCTTGGCGATACTGTGCGGGCCGCGATACGGCAGTCACGGCTCCCATATGCATTGGCCTTCTGGTTAAGACCCATCTTTTCAAGCGCGGTCCAGGAACTTAGACGAATCAGGCCTGACAGCAGCCCGTCGGTCGGATGCTATGGCGCACACCCAATGACCTGGGGTACTCGCCGCGGTGTGTCACCGTTGAACAATCGTCGATGCTGCGCTACTCTGGTGACATGGTCAAGAAGGCACCCGCAAGTACCCCCAAAGACGCAGGTACTCGGCGTTCGATTGTCTTGCACGTCCCCGTAACAGCTACTGCACCCGGTGGCGGACCACGGGCAGAGACCCGAGAACCGGCCGGCGCACAGGGTTATGCCGTCGGCAACGGTGGGTGGGTACCGATCGTCCTGTACGGCGGCGCCGAAAGTGAGGAATGGCTCGTCGGCCTCTTCGAGGACGTCGACGACGACCACCAGCGAGGGCTCGTCCGGCTGGTCCGGGGCCGGTTGCAACATCAGGAAAGGGTTGCCGCGAACTTCGACGCTCTGGTCACGGCGATGATGCCCTCACTGTCCGAGACGGACGTCGTGCCGGCAGCCATGGTGGCTCAAGCCCAGAGGCGGGCTGAGCTGCGTTCCGAGCTGTTGGCTAGTGGCGCATTAACCTACAAGGCTCTGGCAGACGGCCGCCTTATGAAGGCGGCCAACCTGCGTCAGTGGGTGCGGCGGGCGCGCGACCGCTTCGAGCTGTTCACGGTGGAGTACGACAACGAGACGCTCGTACCGGCCTTCTTGCTGGACGCGGACCTGCTCCCCCGGCCAGCATTCCAACCGGTGATCGCGGCCCTGGCCGGGGCAGGCGAGGACGGCTGGGGACTGTGGACCTGGCTCGTTCACCCGACGTCCTGGCTGGACGGCAAGGTCCCCGCCGAGGAGTTGGAGCGCAACCCTGAGGCGGTGCTTCGAGCAGCTCAAGACCGGGCGTCGAATGCCGCGTGACGGCAAGTGACTGCCCAGACCCAAGGTCGTGCCCGGTCCCGAGCCCCTCTTCGGTAGACCTGCGCCACCTCCGCACCGTGGCTCTCGAAACTGGCGAGCCCTTCTTCACTGCGTTCTCCGCTCGTCGCTGGCCGGCGCTGTTCAATAGCTCAGGCAAGGGCCGGAGCCGCTTCGCCCCACTGGTCAACTCCGCGGGTGCCGTCGTCCCGACCCTGTACGGCGCCAGGACGCGGACAGCTGCGCTCTTGGAAACGGTCTTCCACGACGTCCACGAGAAGACTTCTCGGAACATAACCTTCCTGGATCTCCACCAGCGGGGCCTGGCCGGGCTCAACGTGGCCGAGCGCCTAGTGCTGGTCGACCTTCGAGACGCAGAGCTGGACAAGCTCGGGTTGAAGCGCAGCCAGCTCGTCACCAGCCCAGCCGCCCACTATCGCTGCACAACTGACTGGGCAGCAGCGCTCCACGGCCGTCGAGTGGGTGCAGCTGCCACGGTCGGCTTGCTCTGGCGTTCCCGGGTCGCCGAGCTAGCGAGGCACGACTCTCCTCTGCTCGGAGACCTCCTCCCAGGTGCCTCCGAAGAGGTCTTCGTCCTCTTTGGGGACCTGCTGACCACGACAGAAGCGAAGGCCTACAGTCCACTGGTCGAGTCGAGCGACCTGTCCGCCAGGGGTTCGCTGCCGCTGGTGGCGAGCATCGCCGAGCAGCTCGGTGCGACCCTCGCCTAAGCAACCTAAGTCGTCGAGCAAACGAGGTCCCGAACATCCGGCAGGCTTCCGCCCGCGGGATAAACGCGGGATGGAAGGACATCGGTCCGCGGGATGGACGCGGGATGATTTCTCCGACCTCAGAATCTTCGCTCCCCGCTCACCGCCCCTGACCAGGTCTTTTACGGTGGGGCTAGGTGGAATCGAACCACCGACCTCAGCATTATCAGTGCTGCGCTCTAACCGGCTGAGCTATAGCCCCCAACACCGACCCCGCCGGACGGTCTCAACACACTACCCGTTCCGCTCAGGCGTCCTGGTCGGTTACCACGACGGCCTGGACCCCGCCGACAACGTCGCTGATCAGGTTGTACACGACCGCCGCAAACACGTTGAACAGGACACCGAGGAAGCACACCGCACTGGCGATGATGGTGCCGTACACCAGGGCCGTGATGGGGCGCAACTGGAACGTGGTCAGCGCGAAGAGTGACCTGACGTCCTTCTCTGCGCTGGAGATGATGCCGAAGGCGGCGGCCACGTTCCACAGGGCGATGCCGGCGATCAGCATGACGGCTAGGACGCAGATGTAGAACACCAGCGAGACCTTGAAGACGCTCCAGATGTCCAGCCGCCGGATAAGGCGGCGGTTTTGGACCCCCCGGACGATCCGCTGCTTGCGCCCCTTGGTGGCCACCTGTGCCTGGGCCGGGGCGCGAGCGGTCTGCACAGGGCCAGCAGGAGGGCGGGGCCGCTGGGCGGGAGCGGTCTGGGCCGGCACACCGGCCGGCGGCCGGGCCCGTTGCGCTCCCGACGGCGGGGCGGTCGGGCCGCCGTAACCCCGGGCAGCTAAAGTGCCGGGCACCGCCACGCCGGCTGCAGAACGGGAGTTGGCGCCCGTGCCACTACGGGAGCTGGTAGTGCCCCCGCGAGAGCCCGTCCTGTTCTGGGACGGCTGCGGGCTGGGGCTGAAGTACGCCGTGCCAGGTGTCCTCGAGTAGCGAGACGAGCTTGGCTGGCGCTGCCCCCAGCTCGTGCCGGCCGGCGCCGCGTCCGTCGGAGCGGTCTTTGGCGGGGGCCTGCCGCTGCTCTGGCGGCTCGGCTGGCGGGGGCGGGGTCGGCCATAGTGGTTACTTGGCTATCAGTCTTCCTCAACTGCGAGGACCGGGGCCACTGAAGCGACCTCTTGGCCCGGGTCGAGGCTCACCACCCTCACGCCGGTGGCGTCTCGACCCTGGCTCGAAATCTCCCGTGCGGCAAGCCGGACCACCACGCCGGACGAGGAAATGACCAGGATCTCGTCGTCCAGGCCGACGGTAAAAGCGGAAACGACGCCCCCACGCTTGGTGGGAAGCCGGATGCCGCGCACGCCGAGGCCACCCCTCCCCTGGCGATGGAAGTGGTACAGCTGAGTGCGCTTGCCGTAGCCGGCGCTGGTCACCATGAGGATGCTGGTGTCGTCGCGGGCGATGTCGGCCGCCACCACCTCGTCCCCGGCCCGCATGGCCATCCCCCGGACGCCGGCGGCGTCGCGCCCCATGGCCCTCACGTCCTCTTCCGAGAACCTGATCGTCATGCCGCTGCGGCTCACCATGAAGATGTCGTCCTGCCCCGTCGTCACGATGACGGCCACTAGCTCGTCGCCGTCTCGCAGGTTGAGGGCGATGAGGCCGTCACGACGGCTCTTGTCGTACTCGATGAAGGCCGTCTTCTTGACGTGCCCCTGCTTGCTGGCGAAGAACAGGTACCGGTCCGATTGGAACTCCCGGGTGTCGACGAGGGCCTGAATGCGCTCGCCGGGCGCCAACGGCAGGAGGTTTACGATCGCCGTACCCCGAGCCGTGCGCTCCTGCAGTGGCACTTCGATACGCGCGCAGCCTATAGACCCGGCCCAGGTTTGAGAAAAACAGCAGGTAGGCATGGGCGGTGGTGTGGATAACTTTGGCGACGATGTCGGCTTCCCGCAGGTTGGCCCCTCGCATGCCGCGGGTGCCACGGCCCTGGGTCCGGTACGTCGACGCCGCCACCGCCTTGACGTAGCCGGCCCTCGTCATGGTGATGACGATCTCGCCGTCTTCGATGAGGTCCTCGGGCAGCATCTCCCCCGGGTCGACCGTTATGGTCGCCACCCGGGGAGTATTGAACCGGGCCCGTATCTCCCCGAGCTCGGTCTTGATGACACCGTGGAGCATGGCCTGGTCGCCGAGGATGGCCTCGAGGTCGGCGATCGTCTGGCGCAGCTTGGCCATCTCCTCTTCGAGGTCCGCCCGGCCCAGGCGCGTCAAGCGGGCCAGCTGCATGTCCAGGATGTGCTCGGCCTGTACTTCGCTGAACTCAAACGGCGCCGCCATCAACCTGTCGCGCGCCTCGCCCCGGCTCTCGGACTCCCGGATAGCCGTGATGATGGCGTCGATCATGTCGAGGGCCTTCAACAGCCCTTCGACGATGTGAGCCCTGGCCCGGGCCCGGCGCAGCCGGTACTCCGACCGCCGCCGCACCACCTCGACCTGGTGGCCTACATAGGCCTCCAGCGCCGACTTCAAGTTGATGGTCCGCGGCCCGCCGTTGACCAGCGCCACCATGTTGACCCCGAAGCTGGTCTGCAGGGGTGTCAGCTTGTACAGGTTGTTGAGGACGACGTTGGCGTTGGCGTCCCTCTTGAGGGGGATCACGATCTTCGTGTCGTTACCGGCGGACAGGTCCTGTATGTCCCGGATACCCTCGAGCTCCCGGCTGTTGACCAGCTCGGCAATGCGCTCCTGTATCGCCCGCGGGCTGGCCTGGTAGGGCAGCTCGGTCACCACTATCTGGGCACCGGTGCGCGTCTCTTCGATTTCGGCCCGCGCCCGCATCCGTATCGAGCCCCGGCCCGTGCGGTAGGCGTCGATAATGCCCTGACGCCCGAGGATAAAGCCGCCCGTCGGGAAGTCCGGTCCTTTTACGAACCGCATGAGGTCCTCGACGGTGGCGTCCGGATTGTCGATCAGGTGGATCGTGGCATCTATAACTTCGCCCAGGTTGTGAGGAGGGATGTTGGTCGCCATCCCGACGGCGATGCCCTGGCTACCGTTTACCAGGAGGTTGGGGAAGCGAGACGGGAGGACCGTCGGCTCGTCGTCCTCGTTGAGGTAGTTGCGGGTCATATCGACGGTTTCTTCGTCGATGCTCTCGAGCATGTGCAACGCCAACGGCGAGAGCCGGCACTCCGTATAACGTGAAGCGGCGGGCGGGAAGTCGGGCGACCCGTAGTTGCCGTGGAAATCGATCAGGCGGTCCCGCAGGCTGAAGGGCTGCGCCATCCTCACCAGGGCTTCGTAGATGGCCAGGTCCCCGTGGGGGTGGAACTTGGCCATCGTCTCGCCCGTGACCTTGGCGCACTTGACGTGCGGCCGGTCGGGCCGGTAGCCCTGGATGTGCATCGCATAGAGGATGCGGCGATGGACGGGCTTCAGGCCGTCGCGGGCATCAGGCAACGCCCGCTGGACAATGACGGACATGGCGTACTCCAGGAAGGAGCGCTCCATTTCCACATTTATCTCAATGGGCTGGATCCCCGTGCGCGTCCCGTCGCCACCGTCATCCCCGGGCAATAGAACGTCTGTCACTTATATGTCCAGGAAACGGATTTCGCCGGCATTATCGACGATGAACTGCTTGCGCTGCTCCACGTCATCGCCCATCAATATGCTGCACGCCTCGTCGGCAATAGCCGCCTGCTCGATCTCGATCTGCAGCAAGGTGCGGTAGGCCGGGTCCATCGTGGTGCTACCCAGCTCGTGCCAGTCCATCTCGCCGAGGCCCTTCAACCGGTTGAACTCCGACTTGTGGTTAGGGTGTTCCGCCAGGAAGCGCTGCCTGGCCGCCTCGTCCTTCAGGTAGATCTTCTCCTTGCCCACGGTCGTCGAGAAAAGCGGTGGCTGTGCGGAGTAAACGTTGCGCTCTTCCACCAGAGGCGTCATCTGCCTGAAGAAGAACGTGAGCAGCAAGGTCCGTATATGGCTGCCGTCGACGTCAGCGTCAGCCAGGATGATCACCTTGTGGTAGCGGATCTTGGAGACATCGAAGTCCTCCCCGACCCCGGCACCTATGGCCGCCACCAGGGCCTGGATCTCAGTGTTCTTCAGCATCCGGTCCACCCGGGCGCGTTCGACGTTCAGAGATCTTGCCCCGGATAGGCAATATGGCCTGGTTTTCGGGGTTCCGGGCCCGTACGGCGGACCCCCCGGCGGAGTCACCTTCGACGATGAACAGCTCGGCCTCCCGGGCGTCCCGGGTCCGGCAGTCGGTGAGCTTGCCGGGCATCCCCGCCCCTTCCAGGGGGGACTTGCGCCTCGTGGCCTCGCGAGCGTCCCTGGCCGCCACGCGGGCGCGCGACGCCTGAATGGCTTTCGTTACGATAAGGCGCCCCTCGGTGGGGTTTTCCTCGAGCCACTCGGACAACTTCTCGTTCGTGGCCCGCTCGACCAGCGACCGCATGGAGGTGTTGCCCAGCTTCGCTTTGGTCTGGCCTTCGAACTGAGGGTCGTGCAGTTTGACCGAAACGATGGCGCACATTCCCTCACGGACGTCCTCGCCCAGCAGGTTCTCCTCTTTTTCCTTGAGCAAACCGCGTGCGCGGGCGTACTTGTTGACGACGTTGGTGAGGGCCTTCTTCAGGCCTTCGACGTGAGTGCCGCCCTCGATGGTGGCAATGCCATTGGCAAAGCCGTGCAGGCCCTCGTTGTAACCGGTGTTCCACTGCAAGGCGACTTCGACCTCGCCGTCGCCTTCGGTCACCCTGAACTGCGCCACTCGCTTGAAAAGAGGGTCCTTGGTGGCGTTGAGGTGCTTCACAAAATCGACGATCCCACCCTTGTAGCAATAGCTAGCGGGCGCGGCGCCTCCCTCCCGCTCGTCACGGAAGTCTATTTCGAGGCCCGCGTTCAAAAACGCGTACATCTGCAGCCGTTCCAGCACCGTCTGTGCCCGGAACACCACTTCCTCGAATATGGTGGGATCCGGCCAGAAGGTGACCGAGGTGCCCCGCCGGTTGCGCGGGGAAGGCCCCACGACTTCTAATTTTCCTGCCGCACGACCCCCGTCAAAAAACTCCATCCGGTGACGCTGCCCGAGCTGGTCCACTTCGACAATGAGCCGCTTGGACAACGCATTGACCACCGAGACACCCACTCCGTGCAGGCCACCCGAAACCTTGTAGCCGCTGCCACCGAACTTGCCGCCGCCGTGCAACCTGGTAAGGGCGATCTCCACCCCCGACAGCTTGTACTGAGGGTTGACGTCGGTCGGGATGCCACGGCCGTTATCGATGACGCGACAACCGCCGTCGGCCAACAAGGTCACGTCGATGTGGTCGCAGTAGCCCGCCATCGCCTCGTCGACGGCGTTGTCGACAACCTCCCAGATCAGATGATGCAGGCCCGTCGGCCCTGTCGAGCCGATGAACATACCCGGGCGTTTGCGGACGGGTTCGAGGCCCTCCAGCACAGACATGTCCTTCGCGGTGTACATACCGTCGAAGGCGCCTAACTGCTCCTGTTCGACCTTGGTCATCATCTGCCTTCGCTCGTTGCTCGGATTGGATCAGGCGCGGCACATGAGAGCCGCGCTAGACGGGTTTCGGGGTTTGGCCGGGTTGTAAGCCCTCGTCACCGAACCAATAGCCAGATAACCATTCTACCAGCGCAGGGCCTGTCCCGGGCTGACCTCGACCACTATCGCCCGCACCGACGGGCACCGGGCCTGCAGCCGTTTTAGCAGGTCAGCCGAGAGAAGCCGCAGCTCAGCAGCCCACGCGTGATGATCGGTGGACAGAGTGAGCACGCCATGGGCGAACGCCGTGGGTTGGGCGTGGGCGGCTACCTGTGCGCCGGCTACTTCACTCCAGTGCCGTCGTACCGTCTCGAGCTCCACAGCGCCTTCAGCCCCCAGGAGGCGCGCCGCCGTGGGCAGCGACACCGCTACCCGCGTGGGGTCGGGAGCACCGCTCCTTCGCCCCCGCCGGGGCCTCTTTTCGGGGCCGGGACGCTCGTCACTCACCGCGAGCCCGGGCTACTGCTACGACAGGTACGCCAACGGCCGTGCCGGCCCATATCAGGGTGACAAGGGGCCGGTGTCGACCACGCCATCGCAGACTCGTGCCCATTGCACAACCGGCAGGCCGCCAGGGACCGGACCGGCCGTGGTCAGCACCGCCTGGCCGTCGGGAAGACAGGAAGCGAGCGCATTACTGCGGTGTGGGTCGAGCTCGGAAAACACATCGTCGAGCAACAACACCGGGCTGGATCCTTGACGAGCGGTCACGAGCGAGTGCCCACCGAGCCGGAGCGACAACGCCAGGCTCCGCTGTTCTCCCTGCGAAGCCTGCGTACGAGCGGTGAGACCGTCGATAAACAGGTGCAGCTCGTCGCGTTGAGGGCCGACGCTGGTCGTACCCCTGCGGGCGTCCTCGCTCCTCGAAGCATTGAGAGCAGACATCAACGGGCCCTCCCAGCTGCGCTCGTAGCGCAGTCCCACACTCGCCGGCCCCACATTGGCCGGCCCCGGTACTCCACCCTCTGTGCTCAATCGGCGGTATGCCCGGTCCGTTTCCTCTTGTAGTGCGGGCATCACGGACTCCCGCGCATCTGCAATAGCCTCGCCTACCTGCGCCAGTTTCGCGTCCCAAACGTCCAGCGTTTGCGCCATGCTCCCCCGTAACGTGCCGCCCGCCGAACGTAACAACGCATTGCGTTGTTTCAGCACCCTTTCCAATTCCGCGCAGGCACCACCATGCCTGGGTTGCAATGACACGAAGAGGTCGTCCAGGTACTCCCGGCGCGACTGTGGCCCGCCCTTTACCACCTCGATATCTTCAGGCGAGAAAATCGTTACGAGGACGGCTCCCAGTAGCTCGTCGTTGCGCCGCAGCGGTTGGCGGTTTAGCTGGACCCGGTCCCTGCCGTCCACATTGAGCTCGGCCTCGACCAAAAGGTTGCGACCCCCCCGGTTGGCCCGGGCCCGGAGTACGGCTTGCCCGGAGCCGTTGCGCACCAGGGAGCTTTTCGGCGCCCCCCGGAAACTCTTCAGAGAAGCAAAATATGCAATGGCTTCCAATAAATTTGTTTTCCCCGAACCATTATCCCCCTGGAGCAACGTTATGCCCGCAGGCGCCAGCTGCAGCTCCGCCGACGTGTAGTTCCGAAAGTTATTGACACTTATTTGCTCGACGTACACTGCGATGCCTGCAGAAGAGCGAGCTGGACTACGGATTCCTCAAGCGACACGGACAGGCATCAACAAGTAGATGTAATCGGTCTTGTCCGTGGGCTTCAGCGTTGCCGGTTTCAACGCATCGATCGTTTCCAGGACGACCTCGTCGCCCATCACCGCCTCTACCCCCTCGGCCAGGTACTGAGGGTTGAACGCGATCGTCATCTCCGCGCCCTCGTACTTGGCGTCGACCTCTTCGACCGCCTGGCCCCAGTCGTTCGTCACCACGCTCAGCTGTACGGTGTCGGAGCGCAAAGAGATCCTTACCGGTGTGGTGGCATCCCGGGCGACCAGCCTCACCCGGCGGATAGCGTCCAGGAAGGCCTCGCGGCCGATGACCAGCCGGTTGGGGTAATTGAACGGGATCAGCTGCCGGTAAGGCGGGAACTCCCCTTCGATGAGACGTGTCGTCAGCTTGACCCGCCCAACCGTGAACCTGACGTCATGAGCACCGAGCCGAAGCTCGACGGCCTGCGCTTCGCCGCCCAGGAGCCTTTGCAACTCGCCCAGGGCGCGCGACGGCACGAGGACCTTCTGGCCTTCTGACAGGACGTCCTTGGCGCCAGGCAGGTCCTTGACCGCCAGCCGGTACGAGTCCGTCGCCACCAGCCGCAGCCCTTCTGATTCCGAAGCCACCAGGACGCCGGTCAATACCGGCCGGGTGTCCTCGGAGGACGCCGCCCGCACGACTTGCCGGAGCGCCTCGGCCAGCCCGGTGGTAGACAAAGCCACACTTTCCCCGGTGGAGGCAGGCAAATGCGGGAAATCACCGGCCCGGTAGGGGCGCAGCACGAACTGTGAACGTCCAGCCGAGACCTGGAGCTCCTCCTCGTCGCCCTGGACGAGGACGGCCCCGGGCTCGAGCGCTCGCACGATGTCGGTCAGTAGCCTCCCCGGTGCGACGACAGTGCCGTCAGTCAGCCCAGCCACGGCCACCTCTGTCGAAATTGTGAGGTCCTGGTCGGTCCCGGTGACCTCCAGCCGTTCCCCGACGAGGTTGAGACGGATGCCCGGGAGCACGGCGGAAGCGCTTGACCGTCCAGACCCGGCTCGCCCCGCTGTGGTCAGCGCGTCGAGGAGTTGGTCACGCTCACATCTCAGTTTCACTGTGCAGCTGCTCCTCTACTAAGAACTTTTAAACTTTAAAGGGCTGTAGCAGTAGGTGTTGTGGATTGTGGACAGGTGCGCCTTTAGGCTGGCAGGCCCCTCGCGGCGGTCTCGGTCGTTGTGGATGACAAAAGCGTACAATGGATGCCATCGGCTGTCGGAACATACGTTGAGCCACCATGTCCCCAGGAGTTACAAGACCCCGGCACAAGATCTCCCCCGGAAGCTTCCCCGCACGCCCAGGTACGCTCAATCGCCGGACTTGACCTTATGGATGAGGTCGGTGACCTGTTCGTAGACCTGACGCTTCTCGCTCATGAGCTTGGTCACCTTCCTCTGAGCGTGCATGACCGTTGTGTGGTCGCGGTCGCCGAACACATGGGCGATGGCCGGGTAGCTGTAGTCCGTAAGTTCACGGAATAGGTACATCGCGGTTTGCCTGGCCGCGACCAGAGGCCGCCGCCGGCTCGGCCCGCAGAATCTGCTCGACGGAGAGGTCGAAAGCCTTGGCCGTTGCGTCCAGGATTTGCTCCGGGGTGATTTGCCGGGGTGCGCTGGCCGCAATTACGTCTGAAAGGACCTCTTCGGCCAGCTCCATCGTGACCGGGATCCCGTGGATGCTGGCGAAGGCAGATACCCGTATGAGGGCACCCTCGAGTTCTCTGATGTTGTCCTTTACGTGTGTGGCGATCAGCTCGAGGACGTCCTCGGGCACTTCTACCTTTTCGCCCTCGGATTTCTTTCTCAAGATGGCGAGGCGGGTCTCGAGCTCGGGAGGCTGGATGTCTGTGATGAGCCCGGACTCGAACCTGCTACGCAGCCTGTCCTCGAGCGTAGCTATAGAGCGAGGGTGCCTGTCCGAAGATATGACGATCTGCTTGTCAGCCTCGTAAAAAGAGTTAAACGTGTAGAAGAACTCTTCCTGGGTCTCTTTTTTGCCTTCTAATAGTTGGATGTCGTCCACCAGCAGCACGTCGTAGGCCCGGTAGCGACGCTTGAAGGCGGTCTGGCCCCGGGTCCGTATTGCATCGATGAACTCGTTGAGGAACGTCTCGGTGGACACGTAGCAGACGTTGAGGCTGGAAAAGTTTTGGAAATCGTAATGCCCGATGGCGTGCAGTATGTGCGTCTTGCCCAGGCCCGAGGCACCGTAAATGAAGAGGGGGTTGTACGCTTTGGCCGGCTCCTCCGCCACTCGTTGGGCGGCGGCGTGGGCGAAACGGTTCGAGGTGCCGATGACAAATGCCTCGAAGGTGTAGCGAGGGTTGAGCGTTGTTTGCGGCCGGCGGTCGTTGCGTGATGACGCGCTCGTTGCCGGTCGTGGCTGCATTGTGCCAGCTAACTCGGGGGCAGTGACCACCTCCGGGTCACCGGGCGACGCGGGCAGAGCCAGGTCCGCGGTCAGGGCAGCCGCGACCGGTTGCGCCACCGCCGGCGTTTTGTCGGTCTCGTCGGCCGGAAACAGTTCGTCTGAGGGCCCACCTGAAGTTGGCTCTTTGACGATGAGGTCGATGCCCGTAGAGGCGTTGCTAGTCGCGTGAGCGAGTGCTTCTTCGATCAACGCTTGGAAGCGGGTGGCCACCAGTTCGCGGACCAATGAGTTGGGCGCCGCGATCACAAACCGAGACCCCGATGCTTCGAGAGGAACGAGTGGTGCCAGCCACGCGTTCCAGGTTGGCTCCGGCACTTGCCGGCGCAGGTTCGCAGAGCAGGTCGCCCAAAGTTCTGCGAGGTCGGTCATCTTCCAGTCACAGCCGCACACCTCTTCTTACCCACAATCCTGTTTATAAAGCTGTGGAGATCGAACCAATCCTGGGCCACCCCGCTACCAGCGGTTAGCCCAAAGCTTGGGGGAAGGAGCCGGTCTCTCAAACTGGGTTGCCTCTTGTCCCTACAACTGCACAGCGGGTTGTAGGGAGCCGAGGCTAGCACCTCCCGGGGACCCTGAAAAGCGTCACTTGTGGCTCCTCGCCTATCGAACAACAGTTCGCTATACTCGGGTGTTGTGCGAGGTGCTGGCGTGTGCGGTCCCCAGGCAGTGCACGATAATCCACGGGGAATCAACAGCTTTTTCCTTCTGGCGGACCACAGGGACGGCTGGTAAAGGTAGAGAGCGATGGCCCAAGCGATCACCGAGATCCGCGAACGGGGCCGGGCGGGAGGCAGGTCGCGCTCGGAGCGCGTGCCCCCGCACGACCTTCAGGCGGAGGAGTCACTGCTCGGGGCCATGCTTCTATCACGTGACGCGATTGCGTCGGCCGTCGAGCACTGCCGGACCGAAGACTTCTATCGGCCTGCCCACAGCCACATTTTCGAGGCAATATGCTCGCTCTACGCACAGGGCGAACCGGCCGACCCCGTCACTGTTTCGGACGAATTAAACCGGGCCGACCTGCTTGAAGCCGCCGGCGGGGCTGGCAATCTGATCGGCCTCCAGTCCAACACGCCAGCCATCGCGAATGCTGCCCGCTATGCACGGATAGTGGAAGAGCATGCGCTGTTGCGGCGTTTGATCAGCGTCGCCGGCGAGATTGCCGAGATGGGTTACTCGCTGCCCGAAGACGTCGCCGCCGCCATGGACAGGGCAGAAGCCCTGGTTTTCGAGGTCGTGGAGCGCCGGGTGACGGATTCGTTGAAGCCCCTGAGGGAGCTGCTCGCCGTCAGCCTGGACCACCTCGAGGCTCTTTACAACCGTGGAGACACGATTACAGGGCTCCCGACCGGCTACGCGGACCTCGACGAGCGGCTCTCGGGGCTCCAGGCGAGCTCGCTCGTCATCGTCGGCGCCCGTCCTTCCATGGGGAAGACCTCTTTCGCGCTCGGCCTGGCGTCCCATGCGGCGATGGAAAGAAGGTTGCCCGTCCTATTTTTTTCCCTCGAAATGAGCCATCTCGAGCTGACCCAGAGGCTCCTGTGCTCGGAGGCACGGGTCGACTCGTCCCGCATGCGCAACGGCAAATTGCACGAGTCGGACTGGCCGAAGGTCGTGCACGCTATCGGCCGGCTCGGTGAGGCGCCCCTCTTCATAGACGACAACGCCAACCTGACCGTGATGGAGATTCGAGCCAAAGCACGGCGATTGAAAAGCAGAGAAGGATTGGGCCTCATCGTTGTCGACTACCTGCAATTGATGTCTGGTCCCGGGCAAGTGGAAAACCGCCAAGTGGAAGTTTCGGAGATCAGCAGGGGGTTGAAGATCCTGGCCCGTGAGCTGTCGGTGCCTGTTGTTGCGCTGTCCCAGTTATCACGCAACCTCGAGAACCGTGCCGACAAGAGGCCGGCGCTAGCAGACTTGAGGGAGTCCGGGAGCCTCGAACAGGATGCCGACGTGGTGCTGTTTATCTATCGGGACGAGCTTTACAACAAGGACTCCGCCGACAAGGGGACGGCCGAGATAATTATTGCCAAGCACCGAAATGGCCCGACGGGGACGACCCAGCTGGCCTTCCTCGACCACTTCACACGGTTCGCCAATATGGCACGTGTGTAACGCCGGCTCCAGGGACGTTTGCCCGGTTGCGTGCGGGAAATAGCCGTGGCGGCACTTCAGAGTTTGGGCGGCGCGACCAGGCCAACGTTGCCTGTCGTGGCACTAGCTCCTCGCACTGCCGGTGGGGCGGGACGCCGCCCGGTTGGAAGGGCGCAAAGTCGCCTCAGGAATGATAGAAAGTGCCCTTGCCGCCAAGGGCGTGTTGTGGTCGGAGGAAGTGGACAGGGCACCGGAGTGCCCCGTCCCCGTCCATTTACTCAGGCTTTGACGACTTCGACAGTAACGGGGAACTCGACTTCCGAGTGCAGCCTGATAGGCACCTGGTGCGTGCCCAGCGTTTTGATCGGCTCTTCTAGTTGAAGCCGGTGACGGTCGATGTCGATGCCGCCTTGTTCGGAGATGGCGTCGGCGATGTTGGCTGTGGTTACCGAGCCGAAGAGCCTGCCTTCGGGCCCGGCGCGCATCGGGATGCGGATCACTTGTGCGACCAGGCTCCGAGCCACCGTTTCGGCTACCTGGCGGTCGTGCGCGTCCTTGGTCTCCCTTGCTTTGCGCATCGTCGCCGCTTGCTCGGTAATACCGGTGTTGGCCCGGATCGCATGGCCCTTCGGGAGCAAGAAATTGCGGGCGTAGCCGTCGGCCACGTCGCATATGTCGCCTCTCTTGCCGAGATTGGTCACGTCGGAGCGAAGGACTATGCGCATTACTGTTCGATCTCCGCCAGCTCTGGCGCAATATCGGAGTCGATGTCGTACGTCAACGCGTCCTCCGGAGCGGCCCCGTCATCGAGCTCGACGACGTCTTCCCGTCCGGCGGCAGGCCGGGGGGGCCGGCCAGGGCCGCGCTCGCTGGCCGTGCGCTGGACGTAGGGCAACAGGGCGAGTTCCCGTGCCGTCTTTATGGCCACTTGCACGTCTCTCTGGTGCTGGGTGCAATTCCCGGTGACGCGGCGGGAACGGATTTTGCCTCTTTCGCTCATGAACCTCCGGAGGAGGCTTACATCTTTGTAGTCGACCCAGTCCGAGTGTTCCTTGCAAAAGACGCAGACCTTGCGCTTTCCGCGGGGCCGCGCCTCCTTGGGTGCCCTTTTAGGGTTGCGATCTCGATCGTTAGTACGTGCCATCGGTTTTAGAAGGGCTCCTCGTCTTCGTGGCTCGCCCCATAGCTGACGGGCCCGGGTTCTGACTGCGGGCGCTGGTAGGCCGGCTCATGGGCGGCGTGAGGGTCGCCGTTGCTGCTTTCGGGGCTCCGCCGTTCGTTTCTGGTTACTTGCACCGTCGCCCACCGCAGGCTCGGCGCTATTTCTTCTGCTGTGATCTCGACCTTGGAGCGACGCTCGCCGTCCTGAGTTTCCCAGGAACGCTGGTCCAGCCGTCCGGTGACGACGACGCGGGTACCGCGTGTGAGCGAGGTGGCGGCATTTTCGGCCAGAGTGCCCCAGGAAACGACGTCGAAAAACGAGGTCGACTCGCGCCGTTCCTGGCTTTGACGGTCCGTCCAGCTCCGGTTGACGGCAATCCCAAATGTCGCCGTCGCCTGGCCACTGGGTGTGAAGCGCAGCTCGGGCTCCCGGGTGAGGTTGCCGACGACGCTAACCGTGTTGTCCTGTGCCATTGTTCATGCTCCGTTCGTATTGGCGCTCACTGCTGTGGTCGGTTCGTGGGACGCAGACCCAGTCGGTTCGTGGGACGCAGCTCGCCGTGACCGGCCCGCAGCTCGCTCAGGCTGCCTCATCACCTTGTGCCGGAGGACCTCGTCCGTGAGGCTCAGCACCCGGTGTAATTCGGCTAAGGCGGCTGGCTCGGCATTGGCGTCGATCACCACGTAATAGCCCTCGTTACGGTGGCGGACCGGGTACGCCAGGCGACGTTTGCCCCAGATATCTGTTGTGACCGACGTGGCACCAGCAGCCTTTAGCTGCTGCGTGGAGCGGTCGACCAAAGCCCGGACGGCTTCGTCCTCGAGGCTGGCGTCGAAGATGATCATGACTTCATAGGGCCGCATCAGCGGCTCACCTACCTTTCCCTTTGGGCCGGGCGTGTCGATCCTGTCAACCGCCTGGGCTCCGGATGGCCCGGAGCAGGGCCTAGTGCCGCATCCGTGGCACTACTCAATTGTTGACAGCCATGGTAGCTGACGCCTGCGACGGTTCACTGCCATCAGGGTGCCATCAGGCAGTGACCGTTATGCGTGCCGCTGGACCGGGGGGTGGGCACGGGCAGGTACGCGCAGCCTCCGTGGCTGAGCCCGATCGGGTCGTCCTTCCCGGGCCGGGAGCCCCGCGGCCCGGGTGGCGTTTGTGGTCCCGGTCGCTCTTGGTGGCCTGGCCCGCCCTGGTGGCCCGATCGCCCGTTGGTGGCTCGGGGCGGACTTAGTGGCCTGATCCTTAGTGGTAGGTCTCCCGCTCGGAGGGGAACCGGCCCTCCCGTACGTCCGCCGCCCACTCGGCGACGGCCTGGCCGGCCAGGCTCTCCAGGTCAGCGTAGCGACGGGCAAAGCGGGGCAGCCGGCCCCGCCCAGGCCGACGATGTCGTGAAAGACGAGTACCTGGCCGTCGCATGCGTGCCCGGCGCCGATACCGATGGTGGGCACCGGCACGACCTCGGTGATCTCGGCTGCCACGTCCTCGGGGATGCCCTCCAGGACGATGGCGAAACAGCCAGCCTCCGCTATAGCAATAGCGTCCTCGCGCAGCAGTTTTGCGTCGGCCGGGACGCGGCCCTGCACGCGATAGCCGCCCATGGCGTGTACCGACTGTGGCGTGAGGCCGAGGTGGCCCATGACGGGTATCTCGGCATCGAGGATGGCGCCGAGCACCTCCAGGCGCTTCACACCACCCTCGAGCTTGACCGCTCCGGCCCCGGCCCGCACCAGGCGGGCGGCGTTGGCTACCGCTTTGGACAGTCCCTGGTGGTAGCTCGTCCACGGCATGTCGGCGACTACGAGCTGGGGCGGCCTGGTCCTGGCCACCGCCGCGGTGTGACTGACCATGTCCTCCATGGTCACGTTCAAGGTGTCCTCGTAGCCCAGCACCACCATGCCGAGCGAGTCGCCCACGAGGATCAGGTCGACCCCCGCAGCGGCGGCCGCACGAGCGCTGGGGGCGTCGTACGCCGTCACCATGACGAGGGGTTTGCGGGTGCCTTTTCGGTCCCTGATAGCAGGTACGCCCAACCTCGAAGGGGTAGCGACGGCCGGCGGCGGCGCTGCGCTGCCCGATTGACCTGCACTACCTGACTGGACTGTGCTGCCCGGTCGCGCAGACCTGGGCTCAATCAATGACGAGCTCATTTTGTCTCCTCAGTGGTCCAGTGCCACCCGGCTACCGGCCACCTGCCGTTGATACTAACGGCTGGCTCTCAGATCGCTCGCTTCAGCTGGAGTGCTTAGCGGTAAGCGAGAATGCCTGGGCCAGGTGGTTCCAGGAGCAGTTGGGGCACACTTCGACCACGTAGCAGGCCAGGTCTTTGCCGGGTCGTGCCAGCCTGGCCAGCTCTTTTTTGGAGGCAACACAGCGGCCGGAAGGCGGCAGCCGGGGGCCGAACACGTAGGACACCAGCCTCAACTTGACCCCTTCGCAGATGGGGCAGTCCTCGGGGGAGTCCTCGCCCGCATCGAGTGCGGCCCGGAGCAGCTCCGGGCGGGCGTCGCAGATGTCGAGACGAGAAATATTGCCCTTTCGGTACTCGCTCACCACCACGTTGCGAGCCAGACGGTAATCGACGTTGCCGAGGACGCGCACCGGAGAGGCAGCGCTAAGTCCTGGTCGCGGCAGAAAACTCATCGCCATACGGCTACCACGGGGGCCAGATTACCTGGCGAGGCACGTCTTGATCGGGTGTCTATGGGGATCGCGCCCGATGTAACGGCCCGATACATCGAGGCGCTATGATTCGCGAGTGCTCGAAATGGCTGTGCTGGGCTTGCTGAAGGAGCAGGACATGCACGGCTACGAGCTCAAGAAGCGGATCTCGGACGTCTTCGGCCTGTCCAGCGCGGTGTCGTTCGGCTCGTTGTACCCCGCTCTGGCCAGGCTCGAGAAGGCCGGGGCAGTGCACGTCGTAACGCCGGATAAGAGCCAGGTGGGCATGGGCACGGGGCCGCCTCTTTCGGAGCGGCGCTCCAGCCGGCGGCGCAAGGTCTACGGCATTACTCAGCTAGGGGCGAAGCTGTTCGAGGAGCTGCTTGCCGGTAGCCAGGACGGTGGCGACGACGAGCGTTCGTTCAACCTGCGCCTTGCCTTTGCCCGCTATCTTCCCCCTGAAGGGCGGCTCGGCCTCCTGGAGCAACGGCGGGCTGTACTCGGAGAGCGCCTGGCCCGGGCGGCGGCCCGCGCCCGGGCCCGCCGGGACGACCGCTATATGCGGATTCCTCTCCGACCGGCAAGAGGACGACCTTTCGCGTGACGTCTCCTGGCTGGACCGGTTGATCCAGGAAGAACGGGCCAACCGGGCCGATGACGAGGCCAGTCCCGGCACCAACCCCGACGCAGAAGGGCGTGCCTCCGCTCCGGCTCCCCGCTCGCCTGAGGCGACCGGGTCATCTTCGGGTGACCGGCCGTCTGAGGGAGAAATCGTGCCCCCCCTTCCTCCGAGGGCGACCGCACGGCTCGTCCCGCTCGCCAGCGCCTCGCAGTTGCACCGCGCCGCACAGGCTTCCGCCTCGCCATACGTGGCGCCGAGGCCCTCCGAAACCTCCGAAACAACTACTCCTGAACCCGTGAAGGACGGCATCTAAATGGCAAGAATGCGTTTGGCCATAGCTGGTGTGGGCAACTGTGCGAGCTCGCTCGTGCAGGGACTCGAGTACTACCGAAACGCCCGTCGTAGCGAACAGGTACCGGGCCTGATGCACGTCGAACTGGGTGGCTACCACGTGGGTGACATCGAGGCGGTGGCAGCGTTCGATGTCGACGCCACCAAGGTGGGCCAGGACCTCGGGAAGGCGATCTGGGCGGGCCAGAACAATACGGTGCGTTTTGCCAACGTGGGCGACCTCGGCGTTGACGTACTACGAGGCCCGACGCTCGACGGCATCGGGAAGTACTACCGGGAAACGATCGAGGAGTCGCCTGCCCCGGTGGTCGACGTTGCCGCCGCGCTGAGGGACGCAAAGGCGGACGTCCTGGTCTCCTATCTGCCGGTGGGTTCGGAGGCGGCGCAAAAGCACTATGCGCAGGCCTGTCTCGACGCCCGGGTCGCCTTCGTCAACGCCATACCCGTATTTATCGCCAGCGACCCGTCCTGGGCCAGGAGGTTCACCGAAGCAGGCGTCCCCATCATCGGTGACGACATAAAGAGCCAGCTCGGGGCCACCATTGCGCACCGGACGTTGGCTCGCCTGTTCGAGGACAGGGGCCTGGTCCTCGACCGCACGTACCAGCTGAACTTCGGCGGCAATATGGACTTCAAGAACATGCTGGAACGAGACCGGCTCGAATCGAAGAAGATCTCGAAGACCCAGTCCGTCACCAGCCAGATCGAACGAGGGATATCGTCCCAGGACATCCACGTCGGCCCGTCCGACCACGTATCGTGGCTCGATGACAGGAAGTGGGCCTACATCCGCCTAGAAGGCCGGAACTTCGGCGACGTCCCGCTCAACATCGAGCTGAAGATAGAGGTCTGGGATTCTCCCAATTCAGCGGGAGTAGTCATCGACGCCGTGCGCTGTGCCAAGTTGGCCCTCGACCGCGGGATCGGTGGCCCCTTGCACGGGCCATCGGCTTACTTCATGAAATCGCCGCCGGTCCAGTACCACGATGACGTGGCCAGGCAGATGGTGGAGGACTTCGCCGCCGGCACCACCTCCTGACCGAGCCGCCGCCACGCCCCGTGAGCCCGCTAAGTCATCACAGTTTCTTCACATCTTCGACAACGTCGTCGCGATTTTGCGATCTCGTCGCGCTTCGGGCCTGCTTAACCGGATTAACACGCAACCGGAACGCCAAAACGCAGCGAGATCGCAGCAAATGTGATGAAAGTGTGAAGTGCCCGGGTCAGATCAGCCACCGGACACGCACGAGCGACCGCATACCGTGGTGAAGAGGGCCCAAACAGAGAACTACTGCGCCTCCGGCTGGCTCGCCCACCACTCGTCGAGCCGCCGCAGCGCCTCATCCCTGGAATGGGGGCCCTCCTCCAGGCGCAGTTCCAGCAGGAAGGCCAGGGCACGCCCGACGACCGGGCCCGGTGCCACCCCGAGGTGCTCCATGACCTCCCTACCGTCGAGGTCAGGGCGGATGGCCGCCAGCTCTTCGCTCTCACGCAGCACGCCTATGCGGACCTCGAGCTCGTCCATGCGCCGGGACAACGCCTCTGCCTTGGCTGCGTTCCGAGTGGTGCAGTCGGCCCGGGTGAGCTCGTTGAGGTCTTCCAGCAGGTCACCGGCGTCGCGCACGTACCGGCGCACAGCGCTGTCGGTCCACCCCATGGCGTAGGTATGAAATCGCAAGTGGAGCTCGACCAGCTTGCTCACTCGTTCGATGTCGTCGGCCGGGTAGCGCAGGGCCCGCATCCGGTCACGCGTCATCCTGGCCCCGACCAGCTCGTGATGATGGAAGCTCACCGTCCCGCCGGGCCCAAACGAGCGGGTCTTCGGCTTGCCGATGTCGTGGAACAGGGCGGCTAGCCGGACGATCCGGTCGGGGCGGGCACGCTGCACGACGGCGATCGTGTGGGCGAGGACGTCCTTGTGGCGATGGACCGGGTCCTGCTCCAGGGCCAGGGCCGGGAGCTCGGGCAGGAACTCCTCGGCCAGGCCCGTATTGACCAGGAACCACAGCCCCTCCGAAGGGTCGGGTACGACCAGCAGTTTGTCAAGCTCGTCGCGGACCCGCTCGTCGGAGACGATGTCCAGCCGGCCCCGCATGCGCGCCACCGCTTCCAGCAGTTCCGGGGAAGGCCGCAGCCCGTAACGGGCGATGAAGCGAGCGGCCCGCAGCATACGCAGGGGGTCGTCGCCGAAGGAGATCTCTGCTGGTAGCGGCGTGTTGAGCCGTTTGGCCGCCAGGTCGGAGACACCGTTGAACGGGTCGATCAGCTCCAGGTCGGGCAACGAGAGCGCCATGGCATTAACGGTGAAGTCGCGCCTAGCCAAATCGGTCTCGAGGGCGGTGGCGAAGGCAACCTCAGGGTGCCGCGAAGTGGGCTCGTACTCGTCGGCCCGGTGGGTGGTCACCTCGATGCGTTGCCCGCCCTTCGAGGCTCCGATCGTGCCGAAACGCTTCCCCTGCGTCCAGATGCTGTCGGCCCAGGGTGAAAGGATTCTGCTCTGTCCGTTCAGGGAGCGCGTCAGTAGTGAAGTCGAGGTCGGTATCCGGCTTCAACTCGTCCAGGAGGGCGTCGCGCACCACTCCGCCGACCAGGTAGAGCCGGGCGCCGGCGTCCGCGAACAATTGCGCTACATCATTGGCTAAATCGAGGATTGGCCTTAGCCTCTCGGGCACCACAGCCGCGAGCCTAGATACCGGGCGTGAATTTCGGGGTGCTTATACCGCGCCTCACACCGAGGGCAGCGGTACCTGTACCGACGGCAGCGGTACCTCTACCAAGAGCAACGGGGCTCATATAGCCGGCAACAGGCCGGCCGATTGCAGCGCCACCCTGAAGTCGTGCGGGTTGCTGGCGGCCTGGAGCGCCGATCGCAAGGAGATCTCACCCTGTTTGAACAGGTTGAAAAGGCTCTGGTCGAACGTGACCATCCCGTGGTACTCGCCGTCGGCGATCACGTCTTCGATGGTCTCGCCCGAACCACCGTTCGGGTCGAGGATGCGGTCAGAGATCCGGCCCGTCATGACCATGGCTTCCACTGCCGCCACCCGCCCGACCCCGTCGGCCCGGGGTACCAGCCGCTGGCTGACGACGCCCCGGACGACTGCGGCCAGGCTCACGCGCACCTGGCGCTGCTGGTAAGGAGGGAAGAAATCGACGATGCGGTTGATCGTCTCGGTGGCGTTGGTCGTATGCAGGCTCGAGAGCACCAGGTGGCCGGTCTCACCCGCCGACAGGGCGGCCTGGATGGTTTCGGGGTCGCGCATCTCGCCGATCAGGATGACGTCGGGGTCCTGGCGCAGGACCCGCCTCATGGCCTGGGACCAGTCCTTGGTGTCCGTGCCTATTTCTCTCTGGCTGACGATCGACGTCTTGTCGCGGTGCAGCACCTCGATGGGGTCCTCGATCGTGACGATGTTGGCGGCCCGCTCGGTATTGATGTGGTCGATCATGGCCGCCATCGTCGTGGTCTTACCCGAGCCGGTCGGGCCGGTCACGAGCACGAGGCCGCGTTGTTCTTCGGCCAACCGGGTGACGACCGGGGGCAGCCCGAGGTCGGTCACCGACAGGGCCGAGGGCAGGACGTGGCGTAGTACCAGGCTGGAGGTGCCACGTTGGCGAAAAGCGTTGCACCGGAACCGCCCGAGGCCGTTCACCGAGAGCGAGAAGTCCGCCTCCCCCGTCGACCGGAACTCCTCCAGGCGGTCGGGGGGCACGACGACCTTCAGCAGGTCTTCGCATTCCTCGGGCCCCGACCGCGGGGTACGGCGTCACCCGGAGGTCGCCGTTGACACGAGCCCGCGGGGCGGCGCCCACCTTGATGTGCAAATCTGAAGCGCCCTGTTCGACTACATGACGAAGAACAGCAGGTAAGTCGATCACGACAACGGTATCGGCAGCCTTCGCTCCCGGCCTGAGACCTGTCTAAGAGGCCCTGAGACATCGTTAAGAGGCACGGCGCGAATGTCCTGTTCGCGATCTCTTCAGCCGGTGCCGCAGACAGGGTACGGGCCGGCGGGGACGAAGTTCCGGCAAGCGGTGGCCGGGAGACTAGGCTCATAGCGCCGTGAACGGGCCGCTTGAGCTCTCGCCGTGACAAAAGATGCCCTCTTTAGGCAACATAATCCGCTGGGGTAAAGAGTGCGCGCGAACGGGCCCTGGCGTGCTGACGGCACGGTTGCGTTCCTCGTGCCGGTGCCGGACGGTGCCATTCCCTCCGCCGAGTTCGTGCGTCGCTGCCTGAGATTGCTGTCGGAGCAAGGCTTCCAGAAGGTTGTTACCGGCGCCCTTTCACCGGCCGAGCAGCGCGGGTTCCTCGAGGCCGGCTTCGGGGTGCACGAGCACCTCCACCTGCTGCTCCTCGACCAGCGCGTCGTGCTCCCGCCGCTGCCTCCCGGGCCAGCGCTGCACCGCGCCGGTCTGCTCCGCCGCCGCGGCGTGCTCGAAGTGGACCACGCATCGTTCGCCCCCTTTTGGCGCCTGGACAGCGCCGGCCTAAAAGAAGCGCTGGGAGCAACCCAGGAGCGGCGCTTGCGGGTTGTCCTCGGTGGGAGGCAGAAGGTGTTGGGTTACGCAATATGCGGTGCATCGGGCGGGCGTGGGTTTGTCCAGCGCCTCGCCGTGCTCCCGGAGTCACAAGGCCACGGCTTCGGCAAGAAGCTCCTCCTCGACGGCCTTTATTGGCTGCGCAGTCTCAACGTCCGCGACATCGCCGTCAACACCCAGATGGGCAACGAGACTGCCCTCGCCCTTTATCGCAGCGTCGGGTTCCGGGAAGACGCTGCTGGCCTATCCGTCCTGTCGGCGGGGCTCCCGCCGTCAACGGGTGGTTGAGGTAGTGACGTACGGGCCGGCGGGCACCAGCTATGCCAAAGCAATGGCGCGGTTCTCTGGCCTGCCGGACCGGTGTGCCCTCTGGAGCCTGGTGCGAGTGGTCATGGCATGTTCCCTGTCGACCGCGGGGTTTGTCGGCGCATGGTGGGGAGCATCCACCTCCGTGGCGACGGCCATGCCCATGTCGTACCGCCCGGCCGACACGGCCAAGATCGGCGCCGCCCTGGCCAAGCGGCCGGCCAGGCCTGCCATCGCTACGGGCCCGAATGCGTTGCAGCTCCTTTCCCAGACTGCCTGGGTAGGGCCGGCATCAGACCAGTTCGAGTTGCACATGAAGATCACGGCGGCCAAACCGGCGGCAGAAATGCTCGAAGTGAACATCTATGGCGCCTTGACCACGCGCTCCCAGTTCTGGGCCGCTCTCAATGGCGAGTTCTACGGCCTGTACTACCAGGCGGGCGGCGGCCCCCTGGCGCTCGACGAACTGCCGGGCGACCCCAACGGGGGTATCGACCTGGATATACCGCTTAACCGGCCCACCGGGGGTCTGCAGCTGTCAGCCACGGGTGTTTACCCGGTCCAGGCCTTTCTGGAACAGGACGGCGTCCCGATGGGCAAGCCGCTCACGACCTTCATTGTTTACGCAGGAAAAGACGCCAGTACCCAGCGGCTGAATGCCTCCCTTGTCATGCCTTTCAAGGCAAACGTGCCGATCAGCCCTCAGGGCAACCCGGGGACGCTTTCTCCAGGTGCCACCGCCACCCTGCAAGCCGACTCCACTGACCTCGCCCGCTGGCCCGTCCCCGTGACGTTGCAAGCGGATGTGGCCACAGTGGAGTCGCTGGCCGGTGGCGATGCAGCCGAACAGAGCGCTGTCACCGATCTCAGGAAGGCGGTCAGATCGGGTGACGAGCTGCTCCCGGCCACGGCCTTGCCCGTCGATTTACAGCAACTTGTGGGAGCCGGCCTCACGAACGACTTGAGGACCGAGCTCCTGTCCGGTGATGCCACTCTCGGAAAGGTCCTGGGAGACGCTCCGTCGGCCACCACCTGGGCCTTTACGGGCGACCTCGACTCCACGAGCGCGACAGTGCTGGCCGAGATGGGGGTCACCCAGGTGGCGGTGCCAGAGGAGGACCTGTCTGCCCTCCCGTTAGCCGACGAGAAGTTCACCTTTGCGCTGCCTTCGAAGCTCTCCCTCGGGAGCGGTCCCGACATCGTGGTCGCCGCCGCGGACAGCGAGTTGTCAAAGCGTCTCGGCCAGGGGACCGCGCCGGGCCAGTCAGTGCTGGTGGCCAACCAGGTACTGGCCGAACTCGCCATGATCGACCTGGAAACGCCGAACGACGTGCGCGGGGTCGTCCTCATGCCACCCTCGCACGTGGCGCTGAACCCAACGTTGCTTTCCGTTCTGTTGGCGGGCCTGCAGTCGAACCCTCTGGTCGATGCCGTTCCGCTCGAGCAGTTGTTCAGGTCCGTACCTCTCGCCTCGGCGCCCACAGGTGGCACCATGGTGCGCGAGCTGGAGGGCCGCCTCAAGGCTGTACCACCGATGGGCGGGGTGGGCAAGCTCCAGGAAGCGGTGGCCGACGTTTCCGCCGATGGGGAGGTCTATGGCGAGGACGTCCCCCTGGTGAACGGGCTGAGCCAGCGGCTCTTTGTGAGCCTGTCGTCGGCGTTCAGCTCCGCGCAGCGGGCCTCGATGATCGGGGGCGTGCTGGAGTCCTCCAGTACAGCCCTGGGAAAGGTGCGGCTGCCACCTTCGGTGTCCATTACCCTTACGTCGCGCCAGGGCCGCTTGCCGCTCACGCTCAAGTCCACCGCGACGTCACCGATCCGGGTCCTTCTGGTGCTCACGAGCCAACAACTGAGCTTCGTGCAGGCCACCTTCAGTGAGGGTTCGTGCCAACCGGTGAACGCAGGTGGCGGCACCCGGGGCCCCCCGGTATCGGAAGACTGCCAACTGACGCTCAGCAGCCCTACGACGATCCTGCGCGTCCCCGTGGTGGTTCGAGCGCCGGGCGCGTTCCCCTTGTCACTCGAGGTGGAAACGCCCTCGGGTGCCAAGGTCCTCAGAGCGAGCACCGATACGGTCCGCTCGACCGCCATCTCCGACGTCGGCTACATCCTCATTGGCGGCGCCGGCCTGTTCCTGGCCGTCTGGTGGGTGCGCAATGCCCGTCATGGGCGCAGGGCCAAGCGACTGGTGCCGCGGCCTGCCGACGACGAGACGGACAGTGTTCCGGCGATCGAGCCGGACCAGCCCGGTGGACAGGTGGCCGGATATGAGCCGGGCACCGGCCAGGGTGCAGAGGTGAGTGCGGGTACGGAGGCCAACGGGGGCCAGGCCACCCCGGATGCCAGGCCCGAAGAGAGCGTCGAGAAAGTCGGCGCTGATGTGGGTGCGGGCCACGCGAGTTACCCCGGTAAACCTGCCGGGCGGCTTTCGCATTGAGCCCGAGCCAAAAGCCCCCTCCCCCGCCCGGCGACGCCCCTCCCCCGACCAGCGAGGAGAGCCGTTCCGGGGCCCCGGCGGGCAGGCCTGGGCCGGCTCTCGACAACGGGGGTGCCGCGGCCGCCGGGCGGAGGGCTCGCCCCGCTCAGCCGTCCACCCCCGTGACCGGCCCGGTGCCCATCCCGTCCCTTCCGCCTCCGACGACCCCGGTGCCCTTGGCCCAATTGCCAGCCCCGCCTCAGTTTGTCGTGCGCAGGGCCCGCCCGGCACCGGGGCCCCGGCCCCTCCTCTCCCCGCGTGCCAGGCAGAAGCGCCCACCACCCGGCCGGCGCGACCGCCGACGCCGGTACGGGCGGCCGAGACGCTGACAGTGCTCCCGGCTCGTTCCGCTCTTGTCAACCCCGAGGCCGACCGGGCCGAGATCGATCAGGCCGACATCAGCCGGTCCGACGTCAATCGAGCCGACATAAATCGTTCTGGGAGCAATCGTTACCGTCACTTCCAGGCTGGTGCTACCGCCGCGGGCGCTCAGGCGGTGGTGACGGACGCAAGCCAGGGCGAGACCGTCCTCCCGGTTACGGAGGCGCCCACCACCCGGGCCCCTTCGTCTGCTCGCAACGCCGCCATTATGGCGGCGGGGACGTCATTTTCCCGGGTGACCGGCTTCGCGGCGTGCTCGCGGTCGGGTGGGTACTGGGGCAGGAACGCCTGGCCGACGCCTACAACCAGGCCAATACCATCCCGAACACGATCTACGACCTGCTCCTCGGCGGGGTCCTGTCGGCCACCTTGTTGCCCGTCCTGATGCAGTCGCTCACGTGGCGCCCCGGCGAACGCGATGAGGAAACGGTCCCCTCGGTGGTCACCTTTCTTACTGTCGTCCTCGTCGCCGCCACCGGCATTTTCTGGCTATTGGCGCCGGAAATAATCCACTTTTTCTTGATATTGGCGGAGGGGGGTGGCGTTGCCGCCGAACGGAGCCTGGCCACTACATGGTTGAGACTTTTTACGCCGCAATTGCTGTTTATCGGGCTCATCACGATCACGACGGCCCTGTTGAACGCTCGCCGGCGCTTCGCAGCAGTCGCATTTAGCCCGGCCCTCGCCAACCTGGTGACGATCGGTGCTCTTGTGCTGGCCGATCAGCTTGTCAAGGACAGTTCGCTCAGCGCATATTCGGCTGACAGGACCGCCGTCCTGGTTGTCGGGCTCGGCACGACGGCCGGTTACTTCGTGCAATTATTGGCACAATTACCGGCGCTCTTTCGCGCCGATATCCCGTTGCGGCCGCGCTGGCAACCGCACCATCCCGCATTGCGCCAGATAGCCCGCCTATCCGGATGGACGGTCGGAGCCGTGGCCGCCAACCAGGTCTCGTTTATCCTCGTTTCGATACTGGCCAACTCGCAGGGCGGCGACCTGTCGTCCTTTATGTACGCCTACACCTTTATGCAATTGCCCTATGCCATTATTGCGGTCTCCATAGCGTACGCGGTCGCCCCGGACCTGGCGCAATTATGGTCAGAGGGCAATAGCGAAGGGTTTGCCACCAGGGTGAGCTACGCCTTGCGCGTGACGCTGGCGTTACTGTTACCGGGCGGCATTGGGTACGCTCTCGTCGCCCGTCCGGCTATCCTGCTGGCCCTGGCGCACGGCCGGTTGAGCGCCAGCTCGGCCATATTTACCGCTTCGATGTTGGCAATATTTGCGTTCGG
This sequence comes from uncultured Acidimicrobiaceae bacterium, assembly GCA_963754115.1. Lineage (GTDB taxonomy): Bacteria > Actinomycetota > Acidimicrobiia > Acidimicrobiales > Palsa-688 > Fen-671. The sequence continues at coordinate 67,743 of CAVWFC010000002.1, read as the reverse complement.
GCTGCCCGGGTTCAGCGCCTTCCTGCTGCTGATGCGGGCCTTCCAGTCAAAACAAGACACCCGATCGATGTTCTGGCTGTACGCAATTGAGAATGTCGTTACGATTGTGGCCGCCCTGGCCCTCTATCCCGCCTTCGGCGCCCGCGGGTTGGCTGCCGCCTGGATCGGTGCGTACACGGTGGTCCTGCCCCTGGCGTGGGCCCGCCTGCGCGCAAGCGCTCCCGTCGTGATCCTCCCCGGCTGGTTGGGGCGCGTCGTGGCGGCCACCGCTGTCATGGGAGTGGTCGTGGCCGGCCTTCTCCATCTCATACCGGAAGGCCACTCGATAGGGACCTCGGCGACGCGGCTTTTGCTGGTTGTTTTCGTGGGCGGCGGTGTGTTCGTCGTCATGGCGCGCGCTCTCGGGATAAAGGAGGTCAATGACTTCGCGGCCCGGTTCCGGGTGCCACTGCGCTGACCCCAACTTAAGTAGTAGTACGATCTCACGGGCAGTGGGATGTGCGCCGAGAATGGCGGCGCGGCCAGACGAGTCGAGTCTCGAGGAGGCACGTGACCGTACGAATAGTGAGCGACACTGCCTGCGACTTGCCGGAAGGGCTCGTGGAGGAACTCGGTATCACGCTGGTGCCTTTGCATATCCGTTTTGGCGCCACCGAGCTTTTAGACCGTGAGCAGCTGGGCGTAAAAGAGTTTTGGTCACGATGTGCGGCATCACCGGAACTACCGGAGACGGCCGCGCCCTCTCCCGGCGTGTTCAGTGCTGCCTTCGAACGGCTGGCGGCAGAAGGTGCCGAAGGGGTCGTGTGCGTTACCCTTTCCTCGAAGCTGTCAGCCACCAATGAGGCCGCCTCTCAGGCGGCGCGCGCTTTTAGCCAGAACGTACCCGTCGAAGTGATCGACTCGCTGAGCGTGACCATGGGCGAAGGGCTCGTGGTGCTGGCGGCCGCGGAGGCTGCCGCCGCCGGAGCCACCTTGGCCGACGTAGTCGCCGCGGCGCTTTCGGCGAGGGAACGGCTCGCCGTTTTCGGGGTCATAGATACGCTCGACAACCTCCGCAGAGGCGGGCGCATCGGCGGTGCGGCCGCCTTGCTCGGGACCGTGCTGTCCATCAAGCCGGTGATCGAGGTCCGCGGCGGTGTCGTTGAGCAGGAGTCGAGGCAGCGTACCCGGGCCAAATCGCTGCGGTACCTGGCCGACAAGGTGCGTGCTGCGGGAGAGCTCGAACGTTTGGCCGTATTGAACGGCGATGCGACGGACTTTGCCGCCTTCGTCGAGCTGCTGGAGGGTGTCAGTTCTGCTCATCCGCGGCTGGTGGGTGACATCGGCCCGGTGATCGGCACCCACGCCGGCCCGGGCACGATCGGCCTGGCGTGGGTCAGGGCTTCGGCCTAGGTGCATTACCCACGCCTCCATAAGTGGCAGCCGCGCCTAAAAGATTGCCTGGATCCATAGAAATTCGGATCCGATGGGACCGAGAGCCCTCGGGGCGGTAGCGTTGTCAGGCGTGGCAGGTTTAGCGCCCGGTGTGCCACGGGCACTTGCGGGACGGTACCGACTGGTGCGCCCGCTGGCCAAGGGGGGCATGGCGGAGGTCTGGGAAGGCCGAGACGACGTCCTCAACCGGCCCGTCGCCATCAAGATGTTGCTGGCCCACCTCGCGGCCGACCCGCAGCTGAGAGAGCGGTTCCGGCGTGAAGCCGTTACCGCCGCCCGCCTCGTCCACCCGGGGATCGTGGCGACGTTCGACGCCGGGGTGGCGGTACAGGACGAGCCGGGCGCGGTGGCGGGTTCGTCGTTATCCGGGGGATGGTCCCGGAACGAGATAACCGGCCTCGACATGGCATGGCCGGGCCAGCCGAGCACCGCCTTTATAGTGATGGAGCTCGTACCCGGGGAAACGTTGCGCGACCTGATGGTACGCGTACGTCCCCTTGGCCCCGACCTGGCCGTAGCCATCATCGCCCAGGTAACGGACGCCCTCGCCTATGCCCATGCCCAGGGCCTCGTGCACCGGGACATTAAGCCGGCCAACGTGTTACTGCGGGACGAGGGCGGCGGCATGGTGCGTGTGAAGGTAGCGGACTTTGGCATCGCCAAGGCCACCGCGGCGGCCGGCGGAGACCTGACGGCGAGCGGGACCGTGCTCGGGACCCCGAAGTACCTTGCCCCCGAACAGGTCCAGGGCCACGAGCCTGATGCTCGCGCCGACCTCTACTCCGTCGGGGTCGTGCTTTTTGAAATGCTGGCTGGAGAACCGCCCTTCAAGGCGACCACAGACATGGCGACGGCACTGGCACATGTCCAGCAGCCGGCACCTCACCTGGACCAGTGCCGGCCGGGCTTGCCTCCGGGCTTGAGTGATCTCGTCAACGCTCTGCTTGAAAAGGACCCCGACAAGCGGGTCCCTTCGGCCCTGGTCCTCGGGGGGGCTTTGATGCAGGTCCGCAAGAGCCTCGGCGGGCCGGTCCAGGTCGAACCCGGTGCGTACTTGCGCATCGGCCTGGGCGCCATCCCGGGGGCGGCACCCGGTTCGCCGACGGGCTCCTCTCCCGCTGTGGGGCCTGGCGCACACGGGACCTGGCCGGGTGAGAGCTTGCCCGTGGACGAAGGTGATGCGGAGCGTCGTGTTGCCATCCCGGCGGGCAACGGTTCGCTCGGTGGGCCGGGAGCCGAGCCAGACCTGCAGGAGACGGGTGCGCAAGCCGGATCCGAAGCCGCTCCGGCGGCCGGCGTCGCGTCCTACGAGGGCACGCGTCACTCGAAACGGAGACGACGGCAATCAGCGCTCCGCCGGAGGCCGAAGCGCCTTGTGGCCGTCGTTGTGGTCCTGTTGCTTGTGGCCGGGGTGGCGGCCGCGGTCGACCTGGTGCAGACGCCCAGCCCGGCTAACCACTCGGCGACAGGTGGGACCGTTTCTCACCCGAGGTCCTTCGCACAGACCGAGGGTTACCCCGACATCGCGGTGCTCAGTGTGCATGAGCTGGCCCAAAACGGGAACCACGCAAATGACAACTTGAACCTGTTGGGCAACGTGACCGACGGCAACACGGCAACTTATTGGGTCGGCGACTATTACAACTCCCCCCACTTTGGGGGCTCCGGCGGGTTCGGCCTGGTGCTCGACCTGGGCTCCGCCCATGTGCTCCACGAGCTGGTGGTGTCCACGAGTATGCGACAGTGGAGCGCCGCCACATATACGGGGGACACATTTGCGCAGGCGTTGAGCGGGTGGGGCTCTCCCACCGCCTCGTTGGGCGGCCTCAACGGCAACGCCGCCTTTTCGCTCGGTAACCGGAAGGCCAGCTGGGTCCTTTTCTGGATGACGAGCCCGGGCCCCACCAACCAGGCGCAGGTCCAGGAACTCACGGTCCGCTAGGCCGGGGCGAGCTTTGCCCAGGCCAAGGGTCTGTCCGGCCGGCTAGTCTGCCCGCATGGCCGAAATCGAGCACCTCTCAACCGAGGCCCAAGGCGTAGAAGGCGCTCAGGAGGGCAGAGGGCTCCCCGGCGGACAACGCCCCTCAGCGGCCAAGACCCAGGTGGCCATCTGGGCCGACCAACTGAGTGGCTATGTCATCGAAGGCGTAGCGTGGCTCAAAGCCAGGACCACGGTCCGCGTACTGACGGTGCTGCGGGCACTCGTTTACGGCCTCATAATCCTGGTCGCCGTCATTGCCGCCATGGTCTTTCTCGTGATCGCGCTTACACGGATCTGGGATGCTTATGTCCCGATCGAGCCGTTGGGCCGGCGGGTGTGGCTTGGCTACGTCGTAGTGGGCGGCTTGTTCTTTATTGGGGGGATCGCGCTGCTCCTCTGGAAGCGAGGGGGGGACGAGGAGGCCCAGTGAGGCGAGGGCCAGCGAGCAGAGGCCCACTGAGGGAGAGGCGTCAGTGAGCAATAGTCCTGTGCCCCGTCGGGACAGCCCCTCGCCCGATGCGCGGAATAGCAAAGAGCCCGTGTGAGTTAAAGGCGCGTAGGAGGTTTGACCCAGTTGGAGACGCAAACAAGAGAGGTTGTCATAATCGGTTCCGGGCCTGCGGGGCTAACCGCCGCCCTCTACAGCGGGCGGGCGGATCTGCGGCCTCTCGTGCTCGAAGGAGAGCCCTCGTCGACCGGCGACCAGCCCGGTGGGCAGTTGATGTTGACTACCGACGTGGAAAACTACCCCGGCTTTCCCGACGGGATCCTTGGCCCTGCCCTGATGGGCCATATGCGCGCGCAGGCCGAACGGTTCGGTGCAGAGCTGGTTAGCGCCAAGGCGACGCGGGTCAAGCTGGAGGAGGGAGGCCCTCATACGGTCTGGTACCGCGACTCAGCCAGCGGCGAAGAGCTTCAAGTTGAAGCTAAGGCTGTGATCGTGGCCATGGGGGCCCGGGCGCTGATGCTCGGGCTGCCGTCAGAGCGCTCGCTGCTCGGTTATGGAGTGTCAACGTGCGCAACGTGCGACGGCTTCTTTTTCCGGGGACAGGACCTGGCGGTGATCGGTGGAGGCGACTCGGCCCTCGAAGAGGCCATCTTCCTCACCAAGTTCGCCAATAGTGTCACGGTCGTGCACCGGCGTGGGGAGCTGCGGGCATCGAAGATCATGCAGGACCGGGCCAGGGCCAACCCCAAGATCCGTTTTGCCTGGAACCGGGTGGCCACCGAGGTCATCGGAGAGGGCAAAGTCGAGGGGCTGCGGCTTCGCAATGTCCAGACCGGCGACGATGAAGTGCTGGACGTGACGGGACTGTTCGTGGCCATAGGTCACGCTCCCAACACCGACATCCTGCGTGGTCAGCTGGCCCTGGACGAAGCCGGCTATGTGCTGACGCAGGACGGCACCACAGCCACGAGCGTCGACAGCGTTTTCGCCGCCGGGGATGTGGCCGATCATCGGTACCGTCAAGCGGTGACCGCGGCGGGGAGCGGCTGTATGGCCGCCATCGATGCGGAGCGTTGGCTGGAGGAGCACGGCACAAGTTAGGCCGGCTCGAGCCACACCGTGCGGGGCAGCACAGTCCGGCGCGGGCCCTGGATCGGGTTGCGAAGTTTGGGGTGCCGCTCGGGAAAGATTCCTCCAGCCAGGGGCGGAATGCGGCATCGCCCATATTGGTTGTACTGAACGCCCGCGCCCTTCACACAGACACCCTGGGCTACGAAAGGTGGACTCTAAGAAATGTCAGAGCTAACGGTTGCGCTTACCGATGCGACCTTTGATGAGGAACTGGCTAGCGCGGCCGAGCCGGTGCTGGTGGACTTCTGGGCGGAATGGTGTGGCCCCTGCAAGATGATCGAGCCCGTCCTCGATCAGATCGCCGAGGAAAACAAGGGCCGGTTGAGGATTGCCAAGGTCAACGTCGACGACAACCTGGAGATCGTGCGCCGCTTTGACGTGATGAGCGTCCCCACTCTGATCCTGTTCAAAGAGGGTGTCCCGCAGCACCGGTTTGTAGGAGCGAAGGGTAAGGCACAGCTTCTGCAGGAGCTCAACAAGCACCTCTCATGAGAGCTCAGCCCTAACGACGAGGTTGGGGTTCGGCCGGGTAACCACAAAATCCACAGCATTTCTCACAGTTGTGGATGAGGTAGAGGGGCCGCGCGTGCTCAGGTACGCAGTCAGCTTTCGCCCGGCTCGGTCATCGTTTTGTAGATGCGCTCCAGGTCTTCGAGCGTGGCGAACTCGATGATCACTCGTCCGCGGTTGGCCCTCATGTCAACCCGCACCCTCGTGCTCAGGTGGTCTCCCAGGAGCTCCTCGAGTTCCAGGATCCCGGGCGGTCTGAGCGCCCCGGAGCCTCTGCGAGACCGGGACGGCTCCTGCGGCCCATCGAGCTGGTTACGTTCACGGACGGCCTCCTCGACGGCCCGGACAGAGAGTTGCTCGCTGGCCGCCCGCCGCGCCAGCGCCTCTTGAAAGGCGCGGTCCGGTGTGCCGAGGAGCGCCCGGGCGTGACCGGCACTGAGGCGGTCCTCGGCCACGAGACGCTGGACAGATGGTGGCAACTGGAAGAGTCGTAGCGCGTTGGTAATGGCGACCCGGCTCTTGCCGACCCTGGCCGAGAGCTGCTCATGAGTCAGGTCGAAGTCTTCGATTAGCTGCTGGTACCCCGCCGCCTCCTCGAGGGGGTTGAGGCCTTCTCGATTGAGGTTCTCGATCAAGGCCTGTTGAAGGCTCTCGCCGTCGGACGCCGTGCGGACGATAGCCGGGATAGTCCCGAGCCCGGCCCGGCGCGCCGCTCGCCACCGTCTTTCGCCAGCGATCAACTCGTACTCGTTGTCGCCGGTCTGACGGACGAGCACGGGCTGAAGGACCCCGATTTCGCGCACCGACGCCGTTAGCGCGGCCAGGCCCTCCTCGTCGAAGTGAGTGCGCGGTTGGCGGGGGTTGGGTCGCAACGCAGCGACGGCCAGCTCGGCCAGCGCGCCCTCGTTCCTGACGTTATCCGTCGGGATTAGCGCCCCGAGCCCCCTACCCAACCCGCTGCGGCGCACCACCGCTTACCTCCTTGGCTAGTTCCCGGTACGCCGTCGCGCCCCTGGACGTCGGGTCGAAAATGACGATCGGCTGACCATAAGAGGGAGCTTCAGAGAGGCGGACCGTCCGGGGGACAACGCTTCGGCAGACGCGCTCCCCGAAGTGGCGCCGTACCTCGTCGACCACCTGCTCGGCGAGGCGAGTCCTGGCGTCGTACATCGTCATGATGATCGTGGTGACGCTCAGAGCGGGGTTCAGGTTCGCCCTGACTCGTTCGATGTTGCTCAGCAACTGGCCCAGGCCTTCCAGGGCGTAGTACTCGCACTGGATGGGCACGGCGACTTCGTTTGCTGCGGCGAGAGCGTTAACGGTGAGCAGGCCGAGAGATGGCGGGCAATCGATCAGCAGGAAATCGAAGTCGTCCAGGACATTGCCCATCGCCCGCTTCAGGCGAAGTTCCCGGCTGAAGGCGGGCACCAGCTCGATCTCGGCCCCGGCCAGGTCGATAGTGGCGGGCACCAGGAACAAGTTCCGCAGGTTTGTCGGCTCGATGCAGTCCTCGATGGGGACGTCGTGCAGGATCACGTCATAGATGGAGGTGTCGAGGTTGCGTGCGTTTACGCCCAACCCGGTGGTGGCGTTACCCTGAGGGTCCAGGTCCACGACGAGCACCCTGTAACCCAGCTCAGCGAGCGCGGCGCCAAGGTTTATGGCTGTGGTCGTTTTACCGACCCCACCTTTTTGGTTCGCGATCGCGATAACGCGGGGAAGCGGCAGCCGTTCGATGGTGCCGCCGAGGCTGTGACTGGCCTCGAGCTCGTCGCCCGTGTCTTTCAAATGGTCGAGACCGGCGGATTCAGTTGACATCCCCGCTCCTGCCGCCAGGTGGTCCGTCCTTGGAACGGGCGTGTCAAGGCCTGACTCCATGACCCCATCGCCTTCTTGTCCCTCGCTAGACATCGCGTCACACATCCTGTCTCGCATAAACGGTAACAGCAAGCATCACTTGAGGATGAGGGTCATGCCGGTCCTCGCGAGTCAACCCGGTCGCCCCCGCCGCACGCGATCGAATATCTCGGCGGTCGAAAGGCCGTCGCGACCTTTAGCCGAGGTTGGCAGTTGCGTTGTCCTTCCCGTCCCGGCGCTCTCATTGTTGCCGGGGAGGCTCTCGAGGCTTGTCGGTGCCGGTAAGCCCAACCTCTTGTAATAGCGGGCTTTCATCTCGTCGTAGCGTTGGGTGGTTTGACCATCTAGCCCCGCACAGAGGTACTCATCCAGAAGCGGGACAAGGACGTCGCGCAGGTAGCTGCCTCGCCCCATCCACTGCATGTAATTACGACCGCCGTGGTCGTAAGGCCCGTAAAGCTTTCCGCCTGGGAACGTCTGGTCAATCCACTCGAAAAGGGATTGGTGGCGGGCATGCATGCGCAGCGTGATGTGGGGTTGCCGGCCATCGCCGCCGAAGTGGCCTTCACCGATCAACAAGCCCACCAGCATGCCCTTGTCGAAATCAGTGGCCAGCTAGGATCCCTCCTCCCCTGCTGCGCCTAGCTTAGGCCGGAACCCTCGAGGAGGCTGGTAATCGAGACATGTCGTCCCGAAGGTGTTTCACCGTAGGGTAACACGTGAAACGAAAATGAGGACACGGTGCCTGGCGCCTGTGAGGTGGTCGCCCGGTGTGTTGCCGTCCGCCGGCCGGCTCCGGGCCAGAGCCGCGGGCAAATCGGGCTCGAGGCAAGGGATCTTTCCAAACGTCGCCCGTCAGTGCCCCGTTCAAAATAGTAGCCGCTTGAAAGGCACCCCCACCCGCCGGGGGTAAAGGTCGGGGCAGAGCGAGACTGCGGTGAGGCTGCTAACGGACACCGGGCCAACCGCCGTGGTGACGATCTCGCTTGCGTCTAGCTCGAGGCCGAGCTTGGCTAGCCCCGGCGCCGGCCAACGCTCGGCCAGAGCTTCGGGCGGGTCGGATACGAGCAGGCGACCCCCCTGGCGCAGTAACGGGGCCGCACACTCTGCGGTGGCGGCGGGTGGGCCGAAGCTCCGTGCAGTTATGAGTTGGGCCTGACCCCGTCTCTGGCTGCGACCAGTTTCTTCCGCCCGTTGACAGACGACACCCACACGCTCGGCCATCGAAAGCTCTCTAATGGCACCCTCCAGCCAGGTTGCCCTGCGCTGGTTGCTGTCGATCAGCAACCATCTGCTTGTTTCCCAATAGAGGGCGAGGACCAGGCCGGGCAGCCCGCCACCACTCCCGAGGTCGAGGGCTAGCTCGTCCGGGGGCCCGCCAGCCAGCGTCGCAAAGGCCAGGCTGCGGACGACCTGGTCGACGATGGGGCCGGGGCCGACGAAGCCGAGCCGTTGCGCATCCTCGAGTACGGGCACCAGGCGGCCGGTATCCCCGGGAGCTAGCCGCACGCAAGGTCGCGACGACCCGTCCAGTGCGCCCACCGACGGTTATGCGCCCGCTGCCGTCTGGCGGGCGCGGCGGTCAGGAGCCGATGCTCTCGGCCTCCCCTTGGCTACCATCGCTCGACGTTTCCTCGCCGGCCGAACCGGGAGGGGCCGGGACCAGTACCACCCTGCGGTATGGCTCTTCGCCCTCGGAGATCGTCGAGACGCCCCCTACGGCGTTCACGGCGTCGTGGACCACCTTGCGGTCGGCCGGGGGCATGGGCTCGAGGGCGCGCTTCGTGTTACTCGATCGCACTTCGTCGGCGATCTGTTGAGCGAAGCGAGCGAGCGCGTCTTGCCTCCGCTTGCGGTAACCGTTGACGTCCACTACCAGCCGGCAATCAGACGGGCCGACGCGGTGTTGCAGAACAGTCCGCGTTAGTTCCTGCAAAGCGAGCAACGTTGCTCCCTTGGGCCTTCCAGGGTCCCCAGGTTCTCGCCGTCGACCGACAGTTCCACGACGCCGTCAGCGAGGTCGTGGGCAGTGATGGTGGCCACCGAACCCATTTCGGTCAGCAAACCTTGCAAGAACTCCTCGGCCAGTTGCACCTGTTCTTCGATCGATGCCGATTTCACATCGCCGAAATTACCGCCTTCCGAGCCCGGTGTGGCACCGGGCGTCGTGGAGGGGGCCTGGCGGCGACGTCCACCACGCGGCATCTCGCTGGACGCGCCGTCCCCGTTCCTGGCCAAACCCTCCGCCGAATGGGCCGCAACGTCGGCGGCGACATCAGCGCCCGGTACCGCGGGCGCCGAGGTGTTTTGAGAATTGTTCTCCGAATTGGCCGGTCCGCGATTGCGCCTGCGCTCTCGTCTCTCGCCCTTGGAGCGGGGGTAGCGGGGCTGCACCCTCGCCCGGACGCGCGCTTCTTCCTTCAAGCGCCCAAACAGCCCGAACTTCGGCTCGGAGACAACCTGAAAATCGGCGTCGTTCTCGGCCACGCCGAGCTGTTCGAGAGCGGACTTCTTGGCTTCGGCAACCGTTCGGCCGGTAGTTTCGACCCACTCCATCTGCCTATCGCCCCTTGCGTTTGCGGTTGCGGTTCCTCTGGCTCGAGCTCTGTGTGCTGGGGCTGCGAGCGGGCCTTTGCCCATTGGTCTTACCGTCACCGTCCGCTGCCTGACCGTCGCCCGGTACGGCCTGGCCATCGCCGGCTATGTCCTCGCTGGGAGGCAGCGCTTTGGGAGGGGCCTTTGGTTGTTGAGCTCGGGGCGGAGGGGGCTTCTGCGAGGGCGGTCTGGACGTTCGTGACTTCGGCGGGCCGTCAGCTTCGTCGAACTTGGCCTCCAGGACTTCGATGTCGCGGTCGTCCCGGGCCACGAGAGCTTTTACCTTTGGGTCGTACCGGTACATGCACAACTGCTGGCCCACCCGGAACAAGGCCGATACTGCGTAGTAAAGGACGAGCCCGGATGGCAACCGGATGCAGATCAGCCCGAAGACGATGGGGAAGAACCTCATCAGCTGCATCTGCGAGTTCATCTGCTGGTTCTGCCGGACCATGGGGTTGAGGTTGGTGATCTGGACCTGCTGGTAGTAGTTGGCCCCGATCATGATCAGCAGCAACAGCAGGCTGCCGAAGACCTCCGCGAAGCCCAGCCCCTTCGTCAGCGCCGTCCAGGCACTGGTGGTGAGGTTGATGCCGAAAGCATGCATCTCGGCGCCCATACCAGGTGGAGCACTGGCCACCAGGTCCTTGTACATCCTCGTGCCCGGGTTGATGTAAAGGGGCATGGCGTGGCAAGCGTCGCCCTTACAACCCGACGGTCCCTTGTTGCCCAGGCCGATGATGACCCGGTACAGGACGTAGAACAGGGGCAGGGGTAGCAAGGTGGGGATGCAGCTGCCGAACGGGCTCACGCCCTCCTGCTTGTACAGTTCCGTCAGCGCCTGGTTGAGCGCCATGCGGTCGTTTTTGTGCTGCTGTTGAAGTTGCTTCATCTTCGGCTGCAACTTCTGCATGGCCAGCATGGAGCGGGTCGACTTGAGGGTCAGGGGTACGACGAGGATCATGAAGGTGAGACCGAGCAGGATGATCGCCACGCCATAGTTGGGGATCAAGGCGTAGAAGCCGGCGAGGACCCAACCGACGAGCTGGCTTAGAGCGGTCATCGGCGTTGCCGTCCTTCAGTGCTGTCCGGCACAGGATCCAGCCCGAACGGCCCACCGGGACGGCACCTCGCCAGGCGGCGCAAGATAAGGGGGACGCCCCGGCGAGCCCCGTGGCGTTCCAGTGCCTCCAGGGCGAACTCAGAGCAAGAAGGGACGAAACGGCAGGCCGGGCTCCGGTTTATGGTGGCCGCCCGATAAGCGAGGACCAGAGCCCTCAGAGTTTTTGTCGCCGCCGAGTGAGTTGCACCAGGAGCGGTTGCCAGAGTCACGGGCCCTCCAATATGGGCCGGTCTGAAGGCGAGACTAGCTCTTTTTGCGCCCGTTCTTTTTGCGCCAGCCCTTTTTGTACCAGGTCTTTTTGTACCGGTGCCCTCGTCGGGCCAGTCACAGATGCGACCGCTCGCGACAGGTTGGCCGACAGCTCCTGGAACGTGAGTACGGCGACGTCTGGTCTGGCCCGAACGAGATAGCTGCCTGGTGGTACCCCGAGGTGCCGGGCTGCTTCGCGCAATCGACGGCGCAAACGGTTTCGTTGGACGGCATTGCCTACCTTCTTGCCGATGGCGAAAGCCAGAGCCGGAGGCTGCTCTGACGGGCCGGGGACCCAGGACACAGTAAGAGGTCCTGACCGAGCCGCTCTGGCGTGGCGGAGCGCCTCGAAGGCAGGCCGTCTCACCGCCCACCTCAAACTGCCAGGCGGTGCCGGCCCTTCAGGCGGCGCGCCTTCAGCACTGCCCTCCCTGATCTGGTGGCCATACGGTGGCGGAACCCGTGGACCTTCGCACGGCGACGGTTGTGAGGTTGGAAAGGTCGCTTCACTGATGCCTCCTAGGGTGAAAATGTTTGCCGCAAGTACCGGGCGCCGCTGTCACCGTTCCTATCAGGAGCGGGCACAGTTCGCTCACTTCGCTGGGAATGGTCGAAGTCCTTGCGTCGACCAGACAGCCTACGGCCTTCTCGCACAGCGTAGGTGACCGAGACGGCCTCGCGACAGCAGGTCAGCCGGCGTAGCCTGCTCCGCGGCGGCCTTTCGCGGCGAAAACGCAGTACTTTCGTACTAATGGTCGCACAGAAGCCTCCCGGTCCGGGAAGTTGGGGCTCCTGGGGAGAGCCGCCTCCCGGGGGTGACGACCGCGGTCCCGGCCCGTGGGCTGCCATGCCCTGGCCCTCGCCCCCTGAACAGGCCCCGCAGGCGACGGGCCCCGGCGCGCTCAACGGCGCCAACGGTCGGCGCGACCACGATGGCCCGACCACCACGATGCCCTGGCCCCCGCCTCGACCTTTTGCACAGTCAGCCACTCCTGCCAGTCCGGGCCTCCTCAACGGCCGACCGGACTATGCCCTGCCTGCGGGGAGGCCATCGGGTAGCTCTGGCCCGGAGAGGCTGATACCCGCCCGCGCCGCCTGGTGGGCCGGCGTGGGGTTCCTGGTGGGAATCGTCGTCGGCGGTATCGGCGCCGCCATTGGCGAAGCGATCACGGGCAGCTCGACCAGCGCGACGTCTGACCTCCTGGGCGAGGCGGGGTTGTGGGCCGCCATGTTCTTGACCGTTCTGCTCGTCTCTCGCCGCTACGGCACCGGCAGCCTTCCCCGCGATTTCGGGCTCGGGATCAAGGCGATCGACGGGCTTTGGGGTATCTGCGCCTGGGCAGCTGCTCTTGCCGTATCCGGCATCGTCTTGGCCGTGTTCTCCGGTACCCAGTTCGCCGGCACCAACGACCAGATTCTCACCCAGCAGAAGGGCCACGACGTAGGCATCGTCCTGATCTCGCTGATCGTCGCCCTGGGCGCACCATTTTTCGAAGAGCTCTTCTTCCGGGGTTTCCTGCGCACCGCGCTACAGGCCCGGTTCGGCCCTCACGGGGCCGTTTGGCTGCAGGCGGTCTTCTTCGGCCTGGCCCACACGGGTGAAGCCGGCTCGACGCTCGGGAACATATCGGTCGTGCTGGCCATGTTCTTCGTGGGAGTCGTCCTCGGGTACACGGCGAAGCTAACCGGCCGTCTCGGGGCCGGGATGGTCGCCCACTGCCTCTTCAACCTGGTTGCCGTCGTCTCCATCCTTTGAGCTGCCGACGGCGTCGTCCGCGGCGGCCAATCCTTGCTCCGGCGTTCCCGTACTGTGCACCCGAGCATCGAATAGCTCCTGGAAAGGTGCTAAGAACTCGCTCGTTCCTGTCGCTCCCGCCACCGCTGTTCGTCAACGCCGGTACTCAGCAGGCTCCGTCGCCGGCGGGCCACCGTCTACGCTGACGGCTCGTGGTCATCGTGGGTGCCGGGCCCCGCCGTCACGTCGCGCCCAGAGGCGAGGCCTGCCAGCGACGGCAACTCAGCCGTCTGAGGTTGGCGTCCAGCCCGAAGCTCCTGGAGAAGCGTTAGTTGTAGACGCAGTCAGGACGCCGTTCGGCCGCAGAGGGGGCGCTCTGTCGACCTGGCACCCCGTTGACTTGGCGGCTGAAGTCCTGTCCCGACTGGTGGCCCGGAACGGGATCGATGGGCAGGCCGTCGATGACGTCATCCTCGGCTGTACCAGCTCTGTCGGCGCCCAGGCCTGGAACATTGCCCGCCGAGCGGTGCTGGCGGCGGGTTGGCCCGAGCATGTCCCGGGGGTGACGGTAGACCGCCAGGCGGCTTCATCGGCGCAGGCGGTCCACTGGGCCGCCCAGGCTGTTATGTCCGGTGCACAGGGATTGGTTGTCGCGGGCGGTATAGAGGTCATGACGGCGGTCCCGCTGGGCGCCAGTGTGGCCCTGCCCGAAGTGGGGAAACCTTATGGCCAGCGTCTGCGGGAGCGCTACAAGGACGGAGGGGGTCTGCTGCCTCCGGGCCTAGCCGCTGAAGAGGTGGCCAGTCGTTGGTCGCTCAGCCGGGCCGAGCTCGATTCCTGGGCACTTGCCAGTCACGAACGAGCGGCGCGGGCACAGAAAAGACCGCCGGCGTACTTCTTGCCCCTGGCCGGTCTCGACCACGTGCCCTTGAAGAGGGATGAAGCGTTGGGGCACCGTCCGCGGCCAGCTCAGGTGCGTGCATTCCCTCCGGCTTACGTGGACGGCGGGCTGGTCACCGCGGCCAACATCGCGGCGGAGGGGGACGGTGTGGCTGCCGTATTGCTTGCCAGCCCGCAACGGGCGAGGGCCCTTGGCTTGAAGCCGCGAGTGCGCGTCGTGTCTTTCGCCGTCACCGCTACGGATCCCGCCGTCTGGCCGACGGCGATGATCCCGGCTACCCGCCTGGCGCTGAGCCGGGCGGGGCTCGCTGTCCAAGATATTGACCGGTGGGAAGTGTACGAGAGCAGCGCTGCGGCCGTACTGGCCTGGGTGGCCAGCACGGGCGTCAGCCCCGGGAACGTCAACCGGGACGGCGGGGCACTGGCTACAACTGCGCCGCTCGGTGCGGTAGGGGCCGCACTGTTCGTTAGTGCGGTGGCCGGGCTGGCCGAAAACGAGGCGCGCCGGGCGCTGGTGTCCTGTGCCGGAGATGGTGGTGTCGGTACGGCGTGCGTGCTCGAGAGGCTCTGACAATTCACAGTTGTGGACGACGCTGGGGAGTGTCACATAGCTGTAACTTGCCGGTAATTGAGCAGGCGGGACCTGACAGGCTTTCGCGCCCGCATTCCGGACCAGGGCTGGCTTACGTGATTTAGGCGTCCTGTGTGGACCGGCAGACCGGCGGTTGTGCTGTCGTGAGTCTCACTGCGCTCGTGAACCCGAGCAAGGTCAGTGAAGCGCTGCAAGCCCACGTCCCGGCCCGGTCCCCGCCCCCTTCGAACTTCGCCGCTGTGGTCGGAGCCTCCAGAGCGCACGGAGAACGAAACTCTCGCCCAAGCCAGGATGAGCGCCGTGTAGCCGAGGGCGCTTGGTCACAAGATCGGAAGACCTAGATTCCAAGGCCGCTCTCGGCCCATGGGTAGGCCGTCGCTTTCGATGGTTATCTTCGAGCGCGCTCCGGGTCGACTGAGAACAACCGAAGAGCCGGCGCAGCGGGGTGGCAAACTCTTCCGACTTCTCAGCCAAAGAGTGCCACGTGAAACATTTGCGCCGTCGCCGCTACGCACTAAGAGGCATCGCACGGGCCTAACTTGTCAAGCAACTTTTTGTTGGCGATGGCCCCAGGCGATGTCTTCGTCGTACACGGAGCGGTGCCGAAGGCAACCGTGGAGGATGCCGACGAGCCGGTTTGACAAGGCCCGTAAAGCGCGGTTGTGCGTGTCGCCACCGGCCCGGCGGGCGCGGTAGAAATCCCGGGCGCCCGGGCTGGCGGTGATGGCTGCGAACGCCCACAGGTAACAGGCGTCAGACAGGCTCTTGTTGCGGGCGTAACGGGCCAAGACGACCTTGGGCTTGCCCGATGCCTTGGTGATAGGTGATGTGCCCGCGTAGTTCTTGCGTGCTTTAGCATCGGCGTAGCGGTCCGGGTCGTCCCCGAACTCGCCGAGCACCCGGGCGCCCAGGACCGTCCCCAGTCCTGGCAGGGAGCGGACGACCTTGGCGTCCGGGTGCTGGTCAAAACCCGCTGCCAGTTGCTCTTCTAATCGCGCCACCTGGGTATTGAGTCTCTTTGACCACGGCCACCATTGCGGCCACGGAGGCACCCATGGCCTCGCTCAGGGCACTGGGGGCAGCGAGTTGTTCCTGGCGCAAAATGGCCTGGGTTTCCGCCGCCCGTTCCTCGGCCCGCCGCTTTCGCCCGGCGCGGGTGATGGCCGCCGCGATACGTTTGCGCGACAGCGCCCGCCCCAGGGTAGGTGTGGGGGCCACCTCGAGCACGCCGAGGGCGTCGGGGGCCGGAGAGCTCGCCCAGCTCGAGCGCCGCCGGGTAGTACTCCCGCAGCGTCGAGCGCACCTGGTTGACCTGGCGGTGGCGGGCCACACCAGGTTCTGATGGGACCGGGCCAGCACCTTGAGCGCCTCGGCCACCTCGCTGTCGCCGGCGGTGCGCCGATGGTGGTGCCGGTCGGTACGGGCCAGCTCGGCCAGCGCGGCGGCGTCCCCGGGGTCGGACTTCGCCCCCGAAGTGACGTGGCGTTCCCGGTAGCGGGCCACCGACATCGGGTTGACGGCGTAGACCTCGTAACCGGCCGCCACCAATGAACCAACAAATAAGCCCCGATCGGTCTCGGTGGCTATGACTACATCGCCTGGCTCCTCGGCGTAGCTTGCAACCAGAGCGTGGGACCGGGCCACTCCCTCAACCCCTTCGGCCAGGCGCGCACGTCCTAGGCGCCGCCCCTGCTCGTCGCGCACCTCGATGTCATGGTGGTCCTCAGCCCAGTCATGACCTACGAACAGCTGCCCCAATTGCTCGCTCCTTTCGACCGGCTCACTTGCTCAGCACGAGCCCGAGGCGACCAGCAGCGACCTAATGGTTAAGTGCTCCATCTGGCACGTCATCCCACAAGTTGTCCCGGTCAACCTCACCCACCTGCAGGCGCACGATCTGGGCGTAAGGCTCGAAGGCGCTGGGGTCTATCGGTGCTGACCTGCTGGCGGCTCGGTAATCACCCAATCAAGGAGCAAGCTGATCGACCCCATTAGGTGTCTATGCGCCGAACCGGCGCTCTCGACGCATGGTGTCTATGCGCCGAACCGGCGCTTTCGACGCGTGTAGTCGCGCAGAGCCCGAAGAAGATCAACTCGCCGGAACGCGGGCCAGTACGGGTCGACAAACGCGAACTCTGCGTAGGCCGACTGCCACAGCAGGAACCCAGAAAGACACGCGCCTCGCCGCTGGTACGGATTACGAGGTCTGTATCCGGCAGGTCCGCCGCGTAGAGGTGGTTCGAAATGCCCTCAGCGTCGATTGCATCTGGCAGCTCTCCCGATGTCGTCCCCCTGGAGACAAGCTCCCCGACAAGCGCCCGACAGGCGTCGACGATTTCCTGGCGTCCCCCGTAGCACAGCGCGATATTCACGTGGAACGGCCCCAGGCCGGGCGCTTCATCCACCGCTTCTTTGGCCGCCAGAGCCAAGGGTGACGGTAGGAGGTCCAGGCTGCCGCTCACGGCGAGGGAAAACCCGAAACGGGCCGATAGAGCCGGAAACCGTCCGAACAGCTCGGTCAGGACCTCGAAGTATGGCTCCAGCTCCTCGGCCGGACGGCGAAGGTTTTCCGTTGACAGCACCCACGCCGTCACCGCACCGATATTTAGCTCGGCGCACCACCCCAGCAGTTCTTCGAGCTTGGCCATCCCGGCGCGGTAGCTCGCCCGATAGTCGGCGTAGCCCTCCTCGCGGGCAAAACGACGGTGCCCGTCCAGGATGACGCCAATGTGACGAGGCAGGTTCTCAGCCGGGAGTGACCCGGCCAGCCGGCGTTCGTAGTAGCGGTAAACGCTACGAGGAAGTACCACCTATCTCCAGTCCGCGGCTAACCCTCCGGGGGCCATGATCGCGCACTCCCGGCTGCTCAACAGCGCGCCCGCGTGGTTCGGGCTGCCCATTGACGAGTGCCCAAACCTGGCGAAGCTTGCCAGAACAGCCCCTGACGGCTGGAGCGTCTTCAGTGCTCGACTTCCTGCTGGGGCACCGCGGTCCGGTACTGAACAGCTGGCTGGACGAAGACTGGCTGCACCAAGACTGCGCGTGCCCTTCAACTCACCTGAGCGCAGTTCAGGTATCTGTAAGGCACTATCCCTACCATTCTCTGTGTGCCATACCCTGTGCGCCGGCTGGCTTCGTCGCGGTGGCGTCCCGTACTTCTTTACGAGACTGCTATGAGCAGGGCCCAGCTCGTGGCTGAAGTACGGCACCGACGGGCTTCGTTGCGGGTTAACCTGGCCGGTGGGCAGTGATCGTCGCGAAAGCAGCGCTCGGTTGCGGGCGAGCGTAACTCCATCTCGGCCTGGCCCGCCCCCCTCTGGACCGCCGCCCTCTGGCCCGCCTCGGGCTGGTGGGCCGCGAGCTGGTAGGCCTGGCGCTTCCGCAGGTGCCACGCCTCCAACTGGCCTCGCGCCTCGTGCTGGCGCGCCTCCTCCGGGCGTCCTTGCCGTCAAACCTCGTCGCCGGCGGGTGACGCTCGTCTTGCTCGGTTTGGCGGTACTTGTAGCGCTCGCGTTGGGCATCGCCAACAAAGTCCGGGGGCCCGGCGGCACCATTCTGCGTACTGCGGAAGGAGCCACAGTCCGCGTTCCTAATATCGCTTCCCTCTCGCCCATGCGGGCGCGGATCGTGTCGATAGCTGAAAGCCAGATCGGCTACGCGACAGACCCATCGACGACCTACTGCAATAAGTACAGCGCGTACTGGTCGTCTGGAACGAGCGACTGTGGCAACTCGAACCTCGATGAGGAGTGGTGTGCCGACTTTGCCGCCTGGGTCTGGAAACGGGCCGGAGCCGCCGTCACCTACGAGTACGAGACCGGGGACCTCAACTCTTCGGCCGCCAGCTTTTACGAGTGGGGCCTGGTGCGGGGTACCTGGCACCCGGTTGGTTCCGGCTACGTACCTCAGCCGGGTGATGCCGCCGTGTACGGGCTCGACACAGCAACCGTCATTGCTGCCCATGTGGCCATCGTGATCGGCTACCAGGCCGGCGACCGCGGCCCGACGGCGGTAAATGGGGACGGCGATGTCACCGGTTTTAGCGTCGTCGAGCTGCGCAGCGACGAATACGTGGCCGATGTCCACCCCTCAGGCGCGCCCCTATCGGGTTACGTTTCCCCGAGTTGAGCCACCGGGCATCATGCTGGAGTATCCATGGCGGCAGAGCGCCCTCGTAGAATTGCACAAACTTCGCTTACTACCCCGTGGGAGCGTGCGACCCATCGTCACACCCTCGCATGTCCCGACAATCGCTAGGAGCTGAACTTGCTGGTCGCTCTTCTCAACCCGACGAACCTTGTCGCCTCGTCAGGGTACATAGCTATCTTTCTGCTCTCCGTGCTGCAATCCTGTTGCGTGCCAACGTCGTCCGAGCTCACCCTGGGGTTCGGTGGCGTGCTCGCCTCTCAGGGGAAGCTGAGCCTGGCCGGCGTTATTGCGGCCGGCGTCGCCGGCGAAGTGGTTGGGGCCTACATCGCATGGATCATCGGGCGCACCGGCGGGCGGTCTCTGGTGGACCGGTACGGTCGCTATCTGTGGCTCAGCACCAGAGATCTCGACCGTGCCGAAGGTTGGTACCACCGCCACAGCCGCTGGGGCGTCTTCGGGAGCCGTTTGCTGCCGGTTGTCCGGAATTTCGTCGCCCTTCCGGCGGGCGCCGCGGAGGTGCCCGTGGTCCGCTTCGGCCTGCTGACCTTTGCCGGCAGCCTCATCTGGGACTCGGCCATGGCCTTGATCGGGTATGCCCTGGGCAGCAGCTGGCAATCCGTCATGCACGGCTTCAGCGACGCCGGTTACCTGCTTGCCGCGGTGGCTGTCATTGCCGTGGTTTTGTTCCTGCTGCACAGGCGCCGGTCCTACAGGGCGGCGCTTGCTTTCGAAGCCGTTGATAGCCCCACCCCGGCACGAGGTCAGCAATTCGCGGGCCCGGCTGCTCCAGCCCGCGCCACCGAGGATTCTTCGTACGACCTCGCCGGTGGATGCGGCCGGCAGCCCCCCGCCCGGGGTGACAACGACAGGCGACCTCAGTCGCCGTCAGCAGCTTTGAGGGCGGCCGCCACCTGAGGGTCGACGGTCCAGCGGTCAGCGTCCATGTGGTGCTCTCTGGCCCAGGTAACGGTGAGGCTATGACTGCCCGCGCTCTCGAGTAGCTGAGCGCCCAGCCGGTCGTGGGCGAGGTAAAGGCCAACGCGCTTCCGGACCGACGGTCGCCCGGTACCCGGCGGCGAGCCCGCCCACTTGAGCAGCCGGCGACGGCCCGCGCCCATGGCGGCGAGGGTTATGAAGACCCGGGGGAACGTCCCGAAACCTGACTCGACCTTCCCGACATCGTGGAGGAGGGCGGCGGCAACAACCTCCCGAGGCGGTTGGCCGTCCTCAGGCGCGGGCCCGTCGCCAGGTGCAGGCCGATCGCCCGGCACACCGTCCTCGCCCGGCACACCGTCTTCGCCCGGCACACTGTCTTCGCCGGGCACAGGGGGGTCATCAAGTCCACTGCCCTCGTCGAGTGGACGGCCATCCTCGACTGATCGGCCATCGTCGATTGATCGGCCATCATTGAGTAGACGAATTGCATCTCGGGCGACCCCTACGGCATGCCGACGGTCAGGCCCTGACATGCGGGCCCATAAAGCCTTCTCTCCATCGAGGAGCGATGCGAGCGCCCAGGTCTCGTCGGCCGGTGGAGGGCCGGCCGGGGACAAGGCGCCGAAAAACCGCTCCGCCAAATGCTTCCACGACCCGAAACCTTGAGAATCCCGCCATCGGTCTCCAAGGTATCGCCCAACAGGCGAGGCTCTTTGGCGCCAGCACCGGCCCGCCCCATTGACGACCACGGGACGGCAAGGCGAGAGGGCAATGCGAATAGGCAATGCGAATAGGCAATGCGAATAGGCAATGCGAATAGGCAATGCGAATAGGCAATGCGAATAGGCAATGCGAATAGGGCTTCGACGGTCGGACCCCGGGGCCTGCGGCCCGCGAGTACCGGTCCCGGTGCATCAAAGCCGATGGACCAAAACTGGCGGGCCAAAACGGATGGGCCAGAACTGATGGATCAGAAGCAGGCGTCTGCCGTCGGCTTACCCAGCCGATTGCGTCTCCGTCAGGTTGCGCTGGACCCTTTTGAGAGCGCGCACGAGCGCGGCCCGGGCTGAAGGCGAGAAATCGGCGAGGGCGCGCTCGTTCAACCGGTCCATCTCCTGCCCGACTACGTCCCTCAGTCCGAGGCCCTTATCTGTGAGGACCAGCCTGACCAGCCGCCGGTCTTTGGGGTGGGGCTCACGGCGGAGCAACCCGGTTGCTTCCATCCGTGCCGTGGCCCTGGTCACGGTCGGCGTAGCGAGGCCAAGCCTTTTCGCCACCTCGCCAGGGGTCAGGCCGTCTTCGTCCCACAGGCAGCGGAGGATGTACTGCTGACCTTCGTGGACACCATGCTGAGCAAACGCGACCATCGAGGCCAGCGCCAGTGCGTGTTTGGTCTCCCAGAAGACCGATTGGAAGTCATCCCCCGGTTGGTAAGCCACGGCAGGCATAGCGTACGTCCCGTTAGGGCCAGCGTCCGGACAAGGTCATTGCGCGGCTAAAGTTACCCGGCTAAGGTTAGGATATACGTTGTCCGGCTAACGATGGAGGGACGATGAAACTTGGGATCTCGGTAACCAATTTCTCTTGGCCCGGCCCTGCGGAGGAGATCGGGCCGCACGTGACCCGCATCGCCCAGGCGGCCGATGAGGCCGGGGTTGACGGTTTGTGGACCATGGACCATTTCTTTCAGATCCGGCTGAGCGGCCAGCCGCCCGAGGCCCCCATGCTCGAGGCGTACGCCACATTGGCGTTCATAGCTGGATGTACCCGTCGGATCCAGCTCGGCACCACCGTAACCTCGGTCGCCTACCGTCACCCCGGCGTCCTTATCAAGACCGTGACGACCCTCGACGTGTTGAGCGGAGGCCGCATGGTGCTCGGGGTGGGCGCCGGGGCACCCTGGAACGCCACCCCGCAAGAGGCAGCCGCCCGCGGGTGGGAGAGCGCAGGGCTCGGCATCCCGTTCCCGTCGCTTGCGGAGCGCTTCGAGCGCCTGGAAGAGGTATTGCAGATCGCCCACCAGATGTGGAGACAGGACGAGCGTCCCTTCGAGGGCAAGCACTACCGGATGGCGAGACCACTCAACTCGCCGAACGCCCTCCAGGTCCCGCACCCGCCGATCATGGTAGGGGGGAGCGGCGAGCAGAAGACCTTGCGCCTGGTGGCCCGCTACGCCGATATGTGCAACCTGTTCGACCTTGCCGGCACGCCGTACGAGGGCGACCTCAAGCACAAGCTGGAAGTCCTGCGGGAGCACTGTGAGCGGGCAGGGCGCGACTACGCCGAGATCGAAAAAACGACCGCCACCATCCTGGATCTCGGCGAGGACCGGCGATCGGGCCTGAAGCTCCTCCTCGAGCACCTGCGCGACCTGGCCGCAATAGGGATCGACCACGTGATCCTGAGCCCCAACCAGCCGTGGGACGCACCCACGCTGGACGCTTTGCTCTCGTCCGTCCCTGCGGTGCACGACATCGCCACGAGGGCTGGAGCCCGGGACCTCTGACGCGGCGCCAAACAGGACGCCCGGAGTGCCTACGACTGGCGCCCTCCGCGTGCGAGCTAGGGACGGGCTAAAAGGATCGCGCTAAGAGGGACCGAGCTGATGGGGGCGTGGACGCGGTCGGCCCAGTCGTTTTAGGGCTAACGGTACTGGGCTAACGGTACTGGGCTAACGGTATCGGGCTAACGGTACTGGGTCGATATAGCGAACCCGCACACAATGAGGCCGAGGCCTCCGAGCAGGTACCAGTTGGACGGAGCACCGGGCAAGAGGCTGATGTAGTTGAGAACGATCATCAAGATGCCGCAGCCGAAAAACGCGAGCATGAAGGCGGGGACCCACCACGAGCTGTGGCGGTACTCGACGGGCAGGGGAGCTGTGTAGCGGCCGCTCACGGTAGACATGTCCGCGCCTTGCCGGCGGGCGTCCGCTTTGGGGGTCACCCGCCCCGGGGCCTCTTTGGTGCGTCGGGGCATATATAAGAGGATACGTGAACGGCGCCGGGATCACCTGGCGGGAATAACATCTGGGCGAATTCAGCGCCGGGAGTAGCCTTCCTTGGGTGCCGTCCAGGGTGCTAGTTGTCGATAACTACGATTCGTTCGTCTATAACCTCGTCCAGTACCTGGGCCAGCTGGGGGCCGATCCCGTGGTCCGGCGCAACGATGCCCTGGCGCTCGAGGATGTCGATGCCCTGGACGTGTGCGGCATCGTCATCTCACCGGGCCCGGGTCGGCCCGAAGATGCCGGCGTCAGTGTGCCGCTCGTCAAAGCCTTTTCCGGGCGCCTGCCTCTGCTCGGGGTTTGCCTGGGCCACCAGTGCATTGGCTATGCGTTCGGGGCCGATGTGGTGCGCGCCCCTCAACTGCTCCACGGGAAGACTTCGGAAGTTTCCCACGATGGCCGCGGCATTTTCGCCGGCCTGTCCCAACCTTTCACCGCTACCCGCTACCACTCACTCGTTGTAGAACGGGCCACCCTTGGCGACGACCTCGAAATCAGCGCATGGGCCGAGGACGGCACCATCATGGGCGTCAGGCACAGGAGCCTGCCGGTCGACGGGGCCCAGTTTCATCCCGAGTCCGTCTTGACCGGTGGAGGGCACCGACTGCTGGCCAACTGGCTGGCTTCCTGCGGGCTCACCGATGCCGTGGTGGATGTCCCGCCCGGCCCTCTGGCGACGACAGCCGCACCCAGCGAACGCTAACCGCCGGTCACCCGGTCGCCGCGGTCGCCGTTTTCCGCTTCACTGCCCGTTTTGGCCCCCCTTGTTGTGACCCGGGGCCTGGCCGCTGTTACCCGGTGAGGCGGTGGTCGGCACAGGGACGGAAGTGGTCACCGCCGGCAGCGTGGTCGAGGCGGCCACGGGCGCTGTCGTGGAGGTGGTCGTCGGGACCGTAGTGGTCGATGCTGCGGTCGTCGTGGTGGCGGCGGACGTGGTAGTTGCCGCCGTCGATGTAGACGTCGTGGTGCCTGCATTGCCTTTGGTCGTCGTGGTTGCCGCCGTCGTTGTGGTCGCGGGGGTCGACGTCGTAGTGGTAGGCAATGTCGTGGTCGTCGTCGGCGCCCGTGTACTCGCCTACGTACAGGGTCACGGTGGAGTTTTGCTTGATCGAAACGCCCGGCTTCGGGTTGGTCCCGATGACATAACCGTCCTCCGACGGGTTGGTCACGGGCTGGAAGTGCACCGCTGTGAGCAGCTGTACCGCTGTCAGCTCCCTTTGCGCTTGTTCCTTTGTCTCCCCGACCAGGTCGGTCGGCACGGTCGCCATCTCCTGCCCCCCTGAAATGTAGAGGGTAACGACTGTGCCCCACGGCTCTGGGTTGCCCCCGGTAGGAGAGGTGTAAGCCACCAGGCCCTGCTTCACCGTGGCGCTGGCCACGGTCACCTCGTTGCCTACCTCCAGGTGATGGGCTTGCAGCGTGGCGCCGGCTTCGGCCGCGTCCAGGCCCTGGAGATTGGGGACCACCGTCGTAGCCGGGCCAGTGGAGCAGTACACCTTGACGGTGTCACCTTGCTGGTACTTGTGACCGCCCGCGGGGTCGGTCGAAATGACGATGCCCGACTCGAGCGTGCTGCTGTTTTCCGGGATGTTCTTGACCTTGAAGTCCTTCGCGTTCAAAGTCGTAGCGGCGTTACCGCAGGAAAGGTGCACGAGACCCGTCGGGACGGCTACCAGGGGCGGGCCGGCGCTCATGTTGAGCGTGACGGTGTTGCTCGGGGGTACCAGCGCCCCGGCGGCGGGGGAGCTGCCGATCACCTGGCCGGACGGCACCAGGCTGCTCGGCCCGTCCTGGGAGGCCACCTTCTTGAAGCCTGCTGTTTTGAGGTATCCCTGCGCCTGGGCCAGCGTGTCACCCCTGAGGTAGGGCACTTTGATGTTCGCCGGCGGGCCCCACCAGCCGGCGTTGCGGCCGATGAAGAAGACGAGAGCGCCCAAAACGGCCAGCAAGGTCATGAAAAGGGCGGCCCACCACCCAGACCGGGAGCGTTCCCGGGGCGGTTCGGCCACAGCAGCGGCGTAGGCCGGCTCGGGCTGGTCCACCGCCCTCGTCTCTTGCTGGACGTAGGTCGGGTCGTACGGAGGGTAGTAGGGAGTGGGCGGGACAGCACCGGCCCGCGTCGAAGCTGGTCCCGCCACCGGGGGTTGCGCTGCTACCGGCCTTCCCTGGTGGAAGCGGACCAGGTCGTCACGCAGCTCCGCCGCGCTCTGGTAGCGGTCGTCGGGGTCCTTCGCCATGGCGGTCATGACGATGGCGTCGAAATCGGGCGGGACCGAAGCCTTAACGCTCGACGGTAGGGCCGGGTACTCCCTGACGTGCTTGTAGGCGATGGCGACCGGGCTGTCCCCCGAGAAAGGGGGCCGGCCGGCGACCATCTCGTACAGCACGACCCCTAGCGAGTAGACGTCGCTCCTGGCGTCGACGGGCTGTCCTTGCGCTTGCTCGGGCGAAAAGTAGGTCGCCGTGCCCATGACGGCGCCCGTTTGGGTCAGGCCTTCACTCGCCTGGCTGACCGCTCTGGCGATGCCGAAGTCGGCCACCTTGACCTGGCCGTTATGGTCGATCAGGACGTTGCCTGGTTTGACGTCGCGGTGGATAACGCCCCGGCGGTGGGCAAAGTGCAGCGCGCTGGCGACGTCGGCGCCAATCGAGGCGGCCGTCGTCGTGGCCAGGGCGCCCTGGCGGATCAAGGAGGAGAGGGTCTGCCCATCGATGTACTCCATGACGATGAAGTACGTGTGCTCGCCCTGGCCCCAGTCGTAGATCGACACGATGTTGGCGTGCGACAGGTTGGCCGCCGCCTGTGCCTCCCGCCGGAACCGCTCGACGAAGGCCGGGTCGGAGGACAGTTCCGGGAACAGGACCTTGATCGCCACCGGCCGCGACAGGACAAGTCTTGAGCGAGGTAAACCTGCGCCATACCACCGCGCGCGATGTGGCGCACGAGCTCGTAACGCTCGCTAAAGACTTCAGGTGATGCCATGTCGGCCATAGCCTAGGGCTGGTAGGTGGGGTGGTTGCTGGCGCCATCGGCTCATAAAGCAGCTCATGGCGCTGTCCCTGGCGGCTGGAGATAGGCCTGCATTACGGCCCTGGCGATGGGGGCAGCGATGGTGCCTCCCTGGAACTCGTCGGCGCTCGGCTGGTTCTCGACCAGGACGGCGACGGCGATCTGGGGATTCGGCACGGGGGCGAAAGCGCTGAACCAGGTCTCGATTGTCGGCCCGCCGGTCTGTGCGGTCCCGGTTTTGCCTGCCACCTGTATGCCCGGGATCTCGAGCGGCGCCACCGGTGCCGTTGGGGCTGTTCACGACCGACAGCATCAGGTTCGTGACCTCTTTGGCCGTCTTGGCGGACGTGGCCCGGAGCCAGGGCTTGGGCCTGTAGGTGTCCACTGTCTGGCCCTGCGCGTCCGTCACCCGGTCCATCAGGTGGGGCGTCATGATGACACCCCCATCGGCAACGGCGGCGGCATCGAGGGCGATGGTGAGCGGTGTGGCCTGGACGCTCTCCTGGCCGATGGCGGACTTGGCCAGGGCGGCCAGGTTGTTGTCGAACGAGGACGCCGGCGGGAAGTACGACTGTGCTACGCCGGGCAGGTCGAGCGGAGGCGTGGCGTCCCATCCGAAATCGGTGGCCTCGTCGGCCAGCGCATCTGGCCCGACGGCGAGGCCGAGCTGAGCAAACCCCGTGTCACAGGAGACCGTGAACAGCTCCAGCAGCGCACCGCCACAGGCCTCGCCGCCGAAGTTATGGAGCACCTGCCCGTCCGTACCCGGGAGCACAAAGCCGGACACGGTTGGCAGGACGGCCTTGGCGGCGGCCGGTTTGTTGTCGAACACGGCCGCGGCGGTCACGATCTTGAACGTCGAGCCAGGGAAGAAGCGTTGCCGGTAAGCGGCGGCCAGCAACGGGTCGCCGGGGTCTGTTTGCAGTGCCTCCCATGCGTCCTCCTCGACAGCCGGGTTGTGGCTGGAGAGAGGGTTGGGGTCGTAACTGGGGTTGGAGTACATGGCCAGGATGGCGCCGGTCTTCGGGTTAAGGGCCACGACGGCACCGTCCCGGCCGGCCAGCTCTGTCTCGGCGACCTGCTGGAGGCGGGAAAGCACGGTTATTTGCAAGTTGTCCGGTGAAGGCTGGCTGGTAAAGAACTTCTTCACTTGCTCCAGGTTTGCCGGCAGCGTTATAGGTGTATTGGATTGTGTCAAAGCTGAGTTGTACTCGCTCTCGAGCCCATCCGTGCCGTAGGTAAGAGAAAAGTAGCCCGTTATCTGCCCGAACAGCGCCCCCTTTGGGTATACCCGTTGGTATTTGTACTCGTCCTTACTAGGCACCGACTGAGCAAGCGTCACACCGTCTGCCGAGAGGATTGCACCACGAGGCTGTTCGTACTCGGAGATGATACCTCGTGTGTTATGCGGGTTGTTGTCAAGGGCGTTTGCGTGGAAGATCTGTAGGTAGTTGAGCATGGCGAAAAGGACCACAACAAGGGACACGGCCCCGACCCCGACCATGCGGATACGGCGATTGGTGTCGTTCATTGGCTCACGACCCCGGTGGGGGCAACGGGCCATGCCGCCGCAGGTACAACGGGCTGTAAAACGGCCTCTGACAATGCCTCTTCGGCCACCGCCTGCTCTATCGCGTTGTCGTCGGAAATTCGCAGCAGAATTGCCAAAAGGATGTAATTCGAAACAAGAGAGGAGCCGCCATATGACACAAAGGGAAGGGTGATGCCGGTGATCGGTATGATCCTGGTAATGCCGCCGACGACTACGAATACCTGGACGGCGAGGAGCAGCGAAAATCCGGTAGCCAAGAGCTTGCTGAACGACCTCTGGGAGCGGACGGCGATCCTCAGCCCGGACCCGACCATCAGCAAGTACGCGATCAACAACGCGCTGACTCCGATAAGGCCTATTTCCTCACCGATGGCAGCGAAAATGAAGTCCGTAGAGGCTTCCGGGATGACACCGGGGTTGCCTTGCCCCGGCCCGACGCCCGACAGGCCGCCCGCCGCTAATGCAAACCAACCTTCGATTATCTGGTAGCCCGAAGTAGCAAAGTGTGACCAGGGGTCCAACCATGCCTGCACTCGAGTTTGGGCGTGGTGGACGAAGTCAAGGGCGAACACGGCCCCTCCGCCAAACAAACCGGCGCCCAGTACCAGGTAGGCCCATCTGCCGGTGGCCACCCAGAGCAGGCCGACAAAGAGGGCGAAGAACAGGAACGATGACCCCAGGTCGTTTTCGGCCAGCAGGATGAGCAACGACACACACCAGGCGCCCAGCAACGGGGCCAGGTACTTGGGGTCGAGCACGAGCCAGCGGCCGATGCGTCGAGTTCCCGTGGCCAGCAGGTCGGCGCGCTCGGCCAGCACGGAGGCGAAGAAGACCGCCAGCGCCAGCTTGGCGAACTCCTCTGGCTGGAAGTTCAGCGGCCCGACGTGGACCCAGAGCCGCGCCCCGTTTACGTCTTCGCCAATATGAGGTACCAGGGGGAGCACTAGAAGGCCAACCCCCACCAGAGCGGCCAGGTACCGGTAGCGCTCAAGGTTGACGGCGCGGGGAAGAGGGCGAGGGTAGCGACGAAGGCGACTATGGCGACCGCTGTCCATGTGGCCTGGGCGGATGCCTCGGCGCTGTTGAGCCCGGCGATGAACACATAACCAAAACCGTTCAGGAGCGCAGCCAGTGGCAGCAGCACCGGATCTGCCTGCGGCGCCAGCCGGCGCAGGCTCAGGTGAGCGACGAGGATAAGGGCGAAGACGAGGCCGAGGAAGGGGATGATGTTCGTCGGCAGTGAGCCCGCCGACCCGAGGCTGGAGAGGGTATAGAGGCCTCCCGTCAGCACCACGACAAGGACGATCATGCCCAGCTCGCTGCGACGACGAGCGGGACGTTGCCACGAAACTGCGGTCACGGACCGGCGCTCGTTCTCGCCGTTGTGTGCGGTGCCGGTCTCTTACCGGTCGTGGCGGTGGTGGCCGAGCGACGGGCAGACGTGTTGGCGCTGGTGGCCACGTGTGTAGTTGCGGGTGACGTGACGGCGGTGGTCGGGGCGGCGTGGCCGGACGCCGACGTGTGGCCAGCAGGCGAGGTGTGGCCCGGGTGCGACGTCTGGGCGGGCGACGTCTGGGCGACAGCGGTCGTGTGCGTCGTAACCACCGCACGGCTTGTCGATGACGTGTGAGCGGTGGTGACGGGCGGGCTCGACGCCGGCGTTTTACGGGGCACGGTCTGGCCTGCTCTTGGCGGCGTGCTCGTGGTGGGCCTGCTCGTGCTGGGCCTGCTGGTGGCGGGCCTGCTCGTCGTGGGCGTGCTCGTCGGGGCTTTGCGGGTGGTAGGCGTGGTGGTGGGTGTGACCGTGTGCGCCTTGCTGGTCGTCGGCGACGTGGCCGACGTCTTCCCGCCTGCGTGAGGCCTGGTCGTCGTTACGGTCCGGGCTGGACGGCGTCCCCTTGTGCCTGTTGCAGGGGTGGTCGTGCCAGACCTGGACGTAACAGGGGTAGACGGCGGCCCCCCTCTTGGCGGGGGCTGGTCGGCCATCTCGGCCTCCCGTTTGGCGGCCACGAGGTTTTGCACGTACTGGTGGGCGTCGCCCAGCGAGGCCTCCAGTTGCCCCGACCTGAGCGACTGCAGGTTGTACGGCAGGACGGCAGAGGCCGAGTAGGTCGTGAGATCGGACAGTGTGGGCTGGAACCACAAGACCCCGCCGGGGCGGCCGCGGAATATTGCTATGTGGCCGGCCTTGAGGCTTACGAAGTACGACGACCGTGCGTACCAGGCGACACAGGCGACGCCGCCGCCGACCACTACACAGAGCGCCACGACGAAACCCACCACCCGAAAAGTGAACCTCTTCGGCAGGACCTCCTTCGTGGCCGCGGGGCCTTGCATGCCGTCGGCCCGGGCTCGCTCGGCCCGCGCTCCCTCGGGTGGTGTCGCATCGGGGCCGCTCCCGTCCCCATCTGCTCCATCTGCCAGTTGCCCGACGGGCCTTGTATCGGTACCGGGCGTAGCGCTCGAACTGGCCGGCCCCGGGACGATGATGAGGGTGTCGGGGCTGTTCTCGTTGGCCAGGACGTCGACCACTACCACGGTGACGTTGTCGCTCCCGCCGCGGGAATTGGCGAGCGCCACGAGTTCCCTGGCTGCTTCGCTGGGATCTGCGAAACGGGCCAGGACGTCGGCGATCTCGTCGTCGGACGCTTCCCGGGGCAAACCGTCGCTGCACAGCAGGTACCTGTCGTCGTTTTTGGGGGCGACGTGGATGACGTCGACATCCACTGACGGCTCGACACCGAGCGCCCGGGTAAGGACGTGGCGCTGGGGGTGCACAGCCGCCTGGGCCTCGCTGATCTGACCCTCGTCTACCAGCTCCTGGACCAGGCTGTGGTCCACCGTGAGCTGAGCCAGTGCGCCGTCGCGGTAGAGATAGACGCGCGAGTCGCCGATGTGGGCGACCGCCAGGCCGCTGGTGCCGTCCTCGTTGTCGACCACCGCCAGGGCGACCAGGGTGGTGCCCATCCCAAGCATGCTGCGGTTGGTCATCGCTTGTTCCCAGACGGCGCTGTTGGCGGCTTTGGCCGCGCTTTCCAGCGAACCGGCGGTGTGCTCGTCGCTGGCTTCGAAGGCGGCGTCCAGGGCACGGATGGCGGTGAGCGACGCCACCTCGCCGGCGGCGTGGCCGCCCATGCCGTCGGCGACGGCGTACAGGCCGGGTGTGACCAGCAACTGGTCCTGGTTGTTGGAACGGACCAGGCCTACGTCGGTGGCGGAGCCGACGACGAGCCTGGTCATTTCTGGAGTTCCAGGACTGTGCGGCCCGCCTGCACTCGGTCGCCTTTTCGCAGCGGGGCGGCCCCGGCCAACTTGCGCCCGTTCATCAGTGTCCCGTTGGTGGAACCCAGGTCCTCGACCCAGTACTCGCCCCCTCTACGGAAGAGCCGTGCGTGGACCTGGGAGACAAAGCCGTCTGAAGGCAACGAGACGCCACAGCCCGGAGACCGTCCTATCGTCAGCTCGTCCGCCAAATCGAACACTTGCCCGTCGGCCAGGTCCCCGCTGATCACGACGAGCCGGTGAGGCCCGCCGCGGCGCTGGTGGGTACCGTCGGTGGAGACCGGGGCGACGGCGGGGTGGGTTGGGTACGGCCGGCACCAGGCGCGGCTCGCGCAACTCGACCCAGACGGCGCGCAGCACCCGGAAAAAGAAGAGATAGAGCAGCGCCAGGAACACGTACTCGAGGAAACGGAGGGCCGGGTCGGCCACGGCCGAGGTCCGCCTCGCTAGCCTCGAAACGGACGTGGTGGAGCCAACCGTGATCTCGTCGCCGTCGTGGAGCTGCTGGCTGCCGTTGATCCTACGCCGTTGACCTTGGTCCCGTTGGTGCTACCGAGGTCACGCGACGTACCCAGGCGCCGTCGGTCCCCTGCCGCACCTCGGCGTGGCGGCGGCTGACGTTGGCGTCGGCCAGCACGAGCTCGCACTCGGGCAGGCGTCCCAGGGTGACCGTGTCCTGGTCGAGGACCACGCGACGGCCGTCGGGCAGGACCAGAGTGGCCGTCCCCTGGCTGGGCAGCATCTCGCCGGCCACCAGCAACGTCCCGTGGCGCAGCGTGTCGTCGGTCCCGATCGTGACCGTCACGGGCCCGAGGAACGACGTAGTTCTCGGTCTTGGCGTGGTCCTTGGCCACGCCCGACCAGCTCTTTTACCAGCTCGTCTTCGATTGGCTCGAAGCGGTAGCGGTCGGCCGGCGACAGCAGGACTGGAAGCTGTTGGGCGTCAAAACCCCTTTGGGCGCGACCGTACGGCGCAGGTCCATTTCCCGGGTGAGGCGCCGGCCTATCTCCACTGGTTGCAGCCCACTGCGAAACGCCTGGCGAAAGCCCCCTCGACAAGTCGCTCGAGTCGGCGCTCGAAGCTCTGTAACCCCATTGTCGGCCGCATAGTACCCTTACTTCGGGACCTGCCTGCTGCCAGGGGCCCAGGCGACACCGTGACGAGAAGGCCCAGGCCAGGGCCTCGGTTCACTTTACCTCGGGGGGGCCAGCCGGAAGCTTCGTTCATGTACCTGTGTAGACCACTCGGGCGAGTGGCGGAATTTGGCAGACGCGGAGGATTCAGGTTCCTGTGTCCGCAAGGACGTGGGGGTTCAAGTCCCCCCTCGCCCACCATTGTTGGCCTGGGCTTTTGCGCGGTAGGGGGATTCTGGCTCGCGTTTCGCTGAACAGGTGTTTGCTAACCCTCTGGTAACGCCGGCCCGGCAGGCGGCGTGCTGGGGCGGGCTCCCCAACGCCCGGGCTAGTGCCGCAGCCTCTCTACCACCCTCAGCTTGTTTGTGACGTCGAGGGCGGCGACCTTGTAGGCCTCGGCCAGGGTCGGGTAGTTGAAGACGGCGTCCACCAGGTAGTCCACCGTCCCGCCACAGCCCATGACGGCCTGACCGATGTGCACGATCTCGGTCGCGCCCGTGCCGAACAAGTGGACACCGAGCACCTTGCGGTCTGACGGCGAAACCAGGAGCTTGAGCATCCCGTACGAGTCGCCGCAGATTCTGGCCGCGGCGCGAGCTCGCGGTAGCGAGAGATCCCGACTTCGTAAGGAACGGACGACCCAGTCAGCTCGGCCTCCGTGCCACCGACGTAGCTCACCTCGGGGATCGTGTAAATCCCGATCGGCATCGTGCCAGCCATCGAGGTGGTCGGTTCGCCGAAGGCGTGGAAGGCGGCTAGCCGGCCCTGTTCCATCGATGTGGAAGCGAGAGCCGGGAAGCCGATCACGTCGCCGACGGCGTAAACGTGGCTCAGGTTGGTCCGGAAGTGCTCGTCGACGGTTATCCGGCCTCGCTTGTCGGGCATGACCCCGATTGCTTCGAGGCCAAGGCCGTCTGTGGCCCCCTGGCGTCCCGCGGAGTACATCACGACGTCGGCCGCCACCACCTTCCCGCTGGCCAACGTGGTCAACGTCCCGCCCTCGTGGGGCTCGACGGCCTCGACCGTTTCGCGGAAACGGAACGTCACGGCCAGGCTGCGAAGATGGAACTGCAGCGCCTCGACAACTTCTTCGTCGCAGAACTCGAGCATGCGGTCGCGCTGTTCGATAACGGTGACCTTGGTACCGAGGGCGGCAAAGATCGAGGCGTACTCGATGCCGATGACGCCAGCGCCCACTACCACCAGCGTCCGGGGGACGTCGCGAAGCCCCAGGATCCCGTCAGAGTCGAAAACATGAACGTCGTCGAACGCCACGCTGGCCGGCCGGGCCGGTCGCGTCCCGACCGCAACGATGATCTTGTCCGCGCTGACGCGGTTATCTCCTGTCGCTGTCCTGACGGCCACGGTGTGCTCGCCCACGAACTGGCCCGAGCCCTGGAGAAGGGCCACCCGGTTACGAGCCAGCTGGTCACGGACAACCTCGATCTCCCGGCCCACCACGTAGTGCGTGCGCCTCGACAGGTCGTCCATCGTGATGTCCTCTTTGACCCGGTAGCTCTGGCCGTAGAGGTCCCGCTGCGCCATGCCGGTCAGGTACATGACCGCTTCGCGGAGCGACTTGGACGGGATCGTGCCTGTGTTGACGCAGACACCACCAACCACGTCGCGCCGCTCGATTACGGCGGCCCGTCTTCCCAGCTTGGCGGCCGCGATGGCGGCCTTTTGCCCGCCAGGGCCGCACCCGATCACCAAAAGGTCGTAGTCGAAGTCGCCCATGAGCATCTCCCAGAGGAGGGCCTAAACCCTCGAAGAGGAGGGGTGGCCAACTCCTGGGAGTCTAAGCGCCGGGCTTCACTGCTGAGCGAGCTGGGCCAGGAGCGGGACGCCCGCCGGGGGAGGCGCCTCGCCATTGCAGCCGTGACAAACTCTCGACGTGGACGCCGAACAGTTCCGCCGTGCCGGCCATGAGCTGGTCGACTGGGTAGCCGACTACCGCCTCAAGGTCGCCGGTCTACCGGTGCGGTCCGAAGTACGACCCGGGGAGGTTGTCGCCGCTCTCGCCGGCACTCCGCCCGAGGGGCCGGAAACCCTCGAGGCGCTCATTGCTGACCTCGATAGCGTTATTGTCCCTGGCCTTACCCACGCGCAGCACCCGCGCAACTTCGCCTGGTTCCCCTCGAACGCGTCGCTATCGGCGGTGCTCGGCGACATCGTGGCCGCCGGGATCGGTGCGCTCGGCATCACCTGGCAGTCGGCGCCCGCGCTGACCGAGCTCGAACAGGTCGTCTGCGACTGGGTTCGCCAGCTCTGCGGGCTCTCCGCCGCCTGGAAAGGGACCATCTACGACGGTGCATCTACCGCTTCACTGGTGGCCCTGCTCGTGGCGCGCGAACTTGTTACCGGCGGTTCCCAGCGCCGGGGTGGCCTGCAGAGCGAAAACTATCCGCTCACCGTCTACTGCTCGGCCGAAGCGCACTCGTCGGTCACAAAGGCGGCCCTGCTGGCGGGCTACGGGACCGACAACCTGCGCCTGGTCCCGGTCAGGCGGCCGGGCCGCGAGATGGACGCCGATGCGCTCAGGGCGCTCATGGCGGAGGACGCCGCCTCTGGCCGTCGCCCGGCGGCGGTCGTGGCCACCTCGGGTACCACCGCTACCACCGCATTTGACCCTCTGCCCGACGTGTGCGAGATCGCCTCCCGCTACTCAGCCTGGGTACACGTCGATGCGGCCATGGCCGGCTCTGCCATGATGCTCGACGAGTGCAGGGCCCTGTTCGACGGGATCGAGGGCGCCAGCTCGATCAGCTGGAACCCCCACAAATGGCTCGGTTCGGTCCTGGAGACCTCTATGTTCTACGTCCGGGAGCCGGAAGCCCTGGTCTCCGTGATGGCAACGGACCCGAGCTACCTGCGCTCGTCGCTCGACGGATCGGTTGTCCAGTACCGGGACTGGGGCCTCCCCCTGGGCCGCCGGTTCCGGGCGCTCAGGCTTTGGGCCCTGTTGCGGCTCGATGGCGCCGGAGCTCTCCGTGAGCGCCTGCGCCGCGACCTCGCCAACGCAAACCGCCTCGCCTCACTGGTCGAGAACGCCCCGGGCTGGAGCGTACTTGCGCCCGTCAGGTTGCAGACGCTGTGCGTTCGGTACACCCCGCCCACTATGGAGGGTGCCAATTTCGAGGGTGCCGCTCTCGATGGTGGCAGTACTGGCGGCGACGAACTGGACAGGTTCACCTTGCGGTGGTGCGAAGCCGTCAACGCTTCGGGCCGCGCCCATGTGACCCCGGCGGTTCTGGACGGTCGCTGGATGGTGCGGATCTCCGTCGGGGCCGAGCCCACCGAGTGGGCTGATGTAGAAGCTCTCTGGGAGCTCATGCAGGAACAAGTGGGTGCCGCTCTCTCGAGCGCCGCGGACGATGTGGCTGGTCGCCTTCCGCCCAATCAATGAGTAGCGGAGGCCGGGCAACCAAAACCGGTCTACTTCCGGGTTTTCGCCACCGGGGGCCAGGTTGAGCGTATGTCTCCCGGGCTCCGGCCGTTAGGCTTGGAGCCAACGGGGGAGGTTGGTCGCCCTGGACACGCGGTGGTACTTAGACGTAAACAGGTTCGCCAGGACCACACCGTGGGCGCACGGTTTCATGGCCGGCTATTACCAGCGTCTCGTTGCACCTATTGGCGCGGGCCTGCTGATTTTGGGGCTACTCGTAATTGTCGCCTGGTGGAGCGCCCGTCGCCAGCCCGAGCACATTGCCGCTGTTATTTGGTCGGTCATCGGAGCGCTCGCGGCTCTCGGCCTCAGCCAGGCGCTGGCCAAATTGCTGGGCCAACCCAGGCCTTACGACGCGTTGAAACACGTCGAGGTCCTGGTACCTCGGGAAGCCGGTTACGGTCTTCCAAGTACGCACACCGCGTTAGCCGGGGCGGTCGTGTGCGGGCTACTAATTGCGCATCGTTGGCGCTTAGCTTTTCTGGCCTTGCTGGCATCACTTCTACTGATTTTCGCCGGGGTCTATGTCGGTGCCGACTACCCCGAGGCAGTTGTCGCCGGGGCGGTGCTCGGCGCTGCTTTGGTCCTTATCCTCTGGCCTCTCGCGTCGTGGGTATTGGCAGCCGTGGTTAATCGTGTGGGGGCCAGCCCCGTCGGGGGGGTCGTAGCCATAAGGGGCTCGTTGAAAAGTTCGACACCCCAATGGTCCCTGGAACGGCCCTCGAACCGGCTCCCGGACGCCAGGGCCATAGACGCCCTTCGTGCCGCCTCGGAAAGGGCACCAAACACTACTTACAAGCCAGGCGCTGGCAACGGCAGTTGAGATCCGGGCGAAGCCCCGCTTATGCCGGCTTTAAAGGCGAGAGGCGATCAACCGGTAATGGCGCGGCGCTCCACTTCGCTCAGGCCACCCCAAATGCCGTGCGGCTCGCGGATGCGCAAGGCATAGCCAAGACATTCTTTGCGCACCGGGCACGTGGCGCAGACGGCTTTGGCCTTTCTTTCTCGCGCCGCCCTTGCCTCTTTGCGCTCGAAATGCGTTGGCGCGAAAAAGACTGCGGCGGACTGGCCACGACAGGCCGCTCTAGCCTGCCAGCCCTCAGGTGCATGTAGAGCTGTCACCGTTTGTTACCCCTATGCAGAAGGTAGTCCTGAGCAGGGAGGTTTGACAATAGGGAATGTTCCCTATCGGGACGGAAAGGTAACCCCGGGTGGAGCCGGTCACGGTCGTTCCCCGGCTAGCCTTCGCCTGTCGCGTTGCTACCTTTCCACAGGAGCCAGATTTGGGCCTCTTACATTCTTCTCTCGGGCAAGGGTCCTCATCGTCACGGGGAAGGGCGGGGTAGGAAAGACCACTGTGAGCGGGGTAATGGCAAACATGGCCGCGAGAGAAGGCTTGCGGGCGATGGTGGTGCAGACCGGCGCGCCTGGGTCCCAGGACGAGCCGGAATCGTCGCACCTGTCGCGGCTGTTCGGGCTGGACGAGCCGCTGGTGTACGAGGCAATGACGCTCTTGTACGACGAGGACGGCGGCTCGGTAGAAGCACGCGCCATCCGCCCCGACACCGCCCTGGTCGAGTACCTGCACTTGCACGGCATGCGCCGCCTCTCCCGGCGCCTGGTAGGCAGCGGCGCCCTCGACGTGGTGTCGACGGCCGTCCCCGGCATGCCTGACATGCTGGTCCTCGGCAAGATCAAGCAAATGGAACGGGCCGCTGCGGCCGGCGAACCCGGTGCCGCCGACGTCATCATCCTGGACGCGCCAGCCGCCGGCCATGCCGTTCGTTTTCTTCAGAGCCCGTCCGGGTTGCTCGACGTCACCGGCGGTGGCCCGGTACGTGCCCAGGCGCAGGACGTGGTCGAGATGCTTACGGACCCCGCCCGTTGCCAGGTCATCCTCGTAACGACACCGGAAGAGACGCCGGTCAGCGAGACAGTCGAAACGGCGGAGCTCCTCCAGGAAAAGGCTGGCACCACGCTCGACGCCGTGGTGGTCAACGGGAGGTTCCCGGTACTGTCCCTGCCTCAAACGATCGAGCCGGACGAGCTGGTGGCGCTGGTCGCCGCCGACGGTGCGCAGCTCAGCCCGGACGAGGTCGACAGCCTCGTCGTCGCCGGCCGGTTGCGCGCCCGGCGTCAGGAGTCCCAGGCGGAACAGGTTGTTCGGCTGGGCAACGAGCTGGCCCTCCCTCAACTCGAACTACCCTTTTGCTTCAGTTCGGACCTCGGCCCCGACGAGCTCGAGTACCTGACCGACGCCCTGGAGGACGCCGTGGTGGGCCTGGCGGAGCCGGCTACATGAGCGGTGCCGTGGCGGCCGGCGACGGTGCGGCGAAACCGGCCGGGGCGCAGGTCATCGTCTGCGTCGGACCTGGGGGAGTGGGCAAGACCTCGACGGCCGCTGCATTGGCGCTGCGCGGGGCTCGGGCAGGTTTGCGGGCCTGCGTGGTCACGATCGACCCCGCTCGCCGGCTGGCGGATGCCCTCGGGGTCAGCGGGGTCGGCAACGAGCCCCGCGAGGTGGGCGCGATAGCGGACGGGGAGCAGTGGCCGGGCCGGCTGTGGGCGGTAATGCTGGACGCTCAGGGCACCTTCGACCACCTGGTCGACATGTACGCCACCACACCGGGCCAAGCGGAGACGATCCTGGCCAACCCGGTCTACCGGAACATCTCTGCTGCTTTGTCCGGGACCCAGGAGTACATGGCCGTCGAGAAGCTGTACGAGCTGCAGGAGAGCGGGGAGTTCGACCTCGTAGTGGTGGACACGCCGCCGGCCCAGCATGCTCTCGATTTCCTGGAGGCGCCCAAGCACCTGGCCCGGTTGCTGGACAACCGGGTGTTCCGTCTCTTGATGACCCCCACCAGGGCCGGGCTCCGGGCGCTCGAGCTCGGGGCTCAGTTGATGCTGCGCACCATCGCCAAGGTCGCTGGTGGGCAGGTGGTGGCCGAGGTCATACAGTTCTTCACGCAGTTCGAAGGCATGGAGGAGGGGTTCAGGGCCCGGGCGGCGCGGGCCGAAGAACTGCTGCACTCCGAGCGGACGTCGTTCGTCCTGGTCTGCTCGCCTCGGCACGACACCGTCGAAGAAGCCCTTTATCTGGTGTCGCAAATGGCCGCGTCGGGGGCCCGTGCGACAACGGTGGTGGTGAACCGCTGCTACCCCCGGTACGTGCCCCTGTCGGCGGCGTCAGCGGCGGCGCTGGCCGGCACCTCGCTCGAGCCGCTGGCCGTAAACCTGGGACAGCTTGGCGTGGCTACCGCCAGGCAGGACGAAGAGCTGGCCCGGGTCGCAGAGGCTCTGCCCCGGGCCACGGTGTTACGAGTGCCATACCTGGCCGGCGAGGTCAGCGACCTGGCGTCGCTCGGCGAGTTGGCGGACTACCTGGGCACCGACAACCAAGGTAACGGCGACGGTGAGCCGACGGGTGGAGGCGCCTGATCTCAAACCTGGTCTCGGCGCCCAACGTCGACGCCATTTTTGTGACGACTAATTTTCGACGGGTGTGCCGGCCTCGCGGGGCTTGTCGAAGGCCGCTTTGGCCTCGTCCACGGTCTCCGTCATGGTTACGATCCGGTCGAAGCCAGTTGTCCGCAGGGTGCGCACGAGGCTGGGCCTGTTGCAGGCGACAACTACATCGCCGCCAAGCTCCCGCGCTCTCCGAATGCCACCTATGAGAGCGCCGAGGCCCGCCGAGTCCACGAAAGGGACGCCGCTCATGTCGATGATCAGCCTGGGCTTAGAGGCCAGCTCCGCGAGAGCCTGACGGAACTGGCTGACGGTGAACGCGTCGAGCTCGCCGATGGGACGGCAGATGGTGTAACCCTCAGCCGTCTGTTCTTGCTCGATGGTGAGCACTCAACCTCCTGAAAGCGTTCCCGCGGATGTTTGGAAGATGCTACCCGCTGCGGTGCCGAGCTAGCCTCGGATTGTGCCGGACCTGCTGATCGTTACCGACTCCGCGGCCGTATTCGACGAGGTCTCTTCGGCCGTCGAGGAGCCCGGGGTGACCCTGCGCTGCGCCGTTCGGGCCGAGCCGTGCTACCCGCCCTTTACGAGCGGGCAGCCGACCTCGTGATTACGGACTTGCAGGTGGGCTCCATGGGAGGCCTCGCAATAGCGATGGACCTGACCCTCGAGGCGGGCGCCGGCCGGTTCGACCGCGCCATCCCCGTACTGGTGCTGCTCGACCGCCGGGCCGACACCTTCCTCTCCAAACGGACCGGCGTCGCCGGGTGGGTCATGAAGCCCCTGGACCCCCTCCGCATCAGGGCGGCGGTCGAAGCCCTGCTGGCTGGCGGGACGTACTACGACAACACGTTGACGCCCGTCCCGGTCTAGGCGCGCTGCGCCAGAGGACGCAGGCCTTCCCGGACCGGGTCGAGCCTTTCGCCGGGATCCAGGCGAGGCCTGGATCCCGGGGAGCACCGTTGGGTTAGCATTGATCCGGACACGGGAAGTAGCGCAGCTTGGTTAGCGCGCAGCGTTCGGGACGCTGAGGCCGCGGGTTCAAATCCCGCCTTCCCGACCAGGAAATAGCTGGTCAGAGCCCTAGAGCGAGGGTGGCAGGATTCTACGCGGTTGTTAGCGTGCCAAATTCGTGCCATAAGGACCGCTAGGATTTGGCACGTGCCAAGAGCTCGTCGCAACCACTTCGGCGGCATTCGGAAGCTGCCCTCGGGCCGGTACCAAGCCCGTTACTGGCATGCCGGGGCGCACCACAGCGCGCCTATCACGTTCCTTTCCAAGACTGACGCCCTCGCCTGGCTCGCCGGTACAGAGACTGATATCCACCGCGGGGCTTGGGCCCACCCGGCCGGTGCGCAAATGATGGTGGCCGAGCTGGCCACGCGGTGGCTCGAGCACGACCCCTCCAAACGCGCGGGCACGGTCGCTCGTGACGAGGCCATATTGCGCCTCCATATCCTGCCTCAGCTCGGCAAAAGGAGAGCAGGAGAGGTCACCCCGCCAGATGTACAGAAGCTGGTCAACGGATGGGCCGAAGGCCGGGCGCCACGCACGGCCCGTCGGCAATACGACGTGGTCCGTGCCCTGTTCGCGTACGCAGTGGCATGTGACTGGCTCGCACGGTCTCCGTGCCGCGGCATCGACCTGCCACGCGTGGAGCCCTTGCGCCGTCCCGCTGTCGCTCCCGAGAGCGTTGCGGCGATCAGCGAGAAGATCGATGCCCGTTACGGCCCGATGGTGTGGCTCGGTGCTGTGCTCGGCCTGCGGTGGGGCGAGGTAGCAGGTCTCACAGTGGGAAGCCTCGACCTCCTTCGGGGCACCGTGACCGTAACGGAGCAGCTAGGACGTGACCGCCAGCTCGGGCCGCCCAAGTCGGCTGCTGGCCGGCGCAAAGTCTCGCTCCCCAAGGCGTTGTTGGACATGTTGGCCGCGCACCTCGCGGCATCCGGCCTCACGGCCGCTGACGCTGAGCGCCTGGTTTTCACGTCGCCTCATGGAACGGCGCTAGATTACTCCCGCTGGCGACAGCGGGTATGGCTTCCTGCCGTAATGGCGGCCGGTTTGCCAGGCGTTAGTTTTCACGACCTGCGCAGAGCAAATGCGACGGCGTTGGTCCTCGATGGCGTCGACTTGAAGACTGCCCAGACCCGCTTGGGACACAGCGATCCCCGGCTGACCCTGGCCGTCTACGCCCAACCCACGACCGAGGCGGAAAAAGACGCGGCTGAGCGACTTGGTCGCCGCTTCTTTGGCGCCGTTCTCGACTGACCGGTCAGCGAGCGCTGGGCTCAGAACGGAGTTGGAGGTGGAAGGTCGCACCGCGGGTAGGGACGCAGGCAAACCCCCGTGCCGATAAATAACGGTCACACGCTGCGCGGGAGGTCGTAGAGCCAAGTGGGTGCGCTTGTATCCGGACCTACGCTCCCCAAGGGTTGCCCCCAGCCGGGCGTCTGTCGACCACGACGGTCAGGAGGACCGTCATCTCGGCCAGTGCCTGCCGAGCATTCACGGTCAGCAGGACATGTGTTGCGTTGTCGGCGAGCTCCACCAGGTGCTCGCCCGTTTCCCACCAGTGGTCCGTCGAAACCGGTCTCGCCGGTCCGCAGTCACTCGTCTCTGCCGTACCGTCAATCGTCCCGGCGAACCTCACTTGCGATCTTACGGCTGGTCTCACTGGGGAAATTCCTGCGACTACAAGACGACTGGTTAGCCTGCGAGTTGAACTGTCCAGTGAGGGTCTCGCAAGAGACACCGGGCATGGGGCAGGCGGCCGTGGGAGCCGAAGCGCCGGGAAGGAGTTAGTTCATCGCTCTCCGGACAGCCCGTACCCGGTTAGCGGCGATGAAAGCGTCTAAGTCGGCTTTGGTGAACCTGACCGAGCGGCCCACCTTGACGGCAGCAAGCTCCCTCCTGGCCCACAGCTCACGGACGTGCCGGGTCGTCGTACAGAGGTAGCGGGCTGCGGACTCATAGTAGAGCAATCCGTTTTCGATGCCGTCGTCGCCAATGTCTACGGCCGGGCGTCCTCCGGGCCGGCTGCTGCTTCGCCTTCTTCAGCCATACGCCTTGGCTGACTCTTCAGTCGCACCTGGTCTTCCCTTCGTTGCCATGCCCCTCCTCCGGGTCCTCACCAATACGGGGCAGGGCCGTTGATGTCTTTCCCCACCCCCTGTGAGCAGGCAGGACGAGCGGCAGACGGGCCGGCGCGCCAAAGGCTTCCTGAAAGTCGCTCACTGGCGCACCTGTCGCGTAAGAAGAGGGACCCGGCGACCCCTGGCCGGGGGCGGCTTGGAGTGCCGCCACCAAACGGTCTTGGTCAGTGAGCACGTCCGTCCGGCGAGCCAGTACGTCCTCTAGCCGGTCCGCGACATGGCGGTCATTAAGCTCTAGAGCGGCGAGCGCTCGCTGCGCATCGCGGTACCTGGGCTCGAGCGGGCATTTGATTCCTCCCTGCTGGGCGCAACCTGCGCCCCTCACCCGGAGGGCGCCCGACGTCCGAGCTAAGCGAAGGGCGGAACTGCCACTCCCTCAAAAGTGCCGGGTTCAGTGTTTGGTCCCTGAGGAACCCCGTGTCTTAGGGCCTGCGAAATCGTCGGGGCACCCGCGCCAGACGGCACAGTTCCGGACCGGCCAGGCCGACTATGCCGGCACCACGGCCCCGCAGGGTGCCATCGCTTTCGAGGCGACTTCGAACGGATGGCGACGACTGTCGGCTCGCATCCCGCGACGACCCTGTCAAGCTCGAGCCT
The DNA here is from genome assembly GCA_963754115.1 of uncultured Acidimicrobiaceae bacterium. Classification (GTDB taxonomy): domain Bacteria; phylum Actinomycetota; class Acidimicrobiia; order Acidimicrobiales; family Palsa-688; genus Fen-671. The sequence continues at coordinate 25,456 of CAVWFC010000002.1, read as the reverse complement.
GCGCTGCCTCGACAAGTGGCCCGGCTCGACCGAGACGCTCTCAACTTTGCCTCTTCCACCGTAAAGATCTATTCGGCGGCTGCATGCTTTTCCCAGCGGGCCAAAACCAAACCTCTTGCGGTCAATAACAATCGGCCATCGGTCCTTCCGACCTCACGATGCCGCACCCGGGTCGCCTTTAGCCACGCCTCCTACGCCGTACGCAATGGTCGGCACAGTCGGCCAGCTCTCGTGTAGCCATCGTGCGTTCAGGACGTGCCACTGCCATAGTCCGTCACTCCCACCATTCGGACGTGCCACATCACGGCCACGCTCTCAGCCGATTGCTACCAGAAGCGCTCAGGACTCACTACGGACCGCACGGCGACGCGCGTCAGTTGCCCGGTCCGTTGATGAAGCACACCGTCGGCATTCGGGGACACCGGCCCCGGCAGCGCGCACGGGGAGGGCTGTTAGGCCGCTGCTCCCGGCCTGGTGGCAGCTCCTTGAGGGAAAAGGCGGTAGCCAGTTTCTTTTTTGCGTTGCGGGCAAAGCCGAAGGAGCGGACAGGGCGGCCCGCGCGCGGAGACGCCCAGAGCAGATAGCCCGGACCATTAGGGCGCTTTTTACGAGGGCCGCCCGCCGGGGCGAGGCCCGGGAAGGCGCCGTTGATCTCTATCCGCAGGGTCAGCCTGGGCGGGGGCTACCGCTACCTCCTGCGCTCGGTGGCCGCCGGCGACGGGGCGGGTAAAGGCACCAGCACCCTGGCCCGCTACTACGCCTCCTCCGGCACGCCGCCCGGGGTGTTCATGGGCGCCGGCCTGGCTCACCTGGACGGCGGGCGGGGGGTGGTCCTCGGCACTCAGGTAAGCGAGCAGCACCTGGAGCACATGTTCGGCGCCTGTGCCGACCCGGTGAGCGGAGAGCCCGTGGGGAGCATGCCCCGGGCGCCCCGGGGCGGGGCCCGGTGGCCGGCTTCGACCTCACCTGCAGCCCGGCCAAGTCCGTGTCGGTGGCCTGGGCGTTGGCCGACGAGGCGACCAAGGCGGTCATCTACGGCTGCCACCGCCGGGCCGTAGAGGTGGTGCTGGCCTACGCCGAGGCCGAGGTCTTCCGCTCCCGCTCAGGCACCAACGGGGTGGTCGAAGAAGATGTAGAAGGAGCGGTGGCGGTCGGCTTCAGCCACTGGGCCAGCCGCGCCGACGACCCTCAGCTCCACGACCACCTGCTGGTCTGGGCCAGAGCCAAGTGCAGCTCCGACGGCCGCTGGCGCACGCTCGACTCCCGGGCCCTGTTCAAGGCCGTCACCACGCTGTCGGAGCTGTACGACGGCGCCCTGGCCGACCTTTTGACCGCCGCCCTGGGTGTCGGCTGGGAGGAGCGGAAGCGCCGCCATTCGGTCCGGGCCCGCCTGGAGGTGGAGGGCGTGCCCGAGGGCCTCCTGGCCGAGTTCTCCTAGCGGGCCGGCCAGGTCGCTACCCGCGCCGCCGGGCTGCGGGCCGACTTCGCTGCCGCCCACGGCCGGGCGCCCACCGCCGTCGAGGACATGCGCCTGCACCAGGTGGCCACGGTGGCCACCCGCCCGGCCAAGTCGCATGCCAGCCTGGCCGAGCTGACCGGGCGGTGGCGGGAGCGGGCCGACGGCCATGTACCCAGAGCCCTCCAGGCCGCCTGGGTGGCCGGCCTGGCCGGGCGCAACGACCTGCCTTCGCTGCGAGCCGACGACCTTGGCGAAGCCATCCTGGCCGACGCCGCCCGGGCCGTGCTGGCCCAGGTGTCCGAACGCCACGCCACCTTTTCCCGCATGAACGTCCTGGCCGAAGCCCACCGGGTGCTGCACGGCGCCCGGTTCCAGGGCCCGGCGGACCGCATCGAGGTGGCCGAGCGGGTGAGCCGGCTGGCCCTCGGTTCTTCGCTTGCGGTCTCGGTCCCCGAGGTGTTCCATACCCCGGCTATATACCGCCGCTGGGACGGCCCGTCGCGCCTGCAGCCTGAGAGCCGGGCGCTGTACACCACCCAGGCCCTATTAGACGCCGAGGCCCGGCTGCTGGAGGCGGGCCGGTGCCGGGAGGCCCCGACGGTGAGCACCGCTCGGTGGCCCGTACCTGCCAAGCCCTGTTGCCCGGGCGGGCCTACGGGCTGAGCCTCGACCAGGCCCTGGCGGTGGAGAAGGTGGTCACCTCCCGGCGGGTGCTCGACGTCCTGGTGGGGCCGACAGGCACGGGCAAGTCGACCGCCATGGCTGGCCTGCGGGCCGTATGGGAGGCCGAGCACGGAGCCGGTTCGGTGCTGGGCCTGGCCCCGACGGCATCGGCGGCCGAGGTGCTGGCGGCCGAGATCGGGACGGCCACGGAAAACACGGCCAAGTGGCTCACCGAGCACAGGCGAGTGCCCGATCTCACCGCCCGCCGGGGCCGCCTGGCGGCCCAGGTAGCCAACGGAACTTTGTCCTTCTCCGCCCACAGGAAGTTGGGCGCCGCCCTGGCGGTCCTCGACCAGGCCATCGAGGCGCGCCGCCTGCAGCGTGGCCAGCTCGTCATTGTGGACGAGGCCAGCCTGGCCGGCACCTATGCCCTCGACGAGCTGGTCAGCGCCGCCCGTCACGCCGGGGCCAAGGTGCTCCTGGTGGGCGACTGGGCGCAACTGTCGGCCCTGGAGCCGGGCGGGGCCTTCCGGTTGCTGGTGGCCGACCGTGGCGATATGGCCCCTGAACTGGGCGACGTTCAGCGCTTTCGGGCTGTGGGAGAAGGCGGCCGGCCTCGGCCTGCGCCTGGGGAAAGAGAACGCCATCAATGCCTATGAGGCCCATGGGCGGGTCACAGGGGGCGAGCGCGAGGCGCTCCTCGACCAGCTGTACCGGGCCTGGAAGGCTGATATCGACCATGGGCGGGAGAGCCTCATGATCGCCCCCGACTCGGCCACCGTGTCGGAGCTGAACGGCCGCGCCCGGGCCGACCGGGTGGCGGCCGGCCACGTGGCCGAGGCGGGCCTTGTGGTGGCCGACGGCCAGGTGGCCGGAGTGGGCGACGAGGTCGTCACCCGGGAGAACAACCGCCTCCTTTCCTCCGGCCGGCGGTGGGTGAAGAACGGCGACCGGTGGATCGTGAAGGCAACGAAACCTGACGGGACCATGGCCGTCCGCCGCCGCGACGGCCCGGGCGAGGTGGTCCTGCCGGCCGGGTACGTTCGCCAGCACGTGGAGCTGGCTTATGCGACAACGTGCTACCGGGCCCAGGGCCGCACAGTGGCCACCGCCCACGCCCTGGTCTCACCCACCACCACCCGGGAGGTGCTCTACGTCTCGCCCACCCGGGGCCGGGAAGAGAACCGGCTCTACGTGGACACCTGCTTCGACCCCGATCCCCCCACCTCGCACACGGGCCTGGCCTGGCCCCAGGGCACCAGGGCAGTGCTGGCCGCCGTGCTGGCCCGGGAAGGGGCCGAGCCCTCGGCCCACGAGGCCATCCGCCAGGCCCGGCAAGAGGCGCGGTCTTTCGCCCTGCTGGCCGCCGAGTACTCGACCATCGCCCGGGACGCTCAGCAACAGCGCGTCGACGCTCTCCTCGGTCGGTGCGGGTTCGGCCCGGCAGTTCTGGCCGTTGCGCAGGCGAGCGAGGCGTACGGGCCGCTCCTGGCCGCGCTCCGGGACGCCGAAGCCCGGGGCCTCGACATCGAGGCGGCACTGCCCCGGCTGGCCGCCGCCCGGACACTGGAGGGAGCCGACGACCCTCTCGCCGTCCTGCACGACCGGGTCGAACGCTGGGCCGCCGCTTCCCGCAGCAAACGCCGGCCCGGTACCGGCCTCATCGCCGGCCTCGTCCCCCGGGCGCTCGGCGTGGACGACCAGGACCTGGCCCGCGCCCTGCAAGAACGGGACCGGGCCATGGAGCGCCAGGCCCGGCAGCTGGCCGAACAGGCGCTGGCCGAAGACCGAGCCTGGACCAGGAGCCTCGGGCCAGCGCCAAGCGAGGCGGGCCGGAGGGAAGCCTGGCTACAGGCCGTGTCCACCGTGGCCGCGTTCCGGGACCGCTGGGAGCTCGGCGCCGACCCGCGCCCCCTCGGGCTTGAAACTGCGGTTACCACCCTGGAGGGCCTGGCCCACCGGCGCAGTGCCCAAGCGGCGGCCGCTCGGCCCTCAGATTGGCCAACGGGACGGTACCGCCCCCAGCCCACGGCGTTTTCCCCGCCGAGCCCGAGCTCGTGACCGAGGGGGGAGCGTTGCTATGAATTGCATTTTTTCGCCCACCGGCGTGGTGGTCTGTGCCCAGCTAACCGTTGGCTCGACCAGCCCAGGGACGACAACAGGAGCGGTCCCCGGCCCATCGAGCACTACGGTGAGGAGCCCAAAGAGTGAGGCTCCCCACTGGTGGCGAAGAACCGGGAGGAGCCGCCGTGTGCCGCACCAGTGCCGCATGGCTCAGCGCCCGTTGATGCCAGGAATTTGCGGGAACATTGTGCGGCGCATTTGTGCGCGACGAACGTGGGCACTGAGGAAGCTGCCGATTCGGCGCGGGGCCAAGTAGATCGCGGCAATAGTGCAACGCGCCCACCCAGATCGCTTAATACACGGGTGATCCTTGTAGCATCCGCGTGCCTTCCATCCACGTACGAGAGGCTTGTGCTGTGAGCGGGGGCGCCTCGCTTGTTCGGACCGTCTCGGCATCCGGTGCTGCCAGGTACTCCCTCGGCCATCCTCTTCTGGATCGTTACTTGGAGTTCGTCGGGGGCAGGTCACGCCCGAACACCCTCCGGGCAGTTGCCTTTGACTTGAAAGCGTTTTTTGCGGTCGTTCCCAAGGACCCGGTCGAGGTGAGCCCAGTCGATGTCTTCGAGTTCTTAGCCCACCAACGTGGGGACCGTTCGGTCGTCCGCCTCGCCGACCGTGAATCAGGCCTAGCTGCAAGGACAATTGCCAGGCGTCTGTCATCGGTCTCGGGCCTGTACTCGTACTTGGTGGCCCGAGGCGACACGGCGGTGCGGGCTAACCCCGTGCCCCGGGGCCTGTCGACGCGACGGGAGGGCGGGGCCAAGAAGTCCCGCAGCGTGCCCCTGGTCCGGGTGCCGCGGACTTTGCCCAAAGTGCTGGCGCCGGCCGAGGTCGACAAGCTGATAGGTGCCCTCCGCACTCATCGGGACCGGGCCATGGTGGCCGCCATGGTGCTCGTCGGGCTGCGCCGTTGCGAGGTGCTCGGCTTGCGCCTGGGGGACATCTCGGCCGGGGACCGCAATATTTTCAATGCCGAGGGCAAAGGAGGCCACCAACGAGTGGTCCCCGCCTCGGGCCGTTTCTTTGCTTGTCTTGGCGATTACCTCCATGATGAGCGGCCAAAAGGCCTAAGCACGGACAAGGTGTTCGTGGTCCTGAAAGGGCCGCGCCGGGGCCAACCACTATCGGCCGAAGGTTTGGACGAGGTGCTCGGTGCAGCCCGGGTGCGCGCTGGCCTTGACCACGCCACCTGCCACGAACTGCGCCATACCCGCCTTACCCGCTTGCGGGAGGCGGGGATGGCCCTAGAAGCCGTGCAGGCCCAAGCCGGCCACCGCTCTATCAAATCGACAAGGGTCTACTTGCACCTCACCAACGACTGGCTGGCCGAGCAGTATGCCAAGGCCTCGGCCCTGATCGATGTCGACCAAGCTGCCCTCGCCCAGCTGTTATCCATCCAGGAGGTAATTGCTTGAAAGCCGCACCCGCTCGAGCGGGTGCGCGACGCTCACGACGACGCGGCCATGGGGAAGGCGGCGATGGATCTCATCGGCCTGAAGGGTGGGCGTGTCCGCCCACCGCGGCGCGACGCGCCTACCGAAGATAGGGCTCGAGGTCCTGCGCGCTCCCTCCACCGTTAAGGCGCTGTAGCGCCAGACTTCGGATCGATCTGACGCTCCCGAGCGACAAGACAGGCATCGTCTGGGCGGAAGGCGTCGGGCTCGTCAAGAACCTGCAAATCCCTATGAGGGATGGTGTTCGCCTGGCCGCCGACTTGTATGTTCCTGATGACAAGGATTGGGAGCATCAGCGCCGGCCCGCCGTGGTCGAGTACCGCCCGTACCGGAAAGACGACGAGCTTGTACCCGAAGCCCGATTCTACGAGCGACTCGTCCGCCACGGATATCTCGTCGAGCGCGTGAACATTCGAGACACAGGAGCTTCGGAAGGCTTCGAGCGGTCTCCGCCAACGGGCGTTCAGCGGTGTTGGCAAGGCGGGCGCGGCCTATGTCATAAACGACACGACGCGCGCTCGTGTGAAAAATCCGGCCTTGTCTTCCTCGGCCAAGAAGGCGACGCCACGGCTCGCACGCGACACGGAAACGAGACAAGCCCACCTCTAGCTTCGGCACCTCCTTCCTACGGAGTGGAAAATGCCCAAGAGCTATGAGCCGGAGTAGGACGACACGACGCCGACGGCGCCCGTGCCCGGTACAGGCACGGCGGCGGTACCGCCATAACCGTCACGCCCGACCTGGGCGCTTGTCTTGAAGGGGTACAGCGCTCCAGCATAACTCACATAAACCGTGCCGGGGGCACTTAGCAGGGCCCCGCTGGCGACAGCAGCACCCTTCAGGGTCGCTCCCACGGAGCCTTTGAGCACATCAGCCTGGTCGGCCGTCTGCACCCTTTCGAGCGCCGAAGCCGAGGAGATGCCAAATGCCTTCCCGCCGGCGAGGACGTAAAAAGTACCCGAAGAGTCAACGACGGCGCCGTCGGCGCGGGTCGCCAGGGCGCTGGCGGCGGCTCCTTCGGCCCCCGCCGCAGGGCCGACCTTGAGGCCGTCCAAGCTGGGTACCACCACGACCTGGGTGGGGTCGTAGCCGTCGTGGAAAAACTGCTGCCCGGTGGAGAACCCGTGCAGTTCGCCGCCGGCGCCGGTGACGTAGACGGTGGCGTTGCCATTTACGGGCCGGGTGGCGAGCAACGTCCCAGTGCGCGGCGTAGTTGAAGTGGGGGCGCTTGTGCCGGCCGGGGCAGGGGTCACTTTGGCGTGGTCGACCTTCTCGAGCGCGGCTAGCTGGCTGGTCGACGCTGCGAAGGCTCGACCACCGGCAAAGACGTAATCGTGGCCCGAGAAGCTGACTATGGCGCCGTTCGGGTAGCTCTGGCCGGAGTGTGGGAAGGGTTTGGGCGGCGATGTCGTGGTGGTAGTCGCCGTCGTGGCTGTCACCGGGGTGCTCACGCCGGGCGGCGCGGCCGTACTGGTGAGGGTGGTGGTCGTCGCAGTCAGCGTCGTCGCTGTGGGAATGGTGGTGGTCGTCGTGACCGGCGGGGCGCTCACCATGAGCGTGACCGTGGCCGGGGCCGAGACGTAGCCGAGGTTGTCGGTGAGGGTGTAGCTGAAGCCGTCGGTGCCCACGAAGCCAGCCTCCGGGGTGTACGTGAACGAGCCGTCGGGGTAGACCACGACGGTGCCGTCGCTGGCGGTGGCGGTCAAATCAGCCGTCCAGGAGCTGGCCCCGGGGTTGTAGTCGACCACGCCGGACTGGAGTGTCCCGGCCGGCTCGGTGAGCTCGGCCCCCTCGGCCGTAGAGAACGACTGGGCCGCCGCCAGGGGGAGGCTCTCTTGGACCGAGCCAGCGGCGCACGCTTGGCCCGGCTCGCTCGTGACCCCGCGCTGGTCGGTCGTCGGGCACAGGGTGGCCGAGGTGCCGTCCAGGGTGACGGACGTGGCGTTCGGGACGATGGATAGGGCCGGATTGCCCGGCAGGGGCAGGAGCGTCTGGGTAGGTCCGCCGTTGTTCGCCAGCGGCCCGAGAAGGCTGCCCAAGCCGGCGCCCGCACCGTCGTTGTCCGTGCTGGCCGGGGTAGCAGCGAAGCAGCTGGGGTCGGAGCCGACGTTGTACCCCTCGTCGTTCCAGACGCCGGCGGGCGCCACGCAGCTGCCGTCGAAGACGTCGGCCGCCGCCCACACGGTGGCAGCCCCGCTGTACTCGCCGCTGGCGATGATCCCGCCGCCGAGCGAGGCGGTGTTGTCCGAGAAGGTGGAGGCGGTGGCGGTGAGGGTACCGGTCGAGCCCGACCCGTTGGAAATGGCCCCGCCGAAGTCGCTAGCGGTGTTGGCGGAGAAGGTGGAGTCGCTGACGCTGGCCGCGCCGGTGCCGCCGTTGTCGCCGTTGTCGATGGCCCCGCCGTTGACGTTGCCGGCGCTGTTACCGGAGAAGGTAGAAGCGCTCACGCTTATGGTGCCGAGCCCGTGGTAGTCCCCGTTGTCGACCGCCCCACCGTCGTGGCTGGCCGTGTTGTCGGAGAATGTGGAGGTGGTCACGGCGAGGGTGCTGATGCCGACGCCAGGGCCGTTGTCGCCGTTGTCGATGGCGCCGCCGTCACCGCCGTCGGTGCCGGCGCCCCCTGTGGCGGTGTTGCCCGAAAAAGTCGAGGCACTGACGGTCAGGTTGCCGGTCCCGCCGAAGTCGCCATTGTTGACCGCGCCGCCGTCGCTCTTGACGCTATTGCCAGTGAAAGCAGAGCCAGTGATGGTGAGTGTGCCGTTCCCACTGTCGTCCCCACTGTCGATGGCTCCGCCCCAATCAGCTATGTTGGCGGAGAAGGTGGTGTTGTCAACGCTGAGAGTGGCGTTGCCAGAGTCGTCCCCACTGTCGATGGCGCCGCCGTCCGCGTTGGTGCCTGAGTTGGCCGAGAAGGTGTCATCGGCCACGGTGAGAGTGCCGTTCCCACTGTCGTCCCCGCTGTCGATGGCGCCGCCATCCAAATCCGTTACGTTGTCCGAAAACGTGGAGCCTGTGACAGACAGCGTCCCGGTGGCCCCGTAGTCGCCGCTGTCGATGGCCCCGCCGTCGTCAGTAGTGGAGGTGTTCCCGGAGAAGGTGGAACTCGTGACCACCAGCGTGCCCGTGCTGCCGGCTCGCTGGCCGTTGACAATGGCGCCACCGTCCGCTGTAGCGGTGTTGCCTGAGAACGTGGAGCCGCTCAGGTTGAGGGTGCCAGTCCCCGAGTAACCGTTGGCGATGGCCCCGCCGTCAGCGGCAGCGTTGCCGGTAAACGTGCAGTTGTTCACGTCGAGGGTGCCGCCGGCGTCACTTTGGATAGCGCCCCCGTACGAAGCTGCAGATGTGTTGTCGGCGTTTTGGAACGTCACCCCGTCGATGTCCACGAAGGCCCCGCTGCCAATCGTGAGGACCGGCCCGTTGCAGGCCGAGGTCGAGCACGGGCTCGAGCTGCTACCGCCGTTGCCGTCCAGGGTGGGGTTGGCGACCCCGCTCGCCGGCTCGATGGTGAGCGGCGCCGATGCCGAGGTCCCGCTCGTGCTCACCGCCCAGTTGCCGACGTAGTCGGCCTCGCCCGTCCCGCTGCCGCCTGGGGTGGCCAGGAAGACGATGTCGCCGGCAGCTGCGTCGGACAGCGCTTCCATCAGGGTGCACTGGTCCGAGGTAGTAGTTGTCTGCGGGCATGTCGACGGCGTCCCGGTTGCGCCGCCGCCGGCGTAGGCGTACCACGTAGCGCCAGCCGCCGAAGCCGGGGCGGCGCCAACCGGGCTGAGCGCCATCACCGATAGGAGTACAAGTCCTGAGCCGGCGACTGCCACCTGCCTGAGGCACCTGGAAAGCCGAGGCGTAACAATCCCTCTGCCGCGCCCTAGCTGGCTAGCCCGGTTGCTTGCCGGCACGATCTGACCGTTACCGTTCATAGTTACTCCTTTGCTTACTACGATTCTTCGAGTCGTTCCCGAGATGCAGGGACGCTGCTTTGGGCAGGCCGGCGAAGGCTTGCTCGCCGGCCCTGCCCGTACATCCATAACAACCGCCAACTTTTGGAAGTGTCTAGCTGCTGCAGAGCGTGGCGACCACGGTCCCGGTGCCCGGAGCGGCGGGATTGGGCTGGTAGCCGGGGTTGGTCTTGACGATCACGACCTTGGTGACGTTGCCCGAGATCGTGCTGCCCGATTGCGTGACCTTGTTCGGCACCACCACGGCCATGTAGGCTGGCACGCTGCTCGGCAACGCCGCGCTGGCGTCGGCTGGTTCCGTCCAGGTCCCACCGCAGATCGGGTCGGTGACGGTGGTGGAGCCGTTGCGGAACGTCTGGGCGTAGCCCTTGAAGCTGGGCGCCCCGCCCGAGGGCGGGTTCAACTTGGCCCACTTGCTGCCCCACCAGGTAAGCGTGGTGCTGGGCGTGGCGCTCTGCACGGCCTGGTCGCCCAGGGCGAAGCCGCCCCCGGCCGGGAGGTAGCTGAACAGCAAGGCCTGCTGGCTGCTGTCCGCGGAGGCGGTGTAATAGCTGTCCCCGCTAAAGGTGGCGGAGACGGGCTGGTTGCCCAGGGGCTGGTTGACGGTGGCGACCTGGCAGCTCACCCAGCCGTCGGACGTGGTCTGGCCCTGGCAGCTCTGCACGCCGCTGGCGCTGCCGAGCGTCAGGGTGACCGTCTGGCCGTCGGGCACTGGGGCGCTGCCCCCGTCCTCTTCGAGGGTGGCGCTCAGGGTCGCCGGGCGGTTGTTGGCGATAAGAGATGCGCCGCTGTAGGCGAGCGTCGTACCCGCCTTGGTCACGGTGATGGTCATTGGCTGCGACGTGGCGCTCACCATGCCGTCGCCCCCCGTGAAGGTAACCGGGTAGGTGCCGGGAGCGGCTGTGACGGTGCCCGTCACCGTGCCTGTGCCGTTGCCGTTGTCCGTAAAGGTCAGCCCGGCGGGCAAGCCGGTGGCCGAGAGCGTGAGGGGGTTCGGCTGGGCATCGCTGGCCGAGACCGGCAAGCTGAGGGCACCGTGGTAGGTCACGGTCTGGTCACCGGGCACCGTCAGGCTGGGCGGCACGTCCTGTACTCCGAAGGTGACGCTGCTGAGCTGGGCCAGGCTGGGGGTGCTGGCGGTGCCCAGCGTGAAGGTGACGCAGCCCGTGCTGGCGTTGTAGGACTGGCCCGAGACTTCGGCCCACTGGTTGGTTGTGTCGTCGTAGTAGTAGACCACGCTGCCGCCAACCAGGTGGCAGTCCGTCACCTGCACGCTGGTGAAGCTGCTGGGTGCGGGCACGGACACGTCGAAGTAGGCGTTCACGGCCGTCGGGGGGCTGGTCGGTTCCGGGTCGGCAGTGTACTGGGCCACCGCCACCGTGCCCACCCCGCTGGCGGCGGCGCTGAGGTTGCCCGCCGTGCCTGGCCCGCCCCCGCCCACCGAGGCGGCGGCGATGCCGTTAACGCTGGTGCTGGTGGCAAGGGTACCGGCGGCGACGGAGGTCTGCGCCGGGAGAACGTAGAAGGCCTGCGGGTTCGTAGTCCCACCGCCTGGCCCGGCATTGACGACGGTGATGAGGCCCGCCGTGGCGCTGGCCGTGTCGGTGGCCGGGACCTGGGCCGTCAAGCTGGTGGGCGAGACGTAGGTGGTGGTTATAGGGTTACCGTCCCAGTCCACGGTCGAGCCCGGGACGAAGCCGCTGCCATTGACCGTGACAGTAGGGCTGCTGCCGATGAGCGCGGACGTCGAGGTGAGATTGTTCATGGTGGGCGCCGGGTTGGTGACTGTCTCCACGACCGTCCGGCTGGCCGTCGCCCCGGCCTGGTCGGTGAGCGTGACCGTGGCGTAGTAGGTCCCGGCGCTGGCGTACGTGTGTGTGTCGGAGAGCGCCACCTGCGTGTTGCTTGCATCTGGTGTCAGCGTGAGGCTCCCCGCGCTTTTCAGGTCGATCTGATTCGGGACGGCAACGACGCCCGTGCTGCACTCCCCGGATCCGGGGAAGGCGACCAAGCCGCATTCCCCGCTGTCAACGCCGCTGCCGTCCCCCCAGTCCACGTACACGTTCTCGATGTCCTGGGAGCCGGCGTGGGTAATCATGCCAGCCACGCTCATGGGGCCCCCAGCGGCGCCGTCCGTGCGTCGCACTGGTTGGCCGGGCAGTCCGGGTTGAGCGCCAGCGTAGGCGGCACAGCGGCCACCTGGACGCTGAAGTCATCCACCGCTTGGTCCCCGTTATCCAAGTCGGTGGCGGTCAGTTGGACCGCGTAAGTGCCGCTGGTCGGGAAGGTGTAGTACGTCACCCCGGTGCTTTTGATCGGCGTCGTGTAGTCAGGGCCGCCCACATTTACCTGGAGGCAGCCCAGGTTGCACACGGTCTGCTGGAACTGCCACGTGTAGCTCACGTCATCTTGGAACTCGCCGGTGACGGGATTGTAGCCAGCCGAGAGGGGCGCAAACGTGTTGGCGAAGAACTCCGCCGGGCTCCCCTCGACCGCATCCCCAAACTGCGGAACGCCGGTGGGGTTATCGCCCGACACCGTCCCAAGGCCGGCGCAGTTCCAGGGGCCTGCACCTGAGCCGAGTAGTCGTTGCCGTCGCTGCCGACGTAGTCGATGGAGGCGCTGGCCCAGCAAGTACCGTCGGAGATGCACGTCGAGGGGTTGAGCGGCGTGCTCGCGCCCGCCGTGGCGTCGTAGCCGACGAACTGATAACCGGTGGACGCGCTGCCCACCAGCCAGACGAGTTGCTCGTTGCCGTCCCAGTCGGTATAGGGGATGCTCAATGTCTGCGCCGCGGCGGTTGACCCGTCCGCCTGGACGACGAACCAGTTCCCGCTCAGCCGCGTCGTCAGGGTCGCGCCGACGGCCGTATCCTTCCAGGTGATCGAGGATGTCGTGCTGCTCTGCAGGCCGCCCTTAGCCTGCACGGCGAACTGGGGGTCGGTGCTGGTGGCCGGCGGGATGGCGGTGGGGTTCAGGCAGAGGGGGAAGGACCCCGGGAGGGCGCTCCCGCCGACAATGGTGACCCCAGCCGGGATGCCGGCCGAGTTGTCACACGTCTGGTCCGTCGGCGTGGGCAGGGTGGCGCCCACGAACAGGCTGAAGAGGTCGGAGGCGCCGTTCGTACTGCTCAGGAGCGTCGCCGGGTCGGTGCTGGTCGTGCGGGCGTCTACGATCAATTTGGCCAGTTTGCCGGGCAATGCGGTGGCGTTGGCGTAGTTGATCGACGCGATAATGATGGTGGTGATGGCAAAGATGACAACCGCCACGACGGAACCCGCTGCCGACGCGATTTCCGCGGCGGCAGCTGCCTCCGCCGCTGCATCAGCAGCTGCTTCTGCTATTGCGCTAGCCCCCGCATAGAGCGCCCTGGCCGCGAAGGGAAAGATGGCGTTCTGCAGGTACGAGCCGATGAGAGCGGAGGCCAAGCCACTACTGAGTGCGGCACTGCTCACTTCAGCGCCCACGACGGCGGCGCCGAAGTCCAGGCCAGCCGCGATTTCGGCGCCTGCCTGCACGGCCTGGGTGGAGGACTGCAACGAGTAGTCCGCGTCCGCCGTGCCCCATTTGGTGAAGTCGTCGTAGCTGGGCGGCTGCGGTCCGCCGCCGAGCAGCCCGCCGATGCCGCCGCCGCTGCCAAAGCAGGTCTCCGGGGCAGTGTTTTTGTCTGCGGATGTGAAGATGTTGCCGGTGTAGTCCGACTGGTACGGCGCCGGCGACTGGTAGACGCAATAGCCGCCGTCAACGCTGGCCGAGGGGTTGTTTGCGGACCCTCCATCGGTGTACGGCTCTGGCGTGCCCGAGAGGAACGATTGGAGGTCGCTCTGGCTGGCACCGTTGGCGATGTCCGACATGTAGGTGCCCTGGTCGAGGCCGGCCCACTTGACGTACTCGAGCCCGGCATCCTGGGCCGCCAGTTCCGCCTGGTTTGGCTCGAGCCCTTGCACCCAGTCGACCACGTTCTGCTGGTCTGGGGTGCGCGACGTGGAGGGCGTTTCGATGGCCTGCTCGATCAGCGCGAACAGCTCGGCCTCGGCGTCATTGCGCCCCCAGCTGAGCACGGCGTTGGCGTCGGTGGCGGCCAGGCCATGGTCCTGAATGGTGTTGGCGACAGCCTGCGTCTCGAAGTCCTGAAGCGAGTCGGCCTCATCCGGGGTGGCGGTGTAAATCCCCGAAAGCGTGAGGAGGTTGGGAGGCATGCACCCCGGATTGAAAGCGTCTGTGTTGAGCAGCGAACAGCCGGGATTCGTAACGCCGGTAGTACCCGCATAGGCCGGCTGGCCCCCGCTGATGGCCGTCGTCAGCACCGCGGCGGCGACGCCCAGATGTAGCAAGCGGCGGCCCCGAGGTTTCCCTGCCCGCAGTACACGGTGTGCTATGCGCCAGTTCATTCTCTTATTCCTCCTTTGAAGACCACCTGCGCGGAACCCGGTTGGCGAGGGTGGCGTTGCGGTCAATGGGCCTGCCCTGGCGGGTGCCCCGCTTTGTCGAGGTCCGGGACGGAAATGGCCTTACCACTGGTTGTAAACTGTTGGGCTTCCGAGGACCAGCACTTAGTTGCGGCGAAGTTGCGACGTTGTTGTGGCGTTGTTGCGGCAAAGTTGCGGCCAGCGATCGCATGAGCTTGCTGGCCGGGCAGCCCCGGCGGAGGGTGATGGACAAATGCGAGACCTGGATGCGTTCCGTGCGGCACTGCGGGAACGGTTGCGGGCAACAGGGTTCACCCAGCAGCAGTTAGCCAGGGCCATCGGCGTGCACCCCCACGTGCTGAGCCACAAGCTCCACGAGCGCGATACGGCGGCGCTCTACGGGCGCGAAGTCGTTTCGATCGTGGTCACCCTGGCGGGCTGGGGAGGGATCGGCTCCAAAGCGGATGCCGTCGCACTGCTCGCTCTGATGGCCCTGCCCCCGGAGGCCATCCCCGCCGAGGCCTGGGCCGCCAAGCCGTTGGTCCTTCTCCAGGAGGGCGTCCTCACCGGGATCCCCCGAGATGAAGTCCGCCCCACCGCCGAAGCGGCCCTGACCAGCGACGCCGCCCACCCACTGCCGTCTCCAAAGCGGGGGACGGCGCGTTGGCCCCGCCAGTCTTGCCGGTGGCCCCCCTGGCACTGCTGGGAAGGGGGCCCCGTTCGCGACCGGCCCACAAGTGCGCCCTCTTGTCGGCAGGGAAAGAGCCGAGAAAGCGGTGGAGGCCTTGCTCAGCGAGGAAGGGGCGCGGCTGGTGACACTGACGGGGCCTGGCGGGGTCGGCAAGACGAGCCTCGGCCTCGCCGTCGCAGACAAAGCCGGGACGCGCTACTCCGGAGGGGTGGTTTTCGTGGACCTGTCCTCCCTGTCGGAGCCGGACCTGGTGGCTGCGGCTATAGCTGACTCCCTGGGGTTGATCGAGCAGGGTACCAAGCCGCTGCTGGCTGCTCTCGTGGACCACCTCTCTGACCGTCGCTGCTTGCTATTCCTCGACAACTTCGAGCAAGTGCTACCGGCGGCAGAGCTGGTGGCCAGGCTCTGTGCCGGGTGCCCTCAACTACAGGTGCTGGTGACGAGCCGTATCGCGTTACGCCTGCGCGACGAACAGCTCTACCCGGTGACGCCTCTGCCAACGCCGACGGCTTCTGAGATGGGACAGCTCGAGCGCTTGGCGGAGGTCCCTTCGGTAACGTTGTTCCTTCAGCGGGCACGGGCGCGCAGCCCAAAATTTACGCTTACTGAAGCAAATGCTTCGGCTGTGGCGGGGTTGTGCGAGCGGCTGGACGGCCTGCCCCTCGCAATCGAGCTGGCGGCTGCCCGCTTGCCTGCGCTACCCCCGGCGGCGCTGCTGGCCCGTCTGGGGCTCTCGCTCGGCGCGCTCGGCGAGGGCCCGCGGGACCTGCCCGCCCGACAGCGAACGATGCGCGCCGTCATCGCCTGGAGTTATGGCCTGTTGGCCGAGGAACACAAGGCCCTGTTCCGCTCCCTGGCCGTTTTCGCAGGCCGGTGCACGCTTAGCGCAGCCAGCGCGGTGTGCGGGCTCGACCGTGGCAGCGAAGGCACCGAGGCCATTGGTCCCGTGACCTCAGCCTCCCCGGACTTGCTCGACGAGCTCAGCGCCCTCGTCGACGCCCAGTTGCTCGAAGTAGTGGAAACGGCCGAGGCTGATGTCTGTTACCATCAGCTGGAGACGGTCCGTGCCTACGCGCGGGAGCAGCTGGAAGCCAGCGCTGAGGCACCCGAGGTTCGTCGGCGCCACGCCTTGTACTACCTTTCCCAGGCCCGTGAGGCCCACCGGGCATTGGGAGGGCCGAGCGAGCAAGCCTGGCTCGCCATCCTCGAGGCGGACCACGCCAACCTGCGGGCCGCGCTGAGCTGGGCGCGCGATAGCGGCCAGGCCGCACTGGGGCTCGAGATCTCCGGGGCGCTGTGGGTGTTCTGGCAACGAGGCCGCCTGAGGGAAGTCCGGAGTTGGCTGGAGCTGTTCCTGGGCGCACGCGGTGCCGAGCAGGCGCCGCCCCAAGTGCGGGCCGAGGCTCT
Source organism: uncultured Acidimicrobiaceae bacterium (assembly GCA_963754115.1). GTDB lineage: Bacteria > Actinomycetota > Acidimicrobiia > Acidimicrobiales > Palsa-688 > Fen-671. The sequence continues at coordinate 9,293 of CAVWFC010000002.1, read as the reverse complement.
CACCGGCGCAGCTTGGCTAGCGTACGGCCAGGACGACTTCGCCCGCGCCGAATCACTCTTCGAACAGGCCCTACCGCTTTACCAGGCGCTGGGCCAGAGCGGCCGCGTGGCGGAGACCTTGTCGCACCGGGCAGTGGTGGCACGGGACGGGGGCCGTTACGACGAGGCGCTCCGCCAGGCCGAAAAAGGCTTGGAGCTGGCCTGCGCGTCAGAGGACATGGCTGTAATTGCCTCCGCGACCCTCCGTCTCGGGGTAGTGGTGCAAGAACGCGGCGAGCTCGACAAGGCTGAGACCGTCTACGCCGAAGCCCTGGAGCGGTACCGCGCCCTCGGCGACCGGGGCGGGGCGGCCTACGCCTTCCTCGGCCTCGGGGCTGTCTTCCGGGACATGGGCGACTTTTCTGTGCTCGAGGCCTACTGCTCCCAAAGCCTGGCCATAAGCCGAGATGTCGGGGATCCCTGGACGACCGGTTACTCGCTCAACAGCCTCGCCCTGGCTGCGGCCGCCAGGGGTGACTTCGACCGGGCGCGTGAGCTCTTCGCCGAGGCGACAGAGCTGTTCAGCACGCATGGCGTACGCGTCGGGGTCGTTGAGGCGCTGCTGTTCTCCGGGCAGGTAGAGGCCGACCGAGGTCATACTGGCTCTGCCCTCCCACTGTTGCAGAAGGGATTGCGCCAGGCCTGGCCGGCCGGTCCGTACTACTTGGTGGCGACGGTTCTCGAGGAAGTGGCCCGGGTGATGGTGGCCGAGGGGGACGCCCGGATATCCGCTCTCTTGTCCGCCGCGGCACTGGCTTGGCGGGGACGGATGGGTGCACCAGTGCCTCGGTACCGCTGGGCCACGGTCGACTCCACGGTGGCGGCGGCGCAGCAAGCGTTGGGCGACGAGGCGTTCGCCATCGCATGGAAGGAAGGCCAGGAGCTGTCCTCGGACCATGCGGTCCTCCTCGCTCTGGCGCCCATCGGCAGTTAACGGGTCGTGAAGGTTTTGCGAAATTCGCCTGGTCGGCGTGGGGGCTCGGCCCGGGGCTCTTGGGCCGCCGGGTTTGGGACCAAGATCGATCTCGTACCACGCGTTCTCGGGCACTCGTCAGTGTGACGGGGTCAGCGATCGGCTGGCTTTCGACTTCGAGCCGTCCGCAAAGCGTGCCCAACGAAAAGCGGCACGACCTGTCTGTGGCTGGCCGGTGGTGGCACGAGATGGCACGTCAGAGGGCATACCAATTGGCTGACCAGCCCTTTGGCCAGCACTGATAAGGCTGCCTCAACCATGGGCGCAAGCGTGCAGCTGCCTCCCCGTCGACAGCGACATACTTCCCTCCTATCCAAACAGTCCGAACAAGCTTTACGCAGCCTTAGGATTGGAACAGGGAACCGCCCGAACCCGTTGATGCCGCCATTCGTGGCAAGGACATTCTCTAAAAGCAGGACACTCGACCCACGGCAACGAGGCCGGCTGCTGTGCCGCAAGGTTCTCTCCAAGGGCGCGGTAACCTCCCATCCTTAATGCGGAACAGGAGGACTACCCCGGGCTTATTCATTTGCCGTTCACGCTAATTGCAACCGCGATACAACGATGACCTATGCGGGACCTCGTGCCGCGGAGGAACGGCACGAAGATCAGTGTGCCCGTCATGCGGTCGGCAACGCCCTAAATCCGGCGAAGTCGGGTGGATGGTTCGCACATAATGTGCGAGCAATAATCCGCGCTAAGCGAGGAAGCGCTTAACGCGGAACGGCACATCTTGTTTGGCGTGGCTCCCTTCTGACCGTCTCCGCCGGCCCAAGAAACAGGCAAGCGCTCATCGCCCGAACTTATAGCGTGCCTGTTCTGGCACAAAAGCTAAATCCACCACAGTCCCTTATGTATGCCTGCCGGCTGCTTAAGGATGTCAAGCGCGAGCGAGGCTTCGAGTACGGCGCAGCACAGAGGCGAAAACCTCGGCCAAATTCGCTGCCGTCTGCGAGCCGGACCCGCGGGGTTTCAGCCTGCTGGCTGCAGGAGAGGTGGTCCCTCTTTCTCGAGGCCGGCTCGGGCTCTCCGATGTGAACGGTGACCGGTCCCAGCCCGCCCAGCGCTCTCGCAATCGAAAGCCACCCAACCGGGCCATGAGGTCAAGCTCAAGATGGCCACGTTCAATGCTGGGCACGTTCGCTGCCAGTGGAAACTTCGACTGTCTCTTGGCAGAGAGGAGCCGATCTCCGAGAGCGATCGGGCTTATACGGTTCCGACTGGTTAGTTACCGGTGTCGGCCCCACCTAGTGGTGGACCCTGCCGGTCAGCTCAAAACCCCACCACTTGATGGGACGCTTACCGCCGGGCGCCGGCTTGGGCGTTGCCGAGGACCTTTGGGTGTCTAGCCGGCGGGCCGGGGTCTGTGGTGAGAGGGAGTGGGCGACGGCGGGGGGTGGGGCAACTTCGCCGACCTCGCTCCCCCCATCGGTCGCCGAGATCAGCGCCACGATCGACGCTCTCACCGGTTGGGAGACCCAACGGATCCTCGTCGATGGTCCCCCTCCCGCACCCACGGTCGGCGATCACCCCTGGGCGGTACCCCGCCCGGTCGTGGCGGGGATGGCCGTCGCCATCGACGAGGTCGGCTACGAGCAGCCGGCCACGAACTCCGAAGCCGTCGTGGAGTCCGTGACCTGGGCCCTCGAGTCCTGCGCCGGGCGCGATTGGCGCGAGGTGTTCACCACCCTGACGAACCACCCGGATCTCTTCGACTACGTCGCCGAGGACGCATTTCTTCGCGATAAGTGATCGGTGGAGACCCCTCGGATCGCCTAGCCTGTACTAGCGCAGCAAGGGCCAGTGTCGTCCCTTCGTGCGGAGGACCAGTTAGTTTCGATCCCCGGAAGGACGCCCATGGCTTCAGTCGGCCGTGCCCGTTGGCCTGTACCGCCCCGAATTCGAGCACGACGCCTGCGGCGTCGCGTTCGTCGTAGACATGCACGGGCGACGCAGCCACGACATGGTCCGCAAGGGTCTCGGCAGCTTGTGCCACCTCGAACACCGAGGTGCCTCGGGAGCGGAGGTCAACACCGGCGACGGGGCCGGCATCCTGATCCAGATCCCCGACGCCTTCTACCGGGCCGTGGCCGGCTGCACGCTCCCGGCAGCGGGTGCCTACGCGACCGGGATCGCCTTCATGCCGACCGACGCCGACGAGGCGGCCCGGGCCCGCCAGGGCATCGAGCGGCTGGCGGCCGACGAGGACCTCGCCGTGATCGGCTGGCGCGAGGTCCCGATCGACGACTCGCAGCTCGGCAGCATCGCCCGCAGCGCCATGCCGTCCTTCCACCAGGTGTTCGTCGCCGGGTCCGCAGCGACGGCGGGTGTCAACGGCCTGGAGCTCGAACGACGGGCCTTCATGTTGCGTAAGCGGGTTGAGCACGAGCTACCCGGCACCTACTTCGCCTCCCTCTCAGCGCGAACCGTCGTGTACAAGGGGATGCTCACCGCACGGCAGGTCGAGTCCTTTTTCCCTGATCTTCAGGATGAGCGGACGGACACGGCCCTGGCTCTGGTGCACTCCCGCTTTTCCACCAACACGTTCCCGAGCTGGCCCCTCGCCCACCCCTACCGGTACCTTGCGCACAACGGCGAGATCAACACCCTCCAGGGCAACCGCAACTGGATGCGCGCCCGGGAGGCCCTCCTGGCCAGCGACCTCCTCCCCGGCGATCTCGAGCGGATCTTCCCGATCATCACGCCCGGCGCCAGCGACTCGGCCAGCTTCGACGAGGCCCTCGAGCTGCTGCACCTGGGCGGGCGCTCGCTCCCCCACGCCGTCCTCATGATGATCCCGGAGGCCTGGGAGAACCACCGGACCATGGATCCGGTTCGCCGGGCCTTCTACCAGTTCCACGCCTCGATCATGGAGCCATGGGACGGCCCCGCGTCCATCGCCTTCACCGACGGCACGCTGATCGGCGCAGTGCTCGACCGCAACGGGCTCCGCCCCTCGCGCTACTGGGTCACCGCCGACGGGCTCGTCGTCATGGCGTCGGAAGTGGGGGTCCTCGACATCGACCCCGCGCCGTGGTGCAGAGGGGGCGGTTGCAGCCGGGCCGGATGTTCCTGGTCGACACGTCGCAGGGGCGGATCGTCACCGACGAGGAGATCAAGTCCGCCCTAGCCGCCGAGCACCCGTACACCGACTGGCTGGCCGACAAGCAGATCCACTTCGACGACCTCCCGCCCCGCTTCACACTCACCCCGCAGCACGCGTCGATCATTTCCTACCAGCGGCTGTTCGGCTACACCACCGAGGACCTCAAGGTCCTGCTCGCGCCGATGGCCCGGGGCGGCATCGAACCTCTCGGCTCGATGGGCACCGACACGCCAGTGGCCGTGCTGTCCGACCGGGCCCGCCTGTTGTACGACTACTTCCAGCAGCTGTTCGCGCAGGTCACCAACCCGCCCCTGGACGCCATCCGCGAGGAGCTGGTGACGTCGATGGCGAGCACCATCGGCCCCGAGCGCAACCTCCTGGCGCCCGAGCCCGACAGCTGCAACCAGATCGTGATGCCGCAGCCCGTCCTCACCAACGAGGAACTGGCCAAGCTGCTGTACATCAACGAGGACGGCACCCAGCCGGGATGGCGATCCTTCGCTATTGACGGGCTGTTCCCGGCCGGCACCGACAACCCGGGCGACGCCCTCCGCGAAGCCCTCGACGACATCTGCGCCAAGGTGAGTGCGGCCATCGAGGACGGCGCCAAGGTGATCGTGCTGTCCGACCGACACACCTCGGCGGAGCTAGCCCCGATCCCTGCGCTCCTCCTCGTGAGCGCGGTTCATCATCATCTCATCGAGGAAAAGACCCGCACCCGCGTGGGTCTCGTTGTCGAGACGGGCGAGGCCCGGGAGGTGCACCACATGGCGCTCCTTCTCGGCTACGGGGCGGCAGCGATCAATCCCTACCTGGCGTTCGACACGATCACCAAGATGGTTGGGGATGGCACCCTTCAGGGGCTCACGCCCCGCCAGGCAACCCGCAACTACGTCAAGGCCTGCGGCAAGGGTGTGCTCAAGATCATGTCGAAGATGGGCATCTCGACGGTCGCGTCCTACACCGGCGCCCAGGTGTTCGAAGCCATCGGCCTCTCCGATGACGTGGTCGAGCGGTACTTCACCGGGACGGTGAGCCGCATCGCCGGGATCGGGCTCGACGAGATCGCCCGAGAAGTTCTGACCCGCCACCGGCGGGCCTGGCCGGACCGGCCCTCGGAGCTGGCCCACCGCGACCTCGACGTGGGTGGCGAGTACCAGTGGCGGCGGGAGGGTGAGTACCACCTGTTCAACCCGACCACGGTGCACAAGCTGCAGCACTCGACCAGGACCCAGCGGTACGACGTCTTCAAGCAGTACACCCGCGCCGTCGATGACCAGGCGGCCCGGCTGGGGACGCTGCGGGGACTGTTCCGGGTGAAGCCGGCCGGGGAGAGCGGGCGCGAGCCCGTGCCCATCGAGGAAGTCGAGTCGGTCGCGTCGATCGTCAAGCGTTTCTCGACCGGTGCGATGTCGTACGGCTCGATTTCGGCCGAGGCCCACGAGACTCTCGCCATCGCCATGAACCGGCTCGGGGCTCGCTCCAACACCGGGGAGGGCGGCGAGGACGCCGATCGATTCGTCCCGGACCCCAACGGCGATCTGCGCCGGAGCGCCATCAAGCAGGTGGCGTCCGGCCGGTTCGGCGTGACCAGCGAATACCTCGTCAACGCCGACGACCTCCAGATCAAGATGGCCCAGGGGGCCAAGCCGGGCGAGGGCGGCCAACTGCCCGGTCACAAGGTGTACCCGTGGATCGCGAAGACCCGGTACTCGACCCCGGGGGTGGGGCTGATCTCCCCGCCGCCCCACCACGACATCTACTCGATCGAGGACCTGGCCCAGCTCATCTACGACCTGAAGAACGCCAACGACCAAGCCCGCATCCACGTCAAGCTCGTGGCGGAGGTCGGCGTCGGGACCGTGGCCGCGGGCGTCTCCAAGGCTCACGCCGACGTGGTGCTGATTTCCGGCCACGACGGCGGCACGGGCGCCTCGCCCCTGACGTCGATCAAGCACGCCGGGGCGCCGTGGGAGCTCGGGCTGGCCGAGACCCAGCAGACGCTGATGCTCAACCGGCTGCGCGACCGCATCGTGGTCCAGGTGGACGGTCAGCTGAAGACCGGCCGCGACGTGATCATCGCCGCGCTGCTCGGGGCGGAGGAGTACGGCTTCGCCACCGCGCCGCTGGTCGTCAGCGGCTGCATCATGATGCGGGTCTGCCACCTCGACACCTGCCCGGTGGGTATCGCCACGCAGAACCCCGAGCTCCGCAAGCGCTTCAGCGGCCGGCCCGAGTTCGTCGTGACCTTCTTCGAGTACATCGCCGAGGAAGTCCGGGAGATCCTGGCGTCCATGGGGTGCCGGTCGCTCGACGAGGTGATCGGCCACCCCGAGCTGATCGACGTCACCGTGGCGGTCGACCACTGGAAGGTCCGCGGTCTTGACCTGAGCCCGATCCTGGTGTCGCCGGAGGTCGAACCGGGCGCGGCCCGCCACCGCATCCGCGAACAGGACCACGGGCTGGACCGGGCGCTCGACCGCCAGCTCATCGAGGCCTGCCAGCCGGCCCTTTCGGAAGCGCGCCCGGTCGGTCTCTCCGTGCCGATCAGCAACGTCAACCGGACCGTCGGCACCCAGCTCGGGGCGGCGATCTCGCGGCGCTACGGCGCAGCCGGGCTCCCCGATGGGACGATCGACATCTCCTTCACCGGGTCGGCCGGCCAGAGTTTCGGGGCATTCGTGCCCCGCGGGGTCACGCTGCGCCTCGAAGGCGACGCCAACGACTACCTCGGCAAGGGTCTGTCCGGTGGCCGGCTCGTGGTGCGGCCCTCGCTGTCCGCCCCTGCGTCCTTCGTGGCCGAGGAGCAGATCATCGCCGGGAACGTCATCCTGTACGGGGCCACGGCCGGGGAGGCCCTCATCCGGGGCGTCGTCGGCGAGCGCTTCGCGGTGCGCAACTCGGGCGCGGTCGCGGTGGTCGAAGGCGTCGGCGACCACGGGTGTGAGTACATGACGGGCGGGCGCGTCGTGGTACTCGGCCGCACCGGCCGCAACTTCGGCGCCGGCATGTCTGGTGGCGTGGCCTACGTGTGGGATCCCGCCGGTCACTTCGGTGCCAACGTCAACGGCGAGATGGTCGACCTCGAAGACTGCGAGGACGAGGACGTCGAATGGCTCGCCGGTGTGCTCCAGCGCCACGCGTCCGAGACCGGATCCGCGGTCGCATCACGTTTGCTCGGGGCGTGGCCCCGCTCGGCGTTCCAGTTCGTGAAGGTCATGCCCCGGGACTACCGCCGGGTGCTGGAGGCCATGCGCGAAGCCGAAGCTGCGGGCATCCCGGTCGACGACGCCATCATGGTGGCCGCGCATGGGTAAGCCCACCGGGTTCCTCGAGTCGGGGCGGGAGCTGCCGGTCCGCCGGCCCGTGCCCGTGCGATTGCGGGACTGGCGCGAGGTGTACGAACCGTTCGCCAAGAACCGGCTGCAGACCCAAGCGAGCCGGTGCATGGACTGCGGCATCCCGTTCTGCAACGACGGCTGTCCGCTCGGCAACCTCATCCCCGACTGGAACGACCTCGTGTACCGGGACCACTGGCAGGCGGCCATCGAACGGCTGCACGCCACCAACAACTTCCCCGAGTTCACCGGCCGGCTGTGCCCGGCCCCCTGCGAGTCGGCGTGCGTCCTCGGCATCAACTCCGACCCGGTGACGATCAAGCAGGTCGAGGTGACCATCATCGACCGGGCCTGGGATGCGGGGTGGGTGGTACCGGTGATGCCGGAGCAGCAGACCGGGCGCAAGGTCGCAGTCATCGGGTCCGGCCCCGCCGGGCTCGCCGCGGCCCAGCAGCTCACCCGGGCCGGTCACTCGGTGACGGTCTACGAGCGCGACGACAAGGCGGGCGGCCTTCTGCGCTACGGCATTCCCGAGTTCAAGATGGAGAAGCGCCACCTGGACCGGAGACTGGCCCAGATGGAGGCGGAGGGCACGGCGTTCGTGTGCGGCGTCTCCGTGGGTGCCGAGTCCGGTGCCGGCCGGGTGGCCGCCGCCGAGGTGCGGGCCGGCCACGACGCGGTGGTCATCGCCGCGGGGGCGAGGGTCCCCCGCGAGCTGCCGATCTCGGGGCGGGGTCTGGCGGGATCCACCACGCCATGGAGTTCCTTCCGCTCGCCAATCGGGCGGTGGACGCCGACGACCCGGTGTCGGCCACGCCGATCTCAGCGAGCGGCAAGCGTGTGGTCATCATCGGTGGTGGCGACACCGGTGCCGACTGCCTGGGGACCGTGCACCGCCACGGCGCGGCGTCGGTCCACCAGTTCGAGATCATGCCCCGGCCGCCCGACGAGCGGGATCCCTCGACGCCGTGGCCCACGTGGCCGCTGATATTCCGGACGTCCTCGGCGCACGAGGAAGGCGGCGAGAGAGTCTTCGCGGTCAACACCCTCGAGTTCGTCGACGACGGGACCGGTCACGTGCGGGCGCTGCGGGCGTGCGAGGTGTCGATGTCGGTCGTCGACGGCCGGCCCCGGTTCGATCCGTTGGAGGGCACCGAGTTCGACCTGCCGTGCGACCTGGTGCTTCTGGCACTCGGCTTCTCGGGTCCCGAGCCGGCCCTGGCCGAGGCCTTCGGGGTGTCGCTGACGCCGCGGGACCATCGCCCGGTCGGGCGAGTACAAGACGGACGCCCCGGGGGTGTTCGTGGCTGGTGACGCCGGGCGGGGCCAGAGCCTGATCGTGTGGGCGATCGCCGAGGGCCGTTCAGCCGCTGCGGCGACCGACCGGTGGCTGGCCGGGCAGACGCTCCTGCCCGCGCCGTTGCCGTCGGCGACCTGAGCCGTTTCGAGCCCGGTCGTGGCACGGCCAGGCCCGGCCCGAGCCGCCTGCGAGCGGATTGTGGCGAGCAGTACGGGCTATAGCGCGGCTTACTCGCCACAATCGGGGCGGAGGCTTCGGGACCCCCGGTCCGCGGCGCGCGGCTGTACCGTGGAGTGATGCCCACGGACTCCGACGACGACCCGACGCCGGACACCCCCGACAGCCCGGACGCCACCGACATGCCCGATATGTCGTATGAGGGGGACCAGCCCGACGAGGCGGTCTTTCCAGCTAGATCGCCACTTCTAGTTTACCGATAGAGAGTTGGACCCTTTTGGAAGCCATTTTTTCGTGTCCTGTTGTGTCCTGCGTGTGTCCTACGGCGTGATTTATGGCTGTAATTGACGCAGTGTTTGC
>CAVWFC010000001.1:0-34782 GCA_963754115.1 uncultured Acidimicrobiaceae bacterium | reverse complement strand
GTGCAACCCGAGGGCCTCTAGTTTGTCTATGGTCTGGTTGGCGAACATGGCTTTTACGCCTCCTTTTCGGCGCGCTCGGCGTAGTAGCCCGCCCCGCGGAGGTTCGCGCTCAGCCGGCGCCGGGGCCGGCGACGCCGCCGGCAGCGAGGCCCGGTCCAGGTTCTGGGCCAAGATCGACTTGACCGAGGTGTAGGAAATGGCCCCCGAGGCCAGTGCCCGCTGACAGGCCGCCCCCAGGCGTTCGTTGCCGTAACGCTTGGCGAAGTTCATGAGCCCGAGACAGGCCCGGTAGGAGTGCTCGGGGTGAGGCCGGGAGGCGAGCATCTTTTCGGCCAGGGCAGCCGCGTGCGGGCTCACGGTGCTGGCCCAGGAGACCAACGCGACGGCGTCCACTCCAAATGTGCACGGTGGCTGGGTGGCATGTGGGCCGGGTCGGTAATGTAACGGCGCCGGCCGTGCTCCTCGGGTGGCCGCCACCCGGCGGCCACCCTTGAAGACCTCTATCCGGGCTGGTGCCCGTAGCTCGAGCTTTTGGTGCACGGGCGTGAGGGGACCGAGTAATGATGACGGCCGTAACTGTCGTGGTAATCAACGTGGTAATCGATGTTGACCGTGACTTTTTTCCACTCGGCCAGTTCGTAACGCTGGGCCGGCAACGGCTTTAGCGCCGGGCGTTCCAGTTCCTCGAACAGTTCCCGGCGGGAAGCCGGCTCGCCTCGGAACGCCCTATCGTTGAGCTCGGCCACTTTCTGCCTAATGGCCTTGTTGACTTCGGCCAAGCTGAAGAACTGCCACTTGCGCAACGGCGCCATCACCCAGCGTTCGACGACCAAGACACCGGCCTCGACGGCGGCTTTGTCACGGGTGCCGGTCCTGGTCGGCAATATGACCGTGCTGTAATGACGGGCCAGGTCGGCATAACTGGCATTTATTTCCGGGTCGTAATAACAGGCCCTGGTGACCCCCGACCTCAAATTATCGGGCGTGGTCGCCACCGGGGCGCCGCCATAGGCCTCGAAGGCGTGCACGTGGGCCATGAGCCAGCTCTGTAGCCCCTGGTCCCGCCGTCGCCTCGACGTAGAGCATCCCCGACAGCCGAGCACGGCTACGAAGACCTCGGCCTGGGCCACCTCACCGGTCCCCGGGTCGGTGACCGGCACCTTGTCCCCGCTGAAGTCGACGAACATCCTCTCCCCGGCTGGGTAGCTGAGCCGCATGACGACGTCCTGGCCACCGAGCCAGCGCTCGTAGTGGGCGCAGAACTGGCTGTAGCCCCAGCCGTCAGGGTGGGCTTCTTTCCACTCGAGCCACAACAGCCGCAGCGTCACGTGCTTGCCGCTGCGCAGCTCGCGGTGGACCTCCCGCCAGTCGGGCACGGGCCGGCGCCGGGCCAGCTCGGCCGTGGCCGGGGGGAACAGGCGGGCCTCCAGGGCCTCGTCGTCTAGGTCCTCGGGCAACGGCCAGGACAGCCCGGCGCCCTCGGCCCGCACCAGGTACTCGTACACGGTCGTGCGTGCCGACCCGGTGCCCTCGGCGATCTCCCTGATATTTAGCCCGGCGGCTTTGAGCCGCAGGACCTCGCGATCTTCCTCATGGTTAGCCTCTTCCTGGGCAAGTGGCCCTCCTTTAGTTACACGGGTGTAACTAGTCAAGAGGGCCACCTGCTCCTCCTTGGATGGACCAGGGCGCCGCCCGCCCCCAAGAGGCTCAGGTGAGGTTGTCCGCTTTCAGCCGGAACCTTGTCCGGATAACTCCGGAACGTTGTCCGCTTTGCGCCGGAACCGGTGTCCGTTTTCCGCCGGATTACGCACCGTCGGCGGCGCGGGCGTCGTGGCCACGTAAGCTGCGCAGCTCCCTGTTCGAGATGCCGAGCAGCTCGGCCACCTCGTCAGGCTGCAGGCCGGAGCCGAGGAGGTCCTCTACCGCCTCGGCCTGGGCGCGCTGAGCTTCGGCTTGGGCGCGCTCCCAGGCGGCTTTGGTCTCGGCAAGCCGGGCCACGGCCCCGGAGAACAAACGCGCCGCGGCAGTACGGGTCGCTAGGCGCTCCTTCGTGGCCGCCGCCTCCTGGGCAGCGAGCTCCCGGAGCCGTCGTGTGGTCGGGTCGTCACCGACGCGTGCTATGGGTTGGAGCGTAGTGCGATTAGCCATAATTAGCTCCTTTCAATCTATGTGCTCGATCATGACGAAGAGTAGCCGATGTTATCGAGATCTTTCAAGCACTAGCTGGTATTAGCTTTTGTGGGAGCAAGATATGCGATCAGTACAACTGATCGCGGTGGATGCTTGCCCTGGAGGGCGGCGCATGCCACGCTGGGACGGTGGGAGATGTGCCGGGGACGGTGCGCCCGGCCGGGGAGGCGGGCGGGGATGGGGGGCGTGAGGAACCTGTCTTCGGTAAGGCCGGGGCCACCGCCACGGCGCGTCCCGGAGGCCGGTTACGGCGTCGGCCGGGTGGGCGCCAGCGTGTAGTGGGTGTGCGCCTCTCACCGGAGGAAGAGGCTTGGATCGTGCCCCGGGCGGCGGCCGAGGGCCTGTCGGTACAACGGTTCTTGGTCGAGTCGGCGATGCCCGAAGGCCGCCCCTCCCTCCTTGTCCGGCGCGCCCTGTGCCGCGAGTTCTTGGCGGTGGCGAGAGACCTTCACGGGGCCTGTGTGAACTTGAACCAGCTGACACACATTGCGCATGTGAGGCGCGATATCCCGAGTGGGACCGACGAGATCATGGCCGAAGTGCGAGCGGGAGGTAGGCGCATTCTCGAACTGGCGGCGCTCCTCACCGCCCGTGGAGGGGGCTCCCCTGGGGGAGGCGGAGGCGTGGGGCACGAGGGGGTGGAGGCGTGAAGCTCGAGGGGGTGGAGGCGTGATCGCGAAGGTGACGCGGGGCCAGGAACCCTCTGGCGCGGTGCGCTACTTGTTCGGGCCTGGGAGGTACAACGAGCACGACGACGCTCATGTCGTAGCGGCCTCGGCGTCGCTCCGGGTGGAGGCGGGCCTGCGGCCGACCAAGCCCGAACTGGAGGAGCTGGCGGCGGCTATGGACTTCCCAAAAGTGTTGTTCGGCACGGAGGTGCCCGACGGCGCCTGTTGGCACCTGTCGCTCTCCACCAAGGCCGGGACAGACCGGGAGCTCTCGGACGCAGAGTGGGCCGAGGTGGCGAAGGAGGCGATGAGCCGGCTCGGTTTTGAGGCCTCCGCGCATCAGGCGGCGTGCCGGTGGGTGGCGGTCCGCCACGGCCGCTCCAGCGCCGGCAACGACCACGTCCACATCGTCGTGGATCTCGTGAGAGAGGACGGGAAGGTCGCCTCTACCCGCAACGACTTCAAGCGCCTCTCAGCCCTCTGCGCCGACATGGAGCGCCGCTATGGGCTCAAGGTCGTCGAGGGACGGGCCCAGAAAGCGGCGATGCCCGGGCTCACCCGGGCCGAGGCGGAAAAGGCGCGCCGTACCGGAAGGGCAGAAACGGAACGGGCCGAGCTCGCCCGGGTGGTGCGCGCTGCGGCTACTGTCGCCGCCAGCGAAGCCGAGTTCGTGCGGTTACTCCGGGACGCCGGGCTGGCGGCCCGGCCCCGTTTCGACCGCGTCGGCGGGCATCGCGTGGTCGGCTACGCGGTGGCCGAGGAGCCCTCCGACGGGCGCGTCGCGGTCTTCTTCGGTGGGGGGAAGCTGGCCAGGGACCTGTCGCTCCCGGCCCTACGGGACCGCTGGCCCGCCGGCGAGGCCGAGAGACATGAGGCCGCCGTCGAGTGGGCTGGCGCGGCCCCGGCCACAGGCGTACACGAAGCCCCTCGGGGCGGTAGGCACCTCACCTACCGCTGGACCGAGGCCTCGAGCGCGGTGGGGCAAGTCGGCGCTCTGGGAAGAGCACCGGGTGTCAACCCAGCTGTCCCCGGCCCGGTGGAGAGATGCGACGGAAGGCCTGGGCGAAGTGGTGCGCGAGCTGGGCGCCGTCCCCGCCGAGGACGTGACCACCTGGCGGGCGGTCGCCTCCGACGCGGCGGGGGCCCTGGCCGTCTTGTCGGGGCGCCTGGAGCGCATTCCCGGGCCACTGGCCCACGCCTCGGGCCTGCTCGCCCGATCGGCCCAAGGGCCTCGCCACGAGCCAGCGAAAGCCCGCTGCGTCCCGCGGGGCACCATCAAGTCGGTGGCCGCCCTCATGGCCCAAGCGGACCTCGACGAGGACACGCTGGCCGCCTGGAGGCTTCTCTTGGCCGAGATGCTCCGGCTGGCCCAGGCGGTCCACGACGCCCACTTGGCCCGCGCGGAATCCGAGCAGGCTGGCCGCCTCGCCGACGAGGCGCGGAAGGCCCTGGGCAACGTGAGGGCGCGCCTCGGCTCGCTGAGCGCCGTCCGAGCCGAGCTCCTCGCGGTAGTCGAGCCTGTCCAGGCGGAAGCCGGACGCGGGCCAGAGGAGGCTGCGAGGCGTCGGCGCCGATGGGCGGGCAAAGGTGCGCTGCGGCCCGAGCAGTTCGCTCGGACGACTACGAGGCGGGCACCGCCCAAGCGGTCCTCGGACGTGGGGAGGTGAGCGTGGCAGAAGCGGTGCTGGGACGGACGCTCCGTACCTCCCCGCTGGCGTCCCTCGTTGTCGCAGCCTGGCAATGATAGGCGTAAGCGTGACTTTTGGCCTTGCGCGAATTATGTTCGCCAGAGCAGGGTTGGGAGGTCCACGCCTTATCGTCGATATGTACGCCTACTAAGGGTGCCGCGGCCATTATGTCCCAGCAGATCTAGGCCGACGCATTCGGCCCCAATCGTGCAACCGACCTCTTTCGTCACCGACCCGTCCGCGGACCGTCTTGGCCTGTCTCGGCTTGGAGGAGCTCGGAGCGAAGCACTCGGATCTCGTCAATGAGCTCGCGGATCACTCTTGCCCGCATGGTCTTCTCGCCACCGAACCCTTCACCGTTGTAAAGCAAAGCGAGCCTCTCCTCGGTCAGCCCGCTCGGGTGCACCATAACTAGAACATACGTTCGTCGACGCCATGCGTCAAGCCCTCGTTGCCGGTAGGTCGCCGGTCATGGGCGAGGTGCAGGGCGGGGTAGCGTCTGTCCTTTCCCAAGAGCACTCTCCCCGCGCCGCGGCAGGCGGCTGGGGACAGGCTCTACGCGCTTCCGTCGGATATCGGGCACGAGCGCGTGGTCGACTCGGGCCGGGATCAGCGACACTGGTGGGGACGTGACCGCTCCCTTCCGGCCCATGCTGCCCACCGCAGTACCCGCGCCCCCGGCGGCCGAGGGCTGGGTGCACGAGAGCAAGCTGGACGGGTACCGCTGCCTCGCCCAGGTGACGCCCTCGCGGGCCCGGCTGTGGTCTCGCGCCGGCACCGAATGGACCGACAGGCTCCCTGAGTTGGCCAGTCTCACCGCGCTCGGCAACGTCGTCCTGGACGGCGAAGTGGTCGTAGTGACGCCCGACGGACGGGCAGATTTTGAACTGCTCGGAGCCCGCATCCACGGGCCCCGTTACGACCCCCGCTCTCGACCGGTCACTTTCTACGTCTTCGACGTCCTCCAATTCGGCGACCAAGACCTGCGCGACCAACCCTGGAGCGCCCGCCGCCAGGTCCTTGACGACCTAGACGTTGCGGCTCGCTCAGAGGGAGCGGCCCGGCCCACCATTTGGGCCTCCGACGGCGCCGCTATGCACGAAGCGACCAGAGCCGTCCAAGCGGAAGGGACCGTCTCCAAAAGCGACGAGCTCGGCTTACCGGCCCGGGCGCTCCCGCCAGTGGCTCAAGGCCAAGCACAAAGTGGAGCACAAGCTGCAGGTGGCCGGGTGGCGGCCGTCCACACCGGCCCGGCCCGGCGGCCTGATCCTGGCCGAGCACGGCGAACCCATCGGGGTGGGTGCCCTGGCGATGCCAGAGCGCCAGCGCGTCGCGCTCATCGACCTACTGCAACGGTACGGACGGCACCACCCCACCGGCGTCGTCATGATCCCAGCAAACTGCATCCAGGCCACTGTGCACTACACCGCCCGCACCCCCACCCACGGCCACCTGCGGGAAGCCTTCGTCGTTGGGGTCGAGCCCATCGGCTCAGACGGCATTGACGGTCCGCCCCCGAGAGATCCCTCTTATGTCCCCGCAATGTAGCCCGAGGCCCGAGCGTGAGGCTAAAGGCTGACTAGGCCAGAGGCACAGGTACGAGATGGAGCACTAACTGTTGCTGTATGGTTGGGTTGCTTGGATAACTGTTCGCTAAGGCACACGGGCACGAAGAAGGCTAACGATGGCTAACCAAGTGCCCGATCCTCCCTACACCCCTGGTTTCGGACGACGTCCGCCGGTAGTCGCAGGCCGCGATGCCCTGGTGGACGACGTGGCCCGGGTGCTGGAGGTCGGCCCCGAGCACCCCCATTTCTGCCGGGCAATCCTAGGCAGCCGGGGTACGGGCAAGACGGTCCTGTTAGACGTGGTCGGCGAGGTCGCATCGAAGAAGCTGGGCTGGGCGGTGCTCCACGTGCAAGCGCTGCAGGAAGAGAGCCTGATCGCCGTCCTGTTACAGCGGATACCTGAGGCCGTCGGCCCTGGGAGCGTTTTGGCCCGAGTTCCAAGGACCTCCAGGCACAGCTCAACGTCGGCGTGGGCTCGGCCAGCGCTAGCGTCAAGCGAGGCCATGACGCCGGCACCGGGGGCGTCGCCGCTGCCTTCGAGGATGCACTGGGACGGGTGGGCAGCTTCGCCGGCGGTCACGGCACCGGGCTTCTGGTCACGGTGGACGAGGCACAAACGGCACCCCAGGAGGACCTCTCGGCGCTTGCCCGCGCCCTCCAGACGGTGGTGGCCCGTCGCCTGCAACCCGTGGCCGTCGTCTTCAGCGGGCTCCAGAACTTCAGGGATCGCCTCGCCGGCGCTGGGACCTACGCCAGCCGCCTCCCGGTGGAAGAGCTCGGCAACCTGGAGCCGAGCGCGGCGCGCCTGGCCCTGGTCGAGCCCGCCGCCCGCCGCCACGTCGCCTGGGAAGACGAGGCCCTCGGCCTGTTGGTGCGTCGCTCGGGCGGTCATCCCTACTACGTGCAGCTCTTCGGTTGGCACGCCTGGGAGGCGGCCCAGGGGGAAGCCACGATCACGCTCGCCCACGCCAAAGCCGGGCTTAGGTCGGCTCGAGCCGAGCTGGCGGGCCAGTACGAAGTCACCTGGGGCCGCCTGCGACCCCAGGAGCGCGACTACCTGGCCGCCGTGGCCAGCCTGGCCGGGGCGGGCGGCGCCGCGATAGAGGAAGTGGCCAGGGTGCTCGGAAAAGAGCCGAAACAGTTGGCCGTGGCTCGCGACCGGCTGGTGCACATGCACGGGCTCTTGGAGGTACCGGAGCGGGCCAAGGTCCGCTTTGTCGACGCCGAGATGGCCGAGTGGGTGGCGGAGCGTCCCGACGGCGCTGTGACGACTACAGCTGTGCAGAGGGGGCCAGCGCCCCCGGCCCGCCAGGGCCGTGGCCGGCCCGCCAGCTCGCCCTCTCAGGACGTAGCAGCTGTCCGGTCGCCGCCGGCCGAGCGCCGAGCGGCCCCGGGGCTCCGGGCGCTGACGCCGCGGCCTCCGGGCCCGGGGCTCTGTTGCCAGTTCGGGCCTGGCAGTCCTCCTCGCCACGTTGGCCGTTCGCCCGTGCTTGAGGCTAATCAAAGCTAACTCTTGACAAGCCTCCTATAACGTGCACTAACCTCACCAGTACCAGCCTATGTTCGAGAGGAGCTAATTATGGCTAACCCTCCGCATCTGTTCAGGGTCGAGAGGCGTCTCGATGAGCTGGTGCTGCACATAAGGCCTTGGTCAGACGACGTCGTCGACAAGCTCGGTTTCGACCCTCGCTCCTCTTACGTCGAGGACTTCTGGCTCGGGATCCTGGGCCCCTCGACGACGTGGTTGCTCCGCCGGCTGGCGGCCGGCTTCGAGTACAGCCCGGACGGGTTCGGCCTTGACCTGGCCGAGACGGCCCGGTCACTTGGGCTCGGGGACCGCAGCGGTCAGCACTCCCCCTTTGTCCGGTCCATAAACCGCACCGTGCAGTTCGGGCTGGCCCAGGTCACCGGGCCTGAGGAGCTGTCTGTACGCCGACGGCTCCCGCCGCTCAACCGCGCCCAGTTGTTGCGGCTCTCGCCGGCCTTGCAGGCGCGCCACGCCGCTTGGCAAGCAGAGCACACAGCGATGCGGCCGGACGAACAGCAGCGGCGTACGGGACAGTTGGCGCTCTCGGCTGTCCAAAGAGGGCCGGAGCGCTCTGCCGGCCAGGCCCCTGCCCGGCCCAGCCGCTCGCCCACTCAGGACGCGCCGCTGTCTCAACGCCACTGGCCGAGCGTCGAGGGGACCCGAGGCCTCGGGCGCTGACTCAGCGGGCAACTGGCGTGTTACCGGGCAAATCCGTTGAAAGGAGCTAACCGTGGCAGGCCGCACGCACATTCTCAACCCCGACGAGCGCCTGGACGAGCTGCACTGGGTGCTCAGCTACCACGTCCGCCACCTAAGCCGCATGGCCGACGAGATGGACCGGCTCAGCCTGCCCCAAGCGGCCAGGGACTTCCGTCAGTCGGTGACCACCTGGGACAGGCTGCTCCAGGAAATCGAAGACGCCAGGGGCCTCGGCGGCGCAAGCAAGGTCGCCACGCGGCCCGGCGTTTTCACGGGCGCCGCTCTCGCCGGCGCCCGCCCAGGTGCTCCACGTGGCCCGGCAGCGTAGTCAAGGTCCCGGGCACTCTGTCTGAACCAGCAGGGCCCAAAACCCAAGGGAGGTGAGGACCAGCAAATGTCTCAGGAAACCCTTGCTTGGCTAAACACAAATGTACTGGTCGGCTTTACCGACAAACGGGGTACAGCGTGGCACTACCGGGCCAGTGAACAGGGCTCAGAGCCCAACCACTACCCGGGCCCGGTCCCGGTCGAAGACGTGCGCCGCCGCCTGTTCCACTGGACCGCGCAAGAGGTCCCGTTATTTCACTCCGTCTCTGGTACGGGCAACATCTCCGCGGCCTCGGGTACTGACGAAAATGGCCATTCCTACCAGCTGCGGCCGGTCCCCGAGACCAAGGCCATCCGCCGCAGCGACACCAATGAGGTCCTCGGCATTTTCAAGGAGGGGTACCAGCCTCACCAACCGGGCGCCTGGCTACTCGGCAATGTGGCCAACCTGCTGAGCGACGACTTGGGGATCGGCTCAGCGGGCCTGCTCCGCGGGGGCGCCCAGGCCTGGGTGCAGGTTGAAGTGCCAGACAACGTCTCGACCCCGCAAGGTGTCACTTTCAGGCCCAACCTGCTCGCCGCCACCAGCTTCGACGGTTCGCTGAGCACCACTTATAGGCGGACGGCGACCATCGTCGTTTGCGACAACACGATGGCGCAGGGCTTGGGCGAGCCCGGCCACGCTTACAAGGTCAAGCATTCCCGGCTACTCGAACGTGAAAATAGGAGATGCCCGGCACGCGCTAGCCCTGGTGGAGACGACCGGGGCGGAGTTCAGCCAGACCATCGCCAAGTTGTGCGCCTGGCCGGTCAGCAACGGGCAGTGGTCGCGGCTGCTGGACAAGGTCGTGCCTGTCCCGGCTGAGAAGGGACGGTCGCAAACAATGGCCACCAACGAACGCGACAGCTTGCAGCGCCTCTACCATTTCGACAACCGGGTCGCACCGTGGCAAGGGACGGCGTTCGGCGTCCTGCAGGCGTTCAACACCTACGCCCACCACGAATCGATGGTTAGGGGCGCAGAGCGGGCAGAGCGCAACATGGCCAACGCGGTGCTCGGGGTCACCGAGGCCAGCGATGCCGAGATCCTGGCCGAGCTGGCCCAGATCGAAGGCCCGAGCACAGTCGCGACCGGGCGCGTTGTGCGTGGCCCGGCGCCGTCGCCAGGCCGACCGCCTCCGGCACCCGGGCCGGAGGTGCTGTTCGCTGCCCGGCAGCGCCGCCATGTCGCCCAACATCCCGGGCGCTATTCCTAAACCAGCACGACCAAAAAAGCCAACGGAGGAAAGGACCAAAATGAACAGCACCGTTATTACCGGCAACCTCGTGCGCGACCCCGAACTGCGCTCTACGGCCTCGGGGACGGCGGTAGCGAACTTCTCGGTAGCCGACAACCGCCGCTGGGCCGACCCGGCGACCGGCGAACGCCGGGAGGCCACGACCTACGTCGACGTCGTGGCCTGGGGGGACCTCGGCCGCCACGTGGCCCAGTCGCTCCGCCTGGGCGACCGGGTGACCGTCTCGGGACGCCTCGAGCAGCGCAGCTGGCAGAGCGACCAAGGAGAACGGCGCAGCAAGCTCGAGCTCACTGCGGCCGACGTGGCGGCTAGCTTGCGCTGGGCAACCGTCGCCATGCTTGAAGCCCGAGCACGGCGGAGAGCTCTCCCAGGACCAGGACTACGAGTACGACGCTGCTGGAGGAGAACCCCGCCGAGTCTGTCCACTCCGAGGCCCAACAACTTGCGTCCGGCCCCAGTGTGCACACCATGGCCATGACTCAGGGACCGGTGGCCCAGCCCGCCCAGCAGCCGGCCTCTCCACCGCCGCGCCGGGTCCGCAGCGCAGCCCACCAGCGACCTCGGCCGGTGAACCAGAAAAGTCTACGCCGGCGAACGTCGAGCATGCCGACGAGCTTTCTTGTCGTCTGGCCGTCGTTGACTTCATCGAGCGCTCCTCGGTGAGAGGGACCGTCTCGCCCGAGCAGCTGGCCGGGCGCCGGCGCCGGCGCCTGATGGCCGCCACCGACAACCGCCTGGTAGCTTGCCCGGACCTCAGCCGGTAACGGGGCTTTGATGATCGAAGAGCACACCGACCCCACAGCCGAGGCCCACGCCCAGGCGTCGAACCTGTTGCGAACGCTCCTCACCGCGCTGGCCACTGTGGCCGACCGGCGCGCCCAACGCCGCCAAGCCGACCAAGAGAGCCAGCGGCGCCAGAGCGAAGCCGAACGGCGGGAGCTCGAAAAGCGCACAGAGGCAGAGCGTGAGTCTGCCTATCTCGTGTACCGGCGCGTCTACGACGAAGGCTGGTGGGCGGCACCGAGCCCGAGGAAGGTGGCGGACGCGGCAGTAGCCGCCGGTACCTGGGCGGGGGACGACCCACGAGCACGTGACGCCTGGGCGGAACTTTCCGAGCAATTGCAGGCCCGTTACGGCATCGACCTCGACGCGTTGGCCCGCCAGCATGCGGGCGCCGAAGCCCCGGTCGAGCAAGTTGCTTCGGGCGTCCGTGAGCAAGTCGAGCAAGCCCAACAGGGCGGCTCCCCAGGCCGAGGAGCCCGGTGCCGGCACCCGGTCCGGGAGCACAACAGGGCAAGCTGCGCCTTCGGCCAAGCGCTGGGAGGCCGAGGTGGTACAGGTCGCCGGCGCCGAGCTCGGCGCCCAGATCATCGCCGCCGAGGCTTGGTACCACCTACAGAACCGCCTCGACAAGTACCAGGCAGCAGGCGAGGACCCCTTGGGGCACTTGTCCGAAGCCCTTGGCCGAGGGCGGGCTGGCGACTGCCAACGACAAGTCTCGTGTCCTCATCAGCCGCATGAACCACCCCGGCCGCTACCGTGACACGCCGGCCCGTCCCCCGGGGAAGCACGCCCGGCCGCCCGACGCTGAGCACCTCGCGCAGCGTCGACGAGCCGACCGGGAACGCCGTCAAGACGGCCTCGAACCCGGTGGCGAAGGCTAAGACAAACAAAAAGCCTTGGGTAGACAAGGAACGTTGGAAGCTAGCGAACCCTTACCGGGCCGTTCCTATCGAAACCCACCTTCATTTACGTGCTAATCGGCCGTTGCCTCCCTCCGCCCCTTTCGACCGCGTTTGGGCAGCTAATAGGTTCAGGTAGCTCGACCCCACCACGGATGGTGGTGACCCATCGGTTCAAGGGAGAACGCTCGCTCGCTCCGAACGCCGAATAACTCGAGCGCGTTTTGGGCTGTCACTGATGCACAGCACGGGCCAGTGAAGCTTCGTCGATGACATGTTGACTCGAGCGGTGTCATCGATGTGTTTGATGTAACGAGCGCACGCGTATAACTCCTTAGGAGAATCGAACATGTGTTCGGTTGGCCTAAGAGGAGACATGCTGGTGAGCCGGCTGGTGGTGCCGGGGGGCATGGTGTCGTGGACGGTGGTCGGCGACGACGGCTTGCCGGTGGAGCCCATCGAATGTTACCTCGCCCACCTTGCTCGCTTGGAACGGTCGCCCGAAACAGTGCGTGGTTATGCGATCGGGCTCAAGTTCTTCTTTGATTACCTTGCCGATCGTGGCCTTGACTGGCGCGAGGCCCACGTGGAAGACGTCCCTCTATCTGGCTGTCCAGTCGTCGATAGTCCTCGCGGTCGGCTTTCACCCTCACCCGAGCCCGCTCGGGATCGTCTGGACGGCGATCACCGCAGTGGTGATGTTCGCCCTGGCAGCCGGCAAGTGGCGCACCGGTCAGGCTCTGGGCAACCCGGTGCTGGTCACCGAGGGGCGGGTCACGTTAATCGACGCCGGGCTCGCCACCGCCGTGCTTCTTGGGCTGGCCCTCAACAGTGCGCTCGGCTGGTGGTGGGCCGACCCGCTCGCCGCCTACGTCCTCGTCTACTACGGCGGGAAGGAAGCGTGGCAGATCTTCCGCGACCAGCGCGTCGACTGAACCTGGCCCTGCACGAAGCCCTCGTCCCCCTGGTCGTGGTGGCGGCGGGGCTTGGTGTCGCGTTCCCGCACGCTGCCCACTGGCTCCGCCCGGCGGTGCCCGCCATGCTCGCAGGACAAGTCGCAGGCGTGGCACTGACCGTTACTGCTCGCCAGTTCCGCCCGGTGCTCGTTCGACCGGTGCCCATCGTTGCCGCGCTCGGTCTCCAGTGGCTCCTGTTCCCGCTGTTCGGCTACTTCCTGCTCCGGGTGAGCGGAGCTGATCTGGCCGGACAGGGAGCGTTCATCGTCGCCGTGTCGCCTGCGGAGATCACCAGTGCCCTCGTTGGCGTCGTGGCCGGCGCGACCGCGACGACCGCCACCGTGCTCATGACGGCCAGCGTCGGGATGGGGTGCATCCTCACGCCACTTTGGCTCGTCCTTCTAGGGCGACACGCCGGGACTGTCGACCGCTGGTCCATCGTCTTCGAGCTCGTCGTGTCGGTCGCTCTCCCACTGGTAGTCGGCGTCTTGATCCGGACCCGCTCTGCAGTCGTCGCCCGCCACCCGCGCCGGTGCCTCGACTTGGCCGGGGTCTCGCTCCTCCTGGTCGTCTTCGTGGGAGCGGGGGCGGCCCGCCCGCTCCTCTTGTCGTCGCGCCTCGCCGAGGCAGCCCTGCTCGCTCTGGCCCTCGTCGTCTGGGGTGGCCTGCTCGGGGCTGCCGTCGGTGCCGCAATGGGTCGGACGCGACCCATCAGCCTGGCGCTGGGCTTTCCCGTCGGCATGCGAGAGTTCGGCATCGCCACCGCCGTGGCCCTGTCGATCGCACCTGGGGCCGCCGGTTTCGGTGGTCTCTACGGGATCGTCATGATGCTCAGCGCGGCCGGCGTCGCACACGTGCTCAGTCGAAAAGGGCCACGACGCCAAGGTGGTCACGAACGGCCAGCGTCGACGTGAACGGCTTGCAACGCCATCGGGCGCGACATCCCGAACCCACCAGAGCCGTCGTGTGATGCGTCGTCACCTCGATCTGTTGCTAGCCGCACTGGGTAGCACCGCGCTATGGTCGCAGCCGTTTCGCGGCCGTCCGATGCCCGATCGGCCGCGGCCCAGAACTGGTCAGCCTTCGTCCTTGTCGCCGGGCTTCTCTTGATCGGCCTGGCGGCCAACGACGACGGTCTGTTCGCCGCGGTGGGTCATCGGCCGGCCCGGTTGGCTCGAGGGGGCGTTTCGCTCTACCTCGGGGCGACCGCGATGGTGGCCCTCGTCACGGCGGTGCTCAACCTGGACACGTCGGTGGCGTTCTTGACCCCCGTCCTGATCTACACGGCCCGAAGTCGAGGTGGCGGCCAGGTCCCCCTCCTCTACGGCTGCCTGCTGCTCTCCAACGCCGGATCGCTCTTCCTGCCCGGCTCCAACTTGACCAACCTGATCGTCCTCGGCCACCTTCACATCAACGGCGGGAGATTTCTCGCCACCATGTGGCTCCCGGCGCTCGCTGCCCTGCTTGTGACCGCCGCCGTGGTCGCCGCCTTCGGCCATCGCGACCTGCGGATCCAGCTCGGACGAACCGGCCCGGCCTGCGAACCACTTGTCCTCGGACTCGGACTCGGAGCAGTCGTCACCGCCGCGGTCCTGGTCGTGCTCCTCCGCTCTCCCGCCTTACCAGTCGCCGCCGTTGGAGCCGTCGTCACCGTCGTCCGCCTCGCTCAACGCAAAGAGCATGCCCGTCACGTTGCCGGCGTGTTGGGGGTGCCCGTCCTCGTCGGACTGTTCGGCATCGGCGTCGGCCTCGGCACTCTGGGAAGGGTCTGGTCCGGGCCGGCGGAACTGCTGTCCCATCTCGACCCGTCGGGCACCGCCACGCTCGGCGCCGCACTGTCCGTGGTGTTCAACAACCTCCCAGCCGCCTCGTTGCTGGCCGCTCGGACCCCACCGCACCCCTACGCGCTGCTGGTAGGACTCAACCTTGGTCCCAACCTTTTCGTCACCGGGTCGCTTGCCTGGGTGTTGTGGCTCCGCTCCGCACGAGATGCGGGAGCGCAACCATCAATCGCTACAGCGGCCCGCCTCGGTGCCGTGGCCGTGCCGCTTTCGATAGCTGCCGCTGTGGGCCTCCTGATCCTGACGGGAGCACATTGATGCGCCGCCGGAAACGTCAAGCCACCATAGGGAAGCGTGACTCCGCGTACCGTGTGTCTTCGGGCGGAGACCCCGAAGGTCAGAGGCTTGCTGCATTCAGCGCGGTGTCACCGTGGGGCGACTAATGGGGATCGTGGCACACCTGGTGGGGACTCAGTGCATCGGCAACTCGATAAGGTTGCGCAGCACGAGGGCGTTGCGTGCTTGGATCAGCCGTCCTCCTTCGTCAAGGCGACCGACTTCTATCGCCGAGAATCCAAGACGCTCGGCGAGCTCCGCCACCCTTGTGCTCGCCCTTTCAGAGTTGCTCGAGACGAACATGACCTGTTTGCCCCTTTCGGCAGAGCGATCGCGTGCCAGCACATTTGCCGGAAGCTGATTGAAATCCCTTGACGGTGTCCACGCCTCGAAAAGCGTCGGCAACGATCTCAGTGGACAAGCGCCCGGCCAACAACTCTTCGGAATTCGGAAGCATAAAGGCGTTCGTGACGTCAACGATTGTCTTCCCGCTCCAGTCCGGTCGAGATCGAGCCAAGGACTCAACGGCGAGGAATGGGATGGCCAAGATGATCAAGTCAGACTCCAAGGCCTCGTCAAGCTCCACCGCCCGGACCGTCGGACTCACTTCGGCCGCCAATTCACGGAACGAATCAGGCCCCCGGGTATTGGCAACAACGGCTTCTACCTTGTTGCGCGCAAAGACGCGGGCCAGAGCGGATCCCACGTTTCCGGTACCAATGATCGAGATGCTCATGTCCAGACTTCCTTTGCGCTAGATAACAATGCTTGCGATAAAATGGCGGGCTCTCTTTGGGGGTCCGAGGCCCGTCTGCCAACTATTCCCAGCGAACTGCGTCTTCGTGGTCGAGGCGAGGAGGCCGTTCGAACCACGGGTCCAGGCCCGGGTGACCGATATTGACAACGAGTATGGAGTGCCAGCGACCGTCCGGGAAGAACTGGGCATCGACCCCGGGGCGTCGAAACCGGCCATCGGTCCGGCGGCACAGCCGTGAGCCCGGATCGAAAGGATGAAGTAACCAGCCACTCTTTGCGTCCAGCGTTCCCTGCAATCTGTGTTATGCCGCGTCCGGCTGCCACCTCAGTCGTGGCCTTCTGCGTGTTCGAGCTTGGCCCATATGCGCGAGAGGGCAGCGATGTCGTCGTCATCGAGAGGATCGACGAAGTACTTCTTGACCGACTCTTCGAAGCTCCGCTTGGCCGTTTCAGCGAAGCGTCGTCCGCTCTCAGTGAAGCTGATGAGCGACACCCGTCCGTCGCCTTGGTCGGCGCCGCGTTGGAGATGCCCGGTGTCGATGAGGTCCTGGACCAGTCGTGATGCTCTCGTTGGGCTCACGCTGACCAGTTCGCCGGACAGGTCTCGGATCGACTGAGGCTCGGACTCCAGGAGCCAGCACAGGATCTCGAAGGCACTGAAGGAGAGCTTGTACTGCTCCAACAGCACGGCGTTCATCCGCCCGGTGACCCTGGCGTGGGTAAAGAGGAGGGCGAACCAGGCCTTGACCTGGTCCTGGGAGAGGAGCTGGGGCTTCGATGCCGGTGCCTTCATACTCATCAGCATACCGCAAATTAGATGCCAACACTGGTGCATGCGCCTGCACGCATCTGATAGGGTGAGTGCATGACCAACCGAATCTTCCCCTTGGCGCAGGTCTGAAATGCCGGACTTCGGTCACCACCTCGAGTTCGCTAGTTTTCCCGAACCGAAGAGCACACCGCCGACCTACGCCCTCGATCTGGCCGTGCAAAGCGAACGATGGGGCTACGACGTGGTCGCCATGCAGGACCACCCCTACCAGGGCGGCTACCTCGACACGATTACGCTCATGAGCTGGGTCGCGGCCAAGACCGACCGGATCCGGGTCCAGTCAAATGTGCTCAACATGGCGCTGCGGTCCCCAGTCATTGTCGCCAAGACCGCGGCCACCCTCGATCTGCTCAGCGACGGGCGCTTCGAACTCGGACTGGGCGCCGGGTTCTTCTGGGACGCCATCGAGTCCGTCGGCGGACGGCGTCTCAACCCAGCGCAAGCCACCACCGCACTGGAGGAGGCCATCGACATCATTCGCGGTGCCTGGACCGCTCATGACCCCACTCCGCTGGACTACCGCGGAGCGATCCACTCGGTAGCCGGAATGCAACGAGGTCCTAGTCCGAGTCATCCGCTGCCAATCTGGATTGGCGCGTTGAAGCCTCGCATGCTCGGACTTGTCGGTCGAAAGGCCGATGGGTGGACGGCCTCACTTGGGCAGAATCAGTCCCGTAGCGAATGGCAGGCGGCCAGCAGGTTGATCGACGAGGCTGCAACTGAGGTCGGTCGCGCTCCTGCCGAGATTCGTCGGATGGCCGCGATCGTTGGCGCCTTCGGGTCCTCCAGTTCGTTCCTCGAGGGGTCCCCTTCACAGTGGGTTGACCAACTGCTTCCTAGTGCCATTGAAGACGGGGTCGGTACCTTCCTGCTCGCCACCGACGACCGACCGACTGTCGAACGATTCGCCGCGGAGGTCATTCCAGGGCTCCGCCTAGCAGTTGATCACGAACGTCGTCGGACAGGCTCGAAATAGCGCTGCGCTCATACCCGACGCAGGCATTCGACGCGCTCGAATATTCCAACCCCTATCCACAGAAAGTAGGTACACATCATGAGCACCATCAGCATCCTCGGCCTTGGGACCTACGCCCACGCCATCGGCACCCGAGCTGTCGAAGCTGGCCACGCCGTCGAGGTCATCGGCCGTGACGCGGCTAAGACCAAGGACCTGGCCGACGAACTCGGCGGCGGGGCCACAGCCGGGACATTCGGCACCGCCCCGGCCGGCGACATCGTCGTCCTCGCCGTGCCCTACGCCAGCGCCGTGTCGGTCGTCGCTCAGTACGGGGACGCCCTGGCCGGCAAGGTCGTCATCGACATCTCCAACACCTTCACCGCCCCCGACGACACCGAGCTGGTCACCCCTGATGGTTCTTCCGGCGCGCAGGAGATCGCCAAGGCCGTCCCGGCGAGCGCGCACGTCGTGAAAGCGTTCAACACCGTCTTCGCCCACGTCCTGGCCCTGGGCCGCCCGCTCGACGTGTTTTTCGCCGGCGACGACGCGCAGGCCAAGGCGAGCGTGTCGGCGTTCATCGAGACCCTCGGTCTGCGCCCGCTGGATGTCGGCAGCCTGGCGATGGCGCACTGGCTGGAAGGGGCGGGCCTCCTGACGATGGGCCTGGCCGGCCACGGCGCGGGGTTCAACATCGCGCTCGGCGTCGACATTCTCGGCTGAGCGCACCCGCACTCCACCATTTCCGCCCCATCACTCACAAGGAGGTACACCATGCGTGTATTCGTCACTGGCGGGACCGGCCATACCGGTTCGTACATCATCCCCGAGCTCATCGCCGCCGGGCACGAGGTCACTGGCTTGGCCCGGTCGGACACGGCTGCGGCGGCGATCTCCGCGCTCGGCGCGAAGGTGCGCCGCGGCGACCTCGAGGACCTCGAAGGGCTGATGGAGGCAGCCGCGGACTCTGACGGTGTCATCCACGTCGCGCACAGGCAAGACTCTGCTTCCCTTTGGCGGGATGGACGCCGTGTCCGCCGCGGAGCTCCCGGTCATGCTCGCGTACGGCGAGGCGCTGGCGGGAACCGGAAAGCCGCTGGTGGCGGCAGGGAGCATAGGTTCGTCCGGGAAGCTGGGCCGGCCGGCTACCGAGGAGGACCCGGCCCTTCCCGTCGGCGATGAGCACAAGGGCACCCTCCGGGTTCGCAATGTCGTAGAAACCGCCGTTATTGACCTCGCCGAGCGGGGAGTGCGGTCTTCGGTCGTGCGGATTGCCCTTATCGCGCACAGCACGACTGATCGTGCCGGCTTCCTCCCCATCCTGATCGCGCTGGCGAAGGAGAAGGGCTTCGCCGGCTACCCCGGAGACGGCGCCAACCTGTGGAACGCCGTGCACGCCCGTGATGTCGCCTCCTTGTTCCGCCTGGCGCTGGAGAAGGGCCCGGCTGGCCACTACTGGCATGCGGTTCAGGACGAGGGCATCGCGCTCCGCGAGATCGCCGAGGCCATCGGTAGCCGCCTGGACCTGCCCGCCTTGAGCATTCCCGCGGACGAACTGATGGTTCCGGGCTACTTCGGGTTCCTCGCCAACATAGTCACGCAGAGTTACCCGGCGTCCAGCCTCATCACCCGCCGGACCCTCGGCTGGGAACCCGCTCAGCCCGGCCTGCTCGCCGATATGGACAACGGCCATTACTTCCCTGCCACGAGTTTTGTGAGCGACGCAAACGACGTGCCGGAACTGAGCACAGAGAAGATCGCCCAGGTTGTCCGGTCGTATATCGAGTTGGCGGGACACGGGAGTGCTGCGGGACACCGGACTGCTGACGAAGTGGCGGCTCTCTTTGCCGACAACGCAATCTTCGGTCCAGCCGGCGGCGACGTCTACCGCGGGACTGAAGCGATTCGCAGTGCCTATCACTCAATATGGGACGGCCGAGAGCAGGGAGTCGACCTAGTTTCGCTGAACGTGGCCGGCGGAGAAGCAGCCGTCCATGTGCAGGTCGTCCATTCCGGCCAGCGTATCGACGTTATCGACGTGATGACCTTCGACGAAGACGCCAAGATTTCGTCCTTGCGAACTTACTTTGGACCGTCCAACGTAGTCAGGACGTAGTGAAGCCCCTTTGTCGTCCGCGTGGCCTCCAGCATGATCGTTGCGGCTTTGTGGCCGCGTTGTCTCGCGCGCTGTCGACGCTCGTTCCTGCCCCCCAAACCCAAAACAAAGTAGGTGCACATCATGACCACCATCAGCATCATCGGACTCGGGACCAGGGTCGACTAGCGGACGCCGCCGCCGCCATCGCCGACAAAGCCATCCCCACGGCAGCGGTACCCGCTCCGGCGCAGGGGGAGAGCGTTCTGTTTCACTATTTGCCGATCGCCTGATGGACCGAGCGGATCGCGCTCGAACCTTCACCCACGGCACCTGCGATCCGCTTCATTGAGCCGTGACGCACATCGCCGGCGGCGAATGAGTCCTGGCATGCTGGTCTCGAACGCCAGGGGCCGGCGGCCGAGCAGCGCGAAGGAGTCGCGCGATTGCGTCTCGGGTAGATCGGTGTCGGTGAGGATGAAGCCGCTTCGGTCAAGCAGGACCCCTCGAGCCAAGACGTCGCAGGCACGGCGCCTATGAAGCAGAACAGACCCGCACAAGGCACGCTCTCCCGACTCCCTCCGATCCTGTCCGCGAAAGAGATCGACTCCAGATGGTCGCCCCCGCCGACTTCCACGACCTCGGTGCCTAAGTGCAACACGATTTGGCTGTCGGCGAGGATGCGGGTCGCGAGGTAGCTCGACATCCCGATTCCCAGATCGTCGGCGCGCACGACGAGCCGGACCCGCGACCCGCGACTCGCGAGAAACAGGGCTGCCTGGCCGGCGGAGTTGGCCCCGCCGACCACGGCGACCTGAGGGCCGTGAAGCCCGCACGCACGGGCTTCAATCTCGGTAGCAGCGTAGTAGATGCCGTTGCCCTCGAAGTCGGCCCACCGCTCAAGGCTTAGTTTCCGGTAGTGGGCACCGCTTGCGATCACGATCGAGCGGGCCGAGACCTCGCTCCCGTCCGACAGGGTCACCACAAGGTCGTCCGCCATCCGCAGGGACGTCACCTCGAACCGGGCTCTTTATCTCAGCCCCGAACTTTTGGGCCTGCACCAGCGCCTTGCCAGTCAGCTCCGCGCCGGTGAGACCGGACGGGAAGCCGAGGTAGTTCTCGATGCGTGCGCTCGCGCCGGCCTGCCCGCCTACCGCAACGCCTTCGAGCACCAGCGTATCCAGGCCTTCAGAGGCGCCATAGACGGCGGTCGCCAGTCCGGCCGGTCCACCACCGACGACAACAAGGTCGTAGACCTTCCCGGGTACGGAGCGGTACGCGAGCCCCAGTTGGCGCGCCAGCACGCTCGGGGTCGCATTGCCGAGAATCCCGGTCGGGGTGATCACGACCGGGAGGTCCGTGACGTCGAGCCCGAGAGAGGCGAGGGTCCGGTGCCCATCGTCGGATTCGACGTCGAGCCAGGAATGCACCACGCTGAGACGCGTGGCCCAGTTGCGGAGCTCCAGCGTCTCTGCCGACCGCGCGCCGCCGACAATCTGGAAACTGCGCGCCGCTTCGCTCGTGCGCAGGAACTCGCGCCGTGCCATGAACGCCCTGAGAATGACGTCGGACAGCTCCGGGGCTTCGGACATGAGCTGCCGGAAGACCGGACGTGGCATCCGTTGGATCACGCCGCCGTCGGGCATTCGCGCCGAAAACATGGCAGCCTGCCCGGTCAGCATGTCTAGCTCGCCCAGGAACGAGCCTGGGCCGAAGATAGCTATGACCTGCTCGGGCAGACCGAACGCCGCGAACCTCACGACTTCCACATCGCCGGTCTCGACCAGAATGAAGTCGTAGTCGACATCTCCGGCGTTGCCCAGGAACGTGCCCGGGTCGATGACCGTCTCCGTGGAACGCTCGCGAATGAGGTCTAGCTGCGACGCGGTGAGGTCCGGATATCCGCCCGGGATTTCCGGCGTCCCCCCGTCCGCTGTCTCGGGGTTCGCTCGCTCCAGGCTCACTGGGTTTCCTCTCGGGTGCTCATACCATTACCTCTCCCTCTTTCGGTCCTTCAGGCTCCTAGCCGATGCTCGAAGCGAGGCAGTTGGGAAGGGCCGACGTCGAGAAAGAACGGGTCGCGCTGTCGAGCCTCACATGGGGAGCACCCAACAAGGGTGGCGACGTGTCCGTTCATGGCGCGATGGTCCGGAACGCAAGATTCGTCGGTGCCGTGACGCATCATCGCCGGCGCGAGTCGACGCTGCGATCTCTGCTTTCCGATGACATCTTCACCGGGATGCGGTCAGGGATGTGGCCCTCGCCAGGGTGCTCGGTACCGGCGCCACGGCCGGAAGGCGGGGCGCCGCCCTGGCCGGCGTCATCGTGATCCTGGCCGTGCTGCTCGACGGGGCCTGCACCGAGCGGTACCGCTCCCGTGGGGATGGCGTTGTCGACGAGGACGGCTGCGATGGCGGCGGCGGTGGCGAGGGTCTCGGTGTTGAGGACTCGGCTGCGGGCCGAGGCGCCATCCAGCAGCAACGCCAGTTGTTCGCCGAGCTGTTCGGGGTTGGTGGCGCCGGCCTCGCGGGCGGTATCGGTGAGCCGTGCGGCAAAGGCTCTTTTGTAGTCGCGGGCGCTCAAGCGTGCCGGGTGGCCCGGGTCGGGGATTTCGACGGCCGCCGCGATGAACGGGCACAGAGGCGAGTGGATGTCGAAGGCGGCGAGGAGTCGTTCGCGGGGTGCGAGGTCGGTGCGGTCGAACACTTCAGGCAGGATGTCGGGATCGAATCGGCGTAGGCATTCGGCGATCAGCTCGTCCTTGCCGGTGAAGTGCTGGTAAAGCGTGCGCTTGGACACCTCGGCCACCGCGCAGATCTGGTCGATGCCGGTGCAGTTGATGCCTTGATCCCGGAACAGCTGTTGTGAAGCGCTGACGATTCGCTCTCGTGCGCCCCGGCCGCGCCGCAGGCCCAGGGGCCCCTTCTCCAACTCCGTCATACGCTCAGCCTAGCCCCAATCCGGTACCAATCAGTGTACATAGCTTGACATCAGTCGCCAGTGTCTGTACGTTAAGCATACAGATCGGTGTAGATAACATCGGTCACGGTGAGTGGATGGAGCAGTTATGGGAAAGCTCGATGGCAAGGTCGCGGTGATCACTGGCGGGTCAAGCGGTATGGCGCTGGCCGGGGCCAAGTTGTTCGTCGACGAAGGAGCTCACGTCTTCATCTCGGGCCGGCGGAAGGATCACCTGGACGACGCCGTCAAGTGATCGGCCGGAACGTAACCGGCGTGCAGGCCGATTCGGCCGACCTCGATGATCTGGACCGGCTGTTCGAGACGGTCAAGCAGGAAAAGGGCGCCATCGACGTGTTGTGGGCAAGTGCCGGCGTGGGCGAGCAGGGCACGCTCGGCGAGATCACCGAGGAGCAGTTCGACGCCGCCTTCTCGCTGAACGCCCGCGGCACGCTGTTCACGGTCCAAAAGGCGCTGCCGCTGTTCAACGACGGAGGCTCGATCTTCATGACCGGGTCGAACGCTTCGCTCCGGGGTTACCCCGATTGGAGCGTGTACGCCGCGAGCAAGGCCGTGCTGCCCGCCTACGCACGAGTGTGGGTGGCAGAGCTAAGAGACAGGAAGATCCGGGTGAACGTGCTGACCCCCGGACAGGTCGCCTCGCCGATGCTGGAAGAGGTGATGTCCCCGGAGATGAAGGCGCAGTTCGAGTCCGTGATCCCGCGGCGGGCGATGGGCCGCCCTGAGGAGATCGCGTCGGTCGCGTTGTTCCTCGCCTCGGACGACTCGAGCTACGTCAACGGCATGGAGCTGGTTGCCGACGGCGGCACCACGGTGATCTGAGCGCCACGCCAGTCCACCACGCCAGCAAGACCCTCACGACCAACAAATCCAAAGAGCACCTGATCCACACACACGAAGGAGCACACGTCATGACCACCATCAGCATCATCGGCTCGGGCAACATGGCCACCACCATCGGCACCCGGGCGGCGAAGCACGGCCACACCATCGAGATCATGAGCCGCAACACCGCCAAGGCCCAGGCAGCTTGCCGACCAGATCGGCAACGGAGCCACCGTCGGCACGTTCGGGGCAACGCCGGCGGGTGACATCGTCATCGTCGCCGTTCTGTACGCCAGGCGCGGTTGAAGTGGTCGCGCACTACGGCGATGCGCTGGCCGGCAAGATCCTCGTCGACATCACCAACCCGTTCAACGCCGACGCCACCGGACTCGTGACGACCGCGGGCGACTCGATGTCCCAGCGGATCGCCGCCGCCGCCCCTGAGGGCACGCACGTCGTGAAGGCATTCAATACGATCTTTCAGGGTCGTTCTTGCTGAAGACAAGCCCGTGGACGTGTTCTTCGCCGGCGACGGCGCCGAGGCGAAGGCACGCGTTGCGGCGTTTCTGGAGAGCCTGGACATGCGACCCCTCGACGCTGGAGGGCTCGAAATGACGTAGGTCCTTGAATGGGCCGGCATCCTCCTAATGGGCCTGGCACGCAACGGCGCCGGCTTCGACATCGCCTTGGGAGCCAAAGCGCTCTGAGCATTTTTAGGGAGGGCATACGTCCGCGGTTGTGTTTCATTGCCGGCTCGAGTCGTCGCCAGGACTACTCGACGCCGAGCGATCCGCCGGCGGAGGACTTGTTCTCCCGCGCGTGCATCAACTGCGTGACCACGGCGACGATCTACCTGCGACGGCGGTGCTGATTTCCCGTTGCCAGATCTCACCGCGGTCCGGGACGTCGATCAGCGACAGGGCAGACCAAGATCCGATCTTCACACCCGAGCTCGTTCGCAACATGGGGACCGCCGTACCTGGGCGACCCCGACCCATGCGACCCAGCCGCGTCGCCGCTGTTCGCGCTCTCAGGTTGGCCTGCCGCCCCTGCTCGTCCAAGTAGGTGGTGCCGAGTTGCTCCTCAGCGACTCTGAGCATCTCGCCGCGACCGGTGCCGCGGCCGGTGTCGATGGTGCCCTGAACATTGCCGACGGGCTACACCATGTCTACCGCGACGCCCTCGACACTCCCGAGAGCGTCGTGGCAACCAGATACCTCACTCAGTGGCCAGGAAGTGCGCCGGGTTCGGCGCCAGCGAACACAGCTGCGATCCGGTCAAGGTGACGCGCCCAGAGTTGCCGATAGAAGGCGGCATCCACAGCACTCAGGCCGGACAACTGGACCCTCACATCCGTGCCGTCACCCCTTGGGGTGAGCGTGATCTCAATGAGTGCAGGTGTCGGCGTCGCTTGGTCGGCCCTGTCATGGTCCCATCCAATCACCATGCGGTGCGGGGGATCGACTTCTATGTAGCGGCCGGCAACCACCGTCCCGTCGAGGTCAAGGTGGAACGCGTCCCCCGGCCGAGGAGCCGTCACGAAACTTCGTCGGCCTTGATCAGACCGGGCCATGTCCAACAGGCACAGACAGTCAGGGTCGGCGAGAAGAGCTCATGAATTGCCGGCCCGGACCAACCGACCGGGCACAACGAGGTGTCCGGCACAGTCAATGGCAGCGGGTCCGCAACCGCATCGTGTGCACGCACGTGCGTCGTCCAAGTGCCGTGAGCCGACCTCGGCGATGGCTGTGATCCAACCCGGCTTGGGCTCATCTGCCGATGGTAAGGGCGAGAAGGGTATTGACCGCGGTCTCGAACGGGCGGGAACTCCGTTGCACCTGGCCGAGTACAAGTCCTCCTTGGAGCGTGGCGAGCAGAGTAATAGCGAGGTCGTCCGGGTCGATGTCGGAGGAAAGTTTCCCGTCGGCATGAAGGGATCTGAGTCCATCGCTGATGGCGGCTGCCCACTGATCGAACCCTGCCGCGATGAGCGCTCGGGCCTCGGGGTCACTCTCGGCCAGTTGACCAACGAGCGAGCCAAGTTGGCAGCCCCCAATTGCTTTGGTGCGCTTCGCTGCGGCGATCACCATCTTCTGCCAGGCTTCGACTCCGTTCGCGCTGCCGAGGGCCTGCCGGTTGCGATCGACGATGGTCTCGGCTTGGTAGTCGATGACCGCCTGCACGAGATCGTTCTTGTCGGGGAAGTAGTGGTACATCTGAGAGCCGCTGACTTCCGCCGCCACCTTGACGTCTTCCAAGGTGGTGCCCGCCACCCCGCGCTCATGGATCAGGGCGGCGGCAGCCTCCACTATTCGTGCCCGGGTGCGTGCGCCCTTGGCGGTGAGCTTCGGCCGGTCACTCGGCTCGTCGACCATTGGTAGTCAGGGGCGCGGTGCACGCAGTGCGAGCCCGTTTCCCCATCCTCCTTTCAATCCGTACGTGCCGTTTTCCGGCATACGGCTTACCGACGGTCTTCTAGACATGGTTACGCCGCCTTTGGGTATCGGATAGTGCCCATTAGTTTGTACAGGCCCTGGTCGTGGAACCAGGTACGCGTCCAGCGCTCTGCCTGGCCGGCGTGCAGGTTGCGGCCCCGCTTCATTACGAGCAGGCGATGGAGCCGCCAAGCTATGTAGCGGTCAAGCGAGACGAACTTGGTGGCCGCGTTGCCGGTGCGGAAGTAGTTACCCCATCCCCTAAGGAACAAGTTGAGCCGCTCGATCACGTCTCGCAGCTCCATCCCCACCTGGCTACGACCGGTCAAGGCCTTGACCCTGGCCCGGGCGCGCTTCATAGACCGCACAGACGGCCAGCGATGAAGGTAGTAGCGCACGATGTGGCGCTGCTGCCAGAGCTTGCCTGACATGCGGGCATGGAAGTGGCACCCGAGGAAGTCAAAGCCACCCTTGCCGCCCCGGAGGTCGACCACACGGGTCTTGTCCAGGTGCAGGGTCAGGCCGAGCTCCCCCATCAGCTCAGTTGCGAGCCTCTGGGCTCGCTCGGCCTCTACCTGGGACCTGCACAGCACTACATAATCGTCGGCGTACCGCACCAGCTCCCCGGTGCCGTACCGGCCCAGGCCCGGTCGAAGGCGTGCAGGTAGATGTTGGCCAGGAGAGGCGAGATGACCCCTCCTTGGGGCGTGCCCGTGACCGTCTCGGAGAGCACCCCGTCTGCCAGCACCCCAGCACGCAACCACTGCCGCAAGAGCTTGAGCACCCGGCGGTCCGACACCCGCTGTTCGACCAGCGCTATAAGCCGCTCGTGGTCGATCTCGCCAAAGAAGTTCTTTATGTCGGCCTCGAAGACAAAACAATTGCCCTCGATAAAGCCCACCCGGAGCTTCTCCATGGCGTCGGTGGCCGAGCGCTTGGGCCTGAACCCGTAACTGCAGGGCAAGAAGTCGGCCTCGAAGATGGGCTCGAGGACGATCTTGGCTGCCTGCTGGCACACTCTGTCGGCGATAGTGGGTATGCCTAACGGCCTCAACTTGCCGTCCGGCTTTGGTATGTCCACCCGGCGCACAGGTGCCGGGCGATAAGTGCCTGTACGTAAGGCTTCTTGGAGCTCGGCGAGCATGCGCTCTACCCCATAGGCCTCCACTGCTGCCAAGGTCAGGCCATCGACCCCAGCAGCACCACGGTTGGCACGAACTCGCTCCCACGCCTCCCACAGGACGTCACTCCTATAGACGCGGTCATAAAGAGCGTGGAAACGCCTACCCTCTGACTGCTTGGCCGCAGCCCATAGCCGGTTCTGGAGTTGTCGCACTTTGGCGGCGGGCATATGCCCGCCGGGGTAGTTGGGCTGGGCGGTCCCAGCCATGCCCTCGCGCTTGCCCCCGTTACCGGCGTGACCGAAGTCGGGGCCCTTCCCTACCGCCGGGTTCCTCCCGGCGGTCATAAGTACTATGGCCCCGTCGGACTCCCGCTTCACTCCGTCGGAGTAGGGTCGAGTACTGGCGCGGCGGCAACGGATAGGCAGGACCGGGCTCAATTCCCTCAGTTTCCTGAGGGCCGCCATCATCGGTTGCCATGGTTGCTCCGTTTCCAGCGCCCGCCCTCCAAACCGGACATGAAGTTCTCCCTCATCCGGCTTTCCCCCGGGCAGTCGATCAACCGCATTCCGCGCTGCCAACACGTTGGCGGACTGATCCCAGCGACCAACCGCTGGCCTGGGCCCCGCCGCCAAAGGCGGGTGGGTAAATGGCCGTTGGTGACGGCAAGCCCACAGCCCTTCCAGCCAGGCCGCACACCCGGCTACAGGCCCTTCGCTACGAGGGTTTCTGTTCTTCCCCCGGTCATCACTACTATGACCTGCTCCGACTTCCGCTCGGCGCTCCACCACTTCGCAGGGTCGCTGCTTATAGGTTTCGCCGCTACCGGGCCCCGTGGTTCGGCAAACCACGACCTTAAACTGCCGGTGCCGAGACGGATCTCTCCTGTTCCGCGACGGACTGTGCAACCATTCCGCCCTCCTTACCCCGGCGGGTACATAGGCGCTGTGATCTCCAAGGTCTCCACGCCGTCCATGGCCTTCGCCCAGTGAAGAAAGGCTCGGCTCCCGCATTGTCACCATGTCGAGGCTGCAAGGTTCCTCATCGTGCGGACTGGTTGCTTGCTCGACCCCCAAGGGGCCTTTGTCGTGGCGCTTCGACAGTCGGGTCTCCCCTCCCGCCGGCCACCAGCTACCGGGCTGCTTGGCCACTGCCCGGACCGGACTTTCACCGGCGAGCCCTTCGCGGCTTTCAGGACACACCTTCACCATTGGCTTATACCGGCGGTCTTTGCTGACGAGGCTGTGAAGACGGGCCTCTCCTGTCCCGAACCATCCCTTGCGTACGTGCCGCTCCCCGTACCCCGGAGGGACCTGGCCAAGGGCATGTCCGGACGCCAGTTAGGCCAGGTGCTGCCTTCGCCGTGACATGAGCGGCTCCGCTCCCCCGTTGTGCATATGACGAGGCTGCAGGACTCGCGCCTGGTGGCACTACGGCCCGCACGCTTGCTCCCTCCGAAGAGGCTCTTGACGCCCCGCTCAGACCGCCACCTCTCGATGACAGACCGGGGCCTGCTACCGGGCTCTCCGGCGTCTACCCGGACGGGACTCTCACCCGCTGGGCTGGTCCAGTTTTCAGGACGCAACATGCATCGATGTTATCAGGATTTTGAGTTTGACAACCCAGTTTCGACCTGTAAGAGTGAGTTACACGACCCAGTTTGGAGCGAGAGGACAACACATCGCATGACTGACCTAAAAGGCAAGACAGCTCTGGTTACGGGCTCGACGAGCGGGATCGGCCAGGCGACGGCCATCGCCTTGGCCGCTCGCGGCGCTCACGTACTGGTAGTGGGACGCAACGAACAACGAGCCAAAGGCGTGGTCGCCGAGATCGAGGGCGGCGGCGGTCGCGCATCGTTCAAGCTGACCACGTTGAGTGACCTCGAATCAGCCCAGGAGCTAGTCGAGTGGGCCACGGAGGCAGGCGACGGTCACGTCGACATCCTCATCAACAACGCTGGCATCGCCTTGCTCGGACCAAGCAACGCAGCTTCTGAAGCAGAGTTCGACGAGACCTTTGCACTGAACGTCAAGATTCCGTTCTTCCTGGTCGCGTCACTGGCGCCAGCCATGGCCGAACGCGGATGGGGTTCCATCGTCAACATCTCCACGATGGTCGCCAGCTTTGGGCAGGCCGGCATGGCTCTCTATGGCGCCAGCCGGGCAGCCCTCGAACTCTTGACGAAGGCTTGGGCCGCCGAATACGGCCCGAGTGGCGTTCGGGTCAACGCCGTTTCCCCCGGCCCGACGCGTACCCGGATGATGGAAGCAGTCCCCGAAGAGATGGTGAATCAGCTCGCAGCCCTCGCACCAGCAGGTCGCGTCGCTGAGCCCGAGGAACTTGCTGCGGCGATCGTCTTTCTCGCCAGCGATGATGCCAGCTTCGTGCACGGCGTCACTCTTGCGGTCGACGGAGGCCGAGTAGCGACGTAGCCCTGTCG
Source organism: uncultured Acidimicrobiaceae bacterium (assembly GCA_963754115.1). GTDB lineage: Bacteria > Actinomycetota > Acidimicrobiia > Acidimicrobiales > Palsa-688 > Fen-671. The sequence continues at coordinate 5,620 of CAVWFC010000001.1, read as the reverse complement.
ACCGTGACGTTTATGAGTGAAGACCGAGAACACAGATCTCAACCAACAACAACTGAGGAGAATCCACATGAGCGCATACGTAGTTGTCGAATTCACGGTCAAGGACCCGGATGTTTACCGTGAGAAATACGCCCCCATTGCTGGGCAGACGGCCAAGGAGCACGGGGGAGAGGTTCTCGCCGCCGGTAACTGGGAATTCCTGTACGGCGATGGCTCGCTCAATTCAGGGGCACTCGTGCGGTTTCCCGATCATGAGACGGCCATCAATTGGTACAACTCGCCTGAATACCAGCAGCTGATCGATGTCCGAAGTGTCGCGATGGATGCCCGTTTCAGCTTGCTCGACGGCCTCCCTAGCTGATCGAGATGGCTCCAGATCCCAACAGCAACCCGGAACACCGGTGGACGCAACCCGGCAAGAGCCGCCCCGCCTGACTAGGCCCACAGAAAACCAGAGGAAATACCAATGACCACACTCCCCGGAAAGACGGTACTCATCACGGGCGCCAACGCCGGGATCGGCAAGGACGTGGCCCGGCAACTGGCCTTGCGTCCCGAGATCGCCCGCATCTACCTGGCCTGCCGGAACCGAGACCGGGCGACAAGTGCGAAGGCCGAGCTCGAAGCAGCGACCGGCCGGCGCATCTTCGACATCGTTCTCATGGACGTCGCCGATCTGGGTTCGGTACGCGCTGGCCTTGCGGCCATCAACGGATCCGTCGACGCGCTGGTCATGAACGCTGGTGTCATTGGCCCGCAGTCGATGGGCTTGACCGCCGATGGGGTCACCACCGTGTTCGCGACGAATGTCCTTGGCCACGTCGTCCTCCTCGAAGGGCTCCTGGCCGAGGATCGCCTTGGCGAGGTTGCGGTCTTGGCCGGAAGTGAAGCAGTCAGGGGAGTCCCGAAGTTGCGGATGAAGGGGCCATCGTGGGTCTCGCACTCCGCCGACGAGTTCGCCACTGTCGTCGACGGCAGCTATTTCGCCGGCAAAAAAGCTGACTTCAACCTCGCTTTCGGGCAGGCCAAATACATTGGCGCCCTATGGATGGCCTACCTGGCCCGCCAATACCCCGACCGCCGCTTTATCACCGTGAGCCCCGGCAACACTACCGGCACCCAAGCAGCCAGTGATCTCCCACTGCCGATGCGTATAGGGGCCAAATACATCATGCCCACCCTGGGTCTCTCCCACAAACTTGACGTGGGTGCGAAGCGACTGGTCGACGGCGTAACCGACCCGACCTTATCGAGCGGTGTGTTCTACGCCAGCGCGGCCAACACGCTTAAAGGTCCCTTGTTCAACCAAGCAGACTTCCTCCCCGACCTGGCCAACCCGTCATTTCAGGATCACGCCAATGAGGCCATCCACCGCTTCATCGCGTAACGACGTTGGCTCGATGACGCGCGGACCGTTTTCCACAAGCGCCCAACCTCACGTTGGTTCGTGGGTCTTGGTCCGCAAGGGCATTGGCGAAGATCTCCAACGGCCGTTGTCCACGCGACCTGAAAGCGACGGCTTGATTGCCCCGCGTCTACCGCTGCGGCGTCACCGTCGTCCCCCCCGATCTCACCTGGAGGGTGGCGCTCATCGGGAGGTCCTGTCATTCGAGCCGATCCATGCCAAGAAGCAATTGGCCGATCTCACCTGGCTGGCGGGTGGGGGAACAGGGGGCACGTAGCGAGGGCGGCAATGAAGCCAAAGTCGAGGGTGAACGCGTGACCGTCGGGTAACTAACCCGAAGGTGGTCGGTTGAGCGACCCCGCGGTGAGGCTTGCGCATCTCAGGCGTTCTCACTTGGGTGTGGAACGGCGAGGGGGTTAGTCGACGGTGGCAAATCTGGCCGGCTTGTCGCTCAGCGTCTCCGCGGCGACGGCCATGAAGTCGGCCACCCGCGGGTCCTCACGGTCGGCCATGACAACGAGGCAGGTATCGAGGGGAACGGCGTCGACCAGCGGCCGGTAGACGAGGTCGGGCCGGGAATAGGACGTGGCGACGCTGATCGGGACGACAGCGATGCCGTGTCCGGCGACGATAAGTTCGAACTTCTCCTCCACCGACGAGACCCGTCGACTCGCGCCGTCGATGATCGACTCTCCTTCGAGATCCGTCAGGCTGAGCGAGGCTCGACGGGCGAGCGGGTGGGAGGCGGGAAGGCAGGCCACCTTGGGATCGCTTCCGACACGGATGGCTCGGAGTCCGGCCTCATCGAAAGGACGTCGGAGGTATCCGACGTCGGCCCGACCGTCGCGGAGTGGGGCATCTTGTTCCCACCAGGGCAAGTGAAGCAGCTCGATCTCGACGCCGGGATGCGTGAGCGCGAAGGCACGCACGGTCTCTGAGACGTGAAGCCCCGGAGCGAAGGCGACGACCAACCGCTCGACTCCCCGGTCGACCTCGTGCACCCGCCGGACCACAGCATCGACGGTGCTGAAGACGCGGCGTGCCTCTTCTTGGAGCAACCGGCCGGCGGGGGTGAGCTGCACGCTGCGGGTCGTCCGCTCGAAGAGGTTGCAGCCGAGATCCTGCTCCAGCGAACGAATCTGCCGGCTGAGGACCGGCTGGGCGATGTAAAGGAGCTCCGCCGCCCGCCCAAAGTGCCGATGCTCCGCCACCGCGGCGAAGTAGCGAAGCTTTCGCAGATCGAGATCCATGCCCAAAGGGTATCAATCAGCTGGAAGAGGTATTGGACTCTGCCCGGCCAGGGTCTCACCATGATTGCCATGATCGTGATCACCGCTCCGACCAGTGACATTGGTAGCCAGACCCTTCGTCTTCTCCTCGAGAGCACCACCGATGGGGACGAGGAACTTCGTGTCATCGCACGCGACCCCGCCAAACTCTCGATCCAGGTGAGAGAGCGCGTCGACGTGGTGGTGGGTTCGCACAGCGAAGCTGGCGTGGTCGACCAGGCCTTCGCCGGCGCTGACGCCGTGTTCTGGCTCGTCCCGCCGGACCCAGCGGCGCCGAGCCTGGAGGCGGCATACTCGGGGTTCACTGAGCCGGCGGCCCGCGCGTTCACCACCCACCAGGTCGGGCACGTGGTGGGTATTTCGGCGCTCGGGCAAGGAACCGCGGTCGCCAACCGGGCCGGGCTGGTCACCGCCTCGCTGGCTATGAACGACCTCATCGCCAGGACCGGTGTGGCCTACCGAGCGCTCGCCAACCCATCCTTCATGGACAACACGCTGCGCCAGGTCCAGCAGATCCGCGACCACGGCATCCTCACCAACACCCTCGCCCCCGACCGCAAAGTCCCGACGGTTGCCACCCGTGACATCGCCACGGTCGCCGCCCGCCTTCTCCTCGACCGGTCGTGGACAGGGGCCGGAACGGTTCCGGTGCTCGGCCCCGAAGACCTCGCCCACGACGACATGGCCCATATCTTGTCCGAGGTGCTCGGCTCGCCGGTGCGCTACGAGCGGCAGTCACTCGACGATCTCGAGGCCAGGCTCACCGGCCACGGGATGGGCGATGCCTTCGTGCAGGGCAATGGTCGACATGATGCGAGCGAAAGACGAGGGCCTCGACAACGGCGCGGTCCGCACTACCGAGACAGCCAGCCCCACCAGCTTCCGGCAGTGGTGCGAAGAGGTACTGAAGCCAGCCCTGCAAGCCTGAGCGACTGGGTAATCCGAAGGTCGCGGCATCCTCCAACGCCAGGTCTCTGTATCCGGAGGCTGGGGGCGCCCGAGGTGTCTGGGCAAATGCATGGCCGGGGCTGCTTCAGCGGTCCTTGCATGACCTTCGGGTCAGTGACCCGAAGGTCGGGGTAGTCGTTCGTTCAGTTCGGGTTTCTGGGGACCCCACCTAGGGACAGGCGACATTGAGCAGCGCAGCGCCCAGGCGGCTGCATATGCACGGTGCCGCTACCAGCGTCTTTGCGGCTCCGGAGGACCGGGCGGCTCGGAATGCGACAGTGCCCCCGCCACCATTGAAACGCTCGTCGGCGCGTCTCGTGCATAGGGCACGGGTGCCTGACCAGCGGTTTCTCGTTAGGCTGAATGCTCGAAGGCGGGGTATCTCGGGGCTTTTTAGCGGGATTCACCCACCCTTTGCGTACGCTGCCATATGCAGGTGGTGCCGCGCACCCGGCCCGTACGCTGCGGTTTGCGGTCGAGTCTTCGGTCGACCAGCGCTCTGCCCGACTGCTGGAGCTCTTCGCCCAGCACCGAGCGGGACCCCGGCGGTGAGCGTGGTGCCGACCACGCGGGTGGTGTCACAGCTGTCGGGTCAGTCAGGAGATCATGAGGCTTCTCGGCGTCGCGTATCGCCAAGGAGAGACGAACGCCGGGCCGACGAGGTGGTGACCCGGCTCAGAATGACGGTCGTCATTCATGCTTATCTCGGCTTGAGGCAGGATTGGCCGGGCTGGGGGATTTCAGCGTGGACCAGCCCACGTGCGATCACTCGCCCGTTCTAGACCGCGGCGAGTCCGGCGGTGCTGGTTTGGTCAGGGCAGATCTACCGCTCATAGGCGAGGACCTGGGGCGTGATCTGGTCGAACGGCTCGATCCGCCGGCCCTCGCAATTGGTCCGGAATGCGTGCCCCTGGATATGCGATGCTTGGCGGCGGTATGAGGCGCCCGGTTCCGGTTGAGGCGACCCTTTCGCCGGGGGTCCTGGAGTGACGAGTGACGCGGTGGCCTGCACGATCAGTCAGGCGCTGCTCGGCGAAGGTCTTCGCTGGGACGATCGCCGCGGCGAGCTGCTAGCCCTCGACATCCTGGCCGGGCGGGTTTACCGCGGCCGGGTCGACGACGATCGGTGGTCTCAGCCTGCTTCGCGAATACCAGGTGCCCGGCACCATGGGCGCCATCGTGCCCGTGCACGGCGACGACGGGTGGCTGCTGGCCGCCGGACGCGACTTCGTCCAACTCTCGCCGGATGGTTCGCTAAGCCCCGTCGCCCGGGTCGCCCCGGCCGGGACGCGGATGAACGATGGCGCCTGCGATCCGCAGGGCCGGTTCTGGGCGGGCACGCTGGCCGACGACTTCTGGGCCGGGGGCGGGTCGCTCTACCGCCTCGATGGCGATGGTCGCACAGAGTTGATGCTCAGGGATTTGACCATCTCCAACGGGCTCGGCTGGAGCCCCGACGGGGCCACCATGTACCTCGCCGACAGCGGCCCCCGTGTAGTCCACGCCTTCAGCTTCGACGCCGACGGGGGCACCATCTCCGATGGCCGGGTGCTGGTCACGGTCAGTGCAGAAGTTGGGTCGCCGGATGGCCTGACCGTCGACGCCGACGGTGACCTGTGGGTCGCCATCTACGGGGGCGGACGGGTCCAGCGCTATTCCCCCGACGGTGTGCTGAGGGAGACCCTGCTCGTCCCGGCTATGCAGAGCACCTCGTGCGCCTTTGCCGGCCCGGGGTTGAACCGTCTTTACGTCACCACCGCCACCGAAGGCTGGAGCGACGACGAGCGTCGCGCCCAGCCCGAGGCCGGGCTCGTGTACCGGTTCGAGACGGACGCAACTGGCCGGCCGGCTGAGCCGTTCCGGCCCGACATAACCTGGTGGGCCAAGGTGACCGCCAAGCTCTGAGACGGAAGCATCCCCGGGCTGCTCCATTGCCTCTTTGCTGACTTCGTTCGTTACCGTGAAGCCATGCGCGCCG